>CBDDJM010000001.1:0-780000 GCA_965229795.1 Oceanicaulis sp.
CCAGCTGGTCATGGCGCTGCGCTCGGCCGGGCTGTCTGACAAGGCGGTACTGGGCGCCATTGAGCGCACGCCCCGTGACGTCTTCGTGCCCCAGGGCTTTCAGGACCAGGCTTACGAGAACCGGCCGCTGCCGATTGATTGCGGCCAGACCATCTCCCAGCCCTTCGTAGTGGGGGCCATGACCCAGGCGCTCAAAGTCGATGACCGCTGCAAGGTGCTGGAGATTGGTACCGGCTCTGGCTATCAGGCAGCGGTGCTGGCACGGCTGGCGCGCCGGGTCTACACGGTGGAGCGCTACCGCACCCTGTCAAAAGAAGCCGAAGCCCGTTTTGCCGAGCTGCGCTTGAGCAATATCGTCCAGCGGATTGGTGATGGCGCGCTGGGCTGGCCAGAGCAGGCCCCCTTCGATCGCATCATCGTCACAGCCGCCGCGCCAGAGCGCCCCGATGCTTTGCTGGAGCAGTTGAAACCGGGCGGGATTGCGGTTGCTCCGGTCCAGCAGGGCAAGGTCCAGACGCTGATCCGCTATACCCGCGATGACGCTGGCGACGTCCACGAAGAGGCGCTGTTTGATGTGCGCTTTGTGCCGCTGGTGTCCGGCGCGGCGCGGGCGCTCTAGTCCAGCGGTCCATCCGCCAGCGTCTGAGCGCCATTCAGCGGCAAGTCGCGGCAGTTCTCTTCTTCAAAGATTTCAAGCACCAGCTCGGGGTAGCTGTGCTCGCTCGACTCGTAGCGCTCATCCACCAGCAGGATGCCATCTTGAATGGAGCGCTCGTGATTGGCCGCCACGAAGAACCAGACGCCGGCCTCTTCGCTGACGCCCTGCAGGAAGGGATACCGCGTGACGGAGTAATCGCCCTCGATCTCCGGCAACGCACGGCGGAAGGCCTCGTAATTGACCGCAGCGCCCAGGGCGAAAAGCTCTTCAGCCTGCGTTTCGCGTAAGTTGAACGGCGGTTCGTCAAAGCCGTTATATCCAATCATGACCTCAGCAAGGTAGCCGCACGAGACGGCGCGGGTGGCAAAGCGGGTGGACGCCGTCATGTCACCAAGGTCGGGCAGGACGTCGACCTGTTGGGTCGAGGTGGACAAGGCAAGGGCCATCAGGGCTTCGATCATGGTCGGGACTCCAGAACTGATCACGGTTAAGGCTGCATCACAATTTATGACGATGGCAGGACTTTGGCCGACGGTGTGGTATCTTTAACGGGTAAGCAACGCACTTTTATCCCAAACGGAGCGTCCCATGGTATTTTCAGCCTTTATCGCCAGCGTCTTTCTTCTTGGTGCCAGCGGCGATGATCACGGCCAGAGCGAAGCCCTGACAGAGGTGCTGGCCGGCTTTGAGCGCAGCGGTGAAACCCGCAACTGCCTTTCGGTTCGCAATATCGATCAGATCGATCCGATTGATGATACCCACTGGCTGGTGACCACGCGCGGCCGCGATACCTATCTGACCGAGGTCGGACGCGGATGCCGTAATGCCGACAGCAACTTCACCTATCTTCAGTATCGCGTGACAATCGGCCAGCTATGCCGTGGCGATATTGTTGATGTGGTGGATCAGGGCACGAATATGCGCCAGGGTGCCTGCAGCATTGGCGCATATGAGCGCCTGACTCCGGTGGAGACGGCAACCAATTAATCTTTGGTCAACGCCTGATTAACGCTCCTTGGCGATTATACGTGGTGAACCGGTTTCATCTTCGTCAGGGTCGCGCCCGATGCGTCTTCGCTTGCTCATTTGCGTTGTCTCGGCAACGGCTGTTCTAGCCGCGTGTTCGTCATCGCCCAGAGACCCTGCGCCAATTACGCGCGGCGGAGCGTCAACGGCGGCACCAAGCTGTTCCGGCGATGTGACCGTTCGGCGCAATGACACGCTCTATTCCATCGCCAGACGGTGCGGTGTGTCGACGCAGGACCTGGCCCGTGAGAACCGTCTCTCCCCGCCTTACACGGTCACCGTGGGACAGCGGCTGCGCATGCCGGGGCCAGCGGTCTACACCGTGCGGCGCGGTGATAATCTTTATCGCATCGGATTGGCCCATGGCATGACAACGCAGGAGATTGCCTCGCTCAATGGCATTCGCCCGCCCTATGAGATTTCGCCGGGTCAGCAATTGCGTGTGCGCGGTCCGGTCCGCGATGTAGCGCAGGCACCCGGTGGTGGCGGGCCGGGTCCCAGCGAGCGCCCATGGTCAGCGCCGACACCTGGTCCCAATCCATCGCCGCCACCGCAAAACCCTGTGCCGACAGCGCAGGTGGGCTTTGCCTGGCCGCTTAATGGCCCGATCATCGGCCGCTTCGGCGAGACCCAGGGCACCCGTCTCAATGGCATTCGCATTCAGGCTCGTGTGGGTGAACCGGTGCGCGCTGCGGCCGGGGGAGAGGTCGTTTATGCGGGCAATGAGCTGCAGGGCTATGGCGAGCTGATCCTGATCCGGCACGAAAACCGCTGGGTCACCGCCTATGGCCTGAACACCGAGATCCTCGTGCAGGAAGGCCAGCGCGTTGAAGCCGGTCAGCATATCGCCAATGCCGGGGGTGCCGGGGGCGGCGAGGTGCCCGCCCTGCATTTTGAAATCCGGCGTGGTGTGACACCGGTCAATCCTGAGCAGCAATTACCGCGGCGATAGGCAGTCGTTTAGCGTTACCCCTTGTTGCAACGCCCCTAAGCCCCGATATAGTCGCGCACCTTGTTCAACGGCCGCCATTACGGAGCTGATATGACCGCTGCGACCGATAGCCTTTTCCTCCTGACCGCCGGTGGTGGCGGGATGGGCTTCATCATCCAGAACGTCCTGTTCTTTGCCGCCCTCATCGGTATGGCATACTTCCTGATCATTCGCCCGCAACAGCAGCGTATGAAAAAACACCGCGAGATGGTCGATGGCCTGCGCAAGGGGGATGACGTTGTCACGTCCGGCGGCTTCCTGGGCAAAGTCACCAAGGTGACGGAAACCGAAGCGACCGTGGAAATCGCTGAAGGCGTGCGGGTGAAGGTGGTCAAGGCGACCATCTCTGAAGTGCGTAACCGCACTGAGCCAGCAAACGACTCCAGCGACAGCTAATCCTTCCTGCAGCGTGGATTAGCGCTGCGTCCAGACGATCCGAGCACCCATGCTTTATTTCTCACCCTGGAAAACCGGCACCATACTTGCCGTAATCCTGATTGGCCTTCTGTTCACGCTGCCGAATTTCATACCGGCAAACCAACGCGTGGATGCGACCGGCGAGCCGGTTGGCATCTGGCAGACCCTGCCGCACCAGACGATCAATCTGGGTCTTGATCTGCGCGGGGGCTCGCACCTGGTGTTCGAGGTGGACATGGAGCAGGTGCGTGAGGAACGTCTGGAAAACCTGGCAGGCGACGTACGGGCGGCCTTCATGGAAGCCCCGCTGATCCCGGCAGCTCGACCCGCGGCGGTGGGCGATCAGGTGGTTGTCCGTCTGTCCAACCCGGACGACATGGAAGAGGCGCTGTCGCGTCTGGATGATGTGAACGAACCGGTCACCACGGCTTCAGGCGGTCAGGGTTTCCAGCGCTCGCTGGAGATCACGTCCGACCCCGATGGCCGGACGATCCGCCTGTCCATCACCGAGGCCGCGTTCGAAGCCATCCAGCAGCGCACCATCGCCCAGTCGATCGAAGTGATCCGCCGCCGCGTGGACTCTACCGGTACCACCGAGCCAAATATTGCCCGCCAGGGCGATGATCGCGTGCTGGTTCAGGTGCCGGGCGAAAACGATCCTCAGCGCATCATCGAGCTGGTCGGCACGACCGCCCGCATGAGCTTCCACATGGTGGAAGCCAATGTGGACCCGGGTCCTGACGGCCAGGGGCGCACACCGCCCGGTGTCATGATCCGTGGCACGGATGACCCCAATGAGCGGTTTCTGGCGGTCCAGTCGCGTGCGCTGGTGACCGGTGAGCAGCTGACCCGAGCCTCGCAAAGCTTTGACGAGAATGGCGCACCCGCGGTGTCCTTCTCGTTTAACACCTCCGGCGCTCGCGCCTTCGGCGAAGCGACGGCAGGCAATGTTGGCCGACGCTTTGCGATCCTGCTGGATGATACAATTATCTCTGCCCCCCGCATTATTTCACCCATCCTGGGTGGCACAGGTCAGATCACCGGCAATTTCACAGTCCAGTCAGCCAATGATCTGGCCAATATGCTCAATGCTGGTGCGCTACCTGCGGAACTGACCCCGATTGAACAGCGCACGGTGGGGCCGGGCCTTGGCCAGGACTCCATTGATCGTGGTCAGAACGCGATTGCGATTGGTTTCTCACTGGTCATCGTCTTCATGGTGCTCGCCTACGGGCTGTTCGGCCTTTATGCAACGCTCGCGCTTCTGGTGAACGTGCTATTGCTGCTGGGAGGGCTGTCGGGGCTGCAGGCGACGCTGACGCTACCGGGCATCGCCGGCATCATTCTCACGATCGGTATGGCCGTGGACGCCAACGTTCTGATCTTTGAGCGTATCCGCGAGGAATACCGCCAGGGTCGAACGGTCATCAACGCCATTGAGGCGGGCTATGACCGGGCCTTTGCCGCCATTATCGACGCCAACGTGACCACCTTTATCGCAGCGGCTGTGCTCTACCTGCTGGGCGCTGGCCCGGTGCAGGGCTTCGCGGTAACGCTGGGTATCGGCATCCTGACGTCGGTCTTCACCGCCTTTGTATTTTCGCGCCTTCTGGTAGCCACCTGGGTCCGCCTGGCGCGTCCCAAGACGCTTGCGATTTAACGGAGTGGATCGATGAAACTTGCCCTCGTTCGCTTCATTCCGATTGATACCGACATCCAGTTCATCCGGATGCGGTTCATCGCCTTTATTGCGTCAGTCCTGCTGATCGTCGGATCATTCGGAGCCTTTTTCGGCCTCGGCCTGAATTTCGGCATCGATTTCAGGGGCGGCACGCTGATTGAGATCAGCACCGATGCTGAGACGGACCTTAACGATATCCGCACCAGCCTGGCCCAGCTGCCGCTTGGCGATGTGCAGGTCCAGGCCTTCGGCGGGGGCGACAATGCCGTCCTCATCCGGGCTGAGACCCTGGATGCTGCCGCTGGCGCTGCGGTGCTGGACCGCGCTGCCGAGCTGGGTCTGCAGCTACCGCAGAATGTGATCAATCGCGGCTCTGAGGATGATGAGGCGGCCCAGCAGGTCGTCAATGCTGCGGTCCAAGCTGCTCTCGACGCCCAGTTTGAAGGCATTGAGTACCGCCGTGTCGAAGTTGTCGGCCCGCAGGTCTCTGGTGAGCTGATTGTGGCCGGGAGCTCGGCCGTTGGCATCGCGCTAGTGCTGATGCTGATCTACATCTGGTTCCGCTTTGAGTGGCAGTATTCGGTGGGTGCCGTGCTGGCGCTGACCCACGACGTGATTGCCACCATCGGCTTTTTTGCGGTGACCCAGCTTGAGTTTAACCTGTCGACCATCGCGGCGATTTTGACGATCGTGGGTTATTCCATGAACGACACCGTCGTGGTGTATGACCGGATCCGCGAGAAGTTCCGCAAGTACAAGACGCGCGAGACCGCTGAAGTTCTAAACATGGCGATCAACAAGACACTGTCGCGTACGATCCTGACCTCAGGCACGACGCTTGTGGCGATTGTTGCCATGGCGATCATCGGCGGCCCGGCCCTTGAGGGCTTTGCGCTGGCGCTGATCTGGGGTGTGGTGATCGGCACCTACTCGTCGATCTTCGTGGCTGCTCCGCTGCTCACGCTGACCGGTGTGAAGCGTGAAAGCGGCGAGGACGGCTCATCGGCCTTCATCGACAATCGGCCGTAAGCCGTGCGTAGCCAGAATATTCAGGCACCCCCCATCGATGCGTTCGGTGACGGTGGCTTCCGGATTGCCGGCA
Source organism: Oceanicaulis sp. (assembly GCA_965229795.1). GTDB lineage: Bacteria > Pseudomonadota > Alphaproteobacteria > Caulobacterales > Maricaulaceae > Oceanicaulis. Next base: position 5,876 of record CBDDJM010000001.1, read on the forward strand.
TTCGCAAGGATGGCGACACGCTGATTGCGGCCAATGCCGCGCGCGCCTGGTCTCGTGCGAGTGAGAGCCTGAGCGTCGCGGACTTTGCCGCCTTCCTTGAGGTCTCAGACAAGCCAGACATGGTGCTGCTGGGCACGGGTGAGCGTCTGGCTCATCCGCCGGCAGAAATCCGCAAGGCGTTTCGTGAGGCGCGCGTGGGCCTTGAGGTGATGGACACGGCCACGGCCTGCCGCACCTATAACCTGCTCGCAGGCGAGGGCCGCAAGGTCGGCGCAGCGCTGATCGCCGTTTAAAGCTTAGCTCTCAACAGGAATGGCCGCGTAGGCGAGGGTGTCAAATACGTCTCTGGCCGCAGTTGTATCGCCCGTGCTGGCACCGGGAAGCTCCTGGGCCATGATGATGGCAACCATGCCGGTCGACGGGCTCACCACAAAATTGGTGTCGAAATACCCGCCCCACCCAAAGTCGCCATTGCGGCGAAACGGGTGCTGGCCCGGCCCGTCATGAATGACGCTCAGCGAATAACCAAACGCCATGTCGACGCTGGCCATACCCTCTGGCATGCGGTCGGCCTGTATGTGGGGCGCGGTCATGGCTGCGACGCTCGCCTCTGACAGGACCCGCACGCCGTCCAGCTCGCCGCCGTTTGCCAGCATCTGGGCAAAGCGGAAATAGTCGTTTGCGGTGGAGAACAGGCCTGCGCCCCCGGCTTCAAACGGGGCAAGGGCGGCCTGATCAGCGCTGCCTTCAACCGGGACCATGTCGCCCAGATCATCATGGGTGTAGAGCGTGGACAAGCGCTCGCGCAGCGTCTCATCGGGAAAATAGCTTGTGCTGGTCATACCAAGCGGGCCGAAGATGCGCGCCTGCTTGAAGCTCTCAAGGCTTTGACCTGCCGCAATGGCCGCCACGTGACCCAGCACATCATTGGCATAGGAATAATACCAGCGTTCGCCCGGCTGGAAGTAGAGCGGCAACCCGGCCAGCGTTTCCATGCGCTGGGCCATCGTGATTTCAGGACCGCCCTGGTAGATGTCGTTTCCAATATAAAGCGCGCCCAGATTGGTCTGGTAATCGAAGATATAGCCAATGCCGGAGGTGTGGGTTAGCAGGTCCTCAATGGTGATCGGACGAACCAGCGGCTCGGTTGGAATCTCGTACGCTTCATTGACCTGAAGCGAGGTGGCCACACGCGCATTCGCGAAGGCGGGGATATAGTCAGCCACCGGGTCGTTCAGGGAAATCATACCGTCTTCGACCAGCATCATGATCGCGGCAGCCGTCACCGGTTTGGTCATGGAGGCGATGCGCACCAGCGTATCGGCCGTCATCGGTGTACCGTCAGCGACATTGGCGTAGCCAGCCTGGCTGACATGCTCCACCTCGCCATGGCGGGCCATCAGCATGACCACGCCGGAGCGATCTTCGTTGGCCACCAGCTGAGCCAGCCGCGCATCCATCGCGTCCAGCGCGGAGGGGGCAAAGACCGGCGCTTCAACGGGCGGTGTAGCGGCTTGCGGTGAGGCGGTGACATCCTGCGCTTGGCTGAGCTCCGGAGCCTGACTTCGGTCTTCACAGGCTGCCAGGGTTAGCGCGCTGATTGCAGCAAGGGTGAGCGCGGCGCGGCGCGTCGGATCAAAGGTCGCCATCAAAGAATTCCCCACACGAAAACGGCCGCAGCGAGTATCGCTGCGGCCGCATCATGGTCGCAAATTTCGTGCCTGTTAAGCGGCGGCGAAATTCTTTGCTGCGAAGTCCCAGTTCACCAGGTGCTCCAGGAAGGCACCCATGTAATCGGGACGACGGTTCTGGTAGTCCAGATAGTAGGCATGCTCCCACACATCCATGGTCAGAAGCGGGGTGACACCCTCTTCGGTCAGCGGGGTTTCAGCGTTCAGGGTCTTGCGAACCTCTAGCTTGCCGTCCTTGGCCACCAGCCAGGCCCAGCCTGAACCAAACTGGGTCGCGCCAGCGCCGGTGAATTCCTTGACGAAGTTCTCATAGGAACCGAAGGAGGCGTCGATGGCTTCAGCCAGCGCGCCGGTCGGCTTGCCGCCGCCGTTCGGGCTCATGGAGTTCCAGTAGAAGGTGTGGTTCCAGATCTGGCCGGCATTGTTGAACATGCCCATGTCACCAGCGGCCCACGACTTGGCCACGGTCTCTTCAAGGCTCAGGCCCTCGTAGGCAGACCCTTCAAGCGCGGCATTGGCCTTGTCCACATAGGTCTTGTGGTGCTTGCCGTGATGGAAATCGAGCGTGTCTGCGCTGATATGCGGAGCCAGCGCGTCTTTGGCGTAGGGAAGATCGGGAAGGGCAAAAGCCATGGGGTCACTCCTGACTTGGCGTTTTAAAACTCGTGGCCTCGCCTGTGTCGCCACCAAGCACTGCACAAGCAGGGCGTACTGGCGATGACGAAGCGTCGCACGCTTGATATGGGGGCTATGGGCTATGTGTCCACCCGTTAAAAGGAAAGACGCGTGACAGATTTCGACGCCTTGCTGCAGAAAACCGACCCAGATCGGCGTATGGCCGCGCTGTTTGCGCCGCCAGAGCTACGCGGTCGGCTGTTCACGCTGTATGCATTTTATCATGAAATCGCCAAGGTCCCCGACACGGTCAGCGAAGCTGTGGTGGGCGAGATGCGCCTGGCATGGGCCCGCGATGCGGTGGCCGATCTGTTCGCCGAGCCGCCCAAGGTTCGACGCCATGACATCTATGAAGCGCTGTCAGAGCTGCGCGAGGCCCCCGGAGGCCCGGACCAGAACACGCTGACAGCTCTGGTCGAAGCGCGGGCCGCTGATCTGGGGCAGGGGCCATTCCCCACCAGGGACGATCGCCGCGACTATGTGGACCGGACCGCGGTGACGCTGATGCGCGCGGCGGCCCGGCTGTTAAAGCCCGACCTCGACCTTGGCAGTGAGCCGGGGGCTGCGATCATGGCGGCCGGGCGGGTCTGGGGTTTCGCTGGCCTTCTGCGCGCCTTTCCTGCGCTGTGTGAGGCCGGGCGGCCGCCCTTTAGCGCCGATGAACTGGCTGCCTCTGAGCTGACCGAGATCGACATGACCAAAGGACGCAAGCCGGAGGCGGTCAAAGCCGCGCTTACAGGCCTGATGAAGGAAGCTGAAGACGCCCGCGCCATGTTGACCCGCACCCGCTCCAGCCTGCCTGCAGACGTGTTCCCGGCTGTTGGCTATGCCGGTCTGGCCTCAGGCTATCTGAAAGCCCTTAAAGCCGTGTCGGACCCGTATCGCGAAGTCGTCGACCGCCCCCTGGCCAGTCGCCATTGGCGACTGACGTGGGCCAGTCTGACAGGGCGGGTTTAGGTTGCCTGACGTGTGTAATCAAGGTTATCTTAGATTTATGCAGAATTCGCGCAACAATAATCCTGAAAACGAGTTTGTGTGCAGCCTCCTTGAAGCTTTACTGAGCGGAATCGCGTGGTTTCTTGAGAATGTGGTTATCACTTTTGAGTTTGTCGCTCTTTTTGCGCTACTTACCCTTGTTTTAGCGGGGGCTCCGAAGGCTCTTATTGAATTTATTCAAAAGGTAAGAACTGCAAGTATATTGGGGCTAGAGGTTAGCCTTTCCCCAGAAAACAGTTCGGACTTCGACTTTGCGTTTTCTGACGCGTTAAAAAAATTGAAGAATGATGCTAATGATTTCATTGAGGGGGTAGACAAATCTAAGGGATCAATTGAAATAATTATCGAGCAATTTTCAAACGAGCTTAAATCAATTGATGGGCAAATAAAAATACGAGGGCGTGCTGCGCTTCACGTTCGCGATCCGCTTTTCGAGAATGCTTTGGTGCAATCTACGCCTTACTATTTCTTTGACGAAGAGATAGTCGGTAGCAGAGACGTCTGCGGGCGTCGAAAGTCTGTTAGATACGGAATCATTGGACAAGCTTGGAGGTCTCGGCATTCACAATCAATGGCCGATGTTGATCATACAAAAGGGAAGTTGGTTGATGAATGGGGCGCATTACAAGAAGAAGCTTCTAGTCTTGATGGGACGAGCAGATGGGCTGTGGCTTTCGCATTCGTGCCAAGAGGCGCTACTGACCCGGAAGCTATTTTATTTTTCGATTGCGTTGATGGCCCTGTATTCTTCAAGGAGGGTGGTGACGGACCTCAGCAGTCAAAGGATGATTTTCTAGAGAAAGTTTTCGATCAACAAAATATGTTTAAAAAATTAAAGCAGTTTATTGGATCATACTATCACGAGATCAAGAAAATCGAAGTGAACATATCAATCTACGAATAAAGCATCATGAAGAATCCGTACGCCGATATCGCGCCTGAATACTACAATAAATCTCTTCATCCGACCTGTGAATACTTTGGTCAGTGCTCTTCCTTTTCAATAAGTAGGTATCTACAAGCGCTAGATCCGAACTCTTTTTGGCTTGAAGTCGGCGCTGGAAGATCACAAATTTTGTGGCCGTCAAATGTATATGCAATTATTACCGACCTAAATTTTGGGATGTTGTCTGGACGAAATAACAGGTCTCATGCAACTCTTGTGTGTAATGCAAGTCAATTGCCTTTTAAAGATTCTGCGGCCTCCGGTTTGGTCGGAAGCCTGGCAGATCCATACAACGACCATAGTTGGTGGTCAGAAGCTCAAAGAGTTCTCATGGACGGTGGAGACTTAATTTTTACGGTACCGTCATATACTTGGGCGACGCGTTTTCGAACTAAACACGAGTTAATGAAAGCTGAATTTCTTAGTGTGACGGGCCGCGTCCACTCACTTCCTTCTTTGATATATGAAAAACAAAGTCAGATCAGTAAATTGGCCAAACACGGATTCGAATTTGTGTATTATTCCGGGGTTGAAAAGGTCGGCGAGACACCTCCTAAGGTGGAGGTCTTGAGTGGCAAAGAGCCAGTCTTAGACCTTTATCATTTTCGCAAGCGCTAGAGCCTCAAGCTTGCCCTCACTCAGCCGCCTTGGGCTGGGGTTCAGCCAGCCAGGCGTCCACATCCACAAGGGCGCGCGCGGTCATGGCCTTTTTCTTCGCGACTGACTTGTCCTTGCCACGAATGCGCGAGCCGTCCTCGCGCTTGGTCGGGACTTCAACGTCTGGGAAGAGGCCGAAGTTCACATTCATCGGCTGGAATGCGCCTTTCTTACCCGGCACGTGACCGGTGGTGATGTGGGTCAGCAAGGCACCCAGCGCTGTGGTTGGCGGGGGCGGAGTGATTGCCTGGCCCAGCTTTTCAGCTGCTGCGAACCGTCCCGCGAGCAGGCCCATGGCCGCGCTTTCCACATAACCTTCAACGCCGGTGATCTGTCCGGCAAAGCGTAGCGAAGGCCGCGCCTTGAGACGCATCGCGCCATCCAGAAGCTTTGGCGAGTGCAGGAAGGTGTTGCGGTGAATGCCGCCGAGGCGCGCAAAGCGCGCATCTTCCAGCCCGGGGATCATCTTGAAGACATCCGCCTGGGCCCCGTATTTCATCTTGGTCTGGAAGCCGACCATGTTGAACAGTGTACCCAGCGTGTTGTCCTGGCGAAGCTGAACCACGGCATAGGGTTTCACATCGGGGTTGTGTTTGTTGGTCAGGCCGCGCGGCTTCATCGGGCCATGGCGCAGGGTTTCGCGCCCGCGCTCTGCCATCACCTCGATCGGCAGGCAGGCGTCAAAATAGGGCGTGTCCTTTTCCCAGTCCTTGAACTCGGTCTTCTCCGCGGCCAGCAGCGCGTCGATGAAGGCTTCATACTGGTCCTTGTCCATCGGGCAGTTTATGTAGGCCGCCTTGTCCTCTTCGGTGTCGCCCTTGTCATAGCGGGACTGTTTCCAGGCCACGTCCATGTTGACGCTGTCTGCATAGAGGATTGGCGCGATGGCATCAAAGAATGCCAGCTCGCCCTCACCGGACAACTCATGCACAGCTGTTGCCAGATCCGGCGAGGTGAGGGGGCCGGTGGCGATGATCACGCTGTCCCAGTCCTCTGGCGGCAGGCCGGCGATTTCCTCGCGCACAATTTCAATATTGGGGTGCGCTTCGATGGCTGCGGTCACGTGCTGGGAAAACACCTCCCGGTCCACCGCCAGCGCGCCGCCCGCGGGCACTTGGGCGATATTGGCCTTGTCCATGATGATCGAGCCGGCCCGGCGCATCTCCTCGTGGAGAAGGCCCACCGCGTTGGTCTCATGGTCATCGGAGCGGAAGGAGTTCGAGCACACCAGCTCGGCCAGACCATCGGTCTGGTGAGCTTCAGTTTTGCGAACGCCGCGCATTTCATGGAGCACGACGCGAACGCCTGCGTTTGCAGCCTGCCAGGCGGCTTCAGAGCCCGCCATGCCGCCGCCAATAATGTGGATGGGTGAGGTCTTTGTCATGCGCGTCGATATACACGCGCGAAGACTTAGCCTCAATCGCTGTGACAGCATCGTTGGACCTTTGAACGCGCACGCGCCGCCCGACTTGACCGGGCGCAATACTCCCCTGAAAGTAGAATTCTGGATTCGGGAGAAGAGAGCCTTGAAATCGCTTATTGCTTTGCTTGGAGCCGTGGTTGCGTTTGGTTGGTCTGGGGCAGCATGGTCGCAGTCCCTGCCGCCTGAGGTCATCACGCCCTACGTCGCCTACACCGAAGCACTGGAGGACGGGCGTACAGAGGAAGCCCGGGATGCTGCGAGCGAAGCATGGCGGGCCGCTGAGCGTGCCGAGCTGGACGACATGACGGTTGCGACCCTGTCTGACAATTATGCCAGTCTGGCGTTGAGTACAGGCGAGTATGACAGGGCCGTCGACGCGTATCGTACAACCGCTCAACTGCTCGCGCAGTCAGGTGCCAACGACTACATCGTGGCTGAGACCTGGATGTACGCGGCCCATGCGGCGCTGACCGGTCAGGACTATCGCGAGGCACAACGCTGTGCGGACGCTGCAGGCGACATTGCGGAAAACGCGGATAACATTGATGCCGATGCTAGGGCGGCTGTGCTGTTCAACAGCCGGGCTATTCAAGCAACCGCAAACTGGTCAAATGGTAATCTTCGGGCGGCTCACAGACGCTCGAACGAGGCAATGGAGGCTGCAGGGCAGCGCGACTTCTCCCAAAACACCTACTACCCGCTTTTGACCTTTGTTCTGGGGGCAACCAGCACGCTGCTCGACGGAGATGAGGACGCCGCTTACTGGCTGACCTTGGCCTATCACCATTTTGACGCTCAGCGTCAGGCGCTCCGCTACTGGTCAGACTATGCGCGCAATCAACTCGATGAGGACGAGCGAGAGGCTTTGCTCGAGCGTCTTGCGCAAGTGGACCTTCCCGAAGTTGTCCTGGACGAAGAAAGCCAGGACGAAGCGGACGAGGCTGCGGAGCGCGAGGCCATGATTGCGAGCGGCGATTTTGTCGATGCCGTGCCTGTGTCGCGCCCTTTACCAACATATCCGATCGACGCCGCGGCGGCGGGATCAGAGGGGACAGCTGTCATCAGGTTCAATGTCAATGAAGACGGCGAAACTGAAGACATCGAAGTCCTGATTTCAATTCCGTTCAGAGATTTTGGCGAGGCAAGCGCGCGGGCGGTTCGCCGGTGGGAGTATTCACCAGCCCTTGAAAGTGGTGAGCCGCGGTCGCGGACCGGCATGGTGACCCACTTCAATTTTGTGTTGGCTGAGTGAGTAGATTTTAAATAATGCTCGTTGCTGTTCTACCGATTGTGCTCGCTGCCACGCTGGTCGCTGACGATGTTATAGAGGCCCAGATCGCTACGGCGCTTGAAGACCTTCAGGCCTATTGGCTGGACGCAGATTTCTCTGCAACAGCAGAGGCCGCGACGGCCGCACTGCAACTCATCGAAGCCAGTCGCTGCCCGTGGTGGCAAGACGCGGCCATAGTATCGTTCATGGGGGGAGTGACCGGCTATGAATATCATCTGGCTGCAGAGCCAGGATACATGTTCTGGGTCGCAACCCGGGTCCATGACAGGCTGAATGTTTTCTCTACTCCGCTGCAGAGTGTTGCTGAGGCGCGCGCGTCGGCACCGGGGTTGGATATCAGTCTTGACCAGCTGTTTATCCATTCAGCCTATCGCAGGCCGACCGTCAACGAGTCCTGCCCTGAGCCGCAGCTAGACCCACAAATTCTGTTTGCTGAAGTCGAAGCCCGAGGTGATGCTTTCATTGCCTTTGGAATGCCGCACGGTCGTTTCCTGCGTCGTCGCAGCCCTGTTTCAGTCGTCTACGCCTATCCGCCTGGCGCAGGTGGGCAGCTTGGCAACAGCGTTATCGAGGCCGGGGATTGGAAGTCCCCGGCAGATGAGATCGCAATACTCACGCCTAGCCCGTGCGCAGTCTACTTCATCGAGGATAGTGTCCGCGTTGAAGTCTGCCTTGACGGTGCTGATGCAGCAGCAACGCAATAGTCAGCCACCCACTTGGCGAGGACGACGGTCAGGGCTAAGTCCTGACCCATGATGATCGACCTTCCCGCCGTTAAGCGTGCGCTGTCCTTTATTGCTGAAAACCCTGTGCCGGTGGTTGCTGCTGCGGCGCTCTACGGTTTCGTGTTTGCTTTCCAGTCTTACTTCACCGCACTTGCGGGTGCGGGCGATGTGGGGGCTGCGCCAATGGCTCTGGGCTTTGGCGCGCTCGGCTTTCTCGCCTTTGTTGTGGCCATGGCCAGCTGGGGGCGGATTGCGCTGGACAAGCCCGGCGGGCAGGTGCTGGGCCTTGCGGTCGGTGCCGACGAGTTGCGTCTGGCCTGGGCCGCTTTCCTGATTGTCGTGCTGTCTCTGACGGTTCTGGGGACTGCGGGGCTGGCCGTGGCCTTCATGATTGCTGCACTGGCGTTGATCAATGTGGACCCTGAAGCGCCCGCGCCGGAGGCGGGCAACGTTGATCTGTTCGGCATGTTTGGCGCAGGCGAATGGGTTGTCACCGGCGTGATCTTCACCGCCTTTGCCCTGTTCAGTCTGTGGTTCTTCCTGCGTCTGGCCATGGCGTACCCGGCGACGCTGGATGCCTCGCGCATTCAGATCATGTCGATCTGGCCGCTGTCGGGCAAAGGCCGCTCGGTAAAAATCCTGACGACCGCACTGGCGGCAGGTCTGCCCGGTATCCTCATCCTCGTCGTCTTTAACCTGATCACGGCTGTGCTGCTGGGTGCCTATCCGGCTGCGGCCCAGAGTGCATCGGGGGATGCGGGTGCATTAGCGGTAGGCGCTCCCGGCTTTCTCGTCGTGTCCTTCCTCTACGGCGTCGGCAAGGCGGCACTGGTGGGAGCTCCCGTTTGCGTAGCCCTGTGCGCGCTCTATCGCGAGCTCAAAGTGGCCCCGCCGACCGCCGGATTATAGCCGATTCGAGCACCGTGTTGCGCGCTCGTCGCGGGCGGTACAATAAGAGGCTAATCCCCCTGAACTTTTTGGATTTTGTGCAAGACCTTTCGCGTTCTGGCCGTTAAGCTTTCAACTCAAGCGATGGCCAGATGGAGGGGATTTTGGCGCAGCCTGCTTATGATTTTACCGATGGAACGTTTCACTTTTTCAAGACGTTCAGTCGCCGGCCCGGGTCCACGCTGGGTCTGATCATCTGGACGATGCTGCTCTATGTGGTGCTGTTCGGCGCGATTATTGCCGCTTTCGCGCCCTTGTTTGGCGTCATCTTCGAGGCAGCCGCAAACGATCGTGAGCCAACCGACACCGAAGTGCTCGCTGCGTTCGGCAGTGCTTGGCTTGGCATGGCCATCGCAATTCTCGGCAGTCTTGGCGTCGTGCTCATGATCCAGGGGGCGTGGTTGAGACTTCTCACTCACGGGCGAACGGCCGTAGGTATCCCCTTCCGGTTTGGCGCTGACGAATTGCGGCTCTTGGGCGTCAATCTGTGTCTGCTGGCTTTCCTCTTGCTTGGCTACATCGTTGGTGCGATGGGCTTTTTCGTTATCATCGCTGGCGTTAGCTTTGGCATTGGTGCTGGTGATGCCGCTGGCGGCGCAGCTAGTGTGTTTGGCGGCTTGCTCTTTAGCTTAGTGATTTTAGTCGTATTCGTATTTTTCGCGTTGCGATTTGCAGCGGCTCCGGCCATGACCGTGAATGAGGGGCGGTTCAGATTGTTCGGGTCCTTCGCGGCGACCAAAGGCATCTGGGGATGGATGCTGCTGTCCTATATCGTGATCTTTTTCATTCTGTTTTTCGCGAGCACCGTTATCTACATGCTCCAGCTTGGTGTGGCGTTTGCCGGGTTGGCCAACATGACAGAACTCGTAGACACAATCGATAAGGGTGGTGACGTCGAAGCCGTGTTTGAGATGCTCCGCCAGCCGGCGATCCTGATCGTGTTGGGGGCCGTTCTTCTGCTTCAGGCCGTCTACCAGATATTCGCAGACGCAATGTTCCACAGCGTTGGTGCCTACGCGGCTGTGCGCCACGCGGCAGGGGGTGAGCCTGAGGAAGATATCTCAGCTCCTGCAGCATCTGTTGGCGACGCACCACGCGAGGGCTGATCATGAGTGATAGTTCGTCAAATTCTAGACCGTTCAGGGCTGGTCCGGCGCTTGGCTTCGGGCTAGCCGTTCTGCGGCGCAGACCAATCACGTTCGCACAGCTGTCAATCCTGCAAGCGGCGATCTTTACCATCCCCGCACTGGCCTCATTCTACGTCATGGGTGTGATGGGGCAGGACATCGTCAATAGTATAGACAACCCGGTGGCCTTGATGCAGGCCCAGATGCGAATGTCGCTTATCACCACTGGCATCAACCTGTTGATCTACGCAGGTGCGGTGTGGATCGAGGCGATCTGGCTGGAGCTATTCCTGAATGATCGGGTGAAGATATTTCCGCCAATCAGCCGAATGCTTTGGTTGTTGCTCAGCTTCGTCATCATCTTCGCGATCTTTTTTGCAGGCTATATAGTGATCTTCATGGTCTTCATGATCGCGGCGATTATCGCCGGGACGAGTTCTGGCGTGGCTGCCGGGGTTATTACCGGCCTGATCGGCCTTGTGGTTTTGCTGGTGGTCTCGCTCGTCGTGATGTCACGCTTCAGTGCCCTTCCTGCAATGACCTACCTTGAAAAGGAGCTGAGACTTGGCAAGGCATGGGCGCTGGCGCGGGCTAACCAGGGGTCTTTGATGCTAGCCTGGCTCGGGTTTGGCGGTCTCTATCTGATCTTCATGGCGGTTTACTTGGTCGTGCTTTTCTTTGGTGCGCAAACCTTTGCCGAAGCCATTATTTATCAGTTTGAGAACCTCGATAACCCGTACGCTCAGTATGAGGTCTATGCCGGTCTGGTTGAAAATCCCACCGGTCTCATCGCGCTTGGAGCGGTCTTTCTGATCGCAGGCCTGATCTACTCAGTCATCTCTGCGGTCTCGCGCGGCATTGGCGTCAGCCTTGCCCTGTCCCAGCGCAAAGAAGAGACCGCATGAGCCAGGCCGCTTACGCCCAATGGCCGGACAATAGCCGCCGGACCTGGGGGTGGGGCGCGATCGGGGTTGTGCTTGCCACATACGGCCTGTCTGCAGCACCGGTCATCCTGTGGGGTATCGTGTCGGTTGCGCTTGATGTCGGCTCCGGCGTGGACGTCGCGGTTGCGCAGGCACGTTTGACGGCGCGTCTGTCAGATTGGCTGTTTGCCACCATTTTCGTGCAGTTCGTGCTTTGGGTCCTGATGATCTGGGGCTGGGCAAGGCTGTTTGAGCGTCGCCACGCGGCAAGCTGGGGCTTGCGCCTGACGGGCCTGTCACCGCTTCGATATGGGATCGGTCTGGTGCTTGGCGTGCTGCTGGCGCTCGCAATCGGGTTTGTGGGCCTGCTGCTGGGTGTCGGGGGCGGAACCGGGACCGAAGACACGGTGTCGCTGGCCGCAGCAGCCCGGCTCGTAGAGCCTGAAATTGCGATGCTCCTTGGAGCGATCGTTCTGGTCTTTCTGGTCCAGGGCGGGGCGGAGGAGGTGATCTTTCGCGGCTGGCTGATGAGCACGCTGGCGGCGCGCTGGGGTGTGCGAGCTGGTGTGATCGTCTCCTGCATCGTGTTCATGATGCTCCATGCGCACGTCTTTGTTTCCGGCCTTGCCTTCGGCGCTGTGGCTCTGGCGGGACTGGGAGCCATGGGGATGGTCTTCGCGCTCTTGTGTCTGGTCACCCGCTCAATCATTGAGGCGATAGCGGCCCATGGCGCGTTTAACGCGGCCGCTTTCACCGCGCCACTCGCCGTCATGCTCGCCAGCGATCCAGATCTCGCGCCCAATGATGCCATAGCCCAGGTGTTTGCCAGCGCCACTGGAACCGCCGGTGGAGCGTTTAGCACAGGCCTGTTTGCACAAGGGCTGACCGCCGGCGTCATCGCCGCCGTGCTCGCAGTCGTGCTCACCCGTCGCGCCCGCTCGCTGCGCTGGAAGCCGGTATTGGAGGCCGACTAGCCCGCCAGCTTTTTCGCCCGGGCCTTGTCGCGCTCCAGGAGGGGTTTGAGGTAGCGGCCGGTCCAGCTGCGCTCCACTTCGCCGACGTCTTCTGGCGTGCCGGACGCGACGATCTCACCGCCGCCAGAGCCGCCTTCAGGGCCAAGATCAATGATCCAGTCCGCTGTCTTGATGACATCCAGATTGTGCTCGATCACCACTACGGTGTTGCCCTGATCCACCAGCTCGTGCAGCACTTCGAGAAGCTTGCGCACATCTTCAAAGTGCAGACCTGTGGTCGGCTCATCAAGGATGTAGAGCGTCTTGCCGGTGGAGCGCTTCGCGAGCTCTTTGGACAGCTTTACGCGCTGGGCTTCACCGCCCGATAGCTGGGTGGCTGGCTGGCCCACCTTCACATAGCCAAGACCGACGCGTTTGAGCGTTTCCATCTTGTCGCGCACAGACGGAACCGCCTTGAAGAAGTCAGCCGCTTCCTCAACCGTCATGTCGAGCACATCGGCGATGGACTTGCCCTTGAACTTTACTTCCAGCGTTTCGCGATTAAAGCGCGCGCCGTGGCAGACATCGCACTCCACAAACACGTCGGGCAGGAAGTGCATTTCAATCTTTACAACGCCGTCGCCCTGACAGGCCTCACACCGGCCGCCCTTCACGTTGAAGCTGAAGCGCCCGGGCTTGTAGCCACGGGTCTGGGCTTCGGGCAGCTGGGCGAACCACTCGCGGATCGGGGTAAAGGCCCCGGTATAGGTCGCCGGGTTGGAGCGCGGGGTGCGGCCGATGGGGCTCTGGTCGATGTCGATAATCTTGTCGAGCTGATCGAGCCCGGTCACATCCTCATGCTCGGCAGGGACTGCAGAGGCTCCGTTCAAGCGCCGGGCAGCGGCCTTGTAGAGCGTTTCGATGGTCAGGGTGGACTTGCCCCCGCCCGACACGCCGGTCACGCAGGTGAGCACTTTAAGCGGGAAGCTGGCATCCACGCCCTGCAGATTGTTGCCTGTCGCGCCTTTGACGGTGATGGATTTCTTCATATCCACCGCACGGCGCACTTCCGGGATCGGCACCATGCGCGCGCCGGACATGTACTGGCCGGTCAGGCTTTTTGGGTTCGCCGCGATCTCGGCTGGCTTGCCCTGCGCAACGATCTCGCCGCCATGGACGCCTGCGGCGGGGCCCAGGTCGACGACATAGTCGGCGGTTTCGATGGCTTCCTCGTCATGCTCCACGACAATGACGGTATTGCCCAGATCACGTAGGCCCCGCAGCGACTCCAGAAGGCGGGTGTTGTCGCGCTGGTGCAGGCCAATGGAGGGCTCATCCAGCACATAGAGCACGCCGGTCAGGCCGGAGCCGATCTGGCTTGCAAGGCGAATGCGTTGGCTTTCCCCGCCCGACAGCGTGCCCGAGGCGCGGCTGAGCGTCAGGTAATCAAGGCCCACATCGACCAGGAATTTCAGGCGGTCGCGGATTTCTTTCAGGATCCGGCGCGCAATTTCCAGCTCCTTGTCGGTCAGCTCGCCTTCAATCTGTTCAAACCAGTCATTGGCGGCGCGGATGGAGCGTTCACCGGCGTCAGAGATGTCCTGACCGGCGATCTTCACCGCCAGGGCTTCGGGCTTCAGGCGCTTGCCATGACAGGTCTCGCAGGGCTGGGCGGACTGGAAGCGGGCGAGATCTTCACGCACCCAGCTTGAGTCCGTTTCCCGCCAGCGACGTGACAGGTTCGGGATGACCCCTTCAAACGCCTTGGTTGTTGCAAACTGGCGCAGGCCGTCCTCGTAGGTGAACTTCACCTTCTCCTTGGTGCCGTGCAGCACCACGGCCTTGAATTTCGTTGGCAGGTCGCGCCAGGGCGTGAACATGTCCGCGCCGAAATGCTTGCACAGGGACTCCAGCGTCTGCTGATAGAGCTTTGACGTGGCCCGGCTCCACGGAGCGACGGCACCGTCATAGAGCGACTTGTCGCGGTCCGGAACCACGAGCGCTTCGTCAAATTTCAGGCTCTGGCCCAGGCCATCACAGGCCGGGCAGGCCCCGAACGGATTGTTGAAGGAGAAGAGACGCGGCTCGATTTCCTCAATCGTGAACCCGCTTTCAGGACAGGCAAATTTTTCGGAAAACACGATGCGATCATGCTTTTCATGGTCACCGTGGTCGGAGGCAAATTCAGCCACGGCCAGACCATCTGCAAGCCGCAGTGCGGTCTCCAGGCTATCGGCAAGGCGTTGTTCCAGGCCCGCCTTGGTCACCACGCGGTCCACAACCACGTCGATATCGTGCTTGTACTTCTTGTCGAGCTCTGGCGCGTCCTCAATCTCGTAAAAGGCCCCGTTGACCTTCACGCGCTGGAAGCCCTGCTTCTGCAGATCGGCGAAGTCCTTTTTGAACTCGCCCTTGCGGCCGCGCACGATGGGGGCCAGCAGGTATAGCCGCGCGCCGTCACCGAGCCCGGTGATGCGATCGACCATTTGCGAAACAGTCTGGGCTGCAATGGGAAGGCCGGTCGCGGGCGAATAGGGCGTTCCAACCCGCGCCCACAACAGGCGCATATAGTCATAAATTTCGGTTACCGTGCCTACGGTTGAGCGCGGATTCTTCGACGTGGTTTTTTGTTCAATCGAGATGGCCGGGGACAGGCCCTCGATGGAGTCCACATCCGGCTTGCTCATTAGCTCCAGGAACTGGCGCGCGTAGGCCGACAGGCTTTCCACATAGCGCCGCTGACCTTCAGCATAGATGGTGTCAAACGCCAGCGAGGATTTGCCGGAGCCTGAAAGCCCGGTGAAAACAATCAGCTCATCGCGCGGCAGATCCACCGACACGCCTTTGAGATTGTGTTCGCGCGCTCCACGAACGGAAATGGTTTTATGCGGATCACTCATGACCGGGCCCTTTTTGCCGCCCCATTTAGTTAGTGCGTCAAAGGGCGCTCGGCCATGTTGGGAGGCAGTCATTACTCCGCGGCTGCAGGTGCGTCCCCCAGCTGCGCCTCGCAGAAGCCCAGTTGATCGATATAGGTGGCATGGGCCAGCCTGATGGCGTTCTGGAAGCCAATGCGGCGGCTCCCTTCAAGATCGCCGCGTAGTCCCACGCTGGCACCGGTTCTTTCGCCAAATTCGCGATTGACCGCCTGATTATGGGCGGCTGTATCTGCAAATTGAACGGTTATCAGATTGCTAGCGTCAATTCCCACAAAGGCCAGGGCGATAGCAGCCCCGGTCGATGTCACGCGGCGTGCTGTGCCCGAGTTTATGGGATCGAGCAGAAGCCAACGGGCCGTTATGGTCTGATCCAGACAGCTTACCGTAAGGGACTGCTCATCTGAGCTGGTCGCAAACCGGGTCGTGACAATCACGAACTCGCCTTCGTCATGGGGCTCAAACGCGACGGATTGAACGCTGGCGCTGACCCCGTGGCCTCTGTTGTCTTCCTCCGCAAGGAAGTCGTGATTGCTCAACGAGCGTGAAAGGCTCTCTGCCAGGCGGGCATCGCTACCGTTCGCCTCAAGCGCGATGAGCTGCGTCACGCCGGTTTCAATGGAGTAGTCGGACACCTCAACGGCCTGGTAGAGCGATCCGTCTGGTGAAGCCGGTGGCAGCTCCAGACGCCCACTGGCGGTCATGATGTCAGTATTGAGTTCTTTTGGGGCCGTGCTGGCAGCGCAGGCTGTGACGAAGCACAGGCACAGCGCTGCCAGAAAAGCCCGCGGTACACATGTCGTGTCCACAGTCAGCGTCCTAGTCGCGATCATAGCGGCGGCGCATTTCACCGGTGAAGCTGGTCACCATGATGCCGACAACGTCGGGCTGAGACGCCGCCTGAATGGCAGCGCCAATAAGACCGCCACCCGAGGCATGGATGCCCGCGATGTCTTCATAGACGCCAACCGTCTCGCCCTGTGCATCGATGACATGCACATCGGCCACAAAGCGATTGGAGCCGCCAATGACGTTTCCGGTAAAGGCGTTGACGCGGCTATAGCTGTCGATGCGGACGTCGAAGGTCACCGGCTGATCGCCAGCAGGGGAGTTTGCAAACTCGGCTTCGAGCGCCGATTCAAGACGGGTGATCAGATCATCGCGGCCGGCCGCATAATCGCCGTTCTCGTCGCGCTCATCGGAGTCGTCGACAAGCCACTGGATCGTGACGTCCTCAACATAGGCGGCCTGGCGTGCTTCTGGCGCGATCGGGTTGGGTACTGATGCGCATGCGGTTACCGACAAGGCGAGTGCAGCCATCACGATGAAATTACGAATCATGGGGTTAGCTCCTAATTTTTCCCTCTTGGGGAGTCTTTGCACAGGGAGCTTTCGACATGAAGCAGCAAACTAGCGCAGGGCGGGAATATTCCCACAACTGAGCGCTGAACCTGTTTTGATCGGGGCCAGACAGTGCGCCGCACAGCGTGGCCATGGACAGCCCGGCTTTGCTCGTGTTCGTTAACGTTCAAGTCGCCGACTCATTGACGGCGTGAACATAATGTGAACAAATGCGCAGCGAGAGACAAGCGGGAGACGCGTGATGGCGGGTAGTGTGAACAAGGTTATCCTGGTGGGCAATCTGGGTGCGGACCCGGAAGTGCGCCGCATGAATAGCGGCGACCCCGTGGTCAATCTGCGCATCGCCACCGGCGAAAGCTGGCGCGACAAGTCCACGGGCGAGCGCCGCGAAAAGACCGAGTGGCATAATGTCGTGATCTTCAACGACAATTTGGCCAAGGTCGCGGAGAACTACCTGAAGAAGGGCTCCAAGGTTTACATCGAAGGCCAGCTTCAGACCCGCAAATGGCAGGACCGCGACGGCAATGATCGCTACACAACCGAAGTCGTGCTCCAACGCTATCGCGGTGAGCTGACCATGCTGGACGGTCGCGGTGAAGGTGGCGGCGACCGCATGGGCGGTGGCGGCTATGGCGGCGGCAATCGCATGGACGACCGCTCCGGCGGTGGCCAGCGCCAGATGGATGCCCCGAAGGAAGACTTTTCCTCCGATACTCTCGACGACGACATCCCGTTCTAGGACCCAATTCGTCGCACACATTCAGGCTGGCCAGAGCGGCGCTTGCTGACATAGCTTTGTTGGCGAACAGGCCGTGTCGGCCAGTCTTGATCGGGGGATATCCATGAATCGTGCTAGCTATACCATGGAGCTGATGACCATTGTCGGCTCTGTTCCTGAGGACCAGCGTCAGGGCTTCATCAATGCCTTTACGGCGTCGGAGAAGAACCCGGTGATCCTGTTTGGATTTAACTACTGGCTGGGCTTCCTCGGCATTGATCGCTTTCTGGTCGGCGACGTGGTCGCAGGCATTTTGAAGCTGCTTACCTTTGGCGGTTTTGGGATCTGGGTCATCGTCGACTATTTCCTGATCGGTGGCCGTGCTCGCGACAAGAATATCGAGCTGGCTCGCCAGCTGCGCGAGTCGTTTTCGCGCTCGCAGGCCAGCACTCCTGCTCCGGCCGTTGAGGCCCCGGCCCCCGATGGTGACAACCCGCCCCAAGGGTAGCCTCTCGGCAGAGGGGGCGCAGTCGTCTGACGTTGGCCACGATCCTGCGCCAACCCGCGGTTGGTTAAATGACGTCAGCTGATTAGGAATTACGCGACATGCCTAAGTTGGCTGCATTAATCGCCGCTGCGTTCGCTTTCGTCGCTACACCTGCGTGTGCAAGGGACGTCACGCAAGACCGGGCTCTGGATAATGTCCTGGTAGCTGAGGATGCGGTTGGTGCGATTTTCATTCGCAGGCTTTCTGATGGCGCTGAATGGTCAGGTGGTGGCGCCCGTGTGGATGAGCGTTTCTTGCCTGCCTCCACTTTCAAAATACCCAACAGTTTGATCATTTTGGAAACGGGTACTGTCACCGATCCAGAAGGCGAAGTGTTGCCGTGGGATGGTGTGGAACGCAGCCCCGGTTGGGATGACGAGCAGACACTTCGCACGGCCTTCGTGCGCTCTGCCTTTTGGGCTTACCAGCATTGGGCGCGAGAGGTGGGTCATGATGAGATGAGCGCACGGGTTGCCGCTCTGGGCTATGGCAATGGTGACATCGGTCCGGCCGACGAAGTTGCCACCTTCTGGCTGAACGGTGCGCTGGAGATTTCAGCGCGTGAGCAGGTGGACTTTCTCCAGCGCCTGTATGCGCGGGAGCTGCCGTTCCGCGCCGACGTCCAGGAGCAGGTCATCACCTTGATGCGTCATCGTTGGGGTGACGGCTGGATGCTACGGGCAAAGACCGGATGGGCCATCCGCGATGAGCCGAACC
Organism: Oceanicaulis sp.; assembly: GCA_965229795.1. Classification (GTDB taxonomy): domain Bacteria; phylum Pseudomonadota; class Alphaproteobacteria; order Caulobacterales; family Maricaulaceae; genus Oceanicaulis. The sequence goes on from CBDDJM010000001.1 coordinate 24,511, forward strand.
ATGGCTGGTATGTAGGCTGGCTTGAGGCCGATGACGATGTCTGGCTTTTCGCCGTCAATGTCGATCTCGACTATCAAACCGGCGAAGGGGCATTGCGGACCCGTGTTGCCCGCAATGCCCTCATTGCGGACGGAGCGCCAGTGCCTGCGATTGAAGATTAATCCCTAGCCTGCAAACCACTCCACTGTCGCGCTCGTCTCATTGCCACCAGTGCGGGCGGCACCTGCGATCGTGGCGATGCGGTCGCCGACGGTGACGGCCCCCAGGCCATGGCGCGGGGTGGGCATCGAGCCCGCGTCGCGCCAGCTGTCGCTGGCTGCGTCATAGGCCCAGACCTGGCTGTAGACACCGCCGCCGGTGGAGCTGAACCACTCCCCGCCGAACACGAAGATGGTGCCGTTCAGAACCGCTGCGGCAAGACCGCCGGAGCCACGCGGGCCGTCGATGGGCTCGGGCAGGGGCGCGAGCGTCGCCCAGCTATTGGCTTCAGGGTCGTAAACTTCGTGGATGGGCGTATTGCCGCCCGACACGGTTCGCCCGCCAATGATGTGCAGCTTGCCGTCCAGCACGGCACCGGTGGCCGAGTTGCGAGCCGTCGGAGCCGGGGCTGCTGATGTCCAGGCCTCGGCGGTGGGATCAAGCACTACGTGGGCCGTTGTGTCGGCGTGATCGGTCCAGTTGCGGTTGGCGGGACCGGCCGGGCGCCGCCCCGTCACCACGTGAATGCGACCATTCAGGTTGGCGACCACGGTCTCAGCATAGGGCTGAGCCATCGATACGCCATTGCGCCACGCGTTGCGCTGCGGGTCGTAGATGCGCACAGCGCTCGACATCGCCCACGCGCCGCCGCGCTCTGCGGTAAAGCCGCCAATGGCGTAAATCTCATCGCCAACGGCCACCAGGTTCGGGTGATGGGTCGCGATGGGAAGCGACGCGCGCTCCCGCCAGCGCTCAGCGCCGGGCTCCAGCGCGAAAACCCGGTCGGTAATGCCGATCCGGCCTGCATCGACATCAGGAGACAGGCCGCCAGCCACATAGAGCGTGCCGCCCAGGGCCGCCGGATAAATCTCCTGCACCCGCATGGGCAGCGATGGCCCTGCGGTCCAGCCATTGCCCAGGTCGCTGCCCACTTCAGGTCCAGCGTCCTGACCCCGCGCACAGGCCGTTGTGGCAAGTGCCGCGCCAAGGCCGGTCAGCGCGGTGCGCCGGGAAATGGCTGAACCTGTCATCGCGTTACTCCGCAGCTTCGATCACACCGCAGACATGGCGCGCGCCAGCACCGCCGATGGGCTGGCTCATGTGATCATCGGCATTATCGTGGAACACAATCGCCGAGCCGTCACCATCCAGCAGAGCCGGAGCGCCATACTCACCATTCAGGCTAACCAGGCTGGTGAAGACCTGCGCGCGGGCGGCTCCATCAGAATGGACATAGACATTGGGCATGTCGGCATTGTCCGGGCCATCGGGATTGAGCAGGCCATGGGCCTTGCCGTCCACATTGATATGCCCGCCAGAGCTGGTGAAGTCCTCGTTCGAGCAATCGCCGATCGCGTGCAAGTGAGAGCCATGCCAACCCGTCGCGCTATCGGGCAGGCCATCCATTTCAATCGTGATCAGAACACCGGTCGGCCCCTGCTGAAAGCGGGCAGAGCCCACCACATCGCGATTGCGATCAATCAGTCTCGCTGTCGCTTCGCTGACGGCATGATCGTCGCCATGGCCATCACCATGGTGATCAGCAGCACAGGCCGCAGACAGCCCGGCAAGGGCAAGCGAGGCGGGCACGGCAAAGCGAAAGAATGTCATGGCAGATCTCCTACGTGAAAGGTCAAAGCTATAGCGCAGAACCTAGCACGCCGAGTTGCCGTTGGGAGGGGTGGCGGTGTCTGAGCGCTGTCAGCTATCAACTCGGTATCTGAGCGTCCGTCCCACCAATCGCCAGGAATTCCACAGGAACCTGCGTCACATCCGGCCCCACCCGATCACAGGCGGCGAGCAGGCGCTGTGCCGCCTCGGTGCCCGGTTCGATGACATCAGCACCCTCAGCGTAGTGGTGGAAGAGGGTGCGGTAGAAACCGAGGTACAGGAGCGGACCGGAATAATCGTCGTGGTCGTGAGGTTTCGAAAGTGCGCCAATCACCGCGCTTACAAACTCGGCTGGCAATGGCGCTGTTATCTGGCGTCGCGCGCCGTTTTCCGGGTTGACTTGGTCAATTGTGACTTCAGGGACCCGGTCAAGGTCCACACTCTGCCCGAGGCTGATCAGGACGCATCCACCAACGAGGCGAGCCGCAGTTTCTTCGTAGACCCAGCCTGCGACCGGGCGATCACGGAAACTACTCAAATGCTCGCCCGTCTTCGACAAGCTATTCGCCAAATGGTATCCTTCGTGCGTAAGGGTGCTCGCGAGGCTGGCGGTTTGAGCCGGTTCGGCAACCTGATCGTATCGAGCCTGGAATGCCATTGGCCAAGGCGACTGTTCTAGGAAGAACGCACGAGAAAATCTGGCTGGGCCATCTGCGATGAGTGTTACGGAAACATCAAGCTGGTCGGTGAATTCTGAGGGGTACCAACGCGACGCGACGCCAAATGCCTCACTGGCTGTGTGAGCCAGGTTTTCGGCCATCGGGGCAGGGCCCTCAACGGAAACGACCCCGGTCGTCGCGGATCTTCTCGCGGTTTCAATCGCCCCCTCAACGCTCATGGGCTGTGTTGCTTCAGCGAGATTTGATCCTGTCAGGTATGCGACCCTCGGGCTGATCAGCGGCCACTTGCCCACGTATTGAAGATTCAACGTTCCGGTGAAGGTGCTGCCAGCGCCCGAGTCATGGCCAACACGTTCAAGGTTGGTTGAACAACCGGCACTAAGAAGAGCAATTACAAGCGGTAGACATGTCCTTATCACAACCTTTGCATACCTTCTGTTTAGCGGGCGTGGGGCATTCTGCGTCAAAAGGCAAGGGGCGCGTTCGTTGATCAAACACGCCCCATCGTATTGCCCATTTAGCAAGGTGGCTGGAAGACGCCGCCACACCCTGAATTGACAGTCCAAGTCTCGCCAACAGTTCCTAGCGATGTCGTCCCGTGGAAAAACTCCATCGTGAGAGTGTTTGTACCGCTTACCGTCTCAACCCGCATGCCAGACTCTTCAAACTGGATGGTATCGTATCCGCTGGGGAGTGACTGGAGCCACGTATCGAAGGCTGATGGATTTGTCAGAACAGCGTCGCCGTTGACCAGTGTCCACGGGGCGAGGGTTACCGATATCGCGCCTGTCGTCGAGTTGATACCTCGGACGAGATATGTCCCCGAGCTTGGAGGTGTGACGTTTGATCCATCAAAATCCACGTACAAATCCGAGCCGTAGATTAGACTGCGGTCGCTTTCATTTGTGACGACAACTTCTCCGCCGTAAACGCATTCACCGTCGTTGTTGCACTCTCCGTACGCCCGGCCTGTAACACTACAAGCAGTCAGGCCAATTGAACCTAGCGCAACGGCTGAAACGAACAGGGATTGTTTGAACATTGCATTCCTCTATTGGTTGCAGGAAATGCAATTATAAAAGTTTGCTGTCGAGAAAAAACGATAGATTTTATGTGGGAATCCACAGCCCCCACCGTTTGCCGCTCCCCCGGCAAATTGCTAAACCTTTAACGTTAGGGCGCGCACGTGATTCCTGTGTGCGGCGCCGTGTGTCGAACCTCGCGTGATTGCCCCTCTGGCAAGGCGCGCCAGCCTTTAGTGAGACCGCTTTGAGCACGCCTCCAACAGACGATCCTGAAGCTATCGACGTTCCGCCGCCGTCCGGTCCGGGCGTTTCCATCGAAGATGAGATGAAGCGCAGCTATCTCGATTACGCCATGAGCGTGATCGTCAGCCGCGCCATTCCTGATGCCCGCGATGGCCTGAAGCCGGTACACCGGCGCATCCTGTGGGCGATGCACGAGGGCGGCTACACCAAGGACAAGCCTTACAAGAAGTCCGCCAACGTGGTGGGCGATGTGATGGGCCGCTACCACCCCCACGGTGACAGCGCGATCTATGACGCTCTGGCGCGCATGGCGCAGCCTTTCTCCATGGGGCTGAAGCTTCTTGATGGTCAGGGCAATTTTGGCTCCATGGACGGCGATCCGCCCGCCGCCATGCGTTACACCGAAATCCGCATGGACCACCCGGCTGAAGCGCTGCTGGCCGATATCGACAAGGAAACGGTCAACTTCCAGGACAATTATGACGGCTCCAAGCAGGAGCCGATTGTTCTGCCCGCGCGTTTCCCGAACCTGCTGGTCAACGGCGCAGGCGGTATTGCGGTGGGTATGGCCACCAATATTCCGCCCCATAACCTCAATGAGGTGGTGGATGCGACGCTGGCCATCATGGACAACCCGGACATCACCGATGGTGAGCTTCTCGAGCACGTTCCGGCCCCAGACTTCCCGACCGGCGGTGAGATCATCGGTCGGTCTGGCGCGCGTAAGGCATTGATGGCGGGCCGCGGCTCGGTCATTGTGCGCGGCAAGACCTCGATCGAGGACATTCGCCAGGGCCGCGAAGCGATTATCGTCCACGAAATTCCCTATCAGGTGAACAAGGCCTCGATGATCGAAAAGATCGCCGAGCTGGTCCGTGACAAGCGTGTGGAAGGCATCTCCGATCTGCGCGATGAGTCCGACCGTTCCGGTGTGCGCGTGGTGATCGAGCTTAAAAAGGACGCCAACGCAGAGGTGATCCTGAACCAGCTTTATCGCTGGAGCCCGCTGCAGACCTCCTTCGGCGTGAACATGCTGGCTCTCATCGGCGGGCGCCCGCAACAGGCCGGGCTTCGCACCTTCCTTGAGACCTTTATCGCCTTCCGTCAGGAAGTGGTGGTCAAGCGCACCAAGTTTGACCTGAGAAAAGCGCGTGATCGCGCCCACGTCTTGATCGGTCTGGCCGTTGCGGTGGCCAATATCGACGAGATTATCGCGCTGATCCGTTCGGCACCTGATCCTACCACGGCTCGTGAACAGTTGCGCGCCAAGGCCTGGCCGGCCGCTGACGTGGCGCCGCTGGTGGAGCTGGTGGCTGATCCGCGTTCGTTGATCAGTGGCGGGACGATCCGCCTGACTGAAGAGCAGGCCAAAGCCATCCTCGATCTGCGCCTGCACCGCCTGACAGCGCTGGGCCGTGACGAGATCGGTGATGAGGCTGCCAAGCTGGCCGAGCAGATTGCCGACCTTCTCGATATCCTCAGAAGCCCTGACCGTATCCGCTCCATCATCGAAAACGAGCTGATTGAATCCAAGACCAAGTTCGGCGTTGAGCGCCGCTCGACCATCGTCGAAGGCGATCTGGAGATTGAGGACGAAGACCTCATCCCGCGCGAGGACATGGTCGTGACGTTGACGCACGGCGGATATGTGAAGCGCACCGCGCTGTCGACCTATCGCGCCCAACATCGCGGCGGTCGGGGACGCTCCGGCATGGCGATGAAGGACGAGGATTTCGTCGAGACGCTGTTCGTGGCGTCGACCCACTCGCCGCTCTTGTTCTTCACCTCCGACGGCATGGTCTACAAAACCAAGACCTGGCGCCTGCCGCTGGGCGCTCCGAACTCCAAGGGCAAATACCTCACCAACCTGCTGCCGTCCGTAAATGAAGGCGCGCGGGTTACATCAGTCATGGCGCTGCCGGAAGACGAGGACACCTGGGGCGAATACGACGTCATGTTCGCCACGACCGCTGGCACGGTGCGTCGCAACAAGCTGTCAGACTTCGTGCAGGTCAATCGCAACGGCAAGATTGCCATGAAGCTGGACGAGGAGGTCGGCCAGATCCTTGACGTTCGGGTCTGCCGTCCCGATGACGACGTGCTTCTGGTCACTGCCAAGGGCAAGGCGATCCGCTTCCCGGTCACCGATGTACGCGTTTTTGCCAGCCGCAACTCTACCGGTGTGCGTGGTATCCGCATGGAGGAGGGCGACAGCCTGATCTCCATGGCGATCCTGAACGCGCTGGAAGTGAGCCGTGCTGAAGTTCGGGCTTATCTGAAGCGTCGCCGCGCTGAGATGCGCAGCGAGGGCGAGGAAGAGCTCGAAACGCCAGAGGTTGAGGCCGCAGAAGAGGGCGAAGAGGAAATCACGCTCGACGACGTGCGCTACATGGAGATGCAGGCCAATGAGCAGCTTTTGCTGACGGTCGCAGAATCCGGTCTCGGCAAGCGCGTGATCTCTTATGAGTACTTCCGCCAGGGCCGCGGTGGTCAGGGCGTGTGGACCAAGGACAAGCGCTTTCCGGAAGATCTCGCTGCCTGCTTCCCGGTCACCGAAGCCGATACGGTCATGGCCGTCACCGATGGGGGGCAGCTGATCCGCTTCCCTGTCGACACTGTCCGGATCGCGGCGCGCGCCACCAAGGGTGTGCGTTTGATCCGCCTTGGCGAGGGGGAGAAGGTCGTGTCTGTGGTCCGTGTGCAAGAGGATGAGAACGCCGAGGCTGATCTGCCGGAAGGCGAAGAGGGCGCGGTAATCTCCGACGACACCGGGGGCGGTGAAGGCGATGCTGGCGGCGAGGGCTCTGCACCGGATACACCTGAGGGCTAGGCCCTTGGGTTGATCGGTGCGCGAGCCTGTGCACCACTGCGGCTCGATTTTCACAGGACGGCTTCCATGAAAAAGCGCGTTGCCCTCTATCCCGGCACATTTGACCCGCTGACCAACGGGCATCTCGACATCATTGGCCGGGCGGTAAAGCTCTATGACAAGCTGGTGCTTGGCGTGGCGTTAAACAGCTCCAAAGGTCCGCTCTTCAGCTTTGATGAGCGTGTGGAGATGGCCCGGGAACTGGCGGAGTCGGTTGCCGGGGACACCGAGATCGAGGTGCTGCCTTTTGAGGGTCTGCTGATGCATTTTGCCGAGGAAGTTGGAGCCAACTCCATCATTCGCGGCCTGCGTGCGGTGTCGGACTTTGAGTACGAATTCCAGATGGTGGGCATGAATCAGCGCCTTAATCCGGACATCGAAACGGTGTTCCTGATGGCTGATCCCCGCCACCAGGCCATCGCCTCGCGTCTGGTCAAGGAGATCGCGAAGCTCAATGGGGACGTGACCCCCTTCGTGCCGCCGCTTGTGAAAAAACGTCTGCTGGAGAAATTCGCGTGATGCGTTCTGTCTTTGCGTCTAGCCTTGCCATTGCTGCGGCCCTGACCGCGTCAGCCTGTGCTGAAACCGAAACCGAAGTCGCTGAAGTCGCGTCTGAAACGTCTGCGGTCGAGACCGCGCAGTCCGAGCCTGAAGCTGCGCCAGAGCCAACGCCGGCTGAGCTCGCTGCGGCGAACGCACCAGAGGATGCCTGGCGCGCGGTGGACCCGGAAAACCTTCTGAAAATCGAGACGCCGATCGGTGATATCTGGGTGGAGCTGGCACCGGAATTTGCGCCGACCCATGTGGAGCGCATGCGCTATCTCGCCCGGGAAGGCTGGTATGACTACAAGGTCTGGCACCGGGTGATTGACGAGTTCATGGCCCAGGGCGGCGGTGCGCTGGACAACCCTAACGCAGCCCCGCCAACCCAGCCTATGGAAGCCGAATTCCAGATCCGCCGTAATCCTTATGAGATCGTGGTTGAGGAGATCACTGAGCGCCCGGTCAATCCACGCTCCAACCGGACTCGCCAGCCCGCCGGCTACTACAACGGGTTTGTTGTGGGTACCCAGCCGGCCGCGGCCGCAGGGATCATGGGCGATGGCCGCGTCGATAGCTGGATCCCTCACTGCCCGGGTGCGGCGGCCATGGCGCGCACCGCCGATCCAAACTCGGCCAACGGCCAGTTTTACATCGTGCGCTACGAAGCCGAGCACCTGAATACCGAATACACGGTGTGGGGCCAGACCCGTGTTGGCCTTGATGTGGTGCGCAATATCGAAGAGGGCACGCTGGGTCAGGGCTTTGGATTCTCGCCAACCTTTATCGAGGCGATTGACGTCGCCTCAGACCTTGAAAATGCGCCCACTGTTGAGGTGATGGACACCAGCTCGCCTGCATTTGCGGCCTATCTTGATAGCCTGCGCGATGCGGACGGTGCGCTGCCTGACCTGTGCGACATTGAAGTTCCCACTCGCGTGACCAACTAAGCTGCCAGAGCAACGAAAGAGTTTCCCATGTCTGATACCCTGATTTTCACCCTGGAAGGCGGCGACGTCACCATCAAGCTGCGCACGGATCTGGCGCCAAAGCACTGCGCGCGCATCAGCGAGCTGGTCAGCGAAGGCTTTTATGATGGCCTGACCTTCCACCGCGTGATTGACGGCTTTGTGGCCCAGGGTGGCTGCCCGGATGGCACCGGCATGGGTGGTTCCGGCCAGCATATCGAAGCAGAGTTCTCAGAAGAGCCGCACAAGCGTGGCACCATGTCCATGGCCCGTGCTCAGGACCCGAACTCGGCGAGTAGCCAGTTCTTTATCTGCCTGGATGACGTGCCCTATCTTGATGGGGCCTACACCGTCTGGGGTGAAGTGACCTCCGGCATGGAACATGTCGACGCCCTGCCGAAAGGCGAGCCGCCGCGCCAGCCGGGCAAGATCGTCAAGGCTGTGGTGGCCTAATTAACCTGAGCAATGCCAGGAGCGTATGATAAACTCCCCCGGACACAGTCCGGGGGAGTTTTCGTATGGGTGACCGCGTTGTCAGTTTTGAGATTGGGTGTAGGGACTTAGATGCAAGTTCCAAGTTCTATGAGCAGGTTTTCGGGTGGTCGGCATCTGACTATGGGCCCAACGGGCGGCGGATTGAAACCGGGGTTGAAGACGGCCTCAATGGCCATTTCGTGGCGCTGGATGAATGGCCAACCGCCCTCAATTTTTACATCGAGGTCGATGACGTAGCCGCCAAAATCGAGGTCGTGGTTGAGGCCGGTGGTGAGGCGGTTTTGGGGCCGCTCCCCACCCCTGACGGCCAGCTCTTTGCCTGGGTCCGCGACGTTGCGGGAAATATCATTGGACTTCTTCAGCGTTCCTAGGCGAATGGCGCTTAGCGACCTCTCCGATCACCGGTCGGTGATCTGACCCCAGATCTGGTCCACGATGTGAATATAGCATCATGAGGTCCTCACTGAGCCAAAGCTGATCAAGCGCGAGCAGAGGGATCCCGCCAAACCGATTCGACGGCCAGGATGGGTGGCGATTATCAGCGCGTCTCATCGGTGCCAGTTGCGCCTCAAGGCCCTCCATAGACCGGCCCGCATGACCGGCATTGAAATCTCCTGCCAGGATCATGGTTCTGTCGCTGTTGGCGGCCACAAAATCGGCCAGCCGTTCGATTTGTGGTCGTCGCCGATCGATTTCCATTGGGCGCGCCACGTGCACGGCGACGAAGCGGATAATCTCGCCGTCATTCCACGACACATCGGCCCAGGCGACAGGTTTGCTTCGCCCTTGGTCAGCCGATGTTGACGGGCACCCAGTCTCCAGAAACGGACGACGCGAGAAGATAAAAACGCCGCGCCCGCATGTGAACTGGTGGGGATAGGTCTGGCGAAGTCGCTCGGGCAGTGCGCGGGAATTCAATCCCACCTCTTGCGCGGCGATTAGATCAAATCCACCATCAATGAGGTAGGCGGCAGTTGCGTCCAAATCCTTGTTGCTGGCCCAGACGTTAAACGTCGCAACATTGAGCGTTTCACCATTTTGATCTGGAGGCGTCGCCTGGATTTGAAACGGCCCTAACGCCCAGAGTTCGGTTTCGGCGATCAGTACAATGGAGGCCAGAACGCTGAAAACCGTAGCCTTCCATCCGATTTGACGGGGCCCGTTGAAAACGAGACAGGCCAACAGCAAACCGGCCCCGAGTCCAAGATAAATGGGCCAGACTTCATCCATAATGATGCCGAAGGTGGAACTTGCGCTGAAATAATGAAGCAGCAGAAAGCCGCTACAGGCGATCAGCCCGCATACGAGGAAAACTCGGCGCACTCAGACGCTCCCGAACATTTGCTGTTGCAATATTCGTTGCCGGAACAATGCGGCAGAGATGGGGCCCACTCACGAAGAGCCCCACGATTGCGATTGCCCAACCCGGCTGGCCCGGCTATCTCCCGGCTCCATGAAACTCTCTGACTTTGATTTCGACCTGCCTGAAGACCTGATTGCGCTGCGCCCGGCGCGGCCGCGGGATAGCGCGCGCCTGCTGCATGTGAAGGGTAGCCTGATTGAGGACAAAGGCGTCCTGGACCTGCCCGATCTGTTGCAGCCGGGCGATCTTCTGGTCTTCAACGATACGAAGGTGATCCCGGCCGCGCTGGTGGGGACCCGTCCGGCCCGCGCCCATGGCGGGGGCGGGGATGTTGAAGTTGAGGTCAATCTGCACAAGCGCGATGGCGAGGCCGACTGGCGCGCCTTCGCGCGTCCGGGCAAGCGCATCAAAGCGGGTGATACCCTCCACTTCAAGGGCGAGTTGTCGGCTGAGGTGACCGCTAAGCTTGAGGGCGGTGAAATTGCGCTACGCTTTGCTCGGTCAGGGATTGCGCTGGACAAGGCGATTGTGGAGGCGGGTGCCCCGCCGCTGCCGCCTTATATCGCGTCCAAGCGGGCCGCTGACGCTGCCGATCTGGACGATTATCAGACGGTCTATGCTGCACCGGAGAAAGCCGGCTCGGTTGCAGCGCCTACGGCGGGGCTTCACTTTACGGATCGACTTTTCAAGGCGTTGGAGGCGCGCGGCGTAGATCGCGTCCACGTAACTTTGCACGTCGGGGCAGGGACCTTCCTGCCGGTTAAGACCGAAGACGTCTCAGAACACCAGATGCACGCTGAGTGGTACCAGGTCAGCGAGGTGGCCGCGGCCAAGATCAATGCGACACGCGCAGCGGGTGGCCGGATTATCGCTGTCGGCACCACGTCGATCCGGACGCTGGAAAGCGCCAGCGAGGACGACGGCACGGTGCGCGCGGAGTCGCATGACACCGCGATTTTCATCACGCCGGGTTATCGTTTCAAGGTGATCGACGCCCTGATGACGAATTTCCACCTGCCAAAGTCCACGCTTTTCATGCTGGTGTCAGCGCTGGCGGGCTTTGAGGAGATGCATGCGGCCTACGCCCATGCCATCGCGAACAAATATCGCTTCTTCTCCTACGGCGACTCCAGCCTGTTGTGGCGTAAGGACTAGCCTAATCTAGTGCAGCGTTTCAGTGATTTCGCGGGCGGCGAGGGTTTCCACTTCCGCCTGGAGCTGAAAGGACTGGATCGCAGCCTCAATCTCGGCGGTCGCCTTGGGCTCTTCAGACTGTGCAGTGTGCTCGGTGACGAGAACGTCGCGCAGATATTCAAGGTCGGTCTTGTTCATCAGTCTCTCCCTTGGTTGCGTGTATGTGTACGGGACGTTCGACGCGGTGGATCAGATCTCGCGCAGCCATGCAGCGCGAAGTCGGGACTTACCGCGATAGACGCGCGGTTTAGGTAAGACTTCTAAGGCGTAACTTTAAAAAAGGCGTCGGCAAGTGGGCTGGAACGACCGTCCAGCAGGGTGATTCGCGTGACGTCACCCAAGGCCAAGGCTGGAAAACCAACTCGAGAAACATGTTAGCGAAGTGTATTCAATGAGTCCATTGAAATGCGCGTGGGTGTTCGTTTTGCCATGGATTGAGAAACGGTTATTCAACGGCGAGCTTTAAGTCTGAGGCTCGGTCTCGCCGCTCTCAGTCAGATAGGCCAAATGCCTCATATTTCACATGAAGTTTTGCGCCGCTCCGGCAAGGTGTTGTCGCCGATTTGCCGAGATTTAAGGCCGATACCGCGTTTGTGGAGGTAGGTCGGTTCGCAGCTTTGCCGTCAGATTGGCAAATTCTGTGAGCAGGGGCCGCGTCTCGGCTGGATCAATGATTTCCTCGATCCAGAAGCGCTCTGCGGTTTTGAAGGGGTCTGACAGGTTGCGCATGTGTGCGGACAGCTCGGCCTTCAGGGCGTCCGGGTCGTCTGAAGCCGCCAGCGCGGATTTGAAGGCCGCCTCAACCCCGCCTTCAAGCGGAAGTGAGCCCCAGTCCCCGGATGGCCACGCATAGCGATAGCGAAAGCGCGTGTGGTCCATCATGGCCGCGCCAGCGACGCCGTACGCCTTGCGTATTAGCATGGTGCACCAGGGCACGCTTGCCTGATAAATCGCCGACAGGGCCTTGGCACCGTGACGGATCGTGCCAGCCCGTTCTGCGCGTGTGCCGATAACAAAACCTGGAATATCAACGAAGTGAACCACCGGCAGGCGGAACGCCTCCGCAAGGTCCACAAAGCGGGTGACTTTTTGCGCGGCTTCAGCGGTCCAGCCGCCGCCATACACATTCGGATTGCTTGCCAGCACCGCCACGGGCCAGCCATCAAGGCGGGCAAAGGCGGTTATGACCGATGCGCCAAAGGGGCGGCCCATCTCAAACAGGCTGCCCTGATCGACGACTGAAGCCAGGATGGCGCGCATTTCGTAGCCAAAGCGCTTGTCCTTGGGAACGATGTCGCGAAGACTCTCATCGGTGCGATCTGGCTTGTCGCTGGGGGCGACGCGCTCCGGTGCCTCACCTGCGCGATCAGGCAGGTAGGAGAGAAACCATTTTGCCGCGTCCATGGCATCGGATTCGCTGGTATAGGCGTCGTCCACACCGCCCGCGGCGAGCTGCAGGTCTGCGCCTCCCAACTCCTCCTTCGTAACGTCTTCGCCGATGCCGGCTACGACGGGCGGCCCGGCAATAAACATCTGTGAGGTGCCAGACACCATGGCGCTGTAATGGCTTGAGACCGCGCGCGCTGCACCAAGGCCTGCAACAGGGCCCAGCAAAAGCGAGACCACCGGCACCCGCTCCAGATTGGCAACGACCTGATCCCAGCCCGGATTAAACGGCACATAGCTCGCGCCCATGTCGAGGATGGATTTCACCGAGCCACCGCCGCCCGTGCCTTCGATCAGGCGGATCAGCGGCAGGCCCAGCTCGCCCGCCATTTTTTCAGCCTGGATCTGCTTTTCGATGATGGCTGCATCTGCCGCTCCGCCGCGCACGGTGAAGTCATCAGCCACCACGGCCACCCGGCGCCCGTCGATGGAGGCGCGCCCAAAGATGCAGTTGGCAGGCATGAAGCCGGAGAGTTCACCCTTGCCATCGACATGGGCCGTCCCGGTGATGGAACCGACTTCGGTAAAGCTGCCCTCATCAACCAGAAGCTCAATGCGCTGGCGCACATTCAGGCGACCTGCATCGGCCTGACGCTTCAGTTTTTCAGGACCGCCCATGCCTTTGGCCAGCGCCTGGCGCTTGCGTAACTGCTCGATTTCGTCTTTCCAACTCATTTCAAACCTGTCCTGCCGTCAGCCGTGGTGCCCAATGTCCGACTCCAGTTTTCCGTTTGAAGTGTCCGCTGTCGATGGCGGTGCGCGCACCGGGGTGTTGAAAACCCCGCGTGGCGACATCCGCACGCCCGCCTTCATGCCGGTGGGGACGCAGGCCACGGTCAAGGCGCTTTACCCCGATCAGGTCCGCCAGACCGGGGCAGATATCCTTCTTGGCAATACCTATCACCTGATGCTGCGCCCGGGGGCGGAGCGCGTGAAGCGGCTGGGTGGGCTCCATCACTTCATGCGCTGGGACAAGCCGATCCTGACGGACTCCGGCGGGTTTCAGGTCTGGTCGCTGTCTGACCTGCGCGAGATGAGTGAGGAGGGTGTGGCGTTCAAAAGCCATCTCGATGGCTCAAAACACATGCTGACGCCGGAGCGCTCCATCGAGATTCAGGCCGACCTTCTGGGTGCCGACATCTCCATGCAGCTTGATGAATGCACCAACTATCCCTGTACCCGTGACGAGGCGGCCAGCTCCATGGAGCTGTCGGTGCGCTGGGGGGCACGTTCAAAAGCGGCCTTTGGCGAGCGCTCCGATCAGGCGCTGTTTGGCATTGTGCAGGGGTCGGTGTTTGAAGACCTGCGCCAGCAAAGCGCTGAAGCGCTGATCGCTGAAGGCTATGACGGCTATGCGGTCGGAGGCTTGGCGGTCGGTGAGGGGTTTGAGCGCATGTGCGAGGTGCTCGACTTTACCACGCCGCACCTGCCCACCGACCGGCCGCGCTATCTGATGGGTGTTGGAAAGCCGATTGATCTGGTCGAGGCGGTGGCACGGGGCATCGACATGTTCGATTGCGTGCTACCGACCCGCTCCGGACGCCATGGTCAGGCCTGGTCTGATTATGGTCCGATGAATTTGAAGAATGCGCGCTTTGCAGAAGACACCGCGCCGCTCGATGACAGCCTCGATTGCCCGGCAAGCACCGAATACTCGCGCGCCTATATCCATCACCTGATCCGGGCGGGGGAGTATCTGGGATCAATGCTGCTGTCCTGGCACAACATCGCCTACTACCAGAACCTGACCGGGCGCATGCGCGCGGCTATTGCTGCCGGTGAGTTCGAGGCTTTCCGCAAAGGCTTTCTGGCCCGCTGGGAAGAGGGCCAAGCCTCGCGTTCAAGCTAGTTGTTGCTGACGGGCGGAGCTGTCCCGACTAGCAGGTTGTAGGCCCCCAGCGCTTCCTCCAGAACTGCGCGATCACAGCCCTGAACGTCAAACGCCCCGCGCAGCCAGGCCCGGCGTTTCAAGGCCAGCTCGCGCTCGCGCCGCGCGGCGGCTTCAATCTCGCCAGCGCCGCCCAGAAAGCGCACCACAGGCCGGGCAGGGTTCAGGCCGACAATCGTGTCGCGAGCGACGTCAGCGGCCATGTCCGGTGTACGCGCCACGGCATCGCTGGCAAATTCTGTGGCCTCCTCTACGAAATCCTCGTCATCTTCGTTGCTTTCAGGGCGAGGGGGCGAAGGTTCATCATCAGCACCCAGCAGGGCGGTCAGGCGCGCGATGTCGCGTGCCACAGCCGGACAGCTCGCCGTCTCGCCAGACCCGCCGTAGGGCGTTGCCACCGTGGTTTCGCCGTCATCAATGACGATCTCGCCGGGCTCAGAGCGCGGAAGCCCGATCGCATCTCCGGCGGTATCGGTTGAAAACACCTCACCGACGCTGCCACAGGCGGTGAGGGTGAGCGCCGCCCAGGGCGCGGCGAGGAGGTAGGAAATTCGTTTCATGGGGGAGACCCTAACCCGAGCCATGATGCGCCGTCAGCCCCGAAATGGCCTCTGCTGAAAAACCGCTGCAAAGGCCCGCCTAAGCGCTTGACCAGGCGTTCGGGCACCACTAGGTTCCGCGACCTCATTTCGGGCCACCGAAACGAGCCGATAGCTCAGCTGGTAGAGCAACTGACTTTTAATCAGTAGGTCCAGGGTTCGAACCCCTGTCGGCTCACCATTTTCCAGTTTTTGATGCTCAAGCCCATGCGGGCTCTCGCTCCTCCCCCGGACCAAGTCCGGGGGTGCGGGCGGTTGCTCGCCTTGCAAGCGCGATGCGCTCGGGGCGCTTCACCCCCTCAACGATTCATCCCAGTCGTCATTCCCGCGGAGGCGGGAACCCAGAGATCGTTGAACGCAAGGCGATGTGACGATTAACGGAGCTCGAAGCAGCGAAATAAGCCTACTCCGCCACCACGCCATCCATGGCCACTGCGTCTTCCAAAGCCTCACGGCGGAACTGGGTCGGCGTCTGGCCGGTGGTGGCGCGGAAGGCGCGGTTGAAGGGGGCGATGGAGCCGTAGCCCAGATCAAGCGCGATCTGCAGGATCTGGCGGCGGGACTGGGCCGGGTCGCTGAGCGCATCGCGGGCCGCCTTGATGCGGTATTCATTCAGGAAAGCTGCGAAGTTTCGATAGCCCAGCTGCTGGTTGATCACCTGACGCAGGCGGTGTTCCGGCGTTCCCAGCTGGTCAGCCAGGCGACCGACCGTGAGGCCGGCTTCGGTATAGGCGCCGTTGGCCATTAATGTACGCAGCTCCACGGCCAGATGGCGGTCAGCTGCGGCGACGCTCGGCTCGATCTGAGGATCGCGACTACGCACCACGTCACGGTCTTCCGGGAAGAAATCGCCTTGAGCGCTCAAGCAGTATGCGGTCACTCCACAGCTGACGGCCAGAAGCAAGGCCGCTTGAGCAAGATGGATGCCTTGCGGCAGGACCGTCATTAGTTGAAGGGTATGCATGATGGTCAGCGAGAAAATACTGACCGCTACGGCGCTGACCCAGATTGTGCGGGAGCGGCGGCGACACTCCACTAGGTCATCCTTCGATCCGTTGAGGATTATGACCATGACGTGGACCATTAAGGCCGCGTTGATCAGCTCGGTCCCCCAGTATGATCCGCTGATAATGCGCTCCGGCGCGCCAACGGGGGCGAGCAAGGCGGGAATCACCACGAAGGGAAGGGGAATCAATCGGCTCCAGTGCCAGCGATTCATGTCGCAAAACATCGCTAGAGCGAACCACCAGAAGAAAACGCCGGCCGCCATCGCAGGCACCTTTAGCGCCATAACAAGCTCTGGCAGAGCCACGATCATCGCTTGTGCGCTGCCAAGGCCGTAGGCTGCGGCCGACAGCGCAAAAAACGCCCCAAAGCGCGCCGTCAGCGACCGGGTCGCCAATGGCAATAGCGCAGCGGCCAGGATGAGACAGGCTCCAGCCGCCGCGCCACGTAGCGCCATATCAAGAGTGACAAGGGCGTCCAACGCGCCACCTCCGCAATAGCTTGCGAGGAAAGATGCGCCCTAGTGCGTGGTTGAGGCAAGCTGGATGCGTGCGACCAATCCGTCATGGTGTGCCGTGAGAAGTGGAGCATCGAGCTGAGCCACCGTGCGCGCCACTGTCTCTTCGGTGCAGATGCGAACGCTTTCACGGTAAGCCACACCGCCGCGGTTCTCTTCCCGGCATACGTCCTGAGCTGTCGCTTCGATCAGGCTGTGGATGCGTGCGGCACCGGCTGGCGTGCTGAGGTCGGCAGCTGAGATGGTTAAACCGCGCGAAGCGGCGTCGTCATGGGCGAGAGCCGGAGCTGCAAACAGGGCTGCGGCGAGGGCGGGGAGGAGCATAATCGTCTTCATGGGTGTCTTCCTTTTATCGATCTCCAGTGGGGTGTCGCGGCGGGGGAGCGCCTCGACAGGATCGACAAAAGCAGAGCCGCGCCGCGCCGTCTTATCGCGGATGAAAACGTCCAGCTTTTTTCAGAACTGACGCAGCTTTTTCAAAATTGATCAGGTTTGAGAGGCGGGTTCACCCCGCGTCCGCAATCACCTTCAAAAACGCCTCGCCATAGCGCTCCAGCTTTCTGGTGCCGACGCCGTGGCACTGGCTCATGGCTTCTGGTGACGCAGGGCGGGCGAGGGCAAGCTCGATCAGGGTGCGGTCCGCAAACACGGTGTAGGCGGGCTTTCCGCTTTCCTTGGCGAGATCGAGCCGGAGCTTGCGCAAAGCACTGTAAAGCTCGCGATCTCGCTCGGACTTGAGCGCCTCCGCAGCTTCCGAAACCGGTCGTGAGCGTGATGCCTTGGCTCCGCGCGCTTCTTCAGGTGGGCGCAGTTCGATGGTTTCGCGACCGAACAGGATTTCCTTGCCCTTCGCTGTGATCGTCCACTCGCCATGCCCATCAATGGGTTGATCGATGGCCCCGGCGGCAAACAGCTGACGAAAGACGCTCATCCACTGTTCTTTCGACAGGTCCTCGCCCACACCAAAGGTGGGTATTGTGTTGTGTCCGCGTGCCTGCACCTTGTCGGTCTCCACCCCGCGCAAGACGCTAATCAGATGCTCCAGACCGAAGCGTTGACCGGTGCGGGCAATCGCCGACATGGCCTTCTGGGCCAGCACACTGCCGTCGATGCGTTTGGGCGGGTCTTCGCACAGATCACACTTGCCGCAAGGATCGATCTCCTCGCCGAAATACCCCAGCAGGGTCTGGCGCCGGCACTGGGGCGCTTCGCAATAGGCGATGAGCGCAGACAGGCGGCGGAGCTCCATCTGCTTGCGGCTATCTTCAGCTTCGCTTTCGGCAATCTGGCGTCTTCGCAACGCCGCGTCGCCCAATGACCAGAGCATCAGGGTTTCTGCAGGGTCGCCATCGCGGCCTGCACGACCGATTTCCTGATAATAGGCTTCCATCGATTTGGGCAGGGCGGCGTGAACGACATAGCGCACATCGGGTTTGTCGACGCCCATGCCAAAGGCGATGGTCGCGCACATCACCATCTCATCAGATTTGACGAACTCGTCCTGGCGCCAGGCACGCACGTCCTTGTCGAGGCCTGCGTGATAGGCCGCCGCATAGATGCCCGCGGCGTTAAGCCGGTCAGCCAGGTCCTCACACGCCTTGCGACTGGCCGCGTAGACGATGCCAGAGCGTCCGGGTCTGGCTTTGACGAACGCCTCGATCTGACTGTTGGCGGAGCGCTTGGCACCCACCGCGAGATGAAGGTTCGGGCGATCAAACCCGGCGACGAATTCTCTCGGTTCCTGCTCAAACAGGCGTGCGGCGATGTCCCGGCGCGCTGCCGCGTCAGCGGTTGCGGTAAACGCGGCGATCTGCGGGCGGCCAGCGGCTTCTGCCAGCTCGGCAATGCGCAGATAGTCGGGGCGGAAGTCATGGCCCCACTGACTCACGCAATGGGCCTCGTCAACTGCAATCATGGTCAGCCCGGCGCGGCCTAGACGTTCAGCAAAGCCCGGCACACCCAGCCGTTCTGGTGATACGTAAAGCAGGCGCAACTCGCCATCGTCCAGCATCTGCCAGGCGCGCTCGCGCTCATCGGGATCATCGGCGCTGGTCAGGTGTGCCGCCGCGACACCATTAGCCTGCAGGCTGACGACCTGATCTCGCATCAGGGCGATCAGCGGCGAGACCACCAGGGTCAGCCCGCCTCGCATGACCGCAGGTAGCTGAAAACAGAGGGATTTACCTCGCCCCGTGGGCATCACTGCCAGCACGTCCTCGCCCGCAAGTACCGCTTCAATGATCTCGCCCTGGCCTGGGCGAAAGCTTCGAAACCCGAAGACATCGCCCATGACCGAACGCGCCGCGTCCAGTGTCGTGGGGGCAGGTGTAGAGGAATCAGCTGATGACATGGCCCGACGCTAGCGATCTGACTGCGGCTGGCAAAGCGCTTCGGCTTGCCCTCTTGCAGCGCTGGGAGTAGGCGAGAGATATAACATCAAAAAGGGTAAGGACATGGCCGACGGCGCGCTGTCCAATATTCGGGTTCTGGATCTGTCGCGTGTGCTGGCCGGACCCTGGTGCAGCCAGATCCTGGGCGATCTTGGCGCGGACGTGATCAAGGTGGAAAACCCCGATGGTGGTGATGATACCCGCCATTGGGGTCCGCCCTTCCTGACTGATGAGGACGGCGAGTCTGCCGACGCGGCCTATTATCTATGTGCCAACCGGAACAAGCGCTCCATAGCCGTCAATCTGCGCGAGGGGCGGGGGAGAGACATTCTACGTGAGCTCGCAACCCAGAGCGATGTGGTGATTGAAAACTACAAGGTGGGGGGGCTGAAGAAATATGGCCTCGACTATGAAAGTCTGAGTCAGATCAATCCGAAGCTTGTCTATTGTTCGATCACCGGTTTTGGCCAGACCGGGCCGTTGGCTCACGAACCTGGATATGACTTCCTGATCCAGGCCATGGGCGGCTTGATGAGCGTGACCGGTGAAGAGGCTCCCATGAAGGTTGGCGTGCCGGCAGTGGACCTGTTTACCGGCGTCTATGCGGCCAATGCTGTCATGGCGGCGCTGTGGGCGCGTCAAACAAAAGGCACCGGTCAATATATCGATATGGCGCTGTTTGACGTGCAGGCCGCCATGCTGGCCAATCAGGCCTCGAACTATTTCGTGTCGGGCCATGCGCCCGGGCGTAGAGGCAATGCACACCCCAATATTGTGCCCTATCAGGACTTCCCGACCGCCGATGGCCGTATTGCCGTCGCGGTTGGCAATGATCGCCAGTTTGCCAGTTTCGCCAAAACCCTGGGATGTGAAGGCTGGGCCGACGATGAGCGCTACCGCACCAATGCGGCCCGTGTTAAAAATCGAGAGCGTCTGGTTGCCGAGATCACCCTGATCCTCGCCGATCAAACCAGCGAGCACTGGCAGGCGGCTCTGTCGAAGGCGGGTGTGCCGTGCGGCCCAATCCAGACTGTTGATGAGGTCTTTAACCACCCTCAGGCTCAAGCCAGGCATTTGTCACACACGATGCAAATCGCGGGTGTTGGAGACGCAAGGCTTGTCGCAAGCCCGCTGCGTTTGTCATCGACGCCCCCGGAGGCACGTCTGGCTCCTCCGCGCCATGGCGAGCACACCTCACAGGTGTTGCAGGAACGCCTCGGTCTGAGTCAAAATCTGGTTAATGAGCTGATTAAGGCCGGTGTACTCGCCTGATTAGACATTTCGACGCGCAATACCCGGTAGCGTGCGCTGCACAATTACGATATCACGGGATATGGAACGCAGGCGACGTCTTGAGGGTGTCGATTCGCGGTATCCGAGAATTAACCAATCGAAGGGCGAGTTCGCCCGGAGGGGATAGGAATGAAGAAACAGCTTCTTTCGGCTGCAGCCGTTGGTGCCCTCTTCGCCGTACCGTCCATGGCGGTCGCGGATGAAGGCTGGTACGTCAGCGGTGGTGTTGGCTATGGCAGCGTGGACACCGAATTCAGCGGCAGCCTGACCGGCGACGCTGAAGGCAAAGGTGATCTGCGCGAGCGTCTCGCCCTTGGCTATGACTGGGCCAGCGGCTGGCGTCTTGAGGGTGAACTTGCTCACCGCTTCAACGACACCGGTGCCGTCGGCAACTTTGAGGACAGCAGCTCCGACGTCCAGCTTTGGACCGGCATGCTGAACCTCTACTATGATTTCGACCAGGGTGGCTGGTGGACCCCGTATGTGGGTGCCGGTATCGGCTGGGCTCAGCATGACGTTTCGGCCTTTGGCTGGAGCACCGGTACTATTCCGGTGGTCAATGCTGGCGCTGCTGACCCGCGCTGGACCGCTGTTCAGGACAGCGACAACTCCCTCGCCTGGAACCTCATTGCAGGTATCGGCTGGGAACTGTCGAACAACCTGACCCTCGACACCGAGTACCGTTACTTCAACTCTGAAGGTTCGGGTTATACTCCGGGTCTCGACTCTGACGGCTATGCCGGTCACGAGGCGTGGCTGAGCCTGCGGTATCTGTTTGCGGCACCTCCGCCGCCGCCGCCGCCGCCCCCACCGCCTCCGCCGCCGCCTCCGCCGCCGCCGCCTCCTCCGCCTCCTCCTCCGCCGCCTCCGCCGGCGTGTGAGGACGTGGACTTCACGGTCTACTTCAACTGGGACCGCTCTAACCTGACCGATCAGGCTCGTGCCGTGATCAACCAGGCTGTGAACGAAGCCCGCAACTGCGGCGTGGCATCTGTATCCATCGACGGTCACGCTGACCGTTCGGGTGCAGCGGCTTACAACGTTGGTCTGTCCGAGCGTCGTGCTCGCGCGGTCCGCGACGAGATGATCCGTCTCGGCGTGCCGGGCGCAGCGATCTCGCTGGAAGCCTTCGGTGAAAGCCAGCCGGCAACGGCAACGCCTGACGGTGTGCGCGAGCCGCTCAACCGTCGTGCAGAAGTGCTGATCGACCTGAACTAAGGTCGCCACACTTTACGGCCAAGACTGCAGCGGCCCGGTGCGAAAGCGCCGGGCCGTTTGCTTTTTATCGACCTGCTTTCCTGTCGCAGGACCCAGCCGATGGGTTGACCCGTCGCGCGGGCAAGCGCAGAACCCTGACAGTTATTTTGTCCCTCGCTGAACTGGGGTTGATCCCTGCCGCCAGCGAGGCTGCCAAGCAGGACGCACCCATGAGCAAGCCGGAAACGCCGTATCGCAAACGCGCCGTAGGCGATCATAATCTGTCACCGGAAACCCTGATGATGAGCTATGGCTTTGACGCCAAGCTGTCTGAAGGCTCCATCAAGCCGCCGATTTTCCAGACCTCGACGTTTGTGTTCTCGTCAGCCGAAGAAGGCGCGGCGTTTTTCCGGGTGATGGGCGGCCGCGCTCAAGCGGGCGACCCGGCCACTGCGGGCCTGATGTATACCCGCTTTAACAACCCGAATATGGAAGTTGTTGAGGACCGGCTGACTTTGTTTGATGGCGCAGAGGATGCGCTGGTCTTCTCCTCCGGCATGGGCGCGATTTCCACCGTTCTAATGGCGCATGCACATTCCGGGGATGTGGTTCTTCACTCCACGCCGCTTTATGGCGGGACCGAGACTTTGGTCCGCTCCATTCTGCCGCAATACGGCATCAAGAGTCAGGACTTCCTCGCGAATGCCTCCGAAGAGGAGATCCGCAAGGAGGTCGAGGCAGCGTCTGCAAAGGGCCGGATTGCGGTCATCTATGTCGAGACCCCGACCAACCCGACCAATGAGCTCGTTGATCTCCAGCTTATGGCCAAGCTCGCCGATGAAATCGGCAAGGTTCAGGGGCACCGCCCGCCAGTGGTGGTCGACAACACGGTTCTGGGCCCGCTCGGCCAGAGCCCGCTCAAGCATGGCGGTGACATCGTCGTTTACTCGCTGACGAAATATATCGGCGGCCACTCCGACTTGATCGGCGGGGCCGCGCTGGGAACCAGTGCGCTCATGGCTCCGGTACGCAAGCTGCGCTCTGGCATGGGGACCAATCTGGACCCTAACACCTGCTGGATGCTGGCTCGTTCGCTGGAAACGGTGAAGCTGCGCATGCAGGCCGCTTTTGACGGTGCTGATGAAGTGGCTGAATTCCTGCGCAATCATCCGAAGGTCTCCAAGGTCCGCCACCTGGGCTTCCTGGAGCCAGGCACCCGCAATTATGAGATCCATAAGCGCCAGTCCGGTGACTATAATGGTTCGACTTTCTCCTTTGACGTCGAAGGCGGTCAGGAGGGCGCTTTCCGGATGCTCAACGCGCTTAAAGTGGTCAAGCTGGCTGTAAGCCTCGGGGGTACCGAGTCGCTGATCTGTCACCCGGGCACGACCACCCACGCCGCGGTCGACCCGGAGCTGCAAAAGCGCCTCGGCTACACGCCGGGCATGGTGCGTACCTCCATCGGCATTGAAAATCCGAAGGATCTTATCGCTGACTTTGAACAGGCGCTCGCCGCAGTTTAAGTCAGGGACAAGCCTTTTGGAGACTTCATGACTGATTTGCCGAAGATTGAGCTGGATAAGACCGAGACCGACATACTCGACTGGGTCGAGGGGCGTGCGGACGGGATGGTCGACACCGTAAAGCGGTGGTCGAAAATCAATTCGGGAAGCCGCAACCCCGAAGGCCTCGAAGCCATGCGCAGAGAGCTGGTTGAGGCTTTTGATGAGCTTGAAGGCGAGGTCAGCGCGGTTGAGCTGAAGCCGTCCCAGACGGTGGAAAGCAATGGCGAAATTCGAGACATCGAGTACACGCCTTCCATGAAAGTCTCCAAACGGCCGGATGCGCCGATCCGGATCGTGCTGACCGGGCATCATGACACGGTCTTCCCGCCTGGGTGCGGGTTTGAAGACTGGCGCATGGTCGATGACAACACCATCAATGGACCGGGCGTGGCGGACATGAAGGGCGGCCTTCTGGTCATGCTGCATGGTCTGCTGGCACTGGAGCGTAGCCCTTGGGCCGATCAGATCGGCTATGACGTTCTGGTTAGCCCCGATGAGGAGATTGGGTCACTAGGCTCTGGCCCCGTCCTGATGGAGCTGGGAGCCAAGGCCCATGTGGGCATGACCTACGAGCCAGCGCTGGCCGATGGCTCGCTGGCTGGCGCGCGCAAGGGGTCTGGCAATTTCTCACTCCTATGCAAAGGCAAGGCAGCTCATGCGGGGCGTGAACACCATCTGGGCCGTAACGCTATTGTGGCGGCAGCCGAGTTTGCCAGCCGGATTGACAGGCTCAATGGTCAACGTGATCCGGTGACGATTAATGTTTCGCGCATTGATGGCGGCGGCGCGCCGAACGTGGTGCCTGATCTTGGGATTTGCCGCTTCAACATTCGCGTGAAGACCGAGGATGATGCTGCGTGGGCCAAGGCTGAAGTCGGCAAGGTCGTCGATGAGATCAATGCGCGCGATGGGATCACGGCTGAACTTCATGGCGGCTTTACCCGTCCGCCCAAGCCGATGAGTGCGGCGAACCTGCGCATGTTTGAGTGGACCCGAGCCAGTGGGTCTGCGCTGGGGCTCGACATCAAGTGGAATGACACCGGTGGCGTCTGTGAAGGCAATAATCTGTGGGCGTCAGGCTGCCCGAATGTGGACACGCTGGGGGTCTGCGGGTCTGACATTCACTCCGATCGCGAGATCGCCAAGCTTTCAAGCTTTGCGGAGCGCGCCAAGCTTTCGGCCATCATGCTGATGGGCTTTGCTCGCGGTCGCTTCGACGCCGCCGAGGCTCGCAAGCTTAGTCTATAAAGGGGACATGCATGCTGGTCATGCGCGCAGCCAGGGCTGCTGATACTGATTGCTTCCTGCGCCTTGCCGAGGCGGCCGGGCCCGGATTCACCAGCCTTGCACTGCCCGATGATGCGCTGGCTGAAAAGCTGACCAAGTCGGAAAAGGCCTTCCAAGGCGAACTCGATCACAAGTCTGACTGTGCCTACCAGCTAATACTGGAGGATACCGACAGCGGCAAGATACTTGGCACCTCGGCGGTCAAGGCCGAAGTGGGTGTGAAGAAGCCGTATTTTGACTTCAAGGTCTTTACCATCGCCCAGGCAAGCCAGGAAGCGGGCCGTCGCTTCGACATGGATGCCATGATGCTGGTCAACGATTTTGCCGGGGCAACGGAAGTGGGCTCGCTCTTCGTCAGCGATGAGCTACGAGGGCGCGGTGCCGGCAAGCTGGCGTCGAAATCGCGCTATCTGCTGGTAGCCACCGAACGCGAGCGCTTTGGTGATCGCATCCTGTCAGAATTGCGCGGTGTGGTGGATGACAAGGGTGACAGCATCTTCTTTGAGCACGTCACACGCCCCTTCTTCCGCATGACATTTGAAGAGGCTGACCGGCTCTCCGCGGCAACCGATAACCAGTTCATCCTCGATCTGATGCCCCAGCACCTGATCTATCTGGATTTGCTGCCACAGGGCGTTCAGGATGTGATCGGCAAGACCCACCCCCATGGGGCCAATGCGCTGCGTCTGCTTGAGGCGGAAGGCTTCAAGTATCACCGCTATATCGACATCTTTGATGGCGGGCCGCTGGTCTCCTGCGCAGTGTCGGATGTGGCGACGGTAAAGGATAGCAACGTCGTCGCGTTTGCTGGCGGAAACCCGGGTGAGGGGGCCGTCAGCGGTCTTGTGGCCAACGAACGTTTTGGCGATTTTCGCTGCGTTCAAACTGAAATTGAAATCGTGGAGGGCGGTCTTCGTCTCAGCGCCGACGCACAGCGCGCGCTGGATGTGGCCGAAGGCGAGACTCTTCGATACTGGACAAAGGACTAGGACATGACGGCATCTGCGTATGTGAATGGCCAGTGGGTCGAGGGTGGAGCCGAGAGCTTCCAGTCCATCAATCCGGCCGATGGCCAGCCCGTCTGGTCGGGAGCCGCGGCCGACCCAGCCTGCATTCGCGCGGCCTTTGGTGCAGCGCGCGCTGCCTTTACCGACTGGGCGCTGATGCCGTACGAGGAGCGCCGCGCGATCGCAGAGCGCTATGAGGCCGTCATCAAGTCCAGGGCCGACGAGCTCGCTCAGCTGATTGCGCTTGAAACCGGCAAGCCGCACTGGGAAACCAAAACCGAGGCCGGGGCCATGGCCGCCAAGGTGGGCGTGTCCATCAAGGCCTACGAAGATCGTACTGGCTCCACGCGCACCGAGACCGCATTCGGTGAGGCCACGCTGGGCCACAAGCCGCTAGGCGTCATGTTTGTGCTGGGCCCGTATAATTTCCCCGGCCACCTGCCCAATGGACACATAATTCCTGCACTGCTGGCCGGTAATACGGTGGTGTTCAAGCCATCTGAGCTGACGCCAGCTGTGGGCGAGCTGATGGTGCGCTGCTGGGAAGAAGCAGGCCTGCCTGCGGGCGTGTTGAACCTGGTGCAGGGCGCGCGCGAGACCGGCGCAGCGGCGCTGGATGATCCTGATCTCGATGGCGTTCTGTTCACCGGCAGCTGGGCGACCGGGAGCTTCATTCACAAGAAGTTCGCAGGCCGAACCGGCGTCCAGCTGGCGCTTGAGATGGGCGGCAATAATCCGCTCGTGGTCTGGGACGCCAAGGACGCTGAGGCTGCGGCCCGCGTTGCGGTTCTGTCAGCCTACATCACGTCGGGTCAGCGCTGTTCGTGCGCGCGGCGTCTGATTGTGCCCAAGGGTGCTGAGGGCGACGCGGTGATTGATGCCCTGGCCGCCATGATCCCGCAGCTGACTATCGGCAAATGGGATGCCGACCCAGAGCCCTTCATGGGTCCCTTGGTGACGACCGCCGCAGCGGAACACACGATCAAGGCGCAGGCGGACCTGATCGCCAAGGGCGGCAAAGCCATCGTTGAAGCCCGGCGCATGGAGGCGGGGCCTGCCTTTGTCTCGCCGGGGCTGATTGATGTCGATGGCATCGAGACCGATGACGACGAGGTCTTTGGCCCACTGCTTCAGGTGCGCCGCGCTAATAGTTTTGAAGCGGCACTCGCTGAAGCCAACAACACAAAATACGGCCTTGCTGCGGGGCTGGTGTCAGATAGCGTAGAGCTGTGGAAGCGCTTCTGGGCGGGCTCTCGAGCCGGAATCGTGAACTGGAACCGTCCTACGCCGGGCGCGGCATCCACGATGCCGTTTGGTGGTCCGGGCCAGTCGGGCAATCTGCGCCCCAGCGCCTATTATGCGGCTGACTACTGCGCCTATCCGGTGGCGAGCCAGGCCGCGCCGACGCTGGAACGTCAGGCCGTGAAAGGGCTCGACTGATGGCGACGATTGAAGCAAATTTCGATGGCCTGATCGGCCCAACCCATAACTATGGCGGGCTGGCACCCGGCAATCTGGCCAGCGCCAATAACAAGGGGTCTGTGGCCTCACCGCGCACCGGTGTGCTGGAGGGGCTCGCCAAGGCCAAGCGCCTGGCTGATGCCGGCCTGACCCAAGGCCTCCTGCCGCCACAGGACCGCCCCTATATCCACGGCTTGCGCCAGCTGGGCTTTTCCGGCGCGACGGATGGCGCGGTCTGGGAAGCCGCTGTCAAAACCGATCCAAAGCTGGCGTCTGACTACATGTCGGCTAGCTCCATGTGGGCCGCTAATGCTGCAACGGTCAGCCCTGGCGCAGACACGGCCGATGGCCGGGTTCATTTTACGCCCGCCAATCTGATTACGGCGCTGCACCGCTCTATTGAGGGGTTTCAGACCAAGCGCGCGCTACAGCGTATCTTTGCCGATGAGGCTTACTTCACCGTTCACGAAGAATTGCCCCATCAATCTAGCTTTGCTGACGAGGGCGCGGCCAACCATGTGCGCCTGTCGGCCGATCATGGCAGCGAGGGCGTTGAGGTCTTCGTCTATGGCCGCGACGGCTTCGCACCTTGGGACGCGAAATTCCCGGCCCGTCAGACTTTGCAGGCCAGTGAAGCGGTGGCGCGCAGCCATGGGCTGAAGCCAGAGCGCACCGTCTTCATTCAGCAATCGAAGGCCGCCATCGAAGCCGGGGCCTTCCACAACGACGTGGTGTGCGTGTCCAACGGTCCGGTGCTTTTTTTCCACGAGTGGGCGTTTGAGGACAAAGGCGCGGCGCTGGACGCCATCCGCAAGGCAGCAGAAGGCCTGTTTGAGCCAGTCTTTGTTGAGGTTCCTGCCAGCGAAGTTCCGATCGCCGACGCGGTAAAATCCTACCTCTTCAATTCCCAGCTCCTGACCTGGCCCGGTGAAAGCCGCCAGGTGGTTCTGGCCCCGGAAGAAACGCGCGAAACGGCATCGACCAACGCTTACTGCGAACGCCTCGTTGCGGGCAATGGCCCCATCGGGAAGGTCGATTTTGCTGATGTGCGCCAGTCCATGCGCAATGGCGGCGGACCGGCTTGCCTGCGTTTGCGGGTGGTGCTGGATGACGCTCAGCGCCAGGCGGTCAATCCGGCTGTTTGGATGAATGACCCGCTCTATGCGTCACTGACCGGCTGGGCGAAAAAGCACTATCGTGAAAGCCTGGGTCCGAATGATCTGGGCGACCCGTCAATCGTGGATGAAAGCCGGGCCGCGCTGGATGAGCTGACGCAAATCCTGAAGCTCGGGCCCGACTTTTATCCGTTCCAGCGGACCTAGCCGTCTCGCTTCAGCGTACGCACAACACGTCGACGATCTCGTTGCGGCCACCGCGGGCAAAGCGCGATCCAATGAACCACAGCTGGCCACGGGCCGTGCGGCTATCGAAGTGCGCGGCACGTCCAAAGCCTTCAGCCCGGCAGATCCGGTCGGCCACCGGTGCGCCACAGCTGCGCCCATTGGGTTCAAGGCAGAAGGCGACCGGATAGCCCCGTGACTGGGGAGCCGGGATGAAGACGCTGTTCACACCGCGGACCGCGCCTGAATTGCCAAGGCTGTTGCCATAGCCAGTGTCATAGTCGCCGCCATAGCCACCCCCATAATCTGGAACCGGCGCAGGGCGCGGGATGCCATCGGGGCTGGCTGCGCTGACCCGACCATCCATGCGGAAGAGTTTCAGGTCATTGCTGTCGCGAGAAAACTCCACGCAGCGGCCGGAGAAATTGCGGTCTTCGCAGAGCGTCCAGGTCCCGGAGTGGACCTCGATGGAGTTGGCCTGATTGTCAAAGCGGACATCGCCCAGATCAAACTCGATATCGCGGATATGCACCGCCTGACCGGTATAGTTTCGGCCTGAATAAAGCGTGATCCCCTGACGGCGATCCCGGTCCGGGCGATGCAGAGCGCGCACCGAGGTGATCCGGTTGTTGAACGCCCAGGGTGTCATGTCGGCAACATCGGTGTCCACCACATGACAGGTGCCTCGGAAATTCGGCTCCAGGCACACCTCCCAGCGGCCGCCGGAAAAGCTGTAGCTGCTGGCCAGATCATTGAACTGAACCCAGCGCAGGTCCGGCGCGTCGCCGTCCAGGGTCAGTGAGCGACCCCCAAAGTTGGGCAGGTCATGCAGGGTGATGGTGGGGTTATTGTCCGCATCACCACCGCGGCCTCCACGCTGGGCATCGGCCGGGGCCATAAGCATCGCGCTAAGCGCGAGGCTTGAGAAAATCAGGGCTGAAACGCGCATGGCGGGCTCCTTGTCAGTCAGACACGCATTTATATCGCATCTGACTATCAAGGGCCCGCCATGAATGGTGACTGAACCAGTCAGTTGAAGGAATTGTGGTCGGGTTACTCCTTCGCTGAGGAGTTAGAAGACCTGTCCCGGACGCGCAGCGAGCCAGATCAAGTCCGGCGCTTGGCCGGGACAGGTGCTCTTTTAATACCCTTGAGCCGCGCCGTCCTTGCGCATTTCAGAGGCACCGTGCAGCACGCCGTTCTCTGCGTCGCGCAGGATGGCCTGGTAGCCGCCAAAGCCGCCATCGCCTTCGCGGACGTCGTGGCCCAGAGCACGCAGCGCCTCGCGCACGCTCTCAGGCACGCCGCTTTCAACGCGCAGAACACCGATGCCCGCGGTTTCACCCGCCATGCCCGTTTCAGAGCTGGAGCCATCGTGGCGCCAGCGCGCGGCATCACCGGCTTCCTGGATGTTCAGGCCGAAATCGATCACCGAGGTGATGATCTGGACATGGCCCTGCGGCTGCATGGAACCGCCCATCAGGCCAAAGCTCATGAAGGCTTCATCGCCCTGGGTGATCATGGCTGGAATGATGGTGTGGAAGGGGCGCTTGCCTGGCTCATAGACATTTGGGTGGTTCGGATCGAGGCTGAACAGCTCGCCGCGGTTCTGGAGCATGAAGCCCAGACCATCCGGGACCAGGCCAGAGCCCATGCCGCGGAAGTTCGACTGGATCAGCGAAACCAGCATGCCGTTGCCGTCGGCCACGGTCAGATAGGTCGTGTCGCCATCCTCCAGTATTGAAGGATCACCATGGGTGACCGTCTCCATCGCGGCATTGGTGGAGATCAGGGCGCGACGGGTGTCGGCATACTCTTCGCTGATCAGCGCTTCCAGATCGGTGTTGGAAAAGTCCGGATCGGCATAGAAGCGCGCGCGGTCTTCAAAGGCGAGGCGCTTGGCCTCGACCATCAGGTGCAGCGCTTCCGGGCTCATGAAGCCCATGGAAGCCAGGTCATAGTCTTCCAGGATTTGCAGCATCTGCAGCGCCGCAACGCCTTGTGTCTGGGGCGGCAGCTGCCAGACATCATAACCACGATAATTTACGCTGAGCGGGTCTACCCACTCCGAGCGGTGATTGGCCATATCCTCATAGGAAATCCAGCCGCCAATACGCTCCATATAGTCGTTGATCGTCTGGGCGATGGGGCCATCATAGAAGGCGTCGCGGCCACCTTCGGCAATCATGCGGTAGGTGTCTGCCAGATCCGGATTGCGGAAGATTTCGCCTTCGCGCGGGGCATCGCCGTCTTCGGTGAGATAGGTGGCCTGCGCGTTGGCAAATTCCTCGAATTCGCCACGCTCAAAGCGTGCGTCGAGGATACGCATGTTGCGATCCCAGTAGTAGCCAATCGTCTCGGTCAGCGGGAACCCATTCTCTGCGTAGGAAATGACCGGCGACAGAATGTCCTCCATCGGCATGGAGCCAAAGCGCTCATGCATGGTGAACCAGCCATCGACGGTGCCCGGAACAGAGACCGGCATGGCACCCATGGCCGGGATCGATCCGCCTTCGCCGACAATCTCAATCACCTCGTCATAGGTGAGCCCCATGGGCGAGCGTCCGGCACCATTCAGGCCATAGACCTGGCGGGTTTCCGGGTCCCAGATGATAACAAAGATATCGCCACCGATGCCGTTACCGGTGGGCTCCATCAGGCCGGTGGCCGCGTTTGCCGCGATGGCAGCGTCCACGGCGTTGCCGCCTGCTTTGAGGATATCCAGTGCAACCTGGCTGGCGAGGGGGTGGGCCGTTGCGGCCATGCCGCCGGTCGCCGTGGTTACAGAGCGCGTGGCGTAGTGCTCGCCGCTGACGCGGTCACCTGGAATATGAGATTGCGCCTCGGCTGGCGCGCCGAACTCAGCAAAGGCCATGAGCGCTGCAGCTCCCGCAAGTGTAACGGAACGGATCATCTAGATGTCTCCCCGGTTTGGCCCCGATTTTTGGGGCGGTTTGTCGCGGGGAGTAGATAGGTCTGAAGGCCGTCAATCAAGCTTAGCGCCTGCGCCAGCTGATCACGAGGGCGTTAACCGGGCCCATCCTCGCCGTCTTCACCCTCTTCACCGTCGCCTTCGCCCTCAGCCGGCTCTTCGTCCTGCGGTGGGCGGCGATTGCCGAGCAGGCCGCGCAGAACGCCGCCGACGGCTTCTTCGGTGGACTGCCCGTCCGGACGGTTGAGCAGATCGCGAGCCGCATTGCCGAGCGGGTTGTCACCGAGCCGGTCTCCAAGCGCGCCTGCGGCCTGCGACCGGGCAAGCTCGCGTGCCAGCACGGCGTAATCGATACTGACCGAGACATCGTTGAAGCTGCCCTGCAGAGTGATTGGCACGCCCACGCCATTGAGATCAATGGCGCCACCCTGACCCGACAGCGACCCGACAGCACGCGGATTAAGACGATAGTCGATGGACTGGTTCGCCAGATCAACGGTGCCCTGTCCCGCAACCCGGATCAGCGGGCTGAGCATGGCGAGGTCGAGGTTTTGAACGCTGCCGTTTTCTATCTGGAACGTTCCCCCCAGCGATGTGAAGTCAGTCTGCTGCTGGTCTGCGAACCCGGCGGGAAGGGCCCCGGTGTTGATGGCGTCCTGAACGGTACGGATCACCTGCGCCAGGTTCACGCCCACAATCGCCCCGTTGGCAAAGTCGAAATCACCGGCACCATTGAGCGAATTCATGATGGCGGCCGGGCTGTTACCGCTGGCGGTCACGTCCAGCGTCAGGCCGCCGAGACCGGCAAGCCGATCAAATCCGGCCGCAGCTTGAAGGAAGGGCAGGGCTTCGAGCGTGTCGACGTCCACGTCAAAGCTGTAGCTGGCTGTTGAACGGCGGGCATTCATCACGCCGGCAACCCGGCCCTGACCGCCATATAGATCAAAGCCTGTCAGCTCGGCTTCCAGCCGACCATTTTCCAGTTCGGCGGAAATGTTGACGTTGGTTGCCTCGATATCATTCGCTTTGAAGCGGTCAGCCCGGATCGAAAGCTGGGCATCGACCAGGCGCAAAGCGGCGACATCGAACTCTTCCTCGCTCCAGGGTGGAAAGCCGCCGCCTTCGGTCGTTGCGGCTTCTGCTGCGCTGTCGGCGGGGATGTAGGGCGTGATGTCGAGATTGGCCGTTGAGATCGCGCCTACGACATCAGGTCGAGGCCCGTTGAGCCATAGAGTGATGTCGCCATTGGCTACGATGTCATCGAACTGGAGCGCAGCGTTTAACAGCGCCACGCTGGTGGTGTCGGCGACGATGTCAGCCTCCGCGACAAAGCGCTGGAAAATGTCGCCTTCAGGCAGGTCCGTGCCTGCATAGGATGCGAGCGCCGGCAGTGGCAGGTCCATATCCACGCCGCCGCGCAGCACCAGACCTTCGCCTTCATCGATCTGGCCTTCAAAGCCGATATCGGCGAGCGCGCCATCGAGCCTGAGCGAAAGCGGAGTTTCGGCCCCCTCAAAGAAGCCGCGCAGCGAGCCGAGGCGTGCATCAAAATTCATCGGACGACCATCGGCCTGGAATGAACCGCTCAGCGCAATTTCTTCATCAACCGAGGACAGGGCGACCGCAAGGTTCACCCCGTCAAAGCGGCGGGTCTGGCTGGCGTCTGAATAAATGACGGTGCCGTTCTCAAGGCGCACATCGCCAAAGCTGGCATCAAAGGGCAGAGCCCCGGGGCGACGCAAAAAGCCACCCTCGCTGGAACCACTGGCCACCGTTTCGCCGCTGGCATTGCCCAGCGTCCAGTTATTGCCGCTCGCTCGGGATTGCAGGCGGATAACCGGCTCAACCAGAATGAATTCGCGTACTTCGATCTGGCGGGAGATGAGCGGCAGGATGGCGACGCTGACGCGCATTTCGGCCATTTCAGCGAAAGGCTCGTCCCCAAAGCCTTCGGCATTGGCGATGCGGGCGTCACCGGCGCGCACCTGAGCGGTGGGGAAGAGCTGCAGGCTGATGTCTCCGACCAGAGTCACCTGTCGGCCCAGCGCGTCCGTGGCGGCAGCTTCAGCGCGGGTGCGCAATTCCTCTGATCCGATCAGCGAAGGCAGGATCAAGATCGCCCCGGCAAGCGCTGCTACAAGCACCAGAAGAACAATGAATACGCGCCGCATGGTTAGCCTCCGCTCGGCTGAATCGATAATCAGCGCTTGATAGCGCCGATCAGGACTGGAACAGTGTCTACCAAATTTGACGCGCTCAAGGCAGGGGGCGCGTTGTTGCAGTTAAATAAAATTTTCCGGCAGGGGAGCTGAATATGGAAAAGCTGACGATTAGCCAGGACGTTGTCGACAAAGCCCCGCGTGTGTCCATGGGGCGGCGAGAGATCCTTCTGGGGATTGCTGCAGGCACGGTAGTGCCGCTGATGACCGCCTGTGAAACCAGCGGGGGGCTGGGTGAGTTTCTGGTCAGCGACGCTCAGGTCCAGCAGGCGTCTCAGGCCGCGTGGAGTCAGGCGCTGCAGCAGGAGCGTGTCAGTCAGGACCCGGCCCTGCGCCGCCGGGTGGAGCGGGTCGGTAACCGCCTCGTGCCGTATTCGGGGCTTGGCAATCTGAACTGGGAATTCGTGGTGTTTGAGTCCGATGCCCAGAACGCCTGGGTGCTGCCCGGCGGCAAGGTGGCTTTCTATCGCGGTATCCTTGAGACCATGAGCAACGACGACCAGGTCGCCACGGTCATGGGCCACGAGATTGCTCACCTTCACTATCAGCACGCCACCCAGCGCGCACGCCAGCAGGCGGCCACCGGTGCCGGTCTTGCCATCGCCAACGTGGCGCTTGGGGCCAGCGGTGTGGAAAATTCCAACCAGTGGGCCGGCATTCTGGGCGCGGGTCTGACCTTTGGCGTGCTGCTGCCTTACTCGCGCAATCATGAGCTGGAAGCTGATCTGAAGGGCGTGGACTACATGCATGCCGCCGGATATCGCCCCAGCCAGGCCCTGGCCTTCTGGAGTGCCAAGGCGGCCCAGAACCAGCGCCAGCAGGTGGAGCTTTTGTCCACCCACCCGTCCAGCTCCACACGGATCAACGCCCTGCGACAGCATATTCAGGCGAACGGCTACGCTTAAGGCCTGCGGCCAGGTACTGAACACGGCGCTGCGCAAGCGTCAAAACCTGTCTTGATCGGCGGGGCGGGTGGAGCTAGGTTCCGCGCCCTGTCGGTCAGGCGTCTTTCGCCGACCCATGTGGTGCGCCGCCTTAGCTCAGTTGGTTAGAGCGCTAGATTGTGGATCTAGAGGTCCCCCGTTCGAACCGGGGAGGCGGTACCATTGTTCCATCAAGTCTTTTTCGACGCCGCTCTGCCCTTGCTTTCCGACGCTGCAGGTGGGCCGTTGCACTTGCGAACCCGGTGGGTTTGAAGGCGGTCCGCCGCAGTAACGGACCGTCTCAAGTCGCCCGTCACTCGTCCGGCGTTTCGGCTTCGCGCAGCTGAAGCGTGTCGACATATTGCTGGAAGGAGATGGCCTGGCCGTCCTGAACGGTCCAGACATGGACCATCTGGGCATTGATGTCTTCGCCTGTGGTGCCGTGTGTGCCGGTATAGCGACCAAGCACAACGACGCGGTTGCCTTCAACGATCATCTCTTCCGGCGTGGCATTGAATGTGGACCAGTCGGTCAGCACGCGCCCGATCACACCGTCCATCACCGCTTGTGGCCCCTCATAGGGGTTCATGTCCGCGTAGACATTGCTCTCGGCTTCGTTCCAGATGATCTCCGGATGAAGCGCGGCAGCAAAGCCTTCTGGATCACCGGCGGCAAAGGCGTCGTAAATGCCCGAGATCACGGCTTCAGGTGATTTGTGGTGGTCGGCAAAACCAACCCCGGTCAAAGCCAGTGCCGTCGCGGCGGCAAAAACAAATGTCGTCATGATATGTCCCCATGCATTGATGTTCGCGTCACCGTAGGCAGGTCGACCTGGGGTGACCAGAATATTCGGATCAAGACCGCAATGGCTGCACCAACCGGAAGCATCTGTAGGACTTTTATGCTGGACCCCTGTCTTAAGTTGCGGGGTATTCCCATTTAAAAAGTACGGGAATTAGGAATACTGCGGTCATGTTTGATGACAATGAAATTGCCGCACAGGTCCGCCGGATGCGGTTCATAATGCGCCTGAAACAATCAACTTTTGCCGAGATGCTGGGTGTCAGCCAGGCGATGGTATCCCGTATCGAAAGTGGCGATTCCCGGCCTGGTCGCACAGTCGCTCTACGTCTTCGGGGGCTGCTTGCCGATATGGAGGCAAAGTCGCCTTTCTTGTGCCTCAACGCCGGCGTGCGTATTTCCCAGGGCCTCGAAAGTGTGGTGTACCAGGATCGCGGCCGCGTTTGCCTGTCACAGTTCTCAGAAGGCTTTACCCAGCTTGATCGCCAGTTTGCCGAAATTGAAGCAGGCCACGTCCTGGAGGGGCGCGTCGGGGATGATGCCGATGCCCATTTTTACCTGCTCAAATCGGTCGGTGCCTTTGACGGCAAGATCCGGGCGCTTGAAAATGTCTGGCATACGCAAGGCGAACAGGGCGTGATCTATTTCAGCGCCCGCAGCGTTGCTCTGTTGGA
This sequence comes from Oceanicaulis sp., assembly GCA_965229795.1. Classification (GTDB taxonomy): domain Bacteria; phylum Pseudomonadota; class Alphaproteobacteria; order Caulobacterales; family Maricaulaceae; genus Oceanicaulis. The sequence goes on from CBDDJM010000001.1 coordinate 60,241, forward strand.
CGATCAGGGGCGCTGGGCCATCAAGTCCACGCACATGCCGATTGATGCGAACACCTATGATCGAAAGACAAAGTTCTCGGTACTGGATGCGTAAGTCACCGGCCTAGGTCGCAGGTGCCCACAACTCCCACTTCTTCATCACCCGGGCGAACCGCTCTGACGCCAGATGCCCGGCGAGCCAGCGTTGCACGCCAGGCCAGTTTTGCGCGTCGAACCAGGTGCGGTCGGTGTTGGCGAATTGCCGGATGAAGGGGAAGATCGCAATGTCGGCGAGGGTCGGGGCATCACCGAAGAGCTGAGGCGTCTGGCCAAGGCGCGCTTCCAGCGTATCGACATGTTTGCTGGCCTCGGCCTGGTGCGCTTCGGAGACGGCACCTTCATAGCGCGTGGCGTATTTATAGCGATCAAGATGGTATTTGAAGTTGCCATCATTGGCCGCGATCAGGGCGTCGGTTTCCGCCTTAAGGTCTGGGCGCAGCCAGCCCTCCGGATCGTTCTGCCCCAGCGCCCACATCATCACATCCAGGCTCTCTTCCAGCACCGTCCCGTCGGGCAGGACGACGACCGGCACGGTCCCTTTGGGCGACGCTTCCAGCATTTCAGCGGGCTTGTCCTTGAGCAGGATCTCGCGGTGTTCCTGTTGGATGTCAGCCACGTCCAGCGCCATTCGCCCGCGCATGGCATAGGGGCAGCGGCGGAAGGAGTAGAGGATGGGCAGAGCCTCAGCCATTCTTGCTCTCTTCATCTGTCTGCTCATCACCATCGTCGTTTAACACAGCGCCCACATGACGCTCGCCGCGGGCCCGCGCGAGCTCTTCCTGGCGGTGACGTTCGGCATAGCGCTGGCGCTGGTCCTCATCGCGTACCGCGTGACAGAAGGGGCAGCTGACACCCTCCACATAAAGCGGTGAGGCGACGTCATCCGGCGACAGTGGCTCGCGGCAGGCATGGCAGCTCGTGTAACCGGCTTCTTCCAGCCCGTGTCGCACGGCAACACGCCGATCAAAGACGAAGCAATCGCCTTCCCACAGGCTCTCACCTTCGTCGATGCGTTCGAGATATTTAAGAATTCCGCCTTTAAGGTGGTAGACCTCATCCAGCCCCTCGGTCAGCGCAAATGCGGTCGACTTCTCACAGCGAATGCCGCCCGTGCAATACATCGCGATGCGGGCATTTGGCCGGGTTTGCTTGAACTTGCGGAACCAGTCCGGGAACTCTGTAAAGCTTTTGGTCTCAGGGTTCACCGCACCCTTGAACTGGCCAATGCGCACTTCGTAGTCGTTGCGCGTGTCGATGGTGACCACGTCAGGTGAGCTGATGAGCGCGTTCCAGTCCTCCGGCTCCACATAGGTGCCCACCTCGCGGCTTGGATCGACGCCCGGCACGCCCAGCGTCACGATCTCCTTTTTTATGCGCACCTTCATGCGCAGGAAGGGCTGCTCGCTGGCGGTGGACTCCTTGTGCTCGATATCGGCGCAACCGGGCAGGGCGCGGATGGTGTCCAGCACCGCCTCGATACCGTCCGGGGTTCCGGCAATCGTGCCGTTGATGCCTTCCGGCGCGATCAGAAGGATGCCTTTGACGCCATGGGTCTCGCACGCAGCCATCAGGTGCGCCTGCAAGGTCGTGTCGGCGGTCAGCGGCGTGAATTTGTAAAGAGCGGCAACGCGAAATTCAGTCATGGCGCTGTTATGCCAAAAGCTTCACGCCGGTGATAGCCGGGGGCGGTGTGGAAATCTGCACACCCCGCAGCCGAAGTTTTCCACAGCAGAATGGTATTCGAACTGCCATAATGGTTAACGCGCGCAAACGAGTCGCCCATAGTCCTGAGTCCAGATGGCAGGGAGGTGGCCGTGGCACGATTGAGCGAAAAGGGTGAGTCGACCTTCGTTATCCTCGACCATGAGCTGCTCTATGCCTCTGAAGACATCGACCGGATCTGCGCTCAACATCAGATCTCCGAGACCCAGCGCGGGGCGCTTTGGCGTCTGCTTGAAAAGGCCGGTCACGCCTATCTTGATCAGCGACGTTTAAGTGCAGCCCCGACAAAGCTGGCGCGGGTGCGTCAGGATTTGCGCCTGGCTCGCCAGCTGGCGGCCCAGCTGGCGGAGATGAGCCCGGATATCGAGCAGCTGTCGTCTGACACGCCCAGCATTGCGCTGAGCCGGGCGCATCTGTCGGCGCTTCGCGAAGGTGAGCGCAAGGCCGGTCCAGCCGGAGGTGCCCGCCTGGAAGACCTGCGTGACGCGTTGAAATGGGCTGACAGCGTCTATGAAGCTGCGCTTGATGCCTGCGGTCGTCAGGAAGAAGAGCCGGACGAGGCGTGGCGTATCACTTTGACCAATTTCTACACGCGTGAGTTGGCACGGTCGTGGACCGGCAAAGCCGGGGCTGACGGTGAGGCCTTCCTTTGCAGCTGCCGCGCGCCTCTGGAGCGAACCGAAGGCGCTGCGGGCCCAGCCATTCCTGCCTTTGATCTGGCGAGCCGGGCCTAGACAAACCTGAACCGCCCTAGCGGGAGCTATCTGCGTTGGCCTCGGCGTGAGCGCGGGCTGCGATCAGCGCTTCAGCCGCTTCAAGGCTTTCAACCTCTTCCACCGTATCGATCGGACAGCGCCAGCCATCGCTGGTGATGACATTCTCCACGATGGGTTGGCACACCCGTCCGCTAGAGCGCAGCGTTGTGCTCAGTTGTGCACCGAAACGAAGCCCGGAACAGTTCCGGCGCAGCGTCACCAGATAGTGACGCGAGGCCCCTCCATTCAGCACCAGATGCGCGTCATCAATGACCGAGTAGCCGTTGATGTTCACAAGGCGCACGCAGCGCGGAGGCTCGGGCGCGGGCTCGCTGGCACCATTGGTGACAGCGTCCTGCGCGTGAACACTAGATGTGCCGAAGGCCGCAAGAGCCAGTCCAAGAAGGGCTGCATTCAGTCGTGTCATGGTATCCACCTTTGCAATGCGCTTTAGTGTGCTGGTCGTTTCGGCGATGATTCGCCCAAGCCAGTTCTGCGCCTTCGTTTCGAGTTTCATTTGCCGTGAGTGTATCAAATTTTTCGGCGTTACGCATTGTCGTCGTAGGGGCGGGGGCAGCCGGCCTGTCTTGCGCCTGGCAGCTGGCGCGGGCCGGTCACGCGGTCACCCTTGTTGACCGGGCCGAGCCGGGACGCGGAGCGCTCTGGGCGTCTGGGGGAATGCTGGCAGCCGGATTTGAAGCCAGTGTGGAGCTGGACCTCCATCACGATCTGGCGCAGCCCTTTTCCGGCCTGCTTCAGGCGAGCCTCAGTCATTGGGGCGACTGGGTCCATGAGCTGCAGGGATATAGCGCCGGGCCGCTTGGCTATAATCAGGACGGGTCCGTCACGCCGCTCTATGGCGAGGCGGATTTGGCGCGTGCGCACCGCGTCCTGGCGCAGGCCGAGGCGTTGGGCGTCAATGTTGAGCAGATCGATGGCGCAGCCCTTCAATCGCTTGAGCCGGGGCTTGCCGCCGCTGACGGGGCGCTCGTCTTTCCCGGCGATGGTCAGCTGGATAATCGCGCGCTGGCCGGGGCGCTGACGTCGGCCGCCTTTGCGGCGGGCTGCCGTATGGAGATGCGCAGCGGCGTGAAAGCATTGCGCAGGCGTGGTGGAGCGGTAACGGGCGTTGAGCTTCATGACGGGCGTACGCTGGACGCTGACCGTGTGGTCCTAGCCACGGGTGCGCAGGGGCTGGCCGAATTGCCGGAGCCGGTCACCGTACGGCCCATCAAGGGCCAGATGCTGGGGTTTGAACTCGAGCCGGGGCAGGGGCCACGCCACGTGGTGCGCGGCTTTTCCATCTATCTTTGCTCCAAGCCCGGCCATCGGGTCATTGCGGGCGCAACTGTGGAGCCTGACGTCCACGATGTGGAAACCACTGAGGACGGACAGCAGCGCCTCCTTGAGCAGGCGCGGCGCACGCTTCCCGGACTTGCTGATATCGCCCCGGTTGAACACTGGTCGGGCCTGCGTCCGGCCTCTAGGGACCTTATGCCGGTGCTGGGGGAGCTGGAGCCGGGGCTGATCATGGCTGGCGGTGGGTATCGCAACGGCGTGCTTCTGGCACCGATTATTGCCGCGGCGTGCCTTTCTGCGGTGACTGACAGCCCGCTGCCAGGCACCGCCAAACCCTTTACGCCGCATCGCGCAAGTTTACAGGCGCGAAGGGATCATTAACCAAAGATTATCGCCGCCTGGCCGACACTCAAAGACGTAACGATTCGTCACGCTGGAGTGCTGCACACCATGGCTGCCCCGATCCCCGAAACGGCTGATATGCGCAGCTTCTCGCCGCGCCAGGTCATTGCGCAGGCGGCTCAGAGCACCGGCGCTGATTTTGACTTTCTGGTGCGCACGGCGGCGCGGGAAAGCAATTTCGACCCTCAGGCCAAGGCGCAGACATCCAGCGCTGCGGGCATGTTCCAGTTTATCGAACAGACCTGGCTTGCCATGGTCCATCGCCATGGTGAGAAGCACGGTCTAGGCGCTGAAGCAGCGCAGATCGAGCGCGATGCCAATGGCCGCTTCACGATCGCTGATCCAGCCGAGCGCCAGCGTGTGCTCGACATGCGCTTTGATGCTGAAACGGCAAGCGTGATGGCGGGTGAGTTGGCGGCGGACAACGCCGCGCTCCTGCGTCGCCAGATCGGTCGCGAGCCAAGCTCAGGCGAGCTTTATGCGGCTCACTTTCTGGGCGCACGTGGAGCTGGCGATCTGATCACCCTGGCCGAGCAAAGCCCGATGGCCCGCGCCGATCAGGCCTTCCCGCAGGCCGCCGCCGCCAATCGCCCAATCTTTTACGACGATGGGCGGCCCGTAACGGCCAAGGCGCTCCTGGAGCGCCTGAGCGGGGAAAGCCGGAGTGTCGAAGCGCCGGACCGTGTTCAGTACGCATCCGAGACCTCAGGTGTTGCCCCGGCACCGGCTGTTTTGTCGGACCGGGGTTATATGCCGGGTAGCTTTACTGCGTTTCAAAGCGGGGGCGGTGTCCTGTCGCCAGCCCTTGTGGAGCTGCTGGCGTCACTGGATGCGCCAGCAGCGGCCAAGCGTCGGGATCAGAGTTAATTGCGCATTAAAGACATTTTGCAATTTCGCGTTAACAGATTGAGCGCACTTTAGGTGCGTGAAGACAAAACTGGGACAAGTGCGATGAGTGTTCAGACCCTGCGAGCCCGACTGAGCCGTGACGATATTGAACGTCTGGTCAACCAGACCGACCCTGAGGTGCGCGCCATGGCCGCCCGCAAGGTGTGTGCGCGAATTGACCATGAGGGTTTGACCGACGCTGAGCGTGAAATGGGCGATCAGATTCTGCGCTTCCTGGCTCAGGATGCTGCGGACCTGGTCCGACGCGCGCTGGCGGTTACGCTTCGGCGCAGCACGCATCTGCCCCATGACGTGGCGGTGAAGCTGGCTGCGGACGTGGAGTCCATCGCAATCCCGTTGATCTCCGGCTCCCCGGTCCTTGAAGATGCCGACCTGATCGAGATCGTGCGCAATAGCGATGCTGTCCGTCAGGTCGCTGTGGCCAGCCGTGAGAGTGTTTCAGCTTTTGTGGTTGATGAGATTGTTGCCGTCGGCGCACCAGAAGCGGTTGGCACGGCTGCAGCCAATGATGGCGCAGACTTCACGCTGCCGACCTTCAACAAGGCTGTGGGGCGGTTCAGCGATGATCCGTCCGTGCTGGAGCGCTTTGTTGATCGCACGGCGCTACCACCTGAGTTCACCGAGAAGCTGATCTCCCACATCTCCGACACGATGATCGACCGCCTGATTTCGCGCCACGCGCTGCCGCCGCAGCTGGCTGTGGAGCTGGCAGAGGCGTCCCGTGAGCGCGCAATAATCGACCTGGTGGACCAGGGCGGGCTCGCGCCCGATCCGCGTCGATTCGTGCAGCAGATGCAGATGAATGGGCGCCTGACGCCATCCTTCCTGCTGCGGACCCTGTTCCGCGGTCATATGACCCTGTTTGAGCATTGCATTGCCGAGCTTGCGAGCATCGACCATACCAAGGCCTGGCTGCTGATCCATGACGCGGGTCCTCTCGGCCTGAGTGCTGCCTTTAAGCAAGCGGGAATGCCAGAGCGTATCCTGCCGGCCGTGCGGGCCGCGATCGGTGCATGGCACTCGCTGGAGGTTGGCACCGGTGGTGCTGAGGATGTCGCCAAATTCCGCAAATTGCTGGCTGAGCGCATCTTCACCCAGTTCCAGGGCGCTCCCATCGCCGAGCTTGAATATGTGCTCGACCGCATGGACGCTGACCAGGCCGCCATCAGCAAAAACGGCGACCGCGTCGCGGCCGCCGTTTAAAGCGCTTATCCGCATTTCAATGTCTCGATGGATACCTGGTTAGGCCGGTCGCCCCAACCTCTTGCTGTTACAGCGCGAGCCTACCGTATGAGAGGTGGAGTCTGGTCCGGACCCGCTTGGAATGCCTGCTTGCGAACCGTCGCCAACATAGCGACGGACCTCGCTGCTTCACTTCGTATGTCGTCTAGTGGTGCAACCTCTCCGGCTCATATTTGGCCGTGACAGTTTGAAAGCCGCTGGAGATTAGCGGATTAGGGAGCGACTGCGGTGGCGGGGATTGGAATATGTTGGGTTGGGGTATTCGCACTATTGGGAAGCGCCTGTATACCCAGCTCAAATCATGAATTGGAGCCTCAGGAGCGCCGCCTTGAGGTGCGCGCCAATCCGGAACTGGATGAGGCTGTGCAGGCCATCCTCGATGGGCACGATGTGAGGACCGCGGGCATAGGTCTGATCGAGAACGGAGAACTTGTTTGGACTGGCTACTATGGCGAGCAGGCACCGGGTATACCAACGTCCCCGTCAACCCAATTTGATGTCGGCTCAATTACCAAGGTGGTTTCGACAGAGACAGTTTTGCGTCTTGTTCAAGATGGGCGGTTGGATCTTGATGAGCCAATGGGAAGCCTTTGGATCGACCCTGATCTTGAAAACGATCCGCGCGCGCTTCAGCTAACGCCACGGATGGTCCTGAACCACACGACGGGCTTTCCCAATCGGCGAAGCCGCACAAATGGCAGGCTCCAGTTCCTGAATGATCCAGGCACGTCCTTTGGCTATTCTGGCGAAGGCTTTGAGTACCTGATGAGGTTTGTTGAGGCGAAGCTTGGTGTGCCGTTTCCCGAGCTCGTCGAAGCGGAGGTGCTTGAGCCTATGGGCATAACCGACGCTTCTTTTGCGTACCGTGAAGCGAATTTTGAGAATGTTGCTCTGAGTGTCGACGCGGATACTGGTGAGTTTCGAAATGACTGGGGGTATCACTGCTCGATCGTTTCGAATACCTGCCTGGAAGATGGCGCTTACAGCACCTCGCGCGATATGACGATGACGGTGGAAAGCCTTGCTGCGTTCGTAATTTCAGTCGCGAACGCTGACGGATACGGTGATGCTTTGGCGCAGGATCGAAACACGGTTCAATCGGTCAAAGACCGCCCCTTGTTTTATTGCGACACCCCTGGAGTTGGCGACTGTCCTTTGGAGCAGGGCTATGGTTTAGGCTGGGAAGTTCTAGACTATGGCGACGCCCAGTGGATCGCCCACGGAGGCCATGACTACTCTGTCCTCACCATAGTCGGCATGAATACCGAAACAAAAGACGGCGTAATCGTACTGTTAAATGCGTTGGAGCTACCTTCGTTGCGGGTAATGCCCGATATTCTGGAAGCTCTGCACCCCTCCACGCCGATCAGCCAGCAATATCGTGGATGGCTAAACTTCCGTGAAGCGCAATTGAGAGCCCGGTCAGATTAAGCCTTGGCTGTCACGGTCAGAGTTTAGAGGCCTGATAATTCAGGATGTCTCTTTCAGACGCAGTCATACTTCAGATCGCTAAATTCAAAAGCAGGGCTGTTATCTGGTCACGCTTTCGCAGAGATCGGGTAAGACCTGCTCCGCGAGAGCGTGACCGGTATAATGCCTCAAGCCGCGTCGCCAACCAGGCTGACAACTTGTCGCTCAAGCTCTTTAGCAAGTGCCTTGCCGATCGGGTCTTGTTCCGTGCGCACGTTCTGAACGACCGCAGCACGGATTGCGCCCACATGGGCCTCGATCAGGGGCAGGGGAGCGCTATCGCGCTTTTCCTGGGTATCGATCAACTTTGACAGCGACCCGGCCATGCGGGTGATGATCGGAAACTCGTAGGTGGTGCCAAGGCCGCGTAGGTCATGGGCCGTGGTGAACAGCATTTCGCCATTGGCACCGCCAAGGCCTTCCTTGCGCACTTCAACCATCTGGGCCTCGAGCTTGGTGACTTCCTCACCCAGCCAGTCTGCAAACTCGCACTTGAGATTATCCACCGCGCGGTTGGCGCGCTCGATCATGGCCTGGTCAGCCGACGGCAGCTTGCCGCCAACCTTCACCTTGAGCATGTTCGGTGGATTGATGATTTCGATAGGATCTTCGCGCTTGGACATGCTGGGGCTCCAACCAGTTTCTTAGGCAATAGGGGCTTCTTCGCGGCGTTCCTCACCATCGAACACGCTTGTAAAGCGACGACGGTCGGGGCCGAAAAAGGCTTTCGTGCGCACAAAGGGGCGCGGGCGGTTCACAATGTTTGCAATGCGCTTGTAGAGCGCTTCGCTGGAAAAGGGTTTGACCATGAATTCGGTCACACCGGCATCACGCGCTTCGCGAATTTTTGACGGTTCGGCATAGGCGGTCAGCATGATCACTGGCAGAAAGCGAAGGCGGTCATCCTTTGAGGCGCGCATCTTCTGCACCAGCGCCAGCCCGTCGACCGGCTGCATTTTCCAATCGAGAACCATCAGGTCAACAGGCTCAGATCTTAGCGTTTCCAGCGCTTGTTGAGCGCCTGCCGCCTCAAAGACATGGGTTATTCCAAACGCACTCATGACGGTTCGTACAATGCCGCGCATGGCTGCATTGTCGTCCACAAGCAGGGCTCGCAAATTGCTCATTGCCTGTTCTGTTTGTGTCGCAGCGGACATTGCACTCGGAACCTGATATCCAAACTCATGGGTCAGGCTACTCGCATTTGCTTAATGTCCGCCTAAGCACTCAGTCTGTGTGGAATTGTTCGGTCAAGATCCGCTCATCCAGTGCGCGTCCTTCGTCGAACAGCATGGTCAGGCGTTTATCGGTGGCTTCGCAAACCGTCACGCGCACGGCATCGCGAAATTCCTTGCTGTCGGCCACGACCGAGACCGGCCGTTTCTGCGGCTCAAGGACTTCAAACTGAACCTTGCTGGAGTGTCGCAGGAGCGCACCACGCCAGCGCCTTGGCCGAAACGCGCTGATGGGGGTCAGGGCCAGAAGCTGGGCGTCCAGTGGCAGGATCGGACCATGGGCAGAGAAGTTATAGGCGGTTGACCCTGCTGGCGTTGCAACGATCACCCCGTCAGCCGCCAGCGTGTCGAGCCTGACTGTATTATCGATGGAGATGCGGATTTTTGCCGTCTGGCGCGTTTCGCGCAGAAGCGAAACCTCATTGATGGCCAGCGACTCAAAGGTCTGTCCGGACGCCAGCGTCCCTGTCGCCCGTAGCGGATGAATGGTAGCACGTTCAGCGCGACGCAGGCGTGCGGGCAGGTCGTCCTCGCCTGGCTCATTCATCAAAAAGCCGACTGAACCAAAATTCATGCCGTATACGGGGATGTCCTGGTCCATGACGGCATGAAGAGCGTCAAGCATGACCCCGTCGCCGCCTAGCGCGACCAGCACTTCACAGGCGTCAACGGGGACTTCGCCATAGCGCTCCACCAGCTTAGCCTTGGCAGCTTGCGCATCGGCGCGATCGGCTACGAAATAAGCAATATCCATGAAATCCGGCATCAGCCCCGCGAATTAAAAAACGCTTAGCTGATAGAACCGCCTGCGCCCAGGCGATGCAAGGCATGACGCGCATCGTCGCGTGCATACTCATCGTAGATTTCGGTGCAAGCGCGCTCAAATGCGTCCGGGTCCATCCGGTGGCATCGCCCGCAATCAGACAGGGCGAAGTAGAAGCGCGTGGCTTCCTTGCAGCTCATCGCCATGGCACGACAGGCCAGCAGGCACACACGCAGCGGCGACCGTGAGAGGGCCAGTTGCCAGTCCTCAACCGGAATCCCGGTCAGGGTCGATACCGCCTGATCGGTAATCTCCAGTCTCCGGTGGAGGGCCGATTCCAGAACGTCCGCTTTCGTAAGGAAGTCTTTTTCTGCGGCGGCTTTCGCCAGCTTTGCTGCAGCGCTTGAAAGGGCTTCGGGCTTGTCTGTGGCCTCATCCACCGCCTGATCAATGAGTGTGGCGGCCAGATCCGGGAAGCGCTCGGTCAGGCTTTGCTTCACTGTTTCTCCGGCAAGGGCGAAGATCACCTGCGCCATCGACTGGCTCATGTCCGAGCGACCGGCGAGGGCGGCCTGCAGGGTCTCGTCAGCCCGTGCAGTCTCGGCAAAATCTTCAGCGCTGTAATCAGAAAGCTCTGCGCCCTCGTTTTGCGCCAGCGCCATTAGGCACCGGCTTTCGCGATAACGCGCCACGGCAATGCTCACAGCCTCTGAGACACGCGGGCGCCGGGCAATCAGCAGGCGATGCTCTTCATCCTCGCGGGTCAGTTTTAACAGGTCGGCTTCAGTCAGGAGCGGCGAGCGAGCGATAATGGGCTTGGAAATGTCCAGTGGCTCAAAGGCCAGCATGCGCACCGCTTCACGGGGGGCCCAGGAGCACCCGGCCAACCGCAACGCCACACGGGCACGAATAGAGGCCTCGGCCACCTGCAACAGTGCCACCAGAGGCGCATCGAACTCGGCGATCACAGGGTCGGGCAGCGGGCGCAGAGAACAAAGCTGAGCGATGTCCAGCGCTTTGCGACCTGCACGGATCGGGTCGCTGGTCTCAATCGAGACGCGGCTGCCTTTTTCTCCGGCCATGGGTGATTTCCCCACCTTCTGGACCCAAATTGGTCGAATGGTGTTACAAATTGCCAGCAATACCGTTATTAAATCATTAGCGTTAACGCGGCAAAGCAGGGGAAAGGTCTGATGCCCAAGGATGTAATGGCCGACGACGCGGCTGCCCTGAAGGCGCGGTTCCTGGCGGTTCGCGAGCGCAGCGAGGCTCTGGCCGCGGGATTGTCGGCAGAAGACCTCTGCGTTCAAACCATGGACGATGTTAGCCCTGGCAAGTGGCACCTCGCGCATGTCACCTGGTTTTGGGAAACCTTCCTGCTACAGCCCTACAAGCGTGGGTATGCGGTTTTCGATGCCCGCTTCAACTTTCTGTTCAATTCCTATTACGAGGCTGTCGGTGACCGGCATCCGCGACCTGAACGCGGCTTCCTGACCCGACCATCGCTGGATGAGGTGCTGGCATACCGGCGTTATGTCACCGCTGCCGTTGCTGAATTTCTCGATGCGGCTGACGCGGACACGCTTCGCAAGGTCGGCATGATCCTGAAGACCGGTGTTGCCCATGAGGAGCAGCATCAAGAGCTTTTCCTGACCGATATCAAACACGTACTCAGCCGGGCCTCCTTTCCCGAAGCGGCCTATTCGGTCGGCGGACAGGACACGCCGCGTATGCTTGCATCTGCGCCGTCTCCGCAATGGGTTCGGTTCGAGGGCGGGCTGGACGTCTTTGGTCACGCCAGTTCGTCCTTTGCCTTTGACAATGAGGGGCCGGTTCACAAGGCGTGGATTGATCCGTTCGAGCTGGCGACCCTGCCTGTGACGAACGCTGAATTCCTCGCCTTTATGGAGGCTGGCGGCTATAACGAGCCGCGCCACTGGTTGGCCGAGGGCTGGGGCGTGATCTGCGAAGAGGGGCGGGCCGCTCCCTTCTACTGGCGCAAGACCGATAGCGGCTGGATGGAACATACGCTTCACGGGCTGCAGCCCCTCGATCCTGACGCCCCGGTGTGCCATCTGGATTACTTCGAGGCCTCCGCATTTGCCGACTGGGTTGGCGCGCGATTGCCGGACGAGCGCGAGTGGGAGCTGGCCGCGCGTGCTTATGACCCCGCCCGCGGACGCTGGGCTAATCCTGACAGGCGGCTGCATCCTGTCGCTCCAAATGACGAAGGTCCGCTCCAGGGACTGTTTGGCGAGGTGTGGGAATGGACCCGCTCGTCCTATACGGCCTATCCGGGTTTCAAGCCCGCTGAAGGTGCGATCGGCGAATACAACGGCAAATTCATGTGCGGCCAATATGTGCTGCGTGGCGGATCGGCGTTAAGTCCGCCAGATCATGTGCGTGCCACCTATCGCAATTTCTTCCCGCCAAATGCGCAATGGCAGATGAGCGGCCTTCGGCTTGCGCGCGACGTTTGACGTGAGCGCTTCAGGGCGCAATTTTAGTGGGTGAGATTCAACAAAGCAGTCGTGACCGAACCAACGGGCGCGCATGGGAGGATAGCATGGACGACGCAGCCAATATCTCTGTGAAGGATCAGGTGAGCCCTGAAGAGTGGGAAGCGCGCTGCGACCTTGCTGCGCTTTACCGGCTTGCGCGTATGCATGGCTGGGACGACCTGTTCTTCACCCATATCTCCATGCGGGTGCCCGGGCCGGACGAGCACTTTCTGATCAATCCGTTCGGGCTTCTGTTTGAAGACGTGACGGCCTCCAACCTTGTGAAGGTGGATATTGAGGGCAATGTCCTGCCGCCCTCACGCTATGGCATCAACCCGGCCGGCTTCACGATTCATTCTGCGATCCATGAAGCGCGTCCGGACGTGAAGGTCGCCATGCACCTTCATACCGATGACGGTGTTGCTGTCTCGGCCCAGAAGCGCGGCTTGCTGCCGATCTCCCAGCTGGCGATGAATGTCATGAAGGACGTGACCTATCACGACTATGAAGGCATCGCGCTCGATCATGAGGAGAAGGAGCGCCTGGTGGCTGATCTGGGCGAGCACAACCTGATGATCCTGCGCAATCACGGGACGCTAACGACCGGTGATCACCCGTTCAATTGCTATCTGCGCATGTATCTGCTGGAGCGCGCCTGCGCGGTTCAGACCAAGGCTCAGGGCTCTGGCGCTGAGTTGATTGAGTGGGGCGAGGACATGCAGACCCGCGTGTACAAGCAGGGCGAGGAGGGGGTGACCAACGAGCTCTTCCTCGGGATTGCCTGGGCAGCTGTGCGCGACCGCGTGGGCCGCGAGAGCCCCGGCTACGATCAATAATTTCTCCAATCAAGAGAAAAAACTTGGCGCCACTCGCCTAAAGCGCTTTCCTTCATGGGTTAACCATGAGGGAGGCGCTATTGGTCCGCCTCGCATGCCTGTTTGCTCTGATTGCAGGACTTGCCTTCCCCGCAAGCGCTGAGGCGGGCGCGTGGACCAAGCGCAAATATGAAGGCCTCGTGATCGCAGGGCTGGGGATGCACTGGCTTGATCCCTACGCCCAGCCTGCAAACCGCGGCCACCTGAAGTTTGAAGCCTCGCTCTATGTCGAGTTTGGTCTGACGGACCAGATCACACTGGTTGGGCGCGGGGCCTTCCAGCAGCTCCACCAGCGTGTGACCGCCTTCAAGAAAAAGCCGGCTCCACCCGTATCGGGTATTGGCGGGATCGAACTCGGTGCCCGGGTTCAGCTGCTACAGCATGGCCGTTGGGCGGTCGCCGGTCAGGTGATGGCCGGCATTCCAGGCTCTGGCGAAAACTGGATCAACCAAGCTTTCGGGGCCCGTGGCGGTGATGTGGATACACGGCTTCTGGTCGGCCGCTCGGTGGGCGAGGGCGCTTTCATTGAGCTTAGCGCGGGCATGCGCATGCGCGGAGATGATGCCAGTGACGAGGTCCGCCTCGACCTGACCGCAGGCAGCGACTTTCTGTTTGGAACGCGGGTGATGGCGCAGAGCTATTCGGTCTGGGCCGTCGATAGCGACCGCCAGCATGTCAGTTATACCGGGCACCGCTTTCAGGTCTCGCTTCTTTTGCCGACCCCGGGTGAAAGCTTGGTTCAGGTCTCTGCGTTGACCACGGTCAATCAACAGCGAATGAGCGAGGAATTTGCGGTGACTGCGTCGATCTGGCGAAGTTTCTAGCGCTTCACAGCTGTGTGATTTTGCCTTTCGCCCAATTCGTCGCATATCCCCCTCCAACTTGAAGGGAGTCCGCCATGCGGCGCTATGCGTTTTTGATTGTCGTCGGAATTGTGCTGATTGCCATGGCTGCTGCGGTATTTCTGCGTGCGGCAACTGATGAGGGCAGCTCCGGTGGCGGATGGGGCGGCGGAGCAACGCCGGTCGCAGTCCATGAGGTCGGGCTCTATTCGTTTGCCGACATCGTTGAAGCGCTGGGAACGGCGCGCGCCAACGAATCCGTGACGATCACCGCCAAGGTCGCCGACGTGATCGCTCGCCTTGAGTTTGATTCTGGTGACCGGGTCGAAGCAGGCCAGATTCTGGCTGAGCTGGCTGACGCTGAAGAGGCTGCCGGCCTGACCGAAGCGCGCGCCACCTTGCGTGAAACCGTCCGAGACGTGGAGCGTATCCGCGACCTGACCGAACGCGGCGTTGCACCCCGGTCGCGCCTTGATGAAGCCGTGGCTGCCAATGAGCGCGCTCGTGCCCGCGTTGAAGCGATCGAAGCGCGGGTTGCCGACCGCATTATTCGTGCGCCGTTCTCAGGCGTTGTGGGTTTGCGCAATGTCAGCGCGGGTGAGCTGGTGCGCCCCGGTGATGTAATTGCCCAGCTTGATGATGCCAGCATCATCAAGCTCGATTTCACCGTGCCGGAACGCTTTTTGTCGGTGATCGAGCCGGGCCTGTCGGTCGAAGCGATCAGCGCGGCTTTTCCCGATGAAGTGTTTCAAGGCGTCGTCGATCAGGTTGATACGCGGATCGATCCGGCCACCCGCGCCGTGACCGTGCGTGCGGTCATCAATAATGAAGACGGCCGCCTGCGCCCCGGCATGCTGATGACGGTTCAGATGCGCCGTGCTGAGCGCGATGCGCCGTCTATCCCGGGGTCTGCCATTGTCCGCTTTGCCGACGACACCTTTGTGTTTGTTGTCAGTGAGGGCGAGCGCGGTATGCAGGCTGTACGCCGGTCCGTCGTGCTTGGTCAGCGCAGCAATGGCGTTGTTGAAGTTCGCGAAGGTCTGGAGCCGGGTGAGCAGGTGATTGCTGAAGGCGTGCACCGTGTGCGCGACGGCTCTGTGGTTCAGCCTGTCGGCGGGCCGAGCGCCGGGGGCTCTGGCAGCGGCGCTATCTCTGCGGCCGGTGGAGCTTAAGACCATGACGCTGTCTGATATTTCCGTCCGCCGCCCGGTCTTTGCCTTTGTGATCAGTGCGCTGATCATGGTGTTTGGCTTTATGGGGCTGCGCGAGCTGCCCTTGCGTGAGCTGCCGGACGTGGACCAGCCCATCGTGTCGGTCAGTGCCTCTTTCCCCGGCGCGAACGCCGAAGTCGTTGAGAACCGCGTGACCCAGGTGATCGAAGACAGCCTGTCCGGGATTGAGGGCGTGGAGACGATCAGCTCCTCGTCGCGCGACAGCTCGGCTCGTGTCACCATCCAGTTCACGCTGGCGCGCGATATCGAAGCGGCAGCAAACGATGTGCGCGATGCGGTGTCGCGTATCCGTGATCGCCTTCCTGAAGATGTTGAAGAGATCGAGGTTGCCAAGCAGGACGGCGATGCACGCCCCTTCCTCTGGTATAACCTGCTGTCTGATCGCATGACGGCTGAAGAGCTGACCGACTATGCCGAGCGCTTCGTTGTAGACCGTTTCTCGGTCATTGATGGCGTCGCGCAGGTGCGCGTGGGCGGCGAGCGTCGCTACGCCATGCGCATCTGGCTCGACCCCCAGGCGATGGCCGCACGTAACGTCACCGTCAGCGATATCGAGGCTGCGCTGCGCTCTGAAAACGTGGAAGCGCCGGGCGGTGCGGTGGAAACCGCCGATACCCAGCTCTTTGTGCGCGTGGAGCGCCTGTTTGCGGACCCTGAAAGCTTTGCACGCCTGCCGGTGCGGGTGGTCGACGAAGGCCACGTCATCCGCCTTGATGAAGTCGCTGACGTGGAGCTGGCGGCTGAAGAGACCCGTGCCATCTTCCGTGGCAACGCCCAGAACATGATCGGCATCGGCTTTGTGCGCCAAAGCCAGGCCAACTCCGTGGCCGTGGCCGATCGCATTCGGGCTGAATCGGTGCGTGTGCGCGCCCAGCTGCCCGAAGGCATGCAGATGATCTCCGCGTCTGACGACACGGTCTTCATCAAGGAATCCATCGCCGAAGTCTGGCGCACCTTCGCGGTGGCCGCCACGCTGGTGGTTCTGGTGATCTATCTTTTTCTGGGCAGCTTCCGCGCCGCGATTATCCCTGCGCTGGTGGTGCCGGTGTGTCTGGTGGGCGTGTTTGCCGTGCTCGCCTGGGCCGGCTTCTCGATCAACATCCTGACGCTGCTGGCGCTGGTGCTGGCCATTGGTCTGGTGGTCGATGACGCCATTGTGGTTCTGGAAAACATCCAGCGACGGGTCGACATGGGCGAGCCACCAAAGCTCGCCAGCTTGCGCGGCGGCAATCAGGTCTTCTTCGCGGTGATCGCCACAACGGCGGTGCTGGTTGCGGTCTTCGTGCCGCTGATCTTCCTGCCCGGCCTGATCGGTCGCATCTTCTCAGAACTGGCGGTCGCCATTACCGGCGCGGTTGTCCTGTCGAGCTTTGTGGCGCTGTCCCTGTCGCCGATGATGACGTCGAAGCTCCTCAAGCCGAGCTCTGAGGCGCGCGGTCCGGCCCGCTGGGTCGGTGAGCTGGTGACGCGGGTTCAGGCGAGTTATCGCGAAAGCCTCGATTTTGTCCTGCGCGTCCCGGCGATTGTTATCCCTATGGTTCTGGTCGCCCTGGGCGGGTCCTGGTGGATGTTCAGCCAGCTTCCCAGCGAACTGACCCCGCCCACCGACCGTGGCAGCTTCTTTGGCTTCATGGGCGGACCTGAAGGGGCGAGCTTTGACTACATGGCTGAGCAGGTGCTCGAAGCCGAACAGATTGTCTACGACTACGTGGAAAGCGGCGAGCTTGAACGTGTGCTGGTGGTGTCGCCGGGCTGGGGTGGTTCAGGTTTCAATTCGGGCATCGTGATCGGTTCCATGGTGCCGTGGGATGAGCGGCGTCCCGGTCAGGAAATCGTCAACGAGATCAATGGCCGTCTGGGCCAGCTGACCGGTGTGCGCGCCTTTGTGTCCATGCGCTCTCCGCTGGGCGGTGGCGGTGGGCCCGGTGGTGGCGATATCCAGTTCGTCCTGCAGGGGCCGGACTATCGCAGCCTTGATATCGAGGCCGACCGCCTGATCGCCGACATCAACGCGAACAATCCGAACCTCATCCGCGCGAACAAGAATTATCAGCCGACGGCACCGCGTCTCCTGGTCGATATCGACCGGGAGCGGGCGGCCGCGCTGGGTGTAGCCGTGGCCGATATCAGCCGCACCATGCAGACCCACCTGGGCTCGCGCCGTGTGGGCCAGTTCATCGACCGGGGCGAAGCCTACAACGTGGTGCTTGAAAACCGCCGCGAGGAACGCTCCAGCGCCAATGATCTGGAGACGCTTTATGTGCGCGCCGGAAGTGGCCAGCTGATTCCGCTCTCCAGCCTTGTGACCTTGCGTGAAACCGGCGAAGCGTCGTCTCGCAACCGCATCGACCGCCAGCGTGCAATCACGGTGTCTGCGACGATCACCGGCGATTACACGCTGGGCGAAGCGGTGGAATGGCTGGATACCTGGGCGGCTGAAACCCTGCCAGCTTCCATGGGCTCCACCTATGTGGGCGAGGCGCGCCAGTTCCTGGATTCGTCCAACGCCATCTATTTTGCCTTTGCGCTGGCTTTGCTGATCGTTTTCCTGGTGCTGGCGGCCCAGTTTGAGAGCCTGATCCAGTCAGGGATGATCATGCTGACCGTGCCGCTTGCCGTCGCCGGTGGGCTCTTCGGTCTCTACATGATGGGCGACAGCCTCAATATCTTCTCCCAGATCGGATTGATCATCCTGATCGGTCTTGCGGCGAAGAACGGCATTCTGGTGGTGGAATTCGCCAACCAGCTTCGCGAAGAGGGGCTGGAGCTGCGCGAAGCCACGGTGGAAGCCGCCACCACGCGCCTGCGTCCGATCCTGATGACAGGTCTGTCGACCTCCATCGGCGCGCTGCCGCTGGTAATTGCCGCAGGACCGGGCTCGGAGATCCGCGCCTCTATCGGTGTGGTGATCTTCACTGGCGTATTGGTCGCCACGCTCTTCACCCTGTTCGTGATCCCGGCCGCCTACGCCTCGCTTGGCCGCTTCACCAAAACCCCGAACTGGGTCTCAAGACAGCTCGCCAGGGAAGCCGAAGCCCAACCCGACACCGAAGCCAAGGCCCCAGCGCCAGCGGAGTAGGGCTTACTCCTCCGCATCGTCTGAGGGCTCGTCTTCTATGGCGGTTCGCAATTTTGGAGCTGGTGGACGCCACGCAGTGAGACGTTCGGCTATGTCGCCGTAAAACTGGTCGACTACGAGCGTTTCAAGCGACTCAACAAAAGTCTTGCGACCGGCAAAACGGCGGCCATCGGACATGAGCTTCATCACAATGAATGAGTGCGGGAGCATCGAACGGTCAGGATGAACGTGAATGCTTTCGTCGTTTACAGCCTGTGCCAGTGTCGAAGTGGTCTGTGGAGCACGTCCGGGCCAATTCGCGATTATTGTAACTGCGTCCGGATTTTCCACGTCTTTCAACTGGCGCAACAGCCAGTTAAGGCGCGATCGTTGTTGGGCCTTGTCTTTCGGAGCATCCAAACGCATTGATGTGCGAGCGGTTCGGGTATTCAGGTCGGCCTCGACCTCAATTGGGCCTGCCAGATTTGGAATCTGAATGCACCCGGACAGGACACCTTTCTCAGATAGCGTCTTGGCGTCATCTTGAAGACGCACTCGTGGGTCAGTTCGGTGTTTGGGAGGCAGTTTGATATCCGCGTTCGCCCCGGTCTTTCTAGAAAGAAGTAAGCAAAGGTCGCGAAGTTCGGAGTGCCAATTGGCGACTACGCTGGCTGTTTCGGGCGCTGATTTCAAAAGCCTGGATCCCGAACGCAATTGTTCAATCGCCGCAGGCCACTCCGCTCCCATATTGTCGAAACGCTTCAGGCCAGCGCTGTTGTGCAGCAGAAACCTTTGAAGTTCTGATAGAAGAAAGACATGGTCCTCGTCCTCAATATCGTCATTGAGTGCGAGCAGGTTGATCATCGTAAGAAGTGAAAACCACGAGAAATGATAGAGCGAAACTTTGTTCAGTAATCGCCGATCTACCTGAATCGGGTGGTGTTCGGGCAGCGGAGCGAAGTCATTCGTAAAGGTAATAACTGCATCCACGCCGACTTGGCGCGCCAGCTTCAAATAGCTTTCTATTTGTTCTGACTTCAAGGGTGCGTTGCCGATCTTGGCCTCAACGAAGGCTGTCCATGTGGCTCGTCCAGTGCTGACAGCAATCAAGCCGTCAGGACGCAGTTTGCTGTCATTCGCCTTTGGAAAACTAACTTCGGTAAACGTCTCAACGCTTGTTCTTTTGCCGTGTTTCTTTCCGATTGCATTGAGCAGGCTTGCTGAAAACTCAGGGACCTGAGCAAGAACGGCCAAGACAACCGATAAGGTGCGCCCTTCCTTTGAACTTTCAGCCAGAACCGGGAACAGAGGAGCCTTTTGTCCCTTGCCGCCAATCTCGTCCAGTATACTCATGCGTCCCTCCCTAGGTTGCGCAACGGTATTGTCAAAGGTTGTTTTCGTCTAGCCATTTGATATCAGGCGCTGATCGGCGATTACCCACCACCCCATGCGGCAAACCGACGGGCTGTTCTAAAACCCGGATGGGTTTAGGGTCTCTCCTGTTCAGTGAGAGGCCCTGAAACCCAGTGTCCAGACCCTGTTTTGAGACCCGCGATCTGTCGAAGGTGTATGGGTCAGGCTCCAATGCCGTGCATGCGCTGCGCGGGGTGGATCTGGTGGCCCCTGAAGGCGAGCTGGTGGTGCTGCTGGGGCCTTCGGGGTCTGGCAAGTCCACGCTTCTCAATATTCTGGGCGGTCTGGATCGCGCCTCCAGCGGTGAAGCCTATTTCCGCGACATGGCGCTGCATTCAGCCAGCGACCGGGAGCTGACCCGGTTTCGCCGCGACCATGTCGGCTTTGTCTTTCAGTTCTACAATCTGATGCCCAGCCTGACGGCGCGCGAAAATGTGGAGCTGGTCACGGAAGTCGCTCCGGACCCCATGCCCGCTGATGAAGCGCTGGGCCTGGTGGGCCTCGACAAGCGTGTGGACCATTTCCCGGCCCAGCTATCGGGTGGGGAGCAACAGCGCGTCGCCATTGCCCGCGCCATCGCCAAACGCCCTCAGGTCCTGCTGTGCGACGAGCCGACCGGGGCGCTGGATTCGGCCACCGGCGTGAAGGTGCTGGAGGCTCTGCGCGAAGTGAATGCGGCGCTCAATGCGACGACCTTCATCATCACACATAACGCCTCGGTGGCCGACATGGCCGACCGGGTCATCGTCTTTGGCGATGGTCAGATCCGGGAGAACCGGGTCAACACGGTCAAGAAGCAACCCTCGGAGATTGTGTGGTGAGGCGGCGGCTGTTTTCAGTGCTCGACGCCAAGCTGCGCCGGGACTTCTGGGCCATGCGTGGCCAGGCGCTTGCCATTGGTCTGGTGATCGCCGCCGGCGTTGCGATCCAGCTCGTCATGGGTGGCATGCTGCAATCGCTGACCGAAACCCGCGATGCCTATTACGAGCGGACGCGCTTTGCCGATATCTGGGCCCCGGCGGTCCGCGCGCCGAACGCGCTTATCGAAGACCTGCGTAATATCGAAGGCGTGGCCGCGGTCGAGACGCGTATCACGGCGCCGGTCCTGTTCGACATGCCTACCATGGAGGAACCGCCAACCGGGCTCATCTACTCGCTGCCGCGCGGGCCTGCTTCGGTCAACGACATTCACATGCTGCGAGGCGAGCGCCCGGATTCAGCCCACCGTAATGAGGTGGTGGCGCTGGAAAGTTTTGCGCTGGCCCACGGGCTGGAGATTGGCGATACGCTTGATGTCACCATTCGCGGCAAACGCGAGCGATTGACGATCACCGGTCTCGCCCTGTCGCCGGAATATGTCTACGCGATTGCACCGGGCCAGCTGGTCCCCGATCCGCGCCTGTTTGGTGTCTTGTGGATGGACCGCCAGGCGCTTGAGACCGCTGCTGATCAGGACGGCGCCTTCAACCTGGCGGCGCTGCGCCTGGGCCGCGGTGTCGAGGCCGAGGCGGTACGTGCCACCGTTGATCGTGTGCTGGAGCCCTATGGCGGGGTGGGGGCCTATACCCGGCGCGAACAGGTCTCCGACGCTTTTGTCAGTGCCGAGATCGAGCAGCTTCAGACCATGGGCAATATCCTGCCGCCGATCTTTCTGGCGGTGGCGGCCTTCCTCGTCAACGTCGTGATCACCCGGCTGATCGCGGTGGAACGCGAGCAGATCGGCCTCTTGAAAGCCTTCGGCTACACCGCCCTCCAGGTCTCAATTCATTACCTCAAGCTCGTGGGCCTGATTGCGGCGCTGGGCATGGCCTTGGGCTTTGGTTCGGGGCTCTGGCTCGGCCACGCCATGGCGGTTATGTATACTGAGTACTACAGCTTTCCCTTCCTGATTTTCTCTGTTCCGCCCTCAGTTTACGCGGTTGGCGTTCTGGTCACACTGATTGCTGTGGGGGGTGGCGCGATCTGGTCGGTCAGTCGGGCTGCGCGGCTTGATCCTGCGGTGGCCATGCGTCCACCGCCGCCGCCGGATTACTCGCGCGCAGCTGGGGCCGCGATTGTGGCCGCGCCCGGGCTTGATCAGCAGACCCGCATGATTCTACGCCAGATTTTGCGCTGGCCGACCCGCACTGCGCTCACAGTCGCCGGCATTGCAGCGTCCGGCGCAACGCTGGTGATGAGCCTGTTCTTTACCGACTCCATGGAGGTCATGGTCGAGCGCTATTTCGACATCTCCAACCGCCAGGATGTGTCGGTCTATTTTGTAGAAGCCCGCTCCATGGGCGCGTTTCATGAGCTGCGCAGCCGTGAAGGTGTGCTGGAGGCCGAACCCTTTCGCAGCGCCAGCGCCCGGCTTCAATTTCAAAACCGCGAGGTGTTGCAGCCGCTGACCGGTGTGCCGGAGCTTCCGCTGCTGTCGCGCATGATCTCTGCTTCGGGCGAGGCGACCACCGCCCCGCCGGGCGGGCTGGCGCTGTCGCTGGATCTGGCAGAGCGGCTTGGTGTGACCGCTGGCGATACCATTACCGCGCAGATCACCGAAGGGGCCCGCCCGACGCTTCGGCTGCCGGTGGTGGCGACGCCAACTGTGCTTGTGGGCTCAGGAGCACAGATGCGCCTTCAGGACCTGAACGCAGCACTGGGCGAGTCCCGGGTGGTTTCAGGCGCGCATCTGCGCGTTGATCCTGACCATGTAAACGACATCTATCTGGAACTTAAAGCAGCCCCGTTGGTCGGCGCTGTTCAGCTTCAGTCGCTGGCCAAAGCCAACTTCTCTGAGACGCTGGACCGGGCCATGGGCTCGGCCGTCATGATCTACACGCTGTTTGCCGGCATGATTGCCGTGGGCGTGATCTACAACGCCCTGCGTGTCTCCATGGCGGAGCGTGAGCGCGAACTGGCCTCGCTTCGCGTGCTCGGATTCTCGCGCGGCGATGTCAGCTACATCCTGCTGGGGGAGGCGGGCTTTCTGACCCTGGCCGCCATACCGCTCGGCCTTCTGGCGGGGGTCGGGATGGCGTGGGGCATCTCGCTGGCCATGTCGACCGATTACTACCGGCTACCCTTTGTCATCTTTGCAGAAACCTACGGCTATGCCGTGCTTGTGCTGGTCCTGATTACGCTGGCCAGCGGGTTCATTGTGCGTCGCCGGATAGACTCGCTTGATCTTGTGGCGGTGCTGAAAACCCGAGAATAATCCTCCCTGCGGCTAAGGAGGCCGCCGACCATGAAACTGCGTTTCCGCACGATCTTCTGGGCCGCAGCCGGCATTGTCCTGGTGCTGGCCATCGGCTGGTCCTTCATGCCGCGGCCGGTTCCCGCTGATTTTGCGCAGGTCGACCGCGGCACGCTGGTCGTGACCGTTCAGGACGAAGGTTATACGCGGGTTCGGGAGGTTTACACCGTTTCAGCTCCTGTTGGCGGGCGGCTGTTAAGGGTCGAGGCCGAGCCGGGGGATCCGGTCCGTATTGGCGAGACTTTGGCCAATATCCTGCCGTCGGACCCGGCCTTCCTTGATGCCCGGTCCCAGGGCGAAGCAGAAGCCGCGCAGCAGGCTGCCGAAGCGTTGCTGGGCTTTGCCAATGCTGAAGTGGCTCAGGCTGACGCCCAGGTGGAGTATGCCCGTACGGAGATGCGCCGGGTTTCAACGCTGGCTGAGCGCGGCACGGTCTCTCAAGGGGCTGTGGATCGCGCCCGGCTGGAGCTGCGCAGTGCGGAAGCCGCGCTCAGCACGGCGCGCGCCAATGTGCGCGCCCGAACTGCTGAACGTGATGCGGCAGCGGCGCGCCTGATGGAGCCGGGCGATGACGGGTTTGCGCGCGGTGTGGTCAATCTGACCAGTCCTATCGACGGCCGCGTATTGCGCCGCCTTCAGGAAAGCGAGACCGTCCTGCAACCGGGCGAGCCGGTGCTGGAGCTCGGCGATCCACGCGATCTGGAGATTGTCGCCGAGCTGTTGTCCACAGACGCGGTGCGCATCGCTGAAGGGGCGAACGCGACAATCGAAGCCTGGGGCGGGGAGGGCGTGTTAAATGCCCGTGTGCGCCGGATTGAACCGACCGGCTTTCTGAAAATCTCCGCACTGGGCGTGGAGGAGCAGCGGGTCAACGTCATCCTTGATCTCATCGACCCGCCTGAAAGCTGGGCGAGCCTTGGCCACGGCTTTCGCGTGGAACCGCGCATCGAAGTCTGGCGCGGTGAAGACGAGATCATCGCCCCCATCGCCGCCCTGTTTCGGACGACCGAAGGCTGGGCCTGTTTCGTCGCACAGGGCGGGCGTGCCGAGCTCCGCATCGTCGAACTTGGCCGTTCCAACGGCATCGACGCCCAGATCCTCAGCGGTCTGGCCGCCGACGAAACGCTGGTGCTCTACCCTTCAGACCGCATCAGTGACGGGGTGCGGGTGAGGGCTAGGGGGTAGGGCGGCGCCCCACTCCAGGCTACCTGTCATCCCGGACCTGATCCGGGACCCACCAATTCATCCTTTAAAGGCAGAAGGTCCCGGATCGCTTCGCGTCCGGGATGACAGAATTTATCAATCCTATTTCGCATCCGCTCAATCGGGCAGGATGTCAGCCCCTTCACATGTCATCCACCGCTAAGCTATTGAACCGCCGCAATATGAGGTGCCCCGAGCGCGAAGCGCTCGCAAGGCGAACAGCCGCCCGCACCCCGGACTTGATCCGGGGGAGGATCGACTGAGCGGATGCGAAGGAGAACAAGAAAATATGGTGCCGGTTGAGGGACTCGAACCCCCGACCTTCGGTTTACAAAACCACTGCTCTACCAGCTGAGCTAAACCGGCTTTCCATCGGCAGACATACGCGATGTGGCGCGCGTCGCCAAGGTCGTGCTGCGCCTTCTGGAGCACTTCAAGCAGGTCGTGCGCTCCGGTCGCATTCATATTTCATGTGGACCGGCTAATCTTGCGGCATGACTCAGCTTAGGCGCGTGCTCGGACCGGTCAGTCTTTCTGTGTACGGGATCGGTGTTACGATTGGTGCCGGGATTTATGCTGTGACCGGCGAAATTGCCGGTCTGGTCGGCTACTGGACGCCGGTGGCCTTCCTTGGAGCCTGTCTGGCGGCGGGATTTTCCGCGCTGTCCTATGCCGAGATGGCCACGCGTCACCCTGAAAGTGCTGGTGAGGGGGCCTATGTCGCCCAAGGGCTGCGCTCGCGTTCGCTATCCATCGTGACTGGCTATGCGGTCGCGCTGTCCGGATTGATCTCCTCAGCGGCGATTTTGCGTGGCTTTGCGGGGTATTTTACCGAATTTGCCGACTGGCCTGTCCCGATCGTTATGCTGAGCGTCCTTTTGGTGTTAACTGCAGCGGCCCTTTGGGGTGTCCGCGAGGCGGTCTGGGCCGCCGGCGCGGTAACCGTGATTGAGTTGGCTGGTCTGGTCTTTGTGGTCGCAGCCGGACTGCCAGACGCTGTGAACGCACCGGCGGTGATTTCGATGGCCAATGCACCATCGATTACCGGATTTGCTGCAGCGCTGACGCTGGCCTTCTTTGCGTTTGTTGGCTTTGAGGACATCGTCAACATGGCCGAAGAAACGAAGAATCCCGAACGAACTCTGCCGATTGCCATCGCGGCGACTTTGGCTGCGGCGCTGCTATTGTATGGCCTGGTCAGCTGGGTCGCTGTTTCTGCGGTTGAGCCAGACGTGCTTGCCGCCAGCCCGGCACCGCTGGCGCGCGTGGCCGAAGCAGGTTTCGGCAGCCGGGCGGGTGAGGTGCTGGCGGGCATCGCGCTGATAGCCATGGTCAACGGCGTGCTCGTGCAGATACTGATGGCATCGCGCGTGCTCTATGGCATGGCCCGGCGCGGCTGCGGCCCTGGGAAATTGGCTCAGGTTCATCCGGTACGCCGCACGCCCCATATCGCCACCCTGGTTTCGGCCGGCGTGGTAGCGGTGCTGGCGCTGGCCGCACCACTATCCCTTCTGGCGCAAGGTACGGTGTTTGTTGTGCTCGTGGTGTTTACCCTGGTCAACGCAGCTCTGATCGAGACCAAGCGCCGGGGCGAGCGCACCGACCACGCTTACTTCACCGTCCCGGTTTGGGCCCCGGTGATTGGTCTAGTGATTAGTGTGAGCCTGTTCATTATGTCGATAGTGGGGCTGTTTAGCTAAAGCGAGCCCGTCCCGCGACGCACCCTTGCGGGATGACACGGGCGAGGGCGGGGGCTATGTGTGCGCGCATGCCCAACTGACAGGTGTTTCATGGCCCGCATCCTCATTACCAGCGCACTGCCCTACATCAATGGCGTCAAGCATCTCGGCAATCTGGCCGGGTCCATGCTGCCGGCTGATGTCTATGCGCGGTTTCAGCGGCTGCGCGGCCATGAGGTGCTGAGCATTTGCGCCACCGATGAGCATGGCACACCGGCAGAGCTCGCCGCCGCGGCCGCGGGGCAGGACGTGCGCACCTATTGTGATGAGCAGCACGAGATCCAGAAAGATCTTGGCGAGCGCTACGGCCTCAGCTGGGATCATTTCGGACGCACCTCTTCATCGGCCAACGCAGAGCTGACCCAGCATTTCGCAGAAGTCCTGGAAGCCAACGGGCTGATTGAGGAAGTCACCGAGCAGCAGGTCTTCTCGATCGATGATGACCGCTTCCTGCCAGACCGCTATGTGGAGGGCACGTGCCCCAATTGCGGGTTTGAGAAGGCCCGCGGCGACCAGTGTGACAACTGCTCCAAACTCCTCGATCCGATTGATCTGATTGATCCCTATTCAGCGGTTTCCGGCTCGAAGAATCTGGAAGTGCGCGACACCCGCCACCTGCGTTTGAAGCAGACGGTGGTTGAAGAGCGCCTGCGCGACTGGGTCAACGCGTCGACCGACTGGCCGCCGCTGGCCAAATCCATCGCCAACAAGTGGCTGGACGAGGGCCTGCGCGACCGCACGATTACGCGCGACCTGAAATGGGGCGTGCCGGTCACGAAGGATGGCAAGCCGCGCGAAGGCTTTGAAAACAAGGTCTTCTATGTCTGGTTTGATGCGCCCATCGGCTATATCTCCGCAACGCGTGAGTGGGCGGAAAAGACGGGCGAGGACTGGCAGTGCTGGTGGCGCACCGATAAGGGCGCGGACGATGTCTCTTATGTCCAGTTCATGGGCAAGGATAATGTCGCCTTCCACACCGTCAGCTTCCCCGCGACACTTCTGGGCAGTGAAGAGCCGTGGAAGACCGTCGACAAGCTGAAGGCCTTCAACTGGCTGAACTGGTATGGGGGCAAATTCTCCACCTCCAACAAGCGCGGCGTCTTCATGGATCAGGCGCTGGAGCTGCTGCCGGCTGACTACTGGCGCTGGTATCTGACCGCCTATGCACCCGAAGGCGCAGACGCCCAGTTCACGTGGGAACATTTCCAGGGCGCGATCAATACCGATCTGGCCAACGTGTTGGGCAATATGGTCAATCGCGTTCTGAAGTTTGCCACGTCGCGCTTTGACGGCGTGGTGCCGGACGGCGGTGAGCCTGGTGAACACGAGGCGTGGCTGGCCGGTGAGGTGGATGCTCGTCTGAAAGCCATCGGTGAGCATTACGACGCCATGGACTTCCGCAAGGCGGCCGCTGAAACACGCGCTTTGTGGGCAGCGGGTAATGAGTATCTCACCCGCGCTGAACCCTGGTCGCACTTTAAGACCGACAAGGACAAGGCCGCGGTGGGTGTGCGCACAGGGATAAACCTGATCGCCCTGTCTGCCATCGTGGCCCAGCCGGTTATTCCGACCGCAGCCAAGACCATCCTTGATGCTATCGGCGTTCCTGACGAGAATCGCACATGGCCAACGGGCAAGGGCGCTGAGCTGCTCGACGCCCTGCCTCGCGGTCAGGCCTTCTCGGTTCCCGACGTGCTGTTTGCCAAGGTCGACGATGACCGCGTGGCCGAATGGACCGAACGCTTCGGCGGGGCGAGCTGACATCAACCCCATACGGTTAGCGCTTCATCAACCCTGTTGGGCGATGGTCGCGGTCTCAAGAATGGGGAGCGGCATGACCGAAGGTCTGGTTTTGGGAGAAGGCGCACTGAGCGCAGAGGCATTGGCGGCTGCCAATGTCCATCCTGAAAGTGGGCTCGCGACCGACTACCTCAATCATTTCAATGAAGTGGTGATGCTTCTTGAGATGATTGGTGACATGCCGGAAATGGCCGAAGAGATCCTCGACTGGCAGCCTTGCCCCTATGAAGAGCACTTCACGCGCACCGGCTATGCGGGCGCAGAGACGGTGATTGCGGCCTATGCGGCATCGCCCCACGCGCTGAAAGCCCATTTTGAAACGATCGTTGCGGCGCTCGATGATGCGCTGGAAGACGCTCAAGACAAGCTGCGCGCTGAAGACGTCGCGGGCGCAGTGATGCTGGCCGCCACCGATATTGCACCGTTGCTGGCCGCCGCCCGCGCCGCCGTTCACGGCCGCATCGAAGGCGAAGGCGTGGACGAAAGCGCCGCCGACCAGGCCGAAGTCGATGCGCTGTTTGGTTAGTTTATAACGTTGACCAACCCGGACAATTAGCTCTGCAATGCGCCCCGTAATTTATCGGGGAGTTCTGTCATGCGCCGTTTTTTCACTGCTTGCGCCGTTGCTGCGCTGATGCCGTTTGCCGCCACCGCTCAGGATGATCTGGGTGAGGCGCTGCAGACCGACTGGGATGCCCACCTGCAGGGGCTCTACGAGCATTTCCACGCCAATCCGGAGCTGAGCTTCATGGAGGTGGAAACCGCTGCGCGCATGGCGACCGAGCTGCGCTCTGCCGGGTATGATGTCACCGAGGAGGTGGGGCGCACAGGCGTTGTAGGCGTTCTGGAAAACGGTCCTGGCCCGGTCATCATGATGCGCGCGGACATGGACGGCCTGCCCATGCGCGAGGACACGCCGGTCGATTATATCTCCACGGCCACTGGCCCGGACCGGATGGGCAATGAGTTTCCGATTATGCATGCCTGCGCCCATGACACGCACATGACCGCGCTGGTCGGCTCCGCGCGCTGGATGGCCAATAATCGCGACGCCTGGTCGGGCACGCTGGTGCTGATCGCTCAACCGGCTGAGGAGGTGGGGCTTGGCGCCTACGCCATGCTCAGCGACGGGCTTTATGAGCGCTTCCCGACGCCAGACGCCGTCGTGAGCCACCATACCTGGGGCTATATGCCTGCGGGCCAGATCCGCTATGTGCCGGGCTTTGCCATGGCCAATGTGGATACGGTCGATCTTTATATCCGCGGTGTCGGCTCCCACGGGGCGTCGCCGCATCTGGGCAAGGATCCGGTGGTCATGGGCGCGCAGGTCGTGATGGGCCTGCAAACGCTGGTCAGCCGCGAGCTTTCCCCGTTTGAAACCGGCGTGGTGACCGTTGGCGCGTTCAACGCTGGCACCAAGCACAACATCATCTCCGACGAAGCGCATCTGCAGATCACCGTGCGCTCCTACACCGATGAGGTGCGCGCGCAGCTTCTGGAAGGCATTGAGCGGGTTGCCAATGGCGTCGCCATGGCCGCGGGCATGCCAGACGACCTGATGCCGCGCATGGAGATCGACGAGGTTTACACCCCGGCGGTCTACAATGACCCGGCGCTGTCGAATCGCGCAGGCTCGGTGCTGGAAGCGCGCTTTGGCGACGCGGTGGATACCGCAAGCCCGGTCACCGGCGGGGAGGATTTCTCCCGCTATGGCCGGACCGAGGACGATGTGCCGATCTTCATGTTCTGGGTCGGCGGTTCACCCCAAGAAGTCTGGGACGAGTATGCCGCGCGCGGACAAACCCCGCCTGCCAACCACTCGCCCTTCTTCTACCCCGATGCTGAGGGCTCCGTCAGCGTCGCCGCAGAAGGCATGACCGCCATTGCGCTCGATCTGTTTGAAAACGGCGTGCCGGGCGCGGCGCAGTGAGTGTTCAACGCATCACCTCCGGCGCCCCTTGGGAGAACAAGGTCGGCTATCGCCGCGCGGTCCGCTCCGGCAACTTTGTTGCTGTGGCGGGCACCGTGGCGGTCGATGCGGACGGCAAGCCCTTCGCGCCGGGCGATGTGGGGGCCCAGACCGCCCGCGCGCTTCAGATCATCGTCGCGGCCTTGAAGGAAGCGGGGGCCAGCGTTGAAGACGTGGTACGCACCCGCGTCTTCACCCTCGACATGAGCCCTGAGACACAAGCGGCCGTGGGGGCGGCGCATCTTGCGGTGTTCAAGGACTGCCCTCCGGCTTCCACCATGCTGGCGGTCAGTGCGTTTGCCCATCCTGACTTTCTGGTCGAGATCGAGGCGGACGCGGTGATCGGCGGCTGATCACAGCCCCGTCAGAACGCTGCTTTTGGGTTGAGCTTGGGGCGGATGGCGTTATCCCTAACCGCCTGACCTTAATCAGGAGCGCCCGATGGACATTTCACTCATCCCTGCCGATCAGCCCTTTGCCGTCATGGCGGGGCTTGTGGGTATCGCCGCTGTGGGCTTCCTGCTTGAAAAGACAAAAATCGGCGCGCTGCTGACCGGTACGGTCTGGACCATCCTGCTGGCGATCCTCGCGTCGAACTTGCGCATCATGCCGTTCGACAGCACGGCCTATGATTTCGTGTTCGCCTACGCGGTGCCGGTGCTGATCCCGCTCTTCCTGATGAAGGCGGACCTGCGGCGGATCTTCTTTGAGACGACACGCGTCACAGGCGCTTTCCTGATCTGCACCGTGGGCACGGTGGCCGGGGCCATGCTGGCGTTCATGCTGATCCCGCTCGGGGATGTCTCCGCCGCCGTAACCGGCTCGCTGACGGCAAGCTATATCGGCGGCTCGGTCAATTTTGCGCCGCTCATTGAACAGACTGGCTTGGCTGAAAACGAGCCTGCGCTGGTGTCGGCCATCGTTGCGGCTGACCACCTGGCGAGCGCGGCCTATCTCGGCGTGCTGGCCATCCTTCCCGGTTTTGCCTTTATCGCGAAGCGCTTCGTCGCTCGCGATCACACGGGCGGTACGGTGGAAGAGTCAGGAGAGGGCAGCTCCGGGCGCGCCACCTCGCTCAGCCTGGCGCTGACGCTGACCTACGCGATTTCTGTCGTGGCGATTGCCGACTGGCTGGTCCAGCTGACCGGCATGGGCGGGCTTCGCTATGTTTTCATTACCGTGCTCGCCGTGATCCCGGCGACGCTGCTGCCCAAGCAGATGGCCAAGCTACATGGCGGGTTCGAGCTGGGTGTCGTGCTGGCCTTCCTGTTCTTTGGCGCGATCGCTGCCGGAGCCAACATCCCCGATCTCCTGGCTCAAGCCCCGATGGTGATGGTGTTTATCGCTGTTCTCATCGCGATCCATGCGGCCGTGATGCTGGTGGCAGGTTCGCTCTTCCGCCTGTCCCTGCCGGAGATGATCATCGCCTCGAACGCGGCGATCCTGGGCGCCACGACGGCACCGGCGCTGGCTGCGGCAAAGGGCTGGAAAGACCTTGTCACGCCTGGTGTTCTGGCCGGCGTTCTTGGCTATGTCATCGGCACAGCCATCGCGCTGGGGATCTATAATCTGTTGAGCTAATTTGGGGCTTTGAAATGTTTGGACTTGAGGCCTCACTTGAGGGCTATGCCGCCGCTATCGGTTTGGTCGGATCGCTCTTTGTTTTTCTGTTGCAGCAACGTCGTCTGATACAGCTGCGCAAGCAGGAGAATTACCTTGCTCTTGAGCTCGCTTCGACTGATCTGTTCCGGTTCGAGGCGCAATATGGGGTTGTGCTCGCGCCTTACATGGAAGCCTCTCGCCCAGAGAATTTCGAGAGTGATGTCGGCAATGATGCGATCGCTACCAACTTCTATCTTCAGCAACTGAATCTGTTTGAGATTGCTGTCCGGCTTCGCAAGCAAAACGGATTTGAGCCAAGAATCTTCGGCAGCTGGGTGATCTGGTTTTTTGACGCGTCCCAGTCCTGGTACTTCAGAGAGAACTGGTTCAGCTGGCGCGAAAATTACACAGGCTCACTCAGGGCCGTTTTTGATCAGCCGGTAAAGCGCTTTTCAAGCGAGGGACTGACGCCGGAAGATCGCCGCTTTTTCTTTGATCATGTGGCAAAATCGATCAACTGCCCGGTTGTGAGGCGTTGGCTTGACGATCTGGAGCGTGGCGCATGACGTTCAAGCTGGAAGCGGTAACAGCTGACCAGGACCTTGAGGCCCTGGCGGTCTGGTTTGCCGCAGCGTTGCGCACTGAACCGGATTACATTTCACACTCGGAAATTCTGTGGGGGCGCGCCAGGAATGCTACGAGTTGGAGCACTGATCTCGAAGCGGTTTTGAAGGCAGAATTTGCTGAGAGCGCGGATAATGTGACGCGTATCAGGGCCCGATCCGAGAGCGAAATTGCGGGATTGGCATGTACGCGCGTCGTGGTGGAGGGGCATCGCTCCGCATTGATTCTTGAAGATCTCTATGTTGAGCCACGCTTCCGCCGCCAGGGCCTGGCGCGCCTGCTACTGCGCGAGGTTGAACATGAGGCCGTGCGGCGCGGTGTTGACTGGATCGGCCTGGAAAGCGGGCTGCGTAACACCAGTGCGCACGACTTTTTTGAAGCTATTGGATTTACCACGGTCTCGAAGACCATGCTTAAGCCCGTGAAGGCAGCTAGCGATGCCCAATGAAGCGTCATTGCGCCATTAAGTCATCGCCGAATTTCTGGTGACCCGGAATTTCCTTGCGTTCGCTCACAAACACCCACACGATTTTGACCTCTGCAGCAATTGAAAGGAGGTGATCCGATGTCGAGTGTTTCATGTTCAGGACGGTCCGCCCTGTGTAACGCGGTGGTGTTGGAGCAGCCTTCGGTGCTTTCCGCCTAACACAACGGCTTGGCCAAGGACGGAACGTTACTGGCTAGACACGATAAAGGCCCCGCAAGCGCGGGGCCTTTTTTGTTGTTGAGGTGTCAGCGGTTCAGGCGTGCCCGCTCAATCAACCCGTCAGTATCGATCGTCGCTTCACCAGCGCCCAGCATGACCGGGCTCTCTGCGATGCGCCGGGCGATATAGGCCTCAGCGCCAGTTTCCAGCCCGGCACGGATCAGTGCCGCAGCGGTCAGTGTGCGGGCGGCGATCTCTGTAAAGCGCCGGGCGTCCGCTTCGCCGATGCCGTCTTTCAGCATGTCGCCTAGTCGCTTGATCTGCGCATCCAGCGCGGCGGATCTTCCTGTGGCACCTGTCAGTTCAGCCTGAAGCGCATCCCTCGCGACCGTGTCTCGGCTCAAGGCGCGCAGCACGTCCAGCGCGATGACATTGCCGGAGCCTTCCCAGATCGCGTTAAGCGGGCTCTGGCGGAACATGCGGGGCAGGGGGTGTTCTTCCACATAGCCGGCACCGCCATGGGCCTCCATCGCCTCATAGGCGAGGTAGGGTGCGCGCTTGCAGATCCAGTATTTGGCAATCGGGGTCGCGATGCGCGCCAGCGCCGCTTCGCCTTCGTCTGATGCCGCCTTGTCAAAGCTCTCCGCGACCCGGAAAGCCAGGGCGAGGGCGGCTTCGGCCTCCATCGACAGTTCGGCGAGCACTTCGCGCATGAGCGGCTGATCGATCAGGCGGCGCTGAAAGGCGCTGCGTCGGTCGGCGTGCCAGATCGCTTGAGCCGCCGCGCCCCGGATCAATCCAGCGGAGCCAGCCAGGCAATCAAGCCGGGTGTGATTGACCATCTCGATGATGGTGCGCACACCGCGACCCGGCTCGCCCACACGCCGGGCATAGGCCCCCTTGTATTCAATTTCGGAGGAGGCGTTGGACTTGTCGCCCATCTTGTCTTTCAGGCGCTGGATCTCGATGGCGTTGCGCGTACCGTCGGGCCGCCAGCGCGGCACCAGAAAGCAGGAGAGGGTGGCCTCATCGCCTTCGCCTTCATAGGCCAGCGTCAGGAAGCCATCGCTCATGGGTGCCGAGCAGAACCATTTATGGCCTGTTAGCTCCACCTCGTCTTTCGAGATGGATTTTGCCCGTGTGGTGTTGGCGCGAACGTCGCTGCCGCCCTGCTTTTCCGTCATCGCCATGCCGAGCGTCAGGCCGACCTTGTCTTCCGGTGGAAGGAAGCGCGGGTCGTAGCGCCCGCTCGTCGCCCCCTCGATCCACGGCCCGGACCAGTCGGCATGCTTCAGCGCAGGCACGCAGGCATAGGTCATCGACTGAGGGCAACAGACCCCGGCGTCGGCATGCCCCATCAGGATCAGCAGAGCCGCGTGTAGCGTGTGCGGTGCGGTATCGGTCTTCCAGGCCGCAGACGAGACGCCCGCACTCAGGCCCAGCTCCATCAAGGCGTGGTAGGCGGGATGAAACTCCACCTCGTCCACGCGCTGACCAAAGCGGTC
The DNA here is from genome assembly GCA_965229795.1 of Oceanicaulis sp. GTDB lineage: Bacteria > Pseudomonadota > Alphaproteobacteria > Caulobacterales > Maricaulaceae > Oceanicaulis. Next base: position 94,318 of record CBDDJM010000001.1, read on the forward strand.
ATAGGGCTTGAACTTGGGCGGGTTCTCATTGGCGACGCGGCCCAGATCCAGCACACCGGCGCTACCAACCTCAGCCCCGAAGGCTGAGAGGTGCTCGGTGTGCGCCTTGCCGCCATTGCGCGCGACAGCATCAGACAGCATGGCGTCATCGCAAAACCAGTTCACATCGGCCAGCGGCTCGGACTGGTTGAACACATCATGTGTGGCAAGATCGGTGCGAGGGGCGTGGTGTTTCATTTTTATCAATCCGGTATCTGGATTATCGGCACGGTAAATTGCGACGTCAGTCTCCGCCACCGCCGCCGTCTCCACCGCCGCCATCGCCGCCGAAAAAGCCTCCGCCTCCGCCATCAGCACCTCCGGCCCCACCGCCTCTGGCGGGGGTCTTGGGGGCGGCTAGATAGGCAATCGGGAAGAGAAGGACCGCGCTGAAGGCGAGGTGGAGCGGATTGAACGCCGGGCTCGGGATCGTCAACCAGGCCTCAAGGCCAAGCATCGCGAGCACGACGATGAACAGCCCGAAGCGGGCATTCAGCTGGCTGCCAAACCACCGCCGAAAGAAATCTCCAAGCAGGACGAGCGGCACGCCCATCATCAATCCCTTAAAGGCAACTTGCTGGATTAAAAAATCGGTCATGAACGCCTCAAGTCTTTGACAGCGCAGGGGACCACGCCCATCAGCCCGAGACAAGACCGCCACCTGTCCAAGGTTTAACGGGTGTTTTGGGGCGAAGCGCGCAGGCTCTGCTCAAACTTGCATCTGAACGGGGCGTTTCGCGCATCTCATCGGCAAGACGTCCTGCAAACAATGGGAGAGCCCTCCATGTCCGTCCTTCTTGCTGCGCTTGCCGCGGCTGCCCAGTCCTCATCGCCCGCCATCTCCGTCACTGACTTTGTTGGTGAGATTCGCCTCGTTCAGGGTGCAACCCTGTCGGCCACGGTGGAGCGCCAGGGTGAGGCCCCGATCGTCGAGATTTCAGAAAGCGCCAACGCGCTACGGATCGATGGTGGCCAGGATATCCGTCGCTGGCGCTGCTATGGCCGCAATGAAGAAAACCGCCGTGTGGGCCGCAATCGCGGCGATGCCCTGCGCTTTGACGAATGGCCGCTGCTGACCATTACCACGCCAAACCCGGCCGATTTCTCCATTGAGGACAGCGTGTTCCGCGGCGAAGCGGGTGATCTTGCTTCGCTGGATCTGGGTGCCTCCAAGTGTGGCAGCTTTGAAGGCGGTGCCGTCGCCGGTGACGCCAATGTAGGCCTGAGCGGTTCAGCCGACGTCACCATAGGTGATGTTGGCGGTGAGGCCGCTGTAGCGATCTCCGGCTCCGGGGATGTGGCGCTGGGCAGTGCAGCCAGCCTCAGCATTGCCGTGTCTGGCTCTGGCGACGTCAGCGCGCACGATATTGCCGGCGAGCTCACCGTCAGCCTGTCGGGCAGTGGTGATGTGGAAGCGGGCAATGTCGAGGCCTTTACCGGCCGCACCAGTGGCTCTGGCGATATCGAGATCGGCAACGCCCCGGGCGGTGCCACTTTCCAGTCCAGCGGTGGTGGTGACTTCACCGCGGGTGACATTTCCGGCCGGCTGAATGTCCGCCTGACGGGGTCTGGCGACGTGGACGCGCGCTCGCTCAACGGTGGTCTTGATGTGTCTCTGTCCGGCTCTGGCGGTGTCAGCACTGATGCGGGGCGGGCGGATCCCGCTGAAATCCGCGCCAGCGGCTCTGGCGGCGTTTACTTCGGCGGCACGCTCGTCAATCCGTCCATTCGCCTGTCGGGCGGTGGTGATGTCGACGCTGGCAGCGTTGAAGGCAGCCAGACCGTTCGCACCACCGGCAGCGGTGACTTCAACGTTCGCGGTGCGGGCTAGGCCGGATTGATCCGGGGATCATAGCGGGAAGCCTCATAAAGCGCGATGGCCGCTGCGGCGGCGACGTTGAGGCTCTCTGCTTTGGGTCCCATCGGGATACGCGCCAGCGCGCTGCAATGCTCGGCCACGCGCGGGCGCAAGCCCGGGCCTTCCGCGCCCAGCACCAGCACCAGGCCGGGACCGGCATTGGCCTGAACCTCAGCCGCCAGGCTCGCCTCAGCTTCACCCGCCAGACCAATCGCGTAGCGGCCCTCTTTGGTCAGTGCGTCCAGCGTGTCGGCTATATTGGTGACGCGCACATGGGGCACCGTCTCCACACAGCCGACAGAGGCCTTGCACACCGTCCCGAACAAAGGCGGGGCCTTGCGGTCCTGCATGATGACCGCCCGCGCCCCAAAGGCGGCGGCAGAGCGGAACACCGCGCCGACATTCTGCGGATCGGTAATCTGATCGAGCACCACCAGAAGCCCGTGGGTATTGGCCGCCACGGCATTGAGCGACTCAGCCTCCAGCGCCGACGCCTTCAGCGCGAAGCCCTGGTGCACTGAAGCTTCAGGCAGGCGGGCAGAAATTTCAGCGGGAAGCACGATCCTAGCGCCCTTGCGAGCGGCGTCAGGCAACTCGGCGGCGGCATTGCGAGTGACCTGTAAATCCAATACCTTACGCTGTGGATTGGCCAAAGCTGCCAGCACCGCATGGCGTCCCCAGATCCAGCCCTCATGGGCGGAGCTGGGCCGTGCTGCACGTCGTGCTGCACCTTGTCTTTTCTCTGTGTTGCGCCGCGGTGGGGCCATGACTATAGTCCGCGCTCCGAATTGAGGAGTTGCCTCGTTAAAGCCCTTGGCGCGCTGGCGCAATTGGCTTTCTCGGTTAGCAGGTTTTCAGCTCGGCCCGGCACTCGCTCCCAAGAGTGCACTGCTCATCAGAGCAGACCCTGTGGAGGGGTGGGAGAGTGGTTAAATCCAGCAGACTGTAAATCTGCCCGCTTCGGCGTACGCTGGTTCGAATCCAGCCCCCTCCACCATCTTCTTTTCCTGATGCTCAGTCCCCTCCGGGACTTCGCTCCTCGCTAAAGCTGCGGGCGGCTGTTCGCCTTGCGACGCCTGATGGCGTCGAACACAGAGCCTTGTCAGTTGCTTGGCTGCCTGATTAGCCTGTTAAGATGGAACTCATTGCTCAATATCGCGGCGAACTTAAGCCGACAGGCGGGACGAGACACTTCGCGAATGGAACTCTCGCTGGTGGCTTTGACGAATTGCAGATCGTCGAGTTCGGGCCCCAAGAAGTGAATATGCTCTATTTCGTCGAAGGCGAAGAGGTGACCGACACAGGCTTTGTGTCTGTCGACGGAGCCCTGCGCCAAGCCGAATTCGAGTTTGGTTTGACGAAATCAGATTGGGATTTTTCTCCCTCTCGATCATAGCGAAACAACAAAAAAAGCGCCGCAGCTGTTTCCAGCCGCGGCGTTCTTCTTGTCAGGCTTTAGCGCCAGTTCTTACCGCACGTCGGCGGGGATGTCGGTGAGCTGCTCGCGCAGGTCTTCGTCTTGCGAGCGCTGTGCGATCAGTGCTCCTGACCTGAATAAACTTTTTTCGCGCGGGCGCAGTGCCGCCCCCTCATCTGTTCTCAAACCCTTCAGGTCATTACTACGTGCTAGAGAGGCTGAGCGCTCAATTTGGTCCTCGCAAGATAGCGAGACTATGGTGCCTCTAGAGCGGCGGTCGCCCTCAGGGTCATCACGGCATCGCTGAACGGGACCTTGCTCAGAGCTTTGTCGGTTCCGTCATGCCATGAAGAGCGAATACAACTCGATGAACCTTCCGGCATCTGTGCTGATTGAAAAAGGGGGACAGGCACGCATGATCGAGCGGCGTGGACCCTATGACGATGTTGTTCGACGAGAGCGGGAGGCCTACTGACCGTGTCTGAATTTTTGCAACATGTGCACTTGGTTTCCCCTGTGAATCCCAGCTCCCGGCATGACGCGGTCGCCCGGTTCGGGGATGAAACCCTCTCCGCCGTGTGGGGGCGCACCGGAGTTGTTGCCGTGGACGTAAAGGCCGAAGGTGACGGAGCCGCGCCCACAGGCCAATACCGCATTATGAAGCTGTTCTTCCGCTCTGATCGCGTGACCCTGCCTGAGCTCCCGCAGTTCGATGTGGAGCCGATCACTCCAGGGATGGGATGGTGCGATGATCCGGACAGCGATCGATACAATTGCCTTGTTGCTGAGGGGATGCCTGCTGATCATCCTGAGACATTCATGCGCGACGATGACCGTTACGACATAATCGGGGTGTTCGATCACAACGGGGCCTGGCCATACACTTCACCTAATCCGAGCCCTGCTGAGCCAGGGCGAGGGTCTGCAATCTTCATACATATATGGGGCCTGAAGGATGGGCAGCCCGGGCCAACGGCCGGGTGTATTGCGATGGAGCGCAATGCTCTGATCGCCCTGTTGAAGCGGTGCGATAGCGACACACGCTTCGTCCTTGGCGGCTGATACCTCGCACAAAAAAAACGCCGCGCTCAAAGCCTGAGCGCGGCGTTCTTCATGTCAGGCGTTCGCGCCGACGCTTACCGCACTTCGGCGGCAATGTCGGTGAGCTGCTCGCGCAGGGCGTCAGCGCGCTCGGTGCGCGGCAGATCGCGGCGCAGGCGGCGGATTTCACCGGCCAGCTGGCGATCGCTTGTGCCCGCTTCCATGTGGGTGCGAGCCCGGGTCAGCGTGTCGGTGAACACCGCTGCGTCGGTCTCGGACATGGAACCCTCACGCACCATCTGGTCGACATAAGCCAGCGCTACGGCCGGGTGGGTAGGCCAGGTGACGACCGTCTGGGTTTGCGGGTTGAAGATTTCACCCATGTCAGCCAGCTGGGCAGCCTCGATCTCGTTGGCGGTCATGAACTCGCTGGGCTCCAGCTCGAACACGTCCAGACCGCGCACCTGGGCGGTGCCGTAGATGCGGCCATTATACCAGTAGGTGGACCAGTAACCGCCGGTCACATAGGTCTCGGTGGCCAGCGGACCGCGATCGAAGAAGCCAATCTCATGGGGATTGTCAGCGTCGGTGAAGTCCATCAGCGACATGCCGCCCTGATACCAGGCCTGCACGAAGATATCGCGGCCAGGAACCGGGATGATGTTGCCGTTGTGAGCCACGCAGTTTTCGTTGTCGCTCTGCACGTTCGGGATCTTGTAATAGCTGGCGAAGGTCAGCTCACCGTCTTCCAGCTCAAAGATCGCGTTTGCACCCCAGTCATTGGGATCCTGCGGACGGCAGCGCGGACCGCCGCCACCACCCCATTCGTCGGTGAAGACGACCTTGGTGCCATCATTATTGAAGGTGGCCGAGTGCCAGTATGCAAAGCCCACATCCACCACATCATCGATACGGGTCGGCGTGCGCGGATCGGTGATGTCAAAGATGATGCCGTTGCCCGAGCATGCGCCAGCGGCAATGTTCAGCGCCGGGAAGATGGTGATGTCGTGGCACTGGTCGGTGCGACGGGTGGACTGGGTGCCTTCACCATGGTCGCCGCCTTCCCACAGGCCGGCCACCGAGTCGTCATCAGCGAAGACACGCGGGCTGTCGATGATGCGCGATGCGGCCGGGTTGGCGATTGGAATTTCGATCACATCGATGGAGAAGAGGGCGGTGTTCTCATCACCGGGCAGGCCTTCCACGCAGCCAGCCAGCTCTTCTTCAGGACGCACCGAGCTGGTGCCGGAATTGTAGACGATGATGCTCTCGTCATCGCGGGACACAACCGTGTGGGTGTGCGAGCCACGGCAGGTCTGAACCAGACCCACCTGGCGCGGCGCCAGCGGATCGGAAATGTCGAAGATCCGGATACCACGGAAGCGCTCTTCGCTGATTTCCTCATCCACGCCCTGACGACCACAGTCGATGCGGCCGCGGGTGTCCTGCACCGACATGATCAGGAAATCGCCTTCGATGGAGACGTCGCCCTGACCACCCGGGCAGACGACCGACGTCATCAGACGCGGCGTGGCTTCGGAAATGTCATACAGGTTGAAGCCGTGATAATTGCCCACCGCCATCAGATTGCCGGCAAAGGCAAAGTCAGTGTTGGAAAAGCGCAGATACGGCGAACGCGTCCCAAAGCGCGGATCGGTGTCCTCGTCAGCTTCAGCGTCTTCATCCACGATTTCCGGCGGCAGGCCCACCGGGTTTTCCGGATCGAAGAAGCCGGTCGGCTTGGGCTGGGTGGAGACCAGACGCAGGTTGGAGATGGCTGATTCTGCGTCCAGATAGCCAGCGCCCAGGCCGCGACGCGGATCGTCAGACAGGCCTGCGAAAATCTCGTTCATGGTCTCGATCTCGTCGCGCTGCTCGCGGCGGATCGTGTTGGCAAACTCAAACAACGCCGGGTCAAAGGCGGTGCCGCGCGTGCGCAGATAGCCGTCGACCATATCTACCAGACCGTCATGCTGGTCGATCATCAGCTCCAGGAAGAGGGCGTCGAAGTCGGTACTGCTGGCATTGCGCAGCGTGGTGATCTGAGCGGGAGAGGCGAGGCCTTCCATCATCTCTTCATCGTCATCGTTGAGGCTGTCAGCGGCCAGCGGCTCGTCACGCTCGGTGAGCCAGTCACGCAGGAAGGTCAGCTCTTCCGGCTGAGCTTCGTTGATGCGCTCGGCGATCTCGATAATGCCTTCGGCTTCGGTGCGGCCATCAACGAGGCCGGTCAGCTCGGTGACCTGAGCGCGGTAGGCGAGCAGGTTTTGAACAAAGGCAACGTCGGCTTCAGAATAGGCGTTGATCGCCAGGCGGGCGGCCTCTTCCTGGCTGAGCTGGCGGTTATCCTGTCCCGGTGCGCCTGGCTGGATGATCGGAGCATCCTGCGCGACTGCGGTGCCGGACAGAGCAAAGCCTGCGATCAGCGCAGCAACACCTGCACCCCCAAAGAAACGTTGTTTCATGGCCATGAGCCATCTCCCCTGTTGTTGAATTGCGCGTAACACTAAGGCCCGCTTCACGAAGAGCAAGGCGATCAATCTGACAATTCAGTAAGGGGCTTTGGCCTTAGCCAAGAGCCGCGACGCTCGGCGCTTTGCCATACAGGGTCTTCAAAACGGCCTGCGTGCTCTCATCAAAAAGGTAGAGCGCCAGATCATCACTTTTTAGCGAGCCAGACAGAATCAGAACCGCCGACCCATTGCGGCTGCTCTGGGTTCCCGACTGCCAGAGCACACTGTTGGATCGGTCATAGAAGACCAGATCGCCATCGCCCTGGATCTGAAGCCGACCGGGCATGGACGAGGGGGTGGTAAGGGCCGCCCACAGGGGCGCGTCGGGCTGGCTTGGATCCATAAGAACCGGCCCCAGATCCGGGTCGTTGATCAGGGTCGCACTGCCGTCGAAGGCAGCAATTGACTGGCCGGCCACCAGGAAGCGACCGCGCGCATCATCGAGCCGGTTGATCGGTGTCATCTCCCCGGCGATCGGCGTGCGCATCAAATTCTCGACCGTCTCCTGCGGCCAGTCGAAATAATCCGCGTGCCCCAGTGCCAGCAGATAGGTCAGCTTGGTCTGCACCGCCGGGCCGGACATGTCATAGGTGCTGACGCATCCACATTCGGCGAGCCACGCCCCCGACGCGTAGGCGGTGGAGTTGACCATGCCCGAAATGACCTGTGTGCCCGACGCAATGACGGTGCCCCGGTCGTGCGCGGCTTTGAGGACCTTGAACACGGCACCGGCCTTGGGATCATCGGGATTGCCGGACGGGAAATTGCCTTCACCATAATTCTCTAGATAGAGCCCGTCGGCACCATCAACGCCATCCAGCGCGCCCTGAAGCGCGTCGGCCAGTGTGCTGGAGTTTTGCGATGCGCGATAGCTGGCTGGGTAGGCGAGGAAGTCCACCATGGCGACGTCGTCGAGCGCGCCCTTCAGGTGTTCAAGCTGGGCCTGTAGCTTTGCCAGCGTCGCCGGTGTGTCGATTGAGATCTCCGGGTTGATCGGCGGAGCGATCAGAAGCCGGTTTCGCACTGTCAGCTCGATGCCCATTTCCGCCACGAGCGGGTAGTTGGGCGAGGTGAAGGCATCAAACTCGGTGGCGTTGGTCTTCAGCGCGCGATTGCCCCGCATCAGATCGTCATTGAAGAACAGCCCCACCTGGGCGATCCCGGCCCGGATGCACTCGATCGATCCCAGCACATTGCGGATCGCATCGGTATTGTAGCGCAGTGTCAGCGCGCCGGTGTCCGGGTCTTCAAAAAAGAGTGGCGATTGTGAGCCGGTCAGGATCACCGGCTTTGAAATCTGGGCATTCACCCGACCCTGCCAGTCGAGACCGGTCAGCAGGAAGGACAGGGCGGCCGCGCTCCACGCCATGGTGTCAGTACCGTGGAGAATTAAAAAGCCGTCAGCCTCGCCATAGGTCGCCGTGTCACCCGGCTCACCAATCACCGTGCCTGCGATCTTCGCCCAGTCAGAGGGGCGCAGGTTGGTGCTATCAAGGCTGGGCTCAAATGCGTGGTAGCTGATCTCGATATTGGGATAGCGTTCCTGAATGATCGGAAGCAGGAAGGTGTTGAACGCCGCCTCGAACTTATCCGCGGGCAGAGGGGCCAGTGGATCGCCGACGCAGCCGATGGTTCCGCCGGTATAGACAAGCTTTAATCTGAAAGGGGTCATCGGTCACACCTTCACGGGTCAGGTTTCACCTGCTTTGAAGTCAGGGACGCCGGATCCTGGTTCGAAACACTTTGCGCGACGCTAGTGGCGGGTGAGGGCGAGGGCCACCCCTTTTGACGGCTGTCGCGTTGGTCGCAGCCCGGCCTGTCACTTCCTGCAATCGCCCCCTCGCCACTGCGGATAGATTGCGCTAATTAATTTACTCCGGCGCGGGTATAGTTCAACGGTAGAACGTCAGCCTTCCAAGCTGAATATGTCGGTTCGATTCCGTCTACCCGCTCCAATTCTTTCTGTCCTCCCGCGCTCCGTTTGGTCGGTCCTCGCTAAAGCTGCGGGCGGCTGGTCGCCTTGCGAACCTGAAGGCTCGGGGCGTCAATAGCTTCAGGCCTTGCCACACCTTATCCCCGGCTATACCCACGCGTCATGAGCACCCAACTTCCTTCCCATGTTGACGCGCTGGTGATTGGTGCGGGCGCTGCCGGGCTGTTTTATGCGGCACAATTTGGCGCGCGTGGACGCTCCGTGCTGGTGCTGGATCATGCCCGAAAGCCGGCCGAAAAGGTGCGAATCTCCGGCGGCGGGCGCTGTAACTTCACCAATATGGAAACCGAAGCGGCCCGCTTTATCAGCCAGAACCCGCACTTCGCGAAGTCGGCGCTGGCGCGCTACACGCCGTGGGATTTCTGCGACCTGATGAGCCGTCATGGTTTGACCTGGCATGAGAAAACGCTGGGACAACTCTTCTGTGACCAGAAGTCCGGCGCAATCATCCAGATGCTCCTCGATGAACTGGAAGCCGCTGGTGGCGAGCTAAGGCTGGAAACCGAGATCAAGGCTGTTTCCAGGGCCGGTGAGGGCTTTGAAATCGAGACCATTCTCGGCCCTGTCACGGCGGAAAGACTGGTCATAGCGTCTGGCGGCTTGTCGATTCCGAAGATGGGCGCGACCGGCTTTGCCTATGATATTGCTCGTCAATTTGGCTTGAGCATTGTAGAGCCTCGCCCCGCGCTGGTGCCTTTCACGTTTGAAGGCGCCGAAAAAGACGCCTTCGCTGCCATCTCCGGCGTTGCCTGTGATGTCCGGGCCGAAGCAGGCGGAGCCAGCTTTGAGGAGGCCGCGCTCTTCACCCACCGCGGACTCTCTGGCCCGGCGATTCTGCAGGTTTCATCTTACTGGTCGCCCGGTGAAGCGGTGGCACTGAATCTGTTTGGGGGCGGCGATGGCTTGGCCAGCCTGCAGGCGTTCAAGGCTGACAACCCTATGAAATCGCTGGCCTCTGCGCTGGAAGCGGTGCTGCCAAGGCGGCTCGTGGAGATGCTGCAGGGCCGGGGGCTCGTGCCTGATTTGCCAAGGCTTGCGGATGTCAGTCACGCCCGGCTGGAGGAGGTAGCGCGTCACCTGTCCCACTGGCAGGTGAAACCAGCTGGAACCGAAGGCTACCGCACTGCTGAGGTGACCGCAGGCGGTGTCGACACCGCAGAGCTATCGTCAAAAACGATGGAGGCTCAAAGGGTTCCGGGCCTTTACTTCATTGGCGAGTGCATCGACGTGACCGGCTGGCTCGGCGGCTATAACTTCCAGTGGGCCTGGGCGAGCGCCCACGCTGCGGCGCTCGCTGATTAGGTGGCCTGACCCAAAACCCTTTGGCGTCTGCTCGCCACTTCAATCGAAAACCCGATGACCGAAACCACATAGACGCCAGCGACATAGGCGGTGATCCAGGTGCCAGCGGTCTGCATGTCCGGGGCGATGATGTTCAGCACCACAACGCCGGGAACCCGGAGCGCAAGGTGGAGCCAGCCAATCTTGCTGGCATATTGCCAACCGACAATCGCCCAGATCGGAGCGGTGGACAGCCCGAAGGCCAGCGGGAAGAGCTCAGGGGCGGCATTGGGCAGGGCGAAGGTGATCGGCCAATGCAGATTGGCCACCAGAATTCCAGGCGCAAGCACCCCGTTCAAAGGCGACTTGGTTTTCATGAACGGCGAGCGGGTGACCCCCTGCAGCAGCATGGCCAGCGGGAACAGCATGCCCAGCCCAAAGCAGGACACAAACACCCACTTGGCGTAAGAAAGCTGTGTCGACGCAACGCTGATCACCGCCCATGCAATGGCTCCAGCCACAGGCATGGCGATGCCCGCATTGGCGGCAAGCTGCAGGCGAATGCGTTCTTCATCAAGGGTGGGTTGGTCGAGCATCGTCATCTCCATGGGGCAAAAATGCCGTGATGGAGAAGTGCTAAACCACGCTGGTTTTTGGGTAATGTGACGATCAATCCGACCTTCACATGACAGGTGTCACTCTGGTGCCTGTCATGCTGTTTCACAGCTGCAACTGCCACAGGCCACATTGATACGAGCAAAGCTCTTGCGTTCACGCAGCGGTGGCGTTATGCCCCGCGCTCATGAAATCAGGGCAGTGCTGACGCTTCTCCGGACCCGGAGCGTCGTCAGCCTGTTCAAACAGAAGCTAACAGCGCGAGGGTCCAACGAGATGGCCAAGGAAAAGTTTGAGCGTACAAAAGACCATGCCAACATCGGCACGATTGGTCACGTTGACCATGGCAAGACGACTCTGACGGCAGCGATCACCAAGTATTTTGGTGATTTCCGTGCCTATGATCAGATTGACGGTGCCCCGGAAGAGAAAGCCCGCGGCATCACGATTTCGACGGCACACGTTGAGTACGAGACGGACAACCGTCACTACGCGCACGTGGACTGCCCGGGTCACGCTGACTATGTGAAGAACATGATCACCGGTGCGGCGCAGATGGACGGCGCGATTCTGGTTGTGAACGCAGCTGACGGCCCGATGCCGCAGACGCGTGAGCACATCCTTCTGGCCCGCCAGGTTGGCGTTCCGGCTCTGGTTGTGTTCCTGAACAAGGTTGACCAGGTCGACGACGAAGAGCTTCTGGAGCTGGTTGAGATGGAAGTTCGCGAGCTTCTGTCTTCCTACGACTTCCCGGGCGACGATATTCCGATTGTTGCCGGTTCGGCTCTGGCCGCGATGGAAGGCCGTGACCCTGAGATTGGCGAGAACAAGATCCGTGAGCTGATGGCGGCTGTGGATGACTTCATCCCGACCCCTGAGCGTCCGATTGATCAGGACTTCCTGATGCCGATCGAGGACGTGTTCTCGATCTCTGGCCGCGGCACCGTGGTGACGGGCCGGGTTGAGCGCGGCGTTGTGAAGGTCGGTGAAGAGATTGAGATCGTGGGTATCCGCGACACCGTGAAGACGACCTGCACCGGCGTTGAGATGTTCCGCAAGCTGCTCGACCAGGGCCAGGCTGGCGACAACGTGGGTGTTCTGCTTCGCGGTATCGACCGTGAGGGCGTTGAGCGGGGTCAGGTTCTTTGCAAGCCCGGTTCGATCAAGCCGCACTCGAAGTTCGAGGCTGAAGCCTACATCCTGACGAAGGAAGAGGGTGGTCGTCACACCCCGTTCTTCACCAACTATCGCCCGCAATTCTACTTCCGTACGACGGACGTGACCGGTGTTGTGACCCTGAAAGAGGGCACCGAGATGGTCATGCCGGGCGACAATGTGGAAGTGAATGTCGAGCTGATCACGCCGATCGCGATGGAAGAAAAGCTGCGCTTCGCGATTCGCGAAGGCGGCCGTACCGTCGGCGCTGGGGTCGTGTCCAAGATCATCGAGTAATCGATCCGATCTGACGTCACACCACGACGACCAAACAAAGCGCCCCGGAGCCCCAAGGCTTCGGGGCGTTTTTGTATTGAGCGGTGCGCGGGTCACCTCGCAGGCGTGTGGCTCGACAAGAGGGCGCTGGGCAAGATAGGATTTAACGCCATTGCGCGCTTCAGAGGTAAAGGCTGTGGCGGTTGCCGTGCGCTGGCATATGAGTGCCTCACATTGCTGCAACGTCACTGCTGATCAAGTCCATGAACACTGAACTTTCCCAAGCGTCTGCCTTGCGCAATCAGGGACAATTGGAACAGGCGATCGCGATTTACAGGCGCGTTGTTGATCGTGAGCCTGCGAATGGGCTCGCGCTTTACAATCTCGCAGCAGCGCTCGGCGATATGGGTGCTTTTGAGGAGACGCTTGAACTGTGTGACCGGGCTCTTGCTGCCTCATTCGACCGGGCAGAAACCTGGCTTGTTCGCGCACGTGCTCTGACCAGTCTTGGGCGCTTTGACGCGGCGCGAGAATCTTTTGAAGCCGCCCTCGAGCGCGCGCCAAATATGCTGGTTGCAGTATACGAGCTAGCGCAACTGATCTGGATGTTCGGTGGAAGCTGTGAAGATACGCTTATTCCGCTCGATGCAGCCTTGAAGCGGGCTCCAGCAAACCCTGGTCTGCTTTATACCCGCGCCAAGATTCTGGAATTCACGGGCCATGTCGAGGCGGCCTGCCGGGCCATGAGCGAGCTCGCGGATGCGCGCCCGGGTGATTTGCCGCCTCAAATCGCCGCTTCCTTTCTAAATTCGCAGTCGGGAAATCCGATACGTGGATTTGAATATGCCGAGCGCGCTGTTGCAATCGCCCCGATGGCGGCTGATTCGCTGACCGCTCATGCAAGTGCGTGCCTTGCCGTGGGAAAACCAGCGGAGGCCGCGAACAGTGCATTGAAAGTGCGGCAGTCTCAACCATTGGACCAACACGCCATCGCTCTATTGGCCACCGCGTGGCGGGCTGATGGCGATCCCCGGGGAGACGAGCTCTATGACTATGCTCAATTTGTTCAGACACGGAAGATATCTGCACCGGAGGGCTGGGGTGAGCTTGATGCTTATTTGAGTGATCTTGCCGCTGAACTGACGTCAGCCCACCCCTTTTCCGCCCACCCCTTCGGTCAGTCCGTTCGCCATGGCAGCCAGCGCCAGGATATCCTTCGTCTGAATTCACCGGCAATACGTGCTTTTACCGAAGCGATCGACCCCATCCTTCTGAATATCATGGATGTATTGGGCAGCGGGGCTGATCCGGTTCGGTCGCGAAACACGCGGCGTTGGAAATCTGCCGGAGCGTGGTCGGTCAGATTGTCCCCGGGGGGCTATCACCATGATCATGTTCATTCAAAGGGATGGTTGTCCTCGGCGTTCTATGTGGAGGTGCCGCCCTGTGTCGACGAAGGCGGGCAAGCAGGATGGTTGAGATTTGGTCAGCCCGGCATTCCCGTTGAACCTGGGCTTGAGGCCGGTCATCTGGTGCGTCCCGAGCCCGGCTTAATGGCCGTATTCCCCTCTTATATGTGGCACGGGACGGTACCGTTTTCTGGACGGGCCAGGCGTCTCACCATAGCGATGGATATCTTGCCTGCATAAGATTTGCGAAGCGGATAGGTGCGCGCGGGGTGAGCGCTGCCGCGGAGCGGCTCAGCACAAGTGATTAAGGACTGAAGTAATATGGCAACCGCTGATGCATGGACGCAGTACTGGCAATCTGGACAGACCCATAGCTGCTTTGTCGCCAACAAGCCATTCGATACCGCGCCAAGCTGGTCGACATTCTTCGATGGTGTGGTCGATGGTGGCAAAATTCTGGACCTTGCGTGCGGTGGCGGATCACTGACACGGATCGCCGCGTCGCATCCCGCAGGCTTTGCCGTTACAGGTGTTGATTATGCTGAAGCACTCGCGCCTGTTGAGGGGGCTGAAGTCAGACAAGGCGTTCGGCTGGAATCACTGCCTTTTCCGGATGCATCGTTTGACGGTGTGGTCTCTCAGTTTGGCATTGAGTACGCGGATCTGCAGCTCAGCCTTCGCGAAGCAGTCCGCGTGCTCGCGAATCGCGGACAGTTGGGACTGCTTATCCATCACGCTGACGGAGAGCTGGCGTCGGCAGCTCGGCAAGGCTTTGAAAGGCTTCAGCCCCTGATTGCCCAGGATGGTCCGGTTGCCAAAGCGATAGCGCTTGGCCAGGCGGCCAGCCGCGGGGAAGCGCGTCACGACCTTGTCTCGCCAATTATGAAATTTATCGAGGCCGAATCAAAAAAGCCTCAAGACCAGACAACAGGGTGGGCGATCAGCTTCCTGTCAGAAATCATGCAGAAGCGAATCCTGTTTCCACCCGCCTATCTTGAGGAAAACGCAAAGACGCTGCAGCGTGAACTGGACGGCTTTAACGCCAGGATTGGTGCCATGGTTCAGGCGGCGAAGTCGTTCACTGAAGTCAGTGAGCTTTGTGATTTTCTTGCAAAGGCAGGCCTTGAGGTGGAGGCACCAGCTGTTGTGACGGATAGTTCAGGCGCCACTGTTGCCTGGCAAATCCGGGCCCGGCGATGAAAGTCGCTGTAATTTGGCAACAGTATAGGGTGAATTCCCCCATTGTCTGAGCGGAAAAGGCTTAGTGTCATTGACGTGACAGCTTTGTGAAGAATACGTTTTTCCCGTCAGCGGCGAGATGTTCGCCGCCAGTTTCAGGTGTTGGCAGTCGCTCGCCTGAATTTTGTAAACGGGGAGACTTTGTCTTGAAAAAAGAACTTTGGAAATCTTGCCTGCTGGCAAGTACGCTGCTGAGCGGGCTTGCGCTCACTGCGCCAACCTTCGCTCAAGAAGCTGAAGACGGCGAAGAGGAGGCGCAGGCTGAACGCATTCAGATCACGGGTACCCGCGTTCGGAACGCTAACCTGACCGCCGCTAGCCCGGTGACTCAGGTTGATGCCATCGAGTTCGAGCTTTCCGGCACCACCCGTGTGGAAGATCTGCTCAAGACCCTTCCGCAGGTTACGCCGTCGCTTGACGCTTTCACCGTGAACCCGTCGACCGGTACTGCTTCGGCCAACCTGCGTGGCCTCGGCACCGCTCGTACGCTTGTTCTGGTTAACGGCCGCCGTCTCCAGGCTGGTGGTATCCGCACCCAGGCGCCTGACCTGAACCAGGTTCCGGCAGCTCTGATCGACCGCGTTGAAATCCTGACCGGTGGTGCATCGGCTGTTTACGGCGCAGACGCTGTTGCTGGCGTTGTGAACTTCATCATCGACCGTGAGTTCGAAGGCGTGCGCGCGTCTGCCGGCGTTTCGGGCTACCAGCACAACAACGACAATGGCTATATGCAGAACCTGCAGCAGCAGGCGGGCTTCGACTTCCCGACTGGCTCCAGCGGCATTGACGGCATTGCGTATGACTTTGACTTCGTGCTCGGCTCTGCCTTCGACGGCGGCCGTGGTCATGCGTCAGGTTACATGACCTACCGCAAGAACGAGTCTCAGTTCCAGGGTGATCGCGACTACTTCAGCTGCGCACTGCTTTCCAGCGGCTCGGCTTGCGGTGGTTCATCCACAGCAATTGTCCCGAATTTCCTGGTGACGGCTGATCGTGCGGGCACCCTGACGGATTTCAATACCTCCTTCGTGAGCTTTGATTCGTCAGGCACCTGGCAGACGGGCATTGGTGAGCGCTATAACTACGCCCCAGTGAACTTCTTGCAGCGCCCGGACCAGCGCTGGACGGCTGGTGGCTTCTTCAGCTACGAAGTCAGCCCGATGTTCAACCCGTATCTGGACATCGCGTTTGCGAACACCAATACGGTTGTTCAGATTGCTGAAACCGGCACCTTCTTCACTGATACGCTGAACCTTGAATGTACTGACCCGCTGCTGAACTCGTTCTGTGCAGACCTTGATGTTGTCGATGGTCCTGGCACTGACGTGGCAATCCGTGTCGGTAAGCGTAACGTGGAAGGCGGTCAGCGCCGTTCTGAGATCGATTCTACCGCGTGGCGTTGGGCTCTCGGCTCCGAGGGTGACCTTGGTGGTGGCTGGAGCTATGACGCGTCGGTGACTTTCTCGGCAACGTCGTCAAGCGAATCGACCGCGAACGACTTCCTGCGTAATCGCACGGCTGACGCTCTTCTGGGCTGCCCGGCTGGCTCCTTTAACGGCTGTATCCCCTACAACCCGTTTGTTCCCGGTGGTGTCACCGCAGAAGCCGCGCAAGCACTGGCGGGTACTGGTGTGATTCAGGGCCGTTCTGAGCTGCTGAGCGTGTCGAGCTTCGTTACCGGTGACGTATTCACCATGCCGACGTCCGGTCTGCCGGTTTCCGTCGTGGGTGGTGTTGAATATCGTCGCGAATCCTACCGCAACAATTTCGACTCCAACATCCAGACCGGTAACTTCACTGGTCGTGGTGGTCAGACACCGAATATTGACGGTAGCTTCAATGTTTACGAAGTGTTTGGCGAAGCCATCATTCCGATCCTCTCCGGCGTTGACTTTGCCGAAGAGTTCAACCTGGAACTCGGCTATCGTTACTCGAACTACAACACGTCGGGTGGCGCAACGACCTACAAGATCGCGGCATCCTGGACGCCGATTGACGAAGTGCGCTTCCGTGGTGGTTACAACCGCGCCATCCGCGCTCCGAACGTCGGTAACCTGTTTAACCCGGTTTCTGGTGGCCTGTGGGGCGGTACCGACCCGTGCACGGGTGCAACGCCTGAATTCACCGCAGCGCAGTGTGCTTTGTCGGGTGTGACGGCTGCGCAATATGGCACGATCGTTGGTAACCCGGCTGACCAGTACAACCAGCTGGCCGGTGGTAACCCGAACCTCGATCCGGAACAGGCTGACACCTGGACTTTCGGTGCCGTGTTCACGCCGCTTTCCGGCGTAAGCGCCTCGATTGACTACTATGACATCGAGATCACCGACCGGATTGGTACCATTGGTGCTTCTAACATCCTGCGCGGTTGTATGCTGACGGGTGAGGCGGGCCTTTGCTCGCTGATCAACCGTAGCGCTGGTGGTGACCTGTGGGTCGGTACCGCTGGTGAGCCGGGCGTTGGCTTCATCTCCAACCAGACTCAGAACTTCGGTAACCTGATCTGGCGCGGGATTGACTTCAATCTCGGTTATTCAACCGAGGCCCCGGTCATCGGTGGTAACATCGGCATCGCGTTCAACAGCTCGCTGTCTCTGGAGCAGACGATTGATCCGCTTCCGGGCATCAACGATGCTGCCGCATACGACTGTACTGGTGTGATTAACCCGTCGTGTAACACGTCGGAGTGGCGTCACACGGCTCGCCTGAACTATGACCGTGACAGCTGGTGGACCGCGTCCATCCGTTGGCGCCGGTTTGGCGAGATGGACTACACTCTGGAAGACGGCAGCGCCGGTACGACCGACCAGATCCTGGTCAACAACGGCAACAAGCTGGATGCGATCGATTACTTCGACGTGTCGGCTCAGTTTGACCTGCCGCGTAGCGCAAGCTTGACCCTCGGTGTCAACAACGTGCTCGACGAAGAGCCCCCGCTGGTCGGTGGTTCGCTGTCGGTCAACGCGAACTCCCTGACGGGCTATGACCAGGCTGGTCGTTACCTGTTCGGTTCGATCTCTGTGAGCTACTAAGCTTCACTGAGTTCTTGACTAAGTTAAGCGGCGGGTCGTTCGACCCGCCGCTTTTCTTTTGGGGTTTTGGCGGGGGCCGCAAGCGATGTCTTTATCAGGCGACAACGGCATCGCCGAGGCTCAAACAAAAACTCTCTTGCCATCTGAGTGGGTTTTTTCACTAACGGGGCTTTTCATGGCGGGGACAGGTCGCTACAAGACCCAGCTCTGAATACAGTCCGTCTGGCTTGAGTCCGGTGGTTTCACCGGGGGCAGGCTGCGCGGACTCTTTGGCTTAGGGGTGTAGCTCAGCTGGTAGAGCGACGGTCTCCAAAACCGTAGGTCGGGGGTTCGAGCCCCTCCGCCCCTGCCACGACTGGGTGAGTGCCATCTGGTCAAGCGTTGTAAGGATTAGAAGTCACGCCATGGCGCGCAATACGAAATCTCGTACGCCTGCAAAGAGTGGGGCCAGCGACAAGGGCGGTAACGCCTCTGGCGCGGCGGCTGCTCCGGCGCGCAAGAAGACCACGAATCCGCTGAAGTTTCTCGGCGAGGTTCGTCAGGAGGGCCGCAAGGTCACCTGGACGGGGCGTCAGGAGACGATTGTCTCGACGATCCTTGTTTTCATCATGTCCGCGATTATGGCGGTGTTCTTCTTTGGTGTGGACAGCTTCTTCAGCTGGATCATCAATCTCCTGCTCGGGTTGGGGAGCTAAGCGATCATGTCAGCCAAGTGGTATATCGTTCACGCCTATTCCAACTTCGAGAAGAAGGTTGCAGACGCCATCAAGGCGGACGCAGCCATGAAGGGGCTGGAAGACAAGTTTGAGGAAATCCTCGTGCCGACCGAAGAGGTCGTCGAGGTGCGCCGCGGACGCAAGGTCAACGCAGAGCGCAAATATTTCCCGGGTTATGTTCTGGTGAAGATGGACATGACCGACGAGGCCTACCACCTCGTGAAGAATACGCCGAAGGTCACCGGCTTCCTTGGGTCGGGCAAGCGCCCGCTTCCGGTTCCGGAAAAGGAAGTTCGCTCAATCATGGGGCAGATGGAAGAAGATGCGGAGCGTCCGCGTCCCACTGTCACCTACGATGTCGGCGAGACCGTTCGGGTCATCGACGGCCACTTCCAGAGCTTTAACGGTCTCGTTGAAGAGGTCGATCACGACAAAGGCCTGTTGAAGGTCGCAATCAATATCTTCGGCCGGGCTACTCCGGTTGAGCTTGAATACGGTCAGGTTGAGAAAATCACCTGATCGCTTACCGGTGCGGGAGGGTTCGGCCAAGACCATGTCGGGCCCGTACCGCGCCACCCACCACGCCAGCGAACGGGTCGCTGGTAAATCCACACATCGTCGCGCCGACGGTGTGAACAGGAGGACGGGATATGGCGAAGAAGATCGCGGGTTACATTAACCTGCAGGTTCCCGCTGGTGCGGCGAACCCAAGTCCGCCCATCGGGCCGGCTCTGGGTCAGCGCGGCGTGAACATTATGGAATTCTGTAAGGCGTTCAACGCCAAGACCCAGGAGATGGAAAAAGGGATGCCAATCCCGACTACCATCACGGTCTATCAGGACAAGTCGTTCACCTTTGTGACCAAGACCGCTCCGGCCAGCTTCTATCTGAAGAAGGCTGCGAAGGTTCAAAAGGGTTCGGGTGAAGCGGGCAAGTCGGCTCCGATTGCCAAGGTGACCAAGGCCCAGTGCCGCGAGATCGCCGAAGCCAAGATGGCTGACCTGTCGGCAAACGACCTCGACCAGGCAACCAAGATCATCGAGGGCTCTGCGCGCTCGATGGGCTTTGACGTGGTGGAGTAGGTCCATGGCGAAGATTGCAAAGCGTATCGCAGCGGCTCGCGAGGGCATTGACCCGAAGGCTGTCTACTCGGTGGATGACGCCGTGAAGATGGTCAAAGAGCGCGCGAAGGCGAAATTTGACGAAACCATCGAGGTGGCTGTTAACCTGGGTGTTGACCCGCGTCACGCTGACCAGATGGTTCGCGGTGTTGCTGATCTGCCCAACGGCACGGGCCGTTCTGTTCGCGTCGCGGTGTTCGCGCGCGGCCCTAAGGCGGATGAGGCCAAGGCCGCCGGCGCGGATGTCGTTGGGGCAGAAGACCTGGTCGAACAGATCCAGGGCGGCGAGATCAATTTTGACAAGGTGATCGCCACCCCGGACATGATGCCGCTGGTCGGCCGTCTGGGTAAGGTGCTCGGCCCGCGCGGCATGATGCCGAACCCGAAGGTCGGCACTGTGACCATGGATGTGACGAAGGCGATCAACGCCTCCAAAGGCGGCGCGGTCGAATTCCGCGTTGAGAAGAACGGCATCGTTCACGCCGGCGTGGGCAAGGCGAGCTTCTCTGAGGCCCAGCTTGTTGAAAACGTGCGCGCGCTGCTGACGGCTCTGGTGAAAGCCAAGCCGACCGGTGCCAAGGGCACGTTTGTGAAGCGCATCGCGATCAGCTCCACCATGGGGCCGGGCGTCAAGGTCGACGTCGCTGAGGCGGCAACGACCGAAGCTGCGTAACAGCGCTTCGCGTTTGAGTTTCCGGTTGGTGCTTTCCGCATCAACCGGCTTCGGACTGGAGAGGGCGGCTTGCTGCTCTACCTGGTCCACCTGTCCGAGATCTCAGGGGGTGCTGGTTCGCCAGCGTCTTAATTCAACCGGCCCTGGGTGAGACAGAGCAACAATCGATTTTCCATTGCGTCGTTTGGCGTGGCTGGAGATCGGTTCGAGCCCTGGGACAGGCCAATGCGCCGGAAGGTGGCACTGGGTGTTGCCAGTGTCGTTTGACGGCGACTTGAGCGGGTGGCCCATAGGGGGCCGCCCATCTAGGGAGACCGCAATGGATCGTACCACGAAGGAAACGGCTGTCGCTGAGCTGGCGGATGTATTCGCCAATACCGGTGCTGTCGTTCTCGCAAACTATTCGGGTTTGACCGTTGCGGAAATGACCACGCTGCGGGGCAAGCTTCGTGAGCAGGGCGGTACGCTTAAAGTCGTCCGCAACCGTCTCGCAAAGCTCGCACTGAAGAATCAGAAGGGTGTTGGCGCCTCGGACATGTTCGAAGGTCCGATTGCCATCGCTTACTCTGATGACTTCACCGCTGCGCCGAAAGTTGCTGTTGAGTTCGCCAAATCGAACGACAAGTTCGAAATCGTTGGCGGCTTCATGGATGAAGAAGTGTTCGACGCTGCTGGCGTTGAGGCCCTGTCCAAGATGCCGTCCCGCGAAGAGCTCATCGCCACGGTGGTTGCCCGCCTGCTCGGCCAGGCTGGCGAAGTCGTGTCTCGTATCACCGCGCCGGGCAACACGCTCGCCGGTCAGATCGAGACCATCGGCGAACAGGCCGCAAGCTGACGTTATCTCCGCATCGAACCGATACCCTGACCAAATCAAGGAACTAAAACCATGGCTGATGTTGCCAAACTTGCTGAAGAGCTCCTGGGCCTGACCATTCTGGAAGCCAAAGAGCTGAACGACATTCTCGAAGAAAAGGGCATTAAGCCTGCTGCAGCAGCTGTTGCAGTGGCTGGCCCGGCTGCTGGCGGCGACGCTGGCGGTGCCGCAGAGGAGAAGGACGACTTCGACGTCATCCTCGTTTCTGCTGGCGACAAGAAGATCAACGTGATCAAAGAAGTTCGTGCGATCACGGGCCTGGGCCTGAAAGAAGCCAAAGAGCTGGTGGAAGCTGGCGGCAAAGCCGTCAAGGAAGCTGCTCCGAAGGCAGAGGCCGAGGAAATCAAGAAGAAGCTCGAAGAGGCTGGCGCCCAGGTCGAGCTCAAGTAATCGCTGGGCCGTACGGTGTGCGGCCCGTCGATTTAAAATGCCCGGCGGGCGTGCAGGTTTCTGCGCGCCCGTTCGGGCGTTTGCCGCCTAACCAGCTACCGCATCGTCCCGGTGGTATCTGGTCCTCAGCCGCAAACACACGCATGTGTGCGGTCGGTTGACCCCCTCTCGGGACGGACCTTGAGGCATTTCCGCCTCGTCAATTTTCAAGCGCAAGGTCCTATGACCTGCGAAGGGAGCGAAAATGGGTCTGTCGTTTACCGGCAAGAAGCGCATTCGCAAGGATTTCGGCCGGATTTCCAGAGCGGTCGAGATGCCGAACCTCATCGAGGTTCAGAAGCACTCGTATGAACAATTCCTGATGAAGGACACCGCAATTGCGGATCGCCCGGACGAAGGTCTGCAGGCGGTCTTCAAGTCGGTTTTCCCGATCAAGGACTTCTCCGAACGTTCGGTTCTTGAGTTCGTGTCCTACGAATTCGAGCCGCCGAAGTTTGACGTTGAAGAATGCGTGCAGCGCGACATGACGTACGCGGCGCCGCTGAAAGTTAAGATGCGCCTGATCGTCTTTGATGTGGACGAAGAAACCGGCGCACGCTCGGTCAAGGACATCAAGGAGCAGGACGTCTATATGGGCGACATCCCGCTCATGACGTCCAAGGGCACCTTCATCGTGAACGGCACCGAGCGCGTGATCGTGTCTCAGATGCACCGTTCGCCGGGTGTGTTCTTTGACCACGACCGTGGCAAGACCCATGCCTCTGGCAAATACCTGTTTGCTGCCCGGATCATTCCTTACCGCGGTTCCTGGCTCGACCTGGAATTTGACGCCAAAGACATCCTGCACGTGCGCATTGACCGCCGTCGCAAGCTCCCTGCGACGACGCTCTTGTATGCGCTCGGCCTGGATAAGGAAGAAATCCTGTCGACCTTCTACAACACGGTCTCCTACTCCAAGACCAAGAAGGGCTGGACGCTTCCTTACGAGAAGGAACGCTGGCGTGGTGTTAAGCCGGTCCGTGATCTGATCGACGCCAAGTCTGGCGAAGTGATTGCTCCGGCTGGTCGCAAGGTTTCCGCGCGCGCCGCGAACAAGCTGGCTGAAGACGGTCTGAAGACGCTTCTTATTGCCATGGACGACCTTCTGGGTCGCTTCGCGGCAGAAGACATCGTCAATGTCGAAACCGGTGAGATCTTCGCTGAAGCCGGCGATGAGTTGACCGAAGAAGTGCTGGCAGCCGTTGAGGAAGCCGGCATCGACGCGCTCGACGTGCTCGACATCGATAACGTGTCGGTTGGCGGCTACATGCGCGCCACCCTGGCCGCTGACAAGAACGACACCCGTGATCAGGCTCTGGTCGACATCTACCGCGTGATGCGGCCGGGTGAGCCGCCGACGCCTGAAACGGCTGAAGCGCTGTTCAACGGCCTGTTCTTCGATCCTGAACGCTACGACCTGTCTCCGGTTGGCCGCGTGAAGATGAATATGCGCCTCGACCTTGAGTGCCCGGACGATGTCCGCGTGCTGCGCAAGGAAGACATTATCGAGGTGCTGCGCGTGATCCTCGGCCTGCGTGATGGCAAGGGCGAGATCGACGATATCGATAACCTGGGTAACCGTCGCGTGCGCTCGGTCGGCGAACTGATGGAAAATCAGTATCGCGTCGGCCTTCTGCGCATGGAGCGCGCCATCAAGGAGCGCATGAGCTCGGTGGATATCGAGACCGTGATGCCGCACGACCTGGTGAACGCCAAGCCAGCGGCCGCTGCGGTGCGCGAATTCTTCGGCTCGTCCCAGCTGTCCCAGTTCATGGACCAGACCAACCCGCTGTCGGAAGTCACCCACAAGCGCCGCATGTCTGCGCTTGGGCCGGGTGGTCTGACCCGTGAGCGTGCAGGCTTTGAAGTGCGCGACGTGCACCCGACCCACTATGGCCGGATCTGCCCGATTGAGACACCGGAAGGCCCGAACATCGGTCTGATCAACTCGCTGTCGACCTATGCGCGTGTGAACAAATACGGCTTCATCGAGAGCCCATACCGCAAGGTGGAAAACGGCAAGCTGGTCGAGCAGGTCGACTATCTGTCGGCCATGCAGGAAGCCAAGTTCAACATCGCCCAGGCCAACGCCACAGTTGATGATGACGGCATGCTGGCCAACGAGTTCGTGAACTGCCGTATCGGCCCGGGCCGCGACGCGACACTGATTCCGCGTGAAGACGTGGACTATATCGACGTGTCGCCGAAGCAGGTGGTGTCGGTTGCAGCCTCGCTCATTCCGTTTCTGGAAAACGACGACGCAAACCGCGCTCTGATGGGCTCGAACATGCAGCGTCAGGCCGTTCCGCTGGTGAAGGCTGAGGCCCCACTGGTGGGTACCGGCATGGAAGCTGTTGTGGCTCGCGACTCCGGTGCAGCTGTTGCGGCACGCCGTGACGGCATCGTGGAACAGGTTGATGCCCAGCGTATCGTGGTGCGTGCCACCGGCGAGCTCGGCGCAGCTGAGTCCGGCGTGGACATCTACCACCTGTCGAAGTTCCAGCGTTCCAACCAGTCCACCGCAATCAACCAGCGCCCGATCGTGCGCGTGGGTGACACGGTCCAGATCGGCGACATCATCGCCGACGGTCCGTCCACTGATCTGGGTGATCTGGCCCTTGGTCGTAACGTGCTCGTCGCGTTCATGCCGTGGAATGGCTACAACTTCGAAGACTCCATCCTGATCTCCGAGCGCATTGTGCGTGACGATGTCTTCACATCGATCCACCTTGAGGAATTCGATGTGATGGCCCGTGACACCAAGCTGGGCCCGGAAGAGATCACCCGCGATATCCCGAATGTCGGTGAGGAAGCCCTGCGCAACCTCGACGAAGCGGGCATCGTTGCCATTGGTGCTGAGCTTGAGCCGGGCGATATTCTGGTCGGCAAAGTGACGCCGAAGGGTGAAAGCCCGATGACGCCGGAAGAAAAGCTTCTGCGCGCCATCTTCGGTGAGAAGGCGTCTGACGTTCGCGATACCTCGCTGCGTCTGCCGCCGGGCACCACCGGTACCGTGGTAGAAGTTCGTGTCTTCAACCGTCACGGCGTCGACAAGGACGAGCGCGCGATTTCGATCGAGCGTGAGGAAATCGAGCGTCTGGGCGAAGACCGCGATGACGAGCTGGCCATCCTGGAGCGCGACATCTTTGGTCGTCTTGAGGATATCCTGGTCGGCAAGAAGGCGATCTCCGGTCCGAAGGGCTTCAAAAAGGGTGAGATCACCCTTGAGGCTCTCGACGACACTCTGAAGTCAGGCTGGTGGAAGATTGGCCTTGATGACGAGAAGGCCATGGCCGAAGTCGAAGCGCTGAAGAAGCAGTACGACGAAGGCAAGGCCCGTCTGGATCGCCGCTTCGAAGACAAGGTCGAGAAGCTGCAGCGCGGTGACGAGATGCCTCCGGGCGTGATGAAGATGGTCAAGGTCTTCGTGGCTGTGAAGCGCAAGCTTCAGCCCGGCGACAAGATGGCCGGTCGTCACGGCAACAAGGGTGTTATATCCAAGATCAACCCGATCGAGGACATGCCCTTCCTGGAAGACGGTACTCCGGTCGACATCGTTCTGAACCCGCTTGGCGTGCCTTCACGCATGAATGTGGGTCAGATCCTCGAGACCCACCTTGGCTTTGCGTGTAAGGGCCTGGGCCGCCAGATCGGCGAAGCCTATGAAGCCTACAAGCGCACCGGCGACCAGAACGAGCTTAAGATCAAGCTAAAGCACGCCTATGGCGACGATCAGGAGCTGCCGGAAACCGAGGCCGAGATTGCCGAACTTGGCAAAAACCTCGCCAACGGTGTTCCGATCGGCACCCCGGTGTTCGATGGCGCGCGTGAGCCTGATGTTGTGGACCACCTGAAGCTTGCCGGCTTTGACGAGAGCGGTCAGTCGACCCTCTATGACGGCCTGACCGGTGAAGCCTTCAAGCGTCCGGTCACTGTGGGTATCAAGTATCTTCTCAAGCTCCACCACCTGGTGGATGACAAGATCCACGCCCGCTCCATCGGCCCGTACTCGCTCGTCACCCAGCAGCCGCTGGGCGGTAAGGCGCAGTTCGGCGGCCAGCGCTTCGGCGAAATGGAAGTGTGGGCTCTGCAGGCGTATGGCGCGGCCTATACCCTGCAGGAGATGCTGACCGTGAAGTCGGACGACGTGGCAGGTCGTACGAAGGTCTACGAGGCCATCGTGCGCGGCGACAATGCGTTCGAAGCCGGTATCCCGGAAAGCTTCAACGTGCTGGTGAAGGAAATGCGTTCGCTGGGTCTGAATGTGGAACTGGTCAACCAGTAACCCTCAAACAGAACCAACATCGCGTAATCTGATTGATAGGTAGCGGGCGAGGGGCCCCTTCAAACCCCAAACCCGCCGCCGCCACCGTCAAGGAGACGGACCCATGAACCAAGAGGTCATGAACATCTTCAATCCTTCCGTTGAAGGCCCGTCCTTCGACCGGATCCGGATCGCCCTTGCCAGCCCGGAGAAAATTCTCTCCTGGTCCTTTGGTGAGGTGAAGAAGCCTGAAACCATCAACTACCGCACGTTCAAGCCGGAACGTGATGGCCTGTTCTGCGCGCGCATCTTTGGTCCGATCAAGGACTATGAGTGCCTGTGCGGCAAGTATAAGCGCATCAAGTACAAGGGCATCATCTGCGAGAAATGCGGTGTGGAAGTCACCCTGGCGCGCGTCCGTCGCGAGCGCATGGGCCACATCGAGCTGGCTGCGCCGGTTGCTCACATCTGGTTCCTGAAGTCGCTGCCGTCCCGCATCGCGCTGATGATGGATATGGCGCTGAAGGATGTGGAGCGTGTGCTCTACTTTGAAGCCTATATCGTCACCGAGCCGGGCCTGACGCCGCTTCAGCAGAACCAGCTTCTGACCGAAGAAGAGTATTACGACGCCATCGACGAGTATGGCGACGACGCGTTTACCGCTGGCATCGGCGCAGAAGCCATTCGCGAACTGCTCGCTGGCCTCGACCTTGAAAAAGAAGTCGAGCGCATGCGTGAAGAGATGACCGAGACCGGCTCTGAGCTGAAGCTGAAGAAGCTCGCCAAGCGCGTGAAGCTGATGGAGAGCTTCATTCACTCCAAGAACAAGCCGGAGTGGATGGTTCTAACGGTCGTGCCGGTGATCCCGCCGGAACTGCGCCCGCTCGTCCCGCTGGACGGTGGCCGCTTTGCGACGTCTGACCTGAACGATCTCTATCGCCGCGTCATCAACCGTAACAACCGCCTGAAGCGCCTGATCGAGCTGCGCGCGCCGGACATCATCATCCGCAACGAAAAGCGGATGTTGCAGGAATCCGTCGACGCCCTGTTCGACAATGGTCGTCGTGGCCGCGTCATCACCGGTGCTAACAAGCGTCCGCTGAAGTCGCTGGCTGACATGCTGAAGGGTAAGCAGGGCCGCTTCCGCCAGAACCTTCTGGGTAAGCGCGTCGACTACTCTGGCCGTTCGGTTATCGTGGTGGGCCCGGACCTGAAGCTGCACGAGTGCGGTCTGCCCAAGAAGATGGCGCTCGAGCTGTTCAAGCCGTTCATCTATGCGCGTCTCGACGCCAAAGGTCTGTCCGGTACGGTCAAGCAGTCCAAGAAGATGGTCGAAAAGGAGCGTCCGGAAGTCTGGGACGTTCTTGATGAGGTCATCCGCGAGCACCCGGTTCTACTGAACCGCGCTCCGACCCTGCACCGTCTCGGCATCCAGGCGTTCGAGCCCAAGCTGATCGAAGGCAAGGCAATCCAGCTGCACCCGCTGGTGTGTGCTGCGTTTAACGCTGACTTCGACGGTGACCAGATGGCCGTGCACGTCCCGCTGAGCCTTGAGGCCCAGCTGGAAGCGCGCGTCCTGATGATGTCGACCAACAACATCCTGTCGCCTGCCAACGGCAAGCCGATCATCGTTCCGTCTCAGGATATCGTTTTGGGCCTCTACTATCTGTCGATTGCGAAAGATGGTGAGCCGGGTGAAGGCATGGCCTTTGCCTCCATGAGCGAGCTGGAAGCGGCTCTGGATGCGGGCGTGATCTCGCTGCACTCGAAGATCAAGGCGCGTTATGAGTCCATGGACTCCGACGGCAATCTTCGCGTTCAGGTGATAGACACCACGCCGGGCCGGATGAAGATTCTCGAGCACCTGCCCAAGCACCCGGTGCTTGGCCCGCATCTGCTGGACGAGCTTCTGACGAAGAAGGCCATCGGTGGCATAATTGATGAGGTTTACCGCCACACCGGCCAGAAGGCGACGGTCATTTTCTGTGACCGAATCATGGCTCTCGGCTTCAAGGAAGCGGCGCGCGCCGGCATCTCCTTTGGCAAGGACGACATGCTGATCCCGGATGCCAAGGCCGTGCTCGTGGGTGAAACCCGCGAACTGGTCTCGGACTACGAGCAGCAATATGTCGACGGCCTGATCACCAAGGGTGAGAAGTACAACAAGGTGGTGGACGCCTGGGCGAAGTGTACCGACAAGGTCGCTGACGCCATGATGGACGAAATCTCCCGCCCGCTTCCGGGCAAGGACGGTCGTCCTGGCGAGGTGAACTCGGTCTTCATGATGGCCCACTCTGGTGCTCGTGGTTCCAAGAACCAGATGAAGCAGCTGGCCGGTATGCGTGGCCTGATGGCCCGTCCGGATGGCTCGATCATCGAGACGCCGATCATCTCCAACTTCAAGGAAGGCCTGACCGTCCTTGAATACTTCAACTCCACCCACGGTGCCCGTAAGGGTCTGGCTGATACCGCGCTGAAGACGGCAAACTCGGGGTACCTGACCCGCCGTCTCGTTGACGTGGCTCAGGACTGCATCGTCAACGAGCAGGACTGTGGCACCAGCGAAGGCATCACCCTGTCTGCCGTTGTTGACGGTGGTGAAGTGGTTGTATCGCTCGATCAGCGCATCCTTGGCCGCACAACGGCTGAAGACGTCGTTGATCCAAACACCGGCGAGATTATCGCGCCTGTGGATACCTATCTCGATGAAGAGCTGTCGCTTGCCATCGACCATGCGGGTGTATCCAGCGTGAAGACCCGTTCGCCGTTGACCTGTGAAACCCGGATCGGCGTGTGTGCGACCTGTTACGGTCGTGACCTGGCTCGTGGTACCAAGGTGAATATGGGCGAAGCGATCGGCGTGATCGCGGCCCAGTCCATTGGTGAACCGGGCACCCAGCTGACGATGCGGACCTTCCACATCGGTGGTACGGCCCAGGTGTCTGAGCAGTCCTTCATCGAATCGAGCTTCGAAGGTGAAATCGCCTTCACCGACCGTTCGACCGTGAAGACCGCAGACGGCAGCTTCATCGTCATGAGCCGCAACATGCAGGTTGCTGTGGTCGACAAGGACGGCAAGGAGCTGGAAAGCTACAAGCTGAACTACGGCTCCAAGCTCCGAGTGGATGCGGGCCAGAAGGTCGAGCGCGGTGCGCGTCTGGCCGAATGGGACCCGTACACCATGCCGATCGTGACCGAAGTGTCGGGTAAGGTGAAGCTGATCGACCTGGTTGAGGGCCTGTCAGTCCGTGAAGAAACCGACGAAGCCACCGGCATCGCCTCGAAGGTGGTGGTTGACTGGCGTGGTACGGGTGCGAAGGCGAACGCGCTGCAACCGGCCGTCGTCGTGGTTGATGAAAACGGCGACCCTGTGAAGCTGCCGAACGGCTCTACTGCCAGCTACATGCTGTCAGTGGGTGCAATTCTGTCGATGGCTGACGGTGACGAGGTACACGCTGGTGACGTGCTGGCGCGTATCCCGACTGAGGGTGCAAAGACGCGCGACATTACCGGTGGTCTGCCGCGTGTGGCCGAACTGTTCGAAGCACGTCGTCCGAAAGACCACGCCGTGATCGCAGAGATCACGGGCCGCGTGGAATTCGGCCGCGGCTACAAGAACAAGCGCCGTATTGCAATCGTGCCTGAGGGCGACGAAGCGGAGACGGTCGAATACCTGGTACCGAAGGGTAAGCACCTGACGGTCCAGGAAGGCGACATCATCCAACGCGGTGAGTACCTGCTTGATGGTAACCCGGCTCCGCACGACATCTTGCGTATCCTGGGTGTCGAAGCTCTGGCAGACTACCTGATCGATGAAATCCAGGATGTTTACCGACTGCAGGGCGTGCCGATCAACGATAAGCATATCGAAGTGATCGTGCGTCAGATGCTGCAGAAGATCGAAATCCTTGATGCGGGCGATTCGGGCTATCTGGCCGGTGAGCACGTGGACAAGATCGAGTGGATTGAGACCAACGAGCGTCTTGAAAAAGAGAAGAGGAAGCCTGCGGCCGGTGAGCCGGTGCTGCTTGGTATCACCAAGGCCAGCCTGCAGACCCGCTCCTTCATCTCTGCAGCGTCCTTCCAGGAGACCACGCGCGTCCTGACCGAAGCGTCGGTTCAGGGCAAGGTGGACACCCTTGAGGGCCTCAAAGAGAACGTGATCGTGGGTCGTCTGATCCCGGCCGGTACCGGTGGCCTTATGCGCCAGTACCAGGCTGTGGCTGATGAGCGTGACCGCGAACGCGTGGAAGCTCAGAAAGCCGAGGCTGAAGAGGGCGCTGAAGCCCTGCCAACCGAAATCGCCGAAGCTGCAGAAGCTGAAGCGGGTGAGGGCGGCGCAAGCTAGGCTTTCATTCGGCTTTGCCGAGTCGAAACACAAAAGCGCCCGCCGGAGATTTCCGGCGGGCGTTTTTCTTTTAATTCAGCGGTATAATTTTCGCCGCTAGCAAAGCTTGACGGGGCGCGAAGGCATGCATATGTTCCGCGCTCGATTTCCGGGGGGTGAGCCGTAGCGTGGCGTAAAGCGCGCTAAACGTCGCCCGGGATAGTGAAACACAACGAACTCGTCCGTTCGGAGGCTTTCGCGGTTCTGCCGTGGGCTTCGGGCGGCTTTCGCGCATGGTACCGTCATGGTGCGTTTGCGCGGTTTTGAACAACGCGTCGGGAACAAGAACGGATAAGGGCCCTAATGCCTACAGTTAACCAGCTCATCCGCAAGCCGCGTCAGGACAAGCCGAAGCGCAATAAAGTGCCGGCCCTGCAAGCTTGCCCTCAGCGTCGCGGCGTCTGCACGCGCGTTTACACCACCACCCCGAAGAAGCCGAACTCGGCGCTTCGTAAAGTTGCCAAGGTGCGTCTCACCAACGGCTACGAAGTGGTCAGCTACATTCCGGGTGAAGGCCATAACCTGCAGGAGCACTCTGTGGTGCTTATCCGCGGTGGCCGTGTGAAAGACCTTCCCGGTGTTCGTTATCACATTCTGCGCGGCGTTCTGGATACCCAGGGCGTCAAAGACCGTCGCCAGCGCCGTTCGAAGTACGGCGCCAAGCGTCCGAAATAAGGAGAGGCGCACATGTCACGTCGTCACCGCGCTGAAAAACGCGAAATTCTGCCTGATGCGAAATATCACGATCGTGATCTTACCAAGTTCATGAACTACATCATGCTCGACGGTAAGAAGTCGGTTGCCGAGCGCATCATCTACGGTGCTCTCGATATTGTTGAAGGCAAGCTCAAGCGCGAGCCGGTCGGTGTTTTCCATGATGCGCTTCAGAACGTGTCGCCGGAAATCGAAGTGCGCTCGCGCCGCGTGGGTGGTGCTACCTACCAGGTGCCGGTCGAGGTTCGCCCTGATCGCCGCAAGGCGCTGGCCATCCGCTGGCTGGCTGCTGCTGCACGCAATCGCAACGAAAACACCATGCGTGAGCGTCTGGCTGCTGAGCTCATGGACGCGGCTGCAAACCGCGGCTCGTCGGTGAAGAAGCGCGAAGACACCCACAAAATGGCTGAGGCGAACCGCGCCTTTGCCCATTACCGCTGGTAACAGCTTAACGACCACCTGCTCCTAAAAGGACCTCCCCATGGCCCGCGATTATAAGATCGAGGACTACCGCAACTTCGGTATCATGGCGCATATTGACGCCGGCAAGACGACCACCACCGAGCGGATCCTGTATTACACCGGTAAATCCCACAAAATCGGCGAAGTGCACGATGGCGCTGCGACGATGGATTGGATGGAGCAGGAGCAGGAGCGCGGCATCACGATTACGTCTGCTGCCACCACGTGCTTCTGGAACGACAAGCGTCTGAACATTATCGACACCCCCGGCCACGTGGACTTCACGATTGAAGTTGAGCGTTCGCTGCGCGTGCTCGACGGTGCCGTGTGCTGCCTTGACGCCAATGCCGGTGTTGAGCCGCAGACCGAGACCGTGTGGCGTCAGGCCGACAAGTACGAAGTTCCGCGCATGGTGTTCATCAACAAGATGGACAAGCTGGGCGCTGACTTCTTCAACTGCGTCGACATGATCAAGGATCGCCTTGGTGCGACCCCGCTTTGCATTCAGCTGCCAATCGGTTCTGAGAGCGAGTATGAGGGCCTGATCGACCTCGTCGCCATGAAAGAACTTGTCTGGCAAGGCGAGAACCTGGGTGCGACCTGGGAAGTTCGTGACATCCGTCCGGAGCTGGCTGACAAGGCTGCTGAGTACCGCGAATTCCTCGTTGAAACTGCCGTTGAGCAGGACGAGGAAGCCATGGAAGCCTATCTGGAAGGCGAAGAGCCGTCTGAAGAGAAGCTGAAAGAGCTGATCCGTAAGGGCACCATTGCTCTGGCGTTCAACCCGATCCTGTGCGGCACCGCGTTCAAGAACAAAGGCGTTCAGCCGCTTCTGGATGCTGTGGTGGACTTCCTGCCGTCTCCGGTCGACATCGCGTCCATCAAGGGCATTGATGCGAAGACCGAGAAGCCGCTGGTCCGCAAGGCCTCCGACGACGAGCCGCTTGGTCTTCTGGCATTCAAAATCATGAACGACCCGTTCGTGGGCTCGCTGACCTTCTGCCGCATCTATTCCGGCGTTCTGACCACCGGTTCCACGGTGCTCAACACGGTGAAGGAAAAGAAAGAGCGCGTTGGCCGTATGCTGCTGATGCACTCCAACTCCCGTGAAGACATCAAGGAAGCCTATGCTGGCGACATCGTCGCTATTGCGGGCCTGAAGGACACCACCACTGGTGACACCCTGTCTGACCCGGCGCACCCGGCTATCCTGGAGCGCATGGAGTTTCCGGATCCGGTGATCGAAATTGCGATCGAGCCGAAGTCGAAGGGTGACCAGGAGAAGCTCGGCGTGGCGCTGTCGCGTCTGGCTGCTGAAGATCCGTCCTTCCGCGTCTCTTCTGACGAAGAGTCCGGCCAGACGATCATCGCAGGCATGGGCGAACTGCACCTCGACATTCTGGTCGACCGCATGAAGCGTGAATTCAAGGTGGAAGCGAACGTGGGTCAGCCGCAAGTGGCTTACCGCGAGACCATCGGGGCTGCTTACGAGGTGGACTACACCCACAAGAAGCAGTCGGGTGGCACCGGTCAGTTTGCTCGCGTGAAAATCCAATTCGAGCCGGCGGAGCCGGGCGAGGGCTACGCCTTCGAATCTAAGATCGTGGGTGGTTCGGTGCCGAAGGAATACATTCCGGGTGTCGAAAAGGGCATCAACTCGGTTCGCGAGAACGGTCTGCTTGCTGGCTTCCCGCTGATCGACTTCAAGGCGACGCTTGTTGATGGTGCTTACCACGACGTGGACTCCAGCGTTCTGGCCTTCGAAATCGCTGCGCGCGCTGCGATGAAGGACGCCAAGAGTGATCTGAAGACCAAGCTGCTTGAACCGATCATGAAGGTCGAAGTTGTGACCCCGGATGAGTATACCGGTTCGGTTATCGGCGACCTGAACTCCCGCCGCGGTCAGATCCGCGATCAGGAGATGCGCGGCAACGCAACGGTCGTGAACGCCTTTGTGCCGCTGGCAAACATGTTCGGCTACGTGAACAACCTGCGCTCTGCGACCCAGGGCCGCGCCCAGTTCACCATGCAGTTCGACCACTATGAGCCGGTGCCGCAGGCGGTGGCCGACGAAGTGATCGCCAAGATCGCCTAATCCGTTTTAGCTCGAAGAAACAACCTTTTTGCAACCGCGCTGAATGATCAACGCGGTTGCCAGACAGACAGGACAAGAAGATGGCCAAGGAAAAGTTTGAGCGTACAAAAGACCATGCCAACATCGGCACGATTGGTCACGTTGACCATGGCAAGACGACTCTGACGGCAGCGATCACCAAGTATTTTGGTGATTTCCGTGCCTATGATCAGATTGACGGTGCCCCGGAAGAGAAAGCCCGCGGCATCACGATTTCGACGGCACACGTTGAGTACGAGACGGACAACCGTCACTACGCGCACGTGGACTGCCCGGGTCACGCTGACTATGTGAAGAACATGATCACCGGTGCGGCGCAGATGGACGGCGCGATTCTGGTTGTGAACGCAGCTGACGGCCCGATGCCGCAGACGCGTGAGCACATCCTTCTGGCCCGCCAGGTTGGCGTTCCGGCTCTGGTTGTGTTCCTGAACAAGGTTGACCAGGTCGACGACGAAGAGCTTCTGGAGCTGGTTGAGATGGAAGTTCGCGAGCTTCTGTCTTCCTACGACTTCCCGGGCGACGATATTCCGATTGTTGCCGGTTCGGCTCTGGCCGCGATGGAAGGCCGTGACCCTGAGATTGGCGAGAACAAGATCCGTGAGCTGATGGCGGCTGTGGATGACTTCATCCCGACCCCTGAGCGTCCGATTGATCAGGACTTCCTGATGCCGATCGAGGACGTGTTCTCGATCTCTGGCCGCGGCACCGTGGTGACGGGCCGGGTTGAGCGCGGCGTTGTGAAGGTCGGTGAAGAGATTGAGATCGTGGGTATCCGCGACACCGTGAAGACGACCTGCACCGGCGTTGAGATGTTCCGCAAGCTGCTCGACCAGGGCCAGGCTGGCGACAACGTGGGTGTTCTGCTTCGCGGTATCGACCGTGAGGGCGTTGAGCGGGGTCAGGTTCTTTGCAAGCCCGGTTCGATCAAGCCGCACTCGAAGTTCGAGGCTGAAGCCTACATCCTGACGAAGGAAGAGGGTGGTCGTCACACCCCGTTCTTCACCAACTATCGCCCGCAATTCTACTTCCGTACGACGGACGTGACCGGTGTTGTGACCCTGAAAGAGGGCACCGAGATGGTCATGCCGGGCGACAATGTGGAAGTGAATGTCGAGCTGATCACGCCGATCGCGATGGAAGAAAAGCTGCGCTTCGCGATTCGCGAAGGCGGCCGTACCGTCGGCGCTGGGGTCGTGTCCAAGATCATCGAGTAATCGATCCGATCTGACGTCACACCACGACGACCAAACAAAGCGCCCCGGAGCCCCAAGGCTTCGGGGCGTTTTGCCATTTAGTGAGGGGTGCTGTGCGCCGTGCTGAATCAATGGGTTTATTGCGTGACAAACTGTTGACGCAGGCCTTCTGACAGCGTATTGCACACGCCCTCTAGAGGACTGGCTGTGCCCTCGGGCAAACGCAGTTCCCTGTAGCGAACACAATTTGAATTATGAGAGCTGCCCGGGGCATCCCGCTTCCGTGGTTCGGCTCTTGTGCATGTTGGGACCTGACCATGGCGCAACAAAATATCAGAATCCGCCTGAAGGCCTTCGATCACCGCGTGCTGGACACGTCCGCAAGCGAGATCGTGTCCACGGCAAAGCGTACCGGCGCAAACGTGCGCGGCCCCATTCCGCTGCCGACCCGCCTGGAGCGCTTCACCGTGCTTCGCGGTCCGCACATCGACAAGAAATCTCGCGAGCAGTTCGAGATCCGCACTCACAAGCGGATGCTGGACATCGTTGATCCTACCCCGCAGACGGTGGACGCGCTGATGAAGCTCGATCTGTCTGCTGGTGTGGACGTCGAGATCAAGCTGGGAGCGTAAGCCATGAGCCAGGCTGAAAAGCTTCGCACGGGCCTGCTGGCCAAGAAGATGGGCATGACGCGTGTCTTCTCTGAAGACGGCAACCACGTGCCTGTTACTGTTCTTTCGCTCGACGGCCTTCAGGTCGTTGCGCAGCGCACTGTTGAGCGTGACGGCTATTCTGCTGTTCAGCTTGGTGCTGGCGCTGCCAAGGCGAAGCGCACTACCAAGGCGATGCGCGGCCATTTTGCGAAGGCTTCTGTTGAGCCCAAGCGCAAGCTGGTTGAGTTCCGCGTCAGTGACGATGCGCTGCTGGAGCCGGGTGCGGCTCTGTCGGCTGAGCACTTTACTCCAGGTCAGCGCGTTGATGTGGCTGGCACCTCCATCGGTAAGGGTTTTGCCGGTGCGATGAAGCGTTGGAACTTTGGCGGTCTGCGCGCCACGCACGGCGTGTCTATCTCTCACCGTTCCCACGGTTCGACCGGTCAGTGTCAGGACCCGGGCAAGGTGTTCAAGGGCAAGAAGATGGCTGGCCATCTCGGCTCTGAGCGCGTGACTGTGCAGGGTCTCGAGATCGTCCGCGTGGACGAAGAGCGCGGCCTGGTATGGGTCAAGGGTGCTATTCCGGGTGCTGCTGGTGGCTGGGTAGAGGTCCGCGACGCTGTCAAAGGCGTCAAGGCTGATGATCTGCCGTATCCGGCAAAGCTGATTGAAGCTGCTGCACCGGAAGCCGAGGCTCCGGCCGACGAAGCGCCTGCTGCTGAAGCTCCGGCTGAAGCCCAGGATGAAGGGGCGAAGGAATAATGAAGATCGACGTCGTCAAACTCGACGCTGGCAAGGCTGGCTCGATCGATCTCGACGATGCTGTGTTCGGCATCGAAGAGATCCGCGCCGACATTCTCCAGCGCTGCGTCAAGTGGCAGCTGTCGCGCCGTCAGGCCGGCACCCACAAGACCAAAGAGCGCAGTGAGATCAAGCGCACCAAGAAGAAGATGTATCGCCAGAAGGGTACCGGCGGCGCTCGCCACGGTGCGCGTTCTGCGCCGATCTTCGTGGGGGGTGGTGTTGCTCATGGCCCGCGTGTTCGCAGCCATGCAACCGACCTGCCCAAAAAGGTTCGTGCCCTGGCGCTCAAGCACGCCCTGTCGTCCAAGGCTGGCTCCAAGCAGCTCATCATTCTTGATGAGGCTCGCCTGGACGCTCCCAAGACCAAGGCGCTGTCTGACAATCTCAGCAAGCTTGGCGTTGCCAATGCTCTGATCATCGATGGTGAGACGCTGGACGAGAACTTCGCTCGTGCCGCTCGCAACATCCCGCTGGTCGACGTGCTGCCGGCTCAGGGCCTGAATGTTTACGACGTGCTGCGCCGTGACACCCTGGTGCTTACCAAGGCAGCTGTTGAGAAGATCAACGAGCGCTTCACCGCGCAGGAGGCCGCGTAATGCCCGCGCCGAAACACTACGATACGCTGGTTGCTCCGGTGATCACGGAAAAGTCCACACTTCTCTCTGAGGAGAACAAGGTGGTGTTCCGCGTTCCGCTGACTGCAACCAAGAAAGACATCGCCGAGGCGGTGGAAGAGCTGTTCAAGGTCAAGGTGAAAGCCGTAAACACCCTTCGTGTGAAGGGTAAGACCAAGCGCTTCCGCGGCATCGAAGGCAAGCGTGATGACGTCAAGAAGGCGGTAGTGACCCTCGAAGAAGGTCACTCCATCGACGTCACGACTGGCCTTTAAGGGCGCGCGAGGAGGAATTCAGAAATGGCTCTGAAGACATTCAAGCCGACATCGCCGGGTCGCCGCCAGCTTGTTCTGGTCGACCGTAGCGATCTGCACCAGGGTCGCCCTGAGAAGACTCTCGTCGAGGGTCTGACCAAGAAGGGTGGTCGTAACAATACTGGCCGCATCACCGCGCGTCGTCGTGGCGGTGGCGCAAAGCGCCTGTATCGTCAGATCGACTTCAAGCGTCGCAAGTTCGACGTGCAGGCGACGGTTGAACGCCTTGAGTACGACCCGAACCGTACCGCTTTCATCGCTCTGGTGAAGTACGAAGATGGCGAGCTCGCTTACATTCTGGCTCCACAGCGTCTTTCGGTTGGCGACACGATTGTTGCTTCCGACAAGGCTGAGGTTAAGCCGGGTAACGCGATGCCGCTCAAGAACATGCCGGTCGGTACGATCATCCACAACATCGAGCTCAAGCCGATGAAGGGTGGTCAGATGGCTCGCTCTGCTGGTGCTTATGCCCAGCTGGTGGGTCGCGACAGTGGTTACGCTCAGGTTCGTCTGGGTAGCGGCGAGCTGCGCATGGTTCACCAGGACTGCCTGGCGACCGTGGGTGCTGTGTCCAACCCGGACCACCTGAACATCAATCTCGGCAAGGCTGGCCGTAGCCGTCACATGGGCAAGCGCCCGGCGGTTCGCGGTGTTGCCATGAACCCGGTCGATCACCCGCACGGCGGCGGCGAAGGCCGCACCTCGGGCGGCCGCCACCCGGTCACGCCTTGGGGCAAGCCGACCAAAGGTCGTCGGACGCGCTCCAACAAGAAGACCGATCAGTTCATCATTCGCTCGCGCCACGAGCGCAAGAAACGCTAAGGGACGGCCCTATGCCACGTTCTGTCTGGAAAGGTCCGTTTGTAGACGGATACCTCCTGAAGAAAGCCGAAGCGGCACACGAAGGTGGGCGCAAGCAGGCCATCAAGACCTGGTCGCGTCGCTCCACCATCATGCCGCAGTTTATTGGTCTGACTTTTCAGGTCCATAACGGCAACAAGTTCATTCCGGTGCTGGTGACCGAAGATATGGTCGGCCACAAGCTCGGCGAATTTGCTCCTACGCGCACCTATTACGGTCACGCGGCGGACAAGAAAGCCAAGAGGAAGTAGGCCGTGACTCAGACTCTCAAGAAAGATGAGCAGGGCAAGAACCTGCGTCGGGTTGCGGATAATGAGGCGCGTGCCAAGCAGCGCATGATCCGCATCAGCCCGCAAAAGCTGAACCTTGTTGCGCAGATGATCCGCGGCAAAAAGGTCGAGCGCGCTCTGAACGATCTGGAATTCTCGCGCAAGCGTATTTCCAAGGACGTCAAAAAGGTTCTGGAAAGCGCTATCGCGAACGCAGAGAACAACCACGGTCTGGACATCGACTCCCTGGTCGTGTCCGAGGCGTATGTCGGCAAGAACCTTGTCATGAAGCGTTTCCGTGCTCGTGCACGGGGTCGTGGTGCCAAGATCCTGAAGCCGTTCTCTGAGATCACGATTGTCGTGCGCGAAGTTGAGGAGACCGCATAATGGGCCAGAAGGTAAACCCGATCGGCCTGCGGGTCGGCATTAACCGTACCTGGGAGTCGCGTTGGTTCGCCAAGGGCGACGAGTACGCTGATCTCCTGCACGAAGATCTGAAGATTCGTGACTTCCTGAAGAGGCGCCTCAAGAACGCTTCTGTGTCGCGCATCATCATTGAGCGTCCGCACAAGAAGTGCCGCATCACCATCTACACGGCTCGTCCGGGTGTTGTGATCGGTAAAAAGGGTGCAGACATTGAGGTGCTGCGTCGCGCAGTCTCCAAGATGGTTGAAGGCGAGGTCTTCCTGAACCTGGTTGAAGTGCGCAAGCCTGAGATTGACGCCAATCTCGTGGCTGAAAGCGTGGCTCAGCAGCTTGAGCGTCGTGTGGCCTTCCGCCGTGCGATGAAGCGTTCGCTGCAGACCACGATGCGCATGGGCGCTCTGGGCTGCAAGATCATGTGTGGCGGCCGCCTTGGCGGTGCCGAGATTGCACGCACCGAGAAGTATTCTGAAGGTTCGGTTCCGCTGCACACGCTGCGTGCGGACATCGACTACGGTTTTGCCGAAGCCAAAACGGCTATGGGCATCATCGGTATCAAGGTCTGGATCTACAAAGGCGAGATCCTCGAGCACGATCCGATGGCGCAGGAAAAGCGCATGCTGGACTCTGGTGAGCAGCGCGCGCGTACCGGCCGCCAGGCGGCTTAAGCGGGATAAGGGAGTAAGACTATGCTTCAGCCGAAGCGCACCAAATTCCGCAAGGCACACAAAGGCCGCATCCATGGTGATGCGAAGGGCGGCTTTACGCTGAACTTCGGGTCGTATGGTCTCAAGGCGGTCGAGCCTGAGCGGATTACTGCTCGTCAGATCGAGGCAACCCGTCGTGCCATCACGCGCCACATGAAGCGTGCTGGTCGCGTCTGGATCCGGGTTTTCCCGGACCTGCCAGTCTCCAAGAAGCCGACCGAAGTCCGTATGGGTAAAGGTAAGGGTTCGCCGGAATACTGGGTGGCCAAGGTCAAGCCGGGCCGGATCATGTTTGAAATCGACGGCGTGTCCGACGAAGTCGCCCGCGAGGCTCTTCGTCTTGGCGCTGCCAAGCTTCCGATCAAGACGCGTATCGTAACGCGTCCTGGCGAATAAGGAGCAGGTCATGGCCGATAAGAAAAAAGATGGACTGACGGGCGAAGAAGTCCGCACGTTCAGCGACGATCAGCTCAACGACAAGCTCGTCGAACTGAAAAAAGAACAGTTTAATTTGCGGTTCCAGCAGGCCACCGGCCAGCTTGAGAACACCGCGCGCTTCCAGAAGATCCGCCGGGACATTGCCCGGATCAAAACGGATCAGCGTCGCCGCGCGCTAACATCTCAGGAGGGCTGAGGTTATGCCGAAGCGTATCCTTCAAGGCGTCGTGGTTAGCGACAAGCAGTCGAAGACAGTGATCGTCCGCGTTGAGCGTACCTTCCTGCACCCGCTGCTTCGCAAGACCGTGCGTCGCACGAAGAAATATCACGCCCACGATGAAACGGGTGCGATTAAGGTTGGCGAGCGTGTCCAAATCCAGGAGTGCGCGCCGAAGTCGAAGCTGAAGCGGTGGGAGGTTGTTCCTGCATCTGCCTAAGGGCAGACGTGGGATCGATCCACTGAGTACGGAGGATCTGTTATGATCCAGATGCAATCCAATCTGGACGTGGCTGACAATTCCGGGGCCCGCCGCGTACAGTGCATCAAGGTGCTGGGCGGCGCGAAACGGCGCTATGCTGGCATCGGTGATGTCATTGTCGTTTCGGTCAAGGAAGCCACGCCAAAAGGCCGGGTGAAGAAGGGCGACGTCCGTCGCGCTGTGGTCGTGCGTACTGCGCGCGACATCAAGCGTCGTGATGGTAGCGTCATTCGTTTCGACACCAATGCGGCTGTTATTCTGAATACCAACAACGAGCCGGTCGGCACGCGTATCTTTGGCCCGGTTCCTCGTGAACTGCGCGCAAAGAACCACATGAAGATCGTCTCGCTCGCGCCGGAGGTGCTGTAACCATGGCTGCGAAGATCAAAAAAGGCGACAAGGTTATTGTTCTGTCCGGTAAAGACAAGGGCAAGACCGGTGAGGTCTCCAAGGTTCTGCCGAAGGAAGATCGCGTCGTTGTGTCTGGTGTAAACACGGTCAAGCGCCATCAGCGCCCGACCCAGACCACGCCAGGCGGTATCGAAGAGAAAGATGCGCCGATCCACATGTCCAATGTGGCTCTCGTCGACCCGAAGACTGGTGAGCCAACCCGTGTTGGATTCAAGGTCGAAGGTGGCAAGAAGGTTCGCATCGCCAAGAAATCGGGCGAGGTCATCGATGGCTGATGCAGCGACATATGAGCCGCGCCTCAAGGCGCGCTACCGCGAAGAGATTCGCGCGAAGATGAAAGAAAAGTTTGGCTACGCCAATGACATGCAGATCCCGGCCCTTGATAAGGTCGTGATCAACATGGGTGTTGGTGAGGCCGCGCAGGACTCCAAGAAAATCAAGGGTGCCCTTGAGGATCTGGAGCTGATCTCCGGTCAGAAGCCGGTCGCAACGAAGGCTCGTACTTCGATCGCAGGCTTCAAACTGCGTGAAGAACAGCTGATCGGTGCGAAGGTGACCTTGCGCCGTGAACGCATGTACGAATTCCTTGATCGTCTGATCACCATCGCGCTGCCGCGCGTCCGCGACTTCCGCGGTCTCAACGGCAAGAGCTTCGATGGCCGGGGCAACTACGCGATGGGCCTGAAAGAGCACATCGTGTTCCCGGAGATCAATTACGACAAGGTCGAAATGATCCGCGGTATGGACATTGTTGTCTGCACCACGGCGACGAATGATGAAGAGGCGAAGGCCCTGTTGGCCGAGTTCGATTTCCCGTTCTCGAACTAACGCAGCAGGAGCGCGGGACCGTGGTGGTCTCGCACGCGAGGAGAAAAAGTGAATGGCTAAGAAGAGCGCCGTCGAGCGTAATCTGAAGCGCCAGCGTCTTGCAGTGAAATTTGCTGCCAAGCGCGCCGCGCTGAAAGAGGCAGCTCGCGATACGTCAAAGCCGGTGGAAGAGCGTTTTGCAGCCCAGCTGAAGCTGGCTGACCTGCCGCGTAACTCCGCCCCGACGCGCGTCCGCAACCGCTGCCAGGTCAGCGGTCGTCCGCGCGGCTATTATCGTAAGCTGAAGATGTCGCGCATTGCGCTGCGTCAGCTGGCCAGCCACGGGTTGATCCCGGGCATGGTCAAGTCGAGCTGGTAGGGAGATCACGAATATGTCTGTGAACGATCCTCTCGGCGATATGCTGACCCGTATCCGCAACGCCCTGATGCGCAATCGGACCACTGTGTCCACGCCGGCGTCCAAGCTGCGTGGCCGTGTGCTCGAAGTGCTACTGTCTGAGGGCTATATCCGCGGCTACACCGAGACCACCGACAAAGAGGGCTTTCCTCAGTTCGACATCGAGCTGAAGTATTATGAAGGCGCTCCGGTGATCTCCGAGATCAAGCGCGTTTCGAAGCCTGGCCGCCGCGAATATTCCAAGGTTCGCGACCTGCCGCTGGTTCAAAACGGTCTGGGTATTGCCATCGTCTCCACCCCGCAGGGTGTGATGAGCGATGCGGTTGCCCGTTCCAAGAATGTGGGCGGAGAAATTCTCTGCCACGTCAGCTAAGGCGAGGGAGGCAAGACTATGTCACGTCTAGGCAAACTGCCTGTCGAAATTCCCTCCGGCGTCACCGCTTCGGTGACCGGTGGCGACGTTTCGATCAAGGGCCCGAAAGGCGAGCTGTCTTTCTCTGCACCGACCGCTGTGCGCATTTCCCATGAGGATAATGCAATCAAGGTTGAGCCGGCCGAGAACTCCAAGTTCGCCAAGGCCATGTATGGTACTGCGCGTGCGCGTATCAACAACATGGTCAAGGGTGTAACCACGGGCTTTGAAAAGAACCTTGAACTGGTCGGTGTGGGTTACCGCGCTCAGATGCAGGGCAAGGATCTCAAGCTGGCGCTCGGCTTTTCTCACGACGTTATCTACACGCCGCGCGATGGTGTGACGATTTCGACGCCGAAGCCGACCGAGGTGAAGATCGAAGGTCCCGACGCCGAGACGGTGGGTCAGACCGCCGCCGAAATCCGTAAATTCCGTCCGCCAGAGCCCTACAAGGGTAAAGGCGTGAAGTACGCGGACGAGTACGTCCGTCGTAAGGAAGGCAAGAAGAAGTAAGGCGATGAAAACTCCTCGCGAACAAATGCTGCGACGCGCCCAACGCAACCGGTCGCGCCTGCGCAAAATGGGGAACGGCCGTCCGCGCCTGTCGGTCTTCCGGTCCTCCAAGCACATCTACGCCCAGATCATCGACGATGCGAATGGCGTGACCCTGGCAGCAGCTTCCACGGCTGAAAAAGACGTGAAAGCTACTGGCGCTACCGTCGAGGCCGCCACTGAGGTTGGTCGCAAGGTTGCCGAGCGTGCCAAAGAAAAGGGTCTCACCGAGGTCGTCTTTGATCGTGGTGGTTACATCTTCCATGGCCGGGTGAAAGCCCTTGCCGACGCCGCCCGCGAGGGCGGGCTTAGCTTTTAAGGGAGCGACGCATGGCTCGAGAAGACAATCGTGGTCGCGACCGTCGTCGTCGTGATGAGGACAATGGTGAACCGGAACTGATCGACAAGCTCGTTCAGATCAACCGTGTTGCCAAAACCGTGAAGGGTGGTCGTAACTTCCAGTTCGCCGCTTTGGCAGTTGTTGGTGACGGCAAAGGCAAGGTCGGTTTTGGCCAGGGTAAAGCCCGTGAGGTGCCGGAAGCTATTCGCAAGTCGACCGACGAAGCGAAGAAAACCATGATCCGCGTTCCGCTGCGTGAAGGCCGCACCCTGCACCACGACGTCAAAGGTCGTTGGGGTGCTGGTAAGGTCGTGCTCCGCGCTGCGCCTCCGGGTACTGGCGTTATTGCCGGTGGTCCGATGCGTGCAGTTCTGGAATCGCTCGGCGTTCAGGACGTGGTGGCCAAGTCCACCGGTTCGTCCAACCCGTACAACATGGTGCGTGCGACGTTCGAAGCCCTCAAGGCCCAGAACTCCCCGCGCTCGGTTGCTGCAAAGCGTGGCATGAAGGTGGCAGACTTGGTTGATCGTCGTCAGGACGGTGCCAGTGCCCCTGAAGCTATCGAGTCCTAAGGGAGGCCACGATGGCTGCAAAGAAAACTCTCGTGGTGCGCCAGACCGGCAGCCAGATCCGTCGCCCGGCCTCTCAGGCTGCGACGCTTAAGGGTCTTGGCCTGGGTCGTATTGGTCGTGAGCGCGAGCTTGAAGACACTCCGGCGGTGCGCGGCATGATCCGCAAAGTCGCCCACATGGTTGAAATCGTTGAGAAGTAGCGATTGTCGCTGACTTCTAAAGGAGAAACGTCATGCGCTTGAATGAACTGCGCGACAATGACGGCGCGACCAAAGAGCGGACCCGTGTGGGCCGTGGTATTGGTTC
Source organism: Oceanicaulis sp. (assembly GCA_965229795.1). Lineage (GTDB taxonomy): Bacteria > Pseudomonadota > Alphaproteobacteria > Caulobacterales > Maricaulaceae > Oceanicaulis. Next base: position 138,536 of record CBDDJM010000001.1, read on the forward strand.
GGGCAAAGGCAAAACCGGTGGGCGTGGCGTTAAAGGCCAGAAGTCCCGTTCCGGCGTAGCAATCAAAGGCTTTGAAGGCGGCCAGATGCCGCTTCACATGCGCCTGCCGAAGCGTGGCTTTACCAAGCCGAACCGCGCGTCCTTCGCTGAAGTGACGCTCGCAAAGCTTCAGGCTGCTGTGGATGCTGGCAAGCTGGACGCCAAGAAGCCGGTGACAGCTGAGGCTCTGGTGGAAGCTGGAGTGATCCGCCGTGTTAAAGATGGCGTTCGCGTCATCGGCGGTGGTGAGCTCAAGGCCAAGCTTGACCTTACGGTTGCTGGCGGCTCCAAGCCGGCCATTGCCGCGGTCGAAAAAGCTGGCGGCAAGGTGACTGTCACCGCCGCGGCAAAATCGGACGCGGAGTAGCATTAGATAGACCGGCCTCCTAAGTGAGGTCGGTCTTCTTTGCGACCGGGAGTGATCGGACACCATGGCTTCAGCTGCTGAACAGCTCGCTTCAAACATGAATTTCGGCACGTTCGCGCGTGCCAAGGACCTGCAAAAGCGGATCCTGTTCACGCTATTTGTGCTGGTGGTCTACCGGCTGGGTACTTATGTGCCTGTGCCGGGTATCGATATGACCCAATATTCGCTGCTGTTCTCACAACAGCAGTCTGGTGTGCTTGGCACGTTCAACGTTTTCTCCGGCGGTGCGGTCGAACGCATGGCCATTTTTGCGTTGAATGTTATGCCGTACATCTCTGCCTCCATCATCATGCAGCTTATGGCGGCCACAGTGCCGAGCCTCGAGCGCCTGAAGAAGGAAGGTGGTGAGGCCGGCCGCAAGCAAATCAACCAGTATTCTCGTTATCTGACCGTGGTTCTTGCGATCGCTCAGGCGACTGCAATCGCGTTCAGCATGACCAGCCCAGGCCCCGATGGCGGTACGATCGCGGTCAATCCTGGCATTTTCTTCATTGTGACCACCGTTGTGACCCTGGTAGGTGGAACAATGTTCCTGCTGTGGCTGGGTGAGCAGATCACTGCGCGCGGCGTGGGTAACGGTGTGTCGCTGATCATCTTTGCCGGCATCATCGCCGAGATCCCGCGCGCACTCTTCCAGGCACTGCAGCAGGGTGAGTCTGGCGCGCTGTCTGGCACGGTTGTTGTGGCGCTTCTTGTGGGCCTGGTGGTCATCATGGCGTTCGTGGTGTTCATGGAGCGCTCCCAGCGCCGTCTTCTGACCCAGTACCCCAAGCGTCAGGTGGGTAACCGCATGATGGGTGGCGAGAGCAGCTTCCTGCCGCTCAAGCTGAATACGTCTGGTGTTATCCCGGCTATCTTCGCGTCGTCCCTGATCATGCTTCCGGCTACCGCTGCCGGTTTCACGACGGCTTCGGGCAATAGCCCTGAATGGCTGACGACGCTGACGGCCTATCTGGGCCAGGGCCAGCCAGGTTTCATCATTCTTTATGCGATCCTGATCATCTTCTTCTGCTTCTTCTACACGTCCATCGTGTTCAATCCTGAAGACGTGGCCGACAATCTGAAAAAGCATGGCGGCTTCCTGCCGGGCATTCGTCCGGGCAAGCGTACCGCTGAGTATCTGGACTATGTTCTGTCGCGTCTGACGGTGATCGGTGCGGGTTACCTCACCCTGGTGTGTGTGTTCCCGGAAATCCTGCGGTCTCAAAACCCCGGCATTCCGTTCTACATCGGCGGTACGTCGGTGCTGATCGTGGTGTCGGTGACACTGGACACCGTTGGTCAGATCCAGAGTCATCTTCTGGCCCACCAGTATGAAGGCCTGATCAAGAAGACCAAGCTGCGGGGGCGCAAGCGATGAACCTGATCCTGTTCGGACCGCCGGGTGCCGGTAAAGGCACTCAGGCAAAGAAGCTTGTCGCAGAGCGCGGCTGGGTCCAGCTGTCCACGGGTGACATGCTGCGAGCTGCAATTGCGGCAGAGTCCGAGCTGGGCCTGAAGGTCAAAGACATCATGGCGCGCGGCGATCTGGTTTCTGACGAGATTGTTATTGCGCTGATTGCCGAGCGCCTGCCTGAGGCTGAAGCTGCCGGCGGTGCCATCTTTGATGGCTTCCCGCGCACGGTGGCCCAGGCTGAGGCGCTTGATGCGCTGCTGGAGAGCCGTGGCAATCCCATCGGCAAGGTGTTGCGTCTGGTTGTCGATCAGACTGAACTTGTTGAGCGCATGGAGAAGCGAGCCGCTGAAGAGGGGCGCGCTGACGACACGGTCGAGGCGTTCAAGAACCGTCTTGAAACCTACAACGCTCAAACGGCTCCGCTCATTCCGTACTATCAGGCCCAGGGAAAGCTGGCTGATGTGGATGGCATGGGTGGCATCGAAGAGGTTTCAGCGCGAATCAACACCGCGCTGGATGAGTAATTCGCCGCTCGCCCGATCCTTAGGGTTCGGCGGGCTTGGGAAATAAGCGCATCTGTACCGTTCAACGCGGTTGACGGCACAGGGCGTGAGACTATAAGAACCGCCCTTCGCTCGCAGAAGGGCAAACGCGCTGCCGGTGCCGTCTATAAAGACAGCGTCGTGTGCGTTTGTCGCGTCTGGGAAGGGCTATGAGGATAAGGAGAGCGTCGTGGCACGTATCGCCGGCGTCAACATTCCGACGAACAAGCGCGTAACCATCGCGCTTCGCTATATCCATGGCATTGGTCCGTCCAAAGCCGCGGAAATTTGTGAGAAGGTCGGTATTCCGGCCGAAAAGCGTGTGGCTGAACTGACCGACGCAGAAATCCTGTCGATCCGTGAAACGATTGACGGCGGTTATCTGGTGGAAGGTGACCTGCGCCGTGAACGCGCGGTCAACGTGAAGCGTCTGATGGACTTGGGCTGCTATCGCGGCCTGCGTCACCGTCGTGGGCTTCCGGTCCGCGGTCAGCGCACCCATACCAATGCCCGCACCCGCAAGGGTCCGGCTAAGCCGATCGCCGGCAAGAAGAAGTAAGGAACGAGGGCTATGGCCAAAGAACAGTCCCGCGTCCGCCGCCGCGAGCGCAAGAATATTACTGCTGGCGTCGCGCACGTGAACTCCAGCTTCAACAACACCATGATTACGATCGCTGATGCCCAGGGCAACGCGATTTCGTGGTCTTCGGCGGGTGCCATGGGTTTCAAGGGGTCGCGTAAGTCGACGCCTTATGCTGCTCAGGTCGCTGCTGAAGACGCGGGCCGCAAGGCTCAGGAGCACGGTGTGAAGACCCTTGAAGTCAAGGTTTCCGGCCCGGGTTCGGGGCGTGAAAGCGCACTTCGCGCACTGCAGTCCGTCGGGTTCACCATCACGACGATCCACGACGTGACGCCGATCCCGCACAATGGCTGCCGTCCGCCGAAGCGCCGTCGCGTTTAACGGGCGGTGCCGTCTGGCACCCGATTTAATTTTCCCACCGGCATTCAGGCCCCTTAATTCCTGAGTGTCGCGCCTTCGAAGAGGTGACGTCCGTGATTGAGAAGAACTGGCAGGAACTGATCCGCCCGATGAAGCCGGAAATCCAACCTGGCTTCGACCCTGCGCGCGTTGCAAAGATCGTTGCTGAGCCGCTGGAGCGCGGCTTTGGCATGACGCTCGGCAATTCGCTGCGCCGGATCCTGCTGTCGTCTCTGCAGGGTGCTGCGATCACCGCTGTGCAGATCGACTCCGTGCTTCACGAGTTCTCGTCCATCAAGGGCGTGCGTGAAGACGTGACCGACATCATCCTGAACCTCAAGCAGGTTGCCCTTCGCATGCATGCTGAGGGCCCGCGTCGCCTGACCCTTCACAAGAAGGGCCCCGGTGAGGTGACGGCTGCTGATATCGAGGAAACCGCAGACATTGAGGTGATCAACAAAGATCACGTCATCTGTACCCTTGATGAGGATGCTGAAGTTCGCATGGTCCTGACGGTGAATACCGGCAAGGGCTATGTTCCGGCTGAGCGTAACCGTCCGGAAGATGCTCCAATTGGTCTTGTTGGCGTTGACGCCCTATACAGCCCGGTCAAGCGCGTCGCCTACCGCGTGGAAAACACCCGCGAAGGTCAGGTCCTGGACTATGACAAGCTGATCCTGGACATCGAGACCAACGGTGCTGTGACTCCGGAAGATGCTGTGGCCTATGCTGCGCGTATTCTTCAGGACCAGTTCCAGATCTTTGTGAACTTTGAAGAGCCCAACCAGGCTCGCGGCGGTGAAGAAGAAAAGCCTGAGCTGGACTTCAACCCGGCGCTGCTGAAGAAGGTGGACGAGCTGGAGCTGTCTGTCCGCTCGGCAAACTGCCTGAAGAACGACAACATCGTCTATATCGGCGATCTCATTCAGAAGTCGGAAGCGGAAATGCTTCGCACCCCGAACTTCGGGCGCAAGTCGCTTAATGAGATCAAAGAGGTTCTGGCTCAGATGGGCCTGCACCTGGGTATGGACGCCCCGAACTGGCCGCCAGAGAACATCGAAGATCTGGCCAAACGATTTGAAGATCAGATCTAAGGACGGAACGCCGAGAGGCGTGCTGCTTTAGAGCCCAAGGAGAAGACCCATGCGCCACGGCGTTGCACATCGCAAGCTCAACCGCACGGCCAGCCACCGCCGCGCCATGTTCGCCAACATGGCTGCCTCGCTGATCGAGCACGAGCAGATTGTTACCACCTTGCCGAAGGCCAAAGAGCTTAAGCCGATCATGGACAAGCTCATCACGCTGGCCAAGCGCGGCGACCTGCATGCTCGTCGTCAGGCGATCTCCAAGATCCGCGACAAGGACCAGGTTTCCAAGCTGTTTGAAACCCTCGGCCCGCGCTATCAGGAACGTGCTGGCGGCTACACCCGCGTTCTGAAGGCTGGCTTCCGCCATGGCGACAACGCTCCGATGGCTGTTATCGAGCTGGTCGACCGTGACCCGGCCGCCAAAGGTGCTGCTGACCGCGCCCGCGAAGAGGCTGTTGAGGGCGCAGAAGACTAAGCGCTTTTGATACCCCAAGACGAATTAAGGCCGCATCCACTCGGGTGGGGCCTTTTTCTTTTTTGTCCGTTGGAGATTACCGCTCTCCCAGTGCCTCACGGGCTGCGCGGCGGTGGTCGTCGGTGATGGCGGACCCGATATGGACGAGGATCGTCGTCAGCACGGTTCCATCGTCGGCATAGCCGATGACGCCCAGGAAGTCGGGGATGATGTCGAAGACCCACAGGAAGTAGGTGAGGGCGAAGACCAGCGCCCCGCGCACATACATCGGGGTCTTGGGGTCGCGCATGGCAAAATAAGCCGCCAGAAGGTCATCGAGATAGGGTATCTCTCTGGCGACCTTTTTGACCTTGTCCCAGAAGCCGGCCTCGACCTTCACCTGGTCCTTTTCTACCTGCGCCTCGTCCCATTCTTCGGCTAGCTTTTCGATGGCCACGGCTTCGGCTCGCTCCAGCGCGTTGGCTCGCCCATCCTTGTAGAGCGGACGATAGTCACGCTCGGCGCGGGAGCGAGTGCGCTCCAGCGTCTTTTCAGCCTTTTTCAGCGAGCCGAACAGGCGAACAGGGGATTTCCCGCGCGGGGTCATTCTCACGTCCTGTGTTAATCTCAGCACGATCTTAGCCTTTAGATTTTCTCACGTCCAAAGCACCCCTTGCTGCACTGTAACCCTTCAGGCCTTGTTCATGCCCCTTTGACCTACCTAAATGGTCAGTGAAGTCTAAACGTGAGGGATACCGCGCCATGTTCAAAGCTCTGGGATATGCAACACTGGCCGCCGGGCTTGTGACCGCAACCGCCTGTGCGCGCGAAGCTGCTGGGACTGAAACGGCGTCAGAAGCAGCGCAAGTCGAGCGGGTTGCGCCTGATAGCGCAACCCAGGTTCAGCTGTCCTTTGCTCCGATTGTGCGCGAGGCCGCTCCTGCGGTCGTGAATGTGTATTCGCGCCGTGTCATCTCCCAGCGCTCACCCTTTGCTGGCGATCCCTTCTTTGAGCGTTTCTTTGGCCCGCAAGTGCGGGAGCGTGAGGAAAATTCGCTGGGCTCTGGCGTGATCGTCGATGCTTCCGGCGTCATCGTGACGAACAACCACGTCGTGCGCGGCGCTCAGGATCTGACGGTGGTTCTGTCAGACCGGCGCGAATACGAGGCCGAGCTTCTGCTCGCTGATGAGCGCACCGATCTCGCGGTCTTGAAAATCAACGCCGATGAGGACCTGCCCGTGCTGCCCTACGACGAGGCGGGCAATGCTGAAGTCGGCGACCTGGTGCTTGCGATCGGCAACCCGTTTGGTGTTGGCCAGACGGTGACGTCCGGCATCGTGTCTGCGTTGGCTCGCACTGATGTGGGCATCACCGACTACGCCTTCTTCATTCAGACCGACGCAGCCGTGAACCCTGGTAACTCTGGCGGTGCCCTTGTGGACATGGATGGAGAGCTGATCGGCGTGAACACGGCTATCTTCTCGCGGTCGGGCGGCTCTAACGGCATTGGCTTTGCGATTCCGGTGGAGATGGTCCAGACGGTCGTTGCCGCAGCCCTGTCCGACGGGGAAATCATCCGCCCCTGGCTCGGCGCTCGCTTGCAGCCGGTGACCAACGACCTTGCTCAGTCTCTTGGGCTGTTGCGCCCACGTGGAGCCATCGTATCAGAGCTCTGGCCGGGCGGTGCCGCGGAGCAGGCCGGTCTTGAGCGCGGCGATGTTCTGATCGCTGTGGATGGTACCGACATCAATGACGAGGCAGGCGCGCGCTTTCGATTTGCGACGCGGACCATCGGCGACACGGCTAACATTACGGTTCTGCGCGGCGGGGATGAGTTGACCTTTGAGGTCGCGGCCATGCCAGCGCCCGGCCATGAAGAAGGCGAGAGCCTTCAGGTGGACGGGGCGAACCCGCTGCGCGGTTCTGAGCTGATAGAGCTGTCGCCGGCGTTTAATGAGGAGAACGGGATTGATCCCTTTCTTCGCGGTGTTGTGGTGTCGGCGGTCACGCGTCGCTCTGCGGCGGCCTATTTCGGATTCCGCCCAGGCGATCGCGTAATTTCGATCCAAGGCGAGACCATCGACACCCTAGACGAGATTGATCGCGCCCTCTTCGAATTTGAAGGCGCTGAACGCTGGCCTGTCGTGATTGAGCGCAATGGCGAGCAGTTCGAGCGTACCCTGGCGCTCTAGCCCCATAGCTCAGCGGCTTGCCAGGGCTTTGGAACGGTCAGAGTGCCTGTGGCGCGTTCATCGCCGTTGAGGAGCCTTGAGCGCCAGGCCTCAGCCCATTCTGGCTTGAGTGGGTAGGGTGTAGAGATGCTGGCGGGCGCGTCAAAGCCGCGGTGGCGGTAATAATCTGGATCACCCAGCACCAGAAGCTCATTGACGCCCTGGTCGTTCAAGCGGCGGGCACCGTCCTCTATCAACGCTTTACCAAGGCCATCGCGCTGATGGTCTGGATGAACCGCGATAGGGCCGAGCAGCGCCAGTTTGACCGGCGCAGTTGTGCTGCTGCAGTGGCTGAAGGCGGCATGCGCAATCACGTGCTCCCGCTTAATCGCGACCAGTGAGAGTACGTGTTCGTTGGTAAGAAGCTCCGCGACGAGCCCCGTCAGATCCTCATCGGGAAAGGCGAGAGGGTAGAGCGCGATGACGTTTGAACCGTCGTCGGCACCTGCAGGCCTGAAGGTGGCACCAGACATCACTTCAGAGCCCGCCAGCCGATATCGCGGCGATTCACGCCCTCCGGCCAGTCAATCTGATCGACGGCCTCATAGGCGCGATCAACGGCCGTTCTGAGGGTGTCTGCGACGGCAGTGATATTCAGGACACGGCCGCCGGTTGCGATCAGTTCGCCGTCATCATTCACGCCGGTGCCAGCGTGGAAGATCGTCACACCGTCAACGTCGCCAGCCTCTTTTACGTCCTTGATGACCGTGCCCTTGGTGTAGCTGCCTGGATAGCCATTGCTGGCCATTACGACGGTTGCCGCAGGCCTCGCAGAGGCGAGCTGCGGCATCAGGGTTTCAAAGTCACGAGCCGGCATGCCGCCGGTGGCACAAGCAAGAAGCGCCGGGACGATATCGTCCTCCAGCGCCATCATCAGGATCTGGCATTCAGGGTCGCCAAAGCGGACGTTGAACTCAACGACTTTGGGGCCTTCAGGGGTGATCATCAGACCGATATAAAGCACGCCCTTGTAAGGGTGCCCGGCTTCGGCCAGACCATCCAGCATCGGCGCAGCGATCTCTTCGTCCACGCGCGCCATCAACTCCGGGGTCATGACCGGGGCAGGGCAGTAGGCCCCCATGCCGCCGGTATTGGGGCCTTCGTCGCCATCCAGAAGACGTTTGTGGTCCTGGCAGGCGGGCAGGGTCAGGCGATTGGTGCCGTCAGTCAGCACAAAGACGCTGGCCTCTTCGCCGGGCATGAATTCTTCAATGACCAGCTCAGCCGACGCATCGCCGAACTTGCCAGACAGCATGTCCTCAGCTTCGGCCTGGGCCGCTTCCAGCGTGTCGGTGATTACAACGCCCTTTCCGGCGGCCAGACCATCGGCTTTGAGCACGTAGGGCGCTGGCAGGGTCGCCAGAAACGCCTTTGCCTCCGCCGCATCGGTAAAGCGGCCGTAGCGGGCTGTCGGCACACCAAATCGGGCCATCAAATCCTTGGCAAAACCCTTGGAGGCCTCAAGCTGAGCCGGTTCCTTGTTCGGGCCAAAGACGTCAAACCCGCGGGCGCGCAGACGATCGCCAAGACCGGCAGCCAGCGGCGCTTCGGGTCCAACCACAACAAGGTCGGGCTCCAGCTGCAGCGTCAGCTTTTCCAGCTGCTCAATATCGTCAGCTGCCACATTAAAACAGGGGCCGATCTGGTCCATGGCCGCGCTGCCCGGGGCAGACCAGACCTGATCGACCAGCGGGCTTTGAGCAATCTTCCAGGCCAGCGCATGCTCGCGTCCGCCCGACCCAATGATGAGAATATTCATGACAGCTCCGCCCGTTTGCAGGTTTGCGCAGTGAATGGCCTTGCGGGCGATGAAGGTCAATGCCTGGCGTGCGCGCACTGGCACTGCAATCTGGCCGAATCCGGTCTAGGTTAGTCGCGATGACTGATACCGCTTCCAACGCCCATGAATATACCGTCTCGGAGCTCTCCGGCGCGCTGAAGCGCACGGTGGAGGAAACCTATGGCCATGTGCGTGTGCGCGGTGAGCTAGGTCGCGTAACGGTTGCCAAGTCTGGTCATGTCTATCTGGATATGAAGGACGACCGCGCGGTTATCGATGCTGTCATGTGGAAGGGCGTCGCCGCGCACCTCAATTTCCGGCCGGAAGAGGGGCTGGAAGTCATCGCCGAAGGCAAGCTCTCCACCTTCCCGGGGCGCTCGAAATACCAGCTGATCATTGAGCGGATGGAGCCTGCGGGCGAAGGCGCGCTGATGGCGCTCCTGGAAGCCCGCAAGAAGGCACTGGCCGCCGAAGGCCTGTTTGCGCCTGAACGCAAACAAGCCATCCCCTTCCTGCCGCGCACAATTGGTGTCGTCACCTCGCCAACCGGCGCTGTGATCCGCGACATCCTGCACCGGCTTGAGGATCGCTTTCCGGTTCATGTCCTACTCTGGCCTGTCCGGGTTCAGGGCGAGGGTTCTGACCGGGAAATCGCGGCCGGTATTGAAGGTCTGAATGCTCTTGCCAGCCAGGATGATCTGCCAACGCCTGATCTGATCATTGTGGCGCGTGGCGGTGGCTCGATCGAAGACCTCTGGTCGTTCAATGAGGAAATTGTTGTACGCGCCGCGGCGAATTCCGCGATCCCGCTCATTTCAGCCGTTGGCCATGAAACCGATACGACGCTGATCGATTTTGCCAGTGACCGCCGCGCACCTACGCCCACAGGGGCTGCCGAAATGGCTGTGCCGGTCCGTCGGGAGCTGGCTGAACGCCTGTCTCAGGACGGGCTGCGCCTATCAAGCGCGCTCCAGCGCGGCATTGACCGCAAAGCCTCCGAGCTTCGCTCAGCGAGCCGGGCGCTCGGGCGTCCTGATATGCTGCTGCAAGGAGCGTCCCAGCGTCTTGATTATGCTGCGGGACGATTGGAGGCAGCAGCGCGCGGTCAGCTCGATCGGGCCAGCAGTCGCTTGATGCAGGCGAGTGCAGGGCTGCGACCTCAGGCCTTTAAGCGCGATCTTGCCGACAAGACCCGCCGGTTTGACCAAGCGCGGTCCCGTCTGGCTGCAATCGCGAGCCGTGACATTCGCCAGCGTCAGCACTCGCTGACCGGGCTTGGAGCGCGCCTTGAATCGCTCTCGCACAAATCGGTGCTGGCTCGCGGCTTTGCGCTTGTGACGAGGCCAGATGGCGCGCTCGTGCGCAGGGCTGCATCCTTGTCTGAGGGCGATGCTGTCGCCCTGCAGTTCGCTGACGGCAACGCCGCAGCCCGGATTGGGGATGCCTCTGTCCAGGTGACAGGGACCGCAGAAGCACCCGCCGCGGCCAAACCCGCTCCTCGCAAGCCATCAAAGCCTGCAACCAGAAAAAAAGGACCCCCGCCGGAGCAGGGGTCCCTCTTTTAGTCATCATGCACTGACGATCAGCTGGCTCTGCGGATCTCGGTCAGGAAGCGCGCGGCTTCGGAGCGAAGCTGTTCAGCCTGACGGCCCAGGTCTTCGGCAGCCCCCACAACACCTGTTGCGGCACTGGAGGTCTCCCGAGCGCCGCTGAGCACGTCCGCGATGGTTTCCGACACCGACCCGGTGCTGCTGGCTGTCTGTTCAGTATTGCGGCTGATCTCTGCGGTCGCGGCGTTCTGTTCTTCCACAGCAGCGGAGATTGATGACGACACCTGATTGACATCATTAATGGAGCTGGAAACCTCTTCGATGGCGGTCACTGCGTCGCCCACAACGCTCTGAACATTGCCAATCTGGGCTGAGATCTGCTCGGTGGCCTTGGCGGTCTGGCTTGCCAGAGACTTCACCTCGCTGGCCACTACCGCAAAGCCCTTTCCGGCTTCGCCTGCGCGTGCTGCTTCGATGGTTGCGTTCAGGGCCAGAAGGTTGGTCTGCTCTGCAACCGCTTCAATTAGAGTGACGATTTCGTCAATCTTCGCAGCGGCTTCGCGTAGCTTGCCCATCGTTTCGCCGGTGTTGCGGGCCTGCTCGCTGGCACGACCTGACGACTGGGCGGCTTCGCCTGCGCGCTGGGAGATTTCAGAAATGGCGCTGGTCAGCTGTTGCGCTGCACCAGCCACGGACTGAGCGGTCGCCGTTGCTTCTTCTGCCGCTGCGGCGACGGAGGAGGACTTCTCCTGTGTCTGGTCCGCTGTTGAGGACATCGAGCGCGCGGTCTGGCCAAGCTCTTCTGAAGCAGCTGCGACTGAGTTGACGATCGCGGTGACAGTCTTTTCGAACTCAGCGGCAAGGCGCTCCTGTACCTCGGCAGCCGCCCGCTTGGCGCATTCCTCGATCTTGGACATGGCCAGATCCATGTCGAGCATGGCCGCCTTGTTTACAGCGCTGAGATTGGCCTCAAGCTCCTCTCGCGCCTTGGCGGAGGAGAACATGCTGACCGATTTGAACGCATGATTGACCAGAGCGGCCTGCAGGCCATCAACGATCCTGGCATAGCCACCGAAATACCATTGAGGCTTTAGACCCAGGCGGGCGTGGGTCTCGCCGATGCGGGCAACGCTTGCCAGATAATCTGCGTCAAATTTTGCTTCCGTGATGCGAACCCAGTGATCGATCTGTTTTTCGCGGGCGTGGACGCGCATCTCTTTGGTCGTGAACATGTCATCGACTTCCGGATTGCGGGCGATCTCCGCGTAGAATTCATCGAGAACGTCGGGCAAGGCCTCTTTGATCGTATCTTTCAGTGCTCGCAGGCGCCCCCGATCAGCGTCTGAAAATCCAAGAAACTTAAATCGTTCGTCCAAATCCGAGTTTGACATCAAGGCCTCCCAGATAGCCCTAGCTGCTTCATGGACACATCATGCCAGTGAATAGGGTTAACAAACGCATACAGTAAGAATGCATTTATTCATGAGGCGCGCGACCACCCTTTTAGCAGCGGTCTGATCGGAAGATGTGCCTAGTCGGATTTTCGTGCGCGCCAGTAGGGCAGGGCTGACCAGACGGTCACGCCGGCAAGCATCCAGACGGCCACCGACCAGAATAGGACAAACTCCGCATTTGCCTCTGGTGACTGGATCTGCAGCATGGCCCAGCCGAAAGGGGCCATGACCAGAAGCATTTGAAGAAACGTCTTCAATTTGGCTGTGGGGGTTGCCACCATGGTACTGGGGCGTCTGCTTGTCAGGCGAAGCCCGGTGACGGTCAGGTCGCGGCCGATGATGATCGCAACAGGGATCATCAGCAGGATATCGAAGCGGAAGATGATCACGAAACCGATGAGGTAAGAGCCGACAAGCAACTTGTCCGCGATGGGATCGAGGAGCTCGCCCAGCGCGCTCTCTGCGTTAAGAAGTCGCGCCAGCAATCCATCGAGTGCGTCGGTGAGGGCTGCCACGACAAGCACAACAAACGCTGCCATTCCATAGGCGAACGCCGCCGATTCGCTCTGGGCGCTGAAGCCGGACAGCATGAGATATGTCCCTACCGGACCGGCAAGTCCGCGCCCGATGGTCAAGGCGTTCGGGATGTGTCTGACGATGCTCATACGGTCCTCAAATCAGGCGACTATGCCCTTACTGGCGCAGGCAGGCCTGTAAGATCAATCGTGAAAATAGTCGTAGATCTTTTGCGCGAGTGCTTTTGATACGCCGTCGACCGCTTCCAAGTCAGCCACGTTGGCGCGTGAGACCGCTCGGGCAGAGCCAAAATGTTTCAACAGAGCACTCTTTCGCGACGCGCCGATCCCGCCGATTTCATCGAGCGGGTTTTCGCGCATCTGTTTGGAGCGCTTGGCGCGGTGACCAGTAATGGCAAAGCGGTGGGCCTCGTCGCGCAGACGCTGCAGGTAGTATAGCACCGGGTCATTCATCGGCAATTTAAGTGGCGGCTTGCCGTCCTGGTGGAAGACTTCGCGCCCGGCGTCACGGTCTGGCCCCTTGGCCACCGCCACCACGGGCACATCGTCGACGCCCAGCTCCCGCATCACCTCGAGCACTGAAGAGAGCTGGCCCTTGCCGCCGTCGATCAGCAGCAGGTCCGGCACGGCAGCGCCTTCATTGCGCTCCTTGGCCAGGCGCACAAAGCGCCGCCGCAGCATGGCCTGCATCATCGCAAAGTCGTCATTGGTGGCCGCGTCATCGCCCTTCATGTTGAACTTGCGATAGCTCGATTTTTCAAAGCCTTCGGGACCAGCAACGATCATTGCGCCGAGCGCATTCGTGCCCTGGATATGGGAGTTGTCGTAGACTTCGATCCGCTCCGGCGGCCCATCCAGCTCGAAGACTTTGGCCACGCCATTCAAAAGCTGGGTCTGAGAGCGGGTTTCCGCCAGCTGACGGCCCAGGGCCTCGCGCGCATTTTGCTGGGCTGAGGCCACCAGCGCCTTCTTGCCACCGCGCAGCGGCATGCGGATTTCGACCGCATGCCCAGCACGCAGGCTCAAGGCCTCCTCCAATAGCTCTGATTGATCTGCGACATGGCTGGTCAGGATCAGGCTGGGTGCGGGCTTGTCCTCGTAAAACTGGGCGATGAAAGCGGTCAGCACCTGCTCGGGCGTCGCGTCAGCTTCATGCTTGGGATAGAGGGCGCGATTGCCCCAGTTCTGGCCCGCCCGGAAGAAGAAGATCTGGACGCAAGTCTTTCCGCCCTCCTGCTGAATCGCAATGACATCAGCGTCATCAACGCCTTCAGGGTTGATCCCTTGCTGCGTTGTAACGGCAGCGATGGCGCGCAGCCGGTCGCGCAGCCGAGCTGCCTTTTCAAAGTCGAGGGCGTTTGACGCGTCTTCCATCTCCGACTGCAGACGTTCGCGCAGCACGTTGGACCGACCCCGCAGGAATTCATTGGCTTCGCTGACCAGCTCGCCGTAGCGCTCTTCGTCGACATAACCCACGCAAGGCGCCGCACAGCGCTTGATCTGATAAAGCATGCAGGGGCGAGTGCGCCCTTCATAAACGCTGTCAGAACAGGTTCTTAGGAGGAAAGCCTTTTGCAGGGTGTTGAGTGTGTGGTTGACCGCTCCAGCGCTGGCAAACGGGCCGAAATAATCGCCTTTCACTTTGCGTGAACCCCGGTGCTTCTTCAGCTGGGGGGCAGCGTGGTCGCGCTTGATCAGGATGTAAGGGAAGGATTTGTCATCGCGCAGGATGATGTTGAAGCGAGGCTTCAAGCGCTTGATGAGATTGGCCTCAAGCAGCAGCGCTTCGGTTTCGGTCGCTGTGATGACGAATTCCATCGACCGGGTCAGCGAAATCATCAGCGCAATGCGGTTGGTGTGGCCGCCAGATTTGGCGTAGCTCGACACCCGGTTCTTCAGCTTCTTAGCCTTGCCCACATAAAGCACTTCACCCTTGTCGTCATACATCCGGTAGACGCCAGGCTTGAGCGGCAGGGTTTTTACATAGGACGCAATGACGTCCGGCCCGGTCGGCAGATCGGGGGGCGGCGCAGAGGGCGCGGCATCGCCTTGAGTATCAAACGGCGGGGTATCGGGGCGTTCGGCTTTGGCCATGGGCACAAGATAGGTGGCGCGAGCCCGATCGTCAGCGGTTGAGCGGTGCTTATTCCAGCTCGACCGCTTCAACCCGGCCATTTTCAAGCACAAGCGCGATCTCGCCATGCTTTAAACGGATGGCATCGGCACCAAAGACCGCGCGCCGCCAGCCGTTCAGCGCTGCGATATCGGCTTCGTCGTCAGCCGCCAGCTTTTCCAGGTCTGGAACGGTTGCGATCAGGCGTGCAGCTACTTCCTCGCGTTCCGCGGCCACCTTCAGGTACACCTTCAACATCTCAACGATGGAGCCAAGATTGGGCGGCGCAGGCTTCGGCTTTTCGATCTTCGGCGCGTAGGCTTTGGGATCCTCCATCGCCTCATTCATCAGCGCGATCAGGCGCTCAGCCGGTTTGGAGCGTTCAAATCCCTTGGGCACCGCGCGCAGGCCCTGCAGGTCTTGCGTCGTTTTCGGTGCCGCGTGGGCGAGCTCATAAAGCCCGTCATCCTTCATGATGCGGCTGCGCGGTATGTCTCGGGTCTGTGCTTCGGTCTCACGCCAGAAGGCAGCCGCTTTGAGGGCTGCAAGCCATTGTGGCGTGAGTTTGCGCAGCTTCAGGCGCTTCCACGCGTCTTCAGGATGCATCTCATAGGTCGCCGGGTCGGTGATGAGGTCCATCTCCTCAGCCAGCCAGCTTTCGCGCTTTACCTTGGCCAGCATGCCGCGCAGCTTCGGGTAGATGTCGCGCAAATAGGTCACGTCGGCGAGCGCGTAGGTTTTCTGCTTGTCAGAGAGCGGGCGCCGCGACCAGTCGGTAAAGCGCGAGCCTTTGTCGAGCGAGGCCCCAGCCAGCGCCCGCACCAGATTGTCATAGCTGATGCTATCGCCCAGGCCGACCGCCATAGCGGCGACCTGGCTGTCAAACAAAGGCTTGGGGATGACGCCACCACCCATGTGGAAGAAAATTTCCAGGTCCTGACGGCAGGCGTGAAATACCTTCTGGACCTTGGTGTCCTTCAAGAGCTCGTAGAAGGGCGCAAGGTCGATGCCGTCGGCCAGAGGATCGATCAGCACCTCGCGATCACCGCCAGCCGCCTGGATAAGGCAGAGCTGGGGCCAGAAGGTGCTTTCGCGCATGAATTCAGTGTCGATGGCGACGAATTCTGCTTTGCGGAGGTCAGCGCAGGCGGACGCCAGCGACTCAGTAGTATCAATCCATTCCATGGCCCTCGGGTTTAGCGCCCGAGTGGGGATTTGGCGAGTGCGGAATCAGGTCTCCTGAACCCGGTCACTCGCCATCATGCGCCAGGTGAAGAAAAGTCCTGCGATGACCGAGCCACCGGCGACAAACCAGAAGGCACCCTGAAGCGGCGCTTCGGCTCGCGCGAGCAGAAACAGTATGAAGGGGCCAAGCGTTGCAGCAGCCCCGTTCAGGATGCCGCTGGCGGCCAGCAGACGTCCCCGGCGTTCAGGGTCTGCCCGGCGCTGGGTCATGGCCTGCAACGGCACCACGAACATCCCCCCTGACATGGCTGCACCAAAAAGATCGATCAATATCCGATGGTTGGCAGGATCGGCGAGAAATGCGTCGACCGTCTCAAGCTCAGAGCCCGGCGTGCGATCTGCTGTGTAGAGCGCGAGGTCTGTCGAAAAAATCACAAGACCAGCGGCTCCGATAACGGTGAAGATCAACGCGCCGCCGCCCCGGTTCAGGACACCGCAGATCATCGCTCCGGTTACCGCACCCACCGTGAACAGGACCTGGAAGATGGCCACAACGTTCTGGTCGGCCCCCAGCACGTCGCGAGCGAAGACCGGCAACACGGTTATGACGGCAGCTGAAAGCATCCAGAACCATGCGATCCCGATCGCAGGCCGCAAAACGTCCTTCGCACCCCAGATGAAGCGCAGCAGGCGCAGCGTCTCCCAGAGAATGTTGAAGCTGATCTTCATCTCCGGATTGGACGCCGGGGCAGGGACGCCCTGGCGCGCCGAAAGCCAGCCAATGATCGCCACAATAATCAGCGTTCCGCCGATAATCGGCGGGCCGAACTCCGCCGGGGTCAGAAGCGTTCCGCCAATGGCACCAGCCAGGATCGCCACATTGACGGCCCCGGCCATCAAGGCGTTGGCGGTCACCAGTTCAGATGGCTCCAGCACGGTCGGCATGGCCGAGGTGCGCGCCGGAATGAAGAAAGCCGTCTGAACGCCCATCAGAAAAAGCACGCCTAAAAGCACCCAGGGCGCGTTGAGCAGGAAGCCGATGGCCGCGGCCATCATCAGGAAGATCTCGGCGAACTTCATGACCCGCATGATTTTCATGCGGTCGTATCGATCGGCCACCTGGCCTGCGACAGCTGAAAACAGGAAGATCGGCAGCGTGAAGACGGTCGCTGCGATGGGGGTCATCTGCTCGCGCGGCAGGTCGAGCACTGTCATGCCAGAGTATGTCGCCAGCATCACCAGAGAGAAGCGAAACAGGTTGTCGTTAAAGGCTCCGAGTACCTGAGCGGCCCAGATGGGCACGAAGCGGCGCTGGCCCATCAGCTGGGCAGAGAGTTTCAGGCTCATTGTGCGCGTGCCTCTGCGATCAGCTGGTTGGTCCGCGTTTCAACGCGGCTCTCCAACTCGGCCAGGAAGGCGTCCTTGTCCATCCCCGGTGCGATGGGGTCGAGAAATTCCACCACGACGTTGGCCTTGTTTTTAAAAAAGCTCTGGCGGTCCCAGCCCACACCCAGGCTTGTAGCGACAGGCGTGCAGGGGCGATCGAGCAGCGTGTAGAGCCGCCAGACGCCAGAGCGGTAGCGATGCTTCTCCCCCACAGCCGACAGGTGGCCTTCAGGGTAGATCAGGACATCGCGGCCATCGGTTTCAAGTGCTTCAATGCCTTCGTTCAGACGGGCCTGAGCTTCTTCACCGCCCTGATTTGACAGAACAATCGCCCCGATCTTCTTCAGGATGCGGCCCACCAGCGGGAACTTGTAGAGGTGGTCACCGGCCACGAAGCTCAGCTGGGCAATCTGGCTGAGCATCACAAAGCCGTCGCCCCAGCTCTGGTGTTTGGCCCCAAAGACCACCGGCTCGTTCGGCAGGCGATCACGACCTCGGACTTCCACAGTGATTCCAGTGATATACTTCAAGGCGGCGACCTGCGCCGAGCCATACATCTGGAGGCCCCAGGCCAGCGGCTTGCGGCTCGGGAAGGCGGCCAGCAGCGTGCAGGTGAGGGCGGCAAAAACCGTGATCAGCCAGTAGGTGACTTCGAAGCCAGTGGAGCGCAGCCAGGTCATGGCAGAATGGCGTTGCTTTTCAGTGTCTTCAGTCATGTCGTCAGACCTCAGATCATGGGGTGCATCAGTCATTTTCAAGTCTCCTTCACCGCGGCCAGAGAGGCGCGAGCGAACTGGTCGGCATGGTCGGTCATGGTGCCTTCAAAGCGGCCCGCCATACGGTGGGCAGCCGGTTGAAGAACGACACCAAGAGCGGCTGCAGCCTTGATTTCCGGATTGCCAGGCGGGCAGGCGCCATTGTCGATAGCGTCTTGAATTCGCGAGGCAATCAGGGTTGTGGGGTCGGGGCGGCCGGGGTAGTGGCGCACGCCGAAACGAAACATGTGGGTGAGGTGGTACTCAAACAGGGTCGGGTCATCGTCAGCCGCCTTGCAGTAGGTTTTTACGACCCGCAGTACGCCGTCATCAAAGCTTTCGGCGGCATCGAGCTGTTCCTCAACCAAGGCGTAGAGCTTTTCGTGAATGGCCTCGAACAAGTGTTGGGCCAAAACCTCTTTGCTTTTGAAGTGCTTGTAGATCGCGCCCTCAGACACGCCAGCGGCTTCTGCAATCGCGCGGGTCGAAACCCCGTCCACGCCATGTTCCCTGAAAAGGTTGAGCGCACCGCGTTCCAGCCGGGCTTTGACACTGCCGTCAGGGGCTGTGACGCCGCGTACGTCCGCAGTGTCCTGCGCGTCGCTGTTACTGGCCTTGGCTACCATGGTGCCGACTCCGAATTCCTTGTTTCACCGCATCGAATCCAGCTTGGGGCCGAAGCGGTGATGGTGGCAAGTGAACGCTCACCCACTTGGAGCAGGGTCGCTCCGGGAGGGAAGGGATATGAAAGTAAGTGAGCGTTCACTCACCAACGCGACAATGGCCGAGCCTATCCGTCGTGTCA
Source organism: Oceanicaulis sp. (assembly GCA_965229795.1). Lineage (GTDB taxonomy): Bacteria > Pseudomonadota > Alphaproteobacteria > Caulobacterales > Maricaulaceae > Oceanicaulis. The sequence continues at coordinate 157,257 of CBDDJM010000001.1, forward strand.
AGCGTAAGTGAGTGTTCACTCACTTTCAATTCGGAATGACTAAGCCGTTCGAGTTGGGGCGGGAAAAGATATGCAATATCAATCTATAACGGCGCTATTCTGAAGTTACTTTTCAAGGGCGGCGTGCCGTCGTGCACAAAATAATTGAGCCTGCACGCAAAAATCTTTCCCGCTTTTTCGGCTCTAATGGGGGCCGACTCGCAGGCGGCTCTCCGGATATGGAGGGGCTCAGCACCGTATGAAGGATTAAATCTGATGGGGGCCGTGGATAAAGCCGCAAAATGCGGCCAGCGCGGTTTCAAAACGCCCGCATGGCTTCGACCAGCTTTGGGTGCAGGCTGATCAGAAGGAGGTGAAACCTGACCCGTCTATTTTCTGTGCTGTATCGCTTCGACCTCGAGCGCCCGGGTCCGGCTTTCGATCCGCGTCTCAAGCTCGGTCATGAAGGTCTTGCTGTCATCGCCAGGATGCATCGGCGGTAAAAATTCGATCACGGCGTGACCAGGGCGAAGGACCCATTCTTCCTCCGGCCAAAAACAACCCAGATTCGTGGCGACCGGAATGACCGGGCGCTCAAGGCTCCGGGCGAGCTTCCAGGTGCCGCGCCGATAGCGCCGCTTGCCGCCCACGGGCGACAGTCCGCCTTCTGGAAATATGATCGCCGAGCGCTCGTCGGCGTTCAGCCGGTCCACACCTTCATCGAACGCCCCTCCGGCACGTCGACCCGCCGCATCGTCCACCACGACGGCTTCGGCGCGTTTGAGATAGGTGCCCACCAGCGGGAAGCGCAGCATGTGGTCGCCGATCACGTAGGCGAGGTCGCGATCGCGCGCGATGTGACACAGCCCGTCACCATAGCTTTGATGCTTGGAGGCAAAGACTGCAGGGCCCACACCTTCAAGATGCTCCAGCCCCCGGTATTCGATTGTCACACCACACAGCTTCAGCCAGCCCCGGACCAGCTTTGCGAACAGGCCGATGACCGCCACCGTCGGTCCGCGTCCGGGAATCAGCAGCACCGGCGCGCAAACGATGCCAAGCATCGTGGCGAGGGCCCAGAAGCCTGAATGAAACAGGTGAGATCGCATGGGGTGACGCTAGGCTGCATCGCTCCAGCCTACAAGCACGGCAAATGCGGGTGAAACGCTTGACATAAGGGGCCTTGCGGGTGCTTCTCCCGGCTCGATTATTGCCTGCCCTGGGGCCGCGCTGTCTACGCTGGTCCCGCCCACTCCAGAACGAATGGTTCTTCACGATGCATGCCTATCGCTCCCACACATGTGGTCAGCTACGCAAAGCCCAGGTGGGCGAGAGCGTTCGCCTGTCCGGCTGGATCCACCGCAAGCGCGACCATGGCGGTCTGCTCTTTGTCGACCTGCGCGACCATTATGGTCTGACCCAGTGCGTGCTGGAGCCGGAAAGCCCCCATTTTGAAAAGCTTGAGCGCATGCGCGTCGAGAGCGTTGTAACCGTGACCGGCAAGGTCGTGGCCCGCTCTGACGAAACCGTGAACCCCAACCTGCCCACCGGTGAGGTGGAGCTGCGCGTTGAGGACCTGGCCGTTCAGTCTTCGGCTGAAGAGCTGCCGCTGCCGGTGTTTGGTGAGCCGGACTGGTCTGAAGAAGTGCGTCTGAAGCACCGCTATGTGGACCTGCGCCGTGAGAGCCTGCACCAGCGCATCGTGCTGCGCTCGAAGATCATCGACAGCCTGCGCCGCCGCATGGTCGATGAGGGCTTTACTGAATACCAGACGCCGATCCTGACCGCGTCCTCTCCGGAAGGCGCGCGCGACTTCCTGGTGCCGTCGCGCCTGCACCCGGGCAAGTTCTACGCCCTGCCGCAGGCCCCCCAGCAGTTCAAGCAGCTGATCATGGTGGCCGGCTTTGACCGCTACTTCCAGATCGCGCCGTGCTTCCGGGACGAAGACGCCCGCGCCGACCGCGCCCCGGGCGAGTTCTACCAGCTCGACATGGAAATGAGCTTCGTGACCCAGGAAGACGTCTTCCAGGCGATCGAGCCGGTTCTGGCGGGTGTGTTCCAGGAGTTTGCTGGCGAGCGTGAAGTGCCGGACGTGGCCTTTGCCCGTATCCCCTACGCCGAAGCCATGGCGAAATACGGCTCCGACAAGCCGGACCTTCGCAACCCGATCGAGATGCAGCCTGTGACCGAACATTTCGCCGGCTCCGGCTTCAAGGTCTTTGCCGGGATGATCGAGAAGAACCCGAAGGTCGAGGTCCGTGCGATCCCGGCACCGAGTGGCGGCAGCCGGGCCTTCTGTGACCGCATGAACAAGTGGGCCCAGAAAGACGAAGGCCAGCCTGGTCTTGGCTATATCTTCTGGCGTGAAGAGGGCGGCGAGCTGGAAGGTGCCGGCCCGCTGGCCAAGAATATTGGTCCGGAGCGCACCGAAGCCATCCGCACCCAGCTGGGTCTGAAGGCTGGCGATGCGGTCTTCTTTGCCGCTGGTGAACCGAAGGACTTCGTGGCCTTTGCCGGTCGTGCCCGTGACCGTGTGGGCCGTGAGCTGGGCCTGTTTGAAGACAATATCTTCAAATTCTGCTGGATCGTCGACTTCCCGATGTACGAATGGGACGAAGACAACAAGAAGGTCGAGTTCTCCCACAACCCGTTCTCGATGCCGCAGATGGACCCGGACGAGTTTTTAAAGCTCGACAAGGACGACCACGAGACCCTGCTGAACCTGAAGGCCTGGCAGTACGATATCGTGTGTAACGGCGTTGAGCTGTCCTCGGGCGCGATCCGGAACCACCGTCCGGACGTAATGCTGAAGGCATTCGAGTTTGCCGGTTACGGCGCTGACGTCGTGGAAGAAGCCTTTGGCGGCATGCTGAACGCCTTCCGCTATGGCGCACCGCCCCACGGCGGTATCGCACCGGGCGTGGACCGCATCGTGATGCTGCTGGCTGATCAGGACAATCTGCGCGAAGTCGTGATGTTCCCGAAAGATCAGCAGGCGCGCGACCTGATGATGAACGCCCCGTCCACCGCAGAAGCCCGCCAGCTGCGCGAGCTGCACCTGCGCACGGTGATGCCCGACGCCAAGAAAGGCTAGGCGCGTCGTTCAGACAAAGAAAACCCCGGCTCAGGCGAGCCGGGGTTTTTTGTTTCAGGCAAGGGCGGTGCCTATCAGTCGACGGCGAGCTGGGTCAGGCGGCGTTCAATGCGGATGGCGAGATCGGCGCTGGGCTGAATGGCGACTGAGTCACCATCACAAATGGCTTCACCAGACCCGCCCAGAGAAATCTCAAAGCCTTCACTGCGCACGGTGGCAAAGCGCGTCCAGCCTTCATCAAGGTCCACTTCGCCACACAAAACCGGGTACTGCGCCTCTCCAGTGTGCGCCCAGATACCGGCCTGAACGTCGCGGAAGGACAGGGTTTCGGCATTGGCCCGCCGGTTAAAATCGTTCGCGGTGGCTTCAATCAGAAAACCGATATCGGCCGCACTCAGGCTGCGCTCCATCACCACGATTTCGGCGTCGCGGGTGATTGTCGTGCCGTCTTCAGCAATAAAAATCGCATCCGCGCGCTGGGGCAGTTTCGGGGCTTCGGGCATGGGCGGCGGTGGCGGCACTTCCATCGTTTCGCGCCGGGTGAAGACCACGACGTCTTGCGGTGTGGCCTGTTCAAGAATAATGCGGATCGGCTCGCCCAGCTCGGCCCGGCGAATATCGAACGACCAGTTCATCTCTTCGCCGTTCTCGGCCATCTCGAATTCAGCTTCGGCCAGAGCCTCGGCTGCGGCTTCCCAGCCTTCGCGGGCGGCCGCGATGGCTTCCAGCCGCATGCGGTCGGAACTCCCGACGCGAACCTCGATATTGCCGATGGCCTGTTCAAAGGCGTGACGCGCTTCTTCAATCTGGGCACGGCGCTGCTGGCGCAGGTTCTCAAGCGCTTCGCGGCTAGCCGCTACGGAGACCGAGATCTGCTCCTCGCGGATGTTCTGGCCGCGCTCGTCACACGAGCTGAGCTCCAGGTTTTCCGGCAGGCCACGCGCGTCCACGCCGCAAGCGCGCACAAACTGGCCCGCCGTCAGACCGTTTGCATTCCTGAAGTCTGCACCGGTGACATCGACCCCTCTGAAACGGACACCGTCCATATTGGCATCGCGGAAATCAGATCCCGTCAGGTCAACATTTTGAAAAATGCTGCCCGAAAAGTCTGCACTGCGTGCATCAGCCCCGATCAGTCGGCTGGCGATGAAGTGAGTGTTACTCAGGCCCGCATCGCGCAGTCGTGTCGCACTGAAGTTTGCCTGCCGAAAAACGCTGGATCCGGCTTCCACGTTCGAAAGATTCGCATCGGTCAGGTCGACCAGCTGCATGACAGCCTCGCGCATCGAGACATCAGACAGGTTCGCGCCAACAAGCTGAACCTCGTGGAATCGTGCGCGAGTCAGGGTGGCGTTTTCCAGATTCGCGCCTACCAGTCCGGAATTGGCGATATGCACCTCGCTTAAGGAGGCTCGCTCAAACGTCGCGCCTTCAAGATTGAGGTCCACCAGCCGGGCCCCGAGCAATTCGGCGCGCTCAAAATTGGTATCGCGAAAATCCCCGCCCAGGAATTGCGCGCCGGCCAGATTCGCGCCCTCGAAGGTGCACTCCACGCAGTCTCCACCAATGACAAGGCTACGGTGCGGGCCCTGTTCGCCACCCCCGCCTGCAAGCGCAGGGCTTGTCAGGCAGATTGCAGCCATGGCCGAAATGAGGGCTTCACGCAGTATCATGGCGGCAGGTTAGCCCCCTGACACAGCAAGATCGACTTAAATCGCAGTAATTCTCAGTAGGCGGACAGCAGGCAGGCCGGGATGGTCAGGCCAGCCGGAAGCTGCGTCGTGTGATCGCCGCAGGCGGTGTTGAGCTGTGCCTGGGTCAGGCCGTGGGCGTCGGCCAGTTCTGCGCCCGACAGATTGGCCCCCTCAAGGCGAGCCCCGCTCAAGTTCGCGCCGCCAAAATGGGCCCCCACGGCAACGGCCTGGGACAGATCGGCATTGCGGAAGCTGGCACCGGTAAAGCGCGCCCCGAACAGGTTGGCAACCGACAGATTGGCGCGGTCAAAGCTCGCATGGTTCATGGTGGCAAGGCTGAGATCGGCCTGGCGCAGCCGTGCACCGGACACATCGATGCCCGGCAGGTCGCGATAGGCGAGATCCGCTTGAAACAGGTTGCATCCCGAACAGGATTGCCCCGCCTGAACGCGCGCAATCTCGGACGCATTCTGTGCAAGAGCAGGTGCGGCCGAGAGGGCCGACACGGTTAAAGCAAGCAAAATCTGTTTCATCATGGCGCAGCTCCAACGCCCTTTATCGAGCGTGTAAAGCCAATGCTGCAAGCTTCGCGCCGGTTAGACGCTAGCTACCCGGGGGCGGGCCGGACCAGCCGCAGGCGTCGCAATCAAGCTCGGCTCCGCCTTCGATCAGGGTGAAGTGGCCACAGTCGGGGCAGGGCTCGCCATGATAGCTGGGGGCTGGCGCGCTGGCTGGACCTGACCCGCGTGCGGGCGCGGGTGTGTCGGAGCCTTCCGGGCGAGGCCGGGAGCCCAGCATCACCACATTGTCCGGCAGCTGACCGCGCGAGAATCCCTTGGAGATGAGGCTCGCCGCATCGGCTTCCTGGGCGAGCTTTTCCTCAGCGACACCGCGGCCCAGCCCGGCATGGTCGCGAGGGTCGGCGTCGGTGTGCGCCAGGTCATCACGGCCCAGATAGCTCACGGCCAGTTCGCGGAAGATATAATCCAGGATCGAGGTGGCGTGGGTGATGGAGTCGTTGCCGTCCACATCGCCTGCTGGCTCAAACCGGGTGAACAGGTAGGCGTCCACGAACTCTTCCAGTGGCACGCCATATTGCAGGCCAATGGAGATCGAGATCGCGAAATTATTCATCAGCGAGCGGAAGGCGGCCCCTTCCTTGTGCATGTCGATGAAGATTTCACCCAGCTCGCCGTCCTCAAATTCGCCGGTGTGCAGGTAGACCTTGTGACCGCCCACGGTGGCCTTCTGGATATAGCCCTTGCGCCGATCCGGCAGCTTGCGGCGTTCAGCGGCGCGCTCGACATATTTCTCCACCACGCGCTCGATCACCCGCTCTTCGGTGATCATCTCGCGGCGGCCATAGTCGCCGCCTTCAAACTCGATGGTGTTGAGCAGGTCGTAGAGCGCCTGACCCTCCCGGCGCACGGTCACGGACTTCAGGCCGCGACGGGCCGCTGAGGCTGCGATCTGGCCGGCCTCTTCAATGGTCGCAGGGCCAGGCAGGGCGATATCCAGCCCGCACGGGGCTTCAAGTGCGGCTTCAACGGCCTCGGCCATGGCCAGGCGGGCTTCCACGTCAGGCGTGGCGAAGATGGCGCGCAGCTCGTCGCTTAGCGCCTGGCAGTCATCGAGCGTGCCGGCACCATGCACGTGACGCTCCGCCGCGGTGATGTCCAGTGGATCGACGCCGAGCGCTTCAAGCAGGCGACCACCGGCGGCATCAAACTGGTCCGGCGATAGCCCGCAGCGGCGCGCGATTTCCTCACCCAGCGTCCAGCGGTTGATGGCAAAACGCAGTGGTGCGCCTTCAGCGATGGCCGCATCAATGCGGGCAAAGCAATTTTCATCCACGCCTTGGCGCTTCAACGCATCAATCCACTCAGCCTCATGGGTGCTGAGCGCCCTGGTGCCGAGCGCATGGCGTTCGGCTTGGGCCAGCTTGGCCGGGTGCAGCTCAGAAAGAGCGGCTTTCACACTGGCCGACAGACCGCCTTCAGCGCCAGCCACGGTGCTTATCGGGTGGATCGCGATGCTTTCGGTTTCAAGGAAGGTCGCAAGCGTGCCGTCGCAGCGCTCAAGGCTCAGCGGGGCAGCGCTGGAGGCTTTGATCGTAGTGATCAGCGTAGCGGCAAGCTCGCGCGCCTCGTCGCTGTCATAGGCACAGCGCGCTGCGATGAGGGCCGCGCCAAGCCCGCTCAGGCCTAGCGAGCCGCCCGCGCTTTTCGCCACCAGGCTCCATAGCTCAGCCGCCGCTTGAAGCGCTTCAAGGTCAGCCTTGCCATCGGTGATGAAGGCGCTGAGCTCCAGCACCACGGCCTGGGGCAGGGCGGGATGGATGTCGTCGAAATAAAGCGTCGGCGCGCCATGGGTCCAGAGCGCTTCAGACAGCTTGCGAACGGCCGGGTCGGTATCGTCACCCTCAAAGAAGTCTGCGTCGAGGCGAACCGGCGGCGTCTGAGTTTGCGGTGGAGCGGTGTTGAGCCCGGCCTCCGGTGTGATGACGCCCTGACGCGCGCGGGCAATGGCGCGCTCGATCATGGCATCGGGAGCACCGTCCCGGCGGGCTGCGCGGATGGCGCGGGCCAAGGCTCGGTTGCGCCGCGGATCGAAGCATTCCTCGTCATTGCCATCACAATTGACGCAAGCCAGACCAATCGCTTCCAGGCGCTCTGCCAGGATGCGCGCGCCCAGCGTTGCGGCCGCTTCGCCCATGGTTGCACCGTTGAGTGCATCGATGACCGCATCCAGCGCTTCAGCGGGTTCAGCAGATACCGGAGGCTCAATCGGCAGAAGCTGGCTGCGCCACAGGGCCGGGGCCGGGCAGGCTTCCCGCATCAACAGAGAGGCAGCGAGCTCGGCCGCGGCAACACCTTCAAGGCCGGCGGTTGCGGCAAGCTCAACACCGAGCGCTTCAAGGATCTGGCCTGCATTAAGGTCCGCATCGAACTCAGACCCGGTCAGTACGGCGAAGGCGGCCGCGGCTGCGTCGCTCCACGCGTCGGGCGTCTGGACAACAGCCTCGGTGGCCTCGTCGCTGATCACATCCGGGTCGCCCGGCACCATCGGCCGGTCGCAGAAAGCCAGGCTGTCAGCAAAAGTCTCGCCGTCGCGGGTCAGTCGACGCTGGACCATGGTCGCTCCTTCGCGAATCACATCGCTCGCATAAAGTTGCGATATCGTACCTGTGTGAGGGGTGGTCTGTCGAAAGCTGACAGGGCTTTTCCCCAGCTTGCTGATGCTGCGGCACTGCAGCACTGGACCGAAGGCGTGCACACAGGCATAACCCATCCAGATTCTGACACCTGACGGGACAGACCCATGCTTGGCGTGCTTTCAAAAATCTTCACCTGGTGGAATGGCGCTTCGGCAGGAGCCGCCTTCACGATCTGGCGCAGCGGCGAACTGGTTGGCGAAGACAGCTTCGGCAACAAATATTATCGCGAGCGTTCCGGCGGCACCGGTGCAGATGCCAAGCAGCGCCGCTGGGTCGTCTATAACGGCTATGCAGATGCTTCGCGCGTGCCGTCTGATTGGCATGGCTGGCTGCACCATACTTTTGATGAGCTGCCCACTGACGCGCCTCTGCCGCGCCGTGAGTGGGAGCAGGATCATCGCCCGAACATGACTGGCACGCTGCATGCGCACCGTCCGGCCGGGTCGCTGGCAGCAGGCCCTGGCCGTGAACGTCAGCGCACTGTGGGTGACTACGAAAGCTGGACGCCGGGCGACTAAACGGTCACGCTTGTGCCGCATTCCAAGGGAAAGCTGACGCCATGACCCGGACCTTCATCGCGCTTCTGTCTTCTGCCGCCTTGCTCGCCACGGCTGGAACCGCCATGGCTGCCCAGCAGCAGGACGGTGCAAGCCAGCCAGAGCGCAGCTCGCAGCCGGGTTCAGTGGCGATCCTGCGTGGTCTGGACAAGGTCACTGCCCGCACCCGTGACTTTGAAGCGCCTGTGGGTGAGACGGTGGAATTCGGCGCGCTGGGCGTGACAGTTCAGTATTGCCGCCGCCGCCCGCCGGAAGAGCCGCCTGAAGTCTTTGCCTTTGTCCAGATCGATGACCGTCGCACCGACGGCTTCGGCGTTGAAGCCGAAGGAGAGCGCATCTTCTCAGGCTGGATGTTCGCGTCGAACCCAGCGCTCAACGCGCTGGAGCACCCCGTCTACGATGTCTGGGTGATCGACTGCAGAAGCTGATCGCCCGGCAGACCGTCCGCCAGCTTGAAGAAATCTGCATCCTCATTCACCGCCTTGGCGAGCATCTGCTTGTAGCTGCGCCGCGGCACGCCCACAGCGCCGAAGCGTTCCAGATGGGCGGTCGTGAACTGCGCGTCGAGCAGGCGGTATCCGCCCACCTTCAAACGCGCCACCAGATGAACCAGCGCCGTCTTTGACGCATCGGTCTGGCGTGAAAACATGCTTTCTCCGAAAAAGGCCCCCCCGAGGCTGACGCCATAAAGCCCGCCGGCCAGCGCGCCATCTTTCCAGCACTCGATGGAATGGGCGTGGCCCTGCTGGTGCATCTCACCGTAGAGCGACTCGATGACCGGATTGATCCAGGTCTCATCGCGGCCCGGTGCCGGGGTGGCACAGGCGCGCACAACGGTTTCAAAACAGCGATTGACGGTGACGTGGAAGACGTCCTTACGGACGGTCTTTTTCAGGCTGCGCGGAATATGGAAGCGATTGAGCGGGATCACCCCGCGAACATCAGGCTCCAGCAGGAAAACCCGAGGGTCGTCCCGCGATTCCGCCATCGGAAACACGCCGCGCGCATAGCAGGAAAGAAGTTCGTTGACGCCAAAGCCGCGCATGGATGTGTCTCAAATCTGTTGCTGGCGCGCAGCCTAGCAAGCTGCGCGCCGTAACAGGAAACAGATTCTACTGGCGTTCGGCCAGCCAGCTTTCCAGCCAGCGGATGTGGTAATCGCCGGCGAGGAATTCAGGCTCTTCCAGCAGGGCCTGGTGCAGCGGGATGGTGGTTTCAACGCCTGTGATCACCATCTCGCCGAGCGCGCGACGCAGGCGCATCAGTGCCTCTTCGCGGTCCCGGCCATGCACGATCAGCTTGCCGATCATGGAGTCGTAATAGGGCGGGATGGAGTAGCCGGCATAGAGCCCGCTATCCAGACGCACGCCCAGACCGCCCGGCGCATGAAACTCGGTTACCTTGCCCGGTGAGGGGGTGAAGGTTTTCGCGTTCTCTGCGTTGATCCGGCACTCAATGGCCCAGCCATTGATTTTGACGTCTTCCTGCTTGAGTCCAAGCTCCATGCCCGCGGCCACACGGATCTGCTCACGTACCAGGTCGACGCCGGTAATCGCCTCGGTGACCGGGTGTTCCACCTGAAGGCGGGTATTCATTTCAATGAAATAGAACTCGCCATTCTCGTAGAGGAATTCCACAGTGCCCGCGCCGCGATAGCCGATATTCTTCACCGCCTTGGTGACGATATCGCCGATTTTCGCACGCGCGGCTTCGTCCAGGGCCACGGACGGGGCTTCTTCGAGAACTTTCTGGTGGCGGCGCTGCAGCGAGCAGTCGCGTTCGCCCAGATGGATCACATTGCCATGCTCGTCGGCCATGACCTGGATCTCGATATGGCGCGGCTGACCAAGATATTTCTCGATATAGACCGAGCCATCCCCGAAGGCTGCCGCCGCTTCAGAGGAGGCGGTCTGCAGGGCTTCTTCCAGGGTGGCTTCTGATTCGGCGACCTTCATGCCGCGACCACCGCCACCGGAGGCGGCCTTGATCAGCACTGGAAAGCCGATTTCCTTGGCGACCTTGCGCGCTTCCTTCATGTCGGAAATCGCGCCGTCAGAGCCTGGAACGACCGGGATGCCCGCTTCGACCGCGGCCTGTTTGGCGGTGATCTTGTCACCCATCAGGCGGATGGTTTCCGCCTTCGGGCCGATAAAGGTCATGCCGTGGGCTTCGATGATTTCAGCAAAGCGCGCGTTTTCAGACAGGAAGCCATAGCCCGGGTGGATCGCTTGGGCACCGGTCACTTCAGCGGCAGCGATAATAGACGGGATGTGCAGGTAGGAGCGGCCAGCTGGCGGCGGGCCGATACACACGCTTTCATCGGCCAGGCGCACGTGCATGGCGTTGGCGTCTGCTTCAGAGTGCACAGCGACGGTGCGGATACCCATTTCCTGACAGGCCCGGTGGACCCGAAGGGCGATCTCGCCGCGATTGGCAATGAGGATTTTATCAAACATGAGCCCGGTGCTCCTTTAGGAGATCACGAACAGGGCTTCGCCATATTCAACAGGCTGGGCATCGTCGACCAGCATTTCGGTGAGCGTGCCGGACTTGGGTGCCGTGATCGGATTAAAGGTCTTCATGGCCTCAACCAGGATGATGGTCTCGCCTTCCTTCACCGCATCGCCAACCTTTTTAAAGGCGTCCGCATCCGGGCTCGGGCGCAGATAGGCGGTGCCCACCATCGGCGAGGTCACAGCGCCCGCCGTCGACTTGGTTTCACCCGCCGGTGCAGCGTCCGCAGCAGGCGCTGCAGCAGGGGCCGCAACCGGAGCGGCAACCGGAGCCGGGGCAGGGGCCGCATAGGCCACCGGAGCAGCGGTAATCTCACGGGCAACGCGAATGCGCAGCTCGCCTTTTTCCACTTCGATTTCGGTCAGCTCGGTATCTTTGAGGATATCGGCAAGCTCACGCACCACTTTGGCGTCGATCTGAGGGCGAGACGTGGTAGAGGCCATGGTGTTTAAGACCCTTTGTTTTTGTTAGCGTCAGCGCCGGACCGCGCTAGGCGCGCTGCGGCTTCTATACCAAGCACATAGCTTAAAGCGCCGAAGCCTGAAATGGACCCGGCTGCAACTGGTGCAATAAAGCTCTTTTCGCGGAAAGCCTCGCGCGCAGCTGGCTGCGACAGATGAACCTCCACGGTGGGCACAGACACCGCCTTGATGGCGTCGTGAAGTGCCACGGAGGTGTGTGTGTAGGCCGCTGCGTTGAGCACGATCGCAGAGGCCTCGGTTCCAGCGCGCTGGATCAGATCGACCAGTACGCCTTCATGATTGGATTGCTCAAAGACGATGGAGGTGTCGAGCGCCTGCGCCGCAGTCTCGCACATGGCCTTGATATCGGCCAGTGTCTGGTGACCATAAATCTGCGGCTCGCGGGTGCCCAGCAAGTTCAGATTCGGCCCGTTGAGGATGTGGATCGGCTTCAAGTTCACGCTCCGACGCCGCTGGCGGCTTGACTAAGGTCCCGTGTTCTACGACGTGAACCCTGTAAGAAACAAGCAATCCTCGCGCCAGGAGCTTTTGGACATGTCCAGGATTGAGGTCACCGTCAACGGTGAGACACGCTCAGTGCCCGCAGATTTGACCCTGACGGGGTTTTTGGAGCTGCTGGAGCTCGACCCGCGCAAGGTCGCCGTGGAACGCAATCTGGAGATCGCACCGCGCTCCCAGTACGAGGCTATCAAGATCGCAGCCGGTGACCGGCTGGAAATCGTCCAATTTGTAGGAGGGGGCTAGCGCCATGAGCGACGCTGCATCCAGAACCGACACCCCGCTGGTCGTGGCGGGTCGCACGCTGAACTCGCGCCTCATCATCGGCACGGGCAAGTATAAGAGCTATGCCCAGAATGCTGAGGCGCTGGTGGCGTCGGGGGCAGACATGATCACGGTGGCTCTGCGCCGGGTAAATCTGTCAGACCCCAGCCAGGAACGCTTGGTTGATCATATCGATCCGAAGAAATACGTCTTCCTGCCCAACACGGCGGGGTGCTTTACCGGTGAAGACGCGGTGCGCACGCTGCGCCTGGCGCGTGAGGCTGGGGGCTGGGACCTGGTGAAGCTGGAAGTGCTGTCAGACCCCAAGCATCTCTATCCGGACATGGAAGAGACGCTGCGCGCCACAGACATGCTCGTCAAAGAGGGCTTTGACGTCATGGTCTACTGCTCGGATGATCCGGTCTACGCCAAAAAGCTGGAAGCCGCCGGGGCGTGTGCAATCATGCCGCTGGGCGCGCCGATCGGCTCAGGTCTTGGCATCCAGAACCCGGTCAATATCCGCTTGATTATCGAAGAAGCCAAAGTGCCGGTGATCGTCGATGCTGGTGTTGGTACTGCCTCTGACGCCGCTGTGGCGATGGAGCTGGGTTGTGACGGTGTCCTGATGAACACCGCCATTGCCGAAGCCAAAGACCCCATCGGGATGGCGCGGGCGATGAAGCATGCAGTGATCGCAGGGCGTGAAGCCTATCTGGCTGGCCGCATGCCGAAAAAGCGCTACGCCGATCCCTCCAGCCCCCTGGCAGGCCTGATTTAGGCGAGGTTGAGGTCTGCGCGCCCGCTTTTACCGTATGAAACGAAGCCAGTAGCCTGACAGTCCCTCCCCTTGATGGGGAGGGCCAGGGTGGGGTGGAGATCACCGGGCACAAAGATGTCAGGCGCTGGAGCCGTCACCCCACCCGGCCGCTGGCAGGCCTGATTTAAGCCGAACCCCTTAGCCCTGTCCCGGCCAAGTCCGGATTTCATCCGGGTGCCGAGCCGGGATCTACTGACAGCGCCTGAGCGACAAATACCCAAGAGCTAACCGTGGATCCCGGATCTCCCTTCGGTCGTCCGGCACAGGTGATAAAGACCTAACCCGCAGCCGCCAGAGCGTTGTCGAGGGCGCGCTGCATGGCGGCCATGTCTGCGCCCGGGATGACTTCATCACCGATGATGAAGAAGGGCGTGCCGGTGATGCCGACATTGCGGGCGAGGTTGGAGACGTCCTGGATGTGAGCGGCGATGTCTTCGCTCTCCATCGTGGCGCGCATGAGCGCCACATCGATGCCATTGGCTTCAGCGATTTCATCAATGCGTTGAGACGGCAGCGGGCCGCTCGCACCCATCAGATCATCGTGGAACGCCAGATAGGCCTCAGGCGCGATCTCCCACACCGCCAGCGAGGCGAGGGCGGCCTCATCGGCCTCAGCGCCGCGAATCGGAAATTCCTTGAAAACGATGCGCACGTCGTCCGGGTATTGCTCGGCAACGGTCTGAATCCAGCCATTGGCGCGCATGCAGAATGTGCACCGATAATCGAAGAATTCGACAATCGTAACCGGCGCGTCCGGCGCTCCGACAAAAGGATCGCGCTCATCTTCGAACAGCTGGGTGGAGTTGGCGCTGACTGCATTTATCGTCGCCTGGAGTTCACGCTGGCGGGCCCGGCGCTGCAGCTCAATGAGGGCTTCTTCAATGATTTCCGGGTTTTCCAGAATATAGCTGCGCACGATCTGCTCGACCGCTTCACGGTCCGGCTCCTGCGCCGCGCTGGTTTCAGCCTGAGAACAGGCGCCAAGGGTGAAGCTCAAAGCAAGGGCTGCGATCACGCTGCGCATGGTCACTCCAGTTCAATTACGGGTTTTGTCCGATTTAGGCCCAAATGCGGGCTTCGGCTAGGGCTGCTCGATCACCCTTGCGTCATGAAGTTTGGGCGCTGTTCCCGCTCGACCCGGTTCCACTCGCGTACTTCGCGGCTGGTAGGCTGGGTTACCGCCAGAATTTCAGCGGCGCGAATCCAGGCCTCGGTTCCGCGCTCCAGCTCATCATGGGCCCGCCGGGCGAACATGTGGGCCTGGCGCTCATCTCCGATGGAATAGAAGCGCTCAGCCGTTGCCAGCTCCGCCATCGCCGTTTCGCCAAGCGCCTGGTGGGCCAGCGATTTCTGGAACCAGCCAAAGCTGTTTTCACGCTCAAAGATCAGCGCCCGGTTCAGGTGCAGGACGGCATCGCGCAGGTTTTCCTCACCGCCCTCGGCAATGAGGGAGCGGGCCAGATAAATCTGTAACAGAGGAGCGTCAGGCAGAAGCTCGACGGCACGCTCACCTGGCGCGATCGATTCGCTGATAAGGCCGCTCTCAAAGCGCACCTGTGCCAGCAATTCATGGAAGAAGGGATTTTCCGGCTCGGCTTCCAGCAGGTGGGCAATCTCGGCTTCTGCCTCATCCTGCAGGCCCTGTTTGAAATACGCCACCGAGCGCGCATAGCGGGCCGGGATCGACGTGTCGGTCAGGGGGTAACGGTTCAGAGTCTGGGCGGGGGGCACCATAAAGCCGATGATCTTGGCTTGCAGCCGCTCCAGCGTGGCGATTTCCTCTGGTGTGTCGGTCACATCGCGATAGGGCGAAGCATCCACATTGCGGCGCAGGGCGGCCACCCGGTCTGATGATAGCGGGTGGGAACGGAAATACTCCCAGCGGCGGGCCTGAGACAGGCGCTCCTGGTATGCCAGACGCTCAAACGTGGAGACCAGGCCCTCGCCTGATTGCCCGGTGGCCGTCAGAAGGCGAACCGCTGCCTGGTCGGCCGAGGCTTCCTGGCCGCGTGTATACTGAGCCATGTCGAGCGATGCGAACTGGCCGGCTGATGCCATGATGGCCGCCCCGGCGTCCGGGGCTCCAGCCAGCGCTGCGATCAGGCCAATGCCCATGGTGGTCATCATCGTGGCCATGCCGCCGCGGGCCGCGTCCTGCAGCCGGGCCAGGTGAGCCAGCTCGATATGGCCCACCTCGTGGGCAATCACGCCCTTGATTTCGCCAGGGTTCTCGGCCCGGATGATCAATCCAGTATTGATAAAGATGTTCTGGCCCTGGGTGACGAAGGCGTTAAAGCTCATATCGCCGACCAGATAAAAGTCGACGGCTGTCGGGTCGAGCTCCGCCGCTTCAAGGAGCGGATCGGTATACTCTCGCATCACCAATTCGATTTCAGTGTCGCGTACCACGCCCTGGGCCAATGCCGGGGTGGCGAAAAGGGCCAGCGCTGCGGCTGCACCAAGGGCATTGCGCGTCAGCTTTTTCAGGACATGGGACATGGGTGCGTCTCCGCTTTCTTCATCCAGCTTGCTTCCCCTAAAGCAGGCATGCGGCTCAATTTAGACATTCATACGGCAGAACGCACCCCGATCCGCCGCATGATCTGGATCGAAGCGTAACCAAACGCTCCGATCCAGTCACATTTTCCTGATTACAGGCCCAGCAATTTGCTGGAGCGCTGCCACCAGCCCTTTTTGCGGGGCTTGTCGTTACCGTCCTCATCTTTCTCAGAATCGGTCGGTGTATTGGTTGCGCCCGCCTTGGCGGTTTCTTCCTGAGGCTTGGCCGTTTCGCTCGACTTTTCAGCTTCAGGCGATGCCGCAGGCTCTGGCTTGGGCTCAGACTCGTCTTTTGCTTCGGCCTTCGGTTTGGCCCGGCGGGTCCGCTTGGGCTTTTCCGGTTTGGCATCAGCGGTCTCGTCAGCCTTCGCCTCAGCCTTGTCATCGCTGGCTTCGGCGGTGTCCGTCTTCTTGCGACGCACGCGGCGCTTGGGCTTCGGCTTTTCTTCCGCCTCTGGCTCAGCCTCAACCTCAGACGCTGCGTCCGGGGCAGGGGATGCTTCGGCTTCGTTACGAGCTTCAGTATCAACTGAAGCCTGATTTGCTTCGCCGCCTTCAGGCTCGGCCTTCTTGCGACGGCGACGCTTCGGCTTTGGCTTGTCTTCAGGCTCAACAGTTTCGCCTGCTTCAATGGCCGCCTGAGCGTCAGTGTCGGTCGACGCATCGGCACTGGTGTCCGCGTCAGCGGTATCAAGCGCGGCTTCGGCTTCCGGATCCGCCTTTCTGCGGCGACGGGGGCGGCGGCGCTTGGGCCGTGCATCGTCATCGTCAGACTTGGCGTCGAAGCTGTCACCACCGGTCGGGTTTACTACCCGCAGGACGTCATTGTCGTCATCAGAGCCTTCGGTCTGGCCGTCGGCGGCCTCCGCGGAGGTCTCGGTATTGTCGTTTTCGTCACGACGGCGACGATTGCGTCCCCCTCGGCGCCCCCGTCGACGGCGCTTGCGGCCGCTGCTGTCTTCAGAGGCATTGTCCTCGGTGCGGCGCTCTTCTTCCGGCTCGTCGCTGGACGTGACGGGTTCGGGTGCCTCGACGCCAGCGGCGATCGGCGCAACCTCTTCCTGGGCCATTGCCTCGGCGCGGGCCGCCTCACGGCGCGATTCCAGACGCTCCACATTGCAGGCCGGACGGTTCAGGCTGTCATCGGCGTTCACCGTCACGCGCAGGTCATAGCGTGCCTCGATGGCGTTGACGTGATCTCGCTTCTCATTGAGCACGTACAGCGCCACTTCTGGTGAGCAGGACAGGCGAATATGGGCGGCACGCCCGCGCACCCCTTCTTCTTCAACCGTCCGAAGGGCGACAAGCGCACTCGACTCGATGGACCGGATATGGCCGTTGCCCTGGCAGTGCGGGCAGATATCGGCAGAACCCTCCACCAGACTTGTGCGGCGGCGCTGACGGCTCATCTCCATCAGGCCGAACTGCGAGATGCGGCCCACCTGAATGCGGGCACGGTCGCGTTTCAGCGCGTCCTTCATCTTCTTTTCCACGGCGCGAACGTTTTTGTTCTCGTCCATGTCGATGAAGTCGAGCACCAGAAGACCGGCCAGGTCGCGCAGGCGCATCTGACGGGCCGCTTCCTCAGCAGCCTCCAGATTGGTGCGCAGAGCGGTCTGCTCGATATTGCGTTCCTTGGTGGACTTGCCCGAGTTCACGTCGATTGAGACCAGCGCTTCGGTCGGGTTGATCACGATATAGCCGCCGGACTTCAGCTGCGCGGTTGGCGAGTGGATGGCCTCAAGCTGGCTTTCCACCTGATGGCGCAGGAAGAGGGGGGTGTTGTCCTTGTAATGCTGAACCTTTTTGGCGTGGCTCGGCATCAGCATCTTCATGAAGGCTTTCGCCTCCTTATAGGCGGGCTCACCTTCCACAAGGACTTCGTCGATATCCTTGTCATAAAGGTCGCGGATCACGCGCTTAACCAGATTGCCTTCTTCATAAATCAGCGAAGGCGCGCTGGATTCCAGCGTCAGCGTGCGGATCGTCTCCCACAGGCGGATCAGATAATCGTAGTCGCGCTTGATCTCGACCTTGGTGCGAGACGCGCCTGCGGTGCGGATGATCAGCCCCATGCCGCCGGGTACGGACAGCTCAGAGACGGCCGACTTCAGGCGCTTGCGGTCGGTGGCGCTGGTGATCTTGCGCGAGATGCCGCCGCCACGTGCGGTGTTCGGCATCAGCACGCAGTAGCGGCCCGCCAGTGACAGATAGGTCGTCAGCGCTGCGCCCTTGTTGCCGCGTTCTTCCTTGGCAACCTGGACCAGCAGCACCTGACGGCGCTTGATGACTTCCTGAATCTTGTATTTGCGCATGAAGTTGCGTCGGCGACGAGACGCCTCATCAATCAGGTCATCTTCATCGACGGTGGGCGCTTCGCCATCTTCGTCGCTGTCTGATTCGCCGGTGTCTTCCGACAGGTCACCCGTAATGGCTTCTTCCTGCTCGCGCAGGGCCTCGCGATCCGCCGTCGGGATCTGGTAGTAATCCGGGTGGATTTCGTTAAAGGCGAGGAAGCCGTGCTTGTTGCCGCCATATTCGACAAAAGCGGCCTGTAGCGACGGCTCTACGCGCGTCACCTTGGCTAGATAGATATTTCCTCGAATGGGCTTTCGGCTGGCAGACTCGAAGTCAAACTCTTCAACGCGGTTGTTGTCCACGACCACAACCCGGGTTTCCTCCGGGTGGGCCGCGTCGATCAGCATTTTGCGGGACATTTACAGTTGCTCCACGCCGCAGCCGTAACCGCTCAAACGCCATAGGCGCTCGAGGTTTCGGCTCGCAGCGATTATTGAAGCGCGCGGCCGGACGTTTCGTCGAATTTGAAAAAACTGTCTCGTGCGCAGCGCGCATGGGGGTCCAATTTCCGACCGTTTACAGCGTCATCCGCGAGGGGGATTGGGCCGTATCAGGTCACATCTCGTGTTGCGGCGCCGGCGCACATTGATTGTGTGCGCGTCAGCCAGAGGTGAATTCCTTGCCGCGCCAGTGGGTTACGGTTTCTGCAGACCAGAGTCGCACCCGTCGCGACATGCGCACATTGCACCATATATCAGGCGATGAAAAGCACCTGTGGCCGTGCTAGGGTTTCGTAAACACCTTGGTAACCGAATCGCAAGGCGTCGGCGCTATGGTGCCCGCTGAACAGAACGCTAAATGGCCCAACAAGAGGCCAGTCAGGTGAGCCGGGAGAAGCCCGGTAAGGATGGGAATGGCGATGAAAACTATCGCTCTGGCATGTTCAGCTTTTTTTGCTGCTTTCGCAGGCTTTGGTGCCGCGCAGGCTGATGAAATCACTGATGTACGCTTTGGCGAACACGCCGAGTACACCCGCATCGTGATTGAAACGTCCGAGCCTGTTGAATTTCGCGCCTTCACCCTGTCTGAACCGGCCGCCCGACTGGTCATTGCTTTTGACCAGGCAAGCTGGGGTGTGCGCTCCCTCCCGACGGCAGCAGGTCGCGGCGTCGGCTCTGTGGGCCAGTTCCAATTTGATGACCGCGCCAGCGCCTCACGCCTGGTGTTTTCGCTGAATTCGCCGTCGATGGTGCGCCAGACCCTGTCGCTTGATCCCAATGGCGGCGGCTACCGTACAGTCGTGGACATTGCGCCGACCTCTGAAGCCACCTTCCAGCAGACCTCTGGCTTCCCGGCACCGACGCGCACGCTGACCGACCTTCTGATGGAGGAGGTGGGCGTGGCCTATGTGCCGCCGAGCTGTGAAGTGGTGCGTGTGGTGATTGATCCTGGCCATGGTGGCCGCGATCCGGGCGCTGTGGCCCGCTTTGGTGGTGGCCATGAGAAGGACGTGAACCTTTCCGCCGGTCTGATCCTGCGTGATCTGCTGCTGGCTACGGGGCGCTATGAAGTCGTGATGACCCGTGACCGCGATGTCTTCGTTGAACTTGATGATCGCGTGCGTATTGCCCGTCAGGCCGATGCCGATCTCTTCATCTCGCTGCATGCTGATAGTGCGGGTGACAATCGCAGCCCGGCTGGCGCGACTGTATATTCGTTGAATCCGCGTGCGGTGAGCCGCGCCCGGGCCAACGCCATCCGTGAGGGTGACTGGGTGGATGCTTCGCGTCCGCAGGAGGTCTCGCAAATCCTTGTAGACATGCAGATCGCCAACAAAGAGGGCGAATCAGAGCGCTTTGCCGAAGCACTGCGCACTGAGGTTGGCCGTACGGCTCCGCTCTGGCGCGACCAGCCCATGCGCGCAAACTTCGCCGTGCTGACCGATGCTGCGACGCCCGCGGTTCTGTTTGAGATGGGCTTCCTGACCAACCGTGTCGATGCGCGCCGCCTTAACAGCGAGCGAGAACAGCGCCGTTTGATGCAATCAGCCCTGGCCGCGATCGAATCTCACTTTGCCCGCTGTGGCGGGGGTGAGCCGCGTTCGCGCTATATTGCCGATGCCGGAGCCAGCACCGCAGCTAGCGCGCGCTGACCCAAACCCCGCGACCGCATCGCACGGTGGTGTTTTTGCTGTCACCGCCATAATCTCGCCTGCAGCGTCCGGCATGTGACGGGCTGCGTGTAACACTGACTGCGTTGAGGGCGACGCCGCCATGAAATTGCTGACCTGGAAGAATGCGTTTCGAGCCTTTGTGTGGGGCGGAGCGGCTGCGGCTGTTCTGGCTGTCATCGGGGCGATCGCGGCTGTGGTGTATGTGGTCCGCGTCACCGAGGACCTTCCGGAGTATCAGCAGCTGGCCGAATACACGCCGCCCATCATGAGCCGCGTGCATGCCGGTGATGGCCTTCTCATTGCTGAGTACGCCCGCGAGCACCGCGTCTTTGTGCCGATTGAAAACATCCCGCCAGTGGTGATCGAGGCCTATCTGTCGGCTGAGGACAAGAATTTCTACACCCATGGCGGGGTCGATTATCTGGGTATGCTGCGCGGTGGTATCCGCTCGGTGCTGACGCGCCTGCGCAATCCCAATGCGCCGCTGCAATCGGGTTCCACGATCACTCAGCAGGTGGCGAAGAACTTCCTCTTCACCTCTGACCAGGCCATTGAGCGCAAGGTGCGCGAGATCGTGATCTCCCGCCGCATGGAGCGGGCCTTCACCAAGGACCAGATCCTGGAGCTGTATCTCAACGAGATTTATCTGGGTAACCGCGCCTACGGCATTGCCGCCGCCGCGCTGAACTATTTCGACAAATCACTGGACGAGCTGGAGCTGCACGAGGCCGCTTATCTGGCGGCCTTGCCCAAGGGCCCGAACAATTACCACCCCACGCGCCGGACCGAGAACGCCATTGGTCGCCGCAACTGGGTGCTGAGCCGCATGGTGGCCAACGGCTACATCACTCAGGCCGAAGCTGAAAATGCCGGGGCGATGCCGCTCGAAGCCGTTGAGCGCCTTGAGGGCGACACCTACCTGGCCGCGGAATATTTCGTCGAGCAGGTGCGCCGCGAAGTCTTCAGCCGCTATGGCGAGGACGAACTTTATGAGGGCGGCCTGTCGATCCGCACCACGCTGGACACCTCCATGCAGCTGACCGCGCGCCGGGCGCTGCGTGATGGGCTTGAGGCCTATGACCGTCGCCACGGCTATCGCGGACCGCTGGCTACGCTGGAAGACTTCAACGACTGGCCGGCGCAGCTGGAAGCGGTGGATGCGCCGCGCGATCTTGATGATGGCTGGCGCAAGGCGCTCGTGCTGGAAATCACCAACGGCCAGGCCGATATCGGCTTTGAGGACGGCAGCCGGGGCCGTGTACCGCTTTATGCGCTGGAATGGGCGCGTGAATTTGGCCGCGATGACGAGACCTTCCCGCGGCGTGGTCCGGCGATTCAGCGTGCCGGAGATGTGTTTGAGCTGGGTGATGTGATCCTGGTTGAGGCGATTACCGCTGAGGATTACCCCGAAGAAACGGTTCAAGAGGGCGATTACGGTCTGCGCCAGGTGCCGCAGGTCAATGGCGGTATCGTCGCCATCGATCCGTTTACAGGCCGTGTTCTGTCCATGGTGGGTGGCTATTCCTTTGCCCAGAGCCAGTTTAACCGTGCGGTTCAGGCCAATCGCCAGCCCGGCTCGGCCTTCAAGCCGTTTGTGTACGCGGCTGCGCTTGATAATGGCTACACGCCGGTCTCGATCATTCTGGATGCTCCCTTCGTGGCGTCTGGCGATGCTGAGATGCGCTTTTACCGCCCGCAGAATTATTCAGAAGTCTTCTACGGCCCATCGACCCTGCGTCGCGGGCTGGAGCTGTCGCGGAACGTGATGACGGTGCGCCTGGCGCAAGAACTCGGCATGGGTCCGATCACCAATTACGGCGAGCGCTTTGGTATCTACGAAGACCTCGAACCCACGCTCGCCATGTCGCTGGGCGCTGGGGAAACCACGCTGGTGGACCTGATCGGGGCCTATGCCGCCATGGTCAATGGTGGTCGTCTGATCGAGCCATCCATCGTTGACCGGGTGCAGGACCGGTCCGGCCAGACCATTTATCTTAGCGATAGCCGCGAATGCGTCGGCTGCGACGTGGAAGAGTGGACCGGCGACGTTGCCGAGCCACAGCTGCCCGCCATGGGTGAGGAAGTGATCAGCCCGGTTACCGCCTATCAGGTGGTGCACATGCTCGAGGGCGCGGTTCAGCGCGGTACGGGTACGGCGCTGCGCGCACTGGGCCGTCCGCTGGGCGGCAAGACGGGTACCACGAATGATTTCCGCGACGCGTGGTTTGTGGGCTTCTCACCAGATCTGATCGTGGCGGTCTATGTCGGTTATGACACCCCGCTGCCACTGGGTTCTGGCGAAGCCGGTGGCCGCGTCGCTGCGCCAATTGCCCGCGACTTCCTGGGTCCGGTTCTTCAAGGCTATCCGATCGCGCCTTTCCGGGTGCCGGATGGCGTTGCGCTGGCCCCGATTGACCGTGAAACCGGTGAGCCGGGCATTATCGGGCGACCAGGTGTGATCCTTGAAGCCTTCCAGCCAGGCACTGAACCTCAGCGGGGCGCCACGGCTGAGGAAGAAACCCTGAGCTTTGGTGACGGCGCACTGGGCGCGCGCCGAGGCCGGGATGCTGAGGATGCCGAAGAGGACGGCGATGAAGACGATGAGCTGGGCGACCTGTACTAAGGTCGGCGTCGAGCTCCATGACATTGTGGGCCTTGTCGAAACCTGAATGAGCCTGCTACCTCGCATCAAAGCCAAATAACCAATTCCAGACTTTACGGAGCCGCATCCATGCGCGCTGAAATCGCTGATCTCAAATCTGCCATCGACCAGTCCACCGCCTTGCTACGGAGGCGTCTTTGACTGGGATACCGCCCAGAAACGCCTCGACGAATTAAACGCCAGAGCTGAAGACCCGACGCTGTGGGACAACCCCACCCAGGCGCAAAGCCTGATGAGGGAGCGCAACAAGCTCGATTCGGCGATGAATGAAGTCTCAGCGGTGGAGGCCGAGCTTGAGGAAAACCTCGAGGTCGCAGAATTGGCTGAGATGGACGGCGATGAAGACCTGTTTGAAGAAGCGCTCGCGGCCCTCAAAGCGTTGAAGGCGCGCGCGGGCAAGGCAGAGCTCCAGGCGCTTCTGTCCGGTGAAGCGGACAGCAACGACGCTTATCTGGAAATCCACCCCGGCGCGGGTGGCACCGAAGCCCAGGACTGGGCCTCAATGCTTGCGCGCATGTACACGCGCTGGGCGGAAAAGGCCGGTTACAAGGTTGAGACCATTGAAGCTCAGGCCGGTGACGAGGCGGGTCTAAAATCGGTCACCTATCTGATCAAGGGCGAGAATGCCTATGGCTGGTTGAAGACCGAGGCCGGGGTGCACCGTCTGGTGCGGATTTCGCCCTATGACAGCTCGGGCCGTCGCCATACCAGCTTTGCGTCTGCCTGGGTCTATCCGCTGATTGACGACACAATCGATATCGAGATTGAAGAAAAAGACGTGCGCACTGACACCTACCGGGCCTCCGGCGCGGGCGGCCAGCACGTCAACAAGACCGATTCTGCTGTGCGTCTGACCCACGAGCCAACTGGCATTGTGGTGCAGTGCCAGTCTGATCGCTCCCAGCACAAGAACAGGTCCAATGCCTGGGACATGCTGCGCGCACGCCTTTACGAGCTTGAGCTTCAAAAGCGCGAGGAGGCGGCTCAGTCAGAAGCGGAATCCAAGACCGATATTGGCTGGGGTCATCAGATCCGCTCCTACGTGCTGCAGCCCTATCAGATGGTGAAGGACCTGCGCACCAATGTGGAGACGTCGGACACCCAGGGCGTGCTTGATGGGGACCTTGATGACTTCATGGCCGCCTCGCTCGCGGCCCGGGTCGAGGATGCGGCTGACGCCGGATAAAGTCGCAACCCATTCTCTTGAAATCTGAATTCGTGCCTTAATTCTCGCCTAACCTGCTCTTCCTATCGTTTTCGTGTACAAAGGTGGGGCAGGGGGCGAAGGCCGTCGATGGATATCTGGCGCAATTGCGAAGACACTGAAGAGTATCTGGGCAGTGCCGTCGGCTATGACCGGGTCCATGACTGCGTGATCGTCAAGGAAGGCGGGTTTCGCAGCAAGTCACGCGAGCTGGAAACCTGGGAATTCATCCTTGAGCAATACTCGCGGTATGAGGGCAACCGCATCATTTTCGATATTCGCGATTCGATTTACCCGGCCGCTGGCCCTGAAATCGAGGCTGCTTTCAAGGATATGGCGACCAGTCTTCCACCGTCCCATGTCGGGTTCCTGACCGACAATCGCCAGCCGGATATCGTGCGCCTCTCAAAAGAGGCGATTGAAGCTGCAGGCCACACATGCTGTGTTGCTGAAGACCTTGAAAAGATATTTCAGGCTTTTGCCCGACGATAACTGTCAGAGTCTTGTCCGATAAACGAAAACAAAAAGGGCGGCCCCATCGGGACCGCCCTTCGTATTCGGCGCTAGCGCAAGCCTTACGACTTGGCAGCAAACGGGTCGTTGGCCACAGCCTTCTTCGCGTCGCCGGTGCTCGCAGCGCTGGCCCCGGAGGACGGCGGCGGAGCAGACGGTGCGGCGGCAGCTTTGGGAGCGGCAGCTGGCTTGTCTTCGATTTTCTTCGAGCTTGAGTCGGCCAGCGGATCGGAAGAGCGCTTGCAGTGGCCGTCGAAATAGGCACCGCTTTCAATGGCGAGCGAGGCGTGGATCACATCGCCTTCAACCCGGGCAGTGGAAGCAAGCTGCACCTGGCGGGCGCGAACCGAGCCTTCGACCCGGCCGCGGATCACGACATTCTCAGCAATGACTTCGCCTTTGACGGTGGCCTCCTCGCCGATAGTCAGCGAGGTCGCGCGTACATCGCCCTCAACTTTGCCGTCGAGCTGAACTTCGCCTTCAGAGACGATGGAGCCTTTGACGATCAGGTCATTGCTCAGGATGGAAAGGGCATTTGACTTCATGGCAGACCTCTTCAGGGCGGGGGCTTTGGGCGCGTCGGGGGAATTGTCTTTTTTAGTGAACATATTGTCCGGCTCTAAGTAAACTTTCAGGGTCCAGGTGTTCGCCGCGGAACCAGACTTCATAGTGAAGATGGGTTCCAGTTGAACGACCGGTCGAGCCCATGCCCCCAAGGCGGTGACCGATCTCCACGACATCGCCCCGGCGCACATCGATCGAGTGAAGGTGAGCAAAGCGCGTGCGGTAGCCGAAGCCGTGGTCGACTTCGACTGTGCGACCATAGCCTGCCCGCCAGCCGGCGTAAACGACCCGTCCTGGCGCAGGTGCAATGATCGGTGCATTTCTGTATGCGGCAAAGTCTTTGCCAGCGTGGAAGGCGCGCCGCCCGTTAAACGGGTCGAAGCGATATCCATAGTCGGATGTCTGACGGAAGGGGCCATCGACTGGCACTGCGAGGGGGGCGGCCGTCAATAGCCGCTCAAGACGCTCAGATTCCACCAGACGGGATGCGATGCGCGCAACGCGGCTGTTGAACGGGTCTTCCATGCTCAGCGCATCGGAAAAGATCGAGCCGTTATCAGCGGGGATAAAAGGACCACCGGTTCCGCCTTCGGTTTCAAGCGGGCCTTCTTCCATGGCTTCGTCCACGCGCATGCCGGTCAGGCGCAGTACGGCGCGCAGATTCTCAAGCCGTCGCTCGGCGGACTCTTCGGCTGCTGCCAGTGCAGCTTCCTGATCTGACATCAGGGCGGTCACACGCTCTTCGGCCAGGCCCTCAACATCGGTATCAAGCTGAGTATCATAGAGCGCGGTGCGTGGTTCCGGGTCAGCCGGTGCGGCGGCCATGAGGATACGGCCATCTTCAAGCGACGGGCTCTCGCGGTCTTCGCCCACAGACAGGTCGTCAGCAAAGTCGAGCAGACGACGCAGGGTGTCGTGACGCAGCTGGAACTGGCCTGCTGCGCTATCAAAGGCGCTGGTGCGCGATTCCACATAGGCCAGAGCCGCAGCTTCCGAGGCCCGGGCCTCTTCCAGCTCTTCTTCATGTCTGTCTTCGATTTGAGCGATGACGTTTCGCATTCGATCGGTTTCGCTATTGGCCAGGACCATGTTCACCGAGGTGATCGTCAGCCAGACTGCGAGCACGCACACCGCGCCGATCACCGACAGCTGCATGGCTGTCGTGACAACGAAGTAGCGCACCTGTCCTTCGGTGCGGTGGTAAATCTGCCGGTCCGGGAAGCGCTGTTGTATGTGCTCCCACGGGCCTTCAAGAAGGCGTTTCACCATCTGACCGCGTCGACCTCAGTTTTCGCCATGCCCCTCACGAGCGCTGAATGTCGCAGATGGGCAGGGCTTTATCAATCATGCAGCGAGACCTTCACTGCGTTTGGATTATCAAGACGTTTACGAGCCGTGACCCAGTGTCGTTTGCAAGCCTGATGCCTAGGTTTATTCAGGCCGATAAGTCGGCGAGGGGCTCATACCAGTCGCCGGGCATCCCCGCCCGGTCGCGCGCAGGGGTATTGAAGGGGCGTTTGAGCTCGCCCTTGAAATGGGATTTGACCAGGGTGTGGAAGCGTTCGGTGGGGTCTTCGCCCTCGCTGGCGCAGACCGCTTCAAACCAGCGCCGACCCGCCGCAACATGGGCCACTTCTTCAGTATAGATGACGTTCAGCACCGCTGCGCTGTCAGGGTCATCCACACTTTTCAGCTTGTCGATCATGCCAGGCGTGACATCGAGGCCTCGGGCTTCCAGCACCATGGGCGCAATGGCAAGGCGGGCGGCGAGATCGCCTGAGGTGGCCGCTGCGGCTTCCCACAAACCATCATGGGCGGGCAGCTCGCCATAGTCGGCACCTAGCGTCTTGAGGCGATCGCGGACCATCATGAAGTGCCGCGCCTCGTCATCACCGACACTGACCCAGTCTGACACAAAGGCGTGGCGATCGCTGTCGGCGATACGTGGGTCACCTCCAAAGCGGGCGATCATGTCGAAGGCCAGATCAATGGCGTTGAACTCAATATGGGCGACCGCGTGAAGAAGCGCGATCCGGCCAGCCACGGTCCCCAGACGCCGCCTTGGAACCTGTCCAGGCGGCAACAGCTCAGGCGCTTCTGGGCGAGCCGGGCGAGCAGGTGCCAGGCTGGTTGCGCCTTGCTCTGGCAAAGACAGCGCGCCGGCCCGCCAGCGCGCCGCGCAGTTGCGAGCCGCCGCCGATTTTGCTGTTGGCTCTGCCGTGGTCAGAACCTTAACGGCAGTTTGCTGGAGGCTGGACAGGGGCATCAATCAGCCGGCTTTGACAGCGTCCAGAACGGCTTCGACGTGGCCGGGCACCTTCACCTTGCGCCAGACCTGCTTGAGAACGCCGTCCGGGCCGATCAAGAATGTGCAGCGTTCAATCCCCATATAGGTTCGACCGTACATCTTCTTTTCAACCCATGCGCCGTAGCGTTCGGTCACATCGTTTTCGGCATCGGATGCCAGTATGACTTTCAGCCCGTGCTTGTCGCGGAACTTGTCGTGCTTGGAGACGGTGTCTTTCGACAGGCCGATGACCACGGCTCCGGCGGCATCGAACTCATCAATGGCTTCTGAAAAGCCAATGGCCTCTTTTGTGCAGCCCGGGGTGTCATCCTTGGGGTAGAAGTAAAGGACGACTGATTTGCCGGTGAAATCGCTCAGCGATACCGTCTGGCCGCCATCGGCTGGCAGCGTGAAGTCGGGGGCCTTGTCACCGGGGCTAAGTTCGCTCATCACGGGCTCCATCATTGCTTTGCAGGGTCCGGCGAGGCCGGGCACGCCGCGAAGATTGTCGCTAGAACCGTTTTCGTCCACCCTGTCCGCCACCCTTCGAGCCGTTTGAATGCGTCGCACCGCCCGCCTTGTTGTCCTTTATGTGCTTGAAGCCGTTGCCGCTTTGCTGGCGCTGGTGATTCTGGCCGGGGGTGCATTTCTGTGGCGTCTGGCCGAAGGCCCCGTCGATGGGGAGATCCTGCGCCCCACCATGATCAACGCCCTGACCGAAGCGGTGCAGGGTGATTCAGCTTCAGTCGGTGGCATCCAGCTGCGTTTTGATCCGGCTGAAGCCTCGCTGATCATTATGGCGACGGATGTGCGCGTTACCCGCGACACCGGTGAAGTGGTGATCGCGGCAGAGCAGGTTTCAACCGGTCTGGCGCTTGATCTGCTGCTCACTGGCCGTGCCAGCCCGGTCAGTATCAGTGCCCAGGGTGGCAGCTTTTCTGTTGTACGCACCCAGGATGGCCGCTTCATTGCCGGCTTTGGTGATCCTCGCGGCCTGAACCGTCAGACTGACGGGGCTGAGGCCGAGGTGAGCACGACGGGTCCAACGCTTGGTGCGCTCACTAGCGAACTTGATCCCACCGGTAGTGGCCTGCTGGCACGCCTGCAGCGCCTTGATCTGAGAGCAGTTGATTTGCGCCTGATCGACGAGGTGTCGGGTCTTGACTGGCTCATTGATAACGCTGGCCTTGATGTTGATCTTCAAAATGATCAGGTCCGGGCGCAGGTGGCGGGTGATCTGGTGACCTCGGCCGGTCCAGCTGCGCTATCGCTGCGCCTTGATAGTGCGCGCAATCTGGACGCCGTCTTTGCTGAATTTACCGTATCCGACTTTGTGCCCGCGGCGGCAGCACCGCGCCGGGGCGCGCTGGCAGCCCTGTCCGGTCTGGAAGCGAGCTTTGATGCGCGCGTTGTTTTCGACGCCACGGTTGAAGAGGGACTGCGCACAGCGCTGATCGACATTCAGGCAAGCCCTGGCTCTTTCCTCTCTGGAGGTGAGAGTTACACCTTCGACCAAAGCACCGTGCGGGTGGAATACGACGCCCCAAGCGGTGCCGTTGAGATTCAAAGCCTCGATATCCAGTCGGACATTCTTCGGCTCGATCTGGCCGGGCGGCTCTATGAGCTGGGCGGCTTTGTGGGGGCCGTTCCCACCGAAGCCCGGTTTGAAATCACATCAGAAGGCGGACGCTTTGACCCGGTTGGTGTCTTTCCCGACGCCCAGGTCTGGACGAGCGCCATAACAGCCGGGCGGATCAATACCCAGACTCGTGAGCTGGTCTTTGAACAGCTTGACCTGACGCTGCCCTATGCCAGCGGCGAAATGACAGGGCGCTTTGCTCTTGAGGAGGTTGATGGGCGCATCCTCCCGTCCATCCGGCTTGAAGGGCCCATCGAAGGCGAGATTTCCAGGCGCGAAGTGCTGCGCCACTGGCCGGTCGATTTTGCGCTTGGCGCGCGCGACTGGATCCGCGAAAGCATTTTGGACGGCCGTTTGTCCAATGCGTTGCTGCGCCTTGATATTCCTGCATCGGCCATTGCTGAGCGCCAGCTCGCTGACGAGCACCTGTCGCTCGCCTTCGACTTTGCTGAGGCCGATGTGCGCTATGTTTCAACCATGACACCGCTTCTAGGTCTGTCGGGCGAGGCAGAACTGCGCGGCAACTCACTGTCGCTCAGCGGACAGGACGCCAGCATTGGTGCGTTGGCCATCGATACGATCTTTGTCGAGCTTCCGCGCCTGAACCCCAAGGGTGCCATGGCGCGTTTCGGAGGCACCGGTACTGGAGCGCTTGAAGGCGTTCTGACCCTTTTAAGCGAACCGCCGCTTCTTCTGGCCGAGTCCTATGGCCTTGAGCCGGACCTGTTCTCCGGCAATGGCGAGATGAGCTTTGAAATCCGCAGGCCGATGTATCGCGACGTGCCTGCTGAGGACATCGGCTTCCAGATCAATGGCCAGTTTGAAGACGTTTCGGCTCCCACAGGCGTGGAGGGTATCGACCTCGATAAGGGGAGTGTAAGCATCTCGGCGACGGAGAACGGCCTGACTGCGCAAGGCAGCGCCAATCTGGTCGGCTCCCAGATTGAGGTGGAGTGGTTCGAATCCTTCGGACTAGAGGCCGGCGAGCCATCCACCCGGGTTCTGGCATCCGGGGCGATGACAGGGCGCGGCCTTGATCGGCTGGGCCTGCCAGCCCGACGCTTTCTTGACGGAGTGGTGGACGTATCTGCAGAGATGGTCGGACGGGGCTTTGACTTCTCACGGGTCGATGTTGAGCTTGACCTTGTCGATGCGACGGTCGTTTTCCCGGCTGAAATCTGGGACAAGCCTGCGGGTGCGGAAGGGCGCGCCGTGCTTGGTCTCCAGTTCGATGAGGTCGGCGCACTGCAGCTTGATCCGCTGATTATCGAGGCCGATGGGATCGATCTCGTCGCCACCGCCTCAGTGGGCCAGGACGGACGGCTCTTGAGCGCTGATATCGAGCGCCTGAGTTCGCCAGGCCGGCTTGATGTGACGCTGGTAGCCGATCGCCCGGACGGCCCTGACGGAGCGCTGCGCATGGCGCTGGGTGGTGATTTTATTGATCTGGGCGATCTGTTCAGCTTTACCGCGCCGGGCGGTGGCGCGCCGATTGTCACGGCTCCGCTTGTGCTTGAAGCCGATCTGGATCGCGTGATTGTCCGTGACGAGGTCTTTAACACCGTCACGCTGGAGTCATTGATTGGGCCGGAGGGTATCAATAACATCGTTTTGAGAGCCGGTACGTCTAATGGCTCAACAGGTCTGATGCTGGACTTCGCACCTGATCCCGGTGCGCCGGAATTCCAGATCCTGACGATACGCTCCGACGATGCCGGTAGCCTTCTCACCGCGTTCGGCGGCTTTTCCAACATTTCCGACGGAAATCTGCGCATTGACGCACGCATGCCAGTTGGCACTGAGCCAGCGGCCATGACGGGGCGGGTCGAGGTAGATGCCTTCACCCTGGAGCGTATGCCGCTACTGGCGCGCATTCTCGCAGCTGGGTCGTTTGAAGGTCTGGGCGGCCTGTTGAGCGGTGAGGGCATCGTGTTTGAGCGCTTTGAGTCAGATTTCACCTGGGGAGAGGGCGTGCTGGGGCTTGAAAACTCCCGCGCGATAGGGCCGGCACTGGGCGCAACCTGGCAGGGCGTTGTCAGCTTTGAGGAAAGCCGCATCCAGCTGGATGGGACCTTGCTGCCCTCCTACGGCGCGAACTCCATTCTCGGCGGCCTACCGGTGATTGGTGAGCTTCTGACCTCGCGCCGGGGTGAGGGCATATTTGGGGTGACGTTCTCGGTCGCCGGATCGTTTGATGAGACGCGCGTGATCACCAATCCGCTGGCCGCTTTTGCGCCGGGTGTCTTCCGCCGCGTGTTTGAGGGCACTGAGGCCGAACGCGAGCTTGATGCCCTGCGCGAGCGGTACCAACAGTCCCAGGAAGAGCCTGCACCTGACACAGGCGGCGACGCTGACCCCCCTGATCCTGGTGCGGATAGTGGAGCCGGACGGTGAAGTGTATCGGTCTGATGAGTGGCACCTCCCTTGATGGTGTCGATGCGGCGCTCCTCGACACTGATGGAGAGGTCATCACTGCCTTTGGGCCCGGCGTTCAGCTTGACTACACCGCCGCTGATCGGGCGGTGCTGCAGGCCGCTGTCTATGCAGGTCTGAAGTGGCGCTTTGAGGGGGAGGAACCGGACGTTTTCCGTGACGCTGAAGCGGTCCTCACCCGCACCCATGCTGGCGCTGTGAAGGCCGTCTGCGACGCGGCAGGCCTGTCGTCGTCAGAGCTCGACCTTGTCGGCTTCCATGGCCAGACCGTGATCCATATCCCGCCGACTGAGGGCCAACCGGGCAAGACCCGCCAGATTGGCGATGCAGGCGCGCTCGCCAACGCGCTGGGGTGCCCCGTCGCCCATGACTTCAGAACGGCCGATGTTGAGGCTGGCGGGCAGGGGGCACCACTGGCCCCGGCCTACCACGCAGCGCTGGCAGCAGCCTCCGGGCTGGAGCGGCCGCTCGGTGTGTTGAATATTGGTGGTGTGGCGAACATTACGCTCATTGGGGCTGACGGTTCGCTGACGGCCTTTGATACCGGTCCCGGCAACGGACTGATCGATGCCTGGATGGCCGATCAGGCCGGTGTGACCATGGATGCAGGCGGAGAGGCATCCGCAAAGGGTCGTGTCCTCGAAGCGGGTCTGGAGGAGCTGCTGTCTCACCCGCACTTCGCGCTTGAAGGTCCCAAATCGCTGGATCGCTGGGACTTTTCGCTGGATCCGGCGCGCAATCTTACCGTTGAAGACGGGGCGGCAACGCTGGCGGAGTTCACCGCGCGCACCGTGGCGCTGGGGCTGGAGGCCGCCTCAGAGCGCCCAGAGCGTCTGATCGTATGCGGAGGCGGGCGCAAGAACCCGGACCTGATGAGACGTATCAGCATGGCGTGCGGCGTACAGGTGCACTCAGCCGAGGCGGTGGGCTGGCGCGGAGACCTGATTGAGGCGGAAGCTTTCGCCTATCTGGCTGCGCGGACCAGGAGAGCCCTGCCGATCAGCTGGCCGGGCACGACGGGCGTGCCCCAACCGCTGACCGGCGGCCTGATTGTCGAGCCCTAGCGGCGTGAGCCGGCGGGCTGCTCGCGGCGTTCTTTTTCCACCTGCGGCAGGCGCCAGTCGAGATAGGTCGAAACCGACTTTTCCAGCGGCTCCAGGTGATCGGTGAACAGGTGCGAGGCCCCTTTGATCACATCGGTCTGGATGGTGATGCCCTTCTGGGTGCGCACCTTGGCCATGGCCCGTTCCATCTCATCAAGCGGAACAATGGCGTCTGCATCGCCGTGAGCGATCAGGCCAGACGCCGGGCAGGGGGCCAGGAAAGAGAAGTCATACATGTTGGTGGGCGGAGCCACCGAGGTGAAGCCACCAATCTCTGGACGGCGCATCAACAGCTGCATACCGATCCATGCGCCGAAGGAGTGACCGGCGACCCAGCAGAATTGGGCGTTCGGGTTATGCGCCTGAGCCCAGTCCAGAGCGGTGGCTGCGTCTGACAGCTCGCCAAGGCCCTGGTCATAGCTGCCCTGGCTGCGGCCAACGCCGCGGAAATTGAACCGAAGCACCGAGAAGTCCCGCTCTTTGAACTGGTCGTAGAGCATCTGGGAAATCGGGGTGTCCATATGCCCGCCGCCCATGGGATGGGCATGCAGCACTAGCGCCAGTGGGGCGGCTGGGCTTTTGGCGGGGCTATACTTGCCTTCAAGGCGTCCGGCCGGGCCGGCAATGATGACGTCAGGCATTGGGCAAATTGCGTCCTGCTGGCGAATATCCTAGTTCCACACTCGGGCTTTGATTCTCCGAGAAAATGGAGCTATAGAAAATATCGTTCCTAATTCTTGACCGCCGGACTGTGGAACCTAGTTCCCCCACTGCCGCGCCGGTCTTTCGTGCGAAGCGCTCCCCTTAGCACAAGGTGGGTGCAGGATGCGAGCGGCGAGGTGAGGCTTTCTCTGGGGAGATGAGGAAAAGCAATGAAACTGAGTACTAAAGGACGTTATGCCGTGATGGCCATGACCGATCTGGCCCAGAGTGGCGCAGACCGGCCGGTACCCTTGGGTGATATTGCATCACGCCAGGAGATCTCGCTGTCTTACCTGGAACAACTCTTCGCAAAACTGCGCCGCGCAGGCATTGTGAAATCGGTGCGTGGACCGGGCGGCGGCTATCGCCTTGCTCGCGAAACCTCTGAAACGCGGATTGCAGACATCATGCTGGCTGTTGAAGAGCCGGTCGATGTCACGCGCTGTCAGCACAAGGCCGTTGGGTGCATGGAAGGTGGGCGCCGTTGCGTCACCCACGATCTGTGGGATGAGCTGGGCCGTCACATCCACATCTTCCTCAATGGCGTCACGCTTGAAGACGTGCTGGAGCGCCGTGTGCTTGGCATGTCGAGCGCCAATGAGAACGCCCCGGCGCTGGAGCAGGCAGCCGAGTGAGTGTCTACCTCGACCATAACGCAACCTCTCCGGTTCGCCCTGCGGCGGCCGAAGCGGTCATGGCTGCCCTGGCCGATGGCGGCAATCCGTCATCGGTACACCAGAGCGGTCGGGCCGCAAGAGCGCGTGTGGAACAGGCCAGAGCTGTAATTGCCCGCTCCATCTGTGCACGGAGCGAGGATCTCATCTTCACGTCAGGAGGGACAGAGTCGAACAACCTGTCTCTTCATGCCTCAAAAACCCTTGGCTGCACTCGGATAATTTTTTCTGAGATTGAGCATGATGCAGTCCGTGCTGCAGCTGCAGCCAGTGGTCTACCGACTGAGGAATGGCCGGTGGACGCGAACGGTCGGGCAAGGCTCGACTGGCTCGGTGACCGGCTTGCAGCTGCTAAACCCGGTGAGCGCATTGCGTTCGCCTTAATGGCGGCGAACAACGAAACCGGCGTGATCCAGCCCTATCCCGAAGCTGGCCGCATGATTGCCGAGGCTGAGGGAGGGCACCTCTTCCTCATCGACGCGGTCCAGATGACCGGCAAGGCAAACTTCGACTTTGCCGCCAGCTTTGCCCAGTTTGCCGCGCTGTCGTCGCACAAGGCCGGAGGCCCGCAGGGCGTTGGCGCGCTTGCAACCGCGTGTGACGCCCAGGTTGGGGCCTTGATTGCCGGCGGGGGTCAGGAGAAGGGCCGTCGCGGCGGCACAGAAAATGTCGCAGGGGTGGT
This sequence comes from Oceanicaulis sp., assembly GCA_965229795.1. Taxonomy (GTDB): domain Bacteria; phylum Pseudomonadota; class Alphaproteobacteria; order Caulobacterales; family Maricaulaceae; genus Oceanicaulis. The sequence goes on from CBDDJM010000001.1 coordinate 191,866, forward strand.
GGGGTTTGCTGCTGCGGTCAGTGCCATAGGTGAAGGTGAAACCAGCCGCATCGCGTCCTTGCGCGACCGGATCGAAAGGCGCTTAAAGACCGCCGCGCCCGAGATCACGATCTGGGGTGAAGGTGTAGAGCGCCTGCCCAACACGATTTGCCTGTCTGCGCCGGGCTGGCCGAGCGAAATCCAGGTGATTGCGCTTGATCTGGCTGGCTTTGCGGTGAGCGCGGGCTCTGCCTGTAGCTCCGGCAAGGTGCGCAAGAGCCATGTGCTCAAGGCCATGGGCGCAACTGACGACGAAGCCGGCAGCGCCCTGCGCGTGAGCCTGGGCTGGACAACGACTGAAGACGATGCCGATGCCTTCTGTGAGGCGTGGCTGAGAGAGTATAACCGCGTGCGCCCCAAAGTGGCCGCCGCGGGTTGATTGAACGCGTGTAAGAGGCTGACTGTTTATGCCTGCCGTTAAAGAGACCATCGAAGACGTACGCCAGCTTGAAGCTGACAAATACAAGTACGGCTTTACCACCGAGATTGAGCAGGAATACGGCCCCAAGGGCCTGTCTGAAGAGACAATCCGCTTCATCTCGGAGAAAAAGGGCGAGCCGGACTGGCTGCTGCAATGGCGCCTGGAGGCCTATGAGCGCTTCAAGCAGATCGAAGAGCCGGACTGGGCGAAAATCTCCCACCCGCCGATCGATTACCAGGATGCATACTACTATGCCGCACCCAAGGATGCGGCGAAGTATAAGAGCCTCGATGAGGTTCCGCAGGAGCTGCTCGACACCTATAAGAAGCTTGGGATTCCGCTGAAGGAAGCTGAAGTCCTGCTCGGTGTTGAGGGCGCAGCGGAAACCGCTGCGGAAGCGCGTGACAAGCCCCGTGTGGCTGTGGATGCGGTGTTTGACAGCGTGTCGGTCGCAACGACCTTTAAAGAAGAGCTGAAAAAAGCCGGCGTGATCTTCATGTCGATCAGCGAGGCGGTGCAGGAGCATCCTGAGCTGATCAAGAAATATCTCGGCTCGGTCGTGCCGGTCAGCGACAACTTCTTTGCCACGCTGAACAGCGCGGTCTTCACTGATGGGTCCTTCGTCTATGTGCCCAAGGGCGTGCGCTGCCCGATGGAGCTGTCGACTTACTTCCGCATCAACGCCGAAGGCACTGGCCAGTTTGAACGCACGCTGATCATCGCCGACGAGGGCGCTTACGTCTCCTATCTGGAGGGGTGCACTGCGCCCATGCGCGATGAAAACCAGCTGCATGCCGCTGTGGTGGAGCTGGTCGCGCTGGATGACGCGGAGATCAAATACTCCACGGTTCAGAACTGGTGGCCGGGCGACGCGGACGGAAAGGGCGGGGTCTATAACTTCGTGACCAAGCGCGCCGACTGCCGCGGTCGCAATTCGAAAGTCAGCTGGACGCAGGTTGAGACTGGCTCGGCGATCACCTGGAAATATCCCAGCTGCATCCTCAAAGGTGATGGCAGCCAGGGTGAGTTCTACTCCATCGCCGTGACCAATGGTCGTCAGCAGGCCGATACCGGCACAAAGATGATCCACCTGGGCAAGAACACGAAGTCGCGCGTGATCTCCAAGGGCATTTCTGCCGGGCGCTCTGACCAGACCTATCGCGGTCTCGTCTCAGTGCATGCCAAGGCCGAAGGCGCGCGCAACTTCACCCAGTGTGACAGCCTGCTGATCGGTGATCAGTGCGGGGCGCACACCGTGCCTTACGTGGAAGCCAAAACGCCCAAAGCCACGCTGGAGCATGAGGCGACGACCTCCAAGCTCTCCGACGACCAGCTCTTCTACGCCCGCCAGCGCGGCCTCGACGAAGAAACGGCTGTGGCCCTGCTCGTCAACGGCTTCTGCCGCGACGTGCTCCAGGAACTACCCATGGAGTTCGCCGTCGAGGCTCAGGCGCTTGTGAAGGTGAGCCTTGAGGGGAGTGTGGGGTAGTGAATTCGAGAGGCCTAGCTAGGCTTAATCGAGGCCTAGGTACTTGGAAGCTCTTTGTAATCTGCTTGGTGGCCTTTGGGTTACTTTACGGTTGTTGGATGATCATGAATGGCACTTCGCTGATAAACGCGAACGAATTCGAACCGGAAGAACTGTCACCGTGGATGGATGTCGTCTTTGGCGGCCTTCTTGTTTTGTTTTCATTCTGGATCGCAGTGCTGGCGGTATGGGTGTTACCAAAGCTGCGAGATGATGAGTCAGGGGCAGGTGATGATGGCGAGGGCGGCCAATGACCCAGCGTTACTGGTTCGCACGCCGCGCGCAGTCCCATGTGGGCAAGCCGCTCTGGTATGGCAGCTTCCGCCCGATCACCTGGGAAGGCTGGATGAGCGTTGCCGCCTTCATGGCGTTGATGACGCTGGGTCTGGGCCTGTGGACAGAGTCCAACGCGCAGGGGCTGAGCGGTGGCTGGATGGGCTTTGCCTTCCTGACGGTCATCGGCTTTGGCGTGCTGTTCATCGCGGTGAAGACCAAGGGCGATCCGGACCGGACCGCCGCCGACTACAAAACGGGTAAAGCAAAAAATGGCGCCAACCGGACAACGGCGCGCTAGAGGAAAGACGATATGCTTGAGATCAAAGACCTGGCCGCCCGTGTTGAAACCGAAGAGGGCGATGGTCGCCAGATTTTGAAGGGTGTCACGCTAACCGCGCCGAAGGGCGAGGTTCACGCGGTGATGGGGCCGAATGGCTGTGGCAAGTCCACCCTGTCCTACATTCTGTCGGGCCGTGACGGTTATGAGATTACCGGTGGTGGCGCGACGCTGGCCGGTGCTGACCTTCTGGATATGGACCCCGAAGAGCGCGCTGCAAACGGCGTCTTCCTGTCCTTCCAATACCCGGCGGAAATCCCCGGCGTGCCGACGCTGACCTTTGTGAAGGAAGCGCTCAACGCTCAGCGCCGCGCCCGCGGCGAAGACGAAGTGACCGCGCCGGTCTTCATGAAGCAGGCGCGCGAAGCGGCAGCCAAGCTGGGCATTTCCAACGAAATGCTGAAGCGCCCTGTGAATGTCGGTTTCTCTGGCGGTGAGAAGAAGCGCATGGAGATCTTCCAGGCGCTAATGCTGGAGCCGAAGCTCCTGATCCTCGATGAAACGGACTCTGGGCTTGATATCGACGCGCTTAAAGTGGTGGCCGAGGGCGTGAATGCCCTGCGCTCGCCGGAGCGGTCCATGCTGGTCATCACGCACTATCAGCGCCTGCTCGATTACCTGAAGCCCGACGTGGTTCACGTGATGGCGGACGGGAAAATCCAGGCGACGGGCGGCCCTGAGCTGGCCCATGAGCTGGAACGCGAGGGTTATGACAAATATGTGGGAGCCGCAGCATAATGACGGCACCTGTACGCCTGTCCGACTTTGAAACTGCGCTCGCTGGCGCGCTGCCTGAGGGCGCGCTGCTCGACGAGCTTACGGCCAAGGGTTTGCCCCACCGCCGCGTGGAAGCGTGGAAGTGGACGGACCTGAAGACGGTCCTGTCCCGCTTACCGGCTGAAGCCGGTGAGGTCATCCTGCATGCCAGCCGCGAGCCCGATGCCGTTGCAAAGCTTGAGCGCGAGCCCAGCATGATCATGCCGCGCCTGGCGGCTGCGCTGGGCGGCGACTGTGCCGTCTATGAGCTCACCGATGGCGAGACGCTCAATCTCGACTTTGTGGGTTCAGCTACCGGCCACCGTATCGTCGCAGTGACGGTGCCTGAGGGCGTCGAAGCGGTGCTGCACGAAAGCTATCAGGGCGGTGAGGGCAGTTTTGCCAATATCGCGGTGAACATCACCGTGGCTGACGGGGCAAAGCTCACCCGCGTGATCGAGCAGAATGAAATGCCAAACGCGGCGCTGGTGGTGACCTCCGGCCTGACGCTGGCACCTGACGCCACCGTGGAGCAGACCACGCTTGGTTTTGGCGCAAAGCTCGCTCGGCTGGAAACCCACGTCATGCATGGCGGTGAGGGCGCGAAGCTCTCCATGAATGGTGCGTATGTGCTGGGTGAGGGGCTGCATCTGGATCAGACCTCCAACGTACGCCACGTCGGCCCAAACGGGGAAACTGACGAGCTGTTTAAAGGTGCGGTCGCCAAGGGCGGGCGCGGTGTCTTCCAGGGCAAGATCCATGTTGAACGTGCGGCTCAGAAGACCGACGCCCAGATGCAGCACCGCGGCCTGCTGATGGATGCGGGCGCGGAGATTGACGCCAAGCCCGAGCTTGAGATTTACGCCGATGACGTGATCTGCGCCCACGGCAATGCGTTTGGGGCCATTGATGAAGATGCGCTCTTCTACATGCGCCAGCGCGGCCTGGATGAAGCCAGTGCGCGGGCGATGCTGACCCGTAGCTTTTTGGCGGAACCCCTTGAAAAGATGAGCCATGAAGGTTTGCGCGAGACGCTGCTTGAGCGTCTGACGGACCGGTTGGAGACCCTGTAGATGACGGCCCACACCAAAACGGTGGCAGCGTTTGATGTCGATGCCCTGCGTGCTGAATTCCCGATCCTGTCGCGGCAGGTGAATGGCAAGCCGCTGGTCTATTTCGACAATGCCGCGTCTGCGCAAAAGCCTGAAGCGGTGATTGAGGCGGTGGCCAATGTCTGGCGCACCTCCTACGCCAATGTGCATCGCGGCCTGCACACCATGGCCAACGAGGCGACCGAGGCGTTTGAGGCCACGCGCACCAAGGCGGCGGCCTTTCTGGGCGCTGAGTCAGCGTCGACCATCGTCTTCACCAAGGGCGCGACGGACGGCATAAACCTGGTGGCGTCCAGCTTTGGCCAGAGCCTGAAAGAGGGCGACGAGGTCATCCTCTCGCAGATGGAGCACCACTCCAACATCGTGCCTTGGCACTTCCTGCGTGAGCAGAAGGGTGTGGTGATCAAGTGGATCCCGGTCGATGAGGACGGCGCGCTCGATATGGAGGCCTATCGCGGCCTGTTCACCGAGCGCACGAAGTTCGTCAGCGTTGTGCACATGTCCAATGTGCTGGGCACAGCCAACCCGGCTGAAGAGCTGACCCGCATCGCTCACGAGCATGGTGCGGCAATCCTGTTTGATGGCACACAGGCTGCTGTTCACATGCCGGTTGATGTGTCTGAAATCGGTTGCGATTTTTATGTCTTCACTGGCCACAAGCTCTACGGCCCTAATGGCGCAGGTGTGCTTTATGCTGCCGGGGACTGGCTGGACCGTCTGCCGCCCTATCAGGGCGGCGGTGAGATGATTGCCGAGGTCAGTGAAGACGGTGTGGTCTACGCTGACGTACCGCACAAGTTTGAAGCTGGGACGCCGGCCATCGCCGATGTGATTGGTCTTGGCGCGGCGATTGACTGGGTCAATGCTCTTGATCGCACTGCGGCGCTGGAGCATGAGCGAAGCCTGCTGGATCGCGCTGAAGCGGGATTGTCAAAGATTGATGGCGTCCGCCTGTTTGGCCGCACCCAGAACAAGGGGGCTATCGCCAGCTTCCTGATCGACGGGGCCCACCCGCACGACCTTGCCCAATTGATGGACAAGTATGGCGTGGCCGTCCGGGCCGGGCACCATTGCGCCCATCCGCTTATGAAGCGCTATGGTGTGCCCGGGACCGTGCGCGCCAGCTTTGCACCGTATAACACCGCCGACGAGGTGGACGCTTTCCTCGAAGCCTTGCACAAGGCCAAGAGCTTTCTCATCTAGGGGGTATGATGAGCGACGACACCGATATGCCACAACGCGATGTGATTGATCTGGGTAGCTCCGCGTCTCCAGCGCCGGAGGCCTCTGCCGCTGCATCCGCTGACAAGCCGGAGCGCAAGGATCCCGATCTGCCGCCGGCTGAGATTGAGCGCATTACCCATGATGTGATCGCAGCGCTGAAGACGGTTCACGACCCGGAAATCCCCTCAGACATCTATGAGCTGGGCCTGATCTACCAGGTCGATCTGGAGGCTGAGGGCCTTCTGAAAGTGGAAATGACCCTGACGGCCCCGGGCTGCCCTGTGGCTGGCGAAATGCCGGTCTGGGTTAAAGATGCCTGTGAGACCGTGGATGGTGTTGAGCGCGCGGACGTCTCGCTGACTTTTGATCCGCCGTGGACTCCGGACCGCATGTCCGATGAGGCCCGGCTTATGCTGAACATGCTTTAAGGAGCTCCATAATGGCGCGTCCAAGACCCAAGGCTCTGACCCTGACCGAAGCGGCTGCTGAGCGTGTGAAAACGCTGATGGCAGACCGTGGGGCAGGGTATCTGCGCGTCGGCGTTCAAAACGGCGGTTGTGCGGGCATGGAATATGTCATGGACTATGTCGAACAACCTGATCCGCTGGACGAGCGGGTCGAGGACCAGGGCGTCGAAATCGTCATTGATGCCAAGTCACTGTTGTTTCTTCTGGGCGCGCAGGTCGACTACGAAATCACCCCGCTGCACGCCAAGTTCGTGTTCAGAAACCCCAATGAATCTGACGCCTGTGGCTGCGGTGAAAGTGTTACTCTGATACCGGCTCAGCTTGATGGTTGATAACCCGCTTGGTTAAGTGGATTACAGCCTTGCTTTACCCTGTGATATCGGCAGATTGCGCCTCCAGACATCACACCCCAGGGGCGGCTCAGTGAAGCTATACATCTCCAATACATCTCCCTACGCGCGCAAATGTCGGGCCCTGATCATCGAGAAGGGGCTGGAGAGCCGAATTGAGATCGAAGAGTCTGCGCCGCTGGATAATCCTGATGCGCTGCAGGCCAATAACCCGCTCGGTAAGGTCCCAGCTCTGGAGCGTGATCGCGGTCCGGCCCTGATGGATTCACCGCTGATCTGCGAATACATCGACAGCCTCAATGACGAGAACTGGATCCCGACGTCCGGTGAAAGTCGCATCCTGGTTTTGCGCCAGCAGGCGATCGCCGATGGCTTGATGGACATCACGATTGGCCGCCGCATCGAGATCATGCGCGATGAAAAGCTGCAATGGGATTTCTGGAAAGAGCGGTGGGAAGCCGCTGTAGAGCGCACGCTGGTTCAGCTGAACGAGGAGCGCGGCCAGTTTGAACGCTCTGTGGACCTTGGCGCGTTGTCGGTGGCGGTTTCGCTCGGATATCTCGACCTGCGTTACGCTGAGCTGGATTGGCGCGAGCGCTTCCCGGAGCTCGGTGCGTTTTATGAGCGCTGGTCTGAGCGCGAGAGCTTCAAGCGTACCGCGCCGCCAGCACAAAGCTGACGATCCGTTACAAGAAAGCCCCGCTGGAAGCCAGCGGGGCTTTCTTGAATACAGTCTTTGGGCTAAGCCGCACTCCGCGAGCCTGAGCTTTCCTGTCCGTCCACGGTGACCCGGTTGCGGCCCGTTTGCTTGGACTTGTAGAGATTAGTGTCACAGCGCTCGATCAGGCATTCCACGCTTTCGCTGTCTTTGAACTGCGAAACGCCGAGCGACACGGTGATATTGCCCAGATCCTCATTGGTCGATTTGCGCAGCAGGCGCTTGCTTTCGACCGTTGAGCGAACCTTTTCAGCGATCGTGTGGGCGTCATGTTGGCTGGTATTCGGCAGAACGACCGCGAATTCTTCCCCGCCATAGCGGGCCACCACATGGGTGTCGCTTGAAAAGCGCGACAGGCAGGCGGCTACGAAGCGGATGATCTGGTCACCAGTCTGGTGGCCCCAGGTATCGTTGAAGCGCTTGAAGTGGTCGATATCACACAGGATCAGTGAGAAAGGCTCACTCTTTTCCTCAGCATCGCGGCGAGCGCGGCGCATGGACTCGTCAAACCGCTTGCGATTTGCAACGCCGGTGAGGGCGTCGGTCATGGCTTCTTCGCGCACCTTCTCGAGATTGGTACGTAGCTGGTCGACTTCCTGAGAGGTTACCTGCAGGCGCTGTTCCAGCTCGCGCGAGCGGCGCTGCATGCGAGCTGTGGCGGCGACCAGGCCCTCGACCATCTGCCTGAAGCTGGCGGTGTCGGTGGTCTCATCCAGCTTACCAGAAGCACCCTCAAGCGCTTTCCCATAGGCTGCGGTGTCTCGCTCAGCCGCTTCCAGCGTCTTGACCACAGCGCCAAGCTCGCGGCTCATCGCGCCGCCAACATCCATGACCGCGTCCTGGATGCGCTTGAAGGTAAAGAAGCGATCGTAGAGGTCTTCAAGCACGCCGCCTGAAACCGGCCCGCCAGAATCGATGTGAAGCTGAAGCTCGCTGCTTAATTCCGGATTGGAATCGGCCACATAGGCGGTGAAAACCGCATAGTTGTGAGCGGTCGGTGCCACACTGTGATTGGCCATCAAATCAAGCGCTTTTCGCGCCAGATCGATACCTTCGTCTGAGTTAAGCCTGCCTGTCACCTGTCGCCCCTGAAGTCGCGCGATCTGTAGAGATCGTTCATATTGAGTTTGAACTTACTCAATTGAATGGAAAGATCAGGTAAACGCGAGCGACTTTTTTGGTTAAAGCGCGGAGCGAAGAAGGAATTCCGGCACATGGTCGCCAAAGCCGCGCACGGATGGGGCGTTGTCTTCGGTGTCCTTGCGGGACCGGCGACGTGACGGTTTCGGCGTCTCTGAGCTGGCCTCAATGGGCGCCTCGGTCTCGACCGCTTCGGTCTTCGGCTCTGCAGGTGCCTCGTCTTTCGCAGCCTTTGGCTTTCGACCTCCGCGGCGTGACCTGGGCTTTTCATCGCCTGACCTGGAGGCCTTTTCCGGCGCGTCGGCCTGAGCGGTCTCAACACCATCAAGCTCAAGCGTCTTGGGTTCACCGCCAATCAGCTTGGACACCGCGGCGAGAGCCTTTTTGTCTTCTGGTGTAACCAGCGTGACCGATTCGCCCTTCATGCCAGCCCGGCCTGTGCGGCCGATACGGTGCACATAGTCATCCGCGTTGCGCGGGATATCGACGTTGAACACATGGCTCACCGCCGGGATATCCAGACCGCGCGCCGCCACATCAGAAGCCACCAGCAGGCGCAGTTCGCCAGATTTGAATTCTGCAAGCGTTCTCGTGCGCTGACTCTGGTCCAGATCCCCGTGGATTGGGGCGGCCGAGAAGCCGTGGCGCTGCAGCGAGCGCGCGACAATGTCCACGTCGCGCTTGCGATTACAGAAGATAATGCCGTTCTTCACCCCGTCGCGATTGATCGCGGCCCGCAGCGCTTCACGCTTGGTCTTGGGCTGATTGTCGGCTGTCTTCAGAATGTATTGGGTAATCGTTTCAGCGGTCTGAGCCGGGCGAGTAACCTCAACGCGCTCTGGATCCTTCAGGAAGGTATTCACAAGCCGCTGAATTTCCGCCGGCATGGTGGCGGAGAAAAAGAGCGTCTGGCGGCGCGGCGGCAGCAGCTTCAGGATGCGCTCGATATCGGGGATAAAGCCCATGTCGAGCATGCGATCGGCTTCGTCGATCACCAGGATTTCAACACCGGTCAGCAACAGGCCACCGCGTTCAAAGTGATCGATCAGACGGCCAGGCGTCGCGATCAGAACGTCTGCGCCCTGGTCCAGGATTCGTTTTTGCGGCTCGAACGAGACGCCGCCAATCAGCAGCGCCATATTCATCTTGTGGTTCTTGGTATAGGTCTCGAAATTCTCCGCGACCTGAGCGGCAAGCTCGCGCGTTGGAGCCAGGATGAGTGAACGCGGCATGCGGGCACGTGCGCGGCCGCGCGACAAGCGCTCAATCATTGGAAGGGTGAAGCTGGCCGTCTTGCCAGTCCCGGTCTGGGCGATGCCCAGAACATCCCTGCCGGTCAGGGCGATCGGAATCGCGCCCGCCTGGATGGGGGTGGGGGTGTCGTAACCGGCATCAGAAATAGCCGACAGAAGATTTGGGCTAAGCCCCAGGTCTTTGAATTGCATGCGCCTCTGGACGATCTTGATTGGCTCTGGCGCGTTCGCCAGGCTCGATGCGCCGCGTTTGGGCGCTCCGTACTCGCGCGGAACATAAATGGCCGGCGCGCGCTGTCAACGCGGCCGGCCCTTTATAGTGTGTTTCGGGTAACGCTGTTGCCTGATTACCCGGATTTTCTAGTGGCGATAGGCGTGTACGCCTTCATCACCCAGCGTCGCATAGCGATCGCGCAGGCGGGTCTGACGCGTTTCCAGGCTTTGGAACTCACCGTCAATGATGACGTTTGTTGGTGCACTCATCACTTCAAGCGGGTCACCGTCCCAAACGACGACGTCTGCCACGTAGCCAGCCGCCAGCGCACCATATTGATCGCCAACGCCAAACAATTCGGCCGGCGTCAGGGTGATGGAGCGGAAGGCATCCGCCCAGTCAGCCCCGTGTGCCACCGCAATGCCGGCATGCTGGGGAAGCAGGCGCGGATTGAAGTAAAGATCAGATCCCATGGTGGTGTAGGCCACCTGAACGCCAGCGGCATGCAGGATGGACGCGCCATCGGTGCTGGACGCCAGCGTTGAAAAGCTGTCCGGGAGATTGCGCATCGGATCATAGATCACCGGCACGTCAGCGGCTGCCAGCTCTTCAGCCACCAGATGAGCCTCGGCTGCCCCGGCGATGATGATCCGGATGGCCGGATAATCTTCGGCAAAAGCGAGCGCGCGCAGGATGTCGCTGGCCCGGTCCATGACCATGATCAACGGCATTTCACCGCGAACGACACCCACCATGGCGGCGGCGTCATAGCGGTCGATGGCGTCGCCTTCGTGGTGGGCCATGAAGCGACCCGGGTAGAAGCGGGCATCTTCAATGGCTGAGCGCAGGAAGGCCCAGGCGGCGGTGCGGGCACCGCCAGCGGTGCTCGCACCGGAGGTCGACAAATCCACCAGCATGAAGCGGCGCGAGGCAAACAGGCTGTCATAGTCGCCAGAGCTGTCGGCCAGGGCACCACGTCCTGCGATGATGGCTGAGCCGGTAGAAGGGTGCACGGCAAAACGCGTGATGCCTTCAGAGCGAGCCTCGTCGATATGCGTGCCGGACGGGTTGAAGCCGTCGGCCACATCCAAAGCGGCGGTAAAGCTGCTGTCATCAGCGGAATTATCGCGGGTGGAGCCTTCGGCACCGACCTCGATCAGACCCAGCTGGGTGTGAGGGTGGAAGAGACCCGGCGTAATCCAGCCGCCATTGGCATCGATGATTTCGACGGTTGTGTCCTCAAACGAAACGTCATCGCCAACTGCGACAATGACCCCATCGCGGATGATAACCACACCGTTTTCAATAATGCCAGCTGACGTATTGGTCACGATGCGTCCATTGGTGACGGCGATGGTCTGGGCCATGGCCGGTGCGCACAGCGCAACGGCAAGCCCCAAGCTTGCGAGTAGCTTTTTCATCTTAGTAGTCTCCTTCACCCGGCTGGCCGAGCATGAAGTCGCGAATGGTGCGACGCTCAGGATTGCTGCGGTCATACATCAGCGCCCCGTCGATGAAGACTTCATCGGCCAGCGAATAGCTGGAGAAGGGGTGACCGGACCAGATCACGATATCGGCACGCTTGCCGGTCTCGATGGAGCCGGTTTCATCGCCAATTCCAAGCGCTTCAGCCGGACGGCTGGTCATCCACGCCATGGCTTCACCGTCAGTGATCTCAAGCCCCATGCGACGGCCATCAGACAGCGCCTTGGCGACTTCCTGATTGAGACGCTGGATGCCCAGATCGGAGTCCGAGTGGATCATGGCGCAGGCCCCGCCAGAGTGGGTGATCGGCAGATTTTCCGGGATGGAATCATACGCTTCCATCTTGAACCCGCCCCAGTCAGCCCAGACCGCGGCGCAGGTGCCGTGCTCAGCCAGAAGGTCGGGGATCTTGTAGGCCTCAACGGCGTGGTGGAAAGTCGTGACCTGGTAGCCAAATTCCTCAGCCATATCGAGGATCACAGCCATCTCATCAGCGCGGTAGCAGTGCATCTGGACCAGGATCTCGCCGTCCAGAACGCCCATCAGGGTGTCCAGCTCAAGGTCGCGGCTCGGCGGGGACACATCCTCACCGGCTTCAGCGTCTTCCCAATAATCCTGCCAGCGCTGGCGGTATTCTGCCGCGCGGGCCCAGGCTTCGCGATAGCCTGCCACATTGCCCATGCGAGAGCCCGGCGCGCGGCCACGGTTGCCGTAAACCCGCTTGGGGTTTTCACCGCAGGCCATTTTCAGCGTGTAGGGCGCGTCAGGAAATTTCATGCCCTGCATGGTGCGCGACGGCACATTGCGCAGGGTGACACCGCGACCGCCAAACAGGTTGGCTGAGCCTGGCAGCACGTGAAGCGTGGTCACGCCAGCAGCCAGTGCCGTGTCAAAGCCCGGATCGTGGGGCCAGACTGAGTGCTCGGCCCAGACCTCAGCGGTGACAGGCGCGGTGACTTCATTGCCGTCAGAGTGCGCGTTCACCGATGGCGACGGGTAGACACCAAGGTGAGAGTGAATATCGATGACGCCCGGCGTCACGAAACGGCCTGCCGCATCAATGACTTCAGTGCCTTCAGGCGCTTCCAGTCCCTGGCCGATGGCGGAGATTCGACCGTTCTCGACCAGAATGTCGGTGTTGGCCATTTCGCCGCCAATGCCATCAAACACCGTTGCGCCGCGGATCAGCGTGGTGCCGCTGGGAGCGGGCGTATAGGTGGACGGAAACGGGTTGGTGTCGTGGCGCACGACTTCAACGTCGCCGCCATCACCCCCGGAATTCGTATCGGCGTCACCGCCGTCCTGTGCGCAGCCGCCAGTCCGAGCACGGCAAACGCCGAAAGCCCGACGCCGAGCGCCTTTAAATCTGTAAACATGGATACTCCCCGTGGTCGCGCGCGTGAGAGGTACGCGCATCGCCGCCACAGTCGCGCGCATGGCCCCAGAAGGGAAGGGGTTATTGTATTACATCGAACCTGATGTTGAGGAGTTCATCCGGCGAAGACCTAACCACTTGGTTCGTCATCTGAACCACTCAAGTTTTCTTCGCTAGGAAGGTATTTATCGTAGACCTTCCGGAGATACTTAAGCGACGACTCTTTGTCGATCGTAGCTCGTAGCTCGTTTTGAACGAATCTCATACGGGCGCCTGCGTCTGCGAGTACTTGCGCCCAAGACTTTACCCAAATTGCAATGTTCCCATTGTCGATCAGAGAAACTAGCCCAGGAGGCCTGTCCTTTTGAGCTGCTTTCCCCTTAGCGATTTCATCTAACTCGTTTGAAATGACCCAAAAGTGCCATCGAGTATTTAAACCTCGAAACCTCTCGTCACTTGCCACGGCATGAGCATAAGTCTCTATTTGGGTTATTTCCCTGAGGCCAATGTCTACCGTTGGTCGCTTAAGTTCGATTACTAAGTGCTCTCGCTCGTTGGCATGATGGCGTGGGACTGAGCGTGACAGCATCAAATCAATGATGCCTTTAGTACCGTCAATCCGTTTAACCGGCGAATCGATCACAATTTCATCGCCCATCAGCTTTCGATGCTTCCGTAACACTTGCGTTAAAGATTGATCGTCGACCGTTAGATTGAATTCCTCGCCGAAAATCCAAGTGTTTTCAGCTAGTAATCGGTGTAGCTGACTTCGCTCTTTAAAATTCTCTTTAAGGCCGTCATCGAAAAGAAGCGCTTCGATCCCTGATAAGAATTTTAGGCGGTCGGCAACTAGCTTTGAGGAGCTAATTATATGAGCTAGGTCCGCTTCCTCTAGGAGCTTCGCGAGTTCGCGCTGTTTGGAGTGCGGCAGCTCAAGCACTTCGGTTAGAATTTTCTGAAGCTCTTCCGGCCCCCGCTCAATTGCTTGGCGTAACATTCTTAGCTGGAACGCTTTAGTTTTTTTGTCGCTATCTGAAAAATCGGGTAGTTGCCGCTTAACATTCAGGGCAACAATATCGAAAACCTTTCGCTCGGCATTCTCGACTGATGACCGTGGCTCATCCTCGTATGGATAGATTTCGTCGGCTTTCCACTGATCAATTTCAGATTTTGCTGCATCAACTTCCTTCTCTTTGAAATGTTGCTTGACCAGTTCTGATGCTTCGTCAATTGAAGCTTCAAGTGACCCGCTCATTTCAACGAGCTCAAGCATTCCTTTTTGTTGAAGCTGAGCGATAAAGCTTGATTTCAAATAGGCAGAAAATGGGATACCTCCTGTACGAAAGCGGGGAGCTACTCGATGAAAAGGGAATCCTTCCTCACCACAAAGAAAAATAGACCGCTCATTAGCGTGCTGCCATTCAATCAATACTACTTCAGCCGGGTAGGTAGTCCCGTCTTCAATTATTGGCTTTAAAGCTATTGTGGATCGCTCGACAATAACGGAATCGGGGTCAAGCTTATGCCCGCGAAACCAGATGCCCGCGTCGCTGTAGTCGGTTAGATATAATGCGAAATTTTCGGTTAGCTCTTGGGTTGCATTTTCAACTTCAAGAGAGCGAAAAGAGCGATCAAGCTCTGTAATCCGAACCTCGACGCCAACAGGGGCATCAAAGCCAACTTCAACCGGCTCTGTTATGCGTACATCTGTAAGATCGTCGCGAATTATAGTAATGGAATATCGAAAAAATTTTCCTTTTTCTGAGAAGATAACATTCCAATCCGCCACACGACCGAGCGCAAGCGCTTTAAAACGACCTTTGCCCTCTTTGCCGTGTAGCAATCTTCTTTTGCTTCGTGAGTGAGCACCAAGATGTTTCCATGAACCGCCTAGCTTGGTGAAGAGTTTGTCAGCCTCCTCGTGCGATATCCCATGCCCGTTATCGGTCACGGTTATCGCGCTCATACCCAAGTCGTCTGACTCCACGTCTACGTGCACCCTAGTGGCGTCAGCGTCCAACGCGTTCCAAATTAGCTCGGCGACGGCCGGTAAGGGCCGAGCTCCAGAGACCTTAGTTATATGATCCTTCTGGACTTCAACTCTATGGTGCGTCACCGCCATTTTCTACTGCCTAGCATCGCTTGAAATGAGCGGTGATTAAGAACGCATAAAAGTTGTATGTCTAGCGTTCAATGAGCGTCTTTTGGCGCTAAGTTAGGAGCCGCTCTAAACGTCCACGTCCTCAACGAAGGCGGCGTTGTCCTGGATGAACTGGAAGCGCTTTTCCGGCTTCTTGCCCATCAGGGTTTCCACAATGGCGTCGGCGGCTTCGCGCATGTCAGGTGAGACGGTCACCCGGGCAAGCGAGCGGGTTGCAGGCAGCATGGTGGTGGACTTCAGCTGCGCAGGCGTCATTTCGCCCAGACCCTTAAAGCGGCCCACATCCACCTTGCCGGACTTGAATTCGGTCTCGATCAGGTGGTCTTTCTCCGCGTCGTCGGCCGCATAGAGCGTCTTGCCGCCCTGGGTCAGGCGATAGAGTGGCGGCTGAGCCATGAAGAGACGACCGGATTCGATCAGGCCCGGCATGAATTTGTAGAAGAAGGTCGCCAGAAGCGCGGCGATATGGGCCCCGTCCACATCGGCGTCACACATGATGATGACGCGCTCATACCGCAGGTCCTCGACATCGAAATGCTTGCCGGGCTGAACGCCAAGCGCCAGCGCCAGATCAGAGATTTCCTGGTTGGCCGCGATCTTGTCAGCCGTGGCAGAGGCAACGTTCAGGATTTTACCGCGCAGCGGCAGGATGGCCTGTGTGGCGCGATTGCGCGCCTGCTTGGCAGAACCACCAGCTGAATCACCCTCCACCAGGAAGATTTCGGTGCCCTCGGCCGCGCTTTGTGAGCAATCCGCGAGCTTGCCGGGAAGGCGTAGCTTGCGGGTGGCGGACTGGCGTTTGACTTCCTTTTCCCGCTTGCGCTTTAGCCGGTCCTCAGCGCGCTCCACCGCCCATTCAACCAGGCGAGCGGAGTCCTTCGGGCGGGCGGCGAGCCAATGATCGAACTGGTCGCGAATCGCCTGCTCCACCAAGCGCTGTGCCTCACCGGTCGACAAACGGTCCTTGGTCTGGCCCTGAAATTCCGGGTCCTTGATGAAGACTGACAGCAGCGACCCAGCACCGCCCAGAACATCGTCAGCTGTGATCGTGGCGGCCTTCTTCACGCCAGCGATATCGCCATAGGCGCGCAGGCCCTTGGAGATCGCGGCGCGGAAGCCCTGCTCGTGCGTGCCGCCCATGGGGGTGGGCACGGTATTACAATAGCTCTGCGTAAAGCCGTCCTGATCGCCAAAGCCGTTTTCAGAAAACGCAATCGCCCATTCCACCGCGCCCATGCGTCCAGAGCGCTCCACGCGGCCTGAAAAGGCGTCAGTCACCAGATTGGCATTGCCGAGCAGCTCTTTAAGGCGATCCGCCAGGCCGCCGGGGAAGCACAGCGTCGTTTCGGCAGGGATCTCCGTGCCCTCAACCAGTTCAGGCGGGCATTTCCAGCGAATCTCCACGCCCCGGCGCAGGAAGGCTTTCGAGCGCGCCATGGTGAACAGGCGAGGGGCCTTCCAGGCGGTGCGCGGGCCGAAGATTTCCGTGTCGGGTTTAAAACGCACAGAGGTGCCGCGCCGGTTCGGGGCGCTGCCGACCTTTTCAATAGGTCCTTGTGGCAGGCCGCGCGCATAGGTCTGACGCCACAGCGTGCGATCGCGCGCCACTTCCACTTCGAGATGTTCGGACAGAGCGTTCACCACAGACACGCCCACACCGTGCAGGCCGCCCGAAGTCTCATAGGCCTTGTCGGAGAATTTGCCGCCTGCGTGCAGCGTGGTCAGCACCACTTCCAGCGCGGACTTGTCGGGAAATTTCGGGTGCGGATCGACGGGAATACCGCGGCCGTTGTCGGTGACGGTCAGATAGCCATCAAGATCAAGGCTGACTTCGATGCGGTCGGCATGTCCAGCCACAGCCTCGTCCATCGAGTTATCAAGCACTTCGGCGAACAGGTGGTGCAGGGCGCGCTCATCGGTGCCGCCGATATACATGCCCGGCCGCTTGCGCACCGGTTCCAGGCCTTCCAGCACCTCGATCGAATTTGCGTCATAGCCTGAGCTGTGACCGGACGCGGGTGCGGCCGGTTTTGGCGTCACTTTGGGCGGTTGCGGCTTTGGGGCTTCAGTCTTGGGCGTGGGTGCAGGCTCAGCCTTGGGCGCAGGTGTGGGAGCCGCCGGAGCGGGCTCCTTCTTCGGCGCAGGGCCGCCGGAAAACAGATCGTCTTGCGAATCGCTAGCCATAACAGGCGACAGAGTGCACGCGAGCGCCCCCTGTCGCAAAGCACGCGCTACAGCGCGGCGGCCAGTTGTCTACAGGAAAGGAATCCAGCCGCGGCGTAGGCGGCGCTCACAGCGATCAATCTGGGCATCATAGCGCCGGGCATCGGTCTCAACCTCACGCGCGGCACGATTGAGCCATGACTTGCCGCGATAGGTGCCGCGATTATAGCCGCCATGGCCCTCGTGATAGGCGAGATAAAGCCGGTAGGGATCATCCAGCGAGATACCCGAACGCTCACGGCTCTGGTTGGAATACCAGCCGATGAAATCCACTGCGTCACCGAAATCATCGCGGTCCGCACCGCGGCGGCCACTCTCGCGCCGATACCAGTCCCATGTGCTGTCGAGGGCCTGAGCATAGCCGTACGCCGAGGACGGGCGGCGACCCGGTATGAAGCCCAACAGGCGAGTCCGTGCCGGGCGGGCGTGGGCGTTAAAGCTGGATTCGCGTTTCAGGATCGCAAGCTGCACCCCCGGCGACACGCCCCAGCGACGCTCGGTGCGTTGAAGGTCGCGATACCAGGCGCGATTGTCCTCAAGGATGATGCAGGCGTCATGGACCTGATCTGGCGGCGAAGACGCACAACCAGTGGCCAGAAGGGCTGCGCTGGCAGCCAGCATGATTGAAGCCCGTAACATGCCAATATCATCGCCCGGCTTGGTTAAGCGGAGGTGAAGTTCAGCGTTGGGATTGGG
This sequence comes from Oceanicaulis sp., assembly GCA_965229795.1. Taxonomy (GTDB): domain Bacteria; phylum Pseudomonadota; class Alphaproteobacteria; order Caulobacterales; family Maricaulaceae; genus Oceanicaulis. The sequence continues at coordinate 209,641 of CBDDJM010000001.1, forward strand.
GGCACAAGCAAAATGGGGTCGGCGCGCCTGCGTCGAACGCGCCAACCCCGGTCTTCGCCGTCAGTGCATGGGGTCAGGACAGGGAAGACAGTGCAACCCTAAACTCACCCCTGATCACGTGTAAAGAGAGTTTGCGTTAGAAAGTCATCCGCACGACCAAACGTGCCACATGGCGAATAAAGTCCTCTCGGACATCGGCGTCATAGGCAAAGGTGAAGGTCGTGTACTGCGAACCGGCGCTCAGCCCGAACCCGCCCAGGATACCGCTGCCGGGCAGGGCTTCTGACTGCAGGGTGAAGGGCGAGCCTGTTTCGCCAAACTGCGCGACCGTGTCCATGTCTTCACCGAGGAGTTCGCCCCGATAGCCAATGCGGATCGACGGAGCCCACCAGCTGATGTCGGTGCCAAAGCGGCGTCCGACCGTGAAGGTCGCACCGGCGGTCAGGACCGAGCTCTCACGATCATCCACAATGAGGGCGAGCTGGGAGAAGTCCGGGTCTTCATTCTGCTCAGTGTAGCCGCTTTCAAACAGCGACAGCCATGTCAGAGTGGCTTCTGGACGCAGGGTCCAGGCCCCAACCTGGTAGTCCCTGCCAGCCTGGGCTGAGGCGGTGACATGCCAGCCAGACCACTCAGCCGTGTTCACGGTCGAGAAGCTGTCGATCAGGATGTTACGCTCGGATTCGAAGTAGTCGTAGCCAACACCGAAAGAGCCTGAGATATCCACGCCGCCCAGGTCTATGGCTGCATAGGTCCCGACCTGACCGGAAATTGAAACCATTGGCTCGTCAAAGCCGTCAATCTCTTCAATCTCGCTGGCTGCGCCGACCAGGTGGAAGCCCATGGCATAGAAGGGACCAACCGGGCGGTCGATGCCCATGGCAAGACCCACACCCTGGCCGCGATAGCCGGGGCCAAAACTGGTGGCGTTGCGGTCAGCAAAATAGCCAAACTCCTGAACCCAGACACCCGCAAGCTCGTCCGGTGACAGGCGAGCATTGCGCAGGCGGCTCGACAGAGCGCCCGTTGCTGCGTCGTTGGAGGCCAGCGCGAACTGAATGGCGCTTGATGCGTATTCTGGGAGCAGCTGATCATAGGCCCCGAAGAAGTCATCGGCAGTCTGAATAGCCGCAAAGGCGTTGCCGAGCTCATTGATGGCCGTCATCGCTGCGAACGCTTCGTCATAGGCTGCAGACTGATTGGCGTTCATGCCAAGGTCATCGGCCGTCTTGCGCGACAGTGTCAGCAAGAGCGTATTGGGATCGCCTTGCGCGCGCGTGACTTCAGCGTTGTAGAGGAAGGGCGCGTCAGTGGCGTCCAAAATGCTCTCATCGGCGATGTTCAGCGAGCCAGCGCTGATCAGCTCGAAATTCGTCACATTCTCAATCAGGCCCGCCAGGCTGACGGAGAGATCAGAGCCAGCCGCGAACGACACCGTACCTGATGCATCAAAGAAGGCCCCGGTCCGGTTTGCGGTGCTGATCTGGATCTCCAGAACGCCGCCATCGTTGAAGATCGCGTCTGTTAGGCCAAGGCTGTCATCACCGCCCAGGATGATGCGGCCATTGGTAACGTCGATCGTCAGGTTGGCGTCGCTGTCGCTAATCGCACCGTTGATCTCGGCACCGTTTACGATCAGGACGTCTTGACCGATACCAAAGCTGATGTCGCCGTCGATGGACCCGTCGAGGATCTCCAGCGTGTCGTCACCGTCGCCGAACAATACGTCGCCGATAATTTCAAGGCGGCCGTCAATGGGTTCGTTATTCTCATCAAGCGCGCGCTGCTGGCGAACCGTCAGTCCGCCGTCATGCTCGCGCGCGTCAATTGCGATGGTCGTCGGCGAGGTGTCGTCAAATCCGTCAGGAGCCGCGCCAACCACAGCCGCGCTTATCAGGCCCTCGTTAACAACCAGCTCAACACTGTCGGAACCGATCTGGATTGCCGTCGCGCCAGCGCCAAGCGAGCCTTCCTGAACCGAGGTGACGATCTGGCCAGTGTTAAGGATTTGGCGGATGGCGGACCCTTCATCCAGGACAACACCAAAAGCGGCATTCTGGCGGTAGGACGCATCTGCATGATCATCATCGGCATAGCCAATAAAGCTGGCGGCCTGGATGGTCCCTTCATTATTGAAGGTATCAGCCTGGGCCCCTTCGCCCATCTGCACGGCCGTCGCCTGCGCATCAAAAGAGATGGCGGCAATACGGCCAGCATTCAGGAAGCCGTCTCCTTCAAGAACCACCGCACGAAGCTGGCCCTGGTCATCGCGTCCACCGATCAGGAAGCCGGTGGTGGCCTTTCCATCAAATACGCCTGACGCTTCGACGACACCGCGGTTGACGATGGCGTAGGTGTAAGCATCTGCCGCATCATCCTCATCGGCGTCGTCTGCGGACTGATCAAAGTCATCAGGAACGGTAGCGGTTCCGATCGTCAAAGTTTCGCCGCCATTGCCGATGTCCATGGCTCCACCAGATCCGCTTGAAAACCGGATCTCTGCAGAGCTCGATACAAAAATGCCATCGACGATGGACCCGGCGATAATGACGGCTGAACCTGAATCCAGATCATCGTCTCCGGTATCGAACAGAGCCATCAGATCACGAACACTTCGGTTGGTCAGGCGATAGCCGGTCACTTCGATGAGTCGGGTCAGTCGAAAACCGCCACCCACGTCCCCATTTACGGTTATACCGTTGCCTTCAGGCGAGGTGACATCAACGCGGCCGACTTCAAGGTCGCCGGTCAGACCATTCTCGATCGCGATGCCGACTGAGCGTTCACCTGTAACATTGATGAATCCGCCAGCTATGAGGCTTCCATCGAGCGGCGCAGCGACTCGCACGGCATAGCTGTACTGGCCCTCAACGGCGATCTGAGAGCTGGCTTCAAGGGTGATGTTGCCGGTGACAGCGTTCTGACCCACCGTCGGGGTGTAGCTGCCGTCGAGCTCACCAACGAGCAAGCCGATCTTGCGCAAATCTTCAGCGAATACGCCATCGAACTCGGCGTCAGGAGAATCGACCTCACCGTCGTTGTCGGTGTCGACCAGATCTGGATCAACATTCGGGTCATCAGAGGATGTCGGCTGATAGCTGTCGCCCAGCAGAATACTGCCGCCGTGGGTGATGTCCCCTGTGACGCCAGGATCAACCTGCACGCCGACCGCATCCGTCAGCAGAACGTCATTGCCGTCGGCATCTGTGTCGGTGATTTCGATAACGCTACCTGCCGTGGTGCCCAGGCTATTGTCCGAATTTACTCGGACTGCCGGGCCGCTCACATTGTTCAGCCGAACGCGGCCGTTTGCGCCAATGATCAGATTGGCCGGCGCGCCATTGTCCGCCGTGGCGGTATCGACCGGGGCGTCACGCTCGTCATCGACGGTGACTTCCTGGGCGAAAGCCGGTGCGCTGAGCAGGGCGGTCATGGATACGGCAGCAAACAAGCGGCGGCGCATGGGCAGTCTCCGAACGGTATTCTGGTCGCCCGCAAATCGCTGCAGGCAAAATCCCTCAAGTCAGCGTTCTAAAGCAGAGTTTGAGCCTCGTCGACACCCCAGGCTGTCGGAAGGCGAGGGCCTGTCCAATTTGTCAGCGGGTGGAAAGCAAAAGGCCGCCCTTCCGATGTGGAAAGGCGGCCTTCAAGCCTGGTCCGGCCGGGGGCAGTTAGACCTTGTAATACAGGTCAAACTCGACCGGGTGCGGGTGATGCTCAATGCGCGTCACTTCTTCCAGCTTCAGATCGATGTAGGCGTCGATCTGGTCGTCATCCATAACGCCGCCCTTCTTCAGGAAGTCGCGGTCGGCATCCAGCGCCTCACAGGCCTGGCGCAGGGAGTGACACACGGTCGGAATGTCGCTGAGCTCTTCCGGTGGCAGGTCGTAGAGGTCCTTGTCCATGGCGTCGCCCGGGTGGATCTGGTTCTCGATCCCATCAAGGCCGGCCATAAGGAGAGCTGCGAAGGTGAGGTACGGGTTGCCTGCAGCATCCGGGAAGCGGGTCTCGATGCGCTTGCCCTTGGCCGACGGCACGTGCGGGATACGGATCGATGCAGACCGGTTGCGCGCCGAGTAGGCTAGCAGAACCGGCGCTTCAAAGCCTGGCACCAGACGCTTGTAGGAGTTGGTCGACGCGTTCGCGAACGCGTTGATGGCCCGGGCGTGCTTGATGATGCCTCCAATGTAGTAAAGGCAGGTCTCCGACAGATCGGCATATTTGTCGCCAGCAAAGAGCGGGTTGCCATCTTTCCAGATCGACTGGTGCACGTGCATGCCAGAGCCGTTATCCGCATAGACGGGTTTGGGCATGAAGGTGGCCGACTTGCCATAGGCGTGGGCCACATTGTGCACGATATACTTATACTGCTGCAGGCGGTCCGCCATCGTGGTGAGGGTGGAGAATTTCATCCCCAGCTCATGCTGTGACGGGGCCACCTCGTGGTGGTGCTTTTCCGGCTCCAGGCCGAGTTCTGCCATCACCGAAAGCATTTCAGAGCGCATGTCCTGACCCGAATCGATCGGGTTCACCGGGAAATAGCCACCCTTTTCGCCGGGGCGGTGGCCGAGGTTGCCGCCTTCCATCTTGGTGCCGGAATTGTAGGGGCCTTCTTCAGAATCCAGGAAGTAGCCGGTTTCATTCTGCGCGGTTTTCCAGCGCACATCGTCAAAGACGAAGAATTCAGCTTCCGGACCAAAGAATGCGGTGTCGCCGATGCCAGACGCGGCGAGGAATTTCTCGGCCTTCTTGGCTGTGGTCCGCGGGTCGCGGTTGTAGGCCTCACCGGTGGACGGCTCGAGGATGTCACAGATGATCGCCAGCGTGGTCTGCTGATAGAAGGGGTCGATCACGGCCGTGTCGGGGTCCGGCATCAGGGTCATGTCGGATTCGTTGATCGCCTTCCAGCCTGCGATGGACGAGCCGTCGAACATGGAGCCGTCTTCAAAGAAGTCTTCGTCCACCATGGACTTGTCGAACGTCACGTGCTGCAGCTTGCCGCGCGGATCGGTAAAGCGCAGATCGACGAACTCGACGTCTTCTTCCGCGATAAGCTTCAGGATTTTCTCGGACATGGGGATAGACCTCTTACAAGGGTTAAGGCTTAAGGGTGCGACATTGTGGCCGACTTAGAGCGCCTCGTCACCGGTCTCGCCGGTTCGAATGCGAATCGCGGTCTCAATGGGAGAGATGAAAATCTTGCCGTCGCCGATCCGGCCGGTATGGGCGGCGGTCTTGATGGCCTCCACGGCCGCATCAACGCGGGCATCGGGGATCACCATTTCGATTTTGATCTTGGGCAGGAAGTCGACGACGTATTCAGCGCCGCGATAAAGCTCGGTATGGCCTTTCTGGCGACCAAAGCCCTTGGCTTCGGTTACGGTCAGGCCCTGCAATCCGATTTCCTGAAGGGCTTCCTTCACGTCGTCGAGCTTGAACGGCTTAATGATCGCTTCGATTTTTTTCATCGTCAGTCTCCGTAAGTGAGCTGCACGCTATCGGTGCTTTGCCAGCCTTCAAGCGCGTGCGGCGGCTCGCGCGGGATAAGATCGTGTCTTGCTCGATTGTGAGGCGCCCTTGCACGCTTGTGAGGCAGTGGCGAAAATCGCCGACATGATTGAGACCAAGCACGCCATTTTGACGACAGACGCCATGCGGCGCGCGGACGCCCATGCCATCGCTCACGGACAGCCGGGGATTACCCTGATGCGTGCCGCAGGGCAGGGCATGGCCGATGCCATTTGCAAACGTTATGCGCCCCGGCCAGCAGCCGTGCTGTGCGGCCCCGGCAATAATGGCGGCGACGGATGGGTGGTCGCCAGCGAGCTAGCAGGGCGCGGCTGGCCGATCCGGGTGTTTTCCATGGTGGAACGGGCAAGTCTCAGAGGTGATGCTGCGCAGGCGGCCCGGGCGTGGACCGCTCCGGTCGAGCTGCTGGAATCCTGTGACCCAAGTGAGTTCGGTTTGGTTGTGGATGCGCTGTTTGGTGCAGGGTTATCACGCCCGCTTGAGGGTGAGGTCGCTCGCCTGGTTGAGGCTTGCTCGGCCGATGCCGTGATCGTCTCTGCCGATGTCCCTAGCGGCCTCGACGGCGAAAGCGCTCAACCGAACGGTCCTGTTTTCAACGCCGATTTGACGGTGACCTTTCATCGCCTGAAACCGGCCCACCTGCTTCAGCCGGGGCGCACGTTTTGCGGCGAGGTGGACTGCATCGATATTGGAATTCCTGACAGTTGGGCGGACGAAGTCGAGTCGTGTGCGTTGGTTAATCATCCAGAGCTATGGGGCGATGTGCTCCAGCCTTTGAAGGCCGATACCCACAAACATGCCCGAGGTCGCTTGTCTGTGCTGTCCGGACCGGCTGGCGCGGTGGGTGCAGCCCGCCTGAGTGCCCAGGCCGGGCTGATTGGCGGTGCAGGCTTTGTGACTTTGCTGGCGACAAAGGGTCTGGTGCACGACCTGGCCATGGCAGACCCAGCTCTGGTGGTTAGAGCTTACGACCCAGAGCAGGAATTTGGAGATTGCCTCGCCGGACATAAAGCCGATGCAGCGGTGTTGGGACCGGGCGGGGGGTTAACCGACCGGCTGCGTGACCAGACGCTATCTGCACTCAGGCGTAAAATCCCGCTCGTTATTGATGCTGACGCGCTCAGCGTCTTCGCCGATGAGCCAGAGACCCTGTTCAAAGCGCTTCACGATCAAGTTGTTTTGACGCCGCATGGCGGAGAGTTCGCGCGGCTTTTTCCCGAAATTGCAGGCCGTTCTGATCTGAACAAAATCGAAAAGACACGTCAGGCCGCCCAGCAATCTGGTGCAGTGATTGTGCACAAAGGCCCGGATACAGTAATCGCGGCCCCCACCGGCGCGGTAAGGGTGAACGTGCATGCCAGCCCGGCTTTGGCGACTATGGGCACGGGCGACATCCTGGCGGGCTTGATCGGCGCGCTCATGGCTCAGGGCGCAGCCGCCTTTGATGCCGCGAGCGCTGCAGTCTGGATCCAGGGTGAGGCCGGGCGTCGATGCGGACCGGGCGCGACGGCGCTTGTCGTGCTCGATCGGCTACCAGCAGCGCTTGCGGATATCCACGCCATGCTGTCGCGCAGAGCGGCTTTGCGTCGCGTTCGCCAGAACGGTGGCTAGCCGAAGCTCTCTCAGCGGCGTATAGCCCGGCCATCCACTCGAATCTGTGATGAGACGACCGATCCATGTCTGACGCTGAAAAGCTCTCCAAGACCGACGAAGACGCGCTGGCCCTGCACAAGGCCGAACCGGCCGGAAAGATTGCCCTGAAACCCACCAAGCCCATGGCGACACAGCGCGATTTGGCGCTGGCCTATTCGCCGGGCGTGGCAGCGCCTGTGCGTGCGATCGCGGCGAACCCGGATGCGGTTTACGATTACACCTCCAAGGGCAATACCGTGGCGGTGGTCTCCAACGGGACGGCGATCCTGGGGCTGGGCAATCTGGGCGCAGCGGCCTCCAAGCCGGTGATGGAGGGTAAGGCGGTCTTGTTCAAACGCTTTGCCGATATCGACGGCTTTGACGTGGAGGTGAACTACACCGACCCGGACAAGTTCGTTGATTGTGTCGCGGGGTTTGGAGACAGCTTCGGCGGCATCAATCTGGAAGACATCAAGAGCCCGGAATGCTTCGAGATTGAAGCGCGCCTGCGCGAGATCCTCGACATCCCCGTCTTCCACGATGACCAGCACGGCACCGCCATCATCGCAGCAGCCGGCCTGATCAATGCCTGCCAGCTGACCAATCGCAAGTTTGAGGATCTCGACGTGGTCCTCATTGGGGCCGGGGCCGCAGGTCTGTCGGTGCTGGAGCTGATCAAGTCGCTCGGTGTTCGCGATGACCGGGTCACCATCGTTGACGTAAACGGTGTCGTGCACACCGGCCGTGACGATCTGCATGACCGCCTGCGCAAGCATGCGCGCGAGACCGAGCTTCGCACGCTGGAAGAGGCGATGGTCGACGCGGATGTCATGCTCGGCCTGTCAGCGGGCGGTATCGTCAAGCCGCACATGATCAAATCCATGGCCGCTGATCCGATCATTTTTGCCATGGCGAATCCCACGCCGGAGATCATGCCGGACGAGATCAAGGCGGTTCGTTCCGATGCGATCATAGCCACCGGCCGATCTGATTTCCCCAATCAGGTCAACAACGTGCTCGGATTTCCTTACATCTTCCGTGGGGCGCTGGATGTACGTGCTACCACCATCAATGAAGAGATGAAGCTGGCGGCGGCCCGCGCACTCGCCGATCTGGCGCGTCAGGATGTGCCTGATGAAGTGGGCGCGGCCAACAAGGCTGATGGCCTAAAATTTGGCCGCGACTACATCATCCCGTCGCCCTTCGATCCGCGCCTGATCAGCCATGTCCCGCCCTATGTGGCCAAAGCCGCCGTCGACAGTGGGGTGGCGCGCAAGCCCATCGAAGACATGGCGAAGTATGAGGAGGGGCTGGAGCGCCGCCTCGATCCGACCGCCGCCATCCAGCAAAAGGTCACGGCGGCGATCAAGGGCCAGGGCAAGCGCATTGTGTTTGCCGAGGGCGAGGAGCCCAGCGTTATCCGTGCGGCCTATGCCTTTCAGAGCCAGGGGTTGGGTGAAGCGATCCTGGTCGCCCGCGAAGACCGGGCGAAGGCCAACATGCGCGAGCTTGGCCTGCCCGATGACACGCTGCGCATCATCAATGCGCGCCTGTCTGATGAGAACGCTGACTATGGCGACTGGCTTTACAAGCGCTTGCAGCGACAGGGTTATCTGCGCCGTGATGTGCAGCGCCTGGTCAATAACGACCGCAACGTATTTTCCGCCTGCATGCTGAAATTTGGCCATGCTGACGGCATGGTCACGGGCGTCACCCGCCACTTCACCAATACGCTGGCGGATATCCAGAAGGTTCTCGATCCAGCGCCGGGGCGCCGCGTGATCGGTCTGGCGCTGGCCATGGCCCAGGGACGCACCTTCCTGATCGCCGACACAAACGTCACCGAGTTCCCGACGCCGGACGAGCTGGCCGATATCGCAGAGGGTGCCGCCAATGCGGCGCGCCGTCTGGGTCTGACGCCGCGCGTGGCCTTCATGTCCTACTCAAGCTTCGGCAACCCGCCCGGTGAACGCACCGAGAAGATGCAGGAGGGTGTTCGCATCCTCGATGAGCGCGGGGTGGATTTTGAATACGAGGGCGAGATGGCTGCGGACATCGCGCTTGATCCCAACCATCGTGAGCAATACCCGTTCTCGCGCCTGACCGATGCGGCCAATGTGCTGATCATGCCGGCGGTGCATTCGGCCTCCATCTCCACCCGGCTTTTGAAAGCCGTTGGCGGTGGTACTCTGACAGAAGGCTTGCTCATCGGCTTTGAACAGTCGGTGCAGATCGCCCGTGTGGGCTCCAGCGTGTCCGATCTGGTCAACCTGGCAGGGCTTGCAAGCTTTGACCTGACCGGCTGCGAGGACGCACCCCTGGCGGAGTGAAAACACTCTTTCCACATCAGGCATGGAAGGTGAGGGGCAAACACCCTACCTTCGGCGGCGTTGATTAGACGCACTTTGATTTATGGAAAGGGCCGTTATGGCCGCCGGTCGTAGTTCAAGGGATCTCACTCAGGGCCCCGTTTTCGGGCATATCCTGCGCCTCGTCATACCGATGAGCGCAGGCATTGTCGCCATGATGCTGGTGGGTGTCGTTGACGCCTATTGGGTCGGCAAGCTGGGCACCGCGCAGCAGGCGGCTGTTCAGTTCGTATTTCCGGTTTCCATGCTGGTGATGAGTGTCGCCATCGGGCTGGGCGCGGGTGCGGTCAGCGTTGTGGCGCGGGCCGCCGGGCGCGGCGATGACAGCCGGACTAAGCGCACGGCAACCGATGCGGTCAGCCTGTCATTCCTGATTGTTGGCGGCGTCAGCGCCCTCGGCGTGCTGTCGATCGATCCGATCTTCCGGCTCATGGGCGCAACCGATGCCATGATGCCCTATGTGCGCGAATACATGGTGATCTGGTTTGCCGGCATCGTGTTTGTTGTCGGGCCTATGGTCGCCAGCAACATCTTGCGTGCGCTGGGTGATGCCATCCTGCCCAGCCTGATCATGATCGTTGGCGCGGTGATCAACATGGCGCTCGATCCGCTGTTGATCTTTGGCTGGGGCCCGATCCCGCGGATGGAGGTTGAGGGCGCAGCCTACGCGACCCTCATTTCCAACCTGATCGTTTTCCTGATCGCCATGGCGATCCTGACCTTCCGCGAAAAGCTGATTGATCTGAGCTGGCCGGGCTTTGAAGAAATCTTCTGGAACTGGCGTGAAATCGCCCGCATCGGCGCGCCCGCGGCCGGATCCAACATGATCGGTCCGCTGTCTAACACCATCGTGTTCGCGGCCGTCGCTGGTTTTGGCGAAGCCGCCGTGGCCGGTTTTGGTGTGGGCATGCGAGTAGAGGCGTTTGCGCTGATTCCACTGTTCGCCTTGTCAGGTTCTATCGGTCCGATTACCGGACAAAATGGCGGCGCTGGTCATGGCGACCGGGTGCGCGAAGCCTTCGCCAAGTCCTTCCTGTTCTGCGCAGGGTGGGGCATATCGATCGCGATCATCCTGTTTTTCCTCGGCGATTTTCTGGCTCCGGTCTTCCTGCCCAGTGAGGGCGGCCAGGCGATTGCTGAGCAATACTGGGATATCGCGCCCTTCGCCGTTGCCGGGTACGGAATCGCCATGGCGGCCAGCGCCGGGTTCAACGGGCTTGGCCGTCCGCTCTATGGTGTAGCCATCAACGCCGTACGGGGCCTGGTTCTTATCGCGCCGCTGGCCTGGCTTGGCGGTGTGCTAGGCGGGGCCACAGGGGTTATCTGGGGTGTGTTCGCAGCCAATCTGATTATCGGCGTAGCCGGGGCAGTCTTTGTGCTAAAGTTTGCACCGCTGTCGGCAGTTGAGGGAAAAGGCCGACCGGCCAAGCCTGCAGAGCCAGATCCAGAACCTGCTAGCGCCGAGTAAGCACGCTCGCCAGCTCCGCCTTGTCGTTCAGACGCGGGTGAGGGAAGGGCGTCAGGCTCTCCATCTCCGGCCAGATCCAGCGCGCGTCGCTGAACAGCTCTCTCATGGCCGGAATGGAGCAGCCATAGGGCGGCCCGCCGCGCTCATCCTTTTGCATGAACAGCGCCAATAGCTGCCCGCCGGGCTTCAGCACCTCAAACGCCATCTGCGCATAGGCCTCGCGATCATGCGGATGAATGGCACACAGGAAAGTCTGCTCATAAAGCCGGTCGAACGGGGCGTCCGGTCGCCAGCTCAGACCGTTTGCCTCAAGCGCGGTTGCGTTAGCAAAGCCCTCAAGCGCCTGACGCTGATAGGCTACGGCGCTGGGAGCCAGGTCGCTCGCCGTCACCTCAAGCCCGGCCTCAGCCAGATGGACGGGTTCAGGCCCGCGCCCGCACCCCGGCACATAAACGCTCAATCCCGGCGCAAGCGCGCCCGCCGCGATCCAGTGTGCCACAGCCGGATGCACGCCGCCGCGCTCCCACGGCGCGTCATCAGCCTTGAAACGACCTTCCCAGTCCATCGGGGTGCGGTCTTCTGAAATGGGGTCAGACACTGGCTTTGCCTCTATTTTTGGACGCACGGCTTTACTTGTCTCACTATTTTCATGATCGCGGATAATTTGAAGACACCCTCGCTCGCATTTAAAATTGAGGAGAACAAAGCCTGTCGGCTTGTGTTCATCGCGCCTTTTCCATGTCGGGGCTGCTTTAAATCCGTTCCTTAGGCTCATTGCCTCAGTGACTTGGACCTACTGCGATCGAAGCTCATCTCGCAAAGCCTCAATTCTCACACGCCCCGCTTCGACATCCGCGCAGGGGATGTCCACGCCATCTGAAGTGCCGCCGAATACGCTATGAGAACGCGAGCCATCAGGTTCGACGCTAAAGCTATAGGCCTCGACGGCGTTAAACCGGAAAAATGGGCCGAATCCATTGCTCGTTTCTGGCAGAAATGACCAATCGGCTGCCGGGACAGAATAACTCTCAAGGGTCGCAGACATACCCCCACTATCGACTTGCGCAATCTGGATATTCAAGATTGGAGTTGGGGCCCCGGCAAGGCTCTCTCCTGACATGTCATGAACGACGTCTTCGCCGTAGGCTCCTTGCCTGTTAAGGCGCGCGCCAACAAGAATTCGTCTGCCTTCCGGCAACTCAGCCAAGTCTTGTTGAGAGGTGCAAGCGGCGACCAAATCATCGCGGCGTTCACGCGCATCCCATGCGCCACCGACTATAAAATCTCGTATACCGGCGCGAACTTTGTCGACGTCAGAGCCACGCGTCTGAAATAAGGTATTCAATGCAATGGTTGCCGCTTGCGCGTTCTCGCACGTTACGACTTCACGCACGGCATTGAACATCGCGAAGCTATTGGTCACGTCGCCTGATTCAGAAAGGACGAAGTTCCGGGCATTAAAACGCCCGATGTTCTGAACATGTAAATCAGTGAACTCAGAGAAGGCATGGAGCTGATCGGCAGGCGCGGTAAAACGTTCGACCACCGCTAATTCACCTTCGCGCGCGCGAAGAATGGAAAATTGTCCAGGTTGATCTCCGATGAGCTGGAACTGGACACCGCCTGGAACCAGGCGATCGCCAAAACCGCAAATTTCGTTAATAGGCACAGCAGCGTTTTCCAACCCTGCAGTGCCTTCCATGTAAATGTCGAATGGGGTGGACTGGCCGGCCTCGGCAGACGCGAGAGAGCTAGAAAGGGGTGCCTCGCTCACCGGGGGCAATACTCCGGCGTCGCGCGCAAAAGGTATTCCGTATATGGCACCCGCGCCGACCAAGATTGAAAACGTTACTGCGCCAAAAGCGCGACCGACACCTTGCATATCATTCTCCCGAAAACTGCTGCGCAGCCAGAAAAGTGTGCCTAACGCTTGAAGTGAACTAACTGCCAAAGGGTTGTCGTTGCAAGACGGTGCGAACCGCAAAAACGCCGTGAACGTGTAACGGTGGCCTAAAAGATACTTAACGCAGGGAGCCGTCGATTCAGGGGGTGGCTGCGCACGATCTGATTAGCGGGTTGGCACTGGCGAAAACTTGAGTCAAAAGAACCAGCGTTGCGGGTGTGGCGGAATTGGTAGACGCGCTGGATTTAGGTTCCAGTGGGGCAACCCGTGGAAGTTCGAGTCTTCTCACCCGCACCATACTTGACCCTTCGGCGGTCAAATCTCCGAAAACCCTGAAGGGCAGCGCGATTGCGGGTGTTCTATACCCCGTTTTCCGGCAGTAATTGAGCTTGTCCAAAAACGTCAATCGGACCGCCAGACGGCGGCACTCAATACGTTCAGAACGCCAGAGATTCAAAGGGTTTGCGAGAAACCCCAGGGCGGTTCTATAAGCGCTTTCGATGTCTGGCGTTTGAGCACCGCTTTCAGTGCTCCAGGCGGCCAGGCGCTCGCTTTCCAGAACCCGCTGCCGCTCCAGCTTGGTGATCTCGCCTTCATAGGCCGTAATAAGCGCGGGCTGGGTCGCATTCACGACGCGCCCCACCAGGGTTTCGATTTTGCGGTCAATGGCTTTCAGAGACGCTTTGGCGGCGGCGCGGCGCTCTTCGAATGCGGCGAGGTGCTTCTTCCACAAGGCGCTGAACATCGCCTTGGCGACCGCGACCAGTTCCGGGCGCGGGACAAGGTCCGCCATCAGGTCTTCAAAGCGCTCTTCCAGCTTCTGTTTGGGGACAGATTTTCCGTAGGAGGCGCAGCTCTGCGTCTGGCAGACATAGTAGGCGTAGCGCTTACCGGAGCGGCTTGTAGACTTGCCGCCGCGATAGGGCTTGCCGCAGTCGTTGCAGCAGACAAAACCGCGCAGCGGGAAGTCTTCGTTGACCGCCTTGCGGACCGGGAAGACGGGACGGCCCGCCAACCGTTGTTGGATTCGATCATAGGCCTTCAGGCTGATCAGCGGCGCATGCCGCGCTTTGGTGAACCCCACACTCCACGGTTCGTACGCCAGGTATCCGGCATAGAGCGGGTTCGTCAGCATGTCGCGTATGCGCTGCTTATGGACCTTGCCGGTCTTGCCTTTGGGGAAACGCGGGTCGGCCTCCAGGTGTCGCCGCAACTCGGCCTGGGTTGAAAGCTGACCGCTGGCGAAAAGCTCCAGGGCTTCGGCGAGAGCGCTCGCAGCGGGCTCGCTGCGCGCCAGAACCTTGCCACCGCCAGCTGGATCGTTTGTGAATACATAGCCAGCCGGGGCTGGGAAGCACCAATACCCGTTAGTGAGGCGTGCCTTCATACGCTCAGAGGAGCGGCGCGCATTGTTGACCCGTTCATGTTCAACGATCACGGCCATCATCCGCTCCGGCAATTGAGCGATTGGATCGTCAGAGAACTCCATCTTCGGTGATTTAAGCTCACCGCCAGCGTCTGCGATCTCATCACGCAAAACCAGATAGCTCATTAAATCGCGGGCTAGGCGGCTGATGTCGTCGATGATGACAGCGAGGTTCTCGCCTTGATGCGCGCGTAAAAACTTAAGCATGGCTTCCATGCCGGGACGAGCGGCGAACTTGCCGGATATGACGTCAGAAAAGACCTCGACCACTTCCAGCCCTTCGCGCTTGGCGAATTCCTGGCAGGTGGTCGTCTGCGATCTCAGGCCATCGCCTTCGCGGTTTTGGCGGTCGGTTGAGATGCGAGCATAAATGACCGCGCGGCGTCCCTCACAGGAATTAGTTTTATTATTAAATGAATGCACGGACTGTACTCCTTTCCTTAGCGCAGCGGCCCTAATCCGCCGAATTTTTATTAAATTGCATTGTCTTTGAATGGCTTAATTCTACCACGCCCGATCTTGCAGCGCCTGTGTTTTCTGGCGTTTCTCCATAGATTTGTTGGCACGGATCGAGGCCGAAATGATAGCGCAGAACCGAATCCACGACGATCCACACGGCGGTGAGTAGATCGGTCTTCTGTGCAGTGCTGAGATCAAGCGCGTCCAGTAGTGGCAGATAGGCGTCCACCTCCAAACTTTCTGGTGCACCAGCCTTAGGGCTGAGATCACCGATGATTGCTGTGATCAGTCCATCGGGATCGATTTGTCCCGCCGCGCGGAACTCCGCCAATAGCGACTGGGCGCGAGAATGGGTTGCATCGTCCATCAAGGTACTCCTTATGGTCAATGCTACCCGGCTACTTTCAGTATACCATATCATTGACATAATTACACATTTGGTCGCGTGCCCTTGCGCGCAGCGGCGCTAGCGGCTGCGGTCAAAATCCGCTCGCGCGCGCCCGTGAGCGGCACTAACCGGCAGGTCGCGCCGAATTTGCGTGTGTGCGGTCTCTAGGCGCTCGCGCAGATGTGCGATCCGCCTCTGATCGGCTTCGTGCAGGTTTTGATGGACCTGGCGGGTAATGGTTCCGGTCGGAGTGAGATGACGCTCCAGCTTGAGCGCCCCGCGCTGACTTTCCAGCTGGCTCAACTCAGCTTTGGTGGAAATGTCCGCGGCGGGGCGCTGGATCGCCTTGTCGAAGGCGTCCTTCATGCGCCGCGCTCCAGGTTGTTAGGCTCTGCGCCTTTGCCGCCGCGTTTACGGTGTGCGCGCTCGGTTCCGCCGCGCTGCTGGTCGAGGCGGTCCTTCAGTGTGCGCAGAGTGACGCGGCCATCGACGGGCACGCTGTCCAGGCGAAGATCAAAGCCCTGCTTGTCCTTATGTGCGAAGGCCGCGCCGATGCGGTTGAAATAGCCCTGGCCGTCTTTGCCCTCGCGAACCTGATAGGCGATATGGCTTGGGCTGGAGCCGCTCTGGCGTTTCTCGCCGCGCTCAGCGCCGTTGTCTTCGGAGTAATGATTCTCCATGGGGAAGCTCCTCATCATTTAGGTTTGGAGCCTTTCTTGAAGGACGGTTCGCCGTCCCGCGCGGGCGGGAAGCCGGGCGGATTAGAGCGGATAACCCTCCACCCAGCGCATGAGCCCGGACTGATACTGCGGGTAATGCGCATAGCGCGGGTTCACCGGCCCCTCGCAAATGCGCAGTGACTTCGAGCCCATCCGCGTCCTCACTGTGACGACGCCGGGCGGCGGGTGCATGGGATTGTTGAGGAAGCTACCGGCCATGTCACGGCGAAGGTAATATGCCATGCGCTCCCCCAGCACCGGACCGATGCTTTTGCCTGAGATGAACAGAATCTGGCGGTCCTCAGGGAGCGCCAGAACTTCATCGGGGTTAAGCAAAGCCCTGGCCTGGCGGCTGCGGTGCTGCGCGGCGTAATCGGCCTGGCCGTATGAAGTAGCAGCCTCGAACGGGTCCGCACCCTGCATCACCGACTGCACGATCTGGCGGCGTCGCCAGCGGGCATTGGATTGCTGCAAAGTGTCGTCATAGTCCTGTGTGGTCTGGCCTAGCATGTCGGAGACAAGGCGCGCGGTCTGGTAGTCACGCACCCCGAAAAACTGGCGCAGCTGGGCCGATCCCATGAACTCTTGCAGCGCCTCACGCCCGTAGTTGCGCTCGATCTGCCCTGTATCCTGGAAAAAGGCCCAGGCGCGCACGCCGTCACCGCGCCCGAAAGTGAAAGCCTTGCGGAGCTGATCAAACGCGCCGAGCTGTCCGGCCTCATCGACCAGGAGCAGAATACGCGGAGCCTGCGGCGCGCGGCGCTTGTAGATCATCGCGAGCGCAAAGAAGAGACGTATCACAGGCGACCAAAGGCCCAAGTACTCGGCGGGCACGTTGAGATGAACCCGCGCGGCCAAGTCCGGATTCACCAGGCAGTCCAGCGAGAAGTCATCCCCGCTTAGTGCCTCCTGCAGCGCCGGATGACGCAGGAACCCCAGACTGGCCTGCAGCTCACCAAGGATTGCGCTGAACTCTCTGGGTGCGTCCTGCTGCTTGATGAGCATCTCTCCCGCGCAGCCTCTGATGTCGAGATCGGGATGTTTCAGCATGTCGCTCAAGCAATCTGCCCAGCCCCCTGGATCGGCGTCGATCATCTGAAACAGACGGTAGAGACGCGGCAGCGTGACCGATCCGGTGCGATCGACCTCGAACTGCGAGAGCGCGCTGCACCAGTCGCGCACGCGCTGTTTGAAGTAAGGCTCTTTGACCTGCGGCCCGATAGCGATCAGCGTTTCGAAGATCATGTCCGCGTCCGGCTTCAGCCGGGCGCTGCCGCGCTTCAGAATCGAGAGCAGATTGGTCCTGTGCTGCGGCAGGCCGTGCATCGAGATCGGCGACCAGCAGTAGCCGTAGACGCCTGCGGGCGCGAGATTGTGCATGAAGGTCGCCGCGATCTCGCCGCGCGGATCAAGGACCAGCATCGGTGTGGTCAACTTACTGGTCACGGCGTAGGAAATCACCGTGGTTAGCTTGCCTGCTCCGGCCCCGGCAATCGTCAGAAGCGGAGCGTCTCCAGCCAGCCGCAGCTGACGCCCACCAAAAAATCCAAGCGGCACGCCCTCAGAGCCGAACAATCCGGCGCGTTGCAGTGCTGCCTCATCCGCGAAGGCCGCCGATCCAAAGCGGTTCTCGGCATAAAAGTCCTGATTAAAGCTCATATTGCTCCATCCTCTTTATAAAGAAAAAGGGAGGCCGCTCAGCAACAGCCTCCCTCCTTCAGCTCCCAGGCGGGCCAGCGGCCTACCAGGTGACGTGATTGCGATCGGGCAGCTTCGAGCCTAGCCAGGCGACACCGCCGCCAATGGCTGCGACGGCCAGGCCAACAACTACGTCAGAGCTGAACGCTCCAACGATGCCGATCACACAGGTTACGCCTCCAATGGTTTGGATGGCGCTTTTGATCGGCCCGGCCTCGGTGCGATGAGATGCCTTTTTCATGGAGTTTTCCTTTCCATTGATTAGAATGCGAAACGCGCGGCCAGCATCAGCCCGCCCATGACCAAGGCCGTTGAGAGGGTGGCGCGGGAAATAAAGAAGACCGCCGCAGCGATTAGGCAGAACCAGACAAAGCTGACGGGTTCGGCCAGCCACTCGCCGTATTCGGCGGCGGTGTAGTCTTGGATGAATCCGGCGCTGACACGGTGCAGCGGCGGAGTACCCAGGAAGGCGGCGATGACGGCCACAACATTCGCAAACCCCTCAACGGAGCCTGTGAACATCTTATTGGCCGAATTTTCGCCGCCGGGGCGTTGAGAGAACATAAGCGCCTCCGGTTTGCTCCGACGCGCCCGGCCTGCGGCGATGCAGGCCGTGAAAGCGGCGCCGGGTAACCGCAAAGAAAGGCTGTTTGTGTCGGGGCGCGGGCGGAAAGCCGGGCGGATTAGAACCCGCTCGCCGCCCGCAGAGTCTCACCGCCCGAAATGCCGCGCGATAGAGGGATGCTTGATCTTAAAAAACAGATCGATCATCCGCAGCCGCTCGAGAACCCGCGCCTGCGGAGCGCGCTTTGGCGGAGTGGTTTTGAGCGCCATAAAGCTGCTCAGCCAGCGGAACCCGCCATCATTGCCGAACAGATCGTCAAAGAAGGTGTCGTCAGGATCGAACGGCGTGCCGTCCGGCCAGAGGATTTCTCCCTCATAAAAAAAGATCGCTTCGACGATTTCATCGGCCAGCTTGCGCCGCGACATGCCGAGATTGGCAGTGGCAACCGCCAGTCGCCAGTAATAGCTACGTTTCATCAGCAGCAGCGCTGGGGCCGCCGTTACAACGGGCGGCGGCCGTTCGTTATCATTCCCGCGCCAAGGGGTTTTGAAGGGGCAGTCATCGCAATACATTTCGTCCACTTCCTCATCGGCTTTGCCGATGTGTCAGAAGCAGAAACGCACCCAGATAGCCTAAAAGCTTGACAAAATGATGCCAGTCGCTAGGCCGATCGAGCCGGAGTTTGTAGGGCGTTCCTGCTTTGCTCTCTCCAAAGAGGCGATCACAGTTGCCGCTGTGATCGCCTCACTTCACTTCTTCTGCATAGTCACACCAACCACATTCAGAGGAGAGCGCGCTCTCCTACGGTTAAGATATTGCGGTTTTTTTCTCGCGATCAAATTTTTGGGCCCGAAACAATTCGATATGCAAACTTGCATCTGTTTCACGTTGGATAACTGCGAGCGGGCTCACGCGATTATAGGCTGCTTGATTGTAACCAATCATAATTCCGCTCAGCGGTTTCGCGGACCTCTGGATCAGGATCGCTCAGGGCGTTGGTTACCTTGCGAAACAGAGCTGAGAGTTCGCCTTTGCTGAGCCGTTTGGCGTTTGATGGGTTTGGGATACGCAGTGTCATTATCTTTTCCTCCTCGTATTGGTTGTTGAGGAGGAGACCCGCCCGTGCCCGTCTGGGGTTCCGGCACCATGTTGGTCGCAACGAATGTGGAGAAGGGCTTGCCCCTTACCTGGTAAGCCCAGCGCGGCACGGCAGGATCAGCGTCTAACCAATACGCCCGGTGGGAGGCAAAGCTCTGATGGCCATCGAGTTCAGTTCCAATCTCGAAGTTAATCGCCTGAGGTCGTAAGGAGACCCATTGGCTTTGTCTGTTGAATGAGCCCCGTGTCTACCCTCGCTGATGTGCCTTGGCGAAAAGATGCTATTTGACCCACTGGCTTGGCGAGGATTGCTAGTTTTGTGACGCGCAAGATGTGCATTGTAGTACAATGCATCTTGCCAGGGAGACCCGCTGCGCGCCTCCCGTGGACCCTCCCGGCTGTGGCGCGGCCCAGGCATCTAACCTGTTCAGCGCCATCCAATCGTATCGTCGATTGATCCCTCGACAGAGGAGGAGAATGACCTCTCCCCTCCGACACCACCCCATGTCCGAACGTGCAGCCTTTCGATCACAGATCAGGAGAGCCTCCAAGCTCCCCCGATACCCCCATGGCAACCGTTTCGCCGATTGAATACGAGCAGGGCCTTGGAGATTATCCCTCTCCACCGCTGCACCCGAACCATGGATCAGGGCAGTATCGCCGCCCTTGAAACCCCACTCACAGAGAGTTCGCTCTCCCTGCACCCTTCGAATGTGAACAGCCAGCACTAACGCTCGCGCCTTAGCACAACTATCGCTTTCATCGGGAAGTTGAAGATAATGGCGTAGAATCCCTCTTAAATGATGCAAAGCTCTTCAGTCTTTGCTAAGCTTTTGAAAAATTCAACAAAACGGGACTTCGAACGCCGTGTACGAGAATGCGTTTAACAAGATCGAGCGAGACCTTCGCGCCGAAGAGGGCATCGCCAACGAATTGGACTATGTGGAGCAGACTTCTTGGGTGCTCTTTCTAAAGTACCTGCACGACCTTGAAACCGAACGAGCTGACCGCGCCGAACTCGACGGCGACGATTACATGCCGATCATCACCGGTGAATTTCGATGGGATAAATGGGCCGCGCCAAAAAAGGACGGTGAGTTTGACCACAACGCCGCCCGCATCGGAGATGACCTGATCAAATTCGTTGACCAGGAGTTATTCCCGTACCTCGCATCCTTCCGGCAGTCGGCAACAAGTCCGCAGACGATCCAATATAAGATCGGTGAGGTCTTCACCGAGCTGCGCAACAAGTTCCGTTCGGGCTACATTCTGCGCGACGTTCTTGAAGCCGTTGATGGCCTATCTTTCGGGACACAGGAAGAGCGCCACGAACTCTCATCACTCTATGAGACGCGCATTCGCCGCATGGGCAATGCGGGCCGTAATGGTGGCGAATATTACACGCCACGTCCGCTCATCCGCGCGATGATCAAAGTGCTCGACCCAAAGATCGGCGAGACGATCTATGATGGCGCGGTCGGTTCAGCGGGCTTCCTCTGCGAAGCATATGATTATCTGCGCAGGCCAGACCTCTCCGCTGCCGAGTACGAGACCCTGCAAACCAAGACCTTCTATGGGCAGGAGAAGAAGGGCCTCGCCTACATCATCGGGATCATGAACATGGTCCTGCACGGGATCGAGGCTCCGAACCTGATCCACTCGAACACGCTCAATGAAAACGTGATGGATATTCAGGAGAAGGACCGCCACGACATCATCCTCGCCAATCCGCCCTTCGGCGGCGGCGAGCGGCGCGAGGTGCAGCAGAACTTCCCGATCCGCACGGGCGAGACGGCCTACCTGTTCCTGCAACACTTCATCCGCAAGCTGAAGGCAGGCGGGCGTGCCGCCATTGTGATTAAGAACACCTTCCTCAGCAACACCGATAGTGCTGCCGTCGCATTGCGAAAGGAACTCTTGGAGGCGACTGAGTTACATACAATTGTCGATTGCCCTCCTGGCACCTTTCAGGGGGCCGTTGTAAGAACTGTAGTTCTGTTCTTTGAGAAAGGCTCACCGACGCGGGACATCTGGTATTTCCAGCTCGATCCAGGCCGCAGCCTTGGCAAGACTAATCCGTTGAACGACGACGATCTGTCGGAGTTCGTGGAACTGCAGCGGAGCCGTTCAACAGGCGAGCATAGCTGGATGGTGAACCGCGCCGATTTAGACGAAGATAGTTTTGATCTATCAGTCAAAAATCCTAATGAGCCTAACGGTCATCCCAAACGTAGCGCCGAAAGCATATTAGATGAATTGTTGTCCCGAAGTAACGAAGCAACCACATTTCTAGAAAGCTTAGAAGAGATTCTTGAAGGTTTCTCGACGGTTATTCCCGATCATGTGGATAACGCTGCAACAACAACTCTAGGCGATATATGTGAGATTCAGTCGGGCGCAGGCTTTCCAGTAAAGTATCAGGGCCAAAGTTCCGGGGATTATCCGTTCTACAAAGTCAGCGACATGAACCTGCCGGGAAATGAGTGGGAGCTGAGTGCAGCAAATCACTACGTATCTGAAGCCGTACGCAATGAACTGCGGGCAAAGATATTTCCTGAGGGCGCAATAGTTTTTCCAAAGGTGGGCGGTGCTATTTCCACTAACAAGAAGCGTGTCGTTCGTGTGCAGGGGTGCGTTGACAACAACGTAATGGGCTTAATCCCGGACCAAACGAAGGTCGTTCCTTCTTACTTGCACGAATGGCTTCATGCATTCGATATTTACGAGTTTTCGAACAAAGCTAACCCTCCATCAATTACTCAAAAAACTGTTTCCGGTTGGCCGATAAAGCTACCGCCTAAAGATGAGCAGGAGGATATTGTTACACTAATTGTTGAGCTTCGAGCGAAGATTCAAACGCTGCTCGAAGGTTTTAAGAGTCAGATTGAAGGCGTTGAAGAGTTCCAGAAGTCGCTCGTAAAGAATGCTTTCAGCGATAAGTGAGAAATAAATAGTAGGTACAATGAGCATTCACGACGAAACAGAAGCTGATACCCGCGCCGAGCGCATAGACCCCGTCCTTGCGGCGGCGGGCTGGGGCAGGAACGGCTCGAAGGTGCGTCGCGAAGTCATCTGCCCAGGGCGCATCCAGTCAGGCGGCACGCGCGGAAAAGGCCTGTCTGCCGATTACGTGCTGATCCACAAAGGCCAAAAGCTTGCTGTGCTGGAAGCCAAGCGCGCGGGCGTAAGCCACCGTAACGGTGTCGGACAGGCCAAGGACTATGCGACCCGCTTGGGTTCGCGCTACGCCTACGCCTCCAACGGGTTGAACTGGTATCAGATCGACATGGTGGATGGTGCCGAAGGCGATATGGATTTGCCCTTCCCAACGCCCGATGAGCTTTGGGATCGCACCTTCGCCGATCAGAACGACTGGCGGGAACGCTTCGGTGCCGTGGACTTTGAAACGGATGGTGGTAAATGGGAACTGCGCTACTACCAGCACAAGGCCATCACCGCAGCGCTTGAGGCCGTGGCCAAAGGCGACCGCCGCATCCTTCTGACGCTCGCTACGGGAACAGGCAAAACCTCTATAGCCTTCCAGATCGCGTGGAAGCTGTTCCAGGCCAAGTGGAACCTCTCAGGTGAGACGGTGCGCCGCCCGCGCATTCTGTTCCTAGCCGACCGCAATATCCTCGCCGATCAAGCCTACAACGCTTTTTCCGCCTTCCCAAATGATGCCGTCACAAGGATTGATCCCAGCACAATCCGTAAGAATAGAGGCGTTCCAAAGAACGCCAGTCTGTTCTTCACGATCTTCCAGACTTTCATGACGGGCGACGGCGAGCCCGTTTACACGCAGTATCCGCCTGACTTTTTCGACTTCATCGTGATCGATGAGTGTCACCGAGGTGGCGCGAAGGATGAAAGCGAGTGGCGGCGCTTGCTGGAGTATTTCGAGCCTGCCGCCCAGCTTGGCCTAACCGCCACGCCGAAGCGCAAACACAATGCCGATACCTACGCTTATTTCGGTGAGCCCGTTTACACCTATGCCCTGCGCGACGGGATCGAGGACGGCTTCCTTACCCCGTTCAAAGTACGCCAGATGGCCAGCACCATCGACGAGTACGTCTATGACGGCAGCGATGAGTTGGTTGCGGGTGAGATTGAGCAGGGAGAGAAGTTCAACGAGGGCGACTTCAATACACGCCTCATCATTCCCGAGCGCGAGCTGAGCCGCGTACGGGAATTCATGGGTCAGATCGATCAACGCCAGAAGACATTGGTGTTCTGCGCCACGCAGGATCACGCCGCACTCGTCCGCGACCAAATCAATCAGGTGAAGGACAACACCAATCCGAACTATTGCCATCGTGTAACCGCTGACGACGGGGCGATTGGCGAGCAACACCTTCGCGACTTCCAGGATAACGACAAGACGATCCCGACGATCCTGACGACTTCCCAGAAGCTCTCGACTGGCGTCGACGCTCGCAACATCCGCCACATCGTCTTGATGCGGCCAATCCGCTCCATGATCGAGTTCAAGCAGATCATCGGGCGCGGGACGCGCACCTATGAGGGCAAAGACTTCTTCACGATCTGGGACTTCGTGAAAGCCCACGAAAACTTCAATGATCCCGAATGGGATGGTGAGCCGCTCGATCCGGAACCACCGCGCGAGCCTCGCCCGCCCGTTGACGGTCCCGAGCCTGAACCCGGTAAGCCTGGCGAAGGCGGAGAAGATGGGCCGGAAGAGCCTCCGCGAGAAAAAATCGTCGTGAAGCTTTCTGACGGCAAGGCTCGCAGCATCCAGTATATCGCCTCGACGACCTATTGGAGCCCCGAAGGCAAACCGATATCGGCTGCGGAGTTCCTTGAGCGGCTATTTGGCGATCTAAAGGGGATAGTGACCGACGAGGATCAGCTTCGCTCGGTTTGGAGCGATCCAGATAACCGTGAACGCTTCCTAAGTCAGCTCTCAGATCGAGGATACGATAAGGACCGCCTGAACGATATCCGTCGGCTTGTGGATGCCCCCGACAGCGATCTTTTCGATGTGCTCAGCTACATCCTCTTCACGAACCCACCTAAGACACGACATGAGCGCGCCGAACACGTGCGGTCAGACGGGCTGAATGCTTCGGAGCAAGACGTGGAAGACCTCTTGCTATCGATCTTGAAAGCCTATGAGGAGCGCGGCGAAAGCGAATTGGCTACTAAGAAGCTCGGGACGTTCCTGACTGCTCGCTATGGCAGCGTCAGCGAGGGTAAAACTAAACTCGGCGGTCTCGCTGATGTCAAACATGCTTTCCGCGCAATGCAAACATCTCTCTACGCTGATTAAAGGGGATGATGAATGCATACATGCCCGCCGCCCAAAAAAGTACTGGACGAGTGTTTCAGGGAATATGCGACCGTCAACGGCAGGCTTGGCCATACGCTTCTTGAACAAATCGAGGAAGATGACGGTATACTTGCAGACGCACTGAGAGACTATTTTGAGTCCGCGCACCTTGATGCGCGCAATGTTTTTCACTCGTTTATTGGAATAGACCTACATCCCGACGCTGATGGGGATGACCCAATTGTGACTTATCCTCGTTCCCTACCTAGTACGACAAGACGTGGGTTGTTTGGTGAGGTTGTGGCGGGTCTCCTTACCGAAAACTACGAGTTCATTGGTGCCCACACTTGGACCGTGCCAGTCTTCCTTTTTCGCTACCATGATGACGCTCAGAACTACCTTTTCACCCTTAAGCGTGACGCAACCCAGACGCGACAAACCATTGGTCGTCTTGGGACAGATTTTATCGGATTGTCGTTGAACGAAGACGGAGAGGTTGTCCGCATTATATCTGGAGAAGCTAAATGGCGTCAGACTCTTACCCGAGGCGCAGTCGATGACGTTATGCTGGGAAAAAAGCCCAAAGGGTCCGACGTTCGATCAGGCAAGGGTGTCTGGCGAGACCTCAACAAAGAGCCAAACCCGCCTAGCGGCGCTCGACAGCTCCAAAAAATACTTCAGGAATATGACCCCGACGGTTTTGACGCGGCCATACTGTGTCTTGACAGAGCGCTTGTTGCGAAAGACCCGGTGACGATACCTAAGACGGACTTGGTAGTCTTAACCGGAAACGGAAGTGCGAGACGCGAGGATGGGGATTGTTTGCTTCCTTGGGAAGGCGTTCCGGCTGAGTACACCGCAGAAAATGACCTCCAGATTGTAGAGGTGATTTTTAAAGAAGGTGAAGAGCTGATCGACGCGATATATGCGAGCCTCTGGGAAGGGGGCGATTGTGCCTGATCTAGACCCTGACCGCAGAACGATCGCGGAAGACCTGCGTCAGCAGATTGCTTCAGAGAACGAGCTCACGGCCCAACAGGCTCGCGCCTTTGTACGCGGATTGCAGACAGGTTGGGATGTTCCCACCATTCAATGGGGGCAAGAAGAAACTCGCGGTCAGTACGCGGATGCTAGACGTTTGCTGAATGCTGCTTCGATACTCCGGCGTGTCGACGGACCAAGCTCTAAAGAAGCTCGGCTGTGCTACAGACGCAGTGGTGAACTGCTCGAATGGCTGTCACGGGCCCATGATGATCCTTCATCAGCAATTTCCCTAGAGCTTTTGGCCGCCGCCGCATACCAGCTTGGCGGCAGCCCAGCCATGGCAGCGGCGCTCCTGGCGCATGTTGACGAAACAGTGCCCGGCGAAGAATTGTATTCACAATTTCTGCGCGCTGACTTCGATGGCGTGCTTCAGTCGGTCTCTGAATTCTGGCGAGCTAACTTGGGGATCACGGACAGAGGAGCAAACCAACGTCTCATCCAAGATGAAGGTGATGATAAGTTTGGTTGGTTCGTAACCGTGGAATTGGTCCGGGTCTTGGGGTTGATTTCCGATTCACTGCGCCGTGGTGAAGAGCAGAGGTTTAATTCAGCAGTCCGAAAACTCGGTGCACTTGAAAAACTAGCGAACCGAACTTTATCTGACGAGGTCTCTCTTTTTCTGAGCTTGCTTTACCAGGTCGCGATCGGATTCAGTGAGGCGAGCATTTACAGACCAATCCGCCGGCTTGGCCAACTCAATCAAGAACGCGCAAGCCGTTTGGACCGTTACGCTCGTGGGCAGTTTAGCCGAGGGCGAGGAATCCTTTGGACTTCTCAAAGGCAAGGCGTCGCCCGCCTTTTAGAAGAAGACTCATTTGCCCTCTGTACGCCAACGGGTTCTGGAAAGACACTCGTCGCTAATCTTGCACTGGTGAAAGAACTACTGCTTCGCGCAGAGGATGACGGGCCTCTTGCTCTTTATCTCGTGCCGTCCCGTGCACTCGCAAGTGAAGTAGAAGCAAAATTATCCAGCGAACTGTCCGGCGATGTCATTGTCACGGGCCTATATGGAGGTACTGATTGGGGCATCACTGACTATTGGCTCGACGCCGAAGAACCCACCGTACTCATTGCCACGGTAGAGAAAGCGGACGCGCTTATGCGTTATCTCGGTCCGATTTTGTTACGTCGCTTACGTCTCTTGATCGTAGATGAAGCACATCAAATCATTCCGGAAGACAATGAACGAACGCAAGATGACTTTGCCGAACACTCTTCTCGGTCATTGCGACTTGAGGCCTTCGTTACCAAGACTCTTGAACGATGCCCAGATATCACTCGCATTGCACTTACAGCAGTCGCCGGGGGTGCTGCGGGTCCTGTCGCTCGATGGATTGAAGGCCAAGAAGATGCTGAGCCGGTAGGGTCGGAACATCGGAGTACCCGGCAGATCATTGGGTCTTTTGAGACTAATCCAGGCGGCGCGGGCCGAATGCTTTTAGAAATTTTGAACGGGAAGCCTCTCTATGTTCGAGGTCGCGACGAACCAGTTTTTATCAATCTTCGCACTCCACCGATGCCGCAACTTCCTGCGCTCATGAGAAACAGTATCAATCGCTTTAACCAGCTTAGTGTGCTTTGGACCGCATTGCACCTTGCTGAAGGTGGACGACGCATACTGATATCAATCGCGCAGCAACCTGAACGAACAATGGGTTGGTATAAGGATGCATTGAGGCTCGCATCTTGGGCGGATGCGCCTGGCTTCTCTATTCCCGAAAATGCCAACGACAGGCAAAGGTACGAAGACGCTCGTGCAGCTTGCGTAGACTATTGTGGAGAGGATTCCTATGAGGTGGCGCTACTCGATCACGGTATTGCGTCTAACCATGGCCAAATGCCGCAACGTATTCGCAGATTGATGGTCGACCTTATTGACCGAGGTATTTGTCCGGTCACCGTTGCTACAGCGACCCTCACTGAGGGTGTCAATCTACCTTTCGATATGATTTTCGTTCCGTCTTTGATGAGGCGTTCTTTCAACGCTGCAGACGAACGACAAGTCGAAAATCGCATGACTACATCTGAGTTCCGAAACTTGGCGGGCCGAGCGGGTCGACCGGGTGCGGGAAACGGGCTTGAAGGGATTACACTCGTTCCAATACCAGCACGCCCCTCGACTACGGCGCGGGGGAACCGTCGCAAGCAGCTTAGACAGATTGCTGCGATGGAAGAAGATTGGGCCCTACTTAGGGGGGCTTTATTGGCGGAGGAGTTCGATCGCCAAGAGGTCGACAGTCCATTAGCACTTCTGCTCGACGGTATAGCAGTGCGAGCCCGCGAGCTTCTTGGCATGAGTGGGGAGGGCTTTCTTGCTTGGCTAGAAGACGTCCTGCCGCCTGACATCAGTCCCAATGCGGGGCGAGCATCAGATGACAAGCGAGCGCGTCTCGCAGACAGCATCGATGAATTAGACGGCGTTCTTTTGAGCGCACTAGAAGAGCTTCAACGAATTGACGACACTGAGTTTGAAGGAGCCGAAGCAGAGGAAGCACTCTCTGGCATATGGAGCAGAACGTTTACTACGTACGCGGCTGCGCAAGAGGAGTGGATGGAGGCGGCGTTTATCCGGAGGGGGCGAGCCATCATCCAAGAGATTTATCCTGAACGGGATGAACGTAGTCGACTTTATCAATACGGCTTTACGCCCTACGTCGGACGGCGGTTC
The DNA here is from genome assembly GCA_965229795.1 of Oceanicaulis sp. Classification (GTDB taxonomy): domain Bacteria; phylum Pseudomonadota; class Alphaproteobacteria; order Caulobacterales; family Maricaulaceae; genus Oceanicaulis. The sequence goes on from CBDDJM010000001.1 coordinate 237,894, forward strand.
GATGCAATTGTTCCAGATGTTCTAAGCCGGTTGCGAGATGCTCAAGATTTTGGTGCCGCGGAGGATGCCGACCGACTGCAAGTATTTCTCGAACTCGGAGAGCTTCTAGCAAATGACAGAGGCTTTGGATTTAGGGTTCGTTCAACTGAGACGGATCAAGCGATACTGGATAACTGGAAGAGCGTGTTGTCATGGTGGATGCGCGCCCCAGATTACGACGCTCCCGAGCCGCATGCTCTCCGTTCCTGGCAGCGTTTTGTCAGCGACAATTTGGAATTCCGTTTGGGTGTTGGATTGGGTGCGGTAGTTGCCCGTGCCTGGGCAGATGGCGTTGACGGTGCAGTTGTTGTTCCATCTCTAGAGGCTTGGCGAGAAACCACTGGTCTGCCGTGGCTGGGCTTTTGGGCAAGAGAGCTGCTCAGGTGGGGGACCCTGGATCCATTCGTAGCATTTGCACTCGCTGAAGGTTTGGTCGGAACGCGAGAGGCTGGGGAAATGCTGAGGCCAGAGTTCGACGCTTGGCTAGACTTGCAGCGCGATGAAATCGCTGCCGATGACAGGATTGATCCTCAGATTTTCCTTGAATGGAAAAAGTCCCGGGCAGTTGCGGCGGAACGTCGAGTCCGTCGCAGATCATCGAACGCAACGCTAAGCGGTACGGATGGTCGTCGAGGAAAATACGCTGTCATTCCGGTAGTTGCAGATGGCGTGATCCACTGGTTTGACTCAGCAGGTTTCGAGCTCGCTCGCTCAGACGCTGAAAATTCACCATTCCGAGGTTTGATACACCGCAATGATTTCCAACTATTCACGGACCGTGAGCAGCCTATCGTCCAGCAAACATTTTCGGTCTAGCTGTTGATGCTCTGTTTATAGACGTGCTCGGTGAGCAACTTGTACTAAAGCTCAGATTCCTTCGCGAGCGCATCGGTTGGACACTTCCAAACTGAGGTCGTCATAGCTATCAGGCCCTAAGTGCCGCATTACCACGAGTTGTGGGTTTCCTCCCGCTTTGAATTACCCGCATCATTAGCGGCTGCCGTGGCAGCCACAACCGCCATCCGCGCCACGGCCTGACGGCCCCGTGAAGGCAATTGTGCCTGCCACTTTCCGCACCCGCTGTTCCTTCTGCGTTCAAAGCAAAGGAGGAGCACATGACCAACATTTATCACGCTACACCTTACGACATTTCAGCCGCTGGCTTTTATTTCAGCACTTACGAAGATTATCTCAAAAAATCCGCGTCTCACCGCAACGAATACGGCGATCCTGTCGAGGAATACGAAGTCCAATTCATCGACGGCGATAATTGCGCGCTTTTCTCAGCAATCGGCGTCAATCAGGCCAATCTCAAACTTTGGTTCGAAGCGTTCGAAGACTTAAGCAAAGACGATGCCGTGAAGGCGATCTATCTCGCCAACCATCTCAGCTGCACCGCTGACGAGGTTCTAGGCCATCTCGATGATGTCTATCTCTTTGAAGGCACGCCACTCGAATATGCCGAAAGCTATATCGATGACACCGGGCTTCTGAATGAAATCCCTGAACATTTGCGCTATTACTTCGATATGGGAAGCTTCGCGCGTGACATGGTCCTCGGCGGCGATATCACGCAAGTCGAGATCATGGGCCGATCCTGGGTCGCTATTCGTACATAGACGGGACTGCCTGGGGCTCCGCCCCAGCGCCCGCAAGGCATAAAAACGTATTTACGCCGCCAAGCAATACGGGCCCTCGTTCGGAGTCTCTTGCCTGCGTTTCCCAGTATAGATTTGCATCTCATTAGGTGAGGTCAGGACCATCGCGACCTTGATCGCCTTGTGTGATCCGGCGGCCTTCGCGCAAGCGCTTCAGAGCCTCCTGATGCCGGTCATGAACTTTTTCGGATCTCGGCCTATCCGCCTCATTGGGTGGTGCCTGGGCCTGTCGCGCCTTGTCGAAGTCATGCCTGGCCTTTGCCGCGCGCATGGCCTCATAGCGCCGTTTGTCCGCCTCAAGCTCCCGCTGGAGCTGCTGGGCGCGTGCGCGCTCCTGCTCGCGGGCCCTATCCAGCGCCCTGCGTTGGTCCAGTTGCTTCAGGATCAGACCATCGGCTTCGTGCCGCGCGCGTTTCAGCGCCGCATAGGCGGCATTTTCATTCTCCGTCGCGATGCGCCGGTGCTCTCCGGTTAAGCGGTCCCAGACGCCGCCCAATCCGGGCCGGAACCGGCCCTGGCGTTCACGGGCTTCTTTCCAATGGCGCACCTCCTGTTGGCGCTTCAGGAGCGCGCGTTCAGCGCGTTGGCGTTCGACCAGCGCGGCATGTTTGGTTTCGAATAGCCGTTGCTCGGCGTCCTGCCGGACCTGCGCTTCGGCCTCCAGGCGATCCATCGCCGGGAGCATTCGGACGGCCAGGCGGTCTTTCGCCTGGTCCATTGACGGCAGGGCGTCCGCATCGCCCAAGCGCTCGCGAACAGCTTTGGCTTTCACGCCCGCATATCGCGCCAGCGCATAGGGCTCGCCGGTGTGATCCAGCGCGACAAAGCCGCGCCGGTCGCCTCGGGCCAGGGTGAAGCCGCGCTCTTCCAGCGCCTGGGACAGGGCACTCTTTGAATCGGAGATCGCCCAGGCGTCCTGGATTGCGGTTTTGACCGCTTTCGGGTCCAGCCCCTGGCGCTTGCATTGCTGCCACTCCTCCAGGGTGTAGTTTTTTGGATCAGAACGGGAGCGATCCGCGATCCCGCTCGGCATCTCCCAGCCCTGTTCCAGATATAGCTCACGGGACAGCTCCTGCAGATTATTACGCGTATAGGGCAGCGGCACCGCCTTCATCGTTTCGGCGTCGATCCGGCTCCACACCGCATGAGCGTGCCTGCGGCCGTCCTTTTCGTGAAACACGACGGCGCGAGGCTGGCCGTTCAGACCAAGCCGGTCCTCGGCGCGCTCAATCGCGTCCTCAAAGACGTCAGTGGACACCTGTTCCTGCGGCGGCGGGTTCAGACTCATCGAAAACAGATGCTGGCGGCAGCGCGTGCCCCGGCTTACCGCTTCGACCTCCTGGAGCGCGGCGCGCAAGTCTTCGGAGGCAAAGCCGCGCAACTCATGCACAGAAATGTGCTCGTTCTCGTCCTTCATGAGATGCGCCGCCAGATCGCGCGCGCCGCCGCGTTGATTGCCGACCAGGATCATGGCCCGTCTCCGGCGCGCAGGCCCAGGGCCTGCACAAGCGCCCGGCGCATCGCCTGAACGTCCGCGCAGGCGGCGGCCAGGTCGTCTTCCAGCTCCGGGCTGACCGGAAGCGCGCCCATATGAGCGGCTTTGGCGATCTGGTTGAGATTGGCGGCCAGGCGGGATTGTCCCAACGCGCTCAAAGCGCGGGCCAGCGCTGCATTATCGACGGATGGCCTGCGAGATTCAGCGCGGCGCTTTGAAACGCCATCCCCGAAGAGCCTGTCGCGGATATAGGCCCCAACCGGACGCCCGCGCGCCATGCGGTCGAGCGCAACCCGCTCCTCAAAAGTCAGCCGCAGAGAAAACGGCGGCGGGCTCTTCTCCGGCCCGCTCATGGTTCTATCCCCAGATTATTGAGGTCCGCCGCGTCTAAAGCTTCGAGTTCACGTTCCCAATCGGCTAATACTTCAAAAAGTTGGTTCAAGGTTGGTTCACCAACCCGCACCATTATTTCTTGTCCTCCTGCGCTCCGCTCAGTCGGCTCCTCGCTGCGCGGGGTCAAGCCCCGCTCACTGCGGGCGGCTGTTCGCCTTGCGAGCTTTGCTCGGTTTTCCTGATCTTCGCGCCCGTCCGGGCTTTCGCTCCTCGCTTGCCGCGAGCAAGCTCGCTCCCGCTGCGGGCGGGCGGTCGCCCTTGCGAGCGCGAAAGCGCTCGGGTTTTCCTTGTCCACCCCCATATCCGGTCGGTCGGGCCCAATGCTGTAGCGATGACGCACGCTTGAGATCTGTGAATAACATTCCGTGATCGGCCCCAAAATCATTTGACCTGTAGTCGATAGAGACTTCTGTTCGGCCCTGAGGCGATGGGCCAATTCACGTCCTCTACACCCCAACCGCTTTGACCCCGTTGCGTCTGGAATTTCCCCGTGACATAACGCGCGCTCATTTTCCGGCTGGTTGTCGGTACGCTTTTCCATTCATGACGAGCGATTACCGGACGACTGGTTCGCCGATCCACACGAAGGCCTGCTTGCGATGAACGTTGTTGAAAAATCCTCCGAAGGGCTGTCACGCCAGTTTGAAGTCGTTGTTCCGGCTTCCGAGCTTGAAGAAAAGCTGACCGCCAAGATCGATGAGATCCGCCCTGAAGTCCGTCTGAAGGGCTTCCGCCCGGGCAAGGTACCAGCTGGCCACATCCGCAAGATGTTCGGCGCGTCCATCATGGGCGACATCCTCCAGGAGATCGTCCCGAAGGCGACCGAGGAAACCTTGAGCGAGCGCAATCTGCGCCCGGCTGCTCAGCCGGCGGTGGACGTAAAGTCCGACGCAGAAGACGTCATGAAGAACGGCGCTGACTTCTCGTTCGAGATTTCGGTTGAAGTCATGCCTGAATTTGAGCCGGCCGATGCCAAGTCCTTCAAGGTGACCCGCCCGGTTGCACCGATCGCCGATGAGCAGATCGACGAAGCCCTTGCAGAGCTGGCCAAGCAGGCCCAGTCCTACGAGAGCCGCGGCACGGGCGCGAAAGCCAAGGCGAATGACGGCGACAAGGTTGTCATTAACTTCACCGGCCGGATCGACGGTGAAGCCTTTGATGGCGGCACCGCCGAAGGTGCTGAGCTGGTGTTGGGCTCCGGCCAGTTCATTCCGGGCTTCGAAGACCAGCTGGTTGGCACCAAGCCTGGCGACAAGACCGACGTCACCGTGACTTTCCCGGAAGATTATCAGGCTGAACACCTGGCCGGTAAGGAAGCTGTCTTCGAGACTGAAGTGACTGACGTTCAGGGTCCGGTTGAGACCAAGATTGATGACAGCCTGGCTGAAAAGCTGGGTCTGTCCGACCTCGAGACGCTCAAGGATGCGCTGTCCAAGCGCTTTGAGACCGAGCACGCCCAAGCCTCCCGTATGAAAGTCAAGCGCGCACTGCTCGACCAGATTGATGCGGCTCACGAGGACGTCGAACTGCCGGGCCGCATGGTCGATCAGGAGTTTGATGCGATCTGGAGCGAAGTGGCCAAGGCTATCGAGTCCGGCGATCTGGACGAGGAAGACAAGGGCAAGTCGGAAGACGAACTCAAGGCGGAATACCGCACCATCGCCGAGCGCCGCGTGCGCCTGGGCCTGGTGCTTGCCGAGATGGGTCGCAAGGCCAATGTCGACGTCAGCCAGGAAGAGCTGGCCCGCGCCATGAACCAGGAAGCTCAGAAATATCCAGGCCAGGAACGCCAGGTCATCGAGTTCTACCAGAAGAACCCGAGTGCCCTGCAGGGTCTGCGCGCGCCGATCTACGAAGAAAAGGTCGTCGACTACGTGCTGGAGCTGGCTGAGGTGACCGAGGTCGAGGTGGACCGCGAGGCGCTGTTCGCAGACGACGACGAACCGGCCCCGGCTAAAAAGCCTACCCAGAAAAAAGCGCCTGCGAAGAAGGCTCCGGCCAAAAAAGCCGCAGCAAAGAAAAAGGCTGATGACGGCGAGGCCAATGAAAAGCCCGCTGCCAAGAAGAAGGCCCCGGCGAAAAAAGCTCCTGCCAAGAAGGCTCCGGCCAAAAAGGCAGCAGCCAAGAAAGCCAAAGATTAAAAACAAAGCGGGCGCCATTCAGGCGCCCGCTGCGTTTGCGCGCGGGGCCAGTCCTTGCCAGAGTGTGCAACGCAGGCCATGTCCTTGGCCGATGACTTCTATTCTTGCGCGCGACGGGAGCTGACGATGCAGGATCCGCACGAAACGATGATGGCCCTGGTCCCGATGGTGGTTGAGCAAACCGCCCGTGGGGAACGGTCCTATGATATTTACTCGCGCCTCCTGAAGGAGCGCATCGTCTTCGTGACTGGTCCGATCGAAGATCACATGGCCAGCCTGATGGTCGCCCAGCTTCTCTTCCTTGAGTCGGAAAACCCGAACAAGGAAATCGCCATGTACATCAACTCACCGGGGGGCTCGGTGAGCGCAGGCCTGGCGATCTACGACACGCTGCAATACATCCGCTGCCCGGTCGCGACCGCCTGTGTGGGTATGGCTGCATCCATGGGCTCGCTGCTTCTGGCTGCTGGCGAGAAAGATATGCGCTTTGCCACGCCAAACGCGCGAATCATGATGCACCAGCCGTCTGGCGGCTTCCGCGGGACTACCTCCGATATCGAGCGCCACGGTGAAGATATCCTGAAAATCAAGCGCCGCATGAATGACATCTACGTCAAGCATACCGGCCAGGATCTTGAAACCGTTGAGAAAACGCTCGACCGCGACACCTATCTCAGCGCTGAAGAAGCCCGTGATTTTGGTGTGATTGATCACGTCTATGAAAAGCGTGGTGGCCCCGAAGCGACCTGATAATAGCCTGATACCGGCTGTTCATCCTTAAGTGATTAGACTGCGAAGGGCTGCCGTTGGTGGCCCTTCGACCGTTTTGCGTGCTTGATCACTGCGCATGGCGTGTGGTCGAATGCAAAATGAAACGTTTCGCTAAGGTCCGGCCTTGATCTTGCGTAGGGAGAGTCGAGTGTCTCCCGTTGATGCCAAGGCAACCGGGCAGGCCTCCAGCGACACAGGCGCGAAAGCGCGAAGCGGCAGACCGTAAGGAGCGGTTATGACCAAGGCAACGACAGGCGACGGCAAGAGCACGCTGTATTGCTCCTTCTGCGGAAAGAGCCAGCACGAGGTCCGCAAGCTGATTGCTGGCCCAACGGTCTTTATCTGCGATGAATGCGTTGAGCTTTGCATGGACATCATTCGCGAGGAGAACAAATCCTCGCTGGTGAAGTCCAAGGAAGGCGTGCCGAGCCCGACCGAAATCTTTGAAGTCCTTCAGGACTATGTGATCGGTCAGCAGACGGCGAAGCGCGTTCTTTCGGTGGCTGTGCACAACCACTACAAGCGCCTCAACCACGCAACCCAGAATCAGGACGTGGAGCTTTCCAAGTCCAACATCCTGCTGATTGGTCCGACCGGTTGCGGCAAGACGCTGCTCGCCCAGACGCTGGCGCGCATCCTTGATGTGCCATTCTGCATGGCCGACGCCACCACCCTGACCGAAGCTGGTTATGTAGGTGAAGACGTCGAAAATATCGTTCTGAAGCTGCTGCAGTCGGCTGACTATAATGTTGAGCGCGCCCAGCGCGGCATCGTCTACATCGACGAGATCGATAAGATCAGCCGTAAGTCTGACAACCCGTCCATCACCCGTGATGTGTCAGGTGAGGGCGTGCAGCAGGCACTTCTGAAGATCATGGAAGGCACGGTCGCCTCGGTTCCGCCGCAGGGTGGCCGCAAGCATCCCCAGCAGGAATTCCTGCAGGTGGATACGACCAACATTCTCTTCATCGTGGGTGGAGCGTTCGCAGGCCTCGACAAGATTATCTCACAGCGCGGCAAGGGCTCTGCTGTCGGCTTTGGCGCTGACGTGCGTGATCCTGATGCCCGTCGCCAGGGTGATGTCCTGAAGGATGTGGAGCCGGATGATCTGACCCGGTTCGGTCTCATCCCTGAGTTCGTGGGCCGACTTCCTGTGATCGCGACTCTGGAAGATCTCGACACGGACGCCCTGGTGAAGATCCTGACCGAGCCGAAGAACGCTCTGGTCAAGCAGTACCAACGCCTGTTCGAGATGGAAGGCGTTGGCCTGTCCTTTACCGAGGATGCGCTGACTGCCATTGCTGAAAAGGCTATTGAGCGCAAGACTGGGGCCCGTGGTCTGCGGTCCATCATGGAAGGTATTCTTCTGGATACCATGTTCGACCTGCCGAGCATGGAAGGTGTGGAAGAGGTTGTGGTCAACGCCGAGGTCGTCACCGGCGATGCAACCCCGCTCTATATTTACGCCAAGTCCCAGAAAGACGCCAAAGAGCAGCAGGGCGCTTAAAAAGGCTTCCAAACTTTAACTGGCAGGGGCCACCCCCGTGCCTAGAGTAACGAGCCGCGCCAGTTTGGTGCGGCTCGTTTTGTTTGGAGTCATTCATGCGTTTTGTGTCGCCCAGGCTATTTGGAGTTCTGGTTTTCATCACATTTGCTGCAAACCCGATTGCTCCCGCTCTGGCTCAGTCCGAGCTGCCGCGGCTTGAAATGGTAGCAGCCGACGCGGATTTCCCGCTTCAGGTTAGCGGTCCACGATATCAGCGCGGATACCTTGTGGTTGCTCAGGATTCCGATAGCCCTGATGGGCTGGAACTTCGCTTGCCGGTCATTCGAGTGCGTGCGGTGGATCCTGAACCCGGCCTGGCACCCGTTGTGTTCCTTCCTGGTGGCCCGGGAGAGGGTGGGCTGCGCGCAGCTCAATATCCCGGTGCTTATCAGTGGACTCAAAATCGGGATTTCATCGTTTTCGGGCGGCGTGGCACCCGGTTTGCCGTGCCTTCACTCCAGTGTGAGGCGCTTGGCCCGGCATTGGCTGCAACTGGAGAGGCGGCACAGTCAGAGCTCTTTGCCGCGCTTGATTCCTGCAAAGAGAGTTTAACGTCTCAGGGCGTGGACCTGAACCAGTTTCATTCAGCTGCAAGCGCGCGAGATATCGATGATTTGCGAGAGGTTCTGGGTGAAGAAAAGCTGGCGCTGTTCGCGTTGTCTTACGGAACGCGTCTGGCTTTGACCTATGCACGCGAATTCCCGGACCGGGTCGAGGCTATGGTCCTTGATTCACCGCTTCCCCACTCGGCCCGCTTTGATGATGAGTATCCTGCCAATCTGGAAACCGTGCTGCGACGCGTCGCGCAGATGTGCGAGAGCGATGACGAATGTTCTGCAAGTTACCCGGACCTGGAGAGACGATATTTTAGCGCCGTCGCGTCTGCGACCGAGGCGTGCCACTCGGCTGCGGGAGAAGGCAGGGTTTGCCCAACTGATTTGGTCGGGCGCGTGCCTGTTTACTCCGCGGGAACGTTTGCGGAGGCACCGCGACGCATGGAGCACGCCCTTGCAGCGAGCAAGCCACTGGCCTCCCCAAATGGCGCTGCAGATTTTGACTGGGGTGTCAGGCTGTCGGTCTGGTGTAGTGAAGCGCTTCCGTTCGCGGCGCGCGCCAACGGACCGGTTCCAGATAGTTTTGCCGGTTTGGACGGTGCGGTGTTTACCCCCGGTGTCTGCGAGAGATGGGGCGTTACCCCAAGACCAGATGACGAAGTGGAACCCACGTTTAGCGCCATCCCAACACTTATACTGGCAGGAGAGCTTGATGCACTGACACCGCCGCGATGGGGCGTTCAAGCTGCTCAAACTCTTAGCGCGTCGCGCCTCATTTCAATTCCCGGAGGGTTTCACAGCGAAACAACCAATTGGAGCGGCGATGGATGTGCGATGAGCCTTGCTGTCGCTTTCTTTGAGAACCCGCAGTCGCTGCTTGAAAGCCCACGGGAGCCTGATTGTATTGAGGCAAGGCGGTATCCACGATTTGTGACGCCGCAATAGGGCTAAATAGCGCGCGTCGCAGCTGTCAGACTTGAAGCGCCGCAAGACTGCCGCCACTTGAGTAGCGAAGCGAATGGCCCCACGCTCTCAATATGAGCACGGGGTGTTTGCGTCGGTGCCCTGAAGGGGCCGACTCGCGTCAGTATTCCGTGCCTTTACAGGGCGGGCTGATGCGCCGCCTGGAGATTTGACCGATGAGCGAAACAAAAATTCTTCCGCTGCTGCCGCTGCGCGACATTGTCGTTTTCCCGCACATGATTGTGCCGCTCTTCGTGGGCCGCGATAAATCTGTGCGCGCCCTTGAAGAGGTGATGCGAGCAGACAAGCAAATCCTGTTGGCGACTCAGAAGAGCGCGGCCGATGACGATCCTGATACGGATGCGATCTACACATCCGGTGTGCTCGCCAGCGTCCTTCAGCTCCTGAAGCTGCCCGACGGGACCGTCAAAGTTCTGGTCGAAGGTGGCCGCCGCGTTGAGGTGAAGCGTTTCCTTGATAACGAGGCCTATTTCGAAGCCGAAGCCGATCTGGTTGACGAAGATGTCGCTGACCCGGCCGAGGTCGAAGCGCTGATGCGCGCCGCGGCTGAAAAATTCGACGACTATGTGAAGCTGAACAAGAAGGTGCCGCCTGAGGCGCTCACGGCGGTTGGTGAGATCGCGGACGCGGCCAAGATGGCTGACACGATCGCGTCGCACCTCGCAGTGAAAATCACCGAGAAGCAGGATCTTTTGGCTGATGCCAGTGTGTCCTCGCGTCTGGAGAAGGTCTTCGGCCTGATGGAAGGGGAAATCTCCGTCCTTCAGGTGGAAAAGAAAATCCGTAACCGCGTGAAGCGGCAGATGGAGAAGACTCAGCGCGAGTATTATCTCAATGAGCAGATGAAGGCGATCCAGCGTGAGCTGGGCGAGGGCGACGAAGGCAAGGAAGAGCTTGCCGAGCTTGAAGAGCGCATCGAGGCCACCAAGCTGTCGAAAGAAGCGCGCGCCAAAGTCGATCAGGAGATGAAAAAGCTGCGCCAGATGAGCCCCATGTCGGCGGAAGCCACCGTGGTGCGCAACTATCTCGACTGGATCCTCTCCATTCCGTGGAACAAGAAGAAGCGGATCAAGTCTGACCTTGGCAAAGCCGAAGCGACCCTTGATCGCGATCACTACGGCCTTGAGAAGGTCAAGGAACGCATCATTGAGCACCTCGCCGTTCAGGCGCGCACCAAAAAGCTCAAGGGGCCAATCCTCTGCCTCGTTGGTCCTCCAGGTGTGGGTAAAACGTCGCTGGGGCGCTCGATCGCAGAGGCCACAGGCCGTGAGTTTGTGCGCATGTCGCTGGGCGGTGTGCGCGATGAAGCGGAAATCCGGGGTCACCGCCGCACCTATATCGGGTCCATGCCTGGCCGCCTGATCCAGTCGATGAAGAAAGCCAAGAGCTCCAACCCGCTCTTCCTTCTCGATGAGATCGACAAGCTTGGGGCTGACTATCGCGGTGATCCGGCTGCTGCGCTTCTCGAAGTGCTGGATCCGGAGCAGAACTCGACGTTCAACGATCACTATCTGGAGGTCGATTACGACCTGTCCGACGTGATGTTCATCACGACGGCGAACACGTTGAACCTGCCCCAGCCCTTGCTGGACCGCATGGAGATAATCCGGATTGCCGGTTACACCGAGGATGAGAAAATCGAGATTTCCCGTCGCCACCTGATCCCCAAGCAGATCAAGAATCACGCCCTTAAAGAGGGAGAGTGGACGGTGACTGACGACGCGCTGCGCGACCTTATTCGCTACTACACGCGCGAATCCGGGGTTCGTAACCTGGAGCGTGAGCTGGCCCGTCTGGCTCGCAAGACCGTGCGCAAGCTGGTCTCCGGGGAAGCGACTGAAATCACTGTGACGTCAGACAATCTGGCTGATTTTGCCGGTGTGCGTAAGCACCGCTTCGGCGAGACCGAATCTGAAGACCAGGTCGGCCTTGTGACGGGGCTTGCGTGGACGGAGGTGGGTGGTGACCTGCTGACCATTGAAGCGGTCGATATGCCTGGTCGCGGCAAGATGACGGTGACCGGTAACCTGCGCGATGTGATGAAGGAATCCATCTCCGCGGCGAACTCCTATGTTCAGGCGCGCGCGCCACAGCTTGGGGTGAAGCCGACGGTCTTCCGGACCACCGACATTCACGTGCACGTTCCAGAAGGCGCAACGCCGAAGGATGGCCCGTCAGCTGGTGGCGCCATGATAACCGCGATTGTATCCGCACTTACCAGTATTCCCGTTCGCAAGGACGTGGCGATGACCGGCGAGATTACGCTGCGTGGCCGTGTGCTTCCGATCGGTGGCCTGAAGGAGAAGCTGCTCGCAGCGCTCCGCGGCGGCGTCAAAACCGTGCTGATCCCCTCTGAGAACGTGAAGGACCTTGAAGAGGTTCCTGATAACGTCAAAGAGAATCTGGAGATCATTGCGGTGGAAACTGTCGACGAGGTGCTGAAGCAGGCGCTGACCAAGCCGCTGGAAGCGGTGGAGTGGACCGAAGCTGACGCTGCAGCGCTGGCCGGGCTCGCTCAAAAAGGTGAGGGCACGGGCGAGGCTCGCCCACACTAATCTGCTTTGCAGGCATGACATCGTGAGACAATCAGGCCGGGCGCAGTTAACAGCTGCGCCCGGTTCTGTTTCGGGCTTTGGTTCTGGTCGGTAACAGGCTAGTTTCCCGGCGAATTCGAGCCCGGCGGTGGTCAGACCGACCCGGCTCACAGGCCACATAAAGGGTTACCGCATGGCTATCATGCCTGATTTCGACGACCGCGACGGTTTCATTCACCTCGATGGCAAGTTGATCCCCTGGCGTGAAGCTCGCACCCACCTGTTAAGCCACGCGCTGCATTATTCTACGGCCGTATTTGAAGGCGAGCGCGCCTATGGCGGCAAGATTTTCGAATGCCGAAAGCACTCCGAGCGTCTCATCCGCTCTGCGCAGGCCATCTTCCTGCCGCTCAAGGTAACGGCAGAAGAGATCGACAAGGCCAAGTACGAGACGCTGGAAGCCAATGGCTTTGACACGGCCTATGTGCGCGCTTTTGCTTTCCTTGGCTCCAGGAAAATGGGTGTCGATCCGTCACAAGCCGGGCCGGCGCACTTTGCCGTTGCTGCCTGGACGGACTGGGACAGCTATGTGGATCCAGACACCCTGGCGAAGGGCGTTGATCTGGCGACCGTTCCTACCCGCCGTCCTCCGCCGGAATGCATTCGGGTTCAGGCCAAGGCCGCAGGTAACTACCAGATCAGCATTTGCGCAAAGTCTGAAGCCCAGGCGCTTGGGGCCTATGATGCCCTGATGCTCGACTGGGAAGGCAATGTGGCTGAGTCCAGCGGGTCAAATATCTTCTACGTGAAGGGTAACACGCTTCATACGCCGAACGCGGACCGCTTCCTCAATGGCATCACTCGCCAGACTGTCATCAAGTTGTGCCGTGACCACGGGCTGGAAGTCGATGACACCCGTCGTATCAGCCCCGAAGAACTGCTCGATGCGGACGAAATCTTCCTGACCGGCTCGGCCTTTGAGGTGACGCCTGTTGCGCGCATCAAGCATGAAGGCAAAACCCACGAGTTTTCCGCACGTGAGCGCAGCCTTTGGGTGGCAGATCAGTACGCAAAGACGGTGCGGGGCGGCTAACGCCTAGTCGACCACTCGCACCTCGGTGATCTCTACCGGTGCATCCATGTATTGCGGGTACTGATAGTCGTCCGGTGCGTTGGCGAGGCTGGTGGGCTGGCCCCAGATGGCTTCCACCACGTCCATGCCGCTCACAACCTCGCCAAATACTGCATAGCCGGCCTCATCGGGATTGCGCGTGCCGGGTCCGGCATCAAGGCCCGGGTAGTCGTTGACCATGATGAAGAATTCGGTCGCGGCGGTGCCGACCTCATACCGGCCCATGGATATCGCGCCGCGTGAGTGCGTAAGGCCGGTTTCGGTCGTTGGTTCATGGGTAATGCCTTCAGCGCCGGGATAGCCGTCTTGCCCAAACCCGCCCTGGACGAGGTTCATGGGGTCCACGTCTGCACGCTCATTCTCATCGCGCACGGCTCTGTAAAACGACCCGCCGTCGTAAACGTCGGCGTTCACATGCATCAGGAAGTTCTCAACCGTGATGGGCGCTGCACCGGGGTTGAGTTCAACCGTGATGTCACCAAGCTCGGTCGCAATCAGCACCGTCGTTGTGCCTTGAGCGACCACTTCGCTTGTCGTCGACGCTTTGTCGTCGCTCGACGGTCCGCAGGCGCTTAAGCCCAGAAGGCTGATCGCAGCGAAGGTGAGCGCAGTGCGGTACATGGTGTATTCCCCCCAAACTCCACCCCTGATGGGACAGCGCGCCGGAGTTTCTGTCAAATACTGGCGTGTCTTAGAGGTCGCATGAACCGAGGTGCCGGTAACAAAATCCATCCTTGCTGCTTGACCGACCGAAGCGATGGTGGCCATGCTTCGACCCATGAAACCGTGCGCCGCATATTTTTACGGGTTTTACTTTGCTGATCCCTTGGGGTCCGGCTGAGGCGACGCGTGTCGAAACCAAGCCACCAGGACCCCGCCCGAAACGGCGGGGTTTTTCGTACCAGGAGTTGCCGGATCAATGTCAAACACAGCCAAACCTGACCAGGTGTCGGACCGCGCAGCACTGCGCCAGGCGATCGACAGTGCCGACCGGGAGATCCTGCGCCTTCTGGCAGACCGCCGTCGTCTGGGCGAAGCACTTGGGGCGTTGAAGGCGGGGGAGAAAGCTCCCGTTCGTGATCTGGAGCGTGAAGCCGATGTGATTGCGCGTGGCGTTTCGGTCGGTGAGGCGCTTGGCCTTGATCCGACCTTTGTTGAAAAGCTTTTCCAACTGCTCATCGACGACTCTCTGCGTCGCCAACGCGCAGGCCTCGATGCCCGGGCGAGCGACCGGATGCTGTCTGAAGCCAGTGTCGCCTATCTGGGTGGTCCGGGCAGCTACTCCCATTTCGCAGTGCACAGCCATTTTGCCGGGCGGTATTCCGGGCTGCAGCCGGACATCAAGCGGGACTACTCAGGGATTTTCCGGGCCGTTGCCGATGGGGAGGCGGACTATGGCTTCGTTCCAATTGAAAATACCGGCACGGGCGGCATCGTGGAGGTCTATGACCTTTTGCGCGACACGTCGCTGAAAATCGCTGGCGAGCATTATCACCGCATCGAGCATGCTGTGCTGGGCAAGGCGACAGACCTTGGTCCGGTCCGTGTGATCTACGGCCACCCCCAGGCTTTGCGCCAGGCCCAGCGCTGGCTCAATGCCCGCACCGATGTGCGCCAGGTGCCGGTATCGTCCACCACGCGTGCGCTTGAGCGGGCCATGGATGAAGGCTCGTCTGTGGCTGCAGTCGCAGGCCCTGAAGCTGCGGCTCTGTTCGGCCTGCATGTGATCGAACCGCGCATTTCCGATGTGGAAGGTAACCAGACCCGATTTGTGGCGTTGGCTCGTAGTCCTGAGCCCGCCAGCACGCTTTTGCCCTGCAAGACTTCGCTGGTCTTTGTGACGTCTGATGAGGCCGGTTCGCTCGTCGATGCGCTGGATGGTCTGCGTCAGGAAGGCGTGAACATGACCAAGCTGGAAAGTCGACCGATCGCCGGCGCACCGTGGGAACAGCTCTTCTTCCTCGACATCGAAGGCCACCAGGACGATCCAGCCGTGGCCCGAGCGCTGGAAAAGCTCGGCGCTCATGCAAAAACTGTGAGAAATCTCGGTTGTTACGGCTCAGACCGCTTGAAGCCAGTGGAGCGTCCGGCGTAAGAAGATTGCTCCGGGCGGTTAGCTCAGCTGGTAGAGCAACTGGTTTACACCCAGTAGGTCGGCGGTTCGACCCCGTCACCGCCCACCATGTTTCTGTCCTCCCTCGCGTTCGCTCAGTCGGGCGCGATGACTTTCCCCTCAGACACCATCGACTGATCGAGACCATCGCTAAACTCTTGCGGCGTTGTGTGATAGGTTTGCGCCCCTGCTTGCGGGGGAGGTGCTCCTGGGGGGGGAGGGGGCATGCGGTGGCTCAATGCCGGACCGCGACCTTCCACCCTGTCTCCCGAACTTAGTATGCCACGCCGACTTCGATGATGCGGCCTGCACGGTTGATCGCGGCGGCGACGTCCGGCCGTGCGATCACGGCGTCTTCGTGGGCGTCGAGCTGCGGGCGGAACGGACTTTTGTACTCGCCCTCAACATCGAGATACTCCTGGAGTGCAACCAGGGCGTCGGCGCGAGCGGCTGGATGATTGAGCCGCTCGACCATCAGGGCTGCGGCCTGATCGCGGTCATCGATGCAGGCAAGGGCATATTGGTGGAAGCCTGAAATGATCATGCCAGCGTCGCTGAGTTCCTGAAGCTCAGCATCAAACTCACTGGCGATCCCGCCCAAAGCCTCTGCGCAAATGCGCGTGGTCAGAACCATGGCCTTGCCGTGGGCTGAGGTCTGCTCGACATCAACCTGCTCAAGCTGCTCCAGCGCGCGCTCAGCTTGCCCATCAAGGGCCAGCATGAAGGCAAGATTGATCCGCTGGCTCACATTGGCTGAGTTGTATTCGCTCAGGCTTGCGGCTTCATCCATCAAGGTGACGGCGCGTTCAAAATCGCCCTGCTGTTCGGCAACGGTCGCCATATCATTGAGAAGCCAGGTCATTTGTTCGCCCACATCATTGATGAGCTCGCCGTTGAAGACCTGCTCTCGAGCCGCTTCCAGCTCGGCGAAAGCCCTGTCGGGTTGGCCAAGGCTTGCATACCCCTGGGCCTTAAGGGCGACCGGCTCGATGAAGCCGGGGTTTTCCTCGGCCAGATTGCCATAAAACTGGATGGTGTGCTCTGCCCCTTCACGGATGTGCTCGCGCAGGGCCTGGGTATCTTCGACCCAGAAGGGTTCAAATTCACGCTCAATCTGGACCCGCATCCGGGTCTCGGCAAACTCCAGACCTTCAACCAGTCGGCCTGCCTGGATCAGATCGCCGTCTGCGATCTCAATGCGGGCTGCGTGGTAGCGGACATATTCGTTGGTCTCGAACGGGTTTTCTGGCACCCAGCGCTTCATCACGTAGTCGACAAAAAGCGGGTAGACCGCGGTCGCTTCCGGGCTATTGGACTGCGCGAGCATGTCCAGAAGGACAAAGAAATCGCGCCCACGAAGCCGGTTAAGGAGACCGGACGACAGCCGGTCTGCTCGCATCATGTCGTTAGCGGCCTGCGCGGGCTCATCTTCAGACAGGTTTGCAAAGCCGCGGGTCAGGTAGACCAGCGGGTTTCTTGACCCCAGACGCTCGGCTTCATTGAGAAATTCGATCGCCTGCTGCGTGTCGTGGTCCTCGCGATAGAGGTTGGCAAACCCCGCAAGGCCGTAGGCATCGGCCTTCGCCTCATTAGGCAGAGCGTCAAAGTCCGGATGAGCCAGAAGTATCTGAAGGGTGAGGAGGGCGGTTTGATAATCGCCGACGTCCAGCGCGTTATAGGCGCGTTCAAATAGACCTGGAACGTCGTCTGCCTCGTCCTGAGCCACGGCTGTCGACGAGATCAGGAGGCTTGCAGCCGCAAGCAGTAAGGTCAGCAAACGCATGTCCGGATTTTCCCTCGAGGCGAATTTATCAAAGCCTAGAGTGAGACATGCGCCATGCGCGCGCAACCGCGACCGATAGTCTGGGCCGATTGCGACTCGGGCTCATGGTGGCGGCGTACGAGCATCTGCAAAATCGAGGAAGGCTTGCCAGTCTTCGCTTGTCACACCGTGTGTTCCGGGGCGGATATGCATGGCGAGGTGGCCATCCAGATCAAGGGATCGCATTTCACGCTGAGCAAGGCCGCGCTCGCCATAGATCGACCAGGCATCGCTCGCCGCCTGAGCCGCACGCCAGGCCCCGGACGGATCGGCCCAGGTGTCCCGCCACGCATTGCCCAGAAGCACGGCATTTGGCGCGGCCAGTGCGATCAACGCATGCTGATCGACGGGCAGGTCGCGCTCGTCGCCAGAAAAACTGGCATAGGCCGGTGTAAACCAGTGAGGGTAGCTTTCTGTGATGGTCGCAATGGGTTCGCCAACTCCGTCACCATGCAGGGCACCGCCACCCGTTCCTGCCTGATGAGCGATGGTGACATCCAGGCGCCTGTCGCGGGCTGCAGCGAGCAGCACGGCCTTGCCGCGCCGCGAATGTCCCATGGTCAGCATGGGCAGTTCAGCGAAGTCCGGGTCCTGTTCCAGCGCATCGATCACGCGAGAGATTGTCCAGGCCCAAAGTGAGACCGATCCGGGCCGCTCTGGCGCGTCGGGGTTAAGGCCCAGCTGAACAAGGGCCTCGCGATGGAGTGCCGGGCTGTCCGGCGCGATATCGCTCTCATGCCAGCTGGCGATGGCGTAGCCGCGATCAAGAATCCATTCCACCGGTGGCCCGCCCACCCATTCGCCGAACATCGGACCAATCAGGTCGGCGAGAAAACCCTCAGCACCGCAGTAGCCGGGCGTGAACCCGGTTGGCGGTGGCAAGGTTTCATCACGCAAGGCCGATCTCAGGCCGCATTCATAGGGCAGCAGGAAAACGCCGCGTGGTGCCACGCTGTTGTCTGGTGTTATGAGCGCGAGTTCCAGAGCCAGGGCATCACCGCCTTCAGGGCGAATCTCGATCCGCCGAAGCCGCCTTTCGCCCGGAAGACCTGGTGCGCCAAACGCGCTGTCCTCGCCGATTTGTCGGACGCGTCCCGGTGCAGGTGCGCGCCCATAAATCGTCGCATCAAGCGCGTCTTGAAGCGCAGGGCGCAAAGCCTCCCAGGCGGCAAGGCGCTCGTCGGGTCCTGAACCAAGCCCAGAGAAGAGTTCAGGTTCTGGCGCAGGGCCCGATGGTGTGGGGTCTGCGGTATCCAGCAGATGGCGCGCCGGGGTACAGGCGGCGACAAAGCCGGCAAACCCGAAAATCACAAGGATGACGAGGAAGAGGAGACGGCGAAGCAGGGCGGACCAAGACATACAGTTACGCTATCGTGCTTTAAGTCTTTGAGCGAGCACCCTCACGCGAGTTTGATGGCTGCTGCATTGCGTGTGCAATGTGCGCACAAACCTGCTTGACCGTCTCAGGCCTCGGCTTTAGACAAACGCTCCTCGACGCGGTTCGCCGCGCCGGGAGATGATCTGGGCGGGTGTAGCTCAGTTGGTTAGAGCGCCGGCCTGTCACGCCGGAGGTCGCGGGTTCGAGTCCCGTCACTCGCGCCATCTCAGATCAAACGAAAAAAGCCGCCGGTTCGTCCGGCGGCTTTTTTGTTTTCTGGCTATCTTCCTACTCGTGGCGCAGGGCCTCAATCGGGTCGAGGCGGCTGGCGCGCAGAGCGGGGTAGAAGCCGAACAGGACGCCAACCCCGGCTGACGCGCCGATTGCGATAAGGGCAATGGTCGGGTCAACTGAAACCGCGAGGTCTTCAGCTCCCACCATCGGGCCAAGCGTTTCGGCAGATAGGGATATGCCGACTCCAAGCGCCAGCCCGATCGCTCCGCCCAGAGAGCACAGCACAACTGATTCGATCAGGAACTGATTGCGAATATCGGCGCGCCGGGCCCCGATGGCCAGCCTCAGGCCGATTTCCCGCGTGCGCTCGGTCACAGACACAAGCATCACATTCATGATGCCAATGCCGCCAACAAACAGTGTAATCAGGCCGGCCGATGCGAGCATAAGGCCCAGGATGTTCTCTGTCTCGTTAAACGCCCGGATAAACTCGGCAAAATTTCGTACCGCAAAATCGTCTTCGGCACCCGGCTCAATGTTGCGCAGGATTCGCAGGAAATCCTCCACCTCGGCCACCGCCAGATCCATATCTTCACCCGGCGCGATTTCGACCCACACGGTCTGAACCGGATCTCTGACCCCAGCCCGGGCAAACCCCACAACGCGATCCCGAACCGTGGAGATCGGGGCGAGGATAATGTCATCCTGATCCTGACCAAAACCGCCCTGACCGCGCTCGGCCAGAATGCCGATTACCTCAAAAGGCTGACCGGACAGGCGCACCGTGGCTCCAACCGCGCCGCCAGAGGGAAAGAGCTCATCGACAACGGTTTGGCCCAGTATCGCGACTCGCGAGCTGCGCAAGGTTTCCTGGGGTGTGAACAGACGGCCTTCGCCAATGCTCCAGTCGCGGACTTCTACATAGTCTGGGTGGGCTCCTAGAATCTGGGTTGGCCAGTTCACGCCATCCACGACAGCTGTCGTTGCCCCCTGAACGGTTCCCGATGCCGCGACAATGATCGGGACCTGACTACGCAGGGCATCCACATCATCAGAGGAAAAGGGCGTGCCACTGCCCGCTCCACCACGGCGGCCACCGCGCTGGTCTGAACCGGCGCGTATGTTGAGCGAATTGGCTCCCAGGCTTGCGATTTGCTCTTCAACAGCGTCCGCAGCACCCTGTGCGAGCGATACGGTTGCGATCACGGCAGCAACGCCAATGATCACCCCAAGAATTGCCAGGAAGCTTCGAAGGGCGTTGACCCTGAGCGCGGTCAGCGCAACGGGCAGGGCGGCCATCATGTTCATCGCTGATCCTCCACAATCAGGCCATCGCGAAACCAGAGGCGGCGCTTGGCGTGGGCCCCGACCTCGTCCTCATGTGTGACGAGGATGATGGTAATGCCGCTTCTGTTGAGCTCATCAAAAATGCCCATGACGTCGGCTGAGGTCTGGGAATCCAGAGCCCCCGTCGGCTCGTCCGCCAGGAGGATCGATGGCTCACCGGCAAGAGCTCGCGCGATTGCGACGCGCTGCTGCTGACCGCCGGACAGCTGGGAGGGGTGGTGGTCCATGCGGTCCCCTAGGCCCACCATCCGCAGGCATTCTTCGGCCCGGGCCTTGCGCTTCGCCGCGCTCCACCCGCGGTAGATCAGGGGCAGTGAGACATTGTCGAGCGCTGTGGTCCGCGCCAGCAGATTGAACTGCTGGAAGACGAAGCCGACCGACTTGTTGCGAAAGGCGGCGAGCTGGTCAGGTGTTTGCTCTGCCAGCGATGCGCCATCAACAATGAGCGTTCCGGAGGTGGGCCGATCAAGCGCGCCCAACAGGTTCATGAAGGTGGACTTTCCCGACCCCGATGCGCCCATCACAGCCACATATTCGCCGCGCTCAATATCGACATCAATGCCGGCAAGCGCATGCACATCGCCCCCGCCGAGACGGTAGACGCGAGTCAGGTTGCGGGCCCGGATAAGCGGTGCGCTCATCAGTTGGCCTCGCGCACGCGGGTGACGACTTCATCGCCTTCTTCCAGGCCGGGGCCCAGAATCTGTGTGAACTGACCGTCGGAGAGTCCAAGGCCCACTGGTCGTGCCTGCAGCTGGCCATCTGCGGTTTCGACCCAGAGCTGACCGCGGCGGACATTGTCGCGGCTTGAAGCGCGTTCCGCTGCCAGCTCGTCATAGCGGCGCAGTTGATCGGCGGTCAGGACCTCAGACAGCGCACGGCGGGTGAGGGCCTGGAAATCAGGGCGCGGGCCACCGGCCTGGGCAGCCTGCATCTGGCGGCGGATATTGGCGAAGGTCTCCTGGAGGGCCGCTCCAGCCGCGTCGCGCTGCTCATCAGTCAGCTCCAGCTCCTCGCTCAGTCGGTCCAGCATGCCCGCCATCGGGCTGCCGCCACCGCCACCGCGCCGACCGCTGCCCTGACTGCCTTCGCTTTCCACGACCAGCGCTTCGGCGGCACCACGCGGTGCGAAGCGCAGGGCCGCATTCGGGGCGGCGAGGGCAGCTTCAACCTCACCGGTCACGATGGTGACATTGGCGGTCATGCCGGGCAGGAGACGCCCGCCACGGTTCGCCGCTTCAATGACAACCGTGTAGGTCACCACATTCTGTTCGTCGTTGGCGGCCAGGCGCACCTGGACCACTTCGCCGGTAAACTCCTGATCAGGGTAGGCATCAACATCAAAGCTGACTTGCTGGCCCTCATCGATCTGACCGATATCGGCTTCGTCGATTTCAGCCTCGATCTGGATGCGCGACAGATCCTGAGCAATCAGGAAGAGCACAGGTGCGTTGAAGGACGCAGCCACCGTCTGCCCTTCATCGATCTGGCGGTCGATCACGACACCGTCGATGGGCGAGCGAATGAAGGTACGCTCCAGGTCCACCTGCGCGCTTTCCAAATTGGCTGAGCGCTGCTGCAGGGTGGCTTGAGCGTTTCTCAGGTTTGCACGGGAAACGGCAAGACCCGCGCGCGCGCTTTCGAAATTGGTCTGGGCGGTGTCGTACTGAGCTTCAGAGAAGGTGCCCCGCTCACGCAGCGACTCTGCGCGGGCAAAGGCACGTTCGGCAGCATTCAGCTCTGACAGTGATCGCTGGACATTGGCCTCGGCGACGCTGACCTGGGCGCGGGAAACTTCAAGCGAGGCCTGGGCCTCCTGAACGCGGGTCTGGAAGCTTTGTGGATCGATCCGCGCGAGGAGATCGCCAGCGGCAACTTCATCATTAAAGTCGGCATTGATTTGCTGGATCTGGCCGGAGAGCTGAGAGCCGACTTCGACGGTTATCAGCGGTGCGATTCGCCCCGAAGAGGCCACGACCCGTTGGAGGTCTCGACGTTCAATCGCGCTCTTCTCGATTTGCAAGCCTCCGGCCGATGCAGGGTCCGCATCCCTGAATCCAAAGAACCAGACCGCCAGCGCAGCGAGCGCTGCGGCTGCGATAACGCCAATAATTTTGAAGTTCACTCAACCCACCTTCAATACAAACGGTACCTTGTTCTGGCACACGTTATACGCGCTACCACGCTATGCCCCGTCGCAAAAATGGATTTTGCGTAAGCCTTTTCCATTGAATTGAAAATCATTCGCAGAAAAAGACCGGTTATCTACTGAAACGAGGCGCCATGACGCGGTCAAAGCGTCTTGCGGCTGAACGCGTGTCACTCTAGCTTCCGCGCGAATTTACCAGACCGGGGTTGAATGCTCGTGCCAGCGAGCTAGGGGTGCGCGAAAACGCCTCACTGCCCAATGCTACGGTTTGCGTCATATGGCGTAGTGAAAGGACATAGGTGCGAGATGGACGCCCTCCTTCTTGAATATCTGCCCATCCTGATTTTCCTCGGGATTGCTACGGTTCTCGGTCTGGCTTTCATGGTGGCGGCCTTTGTGTTGGCACCGTCTGATCCGGACCCGGAAAAAGTCTCTACATATGAGTGTGGGTTCAACGCGTTTGATGACGCCCGCCTGAAATTTGATGTCCGCTTCTATCTGGTGGCCATCCTCTTCATCATCTTCGACCTGGAAGTCGCTTTCCTCTTCCCGTGGATCTTCCCGATCTTTGAGGGGAATATCTTTGCCTTCTGGTCGATGGCTGTTTTCCTCGCCGTCCTGACGGTGGGCTTCCTGTATGAGTGGCGCAAAGGCGCCCTGGATTGGGAGTAATCCATGGCTGACGCACCTGTCCCTGCGGGCAGCGCAGCAACTGCGAACACCCCGCTTTACGATCCCAAGAAGCACGACCCATTCTTTGATGGCGTGTCTGATGCGCTGGCTGACAAGGGCTTCCTTGTTGCGCGCGCAGACGATCTCATCACCTGGGCGCGTACCGGCTCGCTGATGTGGATGACCTTTGGTCTGGCCTGTTGCGCGGTGGAAATGATGCAAGCCTCCATGCCGCGCTACGATGTGGAGCGTCTGGGTGCCGCACCGCGCGGCTCACCGCGTCAGTCCGACGTAATGATCGTCGCGGGTACGCTGACCAACAAGATGGCTCCGGCCCTGCGTAAGGTCTACGACCAGATGCCTGAGCCGCGCTACGTCATCTCCATGGGCAGCTGCGCCAATGGTGGCGGATATTATCACTATTCCTACTCGGTGGTGCGCGGCTGTGACCGCATCGTTCCGGTCGACATCTATGTTCCGGGCTGCCCTCCGACCGCTGAAGCGCTGGTTTACGGCATCCTGCAGCTTCAAAAGAAAATTCGCCGCGAAGGCTCGATCGAGCGCTAGGGCGAGGGGATTATCGTGAGCGATACGAACAAACTTGCAGAGCTGGGCGAACACATCGCCGCTGAGCTCGACGAGCACGTCACGGGCCACGAGGTGGCCCACGGCGAGCTGACCGTGACGATCCACCGTGACCGCGTGGAAAAGGTTCTACGCTTCCTGCGCGATGATCCGGTCTGCCGCTTTACGACGCTGATTGATATCTGCGGCGTTGACTTCCCGAACCGCGCGGATCGCTTTGACGTGGTCTATCACTTGCTGTCGATGCACCTGAATCAGCGCGTTCGCGTCGTGCTGGCGACCGATGAAGACACCCCAATCGATTCTGTTGTTGAGCTATTTCCGGCGGCCAACTGGTTCGAGCGCGAAGCCTTCGACATGTATGGCATCCTGTTTGATGGCCACCCGGACCTGCGCCGGATTCTCACTGACTACGGCTTCCATGGGCACCCTCTGCGCAAGGACTTCCCGCTGACCGGCTTTACCCAGGTCGTTTATGACGAAGAAGCCAAGCGTGTGGTCTCCGAGCCCGTAGAGCTGGTTCAGGAATACCGTGACTTTGATTTCCTCTCCCCGTGGGAAGGCGCGAAATACGTGCTGCCGGGTGATGAGAAAGCGGAAGAGGGCAAGGCGTAAGTCCCATGGCTGAAACAGATATCCGCAATTTCACGATCAACTTTGGCCCGGTGCACCCGGCCGCCCACGGCGTGCTGCGCATGGTGCTGGAGCTGGACGGTGAGGTGGTAGAGCGCGTTGATCCGCATATCGGCCTTCTGCACCGCGGCACCGAGAAGCTGCTGGAGCACAAGACCTACCTTCAGGGCATCGGTTATTTCGACCGCCTCGACTATGTCGCCCCGATGAACCAAGAGCACGCCTTCTGCCTGGCTGCCGAGCGCCTCGCCGGCATTCCGGTGCCCAAGCGCGGTTCCTATGTGCGCGTGCTCTACTGCGAGATTGGCCGTATCCTCAATCACCTCCTGAACATCACAACACAGGCCATGGACGTTGGCGCGCTGACCCCGCCGCTTTGGGGTTTTGAAGAGCGTGAAAAGCTGATGGGCTTTTATGAGCGCGCTTCGGGTGCGCGCCTGCATGCCCACTATTTCCGCCCCGGCGGCGTCCACCAGGACCTGCCGCAGGAGCTGATCGACGATATCCAGACCTGGACCGAGCAATTCGGCCAGCACCTGGACGATCTCGAAACCCTGCTGACCGAAAACCGCATCTTCAAGGCGCGTAACGTCGATATCGGCGTGGTGAGCAAGGAAGACGCGCTCGCCTGGGGCTTCTCTGGCGTGATGGTGCGCGGCTCGGGCATGGCCTGGGACCTGCGCAAGTCGCAGCCTTACGAGGTCTATGACGAGCTGGAATTCAAGATTCCGATCGGCAAGAATGGCGATAACTATGATCGCTATCTGTGCCGTGTCGAAGAAATGCGCGAGAGCGTGAAGATCATGCAGCAATGCACTGAATGGCTGTCGAAAGACACCAATCAGGGCGAGGTGCTGCCGACCGACACCAAGTTCGCGCCGCCGCGCCGCGCTGAGATGAAGCGCTCCATGGAAGCGCTGATCCATCACTTCAAGCTCTACACCGAGGGCGTTCACGTGCCTGAGGGCCAGGCCTACGCCGCTGTGGAAGCACCCAAGGGTGAGTTTGGCGTCTACATGATCGCTGACGGCACCAACAAGCCGTACCGGTTAAAGATCCGCGCCCCGGGCTTTGCCCATCTGGCTGCCATGGATCACCTGAACAAGGGCCACATGCTCGCTGACGTTTCTGCGATCCTGGGCTCGCTGGATATCGTGTTCGGGGAGATCGATCGCTGATGTTGGCAGCTGCCACCATAGCCAACGAGGCCCTGAGCCCGGCAATCCTCGCCGAACGCCAGCTCGCTGCGTACAACGCGCGCGATCTGGATGCGTTCGTGGCGTGCTTTGCCGATGACGTGGAGGTCTATGGCTTCCCCGGCGCCCTGAGCCTGAAGGGTCAGGCGGACTTCCGTGCGCGCTATGCCGAGCGATTCAAGTCAGAAGGCTTGAAAGCTATCGCCGTTCACCGCGCCGTCATCGGTGCCCGTGTCATCGACCATGAGCGCGTCTGGCTGGAAGGTCCGGCCAAGAGCGAGCCGGTCGATCTCGTCGTTATCTACACCGTGCGCGATGGCCATATTGCGCGCGTTGATTTCATCAAAGAGGAGCCGGGCTCATGAGCGTCCGCCGTCTCGCAGCTGAGCAGCCGGAAAGCTTCGCGTTTTCAAAGGAAAGCGAGAAGAAGGTAAGGTTCTGGCTGAGCAAGTATCCTGAAGAGCGCCGTGCCTCGGCGGTGATCCCGCTTCTGTGGATTGCCCAGAAGCAGGACAACTGGGTGTCCGAGCCTGCCATGCGTGAAATCGCAGCGCGCTGCGACATGCCTTACATCCGAGTTTACGAAGTCGCGACCTTCTACACGATGTTCAATCTGGCTCCGACCGGAAAGCATCTCATCCAGGTGTGCGGCACGACGCCATGCTGGCTGCGTGGTGCGGATGACCTCAAAGCAGTGTGTGAGAAGAAGATCGGCAAGAAGGGGCGCGACCACGTTTCCGCCGATGGCAAGCTTGCCTGGGAAGAGGTGGAGTGCCTGGGGGCGTGTGCAAACGCGCCAATGGTTCAGATCTCCAACACCGAAGGCGATCTCTACTACGAAGACCTCACCGCTGACGCGCTTGAGCAGATGATTGACGATCTGGCCGCGGACAAGCCGGTCAAGGCCGGTCCGGTCTCCGGCCGCAAGGCGTCTGAGCCAACCGAAGCCAGGGTCAGCGTTCTGAGTGATGAGAGCCTTTACGATGGCTCGCGCGCGAAGCCCATCAAGCTTCCCAACACCGAACCGGCGGAGGGGTAAATGACCTATCAGCTCCTTCAAGACAAAGACCGCATCTTTACAAACCTCTACGGTCACCATCCGGTGACGCTGGAGGGCGCGAAGCAGCGCGGCTGCTGGAACGGGACGAAGGAAATCCTGGAGCAGGGGCGCGACTGGATCATCGGCGAGATGAAGAAGTCGGGCCTGCGCGGTCGTGGTGGTGCCGGCTTCCCGACCGGACTGAAGTGGTCCTTCATGCCCAAGGAAGTCGGTAATCGTCCGCACTATCTGGTCGTGAACGCTGACGAATCTGAGCCAGGCACCTGTAAGGATCGGGAGATGATGCGCCATGACCCGCATCACCTGATCGAAGGCTGCCTGATTGCCAGCTTCGCGATGCAGGCCCACGCCTGCTACATCTATATCCGCGGCGAGTATCAGTACGAGCTGTCGGTGATGGAGCGCGCGATCAAGGAGGCGTATGACGCCAAGCTGATCGGCAAGGACAATGTCCACGGCTGGGACTTTGATCTCTACATCCACCACGGCGCTGGCGCTTACATCTGTGGTGAGGAGACTGCGCTCCTGGAAAGCCTGGAAGGCAAGAAGGGCCAGCCGCGCTTGAAGCCGCCATTCCCGGCAAACGCGGGCCTCTATGGCTGCCCAACCACGGTGAACAACGTGGAGTCCATTGCGGTGGCTCCAACCATTCTGCGTCGCGGTGCCGACTGGTTTTCCCAGTTTGGGCGCGAGGGTAATGCGGGCACCAAGGTCTTCTCCATCTCCGGCCACGTGAACGCGCCGTGTAATGTGGAAGAGGCGATGTCGATTCCGCTGCGCACACTGATCGAGCAATATGCCGGCGGTGTTCGTGGTGGCTGGGATAATCTTAAAGCGGTGATCCCGGGCGGGTCGTCTGTCCCTCTTCTGCCCAAGGAAATCTGCGACGACGTGCTGATGGACTTTGATGCCCTGAAAGAGCATCGCTCCGGTCTGGGTACCGCTGCGGTCATCGTGATGGACAAGTCCACCGACATCGTCAAAGCGATCGCGCGCATTTCCTATTTCTACAAGCACGAAAGCTGCGGCCAGTGCACGCCGTGCCGTGAGGGTACGGGCTGGATGTGGCGCGTGCTGGAGCGCATGTCGCGCGGTGAGGCCGAAACCAGCGAGATCGATGATCTTTTAGAGGTCGCCAGCCAGGTGGAAGGCCACACGATCTGTGCCCTCGGTGATGCGGCGGCCTGGCCGGTCCAGGGCCTTATCCGCCATTTCCGCCACGAAATCGAAGAGCGCATCGAAAACTATCGTGCCGGCAAGCCGGTATTTGTCGCAACGCCCGTGGCGGCGGAGTAGGGATGATCCGCGCGCTGATCATATCGCTTCTAGCTCTGGCGGCTTTGACTGCCTGTCAGACGCGTGCCGTGCAGGTGAGCCTTGAGGCGAACCCGCGCTCGGTTGAGCGTGCGGTCGCCGCCGGGTATGTCGATGTTGTATTGCGCGATGGCGTGACGTTCAGGGAAGACCTAATCCGTTTCGGAGAAGCGATCTGCGCTCGCCGTGTTTGCTTCTCCGAGAATGATTTTGCTCAGGTCACTTTTGATGAGGCCCACGCTGACCTTGGTGGGACATTGCAAACAATAGCAAGCGCGCCTCTTTTGTTGCCAGTCGCTGTGGTTGTCGCAACAGGCATGGCTGGAGCTGGTGCAGGGGCAGGTATTCGTGGGTCCGCTCAAGGTGATGTTGACTACACATCGCTTGAGTTGCGGGTGCTCGCGCGTCAGCAGGTTAATCCGATCGTGTTTGATGAGCGAGGCATGACGCTCGCGGGCGAGCCGTGCTTAAGCCGCAACGCCCAGGCCGCGGTCGCACCGAGGTCAGATGCGGAGGCCGGCGCTTGGGTCTTAAACAATCACAACGAAATGCGATCTGAATGCCTGGAGCGGTCGTCGGCTCTCTGGAGCGACCTCTTGGATCAGGGTGAGCGCGATGCTGTCTTCGTACTCATTCAAGCGCGCAGGAATTGGGAGGCGGTTCATTGCGACCGCCTGCAATTTGCATCGAAGAGGCCAGAAGACCGCGCTGCTGCCGTCAGGCCAGGTACGGTCATTTTACGATTGCGAAACGCCGATAACCCTGCAGGCGCGTTCTCCCTTTATCAGCAATTGGTCCGGGGTGTGGACGAAATTGCCTATGATGCACCTTGGGAGGCTGTGTGTGGTTTCTTCGGCACAACACCGGTTGACCCTCACCTTCTTGATGAACGCTACGCGCTTTTCCAAGAGATTGCCGATCTTTACTATCGTGGCCCCTCATTTGTTGTAGACGGTGCGCGAATGACGCGCGGAACGATCTCAATTGCGGACCAGCGTACGTCCAACCTTGAGCTTTGGGACCTCGCCGACCGCCTCCCATACGATGACGACGGGGCCAAGCGCCTGACTGAAAGCGAGTCGATATACCGGCATGACCGATAACCTGCGCACCATCATCATTGACGGTGAGGAAGTCACCGTCCCTAACGATTACAACCTCCTGCAGGCCTCCGAGGCTGCAGGCCGGGAAATTCCGCGCTTTTGCTATCACGAGCGCCTATCGGTGGCCGGTAACTGCCGCATGTGCCTGGTGGAGCTGGTCGGCGCGCCCAAGCCCGTAGCATCGTGCGCCTTCCTGGTGCGCGATATGCGCGGTGGGCCCAATGGCGAGCCGCCGCAAATGCGCACGCTCAGCCCATTGGTAAAGAAGGCGCGTGAAGGGGTGATGGAGTTCCTGCTCATCAACCACCCGCTCGATTGCCCGATCTGTGACCAGGGCGGGGAATGCGACCTGCAGGACCAGTCCATGGCCTATGGCCGCTCCGGCTCGCGCTACGCTGAAAACAAGCGCGCGGTTGAAGACAAGAATATGGGCCCGCTGATCAAGACGATCATGACCCGCTGCATCCAGTGTACCCGCTGCGTGCGCTTTGCCACCGAGATTGCCGGCGTGCCGGAACTGGGTGCGATTGGTCGTGGTGAAGACATGGAAATCACCACCTATCTGGAACAGTCCATGACGTCGGAGCTGTCCGGCAATGTCATTGACCTGTGCCCGGTGGGGGCGCTGACCTCAAAGCCCTACGCCTTCAACGCCCGTCCGTGGGAATTGAACAAGACTGAGACCATCGATGTGATGGACGCTCTGGGCTCCAATATCCGCGTCGATGCCCGCATGGGCGGGGTGCTGCGCATCATGCCGCGCATCCATGACGACGTGAACGAGGAGTGGATTTCCGACAAGACCCGCTTCGTGTGGGACGGCCTCAACCGTCAGCGTCTGGACCGCCCGTATGCACGCCAGAACGGCAAGCTGGCCCCGGTAGGCTGGGACGATGCGCTGAGCGTGGCGGCTGAAAAGCTGTCTGGCGACGCGTCGAAGATCGGCGTGATCGGCGGCGACCTCAATGATGTTGAGGGCCTTTATGCAGCCAAAGAGCTGTTTGATGCGCTGGGCGTGGCCTCGCTTGATTGCCGCCAGGATGGCTCCAAAGCCGGTGGTGGCGCTCGTGAAGGCTATCTCTTCAACTCTAGCATCAAGGGCATTGATGAAGCCGATGCGATCCTGATCGTCGGCTCCAATCCGCGCCTGGAAGCTCCGGTGCTCAACGCCCGCATCCGCCAGCGCTGGCTGACCGGCCAGTGTGAAGTGGGTGTGATCGGCGAAGCGGTCGACCTGACCTACGAATTTGATCATGTGGGGACCGGCCCGGCTGATCTCGCTGTCCTTGCCAGGAAGCGCTCTGGCTTCATCAAGGCGCTCAAGGCTGCCGAGAAGCCGATGATCATCCTCGGCTCCGGTGCACTGGCTCGCGAAGACGGCGCTCAGGTGCTGCGCGCGGCGGGCGAGCTGGCTGACAAGATTGGCGCGGTCAAAGACGGCTGGAACGGCTTTAACGTGCTGCACATGGCGGCAAGCCGCGTTGGCGCACTCGACCTTGGCTTCCTGCCAGGCGAAGGTGGCCGCGATACGGCTGGCATCCTGTCGGGCGCGAAGTCGGGTGAGGTTGAAACTGTCGTGCTTCTGGGCGCTGACGAGATCGACATGGACGCGCTTGGCGAGGCTTTCGTCATCTATGTGGGCCATCACGGTGACAAGGGTGCGCAGCGCGCTGATTTGATCCTGCCTTCAGCAGCTTACACGGAAAAGAACGGGCTCTACGTGAACACCGAAGGCCGGGTCCAAATGGGCCAGCGGGCGGTGTTCCCGAAGGGCGAAGCGAAAGAAGACTGGGCCATTTTCCGCGCCCTGTCGGCGCGCCTGAACAAGACGCTTGGCTACGACAATCTCAACGCGCTGCGCGCCAAGCTGATCGGCGAGATCGAGAGCTTTGGCCAGATCGACCATGCACCAGGTTCGGTATCCGCTGCGACGTTCAAACCGGCTGAGCTTGGCGAAGCTGGCGATGTGTCGGACGCACCGTTCGCAGCGACGATCGAGGACTTTTACCTCACCAACCCGGTGGCCCGGGCCTCGAAGACGATGGCGGAATGCTCTGCCCTGGTCGCCGATGCACGCGCTGAACTGCAGGCCGCGGAGTAACGACAGTCATGTTCACAGCAATTGCAAATTGGTGGGGCTCACTTCCGGCCGAGCTGACATGGTCGCTGGCGACGATTGGTCAGATCATGGCCTTTGTCGTTCCGCTGCTTCTGTCGCTGGCGTTCCTGCTGCTGATGGACCGCAAGGTCTGGGCCGCGGTTCAAATGCGCAAGGGCCCGAACACGGTCGGTGCTTTTGGTCTGCTGCAGTCCTTTGCTGACTTCATCAAGTTCGTGGTCAAGGAAATCGTGGTTCCGGCCGGTGCGGACCGTCCGCTCTTCCTGCTGGCTCCGCTTTTGACCTTCGTGTTCGCCTTTATCACCTGGGCTGTGGTGCCGGTGGCTCCCGGCTGGGTGATCTCCGATATCAATGTGGGCATCCTCTACATCTTCGCCATCTCATCGCTAGGCGTGTACGGGATCATCATTGGCGGCTGGGCGTCGAACTCGAAATATCCCTTCCTGGGCTCGCTGCGTTCGGCTGCGCAGATGGTTTCTTATGAGGTTTCCATCGGCTTCATCCTTGTGACCGTCCTTCTGATGGCAGGCACGATGAACCTGTCTGCGCTAGTAGAGGCGCAAGGCGGGGGCTTCTGGAACTGGCATGTGCTGTCACTGGACATGCTGCCCTGGCCGACCTTCCTGATCACCATTCCGATGTTCGTGATCTTCTTCATCTCGGCGCTGGCTGAAACGAACCGTCCGCCGTTTGACCTACCAGAAGCGGAATCAGAACTCGTGGCCGGGTATCAGGTGGAGTATTCTTCCACGCCCTACCTGCTGTTCATGATTGGCGAATACCTGAACATCGTTCTGATGTGCGCCCTGATGACAGTGCTTTTCTTCGGTGGCTGGCATGCGCCGTTTGATTTTGCACCCTTCACCTGGGTCCCGCCAATCTTCTGGTTTGCGATCAAGGTGGTCTTCTTCTTCTTCATGTTCGCCATGGTGAAGGCTCTGGTGCCCCGCTATCGCTACGACCAGCTGATGCGTCTGGGCTGGAAGATATTCCTGCCGACCTCGCTCGCGGCGGTCTTCGTGATGGGGGCCATCGTTGTTTACACTCGCAATGCTGCTCTTGGGGGCTAAGATATGAACCGTATCGCTCAAACCCTGCGTGGCGCGGCGCTTCTGGACTTCTGGGGTGCGTTTGGCCTCGGCATGCGCTACTTCTTTAAAAAGAAGCCGACGATCAACTACCCCTTCGAGAAGGGGCGTCTGAGCCCGCGCTTCCGTGGTCAGCACGCCCTGCGTCGTTATCCCAACGGCGAAGAACGCTGCATTGCCTGCAAGCTGTGCGAAGCAGTGTGCCCGGCACAAGCCATTACGATTGAAGCCGAACCGCGCGAAGACGGCTCGCGCCGCACCACGCGCTATGACATCGACATGGTCAAATGCATCTATTGCGGCTTTTGCGCTGAGGCGTGCCCGGTGGATGCCATCGTTGAAGGCCCGAATTTCGAATTCGCAACGGAAACCCGCGAAGAGCTCTACTACGACAAGGCGAAGCTCCTCGATAACGGTGACCGCTGGGAACGTGAAATCGCGCGGAATCTCGAACTCGACGCGCGGTATCGCTGACGCTATACGGCGCGCAACTCCATCCTGGCAGTGGGGATTCTCCTCGCTGCAGCTGTCTGAAAGCCCGGCGGGTACACATCCGCTGACGGGCCACGATTAAAGGGGGCAAAAGTGCTGCAAGCAGCGGCCTTTTATATCTTCTCGGCCATTGCGGTGTTTTCCGCCCTGATGGTCGTCTTTGCAAGGAACCCGGTTCGCGCCGTGCTCTTCCTGATCCTGGCCTTCTTTTCGGCGGCGGGGCTCTTCATCCTGCTTGGTGCCGAGTTCCTCGCGATGATCCTCGTGATTGTGTACGTGGGCGCGGTCGCGGTCCTCTTCCTCTTCGTAGTCATGATGCTCGACATCGACTTTGCAGAGCTGAAAGCCGGCTTTGCGGAAAACGCGATTGTGGGCGGAGCTGTGGCTTCGGTGTTGGCGCTTGTCCTTGTACTGAGTGGCTTCATCTGGGTGGACGCCAATAGCGCGCAGGCCAACCTGGCGGCTCCGACGCCGGAAGGTGTGTCCAACGTCGCCGCGCTCGGCGCTCTGATCTACGACCGCTACGTCCTGTTCTTCCAGCTGGCTGGCCTTGTGCTGCTGGTGGCGATGATTGGCGCGATTGTGCTGACCTTGCGTCACCGTGACGGCGTGAAGCGCCAGGACATGCACAAGCAGGTCAACCGCAAGCGCGAAGACTCCGTCGAAATTGTCGACGTCGAACCCGGTGAGGGGATTGGCTAATGGAAATCACGATCGGCCATTATCTGGCACTGGCTGCCATCCTGTTCACGATTGGCGTGTTCGGCATTTTTGCGAACCGCAAGAACATCATCCTCCTCTTGATGTGTGTGGAACTGATGCTGCTGGCGGTGAACATCAATCTGGTGGCGTTCTCATCCTTCCTGGGTGACCTGGTTGGACAGGTCTTTGCCATGTTCATTCTAACTGTGGCTGCGGCAGAGGCGGCCGTGGGGCTTGCCATCCTTGTTGTCTTCTTCCGTAACCGCGGCGATATCGCTGTGGACGGCGCTAACATGATGAAAGGCTAAGGGCAGTATCCATGGCCTATCTCGTCGTATTTGCACCGCTGATCGCCTCGATCATCGCAGGTCTGTTCCAAAAACAGATTGGCGATCGCGCAGCCCAGATTATCACCACCGGTGCCACGATCTCCGCTGCGCTCGCGTCGGTTTATCTCCTCATCGACGTTGCCTATGGCGGTAACGCACGCACCATCGATATCGTCAGCTGGATGGCTGTTGGCCAGTTTGAAGTGAATTGGGCCATTCGCCTGGATTCACTGTCTGCGGTGATGCTGGTGGTAATCACCAGCGTGTCGAGCCTCGTGCACGTGTATTCGTGGGGTTATATGGCCGACGATCCGCACAGGGCGCGCTTCTTCTCCTACTTGTCGCTGTTCACCTTCGCGATGCTGGCGCTGGTAACGGCCGACAACTTCATTCAGATGTTCTTTGGCTGGGAAGGTGTGGGCCTGGCATCCTACCTGCTCATCGGCTTCTACTACAAGAAGGAGTCGGCCAACGCTGCGGCCATCAAGGCCTTTGTGACCAACCGGGTTGGCGACTTTGGCTTTGCGCTTGGCATCATGGCAACTTTCGCGGTGTTCGGGACCGTGAAGTTTGATGAGGTCTTTGCCCAGATCCCTGAGATGAGCGGCGAAATCCTCACCGTGTTCGGGATGAACTTCCAGGCGCTTGAGCTCATCGCCTTCCTCCTCTTCATCGGCGCAATGGGTAAGTCGGCGCAGTTCTTCCTGCATGTCTGGCTGCCAGACGCCATGGAAGGCCCGACGCCGGTTTCCGCGCTCATTCACGCCGCCACCATGGTGACCGCCGGTGTCTTTCTGGTGTGCCGCTGCTTCCCGATTTACGAAGTGGCCCCGGACACCAGCGCCTTCATTACCTTTATTGGTGCTGTGACGGCTCTGTTTGCGGCCACGGTTGGTCTGGCACAGAACGACATCAAGCGCGTGATCGCCTACTCAACCTGTTCGCAGCTGGGCTACATGTTCTTTGCTGCGGGCCTGGGGCTTTATTCCGCAGCGATGTTCCACCTGTTCACGCACGCCTTCTTCAAGGCGCTGCTATTCCTTGGGGCTGGCTCGGTCATTCACGGCCTCCATCATGAGCAGGACATGCGCAATATGGGCGGTATCTACAAGCTGCTGCCCGCCACCTGGATCCTGATGATCATTGGCACACTTGCGCTGACCGGTGTTGGGCTCCCGATTGTGCTCGGCGGCCTTGGCTTTGCCGGCTTCTACTCTAAAGACATGATCATCGAGGAAGCGTTCGCCATGGGCACCGAGGGCGTGACCTTTGGCATGTTCGCCTTCTGGATCGGCATCACGGCGGCGGCCCTGACCAGCTTCTACTCATGGCGTCTGATCTTCATGACCTTCCACGGCAAGTTCCGCGGCAAGGAAGAAACCCTCAAACACGCGCATGAAAGCCCGCCAGTCATGCTGATTCCGCTTGTTCTGCTGGCCATCGGCGCGTTGTTTGCGGGCGGCGTCTTCAAGTCGGACTTCGTGGCCAAGGGCGCTCAGTCCTTCTGGGGTGAAAGTCTGCCAGCCGGTGCCTACTCAGATTACAAGTACGGCGATTATGGCTCGGGCGATTACGCCAGCGCTGACAGCTATGGCGAAGAGGGCGTTGCTGACGAAAGCCACACCGAAGAGGCGGGCTACGGCGACGAGGCGCATGGCGATGACCACTCTGAGCGCCACCCGACCTGGGTTCTGGTCCTGCCAGTGGTGGTGTCTGCCGGTGGCTTTATCCTCGCCTGGTATTTCTACATGGCCAATCCGCACCTTCCTGGTCGGATCGCGGCCACCAATGGACCGCTTCTGCGCTTCCTTCAGAACAAGTGGTATTTCGACGAGATCTACGACTTCATCTTCGTGCGCGGCACGCGGGCCCTGGGTGACCTGTTCTGGAAGGTTGGCGATGAGCGCATCATTGATGGCGGAGGTCCCAACGGGATCGCAGCCACGGTGATGGCTGGAGCGCGTCGTCTCGCCCGCATGCAAAGCGGTTTTGTCTATCATTATGCGTTCGTCATGCTGATCGGGGTGGTTGTTCTCGCCCTGGTTCTGATCGCTGGCGCGGGGGTCTAACGGTTCGATGCTGGATCAGCTTCCCATTCTTTCTGCGATCACTTTCCTGCCTACGCTGGGTGCGGTCGCCATTCTGATTTTGCGCGCGATCATGCGGGGCGAAGATGCCGCTCTTCTTGATCGCAATGCCAAGGGCGTGGCTCTGTTTGTAACGCTGGTGGTATTTGCCCTGGCAGCGCTTCTGGTAGTCGAGTTTGACGCCAGCCAGCCGGGCTATCAGTTCGTTGAGAACGCCGGTTGGCTTGGTGATCTGGGCATCAGCTACAAGATGGGCGTCGATGGCCTGTCAGTACTCTTTGTCCTGCTTACGGCCTTCCTGCTGCCGATCTGCATCCTGTCCAGCTGGAAGATCGAAAAGCGCGTTGCCGACTACATGGCCGCTTTCCTGATCCTGGAAACGCTGGTCATCGGCGTGTTCTGCGCGCTCGACCTGGTGCTCTTCTACATCTTCTTCGAAGGCTCTTTGATCCCGATGTTCCTGATCATCGGCGTGTGGGGTGGACAGAACCGGATCTATGCCGCGTTCAAATTCTTCCTTTACACCTTCCTCGGCTCGGTGCTGATGCTGGCGGCGATGATCGTGATGTTCATCCAGGCAGGCACCACTGACATCGAGGCGATGCAGCAGTTCGCGTTCGCTGAGAGCCTGCAGACCTGGCTGTGGCTTGGCTTCTTCGCCAGCTTTGCGGTGAAGATGCCCATGTGGCCGGTCCACACCTGGCTGCCGGATGCTCACGTGCAGGCTCCAACTGCCGGCTCGGTGATCCTGGCGGGTATCCTTCTGAAGCTGGGCGGCTACGGCTTCCTGCGCTTCTCGCTGCCGATGTTCCCCGATGCCAGCGCCTTCTTTGCGCCGATGGTTTTCGTGCTGTCGATTATCGCGATCGTCTACACCTCGATTGTCGCCTTCCGGCAGACTGATATCAAAAAGCTGATTGCCTACTCCTCGGTGGCGCACATGGGCTTTGTGACCATGGGTCTGTTCGCGATGAATGAGCTGGGCGTTCAGGGGGCCATCTTCCAGATGATCTCGCACGGCTTCATCTCCGGCGCGCTCTTCCTGTGTGTGGGCGTGATTTATGACCGCTTTCACACCCGCGACATCGCCTTCTATGGCGGCCTTGTTCACAAGATGCCGGTCTTTGCGGTCTTCTTTGGCCTGTTTGCCATGGCCAATGTGGGCCTGCCGGGCACGTCCGGTTTCGTGGGCGAAATCATGACGATGATGGGGGCTTTCCAGGTCGATCCGCGCGTCGCCTTCGGCGCAGCGCTCGGCGTGATCTTCTCCGCCGTTTACATGCTGACGGTCTACAAGAAAGTCGTCTTTGGTCAGATCACCAATGAGAAGCTTGAAAGCGCCACCGACCTTGGTCGCCGCGAGTGGATCAATCTGTCTGTTCTGGCCGCCCTGACCCTGTATTTCGGCTTCATCACGACGCCGATCACCGATACCACCAAGGCGTCTGTCGACGCCCTGATCCAGCAATACCAGGCTGCGCTCGTCACCGATGTCGAGCCTGCAGCCGGTGAAGCCGAAGGCTAACCGCCATGACTGCCTCGACGCTCTTAGCCGATCTCACCCTCATGACGCCGGAGCTGATGCTTGCCATCGGTGCGCTCGCGTTGCTGCTGGTGGGTGTCTACTGGAAGTCAGAGCTTGGTGGTGCCCGCATCGTCATGCGCCTCACCATTGGCCTTCTGGTGCTGGCAGCCGGTGCCGCCATCTGGCTTGCGCAAGGTGAGGGGGGTGACACTTTCAACGGGGCCTTCAACGTCGACGCCTTCTCGCTTTACGCCAAGACGGCCGTCTTCTTTGCGGCCGCTGTGGCGCTGTTGCTTGCGTTCAAATTCCTGGAAGCGGAGAAACTCGCCAAGTTCGAGTACCCGGTTCTGATCGCGCTGGCGTCTCTGGGCATGGCGATCATGGTCAGCGCAGATGACCTCATCACGCTTTACATGGGCCTCGAGCTGCAATCGCTGTCGCTCTACATTCTGGCGGCCTTTAACCGGGATTCCCTGCGTTCGTCTGAGGCTGGCCTGAAGTATTTCGTACTTGGTGCGCTCTCGTCTGGCCTCCTTCTGTACGGTGCATCGCTGATCTACGGTTTCTCCGGCACCACCGACTTTGACGGCATTGCCATCGCGGCGGCTGAGGGCGGCAATAATGTTGGCCTGCTCTTTGGTCTGGTCTTCCTGGTCTCCGGTCTGGCGTTCAAGATTTCTGCCGCGCCCTTCCACATGTGGACGCCGGACGTCTACGAAGGCGCACCGACGCCGGTGGCCGCCTTCTTTGCCACCGCGCCCAAGCTTGCCGCCATGGCGCTGCTGGCCCGTGTCCTGACCGAGCCGTTTGGCGCAATGGTAGACCAGTGGCAGCAGGTGATCATCGTGCTGGCCATTCTGTCCATGGCGGTCGGCTCGTTTGGCGCTCTGATGCAGACCAATATCAAGCGTCTGATGGGCTACTCGTCGATTGGCAATGTCGGCTATGCGCTCGTGGGCCTGTCTTCGGGCACTGCAATCGGTGTCTGGGCCGTGCTGCTCTACTTCACGCTCTACATCATTGGTGTAGCAGGCGCGTTTGCCGTGATCCTGTCCATGCGCAAGGCCGAAGGCATGGTGGAGCGGATCGATGATCTTGCTGGCCTGTCCAAGACCCGTCCGGCGCTTGCCTGGGCCATGACGGCGCTAATGTTTTCCATTGGTGGCATGCCGTTCCTGGTTGGCTTCTTCGGCAAGTTCTTTGTCTTCTATGCAGCCGCGTCTGCGGGCCTTGTCTGGCTCGTGGTGGTCGCTGTGCTCTTCTCCACCGTGTCGATTGCTTACTATCTGCGTGTGGTGAAGGTGATCTGGTTTGACGAGCCGACCGGTGAGTTCCTGCCGGCACCAGCTGGTGTGGCCTTTGTCAGCCGCGCAACCGGCCTCGCAACAGTGCTGCTTCTGCCCTTCATGATCGCGTTGATTTCGCTGGTGGTGAATGCTGGCGGCGGGCTTGGCGGTTAGGTTGGCGCGCGTAGAGGCCTTTGAGGAGCTCGACTCCACCAACGAGGAAGCCAGGCGCAGGGCGCTGGCCGGGGAAGCGGGTCCGCTATGGATTGTCGCCAAGGCCCAGACCGCGGGTCGCGGTCGGCGTGGCCGGGCGTGGACCAGCAAGACCGGCAATCTCTTCACCACAGGGCTGTTTCAGCTTGATAGCGGTCCGGCGCGCGCGGCCCAGCTTTCCTTTGCAGCCGCTCTCGCTGTCGGTGATCTGGCCGCCAGTGTCCTCGATCCGGCTTTAGTGAAGCTGAAATGGCCGAACGATGTGCTGGTGGCGGGGCGCAAGGTCTGCGGCATCCTCTTGGAGTCTGGCTCACATCCCAATGGCGGGCTCTGGCTTGCGGTCGGGATCGGGGTCAATCTGGCGCATCATCCAGAAGATTCAGAACGTCCGGCGACAGACTTTTCCGTTCACGGGGCTGCGCTGAGCCCGGAGGCTGCGGTAGAAATCCTCGCTGATCGCTTCGAGCACTGGCTTCAGGTCTGGGACCGGGATGGCTTTGCCTTTGTGCGCGAAGCCTGGCTTGCCCGTGCCTGGGGGCTGGGTGAAACCTGTACCGCACGCCTGTCCGATGAGACGGTGGAGGGCGTGTTTGCCGACCTTGGCGCTGACGGATCACTGCGGCTTGATTTGAAGGATGGCACCCGGCGCTTTATCTCCGCAGGTGATGTGTTCTTTCCCGGTCACTGAGCGACTTGGGAAAACAGAGGAAATGCCCATGCTGCTCGCAATCGACTGCGGCAATACCAATACGCTCTTTGCGGTTCATGACGGTGATGACTGGCGCGCTCAATGGCGCACCTCCACCGATTCAACGCGCACCGCTGATGAATTTGCGGTCTGGCTCAGCCAGCTGTTGCAGCTTCAGAAGCTTAACCTGACGGACATCACCGGCTGCGTGATCAGCTCGGTCGTCCCGCAGTCGATTTTCAATCTGCGCAATCTGGCCCGGCGCTATTTCAATGCCGAGCCGATCGTGGTCGGCGATGCTCACCTTGATCTGGGTGTGACGGTCAATCTGTCCCGTCCCCAGGATGCTGGCGCGGACCGTCTGGTGAACGCGCTTGGCTGCCGGGTGAAATATGACGGTGCGCTTTTGATCGTGGATTCTGGCACCGCAACAACCTTTGACGTGGTCAGTGCTGAGGGAGCCTTTGAGGGCGGCGTGATTGCACCGGGTATCAATCTGTCCATGCAGGCCTTGCACAAGGCGGCGGCCCGTTTGCCGCGTATCGCGATTGAAAAGCCTCAACGTGTGCTGGGCAAGGACACGGTGGGTGCCATGCAGTCGGGTGTCTTCTGGGGCTATATCGACCTGATCGATGGCCTTGTGGAGCGCCTGAAAGCCGAGTACGGCGAGCCCATGACAGTCATTGCTACAGGCGGTGTGACCTCGCTGTTCGACGGCGCGGCCCGCACTATCGACCACTACGATCCCGACGTAACCATTCGTGGCCTTCTTGAAGTCTGGCGCAGAAACGCACCGGAGGCCAAAGGCGCATGAGCAACGACCCCATCTATTTTGTGCCGCTCGGCGGATCCAATGAAATCGGGATGAATCTGAACCTCTACGGCTACGGCCCGGAGGAGGATCGCTCCTGGATTATCGTCGACTGCGGCGTCACCTTTGGTGATCTGAATACGCCGGGCGTTGATATCATCACCCCCGACCCACGCTTCATCGAGGACCGTAAGCACCAGCTTAAGGGCATCGTGCTGACCCACGCCCACGAGGATCACATGGGCGCGGTGGCGCACCTCTGGCGGCGGCTGGAATGTCCGATCTATGCCACACCGTTTACGGCCTGGCTGATGCGCGATCGCCTGGCCGAGCATGGCCTTCTTGGCGAAGCGCCGATGCATGAGATTGGTCTTCACAGCCGGTTTGAGCTTGGTCCGTTTGACCTGCAGCTCGTCACGCTGACCCATTCCATCCCGGAGCCCAATGGCCTCATCATCCGTACGCCGACAGGCGCGGTGCTTCATACCGGCGACTGGAAAATCGACCCTGACCCGCTGATTGGCAGCAGCACCGATGTCGCCGCCCTTGAAGTCCTGGGTGAAGAGGGCGTCCTCGCCATGGTGTGTGACAGCACCAATGTCTTTACCGAAGGGGAGTCCGGCTCCGAAGCGGGGGTGAAGGAAAACCTCACCAAGCTCGTCGGTGAGCAGAAGGGCAAGGTCGCGATTGCCGCGTTTGCGTCTAACGTGGCGCGCCTTGATACGGCCATCCGCGCCGCAGAAGCCAATGGACGCCGGGTCTGCCTTGTCGGTCGGTCCATGCACCGAATGACCCAGGCCGCGAAGGCTGTGGGTTTGCTTGCTGACGTTCAGCCGTTCGTGGAAGAGGAAGAGGCGGGTTACTTCCCTGACGATTCCATCCTGTATCTGTGTACCGGTTCTCAAGGCGAGCCGCGCGCTGCGCTGTCGCGTATCGCAGAAGGCACCCATCGCCACGTCACGCTGGGCAAGGGCGATACGGTCATCTTCTCCTCGCGCATCATCCCCGGTAATGAACGCGGCATCTTTGATCTGATGAACCGGCTAGCTGCGCGCGGTGTGAAGCTGATTACCGAGAAGGATGAGCATATCCACGTGTCCGGTCACCCCTGCCGTGATGAGCTGCGCCAGATGTATGCCTGGGCAAAGCCCCACGTGGCCATTCCGGTCCATGGTGAGCGTCGCCATCTGATGGAACATGCCGAGTTCGCAAAGTCGCTGCAGGTCCCTCACGCGCTCGCCCCGCAAAATGGATCGGTCATCGAGATTACCCGCGACGGTGCGCGCATCGTCGATGAAGCTCCGTCGGGCCGCATGTATGTCGACGGGAATTTCCTTGTTGAGGGGGAAGCGGAGTCTATCAAGGAACGCCGCCGCCTGGCAGGCTCGGGCCACATTGTTGTCGCGGCCATCCTGGAAGACGGTAATCTGGTCAGCGAGATCGATGTGCGCGCCATGGGTGTCGCGTCGACCTATGAGTACGACCTGGATGATTTCCTTGATGATCTGGCGCAAACCGCGGATGAGGCCTTCAAGCGCATGGGCCGCCGTGAGCGCCGCGATGAAGCTGCCGTTGAAGAACAGCTGCGCCGCGCGGTGCGCCGCGACGCCAATCGTATCTGGGGTAAAAAGCCCCATGTCGAAGTCATCATTCTAAGCCGCTAGGCCCACGGAGACAGAGCCATGAGAATCGGACGCTTGAACCATGTGGGTGTGGCAACGCCGGACGTTGAAGAGGCGGCGAAAGTCTACGCGCGGCTCTATGGCGCTGTCGAAGCGACGCCGGCCAAGGAATTCGCTCAGCTCGGTGTGAAAGTCATTTTCGTGTCGGTTCCCAACATGCAGATTGAGCTGATTGAGCCGCTGGGTGACGCAAGTCCGATCCACAAATATCTGGAAAAGAACCCGAAGGGCGGCCAGCACCATATGTGCTTTGAAGTGCCCGACATCATTGAAGCTCGCGATGAAATGGTTGCGCGCGGAGCCACCGTGCTGGGCACCGGCGAGCCCTATATCGGGGCGCACGGCGTGCCCGTGATCTTCGTCCATCCCAAAGATACCGGCGGAGTTCTGATCGAGCTGATGCAGGACCCGGCGCTTTACGACGGCGAGGGCGGACATTGATCCGTTATTTGCAATAC
Organism: Oceanicaulis sp.; assembly: GCA_965229795.1. GTDB lineage: Bacteria > Pseudomonadota > Alphaproteobacteria > Caulobacterales > Maricaulaceae > Oceanicaulis. Next base: position 280,227 of record CBDDJM010000001.1, read on the forward strand.
GGCCTTCTTGGACTTGTCGGTGTCCTGTGGGGCGCCCAGCTTTTCCTGCCCGACAATGGCGTGGGCTTCGTCACAGGTGCGGTCGTCTACCTCATCGTGTGGTGGATGGTGTTCTTCATGGTCTTGCCGGTCAGCGTGCAGAGCCAGCATGAAGCAGGCGACGTCGTTCCAGGCTCTGATGAAGGCGCGCCTGCCGACCCGCGTTTGAAGTGGAAGATGTGGATCACATCGCTGATCACAGCTGGGCTGTGGCTGATCTATTTCGTGCTCTTTGAGTTCCAGCTTGTCAGTCTCGATGCCATCCCGTTCGGCTGGACACCGGAGCCGGTTGCAGCGGCTTAAACGCCAAAGGCGCGGACTTGTCTTGCAAGGCGCGTTCGGCACGGTCTAAGTGAAGGCTTCATACCTTTGGTGCGCAGAGCCGTCTGCGCGCTGCGGTTCAACCGGAGCCTACCTGTCCCATGCGCCTGTCCCGCTTTTTCCTGCCCGTCCTGAAGGAAACCCCGTCCGAGGCCCAGATTGCCTCTCACCGCCTGATGCTGCGTGCGGGCATGATCCGCCAGGAAGCAGCTGGCATTTATGCCTGGTTGCCGCTGGGTTTTCGCGTGCTGAAAAAGATCGAACAGATCGTGCGCGAGGAGCAGGATCGGGCCGGGGCGGTGGAAATGCTGATGCCGACGCTTCAGCTGGCCGATCTGTGGCGTGAAAGCGGGCGCTATGACGGCTATGGCGAGGAGATGCTGCGCATCGTCGACCGCCATGAGCGCGAGATGCTGTACGGCCCCACTAACGAGGAAATGATCACCGAGATTTTCCGCGCTTATTCAAAGTCCTACAAGGACTTGCCGAAGATTCTCTACCACATCCAGTGGAAGTTTCGCGATGAGCGTCGGCCGCGCTTCGGGGTCATGCGTGGACGCGAGTTCCTGATGAAGGATGCCTATTCCTTCGACGCCGACGAGGAAAGCGCGCGCAAAGCCTATAATCGCATGTTCGTGGCCTATCTGAATACCTTTGCCCGCCTGGGGCTGAAAGCGGTTCCGATGCGCGCGGATACAGGACCCATTGGCGGGGATCTGTCCCACGAGTTCATCATCCTGGCTGACACCGGCGAGAGCGAGGTCTTTTGTGACTCCGCGCTCGTGGACATGGGGGCTCCCGGCCTTGATGTGGACTTTGACGGCGACCTGCAGCCGCTGGTCGACAAGCGCACCGCGCTTTATGCCGCCACAGACGAAATGCACGAGCCGGAGCGCTTTTCCAGCGAGGTTCCATCTGACCGTCAGCTCTCCGCGCGCGGTATTGAAGTTGGCCATATCTTCTATTTCGGCACCAAGTATTCAGACGCCATGAATGCCAAGGTGGCTCACCCTGACGGTCAGGAGCGCCCGGTTCACATGGGCAGCTATGGCGTGGGCGTATCTCGCCTCATGGGCGGGATCATCGAGGCCCACCATGACGAGGCGGGCTGCATCTGGCCTGAAAGCGTCGCCCCCTTTGGTGTCGGCATCATCAATCTTAAAGCGGGCGATGACGAAGCCGATGCGGCCTGCGAAAAGGCCTATCAGGCTCTTGAAGCGGCTGGCAAAGAGCCGTTGCTGGACGACACCTCCGACCGGGGCGGGGCAAAGTTTGCCCGCATGGACCTGATCGGCCTGCCATATCAGCTCATCATTGGCCCGCGCGGCCTGAAAGAGGGTAAGGCCGAGGTGAAGATCCGCGCCACCGGTGAGCGCCACGAGCTTAGCCTTGAAGACGCCATTGCCCGCCTGTGCGAGGGAGCCTTTTCTTGAGCGAGGCTGCACCAAAGCGCGGGGCCGGGCCGTTCTCCGGCTTCGAATTCATGCTGGCCATGCGCTATCTGCGCGCCCGTCGCAAAGAAGGCGGCGTGACGCTGATCGCGATCATCTCCTTTCTCGGGATCATGATCGCAGTGGCCGCACTGATCGCGGTGATGAGCGTTATGAACGGGTTTCGCCATGAGCTTTTGACCCGCCTTCTGGGGGTCCAGCCCCATGTCTATGTCTATGCACCTGCTGCAGCGGACATGGACCGGGGTGAGCTGGCTGATGCCATCCGCGATATCGAAGGCGTGCGGCAGGCAGGGCCTGTGGCTATCGGCCAGGCGCTTGTGACCTCAAGGCGGGGCGCGGCCTTCGCGCAGGTCGCCGGCGTTCGTGCAAATGATCTTCGCCGCTTTGACCTGATCACTGGCGACAATGGTGCGCGCGAGGCCGGAGGCGGCCTTGTGCAGGGCAGCGCCGATACCTTTGGAGAAGGCCGCAATGGCGGTAATGAGATTATCATCGGCTCAGCCATGGCCGCGACGCTGGGCGTGAGTGCCGGTGATGAGGTGACCTTGCTGGCTCCACGCGGGGCGGCGACGCCCATGGGCGTGCTGCCAAGGCCCAAGAGCTATGTGGTCGGCGGCGTCATTACCGTAGGTGTGCAGGATCTTGATCAGATCCTCGCCTACATGCCGATCGAACAGGCTTCGCTTTTCTTTAATCGTCCGGCGGGTGGAGACTTCATCGATGTGCGCATTGAAGCGCCGGATGACCCTGATGCGATCAAGGCGGCCATTGAGGCGATTGCGCCGCCCAACACGCTGGTGCTCGACTGGCGCGGCCAGAACGAAGCCTTCTGGAATGCGTTGCAGGTGGAGCGCGTCGCGATGCGCCTGATCCTGAGCATCGTGATCCTGATCGCTGCGTTGAACATCATTTCCGGCATCGTAATGCTGGTGAAGAACAAGACCCGCGACATTGCCATCCTGCGCACCATGGGCGCGTCTGAGGGCGCGGTTATGCGCGTCTTCCTGATTTCCGGCGCGACAATTGGTGTTCTGGGTACCGTCTTTGGGATCGCTCTGGGGCTGTTGATCGTAACATTTATTGGCCCGATCCAGGATTTTGTCAGCTGGGTCAGCGGTGTCGATATCTTCAATCCCGACGTCTATTCGCTTTATCGACTGCCTGCCCGCCTTGATTGGGGCGAGGTGGCCTATGTGTCCGTTTGGGGCTTTGCGATGTCCTTGCTGGCGACCATCTGGCCAAGCTGGCGGGCAGGGCGCATGGATCCGGTGGAGGCGCTGCGCAATGAGTAATCCAGCCCTCAGCCTGCGCGGCCTGAAGCGCACCTACCAGACCGAGGGTGAAGCGCTCCACGTTTTGACAGGGGCCGATCTCGACCTGAATCCGGGCGAGCTAGTCGGGCTTGTCGGGCCGTCCGGTTCAGGCAAATCCTCACTCCTCCATGCAGCCGCTTTGCTGGAGCGCCCAGATGACGGTGAGGTTTTGATTGGCGGCCGTAATGGATTTGAACTCGGTGAAGCCGAGCGCACGCGCTTGCGACGTGACGAAATTGGTTTCGTCTATCAATTCCACCACTTGTTGGCGGAACTTAATGCCTTGGAGAATGTCTCGCTGCCCGCTCGCATCGCTGGCTTGAGCGCGAAAGCTGCGGATGAAGCGGCAACCGAGCGGCTGGTTTTGCTTGGGCTTGGAGATCGTTTGACGCATCGGCCCGGTCAGCTGTCGGGCGGTGAGCAACAGCGTGTCGCGATTGCGCGTGCCCTGGCCAACAGCCCAAGCGTGCTCCTCGCCGACGAGCCGACAGGTAATCTCGATCCGGATACCTCCGACCAGGTGTTTGAGGCGATGCGGTCTGCGTGTCGCGAAACCGGCGCTGCGGCCCTCGTTGCGACGCACAATTTTGCCCTTGCCGATCGCATGGACCGGGTCATTACGCTGGATAAGGGCAAGCTGGTTCCGTGGCAGGTGCCTGCCTGAACGTGGCGTAACTGCCTGTAATTTCTCACCTTCGAAAAAAATCGAATCAAGGCGCTTGACGGGAAGAACAAAAGGAGAATATATCAAGTGGAACAAAACAGAAATAGCTGCGTAAGCAGCTTAGCACAAGGACTATTCCCATGCGTGATTTCGTACAGGACCTGACCACCGCGGCTGTGATTGTTGGCTTTATGGCGACGGCTTTGACGTTGGGAGCCGCAATCGTCGGCTGACCGCACGAGCTCTGACGGGTTAAGCTGACGCTCCCTTCGAGTCGCGGTTTGCGCGCCTGTCCTGTCTGGAGCCGGATATGTCGGACAAAATTCCCTTTGTTCACCTGCGCGTGCGTTCGCCTTATTCGCTCCTCGAAGGCGCGATCCGTATCAAGGAAACTGCCGAGCTTTGCCGCGCTCACGACATGCCTGCAGCGGCGCTGACCGACACCAACAATCTGTTTGGTGCTCTGGAATTTTCAGAAGTTCTTTCAGGTGAGGGCGTTCAGCCCATCATTGGCTGCACACTGTCTGTTCTCACCGAGGCTCCGCGCCCCGGTGAGCGATCAGAGCCAACCGGCACTCTTGTTGTCCTCGCGCAGTCTGAAGTCGGCTACGCCAATCTGATGAAGCTGTCGTCTGCGGCCTATCTTGATGTGGCCGCCACGGACGTTGCTCACATTCCCCTTCAGAAGCTTCTCGACCTCAATAAGGGTCTGATCTGCCTGACAGGTGGGTATGACGGCGTCCTCAATCGTTTGATCTGCGCCGGACGAAAGCCGCAAGCACTCGAAATCCTCGACACGCTTGAAGCAGCCTATGGCGACCGGCTCTATATCGAGCTGCAGCGCCATGGGCGCGCCGATGATGTCACGGCTGAGGGCGTGCTGGTTGATCAGGCCTATGCCCGCGATATTCCGCTGGTGGCGACAAATGAACCCTATTTTGCGCGCCCGGCGCTCCATCAGGCCCATGACGCGCTCATGTGCATTTCTGAAGGGACCTATGTCAGCGTTGAAGACCGCCGGAAGGTAACGCCAGAACACGCATTCAAGTCGGGCGCAGACATGGTCGAACGGTTTGCCGACCTGCCTGAGGCGATTGAATCAACGCTTGATATCGCCCGCCGCTGTGCTTTTCGCCCGCGCACTGGCGCTCCCATCCTGCCCAGCTTTCCCACAAAGGGGGATCGAAACGAGGCTGAAGAGCTGCGTGCCCGTGCGCTTGAAGGCCTGAAAGATAGGCTGGAGAAGGTCGAGCCCGCCGCGCCTGAGTCGGAATACATGGGCCGGCTCGATTACGAGCTGGGCATCATCGAAAAGATGGGGTTTCCTGGTTATTTCCTGATCGTTTCGGACTTTATCCAGTGGGCAAAGTCTCAGGATATTCCGGTGGGACCAGGGCGGGGTTCAGGCGCTGGCTCGCTGGTCGCCTGGGCGCTCACGATTACCGATCTTGATCCGCTTCGGTTCGGGTTGCTGTTTGAGCGTTTCCTCAACCCCGAACGTGTGTCGATGCCAGACTTCGACGTCGACTTCTGTCAGGATCGGCGCGGCGAGGTGATCCGCTATGTGAGGGATCGCTACGGCGATGACCGGGTCGCGCAGATCATCACCTTTGGTACGCTCCAGGCTCGCGCCGTTGTGCGTGATGTGGGCCGGGTGCTGCAGCTTCCCTTTGGCCTGGTGGACAGGATTGCCAAGCTGGTGCCCAACAATCCGGCGCAGCCGGTGACGCTCGCCCAAGCCGTGGAAACCGAACCCAAGCTGCAGGAAATGCGGCGCGAAGACGCCATGGTGGATCGCCTGATCGACGTGGCGCTTCAGCTTGAAGGGCTGTTTCGAAACGCCTCGACCCACGCCGCTGGTGTGGTCATTGGCGACCGGCCGCTGACCGAGCTGGTCCCGCTTTATCAGGACCCGCGTTCAGATCTGCCAGCGACCCAGTTCAACATGAAATGGGTCGAGCCGGCTGGTCTTGTAAAGTTCGACTTCCTGGGGCTGAAAACCCTCACCGTGATCGCCCGTGCGCTCAATTATGTCGAAGGCGCAGGCCTTGATCGTCCAGACATGGATGCAATGGGGTTTGATGACCCAGCGACCTATGAGCTGCTGGCATCCGGCGGTTCGATCGGCGTGTTTCAGCTGGAAAGCTCGGGCATGCGCGACACGCTTAAAAAGCTGAAGCCGGACACGATTGAAGACATCATCGCTCTGATTTCGCTTTATCGTCCAGGACCGATGAAGAATATCGACGTGTATGTGCGTCGTAAGTTCGGTCACGAGGAGCCGGATTATCTCCACCCGGATCTTGAGCCGATTCTGAAAGAGACCTTCGGGGTGATCATCTATCAGGAACAGGTGATGCAGATCGCCCAGATCCTGTCCGGCTACTCGCTGGGTGAAGCTGACCTTCTTCGCCGCGCCATGGGCAAGAAGAAAAAGGAAGAGATGGACAAGCAGCGTGTCCGCTTCCTTGAAGGCGCAGGCAAGAACGACGTCTCAAAAGACAAGGCCAATTATATCTTTGATCTGGTGGCCGAGTTTGCCGGCTACGGCTTCAACAAATCCCACGCAGCCGCCTACGCTGTGATCGCGTATCAAACCGGTTGGCTGAAAGCGAACCATCCGGTCGCTTTCCTGGCCGCCTTGATGAGCCTTGATGCGGCAAATACCGAAAAGCTCGCCGTCTTTTTCCAGGAAGCCCGGCGTATGGGGATCGAAGTCTTGCCGCCCGACGTGAACGCATCAGAAGCTGACTTCTCGCTTGAAGATGGCAAGCTTCGCTACGCGCTTGGAGCCATCCGCAATGTGGGCTTCTCGGCGATGGAGCACGTGGTCGACGTGCGTCGTAAGGGCGGTCCTTTCAAGGATCTGTTTGACTTTGCCGAACGTGTTGACCCGCGCTACGTCAACAAGCGGGCCCTTGAAAATCTCGCTCGGGCCGGGGCGTTTGACACTTTGGAGCCGGATCGTGCCAAGGCGCTCGCGGCGGCTGAGACGCTTCTGGCCTTCAGCCAGTCTGCTCACGCAGAGCGTGAAAGCGCGCAAGTCTCACTGTTTGGTGGCGGTGGCGCGGATGCGCCGGGCCTCGCGCGTCCCCATTTGCCTGACGTTGAGCCGTTTGATCCGGTCCGTCGCCTCGATGAGGAATTATCTGCGGTGGGCTTCTACCTCTCCGGCCACCCGCTTGATGACATGCGCCCGGCCCTGGCGCGCCGTGGCGTGAGCCTGTTTGCCGAGCTTCCTGCAAAGGTGGCTGATGGTGCGCGCGCAGCACGCATGGCGGCCATGGTGCGCCGTCGCCAGGAGAAGGTGTCCCAACGCTCCGGCGAGAAGTTTGCCTTCGTGACTTTGTCCGACCCTTCCGGTGAGTTTGAAGCGCTTGTCCCTCCAAAGGTCTTGCGCGAAGTGCGTGAGGTTCTCGAGCCGGGCGCGGCCGCCAGCCTCAACATGAAGATCGAGGATAATGACGAGGGCATGCGGCTTATTCTTGATGGTGCTGATGTCATTGACCCGTTCTCCAAAGAGCATGCGGGAGAGGGGCTTCGTATTCGACTTTCCGATGTTTCGGTTCTTGAGAGCCTGAAGCGGCGGATTGAGCGGGCCAATGAACGTGATGGGGCGAGGGGTGACATGCATCTGATTGTGCCGCTCGCCGATGGTCGGTCTGCGGAGTTGCGCCTGCCGGGCCAGCACGCCATCCACCCGGCCGCGCGCGCGGCGATCAAGGCTGTCTCGGGAGTCGAGGAAATCGAGCAATTATAACAGTTTGGCTCCATGGCTTGAAGCTGGAAGAGATGTTGGAAAACACCATGTTGTGGCCGCGTCTTGGATGAATATGGTGTGGGCAACCATATCACCTGTGCGCCTGACCTGATTTGATCAGCCTTCATGGCTTGCGACAAAAGGCCGACGGGCCTATAAGCGCGCGCAATCACGCACGTGGGGCTTCGGCATCTGATGGTCAGATGTCGCTCCGGTGCTGCTTTGAATGAGAGCAGTGGCTCTTTGAAGAAGTGGCTCCGCCCTACGGAGGCCAACCGGAAAAGGATAAAATCGATGGCCCTTCCTGAATTCTCCATGCGTCAGCTTCTGGAAGCTGGTGCGCACTTTGGTCACCAGACCCACCGCTGGAACCCGAAGATGAAGAGCTTCATCTTTGGTGAGCGTTCCAACATCCACATTATTGATCTGTCCCAGACGGTTCCGCTGCTGCACCAGGCTCTGGTGAAAGTGCGCGAAGTTGCGTCTTCGGGCGGTCGTGTTCTTTTTGTCGGCACCAAGCGTCAGGCGGCTGACCCGATTGCTGCTGCGGCTCAGCGCTGTGCGCAATACTACATGAACCACCGTTGGCTGGGCGGCACGCTCACCAACTGGCAGACCATCTCCAAGTCCATCACCCGCCTGCGCGAGTTGGAAGGACTGCTGGACGCTGAAGGTGGCCCGACCGGTCTGACCAAGAAAGAGATCCTGATGCTGTCTCGCGAGCGCGAGAAGCTCGAGCGTTCGCTCGGCGGGATCAAGGAAATGGGCGGCACGCCGGACCTTATGATCGTGATCGACACCAATAAGGAAGCGATCGCCATTCAGGAAGCCAAGCGCCTGAATATCCCGGTCGTGGCTGTGGTCGATACCAACTGTGACCCGGACCCGATTGACTTCCCGATCCCGGCCAACGATGACGCTGCGCGCGCCATCACGCTCTACTGCGAGCTGATTGCTGACGCTGTGCTCGACGGCATCTCTGACAGCCAGGCGGCTCTCGGCATGGATCTGGGTGCGTCTGAAGCGCCTTCTGAAGAAGCGCTCGGGATTGCTGAAGAAGCACCGGCTGAGGCGGCTGCAGAAGCCCCGGCTGAAGAAATAGCTGAAGCAGCACCGGCCGAAGAAGCCACTGCCGAAGCCGAGACCAAATCCGAATAATCGCTGTAACGCGACAAGGAGAACTCCCCATGGCTCAGATTACAGCCGCACTTGTTAAAGACCTGCGCGAGAAAACCGGCGTAGGCATGATGGATGCCAAGAAAGCCCTCGTGGAGAACGAAGGCGACATGGAAGCGGCCCTCGACTGGCTGCGCAAGAAGGGTCTCGCCAAGGCCGCCAAGAAGGCTGACCGCGTTGCGGCTGAAGGCCTGGTGGCCGTCGCTGCTGCTGATGCCGGTGCCGGCATGAAGGCGGCCGCTGTTGAGGTGAACTCTGAAACCGACTTCGTGGCTCGTAACGAGACCTTCCAGGCCGCAGTTGGCGAGATTGCCAGCCTGGCAGTGGACGCTGATAGCGTTGACGCTCTGCTGGGCTCCAGCATGTCCAGCGGCAAGTCTGTTGAGGACAGCCTGACCAACCTGATCGCAACGATCGGTGAGAATATGTCCGTGCGCCGTACGGCGACGCTGGCTGTCGATCCGGGCGTTGTTGCCGCTTACGTGCACAACGCTGCTGCGACCGACATGGGCAAGATCGGTGTGCTGGTCGCGCTGAAGTCCTCCGGCGACAAGGCTGTCCTGTCCGAGCTTGGCCGCAAGATTGCCATGCACGTCGCAGCGGCCTCTCCGGCCGCGGCTGTGTCGGTTGACGTTGACGGTGTCGACGCTTCGATCGTTGAAAAAGAACGTGAAGTCTTCGCTGACCAGGCGCGCCAGCAGGGCAAGCCGGACAACATCATCGAGAAGATGGTCGAAGGCCGCATCCAGAAGTTCTACAAGGAAGTCGTGCTTCTCAAGCAGGCTTTCGTCTTTGATCCGGACGTGACCGTCGAGGGGGCCCTGAAGGCCGCTGAGAAGGACGCTGGTGCCGAGATTGAACTCACCGGTTTCATCCGCATGGTGCTGGGTGAAGGCGTTGAGAAGAAAGAAGAAGACTTCGCTGCTGAAGTCGCTGCTGTCGCCAAGGGCTAACAGCGGACATGCATTTGAAGACCCGGTAGGCTGTCGTCTGCCGGGTCTTCGTGTATATGAAGGTCAAGCATTCAAAAGGGGATTCGCCGTGGATGGGGCTGAACACACGAAGACGACGAAGGGCCGGTTCAAGCGGGTTCTTTTAAAGGTCTCCGGTGAAGCCTTGATGGGCGACCAACCCTACGGCATTGACATGAACACCGCCGACCGCATTGCCGGTGAGGTGGGTGAGGCTGTCGAAGCTGGATACGAAATCTGCCTTGTCATCGGTGGCGGGAATATCTTCCGCGGTTTGACCGCAGCCGCCAAAGGCATGGAACGTGCGGCCGCTGATTATATGGGCATGCTGGCGACGGTCATGAACGCGCTCGCAATGCAGACCTCGCTTGAGCGCCTCGGCGTTGAGTCCCGCGTTCAATCGGCCATCCCGATGACGACCGTCTGTGAGCCCTATATCCGTCGCCGCGCCGTGCGCCACATGGAAAAGGGCCGCGTGGTGATCTTTGCTGCCGGTACTGGCAACCCCTTCTTTACAACCGATACCGCTGCAGCGCTCCGCGCGGCGGAAATGGGCTGTGATGCGCTGTTCAAGGGCACGAGCGTGGATGGCGTCTATGATGACGACCCGCGTAAGAACCCTGATGCGATACGCTTTGAGCAGCTTGACTATATTGACGTTCTCGCGCGCGATCTCAAAGTGATGGACGCGTCAGCGGTGACGCTTATGCGCGATAACCAGATCCCGATTGTGGTATTCAACATCCGCGAAAAGGGTGGTCTGGCGCGCGTGCTTGCAGGCGACGGTGTCTGTACGATTGTCGGTGGCTGAGCCACTCAGCACTGATTGACAGGGAGATTAATCATGTCGGAATTCGACATTAACGATATCAAGCGCCGGATGGCCGGTTCCGTGGATGCGCTGAAGAAAGAGTTTTCCGGACTGCGCACCGGCCGCGCCTCTGCGAGCCTGCTTGATCCAATCAAGATTGAAGCCTACGGCACGCCAACTCCGATCAACCAGGTGGGTACGGTGACCGTGCCTGAGCCGCGCATGCTGTCGGTTCAGGTCTGGGACGCAAATCTGGCTCCGGCCGTCGACAAGGCGATCCGCAACTCGTCCCTGGGTCTGAATCCGGTTGTTGAAGGCCCGTCGATCCGTATCCCGATCCCGCCGCTGAACGAAGAGCGCCGCGCAGATCTTGCCAAGACGGCCGGAAGCTACGCAGAAAATGCGCGTGTCGCCGTACGCAATGTGCGCCGTGACGGCATGGATGCGCTGAAGCGCTCAGAGAAGGCTGGTGATATCAGCGAAGATGAGCAGAAGAAGCTTTCTGATCAGGTCCAGAAGGCCACCGATGCTGTGATTAAGGATATCGATGACCTCCTGAAGCACAAGCAGGACGAGATCACGCAGGTCTAGTGGCCGAGCGGCGCGCCGAAGGCGGGAGTGTCCTGACATGGCAGAAATGAGCGACCCGACACCCCCGCCACGTCATGTTGCTATCATCATGGATGGAAACGGACGCTGGGCGTCGTCGCGCGGACGCCCGCGTGTTTTCGGACACCGCAAGGGTGTCGAGTCGCTTCGTGAAGCCGTCAGGACGGCCGGTGAGCTTGGCGTGAAGCAGCTGACAGTCTTCAGCTTTTCCACCGAGAACTGGCGCCGTCCCGCTGAAGAAGTTGAGGCTCTATTTGAGTTGCTGCGTCGTTTCGTGGCGGCTGATCTTGATCGGTTGGTGGAAGAAGGTGTGCGCGTCAAAGTGATCGGGCGCAGCGACGATCTGAGCTCCGATCTCGTCAAAATCATTGAAAACGCTGAAGAACGCACCCGTGACAACGCCGATTTCAAGCTGGTTCTGGCCTTTAATTACGGCGGGCGAGATGAGATTGTTCGTGCCGCGCGCCGGGCCTGTCGTGACCGAGGGGGGGACCTGTCCGATCTGACGGAAGTGGATTTTGCCCGCTATCTTGATACTACCGATATGCCTGATCCAGATCTCGTTATCCGGACCAGCGGAGAGCATCGGGTATCAAACTTCCTGCTGTGGCAGGCGGCCTATGCCGAATTTGTTTTCACCGATGTGCTTTGGCCAGATTTTGGCGAAGCGGACATGAAGGCGGCTCTTGATGAGTACGCCAAGCGCAAGCGGCGCTACGGTGGCGTGAATGGCTGAGACGGATCAGTCCCGGCGACGCCCGCCCGGTGATCCGGTTTTTCTTCGACGGGTCCTGTCGGCCCTTGTTCTGGGGCCTGTATCTCTGGGATTGGTCATTCTTGGCGGCCACGCTTTCGCGATCTTTATTGCAGCCTTCGCAGCCGCCATGGCCTGGGAATGGGTGCGGATGTCGGACAAGTCTGCTCCACCACGCGCCTTTTCCATTGCAACCGGTACGGCGGTCGGGGCCGCCTTGCTGGCGGCGCAGGACGCTCAGATCTGGACTTTGTTCTGGATATTAGCGGGCTCGCTGGCGGGGCTGCTGGACCGCTGGCCGCGGGGGCGGGCTTGGGAAACCGGGCTGGGCATTGCCTATGTTGCGGTCTCGGTGGCGGTCCTGATCAGCCTGCGCCAGAGCGAGGATGGCGGACTGAAGGCGATCGCTTTTCTGCTAGCCGTGGTCTGGGCGGCGGATACCTTTGCCTATCTGGTTGGCAGCTGGATCGGCGGACCCAAGCTCTTGCCGGTTGCCAGCCCGAACAAGACCTGGGCAGGGCTTGTCGCCGGCCTGGCTTTTGGGGCTGGTGCTGGCCTGTTTCTGGCCGATTGGGTGGGGCTGTCCGTCACGCTCGCACTTGGCCTTGCGGTCCCCACTGCCATCGCTGCAGTGATTGGTGACCTGATGATGTCTCTGGCCAAACGCCGTTTCGGGGTGAAGGATGCCGGATCACTTATTCCGGGCCATGGCGGCGTTCTGGATCGAGTTGATGCGCTCATGCTGGCTACAGTCCTGGCAGGCGCGATCAATCTTGCGTCGCCAGGCCTTTGGCCGGGAGGGGCAGGGTGACTGCGCGTAAGGTTAGTATTCTCGGGGCGACCGGGTCCGTCGGTAATGCAACGCTGGATCTGATCGAGCGCGCGCCTGAAGGGCGTTTCGAGATTGTCGCTCTGACAGCGAACTCCAGCGTGAACGAGCTTGCCGACATCGCCAAACGTGTCGGCGCGCGTTTCTGTGCTGTGGCCGACGAGGCGTCTGGCGATACTCTGGCCGAAGCACTTTCCGGCAGCGGGATCGCCCACGGGGCCGGTCCTGAAGCTGTGCTGGATGCGGCGCGCATGGAGGCTGACTGGCTGATGGCGGCCATTGTTGGCGCGGCGGGTCTGCCGCCTACGCTTGAAGCGGTGCGGCGCGGGGCCTGCGTGGCCTTTGCCAATAAGGAAGCCCTCGTTTGTGCCGGCACGCTCTTCATGGGCGCTGCGCGCCAATCCGGTGCAACGCTGTTGCCGGTGGACTCAGAACACAACGCCATTTTTCAGGCCTTTGACGAGCAGCGGCGAGCCGGTATTCGTCGCATCATTCTGACGGCGTCGGGAGGGCCGTTCAGGACCGCAACGATCGACACCATGCGCGCGGCAACGCCAGCCCAAGCGGTCAATCACCCGACATGGAGCATGGGTGCCAAAATCTCCGTTGATAGCGCGACCATGTTCAACAAGGGGCTGGAAGTGATTGAGGCCTGTCACCTCTTTGACCTGCCCGAATCAGAAGTTGATGTCCTTATTCACCCAGAGTCGATCGTTCACGGCTTGGTGGAATATGCCGATGGCGGCATGCTGGCCCAGCTTGGTGAACCGGATATGCGCACGCCCATCGGCCACGCTCTGGCCTGGCCTGACCGCATGGAAACGCCGGTCAAGCGTCTGGATCTGGCGCAGCTGAGTGATCTCAGCTTTGAGGCCGTTGATGCGGAGCGTTTCCAGGGCCCATCCATTGCTCGGGCTGCCTTCAACGCGGCTGGATGCGCGCCCGCTGTCATGAACGCGGCGAACGAGGTCGCGGTCGACGCCTTTCTGAACGGTAAGATTGGTTTCCTTGACATTGCCCAGACGGTTGCCGACGCTCTGGAGCAGGGGGATAAGGCCGGGCTTTCAGGGACAGCTCCAGCCGATTTTGAAGCGGTGTACCACGCTGACCGTGAGGGTCGGCGTTTTGCCGCTGAGGCAATCGCTCGCCGGCTGGTCTGAATCCAGCTGCGCAGATGGAAGAGTAGGCAATGTTTGACTTGATTGGCTCCGGTGCGCTGTCGCTTGTCGCCTTCGTCATCGTTATCTCGTTCGTCGTGGTGATTCACGAGCTCGGCCACTATTGGGCCGGCCGCAAATTCGGTGTGCACGCTGAGGCGTTCTCGGTCGGCTTTGGTCCCACGCTTTACAGCTGGCGCGATCGCAATGGCACTGTGTGGCGGATCGCCGCGCTTCCGCTGGGCGGCTTCGTGCAATTCCGGGGGGATCGCAATGCCGCCAGCGCCCCGGACCGTGACACGTTGGAGGCGCTGCGCCGCGATACCAAAGACGCGGACACCATTCTTCACTTCAAGCCGGTGTGGCAGCGCGCCATTATAGTGGCCGCTGGTCCCATTGCGAATTTCGTGCTGGCCATCGCCCTGTTCTCGGTCGTCGGCCTGATCCGCGGCGAGTATGTGCAGCCGCTTGAAGTGCGAGAAGTGGTTGAGAATTCTGCGGCTGAAGCTGCAGGCTTTGAAGTCGGTGACCGGTTGGTTGCGATGGATGGCGAGGAGCCCGCCAATGGCCGTGACGTCCTCCAATATATTCGCATCCGGGCGGGTCAGAATATCGACTTTACGGTCCTGCGTGGGGATCAGGAGCTTGTTCTAACTGCCGCGCCCCGTCGCGAAATGATCCCGGACGGGCTTGGCGGTGAGCGTCCTCTTGGGCGTTTGGGGGTTGGGTTTTCTCCCGCGGGTCCTGCCGAGATAACCTGCTGTGCCTGGTATCAAGCTCCAGTGTATGGCGTGAGTGAAACGGTGCGAACCACCGGCATGATTGTCGACGTCATCGGGCGGCTTGTGACGGGGCGTGCGTCGATTGAACTCATGAATGGTCCGATTGGCATTGCCACGACTTCTGGTCAGCTGGCTAACGCCATCGTGGACGCAGAGCCCAGCGAGGAGGCCGCCAGTTCGGCCGTGGCGACCGCTTCAGAGCGCGGATTTCACCTGTTTCTGGCATTCGTGACGCTCTCGGCTCTGTTGTCTGTCACACTGGGATTGATGAATTTGTTGCCGATACCGGTGCTCGACGGCGGGCACCTTGTATACTACGCGTACGAAGCCGTGATGCAGCGGCCGCCGAGTCCTGCGGTGCAGGAAGCCGGTTTCAAGCTGGGCCTAGTCCTGCTACTTGGTACGTTCGTGGTGGCGACCTGGAATGATTTGAGTTATTTGCACGGTCTGTTTTCGTAAAGCAGGCTCGGTCGCAACGAGGGACGAGGGCATTTGATGACGCGTTTTTTCCAGGCGATGGCCGCAATGGTCGCGAGCGTGGCGTTTGCCGCGATGGCTCAAGCACAGGTGCCTGCGCCTGAAGAACCTGCTGAGGTCATTGCACAATCCGCGCCCGCCGAGCAGGCCGTGCAGCCGATCTTGCGTATCCAGGTGGAAGGCAATCAGCGCGTCGAAGCCGACACCATCCTGTCTTACCTGCTGATCCGCCCGGGTGAACTGCCGGATCCGCGCCTCATCAACCTGTCGATCCAGACGCTTTATGGTACGAACCTGTTTGCTGACGTACGCATCGGGATCGATGGCACGCAGATGGTTGTCTATGTGCAGGAAAACCCGATCATCAACCGTGTGATCCTTGAGGGTAATCGCGCCGTTGCGGACGACCGGATCACTGAGGAAATCGAGCTTCAGCCGCGCGCCATCTTCACCCGGTCGCGCGTACAGTCCGATGTTCAGCGTATTCTTCAAGTCTACCGTCAGTCCGGGCGTTTTGCGGCCCAGGTCGTGCCTCAGATTGTAGAGCTGCCGCAAAACCGTGTCGATCTGGTCTTTGAGATTTCAGAAGGCCCGGTGACCGGAGTTCGCCGCATCGCGTTTCTTGGTAACGAGAGCTATGCGGATCGTCGGCTGCGCAGTGAGATCGTCACCACCGAAGCTCGCTGGTGGCGCTTCTTTTCCAGCAACGACAATTATGACCCGGACCGGATTGAGTTTGACCGTGAGCAGCTTAGGACATTCTACAATGACCGCGGTTATGCTGACTTCCGCGTCACGTCTGTTGTCGCGGAACTGACGCCGGACCAGGAAGCCTTTTACGTCACATTCAATGTCGACGAAGGCGAGCGCTATAATTTCGGTGAGATTGAAGTCGAGACGGCCATTCCCGACCTGAGTGTGGAGTTTCTGGAGCGCTCTGTTCCGACTCAGCCTGGCAATCTCTATGTAGGCAGCCTTATCGAAGAATCGACCGACGCCCTGACCTTTGCTGCCGGTGCAGCCGGTTATGCCTTTGTGGATATCAATCCGCGCGTCAGCGTGAACCGTGAAGATCAGACCGTGGATATCACTTATGTGATTAACGAAAGTCCGCGGGTCTATCTGGAGCGTATCGACATTGTCGGTAACACGCGGACCCTCGATCGAGTGATCCGCCGCGAACTCGACATTGTTGAGGGCGATGCGTTTAACCAGGCGCTTCTTGATATTTCTCGCGCGCGTGTGGGTCGCCTTGGCTTCTTCGAAGACGTGACAGTTGAACCCTTCCAGGGTTCAGCACCCGATCGTGCTCAGGTCCAGGTGGCGGTTGTGGAACAGCCGACCGGTGAACTGGCATTCGGGGCCGGTTTCTCGTCCACCGATGCCTTCCTCGTCGACTTCTCGATCTCCGAGCGCAATCTTCGGGGACGCGGCCAATTCCTGCGTCTGCGCGTGTCTGCAAGCTCGCGCCGGCAACAGATCGATATCCGTTTTACCGAGCCACGCTTCCTCGACCGCAATCTGGCAGCAGGTTTCGACCTCTTCCAGGTTCGATCTGACTTCTCCAGAGAGGCGTCGTTCGAGACTGAATCAACGGGTTTCTCGCTGCGGACCGGCTTCCCGTTGACCCGCTCTGTGCAGGCAAGCGTGAGTTATACGCTGCGTAATGACGAGGTTCGCACCTTCCAGGGTGTGTCGTCCTCCATCACGCGCGCTGCGGGCTCGCGGGTGACGTCGCTGCTGGGCTATTCGCTGTCCTGGAACCGCGTGGATGACATCCGCGAACCGAGCAATGGCTTCAGAGTCAGTTTCAACCAAGATTTTGCCGGATTTGGGGGCGATGTTCGTTATGTCCGGTCTGAAATCCAGGCTGGGATTTATCGAAACGTGTTCCGGGATGACATCGTGCTCAGCCTGACTGGTGAAAGTGGATATCTCTTCTCCTGGGGTGGTGACTCCGCCAGGATCAATGACCGCTTCTTCCGCGGGGGTAACACCTTCCGTGGCTTTGAGGTGGCCGGTATTGGTCCGCGCGTGGTGCAACGCCGGGAGCCTGATGAAGACGGGGATGAGTTCATCTCACGTGACGCTCTGGGCGGTAATTTCTATGCGATCAGTGCACTCGAGCTGGCTTTCCCGCTTGGGCTGCCTGAACAGTATGGTATCCGTGGCAGCCTGTTCACTGAGGTGGGTACGCTTGGCCTTCTGCCAGACGACGACCAATTGCCAGATGATGGCACGGCTGATGCAATCTACACCGTTGACGATCTGTCACCGCGGGCATCGGCAGGCCTCAGTGTCTTCTGGGACTCGCCCTTCGGGCCGGTTCGTTTCGACTTCGCGCACGCCTTCGTAAAGGAAGATTACGATCGGGCGCGCTTCTTCAGATTCAGCACGAGAACAGGGTTCTAACGTGATGCAACGTCAATTTTTCCTCGCCATCGGCGCAGCCATCATGCTCGCCATTGGCCTTTCCAGCCTCGCACAGGCCCAGCAGACCATCCTGGTTATGAACGAACAACGTATCCTGCGTGAAAGCGCTGTGGGCCAGCATGTGGCTTCCGAAATGGAGCGGATCGGTAACGAGATCGCTGCCGAACTGTCCCCGCTTGGCACACAAATCCAGCAGGAAAACGAAGCCCTGACGGCAGAGACCGCTGCCCTGTCAGAAGAGGCGATCCGTGCCCGTCCTGATCTGCTGACCCGCCTGCAGGCCTTGCAGTCGGATGCCCAGCAGTTCGAAACCCGTCGTCAGATTGCCGCGGCTGAGGTTCAGGCCACCGAACGCGCAGCGATGCAGCCGGTCCTCGGTGCCCTGCAGAATATTCTGCAGGAAATCGTCGACGAGCGCGGTGCGACTCTTCTGATCGATCGATCCGCCGTAGTGTTTGCGTCTGAGACGATTGATATATCCGACCAGGCGATTGCGCGCCTCAACGAAGTGATGCCGACCACGCCGGTGAACCGCGTGCGTCTGCCGCAACAGCAGGCACAAGCTGCGGCTGCACAGCAGCAGTAGGACAGGGTAGTGGGGGCCGATCCGCGCTTCTTCGAGCGGCTCGGCCCGCTTACCGTTACAGCGCTCGCCGACATTTGTGGCGCGCGTGTTGTTGGTGATGGTCAGGCGCAAGTCAGCGATCTGACCACGCCAGACGAGGCCGGCGAGGGCGATGTCTTCTTCGTGACATCCGCCAGTGTGCCGGACGCCGTGACCGGTGCCGTGGTCATCAGCTCCGATCCTGACATTCTGGCACAGGCCCCAGCGCTTGCAGGCGGGCTGATCCATCCCGAGCCGAAGTCGGCCTATGCCGCCATTGGTCACGCGCTTTATCGCCTGCGTATCCATGGCGATCTTTCCAGCTTTATCGCGAGTTCCGCGTCAATCGCTGACACAGCCCGGATTGGTGCGGGCGCAGTGATTGGTGCAGATGCCGTGGTCGAGGCTGGGGCGGAAATCGGCCCGGGAGCCGTGATAGGTCCCGGTGTCGTAATCGGGGCATGCAGCCGCATCGGCGCGCGTGCCAGTCTTCAGTGCGCCCTTGTTGGACGAAATTGCGAGATTTATGCTGGCGCGGTGATCGGCGAGGCTGGATTTGGCCTGACCCCAGGTGAAGGCGGGCTGATCAGCCTTCCCCATTTTGGTCGCGTGATCATTGAAGATGACGTGGTGATCGGTGCGGTTTGCACCATTGACCGCGGCATGTTGAAAGACACCATCCTGCGCCAGAATGTTCGCCTCGATAATCACTGCCATATTGCTCACAATGTCGATGTTGGCCGGTCTGTCGTCATGGCGGCATTTGCCGGCGTGTCGGGGTCCGTTACCATTGGGAATGGTGCCCAGTTTGGGGGTCGCGTTGGTGTCGCAGACCATCTTCACGTGGGTGAGGGCGCACGTCTGGCAGCCGATGCTGCGATTATGCGCGACGTGCCGCCCGGGGAAGTCTGGGCGGGCTCACCGGCGCAACCGATTAGAAGCTTTATGCGCGAGACCGCGTGGATCCGCCGCCAGGTGAACAGCAAGCCTGGCAAACAGAAAAAGGACTGACCATGTCAGACGCAGGTGTGAGTATCGGGCCGGACGAAGTTCTGAAGCGGCTGCCGCACCGGTACCCCTTCCTTCTGGTTGATCGGGCGGAAAACTATCTTGAGGGCGACTCAATTGTCGGGATCAAGTGCGTGGCCGCCAGCGAGCCGCACTTTCCCGGGCATTTCCCCGACAATCCGGTAATGCCAGGCGTGTTGATCATTGAGGCTATGGCCCAGACCGGCGCGCTTTTGATGTCCAAGACCTTGAACGCGGACATTTCAAAAACGGTCATCTACTTCATCGGGGTGGACAAGGCTCGCTTTAGAAAGCCGGTGCGCCCTGGTGATGTTCTTGAAATGCCAGTCTCAATCGTCAAACAGAGCCGCGGCATCTTCAAATTTGAGGGCGAAGCCCGCGTCAATGGCGTGAAGGTGGCCGATGCCAGCTTCTCTGCCACATCTGCCCCGAAAGAGGACTAAAGGCGGCCATGGCCATTCACCCCAGTGCAATTATCGAAGACGGCGCGGTTCTAGGCGACGATGTCGAGGTTGGCCCTTATTGCGTCATCGGCGCTGGCGCAAAGATTGGTGCGCGCACGCGTCTGATTTCCCATGTCACGGTGTCCGGTGACACCTCGATCGGCGAGGATTGCGTTGTGCACCCTTTCGCTGCGCTCGGCAGCGCGGCGCAGGACTTCAAGCACAAGGATGGCGACGAAGTCTCACTTCAGATTGGTGACCGTAATGTCATCAGAGAGCATGTCACCATGCACGCCGGGACCGCCTTTGCACGCAGCACAACCCGTGTGGGCTCTGATTGCTTCTTCATGGTTGGCGCACACGTGGCCCATGACTGCATCGTTGGCGACCACGTCGTATTTGCGAACAATGCGACGCTTGGTGGCGCGTCTGTCGTCGGCAACTATGTCATCATGGGCGGCCTGTCGGCCCTGCACCAACAATGCCGTGTCGGTGATCATGCCTTCGTTGGCGGTGGGGCTGCGGTTGTCGGAGATCTCATCCCCTTCGGGATGGCAGACAATCATGGCTATCTCGCCGGGCTGAACCTTGTTGGTCTCAAGCGCCGCAAATTTGCGCGCGACGGTATCCATGATCTGCGTGCCGCCTACCGCCTGATCTTCTCTGAAGAAGGCTCGTTTGAAGAGCGGGTCGAAGATACGGCGCGCCTGTTTGGTGAGCGTGAAGAGGTGATGCGCGTGATCGAGTTTATCCGCGACCCGGCTGCGCGCCGCCCGCTCTGCTTCCCGAGCCATCGCTAGCCATGTCCTGGTCGCGATTGGGTCTGATCGCAGGCGGAGGGGATCTTCCGGTTCACGTTGCAGAAGCGGCAGCTGGCGACGGCCGCCTGGGCTGTGTCATTGCTCTGGATGGTTTTGCCGATCCCTCTCGCTATGAAACGGCCGAAGTCTGCGGGATATCAAAGCTTGGCCGCGCCCTGAAGCTGCTCTCCCAACATGAGTGCGACGCCGTTTGCTTTGCCGGCATCGTGAAGCGACCTGACTTCTCCAAGCTGACGCCTGACATGCGCGGCATGGCTTTTCTTCCCAAAGCTGTGGCCGCAGCGGCGAAGGGCGATGACGCGTTGTTGCGTGCGGTTGTGGGCGTGTTTGAGGATGAAGGACTAATTGTTCTCGGTGTCGATGATATCGCGGCTGAACTCCTGGCTCCTGAAGGTGTGCTTGGCTCCATCGAGCCAGATGTCGCCATGCGTGGAGACGGGTTGAAAGCGATGGAGATCGCGAGGCTTATTGGCTCAGCCGATATCGGCCAGGGGGCAGTCGTCGCTCAGGGGCTGGTTCTAGCGGTTGAGGCACAGGAAGGCACCGATGAGATGCTAGCCCGTGTTGCCGGGCTTCCGATGGATATTCGCGGTGGCGGGAAGGGACGGTGTGGCGTGCTGGCCAAGCGGCCCAAGCCTGACCAGGAGCGCCGGGTCGACCTTCCGGTCGTTGGGGTGTCCACGATCGAAGGGGCCGCAAAAGCGGGCCTCGCCGGCGTTGTGGTTCCTGAAAGCGGTGCCTTGATCCTGGGACGCAAAGCTGTGGCAGAGGCGGCCGATGAAGCCGGATTATTCGTCTGGGGCATTCCGGCGGAGCCTTCATAGACATGAGCGAGGCGGACCCCCGAATTTTCATTGTGGCTGCTGAGCCGTCCGGAGACACCCTTGCCGGCGAGCTGATCAAGGCACTCAAGGCTTTGAACCCGAAGGTCGAAGTGGCCGGTGTTGGTGGCGCGCAGATGGCCCGCCAGGGTGTTACATCCCCCTTCGATATCTCAGAGCTCAGCGTCTTTGGGATCGTTGATGGGCTGAAAATTCTCAACCTGGTCCATCACCGGGCTGAGGAAACGGCAGCGGCGGCTGAAGCGTTCGAGGCGGATGCGGTGGTCCTGATTGATAGTTGGGGCTTTATGCTGCGGGCGGCCTGGCAGCTTGAAGAGCGGCTGCCCGATGTGCCGCGGATCAAATATGTTGCGCCGCAGGTTTTTGCAGCGCGTCGGGGCCGGGCGAAGGTGGCTGCCGATCACTTCACCCATCTGCTTGCCATTCACCCCTTCGATGCGCCGTATTTTGAGCCGCACGGACTGCCGGTTCATTTCGTCGGCAATCCGGTTCTGGAGCGCGATCTGTCCGGTGACGGCCCGGCATTGCGACAGCGTCTTGGTATTGCCGCCGATGCGGAGGTGTTGCTCGTCCTGTTTGGCAGTCGCAAGTCGGAGCTGAAGCGTCTCTACCAGCCGTTTTCCAATGCCGTAGCCCAGCTCCGGCGCGACCGTCCGGGACTTGAGGTCGTCACAACCCTCAGCCCGTCGATTGAAGCTGAAGCGCGGGCCCTCATGGCCGAAGACCCGGCCTTTGATCGGTGCCATAGCGTGCCATCGGATGAGCGCGGTGACGTTTTCGCAGCCAGTGATGTGGCGCTTGCCTGTTCAGGAACCGTGACGGTCGAGCTGTCGCGGGCAGGCGTGCCCAGTATCGCGGCCTACAAGCTTGGCTGGGGTTACTATCTCATTGCGAAGGCCTTCTTGATGAAGGCGGAGCATATCTCGCTGACCAATATCGCCGCCGGTGAGCGCCTGATCCCGGAATATGTCCAGGCCGCCTGTAATGGGCTCCAGCTTGCGCAGGCTGTGAGCGTTTTCCTGGATGATCGGCAGCTTCGCGCTGAGCGATCTCAGCAGCTTATCGCTGTGACTGACAAGATGGCTGGCGAAGCAAATTCCCCCAGCCAGAGCGCCGCTGAAGCCGTCCTGAAAATTGTTTCAGAGACCCGACACAAAAAAGCCAGCGGGGCGTAACCGCCGCTGGCTTCTTCGTTGCGGTTACTGCGCTGTCTAGCGCTTGTTTAGCGGGACAAAGTTGCGCGGCTCGGCACCGGTGAAGACCTGGCGCGGACGGCCGATCTTCTGGCT
This sequence comes from Oceanicaulis sp., assembly GCA_965229795.1. GTDB lineage: Bacteria > Pseudomonadota > Alphaproteobacteria > Caulobacterales > Maricaulaceae > Oceanicaulis. The sequence goes on from CBDDJM010000001.1 coordinate 302,805, forward strand.
CGGGTCCTCGATCATTTCGCCCCACTGCGCGATCCAGCCCACGGTGCGGGCCAGGGCGAACAGAACGGTGAACATCTCGGTCGGGAAGCCCATCGCTTTTAGCGTGATGCCGGAATAGAAGTCGATATTCGGATAGAGCTTCTTCTCAACGAAGTACGGATCTTCCAGAGCGATCTTCTCCAGCTCCATGGCAACAGCCAGCAGCGGCTCGTCCTTTACATCAAGCGCATCAAGCACTTCGTGACAGGTCTCGCGCATGACCTTCGCGCGCGGGTCGTAATTCTTGTAGACGCGGTGACCAAAGCCCATCAGGCGGAAGGGGTCATTCTTGTCCTTCGCCTTTTCGATATACTCAGGGATGCGGTCCACAGAGCCGATCTCGGCAAGCATGTTCAGTGCCGCCTCATTCGCACCGCCGTGTGCCGGGCCCCATAGCGAGGCGATGCCCGACGCGATACAGGCAAACGGGTTGGCACCCGACGAACCGGCCAGGCGAACCGTCGAGGTCGAAGCGTTCTGCTCGTGGTCTGCGTGCAGGATGAAAATCTTGTCCATGGCGCGAGCCATCGTCCTGGAGACTTCATAGTCCTCAGCCGGAACCGCAAAGCACATACGCAGGAAGTTCGACGCATAGTCGTGATCGTTACGCGGCGTCACGAAAGGCTGGCCAATGGAGTATTTGTAGGCGCGGCCTGCAATCGTCGGCATTTTTGCGATCATGCGATGCGCGCTGATTTCGCGAGCGCGCAGATCATTTACGTCGGTTGAGTCGTGATAGAAGGCCGAAAGTGCGCCAACAGAGCCAACCATGATCGCCATCGGGTGGGCGTCGCGGCGGAAGCCCCGGAAAAAGGCATCAAACTGGTCATGCAGCATTGTGTGACGACGGATGGTCCAGTCGAAATCTTCAAGCTGTTTCGGGTTCGGCAGCTCACCGTGCAGCAGCAGGTAGGCCACTTCGATGAAGCTGGCGTTATCAGCCAGCTGGTCAATCGGATAGCCGCGATAGAGCAGGGTGCCTTCGTCGCCGTCGATATAGGTGATCGTGCTTTCACAGCTCGCAGTCGAGGTGAAACCTGGATCGTAGGTGAACATGCCGGTGTTCTTGTACAGCGTGCGGATGTCCAGAACATCCGGGCCAATGCTGCCACCAAGGATCGGCAGTTCGTGGGTTTGACCGTTCACGGTCAGCTGCGCGGTGCCCTTCGGCGTGACTTTGTTGTCCATCGTCATTACCTCTGCTTCGTCATGCCAACTAGGGAGTTGGCGAGATTACGTCATCAAGTCGCGACAGGACTTCATCTTGTCCCAGGACCGCGAGCACAAAACTCATATCCGGTGCCGGAGCACCGCCGGTCAGCGCAGCCCGCAGGGGCTGTCCAACCTTGCCGAAGCCGACCTCCTCGGCCTCCGCAAACCCTTGAAGCGCAGCGCCAAGCGCCTCTTCGCTCCAGTCAGTCATATCCGCCAGCAGGGTGCGCAGTCGAGCCAGTCGGTCGCGCGCATCATCCTTGAGCGCCTTGGCGGTTTTGCCGGTGATTTCAATCGGGCGCTTGCGAATAAGAAAATAGACCTGATCTTCCATTTCCGCGAGGGTCGAAGCGCGTTCTTTCAACACCCGCATCGCCTTGTGAACCCAGACTTTCGCCGCATCATCAAGCCGCACATCGTCGCGTTCGGTCATACGGGCGAAAACCAGATCGGTCAGGTGGTGATCGTCTGCGCGGCCCATATGCCAGGCGTTCACATGGGCCATCTTGTCAAAATCGAGACGCGCCGGCGCTTTGCCCAGGCCATCAAGATCAAACAGGCTGGCCATTTCGGTGTCGTCGAACAACTCCTTGTCGCCGTGTGACCAGCCCAGACGCAGTAGATAATTGCGCAGGCCTTCCGGCAGATAGCCCATGTCTCGATAGGCCTCGACGCCAAGGGCACCATGGCGTTTAGAGAGCTTCTTCCCGTCCGGCCCGTGGATCAGCGGAATATGGGCGAAAACCGGTTTGTCCCAGCCAAGCGCATCATAGATCTGGCTTTGACGGGCTGCGTTGACCAGGTGGTCATCACCGCGCACCACATGTGTGATGCCCATATCATGGTCGTCGACGACGACGGCGAGATTATAGGTCGGGGCCCCGTCTGCGCGCAAAAGAATAAGGTCGTCAAATTCCTTGGCGGCCCATTTCACCTCGCCCTGAACCGCATCACTCACCGTCACGTCGCTGGCGGGCGCTTTAAAGCGGATGGTGTAGCTCGCGCCATCCGGTGCGTCAGACGGATCACCATCGCGCCAGGGCGACCGCAAGGCGCGGCCTTCCTTGAAGGCTTCATCGCGCAGCGTTTCGGTTTCCTCAGGTGTCAGGAAGCATTTGAACGCAGCGCCAGACGAGATCAGCGTGTCAACGATTTCCCGGTGACGATCAGCGCGTGCAAACTGGGAGACTGCCTCGCCATCCCACTCAAGCCCCAGCCAGCTCAGCCCATCCAGAATCGCCTGAACAGCCTCGTCGGTGGAGCGCTTGCGGTCGGTGTCCTCGATACGAAGCTTGAAGCTCCCGCCATGGCGCTTGGCCAGAAGCGCATTAAACAAGGCCGTGCGCGCCCCTCCGATGTGAAGGAAGCCGGTGGGCGAGGGTGCGAAGCGAGTGATGACTTTAGTGTTTTGCACGTGCGAAATCGTGTTGCGCTGCGATAGGGGCAGCCTCCTTAGCACGCAATTTCTACAAGGTGATAGTCTTCTGATGCCTTTGCCTCCACAATGTAGGTGTGGTGGTTCTAGAATTTCTCCCAAGGCGCGAGCCCGGCTGGCTTGAACGTGGTCTTCTGGCGGTGTTTGGCGCTCCTTTGAACCCGCGCCATCCAGATCCTGCGCGGCTGATATTGTGGGTGCCGGTCGCCTTTGGGCTTGGCGCAGCGGCCTACTTTCTGCCGTCGAGTGAACCTGCGCACTGGCTTCTGCCGTACCTACTCTTCACCAGCCTCGCCCTGATCGCTGTTGCCGGGTTTGCCAGAGCAAACATTCTGGCCGTCTACGCCCTCGTGCTGACAGGGTTTCTGCTTGCTGGTTTTGCGATTGCCCAATGGCGCACGCTGGATGCCGCACCACCGGCCTTCGAAACCAGCGAACGCGCTGTAACACTTGTGGGATGGATTGAGGCGGTGGAGCGTGGCGGCTCGCGTCCGCGTATCCGGCTTCGCGTTACAGAGATGTCCGGCGCGGAGCATCCTCCAGAGCGCGTTCGTGTTCGGGTGGGGCTTGGAGCGTTCGGTCCGGGCGACACTGTCTCTATGCGAGCGGTTCTGACCCGACCACCCGGGCCAGCAGCGCCCGGCGGTTACGATCCAGCCAGGGCAGCCTGGTATGACCGCGTCGCGCTGACCGGATTTGCGATCTCTGAGCTTTCATTGGCCGAGCCGCCGAATGAGCACCGCCTTGTACGCGCGCTTGCAAGCTATCGTTGGCAGCTGGCTGAGCGGATTCGGGACAAGGCTGGAGCGGAGACGGGGGGAATAGCCGCGGCGCTGCTGACCGGCGATCGCTCCGGGGTGAGACCTGAAGACGCTGAAACGCTGAGGGTTTCGGGTCTGGGGCATATCCTGGCCATCTCAGGCCTCCACATGGCGCTGTTTGCCGGCGGGATTTATTTCGCGGTTCGCTTCGCGCTCGCCTCCGTCGACCGCTATGCCCGCGCTCATGATCCTCGAAAACCGGCAGCAGCCATCGCGCTGCTCGCGGCGACCGGATATCTCATTTTGTCCGGTGCAGCGATCCCGACCCAGCGGGCGTGGGTGATGGCTGGCGTGGTTCTGATCGGGGTCATGCTCGACCGGCGCGCTTTTTCAATGCGATCGCTCGCGCTTGCCGCCATGGTCGTGATCTTTCTGGCCCCTGAAAGCGTGGTGGAGGCCGGGTTTCAGATGAGCTTTGCCGCCGTCGCCGCATTGATCGCTGTCTACGAAGTCTGGTCCAAACTTCGACCAGAAGTCTCAAGCGGCTCGAGTCTCCTTGGACGCGCCACGGATGCCTTTGGTGGTCTGGCCATGACGAGCGTCATCGCCGGTGGAGCTACGGGGGCCTTCGCGGCCTTTCATTTCCAGCGCATAGCCGCCTATGGGCTCATTGCCAATCTGGCCGCGATGCCGGTCTTCACCTTCTGGGTTATGCCGGCCGGCGTCATAGCGCTGGCGCTGGCACCCGTGGGTCTTGATGGCCCAGCGCTGGCGGTGATGGATCTTGGGCTTGATATCGTGCTGGCGATCGGTCGGTGGACGGAGTCCCTCTCAGGAGCGGGCGTCTCCGTTATTGCCGCCGACGGAAAGGTCATCGCGCTCTATGCCATTGGATTTGCTGCGACCACGCTGGGGCTGGGCCTCATCAGGGCTGCGGGGCTTGCCACCTGCGCTGCGGCTCTCGGGCTTTGGGTGCTGCAATCCCCGTCTGACCTCATGATTACCGACGACGGTGTGGTTATCGCCCGGTTCGATGACAGCGGTGCCTTCCAGGCGTCCAGCCTGAGGGCGTCACGCTTTGAGCGGAATGTCTTCCTTCAACGGGCAGGGCAGGAGGGGGCAGGGATCACGCGCGCAAGTCTGGCCTGCGATCCAGCGGGCTGTGTCGGAACCACGCTGGACGGCGTGGTGATCGCGTTTGCTGATACAGCTGAAAGCCTTGCTGAGGACTGCCAGCTCGCAGATCTCGTCGTCTACGCCGGATCGGTCAGTCCCTGGCGGACGCGACGATGTCAGGCGCTGCTGGTCTCAGCCGAGGAGCTTAGCGCGAATGGTAGTCTAGAATTTGAAACGCGTGATGGTCGGCTCACACTAAGGGGCGCGGCCCAGGATCAGCGCCGGGATCGGATATGGTCTGCGCCCACGTAATAAAAAGCCCGCCAGTGGTGACTGACGGGCTTCCTCGTTGGTTGAGCTAGTGCCCTAGTGGTAGCGGCGGATAAGCCCCACCAGGCGGCCCTGAACCTTCACTTCACCCGGTCCGAAGATCCGGGTCTCATAGGCCGGGTTTGCCGCTTCAAGGGCGATGGAGCCGCCCTTCTTGCGCAGCGTCTTCAACGTGGCTTCCTCGTCATGGACAAGAGCCACCACAATCTCACCGGTCGTCGCGGTATCGGCGCGCTTGATGATCACGAGGTCACCATCAAGGATGCCTTTTTCAATCATGGAGTCGCCGTTGACCTCGAGTGCAAAGTGATCGCCGTCCGAGATCATATTGCTGGGAACGCTCAATCGGTCCGTCTCGTGCTGGATTGCCTCAATGGGCACACCGGCTGCAATGCGCCCGAGGACGGGCACCTCAATGCCGGCATCTTCAACCGGTTCACCGCGGCGACCAAAGGGGGCGGAGACCACGTTGTCGCTTTGCGCAACTGCGGTGGACGTGTCTACGGCCTGTCCATTGGGCAGCTTGAGAACTTCGAGTGCCCGGGCGCGGTTGGCGAGCCTGCGGATGAAGCCGCGCTCCTCCAGAGCGCTCACCAGGCGGTGGACACCAGACTTTGATGCCAGCCCGAGGGCTTCTTTCATTTCATCAAAGGAGGGAGACACGCCGTCTTCCGACAAGCGCTTGTGGATGAACAGCAAAAGCTCTTGCTGCTTGCGTGTGAGCATGACGGCCTCGACGTTGGAACAAAACCAGTACTTGAGAATGTTCTATGCCTGTTCCGGGTTAACGTCAAGTGAAGGTCGAGCGCTATCCCCCCATAAGGGCCCGCGTCGCCACCGTGACGTCAGGCTGGCGCATGAGGCTTTCGCCCACCAGCAGCGCCTTCGCCCCGGCGCTTCTGAGTCGGGTCGCATCCTCGTGGCTGAAAACTCCGCTTTCTCCAACGAGGAAATGGGCGTCCGACGTCATGGGAGCCAGCCGCTCAAAGGTCTCCAGCGAAGTTTCAAACGTGCGAAGATTGCGGTTGTTCACGCCCACAAAAGGCGAAGGCAGGCGCAGCGCGCGCTCCATTTCTGCCTCGTCATGCACTTCGATCAGGGCATCCATGCCCCAACGCTGTGCTTCTGTGATGAGGTCGTGGGCGACCGAATCATCCACTGCCGCGAGAATCACCAGGATGCAGTCCGCTCCGAGCGCGCGCGATTCGGCGACCTGCCATGGATCGTAGAGAAAGTCCTTGCGCAGCGCGGGCAGGGTGGTTGCCGACCGGGCCTGGTCCAGGAACGCGTCCGCGCCCTGAAAGCTCGGCGTGTCAGTTAGCACAGACAGGCAGCTCGCCCCGCCGTCCTCATAGGCTTTGGCCAGAACCGGCGGATCGAAATCTTCACGGATCAGCCCTTTGGACGGGCTCGCTTTCTTCACCTCGGCGATGAGAGACAAGCCATGTTTGGCTGTGTCGTCTTTCAGCGCCTGAAGAAAGCCGCGCACAGGCAGGGCAGCCTTTGCAGCCGCCTCAATCTCGGCTTGCGAGCGCTCAGCCTTTCGCTGGGCAATCTCTTCGCGTTTATAGGCTTCGATGTGCGCCAGGACGTCACTCATGATGCGCCTCCATTGCTGGCAGAAACGAGCCGCTCCAGCGCAAGCCGGGCGCGGCCATCATCGATTGAGGCTTCGGCCAGTCGCGCGCCGTCCAGCAGCGTGTCGGCAAGGCCGGCAAGCTTCAGCGCAGCCGCGGCGTTAAGCACGACGATATCGCGATAGGGCGATTTTTCACCTTCAAGCAGGGCGCGCAACGCGACCGCGTTTTCTTCCGGTTCGCCGCCTTTAAGATCATCAAGAGAGGCGCGGGTCAGCCCAGCATCTTCCGGCGTAATCTCATAGGTCGAGATGGTGCCATCTTCAGACAGCTCGGCCGCATAGGTCACGCCTGTCGTGGTGATCTCATCAAGGCCGTCTCCACCGTGTACGATCAGCGCCCGTTCTGCGCCCAGGTCACGAAGGGCCTCGGCCAGCGGCACAAGCCATTTGCGATCAAACACGCCCAGCAGCTGGCGTTTCGCGCCTGCGGGGTTTGATAGCGGACCCAGCAGATTGAAGATCGTGCGCACGCCCAGGGTTCGGCGTGCGGGGCCCACATGGCGCACCGCGCCGTGGTGGGCCTGGGCAAACAGGAAGGCGACCCGCGCATCGCGAAGGCTTTGTTCCAGCTGGTCCGGCTTGGCAAACAGGTTCACGCCCACCGCTTCAAGCACTTCAGCAGAGCCCGATTTGGAGGAGGCGGCCTTGTTGCCGTGCTTGGCCACGACCGCGCCTGCGCCAGCCGCCACAAGCGCTGCAGCGGTTGAAATATTCCAGGTGCCGCGCGCATCACCGCCCGTGCCGCACGTGTCGATTGCGCCTTCTGGTGCTTTCACCGGCGTCATGCGGGCTCGCATCGCACGGGCACCAACAGCGAGGGCTTGCGGGCTTTCGCCAACAGCGGCCAGCGCCATCAGAAAACCGCCCACCTCAACCGGATCGGCCTCACCTTCCATGAGCGCATCAAAAGCCGCCTCAAGCGCATGCGTATCAGGTTCCTGACCCGCAGCGAGGGCAGCGATGGCCGGCTTCATGCGAGACATTAAGCCGCCTCCACCACTTTGGGCTCCACGCCGGTCAGGCGCAGGAAGTTGGCCAAAAGAGCGTGGCCATGCTCCGACGCGATGCTTTCTGGGTGAAACTGCACGCCATGAATGGGGCGATCGGGGTGGGAGAGGCCCATTATTTCGCCATCCTCGGTCCGCGCAGTGATCTCCAGTACGCTGTCAGCAGGCAGATCGACCGAGAGCGAGTGATAGCGGGTTGCCGTGAATGGAGTCGGCAGGCCTTTGAATACGCCCTTGCCCTCGTGATGCATCAAGCTGGTTTTGCCATGCATGATCGACCTGGCCTCAACCACGGTGCCGCCAAAGATCTGCCCAATCGCCTGATGGCCCAGGCACACACCCATAATGGGCATGTCTTCAGGGGCGGTCTCGATCAGCTCCAGACAGATACCCGCCTTGTCCGGGTCGCAGGGGCCGGGGCTGAGAAGAATGCCGCTTGGCTTGAGCGCCAGCGCCTCTTCAACGCTCAGCGCATCATTGCGCACGACTTTCACCTCGGCACCCAGCTGCTGGACATAGTGCACAAGGTTGAAGGTGAAGCTGTCGTAGTTGTCGATAATCAGGAGCATGGTGGTGTCCAGGCGGTCTTTGTGAACAGACCTTAGGTCTGGACGTGTGCGCCGCCAACCGCGACTCGCTGTAAATGGCGGTCCATGAGCCGTTTATCTTCAGCCGCACCCCAGATCGGGGCCGCTTTGGGCGCAGGATTAATGATCCTGTCGGCTATCGCGTTTCAGGCCGGTGCGCGCAGCGAGGATCGCGAGGGTGCACAGCGCCCGGATGCCGAACGGGGCTTGGCACAGCCGGTCTTGGAGCTGTCGGCACAGGCGCAAACGCCTGAACCTGCTCGTGCGGGCCTTGAATGGGTGCCGAACAGTCTTCGCCCTGCGGCCGAGGAGCCGGCCGCTGAGGACTCTGGTGTTGTTTCAGCTCTCGAAGAGAACCCGGCTCAAGCGCCTCAGCTTGCCGTGATTATCGACGACATCATTGATGTCGCCACGGCCGAGCGGATCTGGTCGCTTGATATCGCTGTCACCGTGTCCGTCTTACCTTATGCGAGGGACGCCAGAGCGATTTCAGACAGGGCGCAGGGCCGGGAGGTTTTTCTTCATCTGCCTATGGAGCCAGTGGGGCTTGAAGATCCAGGTCCCTACGCGCTGACCAAATCCATGGCAGGTGACACGCGGGTCACACGGGTTCGCTGGGCGCTGGCGCAGCTTCCGGCAGCCACCGGGTTCAACAACCATATGGGAAGCCGCCTCACCGCGGACCGCGATGCGATGGTGGAGATTTTCTCCGCGCTTGATGGCTATCAGGAGGAGCTGCTCTTTGTGGATTCACTGACCCATCCGCGCTCGGTCGCGCGCGAAGCCGCGATCTCTGCCGGATTCACCGCGTTTGACCGGGATATCTTCCTCGATCACGACGCGGACGCATCCGCCATTGAGGCACAACTCGATCGGGCGCTTCAGCGTGCGATTGATGAGGGGCAGGCCATCGCGATTGGTCATCCTTACCCGGACACACTGGCGGTCCTCGAAACGCTGGCGTCCAAAGCGCGGGCGCAAGGTGTAGAGATTGTTCCGGTCAGATCGCTCGAAGCTAACTAGGCGAAGCGCCAGGCTTCGGCGGCGGCGCGGAACAGGGCGCGGGCCTTGTTGACGGTCTCAACACGCTCTGACTCCGGATCAGAATCCAGCACCACTCCGGCACCGGCCTGAACATTGATCTTGCCGTCCTTGATGACGGCGGTACGCAGCGCGATACACACGTCCAGGTCACCATCAGCGCCGAAATACCCGACAGCGCCTGCGTAAATGCCGCGGCGATGGGGTTCCAGCTCGTCGATGATCTGCATCGCCCGAACCTTGGGTGCCCCTGAAACGGTCCCGGCGGGGAAGCCGGACATCAGCGCGCTGACCGCATCATGGCCGTCATCCAGCTCGCCTTCGACGTTGGAAACGATGTGCATCACATGGCTGTAGCGCTCGATGATCTCACGCTCGGTGATGCGGACGGTGCCGGGCTTTGCGACGCGGCCCACATCGTTGCGACCCAGATCAAGCAGCATCAGATGCTCTGATCGCTCTTTCGGGTCCGCCAGCAGCTCGGCCTCAAAGGCGTCATCGGCGTCCTTCGACTGACCGCGCGGACGGGTACCGGCAATCGGGCGCACAGTGACTTTACCATCGCGCAGCCGGACCAGGATCTCCGGGCTTGAGCCGCAGATCGCGAAGCCTGCAAAGTTGAAAAAGAACAGGAAGGGCGAGGGGTTGGTGCGTCGCAGCGACCGATAGAGCGAAAAGGGTGGCAGGTCGAAGGGCGCGCTGAAGCGCTGGCTGGGAACGACCTGAAACGCGTCCCCGGCCCGGATATAGCGCTTTGCGGCATCAACGGCGGCCCGGTAGGTCTCATCGCTCATATTCGACTGCGGGGTTTCAGGCGGGGTGGGCTTGCGCTCAGTCTGGATGGGCGCAGGCGCGTCAAGCCTTGCGAATACCGCTTCGATCCGGCGCCGGGCGGCATCGACCTGAAGCGCGGGGTCTTCGCCCTTCTTGGGGCGCACCGGTGCCGCAGCCAAAATTTCCTGGCGCAGGGCGTCAAAGACCACCATCACGCGGGGGCGAACCATCAGGGCGTCAGGCGTCTGCAACGGATCAGCGTCTGCGTGATCGGGCAGGCGCTCGACATGGCGGACCATGTCATAGCCCAGATAGCCAAACAGGCCCGCGCTGATCGGCGGCATGCCAGACGGCAGCGGCATCCGCGTCTCATCAAGTATGTCTCGCAGGGAGTCCAGGGGCGGCTTGCCGGCATCCTCAAAACTGCCGGGGGCCATGCCGGGCGCAGGCGCACGGGCAATCTCAGCCTTATCGCCGTCCGATTTCCAGATCAGATCAGGATCAAGCCCGATCGCCGAATAGCGGCCGCGATAGGCTCCACCCTCAACGCTTTCCAGTAGAAACGTATTGGTGCCACCGGCGGCCAGTTTCAGATAAGCCGAAACCGGGGTCTCAAGATCATCGACCCTGCGCGCTGTGATGAGCACAGGCGTTCCGCTGGCCACAGCATCAATCGCGGCCTGAGTATCCGGTGCAAAATCAGGCATTGTGTCCTACGGAATGGCGTTCGGGTCGGTGCGCCCGAGCGCCAGATCAATCAGTTCCTGATTTTGGCGGATCTCGTAGCTGGCAAACAGCGCTGCTTCCAGAGCCACTGTGATGTCGTTCTCCAGCTCGTTCGACAAAGTGCCCAGCTGAGCCGGATCAAAATTGCTACCGCTTGGGGCGGTGATGTCTGTCACCACAGCAACCATGCGCGTGCTGGGATCGCTGGCGCGGGCTTCAAACGCTTCATCGACCGGCATGCCAAAGGCGCGCTGCACGACCTGGCGGCTGAACGGACCGGACGACTCGGTGCGTGACAGGATCGCGCTTTCAACGATTGTACCCGGCATGGTGTCGGAGACCTGGTTGAGCGTCTCACCAGCGGCGACCCGGCTCAGAGCATCTTCGAGCATGACCTGCAGCTGGTTGTCGATTTCACGCGTGCGGTACACAGACTCCGCAAAGTCGCGCACTTCGGACACGTCCGGCAGGCGCTCAGCTTCGATTTCATCCACGCGGAACATGAAATACCCGCCGTCGCCATAGCTGGCCGGGTCGGTTTCAAAGCCTGCTGGCGCTTCAAAGACTGCAGACACAATCTCCGGCGCGCTTTGAAGCGTAGCCGCAGGCACACCTTCAACGGTGGTGCCGCGAGCGGTCATGAAGTCGAAGCTCTCCACCGGCACACCGGCCTGAGCGCCAGCCGCTTCAAAGCCGAGGCCCTGAGCGCGTGCTTCTTCAAAGCGTGACAGGGAGTCTGCCATCATTTCGGCAGCCTCGTTGCCGCTCAGCTCTTCGATGAGGGCCGGGCGCTGTTCTTCAAAGCTCGGGATGACCGGATCAAAGGCGGCATCAACCCGAACAATACGCCAGCCCAGGCGGCCTTCGATCGCGAACACTTCGCCTTGCTGGCGCTCAAACGACGCTTCAGCGATCGCATTGTCCGGGATTTCAAACGCCTGCACGGTTTCAAGGGATACGCCCTCAGCCAGCCCGGCATCCTCCGGTGTTTGACCGGCCTGCAGAGCGGCGACGCCGGCATTGGCTTCTGCCTCATCGCCAACAACCCACTGGGTGATGGAGCGGGTGGGCGGCTCTGCGAGCGCACCGGTATCCACCTGGAACTGGTAAAGGTCGCGCAGGTCTTGCTCATCCACCGCAACGTCGCGGCTGAAGTCCTGCGGATTGAAGCGCACCAGCGTGAAGCGGCGCTGTTCGGGCTGGCGGAAGATCTGGGCGTTCTCAGCCATGAAGGCGTTGAGGTCTTCGTCGCCCGGGATCATGACTGTCTCAGCCAGCGTCGGCGGGATCAGCAGCGCGGTGATCGAGCGACGCTCCTGCTCAAACGCGCGGCGCGAGGTGGCCAGCACACGCGGGGCCTGCACGCCGCCCAGGATCGCGCCAATGACCTGAATGCGCAGCAGCTCGTCTCTCAGCTCCGCTTCGAAGACTTCGCCCGCGCGGGGCCCGCTATAGCCGTTGGCCTGAAGGACACTGAGATAGGTCGACGGATCAAACCGATTGTTGAACGGGTTTCGAAACGCCTCGATTTCCTGCAGTGCATCGGCGACCTGCTGATCGGAGACAGCCAGGTTAAGCTCACGGGCCTTGGCCTGAACGGCAGCCTGAGAGGTCAGAAGCTGCACCATCTGCTCGCCAAGACCGAATTCATCGGCCTGCTCGCGGGTAAAGCGCGGGTTCTCACGCTGGATGTTGAACAGCTGGCGTTCGTAGGCGCGGCTAAGGTCCTGCACCTGTACGCGTTCTTGTCCGACGATGATGGCAGAATTGCCCGCACCGGCGAAAATGTCGTTGACCCCGAACAGCGCGAACGCTGCGACCAGGAGGGCGATGATGAAACCGCCAAAGATGGGCGAACGGGCAAGGGCGCGAATTGCAGATAGCATGGGTCTGTCGAACGGCTCGTTGTGAACATTCAAGAAGAGGTGCGGACCCTAGCTTTCGCGCCGGGGCCGGGCAAGCATCGGACACCGTACATTGCCGCTTTGGCATCACGCTGCTATCGCTCCGCGTCGAATTTTGTTTGTGGGAAGGGTTTCGTCATGCGGCGCTCATTGATTGCTGGCAACTGGAAGCTCCATGGCCTCGTGGAGAATCAGAGCTGGATTCCAGCCCTCGAGAGTGCCCTTGCGACGCCACCTTCGCACGACGTCGCCGTTTGCGTGCCCGCAACGCTCATAACCACCATGGCTCAAACCGCGCCAGACTGGCTGTCGGTCGGGGCGCAAGATTGCTCTGTCCATAACAGCGGCGCGCATACCGGCGAAATCTCCTCAGGCATGCTGGCCGATGCCGGGTGTAGCCATGTCATTGTGGGCCATAGCGAGCGCCGCGCCGATCATGGTGAAACCGATGCCATGGTGAAGGCCAAGGCTGAACGAGTGCTGGAAGCGGGCCTTACGCCGATCATTTGCCTTGGTGAAAGCCTTGCCGAGCGTGATGCCGGTAACGCTGAAGATGTCTGCCGCAGGCAATTGCTGGCCAGTATTCCAGATGCCCCAGCCGCTAGGCTCGTCATTGCCTATGAGCCGATCTGGGCGATTGGAACGGGACGAACGGCAAGTGCAGAGCAAGCTCAGGACATCCATAAAATTCTTCGCGCGGCCTGGCCCGGCGATGATCGTGACGCGCTGCGCCTTCTTTACGGGGGCTCGGTAAAACCGGCCAATGCCGTGGATTTGCTCGCTCAGCCCGATATCGATGGAGCTCTGGTCGGCGGGGCCAGCCTGGATGCTGAAAGTTTCGCTGCAATCATCGCGTCGGCAAAGTAAGGCGATATTCAGGATTTCATCATAACCTGAAAGGTAGAAGAGGCTTTAAAGCCTTCGCCGATTAGGGGTGAATGATGGCTGATGCAGATTATAGTCGTGCGAGCGTTGCGCTGTACGACCCGGTGCACGTCAATTTGCGAACGACCCGATACGCGCTTCAGCAGCTCGGCTTCAAGTCCATCGAATCGATGAGCGACCTGGCTGACATGAAGCGTCGGCTCAATGAAGATGCGCCCCATCTGATCATGCTGGAAACCGGCGACCGCGAGGCTGACGTCTTCAAGATGGTCCGCGCTATTCGCGCTGGAGATCTGTCTCACAATCCCTTTGCAGCCATCATTGTGACAAGCTGGAAGCGTGAAACGGCTATCGTTCGTGAGGCGATCGGCTGCGGCGCGGATGACGTCATCATGCGCCCCTTTTCCACGACTTTTGCTGACGATCGCATCCGCACTTTGATTCGGGCGCGCAAGCCCTTCATCGTCACGAGTGACTATATCGGCCCGGATCGGCGCAAGGACCCGACACGCGGTGGTGGCGCTGCACCGATTGAGACGCCTAACGTGCTGAAAGCCGTGATCGACAACGACCAGGAGGCACTGACAAAGGCCAAAGCCTGGATCGACGAAGCCCAGAAGACGGTTGATTCCGAGCGGCTGCGCCGCCTGTGCATGCGTGTCATCATTGGCGCTGAGGCGGCAGCCCGGGAGATGAAGGACGGTCGCCGGCCGGTGATCGACCTTGAAGAGTTTGAAAAAGGCGCTCGAGAAGTTCGCACCCGGATCGCACGGATTAAATCGTCTGAAGCGACCCGCGTTGCCCAGGCTCTGTGCGAGGTTGCGGTGGAGTTGCGCGAAAAGGGTGGCCTGACCTTTGCCAATCTCTCCCTCGCCAAAGAGCTTGCCATGGCGGCCTATGTGGCCTTCGCCGGTGATGACGGCATGGAACGTTCGGCAGAAGAGATTGAGAAGGCCGCGGCGGCCCTTCAACAGCGTATGGCGAACGCAGCCGCACGCAAGGCTGAAGCCAATGGTAGCGCTGAAGGCGAGGCTGAGCTAAAACGCGCGGCCAGCTAGGTGCTCGGTCTGTCGAGCGCCCCAGAAAAACACGCGTGGATCGCCGTCCGACAATGACCATTGTTCTACTTATCATTCTTCTGCTTGTCACCATCGCCCTGATCGGCGTCATCCTTATGCAGCGCTCTGATGGCGGTGCGCTTGGTATCGGTGGCGGCGGACCGGGCGGCATGATGAGCGGTGCCAGCGCTGAAAGCCTGCTGACGCGTACCACGATGATTCTTGGCATTGTTTTCATGGGCACCTGCATTTTGCTGGCGGTTTTGTCAGGCGCGTCCTCAGATACCCGCTCGATCGCAGATGAGCTTGCTGGCGATAACCAGGATGGCTTGCCGCTGAGCTTTGATGATATCGACGACGTCCCTGCCGCCGACGAAGAGCCGCCGGCTGAAGTGCCGGGTGATGAGCCGACTGGCGACGTCCCGGCTGAAGTTCCAGGACACTAATCCTGATTGACACGCTGCTTGCGCCCGCCCGGCCAGAGGTGTTGATCCTTTGGCCGGTTCTGGCGCATCTGTTTCTGGTCCTCGGGCTCTATGCCTGGCTGACCTTTGAGCGCTTTTCGAATGCGGTTGGTGGGCGTACGGCCTATCGCGAACTGGCGCTTCCCGGCGCTGAGACTGGCAGGGCAGCGCGCGTTGCTGCCAACCTGAACAATCAATTCCAGGCCCCGGTCTTCTTTCACATTATCGCGCTGACGCTCTGGACTGCCGACCTTGTGTCGGGCGCGGACCTCATATTGGCGTGGGTGTTCGTTGCTGGCCGCGTGGTCCATACGCTGGTTCACGCTTTCACAGCCAACGTCATCGCTCGCGGACTGGTCTTTTCTATCAATTTCACAGCGCTTTGCGGCTTGTGGCTCTGGTTCTTCATTCGCGTGCTTTGATCGCAACCGGCTGCGCAAAATGCTGAGCTTTCCACTGCGAACGGGTCATCGAGCGCTTTTCGAGCCCGCGATTCTGCGCTAAGCCGTCCGCCCATGCCGCGTTATATCTTCATCACTGGCGGCGTGGTCTCCTCTTTGGGAAAAGGCCTCGCTTCAGCCGCTCTAGGGGCGTTGCTTCAGGCACGCGGATATAAAGTCCGTCTGCGCAAGCTCGACCCTTATCTCAACGTCGATCCGGGCACGATGTCGCCCTACCAGCACGGGGAAGTCTTCGTCACCGATGACGGGGCCGAGACCGATCTGGATCTGGGCCATTATGAGCGCTTTACCGGCGTCTCGGCTGCCCAGAGCGACAACATCACCACCGGTCGCATCTATTCAGAAATCATCGAGCGCGAACGCCGCGGTGACTATCTGGGCGCAACCGTTCAGGTGATCCCGCACGTCACCGATGCCATCAAAGCCTTCGTGCTGTCTGATGCCGGTGATGTGGACTTCGTGCTGTGCGAAATCGGCGGCACGGTGGGTGATATCGAAGGCTTGCCCTTCTTTGAGGCCATCCGTCAGCTGGGCCAGGAACTGGGCCGCGATCGCGCGGTCTTCATCCACGTCACGCTGCTGCCCTTTATCAAGGCAGCCGGCGAGATGAAGACCAAGCCGACCCAGCACTCGGTCAAGGAATTACGCTCCATCGGTATTCAGCCCGATATCCTGCTGTGCCGAGCTGAAATGCCTATCGAGCCGGGTGACAAGCGCAAGATTGCCCAATTCTGTAACGTGCCGGAAAACGCCGTGATCGAGGGCCGCGATGCCGCCTCGCTCTACGACGTGCCGCTGGAATACCACGCGCAGGGGCTTGATACCGTTGTGCTGGAGCGCTTCCGCATGGACGAGGAGGCCCCTGCGCCTGATCTCGCCGTGTGGCAGGGTATTTCTGAAGCGGTCAATAATCCTGATGGTGAAGTCACCGTCGCGGTTGTCGGCAAGTACACGGTTCTCGTCGACGCCTATAAATCCCTGCTCGAAGCGCTGAACCATGGCGGGATCGCCAATGGTGTGAAGGTGAATATCAAATGGCTGGACGCCAGCCAGTTTGAAGACCCTGAAAAGCTGTCGGCTCTGGAGGAGGTGCACGCCATCCTGGTGCCCGGCGGCTTTGGGGAGCGTGGCGCAGAAGGCAAGATTGCGGCGGCGAAATTCGCCCGCGAACGCAAGATTCCCTATTTCGGGATCTGCTTTGGCATGCAGATGGCCGTGCTTGAAGGCGCGCGCCATCTGGCCGGGATCGAGCGGGCCAGCTCCACAGAATTTGGTCCCACCGATGAAGCCATTGTCGGCCTTCTGACCGAGTGGGTTCAGGACAATGAGATCGTCAAACGCTATGAGGGCGGCGATCTGGGCGGCACCATGCGCCTCGGCGCTTTCCCGGCGCAGCTGAAAAAAGGCTCAAAAGTCGAAGCGATCTATGGCGAGCCGGCAATTAACGAGCGGCACCGCCACCGCTATGAAGTCAATATCGACTACAAGGACCGGCTGGAGGCCACGGGCATGATCTTCTCAGGGCTGTCGCCGGACGGTATCCTGCCGGAAATCGTCGAATACCCGGACCATCCCTGGTTCATCGGCGTGCAATTCCACCCTGAATACAAGTCGCGCCCCTTCGCGCCGCACCCCCTGTTCAAAAGCTTCATCGAAGCGGCAAAAGTGCAGAGCCGGTTGGTTTAACCGGCTCTGCTGTGCCTGCTTAAAGCAGGTAGTGGATATTGTTGCCGTAGACATGGACCACGTAGGGCAGCAGCAGGCTGCCTGAGGCCTGGCGCATCCATGCCAGCACAAAGCCGCCGGGATCATGCCCCAGTTCATTTCTGCCTTCAGGATGGTTTTGCGTGCGCCAAAGGCTTCAAGAACGAGCGCGCAGATCGGCCCGCGGAAGAACAGCTCCTCAGCCGGTCCCACGGCAAAGGCATTGTAGAGGAAGGGCTCCCAGCTGAAGTCTGGGGCTCCGAAGATATTTTGCGTCGCCATCTAGGTCAGAAGGGCGCAGACCGCCTGCGATACGAAAACCGTCTAGCACACGCCGGGGCCATTCTGGGCCAGGGTCACGCACGATCAGGATCCTCTGCCAGGCAAACAGCGAGATCGCGCCGAAGCAAAAAAAGAGCTCAAGCGATTCCATGATCACTATGCTATAGACAAGAGCTGCAGACGCGAGTGTGTTGCGCGCATGTCTTTGGCTTGCGCGCCGGGCAGTGGGCATGTATACGCCTGCGCTCTCGTCTGGAAACAGTGATTTCCGTGCGACCCGGCATTCGAATGTAGGAGAGACCCATGGCGGTCCCTAAGAGTAAGATTACGAAGTCCAAGCGTGGCATGCGTCGCGCTCACGATGCGATTGGCACCACTGCCTACATCGAGGACAAGGATTCTGGCGAACTGCGCCGTCCGCACCATGTCGACCTGAAGTCCGGCATGTATCGCGGCAAGCAGATTTTCACGCCTAGCGAAGACTGAATTCGCGTTCAGCGCATTTTGCGCTGGCGAGGAACAGATAAAGCCCTGCACCGGATACGGTGCGGGGCTTTTCGTGTTGGTCGGCCTGAGGTATGACGCGCGCAACCCCACTGGCGCAGAGTGTCGCGCCCTTACCAGAAGGCTCCTCCCCATGACTGCCATTATCGATATTGCAGCC
The DNA here is from genome assembly GCA_965229795.1 of Oceanicaulis sp. Classification (GTDB taxonomy): domain Bacteria; phylum Pseudomonadota; class Alphaproteobacteria; order Caulobacterales; family Maricaulaceae; genus Oceanicaulis. Next base: position 320,894 of record CBDDJM010000001.1, read on the forward strand.
CGTGAAATCCTCGATAGCCGTGGTAACCCCACCGTTGAAGTCGATGTTACGCTGGAGGATGGCTCCTTTGGTCGCGCGGCGGTTCCGTCGGGTGCTTCCACCGGCGCGCATGAGGCCGTTGAGAAGCGCGATGGCGGCGAGCGCTATGGCGGTAAAGGGGTGCTGGAGGCTGTTCAGGCCGTCGAGACGGAAATCTTCGAGGCGATTGCCGGTATGGAAGCCGAGCAGCAGCACCTGGTTGATGATGCTCTGATCGCAGCGGATGGAACGCCCAACAAGTCAAATTTTGGCGCAAATGCGATCCTTGGCGTTTCGCTGGCAACTGCGAAGGCGGCGGCTCAGGCCACGGGTCTGCCGCTTTACCGGTATGTGGGCGGCTATAATGCGCGCACTCTGCCCACGCCGATGATGAATATCCTCAATGGCGGTGCACATGCAGACAATCCGGTCGATTTCCAGGAATTCATGATCATGCCAACTGGGCTGGATAGCTTCTCTGAAGCACTTCGCTGCGGTGCCGAGATCTTCCGGGCCCTTCGATTGCAGCTGAAGGCCGATGGCCTGAACACCAATGTGGGTGATGAAGGTGGCTTTGCGCCTGATCTTAAGAGCTCGGAGCACTGCCTTGATGTCATCATGAAGGCGATTGAAACTGCGGGTTACAAGCCAGAAGAGGATGTCACGCTGGCCCTTGATGTGGCTTCGACCGAGTTCTTCAAAAACGGCAAGTATGAAATGGTGGGGGCCGGGCGCTCATTTTCCTCAGACGAATTCGCAGCTTATCTCAAGGAGCTGGTTGCGGCTTACCCGATCGTGTCTATCGAAGACGGCATGGCGGAAGATGACTGGGCTGGCTGGACCACCCTGACTGAAATGGTGGGCGATGAGTGCCAGCTTGTCGGCGATGATCTGTTTGTGACCAACCTGGAACGCCTTGAGCGCGGCCTTATGGAAGGCGCGGCGAATGCGCTGCTGGTCAAGGTCAATCAGATTGGCACCCTTTCTGAGACCATGGACGCTGTGGAACTCGCCCTGCGCGCAGGCTACGGCGCGGTGATGAGCCACCGCTCCGGCGAAACTGAAGACACCACGATTGCAGACCTGGCTGTGGCCACCAATTGCGGGCAGATCAAAACCGGTTCGCTGGCCCGTTCCGACCGGACGGCGAAATATAACCAGTTGCTTCGCATCGAAGCAGAGCTGGGGTCAGCGGCTGTCTACGCGGGTCGTAACGCCATCGTTGCGGGGTAGGGAAGGTGAGTCGCGAATCAGTCGCTTTTCTGATTCTCCCTAACGGTTCCTTTACTTAGTAAGGCTAACTTCCCAACCGTTCGATCCGCAAAAGGCGGACGGTGGATGGGAGACGGGCATGAATGCGCTAAAGCGCTTCATACCGTTAAGCGGTTTGATGGTTGTGATTGCCTATCTGGGCTTTCACGCCTGGACGGGTGAGCAGGGGTATCGCAACCACCTGCGCCTGTCCGCAGAAATCGCTGAGACGCGGCAAGAGCTGGCCAATGTCAGGGCAGAGCGCATTGCGATGGAAGATCGCGTTGCGCGCCTTGATGACGCAGGGCCGGATGCTCAGATCGATGTCGACTACCTCGAAGAGCGCGCCAGGGCCGTACTACGCCTAGCGCATCCCGACGAAATTGTTGTGACGCTGGACGCTGCGCCGCAAGGCTAAAGCGCGCTAGTTATTCGCGTGCGAACCTAATCAAGACTTTACGCATGACACCTGTCGCTGTTAAAGCCTGTTCAACGTCGAACAGGGAGCGCGAACCTATTGAAGTTCGTGTACGAAATAAATGGCAGCGCGTAAGTCGGCCAGTCGGTCAAAGGCGACCAAGCCCAAATCATCGGTGAGCAAGGACCAGCTTCTGGACTGGTACCGCGACATGCTGTTGATCCGCCGTTTTGAAGAAAAGGCGGGTCAGCTTTACGGCATGGGTCTCATCGCCGGTTTCTGTCACCTCTATATTGGTCAGGAAGCCGTTGTGGTTGGCGTGCAGGGCGCGCTTGAAGAGGGCGACCAGGTTATTACCGGCTATCGCGACCACGGCCACATGCTAGCCACCGGCATGGAAGCTGATGGTGTGATGGCTGAGCTGACCGGTCGTGCGGGCGGTTACTCCAAAGGCAAGGGCGGGAGCATGCACATGTTCTCCCGCGACAAGCAGTTCTTTGGCGGCCACGGGATTGTGGGCGCGCAGGTTCCTATCGGGGCCGGCCTTGCCTTCGCTGACAAGTACAAGGAAAACGGGAAGATCAGTGCGACCTATTTCGGTGACGGCGCAGCCAACCAGGGCCAGGTCTACGAGACCTTCAACATGGCCAAGCTGTGGGATCTGCCGGTTCTCTTTATCATTGAGAACAACCAGTATGCCATGGGCACCAGCGTCCAGCGCGCCAGTTCCGAAACCCACCTCTACAAGCGTGGCATCAGCTTCGGTATTCCCGGTGAGGAGGTCGATGGCATGGATGTCGTCGCGGTGTATGAGGCGGCCAAGAAAGCCGCTGACCACGCCCGCTCCGGCAAGGGACCATATATCCTTGAGATGAAGACCTATCGCTATCGCGGTCACTCCATGTCCGACCCGGCCAAGTACCGGACTCGTGACGAAGTGAATTCCTACCGCGATACCAAAGACCCGATTGAGCTGGCCAAGGCAAAAATCCTTGAAGCCGGTTGGGCCGATGAAGACACGCTGAAAGGCTTCGACAAGGAAGCCAAGACGATCGCAGCGGCCTCGGCCGACTTTGCCCAGGACAGCCCCGAACCCGATCCATCCGAGCTGTGGACCGACGTTCTGGTGGAAGGATAAGCCGACATGCCCATCGAAGTACTCATGCCCGCCCTGTCGCCCACCATGGAGGAGGGCACGCTGGCGAAATGGACGGTGAAGGTTGGTGATACGGTCTCGTCAGGTGATGTCATCGCCGAGATCGAGACCGACAAGGCCACCATGGAAGTGGAAGCCGTTGAAGAAGGCGTCGTCGCCAAGCTCCTGGTTGAAGAAGGCGCTGAAGGCGTAAAGGTCAATGCGCCCATCGCCATGCTGCTGGAAGAGGGCGAGGACGAAAGCGCGCTCGATGCAGCGCCGAAGTCTGGCGGTTCGGACAAGGCTCCTGAGCCCAAAGAAGAGTCCCACGTTGGAACGAAGGTGCCTGAACCGCGCGAAACGCCAGAGCCAGCACCCGCCTCTGCAGTCGGGCCCAAGCCAACTGCCTCTGATCCGGAAATCCCGGCCGGGACCAACATGGTCGACATCACTGTGCGCGATGCGCTGCGTGATGCTATGGCTGAAGAGATGCGCCGCGACGACACCGTCTTTGTGATGGGCGAGGAAGTTGCCGAATATCAGGGTGCCTACAAGGTCACTCGCGAGCTGCTTCAGGAGTTCGGGGCCAAGCGTGTCGTCGACACCCCAATCACCGAACACGGCTTTGCCGGTCTGGGTGTGGGGGCGGCCTTCGGCGGCCTTAAGCCCATCGTCGAGTTCATGACGTTTAATTTCGCCATGCAGGCGATTGACCACCTGATCAATTCAGCCGCCAAGACCCTCTACATGTCCGGCGGCCAGATGGGCTGCCCGATCGTGTTCCGCGGACCGAATGGCGCGGCGTCTCGCGTTGGCGCTCAGCACAGCCAGGACTACTCGGCATGGTACGCCAATGTGCCAGGTCTGAAGGTTATCGCGCCGTACGATGCTGCGGATGCGAAGGGTCTTCTAAAGGCGGCTATTCGCGACCCGAACCCGGTGGTCTTCCTGGAACACGAGCTGATGTATGGCACCAGCTTTGAAATCCCGGACATGGACGACTTCGTCCTGCCCATCGGCAAGGCGAAGGTTCGGCGTGAAGGCTCTGACGTGACCATTACTGCACATTCTCGCATGGTCGGGTATGCGCTTGAGGCGGCTGAAAAGCTGGCTCAGCAGGGGATCGATGCTGAAGTCATCGACCTGCGCACCCTGCGCCCACTTGATACCGATACGGTCATTGAGTCGGTGAAGAAGACCAACCGCATTGTCTGCGCCGAAGAGGGCTGGGGCCAACATGGCGTTGGCGCGGAAATCGCCGCACGCGTCGTGGCCGATGCGTTCGATTATCTCGACGCGCCGCCAGCGCGCGTCTTCCAGAAAGACGTCCCGCTGCCGTACGCTGCAAATCTTGAAGCCTTGTCGCTGCCCGGTGTTAAAGACATCGTGGCCGCGGTCAAAACTGTCACCTACGCGGAGTAGGGAGCGCGTAAGCTGTGTCAGTCTTCCGGATCAAAGCCAGCGAGTTATCGCCATGGGCTCAGCCACCTGCTGAGTGGGCCGGTGAGTGCCGATCCGCAGGAGTGACACAGCTAGACATGCGTTCGTATACGGGCGGTCTGTCTGTAATCAAACTTTTCAAAGGGCCTGTTGAGTACAATACTGGGTATCTTGCACATTTTGCATGCGAGTTGATTTTGGAAGCTCCTGACGGAGACCAGTCGCTACGAGGTTTCCATGACGCTCTGGTGGTTCAGGCAGATGTCAGTGATTACGTGCTCGAGCGTTCAGCTCTCCTCGACGCTTGGTATGAGGCTGAACCACTCACTGTGATCAACCATGATGACCGAATGGTCCACTACCTGCTGCTTTCAGATGACACCTGGCTCAATCTGATTGCTCCGCCGCGAATTGAACCCGAGTGGTTCAACCCTGCGGAAAATGAACATCTTTTGGAAGAGTTTGGCGTCCGGCTTAATGGGAGGGTGATATGACTACGCTCTACCTCGTGACCTGTTACCTTACAGGCGGCACAATCTTCTTCTCTGCTCATTTTTCAATCACTCTTCCCGCTTTATTGGCCTGGAGCTAAGACCATGCCCATCGAAATCCTGATGCCCGCCCTGTCGCCGACCATGGAAGAGGGCACGCTCTCGTCCTGGCTTGTGAAAGAAGGCGACACGGTCAATTCCGGCGACGTGATCGCCGAGATAGAAACGGACAAAGCCACCATGGAAGTGGAAGCCGTGGACGAAGGCACCATCGGCAAAATTCTGGTGGATGAGGGCAGCGAGGGCGTGAAGGTCAATGCCGTTATCGCCCTGCTTCTCGAGGAGGGCGCGGATGCGTCCGCGCTTGATGAGTATGAGCCGGGTGGTTCCACCCCACCCCAACCCTCCCCTCAAGGGGAGAGAGAAAACAGTACGACGCCTGATAGTGAGCGCTCGGAGCGGTCTAGAGATATTCCCTCCCCCTCGGGTGAGGGTCAGGGTGGGGGGAGCTCCAGTGGCAACCGCATCAAGGCCTCACCGCTGGCCAAACGATTGGCCGAGGAGGCCGGTCTCGACCTTGGCAGCATCGAAGGCTCTGGCCCTTATGGCCGGATTGTGAAGCGCGATATCGAAGCGGCGAAGGATCAACCGTCGGCTGCCAATAAGCCATCCGCCGCATCTGCCATTGCAAGTGCGCCAGAGCCGGCCGTAGAAGTCGATTCCGACGAGCCGCTGGCCCGCTATGGTATCAGTGCAGACCGCTATGAGCTGAAGAAAGCTGACGGGATCACCAAGATTTCCGCAAAGCGTCTGTCTGAAAGTTTCCGCGACGTTCCGCACTTCCCGCTCAATGTGGATTGCAACATTGATGGCCTGCTGAAGTTTCGTAAGCAGCTCAACGACAAGGCCCCTGAGGGCGTGAAGGTGTCGGTCAACGACATCCTGATCAAAGCTTCTGGTCTGGCCCTGAAAATGGTGCCTGAAGCCAACGCCAGCTGGATCGAGGATGGCCGCATCGCCATGCACAAGCATGCCGACGTATCTGTCGCCGTGGCGATTGAAGGCGGTCTGATCACCCCGATCATCGCCGATGCGGATCAGAAGGGCCTGTCGCAAATCTCCAAAGAGATGAAAGACCTCGCCACCCGCGCCCGCGATCGCAAGCTGAAGCCCGAAGAGTATCAGGGCGGCACCTTCTCGCTTTCCAACCTTGGCATGTTCGGCGTGAAGAGCTTTGCTTCCATCCTCAATCCGCCCCAGGGCATGATCATGTCGGTAGGTGCCGGTGAGGAGCGTCCCGTCGTGATTGACGGTGCGCTGGCCAAAGCCACCGTCATGACCGTCACGCTCACCTGTGACCACCGTGTGGTGGATGGCGCAACCGGGGCCAAATGGCTGCAGGCGTTCAAGGGCTTTGTGGAAGACCCGATGACGATGCTGATGTAGGCGTATTTTCACGCCGTCAGCTCGAATGCAGCTTTTCCCGACTGTGTTAAGGCCGCTGAAAACTGCAGCCGCCTGAAACCGTTCGACCTGATTGACGCATCAATCAGACAGGTCCCGATCAAGGGGCTGCAATCCTGGAGTCTCCCCATGAAGTCCGGCTCTTTCGCCGCCCTATTCGCCGCCGCACTGCTGAGCCTCGGCACCTGCACCACGCCTGCCATCCCGATGGTGGACGCGCGCTTCCAAACCTGTCCTGACGCCGATCGGTTCGACGACCTCACAGACAGCGTCTGCACCCGGTTTGAGACCGCGCTGCATCCCAGCGAGCCGGACGGTGAAGCGGTCGAGCTATTCTTGCGCAAATTTCCCGCGACTGAGCGCCGGGTCGGGGGAATCTGGCGCGTCTTTCTTCACCCGCATCACGGAATTTCGAGCGCGCTTTCCAGGCTATGACATCTTCATTCCGGACCATCGCGGAACCGGGCGCTCCTCGCGCCTGTGTGCACCGGAGACCCCCGACAGCGAGGGTGGCACTGCGCTGACGGGCGCGGAGTTCAGTCCTTGCTTCGGCGAGATCTGGGAAAATGCCGAGCGCACGACCGCCTTCTCGATGACCAACGCGGCTCATGATCTCGATGCGCTGATCGCCGAGTTCGGAGGTCAAGGACAACGTGTGCTCTACGGCGTGTCCTATGGAACGGGCTATGCGCTACGCTTCAGCCAGCTGCGCAGCCAGCGGATCGACGGGATCATCCTTGATTCTCTGGTGCCGCCGTTGGATGACGCTCAGTATGATCTCAGCCGCCGCTCCCACACAGTCGACATGATCGGCCGCCGGGTGTTGGAGGAGTGCGCCAGCGACGCTGCCTGCAATGGGCGGTTCGAAGGCGGTGTTGAAGCCGCCTACGCCAATTTGCTGACTGATATCCAAGAGGGCCGCCGTGACGAGCTCGCCGCCCTTGTGCCGGGTGGTAATCTCAAGCATGTGCTGGGCTCCATGCTCGATCTCCCGGCGACCCGCGCGATGATCCCGGAGGTTATCGATCTGGCGATCACGGCACCGGCGGCGTTGCCAGAATTCTTTGCAGACCAAGTCAATCCGGCGACGGCGGTATTTACCGACCTGATGGCCTATGACCATGCCGACTTCTCCATTCCCTTGGCGGGTCTGATCGGCATGTCGGAAACCATTCGCCGGCCGGAGGCCACGGCTGAAGATGTCGCCCAGGCGGAGGAGGCGCTGTGGTTCACCTCCCGCCTGACCACGGTGCAAACCTTTACTAACATGCCCACTTATGCGCACGACGCCTATTTCGATGCTCCGTATGAAAATCTTCCTCAGGTGTTGGTGGTCCAGGGTACGCTGGATCCCAAGACGCCGTTGGAGGGCGCGGAGCTGCATATCGAGGACCTGCGTCAGGCCGGCGCGGACGTTCAGTTGGTCACGGTGGAGCGCGCGCCGCATGCTCTGTGGTTTTTCGCGCCTCAGTGCCTGGATAACGCCATTGCAGTCTTTGTTGGCGAAGGGCGGCGGCCCATCCAATGCGATGCGGTTTCAGATACATAGATATCCGGAATTCAGTCCTGATTTAGGCAAGACGGGTTGGCAGCTTTGAGCTAGGCTTGATCCATGATGACCCGACTTGCTTTTGTCGCCGCCGCGCTTGCCGTAAGCGCGTGTTTGCCCGAGATCCCTTCTGAAAACCCGCCGGACGAGGCGGCATCCGTCCTTCTGACCGTGCCCGGTCTTGCGCCCTATATCGGCGTCTGGGAGGGTGTGGATGGTCAGCTGCGCCAGGTCTTACAGATTGCCGACGGCGGGGGGGCGGTCGACGCCTGCATGCTGGCCCGAGATGACGAGCGGCAGTGGCGCACCGTCTCGCACGGCCGCTATGTCGCCGAAGGCAACGAAATCCGCGGCAGCTTCACTGGTGACGGCATGGGCTTTGAAAGCCTGTCGGTCGTCGGCTACCCGGTTGGCGGTGATGGCGGTGTCGACTGGGTAAACACCGCTGTGACCTCCGAGGGTGAAATGATCACCTATGAAACCTGGGCTGCGCCGGGCGGTGGGGTCTTCACCTATGTCATCGAGCGCGGTGAAGGCGTGGACCGCGAGCTCTGGTTCGCCGGCCAATGGCGCTTCCGGGGGGATATGGAGGTGCGCTGTGGCTGAGCCCCCCCCGTGTCCTGAACCTCGCTGACTTGCATGCAACATTTGACGCGCCCTGGTCTCCCAAGCGGATTGGTCGTGTTGATAACTACGATGTGAAGCTCGCCAAGGGTGAGGGCCGCTTTGCCTGGCACGCCCATCAGGACGAAGACGAGCTCTTTTTCATCACCTCGGGCATTTTGCGCATCGATTTTGAAGATCGCGACCCCGTGCGCCTTCATCCCGGTGAAATGACCATTATTCCCAAAGGTGTGCGCCACCAGCCGGTGGTCGAAGAGGGTCCCGTGCACATCCTGCTGTTTGAGAAGGCAGGCGTTGTGAACACGGGCGATGCCGAGACTGGTGATCTCACTCAGTCGATTGAGGACATTTAAAACTCGTTGGCACCTCTCTTCCCCAGCGAAAGCTGGGGCCCATTGATCCAGGCTCAGAGCTTGAACCTCATGGATCCCAGCTTTCGCTGGGAAAGAGGGCTGAGGACCATAAAAAAAGCCCCGACCAACCGGCCGGGGCTTTGTTGTTCTATCTGTGTGCGTAGCGCCTACTCCTCGTAATCACCGCGTGGGCGGTCGATCAGGTCGGAGAAGAAGATGGCGTTCATCAACAGCCGCTCCGTGCCAGGATAGGTGGCGCGGAAGACCGGGTTATCGGCCATCAGGATGATCGCACCGCGGCCTTGACGCTGGGAGACGATCGACGGCGTACCGGCGATCTCTTCCTGGCGACGGTCCGAGGCATAGCCGGTCAGAAGCGGCTCATCCGTGTACTGCAGCGGCACTGCGTAGGGATCATCCTCTGGCCGCTCCAGAATGAAGCTGACATTGCGGTGAACGGGTAGCTGACGGTTGGCAAAGCCAAAGCCGAGCGGGTGGCTGGTGTCGAGGTCAGCCTCAAAGATGGCCCCGCCAATCACATGCTCAGCATCGCGCAGCGCCATTTCGGCAAAGTCGACGCGCTCTGGCGTTTCGCTTTCACTATCGTCGCTGTCGCCATTGCCATGGTTGAAGAACGCGCCTTGCGCCCAGCGCGCACCCTGGCGCGTGGCGATCAGCGTACCCCCATCGCGGCGGATCCAGTTCTGGATCATGTCGCGCGTGCCGTCTGGCAGGGAGGCGTTGCCGCCAACCAGAACCAGGTGCGTGTACTCGCTCCAGTCAACGCTGCCCAGATCATCCTTCTCAACCAGTGTGACCGGCATGTCGTGCTGGAAGTCGAGCGTCCACCAGATTTCACCGGCGTCATTGCGTGACAGGCCATCGTTAAACGCCAGCACCACACGTGGCTGCTCCAGCGAACGGAACACGTTCGTCGCGCCCAGGTCTCGACCCGTTGTCGGGGTCAGGCCCGAGGTTGCGGCATGAACGGGAACGCCATCTTCAGCAGCAATGGTCTGCATGATGGCGAAAATGTCGTCTTCATCCGCATCCTGACGGGCCAGTGGCACAAACACAGAGCCACGCCCCAGCGAGATCGGGCCACGCGTTGTGTTGACCGTGAACTCTTCGTTCGCGGCGCGGGCCATGATGCCTTCGGCGAGGATGCGGTTCAGCGCGCGCGGCGCGTAGGTCTGCGACCACTCGATGACATAGCCATAGCTGGAACGATCAGGGGCGGGAGCCGTTTCAAAGCCGCCATCAGCCAATGCTGCACCTTCGTTTAGACGGGCGTTGGAAATGGTGGCGTATTCAAGATCATACGCCAGCGGCAGCGTCCAGCCAGACACGTCGTAGAAGATATTCTCTTCAAACTCGGTCACGCGCTCAAAAATGCCCTGGATCATACGATATTGTTGCTGGTCCAGCGGCACCACATAGCTCTCACCAGCCGGGAAGGTCTGGCCACCAGCGCTCAGGTCTGCACTCGTTTCATACACGTCGATGTCATGCATGCGCAGAAGGCGCACAAAGCGGGCTGCCCGCTCCGGATCGCCAGCGGCGGTGAAGACATAGTTGCGGCGACGATCGCGCTCGGCGTCTGCAGCGGCATCAGCGAAGAATTGACGCTGGTAGTCTGTGATCTCGCTGCGCAGGTCCAGCGCGCCCTGAACCGTGGTCAGCACGGTGCGGAACTGGGTGCGCACATTGTCCGCATGGGTCACAAGGCCGCGCTCGGTCTGGATTGCCCCGCCACGCGCTGCGCCAATTTCGTAAAGAATGCCCAGCGAGCCGTTGATCTGCGGGTAGGTGGAGCCTTTACCGATATAGAAGTTATCGAAGCGCTCCTGCGTGGTATAAAGGCGGGCTTCGCTATCGAGGAACTCGGCATGGCGCTGGCCAATCTGGAAGGTCAGTTCACGCGCGCGCTCCGGGATCAGCGGATTGCGGCGTAGCTCTTCGCCTGGGTGGAAGTAAAACGGCGCAGCCGATCCCATCTCGTGATAGTCGGCTGACACCATCGGCTTCCACTCGTGCCATTTGGCAATCCACGCCTGGCTTTCCGGCTGGGTTAGCAGGAGCCACTGGCGATTAAGGTCGAACCAGTAGTGATTGACCCGCGCTTCGGTCCACAGATTGTGGATCATGTCGGCCGGGTCGGTGTTATCGGCGCGCGACCAGAACGTTTCCACGTGGTCGACACGGCGCGAATGCCCGTCCGGGTTAAAGACGGCGGTAAAGACCATCACGCTGTCATCCAGCATGGTGTCGATCTGGTCAGAATCGCCAGCGGCGAAGTGGTAGATGGTCGGAATGGCGGCATCCATGCCGGAGGCTTCAGCACCGTGAACGCCGAAATTGATCCAAAGCACCATGGGCGTGTCGGCCGGAACCTCTTCGCCACGCATGCGGGCATGGTGCGCTTCGCGAATCTCATCGATGCGAGCGTGGTTTTCCGGTGACGTTACGGTGAAAAACAGGATGGGGCGGCGTTGGTGGGAATAGCCAATGGTCTCCACCTCGATGCGGTCCGAGCCGTTTGCGATGGACCGCAGATAGGAGACCATGTCGCCCACGCGCACCGGTCGCTCGCCGATTTCATAGCCGAAGGCGTCCTCTGGAGGCTGGACGCTTTGGTCATATGTGACGCCATCAACCTGAAAGAATTCAATGGGTTCAGCAGACGCGGGCCGACTTAGGCTAATGCTGGAGAGTGCGAGTAACGCACCTAAAACAAGTCTTTGCATTTCTGACTCCTAGTTTGGCTCTTGCGTAAACCATTCACCTTCGAGATTAAACCCATGAACTCCTCAGCATTTATGTACCATCGATAAGATGGCGACTAAGTCGCGCTTGACGATAGTAACGCTCTCCTTATGGTCGCACGTCGGTGCGTGAGCTGGTTAACATCAAAGCATTCAACGGAGAGAGGTGAACAGATGCGAACTCTTACGGTAGCTGAACTTGACCGAGTATCAGGCGGCTTTTTCGAGGGAAAACCTTCCAAGCCAGATCCAAAGCCGAGTAAGCCGCGCCAAGAAGACTTTCCCGAAGAAGATACGCGTGGTCCATTTGAGCGACTTGGTGATGGTGTCGATGATTTTCTCGACAGTCCCGGTAGTTACATTGGTCGCGCTTTGGACTGGTACGGGAATAATGCGCCGGGGGTTAATAGCCCCATGGGCGGAGCAGATTGGTCTATGCTAGCGCCTCAGCCTGCAGAAGAAGGCGAGGCGGAGCCAGGAGGCAAAACGTAGCCATTTTAAGGCGCAGGGTAGATAAATTCTGTCTACCCTGCGCTTTGCTTTGATTCGAAAGTTTTGAATGATCTCACAGCTACACTGAGTTTTGGCAGCACTGGTAAAAAGATGTTCAGAAATGATAGAGGTGTAAATACAATATTAGGAATCTCGGTGTGTGCTTTTTGTTGCGGCGCGTTTGTAAAGGGATTACCGTTTTTGATTTTTTATTTATCGAAATTTGAAATCGGAAATGGACCTGTATTATACAAAAATTTTGATGATGTTTTACTGGATATTGTTTTAACTGCATTTATACCTTCTGCGCTTGAATCCATTTTATTATTGTTTACTTTTTATATATTTCAAAAAATAAAAATTCCTGTATATATTGGCGCTATGATTTCAGGAGTCATGCATTATTTTTTACATGGGGCTAATTTTATAGTCATCGATATTGCTGCGATGTTTTTCATTTCTTATTTTGCAGTTTGGATTGGGTTTCGGCAATGGAATTATAGCGTCGGTTATTTGTACGCTTTTATGGTCCATTTTGGCTTCAATTGTGTCGTAATCTTGTACCGGGTGCTCTATCGATCCGTTCTGTAGTTGGAGCCCGCGGCGACCAGTGCTAGCCGAACCGGCTTCGCACCTGTATGAGAGCGCCCAAACATTCTCCCCAATAAGGACGCCCGCCCATGACGGCCCCCGTTGAACGCATTCGTAACATCGCCATTGTGGCCCACGTTGACCACGGCAAAACCACTCTGGTGGACATGCTTTTGAAGCAGTCTGGCACGCTGGGTGACCGTGTGGGTGAGATCGAGCGGATCATGGACTCCAACGATCTGGAGAAAGAGCGTGGCATCACGATCCTCGCCAAGAACACGGCGGTGACCTGGAACGACTACGCGATCAACATCGTGGATACACCCGGCCACGCCGACTTTGGCGGTGAGGTTGAGCGCGTGCTGTCCATGGTCGATTGCGTGCTGCTCCTGGTCGATGCTGTAGACGGCCCGATGCCACAGACGACCTTCGTAACGAAGAAGGCACTGGCGCTTGGCCTGAAGCCAATTGTCGTTGTGAATAAGGTGGACCGCCCCGGCGCACGTCCGGACTGGGTCGTGGACCAGACCTTTGATCTGTTCGATCGTCTCGGCGCAGACGATGAGCAGATGGATTTCCCCATTGTCTACGCGTCGGGCCTCGAAGGCTGGGCGACGCTGGAAGAGGGTGAGCGCGGTGAAGACCTGACGCCGCTCTTCCAGGCCATTGTGGACCGTGTGGCCCATCCTGATGTGGATCAGGACGCTCCGCTGCAGCTGCAGGTCTCTGCGCTTGATTATTCCAGCTACACCGGTGTGATCGGCCTGGGCCGCATCCGTCGCGGTACGCTGTCGAAGAACCAGCAGGTCACGGTCGTTGGCGCGGACGGCAAGTCCCGCAAGGCGAAAGTGCTGCAGGTGTTCGGCTTCCACGGCCTTGAAAAGGTGGAGCGTGAGAGCGCCTCTGCCGGTGACATCATCACATTTAATGGCGTTGATCCGCTGAACATCTCCGACACGCTGTGTGACCCGGAACATGTTGAAGCCATGGAGCCGCTGACGGTGGATGAGCCCACCATCTCCATGATCTTCCAGGTCAATGACAGCCCGTTTGCGGGGCGTGAGGGCAAGTTCGTGACGTCGCGCCAGATCAAGGAGCGTCTTGATCGCGAGCTGATCCACAATGTGGCGCTTCGCGTTCAGCAGCTCGATGATGCCGACAAATTCCTGGTGTCTGGACGCGGTGAACTTCACCTGTCGGTTCTCATCGAAACCATGCGCCGTGAAGGCTTCGAGCTCGCCGTGGGCCGCCCGCAGGTGATCACCAAGGAGATCGACGGTGTCATCAGCGAGCCGGTTGAAAACCTGACCATCGATGTTGAAGAGCAGCACCAGGGCGGCGTTATGGAGCGCCTCGGTATGCGCAAGGCCGAGCTCAAGGCGATGACGCCGGACGGCAATGGCCGCGTGCGCCTCGAATTCGCCGCGCCCACGCGTGGCCTGATCGGCTTCCGCTCTGAATTCCTGACTCTGACGCAGGGTTCCGGCCTGATGTTCCACTCCTTCGATCACTATGCGCCGAAGGCCGCCGGTGAGATGGGCCAGCGCCAGAAGGGTGCCATCATCTCCATGGAGAACGGCAAGGCGCTTGCCTACGCGCTGTGGAATATCCAGGAGCGCGGCAAGCTGTTCATCGGTCATGCGGTTGAGGTTTACGAAGGCATGATCGTGGGCGTGAACTCACGCGACGAAGACATGATCGTGAACCCGCTTAAGGGCAAGAAGCTCACCAATATCCGTGCTGCGGGCTCGGATGAAGCGGTGGTCCTGACCCCGCCAATTCGCCTGACGCTGGAGTATGCTCTTGAGTTCATCAACGATGACGAGCTGGTTGAGGTGACGCCTGAAAGCATCCGCGTGCGCAAGAAGTTCCTGAAGGAGCACGAGCGCAAGAAGGCTTCGCGCGCAGCGAGCTAGGGCTTTGCTACAGACGGCACTCGGTCCTACCTTGCAAGCATGAGCTATACGCGTTTCCTCATCCCGTTCTTTGGCCTGTTGGCGATCCTTGGTGCTTTGCTGGCATCGGGGCGTCTGGGCGAGGGCGGTTTGAATCTGGCGGTTGGCATCACGCTTTTGGTGATCGGCGCGGTGGGAATCGGCAACGTGATCCTGTTCACACGCCTTAAAGCCTCCATCGATGAAGCCGCTGCACGCCAGCGTCGGGAGCTCCCTCTCGACGATGAGGAGCTGTGAGATGCGTGCGATCTGGTATTCGCAGCAGGGAGCGGCCGGCGATGTCCTCACCCTGGGCGAAATGCCGGAGTCGCATCCCGGTCCGGGCGAGGTTGCGGTTTACGTTAAAGCGTCCGGTGTAAATCCGTCCGATGTGAAACAGCGCGCCGGGCTACGCGGTGAGATGACCGTCGCGCGCCAGATTCCCCATTCTGACGGTGCTGGCGTCATCAAGGCGGTGGGTGAGGGCGTTGATCCGTCTCGCATTGGCGAGCGGGTGTGGCTGTTCAATGGCGCCTTCAAGCGGTCTCACGGGACCTGCGCCGAGGTCTCTATTCTGCCCGCAGAATTTGCAGCGAAGCTCCCTGACGCGATCGACTTTGAGGCGGGCGCATGTCTGGGCGTTCCGGCCATGACGGCGCACCGAGCGCTGTTCTGTGCGGGTGGTGTCCAGGGCAAGACCGTGCTGGTGACGGGCGGAGCCGGTGCTGTGGGCCTTATGGCAATACAGCTCGCCAGATGGGGTGGCGCGCGTCAGGTCATCACCACTGTGTCTTCACCTGAAAAAGCCGAGGCGGCGATTGCGGCCGGTGCCGATGAAGTCATCAACTATCGCAGCCAGGACGTGGTCGAAGCGATCGAGGCGGTGACCGAAGGTGAGGGCGTCGACCATATCGTCGAGGTGGAGCTGGGCGGAAATCTGAAAGACTCCATCGAAGCCCTGCGCCCGGGCGGCGTAATCGCGACCTATAGCTCTGAGGCCGAGCGCACGCCTGAGCTGTCTGTCTACGACCTGATTTTCAAGAACGCCCAGCTTGTCTCGATTTTTGTCTACACCCTCCGCCCCGAGCATCGGGCAAAGGCGGTTCATGACATCAACCGGGCTCTGGAAGACGGGGCGCTGACGCCTGTCATTTTCAAGCGCTTTGACCTGACTGAAACGCCGGACGCTCACGCCTGCGTCGAGGCAGGTGAGAAGATCGGCGCTGTGCTGGTGACGGTCTAGCTTCACCGCACGCTTGACCGATGGCGTCTCGATGCCGAAGAAGAACACCTAAGTCGAAGTTCCAGCGAGATCTCAGCCATGCCGCTTGATACCACTGACCACAGCTATGTCATTCCCGGAGCCACCGGGGATTGGGAAATCGTTGTCGGGCTTGAGGTCCACGCTCAGGTGAAATCCAAGGCCAAACTGTTTTCCGGCGCGGCAACGGAGTTCGGTGCCGAACCCAACACTCAGGTGAGCCTGGTGGATGCGGGCATGCCGGGCATGCTTCCGGTGATCAATGAGCGCTGTGTGGAACAGGCTGTGCGAACCGGTCTTGGCCTGAATGCCCAGATCAACAATTTCTCGCGCTTTGACCGGAAGAATTATTTCTACCCGGACCTGCCGCAGGGTTATCAGATCAGCCAGTTCGCCCATCCGATTGTGGGTGAAGGTGAGATCGAGTGTGAACGCGATGATGGCTCGACCTTTGTGGTGGGTATCGAGCGCCTGCACCTGGAGCAGGATGCGGGCAAGTCGATCCACGATCTTGATCCGAACGCCACCTATGTGGACCTGAACCGCTCAGGCGTTGCGCTGATGGAGATCGTCTCGCGTCCTCACGTTCGCACACCCGCTGATGCGGCCGCGTATGTGCGCACGCTGCGCACCATCGTGCGCTATCTCGACACGTGTGGCGGTGACATGGAAAAGGGCCAGATGCGCGCCGACGTGAACGTCTCGGTGTGCCGCCCTGGCCAGTATGAGAAATTCATGGAGACCGGCTCGTTTGAGCATCTGGGTACCCGCTGCGAGATCAAGAATGTGAACTCGCTGCGCTTTATCATGCAGGCCATCGAATACGAGGCGAAGCGCCAGATCGATATCATCGAAGAGGGCGGCGAGATCGTTCAGGAGACCCGCCTGTTTGATGCCAATATTGGCGTGACCCGCTCCATGCGCTCCAAGGAAGAAGCCCACGATTATCGCTACTTCCCCGATCCTGACCTGCTTCCGCTGGAACTTGACCAGGCGTGGGTAGACGAAATCCGCGCCAACCTTCCCGAACTGCCGGCTGAAAAGCGCAGGCGCTTCGTCGAGGAGCTTGGGCTGTCTGAGTACGACGCCTCCGTCCTCGCTGCTGACAAGGACCGTGCTGACTACTTCGAGGCTGTCATCGAAGGCCGCGACGCCAAGCTCGCGGCGAACTGGGTCAATAATGAGCTCTTTGGTCGTTTGAACAAGGAAGGGCTCGGTATCACTGAAAGTCCCGTGAGCGCTGACCAGCTCGGCGGCCTCGTCGACCTTATCAAGGACGGCACCATATCTGGCAAGATTGCCAAGGACGTGTTCGAGATCCTGTGGGATGATGGCGGTGATCCGGCCAGGATCGTTGAAGATCGCGGCTTGAAGCAGGTAACGGATACCGGCGCGATCGAAAAAGTCATTGATGACCTCATCGCCAATAATCCCGATCAGGCCGCTCAGGTGAAAGACAAGCCCAAGGCCATGGGCTGGTTTGTCGGCCAGGTCATGAAAGCCATGCAGGGCAAAGCCAATCCGCAGGCTGTGAACGAAATTCTGCGCAAGAAACTGCTCGACTAGGCGGACTTTCTTCGCGCTGATCCTATATCGCGCCAGTGAGCGACAGGCGTTTGCTGGCGCTTTCGTTTAAAGGAAAACCCGACGCTGATTTTCAGCGTGCGGGCGTCGTGCGTTGTAAGGATGGTGTCTGTGAGCGAGTTTGACCGGATTTCCAAAGAAGCTGGGTATCTGACCGTCACCGGTGCGCCTGAGGGTTTCGACGCGCTGATCTTCTGTGATGCGCTCAGGGCGCGGGGCGGCATTGGTCTTTTCATTGCTTCTGATACGGCTCGAGCGAGCGCATTCGAAGCCGCTTGTGCCTTCTTTGCCCCGGATATGGAGCGGCTCAGCCTGCCTGGATGGGACTGCCAGCCCTATGACCGGATCAGTCCCAGCCCCCGCACGGCCGCCAAGCGGGCAGGC
This sequence comes from Oceanicaulis sp., assembly GCA_965229795.1. Lineage (GTDB taxonomy): Bacteria > Pseudomonadota > Alphaproteobacteria > Caulobacterales > Maricaulaceae > Oceanicaulis. Next base: position 338,648 of record CBDDJM010000001.1, read on the forward strand.
GCGCTCCATCGGCTGGCCACGAGGACCGAGGGTGACAAACCACTTCTGGTGATCACTACGACGGCCAGCGTGCTGCAGCGCTGCGCACCGAAAACGGCCATGCTGTCTGGTGGCCTCTCAGCTAAGCCCGGCGGCGTGCTGGATGTTGAAGACCTCAAGGCGCACCTGACCGAAAACGGCTACGCGCGGGCAGCCACGGTGACCGAGCGCGGCGATTATGCCATTCGAGGAGGGGTGGTGGACGTGTGGCCAGCCGATGCTGGTGAGCCGGTACGCCTCGACTTCTTCGGTGATACGCTTGAGACGGTGCGCAGCTTTGACCCGGAGACCCAACGCACCACCCACCAGCTGAAGCAAGCCGCCTTCACCCCAGTGAGCGAAATCGTCCTCAATGAGGCCGCGATCTCGCGCTTTCGGTCGGGCTTCCTGAAGCGCTTTGGCGCTGTGGGATCCAGCGATCTCATTTACGATAGCGTCAGTGCGGGTGCGCGTCCCAATGGAGCGGAGCACTGGCTGCCGCTCTTTCACGAGACGCTTGATTCGGTCTTTGACTATGTGGGCGATGACGCGCTGATCGGTCTTGATCCGCTGGTGCTTGAAGCGCGCGAAGAGCGCCTGGAACAGATCCGTGACTATTTCGACGCCCGCCAGGACGCGGCCAAATCCGGCGCGGGAGCGATGGGCGCACCAGCCTATCGCGCGCTTGAGCCCGAGGCGCTTTATCTCAAAGAGTTCGAGTGGGACCTGCAGATCCAGGAGCATGCCTCTCGCCGTTTTACCGCTTTCCAGGAGGCTACCGGCGCGATTGTGGACATGGCGGGCAAGCAGGGGCGGACTTTCGCCGCTGAACGTCAGGCCGATCAGAATGTCTTCGATGCTGCGGCTAGTCATGCGGCGCGGCTTCGGAAATCCGGCAAGCGTGTGATTTTCGCCAGCTGGAGTGAAGGCGCGTCAGAGCGTCTGGGCGGCGTGCTGTCCGAGCACGGCCTGTCACCGATCATGGCCGCTGACGACTGGCCCGAGGCGCTGAAGCTTCAGGACAATGCGGTTATACGCGCCGTGATGCCTTTGGAGCGCGGGTTTGAAACTGAGACTCTGGCCTTCATTTCAGAGCAGGACATCCTTGGTGACCGCCTTGCCCGCCCGCGCCGCAAGCGCAAGACGGCGGATATCATCTCTGAGGCGGGGACGCTGTCGCCGGGCGATCTGGTCATCCACGCTGACCACGGTCTTGGGCGCTATATCGGCCTGAAGACGCTGTCAGTGGGTGAGGCCCCACACGACTGCCTTGAGCTTGAATATGGGGGCGAGAGCCGCCTCTACCTGCCAGTTGAGAATATCGAACTCCTGTCGCGCTACGGCGAGGATCGCGAAACGGCGCAGCTGGACAAGCTTGGTGGTGCCGCCTGGCAGGCGCGCAAAGCCAAGGCCAAGAAGCGACTCCGCGACATGGCCGATCAGCTCATCAAGATAGCGGCGCAGCGCAATGCGCGAGAGGCCGAGATCATTGAGCCCCCGGCCGGGCTTTACGACGAGTTTGCGGCCCGCTTCCCCTATGCTGAGACCGACGACCAGCTCAACGCCATCGATGACATCTTTACCGATCTGACCAAAGGGCGGCCCATGGATCGTCTTGTCTGTGGCGATGTGGGCTTTGGCAAGACCGAGGTCGCCCTGCGCGGGGCATTTGTAACCGCCATGTCAGGTCGCCAGGTGGCGGTGATCGCGCCCACGACGTTGCTTGCCCGGCAGCACTTCAAGACCTTCGAAGAACGCTTCAAAGGATGGCCGGTGAAGGTGCGCCAGCTGTCTCGTCTGGTGAACGCCAAGGAAGCGGCCCTGACCCGCAACGAGCTTGAGAACGGCCAGGTCGATATCGTGGTGGGCACCCACGCCCTGCTCGCCAAATCTGTGAAGTTCGATCGGCTTGGCCTGCTTGTGATTGACGAGGAGCAGCATTTCGGCGTGCGCCATAAGGAGCGCCTGAAGGAGCTGAAGTCTGATGTCCACGTGCTGACGCTGACCGCGACGCCGATCCCGCGCACGCTGCAGCTGGCGATGACGGGTATTCGCGACCTGTCGATCATCGCGACACCGCCGGTCGACCGCCTCGCCGTTCGTACCTATGTGACGCCGTTTGATCCGGTGACGATCCGAGAGGCGCTGCTGCGGGAACGCTATCGCGGGGGGCAGAGTTTCTACGTCGTGCCGCGCATTAAAGACCTGGCCGATGTCACTGAATTTTTGAAAGAACAATGTCCTGAGATCAGTTTTGTCGTGGCCCACGGGCAGATGGCGGCTACGGACCTGGAAAACATTATGAATGCCTTCTACGAAGGCCGATACGACGTGCTTCTTTCCACGACGATTGTTGAGTCCGGTATCGATATCCCAACCGCCAACACGATGGTGATCCACCGGGCCGATCAGTTCGGTCTGGCTCAACTCTATCAGCTGCGGGGCCGCGTCGGCCGGGCCAAGGCGCGCGCCTATGCCTATATGACGACCCCAGCTAACAAGAAGCTCACTGAAGGGGCTGACAAGCGCCTGAAGGTTCTACAATCACTAGATAGTCTTGGCGCGGGCTTCACGCTGGCCAGCCATGACCTTGATCTACGTGGCGGAGGCAATCTCCTTGGTGAGGAGCAATCCGGTCACATCAAGGACGTGGGTGTGGAGCTGTATCAATCCATGCTGGAAGAGGCTGTGGCCTCGCTCCAGAATGATGCGCCCGTTGATGACAGCGATTGGTCGCCCGCCATCAATATTGGCGCGGCAGTCCTGATTCCTGAGCACTATGTGCCGGATCTGGATGTGCGCATGGCGCTTTATCGTCGCCTGTCGGGGCTGGATACCAAGAATGAGCGTGAAGGCTTCGCCGCTGAACTGATCGACCGCTTCGGTCCGCTGCCGCAGGAGGTCGTAAGCCTGATGCAGGTCGTGGCTATCAAGGGACTGTGTAAGCGGGCCGGGATCGCCAAGCTGGATGCTGGACCGAAGGGCGCAGTCGCAACCTTCCGTGATCTGGCGTTCCAGGATCCAGGTGTTCTGGTCGAATTGATGACGCGTAGACCCGCTGACTACAAGCTGCGGCCGGACAACACCCTCGTCATGCGCGGCGAGTTCCCGAGTGTGAATGACCGCCTTAAAGGCGTTCAGCGCTTGCTGGGCCCGGTCGTCGACGCAGCGCGTAAATCCAACGAAGCCACGGCCTAGGTTCCAAACGCCTTAAAGCTCCGTCCGCCCAAAGCCGAAAAGGCAAGCTTCAGATTGCTTTGAGCTGTCTCAGCGCTTAGCGGCGCGGTGACATTGGCCGTCAGTGAAAGGCGGAAGGGTGAGGATGGATTGCGGCCTTCATAGGCTGTGCATTCAGCAATGGCGCAGACCCGCTGGGCCACCAGATCGGCTTGATCCACAGGGGTATTCGGCAGAACCAGATAAAACCGATCGGCTGACGCGCGCACCGCCAGGTCTTCAGCGCGCACACAATGGCGCAACATGGCGGCAAATTGATCGAGCGCTGATGCGATTTCGCTGTCCCCGGCGTCGACCGGAGCGTCTGCGCCAAGCGCGATCAGACTAAAGCCTTCGCCCTTTGTGGCTGCCGCATTCAGCAAAGTCTGGAAATGGCGTTCGCCAAATTCAGGGCCGAATAGATCACTGGACTCATCGAGAAGCGCTTTTCCGCGGCAGGCTTCGAGCACCGACTTCGCTCTGCGACGACGACGACGCTCCCCGCTCAACGCGGTGATGCGGCGGCTGATCTCATCGGGCTCGGACCCTGAGCTGAGAATGTCGGACGCCCCGCGCGCGAAAGCTTCGTCAGCCTGTGAGTAGGCATCACCGCGCGTATAGAGAATGGCAGGGGTATGGTAGAGGCGGGTGTTTCGCCGCATGGCTGAACAGACGGTGTGGGCCATGTCCGGGCTTGGATCGGTGCTGAGCACAACCGCATCAAAGGCTTGCTCATGCATGTAATCAAAGGCGGTAAAGGTCGTGAAAGCCGCAATGGTCGTTAGCGAGGCGTCGGCCAGTGCGTGCTGCAGCCGCATATAGCCTGGGCCGGGCGCACCGACATAAAGCACGCTGGCATCACCGCCTGAGACGTCTTTGGCCGGGGGCGGGGCCCCGGCATCATGGGCATCTTCAGCGCGCATACGAGCGACACGCTCAAGCACATCCAGACGGATCAGGCTACGAAGCCGCGCTGCTATTTGAATGGGGTGGGCTGGCCGGGCTAGCGACGGACGCTCGGGATCAAAGCTGCCAATATTCAAGATAGGGCAGTTTTGCAGGCTCTGCTTTGCAGACGGCTCAAACGCTACAACGGCATCGACGCCGCCGTCGGCCTGATGCCGGTGTATGGTAAAGCCAAGGCCAGCAAGACCAGCAGCAGCTTCGGCCGCGCCAGTCTCGTCACCCCCGACAATCATCACCGAATAGGTGCGCCCCATACTCCCCCCACGGGCCATTCCGGTCGCATTGTGGAGTCGTGTATTCAATGCCACAAGCTTTTTCCTTCGATTCCCCAGCAGCCTGGATTTCAAACATGATCGACCCCAAGAAAGCACAAGGGCCTTTGCACGGCGTTAAAGTGGTGGAATTTGTTGGCCTGGGGCCTGCACCTTTCTGTGCCATGCTTTTGAGCGATCTCGGCGCGGACGTTATCCGCGTGGATCGTCCTGGCGCAGGTGGCGGTGGGCCTGCTGAGGTTCTCGCGCGGGGGCGTCGATCCATTGGCGTGAACCTGAAAAAGGAAGGTTCGGTAGAGGCTTGCCTGAAGCTTCTAAAGTCCGCTGATATCTTGCTGGAGGGCTATCGCCCCGGTGTTATGGAGCGTTTGGGCCTTGGGCCGGATGTCTGCCTGAAGGCCAATCCAGCTCTTGTTTATGGGCGCATGACCGGTTGGGGCCAGCATGGTCCACTTGCCCATGCGGCTGGCCATGATCTCAATTATATCGCTTTGACTGGCGCGCTTGATGGCATTGGCCCCAAAGAACGTCCGGTCCCACCGCTCAATGTCGTCGGCGATTTCGGCGGGGGATCGCTCTATCTCGCTGTGGGCGTGCTGGCAGCCCTGAACCATGCCAAGGCGACGGGCGAGGGGCAGGTTGTCGATGCGGCCATTGTCGACGGTGCGACCCACCTGATGGCAGCCGTGCACCAGCTCTCTGCCATTGGAATGTGGAACCAGCCGCGCGGGCGGAACCTGCTTGATGGAGGCGCGCCGTTTTATGACTGCTACGAATGCGCCGACGGCAAGTTTGTGTCCATTGCGCCGTTGGAAGGGGAGTTCTTTGCTCTACTGATCGATAAGCTCGGGCTGAAAGATCACCCCTCCATGCAGGCCCAGTATGATGGATCCACCTGGCCAGCGATGCGTGAAGCATTTGAAGCGACCTTTAAATCTCGAACCCAGGCGGAGTGGTGTGAGCTGCTTGAGGGCAGCGATGTGTGCTTCGCACCGGTGCTCAATACTGAAGAGGCCGCAAAACACCCGCATATGCAGGCTCGCAATGCCTTTACTGAAGTTGACGGCGTGACCCAGTCAGCCGCAGCACCGCGCTTTTCGCGGACCCCTTCTGCGGTGCAAGAACCGGCTCCTGCGCCTGGTGCTGACAGCGTGGAAATCCTGAGCGACTGGGGCTTTGACGCGGCCGATATCCAGGCCTTGAAGGCGGATGGGAGTATTTCCTGAAGCCGGTGTATGAGGCCGCTGCCTGAAATTCTGGTTCAAGTCTGGTTCAGCCAGGACGTGATCTAAAGGTTTTCGCGGCAACAGGTTCGGCGTATGTCAGTCCCCGCCAATCGGTTGTTGCATTCCGGTCCAATCCGGGTGCGCGTCGGCTGGCATTTGTCCGGTCGGCGCGCCATGCGCTGACCAACGCCATGAGGGCTTGATGAGCGCAGCGCGCCTGATCTTTGCTGTAAAAGCCATGTGGGCCTGGCTCGCTGGCATTGCCGCGCTTCGCATCATTGTGCGCGCTGTCGATCGCATGATGGCGCGCGAGGTGATGTTGTTTGCTGGTGGCGCGGGGTTTTTCGGGCTTCTGGCTCTGTTTCCAGCCGTCCTCGTCGGGGTGTCGATCTACGGGCTTTTGTTCTCGCCAGAGAATGCCGTTGCCCAGATGACCCAGCTGGAGCTGGCCGGAGTTCTTCCGCCTTCGGCCAACAATTTTCTCAACGCTCAACTTTCTGGCCTGGCCAACGCCTCGCGCGTGTCGCTGACCTTCCAGGGCGCGATCGCGTTTGGAATTGCGGTGTTCGCGTCGGCGAGGGGGGCGAAGGCGGTGATTGCCGGCCTCAACCAAATCGCACGACGCGGCGACCTCCGAAATATTCTACACTTCAATCTTCTGGCGATGGGCGCAGTTTTTGTTGGTGGGGCGCTGTTGCTAACCGCCAACCTGATCATCCTGACGGTTCCCAACCTTATTCGCCCCGCGTTGCGTATGCTGGGCAGTGAAGCCGCCGATGCCGCTGCGGGCATGATCAATGAGTGGACAGTTGGCGGGCTTGCGATGGCGATGGCGTTGAGCCTGTTATATCGCTTCATCATGCAAAGGGCCGGAGAGACCAGCTGGCGGGCTTCCCTCATCGGGGCCGGGATCGCGACCGCGATCTGGCTTGCCGCATCAAAAGGCTTCACGCTTTACGTGTCGGCTGTGATTGACCCGAACATCTATGGTCCGCTGGGTGCGTTGATTGTCTTCCTTCTGTGGGTGTACTGGACCAGCTATGTGATGTTCTTCGGTGGAGCGCTCGCCGTTGAGATCGATCGATTCAGAGAACGCTTGCCCGAACAGCTGGAGGCTGGCAATTCGTGACCAAACCCGATAGGACAGGCCTGAATTAAACGGGCGTTGAACTTTTACAGCTTTCAGGGAGAGCTAAGCCGTGGCTGACAAGATTTACTCGGATGCAAAGGCAGCGCTTGATGGTCTGACCTTTGATGGCATGACCGTCATGGCGGGCGGCTTTGGTCTGTGCGGGATACCCGAAAACCTGATCCTGGCGCTCCGCGACTCTGGCGCGAAGGACCTCACGGTCATTTCCAACAATGCCGGTGTGGACGATTTTGGCCTTGGTCTTCTGCTTCACACGCGCCAGATCAAGAAGATGATTTCTTCCTATGTCGGTGAGAACAAGACCTTTGAGAGCCAGTATCTCAACGGCGAGCTGGAACTTGAATTTAACCCTCAAGGCACGCTGGCCGAGCGCATCCGCGCAGGCGGTGCCGGTATTCCAGGCTTCTACACCAAGACTGGTGTTGGCACGCTGGTGGCCGAAGGCAAGGAACACAAGGACTTCGACGGTGAGACCTATATCATGGAGACCGGCCTGGTCGCCGATGTGTCCATCGTGAAGGCCTGGAAAGCGGATACACAGGGCAATCTGGTCTTCCGCAAGACCGCCCGGAATTTCAACCCGATGATGGCGACGGCCGGCAAGGTGACTATCGCCGAAGTGGAAGAGATCGTGGAGGTCGGTGAGCTTGATCCCGACTGCATCCACACCCCAGGAATCTTCGTGCAGCGCCTGATCAAGGGTGAGCACGAGAAGCGCATCGAACAGCGCACGACCCGATAGGACGGAGGCGAACATGGCTTGGACACGCGACCAACTCGCTGAACGCGCAGCTAAAGAGCTGCAGGACGGCTTCTATGTGAACCTCGGCATCGGCATCCCGACGCTGGTGGCCAACCACATCCCTGATGATATGGATGTTACGCTGCAGTCAGAAAACGGCATGCTGGGCATGGGGCCGTTCCCGACCGAGGACGAGGTAGATGCCGACCTGATCAATGCGGGCAAGCAGACCATTACCGAGCTGAGACGGACCAGCTATTTCAGCTCGGCGGACAGCTTTGCCATGATCCGGGGTGGTCATATCGACCTGTCGATCCTTGGCGCGATGGAAGTTTCCGAAGACGGCGATATCGCCAACTGGATGATCCCGGGCAAAATGGTCAAAGGCATGGGCGGCGCGATGGATCTTGTTGCCGGTGTCCAGCGCGTTGTGGTGATCATGGATCACACCAACAAGGCCGGCGATCCCAAGCTCTTGAAGGAGTGCTCGCTGCCGCTGACGGGCAAGGCTTGCGTTGACCGCATCATCACCACGCTCGGTGTGTTTGATGTGGTTGAAGGCGGGCTGGAGCTCATTGAGCTGGCACCGGATGTGACCGTGGCCGAGATCACCGAAAAGACTGAAGCCAAATTCAAGGTCTCTGACGCGGTTGCGGCATAACGCCGGGCTGAAACGTCTTCGCTTTTATCTTGACGTGTGCGGCGCACCATTGCACCGTGTGCGCGGGAAGGGATGGAAACGGAGACAAAGATGTCTGTAATCCATTCTGGTTTTGCTGCTGTGGCTCTCGTCGCGGCGGCATCGTCTGTTCATGCACAATCCACCCCTGCGGGTCAGGCCAGCGTTGCTGTGTCTGAAGCCTCCGTAGCGTCCGCTGAGTCTGTGGCGGCGCTGACTGAAGCCGGATTCAAGGTTTCGGTTGGCGTGGTTGCGGTTCCGCTCACGCTGGTGGGGCTGACCACCGAAGCGGTTGGGGCCAGTGCCGCGGCTACTGGTGAAGAAGGCTTGCGCTTTGCTAACGAGCCCCTAGCCGTCACCAATCGTGTTGCGGTGCGACAGCCTGATCCCCTGCCGGACCTTGGCAACTAGGTTCTAGGGACCTTCATCGATTACGTGAGAAAGAAGGGATAGGGTCATGATGTCGATCCTTCGCGGGCTGGTGTGTGCCTGCATAATGCTGCTTGCACTTCCCCTTGCGGCGTTCGCCACCGCCGATGAGGACACCGAGGCTGTCTTGCGCGCAGCAGCCTTCTCAAAGCAGATTGAGCAATATCTGGGTGATCGCGGTGCGCGTGTTGCGATCGTCTTCCGTAACGGGCGGGATCGGGACCGCCTGCCGGACGGAATTCGCTACACCCATGGAAGTTTCTGGGTCTATCAACCGCTTCAGAGCATTGATGGAACCGAGACGTTCAATGGTTATGCGGTCTATAATCTCTACGCGGGTAATGAGACGGGTGAGGGCAATCCACGCGCGTCCTATCTGATGCAGGATTTCCCCGTCGATTTCACCCTGCCCATGTATACGATGGACGCGGCGGTGATCATCCCGACGCCGGAGGTGCAGCGCCGCATCCTGGAAGTGATGGCGTCTGACGGCTATGGCGACCTTCATCACCCTAGCTATTCGCTGCTGTCGAACCCCCATGATCCGGAGTTCCAGAACAGCAACGAATTCCTGTTGGATGTCATGGCATCCAGTTTATGGGAGACAACCGATCGCGAGCAGCTCAAGGTCAATCTGGCCGCCTATTTTGAGCCGACACGGGTCCGCCTGAACGTGTTTGAACGTTTGTTTGGGCCTGTGTTTGATCGGCGTGTTCGCTTTGGCGATCAAAGCGGGAGTGTCGTCACAACAACGTTTAGCTCGATGGCGCGGTTCATGGAGCAAAACGGCTTCGCTCGGGACGTCACAGAACTCGTTTATGACCCCGAGCGCCCGGTGGATGCTTTGGAGTTTTAAGGCTGAGCGGGGCGTGCTGACTTGCCGCTATCAGGGTTTGCACGCCCCGATCACAATTTGGGCCAAGGCCCGGAAATGACTTGTTGAGTAGCTTGCCGCGATGCCACTCTCCCTCAAGCGCACTTCAAATCAGGCGCTTCGGGAGCAAACACTTCATGCAGACAACAAAACTGATCAAATGGTCTGAGCTACCAGATCGTGACCCCGCTCATGCTCGCGTGGCCAATGTTGACCTGGTTATCGTGCGATATGACGACGAGGTTTCAGTGCTTTACGGGCGTTGCCTGCACCGCGGAGCGCTCATGTCTGATGGTCACATTGAAGGCCACAACCTGATTTGTGGCCTGCACAATTGGGACTATCGCTACGACACGGGCGTGTCTGAATATGACAACGCTGAAGCGCTCCATAAATTCAAAGCCTGGATTGAAGACGATCAGGTTTGCGTGGATGCGGACGAAATTGGCGAATGGCACGACGCCAACCCTCAACCCTTTGATCGAGAGGCTTATCTTGGGGACTACCAGGATACCGGTTCAGAACCGGCAGAACCCTATGCGGGTCTCATTCAAAGCTACGCCCGGGATGGGCTGTCAAAGACGGGCCACCACGGCCAGGTCGATGCCATGGGCGTGCCACGCACTGAGCTACCCGACTGGGACGACATTCAGATTTTGACTGCTCAGCTCGCCCGTCCACCCCTGCTAGATGATGATCCGGTCTCAACCGAGGTGGTGATTGGTCCCAACGCCCGGAAACCTCTGAAGCTGGAAATCCCGCTCTTCGTCTCGGACATGAGCTTTGGCGCGCTATCAAAGCCTGCCAAACTGGCGCTGGCCCGAGGGGCAGAATTGGCAGGAACGGGGATCTGCTCGGGTGAAGGAGGGATGCTGCCCGAAGAGCAGGCCGCGAACTCGCGCTACTTTTATGAGTTGGCATCCGCACGCTTTGGCTTTTCCTGGGACAAGATTGAAAAGGTTCAGGCTTTTCACTTCAAGGGTGGGCAGGGGGCCAAGACCGGAACCGGCGGCCATCTTCCCGGCCACAAGGTTGATGATGAGATCGCTGAGGTCCGCGGCCTGAAACCGGGCCAGGATGCCATTTCTCCGGCACGCTTTCCCGAGTGGACGAGCCCGTCCCAAATCAAGGCCTTCGCCGATGAGGTTCGTGATCGCACCGGCGGCATCCCGATCGGCTACAAGTTGTCAGCGCAACACATTGAAGCGGATATCGATGCGGCGCTCGAGGTCGGCGTCGATTACATCATCCTGGATGGTCGCGGCGGCGGCACAGGGGCTGCGCCGGTTATCTTCAGAGATAATATCTCGGTTCCGACGATTCCCGCGCTTACGCGAGCGCGGCACCATCTGGACAAGGCGGGGCGTGCGGATGTTTCGCTGGTGATCACAGGCGGGCTGCGCAAACCGGCCGATTTCATCAAGGCCCTGGCGCTTGGCGCAGATGCGATTGCTGTTTCTAATGCCGCCATGCAGGCGGTGGGCTGTATCGCCATGCGGGCCTGTCACACCAATAGCTGTCCGGTTGGCATAGCAACCCAAAAGCCAGAACTGGTTAGCCGGCTCGTCGTGGAAAAATCGGCGAACCAGCTGAAGAATTTCTTCGAGGCGAGCGTGGAGCTGATGCAGGTGATGGCGCGTGCTTGTGGGCATTCCAGCCTATCAGATTTCAACGCCCATGACCTGACCACCTGGCAGCGCGAGATGGCGGATCTGACCGGGATCGACTATGGTGGCATGGCCGGGAGGGCGTAATCAATGGCAGCTGAAACGGCTGAGCTGATAGTCTTCATGGCCGGTCTCTATCTGATGGTGGGACTAGTTGTGGCGCTTGTCTTTGTGGCGCTGCTGGTCAAGCGCAGCTCAACAGGCGCTCGAACCGCGGCCCCGCTCCAGTTCCGCATCCTGATTTTCCCTGCGAGTGTCGCGCTTTGGCCGATTGTTATCCTGCGCGGTCTGATCGGTGGAGCCAAAGCGGAGGTGTCTGATGAGACGCCCGCTTAGACGCTTTCATCTTGGGATGTGGTTGGTAATTACGCCCATCCTGCTCGCCTTTATTGGCTACGCGCTCACCCGTGCGCCCATTGACCGGACTGACCCGGACGCGCCCGCCGCGCTCTTTGAAACTGAAGGAGTCGGCTAATGGCTGTGGGGTATCAGGCTGTTCAGTGGAACCGCTTCAAGCTCGTCTATGACTTGATCTTGTGGTTTGGCGTGGCTGCGATGATCACGGTGTTCATCAGCGTGACAGCCATGACCCAGCCTGGGGGCGAAAGCTACCACCCCGTTCAATTGGTGGCGAGAGCCTTCGGTCTGACCGCCATCGTCCTGTTGTTCATTACGCTGTCGATTGGTCCACTGGCGCGTCTGTCAGACCGGTTCAAGCCATTGCTTTATAACCGCCGCCACATGGGCGTAACGGTGTTTTTCCTGGCGCTCATTCACGCGAGCCTGGTGGTGGTCTGGTATCACGGATTTTCCGACACCAATATTTTCGTATCGCTTTTATCGACCAATTCAAACTATGACCGGATATACGGGTTTCCGTTTGAAGCCCTTGGGCTTGGTGCCTTTCTAATCCTGTTTGTGATGGCCGCGACCAGCCATGATTTCTGGCTGGACGTGTTAAGCGCGCCGGTCTGGAAATTCATCCACATGCTGGTCTACCCGGCCTATGCGCTGCTGGTTGGCCACCTTGTCCTGGGCGCGCTGCAGGAGGAAACGTCTCTTTTTAGCGCCTATGCAGTTTCGGGCGCGGCGTTTTCACTGATCTGTCTGCATCTGGCAGCCGGCTGGAAAGAGCTCCGCGCTGACAGGCAGGCCGATCGCAAGCCAGAAGATGGCTGGCTCGATGCTGGTTTACCAGACGACATTCCGGATGGACGCGCGGTCATTATCGCACCAGAGGGCGGCGAGCGCATCGCCGTCTTTCGCGATGGCAATCAGATCGCAGCCCTGTCGAGCGTATGTCGGCACCAGAACGGACCGCTGGGTGAGGGGCATGTGCGCGATGGCTGCGTCGTATGTCCCTGGCATGGCTGGGAATACAGGCTTGAGGATGGTCGGGCACCTGCACCCTTCACCGAAATGATCGCAACTTACCCGGTGCGCCTGGTCGACGGACGGGTGCAGGTTCGCGCCGAAGGCCTGCCGCCAGGCACACGGTCAGAGCCCATCACGCTGAGTGAGGATGCCCCATGAGAAAGCCCCCCTTGAAGCCACGCGTGAGCGACGAGCCCTTCGTCGGATACGCCCGGATGGCGTCGGTAGACCGGCGTTTCATGCTGGCCTTTGGCGGGGTCACGACGCTCATCACCTCCGGCATGGCCTACGCGATTGCAAAAGTTCAGCCCTCCGGCGGGCGGGGCAGCTGGGATATGGGCACTCAGGTTGCTCTGACCGGTCAAGTGGCTGCCGCGCCCTATGCGCATATGCGGGTGTTTGAGGGCGGCCGGGTGAGGACCATCCTGCTGGGCTGCGAGACGAAGTGCGGCGCGCGAGAACGACTGGAGGCGATCTCGTTTGACGCAGGTGGGGCTACGGTGCATGGCTCCATGCTGGAGCGGGACAGCTACCGCATGATCGCGACAGCGTCAGGGGCGGACTGGATCGAGCCTCAGGCCCTCGACACTTTGCCTGACCCTGTCATCACAGACCTTGGCGAGGCTCAGCTCACCGGTGAGATCCTCGATACCAAATGCTGGTTCGGGGCCATGCGCCCCAATGAAGGCCTGAGCCACAAGGCCTGCGCCACCTTGTGTATCGCCAGCGGTGTGCCGCCTTATTTCGGCGTTCGCGACAGTCAGGGGCGTGAGCGCGCCCTGATGATCACCGGTCCGGACGGTGAGGCGCTCGTCCAGCCCATCTTGGAATTCGTAGCCGAACCCATCGAAGCGGTCGGACGCATCATCCAGATTGATGATCTGTTTCAATTCCGTATGGACGCGGGGTTGGTTCGGCGGCTGGGCTGATCCTCAACACACCGGAACGTTGACTGCGAGGCCGCCAGTGGAGGTTTCCTTGTATTTGTCATTCATGTCCAAGGCCGTTTGGCGCATGGTTTCAATGACCTGATCAAGGCTGACCTTGGCCGGATTGTCGGCCATCAGCGCCAGGCGCGCGGCATTGATCGCCTTGATCGCACCGATGGCGTTCCGCTCAATGCAAGGGATCTGCACCAGGCCACCGACCGGGTCACAGGTCAGCCCCAGATTGTGCTCCATCGCGATTTCTGCAGCATTTTCAATCTGTTTATTCGTACCTTTAAGGGCCGCCGCGAGCCCGCCCGCGGCCATGGAGCAGGCAACGCCCACCTCGCCCTGGCACCCGGCCTCAGCGCCGGAGATAGAGGCGTTCTTCTTGTAGAGCGCGCCGATGGCGGCGGCTGTCAGGAAGAAGCGGCACATGGCGTCGCGGTCGTCTGAGCGGCGGTGGTGGCGGTCAAAATAGCGTGCCACGGCTGGAATAATGCCGGCTGCGCCATTGGTCGGCGCCGTCACAACCGAACCGCCTGCGGCGTTTTCCTCGTTGACGGCCATGGCCCACAGATTGACCCATTCCATGGAGGCGAGGGGGTCTGTCTCGGCCCGCGCAGCCTCAGCCATAAGCTTGCGGCGCAAGGCCGGGGCGCGACGCTTGACGTTAAGCCCGCCGGGCAACTCGCCATCCATGCGGGTGCCGCGCTCGATACAGGCCTCCATGGCCTCAGCGACCAGCTTCACACGGTCGCGCACCTCCTCTTCAGAGCGGAAGGCGGTTTCGTTGGCGAACATGATCTCAGGGATCGACAGACCCTCGCGCTCACCAATCGCCAGCAGCTCGTCACAGGAGTTGAAGGGGTAGGGTTCACCCTTCAGAGCCTCGGCGGCGGAGTTGCGCCCGGCTTCAGCCTCGTTGATGACAAAGCCACCGCCAATGGAGTACCAGATTTCCTCACGCAGCACTTCATGATCTTGATCGAACGCAATGAATTTCATGGCATTTGAGTGAAAGGGAAGCCGTGTCCCTCCATCCAGAATGAGGTCAGTTTCTGGGTTAAATCTGATCGTCTTGCGATCGAGAAGCGTAAGGGTTTTGTCTGAATAAATGCGGGCAATGCGGTCTGGCAGGGCGTCGGGATCAGCCGTCTCTGGCGCGATGCCTTCAAGGCCCCACAGAATGGCTTTGTCGGTGGCGTGGCCGGGCCCGGTCAGGGCCAGTGAGCCGTAGGCTTCTGCCTGAATTCGGCTGACCGCCTCAAGGCCGCTTGTCGCCTCAACTTGCTCAAGAAACAGCCGTGCAGCCTTCATCGGCCCCACGGTGTGGGAGCTTGAGGGGCCAACACCCAGCTTGAATAGGTCAAAGACCCCGAAATGCATTAGCCGTCACCCAGGCCGCGATCAGAGGTGAACGCGTTAAAGCAGATCAGGGTCTGCGTGTCCTTAACACCTTTGATTGTCTGGATTTTCTGGTTCACGAAGCGGCCGATATCGTCTTCGCTCGCCACCGAGAACTGAGCCAGCAAATCGAAGGCTCCGGACACGGAGTGGACCTGGCGGGTTTCTTCCACTTCATCAACGATGGTGGAGGCGACGTCATAGGTCTGGCCCAACTCGCATTTGATGAAAATATAGAACTGACGCATCGCGCGACTCCTCGAAGTTTGGTTGATGTTACAACGCCGTGCGCACGGTCCACAGCTCCGGGAACAGTCGAAGCTCCAGCGCCTTGACCAGATAGCTCACACCACCAGAGCCCCCGGTGCCGCGGCGAAAGCCGATGATCCGCTCGACAGTCTTCATGTGATTGAAGCGCCATTGCTGAAATTTCTGTTCAAGATCAACGAGTTTCTCTGCAAACTCATAGAGCTCCCAATGCGTCGCGGTATCAAGATAAACCGCGCGCCATAACGCCTCGACCGGCTCGGAGGGGACATAAGCGCTCGCCCAGTCGCGATCTGTGATGGAGGCGGGGAGCGCGTGACCCTGGCGAGCCGCGAAACGCAGCGTTTCGTCATAGAGGCTGGGGGCGTTCAGGGCGTCCATGACATGGGATTTTGCTTCAGGCTCGTTTTCGAAAACCCGTGCCATCTTGGCGTTTTTATTGCCTAAACGGTATTCCAGACAGCGATACTGCCACGACTGAAAGCCTGAACTGTGACCCAGCTTGTCGCGGAAGCGCAGATAGTCGGACGGTGTCATGGTCGCCAGCACCGCCCAGGACTGGGTCAGCTGTTCCTGGATGCGCGCAACCCGGGCCAGCATCTTCATGGCGGGACGCAGCTGGTCGGTCTGAACGCGCTCAATCGCGGCCCCAAGCTCATGTAAACACAGCTTCATCCAGAGTTCGCTGGCCTGGTGGATGATGATGAACATCATCTCGTCATGCTCATCGGTCAGCGGATTTTGGGCCGAGGTGATGGCATCAAGCTGCAGGTAGCGACCGTAGGACAGGCCGTCAGCCGGATCCCAGTGGATGTCTTCCCCGCTCAGATCGACGGATGTCTTGATGGTGTCAGCCATGACGGTCCTCCCGCAGCGCGGTCTATCGCGCAGCTGTGACGGGGGCAAGTCTATCCCCGGGCGCGCTTCAAGCCGCTTCGACTAGATTAGAGTGAAGCTGATCGCAGTCAGGGTGAAAGCTGACCCGTCGACTTTGTCGCCGCGCGTGACCGGTCCGACACCGGCCGGCGTGCCGGTGAAAATCAGATCACCCGGCTCCAGCCGGACGAGGTGGGAGAGGTGGCTGATCACTTCCGCGTTCGACCAGATCATCTGGTTGAGGTCCCCGCTCTGGCGCGTCTCGCCATTCACCTTCAGCGAAATGCCGCCGGCATCGGGTGCGGGTCCCGGGGTGATCGGCCCGATGGGGGCGGAGGCATCAAATCCCTTGGCCATGTCCCAGGGACGGCCGGCTTTCTTGGCCACCGCCTGAAGATCGCGCCGGGTGAGATCAACACCGACCGCGGACCCGTAGACCAGGTCCAGCGCCTCATCGGCCGACAGGGTCGCGCCGCCCTTGCCGAGGGCCAGCACCAGCTCAATCTCGTGATGCAGATCGTCCGTCGCTGGCGGGTAGGGCACTTCGCTTTCAAGGGTCAGGGCATCGCGGGGCTTGGAGAAGAAGAAGGGCGGTTCCCGGTCCGGATTGTGGCCCATCTCGCGCGCGTGGTCGGCATAGTTGCGACCCACGCAGTAGATGCGCCGCACCGGAAACTCACCGCCCCCAACGACCGGAACGGTCACGACAGGCGGCGGCGCAATCACGAAATCAGACATGGCAAAGCTCCAGATACAAGAACGGCGCAGGACCCAAAAGGGTTAGCCTGCGCCGCGCAAAGAGTCAGCCATGGGGTGCGGTTCGCCGTTAGGACTTAGGGTGTGTTGCCTTCGCGACCTTAAGATGGCCTTATCTGTTGTGCTCGGTTGGCGAAAGCGGACCTTCTTATTTTAATTGAGGTGTTTGCTGATGGTTTGGACGCGGCTTTTTTTTGGTTCTCGTCACCATTTCTGCTTTAAACGCATGCAGTTACAGCGAAACCCGCCTGATGACACGCGATCATCTGGCTGGTGACAGTTGCAGATTCACTTCGGACTACGTTACTAGCGGTTATCTGGGACTAAGCGACGGCTATTTTAAGGTTTATCTCCAATGCGATAGCCATGGCGATCACAGAAATTTAATTCATTTGATCTCGATAGAGCAAATTGATGCGCTTGAATTTAGTTTTGTGGATGGGGTCCCGGAGCAATACACATTGAAGTTTTGTTCTTGGCGGCCAGAAATTCAGCGAAAGACATTTGATGAATCCATCGCGTACGCACAACAACGTAACGTTCTGACTGAGTATCTAGAGATTGCTCTCGAGTACAACGTAAGCTTATGTGGTGCGGTTGAGCCTTCCTAGTCCGGATCGGAGCGCGGGTTCCAATCATTGGGGTAATGGGATTAGAGCGGATTTCAGGATATCAAATCAACAGAGCTATGGCAGGTTTTGCGAATGGACAGTAAATTGGTTCAACAAATTTCTCGACAGGCGATGGCTACTTTAATACCTGGCTTCATAAAGTAATTGGTCGCCGTGTTGTGGGATATGTGGTCACACAAACTGACTACTCGTGGCTCTTGTCAAACCAACTGGAGTTTTATTTGCCAAGCGTCACTCGGAATTATGGTGGTTATAGACCAACAGGATCTGGTCGCTCTGAATGCAATTAAGTGAGGTAACTATGTGTTTCGCATTAGTCTTTATGTCGCCGTTCTTGTTTGTCGCATCTAGCGCTTATCTCCAAGTCGAGGACGATTTCAGTTTGGCAAAGCCCATCGATGCGGCCGAGTTGCATTATTCATTTGTGGCGTGGCGAATGTTGGGTGTTACTGAGGAGGATTCTCTTTTAAATTACGCGGTTTCATACGCGGAATCCGATGATCAAATCCTTATATTAATAGGTAGAAAACCAGCATCATTCCGGCCTCACTTTGCTCCAGTACCGCAATTGGTTGATGCGTCAGTCATTTGTAATGCCGGAGCGCTAAATGATTGTTGGGTGCATCACGTGACTTGGAGTGCGCCTAACTGACCGGCTTTGACCAGTATAACCGCCTGACCAGTGCCACGGTGGGCACGGACACGGCAACGCTGGACTATGACCCTGTGGGCCGGTTGGAGCGCTATACCACGCTGTCGGGCACGCATAACGATGTGGTCTATGACGGCATCGACATGATCATGCGGAAGGTGGGCGGCAGCGTCACCCGGCGCTGGGTCCATGGGCCGGGCACCAACGAACCGCTGGTGGAATATACCGGCTCGGGCACCTCCAGCCGCGCCTTCCTGCATGCTGACGCCCAGGGCCTTCGCCGGGCGAGACGCTCTCCCAGAGCCTCTCGCTTATCCTTTGAAGCATCGCCCACACCAACTCCAGCGGGGCGGTAACGAATACCTTTGCCTATGCCAGGGAGAGCGGGCCACGCGAAACGAGCGCGGCCTGCCTAGCCTTCAGCGATTACCCCTGACCGTCCTTACCCTTCTCCGCATCGGCCATCAGGCCGGAGAAGCGGTGGAGGAGGTCGATGGGCATGGGGAAGACGATGGTGGAGGTGCCTTCATTGCCAAGCTCGGTCAGGGTGCCGAGATAGCGCAGCTGCATCGCGCCTTCCTGCTCCCCCAGAACCTGAGCGGCTTCGGCGAGCTTCTGGGCGGCTTGCTGTTCACCTTCGGCGGAGATGATCTTGGCGCGCCGTTCCCGTTCGGCTTCAGCCTGGCGGGCAATGGCGCGGATCATCGACGGGTCGAGGTCGACATGCTTGATCTCGACATTGGCAACCTTGATACCCCAGGCCTCGGTCTGTTCATCGAGGATTTTCTGAACGTCGACATTCAGCTTGTCGCGTTCGGCCAGCATCTCATCAAGATCATGCTTGCCGAGCACGCTGCGCAGGGTGGTCTGGGCGAGCTGGCTGGTGGCCATGCGGAAGTCTTCGACCTGGTTGACCGCCTTGTTGGGATCGATGATGCGATAATAGAGCACCGCGTTGACCTTCACCGAGACATTGTCCTGGCTGATCACATCCTGGCTGGGCACGTCTTCGGCCACGGTGCGGATATCGACTTTCACCATTTGTTGCAGAAACGGGATCAGCAGGATCAGGCCGGGGCCTGAGGTCGCGGTGTAGCGACCCAGGGTGTAGATCACGGCGCGCTCATACTCGCGCAGGATTTTGACTGCTGACGACAAAATGGTGAGGGCAACGACGGCAATGGCGAGCCAGAGCCCGAGATCTAATCCAAGCTGTGCCAAGGTGGACACTCCTTCACTGATGAGGGGTTCGGGGGAGTTAGCGGGAGGTGGGGGCGGTTTCATCGCATGGCCTTCACGACAAGGGTCAGGCCTTCAATGGCTTTGACCTTGATGGTGTCGCCTTCGTTCAGACTGTCACTGGATGTGGCATGCCAGCGCTCGCCATCGACCTGGACGTGGCCTTCGCCATCCTCCCAGTCGAGCACGCGGCCGGTCATGCCGATCAGGCCCTGGGCACCTGTGGTCACTTTTCGTCCCTGAGCGGCGAGGCCGTAGCTGATGAGCAGGAAGCTGGTCAGGCCAAGCACGGTTGTCGCACCGGCGACCAGACGCCAGTCGAGGCGGAAAGCTGGCACATCGGTATCAACCAGCATCAGCGCGCCAATGGCAAAGGCGATGAGGCCACCGAACGCCAGCAAGCCGCCGGAGACAAGGAAAGCCTCCGCCACCAAAAGCCCGAGCCCGAGCAGGATCAACGCCGCGCCGGCATAATTCACCGGCAGGGTATTGAGCGCATAAAGCCCGACAATCATGCAGATGATGCCAGCCACACCGGTAATCGGCTCCAGCCCGTTATAGATGGACGCCAGAAGGCCGATGAAACCCAGATTCATCAGCAGGAAAGCGACGTTGGGATCGGTGATGACCGCCAGCACCTCTTCAGCAAAGCTGCGCGCGACATACTCAATGCGCGCATCAGCCGTTTGGAGGGTGATCACCGCGCCCGATTGCAAGGTAATCTCCTGACCGTCGATGGACCGCAGCAGCACGTCCAGCGTTTCGGCATAGCTTTCGACCACGCCCAGCTCCACCGCCTCGCTCGCCGCCACGCTGACGCCATTGCGCACTGCGTCTTCGGCCCAGTCGGCATTGCGACCGCGCAGCTCAGCGAGAGAGCGGATATAGGCGACGCTGTCATTGACCACCTTGTTGCGCATGGCCTGAGAGCTGCTGGGGGCATCCGGTGCAGCGTCCTGCTCAGCAGCCGAGTCTGCGGCATCTTCAAGCGCGGGGTCTGTGCCCTCGGGAGCCTCTGGTGAGCTTGGGGCAGGGGCGTCGCCGCCGCCACCCATGTCGACCGGCGTGGCCGCGCCAATGCTGGTCCCCGGAGCCATGGCTGCATAGTGGCTGGCATAGGTGATGAAGGCTCCTGCACTGGCTGCGCGTGCCCCAGGCGGTGAAACGTAAACGATCACGGGAATGTCGGCAGCCAGAATGGCCTGATTGATATCGCGGGTGGAGGTGACAAGCCCGCCCGGCGTATCCATCTCTATGACCAGAGCCGCAGCGCGGGCGTCTTCGGCCTCACTAATGGCGCGCTCGGTGAAGCTGGTGGTGACCGGGCCAATCGCTCCGGTCATGGGCATGACGTGGACGACACGCCCGTCATTACTCTGCTGGGCGATGCCGGTCGTTGACAGAAGAAGCCCCGCGCCAAGGCAAATCAGGGCCGCCAACCGCAACACGCTCCGGGACATGGGCATCAACACTCCAACCACCAAAAATCTGAGACTTAAGGTTAGTCTGCGCCGGCCCATGAGGCCACAAAAAACGGAGTCGACTTTGGTGCCGAGAGGTTCAGGCCATGGTGCCGGGCCTGGAACAGGCCCGGCAAATCCATGCTGTGGATGGGCTAGTTTCGTTGTGCAACCGGGGTCGAAATCGTTGCAGGAGCAATGCTGCTGCCCAGAGGCGAACTCGATGTGCACTGGTTGCACCCGCAGGCTGAATAGCCGGGCCAGGCAGGGGGTGCGACATTGGTCCACGACCCGACCCATCCGCCGCTACTCGAACAAACTTGCGGACAGACGGTCTGGGCTTGTGTGTTGGAATAAATATAGGTCGGGCTTTCCAGATCACAGTGCCCGCTGAAATCGCCCATAACCGCTTGCTGCACCTGCCCGCCGAAGCTGTGGAAGGTGTCACGGTTCGTAGTCGGCATCGCCACCAATTCCGAAGCCGTTCCGTTCAGGATCGTCTGCATCTGGGCGTAAAGCGGATCGACTGCAGCCAGATTTCCAAGAACGCTTTCGCGGGCCGGAAACAGATAAGACAGCTCGGTCGGGGATGGTGCAATGGACGCCTGCAGCACCGCAGCTTCGGTCATCAGATTTGCAAGTGAGAAGGGCAGCGTGCCACCCCCGGTGAGAAACCCAGAGTTTGAATTCACACCGACGACGTCAGCATAGAACATGTTCGCGACACCTGTTTGGTCTGACCAGGGAAAGGCCCTGAGTGTCAGACGACTGCGTGTTGTGTCGGACATTTGAGACATGCTCTCGGAAAACCCGATTGATGTACGTCCGTATCCCTGGCTGAAGTAACCGGCGCGAATATACTGATCCTCAACGTCAGGAAGGGGCGGGATCGCGCCCGTCAATGCGTTGTAATAGCTTGCAGTTTCGGACAAATTTGCCATTGAGGCAATGATCGTCGGGTCGAGTGACGACATGGAAGGCCAGCTGCCACTGTCGAGATAACCCTTGACCATATAGTTGACCCCGATCGTGGTCTTTCCAGCCATGTTCATCATGGCACCGGAGCGCCCATAGGGAACAGGACTGATATACACACCGGCCGGATTGACCGACAGGAAGTCTGGAAGGGTCGCTACGCCATCCATCGGTGTATCACCATTGAGATAGAACATGATGTTGGTGCAACCCAGCATGGGCAAAGCCAGCATGTCTCCACTTGGCTGCGCCAATGCGTCTAATGCATAAGACACGAAATCGCTGGGGTCCGATATCTGGCTCGCCGGGATTGGTGTGGTGTGTTGTTCCCAATAATTGAGATACATCGCGTCGTAGACGAAAACATCAATGGGGACCTCGGTTCCACTTCCATTGGTGTAGACTGGATCTGAACCGTATCCACCATCCCACACTGACTCATCCGCGATAAGATAGAGCTTTTCGGTGTGACCGGCACTGGTCCAGGCATTACAGATTGCGTCCGCGAAAGCGGACGTATCCGGGACATAGGGGTAAAGACCTGCCGCAATGCAGGTCTCACCATCCGTGCAAATGACGTCGCAGTCGGCAGAGGCCTTGCCCGCAGCAAGGCTGAACATTGCAAACAGCGCTAGGGGAAGAAGGATCAGGCGTTTCATGGTTCAAGCTCCCAGCTTTTTGGCCCGCCTCTATGACCCCCGCGAGTCAATTTAAGCGAGCGCTAAAGCAGGTTAACAAACTTTATGAAGCGCTACGACTCAATTTTAACGAGATTTCGATACGCGAACGGAGTGATCCGCCGAGGTTATCTGGCCCTTCGGTCTATCCCCCAAGCTCAGCGATGATGGCTTCTGCGCCCGGATCTCGGGGGCGGACATCCAGCGTCGCGTAGGCTTCGCGCAGGGCACCGTCTTCATCGCCAGCTGCCAGCAGTGCGCGAGCGAGATCGCGACGGACCGGGTACCAGAAGGCGGGCGGGTCGCTGAAACGGCTGAAGTCTTCGGTTTCTTCTGTTTCTGCCGCTTCTTCAAAGAAGGCGGCTGCGGCGTCGTAGTCTCCGTCCATCATCGCAAGGCGGCCTGACAAGACGGCACGCGTGATGATCAGCATCTGATCAGCGGCGGCGAGGCGGTTTTCCTCGTCTTCCTCGCTCAGTTCGATCTCGGTGGGAATGGCGTCACGCTCAGCAATCAGGCCGTCACGCTCGCCCAGAAAGGCATAGGCCTCGCCACGGGCATAGCGCCAGGCGGCTTTAAGATAGGGCAGGTGAGGCTCTTCAAGTGTCAGCACGACGTGGGGATCTTCAAAACGGGCCATGCCGAAATACGCAGACGACAGAAGCAGTTGTCCGAAGAAGCTACCGCTTTCGCGGGCCTGAGCGCGCTCCACCAGAGGCCGGGCCATCATTAGGGCGGTGCGCGAGTCATCGCTCATCAGCGCGCCGCCCAGCCCAAAGATGACATTATGGGTGTGGTAGGGGATGCCCCAGACCGCCATGGGATCGTCAGGGTCCATCGCCATCGCATGCCCACGATCAACCAGCACCGCATCCAGATTGGCCCGCGCGGCATCGGCGTAGCGACCCACCCAGTAATAGGTGTGTGACGGCATATGCACCAGATGGCTGGCGCTCAGATTCATCGCCGCGAGACGGTCTGCTGCCGCTTCGGCCAGGCCAGGATCGCCCGAAATCTCCGTTGCGTGGATATAAAAGTGGATGGCCCCGGTGTGATCGGGACTGCGCTCCAGTACCGGCTCCAGCAGGGCCATGCCCCGCTGATGGGTTTCGGCTTCAAAGTCGACAATCATGCGCGCGTCGGCGGCCAGAACCTGTAAGGAATCATGCTCCGGGAAGCGCGCAGCGAGCGCGTCCATGGCTTCGGCATAAGCAAGATCGCGATCGTCGGGCGTGCCGCGGGGGCGGTAGCGCTCGACCAGGGCCTGAGCAAAGCCGCGCTCAAATTCTGAATCGGTCTGACGGGCCAACTCCAAGGCGCGGCGGGCGACCGCATAGGCCTCGGCCCGGGCTTCCATGGACCTGCCGTAGTTCAGGGTTGGCCCCAGCGTGTAGGCATGGCCCGCATGACACATGGCGCACTCGGGATCGAGCCGAACCGCTTCGGCCATGGCATCAATCGCCTGCTGGTGGGCGAAGGCAAAGGCCAGCTCGATCCCGTTGTCAAAGAAGGCCTGGGCCCGGGGCACCGAAATGGCGATGGGAAATCCGCCATTGCCGTAGTTTTCGAGGATAGGTATTGCGGACTCTTCGTGGCCTTCGTGATCGACCATCGCGTCGGTTTGGCTGGATGGGTTGGCCGTGACGCCGCGCTCGCTATGGCCGCCTTCGTCGGACTGGGCATAGGCGGGTGTTGCGAAAAGCAGCAAGGATGCTGAAAGCAGCAAAGAATGTTTCATGTCCGCCCCCCGTGACTGTGGCTGGAAGCCTCGCATGGATCGGGGAAGGACGCATCGACCAATTGGCCGCAGTAAAGGCCAGGGGGCTGCGGGTGGACTATTGCGCGGCCGGTGCGTCCACCAGAAAGCCACCCGACTGGCGCGCCCAGAGGCTTGCATAGCGTCCTCCGCGGGCCAGAAGGTCGTCATGGGTTCCGGTCTCGATGATCTGACCGTGATCCAGCACGACCAGTCGGTCCATCTGCGCAATCGTCGAAAGGCGGTGGGCGATGGCGATCACCGTCTTGCCCTCCATCAACGAGAACAGGCTTTGCTGGATGGCCGCTTCAACCTCTGAATCAAGTGCCGACGTGGCTTCGTCCAGGATCAGGATGGGCGCGTCCTTCAGGAAAACGCGCGCGATCGCGATACGCTGGCGCTGACCGCCGGACAGCTTGACCCCGCGCTCTCCGACCAGGGCATCAAGGCCGGTGCGCCCTTGCGTATCCTGAACGCGGGTGACGAAGTCTGCGGCATCGGCGCGCTCAATCGCGGCCCAGATCTGTTCATCCGTGGCGTCCGGCGCGCCATAGGCGATGTTCTCGCGAATGGAGCGATGGAGCAGTGAGGTGTCCTGCGTCACCATCGCGATCTGTCTGCGCAGGGAGTTTTGAGTGACAGAGCTAACTGACTGGCCATCAATTGAGATATCGCCGGCTTCCACGTCGTAAAAACGCAGCAGCAGGTTGACCAGTGTGGACTTGCCCGCACCCGATGAGCCGATCAGGCCGATCTTTTCACCCCCGTCGATCTCGAGGTTCAGACCCTCAATGACACCGCTCTTCTTGCCGTAGTGAAAGGCAACTTTATCAAATTTAATCGAGCCTTTAGAGACCAAAAGCTCAGGCGCGTTCTCGGCATCCTTGATCTCCTGGCGCTTTGACAGGATCGACATGCCGTCGTGGATAATGCCGATATTTTCAAACAGTGCCGAAACCTCCCACATGATCCACTGGGACATACCGGAAATACGAAGCGCCAGCCCCAGCGCGACCGCGATGGAGCCCGCACTGATGAGACCGTCGCTCCAGAACAGGATCCCCAGCGTCGCGATGGCCAGCAGATTGACGGCGTTATTCAGGTGAATGAGCGTGTAAAAGCTCGTGATCAGCCGGAACTGGCCATTCACCGTGCCCAGAAAGCCCGCCATGCTGGCGCGGGTGTAGATCTCCTCGTCGTCGGCCTGACCGAACAGCTTCACCGTGGCGATGTTGGAATAGCTGTCGATGACGCGACCCGTCATGTCAGAGCGTGTATCGGCCTGACGCTGAGCGACGACAGTCAGGCGCGGCACGAACCAGCGGATCAGGCCGAGATAAACCACCAGCCAGACCACAAAGGGCAACACCAGGCGCGGATCGGCCCCCGACACCATGAAGAGCGTGGATACAAAATAGATGCTGACGAAGACGAAGACGTGCATCGACTTCAAGGTTACATCGCGGATGGCGTTGGCGGTCTGCAAGACCTTGGCCCCAACTCGGCCCGCATATTGATCGGAAAAGAAGCTCAGTGACTGGCCAAGCAAGTGGGAGTGCATCCGCCAGGCCGCGCTAACCGCCAGCGTGCCGTATAGCACCTGGTGGATGATCAGCCCCAGCAGGAAATTGCCCAGCGGCATGGCAAACAGGATGACGGCCACCATCACCGCGAGGCGAGGGGCGTTGTCCGCGAAAACCGTCTCCGGGTTGGCCTGCGCCAGCAGGTCCACCAGCTGGCCGATAAAGCCAAACAGAACCACCTCAGCAATGCCCAGCAGAACCGCAAGCGCCACCAGCCCGATCAGCCAGGACCGCGCATCCGCCACATAGTGCCAGATAAACCCGAACAGCTTGCCAGACGGCGCACTACGCCGTGTCTCAGGAAAGCTGGGAACCTGGCGCTCAAAGCGTGAGAAAATGTGGGTAAAAAGTGACAAAACTTTACTCATAAAGGGCCACACGCGGCTTCAGGCCAGGACACTCATAAAGCGTCAGCGCCGGTGTAGCAGCAAGTCGGTGGCGGGGACACTCACCGGACCTGAGGTACCCGCCCGTCAGCAGCGAGCAAGCGATCGACCGAATACTAAAAAGCACAGGGAAACAAAATGGCGGAGGAGGAGGCCAAAAACGCCCCGTTGCGACCCGTTGCAATAAATGAGAAAATCTATGTGTAACGGGGTGTTACACTTAAAACCTCAGTTATTACCTGTTGCGAAAAATTGTCATTAATGACATGCTTTTGGATAGGTAGGTGAGGTATAAAGTCTATGCCAAAAATTATGGCGGAGAAAAGTGCAGCCGAAGTCCGTCGGCTACGACACGACGGGCGGAAGGGTAACGTTATCCACGCCGTTGGTGGTGTCTCCGGGTTGGTTCTTCAGATTACCGAGAACGGGGCGAAGTCGTGGATTCTTCGATACCGGATCAACGGCAAGCGACGCCACCTTGGTTTGGGTAGTTATCCGTCTGTCACACTGGCGATGGCTCGTGACCGAGCAAGAGAACAGCGCGATCTAATCTGGCGCGGGGTCGACCCGCTTGATCAACGAAACGCTGAACGGGTCGCGCTGGCGACAGAACGTAAGCGCGCTTTGAGCTTCGCGTCAGCGATGGAGCGGTTCCTAGAAAATAAGCTCAAAGAGTTCGGGAACGATAAGCACCGCAAGCAATGGCGCGCGACGCTGGATAAGTACGCCGTGCCGGTTATCGGTGAAATTCCCGTTGCTGAAATCACTTTGCAAGACATTCAGCGCGTTCTTGAACCGATCTGGACCGAAAAGACCGAAACCGCGACACGGTTGCGTGGTCGAATTGAAAAAGTTCTCGATTGGGCGACTGTTGCTGGATACCGCAAAGGGGACAACCCTGCGCGATGGGCTGGTAACCTCGAAGCGGTTCTTCCAAAGCCCAGCAAGATCACAAAGGTCGCGCACCATCCCGCTTTGTCACTGGCTGACGCGCCGGAGTGGTTCGCAGAAGTTCGAAGTCGGGAGGGGTCTGCCACTCGCGCCCTGGAATTCGTGGCGCTGACCGCGACGCGATCAGGTGAGGTGAGGGGTGCGGTTTGGAATGAAATCGATCTCGACGCGCGTTTGTGGGTCATTCCTGCCAGTCGAATGAAGGCGGGTAGTGAACACCGCGTTCCATTGACCGATCAGGCTGTCGAATTGCTGGCGGCGCTGCCTCGAATGCAAGGCGTCGATTACGTGTTCCCCAGCGCGCGCGGTGGGATGCTTACCAATATGGCCCTGAGCGCTTGTATGAAGCGCGTCAACGAGGCGAAAGACGGTGGTTACCTAGACGCCGCATCAAAGCGACCCGCTGTGCCTCATGGACTTCGAAGCACGTTCCGGGATTGGACCGCTGAACGCGGCTATCCACGCGACATGGCTGAAATCGCGTTGGCACACACTGTCGGTAGTGAAGTCGAACGAGCTTACCGACGTTCGGACATGCTGGAACGCCGCCGCGCGATGATGGGTGAATGGCAACGGTTCTTGATGGGTAAATTCGACCAGAAGGTCGTGAAGCTGGAGGTCGGGTGATGCGTTATAATTGGACAGGTGCGGACGGTTATCCGTGCACGCTGTACGAAACACAGTGGGCGATCGACGTGGCGGCTGCGATCCGCGAATTAGATGGGGGCGATGATCTGGACGATAAGGCTTTAAAAAGTCATCTCGACCTGATTAATGACGCCCTGATTATTGGAGACGGGTTGTCACGAATTAATCAGCAACCGTCGAGCCAAGATGCGGCTGAAAAACAGCTACATGACGTCCATCGGTTCGCCTCAAAACTTGTCCATGCGTTAGATGATCTCAAAGCTCCGGCGCATAATGAACTGAGACGAACCGGCGTTCATTTCACGCACACCAAAGCTTTGATTGAATCGCTCCGTGATGACGCGCGCGAAGCGTTTAACGAAGTTGAGGGCGGTCCAACGTCACGGGGGCGACCGGTAAACTATGCAGCAAAAGAAGTCAGAATTGCCGCTGAAAGAATATTCAAAGCGGTGACGGGGAAGGAAGCGACCGCCGTGTCGCGCTATTTGAATAGCGGGACCAATGGGCGTTATGTCCACCGCACAGGGCCGTTTTCTGAGTTCCTTCAGAGCTGCTTTGACGCGACGTTGGGCCCAGATAAGGCAAGCGCCGCTTCGCATATTGAAAGTATGTGGCGCGAGCGTAGTGGAGATTAATCGACCAAAACGCCCGATTAATCTCCACTACGACGGTACCGATAAAATCTAGCAGCTTCAGCGCATCGTTGTTTCAAACGGATGCGCCCAATGCCTACGCAATATGTATCGGATAAAGACCTAGCCGATCGCTACAGCGTCAATCGTCTCACGATTTGGCGTTGGCATCGCGAACAGCCGAATTTTCCTCGCGTCGTAAAGCTCACACCTGGGTGTTCGCGCTGGCGTCTCGATGAAATTGAGGTGTGGGAATCTACTCGGACGGCGGAGGCTGTCTGAGCGTGTTACCCGCATCGATCACCCCAACTCCGTCTCTACTCGACGAAGCGCGCCGCTACGTGGCGAACGGTTTCGTCGTCCTGCCGGTCTCTTACTTTCTGACTGACGGTGAGGAAAAGTACCGGACGAACGTCGCATGGAAGGAGCGCACTGAAACGACCGACGCCGAGTTAGAGGCGTGGTTCGCAACGGGTACTTATTCCGGCATTGCGCTCCGTACCGGCTATGCGTGGGGCTTCTGGGTTCTCGACATCGACGTGAAGAACCAAAACGGGTTCGAGTCGCTTGCGAACGAGGGCATCGACCCCTGGACCCTTTCACCGGTCATGGCTCGCACACCGTCCGGTGGGCTTCACGTCTATTTGCGGGCCGATAAGCCGGTCGGGAACAAAACCGGTTGGCTTCCCGGCGTCGATATTCGTGGCGACGGCGGTCTCATTTACGCGCCACCGTCGGTTCGTCGTGACGGTGTTTATTCGTGGGTGCCGTCATGTTGATGGACCCGACGAACCTTCCTTCAATCCTTCCTGAAAATCTGATCGGGCGTTCACCTGCGTCCCCTTCCGCACATGTGAACGGCGGGGTTAACGTTTCCCCTGCGGTTCCGGAGGCTACTCCTTACTCCGGGCGTCGCGCCCCCGATCAGATGCGCTCCCCTGAAAGCACGTCGGCTCTCGGCAGTGCGATCTTGGCCGAACAAGCCCAGATCGTTGCTGACGCGCCGGAGGGGGAGCGCAACGATACGCTAAACCGATGCTGTTTCGTTGTGGGACTACACCTCGCTGGTCGTATCAACCGTGACGAAGCGATCGCAGTGATGACCCAAGCTGGTGAAGCCTGTGGTCTACTGCCGGGAGAAGTCGAACCCCTAGTCGGTCGGGTGATCGATGAAGGGGCAGCTAAGAACGCTGCGATCCTCGCTCAAATGCCACCTGCTCCTACAAAGCGTCGGGGCGGGTACCTCAAAGCAAGCTCACTCAGCGGATCGGCACCGGATCGTGTCTGGCTCGTCCCCGGCTTAATCCCGGTCGGCGCTGTGACGCTGCTCGGCGGTGACGGCGGCACCGGTAAAAGCCTGTTGGCGCTTCAGTGTGGTGCTGCGGTCGTAGCGCAACTTGAATTCCTGGGCTTTCCAACCCTGTCAGGTCCGGTGCTGTACATCGGGGCCGAAGACGACAAAGACGAATTCCACCGGCGCGTTGATAAAATTTGCGCTGGGTACGGTATCACCAAAGATCAGTTGGATGATCTTTACCTCTGGCCTCTGGCCGGTGAAGACGCGTTACTTGCCCGTGATGGTGACACGCTTAGTCCAACGCCGCTTTATCGCGAAATCGTCGAACTAGTCGCGGAACTAAAGCCCAAACTAATCGTCTTCGACACGTTGGCGGATTTGTTTCCGGCGAATGAAAACGACCGGGCGAAGGCGCGCCAGTTTATCCAAATGCTGAACCGGATCGCGCTGGACCATGAATGCGCGGTTGTTCTTCTGAACCACCCGTCACTCACTGGTATGTCGTCAGGTAGCGGAACGTCCGGTTCGACTGGCTGGAACAATTCGGTTCGTTCTCGGCTCTATCTTGAGCGGATCGACGATGAAGACGACCGTCGCGTCCTGACGACGAAGAAATCCAACTATGGAAAGATTGGTGACGAAACGGTCGTTGAGTGGCGTGACGGTTTCTTCGTGCCGTTAAACCAGATCCATGTCCGGTGTGCTGCTGAACAAAACGCCGATGCGGTCTTCTTAAAGCTGTTGGCAGAGTACACGGCACGTGGCGTCGAGGTCGGTCCGCACAATCAATCCAGTGGCGCGGCTGCGGTGTTCGCTGATGATCCCGACAGCACCGGAATTAATAAGAAGGGTTTCACCGCAGCCCAGCACCGTCTTTTGAAGGCGGGGAAAATACGCATCGTCACGGTCGGATCACCCGGTCGCTCCAAGAAGATTTTGGAGGTCGTGTGATGATTGCAAACCCTCTGCAAACCCTCTGCAAACCCTCTGCAAACTGTCGTGTCGCGCACCCCCCTATAACCCCCCGAGGGTGCGCGCGCCCCTTTGAGGGGGCCGCGCACCAAATGGTCCCAATGCCGGAATTTATTTCGCGCTCGGAGATCGGAGAGTGGACTTGCGCGTTCTCGCTGTGCGGACCGGAGGCGGTCCGATGAAAGACAGCACGAAGGTAATCCGCTTCCTCGAAAGTTTACGCATCCCGGAAGGACCGAAAGCGGGCGAACCGCTGAAGCTGGCACCGTTCCAGAAAAATTTTGTCCGTGGTGCGTTGGCTGACGGAATTAACGTCGCCGTTCTCTCGATTGGCCGTGGTAATGCCAAAACCGCACTTAGCGCCGGTATCGCTCTGGGCGCACTTGTTGGCGCTTGGGATGATCAGCCACGTCGCGAAATTCTACTGGCGGCACGAACCCGCGACCAAGCCCGGATCGCTTTCGATTTCGTTGTTGGGTTTATCCAAACGCTTCCAGACGACGAACAAAAGAAATTCACGATCCGTCGAAGCCCGCGCCTCGAAATCGAGTACGAAGACGGTCACTTCATCCGGGCGATTGCCGCCGATGGTAAGACCGCGCTGGGTTCCGCTCCGACCCTCGTTCTCATGGATGAACGTGGTCACTGGCAGGCTGATCAAGGCGACGCGCTGGAACATGCATTGTTGTCGGGTCTCGGTAAGCGTGGTGGTCGTGCGCTAATCATCTCAACCTCGGCGGCGGATGATAATCATCCGTTCTCCGTTTGGCTGGATACCGAACAAGAAGGCGTCTACCGACAGGAACACCGCCCAGCGCCGGGACTGCCCGCTGATGATCTCGCGAGCTTAAAACAGGCAAACCCCGGCGCGCTTCACGGTATCGGTTCAAACATCGAATGGCTTCAAGCCCAGGCGCGCCGTGCAATCGCGCGCGGTGGTTCAACGCTCACCGCGTTCCGGCTCTATAACCGGAATGAACGGATTTCCGGCGAGACGCGCGATCTATTGCTCACGGTCGATGAGTGGCTTGCCTGTGAAGTCTCGAATTTGCCGCCGCGTTCCGGTCCGCTGGTTATCGGTATCGACCTAGGTGGCTCGGCTAGTATGTCCGCAGCGGCCTATTATTGGCCCCAGACGGGCCGTCTTGAGGCGTTTGGCACATTCCCCTCAAAGCCCTCGCTATTGGCCCGTGGACAGAACGACAGCGTCGCTGGGCGCTATCAGGAAATGTACGACCGGGGAGAGCTGACCACGCTCGGCGCTCAAACCGTCCCGGTCACGCCTTGGCTTGTCGAAGTCATGCAGCGGGTCGAAGGCGAAAACGTCACGGCGATCACCGCTGATCGGTACAAACAGGCTGAACTTGGCGAGGCTATCGACCGCGCCGGTATCCGTGCACCGATCATCTGGCGAGGGCAGGGGTTCCGTGACGGTGGGGAAGACTGCGAACGCTTCCGGCGCGCGGCCTTCGACGGGAAGGTTTCGACCACGCCGTCGCTGTTACTTCGCTCCGCTTTCGCTGACGCCATCACGCTCCGCGATCCAGCCAACAATCTGAAACTCGCGAAGGCTCGTTCATCGGGTCGGATCGACGCCGCCGCCGCGACTGTTCTCGCGGTCGCTGAAGGCGCGCGTCAGGTCGGTCGCTCATCCAACAAAGGAGGACGCCTTGTCTGGGGTTAAATTCAACGCGGCGCTCAACCGACTTTTTTTCCGCTTCGGTGAAACGGGTTCGCTTGTGAAAACGACCGCAAGCGCACAAGACGACTTCGGAAACGAGATACCGGGCACGTCTACGACTGAGTCCGTCAATTATCTGCGCGTCAATGATCACGCGATGCTGCGGCTGTTTGGTGATGGGTACACGCTCACTAAAGCTCCGCGCATTCTTTTGCAGGTGGGTGAAATTGATCCCTCACTTAAAGATCAAGTGCTGACCAATTTCGGCACCTTCGAAATCACGAAAATTCACTCGCGCCATTTCGACGGCGAAGTCCAATACTTCGACTTGGAGCTTCGGGATGTCTAAGCGCGAATATCAGCGCCATTCCCGGCGCATCACCCGTGGTCCCCGCTGGGCGTCGTTACGCCAACAAGCGCTCAAACGCGACGAATGGAAGTGCGTTGAATGCAACGCGCGCCAACGTCTCGAAATCGACCACATCGAACCTGTCAGGCACCGGCCCGACCTCGCATACGAGCTGTCGAACCTTCAGACGCTCTGTGTGCGCTGTCACTCCCGGAAAACCCGAATTGAGATCGGTCTCGCGCCGCTCAATCCCAAGCGTGAGGCTTGGAAATCATTGGTCCGATCAACGGGCCGCTCACTCCCCTAATGAGGTCACTAATGCTGGAATCTATGAAGATTACGCGGCGTCAGAGCGAAATTCGCCAAGCGCTGTCAGAGTTGGTCGGCAAAGAACAACCGACCGAAGACGAAACCCGCCAGATGGAAACCCTGGACCGGGAATATCAAACCAACGAGACGCGGTATCGCGCCGCGCTAGTTACTGAAGACAACGAACGCCGCGAAGCCGGTGCGGAACTCGAAACCCGTTCCGAAAAGGAATGGTCAGAGATCATGTCCGGTTTCGAAATGCGCCAGGTCGCGCTTGCACTTGATGAAGGTCGTTCGCTCGACGGTAAGACCGCTGAAGTCGTGTCGGAACTGCGCTCGCAGGGTGGTTATCGTGGTGTTCCGGTCCCGCTTGAAGCACTGGAACAGCGCGCTGGTGAAACGATCGCCAGCGGTACGCCAAACCCCATGCGGACCGCACCGATTATCGACCGTCTGTTCGCCGGTTCTGTTGCCGCTCGCATGGGCGGTCAGATGGTGAATGTCGGTGTCGGTGACGTCGAATACCCGGTTACCACTTCCAGCGTGTCCGCTGGTTGGGCGGCATCTGAAACCGGGAACGTTGCCGGTCCTGCCGCTTATGAAACGGTCGATCGTCCCCTAAAGCCTGATCACAACCTCGGAATTCAGATGCGCATCACGCGTAAAGCGCTGAAGCAATCCGGATCGGGTCTGGAACAAGCGGTTCGCCGCGACATGAACGGCGCTCTTGAAGAAGCTCTCGACGCTGCGGTGTTTCAGGGTTCTGGTTCCTCCGGTCAACCGACCGGTCTGTTCGCAGGGGCTTCAGGCTGGGGTATCAACGAAGCGGCGCTCAATGCGGCTCCCACCTGGGCGGCTTTCCGCTCTGAAGTCGTCAGCTTCATGACCAGTAACGCCGCGTCTGGTCCAGGTGACGTTCGCCTTCTCATCCGTCCTGAAGTCTATGACGCAATGGACGGGGATATCTGGGACTCTGGTTCCGGCATTACCGAGTGGGACCGTCTGTCCGGTTCGCTGGGGAACGTCGTGTTGAGCCATAACGCGCTTGCCGCGCCGACGGGTTCGCCGCTGGAGTCCAAAGCGATCCTGACGACCACGGCGGGCGGTGTTGCACCGTTCTTCGTGGGTATGTGGGGCGCGATTGATCTCATTCGCGATCCGTACAGCGACGCACAATCCGGTGCGCTGCGCCTGACTGCGCTGACCACGATGGACGTCACGATTTCACGGGCCGTTCAAACCCGCATTCTGACGGATATTCAGTAATGTTGTGGGCCGGTTCCAAAGGCGGGCTTGAAGTCCGCACCTCAGCGGACGGTAACACCGTTCTGCGGGGCCGGTTCCCGTACGCTGTCCCGACTGTCCTATCGGATGGTCGGGAACGGCGGCGGGAAGTGTTTGAGGCGCGCGCCTTCGGGCAATCCGTCTCGGAAGACCGCGATATTCATTTGTTGGTTCATCACGACTTTGATCGTCCGCTCGCCTCGCGATCGGCTGGATCACTGACCGTGACTGACGCTGACGACGCACTGACCTTCGAAGCTCGGATTTCATCGCAAATGCGATCGGTGGGTTATGTCTCCGACTTCCTCGGCACGCTCGACGCTGGATTGATCGGCGGTGTCTCGCCGGGGTTTCGAGTTGATGAAGACGGGGCGGTCGTTCGTCGTGATGGTGAAGGCATTCTTCGTGTGGTTCGGTCGGCTCAACTGATCGAAATCAGCGCCGTGACGAAGCCCGCATATCCACAAGCCCAGATCGAAGCGCGCAACTGGAGTCCAAATGCGGACCCCATGCGTCGCCCTTTGGTCAACGCGCTGCATCGATGGAGGGCCTGACATGAGCGCCACCATTAAAGAGGTTGAAGCTATCCCGGCGAGTTACCCGGCTGCACCGGCTGGGTTGTCCACCGAAGCCCAGGCATTGAACACAGACGCCATCTGGCAACGCATCGAAGTCTATTGCCGCAACCGCTGGACGGCCCGTGAGGTTGTCTGGACGGTTGAAGGGCCGGGAAGCTGGGAAGCTCCACTGTCTCCCGCGACCGTGTCGGCTGTCGAAGTCTGGGAAGACTCTGCGTGGGTCGCATCTACACCTGATCCGTCACCGCTCGGCGGTTACGAGTTGCCGGGTGAGGGGCCGTATCGGATCACCGCGTCTGTCGGGTCCGGTGACGTACCGGAAGCCGTCTCAGAAGCGTTCCGTCGGCTTGCTGAGTATCTCAGCGATCAATCCGACCGTTCCGGTGTCTCAGACTTCGCCATCAAACTTAGCGACGCGATCGAAGAAACCTATCGCCGGTCCCCGGCATGGGTGGCGCGCGCAATGGACCTTAGCGGCGCGGCGGACCTGCTGCGTCCATACAAGCGGAGGGCCTGATATGTGGCCGTTTAAAAGAAAAACCGAAACACGCGCGTCGGCCTCTGGCTTTACCGCTGAAATCATGTCGGCCCGTGAAGCCTACATCAGCGGTCAGCGTGGCATCGCCGAACTTACCGCGACCGTTCAATCAGCGGTCACGCTTTGGGAAGGTGGTCTGTCCTTGGCAGACGTTGAGGGAACAAACCTTCTCGACGCTCAAACGTTGATGATCATTGCACGCTCACTGGCGCTGCGTGGTGAAGTGGTTATGTTAATAGACGCGGATCGGCTTATCCCGGCATCCGACTGGGAATTGAAAACCCGCGCTACCTATCCCCGCGCATACAGGCTTTCAATTTCCGAAGCCGGAGGCGGTCGATCCGTCACCGCATTAGCTGAAGAAGTCCTTCATATCCGGATCGGGTGCGATACGTCCGCGCCTTACTACGGCACGGCACCGCTAAAACGCGCCCAGCTAACCGCTGAACTACTCAACGCGATCGAAACAGCACTTTGCGACGTTTACGAGACGGCACCGCTGGCAAGCCAGATCGTGCCATTCCCTGAAGCTCCACAAACCGACCTTGAGACGCTAGCGCGCGGGTTCCGTGGCAATCGCGGGAAGGTGATCCTTCGCGAGTCCGTCAACGTTGCGGCGGCGGGTGGTCCAGCACCGGCCCAGGACTGGAAGCCCCACGACCTGTCACCTGATCTTTCAAAAGCGATGACCCGCGAAACGCTCTCAGCGGCGCGTGACGCCATCAACATGGCTTATGGCGTGCTTCCGGGCCTTGCGTCACCTGCCACGACTGGTCCGCTCGTTCGTGAAGCCCAGCGCCATCTTGCTCAATGGGTGTTGCAGCCGATCGCACAACTCATCGCCAACGAGGCGTCGGCAAAGCTCGGCGGAACGATCCGCCTCGACACGATGCGTCCGCTTCAAGCCTTCGACGCCGGGGGCAGGGCGCGCGCAGCAACCGCCATCATTGCAGCCTTAGCACAAGCAAAAGAAGCCGGTGTCGATCCGAACACCGCTTTGTCACTCGTAGATTGGGAAAACCAAAATGTCTGATGAAACCCTGAAAACCGACAGCCTTATCTCAGCACGTGTTCTCACGACGATGGGTAAGAAAACGGGACCGACTACAGTCGTTCTTGAGGTCCGCGACACGTCCGGGACGAAGAATTACTCCATGTCACTGGAGTCACTTCGTCGCTTATCGCGGCATCTTGCACTTAGCTGGATCGCGCTCGAAGACCCAAATTCTTTGGAGGGGCCGGTGGGTAGGTACGATAGTTAGGTTAAAAAAGATTGTTTAAAATCAATGGGATATTTTTTAAATGGCGGAGGAGGAGGGATTCGAACCCCCGGAACGCGTGAACGCTCAACGGTTTTCAAGACCGCCGCTTTCGACCACTCAGCCACTCCTCCGCACTGAGAGCGGAAGTGTCTAGCCCTGACGGGACGGAGATGGCAAGACTCTGTCGCCGTAGATCGGCACAGAGCGCAGGCCCTACATGCGCCTGCGTCTGACCGCAACGAACACACTCGCCACGCTTTCGCCATGGCGGTGTTCACGATAGCTTGCCTACGCTTTTCCGAATCCGCAGGAGGCCTTGCCCATGATCGCCCGTTTCGTTGTCCTGATCTCAATGCTGGCTGCGCTTGGCGCGCCGGTCATGGCTCAATCGAATTTTGAGACCCGGGCGACCTATGCCGCGATCCTCGATCATGAAACGGGCGAGCTTCTCTATTCGAAAGGCGGCGATGTGGCGATGGCCCCATCGTCCATGTCCAAGCTGATGACCGCGTTGATGGTGTTCGAAGCGCTGGAGCGCGGCGAGCTGACGCTGGAAACGACGCTGCCTGTCAGTGAGGACGCGTGGCGGCGGGGCGGGGTGTCTTCCGGGTCTTCGACCATGTTCCTGGAGGTCAATTCACGCGCCAGTGTGGCTGATCTTCTGCGCGGCATCATCGTCCAGTCGGGCAATGACGCCTGCATTGTTGTGGCCGAAGCGCTTGGCGGCAGCGAGGGCAACTTCGCCATGATGATGACGGAGCGCGCGCGGGAGCTGGGCCTGGACAGCGCAAACTTCACCAACTCCACCGGTTGGCCCGATCCAGAGCACCGCATCTCCGCGATCGATCTGGCACGCCTGACCCGGCACATCATTGCTGAACACCGGCAATACTTCTCGCTCTATGGCGAGGAGGAGTTCACCTATAACGGCATCCGCCAGTTCAATCGGAACCCGCTGCTGGGCCTGTTTGACGGGGCTGATGGCATGAAGACGGGTCGTACGGACGACGCCGGCTATGGCCTGACAGCCACGGCGGAACGTGATGGCGTGCGCCGCATCGTGGTGTTTAACGGTATGGAGAGCGAGCGCGACCGCGCCAGCGAGGCTGAACGCCTTATGCGCGCTGCGCTAACCGAGTTCCGCGTCGATACGATTGTTGAGGCCGGCGCGCTTGTGGGCGAAGCGGAGGTCTATCTGGGCCAAAACGCTATCGTGCCTCTGCAGGTCACCGAGACGCTTGATATCGGCGGCCATCGCCGGGATCTCGACGCGTTCACCGCAGAGGTCGTGTATGACGGCCCGCTCACCGCGCCGGTGGCGGCCGGAACCGTTGTTGGCCGCCTTGAGGTCAGCCTGCCAGATGGCCGCAGCCAGTCGGTACCGCTGGCGGCGGCTGAGACTGTGGAGCGCAAGGGCGCGCTTGGCCGGGCCGGCGCCGCGCTGGCGCGTCTCATCCGCGGTGGCTAGGCGTGCGCGGCAAGTTCATCACACTTGAAGGCGGTGAGGGGGCTGGCAAGTCCACCCTCGCGCGCGGGCTGGCAGAGCATCTTCGCGGGCAAGGCCTTGAGGTCGTTGTGACCCGCGAGCCGGGCGGCACCAGCAATGCCGAAGCCATTCGCGAGCTTCTGGTGGGCGGTGACGTCAATCGCTGGTCGCCCATCGGTGAGGCGCTACTGCTTTATGCGGCGCGCGAAGACCATGTCCGCACCCTGATCGAACCGGCGCTTGAGGTCGGCAAATGGGTGATATCTGACCGCTTTGCAGACTCCACATTGGCCTATCAGTCGGCTGCGGGCGGACTGAAGCGCGAGACGGTCGAGGCCTTGCACCAGCTGGCGCTTGATGGCTACCAGCCGGACCTGACGCTGGTGGTCGACCTTGATCCAAAAGTCGGGCTGGAGCGCACCATTGCGCGCGGTGAGGGCGCGACACGTTTTGAGCTGCAGCCGCCTGAATTCCACGATGCCTTGCGCGCCGAGTTTGTGGCGATCGCGAACCGCGAACCAGATCGCTGTGCGGTCCTCGATGGCAGCCTGGATGCACAGACCCTGCGCGCCAAGGCGCTGAAACTCGTGTCGCAGCGTCTAGGGCAAGCGGTATGAGCTCGGACATCCCCGAAGCCGACCGCGAAGGCGAGCTGGCTCACCCGCGCGAGGTTTATGACCTGTTCGGCCATGAGCGCGAGGCTCGCGCCATGGAAGAGGCGCTCTCCACGGGCCATATGCACCACGCCTGGATGGTCACCGGAGCAAAAGGCGTTGGCAAAGCCACGCTCGCCTATCGCCTGGCGCGCCGAGCCCTTGGGGCTCAAGCCAACGGTGAGGGCGCTTTGGCCTCAAGCCCCGGTGATCCGGTCTGTCGCCAGCTTGAAGGGCTGGCGCATCCTGACTTTCTGCTGATCCGGCGGCCCTATAACGACAAGACCAAAAAGTTGAAGGGCGAGATCACCGTTGATGAAGCCCGCAAGGCGGCTGATTTCTTCTCCAAAAGTGCCAGCGGTGACCATTGGCGCGTCGTGATTGTCGACACTGCGGACGAGCTAAACATCAACGCATCCAATGCTTTGTTGAAAACTCTTGAGGAGCCGCCGAAGAAAGGTCTGCTGATCTTGCTGGTGGAGGCGCCGGGTCGATTGCTGCCCACGATCCGTTCACGCTGCCGCCGTCTGTCCCTGCGCGCGCCAGACGTTTCAGCGACCTCAGACTGGCTGGTCGAACGGCACGATATTGAGCGAAGCGTTGCAGATCGTGCCGCCGAGCTGGCAACTGGTGCGCCAGGCAGGGCGCTCGCCCATGCAGTCTCCGGCGAGATCGGGGTGAAAGACGATCTTGATCAGATGCTCTCCGGCCTGCCCCGCATCGATCGCAGTGCTGCCATGCGCCTTGCCGACAAGGCGTCACGCAAGGATGGTGAAGCCACCAAACGCGCCATCATGCGGTTTCTGCAAAGCTATGCGCAGGATCGCGCGCGCGAGCTGGCCGTCGCTGAGTCAGGGCTTTCAAAAGCGGCCGCCTGGGTAAAAGCCAGCGATGAGCTACGCCGACTGGCACGCGATGCCGATGCGATCTATCTCGACCCGAAACAAACCGTCCACGCCGCCATTTCCCTGATTGAAGACGCGGCCAGCCAGTCCTGAAACGCCCATGTTCATCGACACGCATATCAATATCCACGGCGAAGCCTATGAGGAGGATCTCGACGCGGTTCTGGATCGGGCGCGCGCGGCGGGCGTATCGCCGATGATCGCAATCTGCTGCCGGCTGCAGGAGTTTGATGCGGTTCGCAAGATTGCCGAGGCCCATGACGATGTTGTTTGCACCATCGGTGCGCATCCTCATCACGCCAAGGACCGGCCGGATATCACTGCTGAAGAGCTGATTGAGATCGCCAGCCATCCCAAGGTCGTTGCGATCGGGGAAACGGGGCTGGATTTCCACTATAATTACAGCCCGCCAGAGGCACAGTTTCCAAGTCTGCGCGCCCATATCGAGGCTGCGCGCCAGACCGGGCTTCCCATCATCCTGCACTCGCGAGAGGCCGATGAGCAGATGGCCGATCTGTTGGAAGAGGAAATGGGGAGGGGGGCGTTTCGCCCGCTCCTGCATTGCTACACCGGCAGCAAGGAATTGGCGTCGCGCGCTGCGGCGCTTGGGGCGTATTTTTCCGCATCCGGGATTATCAGCTTTAAAAAGGCTGAGGATGTGCGCGAGGTTTTCCGCGATATAGTTCCCGATGACCGGGTGATTATCGAAACCGATTGTCCGTATCTCGCTCCCGTTCCCAATCGCGGAAAACGCAATGAACCCAGCTTCTTGCCCCATGTTGCTGAAGCGCTCGCAAACGTAAAGGGCTGGACTCTGGACGAGACGGCAGAGCGCACGACACGTGCCGCACGCACGCTGTTTGACCGGTTGCCGGCCTGATGGCGGCCAGCGGACCAGTGCTGCGCGCGCGCATTCTAGGCTGCGGATCCTCCGGCGGCGTGCCGCGGCTAGATGGGGATTGGGGCGATTGCGATCCCAATGAACCGAAGAACCACCGCCAGCGTTGTAGTCTGCTGCTGGAACGGGCCGAAACCCTTGATGCTTTGCATGAAGGCGATGCGACTCGCGCGCTGATCGATACATCGCCAGACTTAAGACGTCAGTGGCTTGAGGCACGGTCTCCGTCGCTCGATGGCGTGGTTTATACCCACGCGCATGCTGATCAGCTTCATGGCATCGATGACTTGCGTGCGCTTGTTTACCGCCGCCGCGACAAGCTTCCAGCGTTTGCCAATCCAGCGGTCGCCAATGAAATTGCCTCGCGCTTCAGCTATATCTTCGAAACCCCGCCAGGATCTGGCTATCCGCCGCTGATGACCATGACGGGTGTAGAGCCGGGCGCATCCATCGAGATTGACGGGCCGGGCGGCGTCCTGACGCTCACCCTGTTTGATGTGGAGCATGGCGGTGCACCGTGCAGCGGTGTGCGCTGTGGGCCGGTGAGCTACACGCCGGATGTGAATGGGCTCGATGACGCGGCGTTTGAGGCGCTTTCGGGAACTGACGTCTGGATTGTCGATGCGCTGCGCGAGAAGCCGCATCCAACGCATGCACATGTGGAGCAGAGCCTTGAGTGGCTGCGCGCCGTTGCTCCCGAGCTTGGCGTGCTGACCAATCTCCACATTGATCTGGATTACCGCATCCTGCTGGAGCGCCTGCCAAGCGGTGTCCGGCCAGCCTATGACGGCTTTACCGTGACGGCGGGGTGGGACTCAGGCGAAATACTGGACGCAAGCGCGCCGTAGCGTGTGATTAGACCAACACCAGAGCCCGAATAACGCCATATCATATTTCTCATAATATTGATTATGCGCAAAACAGAAGCAGGCAACCCCAAGTGACACAGCCCGTTCCCTTTTACGATAAAGCCCTTGAGCAATTGGACGGTGCACCGAAGCGTGACCTGACAGGTATGCAGCGCCTCCTCGCGATCATGTCGCGGCTCCGAGACAAGGAAACCGGCTGTCCGTGGGATGTTGAGCAGACCTACGCCACGATCGCACCCTACACGATTGAGGAAGCCTACGAAGTCGCCGACGCGATTGATCGCGGAAACCTGGCCGATCTGAAGGATGAGCTTGGTGATCTGATGTTTCAGGTCGTGTTTCATAGCCAGATGGCGTCTGAGACCGGCGATTTTGCCTTTGAGGACGTCATTGAGGCCA
Organism: Oceanicaulis sp.; assembly: GCA_965229795.1. Taxonomy (GTDB): domain Bacteria; phylum Pseudomonadota; class Alphaproteobacteria; order Caulobacterales; family Maricaulaceae; genus Oceanicaulis. The sequence goes on from CBDDJM010000001.1 coordinate 380,564, forward strand.
TCTCCGACAAGATGATCCGCCGCCACCCCCATGTGTTCGGCGATGCGGACGAGCGCGATGCAGAGGAACAAACCAAAGCCTGGGAGGCCCAGAAAGCCGCTGAGCGCGCCGCAAAGGGCGATATCGATACGTCAGTGCTGGCAGATCTTCCGGTCGCCCTGCCCGCGCTGAAGCGGGCCGGAAAGCTCACCAAGCGGGCTGCGCGCGTCGGCTTTGACTGGCCGGATGTGGATCAGGTCTTCGATAAGCTGGACGAAGAGCTCGCAGAGCTGAAAGACGCCATGAAATCAGGCGACCAGGCCCACATCACCGAAGAAATGGGCGATCTTCTTTTCGTGCTCGCAAATCTGGCCCGCAAGCTGTCGGTGGAGCCGGAACAGGCGCTTCGCGATGCCAATGCGAAGTTTGAGCGTCGTTTCAGGTATATTGAGCAAAATATTGAAAAGAAGGCAGTTTCGATTCAGGAAGCGAGCCTCGATCAGATGGAAGAGCTCTGGCTGGAGGCCAAGGCGGTTGAGCGGCAGACATAGGCCTCACCGGCCTGATCTAGTCGACGGTATCGACTTCAAAGACCTGTTCAAGCCCTGGGAAACGCTGGCGGAATCGGCCTGCATCCGGGCCAGACAGGCGCAGGATGGCATCAGCAACGCCTGTCTCGGGATCGATACGCTCTTCCATGATGGATCCGTTTTCATGGACCCAGGCCCGGGCGGCCGCATCGGAGGGCGCAAAACGGACATGAAGCCGCTCATCGCCCAGCGACAATGCTTCATCGATGGCACGCATCAGGGCTGACAGCCCCTGCCCGGTTATCGCTGATGTGGCAATGACCTGGAGCTTGTCCGGTCCGGTCTGGAGCCGCGCGCGCCACACAAGATCATCACGCGCTTCTTCATCGAGCTGATCGATCTTGTTCCAGGCTTCAATCCGGATTTGATCGCTGTCATCATCAACGCCGCAGCCGAGCGCCTCCAGCACCGCTTCCACATCGGCCTTACGCCCTTCATGGTCGGGATCGGCCATGTCGCGCACATGGATCAGGATGTCAGCTTCGGCCACCTCTTCCAGAGTGGCCCGGAAGGCGGCAATCAGCTCAGTCGGCAGATCGGTAATGAAGCCCACAGTGTCGGACAACAGAATGCGCCGGCCCGTCAGCGTGCGAACCGCGCGCGTGGTGGGATCCAGTGTGGCAAACGGCATATCCTTGGCCAGGACTTTGGCTTCAGACAATGCATTGAAAACGCTTGATTTACCGGCATTTGTGTAGCCAACAAGCGCCACCGTCGGCCACGGTGCTGCGCGCCGACGGCTGCGGTGAAGCGTGCGAGTGCGGCGAACCTGATCAAGCTCACGGCGCAGCTTGGCCATCTTGTCGGCGATAATCCGGCGGTCCGTTTCAATCTGGGTTTCGCCGGGGCCACCCATAAAACCGGCACCACCGCGCTGGCGTTCCAGGTGGGTCCAGGTGCGCACCAGGCGAGACCGCTCATAGGTCAGGCGGGCCAGCTCCACCTGCAAGCGCCCTTCCCGGGTTTGCGCGCGTCGGCCGAAGATTTCCAATATCAGACCGGTCCGGTCGATCACCTTCACTTTAAGGGCTTTTTCCAGATTGCGCTGCTGGACCGGGGTCAGAGCGGTATCGAGGACAAGCACATTGGCATCGAGTGCGGCGAGGTCTGCCGCCAGCGTTTCCACCTTGCCTGAACCGAAATAGGTGGACGGCTCCACCTTGCGCAGAGGTTCAACCCGCGCTTCGGCGGTTTCAAGGTCAAGCGCTTCGGCAAGGCCAGCGGCCTCTTCCAGACGCGCGCCAACACGCATCTCATCGAGATCGCCAGTATCCGGGTGGAGGACGAGCGCCGTTTGTGCGGCTGCAGAACGCTCAATCAATCGGCGTCTTCCTCGTCGATTTCGTCTTTATCGAACAGCTGGACCGGCTGGCCCGGCATGATCGTGGAGATCGCATGCTTGTAGACGAGCTGGATCTGACCTTCGCGGCGCAGAAGCACGCAGAAATTATCAAACCAGGTGACCACGCCCTGAAGCTTTACGCCATTGACCAGAAAAATGGTCAGAGGGGTTTTGCTCTTGCGGACCGTGTTCAAAAAAACGTCCTGAAGGTTTTGTTTTTTATCGTTGGACATAAGCTCGACTTCTCGTGACTCAGCGGCCCGCCTTTCGGGGCACTTCGATGCGTTAGGTAAACACGGTTACGCTGCACTGCAACCTTGTGAGCCGGTCTTCACCGCAAATTGGCTCAATCGCGGGCAAAAATCACATAAATTGCGGCCGCTGCGGCCAAGATCTCAAGGCGGCCCAGGACCATCAAAAAGCACGCAACAAGCAGCGATGCGGGGCTCTGATCGCCCCATTCAACACCGGCAAGCGGTCCGGCATTGGTGATGGCAGCCGCTGACATCCGCCAGGCTTCGTCAAACGCTGCCCCACCTGCGCCGATGGCAATCGCGCCGAGGCCCATTACAGCAGGAAACGCCAACGCGTAGACCCAGACGCCCGCGAGCGCTTCATCGCTGACCGCGCGACCGGAGAAGCGGGTTCGGATCGCTGCAGAAGGATGGGATAGGACCTCAAGCTCCCCGCCGGCCCGGCGCATGAGCAAGAGAACACGGGGCATCTTGATGCCGCCTGTCGTGGAGATGGTTGATCCTCCGATCAGGGCCAGCAGTAACCAGACAACTGGTCCACCATAGGCTACATTTGCGGTCTGATACCCTGCCGTCGTAATTGCAAATAGCGCGTCGAAAAGGGTGGGCAGAACTGCCGGAAGCCCGATGACCACCCCTGCCCCGATGGCCACAGCAACCGATATGCCCACAATTGCCCGCAATTCACCGGTTCCCCGACCATACCGTCGGCGTGTGGCGAGCTCGTAGATCACCGCGAAGTTCCACGCGCCGACAACACAGATGCCGACCAGAATAAGCGTGCCTGCAATGCCAAGCTGGCTCGACAGGGGGCCGCTGAACGGGGCAAGGCCAGCCGTTGCGATGCCGGACAGGGCAAGGCAAAGAGCGTCAAATAATGGGCTGCCCGTTACCATCAGTAAAAAGGCCCCCATCAGGGTCAGCGCGGTGTAGACGCTACCAAGACGCCGCACTGCCCGTCCGAAATTGGTGAACAGGTCAGCGCGTTCCACCGTTAGAAGCGTTGTCCGGCGCAGACCTACGCCGCGTCGGTCCAGGGCCGCAAACACGGTTGCGGCAAACACAAGGCTCGCCAGCCCGCCCATCCATGCCAGCAGGCACCGCCACAACACGATGGAGCGGGCTGCGTCTTCTGGCGCGAGGGAGATGGCTCCGGTGGTGGTCAGGGAGGAGTAGGCCTCGAAAACGCCGAGCGAGACCGATCCGGTTGCCAGAATGAGCGGTGCGGCTGCCAGTAAAGGCATGATCAGCCACCCCAGGAAGGCCAGTCGAAGCGCCGCTGAAGCTCTGGCTGGTCGAGTAGAGCCTTGAGTGGCAGCCAGAACGACACCGCCCACAAAGCCGCCGGCAACGAAGGTGAAGAAAAAGCCCCGAGCCTCTGCTTCAGCGCCTTCCAGAAACGCCAGGCCGATGAAGGGCAGCGCAGCGCCTCCAATCAGCAATGCGCACCAGGCCATGGCGCGGAACATGCGAGGTGAGAGGGTCATGGTCCCTAGAAGTATTCCAGGCTGACGCGGAACATCTGTTCGACCTTTGAAACCGATCCTTTAAGCGCGAAAAAGACGACGCGGTCATTTTCTTCCACTTTCACGTCATCGCGCGCAAAGAAGACTTTCTCGCCGCGTACAAGCGCGCAAACCGAGATGCCTTCATCAAGTTCCAGCGTGTTCAGCGTCTTGCCGATCAGCGGAGACGTTGCAAGCGCGACCCCTTCCAGGGCTTCAGCCTCTCCGCCAGCCATCGATTGCAGGCCGGTGATCCGGCCGCGGCGAATGTGCTGAAGGATCGTGGATACCGTCACGCCGCGCGGATCAATCAACACGTCGATATCAAGCGCGGATTTTACCGGCTCAAACGCCTGGTCGTTGACCAGGCAGAGCGAGCGTGAGGCCCCTTCCCGCTTGGCCATAACGGCGCTCAACAGGTTCACCTTGTCATCATTGGTCAGGCACAAGGTCAGCTCGGCGTCTTCAACACCTGCTTCGCGCAGCACTTCGCGGTCGAGGCCATCCCCATGAAGGACAACGGTTTTGCGTAAGACGTCTGCAGCCTTTTCTGCCTGCGGCTTGTCTCGCTCGATCAGGCGAACACGCACACCGCTTACCCGCTCCAGAGCCTTGGCGACGTAAAGGCCGATATTGCCCGCGCCAACGATTACAACCTTACGCGCCCGCTGAGCGTCCTGACCGAAAACATCAAGGGCGCGTTTGACCTGACCGGCGGCGAGGCTGAGATAGACATCATCGCCGGGCATGATCGGATCAGAGCCATCAGGGATGAACAGCGTTTTGTCACGCTTGATCCCCACCAGGTCGAACCCAAGGTCGGGAAACAGCTCCAGAAGCTGATCGCGCGTGCTGGTAACCACGGGCGAATTTTCATCCACTGAAAGACCCAGCACCTGAACCCGCGAGTTGGCAAAGGGTGCCGTTGCAAACGCGCCAGGCGTTTCCATGCGCTGCAGGATTGAGCGGCTGACCTCCAGCTCTGGTGAGATGGTGACGTCCACCGGCATGGCCCCATCGGCAAATAGCGCGCCCCACCGCTTGTCGAGATAGGTCTGGGAGCGGACGCGCGCGATTTTCATCGGGGTTTCAAAGATGGAATGGGCCACCTGGGCAGCCACCATGTTGACCTCATCAGAGTAGGTCACAGCCACCAGCAAGTCGGCATCACCGACGCCCGCCTTGTCGAGAACATCGGGGTGTGAGCCATGGCCCACAACACCGCGCACATCGAGATCGGTGGTCACCTTGTCGACAAGCTCTCGCGACCAGTCGACAACGGTTACCGAGTTACCTTCAGCGGCAAGCTCGCGTGCGATGCCATATCCAACACGGCCTGCGCCGCAGACGACTGCCTTCATGGGAGTACTCTATGAGAGGGTTAGGACGCTTTTTCAGTGTCGGAGTCAGTTTCAGCGTCTGGCTTGGCCCCGCTGCCGACACCAAGCGTCTTCAACTTGCGATGCAGCGCCGACCGTTCCATTCCGATAAAAGTCGCCGTGCGCGAGATATTTCCGCCAAATCGGTTGATCTGGACCTTCAGGTATTCTCGCTCAAACTTCTCACGGGCATCGCGCAGCGGCAAGCCAATCATGCGTTCGGCGTCAAATCCGGCATCATTGCTGGCTGAACGGCCGGTGACTTCAGACGGCAGGCTGTCGAGCGTCACCGGCTGGGAGGGATCCCCCACAGCCAGGATCAACAGACGTTCGACATTGTTGCGCAGCTGACGGACATTACCGGGCCAATCGTGGGCCTGAAGCGCAGCCATGGCGTCATCGCCAATCTTGCGCGGTGGCAGCCCAGACATGGCGACCAGGCGCTCAATGAAATGATGGACCAGAAGCGGGATGTCATCGCGGCGCTCCGCCAGCGAAGGCGCTTCGATTGGTACCACAGCGAGCCGGTGGAACAGGTCCTCGCGGAAGCGGCCCTGGGCGATCAGACTGCGCAGGTCGCGCGCACTGGATGACAGAACGCGCACATTCACTTCCACATCAGCATTGCCGCCGAGGCGCTTGAAGCGCTGCTCAACGAGCATGCGAAGTAGCTTGCCCTGGGTCGCAATGGGCATGTCGCCCACTTCATCAAGGAAGAGCGTGCCGCCATGGGCCTGTTCCAGCAGACCCACACGTTCAACGCCCCCAGCACTTTCAGAGCCGAACAGCTCAGATTCCACCCGTTCCGGGTTCATCATGGCCGCACTTACGGGCACAAACGGCCCGTCCGCACGCAGCGACTGGGCATGGATCATCCGCGCCACCAGCTCCTTGCCAGAGCCAGGAGGACCGGAAATCATCACACGAGAGTTTGTCGGAGCGACCTTCTCAACCATGTTACGAAGTGCGATTGCCGCGGCGCTCTCACCAATCAGGTCAGAGTGCGTCTCGCTTTTCGAGCGGAGCTCAGCGTTCTCCCGGCGCAGGCGGCTGGTTTCCAGAGCGCGCTCGACCGTGACCAGCAGCTTGTCTGATTTGAACGGCTTTTCGATGAAATCGTAAGCGCCTTTGCGGATCGCAGCGACCGCCGTTTCAATCGTGCCATGGCCTGAAATCACGATAATTGGCAGATCGGGATCGCCCTGCTTGATCTCATCGAGCAGCTCGATGCCATCAAGGCGGCTGCCCTGCAGCCAGACGTCCAGAATGGCCAGCGCCGGCTTTCGCGCGCGGACTTCAGCCAAGGCGCTATCAGCGTTACCGGCGTAGCGGGCCTGATAGCCCTCATCTTCCAGCAAACCACCGATGAGTTCCCGGATGTCGGTTTCGTCGTCGACGATGAGAATATCCTGGGCCATGTCTCGTCTTACGCCTCTGCTCGTTCTGACGCGTCCTGCGCCTCACGCCTGGTGTCTAGCAAGGGAAAGGCCAACCGAACGATCGCTCCACGTTGATCTTGTCCCGGATCATCCAGCTCCAGTCGCCCGCCATGGTCTTCCATGACACGGCGGACAATCGCCAGGCCCAGGCCGGTGCCTTTTTCCCGTGTGGTCATATAGGGTTCGGTCAATCGTGAGCGGTCCGCAGTCGGCCAGCCAAGGCCATTATCGGTGACCTCGATAATCCCGAACCCGTCATGGCGGAAAACCTTCACCGAGATCTCGCCGGTTGCCTTGCCGCCATCGCCGTCGACACGTGCTGATACACTTTCCGCGGCATTCTTCAGAATATTGGCCAGGGCCTGCCCCGCTAGCCGACTGTCACACTCGACATCGACACTATCTGACGCCTCGCTGTAGGGCATTCGAATGCTCGGTGATGCAACCCGCTGAGCAAAAACGGCTCCGCGGGCTATCTCGTTGAGATCTGAAAGCTCCATCTTTGGGGCGGGCATGCGTGCAAACGAAGAAAACTCGTCGACCATCCGGCCGATATCGCTGACCTGGCGCACGATCGTGTCCACACAGCGGTCAAAGGTCGAGGTTTCGCTCTCCTCAAGTCCGCCGCGATATTTGCGGCGCAGCCGCTCAGCCGACAACTGAATTGGCGTTAGCGGGTTTTTGATCTCATGCGCGATACGTCGCGCCACATCCCGCCAGGCCGCATTGCGCTGTGCAGCCACAAGCCGCGTCACGTCATCGAATGTAATGACAACGCCGTCCTCTGCGTCCCGTCCGACGCGGACATTAAGGTGCAGGGCGTTTCCGTCCTCACCGATCAAATCGATTTGTTGTTCCGCGGTCTCGTCGCGTCCACGCGCTGCAGCGGTCACGACGTCGTCAAAGACTGGTGCGGCGTCTGATAATGGCTTGTCAACGAGATCGGCAGGATCAACGCCCAACAGGAACGCCGCTGAAGGATTAACCAGCGTGATGCGTCTGTCGGCATTGATGCCAATAACCCCGGCTGTAACCCCGGACAGCACCGCCTCTATGAAGCCCCGCCGACGTTCTGATTCCTGGTTGGCCTCCAGCAGAGCGCCGCGCTGACTCTCAAGCTGTTCGGTCATGCGGTTGAACGCCAGGCCAAGCGCGCCGATTTCATCATCGCGGTTGGCGGTGTCGACGCGCACTTCCAGGTCCCCATGACGAATGCGCTCGGCCGCCGATACCAGTCTGGAAACCGGGTTCACAACCGTCGCTGCGGCCGAAAGTGCGAGCCAGACTGCGCCAACAAAGATAAGCAATGCGGCCAGCGCATAGACCAGAAAGAAGCCTTCGCGCATGCGCGCTTCACGCGCAATGCCGTCATTGAGCGAGTTAATCGCTGCTTCAGGGGCCGTGACGATTGAAAAATCGACATACCAAACGCCATACAGGTAGGCGTCTTCGTAAGCGGGCAGTTTGATGAGGAGCCGAACGTAATCCGGCGCTTCATCTCGGGTTACAGGGGTTGCCGCCGCCAGGTCGCCCTCGTCGGCGATCTGAAAGATCTCCGCGCTTGGGGGCATAAAGTCTGGTGCGTCGGGCGCTTCAGCGCTTCGCGCAAGAATGGTCGCCTGGCTGTCGATCACATAGAGCGCGGGGAAGTTCCGCAAGACGGCTTGTTCGGTCAGGTAGTTGCGATAGAGAATGCGCGCTTCTTGCAGTCCTCGTACCGCGTCAGGGGCAGACAGGTTGCGGGCCGTTGAATTGAACTGGGTTCTGGCAGTTGTAAGCGCAAAAGTGGGCCATTCACGGCGCAAGTCTGTGGACGCCTCAACGAGGGCCGACACCCGCTCGCCGAACCAGAACTCAATCCCCCGGTTCAGGACAAGCACGTGGAAGCCGGCCATGAGAACCGCCGGGACAACCGCAGCCACAGCAAACAGCGTCATGAAGCGCATCTGAAGCTGCGGCGCGGGCGATCCGGTTTGACGCCCCCTCGCCCGGCGCGCCACGCGCATGCCGGTCCAGACGATCAGCCCAAACGTGACCGCCGCTACAAAGACCAGAAGACTGGTGAAAAGCGTGCTGCCAGGGCTGAAGGCCGTATTGTCGCTAACAGCCATAAGCGCCAGTGCGACAACACCGACACCGGCAATGGCGAAGGCCACCGCGAAGGCGGATTGAGTGGCCGCCCTAACCGGGATTTTCGTCTGTGTGTCTGGCACGAGTGGCTAATTTCCTTACGCCCCAGCTGGACCATGACCCAACTGTTGCACAAAATCAACGCACTGTGTTCATGTATCACCAACATCAAGATCATATTGATCTATTTTGCGGGCAAAGGTGTTGCGGTTCATCCCAAGTCTGCGCGCAGCCTCCTGACGCACCCCGCCTGCGGCCTCAAGCGCGGCTTTAATCATGCCCCGCTCCAGTTGCATGATGGCCCGCGCCGCCAGATCATCGGCATTTGCTAGTTCTGATGCCGCAAAATAACGAATGCCTGCAAGCTCGAGGTCGGTGTCGGGATCGTGCAGACGAGGTCCAGCCATCGCATTGCTGATGGCATCTGGGCCTACTTCACCGGGCTGGCTTTGAGCAACAATGTGCTGGGCGGTGCGCCGTAGCTGAAGGACCTCGCCGGGCCAGGCCTGAGCGTTCACGAAATCAATGCCCGCCTGGCTCAGGGTGAAGCCGCTGCCCGCTGCCCTCAGGAAACTGTCGAATATGAGCGCCCTGTCACCACTGCGCTGAAAGACCGGTGGGATTTCGATATGCCCGACCGCGATCAGGTCCAGCAAGGCGCGAGGAAGCGCCTCGGCCACCTGTTCCGAGCCTGTCGCGATCACGCGCACATCGCCCTCTGCCTCGGCTTCCAGCTGCTCTCTTAGAAAGCTCTGGCTGTCAGGGCTCCAGTCTTCGGCCCGGCGCAGCAGGAGTGTGCCGCCACGGGCCGCGTTCCACAGCTTGGAGGGTTCAAGCTTGAGTTGGCGCGGACCCGCTTCGATGAGGGGACCATCTGTGGCGCTTCTCTTGTGGATGAGCCGTGCCGCACTGGCGCGGCCGCTTCCTTCCGGACCGGTGATCATGACCGGAACGCGAGATCGGGTCAGGCGCGCGATTGCCTTGAAGGCAGCCTGCATCGCCGCAGATTTGCCAAGCAATTCCGGCTCAGCCAGTGCTGCACCCGGTGTTCGCTGGGCGGGAGGCAGCTTTTCAAGTGCACGATTAAGAGTATCGACAAGGTCATTGATATCAAACGGCTTTGGAAGATACTCAAAAGCGCCTTCGGTGCCTGCCTTTAATGCCGTACCGGCCGTCGTCTGGGCGCTCATCACCAAAATGGGGGCGTCGGGCCGCAGCTGTCGAACTTCAGCAATCCGGTCGAGGAAGTTTTCACGCCCGAGCAATACATCGGCCACAAGCGCGTCGGCTTCCTGGCGGGCCATGCGCTCAATGGCGGTGTCCGGGCTCGCCGTGGCCCTGACCTCAAATCCGGCGCGCGACAGGGCTTTGGTGATCACAAGGCGAAGCGATTCATCGTCTTCAAGAACAATGACGCGTCGGGTCATGATCGCGATTCCTTAAAGTACAGGTGAAAAGTCGTAGTTCCGGGGCGGCTTTCAAACTCTACTCCGCCCCCGTGAAGCTCGGCTATTCGCGCCACCAGAGCCAGGCCGAGGCCTTCGCCGGCGGGTTTGCTGGTCACAAAGGGGTTGAAGACCGCGCCCTGCATCAGCTCGGGTATGCCCGGCCCTTCATCTTCTACCATGACCTCGATCCGGGCGTCCGGGGCCGGTCCGCCGGGGCGTGCGGCGCGATAGCGGGTGGTCACAGAGACCCGACCCTCCGCGTCGCCCTGTGCCTCAGCGGCATTGATCAGCAGGTTGAGCACAGCTTGCAAGGCGAGATCTTCATCGACCAGGGCTTCCGGCAATGAGGGGTCGAAATGCTCCTCCCAGAGAATGCGGTCGCTGCCCCCTGCCCGTGCAGATCGAACGGCCTTGCGAACAAGCGCATGCATATTGACCGGCACTAGCGGTCCCGGCGCGATATCGCCAACCTGGCTCCAGCGATCGGCAATACGGCGCGCGCGATCAAGCTCGCTGATGATGAGGTCTGAGAGCTCTTTGATTTCATCGGGGTCAGAGCTTGCCAGCAGCTGCGCGGCGCCCCGCGCGCCGGCAATGGGATTTTTCAACTCATGTGACAGCATGCGCCCAAATCCGGCTGCGGCGCTGGCCGCGATACCGCCAGATGGACTGGCCCCGGCTTCCGGCCAGGGGCGCAAACACAGGCACACGCCACCCCCTTCCGGTGCCGCATCGACCGATAGGCGCACCAGGCCCGCCTCTGTCTGGATGGGCAGATCATGGGCGAAAACATCACGCTGCTCGGACAGGGCCTTCTCGACGAGTGGCAGGATCGCTTCGCCCATAACACCCAGCTCTGAGAGCGATGCATCAATGAGGCGCTTGCGGGAGCGTTGCATCAAGCGTTCGGCGCTGTCGTTGACGTACTCAATCCGGCCCTCGGCGGTCACCAAAAGCAAGCCGACACTGGCGGCCTCAGCGGCACGCGCGCTATTCATGCGGCGTCCCGGGCGTGACTGGCTACGAAGCGTGCAAGCGCGTCTTTTACTGACCCCGCATCCTTGGCCCGGCACAGCATGCCCCGCCAGGACTTCGCTTCATCTGGATCGGTCACGGCCCAATCGACAAAGCTGGCAAAATGCTTGCGCATGCAGCGCACACCCAGCTCCTCGCCGTAAAGAGTGACGGAGTCGTCCAGCGCCTCTTTCAGGCTCGCCGCGCCTTCCGCGATGCCGGGTTCTACCAGCTCGGTGTCGGTCTGCAGGGCGCGCGCGATAGCACCGGGGAGCCACGGGCGGCCCTGACTGGCGCGCCCAACCATGACCGCCTCCGCCCCTGATGCGGCGAGCGCCTCACGCGCCTGTTGCGGCGTGGCGATATCACCATTCACAACGAGCGGGACTGAAATGGCGTCCTTCACGGCAGCGACTGCGTGCCAGTCGGCCTGGCCGGTATAGAATTGCTGACGGGTGCGTCCGTGGACCGTGACCATCTGAACGCCTGCGTCTTCAGCCCGTCGGGCGAGTTCGGGGGCATTGATGCTGTCATGGTCCCAGCCAAGACGCATTTTCAGCGTCACGGGAACGCTGGAAGCAGACACCGTGGCGTCTATGAGTTCAAGCGCGTGGTCCAGATCGCGCATTAGGGCTGATCCAGACAGGCCGCGGGTGACCTGACGCGCCGGGCAGCCCATATTGATGTCGATCACGTCCGCGCCGGCGTCTACGGCTAGCCTTGCGCCCTCTTCCATCCAACGGGCTTCGCGCCCGGCCAGCTGGATCACATGGGGTCCGCAGCGCTCATCGGCCTTCATGCGCCGAATGACGTCTTCGCGGCCCTGAGCGAGCGTTTCACACGCCACCATCTCAGACACGACCAGACCGGCACCCCAGGCAAAAGCCTGGCGACGGATGGGCCAGTCTGTCACGCCAGACATCGGCGCAAGCAAAACCGGCGCGCGCACGGGTACTGAGCCGATCATGAAGCTTGGAGCTTTGGGCGTCTGATCTGTCATGGCCCGACAGATAGCCTCTCTTGCTGGCGACGACCAGATCGAACCGGCGCTCGCTTGGTACGGCGCGCACAAGATGCAAGTGGCTGGTTCAGGAGGAGGGTATTGAACCAGCCTCTGGACGTTCTGCCCAACTCCGCCTAACGCTATCGGGGAGATGAAGAAGATTACCTACACCGCCTGCATTGTGGCTGCTGGACGCGGAACCCGCGCGGGCGGCGGCGTGCCCAAACAATTCCGGCCCCTGGCCGGACAAAGCGTTCTGGCCTGGAGCGTTGATGTCTTTGCCTCAGATCCCGCCTGTACGCAGATCATCATTGCCGCCCCGCCTGGAGACATCGACGAGACGCGGCGTCAGGCGGGCAAGCATGCCGATCGCTGCCAGTACATCGAGGGCGGAGCGACCCGCACCGCATCGGTTCGGCGCTGTGTCGAAGCCACAGACCAGGACCATGTCCTGATCCATGATGCGGCTCGCCCGCTTTTGACCCAGCCGGTGATCGAGCGTCTTGTGGCTGCCCTGGCCGCCCACGACGGTGCCGCACCCGCGCTGGCTGTCGTGGATGCCCTGGTTCGCGATGAGGGGGCAGAGATTGAACCGGTTGATCGCACGCCTCTGCGCCGCATCCAGACACCCCAGGCCTTCGCAACAGGAAAACTGCTGGCAGCCTTCAGCGCCTGCGAGGGCAATGACTTTCCAGACGAGGTGTCTCTGGCCCGCTCCCAGGGGCTATCAATTGTGCTTGTCGATGGCGAGGAGCGGAATTTCAAGCTGACATGGCCTGAGGATTTTGAGCGTGCCGAGAGGAATTTAAGCCAGATACCTCATCTAGAACTTCAAGTTACTGGGATGGGCTATGACGTCCACCGGCTTGATGCTGGCGATGGCGTGCACCTTTGCGGGGTCTTCATCGAGTGCCCGCTTCGCCTGATCGGGCACTCTGATGCCGATGCCGGCTTGCATGCGATTACAGATGCGCTTCTTGGCGCGGCAGGTCTGGGTGATATTGGCGAGCATTTCCCGCCGACCGATGAGCGCTGGCGCGGTGCAGACAGCGTCATGTTCCTGGAACACGCTCTGCAGATCTCGAAGGAATCCGGGGCAACGCCGCTCCATTGTGATGTCACCCTGATCTGTGAGCGCCCGAAAATTGGTCCCCACAAGTCAGCCATGAAGGCGAAGGTCGCAGATATTCTTGGCCTTGACCTGCGCCGTGTAAACATCAAGGCGACCACGACCGAAAAGCTCGGCTTTACCGGGCGTGGCGAAGGTCTGGCGGCTGAAGCCGTGGTCACCTGCCATATCAGGGAGCGTTGAGGGTGGCAGAGTTCGACGCACTCGCGGTCCAGGTGCTCGATGCGGCCCGTGATGCGAAGGTCATGATCGCAACGGCGGAAAGCTGCACAGGCGGGCTTATTATCGGTCAATTGACCGAAATCGCCGGCTCCTCCGATGTCGTGGATCGCGGCTTTGTCACCTACACTAACGAAGCCAAGATTGAGATGCTGGGCGTACGCGCCGAGACACTGGACGCCGTCGGTGCCGTGTCAGAGCAGACCGCACGGGAAATGGCGGCGGGCGCGTTGGCGCGCAGCAGAGCCGGCATCGCCGTATCTGTCACTGGCGTTGCGGGACCGGGTGGTGGTAGCCCCGAGAAACCTGTGGGCCTGGTCTGGTTTGGCCTGGCCAGATCGGGAGCCGGCGTGATCACGCTTGAGAGGCGCTTTGGCGATATCGGGCGCGATCGCGTGCGCGCAGCAACGATAGAGACCGCCCTCACCCTGATCCTGGACAATCTGTAGCACAAAGAAAAACGGGCGACCCGTTGGGGCCGCCCGCTGATCTTGAAGCCAGAGCTTTGGTTCTGGAAGCTTAGCGCTTCGAGAACTGGAAGCTGCGGCGGGCCTTCTTGCGGCCGTACTTCTTGCGTTCCACGACGCGGGAGTCGCGGGTCAAGAAGCCGCCAGCCTTCAGAACACCGCGCAGGGCGGGCTCGTAATAGGTCAGGGCGCGGGAGATCCCGTGGCGCACAGCACCAGCCTGACCAGACAGGCCACCGCCTTTGACGGTGCAGATCACGTCATACTGGTCAACGCGCTCAGCCGTTTCGAACGGCTGGGCCACGACCATGCGCAGCACCGGACGTGCGAAGTAAACTTCCTGGTCACGGCCGTTGACGGTGATCTTGCCAGAACCCGGCTTGATCCACACACGGGCAATAGCGTTTTTACGCTTGCCCGTCGCGTAGGCGCGGCCGTGTTCATCGATTTTCGGTTCCGCGAGAACTTCCTCTTCAGGAGCCTCGGGGGTGGCGATGTCAGACCCGGCATCCTTCAGAGCGGATTTCAGGTCTTCGAGGGAACGTGCTTCTTCAGCCATCGTTTAGCTCCGCGCGTTCTTGGAGTTCATGGATTTGAAATCCACCACTTCGGGCTGCTGAGCCTCGTGGGGATGTTCAGAACCTGCATACACACGCAGCTTGGAGAACTGCTTGCGGGCCAGCGGGCTGTCTTTTGGCAGCATGCGCTTTACAGCGGCTTCCACGACACGCTCGGGGAACTGGCCTTCCAGCACCTTGCGCGGCGAGGTTTCCTTGATGCCACCCGGGTGACCGGTGTGACGGTAGTAGCGCTTGTCGTTAAACTTGCGACCGGTGAATACCACCTTGTCCGCATTGATCACGACGACATGGTCGCCGGTGTCCACGTGCGGGGTGAATTCGGCCCGGTGCTTGCCGCGGAGACGCGTGGCGATGTACGCAGCCAGGCGGCCGACAACGGCACCTTCTGCGTCAATCACAACCCACTTGTGCTCTACTTCCGCGGGCTTTGCGGTAAAGGTCTTCATCGCTTAAGCCTTGGGTTTGTTCCGTGCTGACAGGGCCCATCCCCGTCAGGATCGCGCGGGTCTTACGCGTGCGTGCGCACTCGGTCAACAGCTGTCTGAAAAAAGAAGCAGTATCAGCGCCTTATGAGTAAGGTATCAAGATACCGTATTTTTTCGGCTTTGATGTTTGCCCCTTGTGTTTCCATGCGTTAGCGCCCGAAAGCCTCCATTACTGGGCAGCTGGATCACATTGGGTTTACGCACTACATCGCGCATGTGACGCGCAGGCTAGAGGGCTATACCATCGCCCGCAAAGTCCGAACCCCGCTCCGGCGGCAATAGCGAGATGAAGAGACCATGTTTTTTTCACGCCTGCTGACTTCGAACCTTGGACGCTCCGGCGCAGAGGAACCAGGCCGTCGTAGCCGCTGGACGATGGGTACAGCCATTGTTGGTGCAAGCTTTCTGCTGAGCGCCTGCGGCATGATGGGCGAGGATACAGGCGGACAATCCTCCAGCATCAATGAGGATAGCCGCGAGGCGGTCATTACAAGCAGCTTTGAGGTTGGTGCTCCGCTGTCGGGCCTGGCTTTCCTGCCCAATACCGACACGCCGTGGACCGGGCGCATTGCAACAACCCTCGCTTCAGGCGGCTTTGACATCTTCAATGTGGAGGGCGAACGCATCCTGACCGCCAGCGGCCCACGCCTTGATGGCGTTACCGGCGCGTCGAACTTTGCCTTGCGTGGTGAGACCTTCCCGATTCTTTTTGGTGTGGATACAGACAGCAATCTGCGCGGTTTCGTCATCGCAGAACAGGCCAATTCCGTCATCGAGATTCCGCTCGAGCTGGAGCTTGAGGGCGAGTGGGCGGCCACCTGTCTTTATGAGACCGGGATTGGCTATGTGGATATTGCCCTTCTGGGCACGGATCGCGAGGCGGCCATTGTGCGCGTGCGCGATACGGGATCTGACGGGCTGACCGTGAGCCCTGTACAGGAATTTTCCCTGCCCTACCCGGCGCGCGATTGTACTGCAGCCAATGGCGACCTGATCGTCGCTGCGCCTACGGCGGGCATCCTTCGTGTGTCCGAAACCGGTGTGGTGCAGGCTGAAACCGGCGCGCTGTCGGTTTTTGACATCACCTATTCTGAGCTTTACGGCCAGAGCGTCGTTCTGGCCGCCGAGCCGGGCACGAGCGCATTGGCGGTCTATGACGCAAACACGCTTGACCCGATTGCCATGGTGGAAACCACCAATGGCCTGAGCACCCAGGGGTTTATCCGGCCCACCCTGCTGGATTCCTCACTCGCCGGTTATGGCGGCATGTCGTTCTCAACCGGGCTTGTGGCGGGCTATGACCGCGATGATGGCTCGGTCAAGCTGCTGGCCCGTGAAGTGGTATCCAGAGCCGTCTTCGTATCCGGTGACGGAACCGGCTGAGCAACGCCAACCCGGCGAGCCGTCCAGGCCGCCATCCCCACAGTCATGAACAGCACGATGGCTCCGCCCTGGTGAAGCAGCGACAGCCATAGCGGCGCGACCGCCATCAGCGTTGCGATGCCGAGGATGACCTGGATCGTTAGCGCGGCCGGGATCGCGATGGCGAAGCGCTTGAAGCTTGCATCCGGGTTCTGCCAGATTTTCCAGGCGAGCACGGCACCAGCCACCACAAGTGCGTAGGCAAACCAGCGGTGCTGGAACTGAACGGCCGGGCGGCTCTCAAAGATCGCCTGCCAGAACGGCATGCCTTGTAGATAATCAGGCGGGAAGAGCTGGCCGTTGAAGCCGGGCCAGGTCGTATAGATGCGACCGGCATCAAGGCCGGCAACAAAAGCCCCAAGCGCGATCTGTACAAACACACCGCTCCAGAATAGCGCCACCCAGGGCGACAGCGAGGACTTCACCGCGCTCTTCAGCTGACCATATCGTAGTTCAAGCGCAGTCCAGAGCGTCAGGCCCAGAATAATGAAGGCCATGGAGAGGTGGGTGGCGAGGCGGTACTGGCTCACATCCAGTCGCTCCGTCAGACCTGACGACACCATCCACCAGCCGATGGCCCCTTGCAGGCCGCCAAGCGCAAACAGCACCCATAGGCGCGGCTGGAGGCGATTCGGCATGCGCCCGGTGAGCAGGAAGACGAAGAACGGGATGGCAAAGACCAGACCCAATACACGTCCAAGCTGGCGATGGCCCCACTCCCACCAGTAGATGAACTGGAACTCGGCCATGGACATGCCGCGGTTCTGAAGCTGGTACTCGGGGATCTGGCGATACTTCTCCAGCTCCTGCTCCCAGCCTTGCTCGGTCAATGGCGGTATCGCCCCGGTCACCGGACGCCACTCCACAATCGATAGCCCGGAATCGGTCAGTCGGGTCGCCCCGCCCACGAGGATCATCGAGCAAACAAAGGCGGCCACAACCACCAGCCACCAGAACATGGCTCGGCTGGTTTCAGCTGCGGTAAACGGCTTGGGGAGTGTGGTCGTGGACATCGGGCTTCCAGCAATCAGTGGGTCTGCGCACGTACTTATCCGCCCGAACCATATTCGCAAGCCAAGCGCGCCGTTCTGTCGCAAAGTGGCTGCAGTTCATGACCGATTGCGGGCTGGTCAGCGACAGCCCCTCAGCTTACCCTTTACGTAAACGTCAGGGAGGAATTCGACCATGTCCTTAGAGACATTCCGCGCCGAAACCCGCGCATGGCTGGAGCAGAACTGCCCCGATAGCATGCGCAAACCAATCCGCTCAGAAGCTGATATCTGCTGGGGCGGCAAGAACTGGACCTTTGCCAGCGACGACCAGCGTATCTGGATGGAACGCATGGTGGAAAAGGGCTGGACCGTGCCGACCTGGCCGACCGAATACGGCGGCGGTGGCCTGTCCAAGGACGAAGCCTTTGTCCTGAAAGAAGAGATGAAGGCCATCAATGCCCGCTCGCCGCTCGACAGCTTTGGTATCTGGATGCTTGGCCCGGCGCTGTTGAAATTCGGCACACATGAGCAAAAACTGGAGCACCTGCCCAGGATTGCCCGCGGTGAAATCCGCTGGTGTCAGGGTTATTCAGAGCCCGGGGCGGGCTCCGATTTGGCATCGCTTCGCACCAAAGGTGTGCTTGAAGGCGATCACTATGTGATCAACGGCCAGAAGGTCTGGACCAGCTATGCCGACCAGTCGGACTGGATTTTTGCGCTGGTTCGCACCGAAGCTGACAAGTCCAAGCATGAAGGCATTTCCTTCATTCTGGTGGACATGGACCAGCCAGGCGTGTCGACCAAGCCGATCAAGCTGATAAGCGGCAAATCGCCCTTCTGCGAGACCTTCTTCGATGATGCCAAAGGCTATGTGAAGAATTTGCTGGGTGAGCCGGGCCAGGGCTGGACAATTGCCAAATACCTGCTGAGCCACGAGCGCGCGGGCATCGTTTCGGAAGCCTCCTTCGGTGGCCTGAACCCGGTTACGGCGGCTCACCAGTCCGGCGAAGTGGATGAAGACGGCAAGCTGGAAGACCCGATCCTGCGCGGTGATGTCGCTCGTCTGACCATTGATGGCCTGGCCTTTGACGCCACCATGCGCCGGGTCAAGGAAGAAGCCGACCATGGTGAAGGCGTCGGAGCGCGCGCATCGATGCTGAAATATGTCGGCACCGAGCTGAACAAGCGCAAGAACGAGCTCAACATGTCCGCGCTTGGGTCAGACGGCCTCCTGTGGGAAGGCGAGAATGAGACCGACGGTGATCCGGCCCGCTCCTGGCTGCGTTCACGCGCCAATTCGATCGAAGGCGGTACCAGCGAAGTTCAGCTGAATATCGTGGCCAAGCGCGTGCTTGGCATGCCGAGCGCGTAGGGGAGCCGATCAGATGAGCTTTATCCTGAGCGAAGACGAGCAAATGCTCCGCGACGCAGCGCGCGGTTATCTGGCTGAATCAGCCTCTGTGTCCGCCCTGCGCTCCTTGCGCGACAGCAAGGACCCTATCGGCTTTTCCAAAGAGCTCTGGGCCTCCATGGCTGAGATGGGCTGGTGCGGTGTGCTCGTGCCTGAAGAGCATGGCGGCGTGGAAATGGGATTTGCGGCTGCGGGTGTGATCCTGGAGGAGATGGGCCGGCACCTGACGAGCTCTCCCTTCCTGTCCACCGCTGTGCTGGGGGCAACGGCCTTCAATCTGTCGGGCACGGACGCTCAAAAAAGCGAATACCTGCCGAAGATTGCCGGTGGTGAAATCGTCATAGGCCTCGCCATCGATGAGAAGGCGCGCCACAAGCCGGAGAAGATCGATACCCGCGCGGTCAAGGACGGTAATGGTTTTCGTCTCACCGGGGCCAAGCGCTTTGTCGACTGCGGCGCTGGCGCGGATCTTCTGATCGTTGCGGCGCGCACCGAAGACGACAAGATCAACCTCTTTCTGGTTGATCCCAAGGCTGACGGCGTCACGCGTACCGACCGGCGTACGCTCGACAGTCATGTGCCGGCTGACTTCCAGTTTGACGATGTGAAGCTGGATGGAGACGCCCTGCTCTCTGGTGCTGACGACAGCGAGCAGGCCTATCGACAGCTTCTTGATGCCGGGCGCGCAGCCCAGGCCGCTGAGAGCCATGGGGTTGCGGTTCAGGCATTCGAAACGACCCTGGAATACCTCAAAGGCCGCGAGCAGTTCGGTGTCTCCATCGCCACCTTCCAGGGCCTGCAGCATCGCGCCGCGCATCTTTATGGCGAACTTGAGCTGTCCCAGTCTCTCGTCCGCCGCGCTTTGACCACGCTCGATACCCAGCCCAGCCAGTCGCCGCTGTGGTGTGCCGCGGCCAAGGCCAAGGCAACGGCCGTGTCGCGCCTATCCACCGCTGAAGGCATCCAGATGCATGGCGGGGTCGGTATGACAGATGAGTACGATATCGGCCTTTACTACAAGCGCGCCCAGGCCGCTGGTGAATACCTCGGCGATGACGCGTTTGCGGCCGGTGAAGTGGCACGCCTGAGCGGCTACTAATCTGTCAAAGACAGGAGAGCGGGATTGGGGCATCATTCAGCCATGACGGATCTGCCCTCCCCCTCTCCTGATCTTGAGCTTTCAAAACAAAGAAGTCCGGCTGGAGGCGGTCTTGCCCGCGCGCTGATCATTCTTGCCGCGGTTTTCCTGCCTCTTGGATTGTTACTGCCGGTTCTGGAGACCACGCGTTTGTGGGTTTTCAAGGACAGCTATTCGCTGATCGATACGGTCGGAGGCCTTTTCGACAACGGCGAAATCGCGCTCGCACTGCTTATCGGCACCTTTTCCATCGTCACCCCGACATTGAAATTGGTCCTGGTGACGTGGCTTCACCTAGTCGGGCCCGAAGGACACACAGGCCTTGCGCGCTGGGTTGAGCGGCTTGGCAAATGGTCGCTGACTGACGTGCTGGTGATTGCGGTCCTCATCGTCGTCTGGTCAGGGACCGGCTTTAAGCTCACAACGCAGCCCGGGCTCTGGTTCTTTGGGCTGAGTGCCATATCTCTGATGCTTGCATCGGGGTTATGTTCTAATGACAAGGCACCAAGTTAGACTTTCAAGGCGAGAAACCGCGTGACCACCGGGCTTTTCCTCGACCATGCCGCGAAGATGGCCATCTTCGTGGAGCGCTTTGATATCTCGAAGGATTATCTGGCGCTGTCTCTGGCTGTTCTGGGCCATCCCGAATTCCCCACTGATTATGACATTGTGACCTGTTTCTCGAAGGACGCCAGTTTTGTCGCCTCCCTTGATGAGGTGGTTCGCCATGCCATGGACCGTGAGCGGTTGCAGCGTGAAAAATCCGGACACAAGGTGCGGTCGGTGCTGGTGAATACACCAGACGACTGGCCCATCTCCTCTGAGATCTGGAGCACATTCTTTCAGGGCAACGACACAAAGCTCGAAATTCTTCAGGCGGACAGCCTGGAAGAGGCCTACAAAAAGCTTGGACGTGGAACTCCACCTGACCTGAACACTCTCAGCTCAGAAGCGTTTTACGAAGCTTTAGTGGAGGCAAGCCCGCTGGCATTACAACGGTAAAATGGTCGGAGCGATAGGATTTGAACCTACGACCCCCGGTCCCCCAGACCGGTGCGCTAACCGGGCTGCGCCACGCTCCGACACCAAATACTGGCGCGGGTCACGCCAGCCCACCTTCAAGGCGGGACGCGCGTTATAGGCGCGCTGGGATCAGTTCGCAATCCCGCAAACGCCTTTGATGCAGCCTGCTGCAATCGTTTAAACGCGGCGAACCGCATCAAGGGCTGCTTTTGCCTGCGACAACTGCACAAGTAGGCGCTGCTTCTGCGCGTCAGTGAGCGACTTTTCGCTATCAGCGACGTTGGCCGCAGCGAATAACAAAGCCTGGTCGGATGCGTCAGGACCAGCCTCATCAAGAGATGCCGGTGTGGTTTCGGGGTGAGCCGCGTCAGAGGCCACAGTCGGACTGGCAAGCTGCGGACCAGCACCCTGCTCGACCTGGTCAATCAGGGCTGTAACACCGTGATCCTTCAGATATTTCTGCGCGCCCTTGATGGTAAAGCCCTCCTCATAGAGGAGATGCTTGAGCGCAAGTACGAGTGAGATGTCCTGGGGGCGATAGAGCCTGCGCCCGCCGGCCCGCTTCACAGGCCGAAGCTGGGAGAATTTGCTCTCCCAGAAGCGCAGCACATGGGCAGGCAGGCCGGTTTCCTTGCCCGCCTCGGAAATGGTTCGGTAAGCGCTGGCTGCCTTGTCGGCCATGCCGGTTACTTAGTCCTTGGACAGAGCCGAATCGATGCGTTCCTTGAGCACCTGGCTCGGCTTGAACACGAGTACACGACGCGGGTCGATCGGAACCTCTTCGCCCGTCTTGGGATTGCGCCCGACGCGACCGTTCTTGTCGCGGAGCACAAAGGACCCGAATGATGAGAGCTTGACCGAGTCACCTGCAACCAGCGTGTCGGAAATCATGTCCAGAACCGCCTCGACGAGCTGACCGCTCTCCTGGCGTGGAAGTCCGATTTCACGATTGACTGCATCGGCAAGGTCGGCGCGCGTCACGGTATTTGTCATAGCCGTCCCCAAATGGATTCATCCAATAAGAATTGAGGTTACGTCGCCAATACCATGGCGGTCAATGTTAACCACGCGAAAAAGCTTAATAACGTGCCAAGGCCGCGCCCCAGGTGAAGCCGCCACCCAGAGCTTCCATCAGGACCATGTCACCTCTTTTGATCCGACCGTCCTTGATGGCTGCATCAAAGGCGAGTGGAATCGAGGCTGCTGACGTGTTGCCGTGCTTGGCCACCGTTGAGATCACTTTCTCTTCGGGGATGCCAAGTTTCTTTGATACGCCCATCAGGATGCGCTGGTTGGCCTGGTGCGGCACGAACCAGTCGATGTCTGCGATATCAACACCCGCCTGATCAGCCAGCTCCTGCATGGAGCCGGCAATCTTGTTGACCGCATGGCGAAAGACCTGATTGCCCTGCATGCGCAGATGGCCAACGGTTTTCGTCGCTGAAGGTCCGCCATCCACATAAAGCAGGTCCCGGAAACGCCCGTCGGAACGCAGGTGGGTTTTAAGAATGCCCTTTGCCTCTTCAGGCTTGCCGGGCTCAGCGGTGAGCACTGCGGCCCCTGCCCCGTCTCCGAACAGCACGCAGGTCGTCCGATCTGTCCAGTCCAGGATGCGCGAGAAAGTCTCAGTCCCGATCACCAGAGCCGTCTTCGCCTGACCGCAGCGGATGAAGTTATCCGCCGTTGCCATGGCGTAGAGGAAGCCCGAGCAGACCGCGTGAACGTCGAAGGCTGCGCCCTGCGTCACGCCCAGCTTTTCCTGGATGATTGTTGCGGTGGCGGGGAAAGTCAGATCCGGCGTAGCCGTGGCAACAACGATCAGATCGACCCGATCTGCGTCAATACCGGCGTTTTCTAGCGCCTCGCGTGCTGCCGCCGTGCCGAGGTCCGAGGTGAGTTCACCTTCAGCCGCGATATGACGCTGTTCAATGCCAGTGCGTTCCCGGATCCATTCGTCACTGGTCTCAACGATTGCCTCCATCCCCGCATTGGTCAGGATTTTCTCCGGCAGGTAAGCCCCGATACCGGCAATGCGGGCGTAGAGATCACTCACGCGTCTGGTCCTTTGGTAAAGGCTGCTTATGGCGCAGCGTCTTCAGGTTTGACTTCAAGTTCCGACAATCGTTCAAGATTGTTTTCAATCTCTGAAAGAAAGCGGCTGTCTGCCAGCTCAAGCGCGATCCGCAACGATGTGGCAAAGCCCACCGCATCGGTCCCACCATGGCTCTTTACCACAACACCGTTGAGACCAAGAAACACGCCGCCATTGACGCTGCGCGGATCCATTTTGTCTTTCAGCGTGTTGAGCGGGCCGAGGGTCAGCAGCGCGCCAGCCAGCTTGCCCAGGATGGACGAGGTCATTGCCTCCTTTACCCAGCCACCAACCAGACGTGCGGTGCCTTCAGCGGTCTTCAGCGCAACATTGCCGGTAAAACCATCGGTTACAACCACATGGGTCGTGGCCATGGAGATATCATTGCCTTCAACAAAGCCGCGATAGTCCATATCCAGGCCTGCCTCGCGCAGGAGCGCATCCGCATCGCGAATCGTCTGGCTGCCTTTGAGCTCTTCCTGGCCGACATTGAGGATGCCGACGGTCGGCTTTGGCTCCCCGTGCACCGCGCGGTGGAAGGCCTCACCAAGGACCGCAAACTCTACCAGCTGTGACGGGGTGACTTCCACATTCGCACCCACATCCAGAACCGTGGAGTAGCCATTGGGTGCCGGCCAGCTTGCGACGATTGCCGGCCGGTGAACGCCCTTCTTCATGCGCAGAATGACCTTGGAGATCGCCATCAGCGCACCGGTATTGCCCGCTGAAACGGCTACATGGGCTTCGCCGTCCTTTACAGCGTGCACAGCGTTCCACATGGAAGACCCACGCGAGCGGCGCACAGCTTCAGAGGGCTTGGCGGACATATCCACTTCGCTCTCGGTGTGGCGGATTTCACTCACGTCAGACAGACCAGCATGGCTCGCAATCAGCGGCTTGAGCTGGGCTTCATCCCCATGAAACAGGTATTTCACGGCGCGCTTGCGGCCTTTGAGGAAGTGAGCGGCACCATCAATGACGGCGCGGGGAGCATCATCTCCCCCCATGGCATCGATGGAAAGCACCAGCGGAGCGGTCATACAGGCTGTCTCGCAAAAGGCTTCTCGACCCCTCAAGTCGAGCGAGGCGCACATTAGCGATCAGGAGGCCTTATGCAAGCTGGCTAAACGCTGGTGTCTTCAGATGCTTGTGGGGAAGCTGGGGCGACGACCCTCAAGAATTGCTGAAATATCCTGCGCGGCCATGTGGGAATCAGCGGCGAGGAGATAGCTTGCAAGCCGGTCAGAGGCTTCCTGCCGGGTCTCGTCCGAAACCGTCTGGTCGGGGGCTTCGTCGGTTACCGTACCATCGGTGGCAAACAGATTGCGGGTAATTATGGCCGATAGCGCGGCTTTGTCCGTGTCGTGGAACGCTGCCTCATAGGCCTCAGCGCGACCGTAGAAGGCCTGGCCCATGTCCTTGATTTTCTTGCCGACACTGGGGTCGCCCGTGCCCATTTCACGCAGCGCCGCGTCCATGTCATCAAACATGCGGTCGAAGACCAGCTGGTTGAGGTGGGCTCCCGCCTCACCAGCGGCGCGCACATGGCGGAAGAAAATCACCGCATGCATAACCAGCACATCGAAGCGACCGTCCACCGTGTCAGGCGCACCGGGATCCTCATACAGGAAAGGCTGACGAGAGGCCCCAAGAATGGTGTCATAGGCCGCCAGAGCGACCTTCTTCATGGGGTCTGTGCGAAACAGTCGGCCAAACATGCGCTTGCATCTCCCTTAGCGAGGCGCTTGAAGCTATGGTCACAATTCGTTACGTCAACGTATTGGCCGTGCGCAAGCGCGGTTTACTGCACACGCTTATTTGCCAAGGAGCCCCCATGGGCCTTCGTCGCACTGCCATCCTCGCTGCTGTCCTCGCCGGTGCTACCGTCGTATCAGCCTGTAACCCCACCCTGCGTAGCCATGGCTTCCGCTACCCCGATGGCGAGGTTCCAACGATCACGCCGGGCGAAGACACGCGCTCCAGCGTGCTGTCGACGCTTGGCAATCCGTCTACCCGGGGCATGTTCGACGATGATACCTGGTACTACATCTCAGCCACGCGCGAATACCTGGCGTATTTGCGGCCCGACACCCGTGAGCGCCGCGTCATCGCGGTACGCTTTGATGAAGATGGCTCGGTTGCTGCGGTGGACGAATATGGTCTTGAAGACGGCCGCGTCGTGGCTCTGGTGGAGCGCGAGACGCCGACCCGTGGCCGCGAGCTGAGCCTGATCGAACAGCTACTGGGTAATGTGGGCCGTCTGCCAACCGAACAGTTCGGCGGCGAACAAAACCTGCCCGGCGGTGCCGGTGGTCCCCGGCCCGAAGGTTAAGCCGATCCGCGCTTTTAGCGAGAGAAGAAAAAACCCCGGTCAAACGACCGGGGCTTTCTCTTTGGTGATCAGATCAGGTTCTAGAAGCCGGCCAGCACCGCGAGCATCAGGAGTGCCACGATGTTGGTGATCTTGATCATCGGGTTCACGGCCGGACCTGCGGTGTCCTTGTAGGGGTCACCGACGGTATCACCGGTCACGGCAGCCTTGTGGGCTTCAGAGCCCTTGCCACCATGGTGACCGTCTTCGATGTATTTCTTCGCGTTGTCCCACGCACCGCCACCGGCAGTCATGGAAATAGCCACGAAGAGCCCCGTCACGATGACGCCGAGCAGCATCGCACCCACGGCGGCGAGCGCCTGGTTCAGGTCTGCGATGAAGTAGAGCACGGTGAACAGGACAATCGGTGCCAGAACCGGCAGCAGCGACGGGATGATCATTTCCCGAATGGCCGCTGTTGTCAGGATATCCACGGCCCGACCATAATCGGGCTTCTCCTCATAGGTCATGATGCCCGGCTTTTCCTTGAACTGGCGACGAACTTCTTCCACCACTGCCTGGGCTGCACGCCCCACAGCGGTCATGGACATGCCCGCAAACAGGAACGGCAACAGCCCGCCGAACAACAAGCCAACGACGACGTATGGGTTGGACAGTGCGAAATCGACCTCAATTCCGGCAAAGAACGGATAGACGTCCGGCTTTGAGGCGAAATAGGCCAAGTCTTCAGTATAGGCGGCAAACAGTACCAGAGCACCCAGGCCCGCTGAGCCAATGGCATAGCCCTTGGTCACAGCCTTGGTGGTGTTACCCACAGCGTCCAGCGTGTCGGTGGTCTCGCGCACCGAGCCTTCCAGCTCAGCCATTTCAGCAATGCCGCCCGCGTTGTCGGTCACCGGACCAAAGGCGTCGAGCGCTACGACCATGCCCGCCAGCGCCAGCATGGTGCTGACTGCGATGGCGATGCCAAACAGGCCGGCCAGCATATAGGTGCCGATGATGGCCGCGATGATGACCAGAGCTGGAAGCGCGGTGGCCTCCATGGATACGGCCAGACCCTGGATCACGTTGGTGCCGTGACCGGATTCAGAGGCTTTGGCCACCGATTTGACCGGGCCGTATTCAACGCCGGTGTAGTATTCGGTGATCCACACGATCAGGCCCGTCACGATGAGGCCGATAAATCCGCACAGGAACAGCTCCATCCCCGTGACTTCCAGTCCGCCCGTGGTGGTAGCCACGCCGTCAAAGCCGATCACGAAGTGGGTCGCGATGGCGAGACCGCCCAGCGCCAGTACCGCTGACGCGATGAAACCCTTATAGAGCGCGCCCATCACATTGGTGCTACCCTTGCCGAGCTTCACGAAGAAAGCCCCGACAATCGACGCGACGATACACACCGCACCGATAGCGAGCGGGTAGATCATCATCGCACCAAGGCTGACACCGGTGGAGCCGGTAAAGAAGATCGACGCCAGAACCATGGTGGCCACGACCGTCACGGCATAGGTCTCAAACAGGTCAGCGGCCATGCCGGCGCAGTCGCCGACATTGTCGCCGACATTGTCCGCGATTGTGGCGGCGTTACGGGGGTCGTCCTCCGGGATGCCTGCCTCGACCTTGCCCACCATGTCGCCGCCGACGTCTGCACCCTTTGTGAAGATGCCGCCGCCCAGACGGGCAAAGATGGAAATCAGGGACGCTCCAAAGCCGAGCGCCACGAGGCCGTCGATAACCGTACGGTTCACGCCCTCATCGCCGACAGCGGTAAAGCCGGTCAGCGCGCCGTAGTAGACCGCGATGGCTAACAGCGCGAGGCCAGCGACCAGCATGCCGGTCACTGCACCGGCGCGAAACGCCATCGA
The DNA here is from genome assembly GCA_965229795.1 of Oceanicaulis sp. Lineage (GTDB taxonomy): Bacteria > Pseudomonadota > Alphaproteobacteria > Caulobacterales > Maricaulaceae > Oceanicaulis. The sequence continues at coordinate 407,803 of CBDDJM010000001.1, forward strand.
CAAGCCGTCCTGCAGCGAATTCATGGCCGCTTGTGTTGTGCGCACATTGGCGCGAACCGAAACCAGCATGCCGATAAAGCCCGCAGCGCCCGACAGAGCCGCCCCGATCAGGAAGCCCACGGCGACGATCGGACCCAGTAGCACGCCAACGATCACAAGGATCACGACGCCCACGATAGCAATCGTGGTGTACTGGCGCTTCAGATAGGCGTCTGCGCCTTCCTGGATCGCCTTGGCGATTTCCTGCATGCGTTCATTGCCAGCACTGGCAGACAGGATTGAGCGGATCTGGACCGCTCCATAAACGATTGATAGCAGGCCTGCGGCAATCGCAAGCCAGAGCCAAAGCTCTTCCATGGCCATATCAATATGTCCTCATTCAAGTGTTCTTATGATTGAGGCCATCGCTGCACGCAGTGAGGAGTTATTTTTGATTCGGCGCAGCAAAGCCCTCCCCGGTGCATGGACTATGCATAGCCGGGAAGTGGCATGCAATCACAAGCGCTTGGAAGGGCTCCAGATCGGGGAAAGTGCGCTGTTCTAGCGCAGGTAGCGTACGTCCGAACCCAGTAGATCGAGCCGTTCGATTCGATCTCCACCGATAATCTCGCGCGCGACTCGCAGGAGCGCTTCATTCGCAGCGGTCTTGTCGATGGTGTTATTGCCCAGGAAGGCATAGGGCGTGCGATGGGCTTCGCGGATCATGCGATCGACGATGAAGTGCATGCTATCGTCCATCTGGAACCGGTTATAGCCGCGAGCCAGGCAGAACCGAGGCGTTGCAAACGCATATCCAACAAGTCGATCACCTTCGGTCACCGGCAACACAATCGGAGCTGACCGCAACTCATTGGGACAACTCTGCTCATCAGGAGCGAACTCTTCACTCAGCCGGTTCGCACGCTCGTCGGTCACGTTGTAAAGCTCAATCACATCGGGCTCGGAGTCCGAAGCCGGAGGTGTGGCAACGGCGCTCGCCTGGTCTGCAAATACGGCAAGCGCGAGTGCAGCGAATATTGAGGTTACAGCTCTCATATCCCTATAGATATCAGAGGGTCCTCAAAATTGGGTAAACCCGAGGTGAGAGGGGTTCAAGACCTTGTCTCCAGACAAAACCTGAAGCGCGCCGCCCAGGCTTTCATCGGTCAATCGCCCAATGAATGTGAGAGGAACGCCGAGGCGTTTGCAGTGTGCGACAAGCGAATCTCTCGCGCCTTCTGGAACCGCGAACAGAAGCTCGTAGTCATCCCCGCGTGTCGCCAGATCAAGCCGGGCGGCAATGGGGTCAGCTTGCTCTGCAAGCCATCCCGAAGCTGCTGCTGACAAAGGCAGAGCCTCAATGTCGATCTGAGCCTGCAGGCCACTCTCGCGCGCCAGATGATGGGCTTCAGAGAGAAGGCCATCGCTGATGTCGATTGTGGCGTTCGCCACACCGCGGGCCGCAATCCCCGCTTCTATCCTTGGCTGTGGCAGCCGAAACCGCTGGAGCACGTACTCGACAAAGGCTTGATTTTGAGTGGGCCACTCACCGATCAGGTGATCAAGACCGAGCCCCGCATCCCCAAGCGTACCCGTCACAGCGAGGAGATCTCCGACCTGCGCGCGGCCGCGCCGCAGGCTCTGGCCTGTGGGGATGCGTCCAAAGGCCGTGATGGAGATTGTCCAGGGAGCCTCGGCCGACGTTGTATCGCCGCCAATCAGCCTGATCCCAAATATGGCCTGATCGGCCTTGAGGCCTTCCACGAAGCCTTTGGCGCGCGCCTCGTGATCGTCCTTTGGCCAGACGATGCTCGCTGTGTATCCAAAGGGTTTAGCGCCCATCGCAGCAAGGTCTGACAGATTGGTTCGAAGCGCGCGCCGCGTGGCGATTGCAGGGTCTTCGCCTTTAAGAAAGTGACGCCCCTCAATCAGGGTGTCCGCGGTCACCGCCAGCTGTTCGCCCGGACCCAGCTCCACGATCGCGCCATCATCGCGCAGCCCGGCGGCGCCCGGAGCCCCTTCAGTCAGAGGCGCGAGCTGCGAGCGAATATATTCAAATTCGCCAAGCCCGCTCATCTCGCCTCAGTCCGATTTCGTACGGAGTTTCTTCGAAAGCGTGTCGAGCGTTGCGTTCACAAAGCCCGGCTCGGAGCCTTCAAAAAAGGCATTTGCCACGTCGACATATTCATTGATCGCCGCGGCCGCCGGCACGTCTTCGCGTGCCAGAAGCTCATACCCGCCAGCACGCAGGATGGCACGAACCGTTGCGTCCAGACGCGACAGCTTCCATCCCTCACGGAGCACGCCAGCGATGTGGCCATCAACTTCGTCCTGACGCGCGACAATGCCGGTAAGCAGGTCTTCAAAGAAGTCCTCGTCCGCTTCAACATACTCACCGGGCTCATCGTCATAGCCGAAATAGTGGTCACGGAACTGCTTGACGACCTTGGTGGCCCCCTGCCCTGTCAACTCCATCTGGTAGAGCGCCTGCACGGCGCTCAGACGTGCAGAACGGCGCAGGCGCGCACGGCGATCGCTTTTGCTTTCGTCTGAAACCGACGGTGTGTCTGCGGTTGGCTCAGACATCAGGCCTCACCGAATTTGCGCTTGAGTGCCAGCATGGCGAGCGCGGCTTCTGCGGCGTCCTTACCCTTGTTCTTCTGGTCGACATGGGCGCGAACACGGGCCTGGCGGATATTCTCCACCGTCAGAATGCCGTAGCCGAGGCAGACACCGTGTAGTGACAGGTCCATCAGACCGCGGGCGCTCTCGCCACACACATAGTCGTAGTGGCTGGTTTCACCGCGGATCACACAGCCCAGACCGACATAGGCGTCGTAAGGCTTAGCGCCCTGCTCGGCCAAGGCGATAACGCCCGGGATCTCAAACGCGCCGGGGACCTCGATCACCTCAACGCTTGCACCCTGCTCTTCAAGATAGGCCTTCGCGCCTTCAACGAGCTGTTCGGTGATGTCTTCGTAGAAAGGCGCAGCAATAATCAGCGCGCGCGTGGTATCAGTCATGGCAGGCTTCCTTCAATCTCGCGCTGCTCCACCACTTCCAGACCATATCCGTCAAGACCCACGATCTGTTGCGGCGCAGTGGAGAGCAGGATCATCTTGCGCACGCCAAGATCAAGAAGGACCTGCGCGCCCACGCCATATTCGCGTAGACGGCGTGCTTCACGGTCGTCCGGAGCATCCGCAGGAGCCGCTCCAAAGCGCTCGAAAATAGCGTTGGGATTGGTCTCCCGGATGAACACCATCACGCCAGGGCCGTCATGTGACGCGAGTGTCTCGACGCCATGCTCCACAAGGCTGGTGCGTCCACCAATGGCGCCCAGAACGTCATCTGCAAAGCTTACCTTGTGCATGCGCACGAGCGCTGGCTCATGCGGGCTGACATCGCCTTTGACGATGGCCACATGCTCAACGGCATCCACCAGCGAGCGGAACACGACCAGCTTGAAAGGTCCGCCCCACCGGGTCTCAACTTCAGAATCGAGGCGGCGTTCCACAAAGCGGTCATGCTTGCGGCGATAGGCGATCAGGTCGGCAATGGTGCCGATCTTGAGGCCGTGATGCTGGGCAAAGGACACAAGGTCCGGAAGCCGGGCCATGGTGCCGTCTTCATTCATGATCTCGCAGATCACACCAGCAGGCGTGCACCCGGCCATGCGGGCGATATCGGCTGCTGCTTCCGTGTGGCCAGCGCGAACCAGCACGCCGCCATCACGGGCAACGAGCGGGAAAACGTGGCCTGGAGACACGATATCCTCGTGATCCTTTGATGGATCAATTGCCGTTGCGATAGTCCGCGCCCGGTCATGGGCCGAGATGCCGGTGGAAATGCCTACCTTGGCCTCAATCGACACGGTGAAGTTCGTCGTGTGCCGCGACTCATTGTGCTGCGCCATCAGCGGCAGCTTCAGCGTTTCAGCGCGCTCGCGGCTCATGGACAGGCAGATGAGGCCACGTCCATACTTGGCCATGAAATTTACCGCATCGGGCGTCGCAAACTGGGCCGGAACGATCAGATCCCCTTCATTTTCGCGGTCTTCGGCATCAACGAGGATGAACATGCGCCCGTTGCGGGCATCTTCAATGATGTCCTCGATCGGGGAAAGCGGGCTGTCGCCTGAGTAATCGCTCAAAGCTGTTATCCTTCGGCTTGGGGCGCGAGAGGTGACGCCATCAGGCGCGCTGCATACCGCGCCATTACGTCAACTTCCAGATTGACGCTGTCACCCGTCTTCAGATTGCCAAGCGTAGTGACCTCGGCGGTATGCGGAATGATCATCAGATCAAAGACATCACCGGCAACCGCGTTAGTCGTCAGCGAGACACCATCCACAGCGATGGAGCCCTTCTCCGCAATAAAGGCCGACAGCGTTGCAGGCGCTTTGACGCGGAAGGTGATCCAGCCATCGGTATCGATGCGGTCCACGACCTCGCCAACGCCATCCACATGCCCCTGCACGATATGGCCGCCAAGCTCGTCACCGACCTTTAGTGAGCGCTCCAGATTGACCGGCGAGCCTTTAGCCCATTGACCAAGCGTCGTACGGTCAAGCGTTTCCGGCGACAGCTCCACAAGATGCTGGGCCCCCTCACCGTCAGTCTTGACCTCAACAACCGTCAGGCAGGCACCGGCATGGGCGATTGAACAGCCGATCTCAAAGCTGTCAGCGCTATAGGGGCTGGAGACCCAGAAGCGGTGGACGGGCCCCGCTTCCACGCTTTCGATGCGACCCACGGCGGTCACGATCCCGGTAAACATCAGCTGCGCTCCCAGCTTTCCCAGATATCCGGCCCGCAGTCGCGAACCTCTTTGCGGGTGAAGGTGGGCGGTGCCTCCAGGTTCTCAAGGCCCAGAGCTGCGATAGCCGGACGCCCATCGCCCCCCAATAGCACCGGCGCGCGGAACCATTCGATCTTATCGACCAGCCCGGCCTTTATCGCCGACGCAGCAAGTTTACCGCCGGCTTCAATCATGACTGAGCGATGGCCGGCGTTCCCAAGCCATGTGATCGCCTGGACAATTGAGACATGCCCCTCTAAATCGTGATCAATGCTGACAAGCTCCGCATGGCTCTCAGCGAGCCCCCTCGGGATGTCGTCCGTCGAATGGAAGATGGTAACCGGTCCAGCTTGTACATACTGGCCCTCGGCCGGTGTGCGGGCGTTGGTATCCAGAACGGCTCTCATGGGCTGTTCAGGGCGCACTATGCCATTATCGCGGACAGTCATTTTAGGATTGTCAGCCAGGACAGTCCCGATGCCGGTCAGCACAACGTCGTGGCGCGCTCTCAGCTGATGGACCTCAGCTCTTGAGGCCGGGCTGGTAATCCACTGGGACACACCGTTTGCAAGCGCAATGCGGCCATCAAGACTGGTTGCAAGCTTCAAGGTAACGCGCGGCCGGTTGCCGGTCACGGCAGATCCTCGTCCTCTTCATCGCCAGACAGGCCGTGCTCCTTGATGAAGTCGGAGAAGTCCTCGACTTCCTTGAAGTCACGGTAGACCGAGGCGTAGCGGACATAGGCCACGGTATCGAGGCTGCGAAGGCCATCCATGACAAGCTGGCCGATCATCTGGGAGGTGATTTCCGGATCGCCGCCAGATTCCAGCCGGCGCACGAGGCCCGACACCATCTGCTCCATCCGTTCCCGGTCGATCTCTCGCTTCTGCGAGGCCAGCAGAACCGACTTCATCAGCTTGTCGCGGTCAAAGGGCTCACGCTTGCCATCGGTCTTGATGACCTGAAGGTCGCGCAGCTGCACCCGCTCGAAAGTGGTAAAGCGCGCTCCGCAAGCCGGACAAAGACGGCGACGGCGTATGGCCTGGTGGTCCTCAGCCGGCCGGGAGTCTTTTACCTGGGTGTCAGGATTGCTGCAAAAGGGACAGCGCACTTGCCTTCGTCCTTATTCGTTCAGGTCAGGATAGATCGGGAAACGCTCGCACAGTGCGATGACTTCGTCGCGAATGCGCGCTTCTACAGCTGCATCGCCCTCACCCTCTGGCGACATGGCATCGAGCACTTCAGCCATCATCTCGCCGACGCGGCGGAATTCAGCGGTGCCAAATCCGCGCGTCGTCCCAGCTGGTGATCCGATGCGCAGACCAGATGTGACCATCGGCTTTTCAGGATCAAACGGCACACCATTTTTATTGCAGGTGATGTGCGCACGCTCCAGAGCGACCTCAGACGTGTTGCCTTTCAGGCCCTTGGGGCGAAGGTCGACGAGTGCGACGTGGCTGTCGGTACCGCCGGACACAAGATCGAGGCCCGCCTCATCAAGTGCGCCCGCCATGGCTTTGCAGTTGTCGATCACGGCCTGGGTGTAGGCCTTGAACTCCGGACGCAGTGCCTCACCGAAAGCAACGGCCTTGGCCGCGATCACATGCATCAGCGGTCCGCCCTGGATGCCCGGGAAGATGGCCGAGTTGAACTTCTTACCAAGATCCACGTCGCGAGACAGGATCATGCCACCCCGCGGACCACGCAGCGTCTTGTGGGTCGTGGTCGTGCACACATCGGCATACTCGATCGGGCTTGGGTAGACACCGCCAGCTACAAGACCTGCAAAGTGGGCCATGTCCACAAGCAGGTAGGCACCAACCTCATCGGCAATCTCGCGAAAGGCCTTGAAGTCAATCTTGCGAGGATAGGCCGAACCGCCCGCGATCAGCAGCTGGGGACGAACCTCGCGCGCCTGTTCACGCAGCGCGTCATAGTCGATCAGGGCCGTATCCTGGCGCACACCGTAGTGATGGGCTTCAAACCATTTGCCCGACTGGTTCGGACGCGCGCCGTGGGTCAGGTGACCACCGGCCGCCAGATCAAGGCCGAGAATCTTGTCGCCGGGCTTCAAGAGCGCCAGGAAAACCGCCTGATTGGCCTGGCTACCCGAATTCGGCTGGACGTTGGCGTAGGCTGCACCAAACAGCTTTTTCGCTCGCTCGATCGCCAGCTCTTCGGCAATATCGACAAATTCACACCCGCCATAATAACGTCGGCCTGGATAGCCCTCGGCGTATTTATTGGTCAGCGGAGAGCCCTGCGCCTCAAGCACTGCACGCGATACAATATTCTCTGACGCGATCAGCTCGATCTGGGTCTGCTGGCGGCGAATCTCTTTGGAGACCGCGCTCGCAAGTTCAGGATCCGCCGCTCCAAGCGACTGGCTGAAAAAAGTGTTCTCAAAGCTGGTGTTCGGCGCGTCTGCCATGGTGTTCCCTCGTGCGCAAAGTCAAGCAGTCTACATACGAGCCAGGATCGGTTGGGACAAGCGCAGCGACCGCTATACCTGTCTTTTAATGACCTTTGCGGGTGACAGGCAAAACGCTTGTCATTTTAAATTATGCAATTCAGTCATCACAAATCTGATAAACAATACTTGCGTGTACTGATTGCCTGCCCTATTCAGGCATCAGAGACGGCTTTTTGCCCGCTCCAAAAGAAAACAGGAAATTTTCATGTCTGAAGAAATGTTCCCGCCGGTCGACAACGAAGAACTGCTTCGTATGACGACTGATATCGTCGCATCTTTCCTCACGCACAACTCTGTTCCGGCTGAGAATGTTCCGGAAATGATCAAGTCAGTGCATGCAACGATGAAGGAAATTTCCGGCGTTGAAGCCAAGCCGGAGCCGAAAGCCAAGCCGGCTGTTCCAGTGTCCAAATCGGTGACGGACGACTATATCGTTTGCCTCGAAGACGGTAAGAAGCTGAAAATGCTGAAGCGTTACTTGCGCTCGCAGTTCGACATGTCCCCAGACGAATATCGTCGCAAGTGGGGTCTACCGGCTGATTACCCGATGGTTGCACCAAACTATTCAAAGCGTCGTTCTGACTTTGCCAAGCAAATTGGTCTTGGTCAGTCTGGTGGTCGCCGCAAGGCCAAGTAAGTCACAAGTCAAATCAGACTAGACGATGACGCCCCGGCCGCCTCGCCGGGGCGTTTTCTTTTCGTCATCGCCTGGAAGGCCAAGTTTGCGGGCGAGTTTGCGTGCCGCCAGCCGTTCCAGATCGCGCTGGGGCGTGTTGGCCGGACCGGTGACGTAGACTTCTTCGCCCGTCAGCACATCGACGGCCGCAACACGCACCGAATCACCGATAGCGATGAACTCAAAAATAACTTCGCGTTCCGCCAGGGGATCGCGCCGGGTCATTATGCGATCTTGATGGCCGCATGCTGGCGGTAGACCGTCGTCATGGCGTCAACCAGCTCATCAAACATGGAATCGTCATGCAGCGGGGTCGGCGTGAGGCGCATCCGCTCGGTACCTTTGGGCACCGTGGGGTAGTTAATCGGCTGGACATAGATGCCATGCTCTTCAAGCAACGCGTCAGTCATGCGCTTGCACAGCACTGGATCGCCCACATGCATCGGAACGATATGGGTTTCGGTATCCATCACCGGCAGACCTGCGGCCTTCAAACGACGTTTCAGCTCAGCGGCGCGCGACTGATGTTCTTCACGCAGATGGTGACCGCTTTTCAGGAACTCCACGCTGGCGCGGGCACCAGCCGCCAAAGTCGGGGCCAGTGATGTGGTGAAAATAAAGCCGGGCGCAGACGATCGAATGGCGTCCACGATCTCTTTATCGGCGGCGATATAGCCACCCATAAGACCATAGGCCTTGCCCAGCGTACCTTCGATGATGTCGAAGCGATGCATCAGGCCATCGCGTTCAGCGATGCCGCCACCTCGCAGGCCGTAGATGCCGACCGCATGCACCTCATCAAGATAGGTCAGCGCGTTATATTTGTCGGCGAGATCGCACACGGCCTCCAGCGGGCCAACATCGCCATCCATGGAATAGACCGACTCTAGGGCGACCAGCTTTGGCGCGTCGAGCGGCGCGGCCTTTAAGAGCTCTTCAAGGTGCTCGACATCATTGTGACGCCAGACATGCTTCTCGCATTTTGCGCCCTTGATGCCTTCAATCATGGACGCATGGTTCAACGCGTCTGAGTAGATGATCAGGCCCGGCAGGATCTGGCCCAGCGTCGCTAGCGTCGCCTGGTTGGCGATATAGCCCGACGTGAAGAGAAGCGCGCTTTCCTTCTGGTGAAGGTCAGCGAGCGAGGCTTCCAGTTCCACGTGATAATTGGTCGTGCCTGAAATATTGCGCGTGCCGCCAGCACCCGCGCCGACATCGTCGATCGCCTGTTTCATGGCCCCGGTGACGCACGCGCTCTGGCCCATGCCAAGGTAATCGTTGGAGCACCAGACAACTACGTCGCGGACATCACCGTCATCGGTGCGCCATTTGGCACGCGGGAACGCGCCTTTTACCCGGCGGAGGTTCGCAAACACGCGATAGCGGCCTTCGGCACGAACCTTGGCGACAGAAGCTTTGAAGGCGTTTTTATAGTCCATGGTTCGGTGCGCGATCCGGCAAGAAGGGCCGCGACTCTCCATTCAGGCTGTTGTCATTGAACAGACATAGTCCAACGCGATGGATTCGTCGCGCAAAAACTGCGATTTCTCGCATTAGCCTTTGATAATTAATCGCAATATCAACTATCGAGTTAGACTATAGCTCACCAGCCAGCCATTTGATCACACCGGAGAAGTCCATCTGCTCACCGCCTTCGGCAACAAAACGCTCATAAATATCAGCAGCCTGCTCGCCCATCGGCGTGTTAGCTCCAAGGCTCTCAGCCGTGCCCATGGCAAGCTTCATGTCCTTGAGCATCATGGGCGCAGCAAAGCCGGGCATATAGTCGCGATTAGACGGTGCGGCAGGAACCGGTCCTGGAACCGGGCAATAGCTCGTCAGCGACCAGCTCTGCCCCGAAGCCTTGGACGCAATGTCGTAGAAGCGCTGCGGATCAAGACCGAGGCCCTTGGCCATATTCATCGCTTCGCAAGTGCCGATCATGTGGATGGCGAGCATCATGTTGTTGCAGATCTTGGCCGCCTGGCCTGCCCCGGCATCACCGGCATGAATGACCGCCTTGCCCATGGCATCCAGAATTGGCTCAGCGCCTTTGAATGCGGCTTCCGGGCCGCCGACCATGAAGGTCAGCGTTCCGCCTTCAGCCGCGGCCACCCCGCCGGACACCGGAGCGTCCACAAAGGCGATGCCTTTGGCCGCAACAGCGGCAGCGACTTCGCGCGCGCTGTCCACGTCGATGGTGGAGCAATCGATCAGCACCGCGTCATCATGGGTATTCGCCAGAACGCCATCTTCGCCGAGATAAACCGACTTCACGTGCGGCCCGGCGGGAAGCATGGTCACCACAACGTCAGCGCCTTTTACCGCGGTCGGCACATCACCGGCGGCACTCGCACCCAGCTCGACCAGCTTTGCAACGGCATCGGGATTCAGGTCAAAGGCGCGTACCGCGTGGCCAGCCTTGACCAGGTTTGCCGCCATGCCTGAGCCCATATTGCCCAGCCCGATAAATGCGATGTCTGCCATGATCTTATATCTCCAGGCGGTTAGTCTGCGGGTTAGTCCAGATAAGACATTTCTTCAGCCGGCGAGAGCGGCGCGAAATAAGCGTACACTTCGTCATGGTCAGATTCAGATGCCCAGTTCGGCGCATTGTCCTTGTCGATAATGACGGCGCGAACGCCTTCAAAGAAGTCAGAACCCTCTTTGAGGAAGCGGCTCGACACGCGCAGGTCCTGGGCCATCACACCACGAAAGTCGAGCTCCGCGCCCTTGCGCAGGGCTGCCAGCGTCACCGCCAGCGAGGTTGGCGATTTGGTGTTGAGGATCGAGGCCTGCTTTTGCGACCAGGCATCACCAGCCGCATCAAGGCGCGCAAAAATCTTGTCGACGCTGTCGCCTTCGAAGGCCGCATCGATCAGGCCGCGATGGAGCGCCAGATCAGAGGCCCCGGCATCCCCAGAAAACTCTTCCAGGATGGCTTCCAGCTTTTCACCGTCGTCATCAAGCTCAGCGCCTTCAAGCGCCGCGATGAGAGCGGCCTGTTTCTCACTGGGCACATAGTGCGTTGCAAGGCCCGCTGCGATACAGTCGGCCGTCTTCAGCCGTGCGCCGGTCAGACCCATCCACGCCCCCAGCTCTCCCGCCAGGCGCGGCAGGAAGTAGGCACCGCCCACATCGGGATGAAAGCCGATGCCCGTTTCTGGCATGGCAAACAGGGTGCGGTCACCGGCAACCCGAAACGCACCGTGGACAGAAATACCAACACCGCCGCCCATGGTGATGCCATCAATCAGGGCAACATAGGGCTTGGGATACTCGTGGATCAGCGTGTTGAGCTGGTACTCGTCACGCCAGAACTTCCAGGCCTGGCCGTCGCCAGCCTTGCCGCTTTCAGCCAGCATGCGGATATCGCCGCCAGCACAGAAGCCCTTCTCGCCCTCACCGTCCACGATGACAGCCTTCACGCTGTCGTCGTCTTTCCAGGCGGTCAGCGCTTCGATCATGCCATCAACCATGTCCTGGTTCAGGGCATTGAGCGCTTTAGGGCGGTTCAGCGTGATGCGACCGATCTGGCCGACTTTGCGAGTGATAACTGAATCCGTCATTTGATGAGGTCCTTTGCGATGATCACGCGCATGATTTCGTTGGTGCCTTCGAGGATCTGGTGGACGCGCAAGTCACGTACGATGCGCTCCAGCGGGTAGTCCTTCAGATAGCCGTAGCCGCCATGCAGCTGCAGCGCATCATTGGCGACCTTGAAGCCGAAGTCGGTCGCGAAGCGCTTGGCCATGGCACAGTATTTCGGCGCGCTTGGGTCCTTTCGATCAAGGGCATCAGCAGCACGCAGCAGCATCAGGCGCGAGGCCTCAAGTTCTGTGGCCATGTCGGCCAGCTTGAACTGGTTGGCCTGAAACGCGCCGATCGGCTTACCGAACTGGCTGCGTTCCTGGGCGTACTGGATGGCGAGGCCGAGCGCTTCTGCTGCACCGCCCAGCGAACACGCACCGATATTGATGCGGCCACCATTCAGCCCCTGCATGGCAAAGCTGAAGCCCTGGCCCTCTTCGCCCAGACGGTTTTCCACCGGCACGCGGCAGTCTTCAAAGGTGACAACGGCGGTGGGTTGGGAGTTCCAGCCCATCTTGCGCTCGTTCGCGCCAAAGCTCAGGCCCGGCGTGCCCTTCTCAACGACCAGCGTGGAGACGCCCTTGGGCCCGTCCTCACCGGTCCGGCACATGACGACATAGACATCACTGGTGCCAGCGCCGGAGATAAAGGCCTTCGAGCCATTGAGCACATAGTGGTCGCCATCGCGCACAGCCTTGGTGCGCATGGCCGCCGCGTCAGAGCCCGAGCCCGGCTCGGTCAGGCAATAGGAGGCGATCTTCTTCATGGAGGTCAGGTCAGGCAGCCAGCGCTGGCGCTGGTCTTCATTGCCCCAGCTGTCGATCATCCAGCTGACCATGTTGTGGATCGAGATGAAGGCTGCGGTCGACACACAGCCGCGCGAGAGCTGTTCAAAGATCAGAGCCGCATCCACACGGCTCATCCCCGAACCGCCCACATCATCGCGGGTGTAGATGCCCGCAAAGCCCATCTCTGCACTTTCTTTCAGCACGTCCACGGGGAAGATTTTCTTCTCGTCCCACTCAGCTGCAAAAGGCTTCAGCCGGTCCTCAGCGAACTTGCACGCTGCGTCCTGGATGAGGGTTTGATCTTCGGTTAGCTCGAAATGCACGGAAAAACCTCCTAAACAGGTGGGCGAGCCCTAACGCGTGCTGCGACAAGGGGCAAGATTACGATGCGCGAGATATACCGATATGGCCTCTTACCCAAGCACCCGACTGCGCCGCCTTCGCGCAAATGACTGGATTCGCCGCCTGGTTCGGGAAAACACCCTGACCCCGGCCGACCTGATCTGGACGGTGATTGTGAGCGATCGCGCCGATCCGATAGAGCCTGTTCCGTCCATGCCGGGTGTGGAGCGCTTGAGCGTGGCTGAAGCGGCCAAGGCCGCCGTTCGCGCCGGTGATCTGGGCATCCCGGCCATTGCCATCTTCCCCAATATCGACCCCAGCCTGAAGGATGAGGACGGTTCACGTGCCGATGATCCCGATGGCCTGGTGGCGAGCTGCATCAAGGCGATGAAGGATGCGGCCCCCGAAGTGGGCATCATCTGTGACGTGGCGCTCGATCCCTTTACCAATCACGGCCATGACGGCGTGCTGGAAAACGGCCAGATCCTGAATGACCCGACCATCGAACGCCTGATTGATCAGGCCCTGATGCAGGCCGAAGCGGGCTGTGATGTCATCGCGCCGTCAGACATGATGGATGGGCGCGTGGGGGCCTTGCGTGCAGCGCTGGATGAGGACGGGCATGAGAATGTCATGATCCTGTCCTACGCCGCAAAATATGCGTCGGCATTCTACGGCCCCTATCGCGACGCCATTGGCTCGTCAGCCGCGCTGCAGGGCGACAAGAAGACTTATCAGATGGACCCGGCCAACACCGATGAAGCGCTGCGCGAAGTGGCGATGGATATCGAGGAAGGCGCGGACATGGTCATGGTCAAACCCGGCCTGCCCTATCTGGACATTGTCGCGCGGGTCAAAGCCGAGTTTGAGATGCCCACCTACGCCTTCCAGGTCTCCGGCGAATACGCCATGATCAAAGCAGCTGACGCCAATGGCTGGATCGACGGCGAGCGCGCCATGATGGAAAGCCTGCTGGCCTTCAAGCGCGCCGGTGCCGACGGCATTCTGAGCTATTTCGCGCCGTTCGCCGCGGAGAAGCTAAATGGCTAATCCACCTTGCCAATCGGCGGCAGGCTCCATTTCCAGATGATGGCGCAGCCGCGCAGGACAAAGGCGGCGAGCGCAGCGCATGGGGCGGCAATGCTTTCGCCAAGCCCCAAGCTGACGCTTGCCACATAGATCACGGCCCCAAACAGCGCTGCGAGCGCATAGATGTCGGCGCACAGGACCAGCGGCACGTCATTCACGATGATATCGCGCAGCAGGCCGCCAAAGGCAGCGCTCATCACGCCGGTGACAAGCGCAATGGACCAGTGAACACCAGCGGCAAGCCCCGCTTGCGCGCCTATCACACAAAACACGCCCAGCCCGCCGGCATCCGCCCATTCAAGCGCCCGGCGACGGGCTCCGATTTCACCGCGAACGATCTCAGAGCCGTAATAGCCAACAACCCCGCCCACAAGCGCAACCACGAGATATTGCGGGGCATCGACCCAGTAGACGGGCAGATCACCCAGGATCATGTCGCGGATGGTCCCGCCGCCCATGCCAGCCACCGCACCGATGACCGCTGCTCCGAACGCATCGAGATGTTTGCGCGCGGCGATGATCCCGCCGGACAGCGCAAACATGAAAATGCCCGCAAAATCGAGTGCGGCGAAGATCTGGGCGACGGTCATGGGGCAAAGCCTGCGCCATCACTGGCGGCAAAGTGAGCCGCAAGGGCTGAAAGCGCGATAATCAGGGTGAGCCACACCGCCCCGTTCACATAGACCGAGCGTTTGGCCGAGCGGCGCTCCAGCCAGGTCCGCGGGCGGACGCCTTTGAAGAAGTAGACCAGCAGCGCAGCCAGATTCACGGCCACCACGTTGATGGCGAGCAAAAGCGCTGCGCGACCTGCAAGCGTCCACTCCCCGGCCCCGGCCAGCATGCCCGCCGTTGCGGCGGGCGGGAGCAAGGCCACCGCCACCATCACACCGACAAGCGTTGCAGGAAGCCCCGTCGCGATCGATAGCGCCGCGGCGGCACCCGCAGCCAGCGCGAGCGCAGGCGCATCAAGGCCCACGACCGTTCGGCTCATCAATTCGCCAGAGGCCAGGTTAGGCTCATAGATCAAGCCGATGGCAAAGCTGAGACCCAAGCCCAAAGCCAGGCCCGCAAGTGAGGTTCGGGCCGCCTTGCCCATCATGGTCAGGTCACCAAGCGCGCTCGCAAACGAGAACGCCAGGATCGGTCCCAGAAGCGGCGCAATAACCATGGCCCCGATCACAGCCGCGATATTATCGGCTGAGAGCCCAAACACGACCACAAGCGTCGATAGCGCGGTCAGCAACAGAAAGTCAGAATTCAGACGCGCACCCTTGGCGATGTCGTCATAGAGCTCTTCACGCAGAGCCAGTGTTCGCCGGGTCTTCGTGGCCGCATCGATCGACTCGTCAATCTTGGGCAGCGTCGCCTCGATCGGCAGGACCACCAGCCGCCAGTCGACTTCGTCTTCCATGATGGCCTGAATGGCATCAATGGCTTTCTGGCCATCGCCATCCTTGAACACAAGGCGAAGCAGCCTGCGCCCCCGGTCATCGGGTTCAGACAGACGGTGATCAACGGGCTCGGTTTTCAGCGTCGCTTTTAAAAGCGGCTGGACCCGGTCGCCGTCAGCAAAGGACAATTCGATAAGGCGCATGCGCGCTAGTGTGCGTCAGCTGCCTTGAGTCGCGCAATGAGGCTCGACGTATCCCAGCGTCCACCGCCGAGCGCCTGTACCTCGGCATAGAACTGATCCACCATCGCTGTCAGGGGCAGTCGCGAGCCATTATTGCGGGCTTCATCAAGGGCAATACGCAAATCCTTGCGCATCCAGTCAACCGCAAAGCCGTGCTCAAACTCGTCCTCGACCATGGTCTTCCAGCGGTTTTCCATCTGCCAGCTCTGGGCGGCACCCTTGGACACCGCGGCAATCACCGTCTCAGGATCAAGCCCGGCCTTCTCGGCGAAGTGCAGGCCTTCAGACAGGCCCTGAACCACACCGGCAATGCAGATCTGGTTTACCATCTTGGTGAGTTGTCCGGCCCCGGCAGGACCAGCGTGAACGATGGCCTTGGCGTAGGCCTGCATCACCGGCTCGGCTTTTGAGAACGCTGCATCGTCGCCGCCACACATGATGGACAGCTGGCCATTCTCAGCGCCCGCCTGGCCGCCGGAGACCGGCGCATCGACGAAGCCGAGACCGGCCTTGCGGGTCTCTCCATCAAGGTCACGGGCCAGACTGGCCGAGGCCGTGGTGTGATCGACCAGGATTGCGCCCTGCTTCATCACCGGGATGGTGAGGTCTGCAATCGCGCGCACGTCCGGATCGTCGCCCAGACACATGAAAACGACATCGGCGTCCGCAACCGCGCGCTCAACCGTGTCGGCAGCCGTGCCCCCATGCTGGGACGCCCAGGCGGCCGCTTTCTGTGCCGAGCGGTTCCAGACGGTGACGTCATGGCCCGCCTTCGCAAGATGGGCTGCCATCGGAAAACCCATCACGCCAAGGCCGAGGAATGTTGCGTTTGCCATCTGACTAGCCTGCTTTCTCATAGGCTGAACGGTGGAAGACGAGCGCGGGAACTTTTCGCGGCATGTCGAAATGCGTCACGCGACCCAGGATGATGTCGTGGTCGCCTGCCGGGTGGATCGCTTCAAGCGAACACTCAAAGCGCGCGACACAGCCTTCGACCAGGGGCGCACCGCCCTCACCCGTCGACCACGCGGCACCTGAGGCCCTCAGGTCTTCATTGCGAGCACAGGCGTTCGACAGCGCTTCCTGATCGGCCGCCAGCACATTGACCGCAAAACGCGGCGTGTTGCGAAACAGCTCGTAACGCCTGCTGTTGTGATCCACCGACCATAGGATAAGCGGCGGGTCCAGGGACACTGAGGAGAAGGAGTTCACCGTCATGGCAAGGGCTCGGCCCTCGTCGAAGAGGGTCACAAGCGCCACTCCGGTCGGAAAGCGGCCCAGTGCGTCGCGATAATTACGGTCGATGTCCAAAGGACGTCTCCTGATTCGTTTTGACAACCCGGTCTTAACCCTGTTGCCCCATATTGGCGTCCAAACAATGCCGGAAGGTGGGTGGATATGGCCTCGGATCAACCGATCGTCATCAAGAAAGTCAAGAAGGGCGGCGGCCATGGGCACCATGGCGGCGCGTGGAAAGTGGCGTATGCGGACTTCGTGACCGCGATGATGGCCTTCTTCCTGATGATGTGGCTCATCAATAATACCGAGCCAGAACAACGCGAAGGCATCGCAGATTACTTTGCGCCCGCCAGCGTGTCTCGCTCCAATTCCGGCGCTGGCGGCGTCCTTGGCGGCACTGCATTTGGTGAAGGTGCGCGTGGATCTGGCTCCTCCTCTGTCGTCAATCAACTGGCTCCCGAGCCGTCAGAAACAATCGCACCAGAGAACGACAGTACTGAGGATACAAACGCCTCATCTCAGCCGGAGGCCACTGTCGATGCGGTTGCCAGTGCGTTGGCGCGTCGTGAGTCCGCTGACTTTGCCAGTGCTGAGCAGTCTTTGCGTCAAGCGCTAATGGACATGCCGGAGCTTGCAGAGCTGTCCCGCCATGTCATCATTGAGGAAACGCCTGAAGGTTTGCGCATCCAGCTGATCGACGAAGAAGGACGTCCGATGTTCGCGCCGGGTCAGGTTGAACCGAATGAGCGCGCCCGCGTTCTTCTGCGTGCTGTTGGCGAGATTGCGCAAACGCTTCCAAACCGCATCACGATGTCTGGCCACACCGACGCCAGCCCGGCTCCACGCAGTGGGCCCTCAAACTGGGAATTGTCATCGGCAAGGGCCAATGCAGCTTTGAATGTGCTGCTGGACACCGGCATACCGGAGCACCGCATCGCTGAGGTGCGCGGCAAGGCAGGCGCAGAGCCTCTCTTCCCCGATGACCCTTATCTTCCGGGCAATCGCAGGCTCTCAATCACGCTTTTGCGCGAGGCGCCGGTCATACCTCCAGGTCACCGTCTCTAGACAAAGCACACCTGCAACCGAATTTCGCTCTTCCAAGGGCTGCAATTTCACCGTTAGCATTGTCGGCGGTGGCGCACGCAAGGTGCGCGTAGTTGCAGTGAACGTGGATGGAAGATCAGCTCGCAGCCTTGATGGACTGGCGTATGTGGACGGTTTTGCTCGCCGTGTGCGCCGCCATTGTTTTCTATTGCTGGGACAGATTCGCACTCGAACTTGTCTCTGGTGCGATCATCTGTGCGATCCTCATCTTCTTTCACGTATTCCAGCGCGAAGGGGATCCAAACGCCGCCGAGATATTGGGTGGATTTTCCAACCCGGCTCTCATCACGATCATGGCCTTGTTGGTTGTTGGCCAGGGAATATTCCATACCGGAGCCCTTGAAGGTCCAACTCGAACGCTTCTTGCGATGTTCGATGTCCGCCCGAAGGTGACGATCCTGTCCCTGTTTGCGTTGGTCTTTTTGGTCTCGGCCTTCATCAACAACACGCCGGTCGTTGTGATGTTCATTCCCATCCTCGTTGCGATCGCCACGCGCATGAACGGCGCACCGTCTGGCCTGCTGATGCCATTGAGCTTTGTTTGCATCCTTGCAGGCATGACAACTCTGATTGGCTCATCCACTAACCTACTGGTCTCGGATGCGCTCAAAGAGGCTTCCGGGGTGGGGCTTGGCTTCTTCGACCCGTTATGGCCCGGAGCGATACTCGCCGGAGTTGGCCTGATTTATATCCTTTTCGTGTTACCAAAGTTACTCCCAAGGCACGAAGAAGGCGACGACGCGGGCGCGGATAGTGCGGGTAAGCAATATATCGCGCAGATCGAAATCCATCCCGACCACCCCTTGGACGGCCAGAAGCCTGTCGCTGGCCTGTTTCCAGCTTTGCAAGATATAACGGTGCGGATGATTCAACGTGGCCAGGAGAGCCTGCTGCCGCCATTTGACGATGTTGAATTGCGCCCCGGCGATGAAGTTATTGTAGCGGCTACACGAAAGCGTCTGACCGAATTGCTTTCGAGCCGCTCAGAATTCGTGCGCGGCGTGATCCGCTCTGCAGGGCCCAATGACGGCCCAACCCGGGGTGAGCGTCTTGCACTGGCAGAAGCCGTTGTTTCGCCGGGCTCACGTCTGATCGGGCGGACCGTGCGTCAAATCGGCTTTCGCCATTCAGCAGGGGCCATCCTGCTCGGCGTGCAACGTCGCTCTCGGATGGTGAGGGCCAGGCTGGGTGAAATCCGACTCGAGGCCGGCGATGTCCTTCTTATGTTTGGTTCGAGCGATGCCATGATGCGCCTGCGGGCCGACCGCGATGTGCTTCTGATGGAGTGGGCAACCAGCGACCTTCCGGATATTCGCAAGGCCGCCATGGCGCGTCTCATCCTGCTGGGCGTTGTGGTAACCGCCGCAACCGGGCTGCTGCCGATCGTCGTGGCCTCAGTCGCCGGTGCAGTCGGTATGATTGCAACCGGCTGCCTGAATGTGCGCCAGGCCGCACGTGCAGTGGATTTGAAACTCTTCCTCCTGATCGGGTCAGCCTTCGCGCTTGGCGCTGCGCTTGACGCTTCAGGTGGGGCTGGAGTCATTGCCGGGTCGGTCGTTCAGGTCTTCTCCCCCTTGGGGCCGGTTGTCCTGCTTTCCGCGCTTTTCCTGGTGGTCATGGTGCTAACCAATGTCTTGTCGAATAACGCCACCGCGATCCTGTTTACCCCCATTGCGGTGGGCGCGGCTGGTCAGGCGGGCTTTGACCCCCATATCTTTGCGCTTACGGTGCTGTTTGCGGCCAACACCTGCTTTGCCACTCCGATTGGTTATCAGACCAATCTGTTGGTTATGGCACCGGGCAAGTACCGATTCGCTGACTTCTTGCGCGCTGGTGGCCCGCTTTCGGTCCTGATATGGCTGACATTTACGGCCTGTCTGGCCTTCGGTTTCGCGCCGGTCACACCCGCGCTAGGATAGGCTGGAATTTGGTGAGGATGGTTTAGACGTGACCCGGTTGATCGCCGCCAAGCAATTACCGTTCTTCCTGACGGCACCCTCACCGTGCCCGTACCTGCCTGGCCGCATGGAACGCAAGGTCTTCACCAAGCTTGACCTGGCTGAAGGACCCGGGCTCAACGATACGCTGACCCATGCTGGCTTTCGCCGGTCACAATCGATTCTGTACCGCCCGGCCTGTGAGCGCTGCTCGGCGTGCAAGTCGGCCCGAATTCCGGTGACCGAGTTCAAAGCGTCCAAGAGCCAGCGTCGCGCGTATAAGCGCAATCACAATCTGATCCGCGAAGTCTGCCCCGCTGATGCCACGCCCGAGCAATATGGCTTGCTCAGCCGTTATCTCGATGCGCGCCACGGGGACGGCGATATGGCCGGTATGGACTTCTTTGATTACGCAGGAATGGTCGAAGAAGGCGCTCAACGCACTGAAATCGTTGAATACCGCACCCCTGATGGAAGCCTCGTGGCGGCTGCGCTGATTGACCGTCTGACGGACGGTTACTCGATGGTCTACAGCTTTTTTGATCCCGACCATGCAGACCAGGGCTATGGAGCCTTCATGATTCTGGATCATGTGGAGCGGGCAAAAGCTGACGAACTTTCATATGTTTATCTTGGCTATTGGGTGCAAGAGAGCCCGAAGATGGACTACAAGGCGCGCTATCGTCCGCTTGAGGTGCTTGAGCCTTCAGGGTGGAGCAGATTAAACCGTGACGACGAAACCGCAGCAGCGTCCGCTCTGACGGGACTTGTATAAAATCAATCTCGTGCACTCAGGAACGACAGTTCAGGGAAAGCGCGGAACACTGGGGAGAGACACTATGGATCGCCGGACATTCCTGACGGGTGCGTGCGTCGCATCAGCCGGAGCCGCAACAGGCTGCTCACCGGACAGTGGCCAGGAAGGCACGGCGGCTGCTCCGGCCGTCAATCGCCGCCAGACCCGCCGCCTCCGCATGGTGACCACATGGCCCAAAGGCTTCCCTGGCCTCGGAACCGCTGCTGAACGCACCGCCCAGTTCATCCAGGAGATGTCAGGCGGCGAGATCGAGGTCGAGGTCTATGGTGCCGGCGAAATTGTTGGCGCGTTTGAAGTCTTCGACGCAGTTTCCAATGGCGTCGCGGACATGTATCACGCGGCCGAATATTACTGGCAGGGCCGGTCACCGGCTTACAATTTCTTCTGCGCCGTGCCGCTTGGGATGACAGCGGCTGAAATCATGGCCTGGGTTGAGTTTGGCGGCGGTCAGGAGCTATGGAATGAGCTCGCTGGCCAGTTCAATCTCATTGCCTTCCAGGCTGGCAACACTGGCCACCAGATGGGCGGCTGGTTCAAACAGGAAGTAAACTCGCTAGAAGATTTCCGCGGGCTGCGCATGCGTATTCCAGGCCTGGGTGGATCAATCATTCGCGAACTGGGCGGCGCAGCCGTCGCCTTATCCGGCGGTGAAATCTATTCCTCCCTGCAATCGGGCGCGATCGACGCGACTGAATGGGTTGGTCCATGGAATGACCTGGCCTTCGGTTTCTACCGTGAAGCGCCATATTATTACGGCCCCGGCTTCCATGAGCCGGGCTCGGCACTGGGACTTGGTATCAATCTGGGTGTGTGGGAAAGCCTGCCTTCAGACCATCAGGCCATCATCAGGGCGGCCTGCCGCGCCGCGAACAATCAATCGCTCGCCGAGTTCACCTACCAGAACGGGCTCGCATTGCGGACCCTGACCCAGGACCATGGTGTTCAGCTGCGAAGCTTCTCTGACGAAATATGGACTGAGGTGGGCCGCATCGCCGAGCAGGTTGTTGCCGATACCGCAAACGCCGATCCTCTCACCCGCCGGGTCTATGACAGCTATGTCAGCACCCGCCGGCTTGGCCGCGACTGGGCGAACATCTCCGAAGCGCCCTACTACCAGAAGCGTGAGCTGGTACTCGGACGTTAAGCGGAATGCGCGCAGGCGATCTTCTCCTTCTGGCCCTGATCGCGTCGACGGTCGCAGGGCTCGTTCTGGACGGCCTTTCCGGTGGAGCGCTGGCGAGCTGGTTTGGCGCGAATCTGTCATCGCTGGGGCTGCAGATCGGCAATGGTCTTGGATGGCTGGGCTGGGGTGTGTCACCGCTGATCGCCGTGCCGGTCCTCGCCGCCATCTGGGGTGCCGCCACTGGACTTCCAAACGCTCTCGCGACGCTTCTCACACGCACCGCGCTCGCGATTGATAGTGTCTCGACGGCTCTTGCCGACATGGTCCGGTGGGCCGCACTGGCACTGGTGATCATCACGGCCACGATCGTCATTCAGCGTTATGTTTTCGGCGCTTCCAGCACAAAGCTGCAGGAAAGCGTGATCTATCTGCACTCGCTGCTCTTCCTGCTGACGAGTGCCGCAGCGCTTTTGACCGGCGGGCATGTGCGGGTCGATATCATCTACTCCAAGCTCTCAGACAAGGCGCGCGCCTGGACCGATCTGGCCGGTGTGTATCTGGCCCTCATTCCTATGAGCTGGCTGATCCTTGAAACCTCGAGAAGCTATGTAGGTGGGGCGTGGCGTATCCTGGAGCGCTCCCGCGAAAGCGACGGTCTGCCACTGGTGTTCCTGTTAAAGACCGCCATTCCGCTCTTTGCGATCCTGATGATCCTGCAGGGCTTGTCCATGGCTGCGCGCGCCGCACTCACGATTGGCGGGCGCAAGGCTCCACCGACCGGCGAGAATGCCGGCGAGCACGAGATTTAGGGGCAAGACATGGATCTGCTGCTTCAGCTTTTGCCCTTCCTGATGTTCATCGCGGCCTTCGGTGCGCTGCTTCGCGGCTATCCGGTGGCCTTCACGCTTGCGGGCGTTGGTCTTGCGTTTGCAATGCTTGGGCTTGCCCTTGGGGCGTTCGACCCGCTTCACCTGCGCGCCTTTCCGCAGCGCATCTATGGCAACATCATGGAGATGGATAAGTCCATTCTGGTTGCCGTGCCACTCTTTGTCTTCATGGGTGTGATGCTTGAAAAATCCCGCATTGCCGAAGAGCTTCTTGAAGCCATGGGGGCCCTGTTTGGCAGCCTGCGTGGCGGGCTCGGGATTTCAGTTGTGGTCGTGGGGGCGTTGCTGGCTGCATCGACGGGCATTGTCGGCGCGACCGTTGTGACCATGGGTCTGCTGTCCCTGCCCACCATGTTGAAGCGGGGCTATGACCCGGCCCTCGCCTCCGGCTCTATCGCTGCAGCCGGTACACTGGGCCAGATCATTCCGCCCTCCATCGTGCTGGTGCTGCTGGGCGACCAGCTCAGCTCGGCCTATGCCGAAGCCCAGCGAGCACAGGGTATTTTCTCTCCAGACATCGTATCGGTAGGTGACCTGTTTGCTGGCGCGCTTATCCCGGGCCTGATGCTGGTGGGCGTCTATGTGCTCTACCAGGTTGGCACAGCCATCCTCAGACCCAACGCGTCGCCCGCCATCCCGAAAGAAGATCTTGAAGCCGACTGGGGCAAGATCATCGGCGCGCTGGTTCCACCGCTGGTGCTCATCATCGCTGTGCTGGGTTCCATCCTGTCTGGCCTCGCCACACCAACTGAAGCCGCTGGCGTCGGCGCGGTTGGCGCAACCTTGCTCGCGGCCTTCCGCAATGCCGGGTCAGACAGGAATCAAGGCATCGGCAAGTGGGTCGTCATGATTGCTGCGATCTCGCTATTGGCCCTGATCGCCTCGGTGCTGGTGGTTGATTTGCGCACCGCGGACGGCGGTCCTGCGCTGATGATTGCCTATATCCTCGCAGTGGTGGCTGCACTTGGCGGCGCTTTCGGCCTGGTCCGCATTCACAAGACTGGCGTGCTGGATGCTGTGATGCGCTCCACAGCGCAGATCTCGGCTATGGTGTTCGTGATCCTGATCGGCGCGAGCCTGTTTGCGTTGGTCTTCCGCGAGCTGGGCGGTGACCAGAGTGTTCGCGCAGCGCTTGAGGCGGTACCCGGCGGCGTCTTTGGCGCGCTTGCGGTCGTGATGATCGTGATGTTCCTTTTGGGCTTCTTCCTCGACTTTATCGAGATCACCTTTGTGGTGGTCCCGATTGTCGCCCCCATCCTGTTGATGATGGGCGTGGATCCGGTGTGGCTTGGCGTGCTGATGGCGTTGAACCTGCAAACCAGCTTCCTGACGCCGCCCTTTGGCTTTGCGCTCTTCTATCTGCGGGGAGTCGCTCCACCGGAGCTCACGACCGGAGCAATCTATCGCGGCGCAGCGCCCTTCGTCGTCATTCAGCTGGTAGCCATAGCACTCGTTGTCGCGCTACCTTTCCTCGCGACCTGGCTGCCAGGAGTTTTGTATGACTGAGACCCCGGAGAGCCTGTCGGCTGACCGCCGCGCCCTGCAGAGGCTGTTTATCCTTCTGCTGGCGCTGGGTGTCTCTGTGGTCTTCCTGTGGATGATCCGCGGCTTTCTGGGCGCACTCTTCCTGTCGGCTGTTCTCGCGCTCTTCCTGATGCCGGTTGAGAATGTGTTCAGCCGCCTACTGGGCGGGCGACGCAATCTGGCGGGCAGCCTCGTGTTGATCCTGGCGGTGTTCCTGGTGCTGCTACCGCTCACCGCCATTCTCGCAATTGTGGCCGATCAAGCCGTTCAGGTGAGCTCAGTCCTTGTTCCCTGGGTGCAGGAGCAGGTGCGCTCCATAAGGGCAGACGGTATCGAGGCGCTGCCGGAGTGGCTGCCCTTCCGCGATGCCCTCGCCCCCTACCAACAGGAAATCACCACTCAGCTCGCCCAGCTTGTCTCTGCGGCAGGCAGCTTCGCTGTCAGCGCGCTGCGCAGTGCAACCACCGGCACGTTCGGCCTGCTGCTCAATGTCGTGGTGCTGCTGTTCGGCCTGTTCTTCTTCCTGACCCAGGGCGAACGCCTTGGCGAGAAGGGCATGGCGATGCTGCCCATGCCAAGAGCGGATCGCGATCTGCTGGTAGAGCGTACGCTGTCCACCATTCGCGCAACGGTCAAAGGCACCTTCGTCATCGCGCTTATTCAGGGCACGCTGACGGGTGTTGCGCTCTGGCTGGCGGGGGTTCCCGGCGCGGCCTTCTGGGCGACGGTCACCGCGGTCCTGTCCATTGTGCCGGGTGTTGGTCCACCTTTGGTGTGGGCTCCGGCCGCGATCTGGCTGATGGCGACGGGCCGATATCTGGAAGGCGGTTTGCTCTTTGCCTGGGGTGCGCTTGTCGTTGGCGTCATCGACAACCTGCTACGCCCGATGCTGGTGGGCAAGGACAGCAAGCTCTCCGACCTTATGGTGCTGATTTCAACGCTGGGCGGCCTGACCCTGTTCGGCCCCATCGGCATTATCCTGGGGCCAGTCATTGCCGCTCTGTTTGCCTCGGTCTGGTATCTCTACGGCCAGACTTACGCGCCATTGCTGGCTGAGCGGGTCGAGGCGTCCAACAGCGATACTGGTCAGTCTAAAGACGACACCCCGCCCGCATAGCGCCGCAGCGCATCGATCCGTTTGTCGATGGAAGGGTGGGTTGCGATCAGGCCGGCGAACGCGCTTCCCGTATCGTGCAGGAACATCTGCTTGATCTCGGCCGGGGCGTCTTCAAGCTCGGTCCGGCCTGAGATTTTCTGAAGTGCGCCAATCATGCCGTCGGGGTTGCGGGTCAGCTCCACCGCGCCCGCATCAGCCATGTATTCACGGGTTCGCGACATGGCAAAGCGGATCAGAATCGCCAGCACCCAGGCCAGCGCAATAATGCCAATCGCAACGATGATCAGCACGCCAGCATTGCCGGACCGCCCTCGCCGCGCGCCGCCAGCGCGCACCATCGAGCCGCGAAACAGGCCCCGCGCAAGGATCTCACCCACAAAGGAAATCACGCCCGCAAAGATCACCGCGATCACCAGCAGGCGCACATCGCGGTTCAGGATATGCGTCAGCTCGTGGGCGAGAACCGCCTCCAGCTCATCGTCATCAAGGCCATCCATCAGGCCGCGCGTTACGGTCACCGCGGAGCGTTTCGGGCTCAGGCCTGACGCATACGCATTCATGGCCGCGGTTTCGATTATGCGAAGGGACGGCATGGTGAGGCCACGGGCAATGCAAAGGTTCTCAAGCAAATTCCAGAGCCGTGGCTCGCTTTCGCGCGTGACTTCCTTTGCGCCGACTGCCGCATCAATCATGCGCTGGTGAAACAGCCACGCGATGCCAAACCAGATCAGCGCCGCGATGAAGGCGAAGGGTGCAAGCTGGACCGTGTATTCCCCGGCAAGCGCCGCATCGCGATCAAGCTGACCGGTACCACTGCCCTCATACGCAAGCCAAAGTAGCGTGCCCGCATAGAGCAGCGCCAACAAAAGGAAGGGGAAGCCGACCAGCAGCAGGATCGACTTCAGATTATTGTTCCAGATATGGGTGCGAAGCCCGACCGCCGGGGTCATGGCAACGCTCCTTTTCGGTTCAGCCTAGAATTTCACGTTCGGGGCAGCTTCAACCTTCGCCCGCTCGCTGGCGGCCACTTCGAAGAATTCATCCGGTTTAAAGCCAAAGGAGTTGGCCAGCACCACGGCTGGGAATTGCTCGATGGCGGTGTTGTATTCAGCCACCGCATTGTTGAAGAAGCGACGGGCTGCCGCGATCTTGTTTTCAAGATCGGCGAGCTCATTCTGAAGCGACAGGAAGTTGGTGTTGGCTTTCAGGTCCGGGTAGGCCTCAGACAGCGCAAACAGCTGGCGCAGCGCACCGGTCAGCATGTTCTCAGCCTGGGCCAGCTCTTTGGTTGAGCCTGCATCGACTGCCTGCTGGCGAGCCGCAACAACGCGCTCCAGCGTTTCCTTCTCGTGGCTGGCATAGCCTTTCACGGTCTCAACCAGGTTGGGGACCAGATCGTGGCGCTGTTTCAGCTGCACATCGATATCGCCCCAGGCCTGGCGGGTTGTCTGCCGCAGAGCCACCAGGCGGTTGTAGATCATCACGATCACAAAACCGACCAGCACGATAAGGCCTAAAGGAATCAGCAAATCCATATCTCAAACGCTCCTGATTGCGCCGCGAGGGGCGACGAATACGCAGTACCTGACAGTGATACCGGGCTTTGGGCCCGACGCCAACGGGTCTAGCGTGCGTCAAATTTCAGGCTGGAGAAGCCCTTTGGAGCCATTCGGCCAGCCTGAGCACGCTTGGCCTCGTACAGCTTCCAGCTTTCAATCTCGTGGCGGCGCCCAGCCGGGTCGATGCGTACAAGACCATCAGCGGCGTGGAAGATGGCGATATCGGCCACCTCGCCGCCTTTACCGCCCATCAGGCGTACACCCTTACCGCGGCTCATTTCGGGGATTTCGCCGACCGGGAAGACAAGCAGCTTCTTGTTCTTGCCCAGCACCGCGATCTTGTCGCCGCTGGCGGGAAGCACGCGGATCATCTTTTCACCAGCCTGAACATTCAGGACCTGACGACCGGCACGCTTGCTCGCGGGCAGGTCTTTCTCCGCCGCGATGAAGCCATGGCCGGAGGACTGCGCCAGCAACAGCTTGCGTTGAGCGTCAAACTTCATGAGCGCAATCGGGTCGGCGGATTCATCCAGATCGATCATCAGGCGGACCGGCTCACCAAAGCCGCGCCCACCGGGCAGCTTGGCCGCATCGAGGGTAAAGACCCGACCATCGGAGGCGTAGAGCATCAGCTTGTCTGTGGTCTCGGCCTTCACCGCAAAGGCGGTCTCGTCGCCATCCTTGTGCTTGATGCCGGAGGTGTCATCCACGTGGCCCTTGAGCGCCCGGATCCAGCCCATCTTGGACAGGACAACCGTCACCGGCTCACGGGCGATCAGAGCTTCTTCCACCGCATCGGCAAGGTCAGCGTCGGGAGCATCGGCAAAGGTGGTCCGGCGCGCGCCTAGCTCCGTGGTCTTGGCGAAGGTCTTTTTGACCGCCTGGATTTCCTCGTCGACCTTGGCCCACTGGACGTCCTCGTTTTCGATGAGCGAGGTCAGTTCGGCGCGTTCAGCTTGCAGGCGCTCTTCCTCACCCTTGATTTCCATCTCTTCGAGCTTGCGCAAAGAGCGCAGACGCATGTTGAGAATGGCTTCCGCCTGACGCTCGGTCAGTGAGAAGGTCTCGATCAGCTTGGCTTTGGGGTGATCCTCAAAGCGGATGATCCGGATGACTTCATCAATGTTGAGATAGGCAACCAGATAACCAGCCAGAACTTCCAGCCGGTCTTCCACCTGCTCCAGACGCTTCTGGGCCCGGCGTGTGACGACCACACGGCGGTGATCGAGCCAGATCTGCAGCGCCTCCTTCAGGCCCACCACGCGGGGTGCACCCTTGGGATCGAGAACATTGAGGTTCATGGCAAAGCGAGTCTCAAGGTCTGTGACCTTGAACACCGACTCCATCAGCAGCTCTGGATCGATCGTGCGGCTCTTGGGCTCGAGCACCAGGCGCACGTCTTCGGCGCTCTCATCCATAACGTCGCCAAGCAGGGGCAGCTTTTTAGCTTCCATCAGCGCCGCAATGCGTTCGATAAGCTTCGCCTTTTGAACCAGATACGGGATCTGCGTAACGATGATCCGCCATTGGCCGCGTCCCAGATCTTCCTTTTCCCAGCGAGCGCGCAGGCGGAAGCCTCCTCGCCCGGTTTCATAGGCTTCCAGCATGGACTCGCGCGGTTCAACGCAAATCCCACCCGTCGGGAAGTCGGGACCTTCCACATAGTTCAAAAGCGTTTCGGTGCGCGCCGCCGGCGTCTTGATCAGGTGACGCGCCGCATCACACAGCTCAGCGGCGTTATGGGGCGGGATGTTGGTTGCCATGCCCACGGCGATACCCGCAGACCCGTTGGCCAACAGGTTCGGGAAGGCCGAGGGCAGAACGATCGGCTCAGAATCCTCACCGTCATAGGTGTCGCGGAAGTCGACCGCGCCATTGTCGTAATCAAGCAGGATCAGGCGCGCCGCTTCGGTCAGGCGCGCCTCGGTATAACGCATCGCCGCCGCGCCATCGCCGTCCACATTGCCGAAATTGCCCTGACCCTCAACGAGCGGATAGCGGGAGGCAAAGTCCTGCGCCAGACGCACGAGCGCTTCATACACTGCCTGGTCGCCATGGGGGTGAAAGCGACCGATCACATCACCCACAACGCGGGCGGATTTCTTGAACGCAGCTTCCGGGTCCAGCTTCAAAAGCCGCATGGCGTAAAGCAAGCGCCGGTGAACCGGCTTCAGGCCATCGCGCGCATCGGGAAGCGCGCGCTGGGTGATCGTGGACAGGGCATAGGCCAGGTAGCGCGAGGAGAGCGCATTCTCAAAGCTCTCTTCGAAAATCCGTCCACCGTCACTGGGAAACTGCTCGCCCATGATTGCCTCGTGATTCGTTGAACAAAGAGTATAGGCCGAGGTGACGAGAGATGGGGCGTTAAGCTGGCAGCCAATCCACAGTTTACGCTGATGCCTATAGGTGCCCGCCGTCCTTGAGCCGTTCGATCATACGCGCCCGGGCTTCCGGCAGTTGCCGATCGGCGGGCCAGAGGACGCGGCGCTCAATGAAGTAGCCGGTCAGCTTTAATCCGGCTTCCACATCACCGGGCTCAAGCCCCGGCTCACCGCGCATGAAGGCGGGCAGCGTCAGCATGCGGTCCTTATAGGGTTCGCCGGCTTCAGCGCAGACGGCACGGCCCGACTTGGGGCTGACATAGGCAAGATCGCTCGTGACACCGGTGGCCGCGCAACGCTTCAAATCCAGTCCATAGCCCAGATCAGCCAGCAATCCGGCCTCCCAGCGAACATAGATGGCGGGCCACAGGTCCGGATCTTCAAGGGCAGAGATCAAAACCTCGAACGCGTCGTAGACCGCCGGGTGAGCTTCACGTTCCGGCAGGCACAGGCTCGCCATGGCGCAAGCTGCATTGAGCCCTGACAGGGCGAGCCGGTCTTCCATGAGCTGGCCGGCAGACAGGTCATCGGGCTCGACCTGATAGGCACCCAGATGGTCTTCTAGACGCGCACGCCAGGTCAGCGTGACCCGGTTACCCGGCTGCAATACTGGGCGCATCGTTCTTGAGCGTCCACCGCGGACCAGGCCCGCATGGCGGCCGTGGTCCGGGGTCAGCGCTTCGACAACCGCGCTGGTTTCACCGTGGGGACGCACGGCGATGATCCGCCCTGGTCCGCTCCATTCCATCAGACGTCGAAATCCAGACCCATGGCCGAATAGCGCGCACGATCCTCGCCCCAGTTCGGACGCACCTTCACAAACAGGAAGAGATGCACGCGGCGCTGAAGCTCGGTCTCAAGCTCCTTGCGCGCGGCTTCGCCCACCCATTTCACGGTGCGACCGCCCTTGCCCAGAATGATCGGCTTGTGACCTTCGCGCTCGACAAATATGACCTGTTCAATACGAACCGAGCCATCTTTCATGGCTTTCCAGCTTTCAGTCTCCACCGTCAGCGCATAGGGCAGCTCGTCATGGACGCGCAGGTAGAGCTTCTCGCGCGTGACTTCAGCCGCCAGCAGGCGCTCAGACAGGTCAGCAATCTGGTCTTCTGGATACAGCCACGGGCTTTCGGGCATGGCCTTGGCAAGCTCAGCGCCCAGATCATCAATATGATCGCCCTTGGCCGCCGAGATCATGAAGACATCGCTGTAAACCCCGGTCTCATGGAGCTTTTGCGACAGCGCCAGAAGGTCTTCACGCTTGATAAGATCAATCTTGTTGAGGACCAGAATGGCCTTGGCATTATGAGTGCGCAGGCCTTCGATCACGCGCTCCACGTCCTGAACGGTGCGAGTTTGCTCGTTCAGCTGAGCCGCCGCATCTACCACGTGGACGATGGTGTCAGCTTCCGTGGCTCCATCCCAGGCCGCCGCCACCATGGCGCGGTCCAGTCGGCGACGTGGCGCAAAAACGCCTGGCGTGTCCACCAGAACAATCTGCGTCTGGCCGTGCAGCATCACGCCGCGCACCTGAAAGCGCGTGGTCTGAACCTTGGGCGTGACGATGGAGACCTTCCGGCCGACGAGCGCGTTGACCAGCGTCGACTTGCCAGCGTTGGGCGCTCCGATGATGGCCGCAAATCCGGCCCGTGTGGCATCAGCCATCCCTGGCCTCCTGATCTAGAAGTATTTGTGCGGCGGCGCGTTGGGCGGCCTGTTTGGAGCCGCCCTCACCTACCGCCGTGCCTGCGCCCTCGACGGTCACAGAGACCTCGAATGCCGGCCGATGTTCGGGGCCTTTTTTGCCAAGCGTCTCATAAATCGGAGAGCCATGACCTTTGGATGCCGCCCATTCCTGAAGGCTGGACTTGGCATCCTTGGGCCGCTTGGTCAGGCCCGAAAGCTCTTCAGCCCAGACCTGATCAAAGAAGGCCTGTGCTGCCTCCAGCCCGCCATCAAGGAAAAGCGCGCCGATCACCGCTTCACAGGCGTCAGCCAGAATTGAGTCCTTGTTGCGCCCGCCGAGGCGATCCTCAGCCGGTGACAGGCGGAGCGCGTCACCCAGATCACAGCGCCGCGCAGCACGCGCGCAGGCAGACTTGTTCACAAGCGCGTTCAGGCGATGCGCCAGCCCACCCTCATCCAGTTCACTGAAGCTGCGATGCAGCCAGCTTGCCGCCATCAGCCCCAGAACCCGGTCACCGAGAAACTCAAGCCGTTCATTGGACTGCGCGCGCGAGCGACCATCGCCATGACTGGCATGGGTCAAGGCCCGCTCAAGCAGAGCCTGATCTTTGAACTTCTGCCCGATGCGGGCTTCGAAGGCGGTAATTCGATCACTCATGGGGGTCTTTTAGGCCGGGTCGGGATCAAGGGACAGCCAGAAGCGCTGTGGACGCAGATGCCACCAGGTCCACGGCTTCCAGATTTCAAAGCGCGGCGTCGCGGAAACCAGCACGATTTCAGCTCGCCCGATCAAGTTGTCAGCGGGAACAAAGCCCGGCCCGATGGGCGGCGGCACCCGACTGTCGCGGGACTCATCACGATTGTCGCCAAGCACAAAAACATGACCATCGGGTACGACGCGCGGGCCAAATGTATCAAGATCACCCGGCCCCCGATCCAGCACCACATAGCCCGTTCCACCCGACAGAATTTCCTCATAGCGCCCGTAACGCACCAGATTGCCATTGCTATCAATCTGCTGATCATCGCCCACAAGCC
The DNA here is from genome assembly GCA_965229795.1 of Oceanicaulis sp. GTDB lineage: Bacteria > Pseudomonadota > Alphaproteobacteria > Caulobacterales > Maricaulaceae > Oceanicaulis. The sequence continues at coordinate 439,586 of CBDDJM010000001.1, forward strand.
CGCGCGGGATCGGTGCGCCATTGATGCTGATCACACCGTCGCGGATCTCAATGAGATCACCGGGCAGTCCAATCACGCGCTTGATATAGGTATCGGCACCAGTCTGGGGCGCGCGAAACACTGCGATGTCACCCCGCTCTGGCATCCGCGCGAACAGGCGGCCCTCGCCGATGTCTGGCGCAAAGGGTAATGAAAAGCGCGAGTAGCCATAGCTCCATTTCGACGCGATCACATAATCGCCGCTCTCCAGCGTCGGGCGCATGGATTCGGTTGGAATATGAAAGGGTTGAAACAGCAGCGTGCGCACGGCAATCGCCAGCAGGACGGCCCCCGCAATCGTCAGGACCAGACTCTCGCCCTCACGAACACGCCTCAGCCGACGGATCAGGCGTCGGCGGCGGGCCTTTCTGCGCGTGTCTTCACTCATCAGATCAGGTGGCGTTCAACCGCTTCGATCACCACAAAAGCCTGAGCCCAGGGGTGATCATCTGTCAGGGTGACATGAACCAGCGTGTTCAGCGTTGAAGGCGTGAGCTCCTCAAGACGCTCAGCCGCCGCCCCGGTCAGGCGCAGGGTCGGCTTGCCGCCTTTCAGATTGACGACCTCGATCTGTTTCCAGGTCACGCCGCGATAAATGCCGGTGCCGAGCGCCTTGGCACAGGCCTCCTTGGCCGCAAAGCGTTTGGCGTAGGTATCAATGCTGCGTCGGCGACTTTCAGCCTTTGCCCGCTCACCCTCGGTAAAAACCCGATTGAGGAAGCGCTCGCCAAATCGGTCCACCGACCGTTCGATGCGGCGGATATCAATGATGTCAGAGCCGATGCCGATGATCACGCAGCCTGCTCCTGACGGGCTTCATCCATAAGCGAGCGCATGCGCTGGATCGCAGCGGGCAGCCCGACAAAGATCGCCTCGCCGATCAGGAAGTGGCCGATATTGAGCTCTGCGATCTCTGCGATCGCGGCAATCGGCTTCACATTATCAAAGGTCAGGCCGTGGCCAGCATGCGGTTCAAGACCGCGAGAGCGGGCTTCACGCGCTGCAAGCTTGATCTTATCAAGCTCATCAGCCGCCGCAGCTTGGCCGCCTTCCTGCCAAAGCTCGGCAAATTTGCCCGTATGCAGCTCCACGACTGGGGCTCCCAGCACTTCTGAAACGGCAATCTGAACCGGATCCGGTTCTATGAAGAGCGAGACCCGCGAACCCGCCCCTGCCAGAGCCCGGACAATCGGCGCGATCTGATTGTGCTGACCCGCCACATCGAGCCCGCCCTCAGTCGTGCGCTCTTCTCGTTTTTCCGGAACAATACAGGCGGCGTGCGGTTTAAACGCCGTCGCGATGGCGCACATTTCTTCGGTGGCGGCCATCTCAAGATTGATCGGCAAAGGGGAGGCCCGTCGGATCGCGTCCAGGTCACCATCACGGATGTGGCGGCGGTCCTCGCGCAAGTGAATGGTCAGGCCGTCTGCGCCAGCCTCAGCCGCCATCGCAGCTGCGCGCGCCGGGTCCGGATGGGCACCGCCGCGGGCATTGCGAATGGTCGCAACGTGATCAATGTTCAGGCCAAGGCGCAGACGATCACTCATCAGGCGAGACCTCGGCTGCCCGGTTTTACAGCCGGGATACGCTCAAGCTCTTCAGGAAGCTGGTCCGCCGGATAGGCCGGGAAATCCACCGTTGCCAGCGCGGTCAGCGGTACGCCAACATCAGCTCGACCGCCGGAGCGATCCACAAGACAGCCCTCAGCGACAACCTTTGCACCGGTCGCCTCAATGGCAGTAATGCATTCGCGAGAGGACAGGCCGGTGGTGACGATGTCTTCGATCACCAGAACACGGTCCGCAGCCGTCAGCTCAAATCCACGGCGCAGGGCAAATTCACCATTCTCACGCTCGACAAACATGAAGGGCAGCCCGAGCTGTTTGGCCGTTTCATAGCCTGGAATAATCCCGCCCATGGCTGGCGACACGATGGCGGTAAAGGGCCCGGCTCCACTCTCCGCGATCTTCGCAGCGAGAGCAGCGCATAACCGCTCAGTACGCGCGCCATCACGAAAGACGAGCGCTTTTTGCAGGAAAACGGGGCTGCGCAGCCCGGACGACAAAATGAAATGACCTTCAAGCAAGGCTCCGGCCTGCCTGAACTCAGCAAGGACTTCATCAACGATCATGGCAAATCCCTCAAGAAATCAGTGTCTAGTCTTCGTCTTCGCCTGATGCGCGGGCACGCTCAGCAGCAACGACGCGGTCACTGGTCTTCAGCGCCGCAATGATGTTCAGCAAATGCTTGGCGTCGAAAACCTCAACGTCAAAATACATCGTGAAGAAGTCCGTCGTCCGCTCCAGCGTCTTCACGTCGGAGATATTACCGCCAGCCTCCCCGACAATGCCCGCCATCTCCGCCAGCACACCCGGCTCGTTGCGAACCGTAGCGTGGATCCGGCCCACGGACACAGCATTGTCAGTCTCAGGCGTCCATTTCAGATCGATCCAGTTTTCGAGGCTTTCCTCATCCTCGTGTGCGGCGAGCACTTCACAGTCGATCACATGGACGTTGACGCCTTTGCCCGGCTCCAGAACGCCGACGATGCGGTCGCCCGGCATGGGCGAACAACAGCTGGCAAAGTGGAGTCCGATGCCTTGCGTCAGGCCCCGGCCATGGACGTAAAGCCGGCCTTGCTCATCCTCAATGCGTTCACGGTCCTGAGGGAGCTTGCCGCGCATTTCCTTCATGCCCGGGAACACAGCTTCGAAAAGCTCACCAGAGCCAATCTGGCCCCGGCCAAGTGCCTGGTAGAGCACGTCAGCGTTCTCCACATCGAGGCGCTTTAGAGCGTCCTCGAGCATGTTCTCACGGAAGACCTTGCCTTCGCGCAGGAAGGCATGCTCGGCGATGACCTTGCCGATGCGCTCGAACTCTTCGGTCTCAGATGATCGGATCAGCTTGCGGATGGCTGCGCGTGCCCGTCCAGTAATGACCAGATCTTCCCAGCCCGCAGGCGGATGACGTTCACCGCCCTTGATGATCTGAACTACATCACCATTGGAAAGACGTGTGCGCAGCGGGCGATCGCGCCCGTTAATCTTCGCACCAATGGCGGTGTGCCCAAGCTCGGTATGGAGCGCGTAGGCAAAGTCCAGAGGCGTTGCTCCGCCGGGAAGCGCAATAAGATCACCCTTCGGGGTGAAGGCGTAAACCTCGTTGGCAAACATCTCCAGCTTGGCATGTTCCAGAAACTCGTCTGGATCGCCGCCCTGGTTCAGGATCTCCATCAGGGGCCGCAAGCGCTCCACCGGATCGCCGCCCGCATCGGCTGCAGATTTGGCGTCGAACGCATAACTGCCCGACTTGTAGCGCCAGTGTGCGGCCACTCCGTCCTCGGCAATGCGCTCCATGTCCTCGGTACGGATCTGAAGCTCAACGCGCAGATTGCTGGGACCGATGACGGTGGTGTGAAGCGAGCGATAGTTATTCGGTTTCGGCACCGAAATATAATCGCGAAAACGCTCCGGCACGCAGCGCCAGCGCTGGTGGATGACGCCCAGCACGCGGTAGCAGTCTGTCGGATCCTCAACGAGCACCCGGAAAGCGTAGATGTCAGCAATATCCTCAAAGCCGACGCCCTTCTTCTCCAGCTTGCGCCAGATCGAATAGGGTCGCTTCTCACGCCCAAACACCCGGGCATCGAGCCCTGAATCAACCAGTTCCTGGGACAGGCTGGCGGAGACCTCTGCAACCTCATTACTGCGCAAGTGGCGCAAGTCTGACAAGCGCTTGGTAATGGACTGGTAGGCTGGCGGATTGAGATTGAAAAACGCCAGGTCTTCCAGTTCCACACAGACCCGGTTCACACCAATGCGCCGGGCAAGCGGGGCGTAGATTTCAAGGGTCTCGCGGGCAATCCGTTCCCGCTTGTCCTGCTTGGGCACAAAGTGGAGCGTGCGCATATTGTGCAAGCGGTCACAAAGCTTGACCAGCAGCACACGAACATCGCGGGTAATCGCCACGACCAGCTTTTGAAGATTTTCAGCCTGCTTGGTCCGCTTGGAACGCAAATTCATCTGGCCAAGCTTGGTCACGCCATCGACCAGCTGGGCCACATCGGCCCCGAACTCCCGCTCGATATCGTTCAGCGTGGCGTCTGTATCTTCAACCGTATCGTGGAGAAGCCCGGTACAGATCGTGGCCACATCAAGCCGCAGATCAGCCAGCAGCAGCGCAACCTCAACCGTGTGCCCGTAATAGGGCGCACCGGAATGGCGCGTCTGACCCTCGTGAGCGTCGCGCGTAAAATCATAGGCTCTGCGAAGCAGATCCTCGTCGGCCTTCGGGTGGTATGATTTTACCCGCGCAACCAGATCGTCGGCGCTTGGTATGGCGTCGGCGGGAGAGTTGGGCGCGGACGGGGTCGCCAGCGCACTCACAGGTTAAATGCGGCCGTCTGCAGGGCCGTCCCGGTCAGACTGAAGCGCCTTGAGCATGGCAGCTTCGTCCATTTCCGGCGCAGGAAGAGCAGCCTGCTGCTCGGCCTGAGCACCGCGCTCTTCAGCTTCGTCCTCGTCATTCGGGATGACGCGCTGGAGGCCGGAGACAAGGCTCTCGGTCAGCGTTTCCATGTCGAGATTGTCTTCAGCAATCTCACGCAGCGCCACAACCGGATTCTTGTCGTTGTCGCGATCGAGGGTCAGCTCTGAGCCGGCTGCAATATTGCGAGCCCGGTGAGCGGCCATCAGCACAAGCTGAAAGCGGTTGTCGATCTTTTCGATGCAATCTTCGACGGTGACGCGAGCCATACGGGGGCGCTCCTAAAGGCGAACACAAGAGTGAAAGAATTCAGATACCTTACTGAGCGCCGCGCTTCAAGCCGCTTGCGGCAGCGCACAACACCCCGCCCGCCGGTCTGCAGGCATTGCGGTCCTCTAAAGGCAGCTGTGCGATCAGTCGATCAAGGCAAATTCCGCTGACCGGATCGACCCAGTGCGGCGCAATATCACGCAGGGGCAGCAGCACAAAGTTGCGTTGTGTCGCGCGGGGATGGGGCAGCTCCAGGCCGCCCTCTCCCTTTGCCGCTATCACCTGTCCACCATAGTCGATCAGATCAAGATCAAGGCTCCGAGGCGCGTTGCGAACCGACCGAACTCGCCCATGGTCTTGCTCAATGTCGTGGAGGAGCGCCATCAGGGCACCAGGGTCCAGTGCGGTCTGCACCTGCACGCAGCCATTCACGAAGGGCGGATCGGACGGGTCTGGCCAGGCCGGGGTCCGCCAGGGCTGTGAGGCTGCGACAATCTCGACCCCTGCATTTTTCAACGCCGACAATGCCGATTGCAGGTTTTCAAGCGGGCTGCGCGCCCCATATGATTTGTTGGCTCCCAAGGCGACGAAAATGCCTTGGTGGGCGTCATTTAAACTCTGTAATCGACCGAAAGGCATAACAATGACCTTCTACCCTGACGAACGTATTGGTTTGTTCATTGATGGCGCGAATCTGTATTCCGCCGCTAAAGCGCTTGATTTTGATATTGATTATCGCCGTTTACTCGAGGAGTTCCGCAAGCGCGGTCGCCTCATTCGCGCCAATTACTACACCGCCCTGATCGAAAATGAAGAATACACGCCCATCCGGCCGCTGATCGACTGGCTGGACTATAACGGCTTCAAGGTCGTGACCAAGGCCGCCAAGGAGTATTCCGATGACAGTGGCCGACGTCGCATCAAGGGTGACATGGATGTGGAAATCGCCGTCGACATCGTCGAGGCGGCAGACCACCTCGATCACATCCTTCTGTTCTCCGGTGATGGCGACTTCCGCAAGGTGGTCGAAGCTGTGCAGCGTAAGGGCGTACGGGTGTCGGTGGTCTCGACCCTGAAATCAAGCCCGCCCATGGCGTCCGATGATCTTCGCCGCCAGGCCGATACTTTTGTTGAGCTTGCGGAGCTTGGCAAACTCGTTGGCCGTGAGCGTCGCCCCCGCGACGATTATGAGGACGACGAAGACTAATGGCGGGCGCACCAGACAGCGTGGCGGCCGAGCCGCCCGCTGACTGCGAGCTCTGCCCTCGCCTAGTCCAGTATCGCCGTGAGAACCAGGCCGCTGAGCCGACCTGGTTCAATGGTGCTGCGCCCAGCTTCGGCGATGAGGAGGCTCGCCTCCTCGTCGTCGGGCTCGCACCGGGTCGTGGTGGGGCCAACCGCACGGGCCGGCCGTTTACTGGCGACTGGGCCGGCGACCTGCTCTATCCCACGCTTGAAAAATACGGCTTCTCGACCGGCACCTTCCAGCAGGATGCCCGGGATGATCTGAAGCTCGTTGACGCCTTGATCACCAATGCCGTGCGCTGCGTGCCGCCGCAGAACAAGCCCATCGGCGCGGAGATGAATAACTGCCGCCCCTTCCTGACCGCCAGGATCGCCGCGCTGCCGCACCTGAAAGTTCTGGTTGCCCTCGGACGGGTGGCCCACGAAAACACGCTCAAGGCGCTGGGCTACAAGCAATCTGCCTTCAAGTTCGCCCACGGGGCCGAACACGCCATCGAAGGCCCTCATGGCCCCGTCACCGTGATCAACAGCTATCACTGCTCACGGTATAATACGAACACGGGACGCCTCACCGAAGCGATGTTTCACGACGTTTTCGCGGCAGCGCGCGAGCGCCTCCTCTAGCCAAAATTCTTCATGATCCGCTGTTTGGCGCGATTCCAGTCGCGTTCTTTCTTCGTTTCGCGCTTGTCGATGGTCTTTTTGCCTTTGGCCAGACCGATCTGGAGCTTTGCGAGACCGCGGTCGTTGAAGAAAAGTCGCAGCGGGATGACGGTCATGCCTTCGCGCTGCACCGCTCCGAACAGCTTTGACATCTCCTTCTTGTGAAGCAGAAGCTTTCGGGGGCGGCGGGGTTCGTGATTGTGGCGATTGCCGTGACTGAAGGGCGGAATGTCAGCGTTAATGAGCCAGATTTCACCCTTCTCCGGGCTAACATAGCTTTCGGCGATATTCGCCTTGCCATCGCGCAGGGATTTAACCTCGGTGCCCACCAGAACCAGGCCCGCCTCAAACGTGTCTGTGATTTCGTAATCAAAGCGAGCCCGGCGGTTGACCGCGACGGCATTGCCGTTCTCGCCCTTCTTTGCACTCATAGGAGGCCGCACCCTTCCATGGCTGAGCGCACCTTCGCCTTCACATCGTCTGGGCACTCCACCAGCGGCAGGCGAACGTCCGGCTCACACAGCCCCAACAGCGACAGCGCATATTTCGCAGGGGCCGGACTCGGAGCAGAGAACATCGCCTCATGCAGCGGCTGGAGTTTATCGTTCAGGGCACGGGCCTCATCCCACCTGCCGTCAAGGCAGGCGGTCTGGAATTTCGAGCACAGCTCAGGAGCCACGTTGGACGTCACCGAGATCGCGCCGTGACCGCCATGGGCGTTGTAGCCGAGCGCGCTCGCATCTTCACCAGACAGCTGAACGAAGTCTTCACCAATCCCGAGCCGGTATTGCGTCACGCGCTGAACGTCGCCCGTGGCATCCTTCACGCCGATCACATTGGGATGACTGGCGATTTCCGCCATGGTCGCGTTGGAGATATCGACGATGGACCGACCAGGAATATTGTAAACAAAGATCGGCAGTGCGACGGCGTCAGCAATCGCCTTGAAGTGCGCAGCCAGCCCAGCCTGGGACGGCTTGTTATAATACGGCGCAACCACAAGCCCCGCGTCAGCACCCACTTGTTTGGCGTAGTCCTGTGCCTCGATGGAGGCAGCGGTGACATTTGCGCCGGTACCGGCAATCACGGGCACGCGGCCTGCAGACACTTCAACGCACAGCTTGATGACCCGGCGGCGCTCTTCGACCGTCAGGGTTGGCGTTTCACCAGTGGTGCCAACCGGCACAAGGCCATGGGTGCCATCGGCAATCTGACGCTCAACGAGAGTGGTAAAGCCCGCCTCATCGACGGCACCATTCTTGAATGGCGTTACAAGCGCAGTCATGGAGCCGCGGAACATGTCGCAATCCCTCGTGTCTGGAAATTGGTCGTGGAACATAGGCGTCCCATATCACTCCAACAAGAGCCGCAATGCGGCCTCGACAGGTGTTCCAGTCTGGCGCACTGTTGAGGTCTGGGGAGCGTCCACGTGAGAGGGCCGGTTTTAGTGATGATTGCTCGTACCGTCGCCGTGATGATTAGTCTGGGTCTGACCGTGCCCGCCCTGGCACAGTCTCCGGTTCCACGTTTAAAGCCCGACGTTCCCAACCATTCACAGCTTCTGTCGGATGCCGATTTCGGCCTGTTCCGGCGCGCCATGGCCGCAGCCGATGATGATGACTGGGACGAGGTCCGCACCTATCACTACCAGCTTGAAAACCGGGTCGCGCAGGACCTGATGCTATGGCGGATCGCCGTCAGCGACGCCCGCGCACCCTTCTCTGACCTGAATGTCGCCATCAATACGTTGGGCGACTGGCCGCGTAGCTGGTCCATTCAGCGCGAAGCCGAGTGGAAGATTGAAGACTCAGGCATGAGCCCTGCGCTCATCGCCCAGTGGTTCGAGACCCGTGAACCGGTGACCGGTGAAGGCCGCGTCGCGCTTGGTCGGGCGCTGATCGCGCTGGGCCGGACCGAAGAGGGCGAAGCCCAGATTGTCGAAGCCTGGCGCACGCAGCGCATGCGCCTGTCCTTCCAGAGCGACACGCTGCGCGAACATCGTGAGCTGTTCACCCGCGAGGATCATGCGACCCGTGTCGACTTCCTCCTGTGGGCCGGGCAACGAACCGCCGCCAGCCGCCTGACCCCGCTCCTCAGCGCCGCAGAACAGCGCCTTGCCGATGCGCGCATTCGGTTGGCAACGCGTCGTGGCGGTGTGGACCGCGCCGTCGATGCCGTCCCGGCCTCGCTTCAGGATCACCCGGGGCTTCTTTATGAGCGGGCCCGCTGGCGTCGCCGGTCGGGCTATGACGACCGTGCGCTTCCCCTGCTGCTGGAGCTGCCTGACGGTTATCATGACGCCCGTGCGCTTGATGCCATGTGGACTGAGCGCAAGCTGATGATCCTCGATCTCATCCGAGATGAGCAGTTTGAGGACGCCTATCGCCTGTCATCGGCCCACGGCATGTCGAGCGGCGTTGATTTCGCCGATGCTGAATTCCTGTCTGGCTGGCTCGCGCTGACCCGACTTGAAGACCCCTTGGCCGCCTTTGAACATTTCGCAACGCTGGAAGCAGGCGTTACCACCGACGTATCGCTCGCCCGTGCAAAATACTGGCAGGGACGTGCGGCTGAAGCCTCTGGCGAGCTGGAGCTGGCCCGCGATCGTTTCCTCGCCGCAGCCGAGCATCCGACCGTCTATTACGGCCAGCTCGCGCTATTGGCGCTCGGGCCGGAAGCCGCGCGGCTGGACTTGCCGCCAGACCCTCAGCCGACCGAAGAGGAGCTCGCGGCCTTTGAAGGGCGGCGCGATATCCAGGCGCTGCGCCTGCTGGCGGAGGTGGATTCCGACTATCTCTTCCGCGTCTTCATCTACCATCTTGATGATGAGATGGAGACCGCGATTGAGCAGGCCATGCTCGCCGATATCGCACTTGAGTTTAATCGCCTGCGTCAGGCGGTTCGCGCCGCTAAAGCCGGACGCCTGCAAGGCATCACGCTGGCGGAACGCGCCTACCCGCTCATTGATCTGCCGGATTACGCGCCGATTGCGCCGGAGGCGGCCCTGACGCTGTCTGTCATCCGTCAGGAAACCGAGTTTGATCCTCGCGCCGTCAGTGGTGCTGGCGCGCGCGGCATCATGCAGATGATGCCGGCCACGGCGCGCCAGACCGCACGCCAGCTGGACATGCCTTACGACTTCCAGCGTCTGACCGACGACCCGCAATACAATCTGGTGCTGGGCATGGCCCACCTGGATGAGGTCGTGGACGACAATGACGGCTCGCTGGTTATGGCGCTGGCCGCCTATAACGCGGGCGGTCACCGTGTGCGTCGCTGGGTGGAAAACTACGGCGACCCGCGCACCGGCGAGATTGATCCCATCGACTGGACCGAAAGCATCCCCTTCTCCGAGACACGTAACTATGTGCAGCGTGTGATTGAGAATGTTCAGGTTTACCGTGCCCGGCTCGGTGAAAGCCTGGAACCGACCGAACTGCGCATTTCAGGTGATCTGGCCGGGCCTTATTTTGCTCAGGACCTGCCCGCCTTGCCGGCAGACTTTGTGGAATCGATCCGCCAGGCCGAGTTCGCCGCACAGGCCGCTGAGCGCGCGGCAGCCGAAGCGGCGGCGCAGGAAGCGGAAGCAAGCGCTGCACCAGCTCCCTCGCTGCGCGGAGAAGAGCCAGAGAGCGACCGCTAGGCGCTGATCGCCTGGCTCATCACGGCTGGATCAATATTGCCACCGGTCAGCACGATGACGCTGGTCCGATCACGGCCATCCAGCTTGCCTGACAATAGCGAGGCCAGGGCAACCGCCCCGCCCGGCTCAACGACTAGCTTGAGCGTTTCAAACGCGAAGCGCACGGCCGCCATCGCCTCGTCATCAGTGACGACCGCCACGTCGGTTAGCTGTTTTTCGTTGAGCGCGTAGGTCAGCTCGCCCGGCATGGGCGTAAGGAGCGCGTCACAGATCGACCCGGACTTGCGCGGGCTTTCCACTCGGTGTCCGGCCTGCAGCGAGAGCTTGTGATCTTCAAAGCCCTCAGGCTCAACGCCATAGAGCCGGGTCCGCGGGGACAGCTCACCGGCTGCAAGGCCAATCCCGCTGATCAGGCCACCGCCACCCAGGCAGCAAGCCAGCTGGTCAGCTTCAACACCCGTTTCGGCGAGATCCTCAAAAAGCTCAAGCCCGCAGGTGCCCTGCCCCGCCATGATGTGGGGATGGTCGTAGGACGGGATAACCGTGGCTCCGGTCTCAGCCGCGATCGCATTGGATATCTCTTCGCGGCTTTCCGTCTCGCGGTCATAGAGTTTCAGCCCAGCACCACGGCTGATCACACCGCGTTTCTTCACCTCAGGGGCGTCGTGGGGCATCACGATGGTTGCCGGCATGCCCAGCAGGCGTGCCGCTTCGGCAATGCCTTGAGCATGATTGCCAGACGAAAACGCCACGACGCCGGCGTTGCGCTGCTCAGAATCAAACTGTGACAATGCATTGAAAGCGCCGCGGAATTTAAATGAGCCCGTGCGCTGCAGGCATTCAGGCTTGATCAGAACGCGCCCCCCGACACGCTCATCAAGCGCAGCGTTGGATAAAAGCGGAGTGCGAACAGCGTGGGAGCAAATACGCTCAGCCGCCGCTGTGACATCGTCAAATACGGGCAGTGCATGGGTCATGGCGCTTAATCCATAGGCGTTTTACCAGTTTTTCAACCCGGATTTTGCCGTTGAGGGGATTGCGCTTTTGCCCGGTCAGCCTTTTGATGGCAGCTAATTGCGATGAAGGCTGCAACAAGACAGCCCGCACCTGAATATTCAGACCTGAGGGAGGAGGCCCCATGCTGCGCGGTCAGATGATGGACCGTCCGCTTATGATTGCGGACATTTTGCGTCACGCGGCGCTTAACCACGGCAAGCGCGAGATTGTTTCTCGCCTACCCGATACCGGTGAGATCCACCGTTACGGCTATGCCGACTGCCACGCCCGCTCCATGAAGCTGGCAAATGCCCTGACCGGACCGCTGAAGGTCAAGCCTGGCGACCGGATCACCACCATCGCCTGGAACACCCACCGCCACCTTGAGCTCTACTACGCTGTGTCTGGTGTTGGCGCTGTGGTCCACACGGCCAACCCGCGCCTGGGGCCGGAAGGCATCGCCTGGATCATCAACCACGCCAAGGCCAAACACGTCTTCTTCGATGTTCAGTTCGCGCCCATCGTGGATGCGATCGCCAAGCACTGTAAAACCGTCAAGAGCTGGGTCGCGCTCACCGGCGAGAAGACCAAGCCGCAGACCCAGACCAAGACAGCCGCCTACGAGACGCTGCTTGAGAAGGCCAACGATCATTACGAGTGGCCGGAGTTCGACGAGAACACGGCAGCGGGTCTTTGCTACACGTCTGGCACCACGGGTGAGCCCAAGGGCGCGCTTTACTCGCACCGCTCCACGGTTCTGCACGCCCTGACGAGCTGCAGTGTCGATGCGGTGGGCGTGGGGGCTGACGGCATCATCATGCCGGTCGTGCCGATGTTCCACGTGAACGCCTGGGGCGTGCCCTATGCCGCCGCCATGTCGGGCGCGAAGCTCGTTTTCCCGGGCGCTCAGCTGGATGGCGCGTCCATTCAGGAGCTGATCGAAGCTGAAAGCGTCAACCAGGTTCTGGGCGTGCCTACCGTATGGCTCGCCCTGCTTCAGTATCTGCGCGAAAGCGGCAAGCGCATCGACAGCGTCGACAAGGTGCTGATGGGCGGCTCGGCCATGCCAGAGGCGCTCCTGCGTGCCTATCAGGACGAGTATGGCGTTGACATGCAGCAAGGCTGGGGCATGACCGAGATGAGCCCGCTGGGGACTGTCGGCAAGCTTCTGCCCAAGCATGATGACCTCACCGATGACGAAAAGATCGGCATCAAGCTGAAGCAGGGTCGCCTGCTGTTTGGTGTCGACATGCGCACCGTTGATGACGACGGCAACGTGCTGCCGCGCGACGGCCAGTCGTCCGGTCACATCCATGTGCGCGGCCCCTGGATCATCGACAGCTATTATCGCGGTGCTGGCGTTGAGAGCTTCACCGATGATGGCTGGTTCAAAACCGGCGATGTCGGCCATATCGACGAAGATGGCTATATGACCATCACCGACCGCTCCAAGGACGTGATCAAGTCCGGCGGTGAGTGGATCAGCTCCATCGATCTTGAGAACGCGGCGATGGGCCACCCCGAAGTCGCAATGGCAGCTGCTGTAGGTCACCCGCACCCCAAATGGCAGGAGCGTCCGCTGCTGATCGTTCAGCCCAAGCCGAACACCACGCCGACCGCTGAGTCGATCCGTGAGTATCTGGCTGAGCGGGTGCCGAAATGGTGGCTGCCAGATGGGATCGAGTTCATCGAGGAAATGCCGCTGGGTGCAACGGGCAAGATCCTGAAGACCAAGCTGCGCGAGATCTTCAAGGACTATCAGTTCCCGGACGCCGACTATGAAGGCGGAGCCACGCCCACACAGGGGTAAGCTTTTAAAACGACGACACTTGAGGAAGCCCCGGCCATAGCGCCGGGGTTTCTTTTTTGAGCAAACCTTACGAAGGCTTCACTTGAAGCGCGGGGCAACGGCCTCCATATTTATCGAAAGTCGATAAAGGAGACCGCGCCGTGGAAGGCCTTGTTGTTGTTGCCCTGCTCTATTTCCTGCCCGCCTTGATCGCGCTCTTGCGAGGTCACCACAACGGGTTTGCAATCTTCCTGACCAATGTTCTGCTGGGCTGGACGGGCATCGGCTGGATTATTGCGCTCATCTGGTCAACGACCGCCAGCCAGCCGCGAGTGCGGGTGTAGCCAGCCGAAGTAACCGGTTATTCACCAAAGCGGACGAACGGTGATCTCTCAAAGTACAATTCTGGGGGATTGGCATGTTCAGCCAGCTACGCCGCTCGACACAAGCTCATGAAACGTCACCGATAAAGGTGCCAGCGTCTGCTACCAGCCAGGCCGAGGATACAGCGGTCCTCGTTGCAGCGCTGGAGGCGCTGGCAAGCGGAGCGATCCCGGATACGTCGGGGCTGACCCGTGATGTGGTGAGCGCTGTGAATGCCGCGTCTGAGAAGTTGCGCGCCGAGGACCTGGCCGAACTGGAACGCACTGTCACCTTCTCCATGCAGACCAGCGAAGCCATGGCGGCCGTAGCCAGCGCTGCGGGCGAAGTGCGCGACATGGACAGCCACGCCCAGACCATGAGTGCGGCCGTTGAGGAGCTCGACTCCTCCATCCGTACCATCAACCAACTCGCCGCCTCTTCTTCTTCAGGGCTCACCGAGTGTGTCAGCGAGACTGCAGCCGCGCGCGAAGCGGCCGCGGAAGCCCGGCGCGAAGTCGGCCAGATCGGTGACGCGTTTGAAACGATCAATGCCCGCATCGGCGGCCTTGAGAACGCCTCCCGCCAGATCGCAGAAATCGTCGACACAATTTCCCAGATCGCCGACCAGACGAACCTGCTGGCTCTGAACGCGACAATTGAAGCTGCACGCGCCGGTGAAGCGGGCAAAGGCTTTGCGGTTGTTGCCGGAGAGGTTAAGGCACTGTCAGGTCAGACCGCCAAGGCAACTGAAGACATCCGCAATCGAATCAACGCGCTCCAGGGCGAAGTCGAAGCAATCTCAGGGGCTGTCGCACAGTCGCGCGCCTCTGTGGAGGCCGGTGCCAGTGCTGCTGAAACCGTGGAATCGCGCGTTGAAGCGGGTGACCGGAAGGTTCGCGAAAGCGAAGGCCATGTCAGTGAAATTGCCCGCCTTATGGATGAACAGTCCGGGGCAACGACAGAGCTCGCTCAATCGGTCAGCGGCGTTGCGCAGGGCGCGACGCGGGCGCGCGAACGCACTGACAATGTGGTTGCCGCCAGTGCCACTTACGAAAAAACTGTTGTTGCTGCGCTGGCAAGCCTGCAGGACCGCAATATTGATGACTTCGTGCTGCATTGTGCGAAGTCGGACCACCTGCTCTGGAAGAAGCGTCTGTCGGGCATGCTGATGGGCGTCTCCAACCTGCGCGAGGACGAGCTGGCGGATCATCGCTCCTGTCGTCTTGGCAAATGGTATGAGGCCGCCCGGACCCAGTTCTCGGGCTCTCAAACATTCGTCGCGCTTGAAACGCCTCACGCCGCGACCCACGAGGCGGGCAAGCGCGCCGCTCGGCTATGGAGCCAGGGCAATCGCGAAGGTACTGAAGCAGCGTTTGCAGAAATGGAAGAGGCGTCGAAAGAGGTACTGCGCCTCCTCGATCAACTCATCACCGAAAATCGCTGATTTGATCGAGCGTCTTTTTACTGGCGGCGTGGGCTGGATAGCGTGCGCCATCTGCCGGGTAGCCGGTCACGATCAGCATGACCGGCTTTTCGTCCTTGGGCCGCTTGCAGATCTCAGACAGGAAACTCATCGGGTTGGGCGTGTGGGTCAGCGTGGCAAGGCCGGCCTGATGCAGGCTCGCGATCAACAGGCCGCAGGCGATGCCAACGCTCTCTGAGACATAGTAATTCTTCTTGTGGTCACCCGGATTGGGTCCGCCGCGCCGCTGAGCAAACACCGCGATAATCCAGGGTGCGGTTTCCAGAAATGGCTTGTTGGCGTCAGTCCCCAGAGGGGCCAGCGCGTCGAGCCACTCTTCCCCCGCCTTGCCCTCATAGAAGGCGCGCTCCTCAGCCTCGGCCGCTTCTCGCAGCTGCGTCCGAAGCGGCCCCTGCCCCAACACTGAAAACCACCACGGCTGATGATTGGCCCCATTGGGCGCAGTTCCTGCGGTCAGGATTGCGGTCTCAATGAGGTCGCGCGGCACCGGCCTCTCAGAGAAATCCCGGATCGTGCGCCGCGCCGTCATCGCTTCAAAGAAGGCGAGTGCTCGCGCGCGCATCTCGGGTTCGGGCAATTCGGTAAAATCGAGCGGGAGGGTGTCGTGGGTCATGACTGTGCAAAACCTGTAAGAAGAGCGTCCTTGCCGGAGAGCTTGTCGAAATCAGACAGGTTGGAGGCTATGCCCGCCAGAACGGAATACGTCACAGCCCCGTCTCTCGTTTCTGAACGAACACCCAAAGCACATCGCATATCCGAAAGCGGATGATTTGGCGTTACCACACAACCAATAATCCTATTTGATCCATTTGCAGATGAAGGCTCCACGACAAGCTGAAAAGGTTCAGGAACTTCAACCCCATTGCCAGATTGATCGAACCATCCCCAGCCGTATACAGGCTTTATCGCGATGACGTCCTTCAAATGCTGGTCTACCCCTCACGCCAGTCCAGAATCACCTTCCCCGCCTTGCCGGAGCGCATGGCGTCGAAGCCGGTCTGGAACTCACCCGCTGGCAGGCGGTGGGTGATGAGTTTGGAGACATCGAGCCCCGACTGCAGCATGGCCAGCATCTTGTGCCAGGTCTCGAACATCTCGCGGCCATAGATGCCCTTAAAGGTGATGCCGCGCATGATCAGCGAGCCCATGTCGAGGCTGAACGGCTTGGCGGGCAGGCCCAGCATGGCAATCTTTCCGCCCATCACCAGATGCTCAACCATCTGATTGAACGCCGGTTCCGCGCCGCTCATTTCGAGGCCCACATCGAAGCCTTCAGTCATCTTCAAGCGGTTCATCACATCGCGGAGGTCTTCGCTGAGCGTATTGACCGGGATGGCGTGCGGCGCGACCTGAACCAGCAGCTTTAAGCGGTCCGGATTGATATCGGTGACGACCACATGGCGCGCGCCGCAATGGCGGGCCACAGCCGCGGCCATGATGCCGATGGGCCCGGCCCCGGTGATCAGCACGTCCTCGCCAACCAGATCAAACGCCGTCGCGGTGTGGACCGCATTGCCTAGAGGGTCGAGGAAAGCGGCCTGTTCCATCGCCACGTCATCGGGCAGCGGCACAACGTTGAAGGCTGGAATCTTCAGATATTCGGCAAAGGCCCCCGGCATGTTCACGCCGATACCCTTGGTGTCAGGATCAAGGTGGAAGCGCCCTGCCCGCACCGCGCGTGAGCGTTCGCCAATCACATGGCCTTCACCGGATACTCGCATGCCCGGCTTGATGCGGGTCACATCAGAGCCGATCTCCTCGACAATGCCGCCGAATTCATGGCCAACAACCATGGGCGTTGGCACGTTTTTCTGTGCCCAGTCGTCCCAGTTGTAGATATGCACATCGGTGCCGCAGATCGCCGTCATGTGGACGCGGATCAGCACTTCATCAGGGCCGATCTCCGGCTTGTCCACGTCCTGCATCCACAGACCTTCTTTGGCTGCAGCTTTGACCAGGGCTTTCATGGGCGACCTCCACAATCAGGGGCGAAAACGGGCATGGTTTGACCACGACCGCAGCCAGAAGAAAAGCCGGAACCCTCAGTCCGAGACCGTGATTAGCCTTCGTGCGCCGGGTTCACCGGCGGGAAAACGCGCGCCAGCGAGCCAGAGCTTGGGAACGGGGCCAGCAGAATGGAACGCACCGGGTTCCAGGCCGCGCCCAAGAGTACCACGACACCGCCCAGCAGAAGCAGCGTCACCGCCGTCACGCCAGCAGCCCCCAGCCCCAGCTGGTTGACCAGCACGCCAAGCGCGATTCCCGCACTGATCAGGCCCGCCACGATGAGCGCCCGACGATTGATCAGAAGCGAGACAAGCGCGAACACGGCGATCACGCCCAGCGTCGCGATGGCACTACGCACCGCGTCGATCTGATTGCCGCTGATTGCGGCCATGAGCGGACCACCGGTCGTCACGCTTTCAAGCTCGGCAATATCGATCACAAAGCCCAGATTGACGATGGTCAAAGCCGCGCTGAGCATGATGGGCGCGGCAAAGAAGTGCATCCAGAAGCCAGTGCCCGACAGGCGTGTATTCCGCTCCGGATCGCGCGCGTCAAAGTAAAGCCCGGCAAAGAACAGGATCAGCCCGGTGACCAAGCTGGCCGCCGGGTTCCAGATGAAGGCGAGATAGGGCTCCATCACCGCAAACACGGCAAAGATGGTGGTCACAAGCGCCACACCCAAAAGGCCGGCGGCGAATGGAAGGCGGAATTGCTGGTAATAGGCCCAGATGACCGCTGACAGGATCAGGCCCACACCAACAGGGAAAATGCGCACTGACCAGGGCACTTCAGAAATGATCGATCCGAACGCATCGCGGGATGGTTCATTAATCCCGGCAATCGCATCAAAGATCGGCTCCAGAGACTGGCCGTCATTCAGGAGAATTGTCGCCTGGGTGTAGAGATAGATCAGGACCGTGCCGACCGCGGTCGCAAAGATCACACTCAGGACGATGCCCGGAAGGATACGACGCTGCCGCCCCACCAGAATGGCCGAGACAAGCCAGGAGATAACGCCCACACCAGCAACCAGGCCCAGCCAGACCGCGTCAAAGACCAGCGTGCCTTCTGCTGGGTCAATCCTGTCGAAGACCTGGGTCCCGCCAAGGGCCAACCCCACAAACAGAATCACCACCCCGATGGTCGTGAAGATGTCATGGAAATTATTCAGGAAAGGCAAGAGCTCGTCAGAGGTACGAGCCTCGCTGGCGGGTATGGCTGTTGCATCGGTCATCTGGCGTTTCCCTCTTAAGCGTTAACGCCAGTTAAGCACAAATTGCAGAAAAGGGCAGAGATGTTTTGAAACAACACCCCTGCCCGATCAGGCCATTCACTTTAAGACTAGTCTTCTTCGAGCAGGCGTTTCATCGCCTTGACCTTCAGCTCGAATTTGCACGGCGGCCCAAAGGGTTCGATCGCTTTGGAATTGCGCGTCAGCGCTTCATCAAACTCTTCAACGCCTTTTTGAGCGCCGGTGGCAAAGGCCTTCTTGATCTGCCGCTCGACCGAAAGCTTTCGGATGGCCTTTTCATCGCGTAGCTGAATGATCTCATCACGCAGGCCAATCATTTCGCGGAGGACCCCCCCGAACATGGCTTGCTTGGCCATTTCAAGGGTTGGCCGCGTCCAGATTGGCCAGTCCGGATCAACTTTCTGCTCGCGGAATTTGTCCAGAATGTCGCGAGGCAGGAAGATGAGGATCCACTCATCGAGGAAGCAGTCACTGGCTTCGCGTCCGATGACATCCAGCCCCACTTCACCCAGCCTGAAGATGGACACTGACGGGTTGAGTTCCTCGAACAGTCGAGCTGAGAGAACCTTCCACCAGGTCGTGTAGAACAGCATCTGACTACGCTGGCCTTCACGCGACAGCCAGACGGCCACATTTCGGAAATATCTTGCGATTTTCTCGAAGTTGGTGGTGTCGGCGGCCGCCTCAAGCCCATCAAGATTGAGGTCCATCCAGTGATGCCAGGTGGAGTCCACAAGAATGCGCCCCACATCGATATCATCGCCATCGTAGACGCCAATCAAACCAAAGCGTTTGGCCGGCGTATCGCCTTTTGCAAAGCGATGGGGCGGATCGCCAAGCGTATTGGCCCAGGCGATAACTTCCGGCTTTGGCTGGACACCGCCAACGGTCAGAAAATCATCCTGCTGCGCCCCGAGATAAGTATGCGAAGCGCTCAGATCGACTTCATGATCTTCGAAAATCCAGCCCTCATGGGGGTGGTCTGGAAAGACATTGATGACACCCAGCTCGCCACCACACAGAACCGGATGAGGGCGATACCGGCGGCGCACAATAAGCGGTGACTGGATCGGATAGCGTTTCCACTCCACTGGCTGCGGAATGTCATCGCGCTCGGCCGTATTGGGGATCACCGCTGGCTCAGCCGGTGCGGTCACATCGGGATCCTCGCTTGGATCCTGGATCTGCATCGTGTCGTGGCGCGTTTCACCGCCAATCGTTGGAACCTGCTGGGCATTGGTCCAACGACGCATATGGCGGACCCGTGGAATTTGAGACGACATCGTCGCGCCCAGATAGTGGTGGTCGCCGGTTGCAAAGACACCGCCACCATTATTCATCCACTCGGTCAGAACGGCGAGGTCCGCCACCGTCGGGGCGGCGTAGTGGTTGGTGATCCGATTGTCGTCCGATGACCCGGAATTGTCGGGAGCAAAGCCAAAGCACCACAGCTGGTCATATTGATCGAGAACGGGGGCTCCGTCCTCCTCGCTGGAGTAGCGGAAATTATCGTATTTCAGATCCTTGGGGCCGGCGGCGTCATCGACAATCAGGGCCGCGCCATCAGCACCGAGCCGTGCCAGATCAATTTCGAAATTCACGTAGTTGTCGACATTGTCTCGGATAAGATCGATCACACGACCAATCCCGAAACCACCGGTGAACGATACACCGACGTCAACCAGGATGAGGATTTTAACGGTGGGGCGGCGTGGAAAATAGAACTCCACCGGAATGCGGCGAAGATGGTCTGCGATAATGAGATCGCGGAAGTCTGAGGGGTCAGGCATTTCAAGTCTCCCATATTCTTTATGAGAGTATTTCACTTGCGCTTAACGTGCAGAGTCAAGCATAATTATTCGGCTCGCAAAAGCAGCACATTAGATGGAAAACGTCATATAAACCTAGCTTTCACAGGGGGTGGCTACACGCCACTCAACTGATTAACGACACCTCTAGATCACGCCGAAGTTGCGGCCAACCTTCGTGAATGCCGCCACCGCGCGATCGATCATTTCAGGGGTATGAGCCGCGCTCATCTGGGTGCGGATACGGGCCTTACCCTTGGGCACGACGGGGTAGAAGAAGCCGATCACATAGACGCCTTCATCCATCAGAGCACCCGCCATCTTCTGGCTCAGCGCAGCATCGCCCAGCATGACCGGGATGATCGGGTGCTCACCGGGCAGGAGCTCAAAGCCGGCCTCGGTCATGCCGGTGCGGAAGCGATTGGCATTGTCGAAGAGCTGGGCGCGCAGATCATCACCCTGCTCGATCATGTCGAGAGCTTTGAGCGATGCGCCCGCGATGGACGGCGCGAGAGAGTTGGAGAACAGGTAGGGACGCGAGCGCTGGCGCAGCATGTCGATGACCGGCTGCTTGGCGCAGGTGAACCCGCCCATGGCTCCGCCAAGCGCCTTGCCCAGCGTGCCGGTGATGATGTCGATCCGACCCATCACGCCGCAATGTTCCGGCGTGCCGCGCCCCTTCGCGCCCATGAAGCCGTGGGCATGGCAGTCGTCGACCATGGTCAAAGCGTCATATTTGTCAGCCAGGTCACAGATCGATTTCAGGTCGGCGATATAGCCGTCCATCGAAAACACGCCATCGGTGACAATCAGAATGGTGCGCGCACCATCGGCCCTCGCCTGCTTCAGCTGCGCCTCCAGATCATTCATGTCGGAGTTGGCGTAACGATAGCGCCTGGCCTTGCACAGGCGCACACCATCGATGATGGAGGCGTGGTTCAATGCATCAGACACGATGGCGTCTTCAGGACCCAGAAGCGGCTCGAACACACCACCATTGGCGTCAAACGCGGCCGCGTAGAGGATGGTGTCTTCCTGGCCGGTGAACTTCGCCAGGCGCTCCTCAAGCTGCTTGTGAACCTCCTGCGCGCCGCAGATGAAGCGCACCGACGCCACGCCAAAGCCATAACGATCAAGCGCGGTCTTGGCCGCTTCGATCAGCTCAGGGCGGTTGGCCAGGCCCATATAGTTGTTGGCGCAGAAATTGAGTACATGGCGGCTCGCGCCATCGGTACCGGTCACATCAATTTCAGAAAACTGCTGCGAGGTGATGGTGCGCTCGCGCTTGTACAGGCCATCGGCCTCGATCTCTTCAAGGGTCTCGGTCAGGCGATCATAGAAGGACTGGGACATGGCGCGCGGGCTCCAAAACTTGCTTTGTCGCCGGAGATAGCGCGAACCGCACGATCCTGAAACCCTGATCGCAGCAATACAATAGCCTTCAAAGCATCAATCTGAAATGAGAACAACATTCAACGCGTTTAAAATTCTGACTGCACATTTCGAGAAGCGAATTACCTTAAAACGAGAATTTTATAAAATCATCGAGGGTGCTTAAGGGAGGCTGATGATGTTCATCACTGCCATAGTATCCGCGATTGTGTCCTTTTCAGATCCCACCTCGGGCACAACTTGTCTCGGCTTCGATTGCGATGACGCGTATGACCCAACTGCGCCGATTTTCTCTTGGGACCATCAATTAGGATTCACTCAAATCAACCCACTGTATGGCTTGAGTGGCTATTCCTGCGTATAATTGACAAATGTCCAGGAGAAACACGTGAGCAATGCCGTGAAAGGTGCTACAACTACATGCTATCACTTCATAGAGGCTGCAACACTCAACCAGTTATGTGGGAAATAATAGTATGCCGACAGTAAGCCAACGAAATATATGCGCAGTGTTTACTTGATTGTGACTAGTGAAAATAAATTTTTCGGTACAACCGCGTCACCGGATGAGAAATACGAATACCGTTATTCCATTACTCACCCAAGAGCGGCCGAGCTTGCGCCGTTTTTATGTGAAATCAATATAACGAATGAGACCACTAATCAAAGCGTTCTTCAGACTGAAGTGTACGGTGAAACCGATTTGCAAGCGCTATTTTGCGCAGTGCAGATAGTCATCAAAATCACTGGTTGGGACGGCATAATTAATTCTGGCGTTGTATAAGTTTAACTCTAATCCGACAGCGTCTTGCCTGGCGCGATGTCATGAACGCTCTGCTTGATGTGGATAAGGGCCGGACGTCCGGCATCTAAAGCAGCCTTGAGCGCGGGCATGAAGTCTTCGCTTCGCTCCACATAAAAGCCAGCGGCACCAAAGCTTTCAGCCATGTCTTTGAAGTCCGGATTGGCCAGCTCAGTCCCACTCACCCGGCCGGGATAATGCATGTCCTGGTGCATACGGATCGTTCCGTAAGCGCCATTGTCGAAGACGCACACGACGATATTGGCCTTGTGCTGAACAGCGGTCGCCATCTCTGGAACGCTCATGACGAAATCGCCATCGCCAGCACAGCAAATGACTGGTTTTTCAGGATATTCCAGCTTCGCCGCAATGGCCGCAGGCAAGCCATACCCCATCGCGCCAGACGTCGGCGCGAGCTGGCTCGGCCAGGCGCGGTGCTGGTAAAAGCGATGCAGCCAGGCCGCAAAATTGCCAGCGCCATTGGTCAAAATCGCCTCTTCGCTCAATAGCTTGGAGACCTCAGCCCAGATCTCGGACGGGTTCAAGACACCCGTGACCGGAACCGGCTTAGACCAGGCCTCATAGGTGGCGCGGCGCTCTTCAACCCAAGCCACTCGCGACGCTGCGTTTTTAGGATTTGCTTGAGCGGCAACAGCACTCATCGCGGCTCCGGCCCGAGCCGTTGCACCGACCATCGGGCGGTAGACGCGGCCAAGCTCCTCGCCACCTGGGTGAATGTGGATCAAACGATCCGAAAGCCCTTCCGGCACATCAAACAGGCGATAGGACTGGGTCGTCATTTCACCAAGACGCGGACCAATCGCCAGGATCAGGTCACTGTCACGCAGCGCCTTGACCAGCTCAGGGTTTGCGCCGATCCCCGCCTCACCCGCATAACAGGGATGAGCATTATCGATCAGAGACTTACCGCGAAATGCTGTGACAACCGGGCAGGACATTTCCTCGGCAAACTGGACAATCGCCTGCCTCGACCCCTCGTCCCAGCCGGGTCCCCCCACCATCAGGATCGGGCGCTCAGCCTCATCGACGCGCGACGCAATGAAGCCGGCCAGCGTGTCAGACAGATCACTCTGCGCGGCCTGCAGCGCGACTGCCGCGGGCGCATCGGCGACCTTGGTGAGCATGTCTTCGGGCAGACCCACCACCACCGGACCAGGTCGGCCATTCATCGCAAGCGCATAGGCGCGCATCATCTGCTCTGGCACCCGCGCCGCATCACGGATTTCAAACGCCGCCTTGGCAATGCCGGCAAAGGCGTGGGCATAGTCAAGTTCCTGAAAACCCTCACGACCTTCATCTTCAAGCCGGACCTGGCCGACAAGAAGGATCATGGGCGTGGAATCCTGAAAAGCGGTATGCACGCCTACGGCGGCCTGTGTTGCGCCGGGGCCACGGGTGACAAAGCAGATGCCGGGCTGGCCCGTCAGCTTGCCTTGCGCCTCAGCCATATTCGCCGCCCCGGCCTCATGACGGCACTGGATAAAGTCGATGTCGGCCTCAACCAGTGCATCAAGCGCTGCCAGGTAACTTTCGCCAGGAACGCCGAAAATCCGCTTCACGCCATTGGCTGCAAGGGCGTCGATAAGATGTTGGGCACCGGTACGGCTGGGCATGGGCGTTCCTTCAGATCAGTGTGAAGGTGAGCTAGCCTGTGCCGGACCCTAAAAGCAATGGGGCTATTCTTCCACAGCCGCCATAAGGTGCTCGATGAAGGCATTGCACTGGCCCCGGTCGATCCAGCGAATAACGGCTACCAGATCGTGCTCCGGGCTGACAAATACCATGTTGGAGCCCGCCCCAAGATATGCGAACGCGGTCTCCGGTGCACTCGGCGCAGCAATGGAGGCCCCGTCCACGTCCGGACGGTTCAGGAAGAAATTCATATAACCGTAGGACGGCGCGGCATCGGTCGGAGTCAGTGAGGCTTCAAACCAGTCTTCCGACAAAAGCTGCTCGCCGCCCCAATTACCCATCCGCTCACCAAGAAGACCAAGGCGCGCCAGGTCATAGGCGGTCAGGAAGACGCCGCCGCCCCAGTGCCCACCGCCGGACACTGATTGAATTGTCTCGCCATCAATCTCGACATAGGAGTTTTCATACCCATGCCAGCTCCACTCACTGGTTGATCCCATGGGTGTCATAAGCCGCTCATCGACCACGTCATGAAGGGAGCGTCCGTGAACGTGGAGCGCCGCCAAAGCGAGCGCATTCACCCGCACATCATTGTATTCCCAATGCTCACCGGGAGTCGGTGGACCTGCAACCAGATCCCTCGTCACATCATCGCGCGCCGGACGATCGGCCCAGGCCGGCTTGTCGAACAGCGTGCCCCACCAGCCACTGGTCTGGCGCAGCATCTGATCCCAAGTGATGTGCGCGTTGTGATCGGTGTGAAAGCGCTCGTCGTCGACATAGGGCGCGACCGTTTCATCGACGCTGGCAATAAGGCCATCATCGACGGCGAGGCCCACGGCATGGCTCAGAAAGGTCTTGGTGATGGAGAAGGTCATATCGACCCGCTCCGGCTCGCCCCATTCGGCCACGATATAGCCGTCACGCAGGATCACGCCGCTGGGCTCTCCCCTCGCCTGCAAAGGTCCTACGGGGCTTGAGAATGGCTCAAAGGCCCAGGTCAGAGGCACCGTCACCGGAAGATTGCGGGCGGGTGAAATCGCCTCCAGCTCTGGCGGATGGCGGGTCTCATTCTCGATCGCAAACGCAATCGCGGCATTGAGAGCGTCGGGGTCAAAGCCCAGAGACTCTGGCGCTCTGCGTTCCCATTCCTCATCGCCGGCCGGCGGCACATAGTCCTGGGCCCAGACAGGGGTGACCAGAACCGAAGCTGTAAGGGCGGCGATGATAGACTTCATGGTGATCCCCTTGTTTTAACGCGAAATACGCAGCCCCACCGAGACTCCTCGTGGCTCGCCGGGGAAGTAGCGATAGCTGCCAAACGCAAAGTCAGCACGTTCGGCATAACGCTCGTCGGTGAGGTTACGGATTGCCCCGAAAATCTCAATCTGATCGCTAAACGCATAGGTTCCGCGAAGGTTCAGAATGTCATGTCCCCCATAGGTCGCGGTATTGGCGGCATTGGCGAAATACTCGCCCACATGGACCCACTCGCCTTCCACCTGAAGCGCGTCGGTCGGCGCCCACAGAAGGCGTGCATTCCAAAGCCACTCGGGCGCGGTATCGAGGCGCGCGCCATCCACGATGACTTCAGAGGCGTTTCCGACCGGACGGTCAAACGCGTATTCATGCTCAGCCCAGGTCCCAGACACCGCAGCGGTAAGTGACTGTGAGACCTCAAACGCCAGATCCAGTTCCAGGCCCTGGTGGCGGGTTTCACCGTCGGTGACGTTCAGGCCATCCGCATCGCGGAAGAAGACATTGCGCTTGTGCATCGCAAAGCCCACCAGCTCAACGCGCGCTCGCCCCGTTTCGTAGCGCACCCCTGCTTCCAGACTGTCGAGTTCCTCAGCGTCGATGCCCTCAATCTGCTGGCCAGGCTGAAGGCGGTAGAGCTCAGCCGTCTGGGGCGCTCTTACACCTCGGGCTGCACGCGAGAAAAGCTGAACGGCGTCGCTGACCTGCCATGTCAGGCCTAGGCTGGGAGCGACGGTCGTAAACTCGTCATCGCGATCGGCAGGACGCAGATAGCGCCCTACCGCGCCATCCGGCGCGCTGTTGTCGTATTTGTATTGCGTGTTTTCCACGCGAAGCCCGCCCTCAAGGGTCAATGTGTTGGTCACCGCGTGGCGAAGCTGGGTAAATGCGGCGAGAACCGTAGCATCAACCTCGTAGTCGTAATGCAGGCCCTGAACGAACGGCCCAAGCGTCGGGCGGTCCTGAAACTCAAACAACGCGCCATTGGTGAAATCACCGTCGACCCCGAAAACCGCACGCGTGCTCTCATTCTGCCATGTCAGGGCCGACTGAAAGCCGAGGCTGCTGTGCTCGGTCCGCTCAAGCGCTTCTGAAGGCAGGAAGTGCAGGCGGAAGTCCATTGCATTGCTGCGACCGTAAACGACCAGATCGCCAGACCATGTCTCAGAGAAGGTCCGATCAAGGTGCAGGCTCGCGCGCGCAGCCGTCACGTTCCGAAACGCCTCAGGGTCCGCATTGAGCTTTGAAGCGGCTTCGTCTCGATAGGCTTCAAATCCACGCACGAAAGTGGCCGTCTCCTGATCGATATCTACTAGCGAGCCACGCAAAGACCAATTCGTTTGACCCAGCGTGCCGTCCAGGCGGCCAAGTGTGGTGAATTGGGTCAGGCTGGCATCGTCGCGCCAACCATCTTCGCTACGAAAGGTGAAGCCGCCGAAGGCCGATCCGAAATGGGTGTCGCCGCCAGCGCTTGCTCGGACCCGACCGCGGCCGAACGAGCCTGCCTCCAGCTCAATGAGCGAGCCTGCCGAAGACGGCTCCGGCGTGATGACATTGATGAGGCCATGCAGCGCGTTGGAGCCATAAGCCGGCCCCCCTGGTCCCCGGATCACTTCGATCTGCCCCGCCAGACCATCGGGCGCTTCCATCAGCCCGTTGATGTTTGCAAAGCCTGGCGCGCGAAGGCCAATCCCGTCCTGAAGGTAAAGAAAGCTGCCAGCACCCGCGCCACCGGTCAAAACCGCAGAGCGCACGGCGGTCAGGTGCTCCACACCGTTGCCCCGGTGAACAAACACCCCCGGCAGACGGTTGAGCGCTTCAGCGGCATGGTGCGCACCCAGCCGCTCAATCTCTTCAGCGCCAAGAACGGCGACAGGCGCGCTAGTGGCGTTGCGATCTTCAGCGATGCGAGAGGCCGTCACGATGATGACATCGTCAGCCTCAGCCAGCGCTGGCGCAGTAAGAGCAAAAAGGGACAGGCCCGCAAAAGCAGCGCGCATATGCGCCTCCAATTGATCAAATGAACTGACAGCTTCACGCACTAGTTAGCGCTAAACGCCTCAAACCCAAGGGGTTGAACTGCCGCGCATGCGGCTTGACGCCACAGCCGGTGCGCTTACCGTTCGTTAAAATTCAATTCGGGGAGCTGCATCCATGCTGCGTACACTTGCCGTCGGTCTGAGCCTTTTGGCATTCACGCCTGCCACACAGGCCTATGAACCCAAGCCTATCGAGGTCCTGCTGGCCCAGGATACGAGCTACGACTCGTCCATTCCCAAGCCTGAGGATGTGACCGGCTATATGGCCGGTGAGATCATCTTCACCCCGGACCTTCACCGCGATTACATCGCCGCCGTTGATGCAGCGTCAGACCGGGTCAGCGTTGCCACCATCGGGCGCAGCCATTTTGGACGCCCGATCCTGCGCGTGACGATCACCTCTGAAGCCAATCAGGCACGCCTTGAAGAAATCCGCCAGACCCAGCTTTCTCTAGCCAATGAAGGCGCAGGCGAAGCCCCGGCCGACCACCCGGTAGTGATCCAGTTAACCCACGGCGTGCACGGCTCTGAACCATCCGGCTATGACAGCTCCAAGCTCATTCTCTACCACCTCGCCGCAGGTCAGGGTGCTGAGCACGAGCGCATGCTGGAGGAGACGGTCGTCCACCTTGTGGTGATGATCAATCCGGACGGCGCAAACCGCTTCGGTCAGTGGACCAACCTGCACCACGCTCAGGCTCCAGTCGCGGACCCGCAGCACCGCGAGCATTTCTACGAATGGCCGTGGGGACGCACCAACCACTACTGGTTTGACATCAATCGCCAGTGGGTTCCGGTGACACAGCCAGAAGCCGTGGCGCTTGTGAACGCGACCCATGACTGGCTGCCGAACATCGCCGTCGACCTGCACGAGATGGGAACCAATTCCACCTATTTCTTCTCGCCAGGGCCAACCGATGGCCTGCACCCGCTGTTGAGCCAGGACGCCCTTCAGCTGAACCTCGACATGAATGAGACGATCGCTGAACAGCTGGACGGCGAAGGTGCAGTCTATGTAACCGAAGAAGTCTTTGACGACTTCTATCTGGGCTACGGGTCGAGCTATCCCGGCTTGATTGGATCGGTGCCCTACCTGTTTGAGCAAAGCTCGACCCGCGGCATCCTCCAGGAGTCCGAGTTCGGCATTAAGCGCTATGACGATCAGGTTGGTCAGCAGGCTCGCGTAGCTCTGTCGCTGATCCGCTCTGGTCAGGCCCGCCGGACCGATCTTCAGGCTCACACGCGCAACTTCTTCAACGAATCGCGCGAGATGGCGTCTGACAGCCCGGTTAGCGGCTACCTTATCAGCTCAAATGACCACGGTCGCATGGCAGACTTCCTTGAGATGCTGAGCGTGCACCGCATCGAAGTACGCGGCCTCACGCAGGACGTCCGCCAGGGCGGTCGCACCTATGAGGCTGGTGACGCTTTCTACATCCCCACCCGCCAGAACACCTATCGGGTGATTGAAGGTCTGTTTGAAACCCGCATCATCACCGACAAGGCCGAATTCTACGACGTGTCCGGCTGGACCCAGCCTCTGGCATGGGACATCGACTACACGCCAGTACGCGGGCGCGGTGTGTCATCCAATGCGCTCGGTGATGCAGTTGTTGACTTCGATCGCTCGGCTCAGGTCCCTGACCGCACGCCATACGTCTATGTGATGGAGTGGGATAGCTATTACGCACCGCGTGCGCTTTATCGCCTCCTGGACGCTGGCGTTCGCGCCCGTGTGATACCGGACGAGACCACGATTGAAACCACGCGTGGACCGGTCGATCCGGGCCGCGGTGCCATCATGGTCCAGGTCGCCGGTCAGGAGGTCTCCGCTGACGAGATCCACGCCATGATGGTTCGGGCCGCCAGCGAAGACAGCGTTACGGTTCATGCCGTCACCTCAGGTATCACCAGCCGGGGCTCCGACATTGGCGGCTTCGCGCTCAGCAATGTGGAACGTCCCGAAGTGCTTCTCGTAACCGGTCGCGGCATCTCTATGAATGACGCGGGCGAGCTGTGGCACCTTCTCGATTTCCAGCAGGACATGCCGGTCTCGATGATTGATGTGAGCGAGCTGGGTCGGGCCGACCTGGAGCGGTACACCCATATCATCATGCCCAATGGCCGCTATTCTGATCTTGGCGACAGCGAAACCGAGGACCTGACCGACTGGGTTCGCGGTGGTGGTGTGCTGATCGGGATTCGCGGCGGAGCTCGCTGGGCCATCACTGCAGAGCTCAGCTCGGCTGAATGGCTGGAAGACGGTGACGAGGGCGATGCCCCCGACGCGCGCCCCTACTCCAACATCAACGCCTGGGACGCAGAGATCGACATCTCCGGTGCCGTGTTTGAAACCGAAGTCGACCTGACCCACCCGCTTCTCTACGGCCTCGGTGACAGCTCCCTGTCAGTGCACAAGATTGGCAATCAGGGCTTCCAGCCCGGCGACAATCCGTTCGCTCTGCCGGTTCGCTACGTTGAAGACGACCCGATTCAGTCTGGCTATGCCTCGGTTGAAAACCGTGAGCGCCTTGAAGGCCAGGGCATGCTCCATGCGGAGCGTGTTGGCCGCGGCTCGGTCATCGTCTTTGCCGATAACCCGGTCTTCCGCGCCTACTATCGCGGTTCGGCGCGCCTGGTGACAAATGCCATCTTCTTTGGAGATGATTTCCGCAACCCGGGCCGCCGCGGTTCCGGGCCCTACTAGGCCAAAGCCGTACCTCCAAAACAAAAGGGGGCTGGCAATGCAGCCCCCTTTTTCGTTCGGCACTCCGCCAAATGAGATTATTTATCGTGGCGCACTTCCAGTACCTTCGCCACATCTCTCAGAGAAAGTTCGCGAGCCTTCAGAACCACGGTGAGGTGATAGATGAGGTCTGCAGCTTCACCCAGCAGCGCTTCATCATCCTCAGCCGTTGCAGCCAAAGCGACTTCAACGCCCTCCTCGCCGACCTTCTGGGCGCACTTCAGGACACCGCGCGACAAAAGTTTGGCTGTGTAGCTGTCCTCGGGTGCATCAATGGCGCGTTGATCAACAATGGCCTGAAGCGCACCAAGGAAGGCCAGATCAGGCCCCGGCGTCTCGCCAAAACAGCTCTTCGTGCCGGTGTGACAGGTTGGACCCTGCGGCTGCGCCTGCACCAGCAAGGTGTCGCGATCGCAGTCGAGCGCAATCGAGACCAGATCAAGCGTATTGCCGCTGGTCTCCCCCTTGGTCCAGAGCCGGCTTTTTGAACGCGACCAGAAGGTTACAGCCTTCTTCTCAAGCGTCGTCTCATAGGCGTCTACATTCATGTATCCTAGCATCAACACCTCGCCAGTGTTGGCATGCTGGACGATGGCGGGAACAAGACCCCCGGACTTTTCAAAATCGATTTCGCTGGCGTTGATCATGTGCGCATCTCCACACCTTCGCTGGCAAGCCAGCCTTTAAGAGCGCCGATCTCCAGCACCTGCTTGTGGAAGACACTCGCAGCCAGCGCGCCGTCTACGTCGGCAGCCTTGAAGACATCGCGGAAATGTTCGCGGGCCCCGGCTCCGCCCGACGCGATGAGAGGCACAGAGCAAAGCTCACGCATGACCGAAAGCTGTTCCACGTCATACCCCTGACGAACCCCATCCTGGTCCATGCAGTTCAGGACGATCTCACCGGCACCGCGCTTTACGACCTCGGTGATCCAGTCACGGGTCTTACGCTTTTCCATCGACATCTTAGTGGGATCGCCGGTGTTCTTGTGACACTGCCACTCACCCTCAACGACTCGGCTGTCGATGCCGACAACAACGCACTGGCTTCCAAATTCGCGGGCCAGAGCATCCACAAGATCCGGATTTTCAAGCGCAGGCGTATTCACTGAAATCTTGTCGGCACCGGCGAACAGGCGAGCGCGCGCATCATCCAGAGAACGGATGCCACCAGCCACACAGAAGGGAATATCGATGGCGCGAGCCACTCGCCCAACCCATTCAGGCTCCACCGTACGCGCCTCCGGGCTGGCCGAGATGTCATAGAAGACAAGCTCATCGGCCCCTTCGGTGCTGTAGCGCTCAGCCAGGCCGACGATATCACCCACGTCTTCGTGGTTGGCAAAGCGCACGCCCTTCACAACCCGGCCATCACGCACGTCGAGGCAAGGGATGATCCGGCGTGCTAGCATGACAAGGCCTCAGCGAGTTCGACTTTGCCCTCAAACAGAGCCCGTCCGATGATCACACCGCCAAGGCCAGCGTCCTTGAGCGCCTTCACATCATCAACACAGGACACACCACCAGACGCCTGCCAGTTCATGTCCGGTTTGACGGTGGCAAGGTCAGCGTAAAGTTCAAAATTGGGACCTTGCAGCATGCCATCGCGGTCCACGTCGGTCACGAGGGCATGGGCGAGACCGGCAAGCTTGTAGTCTGCCAACAGCTCGACGAGCGTCCGTGGGGCTTGCTCGGTCCAGCCCTTCAGCGTTGGGTAGGCAATGCCGTCCTGCAGCCGGATATCGAACGCAGCCGCCAGGCTTTCAGCCCCGTACTGACTGATCCAGCCGATTACCGTGTGAGGATTACTCACCGCAAGGCTACCCACCACAACACGCGACGCTCCAGCATTGAGGATGGCCTCGACATCTCGTTCGCTTCTCACCCCACCGCCGGTCTGAACCTTCAGGCCGGTCGCTGTGATGGCGGCCACCAGATCCTGCTGACGGCGTTCGCCATCGCGAGCCCCGGACAGGTCCACCAGATGAAGCCACTCGGCTCCTGCGTCCTTCCAGACCTCAGCGGCCGCAACCGGATCACCGCCATAATCAGTGACTGAATCAAAGTCACCTTTAGCGAGGCGCACAACACGGCCATCAAGCACATCAATCGCGGGATAGATAATCATGCCGCAGGCTCCACAAAATTCTTCAAGATACGCGCACCAACCGAGCCCGAGCGCTCCGGGTGAAACTGACAGCCCGCTACGTTTCCACTACGGGCCATCGCAGTAATGGGTGAGCCATACTGCGTCTGAGCCACCGTGTTAGCGCCCGGCGCGATATAATAACCGTGCACGAAATAGACACGCTCGCCCTCACTCAGACCCACCAGGAGCGGCTCAGATTCAGCAAAATCGGTCAGCGTGTTCCAGCCCATGTGCGGCCAGGGACCGGCCTCGCCGGGATCAAGACGCTGAACCTTGCCCGGGATCAGCCCCAGCAACGCACAATCGCTTTCTTCAGACCACTCAAATAGCATCTGCATGCCCAGACATACGCCCAACAGAGGACGCGCCTCGCTTTGCAGGGCCTCTGCCCAGCCATTGGCCTTCAGCGCTTCCATAGCCGGGCCTGCAGCGCCGACACCAGGCAAGATCAACCGCTCGGCTGACGCCGTTTCATCTGGGGTGCGGGCCAGGAAATGCGGCGCATCAAGACGCTCAAGCGCATACCGCACCGAAGCGATATTCGCCGTCGAGGTATCAATAATCGCTGTTGTCATGACCTACAGGACACCCTTTGTGGACGGCAGGGCATCGCCCTCAATCGTCTTGGCCATGCGCAGTGCTCGACCAAAGGACTTAAAACACGACTCCACCATGTGGTGAGCGTTCTCACCGTCGACTTTCACGTGGATCGCAGCGCGAAGGGACTCCGCAAGAGACCGGAAAGCGTGCTCACACATCTCAATCGGAAAGTCGCCAACACGCTCGCCGGGGATTTCGCCGTCAAAGCGGGCAAAAGGCCGTCCTGACAGATCGATCCAGACACTGGCGCGGGTTTCATCCATGGGTGTCTCAAAGCCAAAACGGGCAATGCCGCGCTTGTCACCAAGCGCTTCGCGCAAACCTTCACCCAGTGCCAGGCAGACATCCTCGATCGTGTGGTGACCGTCGACTTCGACATCGCCTTCACACACAACCGACAAACCAATGCCGCCGTGACGGGCAATCTGGTCCAGCATGTGATCAAAGAAGTGGATGCCGGTGTCGATGGTGCCGCCCGATCCATCAAGATCGACCGACAAGGCAATGTCGGTTTCCTTGGTGGTCCGACGGATCGTCGCTGTGCGGCCCTTATCTGTCGCGCCAAGCCAGTCAGCGAGCGCTTCGGCTGAGGCTGAATCACGCACCGCAAGGGACATGGTGGAGCCTTCAATCTTGCCCTTAAGCGCAAAGTCGCCAGACAGGCGCTGAGCCCCTTCACCTTTCAGCTCCAGTAAGAGGCCTCTATCAGTGAGTATCACCGAGGCAACGCCCTCAACAGCGCCGAGCTGGGCGATAACCGGCATCAAGAGGCGGTCACGCTTTGCCCGATCAGCACGGGCTTTAAGCCGGGCTGCAGGGCGCAGGGCATCGAGCCCTGTCCTCAGGAGCGAAACCGGAGGTACCGATAATTCCTCGGCGATGGCCGCTGCCCGTTCGACGGATTCAAATGCCAATACCGACACCGGTGCCACATCCGGACCAAGCTGAATCAGCGTCACACGCGTGTCGTCAATCGGCGCATCAAGGCCAAGAATACCTTGTGCGCTGCGGTCTTCGTCCGGCGTCTGCTCCACGACATCAAAGGCGCGGTACACGTCCGCAGGCGAAGACGCCAGAACCAGCTGTTGGGCATTCACCCCAAGCAGGGTCGAAAGCCGGTTAATCAGCGCGCGGTGCTCACTGTGGTCAGGCGCGCCGGTCAGGTCGAGCATATCCAGGCTCATCGCGTCTCCTCCTCGGCTTTCTCGCGCCGGACTTTCATGGCGAGCCGGTGGGCGTCAAGGCCCTCAAGGGCTGCCAGTGTCTCTACCACTGGCGCAATGGACTTTGCGCCATCGCGATTGAGCTCCAGCATCGTGGTCGTCTTTTGGAACATCTCTACTGTCACACCGCCATAGGCGCGTGCAGCCCCCGCGGTTGGAAGCGCGTGGTTTGGACCACCGGCGTAATCGCCGGCAGCCTCCGGCGTCCAAGGCCCCAGAAAGATCGATCCTGCGTGGCGCACTTTTGCTGCAAAACCGCGCGGATCTTCAGTTTGAAGGATCAGGTGCTCACTGGCATATCCGTCGGCAGCCTCGACCGCCTCCACTTCGTTTCCGGCAATAACCGCGCGGGAATTAGCCAATGCAGCTCGCGCCGTTTCAGCGCGAGGCAGTTGCTCCAGCCAGCCGTCAATAGACACCTCAACGCGTTCCACGAAAGCCTCGGACATTGCCACGAGGACAACCTGGGCAAGCGTGTCATGCTCTGCCTGACTGAGAAGGTCAATCGCCACCAGATCAGGATCAGCCGCATCATCGGCGACGACCATGACCTCGCTCGGACCCGCCGGGAGGTCGGCAGCAGCCCCGCCCGGCCTTTGGGCGAGAATGGACTTGGCCGCCGCGACATACGCGTTGCCCGGTCCAAAAATCTTGTCCGCCTTTGGAAGACCGCCTTTACCAAGGCCGAGCGCGGCGACGCCATGCGCCCCACCAATGGCATAGACCTCATCAAGGCCAAGCAGGCTGGCCGCCCCAAGCACAGTCGGCTCGACCCCCTCGCCTTTGCGCGGCGGGGCAATGACCGCGATCCGCTCCACGCCAGCAATCTGAGCCGGGATGGCCAACATCAGCAACGTGGAAACAAGCGGCGCAGTGCCCGCCGGGACGTAGAGACCCGCCACTTCAAGCGGCGTCACACGGCGCTGCGCTGTCGCTCCCGGCCAGGTTTGAACCTCAACCTCACGATAGCCTTGCTCAGCGTGAAAGCGGCGGATCGCGTCAGCTGCGCCAAGGATCGCTTCACGAGCCTCGGCGCTGAGAGCCGATTCTGCCGCTTTCAGCTCTGTCGCAGGTACCCGAAAGCCCTCTGCCGGTGCCCATTGATCAAAGCGCTCAGCATAATCGCGCACAGCGTCGTCGCCGCGTGTTGCCACGTCGTCGATTATTCCCTGAGCAATCTCATAGGCGTCAGAGCTGACCGAGGGGCGCTCAAAAAGCCTGGCGCGTTCCTTGGGTCCCAGCTCTGACCAGATCATTCGTGTCAGCATGTCAGGCCATCATTTTTTCAATCGGCATCACCAAGATAGAGCGCGCGCCGACCGCTTTTAGTTTTTCAAGTGTCGACCAGAAAACTTCTTCAGTGCAGACAGCATGTACGGCAACCACATCTTCGCGGCCGACAACTGGCGCAACAGTCGGTGCGTCATTGCCCGGCAAGATGGCGCGCACTTCGTCGATACGGTCCGTGGGAGCGTTAAGAAGGATGTATTTGGTCTGGCGAGACGCAATCACGCCTTCAAAGCGCTGAACCAGAAGCCCCGCTGTTTCTTCAACGACCTTTGACGGATTATCCTTGCGGCGGATCAGGACCGCTTCGCTTTCAAACACCGTCTCAAACGCGGCAAGGCCGTTCGCTTCCAAAGTCGCACCGGTGGACACCAGATCACAGATCGCGTCTGCGACACCGACCTTGGGGGCAACCTCAACGCTACCACCCATCTCCACCATTTCAGCGTCGACACCGCGCTCTTTCAAGAATTTCGCGGTCAGGCCGGGATAGCTGGTGGCAACGCTGCGACCCTGCAGGTCCTCAACAGACTTGATGTCACCGTCGATAGGGGCCGCGAGCTTCAGCTTGCAGCGGGCAAAGCCAAGTTTAAGCGCGACTTCCAGATTGGCGAGCCGGGCCGAACGCTCCATTGTCTCATAGAGCTCGTTCTCACCGACGATGCCGTAATCGCAGGCACCGGTGGAGACAAAGCTTGGGATGTCGTCATCGCGGATCAGCATAAGATCAAGCGGCAGATTTTCAGCCCGCCGCAGCAATTGATCGCGACCATAGGCGAGCTTCACACCGGCGCGATTGAGCAGGTCAAAGCCACCATCGGCGAGGCGGCCCTTTTTCTGGCACGCCAGAGTCAGTCGTTCGGTACTCAACGGTCATTCTCCATTCGGTCCAGCACCAGCCGGTAGCCTTGATGATCTTCCTGAGACAAAAAGCGTGCGACACGGGTCACAGTCGTTGTGCTCACACCCGTTTCCGCGCTGATATCGCGATAGGACTTTTCACCGGCGTTAAGCAGCTGCGCCACACGCCAGCGCTCGGCCAGGGCCTGCAGCTCGCCCGGGGTCGTCAAATCACGCAAGAAACGACGCGCTTCCTCGGTCGTGCGGACCTGAAGGAATGCGTCACAAAGCGCTGTAATGTCATCGGCGCTGATGGCACCGGTTGGTATCGAAGCGCGTGTCGGCATCGCTAACTCCTCATTGTTGAGCGACGTTATAATGTGTTAGCGTGATAAAACAATGGTGCAACGCAGGCTGTTTGCAGGCAAACAAGCCGGGTTGTTCTGTCGCACCCTTAGCGTTTGAACTTTATGCGCTTTTCCCAACTCACCTGTCGATGAAGACAGCCCTTACGGTTGACCCCGGGACCCACACACACGATGTAGTGGTGAACCAAATGATTAATCACCCGCACCGGAAGGCCGGTGCCAAAGGAGGTCCAATGGCCAAACCGAACACGCACGCACGCCCTAAACGCATCGATCTTTCTCAACTCGGACAGGCTGGCGATATTGCCGTCCTTGTCGCAGATGGCTTTGAAGCGGCCGATCTCACGGGCATCGCAGGCGAAGCGGAACAGGCCGGGTTCAGAACCCAGATCATCAGCCCGAACAAGTCGCTTGTTTCCGGTCGCTCAGAGACCAACGAAGAAATGAACTTCGTAGTCGACGCCGCGCCGGGCGAAAAAGCGACCTCAGAATTCGCTGGCCTGCTTATCCCCGGTGGCAAGGCTCATCTTGCCCGGCTGGCCGAGGACCAGGACACGCGCCTTATGATTGGCGAGTTTATTTCCGCAGGCGTGACCGTTTGCGCACTCGGTGATGCGGTCGAAACCATCGCCGCAGTATCCGGCAAAGATGGTGTCGAAGGTGATGCGGCACTCGCATTGAATGGCGAGATTTTCGCCTCCACTGGTGAAAGTGCACGTTCCGACGCTGGCAAGCTGTTCATCCAGACCCTGAAACCAGCCAAGCAGGCGGCCTAACCCAAGGTTACCTGAAAGCTGAATGCTTCAAGCGCCCCGGCAATCGCCGGGGCGATTTCTTTTGTGCAGCCTGTGACGATAACGCTTAACCCGATCTGTTTGTCGGTCACCGCCCTCACCTGCAATCGTGGTAGCCCGGCTTCCTCCAATGCTACTCGAGCCGCCTTCTCAGCCGCGTCTTCCCTGAGCTTTGGCTTGAAGATCTTGCCCACGGCAGTTACCGGCATCTCATCAAGAATGCGAACAGCTTTGGGGGCAGCCGGTCGTTCAGCCACCGCCTCTTTGGCGTAGGCGACAAGGTCGTCTTCGCTCACCGAAGCCCCAGCGCGAACAGTCACATAGGCGACCGGCACCTCGCCCGCATAGGCGTCCGGTTGACCGACAGCCGCCACGAGATCGACGGCGTCATGGCGTGACAGTGCCTCTTCAATTAGGCTCGGGTCGATATTGTGGCCACTTCGAATGATGAGATCCTTGGCCCGCCCGGTTAGCCAGACATAGCCGTCCTCATCGATCCGCCCGAGATCGCCAGAGTTCAACCAGCCGCCTTCCAGAAAGGCTCCTTCGTTACGCTCGGCCTGTTTGTAGCCAGGAATGACGGTTGGACCCTTAAGGCACAGAACGCCAGGCTCACCAGAATCAGCATCGCCGAGAACCTCCCCATGCTCGTCTACGCGGGCGACCTTCACCTCGTGATAGGGCAGCCGCAGTCCAATCGAACCGACCCGGCACTCACCATCGCGTGGATTACAGGTGGAGACGCAAGTGCTCTCGGTCATGCCGTAAAGCTCAAGGATATTTATACCGGTCCGGTCCTGAAAACGCTCAATGACACTCATTGGCATGGGCGCGGCTCCCACAACGCCATAGCGCAGGGAGGATACATCCACGTCGCCGACCGGAAAATCGAGAAGGCTGGAGTAGATCGTCGGCACACCTGAGAAAATCGTCACGCCATAGCGCTCGACGATCTCCCAGAAGCCGCGCATCAAGGTCTTGTTTCTAAATCCCTCCGGCCCTCCAAGCACTAGCGTTGACCCTGCACTCAACGGTGCAAGGCCGGTCAGGATTGCAGCATTGGCGTGGAAAAGCGGCAGGCCCGTCAGCACAACATCGCCAGGACCGAAGTCTAATGTGTAACACAGCATCCACGCCATGGCGGCCTGATTGGCTTTTGTTTGCTGGGCAAGCTTGGGGGCGCCGGTCGTGCCACCGGTGTGGAAGTACGCCGCGATGCCTGCTGGATCCTGAGCTTTGGTAAAAGTCAGATGATCGTCGGGTTCCTTCGCCATCGCGTCATGGAGAGATCCACCGGCTCCAACCGTCAAGAGCGGCAGCCCACCCAGGGTCTCGCTAGCCGCTTTGGCTGTATCGTAGAGCGGGGTCCCCGGCGATGTCGTGACCAGACACCCCGCGCCCGCGGCTTCAAGGATTTCCACCACAACATCAGCACTCAGGAGCGGATTTACCGGCGCAGCCCCGGCACCAGCCGCCGCCGCCCACAACACGAAGTGCGTCTCTGCAAGATTGGGAAGAAGATAGCCCACAGGGCGACCGCCCCCGGCCTTCCACAGTGCGTTCGCGGTCCGCGTCATCTCGGCAAAGGCTTGTTTGTAAGTCCAGCGACGGTCGCTTGAAGGATTGGCCGGTTCTTTGATGTCTATCAGGGCAAGGCGATCAGCATGCCGCTCAGCTGCCGCTTTCAGCACACCAAAGACATCCGGCGCAGCGATGCGGTCAGCCAAAGGTGTGGCTTCCACCGCCTCGATATCGCTCAGAGATGCGAGTCTGGGAAACCCGCCAGGCATGACGTCCTACTTCTCCCAGTCGCGCTCAATGGTCTTTGCCGCCAGCAAGAACAGAATGCCGGCGATCACATAGAGCGAAGCCCCGATCATGATCGAATAGCGCAAGGCCTCATCGCCAAAGGTTGGGGTGAGCAGCGTTGAGATTTCACCCAGCACATAAACCCCAACACCGATGCCCAGCAGGTTGTTGACCAGAAGGAATATTGCTGAAGCCATGGACCTCATATTCGCCGGTGCCAGATGCTGGAACGCCGACAGCGTTGGTCCCAGCCAGGCCAATCCAAGTCCTGTCGGGATCACGAACAATGCCGCCCCGATCAGGGCGTTCGGCGCCATGGTGCCAGCGATATACATCGGGAAGGTCAGGAAGAAGGCGACCGCGGGCACGATCGCAAACATCTTTCTGGAGCCTTTGCCCATGAGGTCGCCCAAAACCCCACCAAGCAAAATCCCGAGTGTGCCACCAATCAGAAGGACCCCGCCGAAGTGCCAGCCGGTTTCAATGATCCCAAGACCAAAGCTGCGGGCAAAGAAGCTTGGGACCCAGAAAAACACGCCATATCCCATCATGGATGAGCAGGACGCGCCGAGCACCAGGAGCCAGAAGCTGGGCTTCTTGGACAGAACGGCAAGAACATCGCCAAAGCCAGGCTTCTTTTCAGCCGGGGCTGCAGCGACGGGTTCGCCACCTGCAGCCTCAGCTTCAGCTGCCACACCTTCCTCGGCCGTTGTTACAGGTTCAGCCTTTTTCGGTTCAGCTTTCTTATCAAGACCGCCGCGAACCGGTTCCTTCATGGTCAGCTTGAAGATCGGGGCAATGACAATGCCTGCAATGCCAACGATGATGAAGGCCGCGCGCCAGTCGAGGCTATCGCCAAGCGCACCGCCGGCAATCTGCGCGCCGGCAATCACGCCGAAGGCCGAACCAATAGGGATACCAAGCGAATAGATTGCCAAAGCCCTCGCCCGGCTGTCAGGCGGAAAATAGTCCGCGATGAGCGAGTAGGACGGCGCGACGCCGCCGGCTTCACCCACGCCGACACCAACACGGGCCAGGAAGAGCTGCCAGAAATTCTGGGCAAAGCCACAGATCGCCGTGAAGCCCGACCAGACGGTCAGTGAAATGGTGATAATCCAGGTGCGTTGCGTACGGTCAGCGAGCCAGGCGATTGGAACCCCAAGCGTTGAGTATAGCGCTGCGAAGGCGATCCCGCCCAACAGCCCAAGTTGGCGGTCAGACAGGCCCAACTCCTCCTGGATCGGAATGGCCAAGATAGAGATGATCTGTCGGTCCAGGAAGTTGAACGCGTAGACCACGAACAACATGAACAGGACCCAGACACGATAGCCGGTGCTCGGCGGCTGCACAGCCGCCGCAGACGATACGTTGGAATCAGACATTTCCGCCCCGATTTGCTTTTTAAGAGCCCGCTCTTTGTCGGGCTTTTCGCCATGATGGCTTAGATTCAGGTCTGAATACAAAAGAAAAAGCGCCGCCGAGCCGAGTCCAATGGAGTCGATTCAGCGGCGCTTTGTCTTTTAGCCTGTTCCTAGTAGCGGAAGGTCAGTGATGCGGTGAAGGTGCGAGGCGCACCGTAGAAGGCCGAGTAAGCCCCGTCCGCACCCAGCTGGCTTGGGGTGACAAAGTTGTACGCAGCCACGCGGTAATTTTCGTCAGAGAGGTTTCGACCATGCACAGCGACCGCCCAGCGATCATTGGCACTCGTGAGAACCGCACTAAGATCCAACAGCGTGTAGCTGTCCGGGTCGAGCGCAGGACCACCGGCCGGGAAGATCGCACTGGTACCCGGTGCAAAGCCGTCGTTCTCCACATTGAACAGGTTATAGCCGTCGCGATAGGACGCAGAGCCCGTCACAACCAGATTGGCGTCATTCATGACCGTGGTGTTGTAGGTGAACCCGAAACGGTTCGTCAGCTCAGGCGTGTTCTGTGTCACGAACCCGCTTGCAATGTTCTGACCACCGGACAGGATTTCGGTGATCTCGGCATCAATGATACCCATCACCCAATCGAGCTGGAAGTTGTCAGTCAGGAAAAGCGACGCCTCGACTTCAAGGCCGCGATACTCACTCTCGCCAGCATTGAACACCGAGGACACGAAGGTGTCGTTGATGCCGTCATTGTCGGAGTCGACGCCCTGCTGAACGGTGATCTGCTGATCAGTATAATCGGCCATGAAGTAGGCGACCGAACCCACGAGGCGGTCATCAAACAGGCTGCCTTTAGCACCGATTTCATAGCTATCAACGAATTCAGGGCCAAAGCCCTCAGCGGACAGGCCAATCGGGTCAAGATCCTGACGCGCCCGCGGGTCAAAGCCACCAGCCTTGAAGCCCTGAGAGTAGGACGCATAGACATTGACCTCGTCGGTAAGCGCATAGCTCAAGGAGAAGCGCGGCGTGAAGGCATCATCGCTCCGGGTCAGTCCCTGATAGCCGGTCTGCGTCGCCAGGAAGATCGAGTTGTTCGCGGCGTCAAACGAGCCAGATCCCAGACCCAGCCACACTTCACGGGTCACATCCGCGATCGTCTCATCTTCGGTATAGCGTGCGCCTGCCGAAACACTGAGGCGATCCGTGACGTCATAAGTGAAGTCTGCGTAAACGGAGACATTTTCCTTGGTCTGGTCACCCGCCTGATAAATCGTCAGACCAAGCGCGCCAAGAATGACATCGAAGTCGCCATTCGCGTTGCCGTCCAGATAATAGGCACCGACAATGCCTGACAGGCGGTCGCCGTTATAAAGCAGCTGGAATTCCTGGCTGAACTGATCGTCAGCGTAATTCGCTGGCACGTCGAAGTCGGGCTGAGGAAGCGCATCAAAGTCAATTGGCGTGATTGTCTGACCTTCGCGAAACGCCGTGATTGACTTGAAGGTGAATGCATCATTGATGTCCCACTCAACAGTCGCCGACCAGCCTTCGGTTTCGACCGAATTCTGATCGCCAGCACCGCCACGGGTATCAAAGACGTCCGAGGTCACCGGGAACAGGCCTGCGGCATCCGGGATCAGACGGTGACCGTGCTTGGCATTGGAATCGTCCTCAGAGCGATCGTAAGACAGTCGCACAAACAGATTATCGGCTGGTGCCCATTCAGCAGACAGACGCCCTGCGATGATATCCTTGTTATAGTGATCAACGCCGGTGAAAAGGTTCTCACCAAATCCGTCGCGCGTATAACGAGCCAGCGAACCCCCAACCGCAAAAGTATCAGACAATGGCACGGAGCCGGTCAGAACGGTGTCGAACTGGCTATAGGAACCAAGCGCAACACGAGCCTCAAATTCCGGCTCTTCGGTGTTCAAGCGGTTCGTGACGTATTTGATTGCGCCACCGATGGTGTTGCGACCGTATAGCGTGCCTTGCGGCCCGCGAAGAACTTCGATGGACGAAACATCAAAGATATCAAGAATTGCACCTTGTGGGCGGGCCACATAGACATCATCAATGTAAAGACCAACGCCAGGTTCAAAGCCCCACAGCGGATCCTGTTGGCCCACACCGCGGATGAAGGCGATAAGCGTCGAGTTTGAACCGCGTGCCACTTCGATGGTCGCGTTAGGCGTCAGGCGCTGCACCGCGGTAATATCGACCGCGCCGGTCTGCTCCAGTTGCTCACCGGAGATAGCCGTGACCGCGATTGGAACGTCCAGAATACTTTCCTCGCGGCGACGCGCGGTGACGGTGATCACTTCACGGCCCTCGCCGTCACTGGCACCAGCTTCCTGAGCAAGCGCAGGTGCGGTTGCGGGCAGCACCGAGGCAGATGCAAGTAATGCGGCCGTGGCCAGTAGCTTGCGACGTAAGGTCATGGGGTTCTCCTCCCTGAGAATCACAATTGGCTCGCGTTAATGTCCGAGCGTTTAGTCAGGAGTTTTTTCAACGTTGAATGAAAAGTCAATAGTCCATAGACTAAAGGCCAACAACGAACGACCACGGTGACGCGTTTGCGCCACAGACAAAACCACCGCATTTTATGTGCGAACGCACGGAGAGCCGACCATGGACACAGCGGAAGCCAATCTCAGCCGCAAGGGTGAACGCACCCGTCAGACCTTGCTTGATTCTGCTGAAAAGCTGTTTGCCGAGAAGGGCTTTTACGGAGTCACCGTCCGCGCGATTGCCAAAGACGCAGACGCAGATCCCGCCCTCGTGGCCTATTATTTTGGCGGCAAGCGCGAATTATTTGATGCGGTCCTGCTTCGCCGCGCCGAACGCTTGAACAAGATCCGGATCGATCGACTGGAGCAATGCGAGCGCGATGCGGGTCCCGAAGGCCCAAGCGTTGAAGACATCATTGCCGCCTTTACAGAACCCCTACTTGACCGCTCCGAAAACGGTGGGCCGGGCTGGAAGAGCTATTTTGCGCTGATCGGTCAGGTCACCAACTCACCCGAATGGGGCGCGGACGTGATGGCCAAGTATTTCGACCCCATTGTGCGTCGCTTCCTCGAAGCGTTGCGACGGGCCTTGCCCGATGCTCCAGAAGAGGAGCTATTTTGGTGCTATCATTTCCTCTCGGGGGCACTGGTTCTGACCTTTGCCGAAACCGGGCGCATCGATTCCCTGTCCGCCGGCCTTTGCAAATCCAATGACCTGTCAGCCGTTCACCGACGCTTGCCGCTCTTTGTGGGTGCGGGCTTCCGCCGCCTGTGCGCTGAACCGCCTGCCGCTTCTGTGCAACCTGATTCGGACGCTGCCCAATGACTGCTTACTCAGAGCACTTCTATACCGCTCCAGATGGTGTGAAGACCTATTATCGTCGCTATCCGGCCAGCTCTGGAAGCGACAGGCTGCCAGTCCTGTGCATGCATGGCCTGACCCGCAATTCGCGAGACTTTGAGGAAGTTGCGCCACGTATCGCCGATCAAGGTCGCAGCGTGATTGCCGTGGATGTTCGTGGCCGAGGCCGATCAGACTACGACCCAAACCCGGAAAACTACACGCCCGCCAAATATGTTGAGGACATGGTCGGGCTTCTCGGCTCGGTCGGATGGAAGAAAGTTGTTGCGCTTGGAACGTCGATGGGCGGGCTGATGACAATGGTGATGGCGGC
This sequence comes from Oceanicaulis sp., assembly GCA_965229795.1. Classification (GTDB taxonomy): domain Bacteria; phylum Pseudomonadota; class Alphaproteobacteria; order Caulobacterales; family Maricaulaceae; genus Oceanicaulis. The sequence continues at coordinate 483,648 of CBDDJM010000001.1, forward strand.
CGCCCACCCCGGTGTCGTGAAGGCTGCGGCAATCAATGATATTGGCCCGGTGATTGACCCTAAAGGCTTGAAGCGTATCCAGGGCTATGTGGGCGGCGGCGGCCCCTATGACAGCTGGGACGATGCAGCCGAAGCCGTGCGCTCGATTAACGGGGTGGCATTTCCCAACGAAACGGACCAGGCGTTTTGGCTGACCTTTGCCCGACGCATTTGTCGTGAGGAGGAAGGCAAGGTCGTTCTCGATTACGACCCTGCGATTTCACAGCCGGTTCAGAGCGGCGAAGTCGCCCCGCCTGACCTGTGGCCCTTTTTTGACGCGCTAACTCCGGTACCGCATCTACTCATCCGCGGTGCTCTGACCGATCTGTTGTCCATGGATACGGTGGAAGAGATGCAGCGACGCTGCCCGCACATGACTCTCGCTCAAGTCCCGAACGTCGGACACGCTCCCCTTCTCACCGAAGCTGTGGCACAAGACGCCCTCGACGCCTTCCTGGACCGGGTCGATTAGGGACAAACCATCATGCTGCAACGAATTCTTGGCGCGCTGATTCTCATCATTGTCGCGCTTGTCGCGGTGTTTGCCTTTCTCATGCAAAAGCCTGATTTCGATGAGGTCCGGGCTGAGTGGATGACGACGGACGACCGTCTGGTTGATGCGGCAGGGATGCAATGGCGTGTGCGTGAAACCGGCCCCGACGGCGCACCGGTAGTTATTCTCGTGCACGGCTTTTCCCACTCACTCGAAGCGTTCGAGGCCGTCTCGAATAATCTTGATGCCGACTATCGTGTCATCCGCTTTGACCTGCCCGGTCATGCGTTAACCGGTCCGCGGGAGGATCAGGCCTATTCGGTTGATGAGACCCTCACCCAAATGACAGCGCTACTCGATGAGATCGCACCTGACACGTTTGCCATCGGCGGGAATTCGCTCGGTGGCCTATTGGCGTGGCGCTATGCAGCAGCCAACCCTGAGCGGGTCACAGACCTGGTTCTCATCAGCCCCGGTGGCTATCCCAATCTGGGTGTTGGCGACGAACCCGCTCCTGTCCCCGCTCAGGTCAGCCTCTATCTGACGACAGCCCCTCAAGCCGGCGTTCAGGCCGCAACCGCCGCGCTTTACGCTGATCCCTCACGCCTATCTGACAGCGACGTGGAGCGCATTGGAGCCTTGATGCGCATAGATGGCGTGGGTGAAGCACTGGTCCAGCGCATAGAACAATTCACGCTACCGGATCCCAATCCGGCACTGCGCACGATTGAAGCAGATACGCTGGTGATTTGGGGCGCGCGCGACATTATGATCTCACCCTTACACGGCCCGCGGTTTGCCGCAGCGATCCCGAATGCAGAGCTTTTGCTGATCCCAGATGCCGGCCACATGGCCCAGTCAGAAACACCAGACCAGGTTAGCGTCGCCATCCGCGAACTCCTGGCCGACTAGGTCGCTTTGTGACTCCGGGCGCTTGCAAGCTTTGCCAGTGTCGCGCAGATCAGCAGCCAGACGAGGCCGTTCTGCTCCAGCAGATTGCTCTCCGACATGCTGATACCCATCCAGGCCACCAAAAAGGGCAGCGACCAGTAGGTCCCAACACCTGAAAACAGGCGCGACACGGACCTGATCAGTCCGCGAAGAACGACGAACGCCCCAAGCGCCACACCGGGAAGTCCAATCGCCAATGCCGTTTCAAGCCAGGCATTGTGCGCGGTTGGCACGTCCCAAGCCGTGGCCTGTCTGATCCAGAAGACCGGGCCGTTTTCAACCGACCAGAAGGCGCCGTAACCGTAACCGGTCCAGGGCCGGGCTGCGATCGCGGTCATCAGACCTTCCCAGATATCCGTCCGCCCGGTCAGCGTGGCATCCCGTCCAAGAGCCTCAAGAATAACACCCGGCCCGATAATCAGGACCGCAAAAAGGCTCGCCAGACCACACAAACCGGTAAAAATCGCAAGCGCCGCAAAGCCAAATCCGCGCCGGGTCAGCGCAATGGCTGCGGGCCCCAGCGTACAGATCATTAAAGCCAGCAACGCGGTTCGGGACGTCGATAGCAGCACAAGCGCTGCAGACAACACCAGCAAGGCAAACCAGATCTGCCGCTCGTGTCGGCTGGGAGCTGAACACGCCGCAGCAATGAAGGACAGGCTCGCCCATGCCATCATCGCACCGAGCGTATTCTTCTCCCACCAAAGGCCTTTCCATGCACCAACATGAATTTCATTCATCACGCCAAAGCCGGGAAACACAGCCCCGGCAATGGCACTTCCAATCGCCAAAACAGCAAACATGAGCGCGATCAGGCGGATAAGGTCCGGCCAGGAAAAACGCGCAGCCAGCCACAGCCCAAAGACCATAGTCATGACGACAGCGAGCCCCCGGCGCACCGTGGTGCCCGGATCCAGCGACCATGCAGCCGACGCCAGCGTCAACGTAGCGAGCACGACCAGCGGCCAGCTTCGAAGAACAACCCGCCAGACCTGTGTCGGGTAAAAGGCAACGAGCACCAGCGAAACGAGATAGACCGGCGGCCAGATCAGGCGCAGAGCCTCAGCGCCATCTGCGTCCGTCGGATCAGTAAAGAGTGGACCGAGAAGCGCTTGCGAAAACAGAAGCAACGCGCCCAGCGCAACACCAACTTCGACTGCGGGCCAGAAGCTGAGACGCGGCGCACTTGAACGCCACCGCTCGGCGAGCAGCAGCGCCTCGGTCATTGCCCGGCCTGCGATTGGGTGAGGACAACACCGAGCACCCGTCCGCCAACCGCTTCCACGCGATCAGCAACCGCGTCTGCAACCGATCGACCATCGGTGCGCGCGTTGGCCACAAGGATTACGCCGTCCATATCTGGCGACAGAACATCAACGCCTGCCGAATTGTAAGGGGAATCGACAAGGACCAGCCCACAGCTTTTGCGGGCCTTGTTCCAGTAGTCAGCGTTCTGAGCAAAGCCGACCCTGCGTACGCTGCCTGCTGCTCTCTCAAACCGACTGATGTAGATTGGTGCATCCGCCTGCCGACGCAACGCAAGACGCCCTGCCCCGACCGGCTCGGCATTCCAGAACCGGCTTCCCGCCAGCTCACCAGAGAAGGCCTCTCCATTCAGCTGTACGGACGCCGCCTGGCGGTTACGGGCAAAGTCGAGATCGTACAGCCAAACAGGACGGCCGGTCTGGTGCGTTGAGGCTTTTGCAAGTCCTCTCGCCACCTGGCTGGCGTCTGCATTGGCTGAAACCGGGACAAGCAGAACCGCTCGCGCACGATCCGTGTGCGACGACAAATGACGGGCAAGCCCGTCCAGCTCCGCCTCAATAGCCATCAAATGGCAAACCCTTACTGCTGGCCGCAGGTTAGGCGGTGTTGGTTAACGAGCTGCTGACAGCCTCAGGTCCTGACGCGGGCTAATACAGGCATTTTGCGGCGCGGTGCTCTTTGCTGCGGCGGTTGAGATTGCGCCTGGGCTGAACGCGCTCTTGGTGCCGGCCCCTGCGGAGCCGGGCCCGGTTCGTAATGGGTCCGATAGCGGGCTGCGACAAGATACCCACGCAGCAATGCAGCGAGGCAGCCCAAACCAATTGCAAACAGCGCCATGGCGACGACGGCTGGCTTGCGCAGCGAGCTCGCCTGAGACGGTGATGTGGCCCGCTCCACGACACGCACTGCATCGGCAGCACCGGGAGGCGCGTTGCGACGCGCGGACGCATCGGCCGCCTGAAGTGACAGACGCTGAGCCGCTTCCGAGCGCGCAGCCGCAGCGCGCGCAAGGCGGTCATGCTCAGGACCCAGCCCACGCAGGCGATCTGCGTCCTGACGCGCCTGACGAACCTGGCGCTGTAATGAAGCGGCGAGCTGAGCCTGGCTCGCTGAGTACGCCTCCTGCTGCAAACGCTCCGATTCCACGGCCTGCCAGACCGGATTCACACCGGTACGGCGCTGACCTCGCCCCTCAGCGCCGCCTTCGCGGATGAATGCGGACAGGGCTTCGATCTCGCGCTCAATCGCCAGCACCATTGGCGCGGTCGGCTGGTAGCGCGCCAGCAACTCCTGACGACGCACCTCAAGATCCAAAAGCTGGCCGCTGACGGAGTTTTCGACGTAAAGCTCGATACTCTCAGGAATATTTCTCAGACGCTGGGTGAGGCTCTGGGCGAAGCTCCGCGCTGAGGCGGCATCAGCTTCAGCTGAGAGATAACGCGCTTCGAGGTCGGTGATGCGGGTCAGCAGCGAAGTTCGCTCGCTTTCAAAATCCACAAGCTCGTGCTCGTTCAAAAATGCGCGCAGCTCGGCCTCTGCCCGCGCGGCCTCTGCTTCTGCAGCATCCAGACGCTCCTCCACACCCTCACCGGGTGCGCCAACCAGAAGCTCGACACGGTATTCCAGATAGGCATCAATGATGGCGTTAAGCGTGTTGGCGGCGATGTCAGCGTTTGGGTTCTCATACCGAGCCACAAGCACACTGGCATTGGGGTTGCGGGTAATGCTGAAGCCCTCACGAAGGGCACGCACCTGCGCTGAGCTGGCGAGACCGCGCCGCGATTCGATCGCGCGGCGACGAACCTCGTCAGTGTTGAGGATATCCGCTTCGGACTCCATCACCTGATCGAGCGTGAACGCTCCCCCGGAACCCGCAGCCCCAGGAGCCAAGTCATTCCCATCCAGGATAACCAGCAGACGGCTTTGCGCCTCATAGGTCGGTGTCAGAGCCGTCCATGCCAGAAACGCCAGCGGGACAAACGTGATAACCGCGACGACTATCACAAGGAGCTTCTGCGTCCATACAAAAGCAATGAGATCGAACAGGTCGAGCTCGCGCTGCCGGGATGCATGTCCGGTGCGACCGTATGGATCAGAGGTATTCATCAATCCCATTTGCTCTGAACGCGCTTAATTTTTCCTTAGCCGAAACCGGTTTCAGTAACCCTAAGTGCGATTTAGCGAGGTGCGCCATGGCGGCGATATCCAGACGAGCGGCCCTCAGTGCGGCTCTGGCGGCAGTAACAAGTGTGGTTGCTGGCTGCAGCACCCCTGGCCTGGGACGTGGAAACGACCCGGCATTGCGCTCGAATTTTGAGCCGTCAGGCTTCCAGCCCTGGAGCGATAGCGCACCTGCCTATCGGCTTTACCCAGGCGACACAGTCGACGTGACGGTTCACACCGCGACCGAATTGTCAGGACAGTATCCAGTTGGTCCCGACGGACGCGTAAACCTGCCCCTGGCGGGAAGCATTGCTGTGGCTGGGCAAACCCCATCGGAGGCTGCACGTACATTTGCTACGCGATACGCCTCAGTCTTGCGCGATCCAATTATCGAGGCACGCGTGGCGGACTTTGGCTCCCAGCGCATCATTGTTGGGGGTGAGGTCAACGATCCAGGCATGCTGGACCTTCCGTCCACACGCGTTGGTGTGATGGAAGCGGTCCTGATGGCCGGCGGACCAACTATTCGCGCCCGACGCGGGACGGTCGTTGTCCTGCGCCGTGCCGATAATGGCGGCATCATGATGCGTGAGGTGAGTTTGTCTCAAACCCTGCGCGGGCGAGACGGCGCGGACATGGTCCCGCTTACCCGGAATGATATCGTCTTTGTGCCCCGCTCCGGCATCGCTGAGGTCAACGACTTCATCGAGCTTTACGTGCGCAACATCATCCCGGTCGATCAGGCCTTTGCCTTCGCGCTCGCCGACAGCGTTCTCAACAACTGACGGCAAGCACGTAGGAAAAAGGCAGGTCGTCTTTTTGTTATTGTGTAAGGACCGTTGCCTTAGTGACGGGTGGCGAGCCACTCGCGAGCAGCCGTGAGAGCCGAGGCGATCTGGTCGGTGTCCATCTCGTCAGCCACTTCGCTGCGGTAGTGCTTTGCAGGCTCAGAGCCCATCAGCGCCGCCAGGTTGAACCACTTGTGTGCTTCGATGAAGTCGACCACGCCGCACTGACCGGTCGAATACAGAAGGCCCAGCTTGCACAGATCTTCACCGGTCGGATCGGTATTGATTGCGTCATGCACCTGGGCGGTTTCCACGTCGGTAAAAGCCATTTGTCTTCCCTGCCTTTTTGTTAGCGGCGGGCCGAAGTTTTCTTCGTGCCCTGACCGCGTCCCACCATGCACGCCATGCCTTTTCGGTTCGGCCTGCGTACCAGGAAAGAATGTCGTGGGAGGGTAAGCAGCAGGTTAAAGCGAAGCAAAAAGAATGAAGATTAACCCTTTAAATCCGTTAGGGATTCCTACCTAGGATTAACCGGCTCATGATCGCATCCATGCGCTCAAGGCCACCGATTCGCCTGCCCTGCTTGCGCTTGAAGCCCTCATAAAGACTGATCAGCAAAATAAAGAGCGCGCCAAGAAACGCAGCTAACGCAAAACCAGCAAATTGCTGAACATCCCGGGGCCATTCGCCTGGGCGGGAATACGAATAGGAAAGGCGTGCGGGTCGCGGCTGAGCCACGTCAACGCGGTCAAGTAAGTCTGCCCCCGTCATCAGGTGGAGCGCGAGCAGCTGCTGTCCCGACGACTCCGCCAGCGTCACAAGCTGTTCGATATCCTCTGCAGTTCTGACTGCGTTGAGCAGCCGTAACGCCGTAAGAGCACCAACCTGACGGCGCAGCCGTGTGACGTTTTCAAACACGTCATGGCGCCAGACCTGATTGATGCCCGCGGCCCGGGCTGCCTCTCTGGTGGCTGACCGTGCGGCTTCCCGGTACCGCGCAGGCTGAGTCCACACCTCGCCTGCCTCCACCATCAACGGCGTCGCAGATGCCAGAGTTGCAGCCTCCCCCAGCCTTGCATCAGCACCGAAGGCAAGCCTTTGAGCGAGGCCTGCATCCAGACGTCCAGCAGCCCAAGCCGCCTTGATAAGCCGGGCTCCGGCAAGAACCTCTTCGTCAGCGCCCGCCACAGCGAGCGATAGCCCTGCAAGGACCGGGTCAGCTGTCGGCTTTGGCAGAAAGCCAATCCGGCATTGCCCAACCTGCTGCTGAGCCTCAAGCGCTACGGCGCAAAACCGAACAACCAGGCTTCGAAGATCGTCGTACAAGCGAACCTGTTCACCGGACAGGCCCGGCAAGGCATCAAGAGCGAGGACACGCCCGCCTGGATCGACAAACCAGGTTTCGGCCGCTTCAAGTGTTGACCCATAAAGTCGACGCGAGCGATCAAGGCGCGCGTGCAAAACCTCCGGTGCAAAAACGAGCTCAGGCGGTGATAGACCGCGCAGCCGCCCTTGTTCAACTTGATTGGAAATTGCCTGCCTTAAACGCTGCTCGCGTTGCCACGCCGGGATAGCCCTTAATTGTGCTTCAACTAGGCGGGATGCCCGCCGATGAGCCAATAGTTCAAGCCCCAACGTCTCAGTACCACGAAAAGCCGTGTAGGCGCTGGCCATCGCTGCAACGCCTTCAATATCGGGCATGCTCGCGCGCGAGCTCTGAAGCCCGGTATTAAGCTCAGATACCCACCAGGTGTGGCGATCAAGTCCATCAGGCGCAGCTTCGGACAGGGCCAGTTCCATTTGTTCGGAGATCGAAAGAGGTGGAGGTGCCGGCCGCGGCAAGTCTCGCGCAGCCAATAATGCGCAAAGCCCTGAAGCCCCCAAGAGCGCTAGAAACAGGACTGGCCGGATGCCTGCGACCAGCCCTCGCCAAATGAGATATAAGCCCGCCCTTGGCCAGGAGACGAGCCAGGGATGGCGCGCGCCATATCGCGCGCTGAACCGCTGTGGTTTTTCCATCCACTCCAACGTGGCTCCCCCTTGCCCCGAATACTCGCAGAGAAGACACCACCCGGCCCATCCAGGAAAGATCACGCCACCGCCATTAACCTTGAAGGTCTCAATGGCGTGACCTTGAAGCCACTGCAACTGGCTTTGGCCTGTGAAAGACGACGACCTAACTTCGTTCGAACTCCAAGACTGCACCCCGGCAGCCCGTTAGACCAAAGCCTATATGAAAGCGCGCTTCACGCGCGGCCAACTCGACGCTACAACCCGCCCATGACCCATACGAACACCCCCACCCTTACACCGGTCTCCTTCAAGCAGGCGGCCAAAGACCCGGACGGATTCGCCCAAGCGCTGGGCCGATCCTTTCAGGATACCGGATTTGCCATCGTCAGCGACCATCCGGTTGACCAGACGGTTATCAATACCGCCCTTGATGACACCAAGGCGTTTTTTGCTCTGCCGGAGGCGACCAAGCGCGCCTATTTCGACCCCGCCAAGGGCGGCCAGCGCGGCTACACCCCCTTTGCCACAGAAAATGCAAAGGGCCAGACCGAGAAAGACCTGAAGGAATTCTGGCATCTGGGCCGTGATCTGCCAGCTGACAGCCCCCACCGCGCGGTCATGCCGGACAATATCTCTGTCAGCGAAGTGGCAAATTTCGATGCTTCGACCCGGGCGCTCTACAAGGCTCTGGACGATATGGGCGCAGTTCTGCTTCGTGCGATCGCCAAATATCTGGGCCTTGAAGAGAACTGGTTCGACAACACCGTCGATCACGGCAACTCAGTCCTGCGACTTCTCCATTACCCGCCGATTGAGGGTACGCCATCTGGGGTTCGGGCCGGCGCGCACGAGGACATCAACGTCATCACCCTGCTTCTGGGGGCAGAGGAAGCGGGTCTGCAAGCCAAGACCCGCGATGGTCAGTGGATGGATGTTCAGCCGCCTGAAGGCGCGCTTGTCATCAATGTGGGCGATATGCTGCAGCGCCTTACAAATAATGTGCTGCCGTCCACGACGCACCGCGTGATCAACCCGAACTCCGAGCGGATGAGTTTCTCGCGCTATTCCACGCCCTTCTTCCTGCACTTCAATCCGGACTTCGTGATTGAAACCCTGCCGGGCTGCATCAGTGACGATAACCCGAACCGGTATCCAGACCCGCTAAGCTCGCACGACTACCTTCAGGAACGCCTGCGCGAGATTGGCCTGATCTAGCTCTCGGCTTTACCCGGGTCGGCAGCATTGGCGTGTGTTGACCGGCCCGGCATTTCCTTGATGTAGATGTCGCGCTGCGGGAACGGGATTTCGATATCAGCCTCGTGCAGGGCTTCCCAGACGGCCAGATAGACATCGCTGCGCACATTGGCCTGGCCGTTTTCCGGGTCCCGGATCCAGAAGCGCAGGTCGAAATTTACCGAGTTGTCGCCAAACTCCATGACATTGCAGACCGGGTCCTTCGCCGGCACCACACGATCCACGGTCTTCGCCGCCTCAATCGCAAGCTCCTGAACGCGTTTCAGATCTCGCGTTGCGTAGCTGACACCAAAGGGCGCGTGAAGGCGGACGATCTTGTCGGATTTGGACCAGTTCACCACCCCGTTGACGATGAAGTGGTCGTTCGGGATCAGCAGCTCTGTACCGTCGCGCGTGCGGATCGACACATAGCGCGACTGCATGCCCGTCACCCAGCCGAAGGTCCCATCAATCGAGATCGCATCGCCCGGCTTGATCGACTTGTCTGCCAAAAGCGTGAAGCCGGCGGCGAAGTTCGACACCGTCTGCTGCAAGCCCAGACCGATGCCGATACCCACCGCACCGGAGAAGATCGCCAGCGTGGCCAGGTTGAACCCTGTCAGCTGCAGCGCAATCACGAAGGCCAGTACTGGCAACAGGATACCCAGCGTCTTGGTAATCAGCGCCTTGAACGCCGGTGACAGCTCGTCAGACTTTGATAACTGCTTGTCGATCGCCTTGGTGGCAAAGCTGGCCGCCCAGAACAGCGCGCCGAAATAAATGAGCGTTCGGATGATATCGAGCAACGATAGCTGCACCGGCTCCCCATCGTCGGTTTCGCCCAGCGGTATCGCCAGCATCTGAAGCTGAACCATCACATCATCGAGCAGCCCGAAGACATCAAGCGCAGCCACAGGCCAGGCGATGTAGAAGGCGACGCTGGACCAGAATTTTGATCGGATCACCAGCGTCACCGCCCGGATCACTAGCCAGGCGGTCAGCAGCGACAGAGCGGCTTCCAGGATCGCAGTCGGCCGATCCACCGCGCCAAAGCCCACCCTCGCCCCGGTGAGAACCAGGTACAGTGCGAGCGGCGTCATCAGGATTAAAAGCGCTGAGAGCGGCCGACGAATCCAGGGGTTGCCCATCCACTGCTTGGTTGACGCCTGAACCAGATCACGAATTCGGGGACCAAAGATAATCGCAGGCAGGAAGGCCGCGAGGATAACCCCCAGCTGGATCGCCACATCCACTGACCAGAACTGCGTCTCGATCCAGGTCAGGACTTCTTGCAACCGCCGGGCCAGATCCTGAACAGGAACAATGTCATCAAGCGCTGTATCGGGGTTCGGTGAGGTCATGGTGTGAAGGTACAAGCGATTGGGGGGATATGGGAAGGTACGCGGTGTAGGACCAGCACGGCAGTCCCCTTTTCTTCCCTCCCCTTGATGGGGAGGGTGTCAGCGAAGCTGGCGGGTGGGGTGAAGATCATCGAGCGCAGGCGCTGCCCCCCACCCGGCCAAGCATTCAGCTTGTCCACCCTCCCCGCGTTGGGGGAGAGAGAAAGTAGCTCATTACACTCACACCAAATCCCGCTCGACCTTGCGGCCAGCGGCGATGAGAAAACGGCTAGCGCGGGCGCACCGAACCGGTCGGCGCAATTGCGAAAGCAGATAGACTCTCTTGTCCTCCTGCACTCCGTTTAGTCGGGTCCTCGCTTTTGCGGGGCAAGCCCGCAACGCTGCGGGCGGCTGTTCGCCTTGCGAGCGCTACGCGCTCGGGATGCCAGGCTTTCTACCTCTCCCACCCCGTCATCCCGGACTTGATCCGGGACCCAGTGATCCCAGAGAAAGGCGCTAAACGGCTCTGGATCCCCGCCTGGGCGGGGATGACGAAGAGATCTGACCCAAACCCCGGCGTCATTTGCGAATTCAATTCAGGACCCAGCCGCACCGCCAGTGCCACTGGGTCCCAAATCAAGTTTGGGATGATGGATTGATCCAACCCTGAACCCTCTTCCCCAGCGAAAGCTGGGGTCCAGAGATCATCGAGCGCTACAACGGAATATTGTCGTGCTTCTTCCAGGGGTTGGAGAGTTCTTTGCCGCGCAGCGTACGCAGAGCTTTAATTAAGCGCAACCGCGTGTTGTGGGGCATGATGACGTCGTCGAGATAGCCGCGGGAGGCGGCCACAAAGGGGTTGGCGAAGCGATCTTCGTATTCCTTGGTGTGGGCAGCCATTTTCTCTTCATCGCCCAGATCAGCACGGTGGATGATCTCTGCGGCGCCCTTTGCGCCCATCACAGCAATTTCGGCGGTGGGCCAGGCATAGTTGATGTCGCCGCGCAGGTGCTTGGACGCCATCACGTCATAGGCGCCGCCATAGGCTTTGCGCGTGATGACGGTGAGCTTGGGCACGGTGGCTTCGGCATAGGCGAACAGAAGCTTTGCGCCATGCTTGATGAGGCCGCCATATTCCTGCTTGGTGCCGGGCAGAAAGCCGGGCACGTCCACCAGCGTGATGATCGGAATTTCAAAACAGTCGCAGAAGCGCACGAAACGCGCGCCCTTCTTGGATGCATCGATATCCAGCACGCCCGCCAGGCTCAGCGGCTGGTTGGCCACAAAGCCCACGGTCTGGCCCTCAAGGCGGCCAAAACCGGTCACGATGTTTGAGGCATAGTCCGGGGCGATTTCGTAGAAGTCACCTTCATCGGCGACCTTCTCGATCACTTCTTTAATGTCGTAGGGCTTGTTCGGGTTTGGCGGGACCAGCGTATCAAGGCTGCTCTCCACCCGGTCCGGTGCATCAAAGCTGTCGATGCTGGGCGGGTTTTCCCGGTTCGAGGACGGAAGGAAATCGATCAGGCGGCGCACCTGGATCAGCGCCTCGATATCGTTTTCAAACGCCGCATCCGCGACGCCAGATTTCTTGGCGTGGACCGACGCTCCGCCCAGCTCCTCATGGCTGACGACCTCGTTGGTGACGGTTTTGACCACGTCCGGGCCCGTCACATACATGTAGGAGGTGTCCTTCACCATGAAGATGAAGTCGGTAATCGCCGGTGAATAGACGTCGCCGCCCGCGCAAGGCCCCATGATGACGCTGATCTGCGGGATGACGCCACTGGCCAGCGTATTGCGCTGGAAGATTTCCGCATAACCACCGAGCGCATCGACCCCTTCCTGGATACGCGCTCCACCCGCATCAAACAGGCCGATGATCGGCGCGCCATTTTTCAGTGCCGCGTCCTGGACCTTACAGATTTTCTTGGCGTGCGCAGCAGACAGCGAGCCACCAAAAACCGTGAAGTCCTTGGCAAACACATAGACCAGGCGGCCATTAATGGTCCCAGAGCCTGTGACCACGCCATCGCCGGGAATCTTCTTCTCGGCCATGCCGAACTCGGTGCAGTCGTGTTCGACGAACATGTCGAACTCTTCAAAGCTGCCCGGATCCAGCAGAACGTCGAGGCGTTCACGCGCGGTCAGCTTGCCCTTGCCGTGCTGAGCTTCGATGCGCTTTTCGCCCCCGCCCAGGCGTGCGGCTTTGCGCTTGGCGTCCAGCTGTTCGAGTACGGCTTTCATGGGGCATGCTCCAGGGCGAAAACAACAATCTTGCTTCGCTTTAGCACCGGTGTGTTAACAGGCGCAAACCGCCAGGCGCAGAAGTATCAGGTGCCAGCCTCATCCAGCGTCCGAAACAGAACTTCGCAGGCGAGCAAATCGCGGCGTCGGTTGCTTGCAGCGAGCTTTGCTTCGGTGTCCTCTCCCCACAGCTCTTCCTGGAAGTCTTCTTCCAGGCGCGAGGCTGCGAAGACGGCTTCACCGTCCGCTTCTTCCTCCAGAAGTGCGAACGCAAGGACCGCGCTGGTCAGGATTGGCGTTGCCGACACCAGCCCGGTCAGGCGCATGTCATCAAGCGCAAGCGCGCGCTGTTTCAGCGCCACTAACGAACCCTCGGGCTGCGGGATCGGCGAGATGTCGTGGGTGACCACAAGCGGGGCATCCAGCGCAGTTTTCGCCCAGCTCAGATACGGATCCCAAGTCTCAGCCTGACGCTGGGCGAGCCGGTCATCGTCGGAGCGGTAGCACAGCGAGTCGGTGGACGCGTGTTTCACGACCTCATCGGCTGCGCCCTCGCGCACACTGGCCATGCGATCAAGCGCAACGTGAACGAGGCGCGTCAGCGGCATGGTGAAGGGATCAATGCGTTCTTCCTGAGCGCCCCATTCAACCGCAATCTGCTGGGCAAGTGCTTTAACCGGCAGCTGCAAGACCTGTTTCGCCGGCGTCTTTACCGAGCGACCATCCAGATGGACGAGCCAGCCGCCCTCGCCTTCGGCAACCGTGACGTCTTTATAGAAGCGCCGTGGAAGCTGGCGGTTTTCCGCCTTTGCCTTTGACATGCTCATGCAGCGTCTCCGGTTTTGCCGGGCTCAAAGCGACCAAGAGCACTATCCAGACAGGCAAAGTCGTGATGGATCGTGTGGGCCCCGCCCTCCTCGATCTCATCGACCGTGTGGAAGCCCCAGCTGACCCCTAGCGCAGTCACACCGGCGGCGCGGCCCATGGCCATGTCAAAGCTTGTATCGCCGATCATGACGGTGGCCTCGGCTTCAACGCCAGTCTCGCTCATGGCATCCAGCACCATGCGAGGATGGGGTTTGCCCGGACCGTGATCGACCGTCTGCAGCGTGGTGAAATATTTGTGCAGGTCGTGGTGCTCGAACACGATATCGAGACCGCGCCGCGCCTTGCCGGTGGCGACACCGAGCAGCCAGCCTTCATCATGAAGCCGCTCAACGGTCTCGCGCGCGCCGTCATAGAGCGGCTCGTTGAATCCATCTTCAGAGCGCATTTCCACGAAAGCCTGTTTGTAAAACGTCGCCAGCTCAGGGATGCGCTCGGCCGGGTAATCGGCAGGCGCAAGACGCAGAACCGCCTCGGTCAGCTCCAGCCCCACAATGGTGCGGGTACGATCATACCCAATCTCGCCCAGACCGGCGCGCTTGAAGGCCCGGTTCATAGCTTCGGTGATGACCTGGCGGCTATCGACCAGCGTTCCATCCACGTCGAAAACAGCAAGCTTCAGATCGCTCATGTGAGCGCCTCCTCAACCAGCATCAGATTGTCTTTCGGGTTAAAGCCGAGGGCATCAAAGCTGGCGGCCATATGGCGCGGCAGATCGGCTTCCAGCACCAGCGGCTTTTGGCCCTTACGAGGAATTTCAATCCGGCGGGCATGCAGGTGCAGCTTCTTCGACAGGCCCTCAGGCACCGGAATGTCGCAAGTGTACTTGCCATCACCGAGGATGGAGTGCCCCGTCGCCATCATGTGAACGCGAAGCTGGTGGGTCCGCCCTGTTTCGGGGCGCAGCACGACCCAGCTTGCCCGCGCGCCCGCATTATCGGCGACCGCATATCGGGTCAGCGCATGTTGAGCGCCCGGCTCTCCGTGGTGAGCAGCGACCATGAGTTCACGATCGCCGTCGCCAGAGGACTTCTTCAGAAAGCCCTTCACCTCACCGGCCTTGGGGGCCAGCAGGCCGAGCACCACCGCCCAGTAGGTTTTTACCACATCGCGGGTCTGGAACAGGCGCGACAGGCGCTTGGCCGCTTGAGCCGTCTTGGCCACCACCAGAACGCCGGAGGTGTCCTTGTCGAGGCGGTGCACCAGACGGGGTTTCTGATCACCCTTGCCAAAGGCTTCCAGCAATCGGTCCATGTGGTGGGTGATCTTTGATCCACCCTGCACAGCCAGTCCTGGCGGCTTGTTGAACGCAATGATCTCCTTGTCCTCATAGATGACAAGGCTGCGCACGAACTGCGCGTCTTCGCGCGAGATGGGCGGGCTTTCCTTTACCTCACCGGGATCCGGCAGCGGCGGGACTCGCACCGTCTGTCCGACCTCAAGGCGCTGGTTGCCCTTGGCGCGGCCGCCATCAACGCGGATCTGGCCTTTGCGCAGCAGCTTTTCCACCATGCCGTGGGGCACGTGCGGGAAGCGACGCTTGAACCAGCGATCGACGCGGGCATCGGCCTCGTCCTCGGTCACTGTCAGATTTTGAACACCACTCATGTCGCCACCAGCCTGCGCGCGATTATCAAGCCGATCAGGACAGCGACCACCGACGCCCCGACCGTACCGAGCCCATATAGGGCGGCGGATACATAGGCCTTCTTTTCAATGTAGAGAACCACATCAAGTGCATAGGCGCTCATGGTCGTGAACGCGCCCAGAAACCCGATCCCGAAGGCATAGCGAATTTCAGTGGCGTCCGCGCGGCCCGCCAGCGCCAGCCACCCCACCAGAAGCCCAATCGCCAGCGATCCGGCAACATTCACTGCGACCGTTCCATAGGGAAATTCAGGCCCCAGAATGCGAAGCCCCGCCTGGTTGACCAGATGACGAGACACCGCGCCCAAAGCGCCACCCGCCGCGATAAGAAGTACCGATTGCATGGGCATGAGGGTTAGGGCCGTTGGGAGTGTGGGGCAAGGGTTACGCCTGCCCCGCAATCGTGAGATAATCCGTCTGAAATTAAGATGCCGTGCACCGCTACCGTTAAATTCAAACAATGATTACCTACTGGCTGGCCCGAAACACACCTCATTTTCACCCGTCAGTTCTAGGTGTAGCCCCGACCCCCACGGGACGGGCCGTGTCGCCCGGATTTCGCAAACGGCGGCTTTGGGGTCCAGCAAGTCGACTGAGCTTCCGTACCAATCTTGGTTTTATGGCTTTGCTCGTCTTGCCGTTGTTCGGATATCTCATGATGATGGCATTCACGCCCCACAAAGTTTTTTGGGCAATCTTGGCCGCTGGTCACACGCCGCTATGCCTGACTCTGGGACAGCTAGACCGCGTGTTTTGGTTAATCCGAAGGGCACACGACACTGGTAAATCCTGGCTCTGGGTGTTTATCCCTGTATTGATGATCCTCATTGGTTTTGCAGTCGCGATAGGGGCCCCAATGACTGTCGGGCGTGATCTCGCATACGTGATCAGTACGGGCATGCTTTTTGGCATGGTGTTCCCAGGAGGTTTACTTTTGCTCTGGCTCACATTCGGCCAAAGTCAAGACGGCGAAAATCGATACGGCTCACCGCCCGACCCGATACCGGACTATTGGTTTGACTAGTCTCGCCTAACCGCGACGATCACGTATCGCCCTAAACCTTTCCAGCCGCTCTTTCAGCGCGGCTTCGCGACCTCGTTCTGTCGGCTCATAGAAAACCGGACGCTCGCGCATTTCGTCGGGGAAATGGGTCTGGCCGGAAACGCCGCCTTCGGCATCGTGGTCATACTCATAGCCCTTCCCATAGCCTTCTGACTTCATAAGCTTTGTCGGGGCGTTGAGGATGTGTTTGGGCGGCATCAGCGAACCGGTGTTTTTCGCGGCGCGCAGCGCGCCTTTCCAGGCCGTGTAAACGGCATTGGATTTGGGCGCGCAGGCGAGATGGACCACGGCCTGGGCCAGCGCCAGATCGCCTTCCGGACTGCCCAGAAATTCGTAGACGTCTTTCGCAGCGAGCGCCGCATGGACCGCGCCCGCATCGGCCAGACCGATATCCTCATTGGCCATACGCACGATACGACGCGCCAGATACATCGGGTCCTCACCGGCGTTCAGCATGCGCGCCAGCCAGTAGAGTGCCGCGTCGGGATCAGAGCCACGCACCGACTTATGCAGGGCAGAGATGAGATTGTAGTGCTCCTCGCGGTCCTTGTCGTAGGCGGGGGCGCGGCGCTGGAGCACGCCGGCAAGGTCAGAAACCTCCAGCGGCTCTTCAGGGGCGAGCGCAAAGACCTCTTCAGCAAGGTTCAGCAGGTAGCGCCCATCCCCATCGGCCATAGCGGTTAGCGCTTCGCGGGCGTCCGGCATCAGCGGGAGCGCCTTGCCTTCCAGCGCCTCGGCCCGGGCGAGGAGTTTTTCAAGCGCCTCGCCATCCAGCCGCTTCAACACCATCACCTGACAGCGTGAGAGCAGCGCGGCATTCAGCTCAAAGCTGGGGTTTTCGGTGGTTGCACCAACCAGCGTGATGATCCCCTCCTCCGCCACCGGCAGGAAGCCATCCTGCTGGGCGCGGTTAAAGCGATGGATTTCATCCACGAAGAGCAGCGTGCCCTGCCCTGAGGCCCGGCGGTGGCGAGCCCGCTCAAACGCCTTCTTCAGGTCCGCGACGCCGGAAAACACCGCCGAAATCGCATCAAACTCCAGCCCGGCCGCATCAGCCAGCAAGCGCGCAATCGTCGTCTTGCCGACGCCCGGCGGCCCCCACAGGATAAGCGAGGCCAGCCGTCCTTGAGCGAGCATGCGCCCGATGGGGGCCTCTGGTCCCAGCACATGATCCTGACCCACCACCTCATCCAGCGACTGCGGGCGCAGCCGGTCAGCCAGCGGCCGCGGCGCATCATGGTCCAGCCCAGCAGATTCAAACAGGCTCATGGCATTACTCGTCGTATGGTCTTTGGGGTTGCTCTGACGTTAGTATGCATATCCAGAAGGCTTCTGTTCAGGACACTTAACATGTCAGACCCCAAACCCAGCCCCGTCGCACCTTACCTGTCGGTCCGTGGCGGATCAGACGCGGTCGCGTTCTACGCCAAGGCTTTTGGCGCTGAGGAGCTGGAGCGTTACGATTTTGAGGGGAAGGTCGGGCACGCGGCCCTGCGCATTAATGGTGGGGCGGTCTACCTCGCGGATGAGTTTCCCGAACACGAAGCCATGGTGGGAAATGTGGCCCCGGCTACGCTGGATAACCGAACGACCTTTACCGTTAACCTGAATGTCGACGATGCCGACGCCTGGTTTCAGCGCGCTGTGGAAGCGGGCTGCACGCCAATCCGTGAAGTTACGGACGAATTCTTTGGCCGCCACGGCAAAGTGCGCGACCCGTTCGGCCATGTGTGGTCGCTGGTGACACTGAAAGACCGCTAGTCCTCGCCAATCCCGTAGCTTCGGCCCACATACATGAGCGTGCCAAGCGCGCCGGCAATCATCGCTGCATAGCCAAACCAGGGCTGCCAGTTCAGCGTGAACGCCACAACTGGCACGATGAGCGAGATCACAAAGGGCAGGCTCCAGCGGGCGATCTGGCCGGGGGTCAGCTCCGGCTTCGGCCTGGTGGTTTCGCTTTGGTCGTCGGTCATGGGCTTCAGATCACCTGTGCTTAAGATGCGCGCGCTATTCTCTTTTGGCGCTCGGCCCTGTATATGGCGCGCCTTCACGCAGTTTGAAACCGTTGGCATGACAAAGCTCGCACTGGAAATCTCGAAGGACTTCACCTTCGACGCGGCCCACCACTTTGGCCACAAGGACGCGGATCATCCGTTTTCGCGCCTGCATGGCCATTCGTTTGCGGGCACCGTCACGCTGGAGGGCAAGGCTGCCAGCGAGAGCGGCATGGTGCGTGACTTCTGGGAGATCGAGGCGGAGATCAAGGCGCTGCGTGATCAGCTCGATCACCGCCTTCTCAACGATGTGGAAGGCCTGGAGCATCCCTCGCTGGAAGCCATCGCCACCTGGGTGTTCGAACACCTGAATGCCAAATTGCCCGGCCTGGTCGCCGTCGAAATCCGTCGCCCCAGCTGCGGTGAAAAGGCGGTCGTGCGGCGGGTCTAGCTCGGATAAGCCAGGCAATGACACCCATATAATGCCTCATCTTGAAGGTCCTTCGAGGCTGTCCCGGATCAAGTCCGGAGTCACACCTCAGGATGAGGGTGAGATCAAACTCCGTCTTCCCTCATCCTGAGGTGCTTTTGCGATAGCAAAAGCCTCGAAGGACGCACCTCCTCACAACACCCCAAACACATCTCGTGTTAAACGTGGATCGAAGTGCTGGCCGCCGTCCACACACACGATTTGCCCCGATACAGAACCGGTATCCCTGAAGAAACGTAGCGCCCGCACCAGGTCATCGGTCGTCGGCCCGTGTTGCAGCGGATTGTCGTTATGCAGCCGCTCAAATTCCTCTTCAGTGTGATAGGGGCTGGGTAAGGTCAGGCCCGGCGCGATGCCATTCACGCGCACCCTGGGCGCAAGCTCCCTCGCCAGCATTTCCGTCATCGTCTTCAGACCGGCTTTAGACAGCGTGTAGCTGAAATAGTCCGCGTTGATGTTGAAGAGCTTGTAATCAAGGATATTGACGATCAGCGCACCGGAATTGGCCTGGGCCGCAAACGCCTTTGACAGCAAGGCCGGAGCCAGCAGGTTGGCATTCATATGCTTGTGAAAGCCCTCAGCCTGGAAGGCTTCCGGCCTGTCATCTTCAAAAATCGAGGCTGAATTCACCAGCACGCCCAGCGGACCAATCTCGGCTACGGCACGCTCCACCAGAGCTTCGGCTTCATCGGGGTTGGAGAGATCTGCGCCCAGAGCAATCGCCTCAACACCGCCCGCGCGCAACTCCTTTGCCAGTGCCTCGGCCTCAGACGATGAGCTATTGTAATGGACCACGCACGGATGCCCGTCCGCTGCCAGCGCCATGATGAAGGCCCGGCCCACCCGCTTTGCGGCCCCGGTCACAAGCGCAGCCTGAGGCGGAGACTGGATCATGGTGGCGGCCCTTCAGCTTTGGCGCGCACCCGCGCCCGTTTCCACAGCGATAAAACAGGCCTATACCCTGTCCGGCAACCGATATAGGGGCTCGCCCATGAAACTCGACGCTGTTCCTGCAGCCGGCCAACCGCAACCGCAATTTTCCGGTGAGCGGATGCGCGTGCGCGTCGCGGGTCTAAGGCTGGATGCCGAAGTGGGCGTCTACGATCACGAGTATGGCCGCAAGCAGCCGGTTCGCGTCAGCCTTGATGCGGAAGTCGATGACACCGCCATGCGCCCCGAAGGCACGCTCGCCGAAGCGGTCAATTACGCCTCGCTGGCCGAGCTGGTTCGCCAGATTACCGGCGCGCGCCATCACGAGCTTCTCGAAGACCTGGCCCAGGCCATCCTCGACGCCGCCTTCGCCGACCCGCGCATCACCCGCATGAGCATCGATATCGACAAGCTCACCGCCCTGGAAGACGCCGACAGCGTCGGTGTGAGCCTGGAGCGGTGGAGGTAGGGTTTTTCCTGTCCTCCAGGACCTTCAACATAATCGGGCTTAAGCTCTGGGTCCTTAGATCAAGTCCGGGATGACGTTAGAGGGGGATTTCAGGATTTGGCATCCCGAGCGCATAGCGCTCGCAAGGGCGACCGCCCGCCCGCAGCGTCAGCGAGGACAGAGAAAAACCGAGCGCTTTAGCGCTCGCAAGGCGAATAGCCGCTCGCGGCGAGCAAGGCTTGCCCTTGCGCAGCGAGGAACCGACGGCCCGGACGGGCCGGAGGAGCACTTAAGAAGAAGGCCCGTCGCCCAGTGCCGCCTTCGCATCGAACTTGAAGGCTTTGAGCTCATCAAGCACTGGCCCTTCAAAGTTCGGCGGGGTGGCAATCGTGCCGGTGATCCAGCCATAGACTTCGGTGTCCGGCGCATCGAGCAGGCGCTCGAACTCGTCGATTTCCACGTCGGTCAGGCTGTGCAGGCGGTCCTCTGCAAACCGACCCATGATCAGGTCAGCCTCCTTGAACCCCCGCCGCCAGGCGCGAAAGGTCAAACGCTTCAAACGGTCAGCCGGGTTGATCGGCCGGTTCGGATCAGAAAACGGATCATCACTCATGAGCGGGTATGTAGCGCGGCTATGGGTGTGGGTGAAGGGTGGTAACAGCACTTCCCCTTGCGACCGGACAGCGCAAATATACCCCCATGCGCCCGCAAGTCCTCTTTCCCCTGTTTGCTGACCTGACGACCTTAAAAGGTGTCGGGCCTCGGCTGGCTGTCTTGCTGGAGAAGACGGTTCGGGGGAGCCATGTGAAGGATGTGCTGATGACGGCTCCGACGGGGCTGGTGGATCGCACGCGGCGGGTGTCGATTTCTGATGCCGGAGACATTGGCGGCCTGGTCACCATCGAGGCGGAGGTGGAGCAACATATCCCCCGCCCCACGATGAAGCAGCCCTATAAGGTTCGCTTGCGCGACGAGACAGGATTCCTGCATCTGACCTTTTTTAATGCGAAAGCTGACTATCTTCGCCGCATGCTACCTGAAGGCACGCGCCGGGTGGTGTCGGGCAAGGCGGAGCGCTTTGCCAGCGAGGTGCAGATCGTCCACCCCGACCTGATCGCCGCCCCCGATGAGATCAGTGATGAGGATTTGCTGCAGCCGGTCTACCCGCTCACCGCCGGCCTGACCGCAGGGGTCGCGCGGCGTACGGCCAGGGGCGCGCTGGAGATGGCACCCGACCTGCCTGAATGGATCGATGCGGCACTGCTGGCGCGTGAAGGCTGGGCAAGCTGGCTGGGGAGTTTGAAACAGCTGCATGCACCCCCGTCAGGTCTGGAGCTGGAAGCGGCTGCCCTGCCCCGCCGCCGCCTCGCCTTTGATGAATTGTTCGCCCACCAGCTGGCACTGAAACTCGCGCGCCGCGATCGCAAGGCCCGCAAGGGACGACCGCTGACCGGCAGTGGTCAGCGGGTTCAGGCGGTACTCGATCACGCCCCCTTCACGCCCACGGGCGCGCAGATGAAGGCGTATGATGCGGCCAGGGTCGATATGGAGAGCGCGCAGCGGATGATGCGGCTGGTCCACGGTGATGTGGGGTCCGGCAAGACTTTCGTCGCTGCGCTGGCCGCTGCTCATGCGGCTGAAGCCGGAGTGCAGACCGCGCTAATGGCCCCGACCGAGATTGTCGCGCGCCAGCATGCCACTGTTCTCAAAGCCCTGCTGGAACCGGCCGGCATTAGCGTGGCGGCGCTGACCGGTCGGGACAAAGGCAAAGCCCGCAAGGAGCTGGAAGCCGCCATCGCCGACGGGCGCGCGCAGGTGGTGTGCGGCACCCACGCCCTGTTCCAGGACAGCGTCGACTGGCACGATTTGGGCCTCGCGGTGATTGACGAACAACACCGCTTTGGCGTGTCGGACCGGCGCAAGCTGACCTTGAAAGGTCAGGCCCCCGATGTGCTCGCCATGAGCGCCACGCCCATTCCGCGCACGCTGACGCTCGCCGCCTTTGGCGATCTGGATGTCTCGCGCCTCGATGAAAAGCCCGCCGGTCGCGTCCCGCCCACAACGCGCGTGGTCAGCGGGGAGCGTTTGGCCGAAGTCGTGGAAGGGCTTGGACGCGCCATCGCCAAAGGCGAGCGCGCCTACTGGGTCTGCCCGCTGGTGGAAGAAAGCGATGTCTCCGACCTCGCCGCCGCTGAAGCGCGCCACCACATGCTGTCAGAGATGCTGAAATGCCGGGTGGGCCTCGTCCATGGGCGCATGCCCGCCAGGGACAAGCAGGCGGTGGCTGAGGCCTTCCGTGCGGGCGAGATCGACCTGCTGGTCGCCACCACGGTGATCGAGGTGGGCGTGGACGCCCCCGATGCCACCATCATGGTGATCGAACACGCCGAGCGCTTTGGCCTGGCGCAGCTTCATCAGCTGCGCGGTCGGGTCGGTCGCGGCGACAAGCCATCAAGCTGCCTGCTGCTCTACCACGGCAAGCTGGGCGAAACGGCGCGTGCAAGGCTGGACGTGATGCGCCGCACCGATGATGGCTTTGTAATCGCCGAGGAAGACTGGAAGCTACGCGGCTCCGGCGATCCGCTGGGGCTGAGGCAATCGGGACTGCCCGACTACCGCATCGCAGACCTGGCCGCGCACGCAGACCTTCTGGAAATCGCCAGCGACGCCGCCCAGCTGGAGGTCGCGCGCGACGATCCCTTTTCCGGTGAACGCGGCGAGGCCCTGCGGGTCCTGCTCTACCTGTTTGAGCGCGATGAGGGCGTGAGGTTGATGAGAAGTGGGTAGCACCACACACATCGCGTCATCCCGGACTTGATCCGGGACCCAGGGATCATGCCGATCAACCATTTCATGGCTCTGGGTTCCCGCCTTCGCGGGAATGACGAAAACGCTAAAGCGTTTTGGTTGGCTCTTTGTCCCCATCACCCTTTTTAGGATCATCCGGCATACCACCCGCCCCTGCCTTGATCGGTCCGTCTGACGGGATGGCCCCATCGGGAAGGCGATCCGGCGTCACCATGCCAAAGGAGATGATCAGCTTGGCGGCCTCCTCCACCGACAGGTCGAGCGGGGTGACTTTCGAACGCGGCACGAAAAGCAGAAACCCGGACGTCGGGTTGGGCGTTGTGGGGATAAAGACGCCGATCACCGGCTCGCCCTTGCCCACGGTCTGGCGGATCACGCCGCGCCCTTCAGAGGCCACGAAAGCCACAGCATAGCTGCCCGCCATGGGATACTCGACCAGCACCACCTCCTTGAAGGAGTTTTGCTGCCCCTGGAAGACCGTTTCAACGATCTGCTTCAGAGCCGAATAGATATTGCGGATCAGCGGCACGCCGTTGACGATCCGCTCCCCGATACCGATCAGCGTCTGACCGAAGATATTGGCCGCCAGAGCGCCCAACAGGGTGAGGCCGAGTATCGCAATCAGCAAACCCATGCCTGGAATGGCAAATGGCAAATAGGTTTCCGGGTTATAGCGCGCAGGCACCAGCGGCTTGATGACCCGGTCGACGAAATTTATGAAGGTGAAGACAAGCCAGATCGTGACGCCAATCGGCGCAGCAACGACAAGACCGGTCAAAAAGCGATTGCGAAGCCAGCGCAGCACGTTTGCACGCTCCTTTTAAGGGAATGGGCGGACGGGCTTTCAGTGGTGCGCCCGACGCGCGGCGAAATCAAGGCAGAATTGAACGGTTTCACCGGGTTGTTGCGATGCGCGCAGCTCAGTAGATTAGCGTCATGAGCGAAATCGCCACCTCCCCCCGGCCACGCAGCTGGCTGAAGACCCTTCTCCTCGCTAGCGCAGGCGGGTTTGTGATTCTCCTGTTGGTCGCGAGCGTTGTGCTGCGCGATCAGATTTATCAGAGCTTTCTTGACCCTGGCATTCCCTTCCAGACCTATGAGCGCCCCGACGCGCCTGACTATGAGAGTGCGGACGCGTGGGCGGCCCGTCCCGAAACAGTCCCGGGTCACGATGTGGCTCTGGACGCGATGCCGCCTGCGGTCTTCTTCATTCACAACACCACCTATGACGGTGGCGCGCACTGGAACGCACCCTTTGACCGCCCCCAGGAGGCTGAGGAAATTGAGCGTATTGTGCTGCCCAACTGGGCTGCGCCCTTCATGGTCGGAGACGCCCAGCTCTATGTACCGCACTACCGCCAGGCGTCGCTCTACAGCTTCATGAATAACCGAGAGGATTCGATCTCCGCGCGGCTTCTGGCCTATGGCGATGTTCAGGCTGCTTTTGATGCCTTTCTTGCGCGCGCCAACCCTGAGCAGTCCATCATTCTGGTCGGCCTTGATCAGGGCGCTTTGCACGGCCTGGGACTTTTGCTGACACGCTTTAGCCAGGACGATGCGTTGCGTGCCCGGCTAGTGGCAGCCTACCTGCTTGAAGCGCCGGTGCCGATGGATCTGTTTGAGACGGGGCTGGCCAATCTTGCACCCTGTTCAAACGCTGAGGATGTGCGCTGCGTGGTCGCCTTTTCCGCAGCCCGCCCGGAAGAGCGCGAGCGCATCTTTGCGCTGACCGAGCGCTCCATGTCGTGGACTGATGTAGGGGACCTTCGCTTCGTGTCAGACCGGTCCCTGCTGTGTACCAACCCGCTTAGCTGGACGACCAATGGCGATTATGCACCAGACCGCCTGCATCGCGGCGGGGCGGCGGCTGAAGGGCTCGAGCTCGGCGACACGCCGTCAGCCATGGCCAACCAGACCGGAGCGCAGTGCCAGAATGGCGTTCTCATGGTGGACCAGCCACGAGCCAACGCCCTGCGCCGCGCCGGGCGGCTCGCTGAAGACCGCCGCGCGCCGGACTTCAATCTGTTCTATATGGACCTTGCCTATAATGCGGCGACGCGCGTGGAGAACCTCATTGAAATCCGCGTTGAAGAAGCTCGCTGGGCCCCGCCGCTGGAGGGCTTGGAAGAGGTCGAGGTCGCGCCGCTCGTCCCAATCGATGAGCCGGACGACGGCTAAGCCTCACCCGCCATCTTTGCGATCAGATTGGTCGTCGACAGACCGTCCACCAAAGGTGCGAGCACCACATCCCCGCCGTTGGCTTTTACAAAGGCCGCGCCGGGCAGGTCGTCGGCCACATAGTCGCCGCCCTTGATCATGACATCCGGTACAATCGCCTCTATCAGCGCTTCAGGGGTTTCCTCGCCAAACAGGACAACCCGATCCACCATGTGAAGCGAAGCGAGCATGAGCGCGCGCGTGGCTTCATCGTTGATCGGGCGCGTCTCGCCTTTCAGGCGCTTGACCGAGGCATCGGTGTTCAGCCCCACCACCAAACGGTCGCAGACTGACGCAGCATAGCGCAGAACCGCGAGATGGCCTGGGTGGAGAAGGTCAAAGCATCCATTTGTGAAGCCAACCTTCAGTCCGCGCTCTCGCCAGTCATCGGCAATCCTGGACACCTGTTCGCGCGTGATGATCCGCCAGGTGGGCGGGGCATCATCACCGCGCATATCCGCATAAATATCTGCAGGCG
Organism: Oceanicaulis sp.; assembly: GCA_965229795.1. Lineage (GTDB taxonomy): Bacteria > Pseudomonadota > Alphaproteobacteria > Caulobacterales > Maricaulaceae > Oceanicaulis. Next base: position 509,141 of record CBDDJM010000001.1, read on the forward strand.
TGACGACGGCCGTGCCGGCTTTAGACACCGCAACGCCGGCAGCCAGATCGGCAAGCGCCATGGCGTCCGCAAAGGGGATGCCTGCCGCCATCGCCAGCGACAGCGCCGCGAGCGCAGTATCACCGGCACCGGACACATCAAAAACCGAGCGTGGCTTGGACTTGTGGTGGCTGACCCGGCCATCCACATCGAGAAGGCTCATCCCGCCGCCACCGCGAGTGACCAGCAGAGCTTCGGTCTTTTGAAGGCGCGCCTTGAATGCCATCAGCGCGGCTTCGGCCTCATCATCGCTGGTGACCGGCAGGCCGGTTTCAGCGCTCAATTCACCGGCATTCGGTTTGATGATGGTGGCCCCGTCATAACGGGTGAAATCTGCGCCGCGTGGATCGACACTGACCGGTATTCCCGCGTCTCGCGCCAGCGCGATGGCACCGCTGGTGACCTCAGAGGTCAGCAGTCCGCGCCCGTAATCGGACAGGATCAGAATATCGACCCCAGCAAGCTGATCCCTGATCGCCTCAAGGATTGCCGCCTGCGTCGGTTCATCAATCGGCTCTGGCGGATCGCGGTCCACGCAGAACATCTGCTGATTATTGGAGACGTAGCGAATTTTCGACGGGGTTGGACGCTTCGGTGTGCGGACCAGAACCGCCTCCTTGCCACAGGCCTCTTCAACAAGTGCGTGAGCCGCCTCACCCTCAACGTCATCTCCGACAACTGACACGAGGCGCACCTGACCACCAAGGCTGACCAGGTTGCGCGCAAGATTGCCTGCACCGCCCAGCATCGCATCACGGCGACTCTCTGAGAGGATGGGCACCGGTGCTTCGCGAGAGACACGGTTCACATCGCCATAGACGAAGGTGTCAAAGATCAGATCGCCCAGAACCAGGGCGCGCTGGCCGGTCAGGGCCGATAATAGCTCTGCAGCACGGTCGCGCAGCATGTCCGGCTCCCCTAAAGCGCCGTGACCGGATTGGCCTTGGCCAGGTCGTCAAAGGCCTTCAGGTCGCGCACGATCTCCTCAAACCGATCCAATGGGATCATGTTCGGACCGTCAGACGGCGCATTATCGGGATCAGGGTGGGTTTCCATGAAGACGGCACCAACACCCAGAGCCACCGCAGCCCGGGCCATGTGCGGCGCATACTGGCGCTGACCACCAGATGACGTGCCCTGCCCGCCCGGTTGTTGCACCGAGTGGGTGGCATCAATGACGATCGGGGCGTTGCCGGTCGCTTCCTTCATTTGTGGAATGGAGCGGAAATCCACCACCAGCGTATTGTAGCCAAAGCTGATCCCGCGCTCGGTCGCGAGCACGTTCGGATTGCCCGCATCGGTCAGCTTGCCGACCACATTCTTCATGTCCCAAGGAGCGAGGAACTGGCCTTTTTTGACGTTGATCACCTTGCCAGTCTCTGCCGCCGCGATCAGCAGGTCGGTCTGCCGACACAGAAAGGCGGGGATCTGGAGGACGTCCACCGCTTCAGCAGCGATCGCGCACTGCTCAGCGGTATGAATGTCGGTCAGGATCGGCAGGCCGGTGGTCTCACGGATTTCTGCGAATACCGGCAAAGAGGCCTCAAGACCCAGCCCTCGCTTGCCCGAAAGACTGGTGCGGTTCGCCTTGTCAAAGCTGGTCTTGTAGATCAGCGGCACGCCGGTGCGATCGGAGATCTCTTTGAGCGCGGCCGAAACCTCCAGCCCATGCTCCCGGCTTTCCAGCTGACAGGGGCCCGCAATCAGCGCGAAAGGCAGGTCATTGCTGATCTGGATCGGATCAGCATTGGGACGCGGAACAGAGACGACAGAATTGGCGGTCATGGGCTTGGCGAACTCCGGCAAGCGACTATTTCAACGCACGCGCTCAAGTTTGTATGAACAGGGGCGCGTATTTCACCCCCGCGTCATACGCGATCACGCTCAATCCGTCACCTGCAAGGCCGCAGCGAGGAAAACCCGCCCCCATGTCTGATGCCACCCAGCCCACCATCATCTGGTTTCGAAATGACCTTCGCCTGTCTGACAATCCGGCCCTGAGGGCAGCGGCGGCCAGCGAGCGTCCATTAATCGCGGTGTACGTGCTGGACGATGAAAATGCGGGCGACTGGAAGATGGGCGGAGCCAGCCGCTGGTGGCTGCATCACTCTCTGGACTCGCTGGCGGCAAGCCTGAAAGAGCGCGGCGGCGAGCTCGTGCTGAAGCGCGGCAAGGCCGATGACATTATCCCGGCCCTTGCCACTGAAACCGGAGCCGCCGCGGTCTACTGGAACCGGGCCTATGAGCCATGGGCCATCGCGCGCGACAAAAAGATCAAGGCGGCCCTGACCGATGCGGGCGTGGAAGCCCGCTCAGTCAATGGCGCGTTGATCGTCGAGCCGTGGGAAATCGCCACCAAGCAGGGCAAGCCCTACAAGGTGTTCACGCCCTTCTGGAAGTCGATCAAGGCCGGGCATTCGCCCGCTGAACCCGTTGGCGTTCCGGATAGTCTGTGTTTCGCCAAAGCCCCGGCGGGCGACGCGCTGAACGAGTGGGCACTTCTACCCACCAAGCCGGACTGGGCGGGCGGACTTCGCGACACCTGGACGCCGGGAGAAGCTGCGGCGCACGGCCGGCTCGGGGCGTTCATCCAGAACGGACTTTCCGACTATGACACGGCGCGGGACAAGCCGGCGGTTACCGGCACCTCCGGCCTTTCGGCTCACCTGCATTTTGGAGAAATCTCACCGCGCCAGGTCTGGCATGCCATCAAGCAGAGCGGGCATGGAGACGGTGAGGATGCGGACAGCTATCTGTCTGAAATCGCGTGGCGGGAGTTCAGCTATAACCTGCTCTATCACTTTCCCCAATTTCCAGAAGACAATTTCCAGCCGCGCTTTGACCATTTCGACTGGACCGGCACCGATGCCGAGTTCGAGGCCTGGACGAAGGGTCAGACCGGCTACCCCATCGTGGATGCTGGCATGCGCCAGCTTTACCAGACCGGCTGGATGCATAATCGTGTGCGCATGATTGTGGCGAGCTTCCTGGTGAAAGACCTGTTCATCCATTGGCGGCGTGGTGAGGACTGGTTCTGGGACACGCTGGTCGACGCAGACCTGGCGTCGAATGCCGCTGGCTGGCAGTGGGTGGCAGGCTCCGGCGCAGATGCTGCCCCCTACTTCCGGATCTTCAATCCAGTCAGTCAGGGAGAGAAATTCGATCCAGATGGCGACTATGTTCGTAAGTATGTCCCAGAGCTTGCGAATTTGCCCAAACGCGCAATCCATGCACCATGGACCGCTGATCGCGCCACGCTGGCTCGGGCTGGAGTAACCCTTGGCAAGGATTACCCCCAGCCGATTGTCGACCACGCCGAGGTGCGCAAGAAGGCGCTCGCGGCATTTGAAAAGATCAAGGACGCCGCATGAGCCCGATTGAGCCGATTTTGAACCGCCGCGCACGCATTGCAGTTGTTGGGGCGGGGGTCAGCGGACTGGGTGCGGCGTGGGCTCTTCGCAACGTTCACGATGTCACCCTGTTTGAAAAGCGCGACCGGCTTGGCGGCCACGCCAATACCGTGACAATCGACTATGACGGCACATCCATCGACGTGGATACCGGCTTTATTGTCTTTAATACATTGAACTACCCTAATCTGACCGCGCTGTTTGAGCATCTCGATGTTGCGACCTTCAACACCGATATGAGCTTTGGCTTTTCGCTCGATAAAGAGCTGGAGTGGTCGTCCAACGGCCTATCCGGCATTCTCGCCGACCCTGGAAATCTGCTGCGCCCGGGCTTCCTCGGCATGTTGCGCGATATTCTGAAATTCAACGACAAGGCCCAGGCTGATCTTGACGCAGGCAATTTGATGGGTCTGACGCTCGGCCAGTATCTCGACAAGATCGGCATGGGGGAGCGGTTCAAGACCCACTACCTGCTTCCGATGGGGGCGGCCATCTGGTCATCGACCGAAAGCGACATGGTCGACTACCCGGCCGAAGCGTTCATTCGCTTCTTCAACAATCACCGCCTGATGCACGCCAAGCGCCCACAATGGGGCACGGTCAAAGGTGGTAGCCGCAGCTATGTCACCAAGCTCAAGGCTGATCTCGACGAGGCCGGCATCACCTATGCTGACGGAGCGACGCGCGTGCGCCGCGTCGGAAGCGGTGTTGTGATTACCGACGCGTCGGGCCAGACCCATACTTTTGATGAGGTGATCCTGGCGTGCCACTCTGATCAGGCGCTGAAGCTTCTTGAAGACGCCAGCGCCGACGAGCGCGAGATGCTGGGTGCCATCCCCTATTCGAAAAATGAAGCGGTGTTGCACCGTGATGAAAGCCTAGTGCCGCGCCGTGAAAATGCCCGCGCTGCCTGGTGTTATCTGCGCGAGGCCGGTCAGGACGGCGCGGCTGTCAGCTATGACATGAACCGCCTGCAGAATATTCCGCGCGCGACGCCACTTTACGTGACGCTTAATCCGGTACGCCAACCCGATCCTGACCTGACCTTCGGGCGCTACGAATACGACCACCCGCAGTTCACGTCGCCAGGCATGGCCGCACAGCGCATCTTCAACTCCATCCAGGGCGTAAACCACACCTGGTTTGCGGGCGCATGGCTGGGCTATGGCTTCCATGAAGATGGTTTGCGTTCAGGTCTGCGTGCCGCCCTGCGCCTGGGTGGTGAGATCCCGTGGACCTTTGCCGATGGCGACATCAGTGGCGGCCACTGGGGTGAGCATGCCGGTGCGGCCACCGAGAAATCCGCAGTATCAGCAGCCGAGTGATCATGTCTGCCGCCGCTGAACTCTATATCGGGCGCACCGTTCATGAGCGCCGCCAGCCCTTCTCCCACCGGTTCAATTACCGGATTGCGAGCCTAATGGTGGACCTTGAACGGCTTGGTGAGGCCGCGAGCCTCAGCCGCCTGTTCTCTGTCGAGCGGTTCAATCTCTACAGCTTCTTTGAACGCGACCATGGGGCTCGCGATGGATCAGCTTTGATCGACTGGGCTCGCGCCCGCTTTGATGAGGCCGAGATTGCCATTGGTGATGCCCGTGTACGCCTGCTTTGCGCGCCGCGCGTCCTTGGCTATGTGTTCAATCCGTTGTCGATCTATTTTGCTGAAGACCGCGAGACTGACACGCTGAAGGGCGTGATCTATCAGGTCCACAACACCTTTGGCGACGCGCACGCCTACGTGGCCCCCTGCACGGGCGATACGGCTGAACACCAGGCGGCAGAGAAAGTCTTCCACGTCTCCCCCTTCTTTGATGTGGGCGGGCGCTATGAGTTTACGCTTCGCGCGCCTGACGAGCGCTTCAAGCTCTCCATCTTCAAGGAACGCGCTGATGGCTCGGACTTCATGGCGACCATGGCGATGAACCGTCAGCCGCTGACCACAGCGACGCTCGCAGGCCTGTTTGCCCGCCAGCCTTTCTCGACCTTGAAAACCATCTCCGCAATCCACTTTGAGGCGCTCAAGCTCTGGATTAAAGGCGCGAAATACCACTCGCGACCGGAGCCCCCGGCGGAGCCTTCACTGGCCCGCCTGTCTGAATCCATCAGGAATCCTGCCGATGACCGGCTTGGTCGTTCGTGATTTCACCCTTATTATTAGTCTAACAGCTTGGGACGGAGCCCCGCATGACTGACTTCATGGACCCCGTTGGTGCGCCGGCTGATGCGTCTGTCATCAATCGCCTGCGCGATATCCCGCGCTCGGTCCGGTTTGCACTGCATCGCCTGTTAAAACTGAAATACGGAACTCTGGTTGTTCAGCTGCCTGATAGCCGAACCTTGCGGTTTGAAGGCGCTGAGGCAGGGCCGGAAGCGCGTCTGGAGCTGGCCAACTATTCCATCGTGCGCAAGGTCGTGTCCGGCGGCGATGTAGGTTTTGCCGAGAGCTATATGGATGGTGATTGGACAACGCCGGATCTGCCGGCCGTCCTGACCGTCTTCTCGGCCAATCTGGATCGCATGGATAACATCACGGCCGGTGGCCCCCTCACCCGGATGATCCACTGGGCCTACCACAAGTTCAGAGCCAACACGAAAGAAGGCGCGAAGAAGAATATCGAGGCACACTACGACCTTGGTAATGACTTCTATGAGCAGTGGCTCGATTCCACGATGACCTATTCCTCGGCGCGCTTTACTCAGAACGAGCAAAGCCTTGAGGACGCCCAGCGCGAGAAGTATGCCGGAATCGCCCGTGCGATTGACCTGAAAGCTGGTGATCATGTGCTGGAGATCGGCTGTGGCTGGGGCGGTTTTGCCGAGTATGCGGCGCGCGATGTCGGCGCAACGGTCACCTGCCTGACCCTGTCGCCGTCGCAGCGTGAATACGCCATCAAGCGCATGGAGCGTCTGCAGCTTTCCGACAAGGTGAACATCAAGCTGCAGGACTATCGCGACGAGACCGGCACCTATGACGCGGTGGCCTCCATCGAGATGTTTGAAGCGGTGGGCCAGGAATACTGGCCGAGCTTCTTTTCCAAGGTGAATGAGGTTTTGAAGCCGGGCGGCAAGGCCGGGCTCCAGATCATTACGATCCGCGACGACCTGTTTGACGCTTACTCCAAGCGCGCCGACTTCATTCAGCGCTACATCTTCCCGGGCGGCGTGCTGCCAAGCGTGGAGAAGCTGCAGGAGCAGTTCGATGCCGCTCACCTCAACTATGACGGCGTGGAAGCCTTTGGCGTTGACTATGCCGACACGCTGAACCAGTGGCTCCACCGCTTTAATGACGCGTGGGACACCATCAAGCCGATGGGCTTTGATGAGCGCTTCAAAAAAATGTGGGACTTCTACCTCGCCTACTGCGAGGCCGGCTTCCGCACTGGCCGGATCGATGTGGCCCAGTTTGCGTTGAGTAAGTAAATGCTGAAATCCCGGACGCCGCACAGCGGCGATCCGGGACCATTTGTAACAGAATAGCGCCAGATACTGGATAGGGCCCCGGCTCTTCGGCTCCGCCTTGGCCGGGGTTTCAAATACCCTACTCCACCGGCTTGTCCCAGCCGGTCTGCTTTCTGATGAGCGGGATGTGCCAACTGCGCGGCAGGGCGTAGATCAGTTTAAGCATCCAGGTGAAGCGGCGAGGGAACGTCACTTCAAATCGATCTGACTTCAGACCCTTTGCGATGCGATCCGCCGCCGTATCGGCGCTGACCATGAAGGGTTTGGGAAACTCGTTATCGTCCTGGGCCGGGGTTTCCACAAAGCCTGGCGTCACGCACTGGATCAGCACACCGTAGCGGTGCAGTTCGATCCGAAGGCATTCAGCCATATTCACCAGCGCGGCTTTGGTCGCTCCGTAGGCGGATGCCGTCGGCATTCCACCAAATGCTGTTGCAGACGAAACAATGGCAATCTGTCCAGCGCGCCGCTTGGTCATGCGCGGCGTCAATGCCGTGATACAGGCGGCCGTGCCTTTCAGATTGACGTCGAATGTCTTCGCATAGTCTTCAAACTTCGGGTTGGCCGCATCGATGGTTATATAGATCCCGGCATTCAGGACCGCCTGAGCGATGGGTCCGTGCTCGGCTTCAAGCTTTGCTACGACCGCTTCGACGGCTTCTGCGTCGCTGATATCAACGGGTGCCGGGATGATCTGGTCGGGTGCCTCAGCGGCGAGCCTTTCCAGCTTTTCCGCGCTACGCGCCGAAATGGCCACTGTCCAGCCTTCGCTTACAAGCTGGCGGGTCAGCGCTTCGCCAATGCCCGAGCTGGCACCGGTAACCCACGCAATGCCATCTTTAGGCGTTTGCACGCGCGGTGTGTTTTGGGGAGAAGTCATTCTGCCGCCTCCTTGGACGTGGCGAGCCCGATGCTTTTGAGAAAGCGAGCTGAATCCTCGCGCACTGCCTGTTTCTTTTCGTCCCCCATCCCATCAAGAGTTTTGTAGATCATGCCGAGGCGGTGATTGCCGCGCAGGGTGCCCTCGTTCTCGATCAGAAAGTTCCAGTACAGATAGTTGAACGGACAGGCTTTCGGGCCATTCTTCTTTGATACCGCATAGCTGCACGACTTGCAGCTATCACTCATCTTGTTGATGTAAGCCCCTGACGCTGCATAGGGCTTTGTCGCCATGAGTCCGCCGTCGGCAAACAGCGCCATGCCGTGAGTGTTAGGCGCTTCGACCCACTCATAGGCATCGGCATAAACAGCGAGATACCATTCGTTGACGTGGTCTGGATGCACGCCGCCAAGCAGGGCAAAATTACCTGTTACCATCAAGCGCTGAATATGGTGGGCGTAGGCGTGTTTCTTCGTCGTGAGCACAGCATCGCGCACACAGGCCATCCTAGTGTCGCCAGTCCAGTAAAAGTCTGGCAGGGGGCGCTGAGCATCGAGTGCATTGCGCTCCAAATAGTCTGGCATGAACTTGAAATAGACGCCGCGCACATATTCGCGCCAGCCCAGGATCTGACGGATAAAGCCCTCAACCGCGTTGAGTGGAGCCTTGTCCTGGTGCCATGCCTCTTCGGCGCGGCGACAAACCGTCATGGGATCCAGCAGGCCCGCATTCATGTAGAGCGCCAAGACGGAATGGAAGAGAAAGCCCTCCTCCAGCTTCATGGCATCCTGATAATCACCGAAGTTGGGGAGCGCATTTTCGATAAACCAGTCGAGATGCGCCTCAGCCGCTTCTGCCGTCACGGCATACCAGAAGTCGTCCAGATCCCCGAAATGTTCGCTAAAGCGATCCTCAACCGTCTTCAGGACGGCTGACGTGATCTCGTCGGGCTCCACCTTTGCCCGCTTAGGGATGGAGACGTTGTCGGGCAGTTTCTTGCGATTGTCATGATCGAAATTCCACTTGCCCCCCGTTGGCTCATCACCGTCCATCAGGATACCGGTTTCGCGGCGCAGCTCGCGGTAGAAATACTCCATGGTCAGGCGCTTTTTGCCAGCGGCCCACGCTTCGAAGCGATCCTGGCTCGCGATAAAGCGATCATCACGCCGGATGTCCACGCTGGTTGAAAAGACCTGCGGCCAGGACTTCATGGCCTCGCGCAGACGGTACTCGCCAGCCTCCACCACAACCACTTTCTCGAAATCGCCTGAATTCAAGGCGCGCAGCACCTCACCTTCAAGCGAGCCGGCGTTATCAGGATCGTCGATCTTGGTATAGGCCACATCGATTTGGCGCTCGCGCAGATCTTCAGCGAAATGACGCATCGCGGAGAAAAGAAAGGCGATTTTCTTTTTATGATGGCGCACATAGGTCGCTTCTTCAGCAACCTCGGCCATCAACACTCTATCGCCACTGCGATAATCGCGCAGGCTCGCAAGCTCGGCGGTCAATTGATCGCCGAGTACAAGTCGAAGCGTTGCCATTAAATCTCTACCGGGTTTTGACGGCGCACATAGCGCACGCTCTGACCACGGGCTTCAAACTCACAGCCCGCCCACCGACCGTTCTCATCGTAGTAGAGATCAACGACCAGATCGCTGGAGAGGCGATAGTGGTCTACCGTGATCATTCCGCCATCCCCTTCGATTTCGACCTGTCCCAGATACTCCACCTGAGTGTCCATGACGGTGCCATGCTCGGTATTGAGCATCTGCTCCATCTCCACCGGATAGCCATGCCAGTGGGACGATGACAGGATTTCAGGCGAGAGCTCCAGCTCAACCGGGTTCAGTTCCGGATCAAGCCCCTCCACGTCCAGGCTGTCTTCATCGCGGCGGACATCCACTTCAAAGACTTCGCCGTCTTTCAGCGTGCGCCCGGCCAGGCCGAGCAAGTTACCATCGCGCCAGCGTTCGGTTGAATTATGCTCATAGCGAAACACCGTAACCGGACCGAGCCCGGCGCGAAGACGAATTTTTACCGCTGCAATGACGTCTTCACCCTCGCGGGAAAACTCGACTTCATGAACGCCGAAGCGAGTGTCGCCCTGCCGGTAGACATCAAACTCGATCCGCTCACCGTCTCGCGGCATTGGACCAGGGTCAGCACTGACCGCAGGGGCCAGGAGGCAGGCAGACAAAAGAACACAGGCAATTCGCAGCATTTTCGTCACCAAAGTTTCGATGTGCACTAGAGCGCGCGCTCCAGCGTGATCTTACATGATCGGGCCAAAGACGCGATTGGCCCACGCGAGTGCCGGGTTTGTCGGCTTCAGATCGCCAAGTTCAACGGCAAAACAGATGCAGGTCTCTTCGCTATCAACGCGAGGCGTGTGCACCAAGTCTGGACCCGCGTGACAAGTATCACCCCGCTCGAAGCGATCCTGACCGTCGTTGAAGGAGCCTGACAGGACAAGCGTGATTTCTTCGCCGGCGTGGCCGTGTTCTGGCGCACCCTTGCCCGGCGGAATGGAGAGCAGACGTGCCTTCACACCATCTTCGCACAGACTGTCGAGGACAATCTCACTGTGCCCGCCAATCTTGCGTCGCCAGGTCTTGTGAACCGAACGATGGATTTCACGCTTCAGTGCGGCGGGGATCAAAGGATCATGGGCGACCGTATCAGCAAATGACACGTCAGCCCCCCTATCAATCCGTGCCAGAACCGCGTCCAAAGCACCCGATGACACCGCAGCAGCGGGTGCCGTTTCAAACAGCACACCGAAGGCGGTCTCGGCTGCTGAAAATCGCGCGTGAACGTCGGCGCGCAGAGCGCTCTGGCAGGCCGCGAGTACACGCACGGCGCGCGGAGCGGCTCCAGAGGCGACATCCAGCATCCAGCCATCGTCGAGCGTATGAGCATTAAATTGTTTCATTATCGCTCTTTACGCCCGGCTCTCGAAAACGGATCACAAGACTGCGATTAAAAATACATCGCGTTGCGAAACCGGGCTGCGCCCTCTAATTTCCAGATCAAGCCAACAAGGACCTCCCCATGACACAGCCTGCTCGCAGCGTTATCGATCTTATTGGAAACACGCCCCTTTTGCGGCTCAATAAGCTGTCTGATGCGACCGGGTGTGAAATTCTGGGCAAGGCAGAGTTCTTAAACCCGGGTGGTTCAGTAAAAGATCGTGCCGCGCTCGGCATTATTCGCGAAGCTGAAAAATCCGGCGCGCTGAAGCCCGGCGGCACCATTGTCGAAGGCACAGCCGGCAATACCGGGATCGGGCTTGCGATGGTGGGCCGCGCCCTTGGTTACAAGGTCGTCATCGTGTTCCCGCGCACGCAGTCGAAAGAGAAGGCTGATGCCATTCGACTGATGGGCGCTGAGCTGATCATGGTCGATGCCGTCCCCTACAAGAATCCGAACCACTACGCGCGCTATTCCGGCACGTTGGCAGAGGAACTGAACCAGACCGAGCCCAATGGCGCGATCTGGGCGAACCAGTTCGACAATTGCGCAAACCGGCGCGCCCATGCCGCCACCACAGGCCCTGAAATCTGGGAGCAGACCGGCGGCAAGGTCGACGCCTTCGTCGCCGCAGTTGGCTCTGGCGGGACGATTGCTGGTGTCTCTGACGCCCTGAAAGCCAAGAATCCCGGCATTCAGATCGGTCTCGCTGATCCCGGCGGGGCGGCGCTTTACGGCTATTACGCCCATGGCGAGCTAAAAGCTGAAGGCACCTCCATCACCGAGGGCATCGGCCAGAGCCGCATCACCGCGAATCTGGAGGACGCACAGATTGATGAAGCCTTCCGGATCCCGGATGAAGAGGCCCTGGAGATCCTGTACGACCTCGTTCAGGAAGAGGGTCTGTGCCTTGGCGGGTCTGCGGGCGTAAATATCGCCGGTGCTGTTCGCATGGCGCGCAAGCTGGGGCCAGGCCATACCATCGTAACGATCCTGTGCGACCACGGGTCTCGCTACCAGTCCAAGCTCTACAACCCGGACTTCCTGCGTGAAAAGGGCCTGCCGACCCCGCCCTGGCTTGATTAAGCCCTAGCGGAAGGGCGGCGCATACATCAGGCCGCCCTCAGTCCACTGGGCATTGAGCCCGCGACTGAGGCCCAGCTCGCTCTCAGTGCCCAGATTGCGCTCAAACATCTCGCCATAATGGCCACGCGCTGCGATTGCACGCACCGCAAAGTCTGCATCAAGGCCAAGCGCCTCGCCGAGCGCGCCCTCAACGCCAAGCAGGCGCGCGATCTCTGGCGTACGCGGATCGGCTGCTGCGTCTTCAACCGCGCCAGCCGTCACACCAAATTCCTCAGCAGCAATCAGGGCATACAGGATCCACTCCACCGCCTCGGCAAAGTCCGGATCACCCGAAGAGACAACAGGGCCCAACGGTTCCTTCGAGATCACATCAGCCAGAATGGCGTGCTGATCACGCTCCTCAAGCGCGGCGCGCAATCCGGCGAGCGCTGACACATCACTGGTAAAGGCATCGCATTGGCCCGTCAGGTAGGTCTCGAGCCCACCTGAAGGGGTGTCGACCAACACTGTCTGGAAACTGACGCCGTAGGCTGCGCCATAATCAGCGAGGTTCAGTGCCGTTGTCGTTTCCGGCTGGACGCACACCCGCGCCCCATCAAACTCGCGAACGCTGGTCACACCCAGATCAGCGGGCACCAGAAAGCCCTGCCCGTCGTGATAATAGGTTCCAGCAAAGCTCACAGGCAGGCTGGCATCACGGGCAAAGGTCCAGCTGGTATTGCGCAGGAGGATATCGACCTGGTCGGCCAGCACGGCATCGAACCGATCAGCAGTCGTCAGTGGAACGAACTCTACACGCTCAGGATCGCCCAGAAACGCGGCCGCATAGGCATGGCATAGATCAATCTCGAAGCCACGCCAGCTACCGTCCTCATCTTGCTCAGCAAAACCGGCAAGCCCGGTATCAACGCCGCAGATCAGCCGTCCGCGGTCCTCGATCTGTGCCAGTTTCGAGCCCATAGAATCGACATCGCTCTGCGAGGCGGCAAAGCCCAAAGCAAAGGCAGACACCGTCCGCGCGAGCTTGCGCGGGGCGAAAAGGTCGAAAACAGGTAGTCCGCTCACGATTTTTATCAGCTTTGGTCTGCCCAACTCTTGTCCGGTGTAACCAAGTGTGGATGCTGCGTCGACATGAAACGCGAAACTCGTCTCATCCACGCCGGTCGCCCAAAGGGTGACAAGGGCCTCGTCAACGCACCGATTGACCGGGCCTCCACAGTGCTCGCGCCCACCACAGCCGAGCTATACAACCCAACGCCGCCGCGCCGCCATTATGCCCGAGGTGGCCTGTCACCGAATGCGGAACTCCGCGAAGCGCTTTGCGGACTCTATGGGGCCGACCACTGCGCCCTCGCCTCCTCCGGTCTGGCAGCGGTGATTCTCGCAATTCGCTCCGCCGTCGAAGGGCCAGGTGAAGTGCTGGTGTCCGACACCGTGTACGCGCCGGTGCGCCGCTTCTGTAACGAGGAGCTGCCGCGTCTGGGCGTCAGCGTGACGTATTACGATCCGCGCATCGGGGCCGGAATCGAAAAGCTGATCACCAAGGAAACCCGGGCTATCCTTCTGGAATCGCCAGGTTCCCTGACCTTTGAGGTCCAGGATCTGCCCGCCATCTGCAAGGTCGCGCAGGCCCATGGCGTGCGGACCGCCATTGATGACACCTGGACGGCGGGCCTGTTGATGAACCCGCTTGATCTGGGAGTTGATTTCGCGGCCCAGTCCTTGACCAAATATGTTGGCGGGCATTCGGACTTTCTCGCTGGAGCTGTTGTTGCCCGAGGGACGATGGCCGACGAACTCAAGACCCGTGAGGGGCTTTACGGCCAGCACATGTCACCCGATGACGGCTTTCTGGCGCTGCGCGGTCTGCGGACCCTCTCCATGCGCCTTGAACGCTCGGGGACAAGTGGGCTGGAAATCGCCAAACGGCTTGAGGCCCTGCCGAAGATTGCCCGCGTGCTCCACCCCGGTCTTCAAAGCCACCCCGATCACGCCCTCTTCAAGCGCGACTTCTCCGGGGCCGCGGGCTGCTTCTCCTTTGTGCTGGATGGCATCAACGCGCGCGATGGCGAAGCGATGATTGAACAGCTCAAGCTCTTCGGGATCGGCTTTTCCTGGGGCGGCTATGAAAGCCTCGTCATGCCCTGCGACCGCCAACTCAAACGCACTGCGGTGCCTTGGAAAGGCGAAGGCGCCCTCATCCGCCTCTCCATCGGCCTGGAAGACGTTGAGGACCTGTGGAGCGATCTGGAAGCGGTGCTGGGGTAGCGGCGATGTAGACCCTTAGACCGCTCCGCGTCCGGGATGACAGCCACTCTCGCTTTAGAAGATAGCGGCCCGAGCGCTTCAGCGCTCGCAAGGCAAAAAGCCGCCCGCAGCGAGCAAGACTTGCCCTTGCGCAGCGAGGAACCGACCGAGCGGACGCGAGGGAGGACAGAAAAATAATGGCGACCCCGGCAGGACTCGAACCTGCAGCCGTCGGATTAGAAGTCCGGTGCTCTATCCAGTTGAGCTACGGGGCCGTTTTAAACGCGCTCAAGAGACGAGCACGCGCATTCTAGTGTGACCACGGCACCTTGCGGTCAGCGGAGAAGTTATCGGCGTAGGCTTTGATCTTGCGCGGGGTTTCACGCGCCTCGATCACCTGGAAGGCGATGCCGTGCTTCTTGGCGTACGCCACCGCTTCATCGCGGGATTCAAAATTCAGCTTCACCTGGCGGCGCGTATCGCCGGTGCTGGCCCAGCCCATCAGCGGATCGGGACGCTTGGCCATCGCCGGTTCAAACTCCAGCACCCAATGGCGGGTCTTGGCTCTGCCCGATTGCATGGCGGTTTTAGAGGGACGGTAGATACGCGCGAACATGGTTTGTCTCTCCGGCTTGGGCCCGGGGTGTCTGGTCGCCCTCAATAAGCGGTTTTCGCCGCCATAAACAAGCCCAAAGGCCTGTTATGCCAGTGTGCCGCAACAGCGCACGCGCAAGGGCGCAGCGACGTTCAGACCAAATATGGGAGAAGTGGTCGGAGCGGAGAGATTCGAACTCCCGACCCTCTGGTCCCAAACCAGATGCGCTACCAGGCTGCGCTACGCTCCGACTGAAATCTTCGTTTAGGGCTGCTGAACCCAACACGCAAGGGGGCTAGCCACCTTCGGTCGGCTCAGTCGCAGTTTCATACTCACCGTCACTGTCGGCATCGACCTCTTCGGCGAGCGGCTCAGCGGTGTCAAACCAGGCGTGGCGCACCAGATCGCCGGCATCAATACCGAGCTCGGATGCACGTCCACCTGAGATTTCCAGAACTCCCACGACCGGGTAGTCAGAATACATCGGACGCAGTGAATACGGCACCGCGTTGGCGACGATCTTTGCTATCGTTCCATCTGAACGGATGTAGATGATGTCCAGCGGAATCATCGTGTTGCGCATCCAGATGGAAACAACCTGCTCCACCTCAAAATCGAACAGCATGCCCGCATCCGGCTCCATGCTGGGGCGGTGCATCATGCCGCGCGTGCGCGCAGCCTGAGACTCAGCAAGCTCCACGGTGAAAGTCACTGGTCCGTTCTCGGTTTCGATAACCAGCGGATCCGGGCCGCCGTATTCCACGACGGCATCGGGTGCCGTCGGATCAACGGCAGTGGTCGACGGGACCTGGAGTTCTACCTGTGCGGTGGCGCAGGCGGTAAAGCTCAGCGCGGCAGCCAGCGAAACGAGAAGGGTCTTGAAGCGATCTGTCATCATGGCGGCACGCTACCTCCACCGCCGTTTTGGCGCAATCAGCTGTGCGGCCTTCGACCATTCTCTGACTGCACTTTCTGCAGCAATGGGACCATAAACGGCTTGCACTTGGGCCCCGAACCCGGTTCCTACCCGCCAAACCTGTTCGACGAAGGGACACGTCATGCACATTGAGAAAATCCCCGCCGGTGTAAATCCGCCTGAAGACATCAACGTCATCATCGAAGTTCCTGTCGGCGGCCAGCCGGTCAAGTATGAGCTGGATAAAGACAGCGGGACGGTGTTTGTGGATCGCTTCCTGCACACGCCGATGCGCTATCCGTGTAATTATGGCTTTATGCCGCACACCCTGTCCGACGACGGCGATCCCATCGACGTGATGGTGCTGGGCCAGACCGAGCTCATTCCAGGCTGTGTTGTGCGCGCCCGTCCGATCGGTGTGCTGGTGATGGAAGATGAAAGCGGTCAGGACGAGAAAATTCTAGCGGCCCCTCACCCCAAGCTGACGCCCTTCTACGATACCATGAAGGACTTCACCGACGTGCACGAGGCCCAACTGGCTCGCATCACCCACTTCTTCGAGCACTACAAGGACCTCGAGCCGCGCAAGTGGGTGAAGGTTGAGGGCTGGTACGGCGCTGACCGAGCACGCCAGCTCATCAACGAAGCGCTGGAGCGGGCAAAGGGCTAATTGTCTGCGATATTTTTTTGGCCAGGCAGACCGCAATAAGCTCACGTGAGGCTCGCTCCAAACCCTCAAGTGGTGCCGGGCCGTCATGGCGCTGTGTGGTGTAGCCCTCCGGCGAAGCAGGTAGTGGATGTTCAAATGTCATTACGCAACCCCATTTTCGTCTTGCCAGCATAGCAACACCGGACGTTAGATCCTCAAGCTGGGTCGGCCTGGCCTGATGGTAATCGTGCAGATTAATAAGGTTGTGAAGGTGTCAGGGGAAACGGACCTCACTGTGCTTTTACAAAAGCTTGACCCCAAGCTTCGACCAGAAACCTACGTTTTTGCCCGCGTTGATAACAATTTCGATGCATCGCCGCTAAATCCGCTCTTGAGATTTCGGGAAGTCGAGGGCCAGACCCTAATACTTTCCCGGAATGTCGCTGCCGCCGAGGGTATAGAGCACGAATTTCCGTGCCGTCAGGTCACCCTGAACATCCACTCATCACTGGAGGCCGTCGGGCTCATGGCAGCTGTCGCCGGAGCCCTCCAGGACGCCGGCATTCCGGCAAATGTGGTCGCGGGCTTTTATCACGATCATATTTTCGTGCCGGCGGATCGCGCCGAGCAGGCGCATAAGTGTCTCCTGGCGCTATCGGGCCAAGATTCGTAGCGTCGGCGCTGCCTGCACCGGAATCAAAAACGGGCACCGAAGTGCCCTGAATATTCGCACATCCGAACTCATCGGCATCGGTCGGTCCTTTTAAAGGGTCACCTTGCTCACCGGGGATCGAGAGAGGGACGTTAAAAGCACCGACCGCCTGCCTTTGCCTGCATTACGCAGCCAGTGTGCTGATGGCTGCGACGACACCGGCGAACACGCCTGCAACGAGAGCCAGGTTCAGGACCATCGCAACTGCGGTGTAACCTGCATTGTTTTCAGACAAGACCATTTCGTTTCTCCTTAGCGTTTTTAATGACCAACCATGTGGCTTGCCCGATCGGTTTTTCCTGTTGCCGGGCTTTGCCAGAAGCGTTTGGGATGTGTCCCTGTCCGCCTCGAGAATGTTTGTAACCGAGCCCTCATCGCTTTGCAACAAAAATTTATTGAAAAACGATATTAATTTTTCGAAAGGCAATAATTTTTGCCCTTGGGGTTCATGCACTCAATTCCAAATTTTTTGTGCATTGATCTCTCCCATGACCCGCACCTCGGCGAAATCTTAAAATTTTTGGGTGCATGCACCGCCCCAAATGAAACTGAGACGCCAGGAAAACCGACCGGTAAGGTGTCAAAATATTTACGTTCATTGACCAGCTTCTACATTCGAAGAATGAAAGCGTCAGTCATGGACCTGTCTGAGGAGCAAAATTCGCATCGCCTGACGGGGCTTCGCACCCCTGAAGACCTCCTGTTTGTGGACGACCAAGAATTGGCTGAGCGCTTTCGCATTGCTACTGAAGCGGCAGATATTGGCGTCTGGGATATCGATCTTCGAAGTGGAATCCTGACTTGGGATGCCAAAATGCATGCGCTCTTTGAGGTGTCCGAGGCTAAATTCGGGGGCTTATTCGAAGACTGGCAGCAGCGCGTCCATCCGGATGATGTCGACGCTGCGACAGAAAACTTCAATCAGGCAATTGAATCCAATACGCTGTTCGACGATCAATTCCGGATCGTGACCCCATCCGGCAAGATCAAGCACGTGCGTGCTCGCGCCCAGGTCTTCACCGCTCCTGACGGGGTCCCGATACGGGCGGTCGGCGTAAACTATGATGTCTCCCAGAAGGAATTTGCACTGGAAGCCGCCGAGCGCGCGGCAGAAAAAGCTGACTTGGCAAATGCGCGCACTAACCGCCTGACGTCAAACGTTCCGGCAGGTTTGTTTGAGTATCGTGAGGCCCCGGACGGCACAATTAGCTTTCCGTTCTTCAACAAGCGCCTGCCGGAAATGCTGGGCGTTTCAACCGATCAGATTAAGTCCGACGGAGCGTCAGCGTTCCAGCACCTTCACCCCGATGATGTCGGGCAGGTGATTGAAGAAATTGGCCAATCGAGGAAAAATCTCACACCCTACAATGTACGTTATCGTATTCAGCACCCACAAATCGGGCTGCGTTGGTACAAGGCCTCGACGATCCCAATGCGCGAACCGGACGGGGCCACGATCTGGTATGGTAGCCTGATCGACATTAGTGCAGATGTAGAAAAAGAGGCCAGCCTGCGAAAGGCGCGCGACGTCGCCGACCAAATGCGCCGACTCAATGAGCATCAGGCTCTCCATGATGGGCTCACCGGACTTCCCAACCGGCGCTTTTATGACCAGACCCTCTGCTTGCGCATGCTCAACGCATCAGAAACTCACAATGCAAGCTGCACCCTTATTCGCATCGATCTGGACCACTTCAAACACGTCAACGACTCTCTGGGGCATGATGCTGGCGACAGCGTACTGAATCGTGTCGCTGAGGTTTTGAAAGCTTCAATCGATGAAACAGACTTTGGCGCGCGCATCGGTGGCGACGAGTTTTCAATCATTGTTGGGCCAGGCAAGACAGTTGAAGACGCCAAAAGTATCGTCGCGGATATTCAGCAGCAGCTCGCCAAACCACATCTTTACAGGGACCGCCAGTGTCGCTTTGAAGCAAGCTTTGGATTGGCCCACACCGACCAGATATCAATTATCCGCAACGACATCCAGATGTTCGCCGATGCTGCGCTCTACAAAGCCAAGAGCTCGGGTCGCAACCGGTTGGAAATCTTCACACCATCGATGCACGAAACGATCATCTCCGACCGCAAGTTGGCCGTTGAACTTCAGGATGGCCTGGAGAACGACGAGTTTGTCCCCTATTTCCAGCCGCAGGTTGACGCCGATGGCGGGCATTTGACGGGTGTGGAGGTTCTTCTGCGTTGGAACCATCCCACACGCGGCGTGCTGTGCCCTCCGGTTTTCATGCACGTGGCCGAGCAGTTGCGCCTCGTTCCTGAGCTCGACCGGCGGATGCTGGAGAAATGCCAGGGCGCAATGCTCAACTGGGCCGCTGAAGGCCTCCTCGTCCCGAAAATGAGCTTCAACGTTTCAGCTGGCCGCCTCGAAGACCCGGCGATCGTTGAAGAAGCGGAACGGCTGGCCAAGCTGCCAATCTCCATCAGTTTTGAATTGCTCGAATCAATCCTGATCGAAGACGAACAGGACACTCGACGCTTCCACATCGACCAGATCCGCCAAGCAGGCATTGATATCGAGGTCGACGATTTCGGGTCCGGGCATGCATCAGTGGTGAGCCTTATCCAGGTCCAGCCCTCTTGCCTGAAAATTGACCGGCGCCTGATCGCGCCAATTGAGACGGACAAGAAATCCCGCAACCTGGTCAAAGCCATTATAGAAATGGCGAAGGTTTTGGGAATTCAAACCATTGCTGAAGGGATCGAGCAGGAGGGGCAGGCCGAGATATTACGAAAGCTGGGCTGCGACATGATGCAGGGCTTCCTGTTTGGAAAAGCCATGCGCCAGGACGCGTTCACGACACTTGCAAGCACGCTCGCCGAAAGCCGCGCGGCATAGATATTGTCACCGCTACAAGCGCCAACACAGATACCGAATTATCAGGGTTAACACCGGTGGCAGGCCCTAGGGGAATCGAACCCCTCTTTCCAGGTTGAAAACCTGGCGTCCTAACCGATAGACGAAGGGCCCGCAGCCGGTGTGGAGCGGTGATATATCTAACGCCGTGCACCGATGCAAGCAGATCATTGCGCTTTTGTGCATACAAAGCTGCGCTTTATCAGTCCGCAATGGCCAGGTCTTCCAGATGGAAGTCCGCTTTCTTGCCATAGCGACCATCATCGGCCTTTACCTTGCCGGCAGCATGGAAAACCGCCTCCCCGCTGGAGAGCAGTGCCTGGCCGATTGGTTCATCGGCGCAGCGGAAGGCAATCCCGCTCAGGCGGTCACCGCTGCGCGCCTCGAAAGTGAAGCGCACATGGTCAGATCCCACCCGCTGAGCAAAGGTCCTGCGCAGATCCGAGAATGCAAAGCGCGGCTCAGGGTTGCCCTGACCAAAGGGAGCAGCCGCGATGAGCTGATTGGCGAACTCGAAATTGACCGCCGCGGGATGCACGACGGCATCAACGACGTATTCGCGAGCCTCATCGGCCTTAACCCAGCTCTCTTGAAGCGCCTGCGTCAGGAAGGTTTTAAGCTCTTCGATACGGCCAGCATCCATCGTCAGGCCGCAGGCCATGGCATGTCCACCGCCAGCCATCAAAATTCCTGCTTCCCGAGCCGCCGCCACAGCAGAGCCAAGATCAACCCCCGGACAGGATCGACCGGAACCTTTTGCGACACCCGTTTCAGGGTCAATGCCAATTACGATGGATGGCCGATTGAACCGTTCCTTGATCCGACCGGCCGCAATCCCGATGACGCCTGGATGCCAGTGATCACCTGACGCAATCAGGATCGGCGCATCTTCATCGATCTCATCGGCCTCGAGCTGGACAATGGCTCCGTCGAGCACCTCTGATTCCACGGCGCGCCGTTCGGCGTTCAATTGATCAAGATGCTCGGCGATCTGACGCGCTTCGTCTGGATCTTTGGTTGTCAGGAGGCGTGCGCCCAGATTGGATTTTCCAATACGGCCGCCTGCATTGATCCGGGGGCCGAGAAGAAAGCCTGCATGATAGGGCGTGGCTTCACCGGCTACACCAGCCACATCGGCCAGCGCCTTAAGCCCAAGACGTGACCAGTGGCTCATGACCTTGAGCCCCTGCGCGGTGATCGCCCGGTTCACACCCGTCAGAGGGACGACGTCACAGATCGTGCCGAGCGCGGCCAGGTCAGCCAGCGCAAGGATATCAGGCTCCTTGCGGCTCTCGAACGCACCGCGTCGGCGCCCTTCCCGGTTCAGGGCTGCGAGCAGGACAAAAGTCACGCCTGCTGCCGCCATGTGCCCACAGCCAGACGCGTCGCCCGGCTGATTCGGATTCACCAGTACGCGCGCCGGAGGGGCTTCACCGTCCATCAGATGATGGTCCACGACTGCAACGATCAGGTCCATCGCGGCGGCCGCTTTGATGGGTTCCACCGAAGCCGCCCCGCAATCCAGCGTGACAACAAGCTCAGCGCCTTGAGACTTCAGCTGCTCAAAGGCTGCTGTGTTGGGGCCATACCCTTCTTCAATGCGGTCAGGCACATAGATCAACGGCTCTGACCCGAGCGCGGTCAGCCAGGCATGCAGCTGGGCCGCGGAAGTCGCCCCGTCCACATCATAGTCAGCGAACAACGCAATCTTCGCCCCGCGTTCCACCGTATCCCAAATCAGCGCAGCAGCCTCGTCCATACCGGTAAAACTGGACGGATCGGGAAAGTGGTCACGGAGCCTGGGAGCGAGGAAACCGCCTGCGTCTTCAGCCGAGAGTCCACGCGCTGCCAGCAGGCGAGCCAAGGCATCCGAGACGCCATGGGCGCGCGTGATTTCGCGCACCCTGGCATCGTCGGCGGTCTTTAGCACCCAGCTACGGCCCCTTAAGGACCGCGTCACCCCGAACAATCTGTCTGAGGTCGACGTCACGGCGCTCAGGTTGGACGGCGGGTGGAGATTTTCCGGCGCAGCCCCGTCACCGATGAGAAGAGCAGCGTCTGGGTTTCCACAAAGCCATCGCCGTGGCGCACACCATGGACCAGATTGCCCTCGGTCACGCCAGCCGCCACGAAGAGGCAGTCTTCAGCGGCCATCTCGGTCAGGTCGTATTTGCGATCAAGATCGGTGATGCCCACACGGCGTGCACGCTCGCGCTCATCGTCATTGCGGAAGTGTAGACGGGTCTGCATCTGACCGCCAAGGCAGCGCAGAGCCGCAGCGCCGAGAACGCCTTCGGGCGCGCCGCCCTGGCCCACATACATGTCGCAGCCCCCATCAGGGTCCGCTGCCATGATGACACCCGCCACATCGCCATCGCCAATAAAGACAATGCGCGCGCCGACAGAACGGATGGAAGCGACGATGCCTTCGTGGCGCTCACGGTCCAGCACGCAAACAGTGATGTCCTTGGGATCAACGCCCTTGGCCTTGGCGATGGACTTCACGTTGTCAGCCGGGCTGGCATCAAGGTCGATTACACCTTTCGGCAGGCCTGGGCCGCAAGAGATCTTGTCCATATAGGTATCCGGCGCGTGCAACAGACCGCCACGCGGGGCCAACGCCAGAACGGCCAGCGAGTTATTCAGCGCCTTGGCGCACAGGCTGGTGCCTTCCAGCGGGTCAAGCGCGATATCAATGCCAATACCCTCACCGGTTCCCACTTCCTCACCGATGTAGAGCATGGGCGCTTCGTCGCGCTCGCCCTCACCGATCACGATGCGGCCCTGCATGGCCATGGCGTTCAACCCGGTGCGCATGGCGTCCACGGCGGCCTGGTCAGCAGCGATTTTGTCGCCGCGGCCGGCCAGCTGGAACGCAGCAATGGCTGCCAGTTCAGCCGCGTCAACGGCCTTGTTCGCGAGTAATTCGAGGGCTTGGCCCTTGGACATCTCAAATCCCTTTCAAAATGAGACGATGGTCAGCTCTGCAAAAAGCAAAGCGCTAATTCGGGTCGTCAGGTGGCGCACCACGCTCGCGCGCTTCGGCGGCAAAGACTTCAGTGGCACCGTCGAGGGGAGGAATTTCTGCTGCTGTGCCTTTGACGCGATCACGCTCAGACACCAGCACGCGCTCCGCGGCCGCAATTTCTGACAGAGCGTTTCGATCGAGACGTTCTTCGCGCACAAATTCAGGCGCGCTTCCAGGTGCGGTGGCCTCAAGCTGTGCGTCGGTCCAGCTCGGCTCGGCAGCTTCGGGCGCATAGGCACACGCCGTCAGAAGCAGCGCTGACAACGTTAGACAAAGACTTATCCGCACGCTTGGCATAAAAGCGACCTCCTGACCGGTGGACGCGGTCACGGCTTTGTATACGCTTTGGTTCACCGGTGTCACGCCCCTCTAGGAGTTTCAGGCCATGACGGACAAAAAGCCTCAGGCACCCCGCGCAAAGAAATCGACTGCAAGGCCGTCAAAAGCGACGCCCAAGCCCGCATCCGGCGCCAAGTCTGAGACGAAGGCGGAAGCAAGGGCAGAAGCCGCAGCGCCCAAGACCGTTCAGGAAAAGACAAATGAGAGCGCGAAGGCTGGCGAATCAAGCGCCAGCACCGACCCGTTTGACTTTGCTCAGCTGAACCCGATGGACCCGGCCGATCTTGAGCGCCTGGAGGAGACCTCTCGCAATGTCATGCAGACGGCCTTGAAGAGCCAGAAGCTGATGAGCGATGTCATGCGCCGCTCACTGGAAGGCGACACCTCACTGATGCCACAGGCCGATCCGCTGCATGCAGCTCCGGAGCTGTTGGAGACGTGGGAACACATATTATCTGATCCAGAGCTTCTCCTGCAGGCGCAGGCTGATCTTTACCGCGGCTATCTCGACCTGTGGTCCGGCGCCACGAAAAAGCTGGTTTCCGGCGAGATGTCAGAGCCCGCGATCGCGCCAGACAAAGGCGACAAGCGCTGGCGCTCAAAAGCGTGGAGCGAAAACCCGCTCTTTGATGCCATGAAACAGAGCTATTTGCTCAATCAGCGTTTCATGATGGGGCTGATTCATGGGGCCAAAGGCATCGATGAGAAAACCCGTCGCAAGGTGGAGTTCGTCACCCGCCAAATGACCGACGCGATGGCACCAACCAATTTTGCGCTGACCAATCCAGACGTCTTGGAAGAGACCATGAAGTCGAAGGGTGAGAACCTGACCCGCGGCCTCATGCATCTGGTCAACGATCTTGAGAAAGGTGATGGCCGCCTTGCCCTGTCACAGACCGACATGGAGGGCTTTGAGGTCGGTAAGGACCTTGCCGCAACACCAGGCGACGTGATCTTCCGCAATGATGTCATGGAGCTGATCCAGTACACACCCACAACGCCAGACGTTCGCAAGCGCCCGCTTCTGATTGCGCCGCCGTGGATCAACAAGTTCTACATCCTCGACATGCGCCAGCAGAGCTCAATGATACGCTGGCTGGTCGATCAGGGCATTACCGTCTTCCTGATCAGCTGGATCAATCCCGATCCGAGGCTGAAGGACGCGACCTTCGAGGATTATATCCGCAAGGGTCTGTTCAAGGCGCTCGACTGCGTGGAGCAGAGCACCGGCGAACAGCAAGTCGACACGATCGGCTACTGCATTGGTGGCACCATGCTGGGCACGGCCCTCGCCCTGATGGCAAAGGAGGGCGATGACCGCATTGCCTCAGCCACCTTCTTTGCCGCGCAACATGACTTCAAGCTGGCTGGGGAGCTCCTCGTCTTCATCGATGAAGAATGGTTCTCCGAGATTGAGCGCCTGATGGATGCCCAGGGCGGCGTGCTGGATGGCCGGACCATGGCCGACACCTTCAACATGCTGCGCTCCAACGACCTGATCTGGTCGTTCGTGATCAACAACTACCTGCTCGGTCGCCAGCCCCAGGCCTTCGACCTGCTCTACTGGAATGCCGACCAGACACGCATGCCCAAGACGCTACACCTGTATTATCTCAACACCTTCTACCGCAAGAATATGCTGGCAGAGGGCAAGCTGGAGATGGGCGGGCACACGCTCAACCTGGGTGATGTGAAGATCCCGGTCTTTATGCAGGCCAGCAAGGAAGACCATATCGCGCCCGCTGACAGCGTCTATCGCTCGGCCCAGCAATTTGGCGGCAAGGTGCAGTATATGATGGCCGGTTCGGGCCATATCGCGGGCGTGGTGAACCATCCTGATGCCAACAAATACCAGTACTGGATCAATGAAGCCCTGCCTGAAAACCGCAAAGACTGGCTCGCCGGAGCTGTGGAGCATCCGGGCAGCTGGTGGCATCACTGGAAAGCCTGGCTATTCGACATGGACGCCGAAATGGTCCCGGCACGAGACCCCGGTGGCGGCAAGCTGGAGCCGATCTGCCCGGCACCTGGAGAGTATGTGAAGGTGCGCAGTTAAATTCGCTGAAACCCCGGCCAAGGGCCATGGCCCACAGAGCCGGGGTCTTCATTAAGCTTTAGCGCGTTATTTTGTTCAAGGTCCCGGATCTGCGCTTTGCTTGTCCGGGAATTCAGAGGTGGGGTTTCAGCGCCCCGCCGGCGCGATCTTCGCCAGTTCGGGCTCCAAAGCATAATCCGTGTCACCGACCGTCTCGAAGCGGCGCTTGGCTTCGATGTCGAAGCGTTCAATGAGGAAGCGGATGGCGCGGTTGCGGTTGGTGTCGACCAGCATTTGCAGGATCGGATTGCCGAACTGGTATTTGATCCAGAAATCGACAAGGGTTGAGCCGTCACTCAGCTCGTGAAAGCGCCACTGATTGGACAGGGTCTGAAACGGGCCTGATAGGTAGTCGACATCAATCTGGCGGTTCGCCTTGTCGAAGGTCACGCGGGTGGAGAATTTCTCGCGCACAAAACGGAAGCGCACCTTGGCTTCAGCATCCAGCGTCCCCTGCCCGTCTGCCACGTTATCGCGGGTCACGCGCATGGCTGTGATCAACGGAATGAAGTCCGGGTAGCGGCGCACATCACTGACCAGATCAAACAGATCATCCGGGCGATGGCGCAGGCGCAGGCGTTCGATATGGCTGGCCGTCATCAGTCCACTTAGACTTTACGGCCAGCCGCCAGTGCGGCATCGCGCGCTTCGCGCAGCTTCTGGAAGTCATCACCGGCATGATAGCTGGAGCGGGTCAGCGGCGTTGCCGATACCATCAGGAAGCCCTTGGCCCGGGCGATGGTCTCATAGCCCTTGAATTCTTCCGGCGTCACATATCGATCGACAGCGGCGTGTTTGCGCGTCGGCTGCAGATATTGGCCGATGGTCAGGAAGTCGATTCCGGCGGACCGCATGTCATCCATGACCTGCATGACCTCTTCCTTGGTCTCGCCCAGACCCACCATGATGCCAGACTTGGTGAACTGGCTGGGGTCGCGCTCCTTCACCCGCTCCAGAAGGCGCAGGGAGTGATAGTATCGCGCGCCCGGACGGATGGAGAGATAGAGCCGCGGCACTGTTTCCAGATTGTGGTTGAACACATCCGGCTTGGCGTCGATCACGATCTCTGCCGCGCCCTCCTTGCGCAGGAAGTCAGGCGTCAGGATTTCAATCGTGGTGTCCGGGTTCAGCGCACGAATCTGGCGTATCACTTCAGCGAAATGCTCAGCGCCGCCGTCAGCAAGATCATCGCGGTCCACTGAGGTGATGACCACGTGCTTCAATTCCATGTCACGGGTGGCTTCGGCAACGCGGCGCGGCTCATCGCCATCAAGCGCGTTCGGCAGGCCCGTCTTCACATTGCAGAAGCTGCAGGCGCGGGTGCAGGTGTCGCCCATGATCATGAAGGTGGCGTGCTTTTGCGACCAGCATTCACCAATATTGGGGCAGCCCGCCTCCTCACACACGGTGACAAGGTTGTTGTCTTTCACCGTCTTGCGGGTTTCAGCGAAAACGCCGCCTGCCGGTGCCTTCACGCGAATCCAGTCCGGCTTGCGCAGAACGGGCGTGTCTTCGCGCTTTTGCTTTTCCGGATGCCGGGCCGCGCGCGCGGATTTCATGTCGAGCAGAGTAGCCATGTGCGGACATATGAACCTCAACGCCGTGATGTTCAAGCGCGTGGAAGCGCATGGCGGCGCTGCGTCACAGCATGACACCAAAAACCCCGGCAGATATGCTCCATCTGCCGGGGTTCCTTGTCTGGAGAGCCGGAAGGTCCGGCTTGGGGAGCGTTAGACCGCGTCGCCCTCCAGCGTTTCGACTTTCTTCTGGCGATCAAACAGCGCCAGCGTCCAGACCCCGAAGCCGATGAAGGTCACGATCAGACCCACAATCCAGCCCAGAGGCGCGACAACGTGCAGCCCGGCAATGACCAGCATGACAGCCAGCAGAGACACCGCACGGATCGCGAAGCTGGCCTGGCCGCCTGAGCGATTGAAGATCAGGTCACCAATCACCACGCCGCCAAAGACATAGGCGAGGAAGTAGATGATCGGAATGGCCAGAGCGATGAACGGGATAAGCAACGCACCGATCAGGGTGATAGCCAGCAGCACGATCAGCACCAGCATCATGATCCAGAAGGTTGCCCAGACAATCAGGCCCAGGCCCACGGACACCCACGGACGCTCACGGAACTTGTCGGACATGCGTGCCATGGAGCGCGGGAACAACAGCGCGATGATAATGCCCAGCATCAAAGCGGCAGAGCTGTAGAGGGCCCCGAGAGCCCAAAGCGACGGCAGGACATCAAAGTCCAGATCCAGATCGCTGCGCTTGATGCGGCGTTCGTCCCATTCTTCCTGAATGTAATCGATAGCCGGAACCTGAGCACTCTCAGCCACCGTCGGCGCATTGGGACCGCGAACGGTGATCGGGCCTTGAATGACTGCGTCAGGGCCGATGGTGATTTCGCGAGCATATATCTCGATCGGACCATCAATCACGCCGCGCAGATAGACCTCTTCAGCCTCAACATCGAGCGAGCCAATGATGCGGCCATCGGCGTAAAACTCGCCGCCAATAGCCTCGACATTCCCATTGACCACGGAGCTGGCCTCAAGCGTGATAAATGCACCAGCGGCGGACAGGTCTTCACCAATCATCCCGGCGATACTGATGTCAGCGCCAGCGAGATTGGCCTCCCCCATGACATTGGCCATGAGGGTGATGCTGGCACCAGCAGCGTCAACGTCACCGCCAACACTGCCTGCGATATTGATATCAGCCGCAGCCAGAGCGATGTCACCGCCAACCTGGGCATCAATGTCGACATCGGCCGCAAGGCCTTCGATGTCACCACCGACGCGCCCCGTAAAGGTGACGTCCGCTGCCAGAACTGAGACATCGCCATCGGTATTCAGGTCACGATTAATATCGCCACCAATGTACTCATCAGCCATGGCTGGAGCCAGAGCGGTACCCGCCAGGCCCAGCGCCAGTAGGCCGGTTTTGAAAATGGTTTCGATCGACTTGATCATGACTTACCCCTCCCAGCCACGGTCGCAACGGTCACCGTTGCGGGGTGTGAATTGAATGTCGGCAACATTGGCGTTGGAATGCACATCGGCTGCTGCGACACAGGTTTCGCCTGCATCACGCTCGCCAGCACCTAAGTCGTCTTTCGTCACCGGGAGCTCTCTATCAGCCCGAACGGCTGCCGAGATATCGGCCTCCATGGGGCGGGCAGCCTCGTCAGCGTTGAGTTGATGGTGCGCCATAAGCCCAGGTGAGTAGGACTTGTCGCCATCATTGGAGTGACCGCGATCGTCGATAACGACGACACAGCCACAAAGCATGACCGTTGTCGCTGCAACAGTGGTGAGGAGGATACGTTTCATCGGGTTTTTTCTCCCGCTTTCTTTTAAAGGACCAACCATATCGAAACTCGATAACATATCGAAACTCGATAACAAAACGATTTTTTTCGTTTTTCGATAAATTAATGTTGCAGATCGATAAGAGATTGAGGCTATGCAGGCGAGTAGCGCGATAAAAAAAAAGCCCGCGCCGAAGCGCGGGCATTGCCTGCAGAGGGTTAGAAAGTGGCTGTCACACTTCGTCGCAGCGCGAATCTTCACGTTGAATGAAGGTGATCTGGCTTGCATCGAAGCCGTCCGCATAGCGCGGCTCTTCGTCAGCGATCACGGTCAGCGGCCCGTTAACCACGGCATCGCGACCAAACTCAACCTCATGAGCACAAAGCTGACCGCCAGCCGATAGCGTGCCGTTGATCTCGATTTCAGAGCGGTCGCCACGACGTCGCCCTATCCAGTTGCGGTTATTGCCAGAGCCTGCAACGGCGACGGGGCCTTCTGCTTCACCGGAGAATTCAAAGGCACCCGCATTGACGCTGAAGCCTTCGCCAAAGCTGCCATCAAAATCAACGGCTCCGCCATTGACCTCGACGGGGCCGTCATAGCGTCCGGTCATATTGACCGCGCCGCCATTGACCAGGCTTTCACCGCGGACAGAGCCACGAATTTCGACAGCACCACCATTGGCTTCAAGGTCGCCGCCGATCTGGGCGTCGACATCGACCGCGGCACCGTTCATCTCCACATAGCCGCCAACACGGCCCTCAAGGGAGATGGCTGCACCGTTCATTTCAACATTGCCGTCGGTGTTCACATTACGGCTGCCAGCCAGACCATCAAAGGTCGACGTGGGACCAGACTGAGCCTTTACGCAGGCGGTCGCAAGCAAGGCGGCAACGCTGGCAGTCATGAGGGGTTTCAACATTTCTTATCTCCCAACCAGAGCCGGACAAAGCGCCCGGTTAAAGTGGAGAGATGCACACCACACCTTTCCTGGATGCAGCGGCGAGATGAATTCTTGGTAACAAGGCAGCAGGTCAGCTCAGGTGCGCGATCAACAGCGAGACCCCTCCGACAGACAGCTCAGCCCACACGACAAAGCCTGCCGAAACAGCCAGCAGAACTGCAAGGACCCGCGCGCGCGCCCCGTTCACGAAGCGCACTGCGAGCTGCGCCGCAATACCGACACAGACCAGCAGCACGCCCATGGCGAGAAAGTCTTCAACACCCCAGTCAAACCCACCTCCGGGCCCTCCATTGAGCGTGGAGCTGGTATTCATCAGGGTTAGCGTGAGCGGGATGAGAAGCAGCCCAAGCGGCAGGGCAACCGTCAGTCCAAGAGCCTTTATTGCTTTAGACACCCTGCCCTCCTCCTGCTGGCCCATTCTAGATGTGGATCACCCGGTCATAGGCGTCCAGCACGCTCTCATGCATCATCTCGCTCAAGGTCGGATGCGGGAAGACGGTGTGCATCAGCTCTGCTTCCGTCGTTTCCAGCGTCTTGCCAACCACATAGCCCTGAATGAGCTCGGTGACCTCCGCGCCCACCATGTGCGCGCCCAGAAGCTCGCCAGTCTCTGCGTCGAAGATCGTCTTGATCAGACCCTGGTCTTCACCCAGCGCAATTGCCTTTCCGTTGCCGACGAACGGGAAGCGGCCGACCTTGATCTTCTTGCCGGTCTCTTTGGCTTTGGCTTCCGTCAGCCCGACCGAAGCGACCTGCGGATGGCAGTAGGTACATCCGGGAATGTTTTCCTTCACCATCGGGTGCGGGTTCTTGCCAGCAATAGCCTCAACACAGATCACGCCCTCATGGCTGGCCTTGTGAGCCAGCCACGGTGCACCCGTTACGTCTCCAATTGCATAGAGGCCATCGACGCCTGTCTTGCCATAGCCATCGGCCACGATGTGACCGCGATCGAGCTTCACGCCAAGCGCTTCAAGGCCGAGGCCCTCAACATTCCCGGTGATGCCTATCGCCAGAATCACCTTGTCGACGGCAATCTCTTCAGCTTTGCCGGACTTCAGCTTCACCTTGGCCTTTACGCCCTTGGCCGACTTATCCAGCCCCTCTACCTGGGCTTCGGTATGGATCGTCAGGCCGCGCTTCTTGAAGGATTTCTGGGCAAAGGCGGATATCTCTGCGTCCTCAGCCGGCAGGATTCGATCGACCATTTCTACCACGGTCACGTCCGCGCCCATGGCGGCGTAGAAGCTGGCAAACTCCATCCCGATGGCACCCGAACCGATCACCAGCAGAGACTTCGGCATCTCCTTGGGTGTCATCGCCTCCTTGTAGGTCCAGACATGCTGGCCATCGCCCTCCAGACCAGCGGCCGGGATCGTACGAGCACGCGCGCCCGTCGCCAGGATGACATGCTTGGCCCCGTAGCCACTGTCCTTGCCGTCCTTGCCTTTGACCACGACGCGCGGCGCAGGCTTGCCCTTTTCAAGACGCGCCTCGCCGTCAATGACCGTGACCTTGTGCTTCTTCATCAGGCCTGACACGCCAGACGACAGACGTCCCGCGACCTTACGGGAGCGCTTTACAACTGCGTCCAAATCAAAGCTGATATTGTCAGCCTTCAGGCCGAACTCGCTGGCACGATGGAAAAGCTCATAAACATCCGCACTCCGCAGAAGCGCTTTGGTTGGGATACATCCCCAGTTCAGGCAGATCCCCCCCATATGCTCTCGTTCGACGACCGCAGTCTTCATGCCCAGCTGGGCTGCGCGAATCGCGGCGACATAGCCACCAGGGCCACCACCAATAACGATAAGATCAAACTGGGCATCGGCCATATTAAAGGGCTCCGTAGGCTTGAGTATGGCTCGTCATCGCGCGCGAGACGCCACTTGGCAAGCACCCAAAGTGGGAGCAGGGCAAGAGGTCGCGGCCACTTCATTCGCTTGCGAATAACTTGAACGGCGACATTGCTTCGCAAATTATCGAACCTGTTGCTAGGATCAACGCAAATCAGATGGAGCCCGATATGTCGACACCAAAGTCCGTGCGCACCTCCGAAGAGCGCTTTGAAAACCTGCCCGGCTGGGACTATGCGCCGTCCTATATCGAGGACCTTGCCGGATATGAGGGTTTGCGCTGGGCCTATGTCGATCAAGGCCCAAAGGATGCGCCGGTTTTCCTGTGCCTGCATGGTGAACCCAGCTGGGGTTATCTCTATCGCAAGATGGCGCCAGTCTTCCTCAAGGCTGGATATCGCGTGGTCATCCCTGACATGTTTGGCTTTGGGCGCTCCGACAAGCCCGTCGATGACGCGGTCTATACTTTTGACTGGCATCGCGGTGCCCTCAAAGCCTTTCTCGAACGGATGGAGCTCACTGATGTGTGCCTCGTTTGCCAGGATTGGGGCGGCGTGCTGGGGCTTACCCTGCCCATGGACTACCCCGATCGCTTCAGCCGCCTCATCGTGATGAATACCGCAATCGGCATTGGCAAAGGCGCAAGTGAGGGCTTCATCGCCTGGCGCGATTTCATGGCGAACACGCCTGATCTTGATGTCGCGGGCCTGATGAAGCGGGCAACGCCAATCCTCTCCGACGAGGAGGCAGCCGCCTACGCAGCGCCCTTCCCCGGTGCGGAGTTCAAGGCTGGCGTTCGCCGATTCCCGGCACTCGTCCCGATCACGCCAGACATGGATGGCGTTCAGACCGGTCTAAAAGCTGTAAAGTTCTGGTCTGAAGACTGGACAGGCGACAGCTTCATGGCCGTTGGAATGCAGGATCCGGTTCTGGGTCCGGATACCATGGCGTGGCTGCGGTCGGTCATAAAAGGCTGCCCGGAGCCGATGGAGATCGCTGAAGGGGGCCACTTCGTTCAGGAATGGGGCACGCCCATCGCCGAAGCGGCGCTCAAGCACTTCAAGCTCTAGCGGGTCGGCGCGGTAACGTCGGAGCCCGCGAGCGTGACATAGGTGAGCGAGAGTACGTCGTCTTTGACGTAGTTGAAGCCATCATGCGCCGCGAGCACGCGCAGCTCGGCACCGGCGGCCTCAATCGCGGCCTGGAAATCGCCCTGCCAGGCCTGGTCCACGATGGCGATACCGCACTGCGGGTTCGCCAGTAGCTGTTGAGCCGTGTCAGCCCCGTCATAGGCAAGCCAGGTCTCAGTTCCCAGATTGAAGGCCACGGACGGCTCTCGATAGCCGCCGACAATCACGCGCGGCGTTTCACAACCCTTAAAGCTTGCCACAACCTGCGCCATCTGATGCGACGTCCACATGGGGTGAAGCGCGGGGATCGCAACAGCAAAAAGCGCCGCGTAAAGCGCAGCTACCGCCGCACCGAGACCCAGAAGCCGAGGCAGGTTTGGTTTGATAGCAAGCCCGACAATCGCCACAGCGGCCACCAGCGCGAAAGGTATGGTCAGATAAGTCGTCAAACCCGGCTCAATGCTCAGCCAGTCAGATGCATAAAGCGCCGCAGCGCCCAGCGCGATGCTGACAATCACGGCCACGACGACTGTCGCGATATGCACGGTCCAGCTGAGGCGGTCCTTTAGAAGAGCGGACGCATTCGCAATGCCAAGCCCGATCAGGATTGCGATGGCTGGAAAGCTTGGCAGCGTGTAGTGGGGCAGCTTCGTCGCAACGATTTCGAATACAATGTAAGTGGGCACGATCCAGGCAATGAGGAATTTGACCTCATCACGGCCTCGCATGGAAATCGCGGCAAGGATACCAAGCCCAAGAAGCGCCACGCTCGGCCAAAGAGTCAGGGCGGTCGCCATCAGGTGGAAGCCGAGCGGGCCGGTATGAGCCTCCTGAGCCTCACCGACCTTATCGAGCATGGAGTGGCCCACAGCCTCGTAATAAAATGCCCAGCCGGTCTCCAGATTGATCGCCAGAAACCACGGCACAAAGATCAACAGAGCCAATGCCACACCCGGCAAGGGACGCAGCTTCAACAACAGCTTCGGATCACGCTTCCACGCGGTATAGCCGATGGCCGTCAGGGCTGTGACCATGAAGAAGATTGGCCCCTTCACCAAAAGGCTGCAGCCGATGGCCGTCCACAAGAGTGCCGGCCAGCCGATAAATTTCGGCCGCGCCTCGCGCACCTTGAGCATCAGCATCATCAAGCTTGCCTGAGCGAGCATGCCAAAGCCGAGGAGAATGGCGTCTGTCTTGGCGGTCTTGGCTTCAATCGACAGCACCAATGTGGTCGCCAGAACTATTCCGGCAGCCAACCCAACCGGTGGCGTAAAGAAGCGCGCACCGAGCCAGGCGGTGATCGCCACAGCCACAAGCGCCATGACAAAGCCCGGCAGCCGATGAGCACCAATCGGTGCGTCTGCTCCTCCAAACGGCGCTGCAGCCAGCGACTGGAGCCAGTAGGTCCCCGCTGGCTGCTTGTGACGATCATACTCCTGGAACTTGATATTCAGGTAATCGCCCGTTTCCATCATCTGACGACTGGCCTGGGCGTAGCGAGACTCGTCGCGGTCCATCGCCGGCACGGTGAACAGGCCCGGTAGCAGCGCTGCGACCGCCACGACCATCAAAACGATCCAGCCAGGACGGGACAGACCACCTTTTTCAGGTGTTTCAGTGATACGCTGGAGAAAGGCATCCATGGCCTAATCCTCAGTCGGGCGACGCAGAAGCTCCGGCCCCGGCGTATGGGTGCGGCGCATCAGCCAGATCACCCCGAGCAAATCAAACAGCCCGGCGACCGCCCGGCCCAGATTGGTGTATTTCGACGTGCCAGCGGTCCGAGCCCGATTGACCACGGTTACATTGACGATGTCATAGCCCAGATGGCGCGTCAGAGCGGGCAAGTAGCGATGCAGCGCGTCAAAGAAAGGCATCGCCAGAAACACGTCCCGTACAATCAGCTTCAAGCCGCAGGCTGTATCGGGGCAGTCGTCATTGAGAAGTGAACGGCGCAGGCCATTGGCAAAGCGTGACGCAAACTTGCGGTTGGCACCGTCAGTGCGGTTGGCCCGGTTTCCGGCAACAAGACCGACCTCACCCACCGTCTTCAGATCAATGGCTTTTGCCATGTCCACGACCGAGCGCGGATCATCCTGACCATCGCCATCCATGGTCGCGACCCAGAGCCCGCGCGCCTGAAGCATGCCGGTGCGCAGCGCAGCGCTTTTGCCCGCGCGCTTCGGATGCAGGATCACCCGAACCCGCACCTCATCCTTCAGATGAGCTTCAAGCACGCCAGCTGTGTTATCGGCGCTGCCGTCATCCACAACGATGATCTCAAAACTGTCGAACGCGTCATCAAAAACGCCAAGCGCCTCATCAATGACTGCATTGATGGCCTCGGCCTCGTTGAAAGCCGGGATCACAATGGAGATGTCGGGCGTGGCCATGCTGGGCATCCGTGACAAAAACTGGTGATGTCTGTTAGCGCGAAGCGGGCTACGCGGGCAATGATGGAGCGCGGTAGCACTCCGCCGGGTCAGGCGGGGCGCAGCGTGTTTCTGTTAAAGGCATGCACCATCTCGGCAAGTAGACGGCGGTCAGTGCTGGCGGTCATGCTCGCCTCGCTTTCCTCATATGGCGACCAGCCTGTCGTCCATCGAAACGCCGCCCAGTTCGCGCCATTGGCCTCCCAGCGCTCTATTCGATTGCGAAGATATTGATGCACGTCCGGCGCATGGCGCACGGCCCCAAATTCAAGCACCGCCCAGTCGCCATCTACAGCCTCAAAGCCCAGCACAGCCATGCGGCTTTGATCAAAACGAACCGGGTCTGTCTCGTCCTGATGAGTGTAATGCCAGGGCTCGTAATGGTGCAGAGCTAAGACCGCCTCTGACCCAACGGCTTGACGCAATGCACGAGCAGCTTCCGCCCTCGCCCAGCGATCCGGAGAATAAATCAGCGGCACATCCAGACGCCTTGCAGCATCACCAGCGACCTTGGCAATCTGCCCAGCCAGTGCGTCCCAAGCCCCTGAAAAGCCAAGATCCATACCGTTCGGCTCATCCATAGGCACAATGCCGGCAAGCGCGCGATGGCTGCCAAAACGGCGAACTGTTTCGGCGACCATCTCCGCCCAGGCAGCCTGCTTTTCGGCGTTCTGCCAGATCGATGCATCATAAAGCGCGGGGGGATACCAGGTCTCATCAGGGTGAAAGGTAAAAGCGCTCCGCCCCGGCCCGGACCGAAAACAAAGCGTTGTGTAGAGGCCACGAGCCAGACAGTGATCGAGCCACTGCCCGATATGGTCCTCGATCTGGGCATCAATATGAAAAGGTGCGGTTTCAGAAAAAAGCCCCGGCCCGGACCAACTCGCCAGATTGCCACCGGCTTGTGCCAGCATATCCAGCGCCTCATTCGTGACGGGCGGACCAACAACGCCGTCGCCGAGAAAGGTCTCACCATCAAGGTCTGGATAGACCCGACGCTGCACAAACACCGCGCCCCTTAGGTGCGGACCGCTGCCCCGTCGCCACAGGTCACGCCGGGTGCGCATTGAAATTCGCAAGCCTTGCGGCGCAAACGCGGAAGCTGTCAGCGCCCCCGTAATTGCCAGAAGGCTGCGCCGGGTTTTCAGCATCGATCTCACGCCGCGCGAAATCCGGCATGCTTGTCGATACGCCGGAAGGCCTTTCCTGGCAGCGCTCCAAACCGACCAAGCGGTGCACGCTCCGCCCAGTGCTCGAGGTGGTCACAGGCTGAACGCAACGCGACCAGAGGACCGCTACCGACAAAGCCAGCCCCGATGGGAATCTGATAGCTCGCCAGATGCGCCTTGAAGTCATACTCGCCAGGGCCAAGGTGTATTGCCTCTATCCCCAGAGCCTGGTGACCGCGCGCCAGCTCCATAAGAAGCGCGAGGCCCGGACCAAATTTCGACTTCGCCGGATCATAGGAAGGGAACCAGTAGTGCAGCACCTGCTGGCTCTTCATGCCCACATGCACCGCAGACAGCTCACCGCCAATCTCAAGGCTTGAGACGATGAGCTGACAGTCGTCCTGTTCAAGCTGCCCCAGTGTGAGCAAGAGCGTCTTTGGCCAGCCGGCCGCAAAAACATCCAGGTGATGGCTCGCCGTGTATTGCGCCGACTTCCAGGCCAACGCCTGTTCGAACACCTCCTCGCGGTCGTCCTGAAGGCGAACCGAGACGCCTTCGGTCTCCATCTTGCGATATCTGGCACGCAGGTTCCGGAATGCCTTGGGTTCAACGGCAGCCCGTCCAGCCTCAAAGGCATCAAATCCGCCACTTAAATCAATGACCCAGCTACCCTGAACAGATCGCGAGCAATCGCGCAGGGCGTCATCAAGAAGAACAGCGCCATAAAAATCGAAGCATTGGATGCCGCCAACACGCAGAAGGCCTTGCACGTCTGCAGGTCCTGGCTGAAGGCTGATAACTCCATGATGGTCGCCGAGGGGGCCACCCAATGGTCGAGCGTGTCCGAAAGCCCCTCGTTGGACAGGAAGAATCGCCATGGGAGCTCCAGCGTCGAACTGGACCAGCACACGAACATCACGGCGCACGGCCGAAACCGCCCTGGCAAACCCAAGTGTGAAATAGGGACTGCTCAGGCGATCGTCCGTCGCCTGCTGCGTCAGCCACCCATCACGGACATCCAGCGGTAGTTGGCTAACTTCAAAGCATCCAAATTCGGTCATGACGCTGCTCGAAATGCGGTCATCCGGTCAATGCGACGGAAGGCTTTGCCGGGGATGCGAGACACAACACCGAGTGGCAAGGCTTCAGCACCTTGTTCAAGCACTGAAGCAGCCCGGCGCAGCAGCGCAGCGGGTCCGGAGGTGGCAGCAAACCCGACCCCGAGCGGGAATTGCCAA
The DNA here is from genome assembly GCA_965229795.1 of Oceanicaulis sp. GTDB lineage: Bacteria > Pseudomonadota > Alphaproteobacteria > Caulobacterales > Maricaulaceae > Oceanicaulis. The sequence goes on from CBDDJM010000001.1 coordinate 546,550, forward strand.
CACCCAAGCGCGGCTTTGTAGCGATAATCACCCGGCCCCAAATGAAGCTCTTCCACGCCACGGTCAGCCAGCGCCTCGAGGATGTACTCCAACAGCACATTGCCCGGCGCGGCTTTGGCAAAGGCCGGATCATAACCGGGAAACCAGTAGTGCATGGCACGATCACCAAGCAGACCGAAATGCGCCGCAACAAGCTGACCATCCACCCTAAGCGTTGAGACAACGCCACGAGCGCCGCCTTTGCCCCCGCTGGCTTTAAGCGTTTCGAGCAAGGGCCGGGTCCAGCTGGCTGAGAAGACATCAAAATGCCCGCTGGCTTTGTACTGATCAGACTTCCAGGACACCAGCTGAGCCAGCGCGTCGGAACTGCGATCATCAAAGATGAAGTCCAGCCTGGCTTTTGTTTCCAGAAGCTTGCGGCGGGCGCTGAAGATGGTCCTGAAGGTATTACCGCCCTGCTTTTTCTGGCGCGATTTATAGGCCTCTAACCCACCGCGCAGATCGACGACCCAAGACCCGTCTCGCTCGCTTACCGTAATGCCTTTTGAAAAGGGAGCACCGACAAGGCCATGAAAATCGAAAACTTCGACGCCAGCCTTTTGCAATAACTCCTGAAGGTCGAACCGGTCAGGCTCGCTTGCAATCAAACCATGATGGTCGCCCAAAGGCCCGCCGAGACCGCGCGCATGGCCAAATCGACCCAGCTGCAGCGGCAGGAATGCGACAGCTTGCCCTGCCTCTCTCACCACAATGACGTGGGTGTCATTGCGTACGCTGGCGATCGCATCGAGAAAATCGAGCGCGAAGTACGGGCTGGCCAAGCGGTTTGAGCCCGACTGAATACCCAGCCAGGCCTCGCGTTCTGCGACACTTAATGCGTCCGCGCGTTTCAATTCGACATGGATCTGCATCGATCCTGTCTCCTTCTGGGTCAAACAATCAAAAAAACAACAGCGTTAAAGCGGTCTTCAGCGCTTGCATTGCAGGTTTCGTTCCGTTTCGCGGTCGGCCCGGAGTTTGCACGGCCGCGGGCGAAGAGGATCTAAAACGCACCATGCTGAACCGCCACCTGATCGCATACCTGCCGGTATATCTGGCTCAGGCCCTTGTTGGCTTTGGGTCCGTGGCGGTGTTCACCCGTATTCTGGAGCCCTCCGAATACGGGCGTTACGTCCTGATCCTAGCAGGTGCAGCGCTGGCCGCGACGCTGATCTTTACCTGGCTCGATGCGGCTGTCGCGCGTCATCACGCGCGTTCGGATGCACGCGGCAATCTGCCGGGGCATTTGTGGACTGCCTGGCGGCTTTACGGCGGGGTCGCCTTCTTCGCGACCATCATCGCCATTATCGTGCTCTGGCTTGCCCCAATCGGGATGACGCTAAAAACCGCCATTGGCTTTGCGATCGCCAACACCGTCATCAAGTCCGGACTGGCTATAGCCCTGGAAACCCGTCGAGCGGCTGGTGAAGCCTGGCGCTATAGCCTGCTGGAGACCTTCACACTTGCTGGCGGTTTCGCATTTGGCATCGTCTTCATCCTGGCGAGCGATCTTGGAGCCGCTGGGCCTTTTGCAGGCATGGCTCTGGCCGCCCTTATCGCCTTCCTGGTCGACGGACCGGTTCTATTTAGCAAGTCAAAGCGGGATCGGGCCGACACGCCACGCGCCTACGCCTATCTCGCCTATGGTGCCCCGGTCGCTGTCTCGCTGATCTTCGAGCACCTCTTGTCAGTGGGTGACCGCTTCATCATTGCAGGCTTTCTGGGTGAAGCCGCAACGGGCGCTTATGCGGCCGGCTATGGCGTAGCAGACCGCTCGCTCTCCATCATCTTTCTTTGGCTGGGCGCGACAACCGGTCCCCTTCTGATTTCAGCCTATGAGCATCGCGGACGCGCCGCCGCCCAGGAGGTCGCTCACCGCACCGCTGGCCTGATGGCCCTTCTCGGCTTTCCTGCCGCCGCAGGTCTCGCGCTTGTCGCAGAGCCTGCTGCGCGTCTTTTGATCGGCGCTGAGATCGCCATGGCAGCGGCGACCGTCATGCCACTCATTGCGCTATCCGGGCTCATGAACGGCATCATGACCCACTATTTCCACGAAGCCTTCGTGCTCGGCCGAAAGCCTCGCGTCATGGCTGGTGTAATGCTGGTCGCCGCCGCGGTTAATCTGGGCCTCAACTTCGCTTTGATCCCGACGATGGGCATTGTTGGTGCTGCCCTTTCCACGGTTCTGGCTTATGGGGCAGCGCTTGTCGCGTGTATCTTTATTGGTCGGCGCATTTTTGTGATGCCCATTCCATTGAGCGACTGGGCGAAAGCTGCCCTCGCCACCGTCTGGATGGCCATCGTTATCCTGGCGTTACCCGCCCTTGAAGTCGCTGCATTCGATCTGGCCCTTAAAATCACCGCAGGCGCTTTCAGCTATGTTATCGCCGCTTTGGCGCTCGACTTGGCTGGCTGCCGCGGCTGGGTCGGTCATCTGCGTGCGAACCGCACGGAGGCCGAAGCATGAGTGCGCCCATCACCCAAACCCAGTCGAATGCCGCGTGGGACAGCTGCACCCAGCCGCGCCTGTCGGTACTGATCCCGTTCCATCGCGATGCCCCAGTTTCGCTACTTGAGACGCTGGCTCAAACGCAGCCAGGTGGGGTTGAAGTCATACTGTTCGACGATGGCGCACCCGACCTGGCTTTGAATGGAGAGGTTGCCGAGGCTGTTAAATGCACCTCGACCCCGGCCCTTCTCATCACGTCTCGAGTTAATCGAGGGCGTTCGGCGGCGCGCAACCGGCTCGCGGCCGCAGCGCGTGCGCCCTGGCTTCTTTTTCTGGATGCGGACATGGAGATTGGGCCAGATTTTCTGACGCGCTGGATCAGCTATACCCAGACCACACAGGCCGGGGCCCTTTTCGGCGGTTTTGAACCGACCACCCCAACGCAGCGCACGCGAGTTCATGCCGCGTTGGCCGAACAATCGGATGTGCATACAGCCAGCGAGCGAGAGGCGCTCGGCGCAGTTGCCGTGTGTTCATCCAATCTGGCTGTGCGCGCTGAGACGTTGGCTCAGGTCCCCTTCGATGAAGGTTTTCAGGGCTGGGGCTGGGAAGATGTGGACTGGGCGCTGACCGCCAGCACTCGCTTTGACGTGGCCCATGTCGACAATCCCGCCCGCCATGACGGCCTGGAAACAGTCGACGCTCTTTTGGCAAAATTCGCACGGTCCGGTCCGAATTTCGCCCGACTGCTTGCTCGCCATCCTGACTATGCTGAACGGCCCGGCGCGAAGCTCGCTGCAAGGGTCAAAGCCACTCGCCTCACATCCATTGCAAAGATTAGCGGCCGGCTGGCGGCGCGCATTGGAATCCTCCCGATCAAGCTGCGCGTACTTGGATTAAAGCTGTATCGCGCAGGCGTCGCGGCGGAGGCGCTTTGACATGACAATGCAAGCCTACATTCCTTCAGGCGGGCTGGTTGGAAAGCTGAAACGACAGGCGGCTCGGCGTCTGGCGAAGCTTCCCCTGACGATCGCGCTAGAGCGTCCCCTCATCAGTTTCAGTTTTGACGATTTTCCAAAGTCGGCGGGTGAGGCTGGAGCCGAGATCCTCGAGCGCTACGGCTGGCGCGGCACATATTTCGCCGGCGGGGGATATGCGGGTGGCGAAAACCATCTGGGTCGCATGTACGACATTGGAGATCTGAAGCGTTTGCATGCCAATGAGCATGAGATTGCCTGCCACACCTTCTCTCATGTCGACGTAGGTCAGACCGCGCTTGAAGATGTCGAAGCTGAAATCGAGCGCAATCGAAACTTTCTGACGGCCTGTGGCTTTGAACCCCCGCTGGAGACCTTTGCCTTCCCCTATGGCGAGGCGAGCCCTGCGGCCAAGAGGGCCCTTGGAAAGCGGTTCCGCGCATTGCGCGGGGTTCGCCCCGGCATCAATCGCGGCACAGCGGATCGCGGACTGCTGATGGCAATCCCACTGGACGGCGGCGACGTCGGCCTGAAACGCGCGCTGAGCTGGATTGAAGAGGCCAAACGCAATCCCGGCTGGCTGATCTTTTATGGCCATGACATACGTGAAAACCCGAGCGAGTGGGGATGTACGCCCAACTTTCTTGAGGCCGTATGTAGCGCCGTTGCTGAGACCGGCTGTGACGTGCTCACAATCAATCGTGCGCTGGATCGGATCGTCGCATGAGTGTTGCCGTTCTGATTCCGACCTTCCGTCGCAATGACGGGCTAAAGGCCGCGCTGACCAGCGTAATGGCTCAATCGCGCCTCCCAGATGAAATCATCGTCGCGGACAACTCTCCAGAAGCTGGCGCGCGCTCGGTTGTGGAGGCAGTGCGGGACAATGCGCCCTGCCCGATCCGACATATTCACGCTCCAGACCCGGGTGTCGCGAATGCCCGCAATGCCGGCTTTGAGGCAACCAAGGCCACGCTGATCGCCCAGCTTGATGATGACGAAACCGCAGAGCCGGGCTGGCTTGCCGCGCTCATCGCTATGGCCGATCAAACGGGAGCTGCCGTGGTCTTTGGCCCCGTACGCGCCGCCCCAGGACTTGCTAGCCACGATGGGGTGCATCGTGCCTGGGCAGAGCGGCTTTATGCGCGAATGCCCCGGCTAATTGATGGTGTCATTCCAGACCCTTGGGGCTGTGGCAATTCACTGGTGAACCGGGATGCGATTGCTTTGCCCCAACCGGTCTTTGATGCAGGCACCAATGATATAGGTGGCGAAGATGACCGTCTGTTTGCCGAGATTGAGCGATTGGGGGGCAAGTTCGCGTGGACTAATGAAGCGGTGGTCAATGAGCACATTGATCCGGCGCGCATGACCCGCGCTGGGCTTTTTCGGCGCAGCTTTGCTTTTGGTCAGGGGCCTAGTCAGACCGCGGCGGATCAAAGCCGATGGCCAGGCGTCGCGCTTTGGATGTGTGTTGGGGCAATCCAACTCGCGCTGTTCGGCCCTGCAGCATTGCTGGCTGACGGTATAAATCTCTCCGCACCACAACTACGCGCGGCACTACTGGACCGTGCTAGTCAGGCATTGGGCAAGCTGGTCTGGATGAACCGGTTTGCGCCACGCTTTTACGGCACAGCGCTCACCGAGACAGACTAACCGCTGCGCTTCATCTGGCCGCTGGCCGGATCGAGCTGGAAGTACGGAAGACCGGCCGCAATCCACTCGCCAATACCGCCCATCATATGGGTATCCACATCAACGCTAGCGGCCTGACAGGCTTCGATAGCCTTGGCCGAGCGCCCTCCAGCCTTGCAGTGAAGTACGACCTTGCGGCCCTGCCCCACCGGCAATGCGACGGGATCAAAGGTCGACAGCGGCAGCAGCAGTGCGCCGGGAATGCGCGCTTCGTGGTACTCGCCCGCCTCGCGCACATCGACGAGAATGATCTCGCCCGCATCAAGAGCATCGGCGGTTTGTTGCGGCGTCCAGTTTTGCATTTATATCTCCAGCAGATGATGGTGCTAAAAAGCGCGAAGCCAGATGTAGGCGCGAATTGAGTTGAATGCCATGACCCACCCCGACGTCCACGCTGTTTTCGATCCGCAAAGCTACACCATAAGCTATGTGGTGGCGTGCCCGGAGACGCGCGAATGCGCCATCATTGATCCGGTTCTGGATTTTGATATGGCCAGCGGCCGCACCGGTCAGGACAGCGCAAAAAAGCTTATCGCAATCGTTGAGGAAAACGGTCTGACGCCGACGATGATCTTGGAGACGCATGTTCATGCAGACCACATTTCGGCGGCACCCTGGCTGAAACAGCGCTTTGACTGTCCCATAGTGATCGGAGCGGCCATCAGCGTGACCCAGAAGACTTTCGCACCAATTTATGCGCTTGAGTCGGAGATCTCCGGATCCGGCGCTGAATTTGATCGATTGCTTGCGGATGGAGAAGTCTTCAACGTCGGAAAGGTCGAGGCCAAGGCGCTTCATACGCCCGGTCACACCCCCGCCTGCATGACCTATGTCATTGGCGATGCAGCCTTTGTCGGGGATACGCTGTTCATGCCAGATTTCGGGACTGCGCGCTGCGACTTTCCTGGCGGATGCGCACGCCAGCTTTATCAATCAATCCAGAAGCTTTTCGAGCTGACCGATGAGACCCGCCTTTTCATGTGTCATGACTACAAGGCTCCGGGCCGGTCAGACTTCGCATGGGAAACGACGGTGGGCGAGCAGCGCGCCCGCAATATTCATGTCGGCGGTGAGGTGAGCGAGGACGAGTTCGTCACCATGCGGACCGGCCGCGATGCCCAACTGGGCACGCCCAAGCTGATGCTGCCATCGGTTCAAACCAATATCCGTGCCGGCAAAATGCCAGGAGCCGATGGTCAGGGCCGCGTATTTTTAAAGTTACCGATCGACGCGCTCTAGCGCTTTGAGGTGACCCCAACCCCCATGGCCTGTAGCCTGGCGTAAGCCGCTACAGGAGCTATTGCCATGGCCATCACAGATCAGATCCCCACGCAGTCGGGTTTCCACGCCAAGTCCACCGGCATGGAGGTCACTGAAGGCATGGACCTGTCCGGCAAAACTGCAATCGTCACCGGCGGCTATAGCGGACTGGGTCTGGAGACAGTGCGCACGCTGTTGGCGCGCGGGGCCAGGGTCATTGTGCCTGTGCGATCGCCCGAGAAGGCAAAGGAGACGATGGCCGGGTTAAAGGGCAATGTCTCGACCCTGCCCATGGACCTCGCCGATCTGGCCTCAGTGCGGCGCTTCGTCGAAACAGTAAGCGCTGAGCTCAACGCACTGGACCTGCTTATCAACAATGCCGGTATCATGGCCTGCCCAGAGGCTCGCGTTGGCCCGGGCTGGGAAAGCCAGTTCGGGATCAACCATATGGGCCATTTTGCCATGACGCTTGGCTTGATGGACCTCCTTGAAAAGGCTGACGCGCCGCGTGTTGTGGCTCTGTCCTCCACCGCTCACAAGATGTCCAACATCCTCTGGGATGACATCCACTATGAGCGCACGCCCTACGACAAGTGGCAGGCCTATGGCCAGGCCAAAACGGCCAATGCGCTATTTGCCAATGCGTTGTCGCGCCGTCTTCACCCCGTTTGCGGACTGGCCTTCTCCGTCCACCCCGGTGGCATCTTTACACCGCTGCAGCGCCACTTGCCCAAAGAGGAGATGATTGCACTTGGCTGGCTGGGTGAAGACGGCGAGATCAGTGAGCGGGCCAAGGGCCTGTTCAAAACCCCAGAGCAAGGCTGCTCCACAACGCTCTGGGCGGCAACCTCCCCCAAGCTGCAGGGCAAACCAGGCGTCTACTGCGAAGACTGCGATATCGCCAGCCCGACAGATCCGGACAGCCCCTATGCGCGCTATCTGGGCGTTGATGCCCATGCCTGTGACGATGATGTGGCGGAGCGGCTGTGGGCGCTGAGCGAGCAAATGCTCGCAGACGCCTAGTCCTCGAACACAATCTCAGGCGCGGGGCGTTGAGCAGCTGCAGCCTGGTGCAGCATGGCATCGGCTGCACGCTCAAAAGCTTTCGCAACAGGGCCGTCGCCGGAGACAACCAGCCGTCCCGCATCGCTGGCTTCACGCAGCTCCGGATGCAGCGGGATTTCGCCCAGGAAAGGCGCGCCAATCAACTCGGCCTCTGCGCGCACACCCCCTCGCCCGAATATCTCGGAGGTCTCACCGCAGCTCGGGCAGAGGAAAAAGCTCATATTCTCAAGCACACCCAGGATCGGGATCGCCGTGCGGTCAAACAGGGCCGCGGCCTTCTTGGCGTCATCGAGCGCCAGATTCTGTGGCGTGGAGACGATGACCACACCGGAAATGGGCGCGCCCTGGGCCACCGCGAGCTGCACGTCGCCGGTGCCGGGTGGCATGTCGATGATCAACACGTCCAGATCACCCCAATTCACCTCACCCAGAAACTGGCGGATCGCTCCTGTCACCATGGGCGCACGCCAGACCACCGGATCGCGTTCACCCACAAGGAAGCCCATGGAGATCAGCTTCACACCGTGCGCCTCCAGCGGCTCAATCCCGCCGTTTTCCTTCTTCAGGCCGGGCACATCGGTCAGGCCAAAGATGCGCGGCGCGCTGGGCCCGTAAATGTCAGCATCCATGAGGCCGGTCTTCAGCCCCATTTTCGCGCAAGCTCCGGCCAGATTGGCGGCGACGGTGGATTTTCCCACTCCGCCCTTGCCGGATGCGACAGCGATAACAAATCGTGCAGGCGCAGTCAGCGGCGCGCTTTGCCGAGTCTCAGGTTTCGGCGCACCTCTTCCAAGTGTCGTTTCAATGATCGTGCGCGTGCGCTCCACACCATCCAGAGGCGTCAGTGCGGCCTCAATAGACGCCCGAAGCGCGGCAATATCCTCGCCGTCAGCTCCTGGCTTGAGGATCAGCGTGGCCACACCGTCTTTCAGATCAAGACCGTTTATTCGGCCGCTGTCATTTAGCGGCTTGCCACTGGCCGGGTCGGTCACGCCTGCAAGGGCGGAATAAAGCGCATCTGTCATGGCGCTCACATAAGCGAGCTGGCGCTTCCAGAAAAGCCTTTCTCAGTCAAACTGCAGCAATGACCGCCCTCATGCCTTGATCGGGGCGCGGATAAACGGCTACACCGGTAGATGGAAGCGTGGCCGAGTGGTCGAAGGCGCTCCCCTGCTAAGGGAGTATACCTCAAAAGGGTATCGAGGGTTCGAATCCCTTCGCTTCCGCCAGCCCTCTCACCTCAGGGAGCCTGGCAATCTGACCAATCCAACCAGCAACAAGACGACTTGCTCGCGGTGATTTTGCTCACCTAGCCCGACGCCGCAGCACGTATCCGGGCCATATCCTCCTGCAGCGCGAGGCTTGCGGCGTGGGAGGCGATTTCTGACTGCTTGCGGCCTTCAAGGATGTCGCGTGACGCCGCTTCGATCTCAAACTCAAAGCCGTTGCCCTGGCGGTAGTCTTCGAAGTGCTCCACCAGTTGGTCACCCTGGTAAAGCCTGGCCGATGTGGACTGCCAGAAGCTCGGTAGCTCGACCCGCCCCTTCGTCCCGATGACCAGCCCGAGATTGGGCAGCGCGCATCTGAACGACCCGGTCAGAACCGATGTCACCGAACCGGTCTGAAAAAGGGCAAAGACCTCTTCGTCCACACCCGTGTCGGCCATCTTGAATGAGGCTTTCACCGTCTCTGGGGCTCGCCCGAGCATCAGCCGGTTAAAGGCCACCGGATAAATGCCTATGTCGAGCAACGCTCCGCCAGCGAGATCTGGATTGTAGAGCCGCCCGGCAGGGTCGTACGGCGCTGCAAAGCCCAGATCCGCGCGCACCTGCAACACATCGCCGATCAAACCCTCGTCGAGCCACCTTTTCGCCTTTCGCACCGATGGCAGGAAATAGCTCCACATTGCCTCCATCAGGTAGATATCATGGCGACGCGCCGCGTCGATCAGCGTCTGGCTATCCTCAAGGCTTGGAGTGAGCGGCTTTTCACACAGGACAGCCTTACCGGCTTCCATCGCCGCTAAAGACTGCTCCAGATGGAAATTGTGTGGAGTGGCGACGTAGATGGCGTCGACAGTGGGATTCGCGAGTAGCGCATCATATGAGCCATGGGCGTCAGGGATATCAAACTCAAGAGCAAAGGCACGGGCGCGCTGCCCGTCGCGCGCGCCAACCGCCTGGAGACTGGCGTTGGAGGTGAACGCCATATCGTTGGCAAATTTTCGCGCTATCTGCCCTGCACCCAGAATGCCCCAGCGCACCTTCGTCATGTCAGGCCTCCGCCCTTTTCAAGCCGCTCTGCCGCGCTCAAACGCTGCGACCACAGTGCGCCTTCTTTAAACAACAGCAAGACCTTAGTATCCTCAAAACGAATAGGGAAACTTCGTGTCCAGCCTTACTTACGATATCGCCAGATTTGTCCACTTTACCGGACTGGCCTTCCTGATGGGCAATATCACCGTGACAGCGATCTGGAAGTATTTCGCAGATCGCGATGACCGGCCAGAAGTCCTGAGTTTTGCCCAGAAGCTGGTGACCTATACCGACTGGTCGATGACCGTGTGGGGTGTCATCCTGATCATGGGCAGTGGGTATTTCATGGTGGTCTATGCCAACTTCCCGCTATTGGAGCCCTGGCTGTTTTGGAGCCAGATTCTATTTGTGGTAGCGGGGCTGATCTGGTTGTTCATCCTCGTTCCAATTCAGGTCAAGCAGGCAAAACTCGCCAAGGCGTTTACCGACGACGTCGGCGAAGAATACCGAGCCCTATCGCGTCAGTGGATTATCTGGGGCCTGATCAGCACCATACCCTTACTGGGCGTGACCTGGCTGATGGTCGCCAAGCCCATGTGACGCGCCTAGCGGGCGTGGGCAATGTCAGCCAGCTGGGTAACGCGAACCCAATCGACCTGAATAGCCGCGCCCTCGGCCTTGATACGCTCAAGCGTGTGTTCAGGCAGGCCATAGTATGGCTCAACGATACCGTTGGTCTTGTGCGGATAAATGCCGCCAATCGCCAGGTTGAGGATCATGAATTTCGGCGTATCGAACATCCACTCGCCATAATGCTCGATCATCTCCCGGGTAACGCGGTACATCATCTGGTCATCGACGAAGAATTTCATCGCGTCGCGGTCCCACTCCACCGCATAGACATGCCAGCCGGTGGCATCCTGACCGTTCGGGAAGAAGTATTTGTTCACAAAAGGCGTATCGCCGAAATATTTCGGCCCGTGGACCGCCACGCCCGTCCAGTCCGCCTCACCCACATATTCAAGAATATCGATCTCGCCGGTGTCGGGCCATTGGCCATTGCCCAGCATCCAGAACGCCGGCCAGACCCCTTCCAGCGCAGGCATACGGATACGAGCCTCAACCCGACCGTAAGTGCATTCAAATTTGTGCTGGGATTCGATACGGCCAGAGACAAAGTCGGCCACGCGCCCTTTCGGGGTCTTCAAACCGGGACGGAAGTGCGCGCGAAGCTCCAGCACGCCGCCGGTGGCCCCTTCAACAAAGCCTGCAGGCAGAATCCGGATCGTTTCCTCAGAGTCGATATAGGCCTGCTCTTCGTTGTTAACCCAGAAGTCCGGGCCGATCACGGTCCAGTGGTCCCGATTGAGCTCATCGGCATCGAAATTGTCTTCAAAGACGACGACCTGATCTGTCATGGCACTTCCCCGGTAATCTGCGTTTTACGATGCGGCAAGGTGCACGCTGGAAGGCCTCGGGAAAAGCGTCAAAAGCTGCGTAACTCAGTCGCCTAGGCCAGCCTTGTGCAAAGCGGCGCTGGCCCGAAAGCGAATGCGGGCGCACCGCTCGATCTGCGCTTGGTCTGCATTGTCTTCGCAGCGGCATGTTTGCGACAACCACTCCAGATCCGCTGGATCAAGCCAAAGCGCCACTCGCCCTTTTGAAGCCTCATCCTTCGGGTTCGTCGGATCAGTCATTGCAATTGCTCCTGTTTATTTTGCTTCGCCAAATCGTGCGACGAGCCAGACAAGCACAATGACAAATACATGGGCAGCCGCACCAACGGTCCACCAGAGCATTGGCCACTTCATCACGAAATAGCCTTCACCCAGGCTGATCGCTGCAAACACGATCATGCCCAGCACATAGCTGGCGAGGTGAATGAATAGCCCCAGACGCGCCGCGGCGAAGCCCTTGGTCAGTTTCGCTTTAGCGATATCGGCTGCCTCGTCCTCCGGATCGATGCACAGCGCGCTGACATCGACATCAAATGCTGCAGCCAGCGCCATCAAGGTCTCACGCGAGGCCCCCTCGCCTTTCTCCACACGCTGAACCGTTCGTAGGCCAAGTCCGGCAAGCTCCGCCAAGTGTTCCTGTGACCACTGCCGCTCTTCACGCCAGCGCTTGATCTTTTTTGAGTCTGCCTTGAGAGCCATGGGTATCTCCTTGTGGGCTGTTGTAATCAGACCCGCTTGAAACACCAAAGAATTCAGAGTCGCACCACGCCAGCCGTGCGTCAGGCTCACGCCACCACCCCGCCACAGGTCCGCCAACCCCAGCCCTCAAAGGGGTCTACAGACTTTGCGCAGCATGGCACTTGGGTCCCGCAAGATCGATCTATCTATGCGTCAGGGTGCCGCCATGGAGATGTCTGGATGCCGCTTTCAAGCACGATTGAACTGACCGATCTGGAGATTGCCTGTAATATTGGCACCTACGCGAAGGACGATGTCGTGCCGCGGGCCCACATCCTCGATCTTATCCTGACCATCGATTCCTCGCTCGTCCTGATCGAGCAGGACGGGATGGTGTTCGTCTTCGACTATGATCCGTTGGTAAGTGAAATCGACCGGCTTGCTCGCAATGGGCATTACCACACACAAGAGCATCTGATGACGCGCATCGTGGATGCCTGCGCACGCCATGCAGAGATCATTGATGTTGAGGTTGCGCTGCGCAAAACGCCCGTCCTGAACGGCTCCGGCGACTTGGGTGTGAGGCTGAAGGTGGATGCGCAAAGCCTTGATGAGCGGCGAGGTTCAGTAGCGAGCTAACGGGACACTATATCCTCGATCGGTGTGTAGTCGATTGGAAACCCAAAGTATCGGGGTTCGAAAACTTCAAGACCCTCCGGGCGACGCCAGATGGGATCGCAACGAAACCCAAGAACCTCGACTAGCTGCCCTTCATAGAACTCAGGATTATTCACGCCTTCGGCGGTTTCGCGATCCACCATGGTTATGAGATCAGGACAGGTCGCAATGATCCGATCCCCAAGCTGGGCCACCAAGTGCTCATTCTTGTAGTCGAGCCGAAGCGTTTGCCCGGCGAACTCACCGCGCCCCTCGACAAATAGGTGACCCGCCAGAAACCCATCGCGGTCACCCCAGTCAAAGCTGGAAACCCGTCCACTAAAGAGGCGATAACCATCGCCGGCTCGCCGTGCGGCATCAATTGGATCAGTGTTGGCGGCCTTCGCCTCCCGCACAGCCCGCCCAAGGGCTATCGCAAGGCTGAGACTTTCCTTTACGAGCACATTCGGTGCCTTGGCAGTTGCCCCGGTTATCGGGGCGTCGGCCACACCGACAAGGCCGCTGACAACGGTCAGCGCACGCATGACATCTTCCTGTCTGGACGGGTCCTGAAGATCGGTCAGAATGATCTCGTCACCAAACGGAGTATACGCCGTCGCCGGTGTCAGTGGGTGACCCGCAACGCGCACGGAATGCTGGTTGATTTCCGGCGTGGCACGTCCAACCGTATCGGCATCCAGCGCTGGCACACCCAATCGCGCAGCAATAGACAGTCCTTCCGCCATGGAAAGCGGCCCCATTTCGCCAAGGATGACCCCCGAAAATGGCCGCCCCAGATGACGTTCTAGGAGACGAAACGCCTCCAGAACAGGAAACTCGATCGGGTTGTCCATCGCATCGAGCTTGGCCTCGATTTCATCAGAGAGTGGCGCGAGACTGGCGAGTGCGTATGCACAAGCCACGCGGTCTTCATCGGCGAGCGCAGCTACGTCGAGCATGGTGAAAACATGACCGGCTTCAAGGTCGGCGCGGATCAATGCTCGCGCCTGCGTAAGGCTCCCGCCGCCGCCACAGCCGAGATAGCTGCAGCCTGTCAGCGAATCTTCCAGGGCCTGTCGTGACAACCGCTGGCCAGCGGGGCTGGCCGATGGGGCATCATCCCGCAGCTGGGCCGTGGCGCTGGATACTGAACTTCCAAGCGCGCCGATCGAAACTGCCGCCCCACTCAAAAACTGTCGTCGCCCGAGCATGGTCCCTCCTCGCAAGTTTGCAGGCAGGCTAGACCCCACAGACAAATGATACAATTCTCAAAGCGCGCCTAATCACGGCGCAACCCACTGCCCCACCCAGCCATCGCTACGCTTGAACACCGCTCGTCGGTGATGGTCGCCCAGATGAAGTAGGTCTATCTCGCCAACCGTGCAGGTCAGAACAGCGAACTGGTCCAGGACCGGAGCGTGCTGATACGACGTGGCGGTCTCGATTACTGAACCCGGTGAAGGGACAGAGCCATAGGCTGCCCGCGACATGTCAGGTACCCGCTCCCACTTGTCACGAGCGGCCTCTCCTGACGCGACATTCACTTCGGTCAGCAATCGTATCTGTAGCTTGTGACGCGGATGCCAGACGTGGACCACCGCCAGCGGCGTCTTGCCTAACGCAGCAAGCTTGGCAGCCCTCGTGTCAGAATAAAACTCCACGGTCTGAGCTGCCCGCGAAGCCGCCCGCAGCACAACGGTTCGCGCCTGGGGCTGACCGTCGGGCGAAACCGTCGCGAGTGTTGGATGACGGGCTGGCGACCGGCGGTCTGCAACGCCGCGCTCGAGCATCCCCCATGCTTCATCATAAATGGCCTTGAGGTCGCTCGATTGGCTCATGAATTGCCCTGTCTATCTTCACGCGCGGCAGACAAAGGCTAGGTCGCGCAGGCTATTGGGCAATAGTGCCGCAGAGCTTTGCGCTTTACGCATGCCCCCACATCGGGCGAGGGTATTTGCCATGACGCTGACCCTGATTTCCTCGCCCGGCCTCGAAGCCCCCTCCTTTCGCGAGCCCGTTGATCGCCATCTTTGCACCGATTGCGGCATTTCACGGCTGGAAGACCCGAAGGCCTGTGGCAAGGCCTGCCAGTTCATCGCGCCGGACTACCCGGCGATGGAAGCCAAAGTCCATGGCCGGGCGCGCGATGAGAGCCGTCCGGACGAGCTTCACTTTGGGCCCTTCAGGCGGATGGTTCGAGCGTCGCTCAACGCGCCGATCGAGGGAGCACAATGGACCGGCATTGCCACCCGGCTGGCTGAGCGTTTGCTCGCCACGGATGCGGTGGACGTGGTCCTTACCGTCGCGCCCGATCCAGAAGACCGCTGGAAGCCGGTGCCCGTCATGATCACCGAAGCGGGCGCGATGGAGCATGTACGCGGCATGCGCATGGGCTATGCGCCACTTCTGGCACTGATAGAGCCTGTAAAAGAACTCGGCTACAAGCGCGTGGCTGTGATCGGCATTCCCTGTCAGGTCTTTGCCTTGCGTGCGATGGAAGATCAGCTGAATCTCGACAAGCTCTATGTCATCGGCACGCCGTGTTCCGATAACACGACGACTGAACGCTTCCATGAATTTCTGGCGCTGCTCAGCGATGAGCCCGATACGATCACCTATCTGGAATTTCGCGCTGATTATCAGGTCGAGCTGCGCTTTGAAGATGGCCGTCGCAAAGAAATCCCGTTTCTGAAGCTGCCCATCTCCAAGCTTCCACCCGACTTCTTCCCCCTCACCTGCCGGACCTGTGTGGACTACACCAACGTTTTGGCCGACATCACAGTTGGATATATGGCTGGTGAAGGCGAGCAGTGGCTACTTGTTCGTAACGAAACCGGCGAGGAATTGGTCAGTATGATCGCAGACGAAGCCTCGCTCACTGAACCGGGCAGCAAGGGCAAGCGCAAAGCCTCCGTCACCGGTTTTATTTCCAACACCGAGCGTGCCGCTGGCGGCCTGCCCTTGCGTGGCATGCCCAACTGGGTGCGTCCGCTGGTGGCCTGGCTGATGCCAAAAATCGGCCCTCGAGGACTTGAGTTCGCACGGGCGCGGGTGGAAATGAAGGCGGCAGAAACTGTGCTCCACCTGCGGCGCAATGAGCAGGCCCGAATGAAGAATATGGTGCCTGACCATGTCTGGAAGCTGGTTGAGCCCTACAACCTCAACCCGGATGAGGGCGAACGCCGCGAGCGTTAGTGACCCCATGTCATTGTAAACGTGCACACCGAGCGTGCGCCGTGCTTTGTCGTGGTGTGAACAATTTGCGTGCGCTCAGCGACCAGAGCTTTGAACAAGACTTCAAGCACGCCAGTGTGCCAGGCACACAGCGGCATACGCATGGGGTTGTTGGCGATATGCAGGCGGGCGGGAGGCCCGACCTCGACCCGGCACTCACCTGAGCCCGCAAAGGTCCAGGCATGGCGCTCTATCGCCGAAAGCAGTAGCGGTGCAGCGAGATCTGCTGGAAGCAGTTTCAACAACCACCGCACTGGAATCGGGATTCGGTTTTCAAGGATATAGCGCCCGGTTCGCCGCCCCGCATCCAGCGCGATGCGTATGCCATCCCGCCGCGGCATGCTATCGAACATCGCCGCAAAGAGCGCCTGCGGCACCTGCTCCTCAATCATCTCCTCAGGGCGATGCTCGAGCAGGCGTTCAAGGCCTGCGCGTTCAAACACCCTGTGCACCAGCGAGGTCCCACCGGCCGCTTCAAGAGCGGCCTCGGTCTGGAGAACGGCATTCGGTCCGATCACCGCCCGGCTGCGCATGACCTGAACACCGTTGAATGTGTCCGCATAGGCCATCGCTGTTACCGGGTATCGATGAGGGTTGTCGTGCTATCGTCAGCCATCTGCTCGTCTCCGCCTCCACAGGCTTTAACCGGTTCCGGGTTCTCAGACAGGCGCTTGGCCCGTTTGATCGCCGCTTTGTCGGCCGCGGCCTGCCAGTCATCAAGCTGGGCCGGGGCAATGGTTTTGGTCCGGTCGAAGTTGAAATTGACGGTTTTCTTGGACTGCGGCCCCCAGTAGTTGGCCTTGCCCAGATCGTAGAATTGCCGCTTGAAGCCGGCTTTCAGGAAGGCTTTCAGACAACCAAGCAAATAGCGCCGCCGGAAGCCCGTACCTCGCCAGGGATAATTAAACAGCGCCTTTTGCATATAGAAGCGCCGGTAGTTCTTCATCACACCGTTCAGGAGCTCACCGCGCTCCATGGCTTCTGGCTTCATGATAGGTGTGACGAAGTTGTATTTTTCGAAATCGAAAATCTCGACCTTGTCACCAAGCGACTGGAACAAGGGCGTGAAGGGCCAGGGCGTATACATCGCCCAATTGGCCAGATCCGGCTGCCAATCCCAGGCCATCCGATAAGTTTCTTCCAGCGTCTCCTCGGTCTCATTATCGAGACCAACAATGAACTGGGCCTCCACAAAGATGTCGGCCTCACGAAGCAGGCGGATCGCTTCCTTGTTCTCGCCAACCTTCGTTTCTTTGTTGAACTGATCCAGCTTCAGCTGCGCCGCAGCCTCGGTACCCAGCGACACGTGAACCAGCCCCGCCTCGCGATAGAAGGAGAGCAGCTCCTTGTCGCGCATGATGTCGGTCACGCGGGTATTGATGCCCCACTTGATCTTGTCGGGCAGACCGCGATCAATCAGCTCCTGACAGAACTGGATGAATTTCTTGCGGTTAATTGTCGGCTCTTCATCGGCGAGGATGAAGAAACCGACGCCGTGGTTCTCAACCAGATTCTCGATCTCATCGACGACTTTCTTAGGGTCACGCACTCGATAGTCGCGCCAGAATTTCCACTGGCTGCAGAAGCTGCAGGTGAACGGGCAACCACGCGCCATGTTGGGAATGGCAACCTTCACGCCCAGAGGCACGTAGATGTATTTGTCCCACTCCAGAAGAGACCAGTCCGGCTCCAGGCTATCAAGGTCCTTGATGGTCGGCGCAGCCTTGGTGGCCACGATCTGGTCACCATCACGAAAGGCCAACCCTTCAATGTCATAGCGGCAGTTTGGCCAGCTCTGGTCGTGAATTGCGGAGATGAGATTGAGGAAAATTTCTTCCCCCTCGCCGCGCACGATGACATCAATCCACGGTGCCTCGGACAGAACCTGCTTGTACATGAAGGTCGCATGGATACCGCCCAGCACCCGGACCGCATCAGGCACGACTTCAGACGCAATGCGCAGGACTTCTTCGGATTTGTAGATCGACGGCGTGATCGCAGTCGTCCCGACCACATCCGGCTTAAGTTCCTCCATCTTTGCGCGCAAGGCCTCATCAGAGAGGTCATTGGTCATCGCATCGACAAAGTGAATGTCGGTATAGCCAGCGTTTTTCAGCGGCCCGGACAGGTAGGCAACCCAGGCCGGCGGCCAACTGCCGGCAATCTCGGCACCGCCTGAATGATAGTTGGGATGGATAAGCAGAATACGCATCGGACCCTCCCGTCCAGATAACCTTACATGTTTTATGTCTATTATTCCTTACATTGTTTGTGGGTATCTGTCAGCGGACAATTGGTCACCCGCGACAATGGTCTATAGAAGGCCTCGTATGACCGTGCTCGAACTCTTCTTCGTTTGCCCTCCCGGGCTGGAACCGCAGCTTCTTAAAGAGGCTGACCGTCTTGGATTTAAGGGGCTGAAAGCTACCGCTGGGGGTGTCCTGGCCAAGGGCGACTGGGCTGAAGTCTGGCGGGCAAATCTGATGCTGCGCGGAGCAACCCGGGTTCTGGTGCGCGTTGCCCACTTTCATGCCAAGCACCTGTCCCAACTGGACAAACAAGCCAGCGAGATTGCATGGACAGCGTGGCTCGCGCGCGGCATGCCCGTGCGGGTTGATGCGGTATGCCGCAAATCAAAAATCTATCACTCAGGCGCTGCGGCGGAGCGCGTGGCCAAAGCCATCAGTGTGGTGACGGGGGCTCAGATCGAAGACAAGGCTGCGGTGAAGATTCTGGTTCGCCTCGACCATGACCAGTGCACGGTCAGCCTCGACACCTCCGGCGAGCCCTTATTCAAGCGCGGTCACAAACCAGCGGTAGCCAAGGCTCCGATCCGCGAAAATCTCGCTGCATTGTTCCTCGAAGCCTGCGGCTATGAGGGTGCCGAGCCAGTCCTGGATCCCATGTGCGGCTCGGGCACCTTTCTGATCGAAGCTGCGGAGATTGCCTCCAAGCTGGCACCAGGGCGCGACAGACATTTTGCGTTTGAACATTTACCGTCCTTCAAGACGGCTGAATGGGCACCCCTCAAGGCCGAAGTTGCCAACGGCGTCTCGCTTGCTGGCAAGCACTTCTATGGGTTCGACCGTGACCCAAATGCGGTGACAGCTGCAAAGGCAAATGTCGAACGCGCAAGCCTGTCCGACTGCATACACATCAGCCAGCGCAGTATCGCCGAGCTGACTGCGCCCGACGGCCCGCCCGGCCTCGTTATCGTTAACCCGCCCTATGGCGGACGGATCTCCAATCCAGGCGCTCTGCGAAGTGTGTACCAGACACTCGGCCAGCGCCTGAAGGCGGAGTTTCAAGGTTGGCGGGTCGGGATCGTGACCGGCGCACCTCAGCTGGTGAAAGCAACACGCCTGAAATTTGAGGCTGGGCCGCCTGTGGACCATGGCGGCCTGATGGTGCGTCTTTACCAGACGACGATTACCGGGTGACGATTGCTTGACCTGAAGCGCAACGCCCCCTCAAACTCTACCGAATAAATCAGGGGGACTTCGCCATGGGCATGTGGACCGGACTTGTCGCAGCTGCGACGTTGATGAGCGGCACTGCCGTGCAGGATGCCGCAGACACCGACCTGGCGATTGAAGTCCCGCCGGTTGAACTCGCCGCGCTGCGCGAGGTCGACCCCAACCTCACCTCTCTCGTCTGCCCGTTTCGCGGCGCGATTGACTATGAGCCCGGCGAGGTCAGCTGTGGTCTGATTACGGTTCCTGAAAACCGTGAAGTTCCCGACAGTCGCCTGATCCAGCTCCACTACGTGAAGATAGCCGCCTGGGGCGAGGACGAAACCACCTATCGCGAGGATCCGGTCATCTACCTGACCGGTGGTCCTGGTGTCGGCGTGGACAGCTATGTCGAACGCTTGAAGGAACACGATGTCGCCGAACACCGCGACCTCTACATTCTGGAGCAGCGAGGCATCGGGGCCAGTTCTGATTTCTGCGAGCATTACAGCAATGTCTCGCCGGAGCTGGGAGGGGCAACCTCCATGGAGGAGATGCAGATCGCAGGCGCTGAGCGCATGCGCCTGTGCTTTCAGGAGGCCACCGCTCAAGGCATCGACCTGTCCGGCTACAACACGGTCGAGAACGCACGCGACGTTCAGGCCCTGCGTCAGGCGCTCGGCTTCGAAGACTGGAATGTCTGGGGCATCTCCTACGGATCCCATCTGGGTCAGATGCTGCTTCGGGTCGACCCTGAAGGCATCCGCGCCATTGTGCTGGATGCGATCGTCCCCAACGACCTGAACGGCCTGTTTGATTACGAGCGGATCTTCACCCGCGTTGTCGATAACTTCGCAAACACCTGTGACAGCGGTGCGGTTTGTGAGGATCTGGAAGAGCGCCTCTACGCTACGATGCACTCGCTGCAAGACGACCCTCTGATCCTTAGCGTCGATGAGAGCGAAGCTTTCCCGACCGGACAGCAGTGGGTCCCGCCAGCCATCGCGGCCTACCTGCCTTTCTCCATGGCATATGAGCAGAGCGAACACCCAGCGGTTCCTGCGGTCATTCAAGCCCTCGCTGACTTTGTTGAGACGCGCGATCCGGACATCATTGCCGGGGCAGAGGCGATTCTGTCTGTGCCCGACGATGAGACAGGCCTTGGCGTCTTTCAGGGCATGAGTGACGCGATCCGGTGCAATGACGGCTATGTTCAAGAGGCGCTTGATGCCTACACCGAAACACCGTTCGAGCGCTGGGACGGCTTTCTGGGCACTCAGGCAGGTCAGGCCTACACCGCTCAGGTATGCGTGGATGAAGGCCTCGCGCCACGTGACCGCGCCGATTACGTGCTTGTGCAGACCGATGTCCCGACCCTCATTGTAAACGGGGCCTGGGACCCGGTGACCCCGCCCTGGCTGGCTGAATATATCCACGAGGCGATGCCGGGCTCACGCTATATCGAGGTTGCCTATGCCGGACACGGGCCAACGCGCTCCATGCCCGATTGCGCCGGTCCCGTCATGACGGACTTCTTTGATACCCCGGATGTAAACGCTCTGGACGCAAGCTGTCTTGAAGACGGCGAATCGCGCCCTGAGTTTGTCAGTCTGCACATTACCAAGGCCCCCTTCATCGCGGCCGCGCTTGCGCCGGGCCAGCCTGAAAGCTTTGTCGGCCCAATGGTATGGCTTGCAGGGTCTCTCATCCCACTCCTGATTGGCGCCATCATGATCCCGTTCGGCTTCATTGGCCGGGTCATTGATCGCACTCCGGTCAGCGTCATCGGTGCGGATACAGGCGGTGCCCGCCTGACCGGCTGGCTCGCGGCCCTTTCGGGCATTGGTGGCTTCGCGCTCGTCGGCTATGGAGCTTACGCCTCCAGCGAGCTGGCCCAGCCTGCGGTCCTCGCGGGCCTGGCTGAACCTGCTGGGCTTGGTCTGTGGATGCTGATGCTAAGTGGCTTGTTCGGGATCTTCAGTTTCGGCCTTCTTATCAAGGCCTTCCTGTCCGGCGACCACATCAGGATAGGCACTCTGCTTGGCTTTGCCATTTTGGGAATAGCTGCTGTCGCATTGACAAGCTTCGCCATTGTCTGGGATTTGACACCCCTGTGACAGAATAACGCGGGTGTAGCTCCATGGACGTGATTGTCGACTTCCTCGGCAAGTTTGTTAGCCAGTTCCAATCACCCGCCCTGGCGTTTCTGATTGGGGGCATGGTGATTGCCGCCTTTCGCAGCAATCTGACGATCCCGGACGCGATCTATAAATTTGCGGTGTTCGTGCTGTTGATGCGGATCGGCATGAAGGCTGGGCTGGAGCTGCGTCAGGCGGAAATTACCGAGATGCTGCTCCCGGCGCTCATCGCCGTGGTGGTGGGCCTCGCGGCGGTACTTATTGGTCGATATACGCTGGCTTTCCTGCCGAAGGTGAAGACCGAAGACGCGATCGCAACAGCGGGCCTGTTTGGTGCGGTCAGCGCCTCGACGCTGGCGGCCGCCATGGTGCTGATGGATGAAGGCGGCGTCACATACGAAGCCTGGGCCCCAGCGCTTTATCCTTTCATGGATATCCCGGCCCTGGTGCTGGCGATTGTCCTGGCCAACATCTATCACGCCAAGGTCAAGGAAGGTGGCGACACCGAAGTACGCCTTTGGCCGATCATCAAGGACAGCCTTCGCGGATCCGCCCTCAGTGCGCTCCTGCTGGGCATGGCGCTTGGCCTGTTCACCCGGCCTGACCCGGTGTTCAACAGCTTTTATGACCCGTTATTCCGCGGACTCCTCTCCATCATCATGCTGATCATGGGCATGGAGGCGTACTCGCGCCTGAAAGAACTGGCGAGCGTGGCGCACTGGTATCTGGTGTATGCGATTGCAGCGCCCCTGACCCACGGCCTCATTGCCTTCGGGCTAGGCTATATCGCTCACGTGGTCACCGGCTTCTCACCGGGCGGCGTGATTATTCTGGCGGTCATGGCAGGTTCAAGCTCGGACATTTCCGGTCCGCCAACTCTGCGTGCAGGTATCCCAAGCGCGAACCCATCAGCCTATATCGGCTCATCGACAAGTATTGGTACCCCGGTGGCCATTGCCATCGGCATCCCGCTTTACATGACGCTGGCTGAAATTGTGTTCAGAACCTAGCTGGTCGAGAACTTGCCCGGCCGCAGGATCTCCACCTCTTCAAGATAGGTGATGCCCGAGTAATTCTTGAAGTAGCGGTTGGAAACGCCCTCGGCGATGGTTTCGGCCTGCTCGCGCGAATTGCAGATCACTTCGACTTTCACATTGCGAAGGGCGTCCACGACAATGGCGCGGCCCTGATTGCGAATACCGCGGCTGCCCTTACCGCCAGCCTCGACCATGGTGTAGCCGCTGGCTCCAGCTGCGTTGATCACCTCGACCACCCCATCGAAGATCACCTTCTCGGTGATGATCACGATTTTCACAGCCTTGTGCGTCATGAGCGCGGTCCCTCTGATTTGAGTGCTATCAGCTAGTCTGAGACGCCGGGCATGGTCAACCGGTCTTGCGCGCTATGCTGAACCTCACAAACAAAAACGCCGGCCCTGAGTGCTCAGGGCCGGCGCTTGTTTTGAAGCTTCGCCGCCCCCTAGTTCAGGTCGGTGCGGAGGCTCACGCCCCAGATCCGCGGATCGTTGACGAAGCCGGTGTTGTTGTTGAAGTCGATACCACCAACAAGATTATCTTCGTCAGTGATATTGCGAACGAACACGGCCGCTTCCCAGTCGCGGCCACCGTTATTGCCCGCATAGCCAGCGCGCAGACCGCCTTCAAAATTGCCGTCGGAGTAGAACTCCTCAGACTCATAGAGGAAGAGGTTGGTGCGGCCCTGCCAGAACCAGTCAGTGAAAACAAACCACTCGCCACCGGTCGCCGCCGGGATCGAATAGCGTGCGGTCAGGCTGAGGATGTAGTCCGGCGCTTGTGGGAACGGATTGCCGTCCACTTCCACAAAGCCATCATTGTCGGCATCAGGGTCCAGCGGCGTGCACTGACCGGAACCGCATGGTGCCACTTCCAGATTGGGGTCCTGAAGCTCAGTCTCGTTCAGGCTGAAGCCAGCCGTCACCAGCAGATTGTCAGACACCAGATACTCGGCATCCAGCTCCAGACCATAGCCAGCACCCTCTGCGGCGTTGACCAGCTGCACGAGGTTGCCCGCACCGCCAACAGCAGACAGCTGCAGGTCTTCAACCGTGTAGTAGAAAGCCGTCGCGTTCACGCGGGCCCGGCCACCAAGAGGCTCTGACTTGATACCCGCTTCCCAGGACAGCACCGTCTCGCTATCAGCGACAGAAGGAGCGCCAAAGAAAGCCACGTCGCGGGCCTGAATGGTCGGGCCACGGAAGCCGCGGGCCACGCGCGCAAAGACCGAAACGTCACGGTCCAGATCATACATGGCCGACAAATCCCAGCTGACCTGCTCGTCAGAGGCACTCACGGGAGCGTGCGGGATCACCGAAACCGGCACTTCCAGATCCTTCTCATCGCTGGTGTAGCGAAGGCCACCAGACACCTGCAGGCGATCATTCACCTGATGGCTGGCCTGGCCAAAGACAGACCACAGATCGTTGGTGTGACGCACCGTGGTTGGCGGCGGGAAGCCACCATTCGGTCCAAGCGTGGTGATATCGAATTCAGAGCTGAACCAGTAGGCGCCAACCTGCCAGCTCGTGGCACCGCTGGTGTCAGACGCAAGGCGGATTTCCTGGGTATACTGGTCGAGCGTATCAATGCCGTCCTGAGTTTCAGACGGGAACGGGATGAAACCCGGGCCTGACAGGTTACCGCCATCAATATCGCCCAGGCTGAAGCCGTCAGCGGTCTCAAAGCCCGTGATTGAGGTCAGGGTCATACCATCCAGGTCAAGATCCGCCCGGATGCTCGCGCCCCAGCTCTCATATTCCTGCGGGTTGTTGAACTGAGAGTCGTAGAAGACGCGATTACGGTCGTAATTGGCATTCAGCGCGTTCGAACCAGTGGTCAGAATGTTGGCGCGGAACACAGCCGAGGTGCCTTCAAGGCTACGGGCGTGAACGTTGAACAGCACGTCAAAATTATCGCTCGGCGTCACCAGCAGCTGAACCCGGCCAGCATATTCATTAAATCCGCCAAGCGCGTCCTGGGTGTTCTGGAAGCCGTTGTCGATCCAATTGTCGCGGTTCTGAGTGAACAGCGATACACGCATCGCCATATTCTCGCTGAGCGAGATATTGGCGGCACCTTCTGCGTTCACAGTGCCGAGATTGCCGACGGTTGCGCTGACATAGCCATCCTGATCGTGACCTGGACGGGCAGAATCAAACTTGATGATGCCCGCGGTGGTGTTGCGGCCAAACAGGGTCCCCTGCGGACCCCGGGAGACTTCTACGCTCTCGATGTCGAACAGCGGGAAGCTCTTCAGGATCACGTTCTCCTGAACAATATCGTCCATGACGATGGAAACCGGCTGCGACGCCGCCAGGTCAAAATCGGTGTTACCAAGGCCGCGAATGTAAAAGCGTGGCGCGACCCGACCATTTGAGCTTTCAGCGTAAAGGCTAGGCACGCGCGCAGCGAGCGACAGGATGTCGGCACCGCCTTCGGTGATTGCATCAAAGCTTTCATCAGAAAGCGCGGTTACCGATGCAGCGACGTCCTGAATGTTTTCTTCACGGCGGTTCGTGGTTACGATGATCGTATCAACACGACCATCACTGGCAGCCTCCTGCGCTTGGGCAGGGCCCATTGCCGCGGCAAGCGCGAGCGCGCTGACCGAGCTGGCCATAAGGGCGGTAAGGGAGGTACGGATCTTGGTCACGGCTGGATATCCTTTGGCGCGTGAAAACGGGATAGGGCAGCAGTCCGGCTCGCGGAGGCGCAAGCGCATCCTCGTGTTAAGGAATTATGGCAATTTCGAAAGCGTTTTGTTGCAGCGCAAAAGAACTCGAGACATCAGTGTGGAGTTCAAGCAACAATAAATTTCATCTTTACACAGAACAACTTGGCCTGATTTGGCGAAATCAGCCTTCCATTTCGGCCAGTTCAAGCTCAAGCGTCGGATCAACACGGGCCGCCAGCGGGCCTATGTCATCAAGATGCAAGTCCATCAACGCCCTGTAGCGCCTGATGTTTCTGACATACTGAACCGGCTCGTGGCCGCGCGCATAACCATAGCGAACCGTCGAATAATATTCCTGCTCGCTCAAAAGCGGCAGTGTCTGGCGCAAAGACGGCCACGCATCCGGGTCTAGCCCCTGACGCCGGGCCAGACGACGGGCATCGTATAGATGGCCCATGCCAACATTGTAGGCGGCAAAGGCCTTAAAGAGTTGATCCTCGCCATCAACACCGTCAGGCATCCGGTCAAACAGACGGCGCAGATAGGTCGAGCCACCCCGGATCGACTGTGCCGGGTCGGTACGATCTTCCACACCAACCTCGTTCGCAGTGGGCAGCGTGAGCATCATGATACCGCGTACGCCGGTCGCGCTGACTGCATCGGGGTCCCAATGGGACTCCTGATAGGCCTGCGCGGCCAGCCAGCGCCAGTCGATTCCGGTATCAATGGCAGCCGCTTCAAAATGACGACGCAGGCGCGGCAAGCGCTCGTCAAGGCGGCGGACAAAACGGGCCACGTCGACATAGTCAAAACGACGCGTATAGCCGTACCAGCGCTCGTCGAGCTCAGCTAAAACGCCATTGTCGTGAGCCTCGGAGAACCAGTCTGCGACGGTTTCCTCAAGCTGAGCGGCCTGGCTGGCAATAACCCAGGCATGGCTGCGCTCTTCGGTCAGCGCTAGCGGTGTCAGCAATTCAGGAAACTCAAGTCGGGCATGGGCGATCAGATTGCTGTCGGCGACGGTGCAGTCGAGTCGCTCATTCTGAACCCTGCGCAAAAGCGGCATTGCCGAAGGAGCTTCAACCTGGCGAAATTCCAGCTCCGGCACCGTGGTCGCAAGCGCACCAAGGGTTTCGGCATAGCTGGATCCCGCAACAACCGACAGAGACACTTCGGCCAGATCGCTGGGTCCTCTCACTCTTGCCCCAGCCCGTCGACACACAACCTGCTCGGTGACGGTCTTATAGGCGGGCCCAAATTTGAAGCGCGCAGCGCGAGCGTCAGTCACTGTTATACCAGCCGCAGCAATATGCCCCTCACCGGCTGCAACCGCCTTCAGCACAGCCTGCAGGTCGCGGCGGACATTAAACTCGGCCGTCAGGCCCTGGCTTTCGGCAAAGGCGCGCGCAAGCTCAACCTCATATCCAGACACGGTTCCATCTTCATCGATGAAGTGGCTGGTGGGCCCCTCCGCGGTCAGGACGATCAGACGCCCTTCCTCCAGCGCTGCAGCCAGCGCAATCTCCGGATCGACGGCAGGCTCTGGCGGACGCTGGCTACAGGCGACCAGCCCCAAAGCGGCGATGACAATAAGTCCCCAGCGCATAATCATGAGGTTAAGGATAGGGATGCGCGCGCCGATGTCCAATGAAGACGAGCAATCAAGGTTGATTGAGGTCCCAGTCATAGGCATGGCCGTCAATGCGCGGATTGGCCGTGATCGCCTCGGCCAGGACCGGATCGGCATAGGTGAGGAGGTGGTCGATCACCCCCTCCTCGCTGTCACCAAAGTCTTCGCGAAACCAGCGATAAATTCTTGAAACCACCAGCCCGTCCTCGGTCACCGTCACCCCACGCGGGTGATTGATATAGGCGCGTGCGCTCGCTTCCAGATCAGCGTGCAGCGTCTCTGCACGCCAGGCCGTGGCTTTGAGATTGGGGCAGCCAATCGAGGCACAATTGACCGCGTAGTGAACGAGCGCCGCCTGATAGCGCGGGCGCATGATGTCATGCTCGATATTGTCCAGCGACAGGTCCTCACCCTCAACGGTCACACGCTCCACACCCCATGGCCCGATGGACCAGGGCCGGGGGCGGATCTGGCGAATGGACCGCTCCGGCGCTTCTTCCACGATCAGGCGGACCGTCACCGCGTTATAGAGATTGGCCCAGTACGCGAAGGCCTCATCATCGCTCATCTGAGACGGCTGAGCCGCTTCTAGTGCAGAAATGTAGCTCTGGAGAGTTTGCGTATCGCTGTCTGACGCCCGAAGCCCCGCATAGTCAAACCGCGCCACACCATCCGGGAGGTCGCTGAGATAGGTTGCCAGCAACGCGTCCCACGACGTGTGCAGGTCTTCAGACTGAGCCTGGACAGGTCCGGCAACAAGCAGGCTGATAAAGAGCAGAATGGCACGCATGGTTAGCTCCGTGGCCGCTTATTCGACATCACATGGGGCCAACACTGCACCAGGACCAGTGCGAACGCTTGCTCAAATCGCAAATCTCGCCAGTTTGTGATCCATGATCACGACACCCCTGCCCCAGCCCGTGCGCAAGACCATCACCCTTGATGAGGGGGAGATCGCTCTTCTTTACTGGCCAAATCCGGGTGCGCCGCGCCTGATCCTCGCCCACGCCAACGGGTTCTGCGCATCTGCCTACAAACAAATGTTGGGGCGACTGGCGGGGCAGTTCGACATTGTCGCGCCGGACCTGCGAGGGCATGGGCGTTCGACGCTGCCTGCCAATCCGTCAACCCACCACAGCTGGGACATCTACGCACGCGATCTCGTTGCCCTGAATGCAGCGCTCGATCGCCCGGCAGATATCGCTGTGGGCCATTCCATGGGTGGCACAAGCTGGACGCTGGCGGCTGCGCAGATGAACAACCCGCCACCCCTCGCGCTCATTGATCCAGCGATGCTGCCTGGTATGGGCTATAGCCTCATGCGCTCACCAGTGAGGCCCCTTCTGGTGCGCAATATACCGATTGCAAAGCTGGCGCGCCGTCGAACCCGCCACTGGGCCTCCCGGGACGAGACGCTCCAGCGCTATCAGATGAAGTCGCCGTTCGACAGCTGGGCCCCTGGTGTGCTCGAGGACTATCTGGAAGACGGCCTCACCCAGACGGACGACGGCGTTCACCTGTCCTGCGACCCAGAGTGGGAAGCGGCAAATTTCGAAGGCCACCGTCACAACCTGCCGCGCGCCGCGAAGAAAATCGCAAACCGCATCCAGCTTCTAAAGTCGGAATATGGCTCAGTGGCCATGTATGCAGCCAGCCTCGCCAGTCACGGCGCACGCGTGGAAACCATGGACGGCTCCAGCCACCTGGTTCCTATGGAGGATCCAGCAGGGACGGCGCAGTGGGTCATGAAGGCGTTTGAAGGCACCTAGCCCCACCACTTCTCCGGCTTGGCGGTAAAGCCTGCGGCCTCTTCGATGGCACCGGCCACGGTGAACATGGTCGCTTCATCAAGCGCCGGCGCGATGACCTGAAGGCCCAGCGGCAGGCCGCTGGAATCAAGCCCGGCCGGAACTGAAATCGCCGGAACGCCTGCGATGTTGGCCGTCACCGTGAAGATGTCGTTGAGATACATCTCGATCGGATCGGCGTTGGCCTTTGAGCCGATTCCAAACGCGGCACTTGGTGTGGTCGGGGTCAGGATCGCATCGACCTTTTCGAAGGCCTGATTGAAGTCCTCGAAGATTTTCCGGCGAACTTTCAGCGCCTTGACGTAGTACGCGTCATAATACCCGGCGCTGAGCACATAGGTGCCCATCAGGATGCGGCGCTGAACTTCGTTGCCGAAGCCAGCCGAGCGCGTCTTTTCATAGGTGTCGGTCAGGTCATCGCCCTCGACCCGCACGCCGTAGCGCATTCCGTCATAGCGTGCGAGGTTTGATGAGGCCTCAGCCGGCGCGATGATGTAGTAGGCTGGAAGCGCATACTTCGTCATGGGCAGTGAGATATCGACAATCTCCGCTCCCGCTTCGCGCAGCCATTCCACGCCCTTTGCCCAGAGCTTGTCGATCTCGCCGGGCATACCGTCCATGCGGTATTCCTTCGGCACGCCAATTCTCATGCCCTTCACCGACTTGCCCACAGCCTCAACCCAGTTTGGAACCTCGCCGGGATAGGAGGTGGAGTCTTTCGGATCGTGCCCGGACATCACCTGCGTCAGCAGCGCCGTGTCTTTTACCGTCTTGCCGAAGGGACCAGGATGGTCGAGCGAGGAGGCAAACGCCACCACGCCCCAGCGCGAGCAGCGGCCATAGGTCGGCTTCGCGCCCACAAGGCCGGTAAAGGCCGCGGGCTGGCGAATGGAGCCGCCGGTATCGGTGCCCGTTGCACCGTAGGAGATACCCGCAGCCAGTGCTGCCGCGGAACCACCAGAAGATCCGCCCGGCACCAGCTTTTCAGTCGAGCCTTGCGCGCGCCACGGGTTCACCACCGGGCCAGTTGCTGCAGTTTCATTGGACGACCCCATGGCGAACTCATCCATGCTGGTCTTGCCAAAGAAGACCGCGCCTTCATTCCACAGATTGCCGCTGACGGTGCTCTCATATTCCGGCTTGAAGCCTTTGAGGATGTTCGATGAGGCTGTCGTTTCCACGCCCTGCACAGCAAACAGATCCTTCATCGCGATCGGAACGCCGTCCAGCAGCTTGGCTTCCCCCTTGGCGCGGCGTGCGTCGGAGGCTTCCGCCATTACCTTGGCGCGTTCGCCATCAATCACGGTGAAGCAGTTGAGATCGCCTTGAGCCGCTTCAGCGGCGCTGACCGTGGCGTCCGCCAGTTCAACAGCGGAGAAGTCTTTCGCTTCAAGGCCAGCAAGAACGTCGTGGAGGGTCAGATCGGAGAATTTTGTCATCGTCCCTACTCCACGCTCTTCGGCACAACGAAAAAGCCTTCTTCAGACTTCGGTGCGTTTTTCAGGACAGCCTCGCGCTTGCCGCCGTCGCTGATCTCGTCGGTGCGCATGGGCAGCTTCATGGGCGCAGCACTCGTCATTGGCTCAACGCCATCGACATCGACCTCATTGAGCTGCTCGACCCAATCGAGAATGCCATTAAGCTCGCCGGTCAGGGCATCAAGGCGGTCAGCCGGTTCAGCAATCCGGGCCAGCGTCGCAATGCGCCGGACGTCATCTTTAGTGACGGACATGAAGCGCTCCAGGTCAGGAGAAAAATTCGAAGCGCGACGGGTAGCAACGCGGGCGCGAGCGCGCAAGCACGAGGTGCTTTGTTTGCCTCGCCAATTATCATATTCGTCATCCCCGCGAAGGCAGGGAGCCAGAGCAATCCAGCGCACCGTTCCAAGGGCCTCAGGCGTCTCGCCTTCGCTGGAATGACGAAAAATGGGAAGTCCCCTTTCCCGCATCCCCTCTTCGCCCTAAACCCTCGCCCATGATCTTCCTGCACCCCGCCTTGCTTCCCGACGGCCCGTTGATGGCCATTGATCCTGGTACCAAGACCATCGGTGTGGCGGTGTGCGATGGCGCGCGCAGCGTGGTGACGCCGGTCACGACGATTGAACGGGTAAAGTTTACGCCAGACGCTCAAGCGCTTTTGAAGCTCTATGACGAGCGCAAGTGCACCGGGCTCGTGGTTGGCCTGCCGCTTCACATGGATGGCGGCGATGGGCGACGGGCCCAGTCCTCGCGCAGCTTTGTAACCAACCTGCTTCGCCTGCGCGACCTGCCGGTGGTTTATCAGGACGAACGCCTGTCGACCTTTGCAGCCGGTGAAGCGCTGCTGGAAGCCGGTATCAAGCATGCTGACCACAAGGCTGTCATTGATGCGCAGGCCGCAGCGGTGATCCTTCAATCAGCCCTGGAACGTATCGCCGAGGGCGCACCCCGCAGCGAGGCGGACGGGCGCGCATGAATGCGGTCGCCACTGCCCTGCTTCCAATCTTTGGCGTTATCACGCTGGGGTGGGTGCTGCGGCGTAGTGGGGTCGTGCCGGCCGACTTCTGGCCTAAGATCAACCGGCTGAGCTATCAGGCCCTACTTCCAGCGCTTCTGTTCTCCAGCATCTCAACCACCAACCAGGACCTGAGCACGGCCATCCCCTTTCTGGCGGCCGCAACGCTGGCCTTTGTGACCATGGGCATCATCGCCATGGGCTTTGTGGTGCTGCCCGTGGGCGGCCCCGCCTTCACCAGTGTGTTTCAAGGCGGAGTGCGCTGGAATGGCTTTGTCTTGCTTGCCCTTTCAGCCATCGTCTTCGGACCTGAAGGCGCGGCGCTGGCCTCACTGGTATTTGCCCCCACCGTGCCCATCATCAACATGATGTGCGTGGCTGTGCTGAGCGTTTGGGGCGCGTCCAATGAAAAGCCGAATATCGCGGGCGTGCTCAGGCGGATCGCAGTCAATCCGCTCATCATCGCCTGTATCGCGGGCATCATCGCCAACACGCTGGGCTGGTTCCAGACCGGACCGATTGCCGACACGGCCGCGTTGGCAGGCCGCGCAGCGCTGCCCATGATCCTGCTCGCCATTGGTGCGGGCCTGGACTTCACCGCGTTGAAGGCTCGCCCGGCTTTACTGGGGCTAACCGTCAGCTTGAAGCTGGTTGTCGCACCACTGGTCTTCTGGGGGCTTGGCACCGCCTTTGGCGTGACCGGTATGCCGCTCGCCTTGCTGGTCGCCATCGGCTCTACGCCGGGGGCTGCGGCCGGGTATGTGCTGGCGAGCGAAATGGGCGGCGATGCCCGGCTGATGGCGGGCCATGTCACGGCGACCACATTGCTGGCCTTTATCGCGCTGCCGCTCTGGATTGGTTTTGCTGGCGGCTAGACGCCCACCACAGCGCTCCGACGCTCAAACAGCAACGTGTCCTGCCACTCCCCTGCCCGCGGCCCTCGAGCGACCTTTGATATCCGCTCGCGCCGTCCGACCAGCCTGAAGCCTGCCCCTTCATGCAGACGCGCTGACGCTGAGTTTTCGGGAAACACCACGGCCTGTAGCGTCCAGATCCCGGCAGCTTCAGACTCGGTGATCAAAGCGTCCAGGAGCTGACGCCCGAGCCCCTGCCCCTTGGCGCGTTCCGCGATGTAGACCGTGACCTCGGCCACACCGTCATACGCCGCCCGACGAGACACCGACGACAGCACCGCCCAGCCGCAAACCCCCTCAGCATCTTCAATCACCAGACGCGGCGTCTTGTGCCGTGCGGCATCAAACTCGGCCCACTCCGGCACCTCGCCTTCAAAGGTCGCATCACCGCCCGCAATGCCCTCTGCATAGATGGAAAGCACCGCCCGCGCATCGTCCTGCGTCATGGTACGGATGGAAGTGTTGGAGCGCGCCAAGCGTCTATCGTGTCCGGTAAGGCCTTGTGATCAGAGCGAAGCGCGCTTATACCGCCAAAAATTCGCTGCGAGAACGCACGTTATGAGCAGACCGGGCTTTGCCTACGACTTTCCCCACTCAAGCCTTTTGAGCGTTGGGGACCTTAATCCGCTTGATGTCTCCATGATATTCGAGCGCGCCAGCCTCCATTTTGAAGCCAATCGCCGCAAAGAGCCTCGCGAACGCACGCTGGATGGCCTGGCGGTGGTCAACCTCTTCTTTGAAAATTCCACGCGAACGCTGGCAAGCTTTGAAATGGCAGCCAAGCGCCTGGGCGCAGACGTCATCAACTTTTCAGCTGGATCAGCCTCCATCTCAAAAGGCGAAAGCCTGGCCGACACCGCGCTGAACCTGAACGCCATGAATCCTGACGTAATGGTCGTGCGTCACAAGGCGGCCGGGGCTGCGGCCTATTTTGCCAAAGTCACAGGCGCTGCAGTCGTTAACGGCGGCGATGGCGCGCACGAACACCCGACACAGGCGCTTCTGGATGCCTTCACTCTGACGCGCCACTGGGGTGATATTGGGGGCAAGCGCATCTGCATTATTGGCGATATTCTGCACTCCCGCGTGGCGCGCTCAAATATCTCGCTCCTCAATCTGCTCAACGCCGAGGTTCGCCTGTGCGGTCCGGCCACGCTCCTACCCGCCGATGCTGATCGCTGGGGCGTCACGGTGTTTCATGATCTCGATGAAGCGCTGGAAGGCTGCGATGCGGTGATGGCGCTGCGCATGCAGAAAGAGCGCATGAGTGGCGGCCTGATTCCCTCTGATCGTGAGTTCGCGGCACTTTATGGGCTCAACCATGCGCGGCTCGACGTCGCCTTGCCCGATTGCCTCGTGATGCACCCCGGCCCGATGAACCGCGGCGTCGAGATTGATGGCGCGCTGGCTGACGATCCGGAACGCGCTGTGATAATGGAGCAGGCCGAGGCTGGTGTGGCCATCCGGATGGCCATTCTGGAACTCATCACCGGACGGGCGTCAAACCAGCGCTATGTCGATGACGGAACGGGAGACGGCGCATGACCCTGATCCGCAATGCCCGCCTGATCGACCCTGCCTCCGGCCGTGATGAGCTGGGCGATCTTAAAATCCGCGATGGCGTCATTGAAACTGTTGGCGGCTCGCTAGTCTCTCAAGGCGATGAGGCGGTGATCGATCTGGAAGGCGCGGTCCTGGCCCCGGCCCTCATCGATCTGCGCTGCCAGGCCAATCCGCGCTCGTCCGGACGCTCCGGACTTCTGGCGACCGGTCAGGCGGCGGCAGCCGGCGGTTACGGCACGCTGGTGATTGCGCCGGACGCCGGCCTGTCCTCGCCCGAAAGCTTTGCGCCCATCGACAACGCGGCGCTGTCGAGCCCGGTAAACCTCATCGCGTCAGGCCTATTGGTCGATCAAGACGGAGAGATGGGTGAGATTGGCCTGATGCTGCGCGCTGGCGCGGCTCTGCTCGGCGACGGCGGCCAGCCGGTCAGCGATACGCGGCTCCTAAAGCGCGCGCTCGCCTATGCAGCAACGTTTGAAGCCTGGTCATCGCTTCGCGCCGAAGACCCGCATCTGTCGCGCAACACCTGCGCCCATGAGGGCGACCTGTCGATGCGCCTTGGCTTCACGGCGCGGCCCGGTGCGAGTGAGCGCATGGCAATCGACCGCGCTACGGCGCTGGCTGAACTGACAGGTGCGCGCATTTTGCTCGACAGAATCTCGACAACAGACGGCCTTGCCGCGCTCAAGGCCGCTCGCGCCAAGGGTCTCGAGATCGCAGCCACGGCCCCAATCACTCACTTCATTTTCAACGAAGTCGACACCGCAGGTTATGACGCGCGCTACCGGCTTGAGCCGCCACTGCGAAGTGAAGCCGATCGTGACGCGCTGATTGAGGCGCTAAACGCCGGGCAGATTGACGCCATCGTGAGTGACCACCGCGCCTGCACCGGCGAAGCCAAGGCTCACCCCTTCCCCGACGCCGAGCCCGGTGCGGCAACGCTCGAAGCGGTGCTCCCCGCCCTTTGCTCACTGGTGGCTGACGAACGCGTGGAGTTGATCGATGCCCTGCGCGCGGTCACGAGCGGCCCGGCAGATCTGCTTGGCCTGCCGCAGGGTCGGCTGGAAATAGGCGCTCCCGCCGACCTAGTCGCGTTTAACCCTGATGCGCCAAATGTTTATGGCCGGGACGGGCTCTCCTGTGATGCCCCGTCTGCGTTTGAGAACCGCCGTCTTGTCGGGAAAGTATTGATCACTTTCGCGAATGGCACGATCATTAATCAACCTGCAGGATAGATCATGAGCTTTGATCCACTTCTCCTGCTCGCAGCCGCGGGCGGTTATCTCTTTGGCTCCGTGCCCTTTGGACTCGTGATCACGAAGCTCGCGGGACTTGGGGATATTCGCCAGATCGGTTCGGGCAATATTGGTGCGACCAATGTGCTGCGCACCGGGCGCAAGGATCTGGCCCTGGCCACACTACTTCTCGATTCTGGCAAGGCTGGAATTGCTGCGATTGTGTTCACCCTGCTGGTGTCGACCCCGGCGGGCCTTGTCGCGGCCGGGGCAGCCTTCCTCGGCCATTGTTTCCCTGTCTGGCTGAAATTCAACGGCGGCAAGGGCGTCGCAACCTTCCTCGGTGCATTGCTGGCGGCGGCCTGGCCGATCGGTCTGATGGCTTGCGCAACCTGGCTTGGAACCGCGCTTCTTTTTCGCATGTCGAGCTTTGCAGCCCTTGTCGCGGCAGCACTGACACCGGTCTGGGCGCTGGCCTTTGGCCGCGTTGATGTTGCCATCCTCGCCGTCTTCCTCGCGGCCCTGATCTTCTGGCGCCATAGCGCGAATATCGACCGCATTTTCAACGGCACAGAGCCGAAAATCGGAGCCAAGAAAGCATGAAGCGAGCGCCTCTGAGCGATGTCGAACGGATCGACTGGCTCAGGCTGGCGCGAACAAATGGCGTGGGCCCTGTGACCTTCGCCAAGCTCATCGAGCGCTTTGGAGATGCCGAAAGCGCGATTGATGCCCTGCCCCGCCTTGCCAAGCGAGGCGGTCGAGCAAAGCCGCTAAAGCCAGCCTCTCGCGATGAGGCGCGGCGGGAGCTGGACCGGCTCGATACCCTCTCCGCCCGCCTTCTGTGCGCGTGTGAGCCAGACTACCCGGACCTTTTGGCAAGCCTTGATCCGCCGCCACCGGTTATCACGGTGATTGGTCCGCTCGACCCTGATGCACGCCCTGTCTGCGCAATGGTGGGGGCACGCAACGCCTCGGCGATTGGCCTGCGTTTTGCCGGTGATCTGGCCCGCCAGTTGGGAGAGGCCGGAATCATCGTTTCGTCCGGTCTGGCGCGCGGTATCGACGGTGCTGCCCATGCCGCCACCCTTGAAAGCGGGACGATAGCTGTGGTCGCCGGTGGTCTGGCCTCCATTTATCCGCCCGAGCATGCAGAGCTTCATGCTGCCATTGCTCGCGAAGGCCTGATCGTCAGCGAAATGCCGCCCGATTACACGCCCCAGGCACGCGACTTTCCAAGACGCAACCGTTTGATTTCCGGCCTGTCACTTGGCGTCGTCGTTATCGAGGCGGCCGAGCGCTCCGGTTCCCTGATCACTGCGCGCTACGCGCTCGAACAAGGCCGCGAGGTGATGGCAGCTCCAGGATCGCCGCTCGATCCGCGGGCGAAAGGCACCAATCGGCTTTTGCGCGACGGAGCAGCGCTCATTGAGTCGGCAGAGGACGTGATCGCAGTCCTGGAGCAGACCCGCCGCCCGTCAGTGGAGGCCCCGGCCATGGGGGATTATGAAAATGAACCGCTCGATCCGCGTCAGCTCGACGAAGAGGCCGACCAGGTCCGCGAGCAAGTCGCCGCCCTGCTCTCGCCCAGCCCGGTGCACCGCGATGAACTCGTTCGCCACACCGGAGCCCCTGCACGGGCCGTGATAGCTGCGCTGGTCGAGCTGGAACTTGCTGGCCGCGCGCTGATTTACCCTGACGGCTCGGTCAGCTCTGCCTATCCCTGATAATCAGGGCGTTATAGCCTAGGTTGGAGGATTGAATGGAAAGGGCCAGCCCTCGGGCGGTTCACCGGAAAACTTGGGCGGACCATCCGTAATCAGCCGACATTCCTGAGAAACAACCTGAGCTGTGGCAGAAATCATGGCCGAGGAATTGTTGAGGTCGGAAACGTGGGCGAAATGGGCGAGAGACGTCAGCATCTCAATGACATAGCCCGCAGCATCCGCAGGCGGCATCGGCTCGATCATGCGATCAAACGGGTCCTTGGGGGTATCGCCGCCACCTGCCATCACGGTTGCACCTGAAATTATAACAACTCCTACGAGTTGTGTAGCGCAAGATACTATTAGGTGCAATGCTTGTTAGCGCGTCCTTCGGTTGTGTTGCAGTTGACAGTCTGCGCAAGCAACCCCACCTTCCGCCGTCGCGCACGGGATCGGCCCAAAGCGCTTGCCCCTCTATTGTGTGACCTGGCTTATTTCATGAACGTTGTTGTCGTCGAATCCCCGGCCAAGGCCAAAACCATCAATAAATACCTCGGCTCGGATTACACCGTGCTGGCCAGTTTTGGTCACGTGCGCGACCTTCCGCCAAAAGACGGATCGGTCCGCCCGGATGACGATTTCGCCATGGAATGGGCGGTTGATTCCAAAGCTCAGCCGCGGATAAAAGCCATCGCCGATGCGCTTAAAGACTCCGACCGCCTGATCCTGGCCACTGACCCGGATCGCGAAGGTGAAGCCATTTCCTGGCACCTGCTTGAAGCGCTGACCAAGCGCCGAGCACTCAAAGGGAAAACGGTGGAGCGTGTGGCGTTCAACGCCATCACCAAGAAGTCTGTCACCGAAGCGCTAGCCCACCCCCGTGATGTCGATATGGAGCTTGTGGAGGCGTATCTGGCGCGCAGGGCGCTCGACTATCTTGTGGGCTTCACCCTGTCTCCAGTGCTCTGGCGCAAACTGCCCGGCGCACGGTCTGCTGGCCGGGTGCAATCGGTTGCGCTGCGCCTGATCACTGAGCGCGAAGGCGAGATCGAAAAATTCCAGCCGAAGGAATACTGGTCGGTCGACGCCGACGTGAAAGTCGACGGAGCTGACCGCCTGATCCCGGCAAAACTTCAACAGTTTAACGGCAGGAAGATCAGCCGCCTGACAATCGGCGACGAGGCCACGGCGCGCGCCGCTGAAACTGCCATCAAAGCCTCTGATTTCAAAGTGGCGGCGGTTGAGGCCAAGCCGACCAAGCGCCATCCGTCGCCGCCCTTCACCACTTCCACCCTGCAGCAGGAAGCGGCTCGCAAGCTCGGCTTTGACGCTCAACGCACCATGCGCACGGCGCAGCGTCTATATGAAGGTGTATCGCTCGGTGGTGAGACGGTCGGACTGATTACCTATATGCGTACGGACGGCGTTTCCATGGACGGCGGCGCGATCGCGGAATCGCGCGCCGTCATCGGCAATGAGTATGGCGACGACTATGTGCCGGACGTCCCACGCAAATACTCCTCTAAGGCCAAGAACGCCCAGGAAGCCCACGAAGCCATCCGCCCCACCAGCTTTAGTCGGACGCCGGGTTCACTGAAGCTGGAAAGTGACCAGGCACGCCTCTACGAGTTGATCTGGAAGCGCGCAGTAGCCAGCCAGATGGAAAGCGCCCGACTGGAGCGCACGACCATCGACTTTGAAAACACCGACGGGACAGTTGGCCTGCGCGCCACGGGTTCGGTTGTTACCTTCCCGGGCTTCTTCACCCTTTATCAAGAAGGTCGCGACGACGAGGACGAGGAAGGCGAAAACCGCCTTCCGCAAGTGACCGAAGGGGCAAACGGCAAGGCTGAAAAAGTCGTCACCGAACAGCACTTTACCAAGCCGCCGGCCCGTTTCACCGAAGCCACCCTTGTCAAGCGCCTGGAAGAATTGGGCATTGGCCGGCCCTCTACTTACGCCTCGACACTGTCAGTGCTACGCGATCGCGACTATGTGCGCATGGAAGACAAGCGCTTCGTTCCCGAAGACAAGGGCCGGGTCGTCATCGCCTTTCTGGAAAACTTCTTCTCGCGATATGTGGAATACGATTTCACCGCCTCGCTCGAAGATCAGCTCGACAAAGTGTCTGCTGGAGACCTGAACTGGAAGCAGCTGCTACGCGACTTCTGGAAAGACTTTCACGCCAGCGTCGATGACATCAAGGATCTGCGGATCGGTGAAGTCATTGATTACATGAATGAAGCGCTGGCTCCGCTGATCTTTCCACCACGCGAAGATGGCAAGGACGCCCGCCTCTGCCCGAAATGTAACGACGGGACGCTGTCGATCCGGCTTGGCAAATTCGGGGCCTTCGTGGGCTGCTCCAACCACCCTGAATGCAAATTCACCCGCACGCTCAGCGGCGGTGGTGAAGATGCGGTTGAGGGCGATGGCGAGATTGGCGAACACCCTGAAACCGGCAAGATGATCTATCTCAAGGACGGGCGCTTCGGGCCGTATCTGGAGATGGAAGTCGACGGCGAAGACAAGCCAAAGCGTGGCTCTTTGCCCAAGGGCTGGTCACCATCCGACATCAATCTGGACAAGGCGGTTCAGCTGATTGACCTGCCGCGTCTTGTGGGCCTGCACCCTGAAGATGGTGAACCGATCGAGGCTGGCCTTGGCCGCTATGGCCCGTTCGTGAAGCACGGGCGTACTTATGCCAACCTGCCAAACGCTGAAGAAGTGTTTGAGGTGGGCCTGAACCGTGCGGTCGATCTGATTGCCCAGAAAAAGGCCAATCCGCGCGGACGGGGTGCCGCAGCCGCACCGCTTAAAGAGCTTGGCAAGCACCCCGAAGACGGCGAACCGGTCAATGTGATGAGTGGACGCTATGGCCCTTACGTCAAGCACGGCAAGACCAACGCGACCCTGCCCAAGGACATGGCACCTGAAAGCGTTACCATGGAACAGGCGGTTGAATTGATTGCCGCAAAGGCCGCCAAGAGCCCCGCAAAGAAGAAAGCGCCAGCCAAAAAGAAGGCACCGGCCAAGAAGGCAACCGCCAAAAAGGCGACAACAAGACAGAAGCCCGCAGCCAAGAAGGGTGACTCTTGAGTTCTGATCGCTACGCCGAGGGCGGGTTCACCCGCGAGGGACTCCTTGAGGCGATCAAGCTGGGCGATGGCAACTTCTCCAAACGCGAGATTGCCCGGTCACTGGGGCTGAAAGGTGACCAGCGTGTCGTGTTGAAGCGCGCGTTGAAGGACCTTGAAGATGCTGGCGAAATTCGTCGCTCGGACAAGACCTACGTGATCGCGGGACATATGCCGGCTGTAACGGTCTTGGAAGTCGTGGACCGCGATGTCGATGGCGAATTCCTGTGCCGTCCCGCCAAGGAAGAGCATCAGGGTCCAGTCATTCGCCTGTCACCCTCCAAGGCCGAGCATGGCGAAACCGCCGGTATGGGCGACAAGGTATTGGCGCGACTGACGCCCGACGACGAAGGCGGTTATGTCGCGCAGGTCATCCGCAAGCTTGGCCGCTCTACCAGCCGTGTTCTGTGTGTGGTCCGCAAGGGTAAGGGCGAAGGGCGCCTTGTTCCAGTAGACCGTCGCGCGCGCGATGAATTGGTACCTGCACGCGGTGAACTCTCCAAGGCCGACGACGGAGCGCTGGTGCTGGCGCGCCTGTCTTCTGAAAAACGCTTCGGGCTGAAAACCGCAGTGATTGAAGAGGTTGTGGGCGATGCCTCAAGTCCGCGGGCAGGTTCTATCATTGCGCTGGCTGAGCATGGCGTGCCGGAAGGCTTTGGCGATGCGGAACTCGCTCAGGTCAAGAAGATCAAGCCGGTCAAAATGGGGAACCGCGAAGACCTTCGCAAAATCCCGCTGATTACCATCGACCCGGCCGATGCCCGCGACCATGACGATGCCGTCTATGCCGAGGCTGACGAGGATCCGGACAACAAGGGCGGCTGGGTCGTTTATGTCGCGATTGCAGACGTGGCGGCCTATGTCGAAGGCGGATCCGCGCTCGACAAGGGGGCCCGCAAGCGCGGCGTTTCGGTCTACCTGCCCGACCGGGTCGTGCCCATGCTGCCGGAGCGTTTGTCCAATGATCTCTGCTCCTTACGCGAAGGCGAAGAACGTCCCTGTCTGGCTGTGCGCATGGTCTTTGACCGGGACGGCAACAAGCATGGACACCGCTTCATTAGAGGCTGGATGAAATCGGCTGCCAAGCTGGCCTACGAGGACGCTCAGGCCGCGATTGAGGGTAAAGGCACCGGGAAAGCCAAGAAGCTTCTGGAGCCTGTCCTGAAGCCGCTTTGGAGCGCGTATGCAGCCCTGTCAGCAGCTCGAAAGCGCCGCGAGCCGCTGGAAATTGATGCCCCAGAAAAGAAAATCGAGGTCGGTGAGGACGGTCGGGTCAAAGGGGTTCGGGTGCGAGAGCGCTTTGATGCCCACAAGCTGATCGAAGAGATGATGATCCAGGCCAATGTCGCTGCGGCCGAAGCTCTGGAAGCCCAAAAGACGCCACTCATCTATCGCATCCATGATGAACCGGGCAGCGAAAAGCTTGAAAACCTAGCTGATTTTCTGCCTCAGGTTGGGATGAAGTGGACACGAGGTGAACGCCCGACCGCGGCTCGCTTCAACCTGCTTCTGGACCGCGCCAAGGGTGGTGACCACTATGAGACGGTCAATGAAGTGGTGCTCCGCAGCCAGTCTCAGGCCGTCTATGACATTAATAATATTGGCCATTTCGGCTTAAACCTTGCACGCTACGCGCACTTCACATCACCTATTCGCCGCTATGCCGATCTGACCGTGCACCGTGCCCTCATTCGCGCCTATGGCCTTGGAAATGATGGACAATCTGACACCGAGCGCAGCGAGCTGGAGCGCATCGCCGAAGACACCAGCCATAATGAGCGCCGCGCCATGGCGGCGGAGCGAGATGCCACAGACCGCTTTATTGCCAGTTGGTTAGCCGAAAAAGTTGGATCCGAGTTTGAAGGCCGGATCGCGGGTGTGACGCGCTTTGGCCTGTTTGTGAAGCTGCACGAGACCGGTGCGGACGGGTTATGCCCCATTGCTCAGCTTGGTGATGAGTATTTTCAGCATGACGAGAGCGCCCACGCCCTGGTGGGTCAGCGCAGCGGCGGGCGCTATCGCCTCGGCATGTCGGTGACCGTGCGGCTGGCCGAAGCCACGCCCGTCACAGGCGGTTTACTCTTTGAAATGTTGACAGAAGCTGAGGCGGGTCCGCCGCCACGTAGCCACGCAGGTCGCGGGGCACCAAAGGGGCGCCGCGGGGGGCCACCGCGCCCCAGTCCGAACCGGCGCGCAGGTCCGAAGAAGAAGAATGGCAGACGAAAACGCTAAACCGGTTATCCCCGCCAGACATCGCCGCCCCAAACTCGCCGCCTCGCTGATCCTGACACGGCGCAGGGCCAGCGGGGACACAGAAATCCTCCTGGGTCGGCGGTCGGGTGGGCATGTCTTCATGCCGCAAAAATACGTGTTTCCGGGCGGCCGGGTGGATCGAACCGACGGCTTCGCCCCGCTGGCCCGAGAGCCCAGAAAACCGGTTCAGGACGTTCTAACCCGGGTTCTGACAGAGCGTCGGGCCCGTGCCGCAGCAGCAGCCGCCTTGCGCGAAACCGCTGAAGAGACAGGACTTTTGATCGCCCGCCCCGGCGCTATCACCAAGCCGAAACCGGAATGGTCGCCTTTCGCCGAAGCCGGCGTTCAGCCCGATGCCGAGCCGCTGGATCTGGTGGCCCGAGCGATTACGCCACCGGGACGCCCTCGGCGTTTTGATGCGTTCTTCTTTTCTGCCGATGCGGATTCTGTCCACGGGTCGGCCAAGCTTGCCGGGTCCGGTGAGCTGGAGGATTTGCGCTGGGCGACGCTGGCTGAAGCCCATGAGCTGGATATCCCGATCATAACCCGCTTTGTACTATCCGAACTGGAAGCGCGTCTGGCCGGGGAAGACCGCCCGGTGCGTTGCGCCCGCGTGACGCCGAAAGGCCCGCAGGTCGAAGAGCTTTAAGCGACTGGATGCCCTGCAATAATCTCCCTCCCCCTTCCTGAGGGGAGAGGTCAGGTGAGGGGTTTATGACGCTTCATCCTGCTTTTGACATGCCCGTTGAAACGCCCCCCTCACCCGGCCTCGCCCCCTTGATCACGGGGGAGAGGAGACACTTTCAGCCAACTTATCCTCCCTTTTCGCCAGCATGCCGCCGCGCCCTTGGTTTCGGACCAGGTTTCGCAGCCCCTGACTCAGGATCAGGTGAAACCTGACGCGTGGACCTTCGTCGCGATCAAAAGCGAGGATAAGGGCACTTTCCCTGCGCAGATTTATCGCGCGACACACGCCCCTCACCTCGCTATAGCCGACCCCATGATCGCTCGCCTTTTGATCCATGAAGACCATGCGCGCACCCGCTCGCTCAGCGCGGCCATTCTGGCTGCTGCGCTGTCGGGCTGTGGCTTCGGACTGTTGATGCCGCTCATCGCGCTGAACCTGGAAGCCATGACCGGGTCAGGCGTGGTGGTGGGCACCAATGGTGCGGCAGCGGCACTGTCGACGATACTCGCAACGCCCTTCATTCCCGCCCTTCTGGCGCGCTTTGCGCCCCGGGTGTTGATGGTGGTGTGCGCGCTTCTGACCGGAGCCGGCATTCTCGCCTTCCCCTTCTTCCCGGACGTCACGGTCTGGTGGCTGCTGCGCTTTGCGGTCGGCCTGACGGTGACGGTTGTGTTTGTAGGCAGTGAGACCTGGATCAACCAGCTGGCCCGGCCTGAAGGGCGCGCAACTTTGCTCGCGGTCTATGCCGCAACCCTGTCAGGAGGCTTTGGTTCTGGCGCGCTGATCCTGTGGCTCGTCGGCTCTGAAGGCTATGCGCCGTGGATCGTTGGCGGGCTGATCTATGTGATCGGGGCAATGCCACTGATTTTTCTGCGCGGCCCGGATCTGACCCCGCCAGAACCTGGTGAGACAGGACTAAAAGCGATGGGCGCGGTGGCTAAACTGGCCCCAGCGGCAATCCTGGCGGGTCTGATTTTCGGCGCGCTTGAAACCTCCATCTTCACGCTGGTCCCGGTTTATGCCAGCCGTCTGGCCTTTGAAGACGGCACCATCGGCATTCTGATGGCGATCGGAGCATTGGGCGGGATCGCCCTTCAGGTGCCGTTAGGACGGCTTGCTGACCGCACCGGGCACCTGCGCACCCTGCGCCTGATTGCCGGCTGTGCGCTCATCCTGCCGCTGTTAATGGCCGTTTCAGGCGCGAACCTGATTGGCCTCGTCCCGCTCATCTTCCTGTTTGCCGGAATTTCGAGCGCGTTTTACACGGTGGGCCTGGCTCTGGTCGGCGAGCGAGTCAAGGCCGGAGCGATGGCGGCTGCCAACTCTGCCTTCATCTTTGCCTATGGCGTTGGATCGCTGTTTGGACCGCCGGTTGCAGGCGCGGCGATGGACGGATTTGACCCCTGGGGCCTGATGATCGCGCTTTCCGGACTGGCCTTGCTGTATCTTCTGGGCAGTTGGGCTGAAAAGGGCATGACAAAGGATTGACACCGTAGCGGGTGTGCGTATGTTCCGCGGCTCGCAGCGCCGAAGCGGTCTTCGGCGCGCCAATTACTTATGACGGGTGCGCGACCATGGCGAAGCCGACAACCATCAAAATCCGCCTGAACTCGACGGCGGGCACGGGCTATTTCTACGTGACCAAGAAAAATGCCCGCACGATGACCGAAAAGCTCGTGCTGAAGAAGTACGACCCGGTCGCGCGCAAGC
Source organism: Oceanicaulis sp. (assembly GCA_965229795.1). Classification (GTDB taxonomy): domain Bacteria; phylum Pseudomonadota; class Alphaproteobacteria; order Caulobacterales; family Maricaulaceae; genus Oceanicaulis. The sequence goes on from CBDDJM010000001.1 coordinate 590,748, forward strand.
ATGTCGAGTTCAAGGAAGGCAAGATCAAGTAAGCTTGATCCTTTGCCGCCCAAAGCATTAAGGCCGCTGGAGTGTCTCCGGCGGCCTTTTTCGTTTCAGCTTGCCAGTTTTGATGCGGCCAACCGGTTGAGACTGACACCGCTTTCAGCGGCCTCAATCGCCAGCCTTCGATGATCCTCCGGCGGAATGCGCACCTGAAATTTGCCGCTATAGCTTTTCAGTCCGATCGGCTCTGGCACAGGTTCGTGATTGTTTTTCATGTCCTCGACAATGTCGCCGACCATATCGACAAGGCCGGTCAGGGCATCGGTCTGCGTCTCAGCGAGAAACGACAGGCTAGGGAACTCGGCGCAAAGGGCGACATATTCACCGTCCTCATCCGACCAAAGTACCCGATAGGCATATCGCGTGTGATCAACCATCTCTCGGCTTTCTTTTTACATCATCCAGCTTCTTGATCGCGACGAGCACCTGCTTGACCTGGTAGCGCTTAGCCTTGCCACTTTTATCTCGCTGAATGTTGACCCTGGGGTCACCCGGCCAGGGCGTCTTGTACACATGGTGACTCGTACCGCGCTGTCGCGGTGGACCAAAAAAGTGCTCACAGACCGCAGCCAGATCGGCAAAGCGGACATTTCCTGGCGAAGATTCAATCTTGCCCAGCAGTTTCTCGATAGAAGCCGCACCCAAATAATAGTACCACTAATGATACTATGCAAGATAGGCAGTTCTGGAAAGCGTTTAAGCCGCGCGCTTGCGCCAGGCGATGACCTGATTGCGGCCGGAGGACTTGGCCTCGTAAAGCGCCGCATCGGCGCGGGCGACTACGTCTTCCACATCATCGCCGCGTTCACCGGCGGAGATGCCTGCAGAGACCGTCACGTTGATGGGCTCGTCCGTTCCCGGCACGACAAAAGGATCGCGAGCCATGGCCGCACGGAAGCGTTCTGCGCCCTCCAGTGCCTCTTCGTTGGTCGCACCGGTAAACAGCACCAAAAATTCCTCACCGCCATAACGACCGGCAATATCGACGGCCCGCAACTCTTTCCGCAGGCGGTCAGCAAAGCATTTGAGCACCACGTCGCCGGCCTGGTGGCCGAAGGTGTCGTTGATGCGCTTGAAGTGGTCAATATCCACCAGCGCGACAGCAAAGCCCTCACCTGACCGGTCCAGCACATCAAGATGCTGGCGCAGGCGCGACACGATATAGCGGCGGTTATGAAGCCCGGTCAGCGCGTCGGTGACGGCCATCTCCAGGCTTTCTTCCAGACGGTCGCGCAGGGCATCTGCGTAGGCCTTGCGGCGCACCTGTGTGCGCGAGCGGGCCTGTAATTCACCTGGATCAACCGGGCGCAGAATCACATCGGTCACGCCCAGATCGAGCGCGCGCACCATGGACGCGCGATTATCGGATTCCACGATGCCAAGGATGGGCACCTGGCGGGTATCAGCGTCAGAGCGAATACGGGCCGCCAGACGAAGACCGTCAAAGCGGGCGTGGGTCAGGTCGATCACGACCAGATCGGCCGTCCGCGCATGGCGCATGGCGTTTATCGGGTCAGCAAAGGCCTTCGCCCGGAACGGACCGTCATACATGTCAGCAATACGCTGCGCGCCAGCCTCATCAGCGGCAGCAACAACCACACGGCCGCCCAGCGTATCGGCATCTTTTTCAAGCGCTTCAGCATTTTCACGCAGGCGCAACTCGTCCATCACCACTTTCAGGCGCAGAAGCGAGCGCACGCGGGCGAAGAGCGCCACGTCATCAACCGGCTTGGTCAGGAACTCATCAGCTCCAACCTCGAGCCCCTTGATCCGGTCTTCGCGCTGATCAAGCGCGGTCACCATGATAACGGGAATATGGCGCAGGGCCGGATCGGCCTTCAGCCGGCGACAGGTTTCAAACCCGTCAATGCCCGGCATCATGATATCGAGAAGGATCAGGTCCGGATTTTGCTCGCGGGCCGCTTCAATGGCCTTGTAGCCATCTTCAGCCTCGATCACGTCGAAATATTCGGCCGAAAGCCGGGCCTCGAGCAGGCGCCGGTTCGTCTCGATATCATCGACGACCAGGATGCGTGCACTCATGGCCCCACCCCTAACCTAGAAACTTGCGAACGGTTTCGATGAAGGTGGTGACGGTGATGGGCTTTGACATATACCCCTCGCATCCCCCCTGGCGGATCCGCTCCTCATCGCCTTTCATGGCGAAAGCAGTCACGGCCACAACGGGGATTTCCGACAGCGCGTCATCATTCTTGATCCACTTGGTTACATCCAGGCCAGAAACTTCCGGCAACTGAATATCCATGAGGATCAGATCAGGCTTGTGCTCGCGGGCCATATCCAGCGCTTTCAAACCCTCGCGAGTTTGAACCGTTTCGTAGCCATGAGCTTCGAGCAGATCACGAAAGAGCTTCATGTTCAGCTCGTTGTCTTCAACGATCAGAACTTTTTTTGACATGACCTGCAGCATGCAATCGCGCTTTCCCCAAAGGCTCCATCATTTTTGACGTAAGCCATATGACCATCCATCGCCTTAGTAGCACGTGAGTCCTTAATGACCGGTGAGTCGCAGCTTCGTAATTGGGTAAGAACGTGGCTAGACTGATGTGCTAAACCCAATGGGATAAAGCGAAATGGCACGCATTGGCGTTGATCTGGGCGGAACAAAAATCGAGATCGCGGTGCTTGGGCCCGCCAGCGATATCCTTGTGCGCGAGCGTACAGCAACGCCAGAAGGCTATGAGGCCAAGCTTCAGGCCATCAAGGCGCTGGTTGCAAACGTCGAGAGCAAGCTGGGGCTGGAAACTCTCAGCGTGGGCGTTGGTCATCCAGGCTCGCACAATCCGCGTACAGGCCTGATCCGGAATGCCAATTCCACAGATTTGAACGGCCGCCCGCTCTGCTCCGATCTTGAGGCTGCGCTGAACCGGCCGGTGCGCTGTGCCAATGACGCCAACTGCTTTGCCCTCTCGGAGGCCAGCGATGGCGCAGGCGCTGGCGCGCAATCCGTGTTCGGAGTGATTCTCGGCACCGGCGTTGGCGGGGGGCTCGTGATCAACGGCGAGATTTATAACGGCCATGACGGCAATGCTGGCGAATGGGGCCATATGGGCCTGCCCTGGCCAAGCGCAGATGAAATTCCGGGACCATCTTGCAAGTGCGGACTTACTGGCTGCGTCGAGGCCTGGTGCTCCGGCCCCGGCATGGCCAACGATCACCGACGGGTCACCGGGCGGGATTTGACGGCTGCGCAGATTGCCGAGCTGGCGGTATCCGGTGACACGGCTGCGCGTACCACACTCGATCGACATAGCGACCGGCTGGCGCGGGCGCTCGCCAATGTCGTCAACCTGGTCGACCCTGAGACTATTGTGCTGGGGGGCGGGCTCTCAAACCTTGCCAATTTGCCCGCTACGCTGGCGCGCAAGATGGCGGCGTGGCTTTTCACTGACGAGCCGGTGGTGCGCGTTGTTCGCAATCTGCATGGCGACAGCTCCGGTGTACGCGGAGCCGCCTGGCTGTGGCCGGATCGGGACGCCATGCCATGACGCCCGCCTATTGCCGCTCATGCCTGTCGCGAATCGAGGACACGAAGCGCCGCTGTCCGACCTGTCACGCGCGGCGCCCCCTGAGCCATGACGAGCTGGATGCGCTGTCGATTGCCCATATCGATTGTGATGCCTTCTACGCCTCCATCGAAAAGCGCGACCGGCCGGAGCTGGAAGACCAGCCGGTGATCATCGGCGGCGGCCAGCGCGGCGTTGTTGCCACCGCCTGCTATGTGGCGCGGCTCTATGGTGTGCGCTCGGCCATGCCCATGTTCAAGGCGCTCAAGGCCTGCCCTGATGCGGTCGTGATCAAGCCACGCATGGAGGTATATTCAGCCGAAGGAAAGCGCATCCGCACCATGATGCAGGACGTCACACCCCAGGTGGAGCCGCTCTCCATTGACGAGGCCTTCCTGGATCTCTCCGGCACAGAGCGCCTGCACAAGGCGGCGCCTGCGCTGACGCTGCTGCGGCTCCAGCGGCGCATCCTTGAGGAGGTCGGGGTGACGGTGTCGGTGGGTTTGAGCTTTAATAAATTCCTCGCCAAGACCGCCTCTGATCTCGACAAGCCCGACGGCTTCTCTGTCATCGGTCGCGCCGATGCGCCCGACTTCCTGAAAGCCCTGAAGGTTTCTGATGTGTTTGGCGTCGGGCCGGTCTTTGCCAAGCGGCTGAACGCGGACGGGCTTTTTACGCTGGCCGATGTCTTGAAGCGTGATGAGCGCCAGCTGATGAAGGCCCATGGCGAAGGGGGCCTGAGGCTGATCCGCATCGCCCGCGGCGAGGATACCCGCGCTGTTGAGCCCGACCGGGAACGCAAATCAGTCAGCTCAGAGACCACCTTCAACTCCGACATCAACGACAAGGCTGCCCTGAAGGACCAGCTGTGGGGCCAGTGCCTGCGTGTGGCTGATCGCATGAAGGCGCAAGGGGTTGCCGGGTGCGTGGTGACGCTGAAGCTGAAAACCGACCGGTTTAAAACCATCACCCGGAGGCGCACGCTGGATCAGGCCGCACAGCTGGCCGATACGCTGTTTCGGGTGTCGGCGGAGCTGTTGGACAATGAACCCGACGGCGTGCGCTACCGCCTGATTGGCGCCGGGTATTCAAGCCTGGAACCGGCGGGTGCTGATGCGGGTGACTTGCTCGACCCGTCAGCCCTGAAACGCGCCGCCGCGGAGCGTGCCATGGATGCGGCGCGGGCCAAATTCGGCGATGCAGCGGTGATCAAGGGGCGGGCGTTCAAGCGCGGACCTGAGAAGAAGCCCTAAGCGGCGACGCGATGCTCGGCCGCGCGCAGCCAGCGGAAGACCTGCGGCCAGAACACGTCGGCCATCTTGGTGCGGAACAGGCCGTCATGGCCCAGCTTGCCGCGTCCCAGATCAGCGTGGCGGATCAGCTTCAGCTCTGAATGGCTGGCGCTGTAGCATTCCAGCAGCCAGCGCACAGCTTCCTCGTTGGCAATGGGATCATCATCCGGCGTCCAGGCACGGATCGGCGCGGAGAACTCGCGAAAATGCTTTAACAGGCCCATCTCGGCAAACCGGTCGAGGAAGCCGTTGGGGTTCACGCCAAAGTCGCGCCAGTCCTGCCAGACGCGCCGGGGCAGCGCCTCTCCGCTCCAGAGCGGACTGTTGGGAATATAGCCCACGCTCGCAAGCTGGGCCGGCCCCAGCACACGCCAGAATATCCAGGCGAAATAACTAAGTGGCGGGCTTTGCCGCCCCCAATAGCCTGAGGACGCAGACAGCAGCGCCACGCGCCTTATCGGCAAATCATGGGGCACGAAGGCGGCAAACTGGCCGCCCACCGAGTGGCCCACTACATCCAGCGGCAGACCTTCAAAATGGGCGCAGATATGGCGCGCGGCCGCCGGGATATCCTGAATTCCCCACTCCACCATGGAGGCATTATCGCGGCGGATGGGCTGGTCAGCTGACCGCCCTTGCCCGCGATAATCAAAGGCCAATACCGCCCAGCCCTGCGCGGCGGCGGCTTCCGCAAAGGCGCGATAAAAGCGTGCCGGATAGCCGGTCGCGGGATTGATCAGCATGGCAGAATGCGGGTTCACAGGCGCGCAGATACGCCCGCGCAACAGGCGGCCATCGGCGGTGTTGAACGCGGTCTCGCGTCCTTCGCCTTCATAGGGTGTGTCGTCCGCCATGGATCGACTCTCATCTTGCCGCCCGGGTGCAGCTGCACCATGGCGTTAACTTCTTTTGCCTTCAACCAACATTGTCAAATCAGCCAAAAGAGGCGACACCGGCAAGGATTGGTCCTTAACCGCTTTGGAGCCCGAAATGTCTGACATCGACGCCCGCCTTGAAAGCCTTGGCATCACCCTGCCCGAGCCTGTCGCGCCGGTGGCCAACTATGTGCCCTTCGTGCAGACTGGCAATCTGGTGCACATCTCCGGTCAGATCTCCATCGGGTCAGACGGGCTGGTGGCCGGTGTGGTTGGCAAGGACATGGACCTTGAAGCGGCTCAGGCCGCAGCGCGCCTGTGCGCCATCAATCTGATCACCCAGATGAAAGCGGCCTGTGGCGGCGATCTGTCGAAGGTGCGCAAGGTGGTCAAGCTGGGTGGCTTTGTGAATGCTGACCCGTCCTTCACCGACATTCCCAAGGTGATCAACGGCACTTCGGACCTGATCGGCGACGTCTTTGGAGAGGCGGGTCGCCATGCGCGATCCGCCGTTGGCGTCGCGGTCCTGCCGCTGGGTGCGGCCGTGGAAGTCGATGCTGTGGTTGAGGTCGCCTGAGCCCTCGCCGCGACGGCGCTCCCGCCCCATATCGCCTTCACAGGACACTGACGGGATGGGTGATGGCAGATTTGCGCGTACGCATGGTGGAGCGATTAAGCGCCGTCAACAAAGCCGACTGGGACGCCATCGCCAATCCGTCTGACCAGGCCTATGACCCCTTCCTGTCGTGGAATTTCCTGGAAGCGCTGGAGAGCTCAGGCAGCGCGGTGGAAGAAACCGGCTGGGCCCCGCGCCACCTGATCGCAGACGGCGAAGACGGCACACCGGTCGGAGCCCTGCCGCTTTACGTCAAAGGTCACAGCCAGGGCGAATATGTCTTCGACCACGCCTGGGCCGATGCGCTGGAGCGTGCGGGCGGGCGCTACTACCCGAAGCTTCTGACCGCAGTACCCTTCACCCCCGCCACCGGGCGGCGCCTGCTGGCGAGCGATACCGGTGTTCGGGCCGGCCTGATCAACGCCGTGCGCCAGGCGACAGAGGCGTTCCAGGCCTCAAGCTGGCATGTGCTCTTCCCGAATGAGGCTGAGCTGGACGAGCTGGGCGAAGCGCGCCTCCTGAAGCGCTATGACATCCAGTATATCTTTGAAAACGAGGGCTATCGCGACTATGCCGAGTTCCTGGATGCGCTCAGCTCGCGCAAGCGCAAGGCCCTAAGAAAAGAACGCGCGAGCGCCCAAGCCGGGATCGAGATCGAGCCGTTGACCGGCTCTGATATCACCGAGGCCCACTGGGACGTGTTCTGGGCCTGTTATCAGGATACCGGCGAGCGCAAATGGGGCACGCCCTATCTGACCCGGGACTTCTTCTCCATCATCGGCGAGCGCATGGCCGACGACATCCTGCTGGTCATGGCCAAGAAGGACGGCGAATACTTTGCCTCTGCCCTCAACTTCATCGGCGGCGAGACGTTGTTCGGACGCTACTGGGGCGCGCTCGCCCACCACGACTGCCTGCATTTCGAGCTCTGCTACCATCAGGCCATCGACTTTGCGCTCGCCCGCGGCCTGACCCGCGTTGAAGCTGGGGCACAAGGCCAGCACAAACTTGCCAGAGGCTACCGCCCGCAGCTTGTCTACTCGGCCCACGACATCAACCACTCAGGCCTGCGCGAAGCCATTGCACAATATCTGCGCCGCGAGCGCCCTGCCGTGGAACACGAACGCTTGCAGCTGGAAGATGAAACGCCTTACAAGCGAGGGTGATGGCACGCTGGACACGGATATGCAGGAACAGGGTCAAACTCGAAGTTCGGATCAACGGCCTGGTAAAACCTCTGAGCTTTTTAACACACCCTTTGTCATCCTGACGAAAGTCAGGACCCAGAAGCACTAGCAGCGAGACTGGGTCCTGAATCAAGTTCAGGATGACGGAAGAGTTTGGGTCAAACTGCCAGAGCCTGCCAGATCGGTCTGGATGGCGATGGGTTGCACAGCCGAATAATCCTTCAAACGGCGAAACCATTAAAATCACCAGAAAGGCCGGTGGTCGGCGAATACCGGATCGGTTAGGACGGTGTGTGTTTAACTCGACATCACGGGAGCCCTCGATGAGCCTTCACGGGACCTATGACGACCAGAATATCTTCGCCAAAATTATTCGTGGCGAAGCGCCTGCAGTAAAGCTGCTGGAGACCGGTGACGTCATCGCCTTCATGGATGTCTTCCCGCAATCAAAAGGCCACTGCCTCATCGTGCCGAAGACGCCTGCACGCAACCTGATGGAATTGCCCGCGGACGCCGCCCAGGCCGCCATCGTTGAGGTTAAACGCCTCGCCGAAGCCACTTCAGAAGCCCTGAACCCCGATGGCGTCACTGTCGCCCAGTTCAACGGCGCCCCTGCCGGCCAGTCCGTCTTCCACATCCACTTCCACGTCATCCCCCAATGGGACGGCGAAAAACTCGCCGGCCATGGCGCCGGTGAGATGGCGGATATCGCCGAGCTTGAGGCGCTGGCCGAGAAGATCAGGGCCGCGCTTTAGGCCAGAATCGCCTTATCAACGCATCGCTTCAACTCAGGAATGCGCTGATGACCGATCAAAAAAATCCTCCAAAGGTTTTTGTTTCATACGCTTGGGCTGACCCAGATGGCGATGATTGGGTCCTCGAACTTGCCGAGGACCTAGTCAGGAATGGCGTACAAGTCATCCTTGATCAATGGGATCTTCGCGAAGGACACGACGCCTTTGTATTTATGGAGCAAAGCGTAACCGACGCATCAATCAGCAAGGTAATCATTGTTACGGATCGTAGATATTGCGAAAAAGCGGATGCGCGTGAGGGCGGGGCTGGTACTGAAGCGCAAATCGTATCTCCAGAAATCTACGGCCAAGCAAAGCAGACGAAATTTGTTGCCTGCCCGAGGGAACATTTTGACGACGGTCAGCCTGCAATTCCTACGTTCTACCGAGGGAAAATTCATATTGATTTCACCGACGAAGCAGATCGAGATTCTAGTATTGAAAAGCTCTTACGATGGATTTTCGACAAGCCTTTGAGGACGCGGCCAGTTCTTGGCGAGCCACCGAGTTTTGACGCACCTAAACGACCAACGTCACCCGGCATTTCAAGAATTCAAAAACTAGGTCGTCAAATCGCTGATGCAGAGTCACCTAAGCCCTCAATTGTCAAAAGGGCGCTAGGTGAGATTCTCAACGCGTTAGAAGAGCAAATCTCGCCGATACCGACCGATGCGGGAGATCGTGACGAGATAATATTCCAACGCATTTCTGATACCGAGGAACTGCGACACGCCTGTCTCGACTTTTTGAAAGTGGTGTTTAGCGAATATTCCGATGAAATGTTGGGTGACCCGCTTCATGATTTTTTTGAACACGCGCTATCGCTAAGGGAGGCGTTCCCTACGGACAGAAACTCATTTCATGAATGGGAAAAAGATCCGGTCGCGCTTCTTGTCCATGAACTATTTTTAGCAGCCATCGCTGAGGCGATTGAGTCCGACAACCTTCGAACGCTAAGCCGTCTAACGACCGAAGCATATTTTCCTGAAGCTAGGCACGCTGTAGGATCGCCATACTATTTTGAAGAAATCCGACCGTATTTGAAAAGCTTAGAAAATCGAAATGCCCGTTTAAAGATGAATAGGGTTTCGCTTCACTCAGATTTGCTGCATGACCGGTCTCGCCCCCCCCGCGAATTTGCGAAGCTTATGGAAGCAGATGCCCTGCTTTATATTAAGTCGCTTGTGCATTCCGGGCGTGGCCGGTGGCACCCCTGCACACTCATTTACTTCAGGAGCTTCGATAACAACATGCCCTTAATTCGACGGTCCAAGTCAAAGCGGGCGTCAGCAAAAATAATAAAAATTCTTGATTTATTGAACGTTGATGAATTGAAAAGCAAACTTCGAGATATTGAAGCCGATCCAAGAAACCTGCTTCGAGTAGGCCACTTCCCACTATCAGCAAGTGAAATCTTAAGTTTATCGGATATGGGCACTATAGACTAAAATAAAAAAAGCCCCGGACAAACCGTCCGGGGCTTTTGCTTTTTAAGCGGAGAGGCCTACCGCCCTACTCCACTGTTTCTTTCTCTTTGGCTTTGCCGCCGCCTTTTTTCGGGGCGGTTTTGAGCCGGTCGGCGGGGATGATTTCGAAGTCGAGGCGGTCTTCGTCGGCCGCGTCGACATCAACCTTCACCACGCCGCCTTTTTTCAGCTGACCGAAGAGGATTTCTTCTGCCAGCGGCTTTTTCACGTGCTCCTGGATCACGCGGGCGAGCGGGCGGGCGCCGAACTTCTCATCATAGCCGCGCTTGCCGAGCCATTCGGTGGCCGCTTCGGTCAGTTCAAACGTGATGCCACGATCAGCCAGCTGGGCTTCCAGCTGCAGGACGAATTTCTCGACCACGCGGCCAATAACCGTCTGCTGCAGCGCCGCGAACGGGATGATGGCATCAAGACGATTGCGGAATTCAGGCGTGAACAGACGCTCGATCGCGGCCTTGTCCTCACCCTCACGCTTGCCGCGGCCAAAGCCAATGGCCTCTTTTGCTGCGTCGGCGGCCCCGGCGTTCGACGTCATGATCAGGATGATATTGCGGCAGTCGATCTTCTTGCCGTTGCTATCGGTGATCTGACCATTGTCCATGATCTGCAACAGGATGTTGAAGATGTCCGGGTGGGCCTTCTCGATCTCATCCAGCAACAGGACCGCATGCGGGTGCTGGTCGATGGCATCGCTGAGCAGGCCGCCCTGGTCAAAGCCCACATAGCCGGGAGGCGCGCCAAGCAGGCGGCTGACCGAGTGGCGCTCCATGTATTCAGACATGTCAAAGCGGTGCAGCTCCACACCGAGCGTGGAGGCCAGAGCCTTGGCCACTTCGGTCTTACCCACACCGGTCGGCCCGGAGAAAAGGTAGGAGCCAATCGGCTTGTTCGGTTCACGTAGTCCTGCGCGCGCGAGCTTGATGGCGCTGGACAGGCGGGTGATCGCCTCGTCCTGGCCAAACACGACGCGCTTCAGGCTACCTTCGAGATCCTTCAGCACAGCCTCGTCGGACTTGGAGACCGATTTCGGCGGGATGCGGGCGATCTTGGCGACCACCGACTCGATTTCTTTCACACCGATGGTCTTCTTGCGTTTCGACTGCGGCACGATCCGCATGGAGGCCCCGGCCTCGTCGATGACGTCGATAGCCTTGTCGGGCAGCTTGCGGTCACCGAGATAGCGATCGGATAGCTCCACCGCACTTTTCAGCGCTTCATTGGTGAAGCGGATATCGTGGAAGTCCTCAAAATAAGGCTTCAAGCCCTGCAGGATTTTGATGGCGTCCGGCACGGTGGGCTCAACCACGTCGATCTTCTGGAAGCGGCGAGCGAGCGCGCGGTCCTTCTCAAAATGCTGGCGGTATTCCTTGTAGGTCGTCGAGCCCATGCAGCGCAGGCTGCCAGACTGCAGCGCAGGCTTTAACAGGTTGGACGCATCCATGGCCCCGCCTGACGTGGCGCCGGCACCGATGACGGTATGAATCTCGTCGATAAACAGGATGGCGTGCGGGCGCGCTTCGAGCGCCTTGACCACCTGCTTCACACGCTCTTCGAAATCACCGCGATAGCGCGTTCCGGCCAGCAGTGCGCCCATGTCGAGCGAGTAGATCACCGCTTCGAACAAAACGTCTGGCACTTCCTTTTCGATAATCTTGCGGGCCAGGCCCTCGGCAATGGCGGTCTTGCCCACGCCCGGGTCACCCACCAGAAGCGGGTTATTTTTCCGGCGGCGGCAGAGGATCTGCACGCAGCGCTCCACCTCGTGGGCGCGCCCGATCAGCGGGTCCACATCGCCGTCGCTGGCCTTGGCGTTGAGATCAACGCAGTAGGCTGCCAGCGCATCGTCCTTTTCAGAGGTTTCCTCTGCGACCACTTCGGCTTCGTCTTCTTCCTCATCGGCCCCGCGCGCTGGACGGGCCTCGCTGGCTCCCGGCTTTTTCGCGATCCCGTGGGAAATAAAGTTCACCGCGTCGTAGCGGGTCATGTCCCGCTCAGCCAGGAAGTAGGCTGCATGACTTTCCCGCTCGGCAAACAAGGCCACCAGCACGTTCGCGCCAGAGACCTCGTCGCGGCCAGAATTCTGCACGTGGATGACGGCGCGCTGGATCACGCGCTGGAATCCAGCGGTGGGCTTGGCCTCCTCGCCAGTGTCCACGATCAGGCTTTCCAGCTCCTCGTCGACATATTCAGCCAGCGTGTCTCGAAGCTCGTCCACATCAACATCGCAGGCACGCATCACCGCAGCGGCATCCTCATCCTCGCAAAGCGCAAGGAGGAGATGTTCCAGCGTGGCATATTCGTGCTTGCGTTCGTTCGCTGTGGTCAGCGCGCGGCCAAGGCTTGCTTCAAGAGCTGGTGAGAAAGACGGCAAGGGCCTAATCCTTTTCCATTGTGCACTGCAAAGGGTGCTGTGATCGCCGTGCCGCGTCCATGACCTGGGCTACTTTTGTCTCAGCAACCTCGTAGGTAAAAACGCCGCACACCCCCACTCCATGTTGGTGCACGTGAAGCATGATGCGAGTCGCATCGTCCTGGCTCTTATGAAAAATCTGCATCAAAACGCCCACGACAAACTCCATGGGCGTGTAATCGTCGTTTAGAAGCAGGACCTTATACATGGATGGGCGCTTGGTGCGCGCACGCGGTTTAACAACAACGCCGGTTTCGCGTTCGTCGTTATCCCCAGGTTTGCGCGGATCGCTCATCGTCAAAAGGCTCATTTCAGCCAGCGCCAAACATCGGCACCGTCTTGATTAGATATGCATGAATGCCCCAGTGGAAACCCCTTGCCCCCCGGTTGTCTACAGCCCCGTGGCAGATTCACCGCAATTGGTGGCACAACAATAAAAAAAAGCCCGGCACACGCGAGGTGGCCGGGCCAGTCAGGGAGGATCCGTAGCCGCGCGCGCTGATCCGGGGAGGACTCCGTGCACGGCAATCCGGGGGTCAGCGCCTTAGCGCTGGGACTGCATGGCCTCAACAGCGGCAACCATGCGGTCGTTGATCGGCTTGAAGCTTTCCTTCATCAGCGATGAGATGAGGTCCGAGCTCTTGTTCACCTCAGACAGGTAGGCGTCGAGAGACGACTTGGTGTAGTCAGCCTGGATCTCGATCAGGTCCTGAACCGACTTTGCGCCAGCCATGGTCTTGGCAGCGGCAACGCTGTCTTCCATGGACTTCTTGGCGAAAGCCACAGCCGAGGTGTTCAGCTCTTCAAAGGACTTCGATGCGGTCGTTGCAGACGCGATCACGGCATCAACGGTGTCTTTCTGGAACGCAGAAAACTCGTTCATGGCGGACAGAGACTTTTCAAAGCCTTCTTTCATGGCGTCGTTGGACGCAGCCGTCACGGTCTCAAAAGTTTCCTGAGCAGCATCTTTTTTAGCAGCAGCCATTGGAGTGTCTCCTGTAATCTGGCGCGGGGCAGAGGGTTTGCGTGTGGCCGGCTTGGGCGACGCCTTTGCCGGTGCCGGCTTTGCTGCCGGCTTGGAAGATTTCGTCGCCTTCGGCGCGTCAGCAACCTTAGCCTCCGCCTTTGAAGGCTCAGGTTGGGCCACTGGCACCTTGGCTTTTTCCGGCGAAGCTTTCGCCTTCGCAGGTGCAGCCTCAGGCGTAGGTTTTGCCTCGGCAGCGGTCTTCGCAGATTTGCTTTCGTCAGCCATGACAGAACCTTTCCGGTTTCGACCACTCTTCGCAGTCGCAGCAAATATGCCGATTCCCGCACTGGATTTCAAGCTATTTTTTGTGCGGCGCACAAAAATCTCTTTTCGAGGCGGTTAACGCCGTCGAAACCCAACGCCCTCACCTTCTAAAACCATGTTCAAATGGCTTGTCCTTGTTGGCGTTCTGATCCTGGCTGCGGCTCCGGCATCGGCCAGCGATCGCTATGCCGTCTTCGTTGCCGACATGCGCAGCGGCGAGGTCCTGCATGCGCGGTCAGCTGATGCCGCGCGCCATCCGGCCTCCCTGACCAAGCTGATGACGCTTTATCGCGTGTTCGAGGCGCTGGATGCCGGCGAACTCGGGCTGGATACCGAACTCTTGGTTTCGGCCGAAGCCGCATCGCGCCCTGCCTCTCACCTGGGATTGGCTGAAGGCGAGAGGATACGGGTGGAGGACGCGATCCGCGCCCTGATCGTGCAAAGCGCCAACGATGTTGCTGTTGTGGTGGCCGAGCATTTCGCCGGTACCGAGGCCGCGTTTGCAGCCGACATGACCGCACGGGCTCAAGCTCTCGGCCTGACCGGCACAGTGTTTAAGAACGCCTCCGGTCTGCACCATCGCGAGCAATGGACCACGGCCCGGGACATGGCCCGCCTCGCCTTTGCGCTACGCCGCGACTTTCCCCACTATGCCGATTACTTCGCCGAGACCCGCTTTACCTGGCGCGGCACGACTCATCGCACCCACCATACACTGGTGGGCAGCATGAACGGCGTGGATGGCCTGAAAACCGGCTATATCCGGGCATCCGGGTTTAATGTTGCCGTGACGGCTCAACGAAACGACCGTTCCCTCATCGCCATTGTCATGGGCGGTGCCACCCCGGCGGTGCGCGATAGCCATGCCCGCGAGTTGATCGAGGCCGCCTTTGCAAGCCTTGCAGCCCGCGATCAGGGGCGGCTTCTGGCAACCTTGAACTCGCCACGTCTCAATCCGGTGCGTGAACAGCAATTGCTGACCGCTGAGCTGACGGGCGATATGGCCGAGGCCATTAATCCCGTGGCTGTGGGTTCAGGCGACACACCGCCTGCGGTGCGGGTTGTGTTCGATGATGAGCCAGCCCAGCCGCTGGCCCTGCCGCGCACCTGGTCGATCCAGGTGGGAGCCTACACAAGCGAGGCCGCTGCCCTGGCCCGTCTTGAGACCGTTGCCGAAACCGGTGTCCACGCAGGTCTTCGTGAGGCCGAGCAGATCGCCGAAGCGCTGGATGCGGGCGGTCGCCAGCTCTGGCGCGCGCGCTTCTCCGGACTTGGTCCCGATGCCGCACGCCAGGCCTGCCAGCGCCTCGAAGCGCGATCAGAACCTTGCTTCACCGTCGCACCAGAGCGCGGCTAGGCCTACTCCCCCAATAGAATGTCGCGGGCTTCCTGCACCTTGGCGGCCAGCGCGTCATTGCCGCCAGCGTCGGGGTGCACGCGCTTCATCAGATCGCGATAGGCCGTGCGAATTTCGGCTTCGCTGGCGCTCTCGCTGACACCCAACGTCGCGGCGGCCTCCTTGCGGCTCATGGGCTGAGACCTTGTCGGCGTTGAGCGGTCACCACCGGTGCCCTGGGCTTTGACGCCGCCCCTGAGCGCAACACCCAAAAGGCCCAGCGCAGCCGTCAGCAGCGGGACACCCGCCACCGCCAGACCGCGCAGCGTCAGCACAATACCCAGCAGAACGCCGATAAGCCCGAGCACGATCCGGAGGCTCTGAGCGGCCTTCTCAGTCTTCATCTGCGCGAACATCCAGGCCAGCACCGCCAGCCCGGCCACCACCGCTACCAATCCAAACAGAATACCCATGGATGAGGTTTTAGAACGGGATGGCCGCCCCGGCGAGACCGGGCAGCTTTAAAACGATCAGAAGCTCACGCAATTCCTGGCGAGCGGCCACATGGCTCATGGTGAAAGGCACGGCTGAGCCGGCTTCGGTCAGATCAATCAGCGTCAGACCCGCCGGGAAAAGCTCGCGATAGATGACGCGCTCCGAAAAGCCTGGAGCCAGGCGAAAGCCGACCCGGTTCGACAGGGCCTTCAGCCCCTGCCCCACACGGCGCTTGTTGCGCGCGTCCAGCATGGACACCCGATTGCGCATGACCACCCAGTCGATGGACGACTTGCTGGAGAGCGCCTTCTGTTTGCGGCAGTCCCAGACCATTTCGGCATAAACGCTGGGTCGTCCAACCTGGAAGGTATCTGGGTCCACATCGGCCAGCAGGGCAAAATCAACGAAGCTGTCATTGATCGGCGTGATCAGCGTGTCCGCACTGGCATGGGCGAGGCGCGAGTAATGGGTGTCACTGCCCGGCGCATCAACCAGAATGAAATCACACTCAGCGCTCAGCTCACCCAGGGCCGCAGTCCAGCTTTCCACCTCTTCAGCTTCAACCTCATCAAGGCTGCGCGCGGTTGAGGCGGGAAGCACGCGCTGGATCGGCATGGGCAGGGAAACGCCGCGCTTGGCCGACCATTGCTGGCGGTTGGCCATGTAGCGGGTCAGGCTGGCCTGGCGCAGATCCAGATCGATGACGCCAACGCTCTTGCCCATACGCATCAGCGCGACAGCCAGATGAATCGCGACGGTGGACTTGCCCGCGCCGCCCTTCTCATTGCCGACCACGATGACATGACTGTGCGGCCGCGCACTGTCGTGCGTTACAGGTCCAGCACTGGGGCTATCAGACATCGAGCGTCCTTCGAACGGCAGCTTATCGCTTTCGAAGATGTAGGCTTATTGCACGATGGCGTGAAGTTAAATGGCGTCCAGCTGTTCAGCGCTGCAACGCACGACCGTCAAAGTCGGCAGGCGCACACCAGTGACCTGCCGCTTCCAGCTGCGCACACAAGGCCTCAGCCGCCTGCAGGCTGTCCAGAGGCCCCGCCTTCAAACGCAGGAAGACACCACGTTCGCCGAGATTGGCTTCAGCAATGCGCACATCAAGGCCACCCAGCAGCGCCGGAGCCTCACCCTGTAGCTCCTCCCAGCCGGCAACCAGGTTGGCGTACTCGCGGTAGGAGGCAAGGTGCACCGCACTCATCACGCTACGCGATCCAGACAGGTCGGGCGCAGCAGCCAGCGGTGGCGGCGCTGAAGGCACAGAATCAACCGCCTCAGGCGCGGTCATCAACACCTGCTCCAAAGCGGCAAGCTCGGCCTGGGCTGCACGGATCCGTTCAGGCGTTGCCTCAGCCGTAGTGGTCAGAAGATTGGCCATCCGAGCGGCCTGAATCGCCTCGATCGAGGCAGGCGCAGACGCTTGATCGCCCTGTGTTGTGGCACAGGCGGCAAGGCTGAACAGCGCGGCAAAAGCGGTGATGATCCGGACCATGGTCAGACAACTACACCGAGTCGCTTGCGAGCGAACGTGTATTGGCGTTAGCGTCCGCGCATCTGATTACGGAGCCGCTGGCCATGACCACCCCGAACCTTGCCATGAATGCCGTCTCAACGGTCCGTGACCTGCGCGCTCAAGTGGCCGAATGGAAGGCGGAGGGTCTGCGTGTAGGCTTTGTGCCAACCATGGGCGCGCTGCATGAAGGTCATCTCGCGCTGGTACGGCAGGCGATGGAGGTCGCCGACCGGGTTATCGTCAGCATTTTCGTCAATCCGGCCCAGTTCGCTGCCGGTGAGGACTTCGACAGCTATCCGCGTACGCTTGAAGACGATGCAGCAAAGCTCGCGCGCACCGGCGCACAGCTGATCTACGCCCCAACGGCGCGCGAGATGTATCCCGATGGCTTTGCCACCGAGGTGCGTGTGGGCGGTCCCGCCGAGGGCCTGGAGAGTGAGGCGCGCCCGCACTTCTTCCATGGCGTGGCGCTGGTGGTTTCCAAGCTGTTCAACCAGGTCCGGCCTGACGTGGCGGTGTTTGGGGAGAAAGACTACCAGCAGCTGATGGTGATCCGGCGCATGACGATCGATCTTGATCTGGGTGTTGAGATCCTCGCTGGAGAAACCGTGCGCGAAGCCGACGGCCTCGCCCTGTCCTCCCGCAACGCTTACCTTAGCCCCGAAGACCGTCGCCGGGCCGGTGCGCTGAACGTCATCCTGAAAGAGTTTGGCGCCGACCTGCGGGCCGGGATGCCCGCGTCTGAAGCTGAAGTGGCCGCAATTGCCAAGGCTCGAGAAGCGTTTGATAGCGTCGACTACGTCACCGCGCGCCACGCCGAAACGTTGGCCAAGCTGGGCGATGGGCCTGTTACCAAACCCGCGCGCGTGTTGGCGGCCGTGAAAGTCGGGACCACCCGCCTGATCGACAATATGGCGGTCTAGCGGCCTACCACGCCCCCAGATCAATCAGCTTGCGACGCAGCTCGGCGGGTAATTCCTCACCGCCGGTTTGCTGGGTCAGGTCGGCAGGCGCGTGCTCCGGCTTTAAATAGCGCCAGCCCTGAAACGGGCGCTTGGGCGCAGCCGCTGTCGGGATGATCTCCGGATCAAGCCAGATATGGCAGCGCTTGATGCCTTCAGAGTCGACGAACTCTTCAAGCTCCACAATGCGCTGGCGGGCCTGAATGACGCGCTTGATCACCCAGTAGAGCGAGCCGCCGTCCAGCAGCTCCTTGGAGCGCTTGGGCGTCATGCGCGTCGTGTGGGGCATAAGCTGGCCGTTCGGCGCGCAGGTGTCGCGCCAGCGTTCCAGATCTTCAATCGCGTCGGCCCCGACGCAGAGCTTTACAAGGTGAAGCGGCATGGGACTGGAATTAGTCCGACTCCAACCCGGTCTCAACCGTCTGTGCTGTCGGGCACGCGATACTCGATATCTTCGACCACCATGTGCATGACCTCCTCAAAGGTCCGGAACATGGCTGATCCTTCAATGGTCATAGACAGGCTGCGTGTTCTAGGCCCGCCGAGTAGGGGCTCATGAACGAAGGTCTGCTCAATCTCCAGCGTATTGATGCGCGCCGCCATATTCGGCTTAAAGCTATCGGTGGAGAAAAATCGGACCGCAGCGACCTGATCGAGCGATGTATCAACATCAATCTCGCCGCGGAAATTCTCAAGAAAAACCGCTGGGACCTCTCCCTCTACCGGCAGGGTCACCGGGGTAAAACCAAAAGTAAGAACGCGGCCCGCCTCACCTACCAACGCGACGTCTTCTCCAATGGAAGATCGCAATGCATCGGCGTTGTAGTCACCAATTGAAACTGACGAAGAGTTCTCCTCTTCAGTATCTTCCGGTTCGGGGTCGTCAGCCTCGTTGCCCCTTTGGTATCGCGCCCAGATTTCAGCCTGAATATCGGACATCTGTTCAATATTTGCCGGCTCGATCAGTTCGTAGCGCGGGCCATCAGCCTCGGGCGCAATCCTGACCAGGACCGAAGCATCACCGCGCCCTTCCCTTAGGAGCAACCACTGAGTGGGGTGTGCCTCCGGCGTAATTGACAGCGCCCGGTCCAGCGGTTCGGGAAGTTGCGCGAAAGCCGGAGCGGCCCAGAGGGCGGCGACCAGAACAGCAATGCTACGTAGAATCATGGGCGGCCAGACCTCCTTTAGCTTCCCCATAAGCTAGGTGATCTGGCCGCTCTTGCCCAACCCCAGGCAGGCTTAAATTTACGTCAGATAGCGGCGCGATCGCGCAGGCCGTCTTCGCTGGCGACATCCACATCAAACGTGGTTTCGCTTTTCGGTAGCGGCTTGGCGCCACTGCCGGTCAGCTTGGTCCAGCCTTGCCAGGTCTTTGACAGGACCAGCTTGCCCCAGGCTTCTGCGCCGGTGGTCTTGGTGCTCTTTGGTTCAAAGCCGAGACGGCGCATGGCCCCGTTGGCGTGGTGAACGGCGTTTTTCATGAAGGACTGCTTCGTCACCATTTCACAGGTGATCGAAACGTTCAGGCCTTCCAGATTTTCCACACGGTGCGGCGCGTGCAGCGGCCAGGACACAAAGTCGCCCGGCTCCAGATCGATCTGTGCGGCATCGGCGTCCCATTTTGCCTCATAGGGCACATCCTCGGTCTGGTCCTTGTGCAGAATGTCTTCCAGAGCCGTGTCCTCAAGCCAGGGTGCCTGAGGTGGGTAAATGCGGAAGCGCTTGCGGCCACGCACGTGTAAGAGGAAGGTCTCGCTGACATCGGCATGGTAGAAGACCTGCGCGCGGGGCGAGGAAATCAGGATGCCGCCATAGGCGCGCATCGGATTAAAGCCGGGATTGAGGTGCTTGAGCTGGCCCATCAGGCTGGAAAAAAGCGGCTTGAACACCGGATCGACATTCATCGCCTCACGAAGATTGATCCACAGCTTGCCATCGCGCACCGCCTGTAAAAGCGCATGACCATCAAGCTCACCGGCATCGCCAGCGCGCCAGGTCTCGCGATCGGCCGGATCGTCACCCATCGTGCAGAAGTCGCAAAGCTCACGCGGATGCCGGTTCAGCAGCGCCGCCAGAGCGTCATCAGAAAACTCTTCAGCCCGGTGCAAGCGATGCCGCGCCTGAATAACACCGCGGCGAAACTCCGCCGTTTTCTCTGAATTCCAGTCCACCATTACCGGCTCGGTCATGGATGCCTCCGTCGCGATCTGAGACGCTTTAAGCGCCATTGACCGCGACGGAGCAGGAAGCGTGCCGGTTACTCGTCTTGAAGCGTCACCAGCACATCGCCATCGCCCACCTGAGCGCCCGCCTCAACAGACACCGCTTCAACGACGCCGTCGCGCGGAGCGGTCAGGGCGTGCTCCATCTTCATGGCTTCCAGCACGGCGAGCGTCTGGCCCTTGGTGACCGTTTCACCGGCCTTCACCGGCACGGCGAGCACCTTGCCGGGCATGGGCGCCTTGACCGCACCGCCGCCTTCAAGCGCCTCGGCAGCGGCTGCGGGGTTATAGCGCTCGATGAGCTGGGTTTCGCCCTGAACTGAGACCAGAACCTCTCGACCGCGTGGCTCAAACTCGGCGCGAACGGGCTTGCCATCGACATGGCCGGTGACGCTGCCTGCTGGATCGAAGCGTGTGCCGGTCAGAACAAGACCGCCATCGCCGATGCGAGCGTCGACCGTGTTGCCCGTCACCGACAGCTTTGCTGAAACGCGGGCGTCGTCCACGTTCAGGCCCGTCTCAACCACCGGATCGCCATTGACTCGGAAGCCGTCATTGACCGACCAGGGATCACTGGCGCGCGCTGCGTTCAGGGTTGAGCCTTCGGCAAAGACCAGAGCCGCAACGGCCTGCGACAGCACCGACGGCCCCGCGGGTGCCAGGCTGTCGACGCGGTCATCGATGAAGCGGGTATCCACCGTGCCCGCGCGGAAGTCGGCATGGTCGAGGCAGCGACGCAGGAATCCGGCATTGGTCTTGATCGGATGGACCACCAGCGGCGTGTCGAGTCCGGCAAGCAGGCCCTCGATCGCTTCATCGCGGGTGGAGCCACGGCTGATCAGCTTGGCAATCATGGGGTCATAGTGCAGCGAAACCACACCGCCTTCTTCCACGCCAGTGTCCACGCGCACAGTATCGGCTGGCAGGCGCAAACGCTCCAGCTTACCGATGGACGGCAGGAAGCCGGTGGCAGGGTCTTCAGCGTAGAGGCGCGCCTCCATGGCCCAGCCGCACAGCGCTATATCGCCCTGGTCCGGAACCGAGCCGCCTGACGCCACACGCAGCTGAAGCTCCACCAGATCATAGCCGGTCACCTCTTCGGTAACTGGATGCTCCACTTGAAGACGCGTGTTCATCTCCATGAAATAAAAGCCATCTTCGCGAAGCGGGCCAGAGCCATCCACGATGAACTCAATGGTGCCAGCGCCGACATAGTCGACGGCCTTGGCTGCCTGTACCGCTGCAGAACACATGGCCGCGCGCACATTGGGTGTCATGCCCGGTGCGGGCGCTTCCTCGATGACTTTCTGATGGCGGCGCTGCAGCGAGCAGTCGCGCTCAAAGAAGTGAACCACGCGGCCACGGCTATCGCCAAAGACCTGCACTTCGATATGGCGGGGGCTGGTGATGAATTTCTCGATCAGCACCCGGTCATCGCCAAAACTGGAGGAGGCTTCGCGCTTACAGCTGTCCAGCGCAGCAGCGAAGTCTTCGGCGCGCTCCACCTTTCGCATGCCCTTGCCGCCGCCTCCGGCGACCGCCTTGATCAGCACCGGATAGCCAATGCGCCCGGCTTCCTCAGCCAATAGCGACGGGTCCTGATCTTCGCCATGATAGCCCGGCGTGACGGGCACACCGGCCTCTTCCATCAGCTTCTTGGCACGGTCCTTCAGGCCCATCGCCTCAATGCTTTCAGGGTTGGGCCCCACAAAGATCACCCCCGCCTCGGCGCAGGCGCGGGCAAAGTCCGCGTTCTCGGACAGGAATCCGTAGCCGGGATGGATCGCATCCGCGCCGGTGTCCTTGGCCGCCTTCAGGATCAGCTCAGCGCGCAGATAGCTGTCGCGGGCCGGTGCCGGACCCAGAAGCACCGCCTCGCCCGCCTCGCGCACATGGGGCGCGTTGGCGTCGGCTTCAGAATAAACCGCCACGGTCGCAATCCCCATACGGTGGGCAGTGCGCATCACGCGGCGGGCAATCTCGCCCCGGTTGGCAATAAGAAGCTTCTTGATCATGGCGGGCTCTTGTCAAAACACGTCTGTGGATCGGGTTTTGGGCCAAGCCGGGTTTCAGTTCAAGCACGCGGCGCGTCTCGGCCTCTAACAGCGGCGGCCAGAACAAAGCTGATCAACATCAAAAGATACCAGCTACCAAGCTTGGCCAGCGAAACAGGGCGCCAGCCGCCATCCTGATCGGGATAGGTCCACGCTTGAGCAAAGGTGCCCAGATTCTCCGCAAACCAGATAAAGAGCGCCACCAGGATAAGCCCGATGAAGAGCGGCATGGGCCGATGGGCTTGATCAGGGCGAAACCAGACCACGCACGGCCCGTAGATCAGAGCGCTGGCCACGAATAGGATATTGCGGATATCAAAGGTAAAGTGATGGGTGAAGAAGTTGATATAGATCGCTGTAGCTAATAGCGCTTGCAGCCAGAGCGGCGGGAAGCGATCAAAGCGAAACTCGAAGATGCGCCACACCCGGGTCAGATAGCTGCCCACCGCCGCATACATGAAGCCGGAGAAGAGCGGCACGCCGGCGACAACCAGAAAAGCTTCTCCGCTTTCAGGATAAATCCAGCTGCCCGCGTGAACCTTGAAGATTTCCATCACTGTGCCGACCACATGGAATGCACAGATCACCCTCACCTCGTCCCAGCTCTCCAGCCTGAAGACGATCATGCCAATCTGGATGAGGATCGCGCCCAGCGTAATGAAGTCATAGCGCGAGAGCGGCGCTTCAGCGGGATAGAAGACGAAGGTCCCTAGCAGCAGAGCCAGCATCAACCCGCCGAACAGGCAGGCCCAGGCTTGTTTGATGCCAAAGGCGACAAACTCGAACAGCGCGCCAGTCACCGGCCCGCGCACCGCAAAGCTGCGAAGCGCCTCGCGGCGGGCATGGAGCCAGGTCTCAAGCTCAGCGCGTCCGATCACGGCATTCCCTCTCTTCCCCAGCAAAAGCTGGGACGCATGGTTTAGCCTGCGACTTGCCTGGCTTGGGCCCCAGCTTTCGTTGGGGAAGAGGGAAGAAATAAGGCGCCTATTCCACCCAGTACGGCTTGCGCTTTTCAAGGAAGGCGGAGAGGCCTTCCTTGCCTTCATCGCTGGCGCGGCGGTCAGCGATCTGGTGGGCGGTCTTTTTCAGAAGGCCATCGTTGATCTCGTGGTCGGCGACCATGTCGACGAGACGCTTGGCGTCGCGCACCGCTTCAGGTGCTGCGTGGAAGGCGAGCTTACCCAGATGCTCCATCATGTCATCGAGCTCATCGGCGCTCTCGACCACATATTGGGCTAGGCCAATCTGGTGGGCGAAATTGCCGTCAAAGCCTTCACCGGTGGCAAACAGGGCGCGGGCATAGCGTGGGCCAATAGCCTTCACCACGAAAGGTGAGATGGTGGCCGGCGTCAGGCCCAGGCGCACTTCGGAGAAACGAATCTTTGCGTCCTTGGTGGTCACCGCCACATCGCACGCTGCCATCAGGCCGGCACCGCCGCCCATGGCCGCGCCCTGTACCAGCGCCACGGTCGTCTGGGGCAGGTCGTAGAGTCGGTGGAGCATGCGCGCCAGGCCCAGCGCATCTTCCACGTTGTCTTCGTGGGTCCAGTCGGCTGCCGCCTTCATCCACTCCAGATCAGCGCCAGCGGAAAAGCTTTTACCCGCCCCGCGCAGGAAGACGATGCGCACTTCATCAGTGTTGGCGCGCAGCGTCTCGAAGATATCGGACAGGCGCGCGATCACGTCGGCATTGAAGGCGTTGTGCTTGTCGGGGCGGTTGAGCGTGATGATCGCCGCGCCGCCGGGGGTGACATCAAGAAGAACGTCGGACTGATCGGACATGGAATAAACCTCCGGGATCTGTGGTTTTACTGATGCTTAGACCTCCTTCGCCCCAAGGCCAAGGTGACAAAGACGCCAGACATGAAAACGCCCGCCGCTTCCCTCAAAGCGACGGGCGTTTCCTGTGTCGTCCCGACCCAAGCCTTAGCGCGGCAGTACGATCGCCTTGATGATGTAAAGCACCGTCAAGCCAACCAGATAAGCCGCTGCTGCAAAGGAGATATATTGCAGATAGGCCATGTCGGTCACCGGCGGCATGGCAAAGCTGGCACCGTCGAGAATGATCGGCATCGCCTCATCCACCACCACATGCACGATGGTGCTGGCGATGGTAAAGACCAGGATCGCGCCGTAGCTTGGCATCAGTAGCGCCATCACAACGCCGATAACGCCCATCTGGATACCCAGCGGGATCCAGGCGACATCGCCACCCGCGGTTTGCGGGCCGAATGCAGCCAGACCGGCCATCAGCCAAGACCAGACCGGATCGATATACGGCATGATCGGATCAAGAAATTCCATAATTTTTCCCCTCGTGTCGGCGCACACGCACGCCACATTGCGGCAAATCCTGCCAAAACCTTAACAGAATGCAAGCAAATTTCAGGGCGACACCCGCGACAAATTTCATCGGGTGCTAAAATACAACGCCCTCAAGCCCGCTTTCGAAACGCGCGCTAGCGACGCAGCACCAGCTTTCGCACCAGCACAAAGGCGGTGATGATCACCAGATAGCCCACCAGCAAAGTCGCCACATAGCGCCAGAAGCTCATCTCCAGAAACTCCGGCAGGCGCAGAGCGGCACCCCCCGCCAGCACGGGCAACAGCATATCGACCACCACGTGGACAACCGTGCCCCCCACCACAATCATCGGCAGGCGCTGCCAGTTGGGCAGGATGAGCGCCCCCACAAGCGCAATGATCAACCCCTGCACGGCGTTGACCTGGTCAAAACCATCGCGCGCCACGTTCAAAATCGTATCAAAGATTTCCACAGCATCCCCCTCTGGCCAGTTTTATCTGGCGGAAGGGTGGTGCCAATTGCTCAGTGAGCGCAAGCCCTCAGATAGCCTTTTCGCCGAGCTGGCGCGCCTTTGCCAAAATCTGCTCGACACGCTTTTCGCCCAGCCCAATGGCGCCGAAAACAGAATGGCGCACCGGTTTAAATCCAGCCATTTTGAAAATACCTGCTTCAAGCCCTTTTAGGGAATGCGCCCCGAACATCAGGTGATAGGCAAATCCCGGCATCCCCATCGTCACCATCAGCCGCACCGACCGTCCTTTCATCCTTTTGACGGGCCAGCGGCTGGAATCACCTCCCGTATCAAGGAAAAAGTTGGCCCGGCCGACCTACTCCAGAAGCGCCTTCAGCTTTGCCGGAAGCGTCCCGAGCCAGAGTGGGTATACGATGACGAGGTGATCCGCCTGCTCAATCGCCTGCTGAACCTTGGCGATCTGCGGCGAAGCGTCTTGGGTAAACGCCTCAGCGGTTTCCAGATAAGGGACTTCAATCTCGCCGAGGTTAAGTCGAACGACGCTGTGCCCCTGAGACTGAGCACCTTGTGTGTAACAATCCGCGATCGCGCTGCAAAGTCGTTCAGGAGCTGCGTCCGGGTGTCCGTTGAAGACACAAATTCGCATGGGCGTTGGCCTTGGCTGATACGATTGCCAAGCCTTTATACGCTATTTCGAGCCGCCCCCGCCTGTGATCAGGCGTCGCACGAAGCGCAGGCCGAACCAGATTCCAAAGAAAAGCACGGGCGTTGACGCCCCTGCGATCAGCTCTGGATTGATGTCAAGACCCGCCTCGGCGCTACCTTTGGCCAGATAGAAGATCAGGCCCACGCCGTAATAGGTCATGGCCACGGTCGACAGCGCTTCCACCGCTTCCTGGAGGCGCAGCTGAGCGGCGGCACGCCGGTTCATGGCGTCCAGCACGTCGGCGTTCTTGTCCTCAAGATCGACCTGCACGCGCGTGGTCAGCAGGCGCACCGCCCGGTCCACGCGCTGGGCCAGCGCATTCTGCCGGGCCGATACCGCGCTACAGGTCTGCAGCGCCGGGTTCAGGCGCTTTTCGATGAAGACGCCTACGCGCTCATGGCCCTCCACCCGCTCCTCGCGCAGGCGGATATTGCGGTCCTTGACAAGGTCGCCATAGGCGCGCGCGGCGGCGAACCGGTAATCGCCTTCAGCGCGCAGCTTCTCTGCCTTGCCTGCCAGCGTCGTCAGGCGGTCCAGAATATCCCGGTCCTTCAGAGAATCCGGCCCGGCAGCAATATGCTGGGAGACTTCATCAAGATTGGCTTCCAGCTCATTGAGCTGACCACCAGCAGCCCGCGCTAGCGGGAGCGCCAGCATGGCTGCGGCGCGATAGGCCTCCATCTCCACGATGCGCTGCACCATGCGCCCACGAGTCGCTGGATTGTCCGAGCCATCGCGCACCAGAAAGCGGATGAAGCCGTTTTCATCAGGCCGGAAATCGCCCGCAACAGAGGCCATGCCGCCGCGTAGAAAACTGGCCGCAAACCGGTCCTTACCGAACAGCTTGGTACAGGTCTCCAGATCCGGCGCACCGTCCTTGTTCACATCAAGATGGAGGCGGATCGCAGAGACAAGCTTGCCGGGCAACCCATCCAGGATCGCGTTCAGGCCCGGGTCCACCGCTGGTGCGGAGAACGGTTCCTTGGTCGGCGACGGGTCAATGATGGTGTAAGTGATGAACTCGGTGCGGCGCTCAAACGCGACCTCAAAACCGCCCATTTTAAACGTGGCGTGGCGGGCGTTTGGATCGATGTCCACATGCTCAGCGAGGCGCTGGCCGTGGGCATCCATATCCTGCAGCTCCACCTGGATATCCAGACGCGTAACGAGACACGGCGCACCCAGAAGCGGGCGCGGCCGGGCGTGCAGCTCATCAAGCAGAGCGTTGCGGTGTTCATGAGGTTCAAACACGTCAAACCCCTTTCATGATCAAACGGGCAAATGAATGGCGATCAGATATAGACCGCGCGCGCCGCGAATTAAGAGGCAGCGATTTCAACCCAGATTTCATTGCGGCGAAAGGCCGTCGGTATCCAGGGCGGGCTGTAATAGGCAAAAGTCGGCTCGCCGACCGTGTCAAAGCCGCGCTCGGCCACGAAGGCCAACAGCTCAGCTTCCTTCTGGGCAAACCAGCGCGCATTGCGTCCGCCATTAAACTGGATTGCCACGACGCGGCGGGCGTCCACCTCCCGCAAGCTGACATTCGGATCGTTCGGTGCAGGCAGCGTTTCCATCGACCAGCTGTCGGGCATCACAAAGGCCACCGTCCAGCGCCCCTCACCTGCCTCTGCGGCCGTGACCGGCGCGGTCATGTCGATCTTCTGACCTTCGCTGGGCGCGCGGTGACCGGTGCCGTCATGGCAATCTCCTCACGCGGGGCATTATCACCAAAGATATATCCGGCCAGAGGCCGGAAGCCGCGATTACTGGCGCTGGTCTGGTCCCCAGAAACCTCCACCTCCGCCACAATCATCTGCGCGTATTCGCGGATCTCGATATCTCCCACCCGCTCAATCACGCGGTGCGGCGGCTCATCCGTGGCCATGGCCGGTGCCGAAACAAGCGCCATCAGCGCAACGAAGGACAGGATCAGGCGCATGGCGGGTCTCCAGTGGTTTCATGGAGAGGTTTACGCGGGCGGGAGGCGTTTGGATTGGTCTAGGCCCTCCTTTGCGGGAAAAGAGGATTCAGAGGGCGTGCGTCCTTCGAGGCTTCTGCTGCCGCAAAAGCACCACAGGATGAGGAATGTGATAGCTCTATGAAAACCTCATCCTGAGGAGCGCAAAGCGCGTCTCGAAGGACCGCCAGAACTATTTTCCCGTCATCCTGACGAAAGTCAGGACCCAGTTGCACTGTCGGAGCCGCTGGGTCCCAAATCACGCTTGGGATGACGCGACAGGTGTTACCCCTACATCCGGAACACGCCGAACTTCGTGTCCTCCACCGGCGCATTCAGAGCGGCACTCAGCGCCAGGCTCACGACGCGGCGGGTGTCTTCGGGGGCGATGACGCCGTCGTCCCAGATGCGGGCGGTGGAGTAGTAGGGCGAACCCTCTTCTTCATACTTTTCCCGGATCGGGGCTTTGAAGGCCTCTTCGTCTTCAGCTGACCACTCCTCACCGCGAAGCTCCATACCGTCGCGTTTGACCGTCGCGAGCACGCTGGCGGCCTGTTCACCGCCCATGACGGAGATGCGGGCATTGGGCCACATGAAGAGGAAGCGCGGGCCAAAGGCGCGGCCGCACATGCCGTAATTACCTGCCCCGTAGGAGCCGCCGATAACGACGGTGATCTTCGGCACTTTCGCGGTAGAGACAGCGGTCACGAGCTTTGCCCCGTCCTTCGCGATACCGCCGCTTTCATATTTCGAGCCGACCATGAAGCCGGTGATGTTCTGAAGGAAGAGCAGCGGAATTTTACGCTGGCAGCACAGCTCGATGAAGTGCGCGCCTTTCAGAGCGCTCTCAGAGAACAGCACGCCATTGTTGGCGATAATGCCCACCGGCATGCCGGAAATGCGCGCAAAGCCGGTCACCAGCGTTTCGCCATAGAGCTTTTTAAACTCATCAAATTCCGAGCCATCCACGATGCGAGCGATCACTTCGCGCACATCAAAGGGCTGGCGGGTATCAGCCGGAATCACACCGCCCAACGTCGCCGGGTCTACCGCCGGTTCTTCGGGCTGGATGATATGCATTTCAGGCGATTTGACGGTGTTCAGCCCCGCCACGATGCGGCGCGCCGTCTGCAGCGCGTGATCATCGTTGGCCGCATAGTGGTCCACCACGCCGGAGGTGCGCGCGTGCACGTCGGCACCGCCCAGATCTTCTGCAGAGATCACTTCGCCCGTGGCCGCCTTCACCAGCGGCGGACCGCCCAAGAAGATCGTGCCCTGCTTGCGCACGATGATGCTTTCATCAGACATCGCCGGCACATAGGCACCGCCTGCGGTACAGCTGCCCATTACGACGGCGATCTGCGGGATGCCTTCAGAGCTCAAATTGGCCTGATTAAAGAAGATGCGCCCGAAATGGTCCTTGTCGGGGAAAACCTCAGCCTGGTGGGGCAGATTTGCGCCGCCGGAATCCACCAGATAGATGCAAGGCAAACGGTTTTCCTTCGCGACCTCTTGGGCGCGCAGGTGCTTTTTGACCGTCATGGGATAGTAGGTGCCGCCCTTCACCGTGGCGTCATTGCACACGATGACGCATTCGCGCCCCGACACGCGGCCAATGCCGGTGATCATGCCCGCGCCGTGAACGTCGCCCTCATACATGCCGTTCGCCGCAAGTGGGCTCAACTCCAGGAAGGGCGAGCCAGGATCGAGCAAGCGCTGCACCCGATCACGGGACAAGAGCTTACCGCGTTTGAGGTGCTTTTCGCGCGCGCGCTCATTGCCACCCTTGGCCGCTTCAGCGGTCTTTTCGCGCAGCTCTGCGACCAGTTCGGCCATGGCGTCTGCATTGGCTTTAAAGCTGTCAGAGTTCGGATCGAGCTGGGTGGAAAGCTGGGTCATGGGCCGCCAACGGTCTGGAGTAAAATCACTTGGGGTGCTGATTAGCCTGCCAACACCCCCTCGCGCAACGTCGCAGCCCCCTTGCTCTCACCTGCGCAGCAACCGATGCTGGGGCAAATGCATCCCACACGGAGGGCGAAATGCCGGACGCTTCAAACCCGCCTCAGTTTGAAACCTTTGAGCTGATTGCCGATGGGCCGATTGCCCGCATCCGCTTGAACCGCCCTGAAAAGCGCAACACCATGACGCCGGCCTTCTGGCGCGAGCTGCCCGAAGCGGTAATGGCACTGTCCGATGCCGGTGAAACCCGGGTGCTGATTCTTGAAGCCCAGGGCACGGTGTTTTCAGCCGGCATGGATATTTCGGTCTTCACCGATCCCAACGCGCTGACCACCGACACGGCAAGCGCGCGCGAAGCCTTCATGACAGCAGCACTGGCCCTGCAGGATGCGTTTACCGCATTTGAGCGCGCCCGCTTTCCCGTCATCGCCAGCGTTCAGGGCCCCTGTGTGGGCGGCGCGGTAGACATGATCTGTGCCGCCGACATGCGCTTTGGCACGACCGAGGCGTGGCTCAGGATTGAAGAGACGAATATCGGCATGTTTGCCGATGTGGGCACGCTGCAGCGCCTGCCCGGCCTGATCCCGGAAGGCGTGGCGCGCGAGCTTGCCTATACCGGCGATACGCTCAGCGCTGAGCGTGCGGAAAAGATCGGGCTTTATAACGCTGTGCTCGACACCCCCGAGGCGCTTGATGAGCATGTGGACGCCATTGCCGAGAAGATCGCCTCCAAGGCCCCGCTGACCATCAACGGTACCAAGCGCTCCTTCCTTTACGCGCGCGATCACACGGTCGCCGATAGCCTGGAACACGCCATGACGCTGCAGGCTTCGTTGTGGAGCCCGGAAGACATCATGGAAGCCATGACCGCCCGCGGCGAAAAACGCGACGGCGTGTTCAAGCCGCTGAGCCCGGTCAAGCGGATGGGGTGCGGGTGATGACTAATAGACTCACACCTGTCCCGGCCAAGCCCGGACAGCGTCCGGGATTAGAGCCGGGATCTACTGGATGCGCGATGTGATTATAATCCAGGAGCTTTCAGCAGATACCGGATCGCTAACTCGTCCGGGACAGAGACAAGATCAAAGCCTATGAAATTCTCCCTCAACCTCTTCCCCTTCTTAAACCGGCTGGAGAAGGCCGCGCTGTCGGCTGTGGAGGCCGAGGTTGAGTGGTTTTGCTTGCCCGCGGGTCAAACCCTGTTTGAGCAGGGTGAACCGGCAGACGCCTTCTATCTGGTGCGATCTGGAGCGCTGGCAGCATTTCGCAACGGCGCGGATGGGCGCCCGGAACTGGTAGGCCATGTGCGCCAGGGTGAGCCCATTGGCGAGATGGCCATGGTGGCCGACAGCAATCATTCTGCCAGCGTCTATGCCCTTCGTGACAGTGAGCTGGTGCGCCTGCCCAAGGCGGCGTTCGAGCGGCTGACCAACAAGCATGCCTCGCTAATGCGAGAGCTCGCGCGCATGATGCTGCACCGGCTGCGCGGCGGCACCGCCCATACCCAGGCCGAGCCGCGGGTGTTTGCGCTGATCTCCACCTCGCCCACCATTGATCTGGACTATCGCGCCCGCGAGCTGGAGGCCGCCGTTGCCGATCTGGGCCTGAAGGTCGCCATCGTGGCCGACGACAAGGCCGCCTGGGCCGGCCCGCGCCTCGATCGCATGGAGGCGGACCATGATGTGGTCATCCTGATCGCGAAGCTGGGCGATGCTGACTGGGCCCGGCGCGCCATGGGCCGGGCTGATCGCATCTGGATGCTTGCACGCGCCGACGCACGCCCCTCCCTGCCCCTGATGCCCGAAGACCCCTCCCCGGCGGCCAGGCTGAAACTGATCGATGTGGTGATCGTCCACCATGGCGGGGACAAGCGCACATCCAGCCCCGGCGACTGGGTGGCTGCAGCCGATGCCGCGCGCTGCTTCCACTGGCGCCAGGACAGCCCGGCCGATGCCCGCCACCTGGCCCGCGTCATGACCGGCAAATCCACCGGCCTCGCCCTGTCAGGCGGCGGCAGCCGCGCCTACGCCCATGTGGGGGCGGTGAAAGCCCTGCGCGAAGCGGGGATGGAGTTCGACTTTTACTGCGGGGCCTCCATGGGCGGCATCATTGCGGCCGGGGCGGCTCTGGAGTGGGACAATGACGAGCTGGAAAGCCGCATGCGTCAGGCCTTCGTGGACTCCAACCCCATGTCGGACTGGACCCTGCCCGTCGTCTCCATGATCCGCGGCAAGCGCGTGGACCGGCGGCTTAAAACCCATTTTGGCGACGTGACGATTGAGGAGCTGGCGAGGCCTTACTTCTGCGTGTCCTCAAACCTCACCGATGGGACTGTGCGCGTGCACCGGACAGGTGTGCTGCGCGAGGCCTTGCGATGCTCCATCGCGATCCCCGGCCTGCTGCCTCCGGTCGTCGACGGCGAGGATGTGCTGGTGGACGGGGCGGTGTTCAACAACTTCCCCGTGGTGGAGCTGCGCGCCTTTCACCGGGGCCTCAATATCGGCTGTGATGTGACCCGCACCAACTCCATCCGCGCATCAGACTTTGTTGACCCGCCCAGCTTTGCCGGATGGGTGCGCAAAAACGGCCTGTCCGATCCCCCGCCAATTGCCTCGCTCCTGATGCGCGCGGCCACGGTGGGTACCTTGAGCCAGCACGCCCGCTTCCGCGACGCCACCGACGTCCTGATCCTGCCGGAGCTGGAAATGGATTTGCGCGAATGGAAACGGTTTGATGATGCGGTGGAGGCGGGCTATCGCGCGACGATGGAGGTGCTGGAAAAGGGTTTGGTGCCGGGCACCGAGACAAGTTAGCAGGCATCCTCATACGCAACAGCGTATGAATCCTCAAAACAGCGGATATACGCCTCAACCCTTGCCAACTCAGGTGGCCAGGACGGCGGCTCAGCCTCTGGGTAGCGCGCTAAAACGCTTTCAACCATCTGCTGAAAGCCAGCAGGTTCCGGCATGGCTCGAAGCTCATCTCGCACAGCCTCCAATGCATCGAGGTCGCGCTCAAGAAACGCTATCACGGCGTCGGTTTTCAGCTGGGTATTGCGATTGTGGAGCCGATTGATTTGGCGCGTCGCTTCATACGACGCAACAGCGGTTGAGTAGTTTCCAGCATAGGCGTGCATTTGCCCCGTATGCCAGACCAGGTGCCAGTCCTGTGAGGGGTTCAGCTGATCCTGGTTTTCCGCGCGGTAGGCTTCAATCAAAGCCGCTGCTTGCGCATGGCAACCTCTCAGGGCCAGCCCTTGCCACCCCTCGTCTGACTGATCAAATGTCTCATAGTCTTGGGACAGGAGGCCAGATACAGGGCTGTCGCACGGCGAGTAGTACAGTACTAGTGCTGCGGCCAAATCAAGCATCTGCTGCCACCCCTAAACCAAAACGACCCGCGCAGTCTCCCGCGCGGGTCGTTTCAATTCAAGGCTTTGTTTGGCTCGCGCCTTAACGCGTGGCGTTAAACAATTCCCGCCCGATCAGCATGCGGCGGATTTCGCTGGTGCCGGCACCGATCTCGTAGAGCTTGGCGTCGCGCAGCAGCCGGCCCGTCGGGTATTCGTTGATATAGCCGTTACCGCCCAGGATCTGGATGGCGTCCAGCGCACACTGGGTGGCGCTCTCAGCGGCAAACAGGATCGCCCCCGCCGCGTCCTGGCGAGTGGTCTTGCCAGCGTCACAGGCCTGAGCGACAGCGTACACATAGGCGCGCGTGGCGTTCATCTTGGTGTACATGTCGGCGATCTTGCCCTGGATGAGCTGGAACTCACCGATGGATTGGCCGAATTGCTTGCGCTCGTGGACATAGGGCATGACCACGTCCATGCAGGCCTGCATGATGCCGATGGGACCGGCGGCCAGCACGGCGCGCTCATAATC
Organism: Oceanicaulis sp.; assembly: GCA_965229795.1. Taxonomy (GTDB): domain Bacteria; phylum Pseudomonadota; class Alphaproteobacteria; order Caulobacterales; family Maricaulaceae; genus Oceanicaulis. The sequence goes on from CBDDJM010000001.1 coordinate 624,149, forward strand.
CAGACCGCTCATCAGAACGCGGACACCGCCGCCTTCCTTGCCCAGGATATTGTCCTCCGGCACTTCGCAGTCTTCAAACACCAGCTCACCGGTCTCAGAGCCGCGCATGCCCAGCTTGTCGAGCTTTTGCGCAACGGAGAAACCCTTCATGCCCTTCTCGATCAGGAAGGCGGTGATGCCCTTGGAGCCTGCGCTGGGATCGGTCTTGGCATAGACAACCAGGGTGTCTGCGCTCGGGCCGTTGGTGATCCACATCTTCGAGCCGTTGAGGATGTAGCGGTCACCCTTCTTTTCGGCCTTCAGCTTCATGGACACAACGTCGGACCCGGCGCCCGGCTCTGACATGGCCAGCGCACCAATGTGCTCACCGCTCATCAGCTTGGGCAGGTATTTCGCACGCTGCTCGTCATTGCCGTTGATGCGGATCTGGTTGACGCACAGATTGGAGTGCGCGCCGTAGGACAGGCCAACCGAAGCACTGGCGCGGGAGACTTCCTCCATCGCGATGCAGTGTTCCAGATAACCAAGGCCGGTGCCGCCGAGCTCTTCTTCCACGGTGATGCCAAGCAGGCCCAGCTCACCGAGCTGCGGCCACAGGTCAGCCGGGAACTCGTCTTTTTCGTCAATCTCTGCAGCGCGCGGAGCGATGCGATCGGAGGCGAAAGAGCGCACGGTATCGCGCAGCATTTCCGCCGTTTCACCCACTGGAAATTCCAGGGTCGGATACTGGTTAGCAATCATGGCTCGCGAGATACCACGGCCCTCATCAAGGTCAAGCGGCGTGAGTGTCTCAGGCCCCGCTCCTAACGGCGGCTCAGCGTCATCCAGGCTGCCCCCACGGTCAGCAGGAAACCCGAGCCGAATACCACCGGTCCGATCGGCGAGTGGCTGATCCCACCGGCCATATAGGCGTCGAAATTGCTGGCCAGTTCCCAGCCACCAAGACCAGTCATAACCACGCCCACGCCCATCATCGCCGGGAAGACCCAGCTGGCGCTTTTCTGCGGCTTGGCCTCAAACTCCAGATCGCCCGCTTCAGGACCGGCCACGATCACCGGATCGAGAATGTCGTCATCCTCGCCGTGGTAACCATCCTCCTCGTCGGGGTGATCCGGCCCCTCGCTCTCACCCGACAGACCCGGCGCGGACGCAGGTGCAGCCGCCGGGTGTGGCGGAGCGGGTTCGGGCGATACCGGTTCTGGCGACACTGGGGCGGCGTCTATCTCATCGTCAGGGTTCTGACTCGGCGAGACCGTGCTCACCGATACTGTACCGTAGACCGGCGTTGGCATCGGCTCAGATTTGGGCGCGGGTGCAGGCTCGAGCTCAGGCTCTGGTTGGGTCCCAACGTCTACCGCTGTGTCCTCAGTTTCGCGGGCGAGCGGAACTTTGACGCGCGACGGCTCCATATAGCTAAAGCCCAGGCGCACATCGGTCAGGTCAGGCTGTGGCTCGGCTTCAGGCTCCGGTTCAGCGCTCGCCTCAGCGGCGCTGTCTGCTTGCGGCGTATCTTCGTCCTCATCAGCGGCAGGCACGTCGGCTTGCGGTGCCGGGACCACACTGGTCGCCATGGTGCCTGCCATACGGGTCATCACCGCTTTGATCGCGGCGTCCTGGCGGGACTTTAGCGCTTCAGAGTTGTCCTCAGGTACAGCCTCTTCATCCAGGGCGTCCTCCGTCTGCGCGACCAGCTCGGCTTCAAAGCTTTCAGGCTCAACCGGTTCATCCTCAGTTGGGGCGTCCTCAGGCTCGGCCGTCACCTCACGTGCTGTGACTTCAATGGCGTCCGACACACTGTCACGCTCGGTCGCCTCGATCGCCGCGCGAGCCTCTGCATCAGATGTACCAAGATCACGGCGCGGACGCTCTACAGGCCCACCCTCAGGCTCAGCCTGTGGCGTCGCAACGACCGAGGCTGAAACAGGGGCCGCAGCGGGTGCGTCTTCAAACGCAATATCCACGTCCACCAAAACGCCCAGCGTCGGTTCCTCAGCGGCAGGCGGTTCAACCTTCGGCTCAGGCGCAGCGGCGACAGGCTCGTTTAGAGCCTCAAGGAAGAGCGCCTTTTCAGCGTGGCGACGCTGAACCAGCTGGTCAGATACCGCCAGGCGACCATCCACCTCAGCCCGTACCCAGCTATCAAGGGCTGCTGCTGCTTCCCGGTGACGCGCGGCCTTGGCCAGCCTTGCCACATCGGACACCTTGAAAGCGCTCAAGCCAATCGAGGCTGCAAAGCTGGCAAGGGCATCGCGTGCCGATTTGGGAAGTTCGTCTCCAACGACCGCGTCCACGGCCTGTTGGGCCTGCAGCGCATCGTAGATCAGCAAAAGCTCGGCATTGTCCGGCGTGATCGTCGCACCTTCACGGGCCGTCGCCCGGTGGCCCCAGCCAATGACCCAGCGTCGACCGCGCCGCTCCGCCGTTTCGACGAAGGGCTCATGGGCCTTGATCAGGTCGCGCACAGTGCGTGTTGCGTTCAAACGCGGTTTCATGACTGTTCCGTTCCGAGACGCCTAAACGACGGGTTGACCCCATCAATGCAAGCGCAAGGCCGTTTAGCCTTCGCCGGTCGGGCGAATGACATCCACCGTGTCCACAGCGGTAAAGGGCGCAAAGAAGCCAGCACCGGCACCGCCGCCGATCAGCCAGACTTCATTGCCGAGTGCCGCAGCAGCCGCTTCGGTGCGAGCAACGGGCAGCTCAGGCCCTTCGGTCCACTCAAGCGTGGCCGGGTCCAGCTGGAAATGATCGCGCACCGTGCGCTGCATATCTGCACTCCGCCCGCCAAAGACATGGATGCGCCCGTCCAGTACGGCTGCAGCATGGCCCGCGCGCGGTTCAGGCAAGGCCGGGCCTTCACGCCAGGTACTCGTGCTGACATCGTAGATGTCTACCGCAGCGCTGCTGGTGCGCGCGCCGATGCCGCCGATCAGCCAGATTTCCTGCCCCACCACGACAGCGGCTGCGCCCCGGCGATTGACCCGCTGGGGGGCTGCGACCGTGGTCCACTCCAGCACCTCGGGGTTATAGACAAACATGCCCGCGACACCGCCCTCACCGCCAACCGCATAGAGCGCGCCGTCCACAGACAACAGGGCAAACGCCGATTTGGGTCCCGGCATGGCCGGTTCGCCCTGCCACACATTGACGGCCGGGTCGAAGGACCAGACCTCTGCGATAGGCTCTGAACCGGACTCAGCGCTGAAGCCACCGGCCACGTAAATCCGATCGCCGAGGCTCGCCATGGCAAAGCGCTCAAGCCCTACGGGCAGCGCAGACCGGTCAAGCCAGCGCCCGAACTCCGGATCATATTCTTCAAAATTGTCGTGCGGATCCACAAGACCTGCGCCACCGGCCGCATAAATCTTGCCGTCATGGACCGCAGCGGCCAGACCCGCGCGCGGCTCGTATAGCGAGGGTCCGGCGCGCCATGGCGTCCCCAGGTTCAAACCGGGCATGGCCGCCGCAGCGGGCTCGGCCTGTATGTCGGGATCAGCCTGCGCCGACTGCTGGGCATTCAAGAGCGCCGCAGCGGCTGTCATCATTGCAAGGGTCAGCATCCACATTCACCCAGTTTTATTCTCTCTGCCCAGCTCACACCCCGATTAAAGCAGAACAATGGCCGCGAGTCCGAGAAAGACCAAGAATCCCACCACATCGGTGACAGTGGTCACAAAAACAGAACTCGCCACGGCCGGGTCAGCACCCATCTTGCGCAGGCCCAGCGGGATGAGGATGCCCGACAGACCAGCTGCTGCGAGCGTGATGACCATTGAAATGGCGATAACCCCGCCCAGCTGCCAGTCGGCAAACCAGACGCCCGCCACGATGCCCATAACCACGGCAAATATCAGGCCGTTGACCGTACCAGCAGCTAGCTCGCGCCAGACCACGCGCATGGAGTTGGATGCGGTCAGATCACGCGACGCCAGCGCACGGACGGCCACGGTCAGCGACTGGGTACCGGCATTGCCGCCCATGGAGGCCACGATCGGCATCAGAACCGCCAGCGCTACCAGCTGGGCAATCGCGCCTTCAAATAGCGCAATGACGGCAGATGCCAACACAGCAGTGCCAAGGTTTACCAAGAGCCACGGGGCCCGGGCACGCACCGACGACCAGACGGTATCGGCCTGCCCCGCCTCGTTCACACCAGCCAGCGCCAGCAGGTCTTCCTTGTTCTCTTCCTGGATGACATCGACGATATCATCGAGCGTCAGCATACCCGCGATACGCCCGTCAGCGTCGACCACCGGCGCACTGATCAGGTGGTATTTCTCAAACAGGTAGGCCGCGTCTTCCTGGTCGTCTTCCGGGCGGATGATGACCTTGGACGGCACCATCAGGTCCTTCAGCATGACATCGCGATGGGATCGCATCAAAGCGCTCACAGGCACACTACCGACGGGCTTGAAGGTTTCATCAACGATAAAGACCTCGAAGAAGAGATCCGGCAGGTCCTCACCGGCCTTGCGCATATGGTCGATCGTGTTGCCTACATTCCAGAAGGACGGAGCTGCAACGAACTCGCGCTGCATCAGGCGGCCGGCGGTCTCATCCTCAAAAGCGAGCGAGGCTTCCAGCGCCTGACGGTCTACATCGGACACCGCGGCCAGAACCGCGGCGCGCGTTTCCTCATCCAGCTCCTCGACGACATGGGTTTTGTCGTCAGAATCAAGATCCCCAAGCGCATCCGCGATCTGCTGGGGTTCCAGCGCATCGATGATGTCCCCGCGGGTCTCATCGACCAGCTCGGCAAGAACCTCACCATTGAAGACATCCGGGCACAGCTCGCAGATGACCTGCTGCTGGTCCCAGTTCAGCTGCTCAACGGCATCAGCGATATCGGCAGGGTGTTCATCGGCCATGCGCTGGCGAATGAGCGGGCCATCGCGATCTGCGATGGCGCCCACCAGCTCTGTGACAAGGCGGAGCTGACGGACCTCATCGTCGGAGGTCTCTTCAACATCTTCGAGGAGATCTGCAGGGTCAGCCATGGGACGCCCCTTCAAGCGCGAGTGGGATTAACCGCAAGCCTAGGCGTCTATGACCAATTGGGCGAGCCCGATTTCGCGTTTGTATGCAGAAACAAAAACGCCGCCCCGGGCATCCGGGACGGCGTTTGTCACTCGAAGAGTGGTGCGCTCGAGAAGACTTGAACTTCCACGGGTTTTACCCCACAGCGACCTCAACGCTGCGCGTCTACCAATTCCGCCACGAGCGCGAAAATCGGAAGCGGGCTCTTAGCAAGTCCTCAGGCCCGTGTGAAGTCCGAACGACACAAGGCGCGCAGCTTTTTATGCGGCAAAGTAATCGGGTACGTCCGCCGCTTCGGTAATCGACACGGCCACACGGTCACCCTGAATGACGATTTCACCGCGCGCGATCGGATGATTGTTGGCGAGAATCCAGACTTCGTCACCTTCACCGGCATCAAGGGGAATCACGGCACCCCGACCCATGCGCAGGAATTGATGGATCGGCAGCTTGGAACGGCCAAGCAGCACTGAAATTTCCACCTGTACGGCACCAAGCTGGCTCATGTCGGGTCGCAATCCTGTATTCGCGCGGTGCAAGGCCTTGCCTTGCTGTGTATGCAACACGATGTTCCGAGCCGGTTTCCGACCCGTTAAGAAAGTTGACCATGTCGCAGATTGAGCAGCTCCCGCCTGTGGAATGGGCCGTATCGACCGGCCGCGTCCCCTACCCTGAGGCCGTCAAAGCCATGGAAGAGCGCGCCGCGGCCATCTCCAAAGGTGAGGCCGCTGAGCTGATCTGGCTGTTGGAGCATGATCCGCTTTACACCGCAGGCACCAGCGCCAAGCCGGACGACCTGACCGATCCAGACCGACTGCCGGTTTTTGAGACCGGGCGTGGCGGGGAATACACCTATCACGGGCCGGGCCAACGGGTGGCCTATGTGATGCTGGACCTGACAAAACGCGGGCGCGATGCGCGCAAATTTGTGCGCGATCTTGAAGACTGGATTATCAACACGCTCGACAGCTTCAACGTGAAGGGCGAGCGCCGCTGCGGCCGCGTTGGCGTTTGGGTCGACCGTACAAAGCCGGGCGGGCCTGAGCGTGAAGACAAGATCGCGGCCATCGGCATTCGCCTGCGCCGCTGGGTGTCGTTTCACGGAATAGCTTTGAATGTCGAGCCAAATCTTGATGACTTTACCGGCATTACACCCTGCGGGATCTCCGATCCGCGCTATGGGGTGACCAGCCTTGTTGATCTTGGACTACCCGTCACCCTGGATGACGCAGACATGGCGCTGAAATCCGCGTTTGAAGGCGTGTTTGGTGAAGTCACGGCGGTTCAGCCGCCGGTCTAGGCCTTACGCCTGACGGCTGGGCAGCTTGGCAAACCAGCGCCCCACCAGCACCACAACAATCCAGAAACCCCAGTGAGACGGCCAGGCCATGGCCTGCGCTAGCTCTACCGCCAGCTCTGGCGTATTCATCACATAGGCCTGAAATTCGCTCTGGAAGCCTGGATCAGCGGCAAGCGCATTCATCGCCTCAGGATCATTGATATCGACCCCGCGCTCCACCAGATAGGCGTTGAGAATCGGCAGCATGGCGAAGAACAACGCCACACAGGCCGCGACGATCTTGCCGGCGAGCCCCAGCAATAGCGGTACGGATATCAGGCCCAGTTGGCGACCCGCATCGCGCATCCGGTTGATATGCACAAAGCTCAAAAGGATGAGGGTAATAAAGGACGTCTGCACCGCGCCGGGGGCAACAAGGCTGAGGCGCAGCGTATCGATCAACGCGACCATGCCAAGCGCCAGCCAGTACTGGTCCGCGCCCAGCCGGGCCGTTGGCATGAAAACCGTCTTGAAATCGAAACTGGGCATGGCCCCTCAACACAAAGCAACGCGCGCCGGTATGGCCCGGCGCGCGCTTGGCATCAAGCGTTTCCGTAATGCCTACTGCGGTGCAGGCCCGTACCGATTCTCGTCCGGGTCGTTTTTCAGGACCGCATTGAACAGAAGGGCATAGGCCAGCGACAGGATCGCGCCAGCAATCCCGACTGGCAGTGCCAGCTGCGGGCCATATTCGGCACTCACCTCCATCATAGCCATGAAGCCATCGTTCATCATCGCGTTGGCCACAGCGTCACTCATTTCCGGCGCGACCAGAGATGAGACGACGGTCGTCACGATCTGGGAAAGGAGGAAATAGCCAAGCGCGAGCAGGATCGTCATCCAGCCCGTGACGTTGGCGTTATGCAGGCGCTTGATCCAGATCACCACCCACATGTAGATCGTGACCAGGCCTATCAGCGTTGTCAGCGAGCCAATCGCCATCGCAGCTGTTGCTCCGGGGACAAGCCCACCAAGCGCACTGACAAAACCGATAGCCACCAGGACCAGCGCAGCCATCTGGAACTGGCTTCGGTTGAGGCGGCCTTTCGGCACAAAAAACGTCGCAGCATTCATGATCTTGCTCCCCGGTCGATCAATGATGAAATGTTGGAATATCTCAGGATTTTGGCCCGTCGCCTGGCGCGTCAGTTCGGGTGATCTCACCCTCCAGCGGCGCGCCTGCGCTGCCTGACGCGGCGGATGCGGTTGCAGCGGTGGCGGCATCGCCTGCCGACGGTGAGCCGTAGGCGTTTTCACCCGCGTCGCCCTTCAAAAAGCCAACCCAAAGGGTGTAGATAATCCAGACTAGGTTGGATGCGCCAATCAACAGAAGGCCGAAGCCGCCAGCCGACACCAAAGCGATAATCTGATCGGTTGAGAGATCGGTCGAGTCGGAAATAATTCCGGCGCTTATAGCGCTGGCCACCATAATCACGACCCCTATGCCGCCCAGCACAAGGCTCAACCCCCAAACCAAAGCATGGTACCAGGCTGTCTTGCCCGCATCGTGCAGCCGCTTTCCGTAAACGGCGAGCCCCACCCAGATCAGGCCCAGCCAAAAAATCGGGTAAAGCGGACCGGTAATCCCAATGAGCAGATTTGCAACAACCAGGATTAAAATCCCGATCCAGTAATCCTGCTGACCAATGCGCCCATTCGGGCGAAACAAGACGTGGCCTATATCCATGAGTAAGGGTCTCTGCACAGCTTCAGATAGGATGACAGGCTCTTCGAGCTTGGCCAGAGATGTCAATGAAAACTGGGCCCACATGACCCAAATTTAACGCAAGCGCAGAAAGAAAAAGGGCGAGCGCCACACACGCCCGCCCCTTTCCTTGAAGCTTTGAAGTCGCGGCTACGCGCCCTTCGGATTTGGGCCGTACTTATTGGCACCCGGCTTGGAGTCGCCAACCATGAAAATGAGCAAGACGATAAAACCGACGAGCGGGATGAGACCGATGAGGAGCCACCAGCCGGACCGATCCGTGTCGTGGAGTCGACGTACCGCAACAGCCAGCTGCGGGATGAGCGTCCCGAGGATAAAAACGCCGTAAACGAGACCAAAAATGCCCGCCCCGGTTTCGCCCGTTGAGACAATCAGAATCTGAGCAACGACGCCGACTATGACGGCGAACAGATAGAAGAACCAGTACTCAGAGCGCCGCGCGCGACCCTGAAAGTTGAAGTAGTTGGAATAGACCGACTTAACAGCGTCCATGAAACCCATAATGCGTCCTCCCCGCGTTGGATAGGCGCGCAGATTTGGGCAGTCATTGATTCCTGTCAACGGGTTTAGGGGAGGCTTTATTCGAACTCAATCAGCAGCTCGTCCGCGGCCACACTGGCGCCAGGCTCGGCACTGACGGTCTTGATGACACCGTCCACTTCGGCGCGCAGGACGTTTTCCATCTTCATGGCTTCAACGACAAGCAGCGCTTCACCTGCCTTGACCTCCTGGCCCACTTCGGCAGCCACAGACACCACAAGGCCCGGCATCGGGCTGACGACCAGCTTGGCCATGTCCACCGGCTCTTTTTCCGGCAGCTTGGCGTGAAGGCTCGCGGTGCGCGGCGGGCAAACCAGTGCCATGGCGCGATAACCACGATGGGTCAGGTTATAGCCCTCGGTGCGCGGAGCGATTTCCAGACAGAAGGCCTCTCCGCCCAGCTCGCCTTCAAACAGGCCAAGGCCCGGACGCCAAGCAGTGGTTAGCTCCAGCGGATCAGTGCTCAGCGCCGGAATCCATATCTTCGCCGCACCCAGATCATCCAGCTGAACCTCAACGGCAAAGCTTTGCCCGTCCAGGATTACCACACACTCAAGCTGCTCGATCTCGTCAGCAGGCGCGATGCGACCGGAGATATGGGCCAGCCGGTGTTGGTCGAGCACATGGGCGTAGGCAGACGCTGCGGTCATCCATTTCAGCTGTTTCTCAGTCGGCAGCGTGCCGTTAAAGCCTTCAGGGAAGTGCTCTTCGATATAGCCGGTGTGGATATTGCCAGAGCGGAAGTCCGGTTCATCCAGCACCGCGGACAGGAAGGGCTTGTTGGACTGAAGTCCATCCACGCGCATGCGATCCAGGCTGTTTGAGAGTGCGTCGATCGCCTTCTCACGGGTCTTTCCGTAGCCAATGACCTTGGCGATCATCGGGTCGTAAAACATGGAAATTTCGTCGCCTTCGCGTACACCGCTGTCGATGCGCAGCTTGCCGGGACCCGCGTCGCCTTCTGCTGGCTCGGTATAGCGCTTCAGCCGGCCGATGGAGGGCAGGAAGCCGCGATACGGGTCTTCAGCATAGAGGCGCGCTTCAACTGCCCAGCCCTTGATCTTCATATCGGCCTGGGTGACCTCAAGCGGCTTGCCGGACGCCACACGGATCATCTGCTCAACCAGATCGATATCGTGGGTCAATTCGGTGACCGGGTGCTCCACCTGAAGCCGGGTATTCATTTCCAGGAAGTAGAAATTCTTGGCCGGGTCGACGATGAACTCCACCGTACCGGCGCTGTCATAGTCCACGGCAGCGGCGAGTGCGACGGCCTGCTCGCCCATCTTCTTGCGGGTCTTGGCATCCAGGAAGGGCGACGGAGCCTCTTCCAGAACTTTCTGGTTCCGCCGCTGGACTGAACATTCGCGCTCATTGAGATAAATGACATTACCATGCTTGTCGCCAAGCACCTGGATCTCGATATGGCGCGGCTTTTCAACGAATTTCTCGATCAGGATGCGGTCATCACCGAAGGAGGATTTCGCCTCGTTGCGCGCGGCCTTGAAGCCTTCGCGAACTTCATCCTCAGAGCGCGCGATGCGCATGCCCTTGCCGCCCCCGCCAGCGGACGCCTTGATCATGACCGGGTAGCCGATGTCTTCGGCCACTTCCACGGCCTGCTGGTCATCAACGATCTCGCCTTTAAAGCCGGGAACCGTGTTCACGCCCGCTTTCGCGGCGAGCTTCTTTGATTCCAGCTTGTCACCCATCGCAGAGATGGCGTGCGGGTTCGGCCCGATGAAGGCGATGCCCTTTTCTTTCAGGGCTTTGGGGAAAGCAGCATTCTCAGACAGAAAACCAAAGCCGGGATGGACCGCGTCCGCGCCGGTTTCCTCACAGGCAGCGATGATCTTGTCCATCTGCAGGTAGGATTCGCCCGGTGCTGGCGGGCCAATAAAGATCGCCTCGTCTGCCATCTCCACCGCCAGCGTATCGGCATCGGCTTCCGAATAGACCGCCACAGTGGGAATACCCAGCCGCTTGCAGGTCTTGATGACGCGAACGGCGATCTCGCCACGATTGGCAATCAGGATTTTGTTGAACATGGGCGCGGCGAACCTCTGGCTCATGAAAAAGGATTTGCGCCGGTTTAGCCCGGCATGGCGGACCCCGGCAAGCGGCGCGCTGGGTCTAAGGTAAGCGCAGCGTCACCATAAAGCGCTCAAGGCTCGTCTTTTTCCGCGCGCTGATGGTTGAAAAGGTCCGGATCAAGGCGGCTTTCCAGCCAGTCGATTTCAACGGATCGAAGCCGCGTCAGCACCGATAACAGGAAGATGGTGGACCACCCGAGGAGCAGGAACCCATTCGCACTCTGGATCGCCGCCACGATGCGCCAACGGCTTTCGATGAAGATCTCGCCATAGCCAACCGTGGTGAAAGAGCTGGTGGAGAAGTAAAGCGCCGCCTCAAAGCTCTCAAACTCATTGAGCGCCAGATAAACCACCGCATAGAGCCAGATCTGAAGCGCATGCAGCAGAAACAGCCCCATCACCACAGCCAGGATCACGCCGAGCTGCTGAAGCACATAGCTGAACCCGGCAAAGCGGCTGGCCCGCCGCCGCATGATCCAGATGAACACAGCCAGGCCGACAATCTGAATAACAACGGTTACCAGCACCAGGGCTGCAGACAGGGCGAGCGGGGCGAAAAGCATCATTATCTCCGCAGGATGAGCGACCTCACCCTAGCGCCTTCACCCTTGACGCGCCACGCGGCACATCTGACCTTTAAAAGAAAAACCTTTCAGGGACGAACCATGACACAGCTGACGATTACCTCCTCCGGCGAGGCGCTTGGTGCGACCGTAACCGGCGTCGACCTGACCCAGCCGCTCAATGACGAGACCGTTGCGGCGATCCGCGCCGCCTGGCTGGAGCATCTGGTGCTCGCCTTCCCAGACCAGCCGATGGATCACGACGATCTGGAGCGATTTACCAGCTATTTCGGTCCGTTCGGAGACGATCCCTTCATCAAGCCTCTGCCCGACCGCCCGCACATCATCGAGGTGCGCCGCGAAGCCAACGAAAAAGCCAGTGTGTTTGCCGCCGCCTGGCATTCAGACTGGAGCTTTCAGGAGCATCCCCCTGCTGGCACGGTGCTGCACGGCAAGGTCATCCCACCGGTCGGCGGCGACACGCTATTCTGCAACACTTACGCGGCCTATGATGCGCTGTCAGATGAGATGAAGGCGAAAATCGAGGACTTGAATGGCGTGCATTCGGCCAGCCTCGGATACGCGCCGGATGGGGCCTATGGCGACAATGATGGCGAGGACCGGTCCATGACGATCATCGCCAACGACGACGCCTATGCGACCCAGCTCCACCCGCTGGTGAAGACCCACCCCGAGACCGGTCGCAAATGCCTGTTCGTAAACCCCGGCTATGTGCGCACCATTGATGGCGTGTCCGACGAAGAGGCCTTCATGATCCTGGTTGAGCTTTATGGGGCCTGCCATGATGAGGCGAATGTCTATGCCCAGAAATGGGACCCCAACATGCTGGTCATGTGGGACAATCGCTGCACCCAGCACATGGCGACCGGCGGCTATGAAGGCCATGCCCGGCTGCTCCATCGCACGACGATCGGGGCAAATTAGTTGGCCCTTCGAGACGCTCGCCAAAGGCTCGCTCCTCGCCGATGAGGAGAGTAAGAGCTCTATGAAGGCCTCATCCTGAGGAGCGCGCAGCGCGTCTCGAAGGACCTTCAGGACAAACACAAAAAACCCCGGAGCTTCCACTCCGGGGTTTCCCGTTAAAGCGCGGCAGAGCCCTTATTCCGGCTTGCGGAATTTCAGGGTCATGCGATCTGATTCACCGATCGACTGCAACGGCGGCACGTCTTCTTCTTCGCTATCACCGGAGTTTGACGGCGGCAGCGCCCACACGCCGACATCATAGTCAGCGGTATCGTTCGGGTTGGCATTGATTTCGCTGGTGTCGACCAGCTCAAAGCCGCCAGCTTCAAACGCGGCAATCACATCGGCCTGGCGCAGGTATGCACGGTTGCCGTCAGCGCGCTCATCGGTTTCGTCCGCTGGAGCCCGGTGCTGGACCACGCCCAGAATTCCGCCCGGCTTCAGCAGGGTGAAGGCATCTTCCACGGCGGCATCCATATAGCCGGTACGCTGGATGTTGTGCAGCGCGCGGATATAGAGCACCCGGTCGGCCTGACCTGCGAACTCGGCAGGAACACCGCCAAAACGGAACGCCCCTTCAACTTCACCGCCCCACTCAGCGGCCTGACCCGGGAAGCTTTCTTCCCATGCGGCCAGCGACGCCCGGCGCTCATCCGTCAGGCGATCACCAAACAGCGCTTCATAGATTGGCATGGAGTAGTTGATGGCCATGTACTGGCCTTCAGCCTCGGTATAGGGCAGCAGAATGCGGCCATACCAGCCACCGCCGGGCAGCGCTTCGACGACGGTGTGGCTCGGCTCCACCTCAAAGAATTCCAGTGTTTCAGCCGGATTGCGGAACTGGTCGCGGGCACGGTCGCCATCACGGCGCGCATCGGCGATCACATCCGCCAGCGCCGTCGTTTCAACGGCGGCCGCTTCCGCGGCAGGCGCTTCAGCGGCTGGACCTTCGGCAGCCGGAGCTTCCGTTGCACTGTCAGCTGAGGTGTCTTCGGTCGGTCCGCAGGCTGCCAGCAGCAGAGCTGACAGAGCGGCGGTCGTCGTCAAAGCAGATTTCATGGATAGGCTCCCCGTGAGTTGGATTGTTACAGCGTTACATAGAGCACAGTCTTGGCCGCGCAAACAGGGACCATCGCCCCTTTGCTCAGGAAATGACGACTTCAGGGCGTAGGTCGAGCGTGACGGCCAGTTGCTCAAAGCGTTGCAGCGCGCGTTCGGCCACCAGTGGCTCTGACGCTGCCTCAACCCCAAGGATCAGGGTGTCATCGGTTCGATTAAGCGAAAAGCCCCGAAGCACAGAGGCTGACCGACCACAAAGCGCCGCCCCGAGCCTTAAAGCCAGACCCAGCTTCATCGCTGCGTCTTCGGTCTTATCATCGAGCAGACGGCGTGCCGCGCAGGTCTCCGGCCTTTGGGTTTTGCCCGCATAGCGATGGTAGACCGTCAAAGCCAGTAGCGCGCGCTCATAGTGGGTCACACCACCAATCGGAGCATAGAGAATCTGTTCGGTCGCCAGATCGGCCCGGTGATCCGGGTGCAAACGCGAGCCGATATCGGCGAGGCGGCACGCTGCTGCTCGCAGGATGGCATCGCGTGTCGGGGAAAAGATAATCGGCTGATGGCTGAAAACCCGGTCCACCCAGTCGTTCAAAGCATGACCGAGCCCGGCCTCTGGCCCGCTTTGCAGTGCCAGCGCTTCGGTCCCGGCCAGCAGCGGATCACCAGTCTCCACAAGCTCGGGATCGTCAACACAGACGACACCTTCACGGAGACCGTTCGCAGAAATGACAACCTGCTCAAACCGTCCCTTTTTGACGATCTTTTTTAAGAGGAGCGCCGCGTACGGCAGTACCGCAGCGCGCCGTGGAGACACGTGCGGAATAAGCGCGAGCGAGTCCTCAGTCTGCGACATGGCGAACTTTGCCACCTCATTCACCTGGTCAACACTGAGTGTGTACTGGTGCAGCATGCGCAGCGGATAGTCTTCATCCAGCGCCATGGCGAGCTGGGCCAGAGCGCGCCAGGCCCCACCTACTGCATAGAAGGTTGGTCCAGACGATTTGAGTGCGCGAGAGGCTGACTTGAGCCGCTGCTTGATAACAGCTTTGGCCAAATCAAGATCTTCGCTTGCAACCGCAAGAGGCCCCAAAGGCAGCGTCTGGGCCTTGCCAACATTGCGGCCCTGCAGCGTTGTCAGCTCCAGGCTGGAGCCCCCAAGGTCGCCGGTCAGCCCATTGGCCTCTCCGATCCCGCTGAGGACGCCCACAGCAGATATGCGTCCTTCATCTTCGCCCGTGAGCACCTTGATCTTGAAGCCGGTCTCTGCGGCAGCGCGGGCGACAAAGTCCGGCCCGTCTTCGCAGTCTCGCACAGCGGCGGTGGCCACGGCCCGGCGGTCAGTGATGCCTTTGGCGTCAAGCAGCACCGCAAAACGCTTCAGCGCCCGCATCGCCACCTCAACACCTTCACTGTTCAGTCGCCCGGTTTCCGACGCGCCACGCCCCAGGCCTGCCGTCGCTTTCTCGTTGAAGACCGGCCAGAGCGCCCGCCCCTGCAACCTGAACTGCACCAGGCGGACCGTGTTCGATCCAATATCGATAACCGCGACATCGCGGCGATCGGCAGGAAGGCTCAGGTCAGGGGCAGAAGGCGTCGTCAATCGTCAGGCCCGATCACCGATATGGGAGAAGACCGGCGGCTGGTCATTCTTCAGCGCAGCGCCGCGCCCAGACAGGCTGGGGTTGTTCATGAAATAGGTGTGCGCACAGAACGGGTTCTCGAGCTTGCCTGCGTCCACGCGGTGGTAGCTGCCGTCCGCATTCATCAGCCAGGACTGGGTCTCGTCATTAAGGTTGGCGACCATGATCTGATCGAGCACCTGACGATGAACCGTCGGATTGTCCACCGGGCAGAATGTTTCAATACGGCGGTCAAGATTGCGCGGCATCCAGTCAGCACTGGAAATATAGACCTCAGCCTTCGGGCTCGGCATGGCTTCGCCATTGGCAAAGCAGGCAATGCGCGAATGCTCCAGGAAGCGCCCGACAATCGATTTAACCTCAATATTGTCCGACAGGCCCGGCACGCGGGGCCGCAGACAGCAAATCCCTCGGATCACAAGCTCACATTTCACACCCGCAGCGCTCGCCTCATAAAGCTTGTCGATGGCCACAGGGTGGACCAAGGAATTGAGCTTCAGCCAGATTCCAGACGGTTTGCCCGCCTTGGCGTTGGCGATCTCGCGGTCGATCTTCTCCACGATCACATCAATCAGATTGATTGGGCTGATCACAAGCTTCTCAAGCCCCTGTGGTCTGGCATAACCGGTGACGAAGTTAAACACCCGCCCGGCGTCGCGACCAAATGCCGGATCGGCGGTAAACAGCGACAGATCAGTATAGATGCGCGCTGTGATCGGGTGATAATTGCCAGTCCCGAAATGGGCATAGGTGCGCAGCTCACCGCTCTCACGCCGGACCACAAGAGAGATCTTGGCGTGCGTCTTGTACTCGATGAAGCCGTAGACAACCTGAACCCCGGCGCGCTCAAGATCGCGGGCCCATTTCAGGTTCGCTTCTTCGTCAAAGCGCGCTTTGAGCTCCACCAGCGCCGTGACATTCTTGCCGGCCTCAGCCGCCTCAATGAGCGCCGCCACGATGGGGGAGTTTTTCGAGGTCCGGTAAAGCGTCTGTTTGATGGCCACCACATCAGGATCAGCCGCCGCCTGGCGCAAGAATTCCACCACCACGTCAAAGCTCTCATAGGGGTGGTGAACGATCAGGTCCTTGGCGCGGATGGCTGCGAAGACATCGCCACCCATCTCCTTGATGCGCTCGGGGAAGCGCGGCTCGTACGGCTCGAACTCCAACTCCTTGCGATCCTCCGGGATCAGCTGGGACAGTTGCGACAGGCCGAGCAGCCCGTCCACCAGCTGGATATCCTGGCGCTCGGCATGGAGCTGCTGGGTGATGAAGCGGCGTAATTCTTCGGGCATGGACGCTTCGACCTTCAAGCGCACCAGCACGCCGCGACGGCGCTGTTTCAATAGCTGCTCGAACTCGCGAACCAGATCTTCGGCTTCTTCCTCGATCTCGATATCGCTGTCGCGGATGATGCGGAACGCGCCCTGCCCCAGCACTTCATAGCCGGGAAACAGCGCGTCGATGAAGAGCGTCAGGATCGTCTCCAGCGCGATGAAGCGCTTGACCGGGCGACCGCTGGAATCGCGCTCTTCGGTGGGTATTTCGATGAAGCGTTTCACCCCGGCTGGCAGCGGCAGGAGCGCATTGAGGGTCTTGCCAACATCACGGCGCTGCAGCTTCAGCGCCAGGGCAAAGCCCAGGTTTGGAATAAAGGGAAATGGGTGCGCCGGATCGATGGCAAGCGGTGTGATAACCGGCAGGGTGTGCGCCAGGAAGTCATCACGCAGCCAGGCCTTTTCCTTGGCTGATAATTCTTCAGCATCAAGAAGCGTAATGGACTCATCTTCCATCAGCGCGCGGATATCCTCCCAGCTTTTCTGCTGGGCATCCATCAACCGGCCCACTTCATCGCGGATCGCTTCAAGCTGCTGGGTCTGGGTCAGGCCATCAAGGCCAGGGCGATCCACACCATTGCGGACCTGAGCCCGCAGCCCGGCCACGCGGACCATATAAAACTCATCCAAGTTGCTGGCCGAAATCGACAAAAAGCGAAGCCGCTCCAGCACCGGATGAGAGGGGTTTCGCGCCTCATCAAGGACGCGCCAGTTAAACTGAAGCCAGGAGAGCTCGCGGTTCAGGAACCGCTCTGGCGAAGCGAGAAGCGCCGATGCGTCGTCCTGGGTTTCGGCAGCATCCGTCATGGAGAGAGGTCCTCAGTGGGTGGTCGAAAAACAGGCGTCAATCGGTGGATAAAGCCGCAAGGCCCTCTCGCGCAAGGGTGCGCGTGACTGGACCTTTACGCGCCAGCGCTTCGCGGTCCAGCCAGGCCACCAGCGCACGGGCATAATCCACCGAGCGATCCATGCGTGTCAGCAGATATTCCAGCACGCCGGCAGTCATCGGCGTGCGTCGGTCGCGGATCAGCTTTTCCATCACCTGCCGCAGAAGCGCGTCGTCGGGTTCGTGCAAGGTCGCATTCTCTGCCGCAATTAAGCGCGACGCCAGATCCGGCAGCTGAACCGGCCAGTCCACAGGCGGTTTGGAAGCCGTCATCAGCACCGTTACACCAGCGTCCCCAGCGGCTCTGTTGAGCAGATGGAACAGGCCGTCCTCATCAACGCCAGTGTGGAGATCTTCCAGCAAGACTGCCTCACCGCGCTGGACGCTTTTCAGCGACTTTGACAGATCTTGCGGATCAAGCGACCGCGCGTTGGCACGCTTTGCCCAGATGCCCGCAAGGTGGGTTTTGCCACTGCCTGCCGGGCCAACCAAGAGCAGATGGCCATAACGCCATTGCGGCCAACGCTGCACCGTTCGCATGGCCGAGATATTGGCATCGGTCACACAATAAGCGTCGGCGCTGTAATCGGGTTCAAGAGCAAGATCGAGTGCAAGCTGGGTGGCTTTCATCGACGGCTACGCACCGTCCAGCCCAGATCGGCGTCCTCTTCCAGCTGAGCGCCGCGCGCAGCCAGCTCTGCGGTGACCTGCTCAAGGCTGCCGCGATGAACCAGCGTCATGGCTGCGCCGCGTCGAGACAGGGCATCAAGGCGCGCATCCTGAACCAGAGCCGCACCCGCAACAGCGCGCTGCAAGCCCCGCCATTCACGCAGGGAGTTGTAGAGAACCGTCACGGACAGCTCACCGACTTCGGTGTCGCGCACCACCGCTTCGCGCTTCCACGCAAGCTCGCGTTCGGCGACGAAACGATCTGCTGCAGCTGCAAACCCGCCACGAGCGCTCACGCTGGGCAGCGGCTCAACGACGGGGCCCTCATCAGTAAAGCGCATCATGTTGCCACCCGTGCGCACCGCGCCCCCGCCTTCGCGGGCCGTCACAACAGCCACCGCGTTAACGCCATAAAGCTCCGCGACGCGAGCCAGCGCGTCTTCATCCATGGCCAGCGCTGCGCTGACGGAGATGGCGGCCTGGGCTTCGCGATCATTATAGACGGCAAAGGGGGTGAGAGCTGTCTCATATCCCCCCTCGCGCCAGGCGCGCGCCCACGCACCGGACAGGGTCGGCCCGTTGCCTTCATCGGAAATTGCGATGGCCAGCATCGGCGAGGCCGGGCTTTCCACATAGGCGATTTCACAAAGGTCAAAGAATTCGCCCACGGCGCGGCGGTCAAAATCAATGGTCAGCTCACCACGATAGCGGGTGGCCGAGCGCTGCTCATTGGCGATCTGCAGCCCGGCAATCAGCTCGGCGGCGACATCAGCCGTGACAATATCAGGGTCAAAGTCAAAGCGGTCTTCAGGAAGGGTCAGGCGCTCAATCAGCGTCATAGCCGCGCGCACCTGGCCGTCGGACATGGCCTGGCGCTGAGCCTCAAACGCACTGTCAGCCGTGGCGTCGATCTCGACATTCTTCACGGTGAAGGGCTGACCCAGCGCGCCACCGGTCAGAACCACAACGGCCGCTATGGCGAGAACCAGGCCTGAAAGCCGTGATTGGAAAAATATTTGCGCAGACATGGGTATCCTCACCTGACCGCTCGGGCCTGTTTCGCCTGACTATACGATTTCACGGGCGCGGGTGAAGCCCCGGCGGGCGCCCTGCGCACTCGCATCGAAGCTTTAACAAGGCTATGCATCGGCTTTATGAAGGCGGTGCGAGCCGTTTAAAGGGACAGGTGGAGCACGTGGCAAACTCACCCGACACACAAGATGGCCTGACCTATCAGGGCGCAGGCGTTGACATTGATGTCGGCGACGCGCTGGTCCGCGCGATCAAGCCGCTGGCCAAATCCACAGCCCGCCCTGGTGCGGACACGGGCCTTGGTGGCTTTGGCGGAGCGTTCGACCTCAAAGCCGCTGGCTTCTCTGACCCCGTGCTGGTGTCCGGAACTGACGGCGTGGGCACCAAGCTGAAGCTTGCCATCGCAACCGGCATTCTCGACACCGTGGGCATCGATCTGGTGGCCATGTGCGTGAATGACATTCTGGCCCAGGGCGCAGAGCCGCTCTTCTTCCTCGATTACTTCGCCACCGGCAAACTCGACCCGGCCAAGGGCAAGGACATCGTTTCGGGTATCGCCGAGGGCTGTCGCCAGTCCGGGTGCGCGCTGATCGGCGGGGAAACCGCTGAGATGCCCGGCATGTACACCGGTGACGACTTTGACCTTGCCGGTTTTGTTGTAGGCGCAGCAGAGCGCGGTGCGCTGCTTCCAGTCCATGATCAGATGCAAGCCGGTGACGTGCTTGTGGGACTGGCCAGCTCCGGGCCTCACTCCAATGGTTATTCGCTGATCCGCCGGGTCGCAGACCATGCCGGCCTCAGCTTTGATGCTCCGGCCCCGTTTGCGCCGGAAAAATCGCTGGGTGAAGCCCTGCTGACGCCGACGCGCATTTATGTGAAGGCCCTGATGCCGCTCATTCGCGCCGGACAGATCAAGGGGCTGGCTCACATCACCGGCGGCGGCATTACCGAGAACACACCGCGCATGCTGCCTGATCACCTGACGTTTGAAGTTGATTACAACGCGTTCGAGCGCCCGGCGGTGTTCCAGTGGCTGCAGGAGGCGGGCAATATCGCCGAAGCTGAAATGCGCCGCACCTTCAACTGCGGCATTGGCATGATCGTGGCGGTTTCACCCGATCAGGCAAACGCAGTAGTAGACGCGCTGAACGCAAACGGCGAAACTGCCAGCGTTATTGGAACGCTGAAGGCAGCTTGACCCCATGGCGCGATTAAAGACCGGTGTTCTTATCTCCGGCAAAGGAACCAATCTGCAGGCGCTGCTAGACGCCGCAGCAGATGAGTCCTTTCCTGCAGAGATCGTCAACGTCATCGCCAACAAGGCGGGTGCGCCAGGCCTGGAGCGTGCGCGCAAGGCGGGCGTGAAAGCGCAATTCATCGATCACACGCTGTTTGAAGAGCGTGAGGACTTTGAAAAGAAGCTGGACGAGACCCTGCGCGAAAACGGCGTGCAGTTTGTGGCGCTCGCCGGTTTCATGCGGATCCTGACGCCTTGGTTCGTCGACAAGTGGAAAGATCGCCTGATCAATATCCACCCTTCACTGCTGCCGGCCTTTAAAGGCGTGCACACCCATGAGCGCGCGCTGGAAAGCGGTGTGCGGGTGCATGGAGCGACGGTCCACTATGTGCGCCCTGAAATGGATGAAGGCCCTATCATTGGTCAGGCGGCTGTGCCTGTGCTGGCCGGTGACACCAAGGAAACGCTCGCCGAGCGGGTGCTGGAGGCTGAGCACAAGCTCTACCCGGCGTGTTTAAAGCTGGTGGCTGAGAACAAGGCGCGCGTGACCGCTGGCCTTGTGCGTATGGACAAGGATTGCGCGCCTGACCCGCGCACCGTCCTGTCCAACCCGTGTTTGCGCTAAAGCCAAAAGGCTTAGGGTGACAGCGCGCCGCTGCACCGGCACGATACCGCCATGCGCATCACCGACCATGTCAGCATTGATGAAGCCTTGTTGGAGGAACGCCACGCGCGTGCTTCCGGTCCGGGTGGTCAGCATGTGAACAAGGCGGAGACGGCGGTTCAGCTGCGCTTCAACATGGCCGCCAGCGAGCTTACCGATGACGTCAAAGCGCGCCTGTCACGACTGGCGGGCTCTCGACTGACCAAGGACGGGTGGATCGTTCTGCTGGCGGATCGGGAGCGCTCGCGCGAGCGCAATCGCCAGACTGCGAGGAAACGCCTGCGCCAGCTGATTGAGCAAGCCCTGACCCCGCCCAAGCCTCGCAAGAAAGCGCGCCCGAGCCTGGCGTCCATCAAGCGTCAAAAAGACGCCAAGGCCCGACGCAGCACGATCAAGGCGGCGAGAAAACCCCCAAAGATGAACGACTAGGGCAAACACCCCTCACCCGTCCGCCGCTCCAGATCTTCACACAGGGCATCCGCCGCTGACGCGTCACCGCTGCGACGAAGAAGTGCGGCGAGACCGCTGACCGCTTCGGGATAGAGCGGATCGGCCGCCAACACGCGGCGATACCAGCTTTCTGCGCCCACCAGATCACCAGCTTCAGCTTTGCGTTCTGCCACAAGCACACCCACCTGGCTTTGCCACGGCAGGACAAGCACGGCGTCTTGAGACAGGCGCGCGCTCATCGCCTCATAGGCCTGCTCCAGGTAGGCCGTGGACCGTTCGCGATTGCCTGCGATATTGGAGATATCCCCCAGATTGACCAGCGAGCCCCAGTCATTGGGTTCAATGACCAGCGCGCGATTATAGGCCGCCTCAGCCCCCTGAAAGTCGCGCTGCATCGACAACGCCAACCCCAGCGCGCGCCAGGCCCGGGCATGGCCGGGATCTGCATCCGTCGCCTGACGCGCCAGAGCTTCTGCGCGGGCGATGGCCGGGGCAGCCTCCTCGCTCTGAAGCCAGCCAGATTGAAGCGCCTGGTTTAGCGTCGTGCGCTCCGCGGTCCCGCCGCCGGGCCCGGTAAAGCGCAAAGCTCTCTGGGCCACGGCATTGGATAATCCAGCCAATGCCGCGGCATCGTCTGGATGGCTCGCCAGCACAGTCTCGTAAAGCCGCAAGGCCGCCTCGTTATCAGACTGTGTGTATTGAGCGTAGAAGGCATCGGCGCGCTGCAGCATCGCTTCGCGACCGGTCTCTGTCTGCGGATCGGTTTCACCGCTCAGCATCGGCATCGCAAACAAAACCGCAATGGCCACCAGCAACACCGCGCCAAGCGCTAGAAGCTCGGTCGGGATACCGGCTGAGCCTGGTGCTTGTTCCAGTCCTGCGGCTGTCGTGCCGTCCTCGCTGACCTCAGCGATCAGGCGATAGCCGCGCTTGGGCACGGTCTCGATATAGCTGGGGTTCTTGGCGCTATCGCCCAGCGCCTTTCGCAGCTTCCACAGCGTGCGGGTCAGCGCGTCGTCATTGACCTCAACCTCGCCCCAGATGGCGCTGGCAATTTCGCTCTTGGGAATAACTTCGCCGGGACGGGTCGCGAACAGCACCAGAAGATCCATAACCTTCGGCTCAATGTCGCTGAACTCCCCCTCAAGACGGAGCTGATTCTGTGCCGGGAGAACTTCGAAATCGCCAATCTTGTAGAGCACTTGTGTCATAAATTACAGTTTGTTAGCGCGAGAAATAAAAAGGTCAGATATTCAGGACCCGGCCGTCATTCCAATTTAGGGGCCTTGCGCGCGATAGAGAAGGCGCTGGCCGCGCTTTGTGGTCAGGCATTAGCCTGAGGACCCTATCGCCATGTCTCCGAAACCACTCCTTGTCGCTGCCGCGGCTGCGCTGATGCTCTGCGCCCCGACGCTGGCTCAGACCTTAAGCGCGGAGGAAGCGCGCGAAGACCTTCAAGCGCTCTACACCGGTCTGCAGGACGCCCATGTGGACCTCTACGCATCTACGCCGCGCCCGGTGCTTGACCGGGCCTATTACGACCTGCTCACCCGCGTCACCGGACCTGTCGAAACCGCAGACCTGCATCGCCAGCTTCAGCAATTTACCGCTCTGATTGGCCACGGACATGCCCGCGTTGAAGGCTTCAACACCGCCTTTTATGCCCACCTTGAAAATGGCGGAGCGCTTTTCCCGCTCGACTTCAGGATCCGCGATGGGGCAGTCGTGATCACCGGCGCGCCGGAAGGCTCCGGTCTTCAAGCGGGAGATGAGATCCTCAGCCTCAATGGCGAGCCGAATACGCTTTGGCTGCGTCGCGTAACCCGGCAAATCTCTGCGGAGACGCCAGCGCTGGCCTATTCCATTCTGGAGCGCACCAGCCCCTACGCCATGTGGGTGGAATATGGCGGCCTCACCTCCTGGCAGGTGGAAGTCGACGGCCCTAACGGCCACCGCATTGTCGACGTCGAAGCTATTGATTACGCCACCTACGCCGCTCAGCCGCTGGAGCGCACGGGTCCCGACCTGCCCGGGCGTGAAGCCCGCATGCTAAGCGAAGACATCGCCTATCTGCGTCCCGGCCCGTTCTTCGATCCGGACGCATCCTCGCCAGCTCAGGCCTATGCTCCTGACGCGGTTGCTGCCTTCGTCGACTTTATCGACACATCCTTTGAGACCTTCATCGAACGCGGGGCAGACACACTGATCCTGGACCTGCGCCAGAACCCGGGAGGGTCAAACTCCTTTTCCGATCCTGTCCTGCAATGGATCGCAGATGAGCCCTTTCGCTTTTACTCTGAGTTTCGCCTGAAGGTGAGCGCACAGACCACGGCCTCCAACGCCGCGCGACTTGAGGGTGTTGAGCCTGGCGAGGCGGGTATCTCCGACACTTTCGCAGCGCTGTTCGCAAATGCCCGACACGGCGAGATCATTCTGTTTGAGCAGGACTATGTTCAGCCCCACACCGACGGCTTTGACGGCGAGGTCTACGCTCTCATCGACCGCACCAGCTACTCCAATGCGGTTTCAGTCGGCGCGATCATACAAGACTATGGCTTTGGACTGATCGCGGGCGAAGCCACCACCGACATGGCCAGCATGTATGGTGCGATGGAGCACTTTTATCTTCCAAATTCAGGGCTGCAGATCGGCTATCCCAAAGCCCACATCATTCGCCCCAACGGCGATGAACGCCTGCACCCCCTCACCCCGGATATCGAGCTGAACGCGCCGCTGTTTGATGACGGCGATGCGGTGCTGGACCAGCTGGTGGCGCTGATTGAGAGCGAGGGATAACAAAAAACCCCGGCGCACATGCACCGGGGTTTTCATGGTCAGCCTGGAAAAAGGCCCTTAGCCGACGATTTCGTCGTCAGAGAAGAAGAAGGGGATTTCCTGCGCTGCGGTTTCCGGGGCGTCCGAACCGTGGACAGAGTTGGCTTCAATGCTCTCAGCGAACTCCTTGCGGATGGTGCCCGGTGCGGCGTCTTCCGGGTTGGTAGCACCCATGACTTCGCGATACTTGGCGATGGCATCTTCGCCTTCCAGAGCCTGAACCACAACCGGGCCAGAGATCATGAACTCGACCAGGTCGTTGAAGAAGGGGCGCTCTTTGTGCACGGCATAAAAGCCTTCAGCCTGCTCGCGGGACAGGCGGATACGCTTCTGGGCGATGATGCGCAGACCGGCTTCCTCGATCTTGGCGTTGATGGCGCCGGTGAGGTTACGCGCGGTTGCGTCAGGCTTGATGATGGAGAAGGTGCGCTGGATAGCCATGGGGAGTCGTCCTGTTCTGAGCCCCGAAGCGGAGCAGTGAATTTGCGCGGCTTATAGCGGCGCTTCTCCCGGATGTGAAGCCGTGCTACCCGCATTGCCAAATGCTGCATATCAACGACCTTACTCACCGCATCGAAGGCCGCGTCCTGTTTGATCAGGCGACGCTTTATGTGCCTGCCAAGACCCGCATGGGGCTCGTGGGGCGCAATGGCACCGGCAAATCGACGCTATTCCGCCTGATTCTGGGCGATGCCTCAGCTGATGATGGCGACGTGCGCGTTCAGCCCGGGGCCCGTGTTGGCACGGTCGCGCAGGAAGCGCCTGCCGGACAGATTGCGGTGATGGACTATGTGCTGGAGGCGGATAAGGAGCGATCTGCCCTCCTGGCCGAAGCTGAAACCGCGACCGACCCTCACCGCATCGCGGAGATCCAGACCCGGCTCGCCGACATCGATGCGCACTCAGCCGAGGCCCGCGCAGGGGCCATATTGCATGGACTAGGTTTCTCATCGGCTGACCAGGCTCGGGCGTGCGCTGACTTCTCAGGCGGCTGGCGAATGCGGGTGGCCATGGCGGCGACGCTGTTTGCCAATCCGGACCTGCTCCTCCTCGATGAGCCGACCAACTATCTTGATGTGGAAGGTGCGATCTGGCTGGAAACCCACCTGGCGAAATTCCCCGGTGCCGCGCTCATCATCTCCCACGACCGGGAGCTTCTGAACGCCAGCGTCCATGCCATCGCGCACCTGAAGGATCGCAAGCTCACTGTCTGGGAAGGCGGCTTTGATAATTTCCAGCGCCAGCTGGCTGAGCGCCAGCGCCTTCAGATGAAGATGATCGAGCGCCAGGAAGATGAGCGCCGCCGGCTTCAGGGCTTTGTCGATCGCTTCAAGGCGAAAGCCAGCAAGGCCAAGCAGGCGCAAAGCCGGGTCAAACGCCTGGAAAAGATGCAGCCGATCGCCACCATCGTGGAAGATCCGGTTGCGCCCTTTGAATTTCCCGGTGCCGAGCGCCGCATGGGTAATCCGCTGGTCCGCTTTGACGAGGCCGCGACTGGCTACGAAGAGGGCAAGCCGATCCTGTCCGGGCTTAATCTCAACATCGATGTGGATGACCGCATCGGCCTTCTGGGCCGCAATGGGGCGGGCAAGTCCACCTTCGCCAAGCTGCTGACCGGGGCGCTCAACGTCACCTCTGGCCGCATGGGCATGCACAAGAAGGCCGTCGTCGCCCACTTCGCCCAGCACCAGATTGATGCCCTGTCGCCCAAGCATTCGGCGTACACCCATGTGCTGGAACGCATGGAGGACAATACCGAGGCTGAACGCCGGGCGCGTCTGGCCCGATTTGGCTTGCCCGCCGATCGTCAGGAAACGCCGGCAGAAAAGCTGTCAGGCGGCGAAAAAGCTCGCCTGTTGATGAACCTCATCACCTTTGACGGGGCGCATTTGCTGATCCTCGACGAGCCGACCAACCACCTCGATATCGACAGCCGGGCAGCCCTGACCGACGCCATCAACGCCTTTCCCGGCGCGGTGATCCTGATCAGCCACGACCGCAATCTGATTGAGACCTGCGTGGACCGGCTGTGGATTGCGGCCGACGGCACGGTCAAACCCTATCAGGGCGATTTGGATGACTACCGCCGCGAGCTGCTCGCTGGCGAGGCCAGGCCCCGCGACAAGGACAAGCCCGCCGGCGGTCAGAAAACCGACCAGCGCCGCGCCGCGGCGGCCGCTCGCGAAAAGCTCAAGCCTTTGCGTGCTGAAGTGGCAAAGCAGGAAAAAGAGATCGAGCGGCTAAAGGGCGTTCTGAAAAAAATTGATGCCGGGCTCGCGGTGGATGGCCTGTGGGAGAAAGATCCCAACCTAGCCACCGACCTCACCAAAAAACGCGCCCGCTGCGTGGAGCTGATTGAGGACGCGGAAATGGCCTGGCTGGAGGCTGAAGAGGCGCTTGAGGCGGCTAGGGCTGAGGCTGGGGTTTAGGGGTCACCTTACTTCGGCACGCAAAAGGAACTCCCTCGACGCAGGTGTCATTCACTCGCATTCGGACAGGCAAGGCGGTTCAACTCCTGCCGATCCGGAACTGATAGTTCCTCTCGCCAGAAGTCTGCTGCTTGCGAGTTTATGACCGCTGGGTCGCTAACGGCTTCACCATTTTCGCATCGCACATAGGTCCCGAAGAACTGTCGATCAGCAGCAGTTATCGCGAGCCAATCAAGCAGATACCCAAAATTTGTCCGGCTCACCCGATTAGCGCCCGCCGCATATCCGGCTGCTGCCGTAACAAGGGCGAGTTTGCCTTCGTCAGTTATATGCTTGGCCATGAGGAAGGCTGCATTCTCGGCGGGGAAGCCATACGACTGATGAGAGGGGAAGCCTTCATTTAAAACCAGCTGATAAAGAAAATCGGCGTTTCGACGCCCAGTTTCACAAACAAGATCCAGACTTATGATCGCTTCAAGCCATTGGTCGTCGTCCGACACAAGGAATTCAGAATGGAAAACTCTAATTAATTGATCATATTGAGCGCGGGCAATCAGAGCCTGATCGATAGTATCGGCTGATTGAGGATATCGATAGCCAGAAGCAGCGAAAACAGTTCCGGGAGGGTCATCCATTTCCAGCAAGGACACCAATTGATCGCGCATGGTCTCAATACGATCTGTTATCGGCTCGTCCACCGACGGAAGGTAATAGGAAGCGCGAAGCCAATACGCCTCGTCATCAAGCAAGCACGCATGGGCGAAAGACTCGTCAAAAGAACCGGGGAAATTTTCCGTGGATCCCGTCGGGCTCACCCGCGCCTCGAACGCAGAGGCGGCGGCTTGATCAAAACGATACAACTCAGCTTCAATCGACCAGGCCGGCGACACCGCGGACAGAGCATAAACAATCAAACCTAAATGCATGACAAGGACTTATTCTCTGATTAGCTCACAAATTCTATCTGCAAAAAATCTTGTCATTGGTCCTGGCTCATACCCCTCAAGCCACGCCCATTGCCCATCTGAATTGCACTCAAGGAAAACATATTCTCCACTCGGTTCAGCAATCACATCAAACACGCCGTATTTCAGCCCGGCACGTAACAGGTAGCGGGCACCTAGATCCAGGAGTTCGTCCGGCACGGGCATCTGAGAATAGATGTTCTCGAATTGGCCGCGACGCCAATCAATGTCTCCAAACCGACTGCCCTGCGAGTCGACCTTGTACGCGATAGCCCCGTCACCGAATACAATCAGTCGGATTTCGTACTCCTTCTCTACATATTCCTGAAATAGCGTTGGAGCAATCTGTATACTCTCTTTACCCGATTCAATGATATCTTCTTCACATACAATATTTCCCATTATATTTACCATTCTCTCAGGCTCTTCCAGAGGTGGAGGAATGAAATTCAAATGCAATGGTTTTGAGATCGTTCTTTTGTTTGAATTTATGAACTTAATCACATCATCTGGTGCAGATGACGCCAAACTCTTTGGAACCTTCCACCCAACAGATCTCGCAATTTCTAGCTGAATTAATTTGTTTTCGTGCGCGTATACACTGCGCCGATCGTTAAAGTGATCAACATTATCTCTCTCAATGAGAGCCCTGAAAAATGCTGTAATCTCGCTGATTGCAAAATAATGCTGCTGATTCTCGACCGAGAGAATATAATCTAATTTGCGCTTGGTTCTCCACCAGACTGAGTAGCGCCCATCAACAGGTAATGTAAAATTTTTCTTTGTTTTTAGGTTGAAAGCACATATTTCAAGCTCACTTCTGCCACGGGAGCACATATTTGCGCTCACCGGATGCGAACCGACCGGATCCAGTACATTAACATTATATCCGCGCGAGGCCACTTCGCGCCCCACGCGAATAACGCGCGGGTCATCGACGGCCCCAAATATAACTAGCGAATTCATCTATTTACGGGGCAACGCACAAGGATAGAACAAGCTCGAACTGGAAGAGCAAAGCCCACTCCAGCACTAAGTCAAGCATCAAGACGAGTCACATGTCGGATCATCCACTGAACATGATCCGTTTGTCCCACTTGTGCTTAAATAACAAGTCGATCCATTCGGATCGCCATGACACTCCCCCTCGCCGAGGGAGACATTGCTATTGCCCCCTGAGACTAGCCAAGTTTCATCCGGGGTGAGCTCTTTAGCATAGTCACGCGTTTCAGCCAGTGAGAACAGAAATGGGCGGGCTTTCGATGCCTTATCAAAGATGACCATGAGTCTCCTCCGTTTATTAGGACACAAAGCTACCCTTGGCGGTAAACAATTTCAAGTATAATCGGTATAAAAGGCTCCCTTTATCGGGGCCTTCGTATCAACCTTCGAAAGGTTTCACTCTTGGCGCTGAGGACAAAAATCCGCTTAGTGGGTTCGATTGTTGCAGTCTTGATAATCAGATTGAAGACTGGAGAGGCTTTGTACGCCGCAAAAGCGGAGACCGGGGCATTTCAACGATACTCAGCTGCGGCAATTTGAAGGAACCGCAAAACTAAGCGAGCGCCTCACCCGCACTTCACCTCAACCACCTCGCCCTCCGGGCTGGTGACGATGTTCAGGCGCTCAGGGCGGTAGTCCATAGTAACCATGTCGGTGGTCGAATAAATGCGGTGGGGCACCGGCAGGCTTTCGGTATAAATCTCGCCGATGCGCTGCCCGACGAGGACTTGATAGGCCTCAGCGGCGCATTGGGGTACGTCGTCAAATTCAGGACCCTCCACCTCGCCGGTACGATCCACGACATTCGGTTCTGCGGGCTGAGTTGGCGTGTCAGCGGGCACCGTGGCACACGCACTCGCCAGCGCCAGTCCGGCAGCGATGATGATCCATTTTGCACCTGTCATGCCTGCTTTTCCCATCGGCCCTGCTCGTTCTGCTTCCAGTAGCTGCGCACAATATCGCTTTCCTTGTGGCGCGACCACAGGGCACGGGCCTTGGCCACCGTGGTTTCATCGCTGGCTTCAAACATCACGATCACCCGCTCCCACCCCTCAAGCGCGCCGGGATCAGCTCCATCAAGGCAGAACAGCATGCTGGCTTTGTTGAGGTTGTCAGGTGTCTCGCTCAAAAGAACGGGCTGGTCTTCAGGCTGCGGACCGCTCGCCAGCCCGTGGGGCAGGAAGCTGTCTTCGCGGAAGGTCCACAAATGCTGGTCCAGATGGGCCAGCCGATCACCCTCACCGCTCACCACCAGCGCCCGACCGCTGCGTGCCTGGAGCTTTAACAAAAGCTCCGGCAACGCGTCATCAACGCGGACCTGTTCCAGGTGGTAGAACCAAAGCTCGGGCAATCGGTGTCTCCGAAGGTTTCATCCAGGCCTCAGCATCGAGCTGAGTTTACTCCCTCCCCTTGAGGGGGAGGGTCGGGGTGGGGTGGAAACCTTGCCGCACCGCAGGCGCTTGATGGTCTTCACCCCACCCGTCCGTTTCACGGACACCCTCCCCCTCAAGGGGAGGGAAAGTGGCCGTTACCCCTCGTAGTTATCACGCACGAGGCGATCGAGCAGGCGCACGCCAAAGCCGGTGCCAAACAATGGCTGGCGCGGGTCTTTCGACTTGGCATTCATACCAACGCCGGCGATGTCGATGTGGAC
Organism: Oceanicaulis sp.; assembly: GCA_965229795.1. Lineage (GTDB taxonomy): Bacteria > Pseudomonadota > Alphaproteobacteria > Caulobacterales > Maricaulaceae > Oceanicaulis. The sequence goes on from CBDDJM010000001.1 coordinate 654,290, forward strand.
CCAGGGCTTCTCGTTGACGAAGCGCTGCAGGAATTGAGCGGCGGTGATTGAGCCGGCATTGCGGCCCTCACCCAGATTCTTCATGTCAGCCACGGGGCTGTTGATCTGGGCATCGTATTCCGGACCGATGGGCAGGCGCCACACGGTTTCGTCAGACGCCTTACCAGCGCTGAACAGGTTGTCGGCCAGCTCGTCATTGTTAGAGAAGATGCCAGCGTGCTCCTGCCCCAGCGAGATCAGGATAGCCCCGGTCAGCGTTGCCAGATCGATGATGAATTTGGGATCAAATTCTTTCTGGGCGTACCAGAGGGCATCGGCCAGAACCAGGCGGCCTTCCGCGTCAGTGTTCAGCACTTCAATGGTCTGACCGGACATGGAGGTGACGATGTCGCCCGGACGCTGGGCATTACCGTCCGGCATGTTTTCAACCAGGCCCACAATGCCGACGACATTGGCCTTTGCCTTACGGCCCGCTAGCGCCTTCATCAGGCCGACCACGGCCGCAGAGCCACCCATGTCGCCCTTCATCTCGTCCATGCCGGCACCCGGCTTCAGCGAAATGCCGCCGGTGTCAAAGGTCACGCCCTTGCCCACGAAGCAGAGCGGCTGGTCGCCCTTGTTGCCACCATTCCACTTCATGATGACGAGCTGGCTTTCCTGAACCGAGCCCTGTCCAACACCCAGAAGTGCGCCCATGCCGAGCTTCTTCATTTCCTTCTCGCCGAGGACTTCAACCTCGATGCCAAGCGAAGTCAGCTCCTTACAACGACGGGCATATTCTTCCGGGCCGAGGATATTCGGTGCCTCCATGACGAGGTCACGGGCAAGCTGCGCGCCCTCGGCGACCGGGCCCCACGTGTTCCAGGCTGCGCTGGCACCGTCCACATCACCGGACACGACTTCCACTTCGGTCAGCGACGGTTTTTTGTTGTCGGTCAGCTTGGTGCGGTATTTGTCAAAGCGATAAGCCGCCAGCGATGCGCCAAGACCGGCACGGGCCGCGCATTCGGCGTCCTGGCCATCCACGGTGAAAGACAGCTTCTTGGCACCAGAGGTCAGGAGCCCTTTCACCACCGTAGCAGCCGCCTTCTCAAGGCCGTTCTCGGTCACCTCACCGGCCTTACCCAGGCCGAAGATGACAATACGGCTGGCGTCGACACCGGACGGACCTGCGATTTCCAGGGTCTCACCGGCACCGCCTTCAAAGCGAGAGGCCTTGATGGCCTTGGTCAGCGCACCACCGGTGCTGCCATCAAGAGCCTTGGCGGCTTCAGACAGTTCAGCATCGGCAAAAGCAGGAACGGCAATCGCGTCACCACTGGGGGCGGGAGCAAAGCTGATTTTCATAATCGTCCTTTCATAGGCGCTGAGCGCGCAATCCACTCTTTGGGTGCGCGGCGGTAAAACGTTGTGCCCGGCAGTGGTATCGCATCGAAACCCGCGTTAGAAGTCGCGATACCACTGATTAGGCGACAGCTAGCCCGTAATGACACTTTTTCAGCGCTACATGTTCCGGCAATTGCTGTGGCCATTCCTGGCCACGCTGGCTGCGCTGAGCGGTCTGGCAATCCTGACCCAGTCGCTGTCCAACCTTGATTTACTGGCAGAGCGCGGGGAAACCGCCCTTGTCTTCATGTGGATCACACTGCTGGCCATGCCGCAGATTGTTTCGCTTCTGCTGCCGATTGCAGTCTTCATCGCCTGTGCCATTGGACTGAACCGGCTTGTGGGCGATTCGGAGTTGACGGTCGGTGCAGCCGCTGGAATGAGCCGGCGCCAGCGCCTGACCCCGGTATTACGCCTCGCACTATGGGCTGTGCTGGCAAACCTGGTGGTCAATCTGGTGGTTCAGCCGGTCAGCTTCCGCCAGATGCGCGAGCTGCTCTACGACATCCGCACCGATGTGGCCTCCAGCTTCATGCGAGAGGGCGAATTCATTCCGCTGGGAAGCGATGTCACCTTCTATGCCAGAGCGATCAGCGATGATCAGGTCATGTCTGATGTCTTCATCGAGGAAGGGCGCGGCGCCGCAGCCGCTGCTTACGCGGCCCGAAGCGGCGTCATTGTGCGAACCGAGCGTGGCCCCGTCATGCTTCTGGAAGACGGCGTCCTGACCCGCACGGATGCCACTGGGGCCGCTTCAAGCCTCACCTTTGAGCGTTATGAATTTGAGCTCACAGAGTTCATCGACGATTCGGCGACCTTCCTGTTCAAGGAAAGCGACAAATTCCTGTCTGAGCTGCTGGAGCCTTCAGCGGCGGACATAGGTCGCTCGCGCAGCGCTGAAGACCTCTATGCTGAAGGCCACTACCGCTTGTCAGGGCCGCTCTACAATCTGGCCTTCGCATTGATCGCCGCGGCGGCTTTCTTCGGTGTGGAGCATCGCCGAACAGGCTATATGCGTTTCATCATTGTCGCAGGCGTTGGCGCACTGGGGCTTCGCCTCGTGGGCTTTGTGGTTCAAGCGGCCGCCACCTCTGACGCCGCACTTAACCCGGTGCAATACGCCCTGCCGCTGATCGGGATCGCAGTGGCGATTTTCCTGATCGTGCGCAAAGGGCTCGGCAGCCGGATTGCCGCGCGACTCAGGCCATCCGGGGTCAGCGCATGAACCGCCTGTCCCGCTATATCTTCATACAGACGCTGGGCGGCGTGATCGCCGCTGCCTCGGTGATTGCTGCGGTCATCCTGCTGATCGACTTTGTTGAAACCTCCCGTGACATCGCAACGCGCGCCGACATCTCCGCCCTCCAGGCGCTTTATCTCAGCCTGTTAAAGTCGCCGCTCATCATTCAGGACGCTCTGCCCTTCATGGTGCTGTTCGGCGTACTCTTCACATTCTTCCGCCTCAGTCGGCGCAGTGAGCTGATTGTGATGCGTGCATCAGGCTATTCAGCCTGGCGCATTCTGGCACCGGCGGCCGTGCTGACCGTGGTGCTGGGGATTGCCAGTGCGACACTGCTCAACCCGCTGGGTGCGGCCGCCAATGCCCGATTTGAGACGCTGCGCGATGAGCTGCTTCAGGGGCGTACCGGCGAAGCCCGCGGCGCGGCGGTGGATATCTGGTTACGCGAGCAGCGCCCCGACGGCTATATCATCACGACCGCGGATCGGCTCGATGCGGACACCGAGACGATCTTCAATCCGGTTATTAGAACCTATCTGGTGAGCGAGGATGGCGCCCCGGCCCTTGATCGTCGCATTACGGCCGGCCAGGCCCAGCTTGCTGGCGGGTTCTGGGTGCTCGATAGCGCACAAGAGCTTCGCCCCGGCGAGGCCCCGCTCGACCTCGGTGCGGTCAGCCTTCCCACCCGTGTCGGCGGTCAGGCGCTGTTTGAGCGGGCGCGTTCACCGGGCGCGACCTCATTCTGGGATCTGCCAACAGTGATCGAATCGGCGCGCGATGCAGGGCTTTCCAGCCGTCCCTACGAGCTTCGCTGGCATAGCCTTCTCGCCCAGCCGATGGTTCTGTTCGCGGCAGCCCTGCTCGGCCTTGCCGCGACATTGCGCCTACACCGCATGGGCGGCGCAGCGGGCTTTGCAGCCGCAGGCGCAATCGCTGGCTTTGCCATGTATTTCACGCAGGAATTGCTGCTCGGCCTTGGCAGTTCGGGCGCTCTCAATCCCATCACTGCCAGCTGGACCGCCCCGATCCTCTTTGCCCTTGGAGGCCTGTTTTTCATTGCCGCGACTGAGGACGGCTGATGGTGCGCGGCTTCGTAGCGTTGCGTCAGCGCATTTGATCAGTATCTTGCAGCAAACACCGGAAGATTTAAGACCGCCATGGCCCTTCGCACCGCGCTGATTTTGGTCGTCGCCCTTATCGCGACGCCGTTTGCCACCAAGCCCGCATCTGCCCAGCAGGTGGAGGGCATTGCTGCTGTGGTCAACGACCAGCCCATCACAACTCTGGACGTGCGAAACCGCATGCGCCTCATCCTCACCTCGGCAGGCGTTCAGCCGGACGAGACGATGCTGGCTCAGATCCAGGATCAGGCCATTCGCGCCCTGATCGAGGAAACCCTGCAGCTTCAGCAAGCCCAAGAGTTCGACCTTGAAGTCGATGAGGCCGAGGTTGACGCCGCGATCCAGGACGCTGCCGCCCGGAACGGTGCGACAGTGGAAGATGTCGCGGCTGACCTGCGCGCAAACGGAATCGATGTGGAAACGCTGCGTCAGCAGATCCGCGCCGAGATCGCCTGGCAGATCATGGTCAGCGGTCGCTACCGTTCGCGTATCCGCATTTCTGATCAGCAGATTGCCACCGCCCTTGAGCGCCAGACCGAGGCCGCGGCCCAGCCCCAGTTCAACCTGGCTGAGATCGTCATCGAAATCCGCGCTGTCGATGGCGGTGAAGAGCGTGCAGCTCAAACCGTCCAGGCTGTCTATGGTGCGCTGAGCAACGGCGCGCCCTTCCCGGAAGTGGCAAGCCAGTTCTCCGATGCCCCGAGCGCCTCGCGCGGTGGCTTCACCGGCTGGCTGTCAGAAGCCTCGCTGCGTCCGCAGGTGCTTCAGATCGTGCGCCAGCTTCAGCCCGGTCAGATCTCCAACCCGATCCGCGTGCCCGGCGGTTTCCAGATCGTTGCCGTCGTCGACAAGCGTGAAGGCCAGGTGGTTGAACAGCTGGATCTGGTTCAGCTGACCCTGCCGTCCTCCCGCATTACCGATGACGCGCGCACCGCGCTCACCCGCGCCACCGCCAACATCTCCAGCTGCGACGCTGTTGAGGAGGCTGTAAGCGGTGTTGAGGGCCTGATCGTCACCGAGCTGTCAGACCTCAACGCCTCGGCCCTGATCCCGCAGATTCGCGACGCTCTGGCCGGCCTTGAGGCTGTCTCTTCCACCGAGGTGCTGGAAACGGCAGCAGGCCTGCAGGCCTTTGTCATCTGTGACCGGTCCTTGACGGGTCCAGGCGTTCCGACCGCCGACGAGATCGAAAACCAGCTGATCAGTCAGCAGCTTTCGCTTCTGGCGCGTCGCTGGCTGCGCGATCTTCGCCGCGACGCGACCGTCGAAATCCGGTGATCACGCCGCCGCTTGCGCTAACCCTGGGCGACCCGGACGGCATCGGGCCTGAAATCGCGCTGAAAGCCTGGCAGCATCATCAGGCGTCGACGCTGCGCTATGCGATCCATGCCAATCCCGATCATCTCAGCGCGCTTGCTGCGTCGCTTGGCATTGCCGCCCCTGTGGTCATCTCTGCACCTCGGGAGGCTCAGGACGCCTTTGTAGACGGACTTCCAATTCTGCCGCTTGCTCGCGCTGAGACCGCCGCTGAAGCGGCGCTGGCGTCTATCGATGCTGCTGTCCACGCGAGCCTGACTGGAACAGCCAGCGGCGTGGTGACGAACCCGATCTCCAAAGCGGTGATGTATGAGGCGGGGTTTAAGTTCCCCGGCCACACAGAATACCTCGCCCATTTGAGCGCGAATGCACCTTTGGATGGCGCGCGCGGCCCCGTGATGATGCTTGCTGGCGGCGGGCTTCGCTGTGCCCTGGTGACCATCCACCAGTCGCTCCGCTCTGCCATCGATAGCCTCACAGCAGAACGCATTATCCACACCGCCACGGTCACCGCAGAGGCCCTGAAGCGCGATTTCGGGATTGAGCGGCCCCGCCTCGCCATTGCCGGTTTAAACCCCCATGCCGGCGAAGGCGGATCGCTGGGCACCGAAGAGATTGAGATTGTGGCACCTGCGGTAAAGCAGCTGCAGGATGCTGGCTTTGACGCCTTCGGCCCATTGCCGCCCGACACCATGTTTCACGCTGAGGCGCGCGCTAATTATGACGCGGCGATCTGTCTTTATCACGATCAGGGCCTGATCCCGGTCAAAACGCTGGATTTCCACGGCGGTGTGAACGTGACGCTGGGGCTTCCCATGATCCGCACCTCTCCCGATCACGGCACGGCCTTTGATATCGCGGGCAAGGGCATCGCAAGACCGGACAGCCTCATCGCAGCGATTGAGCTCGCTGCCGAGCTCGCGGCAAACCGGGCGAATGCGTCATGAGCGTTGATGCCCTTCCTCCGCTGCGTGAAGTGATCGCCAGCCATGGCCTGAAAGCCGACAAGCGCTTTGGCCAGCACTTCCTGATGGACCTGAACCTGACCGCCAAGATCGCTCGCCTGTGCGGCGATATGAGCGACGCGACGGTGTTTGAGGTGGGCCCCGGACCCGGCGGCCTGACCCGGGCCTTGCTGTCAGAAGGCGCGGGCGAAGTGATCGCAGTGGAAAAGGATTCCCGCTTCCTCACCGCGCTTGAAGACATCAACACGGCCTCTGGCGGACGGCTTTCGGTCATGGAAGCCGACGCGCTGAAAGTCTCAGAGGCCGAGATTGAGGGCAAATTCGAGACGCGCCTGCTCGCGTCGAACCTGCCCTACAATGTGGGCACAGCGCTGCTGATCAAATGGCTGACCGCCGAGCCGGTCTGGTGGACCCGCCTGGTGCTGATGTTTCAGAAGGAAGTCGCCGAGCGTGTCGTGGCCAGCGTGGGAGATGCCCAGTATGGCCGCCTTGCCATCCTGACCGCTGCTGCCGCCAGCCCCCGCTACGCCTTCACCCTGCCCGCACGCGCCTTCACGCCGCCACCGAAGGTCGATAGCGCCGTGGTAGTCATTGATCCCCTGCCCGCTGACCAACGCTTCGATGATCTTGAAGCGCTTTCTATCGTCACCGAAAGCGCCTTCGGCCAGCGCCGCAAAACCCTGCGCAAATCGCTGGGCGTCGCTGCGGGCAAGGCCAGTACGAGTTCTGAAAGCTTGCTGGAGGCCGCCGGGATTGAGCCCTCAGCCCGCGCGGAGACCATCGATCCAGCAGGCTTCATGCGCCTGGCTGAGGCCTGGCGGACGGCTAAGGGGTAGCCAGCTCCCAAAACACGTCGACGAGGCAGGCCTCCAAACCTGTCCCGGACGCGCAGCGATCCGGGATCTACGGTAAGCACTTTTCTATGATCGCTGAGACGTCATCGGTCGATCCCGGCTCTTCCTTAGGTCGGTCGGGACAGGTGTAGTGTCGAAAGGTGATCGACGGGAGCTCTACTCCTCCATCAACGCCTCAACAAAGCCTGACAGCCAGGGGTGACGGTTTCGTTTCAGGCGTTCGGCGTGGAGGATTTCGGAGAGTTTTTCCAGCGCGCGGGAGAAGTCGTCGTTAAGCACGACATAGTCGTATTCATGCCAGTGCTCGATCTCTTCCTTGGCGCGGGCCATGCGGCCGGTGATGATCTCTTCTGAGTCCTGTGCGCGCTTGTTCAGACGATCACGCAGAAGCTTCAGCGAAGGCGGCAGGATGAAGACGCGCACCACATCGGCTGGCGCGCTTTTGGCAAGCGCACGCGCACCCTGCCAGTCGATATCGAACACGACGTCGCGGCCTTCAGACAGCGCTTCTTCCACCGGAGCTTTCGGCGTGCCGTAGTAATTATCGAAAACCTTGGCCCATTCGTAGAACTCACCCTTGCCGGCCATGTCCAGGAATTTGCCTTCTTCGACAAACATATAGTCCTGACCGTCGACCTCACCGGGGCGCGGAGCACGGGTGGTCGCCGACATGGAGAGGACCAGATCCGGATTCTGGGCAATCAGACGCTTGGACAGGGTGGTCTTGCCAGCGCCGGACGGGCTCGACAGAACGAACATCAAGCCGCGGCGTTGACCACGGAAGACAGGGCCGGACAGATCGCCGCTCATGCTTACTCCACGTTTTGAACTTGCTCGCGCAGCCGATCGACGGCGGCTTTGAGCGCAAGGCCGGTCCGCGTCAACGCCGGGTCGGCGGACTTGGAACATAGCGTATTGGCCTCGCGATTGAACTCCTGGGCGAGAAAATCGAGCTTGCGCCCTGCCGGGCTCCCCCCATTGAGCAACGCATGCCCGGCTTCGATATGGGCGGTGAGGCGATCCAGCTCCTCGCGGATATCGGCTTTGACCGCCAGCATGGCTGCTTCCTGCTCCAGGCGCTCAGGATCAAGACCATTGGGCAGAAGCTCATCAAACTTGGCCTTGATGCGCGCCTTAATGGCCTCAGGCAGCGCCTCGGCATTGGAAGCCGCTTCCGCGCGCAGGGCTTCAATCTCATCCAGATGGCCTGCGAGTACGGCGACAAGCGCCTTGCCCTCACCGTCGCGCGCAGCCTTAAGACCTTCCAGCGCCTCACTGGCCGCCAGCACAGCCGCAGCCTGCAGCGCCTCGGCGTTGTCAGGATCGGGCTCGCTGTCCTCAGTCGTGATCACGCCTTTTAGTGCCAACAGCTCACCTGCGGTGGCGGGTGCAGCCGCACCTTGCTCGTACAGGCGGTGAGCGGCCTTGGCGTAGAGGTTCAGGCGGCTTTCATCAATGTGGACACCCTGAGTGCCCTCAGGCGGCGTCACGTTCACACTGAGCGAGACTGACCCACGATTAAAGCGGGCCTTCGCCAGCTCACGTAGTTTCGGTTCCACTGCGTCAAAACCAGATGGCAGGCGCAGGCGCACATCAAGGCCCTTGCCATTCACACTGCGCGCTTCAACGGCCACAGTGCCAAAGGTTCCAGAACGTTCAGCGCGGCCAAAGCCGGTCATGCCTGTGATCTTGCCCATGCCTAGCCTCCCGATCGCCTCTGTTCACGTTCTCGGCGGCGCAGTGCCTGCACATGCACGTTGTGCTCGGCATAGGTCTCAGAGAAGGCATGCCCGCCCGTCCCGTCGGTCACAAAGAACAGATAATCGGTGTCTGGCGGATTGAGCACAGCGCGGATCGCATCCGGTCCCGGATTGGCAATCGGCGTCGGAGGCAAACCATCAATCTGATAGGTGTTGTACGGGTTGTCGGCGTTATCCAGCTCAGACCGGCGAATACCCCGGCCCAGCGGCACACCCTGGCTAATCCCGTAGATGATCGTCGGATCACTTTGCAGGCGCATGCCACGGCGCAGCCGGTTCACGAACACAGACGCAACCATCGGGCGCTCAGACGCAATACCGGTTTCCTTCTCGATCACCGACGCCAGAATGATCGCTTCCTCGCGGGTGTCGAAAGGCAGATCGTCGGCGCGCGATGGCCACAGCTCATCGAGCAGCTCATCCTGTGCGTTCGCCATGCGGTTCAACAGGCTCTGACGATCCGTCCCGCGATCCACCAGGAAAGTCTCCGGCAGCAGCGAGCCTTCAGGCGGTACTGTCGTGATCTCGCCGGTCAGCACGTCAGCCTCATTGAGGATGTCGACGATCATGGCACTGGTCAGGCCTTCAGCCGCCGTGATCGGATGCTGGATCGTGTCGCCGGACTGAAGGATGGCGTAGATATCAGCCATGGAGGCGGCTTCAGGTATGGCAAACTCACCGGCGCGCAGGGAGCGGTCGCCGCCATCAATCGTCACCATGATGCGGAAAATCTGAGCGTCGGTGATCAGGCCCTCGCGCTCCAGCTGGCTGGCAATCGCGATCAGACCCGAGCCACGCGGTAACAGCACCGTCTGCTCAGGCCTGGCAGGCCCGTCAACTTCAAACTGATTGTTAAGCCAGACCCAGCCACCGAAAGCGCCGCCGGCCGCGAGCAGGGCCAGCGCCAGCGCAATCCCGCTCAGCCAGACAAAAACACGGCCGAGGCCGCCCTTTTTTGCCTTGGGCTGGGGGGCTTCATTGCTCATGATTGCCTAGTCAGCGCGCTTGAACACCACCGAGGCGTTCGTTCCGCCAAAGCCGAAGGAGTTCGACAGGGCTGCGTTGATCTTTTTCTTCACCGCCTTGTGCGGAGCCAGGTTCAGCTTGGTCTCCACCGACGGATCATCCAGGTTCAGCGTGGGCGGGCAGATGCCGTCGCGCATGGCCAGGATGGAGAAAATCGCTTCAACTGCACCAGCGGCCCCGAGAAGGTGGCCAATGGCCGCCTTGGTGGAGCTCATCACCACATTGCTGGCATTGTCACCGAACAGACGCTCAACCGCGCCCAGCTCGATCTCGTCGCCTTTCGGAGTGGATGTGCCATGTGCGTTGACATAATCAATGTCAGCAGGCGTCAGACCAGCGCTCTTGATGGCTGCGGACATGGAGCGGAAGCCCCCGTCGCCATCTTCAGCTGGCGACGTGATGTGATAGGCATCGCCGGAAAGGCCATAGCCTGAGACTTCAGCGTAAATCGTTGCGCCGCGAGCCTTGGCCGCCTCGTATTCTTCAAGAATGACAACGCCAGCGCCCTCACCCATGACAAAGCCGTCACGGCCCTTGTCCCAGGGGCGAGATGCCGCTTTGGGGTTGTCGTTATAGCCGGTCGACAGGGCCCGCGCGGCACCGAAGCCACCATAGCCCAGACGCGTAATGGCGCTTTCAGCACCCCCCGCGACCATCATGTCGGCGTCGCCATAGGCAATCAGCTTGGCAGCGTCACCGATGGCATGTGCGCCGGTGGAGCATGCCGTCACCACGGAGTGGTTCGGACCCTTGAGCCCATGACGGATCGACACCTGACCGGAGGCCAGATTGATCAGCATGGCAGGAATTACGAAGGGTGACAGCTTGCGCGGTCCGCGCTCATGGAGCGTGACCGAGGCGTCGTAGATGGTCTGAAGACCGCCAATGCCGGAGCCAATCAGAACGCCAGCGCGTTCCTTGGCCGCCTCATCAGCAGCCTCCCAACCTGAGTGGGCCAACGCTTCATCCGCAGCAGCAATGCCGTAGAGAATGAATTCGTCGATCCGCTTGCGCTCGCGCGCAGGCATGACCGCGTCGGGGTCAAATGACCCCGGCACATCAGCGCCGCCACCGTTGCGACCATCCACGCGAGGGATAATACCCGCCACCTGGCTGGACAGATCGGAGACGTCAAAGTGCTCGATCCTGGCGAGACCGGAGTCACCGGCCACAAGCCGGTTCCACACATGGTCCACGCCACAGCCGAGCGGGGTTACGAGCCCCAGCCCGGTGACAACAACGCGACGCTTGGTCATCGAAGAGGCCTTAGCCCTGCTTCTCGGAGATGAACTTCACAGCATCACCCACGGTCTGGATGTGCTCTGCAGCGTCGTCCGGGATTTCGATGTCGAATTCTTCCTCGAACGCCATCACAAGCTCGACATTGTCGAGGGAGTCAGCGCCGAGATCATCAATGAAGGAAGCCTTCTCGGTGACTTTCTCGTCTTCAACATCGAGGTGCTCAATGACGATTTTCTTCACGCGCTCTAAAACGTCAGACATGTCGGACCCTTTTTTTTCAATATTCGCCAGCGCCCCGAGTGAAAGCGCTGAAAGTCTTTAGACGCCCTGTTTGCACAGATGCAAGACATACTGCCCAAATCAGGAATGTGCGGGCTGATACCACGCAAATTTGAGCTACGCCAGCACCACCATGACTGGCAAGCCCACGGACGCAGCCCGCGTTCAGCTTAGATCATCGCCATGCCGCCGTTCACGTGCAGGGTTTGCCCTGTCACATAACCGGCTTCTTCGCTGGACAGATACACGCAGGCCGCTGCGATATCAGCGCCCGTCCCGAGCTTCCCGTTCGGGATCCGACCCAGAATCGCATTGCGCTGATCTTCGTTCAGCTCATCGGTCATCGGCGATTCGATAAAGCCCGGAGCGACGCAGTTCACGGTGACACCGCGAGCGCCCACTTCCTGGGCCAGCGCCTTGGAAAAGCCGATCATACCCGCTTTTGACGCCGCGTAATTCGTCTGCCCCGGGTTTCCGGTGACACCAACCACAGACGTTATACCGACAATCCGGCCCCAGCGCTGTTTCATCATGCCGCGCAGGCAGGCCTTCGACAGACGGTAGTGAGCTTCCAGATTGACCTTGATGACGGTCTCCCAGTCCTCATCCTTCATGCGCATGAGGAGCTGGTCACGGGTCACACCGGCGTTGGAGATGAGGATATCCAGGCCACCCAGCGCCTCAGATGCCTGCTTGGGCAGCGCATCTACGGCATCGGCATCCGACAGATTGGCCGGGGTGATCGCTGTGCGCTCACCCAACTCGGACGCCAGGCCTTCCAGCTTCTCAACGCGTGTACCCGACAGCGCCACATGCGCGCCAGCCGCGTGCAGCGCGCGTGCAATCTCGGACCCGAGACCGCCAGTTGCGCCCGTCACGAGCGCCTTCTTACCAGTAAGATCGAACATGGATGGTATTCCTGTGGATGGTCTTAAAACGTGTTGGCAGAGCCGTTACCGGCCCTGTCTAGCAGAGGTTCAGCCCAGCGTCTCGGCAAAGGCTTCCAGCGTTGCGCGGTCAATGATCGGCACGCCCTTGGCCTCACGGATGTGACGCTTGAGCATGTTGGACAGGACTTTCGAACCCGCCTCGGCAAAGCGATCCACGCCCTGGCCATGCATCCAGTCGACGCTTTCGCGCCAGCGCACCTTGCCGGTGACCTGATCGACCAGCTGAGCGCGGATAACCTCCGGATCGGTGATCGCTTCAGCCGATACGTTGTTCACCAGCGGCACGACCGGCGCCGAGATTGTCGCATCAGCCAGCGCTTCGGCCATGGCTTCTGCCGCAGGCTGCATCATCGGGCAGTGGAAGGGCGCGGACACGTCCAGCATCATCGCGTGGCGTGCGCCGTCATCCTTTGCCGCAGCCAGCGCGGCCTCCACAGCTTCCAGCGTGCCGGAGATCACGATCTGACCAGGCGCATTGTCGTTGGCGATGGTCACAACGCCTTTGGCCGAGCCTTTATCGACCGCGGCCTGAGCCTGCTCTTCGGTGACGCCCAGCAGAGCCGCCATGGCCCCCTCACCCTTGGCGACAGCCTTTTGCATCGCCTGTCCCCGCGCTTTTAGGAGGATCGCCGTGCGCGACAGGCTCAGCGACCCGGCCGCACAAAGCGCCGAGTACTCACCCAGGCTATGGCCGGCTACATAGTCAGCCGCAGTAACATCAACACCGAATTCGGCCTTGAGCACGCGCATTGTTGCAATGGAGTTGGCCATGATGGCCGGTTGGGCGTTCTCAGTCAGCGTCAGCTCTTCAGCCGGGCCGTTCGCCATCAGGTCAGACAGCTTCTGACCCAGCGCCTCGTCGACCTCGTCAAAGACCTCGCGCGCCACCTTGAACTCGCTGGCGAGCGCCTCGCCCATGCCCACGGCCTGGCTACCCTGACCTGGAAAAACAAATGCAAGCGCCATGCGGCGTCCTCCCTTGCAAAGCATTTTCAATTGGGCGCGGTGTTAGCGATGTGGGAAGCAGGTGGCAAGGCTGACCGCCAAGCGACAATGCTAAACTAATTGATTGACAAAAGGCTCACGCCGCCGCAAATAAACCAAATGGTTTACTATTCTGATCCGCTCGATCGCGTCTTCTCGGCGCTTTCAGATCCCACCCGACGTGCGATGCTGGCATCGCTCAAATCGGGAGAACGTGGCATCGCTGAACTTGCACAGCCGCACGACATGTCCCTCGCAGGAGCGTCAAAGCACGTGAAAGTCCTGGAAGCCGCTGGTCTTGTGAGAGTGCAACGTCGCGGTCGAACGCGGATTTGTACGCTGAACGCTGACCCGATGGCCCGTGCTGAAGCTTGGCTTGCAACCTATGCCCATTTCTGGAACTCGCGCCTTGATGATCTCGAGGCAGCTTTGAGAAAGGACGCGTCCGATGACTGCGACTGATGTAAAGCTCACTGACGAAACCACGCTTGAAATCGTACGGGTCCTTCCCGGCCCGATTGATCGAGTCTGGGCCTTCCTCACGGAGTCCGACAAGCGTGCGAAGCGGTTATGCGGCGGAGAGGTTGAATTACACGAGGGCGGGAAAATGGAAATGGCGTTTGATCACAGACGCATCTCCAAATCTCCACCGCCTGAAAAGTATAAAGATCAGGTCCAAGTCAGCTTTGAGTGCGAAGTCCTTGTAGCCGATCCGCCCAACAAGCTTGCGTTCAGCTGGCCTGACGCAGATGGACCCGACACAGAAGTCACAATCTCGCTAGAGCCAGTCGGAGAGCTTGTCCGACTTCACCTCATTCACAAAAAAATGTCGTCGGGTGACCATCGTGTCGGGGCAGCTGCAGGTTGGCATGGGCACCTTGATATTCTGCAGTCGGTTTTGTCTGGGGAGCCCGCCCCTGACTTCTGGCCGCTTCATACGTCGCTTGAGGCGAAGTACGCTCACTTGCGCTAAACCCCGCCTCACGCTTGCCTCCATGCGCCATTTCCTCTATGTCCCGCGTCTTCGCTGGCTGCGGTCCCCTGATCGTGGTCCGTTTTCTGTTGTCTCAGAAAGCGGGATCTGGGGAACCGACGGGATGGAACGGCCCTTCGCTCCATGCCGCCGCGGCCATAACCTAGAGAAGGGACGTAAAGTCTGATGAATAAATATGAGCACGTTTTCATCGCGCGCCCGGATGTTTCTCCGGCGCAGATGGAAAGCTCGATCGAGGAGCTCAAGGCTCTGATCGAGGAAAAGGGCGGCAAGGTCCACAAGACCGAGTACTGGGGTCTTCGCACCCTGGCCTACCGCGTCAACAAGAACCGCAAGGGTCACTACGGCTACCTGGATATGGAAGCCGGTAACGAGGTCCTCGACGCGATCGACTTCAAGCAGAAGTACGCCGACGACGTCATGCGCCACATGACGGTCAAGGTCGACGAACTGACCGAAGAGCCCAGCGCGATCCTGCGCAAGGGTGATGATCGCAAGCGCCGTGAGCGCCGCTAGGAGGAACGGGAAATATGTCTGACCTTTCCATTTCGAACATCCCTGCCCGCCGCGCGTTCCAGCGCCGCCGCAAGGTTTGCCCGTTCTCCGGCGAAAATGCGCCGAAGATCGATTACAAGGACATCAAGCTGCTTCAGCGTTACATGTCCGAGCGTGGCAAGATCGTGCCGTCGCGTATCACCGCTGTGTCGGCCAAGAAGCAGCGCGAGCTGTCTCGTGCCATCAAGCGGGCTCGCGTCCTGGCCCTTCTGCCTTACGCCCTCGACTAGAAAGGAGATCGGTTATGCAAGTCGTTCTTCTTGAACGTGTCGAAAAGCTGGGTGCCATCGGCGACGTCGTCGATGCCAAGCCGGGCTATGCGCGCAACTTCCTTCTGCCGCAAGGCAAGGCTCTGCGTGCCACCAAGGAAAACCTGGAGCGCTTTGAGCGTGAGCGCGAAGCGCTTGAGAAGCTCAATGCCGAGCGTGCTGAGAAGGCTCGCTCCGAAGGTTCTCACCTGGACGGTGCCAACTTTATCCTGATCCGTCAGGCGTCTGAAACCGGTCAGCTCTATGGGTCAGTGTCCACCCGTGACATTGCTGAATCAGCATCCACCGCTGACTTCGCCGTCACCCGTGGCATGGTCGACCTCAATGAGCCGATCAAGACCCTCGGTCTGCACGAAGTGCGCCTGAAGCTTCACGCTGAAGTCGACGTGACCGTCACCCTGAACGTGGCGCGCACCGAAGACGAAGCTGAGCGTCAGGCTGCGGGTGAAGACGTCATCCAGTCTGCTGCTGACGAAGACCGCGCCCTGGCTGAAGCCCAGGCTGCCGAGCTCTTCGAAGCTGGTGTTGAAGGCGAAGATGACGATGCTGAAGGCGGCGACGCTGCTGAAGCGTCTGCAGACGCCGAAGACGGGAGCAAGGAAGACTAAGTCTTTCTGAATCGTCCAAGAGTTAGCGGGCGGCTCCCTCGGGGCCGCCCGTTTTCGTTTGGCGCTGTAGTTTTCCACAGCTCACAGACTCCGCTCATGCTATGGCAGATTCCCGCGCGACCGGCCTTGCTCCATGAGGATGCGAGGACATTTGGGGTTTTCCACAAGTGCCTGTGGAAACTCGAAAATGCGTCCGCGCAAAAGTCAAATCTTCATCGTCAGCGTTTGATAGGCTAACACCGGTGCCATGACTGCAGAACTGACTAATTCCGACGCCCCGTTCGGCGAACCGGGCGAAGACGCCCGCGGTGCGCCGCCGCACAATATCGAGGCAGAGCAGGCCGTGCTGGGCGCGCTTCTGTACGATAACGAGGTGTATCAGCGCATCGGTGACTTCCTGAAGCCCGATCACTTTTATGATCCGCTTCATGCGCGCATCTTCGAAAGCGCCAGCCAGCTGATCATCGCTGGCTCGCTGGCCGATGCGGTAGTTCTGCGCAGCCGGTTTGAGCGTGACCCAGGCATGGCCGAGATTGGCGGCCCGGTTTATTTGGCCGACCTGATGCGCGAAGCGCCCGACGGGGCCAGCGCGGTTGAATACGGCAAGCTGATCTACGATCTGGCACTGCGCCGTGAGTTGATCCGCTTTGGACAGGGCGTGGCTCATACCGCTGAAGACAGCGTTGATGACATCCCGGCCACCAGCGTTCTGGAAGAAGCGGAACGCGGCCTGTTTGCGCTGGCTGAAACCGGCGGCACCCAGCGCACCCTGCGTCCCTTCCACGAGGCGCTGGAAGAATCCATGAAGATGGCGAGCGCTGCTTACCAGCGTGGTGGCGGGCTGTCGGGGATCTCCACCGGGATCAAGAGCCTCGATGCCAAGCTCGGCGGGCTTCACCGCTCCGACCTGATTATCCTGGCGGGGCGCCCCTCCATGGGTAAAACCTCGCTGGCGACCAATATCGCCTTCTCCGTGGCGCGCGCCTACAAGGCCGAAGAGTCCTCTGACGGCTTCAAGAAGACCGTCGATGGTGGCGTGGTGGCCTTCTACTCGCTGGAAATGTCGAGCGAACAGCTCGCTACACGTCTGATCGCCGACTATTCGGGCATCTCGAGCTATCACATCCGTCAGGGCAATATCGACGCGGCGCAGTTTGAAGACATTCGCGATGCGGTTCAGGAAATCAACGATATCCCGCTCTACATCGACGATACGGGTGGCCTGTCCATCGGTGCCCTCACCGCCCGTGCCCGCCGCCTGAAGCGTCGCATGGGTCTAGATTGCATCGTGGTCGACTATCTCCAGCTCGTGACCGGCTCGGCGCGCACCGACAACCGCGTGCAGGAAATCTCCGAAGTGACCCAGTCGCTCAAGGCGCTGGCCAAGGAACTCAACGTCCCGGTAATCGCCCTGTCACAGCTGTCGCGCCAGGTGGAAAACCGCGAAGACAAAAAGCCTCAGCTGTCTGACCTTCGCGAATCCGGCTCGATCGAGCAGGACGCCGACGTGGTTATGTTTGTGTACCGGGAGAGCTACTACCACGAACGCATGGAGCCCAAAGAAGGCACCGAGCAGCATTTGGCTTGGGAAGACGAGATGCGCGAAATCCGTAATCAGGCCGACGTGATTATCGGCAAGCAGCGACACGGCCCCATCGGCTCGGTAAAAGTGGCGTTTGACCCAGAGCGCACCAAGTTCTCCGACCTTGATACCTATGACCGTAGCGGCGGGTTTGACTGATTGGCATGGAATTTAAGGGGAAGACGCCAGCGCAAAGCCCTGCGATAACATGGGTATGAGCGTTTCGTCAGATCATCCCCGCGCTGCCCGCCTGATCGTGGATCTTGAGGCTGTAGCCAGCAATTACCGCCACCTCCAGACGCTGAGCGGTGACGCCTCTGTTGCGGCCGTGGTGAAAGCGAATGCCTACGGCCTCGGTGCTGGACGGGTCGCACACTGTCTGATCGGGCTCGGCTGTACAGATTTCTTTGTCGCCACACCAAGCGAAGGCGAAGCCCTGCGCGGCAACCTGGGCGCACAGCCCGCCACCATCTGGGTCCTCAATGGCTTTGACATTGCCCATGCCAGCGCATTTGAAGCGGCCAGTTTAAGCCCTGTGCTGAATACGCTGGATGACGTGGCCGACTACGCCTCGTCCGGCTTGACGCCGCACTTTGCACTGCACTTCGACACGGCCATGAACCGGCTAGGCTTGAGCGATGCTGATGCGCCGACGCTCGCTCGCCAAGGGGTAAACCCTGCGCTCGTCATCAGCCATCTGGCCTGCGCCGAGCAGTCGGGCCACCGGCTAAACACCCTGCAGCGCGAGCGCTTCGAGGCCGCCGCCAGCCACTTCCCGGATGCCCGCAAGAGTCTGTCCAATACCGGCGGCATATATCTGGGCGAGGAGTATCATTTCGATCTTTGCCGTCCCGGCATTGGCCTTTACGGGGCCACCGCCCGACCGGGGCAAAAGCATGGCCTGAAACCGGTCGCCCGCCTTCAGGCCCCCATCCTGCAGATCCGCGACATCCATGCTGGCGACACTGTCGGCTACGGCGCAAGTTATCGCGCTGATCGCAGCCTACGCATTGCAACTGTCGCAGCAGGCTATGCCGATGGCCTGCCCCGCGCCCTGTCCAACACCGGCTGGGGCCGCATTAATGGCGTGGGTGCGCATATCCTGGGCAAGGTCTCCATGGACCTCACCGTGATCGATCTCAGCGACTGTCCTGACGCGGCCGTCGGCGACACTGTTGATTTCTTCGGCATCGACCTCGACGCGCTCGCCGTTGCCGCCGAAACCCTGCCCTACGAACTCCTTACCGGCATTGGCCCAGGCGTTGAGCGGGTCTGGGTTCCTTGAGCCGGGGTGCCCCAGCTGGACGCTCACTGAAACCTGCGAATCCGTCTAGCTTTCGTTCCCAATAACCGCGAGCGCCTCACCCATGCCCAAACCCTCGACCGTTTATGTCTGCCAGTCCTGCGGGACGACGCACGCCAAGTGGGCGGGCCAGTGCGATGATTGCGGGTCGTGGAACACGCTGGTGGAAGAAGCGGCGGCGTCCGCGCCTTTGGGCGGCGGCTCGAAAGCGCAACCGGCGCGCTCTGGCCGACGGTCCAAGCTGGAGTTGGTGGACCTGGGCAGTGAAACCGAGGACCCCGCCCGCTTCGAAACCGGCATGGCCGAGCTTGACCGGGTTGCGGGCGGCGGGCTGGTGCCCGGCTCTGCGGTGCTGGTGGGCGGCGACCCAGGCATCGGCAAGTCCACACTCCTGTTGCAGGCCGTAGCGCGCCTGGCTCTGAACGGAGCCAAGGCGGTGTATGTGTCCGGCGAGGAGGCGGCCGATCAGGTGCGCCGCCGCGCGCGCAGGCTGGGCCTGGCTGATGCACCCGTCGCGCTGGCCGCCGAGACCTCGCTTGAGGTCATTCTTGATGGCCTGAAGAAAGAAACGCCGGATGTCGCGGTGATCGATTCAGTTCAGACGCTGTGGTCAGACCAGCTGGCGGCCGCCCCTGGGACTGTGGCTCAGGTCCGTGCCTGCGCGCAGGAGCTCGTGCGTTTTGCCAAGAAGCGCAACACGGCGGTGATCCTGGTCGGTCACGTCACCAAGGACGGTCAGATCGCCGGCCCGCGCGTGGTCGAGCATATGGTCGATGCCGTGCTCTATTTTGAAGGCGAGCGCAGCCACCAGTTCCGAATCCTGCGCGCGGTCAAGAACCGCTTTGGACCCACTGACGAGATTGGCGTGTTTGAAATGGCCGATGCCGGCCTGCAGGAAGTCGCCAACCCGTCAGCGCTGTTTCTCGATGGTCGTGGCGAGCATGCATCAGGCGCCGCAGTCTTCGCCGGGATGGAGGGCACGCGCCCGGTTCTGACAGAAATTCAAGCCCTTGTGGCTCCGGCCGCCTTCGGCACACCGCGCCGCGCAGTTGTGGGCTGGGATAATGGTCGCCTCGCCATGGTATTGGCAGTTCTGGAAGCACGATGCGGGCTTGGCTTTGGCGGTCGTGACGTTTATTTGAACGTCGCGGGCGGCCTGAAGATCGCCGAACCCGCAGCGGACCTGGCAGTGGCGGCAGCTTTGATTTCATCTTACCTGGATACTGCGCTCCCGAGCGACTGCGCCGCCTTTGGCGAGATTGCGCTGTCAGGGGATGTGCGCCCGGTCGGCCGCGCTGATGCCCGCCTGAAGGAAGCCAAAAAGCTGGGCTTTACCAAGGCCCTCACCCCATCCGGCGCAGACCTCGCCGGCATGGATGTCACACCCATCGATACCATTCAGGCGCTGGTGCGTCGGCTTGGTCAGGACGCGGCCTGAAGCGGCGCGACGGAGGGGATCACAGCATGGACCAGAGCTTGATCGGATTTGACCTCTTCGCCCTTGGTGTCCTCTTTGTCTCCGGCGTTATGGCGCTGATGCGCGGCTTTGTGCGTGAGGCGTTGACCGTCACCGCCTTCGTCGCCGCCGCCCTGGCCGCCTTGTGGACCCGCCCTGTCTTTGCCGGGCTTTTGCTGGATGTTGTAGGCTCCGGCCTGATCGCGAACGTCGTGTCGATGGGCGCGGTCTTCCTGCTGGTCTATCTGGCCGTCAGCTTTGTCACCAGCTCGCTTCAGAAGAACGTCAAAAGTGGCGAGGACGTCACTGTCATCGACCGCACGCTGGGCTTTGTCTTCGGACTGGTTCGCGGACTTGTGATGCTTGGGCTTCTTGTATTGGTGATCGGCAACACCATGTCCAACCCGACCTGGATGACCGGTTCACGACTGTATCCGCTTGCCAACGCTAGCGCTCAGCTTCTCCAGACGCTTGCGCCTGACGGAAGCTGGGTGGCGGGCCAGCAGACTGATGACCCGATTGCGCGCGAGCTAGAGCGCATCAACGAGGATAACGGCTAATGAGTGCGATGACCCTCACCTACGATCCGGTCACCGACCGCCCACAGGAAGAGTGCGGCGTGTTCGGTGTGCGTGGCGCGCCCGATGCTGCGGTGCTCGTCGCCTTCGGCTTGCATGCGCTTCAGCATCGCG
The DNA here is from genome assembly GCA_965229795.1 of Oceanicaulis sp. Classification (GTDB taxonomy): domain Bacteria; phylum Pseudomonadota; class Alphaproteobacteria; order Caulobacterales; family Maricaulaceae; genus Oceanicaulis. Next base: position 674,873 of record CBDDJM010000001.1, read on the forward strand.
GTCAGGAAGCCTGCGGCATCACCAGCTACAATGAAGGTCGCTTCCACTCAGAGCGCCATCTCGGGCTTGTGGGCGAACACTTTACAGATCAGGACCGGATGAAATCGCTGGGAGGCTCGCTGGCCATCGGCCATGTGCGCTATTCCACGTCTGGTGCCCCGGTCCTGCGCAATGTTCAACCGCTCTACGCTGATGTGCGTGGCGGTGGTGTGGCACTGGCCCATAACGGCAACCTGACCAATGCCCGCGCCCTGCGCGAAGAGCTGACCAATGGCGGCGCGATCTTCCAGTCGACATCCGACACCGAAGTCATCCTGCAACTCGCCGCCCGGTCCAAGAAATCTAAAGCCGTCAATCGCCTGATCGCGGCGCTGTCCCAGGTTCAGGGCGCGTTTGCGCTTGTGGCCATGACCAATGACAAGCTGATTGGTGCCCGCGATCCGCTGGGTATCCGACCGCTGGTGATGGGCAAGCTGGATGAGGCTGTGATCTTTGCCAGCGAAACCTGCGCACTGGATATGATCGGTGCGGAGTTTGTGCGCGAAGTCGAACCCGGCGAAGTCGTCATCGTGTCTGACGATGGCATTGAATCGAAGAAATTCGGCCCTGACGTTCCGGCCCGTCCGTGCGCGTTTGAATACATCTACTTTGCTCGTCCAGACTCAATCATCGACGGTATTTCCGTGTACGAAGCGCGCAAGCGCATGGGCCAGCGCCTGGCTCAGGAGACGCCGGCTGATATTGACGTGGTTGTTCCGGTGCCGGATTCGGGCATGGCCGCCGCGCTAGGCTTTGCTGAAGAGATGGGCAAACCGTTCGATCTGGGCATCATCCGCTCACACTTCGTTGGCCGGACCTTCATCCAGCCGACCCAGGCCAAGCGCGATCTCGGCGTGCGCCGCAAGCACTCGGCCAACCCGGCAGCCCTGCGCGGCAAGCGCGTTCTGCTGGTCGATGACAGCGTGGTGCGCGGAACGACTTCGAAGAAGATCGTGAAAATGGTCCGCGAGGCTGGAGCCAAGGAAGTCCACTTCCGGTCCGCCTGCCCGCCCATCACTCACCCGGACTTCTATGGCATTGACATGCCGATGCGCGAAGAATTGATGGCGGCCAGCAACAAGCACGAGCAGATGGCCGAAATGCTCGGCGCGGACAGCCTGGGCTTCCTGTCTGTGGACGGCCTTTACTGGGCCGTGCGCGGTGAAGCTCGCAATCCTGATTATCCCCAGCTCGCCGACCACTACTTTACCGGCGACTACCCCACCCCACTTGTCGACCGCGATCGTGCTCGCTCGAACAAGGATCAACAGCTCTCACTTCTGGTAGACGCATGACCGACACCAAGCCGATGGATGGCCGCGTGGCGCTCGTGACTGGCGCTTCGCGCGGTCTGGGCTATGCCATTTGTAAAAAACTCGCCGCTGTTGGCGCTCACGTAGTTGCCGTGGCGCGCACGCAGGGCGGCCTTGAAGACCTCGACGATGAAATCCGCAAGCTTGGCGGTGCCTGCACCATCGTGCCGATGGATCTGCAAACCCCCGATGGCATTGAAAAGCTCGCCGAGATCGTGGCCGAGCGCTGGGGCAAGCTGGATGCGCTGGTCGTCAATGCAGGTGTGTTGGGCAATCTGACCCCGACAGCGCAGCTCACCGCGAAGGTCTGGAATGAGGTGCTGGCGGTCAACCTGATCGCACCGGCTCGCTTCATCCGCGCGTTTGAAGCGCTTCTCAAAGCCTCCGACGCGGGCCGCGCGGTGTTCACGACTTCAGGCGTCGGCAGCCGCCGGGCCAAGGCCTACTGGGCCGCTTATGGCGCGTCGAAGGCAGCCCTCGATAACCTCGTGATGGCCTGGGCTGAGGAGCTTGAGGGCAGCACCGTGCGCGCCAACCTGGTCAACCCTGGAACGGTACGCACGCGTATGCGCGCCAAGGCAGCGCCGGGCGAGGATCCAAACTCCCTGCCCCATCCTGACGAGATTGCTCCCGCCTTCGTAAGTCTTTGCCTGCCCAGCGAAACCCGCACCGGCGAGATTGTCGACGCTCAAGGCTGACGCCGAGTCGGTTCAGTTTTCGTTGTGAGATGGCCCCAAGCGCGCTACGGTTAAACCTGTAGGGGACGTGCTTGAAAGGGCCAGATCATGGCCAAAGCGACATTGGGGATTGCTATACTGGCAAGTCTGGCAACAACCGCCGCCGCGGTTGGCCAGATCCCCACACGCATCGATCCGGAACAATTACGCGCCGCACAGGAGCGCTTGCAACAGGTCGATCCGACACGCTTCCAGCTACAGGACGGACAGCTTCAGCAGGTCCAGCCTGACGCGCAGCAATTTCCTGATCCCGGCGGCTATGAAGCCCGCACCGACACCGGCCCGTGGCTTGGTTGGGTGAATTTCAGCCTTGATCGCGAGCTTGGCCTTCTTCCTGGAACCCAGATCGCAAGCCGACTGGTGGGAACTGCCGGTGGCGTTCGCTTTGGCTTCAGCGAGGACGCCGCTCCCGCGCTTATTGCCTGCCCGGATGGCGGGCGCCAGTGCGCGGGCGGAGCCCCTAGCGGCGGCTATGCCCTGCGCGATGGTGATGGCGTGCTGCGCCTTGATTTTGCCCGCCCTGTTTTTGCCGTCACCGTTGCTGCAGCGCCTGACTGGACACAGTCACCGCGCGCGGAAGTCTTTCAGATTGAAGGCTGGAGTAATGGCGATATCGCGCTTCAGCAGCAGGTCGCGGTGTCGCCAGAATATGTGCCGGGCGAGAACTGGGTTCAGCTTACACTGAATGGCCAGCAGGCTCAGCGTCAGACCGCGACAACGGCGGCAACCGGAGCAACGACCTCAACCGAATTCGACTATGTGATTGTTCGGGCCTTCAACGCAAACGGTGCACCGATCAACGCGCCGATCCTCATCGACGATCTGCGCTTCGCGGACAATTACGGGCGCACGCCCTTTGAGGCGCTCGGGCCGCGTACCGGTGGCCTGCGCGATATGCTTACCGAAACTGCGCGCCTGCGTCCCAACGTCAGGGACACCGGCGATGTAGTTCGTCCCGCTGGCCGCCGCGACGACAGCCTGTTTCCGGTGGGGCAGCGGGTCCGGATGGCGATTGATTACCCGGCTGCCGAGCAGGCCGCCCTGCGCCAGCGCACTCGGGTCGGGGCTCGCCTGGGACTCATCGCCCGTCTGGCTGGTGAGCGCCTGTCAGACAGGATGAGCGTACCGCTACTGGTTCCCCTCGCCGCTTTCACTAATGAAGATCCCAATGCGGGGCTAGCGGACGGCGTCGCCCTGATGGAGCGCGAGGACTTCTACCATTTGATCCTGCCGGCCGAGCTTGGCGAAGCGGTGATTACCGGCACGCGCCTGGCCACCCCGTCGCAGCATGGGCGAAGCCGTATTGGACAGCTGGAAATCGGGCGTGGCTATGCCGGAGCGCGGGCCAGCTTCAACCTCTACGGCGCGTCCTATTCAGTACGCCTGTCCTGTGAGGGTAGCGATATCGATGATGAGCCCTGTAACGATCCTGAGACTCTCGAGACGCTGCTCGACCGCCTCTTCCTGTTTATGCCGCCAGAGGAGGATCGGAGATGAACCTTCCCGCCCGCCTTCTCATTGCCATGCCCAGCGCAACGGCCCTGTCCATGCTCGCCCTATACGGAGCCGATATGGCCGGCTTTGGCGCAGATGCGCCCCCATCGCCCCCACCTGTCGAAGAAGCCGATCCGGTTGCACCGGACACGCCCGAGGAGCCGGAGGCCGAAGGCGCTGACGCTGAGCCTGAAGCTGAAGGCGTTGAGCCGGAGGCCCCGCCCCCGCCGCCAGAGCCACTGGACTTTGATCATGATGCGCCCGGCGACCTGATTGCCGAGACTGCGCATATTCAGGTCAGCGAAGGCGTCACAGACGGCACAATTGTCGCGCCGGATATGCGGTTTCCCTTCCTGACAGGACCGGCCTACGCCAACTCACAGCTATTCAAGCCGCTTTGGAGCTGGGAATTCTACCCGTCCAGCGGAACCATTGATGGCGTAAAATACCCACGCCCCCAAGGCTGGGAGTATTCAGAGGAAAACTACTCTTACCCCTGGATCGACAATTTCTGCGAAATCCGGACCCACGATAATTCTCGCTGCGGAGCGGGGATTGGCCACGAAGGTCAGGATATTCGTCCGGGGGCCTGTTGGCACAATCAGGTGGCTGTGGCCGCCGCCTCCGGCCAATTGCGCACGCTCTCGAATTTCTCCGTCGACCTGTTTGGCGATGACGGCATGGTCTATCGCTATTTCCACCTGGATCGCCCTCTGCTGGTCGATCTGGAGCCTGGCGATTGGGTCGAAGTCGAAGCCGGTGACCCAATCGGCTTTGTGTCGAACGTGAACCGGTCGGGCACCCCGATCGTGCGCGACACATCCATTCACCTTCACTTTGAAATCTGGGAGGGTGACCTGAATGGTCACGATCCGCGGCCACCCTATTCCAGCCTGGTTGAAGCCTATCGTTGGCTGGGTGCAGAAGATCCGGCCAACCACGAGCCCTTCGAAGATGTCGGTAATTGCTCCTACCCCGATGGAGGCCTGACACCAACACGGGCACAGGTGATCGCAGCGCTGGAAGCGGCAGAAGCAGCCGAAGAAGACAGCGAATAAGCCGCGCGCCATTGCGTCGACAAGCCAAAGGGGTGAAAAATCACGCCTATGGCTGATCGCACGCACCATATTCTCGTAGTCGATGACGATGACCGCATCCGTGACCTGCTCGCGCGCTTCCTGCGTGAGCGCGGGCTGAGGGTCAGCACCGCACCAGATGGCACGGCGGCTCTGAAACTGGCCGAGCAGATGCAGTTCGACCTGGTCATCCTTGACGTGATGATGCCAGGCCTCGATGGCTTTGAGGTCACCGAAAAGCTGCGCGAAGGGGGCCAGACCCCGATTCTGCTTCTGACCGCGCGCGGCGAGCCGGAAGATCGCATCAAGGGCTTGTCCCTTGGCGCAGACGATTACCTGGCCAAACCCTTTGAGCCTGAAGAGCTGATCCTGCGCGTTCAGGCCATTCTTCGCCGTTCCCTGCCCCAGATGCGTGGCCCCGAAGCGGTAAAGTTCGGCGACTGGCGCTTTGACCTCGTGGCATCTCAGTTGGAGCGCGATGGCACGCCTGTGCGGCTGACCGGGGGTGAAGCGGCCCTGTTGGCGGCGTTGGCGGTCAATCCCGGCGATACCGTCTCGCGCGCGGCGCTCGCAGAACGCGCGGGCGGCGAGGCCGGTGAGCGCGCGGTGGATGTTCAAATCACGCGCCTGCGCCGCAAGATCGAGGACGACCCCAAAGCCCCACTTCATATCCAGACGGTGCGCGGTGAAGGCTATAAGCTGATCGCTCAGCCTGAATTTGGCCGACCGGCGGGCTGATCCATGCGCCTTGGTATCAAACGCTACCTTCCAAAGGGCCTGTTCCAGCGCTCACTTCTCATCATTGTGCTGCCCGTGGCGCTGATGCAGGTGGCAGTGACCTGGGCCTTTTTTGAACAGCATTGGCAAACCACCACCGCGCGCCTGTCTGAAAGCGTCGCCGGCGATATCGCCATGGTCGTGAATCTCTATGAGCGCGGGCAGCCGGAAGACTTCGACATCACCTCTCAAGCCGTGTTCGACACCATTGGATTGAGCGTAGACTTTCGCGAGGCTGACACGCTGCCCACCTCACGCCGGTCCGCATTTTTCCGGGTGCTCGATCGTACACTTCGGCGCTCGCTGACCGCCCGGCTCGATCGGGATTTCTGGTTTGATACCACGCGCTACCCTGAATATGTCGACATCCGGGTGGAGGTTGAGGGCGGTGTGCTGCGCTTCATCGCGGTACGTGACCGGGTGTTTGCCACCACCGGGCATATCTTTGTGCTTTGGCTGTTTGGCGCGACCGCCCTGCTCAGCGCTGTGGCTGTGATCTTCATCCGCAATCAGGTCAAACCGATCCGCCAGCTGGCCGAGGCCGCAGATGCCTTTGGACGGGGTCAGGATGCGGACAGGTTCAAGCCGGCCGGAGCTCGTGAGGTCCGGCAGGCTGCCCATGCCTTCCTTGACATGCGCGCGCGCCTGAAACGCCAGCTGGAACAACGAACGCAGCTTTTAGCCGGTGTGAGCCATGACTTGCGCACGCCCCTCACCCGCCTGCGCCTGCAATTGGCCCTGATGCCAGATAGTGAGGAGCGTCAGGCCGCTCAGCGCGACCTGGCAGATATGGAAAGCGCGCTGGAAGAATATCTTGCCTTTGCGCGCGGCCAGGCGGGCGAGGAAGCCGGGCCGGTAAATCTCAGCCTTTTGTGTGAAACTCTGGGCGATGATGCGGCGCGTGAAGGTGTCGATCTCCAGTTGGAGCTGACCGAGGATGTGGTCATCCAGGCCCGCGAAGGCTCATTGAAGCGTGCGCTCGCCAACCTGGTCTCAAACGCCTCTGCGCACGCCGAAACCGTCTCCCTGACCCTGCAGCCTGCCGGACAGCGGGTTGAAATCCTGATCGACGATGACGGCCCCGGCATTGCGCCGGAAGACCGAGAGGAGGCCTTCCGGCCCTTCTCTCGCCTTGATGAAGCGCGCAACGCCAACCGCAAAGGGGTCGGTCTTGGCCTCGCCATCGCTCGCGACACCATTCGCGGCCATGGCGGAGAGCTACGCCTTGAAGACTCACCGCTGGGCGGTCTGCGCGCTCGCGTCAGCCTTCCCGTTTAACCAATACTTGCAGGCATGGCCCGCGGTTTGCGGCCTGTTTCCCCAACTGTATCAATGGGGGACGGGTCGTGCTGCGGCTGTCGATTGGATTTATTATTCTCGCATTTGCCGTCGTAATGGGCGGCGGCGACGCGAGCGCGCAAGCTCTGGGGCCTGAAAACCGGGCCTATGCCGTCGATACTGCGGACCAGCGCTACACCGCTCAGTTTCGCACCAATGGACGATATGAGGACAGCCGCGGCGCGCGTGGCAGCTGGAGCTATGACGGTCGGTCCCTGTGCATGCTTGTGCGCATTCCCTACGAGAGTGAGTACGAAGTCTGTGCACCCTGGGTGGATTTGCGGATCGGCGAGAGCCTGCTGACCAATGACTGGACGGCGGACCGCTCCCTCGCCCGCGTCACCCGCATTGAGTAAACTGCAGCCAGCCACAAAAAAGCCTGATAGGCTGACCATCGTGCAGCTGTAGGGGCGCTGTACTTAAAAAAGGGGAATTGTCATGGGCCGCATTCTTGCCCGGACCACCAACGCAACATTCACGATCTTTCTCGCATTCCTTTTGTCCTATGCGATGCTGATCGGACTGGCTCTGACGTCACCGCCGACCTTGAACTGGATGCTGGACGGCGCTGAAATGCTCGAGGACCTGGTGACCCACACCAACCTGCCTGACCAATATAATAACTGGCTCAGAATTTTCGTTGGCGAAGAACAAATCCTCTTTCTCTTCTTTGCCCTGCTGGCCCGTATCGTCATCGCTGTCATTGGCAGCTCATTCAGCGCCGCTGTTGGCGGGAAGCGCAGCTGAACTATCACCTGACGAGGCATTGACCCTGAAGGGCTGTGGCGGTGTTATGCCGCCACATCAATAACCTTTGGGGAGATCCACATGCTTCGCACCGTCCTTGCCGCCCTTGCCGCGGCAGGTGTCATGGCATCGTCTGGCTATGCTGACGACCATGAAACGCCGGAACCGCGCACCTGGGAAAGCCGTTCGCAGATTACCGCTGACGGCGAGCGCATCCGCTATCGCGTGATCGCAGGTGAAACCTATCTGCGCGATGATGAGGGCAACCCGACCGCCTCCATTTTCTCCACCACCTATCTGCGTGAAGGCGTGGATGACCCGACCGAGCGTCCGGTCGCTTTCATCTTCAACGGCGGCCCGGGTTCAGCTTCACTGTGGCTGCACATGGGCGTGTTTGGTCCCAAGCGCGTCGTCCTGCCCTCAAATGCTGAAGACGATGGCGCGGCCCCCTTTGATATCCGCGAGAACCCGGAAAGCCTGATCGACGAGGCTGACATGGTCTTCATCGATCCCGTCGGCACCGGCTGGTCGCGCGCCCTTGGCGATACCGACCCGGCAGAAGAGTTCTGGGGCGTTGATGAAGACGCGGCCTCGATTTCTGAATTCATCCGCCGCTGGCTGGCTGAAAATCGCCGCTGGAACTCGCCGAAATACCTGATCGGCGAAAGCTATGGCACCACGCGTATCGGCGCGCTGATGCGTCAGCTGGAAGCGGGATGGAATGACGTGTCGATCAACGGCGTGGTACTCGTCTCGGTCGTGCTGGACTTTAAAATGGACCACACCGCGCCGGGCAATGATATCGGCTTTGTGGGCCTGTTCCCCGGCTATGCCGCCACCGGCTGGTATCACGAGACCGTGGACCGTTCCGCCTGGAATAACGACTATGATGCCTTCTTGAACGATGCACGCGATTTTGCAGTCGATGATCTTCTGCCAGCGATGGTGCGCGGTCACACGCTGCCGGATGCAGATCGGGCCAACATCATCCGTCGCTATTCAGAGCTGACAGGCCTGTCCGAGCAGTATCTGGATCGGTCTGAATTCCGGGTGACGCTGTCCCAGTTCCGCACCGAAATCCTGCGGGACCAGGGCCTTTCGGTTGGCCGCTTTGACAGCCGCTTTACCGGCGTTGAGCCCACCGGCATTGCCGACAGCCCGGAAGGTGACCCATCCGGCTATGGCATCGACGGGGCCTATACCGCTGCGATGCTGGACTACTTTACCCGCGACCTGGGTGTCGACATCACCGATCCCTACACCACCCTTGGCGGCGTGCGTCAGTGGAACTGGGATGCAGGCCCAGCCGGCGGGGACAATTCCTACGTCAACGTGTCGCCCTGGTTGGAGCGCGCCATGCGCCAGAACCAGGACCTGCGCGTGCTGGCCACCAACGGCATCTACGACCTGGCAACGCCCTTCTTTGCCACTGAGATGACGTTCAATCGACCGGGATACTACGATCAGGACCGTATCAGCCTGACCTACTACCCAGCCGGCCACATGATGTATCTGCACCAGCCCTCCATCGAGCAGTTGGCCATCGATGTGCGCGACTTTATCGAGTAGGCGTCATTCTGTGAGTGGGCCGAGCGTTATACCTCGGTCCACTCATAGCTTTCGCCAACTTCATGCATTCGGAGTAGCAAAGCTGAGATGTGCGCTTCGGTTAAACCAGGGCTACCGGCTTTATGGTGTTCGTTTAGCACCTTGTATGGATTTCGAAGAAGGCAGTAGCTTATTTCTCCGGCCGGACCGCTGTTGGTTTTGATGAATTTAAGCTCTTCGAGCCGCTTCATCCGCTCCAGCCAAGTACGACGCGCTCGTTGCCCAGTGAAGCCGGCTGAAAACGGCAGCTCCATTTGATTAGTCGTATTTACAAAACCCTGATCGAAGCTCCGGCACCATAGATCAAGGTAAGTTTTCGAAACGGCCTGCCCGCCAGACAGAGCATCCGCTGCTGCGAGCACAATCGGCATTGCCCGAGGAATCTGTGCAAATCCAGCTTTTGGCTGCCAAACCTCATCTTCTGACAATCTAGGCCAAAAGCGTTTGATTAGCTCTTGGTGGCGCTCCGCGCGCCGAGCACCGGGGCTCTTCTGTGGAGCCGATTTGGAAGGTTTCTTTATTGCCGCCATTGGTCACTCCCTGAAGAAAGATCAGAGCGCGAGTTCGGGGGTGGAAGCCGACCCTCGCGCTCAGTCAAGTTTGGTAGGCTCACCGGGTTTGGACCCCGATGACCAAAGAAACTTAGCACGTGAGTTCGCGAATTTATAGCGCTATTATTAGCCGAGCTGGCTAAAGAGCGTCAAAAAAGCTGAAATTTCAGGCGCTCAATACGCAAATCTTCGCTATCTAATGATTTCAGCTAGCATTTCCACTTAGCCGATTAGAAATTATTTCAGGATGTTAATCTAGAAAACCGGTATCCGGGCTCCCAGTTTCACCGGATCGCGTGTCAACGTATCCGGTCTACAATCCCCTCGTTTCCAACCCAAAAATTTATTATGGTCGGTCCTTCGCGTAAGGGTTCTTCTGCCCCTTCACGATCAGACGGATCGGAACACCGGGCAGGTCGAAGGCTTCGCGCAGGCCGTTGATCAGGTAGCGCTTGTAGCTTTCAGGCAGGTGTGCCGCCCGGCTCGCCATCAACACAAAGGTGGGCGGGCGCGCCTTGGTCTGGCTGAGGTAGCGCGGCTTGACCCGCTTGCCGTCTACGGCGGGCGGCGGGTGACGCTGGGTCATTTCGGCCAGCCAGTCATTAAGATCGCGGGTTTTCACCTTGGCCGACCAGTCCTTATGTAGACCGGCAACGGCGGGCATTATGCGATCAAGGCCGCGCCCTGTGATCCCGGAAATCGCGATGAGTGGCGCACCTTTGATTTGCGGGAGGAGGCGTGTGAATTCCTCGCGCAGCTCGGCCATCTTAGCCTGCTTGTCCTCAACCAGGTCCCATTTGGACACCAGCACGATCAGGCCGCGCCCTTCGGTAACGACCCGGTCGGCAATGGTCAGGTCCTGCTTTTCAAACGGGTTCTGGGAGTCCACAAGTAGCAGCACGACTTCAGCAAACTTGATGGCGCGTAGCGTGTCCGCTGCGCTCATCCGCTCCAGCCTGTCATCGACCTTGCCACGCTTTCGAAGGCCGGCAGTATCATGAAGACGGACCTTGCGCCCTTCCCATTCCCACTCCACCGCGATGGCATCGCGGGTCAGGCCGGCCTCAGGACCCGTGATCAGACGCTCTTCGCCGATGAGGGCATTGACGAGCGTGGATTTGCCCGCATTGGGACGGCCGACAACGGCGATGCGAAGCGGTGCCTTGTCATCATCCAGGTCGTCTTCAGAAATCAGCTCGATCTCTTCGTCGTGCATATCGTTCTCAAGCACATTGATCAGCGCCGCGTAAAGATCACCCATGCCCTCACCGTGGGCGGCGGACACCGGAATGGGCTCGCCCAGACCCATGGACCAGGCTTCCATCGCCCCGATTTCGCCCTTGGCTCCCTCGCACTTGTTGACCGCTAGGATGACCGGCTTGTCGGACTTGCGAAGGATGGCGGCAAAGCGCTCATCCATGGCGGTGACGCCTTCGCGACCATCGATCAGAAAGACGCAGACGTCAGCTTCTGCAAGAGCAGCTTCGGTTTGAGCGCGCATGCGCGCTTCAATGCCTGCTTTTTCGTCTTCATAGCCTGCGGTATCGATCAGGCGCAGCGCCAGATCACCAATGCTGCCGCGGGCCTGGCGACGGTCGCGCGTGACGCCAGGACGGTCATCAACGATCGCCAGCGGCTTGCCCGCAAGGCGGTTAAACAGGGTCGATTTGCCCACATTGGGACGACCAACAATGGCAAGGGCAGGCAGACGTGACACGGGCAAAAGCCCTCCGATCAGACAAAGAAAGCCCCGCCGCGTAGCACGCGACGGGATTTTTTGAAACTCAAGCGCTGGTCTATGCGCCTTTAGCGGTACGCAATCAAGCGGCCTTCATCAGTCAGAAGGATCAACGTTTCGTTTGCAATCACCGGAGCGATATAGACCGCATCACCAACATCGCGGTCTTCCATTCGGTCACCAGTGGTCGGATCGAGAAGGACTAGCGTGCCCTCAGAGCTTGCCAGCACAAGCCGCCCGCCGGCCATCACCGGTCCAGCCCAGCTGATACGATCGCGGCGGCGACGCTCGTTCTTGAACGACGGCAGCTCGGTGATCCAGCGCACCTGACCAGTGTCACGCTGGATGGCGACAACCTCACCATCGACAGTGACAATGAAGAGGTAATTGCCGACCACAGACGGGGCGTGCAGGCCGCCGGCTGGCAGTTCCCACTGGCGTTCGCCGGACCGCATATCAAACGCGGCCATGATGCCAGAATGGCTGAGCGCGTAGACGTGATCACCAAGAATGACCGGGCTCGCAGCGATGTCATTGATGGACGATAGCGGCGTCAGGCCACCGGTCCGGGTCAGGGAGTCTGACCAAAGCACTGTACCGTTTGACGCACTGAATGCCACAATCTCACCTGACGTGAACGGTGCCACCACGGTTTCACCCAGCACAGCCGGGCTTGGGGCCGTGATCAGGCGGGCTGTCTCAGCGATGGAGCGGTGCGTCCACAGAACCGAGCCATCCGTCGCATCAAGCGCGAAAAGCTCATTGTCATCCGTCGTCAGGTAAACACGGCCATCCGCGATGGTTGGGGCCGAATGGAACGGCGTCAGCGCAGTCTGGCGCCAGACTTCCTCACCCGTTGCCGCATCAAGCGCCACGACGAATTTTCCGCCGGAGTGGGCATAGATGCGCCCGGCATCAAATGAGACAGCACCGCCGAAGGTCAGAACGCGGTCACCGCGACCAATAAAGGGAAGCATACTGTCTTCAGCCGCTTCGCGTTCATCGCCCCGGATGCGCGTTGCCCAGACTTCGCTGCCATCATCGATGTCATGGGCCGACACGCGGCCCTCTGAGGTGATTGTGAAGATCACACCATCTGCAACGACCGGACGCGCGTTTACGCGGCGATTATTATTCGAGCCATCACCGACATTGGTGCGCCACAGGCGGTTCAATCCACCGGTGGCCTGTGTGTGCTGCATGGCGTGGGTAGGATAGCCATCTGCCTGCGGCCAAGCGGTGTTTACATAAGCGCGTGGGAGAACCAGCGGGCCAGCATCTGCGGCGACGTTCAGGCGCTCTTCAAGCTCCAGAACAGATATACGGTCTTCGTTTGCAGGTGCATTCGGGTCATCTTCCTCACTGGCAAACGGATTGAGCTCGGCAATGCGCTGGCCTGCGCCGCAACCGGCAAGAATGAAGCTGGCCGCTAGCGCCAGAATAAAGGTGGATCGTTGAGCGCTCACTGGCCGCCCTCCCCGGTGTCGGTGGTTTCAGCGCTTGCTGGATCTGCAGTCACGGCAGGTGCGGCCACCGCTTCTGCGACAGTGTCCGGCGCGTTCTGACGGATGTAAACAAGAGCCTCATTTGCCCGGCGGGAAACACCTGGAGGAGAATCGAGCGAAATGGACAGCAGCTCATAGGCACTGCGTGCCTCTTCCCAACGTTCGTCGCGCATGGCAGCCGCAGCAATCAGCTCTCGGGCTAGCGTACCGAAATACGCCTCGCCCTCGGTCAGCGGCGTCAAACGCAAGCTCAAATCGTCATAGGAGAGCGTATCGAACAAAGCCAGCGCTGCCTTGTACCGCGCCAGCTGACGGGTTAGCGGCTCCGGCGCGCGGGCAGCAGCCTGCTCAAAATAGCGCGCTGCATCCTCGGCCCGGTTCTCAGACAGTGCAATCTCACCCTGGCGCAATAGCGACAGCGTCGCGTAGCCCGTTGGCCCGCTTTCAGCCATATCGGCAAAGGCGGCATCGGCAGCGGCCAGATCGCCCTCTTCAAACAGTGTGGCCGCCTCGATATAGGTATCAGACGCTGCCTCGGCCGCAGCCGTGCTCTGGGCGTGCCAGATCTGGTAGCCAGCCACGCCGGCCACGATCGTAACAGCCCCACCGAGGACCCACGGGCCCCACTTGCGCAGCAACGCGTGATAGCGTTCCTGGCGCAGTTCTTCTTCGACTTCGTCGAAAACGTCGACCAATGTCGCGCTCCGCTTGCTAAAAAAACAGTTGTTGCGCCGGACCCTAGCCGTGCCGCTGGCAGCGGGCAACACAGCCGTGCTGTATCAGCTCCTGCGCGCCTTGTAGACCTGGTCCGGTCCAGGGAAGCTGCGATCACGAACTTCGGATGCATAGGCCTTCACCCCGTCCTCCATGGACGCCTTCAAATCCGCATAGCGCTTCACAAATCTCGGGGTCCAGTCAAACAGGCCCATCATGTCCTGTGTGACCAGAATCTGCCCGTCACAGCTGGCGGATGCGCCAATGCCAATTGTGGGCGCTTTGACCCGTTCCGTGATTTCCTGAGCCAGGTCCTCGGCCACGCCTTCGATGACAATCGCGAAGGCACCGGCTTCATCGGTAGCAATCGCTTCTTCGATAACTCGATTGCGAGACGCCTCATCGCGGCCCTTTGCCTTGAATCCTCCCTCAGCCAGTGCGGCCTGGGGCCGCAGGCCGACATGGCCAACAACCGGGATAGCGCGCTCAGCCAGATAGCGAATCGTGTCGGCGACATAGACGCCGCTTTCCACCTTCACCGCCTGGCACCCGGTTTCCTGAAGGACGCGCGCCGCATTGTCAAAGGCCTGCTCCTTGGAGCGCTCATAGGAGGAAAAGGGCATGTCGACACACACCAGCGCGCGGTCCGATCCTCGCATGACCGCCTGTCCGTGAAGGATCATCATGTCCAGAGAAACACCGATCGTGTTGGGAAGGCCGTGCACCACCATGCCGACTGAATCTCCGACGAGGAGAAAGTCGCAATGGGGATCAAGCAGTTTTGCCATTGGCGCGTCATAAGCGGTGAGGCAAACCAGCGGTTCGCCGCCTTTGCGAGCGCGAATATCGGGCGGGGTCAGGCGTTTGACTGATTGGGTCTGGGCGGACATGGGACGGGCCTTCTGTCAGTGATGACACGCACCCTATCCCATTTTCGCAGGCGCACAATTTGACAGCTGCGGTAAGCCCTAGATGGCGAGACGCCCCTTAGGCACCAGCCAGGCAATCCCCAGCGCAAGCACCGCGAACAGTCCAGTGACGAGTGCTTCTGGGCCTATAAAGCCGACAGCCTGACCGGCAACGCCATTCAGTTGAGACAGGGGACCTGAGATAATGGTTTCAATCTGAGTACCGGCCACGGCCGAGCCTGTAGCGCCAGCGCCGCCGAGCGCGAGCAATCTGGTCCGATCCGGCTTTCCCAGCGCCCCCACCACATCCTTTGTGAAACCGGGGTCTTCGGCCGGCGCGGCTGCATCGAACATGGCCTGGAGCTCGACGTCGAACGGATCATGTCCGTCCATCGGCTCGTCGGCGAAATGGGTTTCATCAGTCATGCCGCCTGCTCCTTCTTCTCAAACCACACCTTCAGCTTGGCCTTACCTCTATTAACATGGCTCTTCACAGTCCCTAAGGGAAGCCCGGTGGCGTCAGAGGCTTCAGAGTGGGACATGCCGCCCGCGTAGCACATCACCACACAGACCCGTTCCTCTTCCCCCAGCGTCGCCAGGGCCCGGTCCAGATCCACCCTGGCACCGGGTGCGCCAGCAGAGGTAGATGTTTCGACCGGTTCGGCCTGCAAACGCTCCAGCGCCTTGTCGGCGGCTTTACGCTTGCGGGCACTCATCAGGAACTGGGTGTAGGCGATCTTGCAAAGCCAGGCCTTGAAAGACCCTGTTCCTGAATAGCTTGCGATCTTTTCAAACGCCTTCACGAAGGTATCCTGAGCGATATCGTCGGCAAGGGCATGGTTGCGGCACAGCCGCATGAGCAGACCGCGAACAGCTTGCTGGTGACGGCCGACCAGAGCGGAAAAAGCCCGCTGATCTCCGCCGGCCATCACCAGCGCTATGAGTTCTGCATCACTGGGTGCCATCAGGTGCTCCCCCACCCTTGGCCAGATCTCTCGATCAGGCCTTGTCTTCGGGCTTCTTGGTCAGGCCGAACGCCAGCAGGACCGCACCGATAAAGCCCGGGAACGCTGCAATGGCGGCCAAGACAGGAACCGCGTCCTGAGCATCGCCGTCGTCAACGAAACCAATCGCAAAGCCCAGCACAACAAAGGCCAGGGCCACCGCGATGAGGATAGCGCCCGCCTTCAGATCACCATTGCGGTTATCCTTTTTCGGCATGCCCAGAGCCTGGATGGTTTGCGGATCAAGCTGCTGACCATTGCGTGAGGCTTCACGCACAGTTTCCAGCACCGCCCGGCGGTTCTTCGAGTTGAAGTAAAAGACGATCCCGACGATGAACGTTGTCATCAAGAACGGGGCGAGTGGGATCAGCATTTCCATTGATATTACCTCCAGCAATCGGCCCAACGATCGGACCGTTGCTATCTAGATGCCCGAGGGCAGCGTATCGGATGCAAATCCGATAACAGCGACGCCAAACAACTGCATATGAAAGAGCGCAAGCCCTGCGGCCGCACCTAATCCTACAATCAAAGCAACAAGATCGGCCCACCAACTACCCGGGCGATCAAACTGTCCGCCACGCAGGTAAAGCTCGATCAGCAAGACCAGGGACCAGACAAAAAATCCGCCAAACAGGGCGACAGACGCGACCTCGCCATTGGCCAGAAGGTGACTGCCCGACCACAACACCACAGCCAGCGTCATGGGGTGGCGGGTCACCGAGCGGATATGGCTGGGCAGATAGGTCGCCACCAAAAGCACCAGCGATGCCGGCACAGCGACAAGCGCCACAGTGCGCGACCATTCCGGTGGGTTCCAGATGTTCGCTGACGGATGCGCGAGAATATGCCCGTACACAATCAACGCCAGGCCGATGGCGGACAGCACCGAGTAAAAGACCGCGAAAAGCGGCTCGCCAATACCCCGGATCAAAAGCGCCCGAATGCCGAGGATGCGGCTGGCGTGCACCCCCAGAAAGACGGCCAAGCCCAAAATCAGAACGCCCATCGCATTGCCCTCCCCGGATTGCCTCAAATAGTAGATCGACTCGGGCGAAACGCTAGAATGATTTGTCCCTGTTGACGGGACGCGATTACGCGGCACCCGTCATTCAGGTATATGGGTGGACAAGGCGCGGAGTCGGTTCCACGACAAGAGCGGAACCGACTTAACACTTGCTTCTATGGGAGGTCCATAAAGTCGGGAAGCTCCGCGATGATGTCGTACGTTCCAACTGGCTCACCACGCATGAAGCGATGAATAACCGCGTGAACCTCATCATTTTCCATAAACAGATTGTGGCCGGAATTGTGGACGATTACCTGCGTGAGGTTTGTCATGCCCGCCAATCCCTCGGCCTGCGGCCCGACATAGGTCCGACCATCCAGCGTACCTGACAGCAAAAGCACCGGCGTATCCCCGTAGGGGCCCCGACGAAAACCCTCGCCGAGATCAAAACCCGACCAAACACCCAAGGCCTGGGGCATAGGAAAGTTCAGATACCCGCCAGCGAGGCCTTCACCAACCTGGGCCTCGTAGAGTGCCAAGCGTTCCGGAGAAATTCCGGACGCCAGGTCCATCGCCGTAGACATGGGGTTCAGACTAATTGAGCCCGATACATCGAAACGTGACAGCAGTTGCGCAGCAAAATGCGTGTCCCCATGGTCGAGCGAAGCATACACACCTAGCAACCAAACCGTGCTCTCCGGATCAGCGATGAGTCCGGACAGCATTTGCTGCGCATGCCGCCGCTGAAGGAGGAAGGGACGCATGGATCCATCGCGGCTGGGGACGTCGATCATAATTGGCTCGTCGTGCAACCGGTTCTGTACACGGCGGATCAATGCGGCGATGTCAGGGTAGGCCGCCGCGGCCTCAGGCTGTGTGTTCACTGCTGCTTGAAGGCGCGCAATGTAGGCATTGGTTTGCGCGGGAAGCTTTACCGTCTGGTCCAATCCCTCAGCACTAGCAATTACAACCCGATCAATCTCGTCAGGGATCTGGTTGAGTGCGGCCATCGCCAGATGGCTGCCGTAGCTGATACCCCATAGCGCCACTCGCTCCGCACCAAGGTGCTCACGAAGATCAGAGATATCCTCGACGCTCTGGACCGTCGTATAGCCTTCGATATCAACGCCAGACTCGCTCCAGAACCTGTAGCATTCAGACATGGCCTCGCGGTAAGTCAGCGCATATTGCGCGTCGCTGACCGGCTCTGTTTCCGGGACCTGCACACTGGATTGGCAGCGTGGCAAATCATTGCTCGACAGACCTGTGCCCCGCTGGTCAAGGGCAATGACATCTCCATGTGCGCGCATCTGCAAGAATAGATCGAAGCGGCGGCCACGCGCCGTCCCGGTACCCGATCCACCGGGACCGCCAGCCAGATAAACAATCGGTGGGCCGTCAGCGCCCTCCAACGCTGGAAAGCGAACATAACCGATGGTAATTAATCGGCTGTCTGGATCATCCCGGTTCTCGGGCACCTCAAGACTGCCTTGAAACGCGGCAACCTGAGCACCGGCCTGAGCTTCGAATGTGATGGCTTCTTCAGCCACTGCAGGGGCTGCTGGCAGCAGCAAACCGATAACTGTCATCATTGTCAGGCGCATGAGGCGGTATCCTTCTGTGTTGTCCCGCCACACCCTTGCCAGCCGAACGCGATGTTTTCACCTGCGTTTCGGCGAACGGCAGTTAATCATCGGTGAGCGGTGGGACGCGCGCGCGAGCCGACGCTAGTATACGGTCATGCTTCAAGTATTCTTCATCGCCGCATTGCTCGTGAGTTCGGCTGGAACTGCGCTTGGTCAGCCCTCGGTCCGGGCCAGCGATGGCATTGTTCGCGTTTGCGAGGCTATCGACATTGCCTCGGGCCCGCCTGACTTTTCGTCCGATGATTGCTCATCAATGCAGTTTTGGGACGTTGACCCCCAAGGCACGGCTTTGTGGGTGGAGGCGCGCATCATAGTGGACGAAGCCCAACTTATGAATGCTGGACCTCGCGGGGTTCAAGTGTCTGGTTTCGCATCGAGCTCTACCTGGCTGAATGACACGCTGATAGGCCACAACGGCACGCCAGCGCTGACGAGGAACGACGAAATCCCGGGCCGTATGGATGTCGTGCACTACGCGCCGCAATCACTGCTTCGCGACGGCGAAAACAAAATCGTGCTTCTGATGTCCAGCCATCATGGCATGTTGGATCTCTTCGCCCCCATGCACGCATTGGAACTTGGTCCATTTCGATCGCCAACAACGCGCATTCTACAGGCCTACTGGCCATCGCTAATGATGATGAGCGTTTTTGCGCTGTCCGCTTTGGTTTTTACAGTCATGGCAGTCCAGAGCGAGGCTCGCGAAGGGCCGGCCATTCTGGCCGCCCTGTCCTTGTGCCTGGTGTTGATGCTACTAAGCGAGGCGCTGCGCGGGTTAGTCGCCTACCGCTATCCTCTTCATGCTTGGCGGTTAATCGCGATCACGGGGTTTGGCTGGCTTGCAGGAAACGCCCTTGTTGCCCACGTGCTACAGCGTTTTTGCAGCTGGCGCTGGGCGCGACGGTGGCTATGTGTTGCAGGCGCAGCGGGCCTCAGCACTGTACCGATGCTGATATCCAGCGGCTTCGATGCGAAGACGGGATACGCGATCCTGACCGCGATCCTGATTTCAGGTGGGATTTGCGTATGGCTTGCCATCAGGCAGACACGCGGCACGAGCGTTTATGTTATTGGCCTAGGCTGCACCAGCGTGGTCCTGCTCGTGACCGAAACCCGCTTCCTTGACTTTCACCTCTACTGGTTAGGCGCAGCCTTCCTGTTCGCGTTATTCGTTAGACAGGCGCTGGCGCTGGTCCAGGAACGCCGCCGGCGCGTGCAGGAAACCGAACGCGCCAACCGTCTGGACGCGGCCCTCGCCAGCGCTCAGCAGGCGAGCGCCCCAAGTCAGCTAAAATTGGTGTCCGGCACAACAACCAAGTTCGTCTCAACAGATGACATTGTGAGCCTGAATGGGGCTGGCGATTACGTAGAGCTAAGGTTTAAGTCTGGGCGCACCGCTCTTCACAACGCAACGCTGACAGAGCTTGAAAAGGATTTACCTGACGCCTTCCTGCGTGTGCATCGGTCTTGCATCGTGAACACCGCTTTCGTGGAAGGTCTTGAACGCGACGCCGGTGGTAGCGGGCGATTGATGCTCACTGGAGGCGGCGAAGCACCGGTAAGCCGACGCATACTGCCATACGTAAAGACTCGGCTGGAGGCTGGGTTTGTGTAGTATGATCGCATCGACAAGCGGATCAACATAAACACCGCTTTGAAGAGCCCTGTCATAAACACCCACGAAATCACAAGGCGAAGTGTCAATACGCGCATTGCGAACCCTTGCCTTGCTTCCAGGTCAAAAGAAGAGGACTCGCAGCAAAAGCGCGAGGACGTTTTGCCTCGCCCAATAAAGCCTTTGGCCTAGCTTTGCGACAGCAATGGAGGGAACCGCACGATGCCACCGCTGATCCGCTTCCTGATCCGTCATGGTCTGATTGGCTTTTGTATCGGTGTCGCATTTACTGCTGTGCTTCTGGTTCTTGACGTCGCAAACCTGCGAACGCTGACCAGAGGTGCACCCGAGGGAACCGGAGTGCGGCTCCTGCTTGCCTTCTTTGTTTCAACCACATTCGCGAGTGCCCAGATGGGCATCGCGGTGATGTTTCCACCAAGTCGCAAGGTCGATCCAACAGCGCCGCCAGATATTGATGACAAGGACTAGGTGGCCGCCCGGCGGTTCCGCTGGACCAGCATCCAGCCGCCAAGGCTAATCAGGACCACGAGGGCCCCGGTCTGAAGCAGGTGGATGCCGCTCAGATAATACATCGCGGCACGCCCCATATCCGTGTCGGCAAGCCCGGTTATAAAGCCTTGCCGGACGATCCGAAACGCCCACAGATACCCGCCGATCATGGCCTCGACGGCAACAACAAACAGGCCGAGCCCGACCCAGCTCTGCCGTCGCCATAAGGCGTGTATGAGCAAGCCAACCAGGACCAAACTTGCCCCCTGACGAGCAAGCGCTAGCCAGGTTCCCGGCTGCCCGGCCAACCAAATAAGGCGCTGCAATTCAGCACTCAGGACCGACCACCGCGCATAAACGGCATTGATCTGAATACCTGAAGCGATAAGCGAAACTGCCTGCGGGTGAGCCACAGCACAGCGAGCACGCCAGCTGAGATACTAAATGACAGTAGCACAGGGGCACCGGCCAACCCCTGCCCAAGCTGCGCGACAACAGTGCTCACGCTTGGCGCGAGTAGAAGCGCAGAGGCCCAGACCGCGAGCGCAATCACCGCAGCCACACCAATCTCTGACCGTGCACGATGGCGGGCGATTCGCTCGAGCACAGCCACGTTGAATTCCAGGTCAGCTGGTGCGCTGGAGGTTTCCTGCCAAACATCAGCAAGGGCGTTATCAAGCCGGGTCATCCTCACCTCCAAGTCTGGTGCTCAAGGCTGTGCGAGCACGGCGAATGTTAGATTTCACCGTTCCAAGCGGTTGATCAAGTATTTGAGCGGCCTCAGCGTGAGACCATCCTTCACCGTGACAGAGCGCAAGCGCTGCGCGCTGGTCCTGAGGCAGGGTGGCAAAGAGTTGCATCGCCGTCATGGCGGCTTCTCCCACCGCTTCACCGGACTGGGCCTGCCCCTCCAGCCAGGCCGCATCCCTTGCCCTGTCTCGGGCATGCCCCCGCAACCGGGTCTTCGCCTTGCGCCAGGTCACGCCCAAAATCCAGCTTCGAAATCGCGATGGCTCGTTCAGAGACTTCAGACGCGACCAGGCATGGACAAAAGCCTCCTGGGCAATGTCGTCACCATCTGCGGCATTGTCCGTTACGCGACGCGCAAAGCTGCGCACCGCACCCTGGTGACGGGTCATAAGGACTGAAAAGGCGCGCGTGCTACCGCGTCGCGCCTCCCACACAAGGTCCTCATCGCTGAGCACGTGGTCCCCCGCCTCTTGTAAACTAGTCGCGGCGACGGCGACCGCTGGCAATGCCGGAGAAGAGGAAGGCCGCCGCAAGCACGCCCAGAACAGCCGCGACGAAATAAGCCTCCGGCCCTTCCATGCCGAACAGGTTCAGATACCCAACCGCCCCAAAAATAGCGGCCAGACCTGCAAACAAAATGACCAGGAAGGTCGTTGTCCCACGACCATCGCTGTCATCGACATCGATTGAAGCCCCCTCTACACCTTCATCACCCAAGGCAGCCAACAATTCTGCAGGAGGCTCTTTGCCGGCCGCGGCATAGGTCTTCAAAAGCTCGATTTTCGACTGTGTACGCTTATAGCGCATAAAGCTGGAAAACCCGGCCGAGATTAAAAAGCCGAGCGGAAACAAAAGCCACCAATAGCTTGAAAATAGTGCGTAGAACCCGTCCATGGTCAGCTGATCCTTTCATGCCGCGCCCGGCCTGCCCGAACGCCTATGTCCCCCTTAGTCGCCGCTGAAGCGCCAAACGGATGCAGCACTGTCAGAAAAAATCAGAATGCGCATCAGGGACAAATGTCATGGAGACGCCAGGACGCGTGTCAGGCTTCGTTGCGCCTCAATAATGGGGCGGCTTCTCGTTGGCCGGAGCCGGCAGGCCAGCCTCAAGCTCGGAAATACGATTGTCTGAGGCCGACAGCCGCGCCTGTAGACGCTCAATCAGCTTTTGCTGATGGGCGAGGACGTCGGAGAGGTCCTCAAGCATCTTCTCCTGCTCCGCGGCCAGCGTTTCGAGTTTTTCGAGGCGGTCTTCGGTCATGGGACTACTCCCACTCAATCGTGCCTGGCGGCTTGCTGGTAACATCATACACCACCCGGTTCACGCCGCGTACTTCGTTGATGATGCGGGTGGCGACGCGGCCGAGGAAGTCGTGATCAAAGGGGAAGTAGTCGGCGGTCATGCCGTCGGTGGAGGTCACCGCGCGCAGGGCCAGCACGTTGTCATAGGTGCGTGCATCGCCCATCACGCCAACGGTCTGAACCGGTAGCAGCACGGCAAAGGCCTGCCAGATGCTGTCATAGAGGCCCGCCTTGCGGATTTCGTCGATATAGATCGCATCCGCCTTGCGCAGAATGTCGGCCTTGTCCTTGGAGACTTCGCCGGGAATACGAATGGCCAGGCCCGGCCCCGGGAAGGGGTGGCGACCGATAAAGCTCTCGGGAAGCCCCAGCTCTCGACCCAGCGCGCGCACTTCATCCTTGAACAGCTCACGCAGCGGCTCGACGAGTTTCATATTCATCCGCTCAGGCAGACCGCCCACATTGTGGTGCGACTTGATGGTGACCGACGGGCCACCATCAAAGCTGACGCTCTCGATCACATCCGGATAAAGCGTGCCCTGGGCCAGGAAGTCTGCCCCGCCGGCCAGCTTCGCCTTCTCCTCGAAGACATCAATGAAGAGCTTGCCGATGGTCTTGCGCTTCTTTTCAGGATCGCTTTCGCCAGCCAGCGCAGACAGGAAGCGCTCTTCCTCATCAGCGGCCACCAGCGGGATGTTGTAGTGCTCGCGGAACAGCGTCACGACCTGGTCAGCTTCGCCCGAGCGCATCAGGCCGGTGTCCACAAACACACAGGTCAGCTGGTCGCCAATGGCCTCGTGGATCAGCACGGCGGCAACCGAGCTATCCACCCCGCCTGAAAGGCCACAGATGACCTTGCCGTCCCCGACTTGCTCGCGGATTTTGGCGATGGCTTCGTCCTTGAACGCGGCCATGGTCCAGTCGCCTTCAAGCCCGGCAATCTTGTGGGTGAAGTTGCGCAGCATCTGAGCCCCGCGCGGTGTGTTCACCACTTCGGGGTGGAACTGCACCCCGTAAAAGCGGCGGGCCTCGTCGGCAATGGCGGCAAAGGGCGCATTGGTGCTGGCAGCAATAGGGTGAAAGCCGGTGGGGATCGCGTCCACGCGGTCGCCATGGCTCATCCACACGCGCTCGGTATGGCCGATGCCGCCAATGCCCTCAAACAGAGGGCTGTCTGCGGTGATCTCGATATCGGCACGGCCAAACTCGCGCTCTTCAGCCGCTTCCACGCTGCCGCCCAGCTGGGCGCACATGGTCTGCTCGCCATAGCAAATGCCCAGAACCGGGATGCCCAGTTCAAAGACTTTCTGCGGCGCGCGCGGCGTCCCCTCTCCGTGCACACTGGCCGGACCACCAGACAGGATCACGGCCTTCGGCGCAAAGGCGTCCAGGAAGGCATCGTCAACGCGATTAAAGGGGTGGATCTCGCAATACACCCCGCTTTCGCGAAGCCGGCGAGCAATCAGCTGGGTGACCTGACTACCAAAGTCGATCACCAGCACACGGTCATGATGTTGTGCAAGGTCTGTCATGGACGCGCTTTAGCGCAGGTTGGAAGGTGGTGAAAGGGGCAGATGCGGACTAGACACAAGAAATGCCGTTCGCTGGGGATGCTAGTTCATAGCGGCCCGTACACGAGTGCGTAATTGCCGTGGAGTTGGCGATGCCAATGCCCTTTGAGTACTCACACGCTGGAGAAGCGTATTCTCGCTTCATCAATGACGCACGTGAAGAACTGGACCTGACAACACGCCATCAGACTTATACAACCGTACAAGCTGTCCTCTTGGTGTTTCGCCGCCGACTGACAGTCGAACAGGGGCTTGCTTTCGCGGATTTACTGCCGGCAGTGCTGCGGGCCATTTTCGTAGCCGACTGGGATATCCATTCCACGCCCGCCCGCTTCACAGACCGGGCAACGCTGACAGAGGAAGTCAAAAGCTTGCGCCGCGCACATAATTTTTCTGACGAACAAGCTATCGAAAACGTCGCCCGAGCTTTGCGCAAGCATGTCGAAGAATCAGAACTGGACGCACTTTTATGCAAGCTTCCAGACGGGGCTATTGATTTCTGGAAAGCCGACTAGCTTGCCAGTTGTTACCCAGTCCGCGCCAGTACGCACACATAAAAACCGTCAGTTCCGGTTCGAAGTGGGGTCAGCTGGATAGCCCCGAAGCGCCCCTCCAGCCTGGCGAGGCGTTCCTTTGCGCCCTCGGCCAGGCGGCCCGACTGGGCCATGGCTTCGCTGGCGGGAACGGGGGTAAAGTCCTCTCGTCCCTCAAGGAAGTTCGCCACGCGGTCTTCGTTTTCATCGGGCAGGACCGAGCAAGTCACGTAGACGAGCCGCCCCCCTGGTTTCACAAAGCGCCACGCCTTCGAGAGAACCTCGTCCTGCTCCGCCATGCGGCGCTTCAGAGCTTCAGGCTTCACCCGCCATTTGCTGTCCGGGCGGCGCCGCCAGGTGCCGGACCCTGAGCACGGTGCATCAATGAAGACGCAATCCAGCTTGCCTTCCAGATCGCCCAGCGTTTCCGCTTCCTTGCCGTCGCGGACCTGCACATTGCGTACACCGGCCCGTTGCAGGCGAGGCCAGATGGCTTTCAGGCGGCGACCGTCATAGTCCCAGGCATAGAGCTGGCCGGTGTTTTCCATCAGCGCGGACAAGGCCAGTGTCTTGCCGCCAGCCCCGGCGCAATAATCAAGCACCTGTGCGCCCGCGATTTCACCAGCCGCCAGCGCCGCGAGCTGGGAGCCGATATCCTGCACCTCAACCCAACCCTTGCCGTAGGCGGGAATGGCGTCAGCACCTGGTGCCTTGGCCCGCGGGTCGGTTTCAGGAATGCGCAGGCCATCCAGCGTCAGATCGCTCGGCTCAACCGTTTTCAGCTTGGCAGTAACCGCGGCGAGCGCACGTTCGGTATCAGACTTCAGTGCGTTGACGCGCAGATCCACCGGCGCACGCCCGGCCATCGCCTGGCCTTCCGCTGCCGCGTCCTTGCCGTAGGCGCGCGAAAAGCTCGTCTCCAGCCAGTCAGGAATATCGGCAGCGATATTGAGCGGCGCGTCATTACGCGTTTGAAGCAGGCCGCCACGCTCTGCGGCTGAGGGCGCTTCCGGCGCATGCTCATCGCCTTCGAACAATTCGGCGATTTGAGTGCCCGAATAACCCCACGCAAAGCCCAGCGCGCCGATAACCAGCGCGCGGGGGGTGTCCTCGCTCATGGCATCGCGGATGGATGACCGGCGACGCAGCGCATCCAGCACAAGGCCGGAAATCCACGCCCGGTCGCTGGAGCCCGCAAAACGATGGGCCTTGCCCCAATCACGCAGGGCGTCCTTGACCGGCTGGTGGCGGGTCATCACCGCCTCCAGAACTTCAATTGCTGCTGCTACCCGGCCACCATCACGCATGGCCTAGCTCGGCGTGGGGTAGTTGGGCGCTTCGCGCGTGATCGAGACGTCGTGGACGTGGCTTTCCTTCAGGCCGGCATTGGTAATGCGCACGAACTCAGCCTTGTCCTGAAACTCTGCCACTGTCTTCGCGCCTGTATAGCCCATGGCTGCACGTAGACCACCCACCATCTGGTGGAGGATCGGACCGACGGGACCTTTATAGGGGACCTGACCCTCAATGCCTTCTGGCACCAGCTTCATGCGGTCGTTCACTTCCGCCTGGAAATAGCGATCAGCTGAGCCGCGAGCCATGGCCCCAACGCTGCCCATGCCGCGATAGGATTTATAGGACCGGCCCTGGTACAGGAAGGTCTCGCCAGGGCTTTCCTCGGTGCCTGCCAGCATGGAGCCCATCATGACGCAGTCTGCGCCAGCCGCCATCGCCTTGGCAAAATCGCCGGAATACTTGATGCCGCCATCGGCAATGATACCGCCGTCAAAGCCTTCGCGAGCGCGTGCACAGTCCATGATGGCTGTTAGCTGAGGCACACCCACACCCGCGACCACGCGCGTGGTGCAGATGGAGCCTGGGCCAATGCCGACCTTCACGGTGTCGGCCCCTACATCAAACAGGGCGCGTGCCCCGTCATAGGTGGCCACGTTACCGGCAACGACCTGGGTCTTGTTGGAGGCTTTCTTGATGCGCTCGACCTGGGCCAGAACGCTGGCGCTCATGCCGTGGGCGGTGTCGATCACAACAACATCGACGCCCGCATCCATAAGCGCTTCGGCGCGCTCATAGCCCTTGTCGCCAACGGTGGTTGCTGCAGCGACGCGCAGGCGTCCATGCTCGTCCTTGGCGGCGTGAGGATAGGTCTCGGCTTTGACCATGTCCTTGACCGTCATCAGGCCCACACAGTGGCCTTCGTCATCCACCACCAGCAGGCGCTCGATGCGGTGCTTGTGCAGCAGACGCCGCGCTTCGGCCTGATCAACACCTGGCTTGACCGTGACGAGGCCTTCCTTCGTCATCAGGCTGGAGACGGGCTGATTGAGATTGTCGGTAAAGCGCACATCCCGGTTTGTGATGATCCCGACCAGCTTGCCGGTTGGGCCATCGCCTTCCACAACCGGGAAGCCGGAGATCTTGTGGAGATCCATTGCCGCCTGAAGGTCAGCCAGCGTGGCATCTGGCGCGATGGTGATTGGATTGACCACCATGCCGCTCTCATAACGCTTCACACGGCGGACTTCTTCGGCCTGCTCGTCAACGTCAAGATTGCGGTGGATCACACCCATGCCGCCATTCTGGGCCATGGCGATCGCAAGGCGGGCCTCGGTCACAGTGTCCATGGCAGCGGACAGGATCGGAATGTTCAGGGAAATGGACGGCGTAAGCCGGGATTTCACACTGGCGTCGGCGGGCAGGACCTCAGACGAGCCGGGCTGCAAGAGCACGTCGTCAAAGGTAAGCCCCTCGCGAATCTGCATGGGGAGGCCTCCTTCTCTCTTGCGGGGCCGAGATAACAGGTTTCACGCATGTGGCAAGTGCCAAAGCCTGTTTTGATGCGCAGCACGCCCGAACGGAAAACGGTTTGGAAAGTTGTCTGTGCCTATTTTTAGGTAAATAGTGAACATAGTCAGCCGCTCCAGCGCGGCGATCGGAAAAGTACCCATGTCTCAGGCCCCATCGCTTGACCTACTGCTTAGCCAGACGCCGGCCCTTGTCGGCGTAGCCTCCTCAGACGGAAAATTCGTAAGGTTGAGCAAGGCTTGGGAAGCGTTTCTCGGCATTCCCCTTGATGAGCTTGAAGGGGCAGATTTTCTTCAATTCGTACATCCCGATGATGTCCAGCCAACGATTGAGGCTTTGGGGGCGCTCGACAATGAGCAAGCCGTGATCGGATTTGAAAACCGGTACAAGGATTCCAAGGGTGAATATCGCAATCTTGTCTGGCGTTCGGACAGGGGCCCTGACGAGCTGATCTACTTCACGGCCGAAGACATCACGGACGCCACAAAGCTTCGCACATCCCTTGAGGCCTCGAACGAGCAAATGCGCCAGGTTGCCGAGATTGCCGGTATTGGCGGCTGGATTGTGGATCTGGTCCACCAGACAGCCTTCTGGGACGACACCACCCGGCGTATTCACGAAGTGCCCGAGGATTTCGTGCCGACCCTTGAACAGGGGGTCGCCTTTTATGACGGCGATGCTGCTGAAACGATTGGTGCAGCGGTTCAGGAGGGCATTGAAAAACACCAGCCCTGGGACCTCGTCCTGCCGCTGATCACCTATACCGGCAGGCGCATCTTCGTTCGTGCCAGTGGCAAGCCGCTGGTCGAGAACGAGGTCGTCACCCGCCTGACCGGCACCTTCCAGGACGTGACCGAGGAGCGCGAATATGCCGAACGGCTGGAGCTGAGCCGCGAGACTGCGGAAGCGGCCAACGAAGCTAAGTCGCGCTTCCTGGCAAATATGAGCCATGAAATACGCACGCCTCTCAACGGCGTGCTTGGCATGGCCCAGCTGCTCCAGCGCACGCCGCTCAATGAGAAGCAGGCCTTCTATCTCAAGACGCTGAGTGAATCAGGCGGCGCGCTCGTCAGCCTAATCAACGATGTGCTTGACCTGTCGCGCATTGAGGCCGGTGAGCTCACGCTGGTTGAAGAGCCCTTTGACCTTGAAGAGATGATTTTCAATGCACGCAGTGCCGTAGCCGCCCAGGCAGCACAAAAAGGTATCCTCGTTAGCATTGAAAACGCAGACGGCCTGCCGCGCGCGGTGGCTGGTGACGGGGCGCGGATCAAACAGGTTCTCATCAACCTGCTCGGTAATGCGGTGAAGTTCACCGATGAGGGCCAGATCATCCTGCGTATTGAGCGCGCTGATGACGACAAACTTCGCTTCAGCGTTGCAGACACAGGCTGCGGTATTGCCGACGCCATGAAATCCGCAGTGTTTGAGCGCTTTACCCAGGTTGATGAATCCAACACGCGCCGCCAGGGCGGCACAGGGCTTGGCCTGGCGATCTGTAGTGATCTGGTGGCGCTTGCTGGCGGCGATATTGGCGTTGAAGACACGCCCGGCGGCGGTGCCACCTTCTGGTTCGAATGGCCCCTGCCCGCCTCCACGACCGAGGCTGTCAGCGAAGACGCAGACGATATGCTCAATGATGGCATTCGCGTGCTTATCGCTGAAGACAACGCGGTCAATGCGATGATGCTTCAGGAAGCTTTGGGCTCCTCAGGCTATCGCGTCATCCACGCACAGAATGGCCGCGAGGCTGTGGAGATGGCGGTGAAGTCGCCGCCTGACGTCATCCTGATGGACATTCACATGCCTGAGCTGAATGGCTTTGAAGCCCTGAAGCTAATTCGCGCGGCCAGTGAGACGGTTCCGCCCGTCTTTATCCTGAGCGCCGATGTGACGCCGCAAACCCGTGCCGAGGCCGAGGCCCTGAAAATCGAGGCCTTCCTGTCAAAGCCAGTCAATATCGATGCGTTGATGGCTGCGGTGGACGCGGTGTCGGGCAAAACTGCCGCCTAGAGGGTCAGGCCGCATTTGCGGTCACTGGCTCTGGTCCGGTCCAGTTCGCGCGTGTCACCTTATACAGGTCAGGCCGCTCGATCTTCACCCGCGCCCGCGCCTCCTCCAGAGGCAGTGGCAGAAGCGAGGACAGGTCCGCAGTCGGGAAATGCTCAGCATTTTTGGCCAGCCGCACCGCTTCTTTCATCATCCGCCCCACCGGCCAGGATGGGATCTCGGAGCGGATCTTGAGCCCCGCCATTGCTCCCAGAAGCCTTGCGCCACGACTACCCGTGTGGAGCCCTGAGAACACCAGCAAGAGCGCCTCTCCAAGCGGATCACGACCGTAGCCGGTCAGCACATGGTAGAGGTCGTGGGTCAGCGCGCCGTGATACTGAATCCAATACAGATCCGGCCAGTTTTCCTTCATCCTGGCCATACGTTCAGGGGCCACATCAACAGCCGCCTCATGGACGCCGAGCGGGCTCAAACCCTCACTGTCGAGATAATGCAGATAAGCCGCCGCAAAACTGTTCTGGCCATAGCTTTCAAGCGTCTCACGGTCGAGAAGAACTCGTCCAAGCGCTTCAGGGTCGCGCATGTAGCGCTTGCCATAGTCACTGTTCAAAAAGCGCTCGTAATAGGCATCGTTTGATCGGCCGCTGACCGCATCAAAGAAAGCGAAGACATAGCGCGTATCATCGCGGTCCCCAACGAGGTCAAAGAAAGCCTTGATAGCCTTAACCGGCTGTATTGGCCGCGATGGATAGCGCTTCTCCACAATCGACTCCCTTCTCTGACCCAAAGAGTGAACACTGTTCACACACTGGTCAAGGGGATATTAAGGAGGCGCTTATTCCCACTGCTCGCCGCGCTCTGGCTTGAACCCCTGCGCAATCACAAAGGTCTCTGCGCTGCCGGAGCGGCTGGCGGGGGGCTTGTAGTGCCGCACCGTCTTGAAGCGAGTTTTGAGCATGTCCAATAGCTCGTTCGTGGCGCCGCCCTGGAACACCTTGGCGACAAAATTCCCGCCCGGTTGCAGAACATCAACAGCAAAGTAAGCCGCCGCCTCCACAAGCGCCACAATACGCAGGTGGTCGGTCGACTTGTGGCCCGTCGTCCACGGCGCGAGGTCAGAGATCACCAGGTCCGCTGCTCCGCCGAGTGCTTGTTTGAGCGTCTCGTCGGCACCTTCTTCGGTGAAGTCGAGCTCCAGCAGGGTCGCACCTGGAATCTGTTCGATTTCCAAGAGGTCGATACCGACCACATGGCTCGCCCCACGCTTCAGGGCCACCTGGGCCCAGCCGCCAGGTGCTGCGCCAAGGTCAGCCACGCGCATGCCCTGTTTGATCAGGCCAAACTTGTCATCAAGCTCAATCAGCTTGTAGGCCGCGCGGGAGCGGTAGCCCTCCTGCTTTGCCTTGGCGACATAAGGATCGTTGAGCTGGCGCTCCAGCCAGAGCTTGGAGGAGTATTTGCGGCCCCGCGCGGTCTTCACCTTGGTGTGAAACTGCTTGGCGGCGCGCGCGTCACCGCCCTTCTTGACCGGGCCAGACCGACGACGGCGGCGCGGTTCTTCTTCCTCGTTGTCATCGCTCATGACTGGCCCTTTCCACGACGACCCCGGCAGCGTTTCTTACGCATCAGGTTCAAAAGCATGCCTTCACGCAGGCCCCGATCTCCAATGCGCACCTGCTCGGCCGGCCAGGCATCCATGACCGCTTCATAGATGGCACAGCCGGCGAGTACCAGATCAGCGCGCTCCTCACCAATGCAGCCTTCACGAGCCCGACCCTTTGCATCCCGGATCGCCAGGCGATGACAGGCTTCGCGGGCTTCAGTGGTCGTCATCCAGATGCCATCGACCTTGTCGCGGACATAGCGGTGCAGGTTCAGGTGAACACCAGCTACCGAGGTTACCGTGCCCGACGTTCCCACCAGATGCGCATGCCCCTCTTCAAAAATGGATCGCATGCGACGCGCGCCGCGCGGCGGCTTCAGGGCTTTGGCGGCGCAGGCCTTCATTCGTGCATACCAGTCAGCACGCGCATCCTCACCATCGGGTTCTGGAAACTGTTCGGACAGCGTCACAACGCCCAGCGGCATGGTCGACCACGCCCGCATGGGCGGCCGCCCGCCAGATGCAAATCCGCCGCGATTACGCCATTCAGCCAGATCAACCCAGCAAAGCTCGGTGGAGCCGCCGCCAATATCGATCACCAGCGCCGCATCGCGGTCCTCGTCCAGAAGGTCGAGACTGCCCTGCACCGCAAGGCGTGCCTCTTCTTCTGAAGTGATCATTTCAAGCGGCAGCCCCGTGGCCTCTCGGGCGCGATCAAGGAATGCACTGCCGTTGGACGCAGCCCGGCAGGCCTCCGTCGCGATGGCGCGAATCTTTGTGGCGTTGCGCTTCTTCAGACGGTCGGCACAGACCTGAAGCGCTTCAATCGCCCGGTCCATGGCCGCATCGGACAGCTGACCTGAATGGGTCAGGCCCTCGCCCAGTCTGACAATGCGTGAGTAGGCATCAATGACGCGAAACCCGCGGCCCGCACGGCGAGCCATGAGTAAACGGCAGTTATTGGTGCCCAGATCGATTGCGCCAAAGACCGGATCCCCGCCGCCATGTTTCCGGCGAGAGGAGCGGTTCGGGCGCGGTCGCCCCGGCGTTTCGCCGGCTGCGTCCTTAGCCATGTCTCTATCCCCATGCCGCCGGAAAAGCGAAGGCGCGCGTGCTCTGTCGCGCGTCGACTTGCGCCCGGTACGGCGGCTGTGTCTTACGTTGGCGTTCACGATAACACGCTACAGAATTGGCGAAAACCGGAAGCCACAACTTTGTCCGAGTTTCCATACTCAAACTCTTGCAGCGCAAGGGCTGGCGAGCCGCAGTTCAACGCCTATCTTGAGGCCCTTGCAGGGAGCTAATCATGGACGCAACGCGCCACGCGAAATTCACAATTGGAGATGTGGTTCGCCACAGACTGTTCCCGTTCCGCGGCGTCATCTTTGACGTCGACCCGGAATTTGCGAACACCGAAGAATGGCTGATGTCGATCCCGGAGGAAATCCGCCCCCACAAGGACCAGCCTTTCTATCACCTGCTGGCTGAGAACGAGCAGACCTTTTACGAGGCCTATGTCTCGGAGCAAAACCTGCTCCCCGACGCCCATAACGGTGCCGTCAGCCACCCCGACGCCTCGAAGATTTTCGAGGGCTTCGATGGCGAGCGCTACGCCATGAAGCTCGGTGGCGGGGTTGTGAATTAAGATTTCTGCGACTTTAGCGCGCCCAACTTATCAATGAGTTTCGACGCGGTATCAACGACCTCACCGGCCTCAGTGAGCCCGCCAGTCAGAAAGGCCCAGATTAGCCTGGACGCTGTTTTTCCAGAATGTTTACCGGCACTAACAACGAACTGCTCTACGAACTGTCGCAATAGCCCCTTTGATTCAGTTTTTGATTCGGTCGATTGAGAATCTGGGTTTAATAGCTCTTCGATTTTTCTCTCAGCCTCTGCCCGCTCCTCAGGTGACAAACTGGCAAAGGCGATGGCCAAAAATTTCTCAGGCGTAAGCCGTAAAACGCTTGTATTGAATGACCAATCGACCAGACCATAAGTCTCACGGATCTGAGAGATCGCGAATTCGCGCAAACGTGCATCGTCAATCTGTATATTGACCCGGCCATCTGCATCCTGTGCGAGCTCGGAGGATTTTAGTTCCTCACGCAGCCATTGACGCAAAGATTGTTCGTCTGGAGGCGAGCGAAACGCCAACTTATCAAGCCCATTGCGAACTCTTCCCGGAGACACCTGAAGAATACTCGATAGTTTGTAGAGCCGCTTGTGATTAATTGAGATATGCGGGATGCCCTTGGAACTCGTGCTTTCAGTCGCGGAAAAACCAGCGCCATTCTCTAGCAAGAGCTTTAATACCAGCAGATCGAGTTCTGCCTTAGGCAGAACTCCATACCCGTTTTGAAGATATTCGCTCAGAAAGTCCCGACCGAATTTATCAAAGGAAAACGAGGATCCCTCTCCAAAAAGCTCTTCTTTGGTCTGCATTATTACCTCTCGGAAAAGATTGAGAACTTAGTCCACACCATGCAATCTAAAGAGATAACTTTATAAATCAAAGCGACTATTTGGAGATTTTCCAAGTAACTTAACCTTTAAGCTAGTACGCGCTCCCTGATTGGCGCGCTTAGAAGATACGGTGCTACCCCGCGTAGCGCACCACAGTCTGTTCGATTGCGCCGAAGATGGACTTGCCGTGCTTGTCCAGCATCTCGATGCGAACCACATCGCCGGGCGTCATGAATTTGGTCTTGGGCGCTCCGCCATAAATCGTTTCGATCATGCGGATTTCGGCGATGCAGGAATAGCCTTTTCCGCCCTCGGCAACCGGCTTGCCCGGACCATCATCCAGCTTGTTGGAAATGGTGCCCGACCCCACGATGGAGCCAGCGGTGAGCGGACGGGTCTTGGCCGCATGGGCAACCAGCTGCGCAAAATCGAACGTCATGTCGACGGCGCATTCCGGCTCACCGAACTTTTCTCCGTTAAGCCAGCTGTGTAGCGGCAGGTGGACCTTGTTGTCCTTCCAGCTGTCACCCAGCTCGTCCGGCGTTACGGCCACCGGTGAGAAAGCGGTCGGCGGCTTTGACTGGAAGAAGCCAAAGCCCTTGGCCAGCTCACCGGGGATCAGCCCCCGAAGCGACACATCGTTGACCAGCATCAGCAGGCGGATTTGCTTGCCTGCGTCTTCGGTCGACAGGCCCGCAGGGCCGTCACCGGTGATCACAGCCACTTCGCCCTCAAAGTCGCAGCCCCAGCTGTCATCGCCCAGCAGGATCTCGTCGCGCGGGGAGAGGAACTTGTCAGAACCGCCCTGATACATCAGCGGATCGGTCCAGAAGCTGTCTGGAAGCTCAGCGCCGCGCGCCTTGCGCACCAGCTCCACGTGGTTGACGTAAGCTGAGCCGTCAGCCCACTGGAACGCACGCGGCAGCGGGCTCATCGCCTCGCGCTCATGAAAACGTTCGCGCGGGATCGTCTCACGCTCCAGCTCTTCAGCCAGTGAGCGCAGCTTCGGCTCGGCTACCGCCCAGTCATCGAGCGCCGCCTGCATGGTCGGCGCGATATGGGCCGCATCCGCGCACCAGTTGAGATCCTTTGAGACCACCACCAGGCGGCCATCACGGGTGTTGTTTTTAAGGGTGGCGAGTTTCATGGGGTCTCTAGCCTTTTCTTGTTCTGTAGTTCCCGCGACTGCGGGGCTCCAGAGCCATAGGGCTCCGGCAGTTGCATCTCTGGGGCCGCGCCTACGCGGGGATGACGAGGGGAGTAAACCCTACTCCGCCGCCTTTGGCTTCCAGCTGTTCACATAATCGGCGTTTTCAACCGAGGCTGCACCCTCGCCCACTTCGAGCGGGTCGCGGGTATCGATCATGACGGCGTATTCGTCGGTGGCCGGCTTTTTCTGCTCCAGCATGTTATTCAGCGCCTTGGGGTGCGGGCCGTGGGTGAAGCCGGACGGGTGGAAGGTCATCATGCCGGCATCGATATTGTCGCGGCTGAAGAAGTCGCCCGCGTGGTAGAACAGCACCTCGTCATAATCGTCATTATTGTGGAAAAACGGCACCTTAAGCGCGCCCGGGTCGGTTTCGAAGGGGCGCGGTGCGAAGGTGCAAATCACAAAGCGATCCGACAGGAAGGTCGTGTGGGCGCTCGGCGGCAGGTGGTAGCGGTGGCTCATCAGCGGACGGATATGCTTCACATTGATGCGCACCGGATGCAGCTCGCCGTGCCAGCCCACCGCGTCCAGCGGATTGAACGGATAGGTGATGCGGCTGACCTGGCCACGCTTCTTCACCTCAACGGTCCACTCATGGTCTTCATCGGACTGCTGAGCGCGGAACGCCTCGTCCATGGACGGAACATCCAGCATGGCCGGATCGAAAACGGCGTGCGGGCCGACCAGGCCTTTTTCCGGCAGGGTGTAGTGCGTGTTGGTGGCTTCAACCATCAGCACGGAGGTCTCTTCAGCTGGCGACAGACGCCACATCGTCCCGCGCGGCAGCACGATATAGTCACCCTGCTCATAGGTCAGGTGGCCGAAATCAGAGAATAGTGAGCCCGCACCGCGATGAATGAAGAGCAGTTGATCGCCGTCACCATTGCGCGCGAGCGTCTCCATCGCACGATCGAGCTTCCAGAAGCGCACATCACAGGCCGCGTTATACAGCACCGAGGCAGAGCCCCAGGGCGAGGTTTCCGCGATGTTGAGCTTGGTCAGATCAAAGGCGCGCGGCTGCAGCGGACCGTCGAAATCCACCCAGCCGGTGGGCGGACGCTTGTGGTGCAGGAAGGCGGCGGGACCGAAAAAGCCCTCCTTGCTCATCTCGCGCTCATACGTGCCTTCGGGCATGTCAGCATGGGCCTGGCGAGAGGCCGTGCCTTCCACGCGCGATGAGTAAATCCACTTGCGAGCCATTAGCGCCTCCAGACAGCGGTTGAATCTCTGATTGTCAATTTAGTTTCATTTGTAACTAAATGAAAGAGCCAACCCGCATTGACCGGAGACATCGGCGCACGCTCAAATCGTCACCCCTGAGGCGAAGGCGCAACCATGCGTGATCAAGAGCCAAATCATAAGCCACCTGTCCGGCCTAGCGTTCTACAACACATGCTGGCCATCGCCTGCGGGTGCGCGGTGGGATTTCTGCTCAGCCGCTTTTTGATTGGGGAACCCGTGATCACGATCTTTGCCACGGTTGTGGGAGGCTTTCTTGGATCGGGCGCAGCGCACGGCCATCCCTTCATCCGCTTTGGAAATAATGGACCGGCTGGTAGTGGTGGCGATACCGATGGCGGAGGAGACGGCGGCGATTAAGCGCCGCCAACCCAGACCGTACGGCAGGGGAGGCTTATGAGCGAACAGCCCGATAAAAAGCCAAAGACCTTCAAGATCAGCCTGCCGATCCGGCTGGGTGCCGGCGTGGTTGCCGCTGCCCTGGCGGCCACCGCGGCGCACTTTGTGATTGACGATCCGATCGCCACTGCCGTTGCCGCAGTCTTCTTTGGACTGGGCGTTGTTATCAGCCTCGGCGAGGGCGGCGACGGTGGTGGCGGCGGAGATGCCGGTGGTTGCTGACCAAAGGGTGACGCGATGACAAAGGCTGGCGCCAAAACTCCACAAGACCCTTCAAGCTCGCCGACAAGGCGTGCCGGTATCAACATCGGTACCTTCACTGTCGTCGCTGGATTTGTCTGGATTGTATTCGACAATCTTGCGCTCGGCCTGCTGCTCGGCCTCGCCTTTGCGGCAGGCGGCGAAGTGGTTCAACGGTCCCAATCAGGTAAGCGCAAGCGGCCCGACGATCAGGACGGGGAGCCGCGCACCTGAAGCCAGGGGAAGACCGCAAAGGCGATCTGACCGCTCAAACCCGCCGCGCCGGCAATAGTAAGCCAGTGGGAAACCTGCTCAGACGGGCTTCTGTCAAAGACTGAAACGGCTACGACAAGCTCGGCAAGCATCAAGAGCGCGAATGCCACAGCGCCCATCACCACACCCGCTGATCCGTGACCGGGCTGAATAAATCGTCGCGTCAGAAAGCCCGATACAACCCAGCACGCGGCGAGCATGACCGGCAATTCCAGAAACACGGCAAGCGTTTCTCCAATTGCAGGTATCAGAACCAGCACGCGGACAATGCCCAGAGCAAAGCCCAGCGCAAAGATCACAACAACGTACGCAAAGCCTGCAAAGACGGCTTTAGCCATCGGGCCTAAGGCTCATCGCCATAGATCGACACCACGACTTCACCGCTAGAGACCATGCTGGCGCGGTACATGCCGGCGGTGTTGTAGCTCCAGATCGGCTCGCCATGGCCGAGCATGACGATGCCGCCATCGCCGCCCATCTCGGTAAGCGCATCCTGAATGACGCTGTCGGCGGCCGCCTGGCCGGTGCCCTCGCCCTCGCCGAGCACTTCAAGCTGGGTGCAAATGCGTGCGGCGACATTCAGGCGGATGAAATACTCACCGGTCCCTGTCGCGGAGACGCCGCAAATCGGCGTGGCATAGGTGCCCGCCCCGATGATCGGGCTGTCACCGACCCGGCCCCAGCGCTTGGCGGTCGTTCCCCCGGTTGAGGTGCCAGCAACCAGCTCGCCAGACTGGTCGAGCGCCACAACACCCACAGTGCCAAAGGCATGCTCGCGCTCCATCAGATCGAGCGCGCCTTCGCGGATCGGCTCGGCCTCTGGCGCACCTTCCGGGCGAGGTGGGATTGGCAGGCCCATGCGTCGCACCGCGCGCACCATGGAAGCCCAGCGTCGCTCAGTGAAGAAATAGGCCGGTTCAACCAGCTCCAGCTCCTGCTCTTCGGCGAAGGTTTCAGCGCCCTCACCCTGCAGCATCACATGCGGGCTGTTTTCCAGAACCGCACGCGCCAGGCTGATCGGGTGGCGCACATTGGTGACGCCGGAAGCAGCACCAGCCTGCATGTCAGACCCGCGCATGATGGAAGAATCAAGCTCGTTCGCACCTCCGCTGGTAAAGACCGCGCCGATGCCAGCATTAAACTTCGGATCGTCCTCGAGGAGGCGGATGACTTCCTCGACCGCATCCATGGCATCGCCGCCCTCGGCCAGGATTTCACCGCCACGACGGATCGCGGCATCCAGCGCCTCACGATAGGCCGCCTCGGTCTCGGCATCCATATCGCCGCGTTCAATGACGCCTGCGCCCCCATGCAGGACAATTGACCAGTCGTCCGCGTGATCATCGGCGAGGCTCGGGGCGGTGACTGAAAGGGCAGCAAGGGCAGCAGCAAGACGGATCATGGCAAAGCTCCAATTTGTTTCGACCAGAGTGCAGCACTGTGAGCAGGCAAGTGCAAGATGTCGCACCACCCTGCATGCCCCAGAACGCAAAACCGCGGCCTCTCACAAAGAGACGCCGCGGCCATACGTTGGCAGGTTTTGGCGCGCTAAGGGATCAGGCCGAAACAGCAACCAAGGGAACAGATTTGGTCATGCGCTCACGCAGACCATCCAGCGTCATATGCCGGTTCATCCGCCGCGCGGTGTCGAGCAGCAGCGCCCGCGAATCTTCCGCGCTCCATTCGGCGTTGTCAGCACCACCAATCGCGCCTTCGACAAAATGAAGCGGCTGCAGCCGGTCTTCGGCATCAAAAATCGTGGAGGTCAGGGATGTCGGTGCGGAGAAGCCGATGGCATAGGCTCCGCTGCCCGCAGCCGCTTCCAGAATCCCCTCCAGATCCGGGTGGGCAAACGCCGAAACACCGGCGCGGCGCAGCAGGACTTCGCCCGGGCGCGGCTCACAGCCTTGAATTGGCTGGATCAGGCCGTGTCCGGCAACCAGCGCACCGCCCTGATGAAGCTGGACATGGACTACAGACCAGCCTGCGTCGCGTGCGTCGGAAATGATTGAAGCGCACCGCGAGGCAATCTCCTCACCATCCGGGTCAGCAAATGGCCGCCCCGGAGCCACAAATTCCATCTGAAGGTCCACACAAAGAAGTACAGGCGTATCAAGAAGCATTGATCCCATCCCTTGAGAGTTTGACCCATTCTGGGTCGCTGCGATTATTGCGCCGGCTCTTCTGCCGGTTCTTTCTGACGTTCAAATTGCGTCGGGCATGCACCGCGACGGATTGAATGATCCAGCGGCCCAGGGACGTCCCACTCACCTTCGGGACGATCAAGAACCAACGGATCGCTATCAGGCGTTAGTGCCATAGGATGGAGCTCGAGGTTAGCCTCCATTTCGGCATAGGCCCTATCTGAAAAAACGAACTCGCCACGGTGTTCACGATGCACGAACCCGTATCTTTTCCAGTACGGGATGAGCTGAGCCTGCACCTGACCAACAAATTTGCGGTAGCCCTTGCGCCGAATGATCTCGGTCGCCTCTTTCATCATCGCCCGGGACGCCCGCCCGGAGCGCTGATGCTTGCGCACACAGACCCGCTCAACCTTTGCAAAGCCGCTGAACCAGCGAATACGCAGACATCCGAGAGGCTCGCCTCCTGCCTCGGCGATGACATGGGTCGCGCCGGCAAAGTCGTTGCCATCAAACTCTTCGTCATACGGACAGTCCTGCTCGCTCATATAAACGAGCGCGCGAACAACCGAGATCTTCTGCAGGTCATCGAGGGTACGCGCGACGCGCACCTTAACCGGCGGCTCGAAGTCCTGGAGATTTGTTCCATCCATCGGATTTCACCTTGGTTCCGGACGCATCATCTGTATCCGCTTCATTTTTCTTCGGCTTTGCAGGGACCCAGCCCAGCCAGGCAGCGCCGGCATCTGGCGCATCAAGAGCTGCTGTCATCATCCGGCCCTCTCGGGTCACCGGACGCGCAAACAGGGCGATGTCGGGAAAGGCCTTGCGGCGGGCCTCGGTCACACTGCGCACCACCGCGCGCTTGGCCTCGTCCGTAGCTCCTGCCAGGCACCACACATAGATGGCCGCAGCGCGTTCATCCTCACTGGCGAGATGATCAAGGTCTGGCTGTTCAGGCGTGAACGCGCCATACATCAAGGCCCGATAACCCTCATCATTGAGGTAGAGAAGGGCGATGAAGCCTTCTGCATTGCCCACCTCGTCACTACGCAAGAAGAAACAGCGCCGGGTTTTGACTTCGCAATCGC
Source organism: Oceanicaulis sp. (assembly GCA_965229795.1). Taxonomy (GTDB): domain Bacteria; phylum Pseudomonadota; class Alphaproteobacteria; order Caulobacterales; family Maricaulaceae; genus Oceanicaulis. The sequence goes on from CBDDJM010000001.1 coordinate 714,853, forward strand.
GAACAAGCTCGGCGGGAACAAGCCCGCCCCCCAGCGCATCGATCCCGAATTCAAGCGCAGCCTCGATATCCTCAACGCTGTCAGTTGGATAAAAGCTGCGGCGTGCAAATACAGCACGCAGACACGCTGTCTGCATTGCATCTGGCCCATGGGGCTCGCCGTACGCCTTAATTTGGTTCATAGTCCCGCCTTCACAACGCTAAGAGATTGTTTACTTTCTCTTCACCATTCGCGCCTCACCGATGTTGGAATGCCCCCTATTCGGCTTTCTTGCCCTTCAGTCCCCATGCGGATAAACACGCGACACTTCGAGCGAGCAGACGGTTTCCACAATGTTTGACTGGGATGATCTGAAAATCTTCCACGCCCTGATCGAGACCGGCTCGATGAGCGCGGCCGCACGAAAACTGGGAATTGGACAACCCACGGTGAGCCGCCGACTGGATCAGCTCGAAAACCGGATCGGCGCACGACTTGTCACCCGCGGCGCTGAGGGCGTCGAGCTGACCGATATTGGGGAGCGGATCTGGGCCCAGGTTCAAATCATGCAGTCCACCGCGTCAGAGGTTGAACGCCTTGCCCATCAGGCGGACCGGTCTGATGCGGGCACGGTGCGCATTTCTGCGCCGGAGGGCGTGGCGGCGTTCTGGATTGCCCGCAATCTATCCAGCTTCATGGAAGCCAACCCACGGATCAACGTGGAAATGTCCACGCGGATCGAAGGCGATGTTCCACTCGACCAGGCAGACATCACGCTCCAGATGACTGAATCAAAGCGGATGAGCCATGTGGCGACCGAGCTGGCGACGCTGCACTATGTACCGTTTGCCGCAAAGCGCTATCTTGACACCTATGGCCCACCACAGGGCCTCGCCGACGTCATCAATCACCGGATAGGCGACCTGGTCAGCTACCGCCAGCAGCAGACCCACTGGCCCAAGGAAGCCGCGGCCATCAAACAGATGATGAAGCCGTCGCTCACTACCGACAGCTCAGCAGCGCTAAAGGAAGCGGTTAAGACCGGGTCGGTCATCGCGATGTTGCCGACCTACGCGGCGCAGATTGAACCAGAGCTGGTTCATCTGGATATGGAGCTGAACATCCCGATTACGCTGTGGATGGTTTATCACCCGGACCAGCGCCGCGTGACACGGGTTCGAAAGCTCCTCGACTGGCTCAAGGAGCTCTTTGACTCCACGCAATATCCGTGGTTCCGCAAGGACTTCATCTCGCCAGCCGACTTCGGTGATACCGAGACCATCCACATACGCGGTGACAGGCCCCGGCCAAAACCGATTTAGGCGGTCTGCCTCCACCTAGGGCGTCAGCACCACCTTTCCCTTCACGCGACGCTCCAAGAGGTCGTCGAATGCGTTGGCGTAGTCGTCCAGCGAGTAAGACGCGCTGACCTGCGGCTTGATCTTCCCGGCCACGTAGAAGTCATAGAGCTCCTTGATGTTCTGGGCGTTTGCACGGGGGTTGCGACCCACCCATGCCCCCCAGAACACGCCCATGATGTCACGGCTATTCAGCAAAGCGAGATTCAGCGGAATCTTCGGGATCGGGCCAGAGGCAAATCCGACCACCAGATAGCGCGACTGCCATCCAGATGCGCGCAGCGCTGGCTCAGCCAGATCGCCACCGACCGGGTCATAAACGACATCTACGCCTTTGCCCTCGGTCAGTTCCTTGACCCGCGCCTTCAGGTCTTCATCGGTGTAGTTGATGACTTCATCGGCACCGTTTTCCCTGGCAAAGGCGAGCTTTTCCGCAGATGAAGCCGCCGCAATGACTTTCGCGCCCATCGCCTTGGCCAGCTGCACAGCTGCGATACCCACACCGCCGGCCGCGCCCAGCACCAGCACGGTCTCACCTTCCTGCAGCTTGGCGCGGTCTTTCAGCGCGTGATAGCTGGTCCCGTAAATCGTGGTCAGCGCCGCGCCTTCTTCAAAGCTCATGCTGTCAGGCATTGGCACAAGCTGGCTGGAGTGGGCCGGAACTTTTTCTGCAAAAGCTCCCAGCATGGTGGCGACGATCACGCGGTCGCCCTCTTTAACGCCCTGCACTGCTTCGCCGAGCTTCGACACAACGCCAGCGGCTTCCATGCCCGGTACGAAGGGCAGTTCAGGCTTCATCTGATACTTGCCCTCGACCAGAAGGATGTCAGGAAAATTCACGCCCGCAGCCTTCACATCAACCATCACGAAGCCGGCCTCAACCGGCGGCTCAGGCACCTCTTCCACGGTGAGCTGGGTATAGGGGGCAAAGTCTTTGCAAACGAGCGCGCGCATTGGCCATCTCCGGTGAAAGCGAGTCAGTTTCTGGCCGAGACCCTAGCGCGCCCGTGCGCCCACGCAAGCAAACGCCCCGCCAGATATCTGACGGGGCGCAGCCTTGTCGTACGCTAATTGGGGGGACAGCCTCGTTAGAACGAGTAGCGCACGCCAAATTCGAGAATGTGATTGGTGTTCTCAATGTCGAGCGACGTCGGGAGCAGAGTTGAGTCCGTCTCAGCGTCGCTGGACTGGCGGAAGCGGTAGCCTGCGAACAGGTCCGTACCTTCAGCCACCGGATAGCTGGCACCAGCCATCAGCTGGTAAAAGCCCACCATCTCCTTGTCATCGACAACCGAAATGCCCGACGGGACATACTCAACGGTGACCTCGGCGATACCCAGGCCCGCGCCGACATAAAGATCAACCGGCAGGGATTCGTCGGTAAAGTCGTAATATCCGTTGATGGCGTAGCCGAGGCTCTTCACCTCGCCCTGCCCGTCAGCAACGACGTCTGCCACCGTCGCGCCCAGGGCCGACGATCCGGTGATCAGCACGCCGGCATCAGCCGCACCGAGTGCAGCACCGCCAGCGGTCACATTGGTGTGGGTGTCCACATCGGCGGAAAGGTAGGAAATCTCACCTTCAACGCGGATGTTCTCATCAATGCGAATACCGTAGGCACCAGACAGGAAGAGGCCGGTGTCAAACTCGGTCGTCCAGCCAATATCGGTGCCAGACGGCAGCGTCGTTCCGGCCGGAACAGCAACGCCCTCGCCGGTCACGAAATCACGGGTCAGGGCCCCGGCGTTGTCGCTGTCGGCCTGGAAATTAAAGCCCGCAGAGCCGGACACATACTGCTGAGCGGTCGCCGGAGCGGCCATGAGCGCAACAGCGCTTGATGCAAAAGCAAAAGCTTTCAAAGACATAATCGTGCCTCCTGTACTGGCGTGGGCTAATCCTCCAGCCGACGCCATTCGCGTTTAACCTGCGCGGATCGACCGCACGCATTCGCAGGGTAATCCCGCGCTGCGTTATTGAATATTGCATGTACGATATTGCAATCAAGAACCTAGTGTAATTTTATTGCATCGCGTGGGGCGCGGCCTACGGCTCCACGTTGCTGGCGCACACTTCAAAGAGGCTTAATGTGTCATGTACACAGATGATTCTGCAGCCGCGCGGCAGACCCTTCGCGCGCCAGAGCGAAGGTCACCGGACATGGCACCGGCAACGACGCGAAGTCCTGATAGCCCCGCACCGGCTCCGACCGGTCGCAAGCTGGAGCTGCTCGCAACCCTCGCCCAGACCGCGATTGCCGAAAGATCCGCCCCGGTCAGCCTTCGCCAGTTTGCGATCAAGGCTGGCGTTTCTGAGCCAACACTGCGGCATTATTTCAATGATCGGCAGGGCGTTGTGATCGCCATCATTGGCTTTTTTGCTGACGGCGCGCGCGACTGGCTGGAGCGCAGCGCCCAACCCGCTCCCACTGTCGCCGAAGCGGTGAGCGGTTACGCGGAGCTCGCCATGGAGGGGGCTGACACTGATATTTTTGCGCAGGCACACGCCTTCGCCCTTGTGGAGTCGATCCACGACCCCGTTGTGGCGCGCGCCTATCTGGATCTGGTGATTGAGCCGTCTCTTCAGGCTATCGAGGATCGCATGCGACCCTCTGTCGACCCTGAGGGCCATGATCCAGAGCGGGTCCGCCATGCCGCGCTGGCGCTCTATGGGACCGTTCTGATCGCGGTTCTGCACCAGCGCCTGCTACGGGGCGCAGAGGCCCGCCCCCTTGATATGCCAGGCTTTTTTGGCGATCTCGCCGCGCTTTTCACCTCCAGCGCCAAAACCGGACAGGACAAATGACACCAGCTGACGGCGAACCCACCGAATTTCGCGCCACAGGGCTCAATCACGTTTCGCCCGCCATGCAGCTGAACCTCAATCTTCGAAGTCTGGGTCTGTCGGCGACGCTGGAGATCAACGAGCGAAGTGCCGCCCTCGCCTCTGAGGGCCGCAAGATCTACAAGCTGGGACTGGGACAATCGCCCTTCCCGGTGCCCGATCAGCTCCAACGCGCCCTGCAAGACAACGCCCACCAGAAAGATTATCTGGCCGTTCAAGGACTTCCAGCTCTGCGTCAGTCGATCTGCGACTACCTGAAGCGTACTCAGGACCTCGATTTCGACCCTGAAGACATCCTGATCGGACCCGGCTCCAAGGAGCTTATGTTCCTGATCCAGCTGGCCTATTACGGTGATCTGGTGATCCCGCGCCCCAGCTGGGTCAGCTATGCCCCCCAGGCTCAGATCATTGGCCGTCCCGTGACCTGGCTGGAGACCGATCCCAATGAAGCCCTTGGTGTAACCGCAGAGCGACTGCGGGCCTTGTGTGAAACCGATCCGGAGCGCCCGCGCCTGCTTATCCTGAACTCGCCCGGCAACCCGACAGGCTTCGGATACAGTCCCGAAGCTCTTTCAGAAATCGCTGAAGTTGCTCAGGAATATCGCCTGCTGCTGTTGTCTGATGAGATTTATGGCGGGGTTCAGTTCGACGGCAAACACCAGTCCATGGCCCGCTATTATCGCGGCGGCACCATCATTTCGGACGGGATTTCCAAATGGGCGGGCTCAGGCGGCTGGCGGCTCGGTTTTTTTGCCTTCCCCAAGTCATTGGCCTGGCTGAGGAAAGCGATGTCAGCCGCGGCCAGCGAGACCTACACCTCGGTCTCTGCGCCCATCCAGCATGCCGCGATTCCGGCGTTTGAAGGCGGTGCCCAGATGGAGCTTTACCTCCATCGCTCGCGCGCCATTCTGGGCGCTTTGGCCGACCATGTTTCGACCCGCCTGACCCAGGCTGGGGCGAAACTTAACCCGATCCGCGGCGGCTTTTACGCCTTCCCGGTTTTTGACGCCCTGCGGGGCCGGCTTGCGGCGCGCGGCATTACGACCAGCGCGGAGCTGACCCGCCAGCTTCTGGAAGACACCGGCGTCGCCACCCTGCCCGGCAGCTGCTTTGGGCGCCCGGATACGGAACTCTCCCTTCGCCTGGCTTATGTCGACTTTGACGGCGCGGCAGCACTTGATGCGTTGCAGGCGGGCGAAGACCTCGACGCCGCCTTCCTGACGCGCCATTGTAATCGGGTGGTCGAGGGGATTGAGGCCATGGCCCGGTGGGTTGAGGCCTGATCGACCCGGTTTGGATCCATGACGCATGGACATTGAGCTACTTCGCGACGTGATGGGCACACCGGGTCTGTCGACCTGGCTGCGCGTTGTCATCGTGCTGTTTATCCTCGGGTGGATTTTCACCTTCACCCGCATGCTCAAGGGCGGGTTCAACGATATCACGGAGATCTCTGGCTCGGCCTACGCGACAGGGGCTGAGCGCTGGAAGGCGCGCGCCTCCATGCCCGGCCGCCTGATCGGCCTGATCATGGCTTCAGGGATCGGGATGGCGGGGATTACGATTGGCCTGTTCGTTCAGGGCTCCATCCTGATCTTCATCTATCAGGAAGTCTTCGCTGGCGGGTGATCAGCCCCAGAGCCGGGTGTCTGGCACCGAAACACGGCCCTTGTCATAGACCATGGGGTGATCGCGATCGGTCGCGTGCAGCAAGGGTCCATCGATATCGACAAAGCGGCACAGCTGCGCCACCACAAAGGCTGGAGCCATGGACAGGGACGTGCCTGCCATACAGCCCACCATCAGCTGATAGCCCTTCGCCTTTGCCGCTTCGGCCAGCGCCAGCGCCCCGGTGAGCCCACCGGTCTTGTCCAGCTTGATATTGATGACCGAATAGCCACTGGCGAGGCCCTCAAGCTCTTCTACCGTCTGGCAGCTTTCATCCGCTCCGATGGGCACGGGACCCACATAGCCGTCCAGCGCAGCATCCTCACCGCGGGCAAGTGGCTGCTCAATCATCTCAACGCCCAGCTTCGCCAGCTCTGGGGCAACCTCGTTAAGGATATCCATGGTCCAGGACTGGTTGGCGTCGATGATCAGGGTCGCGTCGGGCCGGGCAGCTCTTACCGCCGCCACCCGCTCGACCGGCGTGGTCGCATCCAGCTTGATCTTCAGATGTGTCGACGGACCGGTTGCCGCTTCAGCGGCCATAACCTCAGGCTCATCAACCGAGACAGTGTAGACCGACTGAACCGGCTGCGGCACGATCTCGGTCAGGTCCCAGATCGTCTTGCCGGAGCGCTTGCACTCCAAATCCCACAACGCGCAATCCAGCCCGTTTCGCGCCCCGCCAGCTGGCAGCAAGGTCTGCAACGCGTCACGATCAATCCCGGCCTCCACCGCATTACGCACGCCTTCAAGGTCTTTCAGGACAGACGCCTGGTTTTCGCCCAGATAGCTGACCCCAATGCCCTCACCGACTCCGGTATGGGTGCCATCGCTTAAAGCGATATGGACGATGGGCAGCTCGGTGCGGACCGCGTACGCAATCTTGAACGGCTTTTTATAGGCCACGGTTTCCGGCGTGATCGTGAGCTTCATACCTTAGCCTCCTGCCGCCAGAACCGCTTCAGCCAAGCCGACGGGCCCGTCGCGAATGGGATCAAAGGCCGGCAGCCCAGCCTCGTCCGATGCCGCCTTCAAGGCTTCGCGCGCCTCGGCCTCATTCAGCTTGCCAGTGTGCAGCGACACAGCCGCAAACCTCACATCCGGATTGGTCAGACGCGCCAGATCGAGATTGCGCTGCATGCAGTCTTTCAGGCTCGGCAGTTTGTAATGGGGATAGCCATTGATGGTTTCGCGCCCGGCCTGATGGCACAGCACCAGCACATCGGGCTGCGACCCGTGCAGCAGACCCAGCGACACCGCAGCAAAGCCGGGATGGAAAAGCGAGCCCTGCCCCTCAATCACATCCCAGTGGTCAGGATCATTATCAGGCGACAGCATTTCTGCCGCCCCAGACGCAAAGTCGACCACAACCGAATCCATCGGAATGCCGCCGCCGGAAATCAGAATGCCTGTCTGGCCCGTGGCCCGAAACGTGGCCTTCACGCCCTTGTCGACGAGCCCTTGATGCAGAGCCAGCGCGGTAAATTTCTTGCCCAGCGCGCAGTCTGTTCCAACTGCCAGCACGCGCTTGCCGCTTCGCTTCTTACCCGTCCCCACCTCGATATTGGCTGGCGGCACACGCACATCGATCAGGCGCTGGCCCGTCCGCTCGGCCGCCGCAAGCAGCTCAGGCTGATCCTTCAGCTTGTGGTGAAGGCCCGCAGCGAGGTCCAGCCCGGCTTCCATCGCCGCGACAAGCGTCGGCATCCAGCCTGGCACCAGCTTCCCGCCAATACCGGTCAGGCCGACGATCATGGTCCTGGCACCCGCAGCCACAGCCTCTTCCAGTGACGCAGCCGGAAGCCCAACCGTCTCTGCGCCCTCATCCAGTCTTAGCTCGCCGACGCAAGCTTCCGGGCGCCAGTAGGCAATGCCACGTCCGGTCTTGGCATAGCCGGCACTTTCAGAACCACCAAGGAAGATCAGATATTTGGGATGAAGGTCGAGCATTAAAAAAGCTCTCTTTTATTATGCGCAAGCCCATCCGGGCTTTCGCTCCTCGCTGACACTGCGGGCGGCTGCTTGCCTCGCGACGCTTGCGGCGTCGGGGTGCCCTTCTTTTGTTTTCGTCTGCTCCACGCTTCCGCGCAAGAGGCCGCACTGGCAGCAATCGAGAAACCCGCTAGGCTGCGCGTTCAACCGGAGGCCTCCGCCATGGGTGTTTCAAACGCGCTCAACATCAATGACTTGCGTACGCTGGCGAAAAAGCGCCTGCCACGCATGGTGTTTGACTATATCGATGGCGGCGCGGACGACGAGCAGACCTTGCGCAACAATACCCAGCGCTTTCGCGACCGCGAGCTGTTGTGGAATGTGCTTGTGAATGTCAGCGAGATTGACCTGTCGACACGGGTCATGGGGCTGGACCTTCCCCTACCCTTCATTCTGGCACCCACCGCAGCCCAGCGCCTGTTCCACCCGCATCTGGGCGAGCTTGCCACGGCGCGAGCGGCCAACCACCATGGCGTTGGCTATGGGGTCTCGACGCTGGCCACCCAAACGCTGGAAGATATCGCCGTCGCCCACCCCGGCCCGAAAATCTTCCAGCTTTATGTCTGGAAGAACCGCGCCCTTCTCGAGGGTATTTTGGAGCGCGCAAAAGTGTCTGGATATACCGGCCTGGTCCTGACCGTAGACCTGCCGGTCATGGGCAATCGCGAACGCGATCCAAGGAATGGCTTTTCTGTTCCGGTACAGCTGAACACCAAAACCATTCCGCAGGCGCTGGCCAGGCCCGGCTATCTCATCGACCTTGTTCGAGGCGGCCCAGCGGTTCCTGCCAACTTCAACACGGCCGACAACAAGGATGCGCTCGACCGGGAGAACGGCCGCTTTGATCCGTCCATCAGCTGGGAGTATCTGGCCTGGCTGCGCGATCAATGGGACGGACCGCTGGGCATCAAGGGCCTCTCACGCCCTGACGATGCGCGCCGGGCGCTGGATGCCGGCGTCGACACGATCTGGATTTCCAACCATGGCGGGCGACAGCTCGACACCTGCCCCGCCACGATTGATACGCTGGGGCCCATCGCCGAAGCGGTGAACGGCCAGGCCGACATCATCCTCGATGGCGGCATCCGCCGCGGCACCGACATCATCAAGGCGCTGGCGCTGGGTGCCGATGCGGTCGCCGTGGGACGTGCCTACCTCTATGGCCTGGCCGCTGGCGGCGAAGCGGGCGTGTCGCGAGCCATCGAAATTCTAAGCGCTGAAACCCGTCGCGGCATGGAGCTGATGGGCAGGCGGAGTGTAAAAGAGCTCAGCGCTGAGGATGTGGTGGGGTAGGCACCATCGCCCTATCCCGGCCAAGGCAAAGCCGCCGAGCCGGGACCCACTCGCCTCGCTATTTGTTCAAAGGTTCTGAGCGGATCGTGGATCCCGGCTCTCCCGTTGGTCGGCCGGGACAGGTTAAAACGCCTGCACATTTCATCCGTTACCTCTGCGGCGTCATCCTGACGAAAATCAGGACCCAGTCGCACGTACAGAGCCGCTGGGTCCTGAATCGAGTTCAGGATGACGCCAGGGATGGATGTGAGTTCTTCAAAAGCTTTTGCTGAGGCAAAGGCACCTGAGGATGCGGGAAGTCGGAGCTTAATGAAGGCCTCGTTCTAAAAGGCGCCCACCCCACCTCATTTATTGCACCGCAGCAGAAACCCCTTTAAGAGCGGCGCATTCTTTTTAGCGACCTGAGATTTGTTCCAATGCCCAAGCGTCAACTCGCCAAGTTGCGTGAGAAGATCACGTTGTCTGACATCACCGGTGGTGACACCATGGCGGACTTTACCCCGTCGCGGATCGGTATTGAGCTGATGGCTGGTCTGACGGTGGCGCTGGCGCTGGTCCCTGAAGCTGTGGCCTTCGCCTTTGTGGCCGGTGTTCCGCCCATGGTGGGCCTGCACGCCGCCTTTCTGGTTGGTCTGATCACGGCCGTCTTTGGCGGGCGTCCGGGCATGATTTCCGGCGCGACGGGCGCGCTGGCGGTCGTCATGGTCAGCCTCGTGGCTCAACATGGCATTGAATACCTCTTTGCCACCGTGGTGCTGATGGGCGTGCTGCAGCTGGGCGCGGGTATCTTCAAGCTGGGCAAATTCATACGCCTGGTCCCGACGCCGGTGATGCTGGGCTTTGTGAATGGCCTTGCCATCGTGATCGGTCTTGCCCAGCTGGAACAGTTCAAGGTGCCCGGCACCAGCCAGGTCGGCGCTCACGGCATGGAGGGCGGCGAATGGCTGTCCGGTATGCCGCTGATGTTGATGCTGGGCCTGACGGCGCTGACCATGCTGATCATCTGGGTCACGCCCAAGATCACCAAGCAGATCCCCGCACCGCTGGTCGGCATCGGCATTGTGGCGGCCATCGTAATTGGCCTCGGCCTTGATGCACCGCGCGTGGGCGATCTGGCGAGCGTCTCCGGCTCTCTGCCACAGTTTCATATCCCGCAGGTCCCCCTCACCCTTGAGACGCTGACCATCATCTTCCCCTATGCGCTGATCCTCGCCTCCATTGGCCTGATCGAAAGCCTGCTGACGCTCAACCTGGTGGGCGAGATGACCGGCAAGCGCGGCGGCGCCTCTCAGGAATGCCTCGCCCAGGGCGGAGCCAATCTGGTGACCGGCTTCTTTGGCGGTATGGGTGGCTGCGCCATGATCGGCCAGTCCATGATCAATGTGAAATCCGGCGGCCGCACGCGGATCTCGGCAACTGTCGCAGCGCTGTTTCTGCTGGTCTTCATTCTGGTCGGCGCACCGTTGATTGAAGCCATCCCGCTGGCCGCCCTGACTGGCGTGATGTTCATGGTGGTGATCGGCACGTTCGCCTGGCGCAGCCTTGCCATCATGCGCAAGATCCCGCTGACCGACGCCTTTGTCATCGTGCTGGTCACCGCGGTAACCGTGCAGTTTGATCTCGCCACAGCCGTGGTCGTGGGCGTCATCGTTTCAGCGCTGGATTACGCTTGGCAGAACGCCAAGAAAATCCACGTCACCAGCCGCGACAGCAAGACAGTACCAGGGGCCAAGACCTACGCCATTGAGGGGCCGCTCTTTTTTGGCTCCACTGACAACTTCGCCGAGCTGTTTACCCCGGAAGAAGACCCGGACACCGTGGTCATCGATTTCAAGGACTCGCGAGTGGTCGATCAGTCCGCCCTGCAGGCGATCGAAGACCTGGCCGCTCGCTATGAAGCGCTGGGCAAGACACTGCAGCTGCGTCACCTGTCGCGCGACTGCCACCAGCTTCTGACCAAGGCCGGCCAGTTGATGGTCGATTCAGACGACGACCCGAAATATCAGGTCGCCGTGGACTATACGGTACGCACCGGCATCTTCGGCGCAGGGCACTAGTTTATGTGTCCTTGCGTCCTCTGGGGTGTCGGGTTGTCGCTGACGAGGCTTTTATCTGTCATCCCGGACCTGATCCGGGACCTACCGCCGTCACAGACCATCAATGGCGTGACGCAGCGCACCAAACTGGTAGGCTGAGGCGTGGAACACGGTGGGAGCTCGCCTTGAAACTTGTCGCTCTATGTTTGGCTGCCTTCGTTCTGGTGGCAGGCACCGAGCGTCTGGCTCAGCTCCAGGATACGCCCCTCACCGCGCGGGAGGCCGCCGACCGGATGGGGCGCGGCTTTAATCTCGGTCAGATGTTCGACAACGACCAGCATGAGCCGTCGCTCGCCAATGCGAGGGCAAAGATCGACGCCTATTACGCGCTGGGCTTCCGCAATCTTCGTATACCGGTCACCTGGACTGAGGAGATTGACGGCTACACGCTGGTCGCCGATTTCGATGTGGGAAACCTGGACACCGAGGCTCCACGCTTTCGCGAGCTGGTGGCGGTGATCGACTACGCCTTGTCCAAGCCTGATCTGTTTGTGGTGGTGAACATGCACCACGAAGACCGGCTGAAGGCTGAGTATCGCTATGAAGTCTTCCAGCGCCTGTGGCGCGACATCGCGACAGAACTTCAGGACCGTGACCACCGACTGATCTTCGAGCTGCTTAATGAGCCCCATATCGAAGGTGAGCCCATGGCACCTGGACGCGTCCGGCATATGTCTGAGCTGGCTTACGGGGAAATCCGGGCGATCGATTCTGAGCGCATCATCGTTATCGGCGGCAACCAGTGGATGGGCGCCCAGGAAATGGCGGTGACCTGGCCGGACCTGTCACAGGTTGGCGGCGGACAGGATGAGTTCCTGATGGCGACCTTCCACCACTACAATCCCTGGGATTTCAACGGCGAGGACGGCGACAAAACCTATCTGTGGACCGAAGCCGACATCGTCGACCCCATCGAAACCATGGAGACCTGGGCCAGCACCACCGGCCAGGGCATGCCGGTTTTTATCGGCGAGTGGGGCAATGGCTGGGGCAAGCAGCGCGACAGCTTCAACTGCAACAATGTGCGCGCCCTCTATGAAGTGTTTGATGCCGACTACGCGTCTGAGCGCACACCGGCCATGCCAACGACGGTCTGGGATGATGGCGGCTGGTTCATGAGCTGGGATCACGCAACAGACAGCTTTGCCAACGATCTGGCCCAATGCATCACTGGCACCTGCCTGCCTGAAGCCTACACACGCGTGAACGCCGACTGCTGAGACACTTGGAGCTTCACCTCTGCCTAGAAACCTGATGCGGCCTTGAACGTAGCTCGGTAGGTCCCTGGATCGCTTCGCATTCGCCATGACAGGTGTCGTTGGCCAAAAAAGGAGACCCCAGAGCGCTAGAGCGCTGGCAAGGCGAACAGCCGCCCGCACCCCGAGCCTGATCCGGGGGAGGACAGAAGAAGGAAGTGGTGCGAGTTGGTGGACCACCCTCGAACCGCTCAACACCCCCTCCGCTCCCTTCGGGAGCACCTCCCCCGCAAGCAGGGGAGGAAACCCAATGCTCGTCGCTTCATAAGCCTAGCGATGGTCTCGAGCGGTCGGTGAAGTCTGAGGGGGCTGTCATCGCGCCCGACGACCCGGATGGGTCGGAGGACAGAAAGATGGTGCCGCTAGAGTGAATTGAACACTCGACCTCTCCCTTACCAAGGGAACGCTCTACCCCTGAGCTATAGCGGCGCAAGCGGTGTGGGCTGGTGGGCCCGCCGTCTTGAGAGCGCGGGTGATAGCGCATCGCAGCCCGTGCGCCAAGACCGGACTTGACCAATTTTGCAGGTCGTTACATCTCAGGGCCCATGAGCAAGTCAAATGATACGTCCTCAAAGGGCTCCAAGCCGGGCAAAGCCGAGCCCACAGAAAAGGAAAAGCGCCTGGCTGAGGCCCTACGCGCCAATTTGCGCCGCCGCAAGGCCCCGCCCAAATCATCTGCATAAATCAAACAATTGCCCTGAAATCGCCGCGTGCACCTAGCAAACGCTTGGGGCATGGTGCTGCGCAGCAAAACCATACGGGCAACGGAAAAGGACAAGCCGGGCCATTAGGCCGGCAAGGCGAATAGCCGCCCGCAGCGAGCTTGGCTTGCGCGAGTGCAGTGAGTCCCCGACTGAGCGAACGCGAAGAAGGACAAGGAATACATGGATCGCATTCGAATCCGCGGCGGCCAGCCGCTCAACGGCACGATCGAAATTTCCGGCGCGAAGAACTCTGCGCTGAAGCTGATGGCGGCCAGCCTTCTCACCGATGGAGAGCTGATCCTATCGCGCTCGCCACGTCTGGCTGATTCGCGCTTCCTGGGGCAGCTCCTGGCCCATATGGGCGTTGAGGTCGAGGAACAGGCTGGATCACGCCTGCGCATGCATGCGGCCAAAATCAGCGATCCCTTTGCGCCTTATGATCTGGTGCGGAAGATGCGCGCCAGCTTCAATGTGCTGGGCCCGCTAATTGCGCGCGAAGGCAAGGCAAAAGTGTCCCTGCCCGGCGGCTGCGCGATTGGCGCCCGCCCGGTCAATCTGCACCTTGAAGCGCTGGAAGCGCTCGGTGCTCAGATCGTGCTGGAAGAAGGCTATGTGCATGCCACGACCCCAAAGGGCGGCCTGCATGGCGGGCGCGTCGTATTTCCCTTTGTCTCGGTTGGTGCCACAGAGCACGCCATGCTGGCTGCTGTGCTCGCCAAAGGCGAGACGGTGCTGGAAAATTGCGCGCGCGAGCCAGAGATCGCCGACCTTGCCGGCTGCCTCAATGCCATGGGCGCCAAGGTTGAAGGCGCGGGCGAAGCCGTCATCCGCATTCAGGGCGTGGATCGCCTGAATGGCACTGAATGGGCTGTCGTTCCTGATCGGATTGAGACCGGCACCTATGCCATCGCGGCCGCGGCGGCCGGCGGCAATGTGCTCCTGAAAGATGCCATCGAAGACCATAATCAGGCTTTGTGGCGCGCCATGCGGCTGGCCGGGGTTGAGATCGAGGCTGAAGCGGGCGGCGTGCGCATCAGGCGCTCCGGTCCAATCAAGCCAGTAGACATCCAGACCGAGCCTTTCCCGGGCTTCCCCACTGACACCCAGGCCCAATTCATGGCCCTGATGACACTGGCCGAGGGCGCTTCGATCATTCGCGAGACGATCTTTGAAAACCGCTTCATGCACGTGCCGGAGCTTAGCCGTCTGGGTGCTGACATTCAGGTGCGCGGCAATGAGGCCGTGGTTCGCGGTCCATCAAACTTGAAAGGCGCGCCGGTGATGGCCACCGATCTGCGCGCTTCGGTGAGCCTTGTCATTGCCGGTCTTGCAGCAGAGGGCGACACGATCGTGAACCGGATCTACCATCTTGATCGCGGCTTTGAGCGCCTGGAAGACAAGCTGTCTGCTTGCGGAGCGGACATTATTCGTGAATCTGAGTAACACTGAAGCCAAGCAACGCCAGAGACAGTACGCCCCATGACCACCAAGCCGCTCAAGCTGATGGCTGAAGACGCCGACGACATCGCGCCGATCTCGGCTGCGTTGCAGGATGCGGTCGCCCAGATGGGTGACTTTTCCTATGAGCCCAAGGCCCGGCGCTTCACGCTCGCGCTCAATCGCTTTCGCTGGGAAGCCGGCGTTAGCGGACGCGGTCAGCGCGTGCGCACGGCGCTTCAGGTCAGCGGTGTACTTTCCGCCAAGGGCCACCGCTTGAAGCAGGGCGCGATTGATGCCGTCGTCAGCCTGTTGTCGATTACGTTTGAACCTGATGAGGCCCCCGGCGGCGATCTGGTCTTCACGTTTTCCGGTGGGGGTGCCTTGCGTCTGACCGTGGAGTGCGTCGATCTTTTGATGGCTGATCTCACCGATCCGTGGCGCGCAGCCGGGCGCCCCGAGCACTCTGACGAGGAGGATGCCTCGTGAGTGATCATCGCCTCATCGCGGTAGAACTGGATCAATTATCCATCGGCAAGGCCGATCCCAATGTGGAGCATGAGCGCCGCGTCGCCATCGCCGATCTGCTGGAAGCGAACGAGTTTCGGCCTCTCGATTCTGAAAATGGCCCCTACGCACTTCACCTGTCCATCGAGGACCAGCGCCTGGTGTTTGATGTCAAACGCCAGGATGGCGAGCCGGTGCACATCTTTGTTTTTTCCCTGGGTCCGCTACGCCGGATTCTGAAGGATTATCTGATGATGTGCGACAGCTATTACGAGGCTGTGCGCGACGCGACCCTGACCCAGATCGAAGCAATCGATATGGGCCGACGCGGGGTCCACAATGAAGGCTCGACCATTTTACGTGAGCGCCTGGCAGGCAAGATCGACGTCGACTTTGCCACGGCGAGGCGGCTATTTACGCTGATCTGCGCCTTGCATCGGAGGATGATGTGAGCCAGCCCGAAGTCCTGTTCGTGTGTGGCCGCAATGCGGTCCGCTCGCCCATGGCCGAGGCGCTGTTCAATCAGAAGGCCGGTGGCGGTGCCATCAGCTGCGGTGTCGCGCCAGCCGGCTTCCCCGACGGTCACATGCTGACGGTGATGAAGGATATCGGTCTCGACCTGACCGATTTTGAATGCCAGGGCCTGGAGAGCGTGTCCGATCACCCCAAGCGTCTGGTTTGCCTCACCGAAGACATTGCCGAGACAGCAACCATGCTGGCCGCTGGCTGGAGCGCGCCGATGGAGGTCTGGAATATCCCGGACCCTTCAATGGAATCAGGCCCGCGCGATGTGCGTCTGATGGCTTATACCCAGGTGCGCGACGCCATTGATGCACGTGTCGACACGCTGATTGCGTCGCTCAACAGTGATAAAATCGCCGACGTTGCACGCTGACGCTCGACGAAGGGGCCCGACAGGGCCTATATAGCGCGGCTTGAAGCGCAAACCGGTACACATTTGCGCTGAACAAGGAATGAGGAGCCGTATGGCTAAAGAAGAACTGCTGGAGTTTCCCGGCGAAGTCGTGGAACTGCTGCCCAACGCGACCTTTAAGGTCAAACTTGAAAACGAACACGAGATCATTGCCCATACCGCTGGCAAGATGCGCAAAAACCGCATCCGCGTGCTGGCCGGTGACAAGGTTCTGGTCGAGATGACGCCCTATGACCTGACCAAGGGGCGCATCACCTATCGCTTCAAGTAAGCTGGTGACCGGCCCGTCCGGCCGTGCGCCACTGGTTCTTGCGAGCGCCTCACCGCGCCGCCGCGATCTTTTACGCCAGATCGGTCTGGAACCAGACGAAATCGCCCCCACCGACATCGACGAGACCGAACGCCCCGGTGAGCTGCCGCGGGCGCTGGCCTTGCGTCTGGCTGAAGACAAGCTGGCTGCGGCTGATCACGCCGGCGCCTTTGTTCTGGCCAGCGATACCGTTGTTGCGGTGGGGCGGCGCAGCCTTCCCAAGACCGAAGCACGCGAGGAGGCTGAAGCCTGCCTGCGTCTTTTGAGCGGCCGCAATCACCGGGTCTACACCGGCGTGGCTGTACGCGCCCCCAACGGACGGGAATCCAGCCGGGTTGTGGAAACCCGTATCGCTTTCAAGCGCCTGAGCGATCAGGAGATTGCCCGCTATCTGGACAGCGGCGAGTGGCAGGGCAAGGCGGGCGGCTACGGCGTTCAAGGGCGTGCGGCGGCCTATGTGATAAAGATGATTGGCTCCTACACTGCGGTGGTGGGCCTTCCTGTTTATGAAACCCACCAGATGCTGGTGGGCCTGGGGTATCCGGTTTGAGAATTGTTGCTGAGCATTATGTGGGCGAAACCCGCGCTGCCGTCATCGATGGCGACCGCGCGGTGGAGCTGCATCTGGAACGCTGGAGCGAGAAAGACCGCCGCGCCATCCGCGGTGAGGTCTATCGTGCCCGGGTCAAAACCATCGACAAGGGCCTGAATGGGGCTTTCTGCGATATTGGCCGCGGCCCGGACGGCTTCCTGCCGTTCGGCAAGGCAGGGCTTCCTGAAGGCCTGCACCAAGGTGCATCGATTGGCGTCCAGATTGCCCGCGAACAATTCCAGGACAAGGGCCCGACGCTGGCCCTGTTTGACGTGGACGACGGCGACGCGCCGGAAATCGTCGTGCCCGCACCGCCCATCGCTGAACGCCTGTCCATGATGTTCGACGCACCGATCAAGTCACCCAAAGAGGCGGATTTTGATCTTGATGGCGAGTTTGACGCGGCGCTTGAGCCGGTCGTGCCCATCTCAGGGGGGGGCAAGCTGATCATCGAGCCGGTCACCGCACTAACTGCCATCGACGTGGATGCTGCCGGGCGCCAGAACCAGGGTCACGGCCCCAAGCTTGCGCTGGACCTGAACAAGGCCGCCGCGCGCGAGGCCGGTCGCCAGATCCGCCTGCGCGGTATTGGCGGCGTAATCGCCATTGATTTCCTGCCGCTGAAGAAGAAGGCCGATCAGAACGCCCTCGATCAGGCTGTGCGGGGCGCCTTCAAACGCGACCCGGCCAAGATCGACATCGCACCGCCGTCGCGCTTTGCCATCGTGGAGCTGGCCCGCCAGCGCCTGAGCCGCGCCCTGCACGAGCTGTGCTGGGAGCGCTTTGGCGTTGAGACCGTTGAGACCCGGGCTCTGGCGGCGCTGCGGAATCTGGAACGCGAAGGCCGCGCCAATCGCACTGCGCGCCTGGCGCTGCGGTGCGGGGCTGAGGTTCACGCCTGGCTGGACGCTGACACCATTGGCTGGCGCAAAGCGATGACGTCGCGCCTCGGGGATCGCTTCACGCTTGAACCGGGCGAAGGCCTTGAACCGCGCGCCTTTGATGTGCGACCGCTATAGCGCCACTCTGAGCCGATCATCGGATTGACATGACCGAAGCAAAGAAACGCCCACCCTGCCCGATCTGCAACAAGCCGAATGTGAAGGAATTCCGCCCCTTCTGCTCGGCCAAATGTGCAGATATTGACCTCGGCAAGTGGTTTTCCGGCGCCTATGTCGTGCCTGGCGAGCCTGTCAGCAAAAGCGATATCGAGACAGACGATACCGCGTGATCCGCCTTACCCCTGAAAGGTTGTGCTCGCAACACTTATGGGTAGCAGTTTATTAATTGTTACTCGCTGAAGGTGTGCAAACAACACCTTCAGATATCGGGAAAATCGTCATGGATCGCGTTTCAATCCGTTGGAGGCTCGGCGGAGGCTTTGGCATCGCCTGCCTGATCATCCTCACTCTTGCTGTTTCACTGGTGGTTATGTTGACCCGCCTTTCAGCCGATTTCGCCGCGCTTGAGCAAAGCTTCGAAACCAACGCCCGCGTCACGGCTATTCAAGAAGACCTCGGCGAAGCGCGAATGGCAGCCTTCGCCTGGCGGGCGACCGAAGAAGATCGGCGAATTCAAGAGGTTCGTGAGAATATCGACGAGGCCCTCGTGGAGTTGGCCGTGCTAAGGTCCAGTCCTGACCTGGCCGCTGAAGAGGTAGATTCACTGCGTGATCTGACTGAGCAATACAGTTCGACATTTGAAGCCATGGCTGCAGGAGACTCCTCCCTGTTTGCCGAGCTGGATGCCATCGGTCCAGAAATGATGGCCTCGATGGAAGCAAAGTATGATCAGATTAACGCGTCCGTGCTGGTTCTTAAGGAGCAATATGCTGATCGCTCCGCCCAGACGCTTACCCTGACAATCATAGTCGCGACAATCGGAATGGTCATTTGTGCAATCCTTGCGATCTCGATTGTACGATCAATTTACATTCCCTTGTCTGCGCTGGTATCTCGGATAGGTTTGCTCGCAGAAGGCGAGTATGATGCAGCTACGCCCTTTATCCAGCTTCGCGACGGCCTCGGACGCCTTGCCAAAGCCCAGGAAAAGCTGCGTGAAACGCTCAAAGAGGCTCGATTGCTCGAGGAGGACGCCAAAGCCCTGAACGCTGACCGCATCCGCCGCGGCGAAGCTCTCGAACAGCTGATTTCAGCGTTTGAAACTCAAGCACAAGAGGGAGTGAATGCGCTTACAGAATCAGGCGCTCGCCTGAAGCAAGCGGCAGAGTCGGTAAACTCCATCACCAAATCTGTTGGCGAAAGAGCCACTGCCACAGCCTCATCTTCCACTGAGTCAGCTGCCAGTGTGCAAACAGTTGCCAGTTCAGCTGAAGAGCTGGCTGCCTCGATCGGGGAAATCCTGCGCGCAGCGCAGGAAACGTCGACAGGTGTTACCGACGCGACAAAACAATCCGATGCTGCCCAGGCCGAACTCCAGGCCATGGTTGATGCGGTGGCAGGTATGACCGAGCTTCTAGGCTCCATCAGCGGTGTCGCCGAGCAGACCAATCTGCTCGCCCTGAACGCCACGATCGAAGCCGCGCGCGCCGGCGAAGCGGGCAAGGGCTTTGCAGTTGTAGCAGAAGAGGTGAAAGCGCTCGCCGGGCAGACCCAGTCGCTGACCGAACAGATCGGTGCCCAGATTGACGCTCTGCGTGATCGCTCCACCACCGTCGCGTCAAGCGCCGGTCAGATCGGCACCGCGCTCGAAGGTATTCGCGGTCAGGCCACAGCCACGACCAGCACCGCAGAACAACAATCCGCTGCTGTGCGAGAAATTTCCTCCAGCGCCCAGGAAGCCGCTGTCGGCGTGACCGAGGCGAGCCAGGGTGTGGAGCATATCTCCCAGGCCATTGCCGGCGCGGTCGAGGAAGCCCGAACGGTCCAGTCCGTCGCCGATCAGGTTGAGGCCTCGTCCAGCGAGCTGAAGTCGCGGATTGCCGCCTTCATCGACGCGGTGAAGGCGGCCTAAGCGCCAGCGTTTCCAGATATCTAAAAATCTCAACAAGGCCCGTGGAGCGATCTGCGGGCCTTTACAATTTGGCGGGGGTGCTAATGCTGTCGTGCGTACAGCGTCATAAGGAGACCGCCATGCCTGTTCGTCCTCTCGCCTTTTTGCTTTTTTCGAGCCTGATGCTCTCCGGCGCAGCGCACGGTCAGGATGCTGACGAAGAAGCACCGCCGCCCGCCTTTCCCGAAACGGAAATCTTCCTGTTTGAGTATGACGCGGCGAACGAGGACGACGTTTTGTCTGGCAGTCAAAACGTCACCCAGCGCGTGGGCTATGATAACCAGCCCTATTTTACCGCCGACAGCGCGACCTTTCTTTATTCGCGCGATGACGGGACCCAGACTGATATCTGGGAATACGATATTGAAAGTGGCTCCCACACCCAGATAACGCGCACCCCTGAGTCAGAGTTTTCCCCCACTCCTTCACCAGACAATCAGATGATTTCGATGGTGTTTGAGCGCAGCAATTCGATCTGGCATCTGGAACGGAGTAGTCCCGATGCGCCACAACCGACCCTCGCTCCGGCAGGCATTATCGAACCGGTGGGCTATTTCGCGCGCAATCACGAAAGCGGCGAGATTTTCTTCTGGTCGCGCTTTGGATTTAGCGTGGCGCTGACCCAGGCAGACGGTCCGGGCTACCACTTCATCACCGGCCACGCAGTGCCCTCGACACCCCATCTGATCCCGGGCAGTCGCGAGTTCAGCTTTGTCCACCGCCAGACCAATGAGCAGGTCTGGATCAAGGCCTTTGACCCTGAGACCCGCGCCATCCGTCCCCTCACCCCGCTTGTTGGCACCAATGCAAACTACACCTGGACCCCGGACGGATCGATCCTGCAGATCGAAGGCACCGGACTTTATCGCTGGCATGCAGAAAGCGATGGCTGGGAGATGATTTCCGATCTCGCCGACCACGGCATGGCCTCCGCCTACCGCATCGCGGCCAGCCCGGATGGGAGGCGTATCGCGGTGGTGGGGTTGCCAGCTGAGTAGGGGCTTCCTGATGAAACCCCGGACGCCGCGCAGCGGGGATCCGGGGCCTCAGGCAAGTCTTGGCGCTTTATTCTGAGCAAGGTCCCGGATCGCTGCGCGTTCGGGATTTCATGCCCCCTAAAGAACAAAAGTCCCTATCGGCTCACCGTAAAGCGGGCGTAGATCACGCGGCCTCGCGCGTCGTGGACCTTGGTGTCATAGCCCAGAGGTGTGGCAACGACGGGCGCGTCTTCATCGGTGATGTTGAGCGCGCCAACCGTAAACCCGACGCCGTGGCCGAATTGTTCACCAGACCAGCCCGCCTGCAGATCGAGCGCCGTCCAGGCATCGATGTCCGCACCGGCATTTTCATCATCGTCATACGATGAGATGTGGCGCGCCTGGGCACGGGCGCTCCATGGCCCGGCGCTCCAGTCGAGATAGGCGGTAGCGCGCACATCCGGCAGGGAACGGGCAAAGTTGGTGAAGTTGCGGTTGCCGACCGCATCGATTTCAACATTCAGCACCGGATCAAACAGCGTGAACTCATCGATATAGACCGCGTCCACACCGCCACTAAAGGCACCGAAAGCGGTCTGGACCGGAGCGCGCAGGATCGACAGATCAAGACCTTGAGCATCAACCGACGGAGCGTTTACGAAGTTTGCGGCAACAAGCACGACATCGCCGGCAGACGTCGTGGTCACGCGCGGATCATTATAAATCCCGTCATCGGCAAAGTCCGCGGCAAGGATCGCGTTCGCGCTTTCTTCAACGATCAGGTCTTCGACCTCGGTGCGCCACAGGTCAGCGCGTACCGTCCAGCTTTCAGACGCAAAATGGGCCGAGAGGGTGACGGTGTTAGCCGTTTCCGGATCCAGCTCCAGCGAGCCCGTGGTCCGCACCGGCCGGAACAGGCTTTGAGCTCCGATCGCCAGCGACTGGAGAGTCGTCGTGCCGCTGACCTGCTGGTGCAGGGACGGCGCACGGAAGGACCGCGACCAGCCCCCCGAAAGGGTCAGCTGCTCGGTGACATCAAAGGCCAGCGCCAGCTTGGGATCAGTGGAAGAGAACTCTTCCAGGTCCTCATGGCGTACCGCCACCTGAAGGCGCGCGCGCTCTGACAGCGGGACCACGCTCTCCGCAAACCCGGAGATCACGCGGCGGGCACCATCATAGTCCGGTCCACCGACGATGAAGAGGAAGGCGTCCTGGTTGAACAGGTCGCCATTGTCCACGTCCAGCGATTCCCGGCGGATCTGTGCGCCCAGAACCAGAGAGGCCGCTCCGCCCGGTGCTGCAAACGCGTTATCGGTCGCAATGACACCTTCGAGGCTCGTCAATGTGGATTCGCTGTTGCGGGTATTTTCTCCAATCAGCCAGTCCACCAGCGCCGGATCGTTATAGCGCGGATCAGACGGGTCGGTGACGATCCCGCCAGAACCAAACGGGTTGAACCACTGGCAGCCATTGGCACCCGGCGCGGTGCCGGTGCACCCCTCACCGCCCAGGCCATTGATCGCCGCATCAAGGCGTGAGGCGACCGTGTCGGTGATCGTCGCGGTCAATTCGTTGCGCGAATAGTTGGCGGTCAGCGTACCGTCCCACTCGCGGCCTGCGAAAGAAAGGCTGCGCTCCAGCGTGGCATCAATACGGAAGGTGTCGTGCTCAAAGCTGCGCCGAGCCGCACCCGCAGAGACGCCTTGCGGACGCCCCAGCCAGGTAACGTCGCGGCCAAAATAATTGCCCGGGTTTGCCGCCGGGATGGTCGGGAAGCTCAACGCTGGCAGCGAAGGCGAGTTGCCCCGCGTCAGCTCCTGGCTGGCGAGCGCCGCACGCAGCGTGAAAGTCGTCTCACCCAGATCCGCCGTCAGCGCGCCAAAGGCATTCAGACGCGTTTCGTCGCCAACCAGCGAGAAAAACTGGCCGTAATCGAGGCGGCAGAAGCCCGGTGTGCCAAAGGCCGTATCAGCACCCAGCACCAGCGGGTTACCGCCCCCGGCCGCGCAGTCCTGATCCAGGATTGCCTGTGGGCCGCCAGAGCCGGTGACAACTTCAAAGCCGCCGCCGGGTGCCTGGATGTAATAGGCCCCGGGTTGCCCGAGCGCTGACAGGCCAGTGCCGGGAATGAAATCGGTCTCGAAGCCTTCAACACCATCCACGTCGCGATAGCTGACCGCGCCGGTAAGGTGGATATTTTCAGCAATCTTGCCGCCTGCGATGATCGACGCGATCGAGGTGAAGCCGCCACTTTCAAGGCCATCTGCACCACGAGCCTCGACCTCAGCTTCCACACCTTCAAACAGGTCCCGGGTTATGACGTTTACAACACCGGACACAGCATCCGAGCCGAACAGCGGCGAGGCACCGTCCTTCAGGATCTCGCTACGCTCAATGGCGATGCCAGGAAGAAGCGCGTTGAGGTCGACAAAGCTGGCCCCGTCGTCCGCCGCGACGCTCGACGGGGTCTGGCGCTGGCCATTGATGAGCACCAGCGTCGCACCGAGGCCCAGGCCGCGCAGGTTCACGCTTGAGGTGCCGGACGTATCGTTCTGCGTGCCCGGATCGTCGTTGAACTCAGAGCCCACCACCGACGGGTTGAACGCTAGCGCATCGCCCAAGTCGGTCAGTCCCGAGGCGTTCAGGCTATCGCGGCTCAGCACCGCCACGGGGCGATCGCCTTCTTGGGCACCGCTGGCGCGGCCAGCCGTGATGGTGATCACATCGTCAGACTCTTGAGCAAAGGCACTGGGCCCCTCGCCCAGAGCGACAAGAAGGGCAACGGCACTGATCGACACAACACGTTTCATGGGAGCCTCAAATTTTTAAAGGTGAGGCGGCGCGTAGCAGGCTGCGGCGATGGGAGCAAGCACACCTGTGCCACGGGTCCTGCACTTGTGACCGGCAAGTGACACGGAGCCGACCTGTGGTTAACCGCACCCCGTCTGACAAAAGGGCGTGGACAGTGAAATTTTCCCGCCCTATAACCCCGGTCCTTCCAGAGCACCGGGCCCGTCCCGGAACGCCCAGATGCCCGGGTAGCTCAGTTGGTAGAGCAGCGGATTGAAAATCCGCGTGTCGGTGGTTCGAATCCGCCCCCGGGCACCATTTTTCCCATCCTCCCTCGCCTCCGCTCGGTCGGGTCCACCTCCGGATCAAGTCCGGGGTGCGGGCGGCGGTCGCCGTTGCGAGCGTTAATGCGCTCGGGGTGGTAGATCTTTCGAAGATGCAGGATCCTGGTGTCTCATTTGCCCGCCCTCGCCGCGCAGTCCTCCAGCGCGCCATGGGCCGCTGTGAGCTGCGCATGGAGCCTGTCGGCAACGACGTAGAGCCCCTCCCCATAGTCGCGCCAGTCCTGTCCCGCTTCGATAATCGGTGGCGGGGCATCTGGCGCGAGGTCGTCAAGTCGAAGGCCTTGAGCGCAGTTGATTTCGATGATGCGTGTTTCAGGCTCAACCGGGCGCACCGGCGAGGATGCGCATGCGCTCAGCATCATCGTCATCAGCAAGGCATTCAGCGCGTGTAGGGACTTCACGAGGGCGCTCCTGTAGCTGGGCAAGACGTTCGCCGGTCGCGCTCATACGCTCAGCGACGCCCGACAATCGGTTGAGGTTCTGGTCAAGGGTCTGGTTTGTGCGCTCCAGGCGCGCCATAGCAGCATCCGCCTCACCGCCGCGGCACCGCGCAAGTGCAAGCGCTAGCTCTGCGCGGACGCTGGCCTCGCGAAACGCCTGGACCCGCATCCCGGCACCAAATGACGCCGCCAACAGCGCAGTGGCTAGAGCCAAAGCGATGCCCAGCTGCCAGGAATTACGCAGAGCGCTGAAACCAGAAAGCTGCATGCTAGACAAAGACCGCTGAATTACGGCCACGCAGGCGAAAGCCGCTAAGGCTGTCTTCGCCCGCGGTCGCGCACCAATCAGAATAGGCGCTGGCGTACTGATGCCCGATAACAACCAGCTCGCTAGTATCAAAGTGCACGCCATCCGCCCCGGCCAGCCGATCACTCAGGTCCACCACAACGCGCCCCGCACTGGCATCGGCAGCATTCACGATGGCCGCGTTGACGGCGGCGGCCCCCACATCGCTATCCACTAGGCTTTGCTCAAGCGTGCCGAGAATGAAGGGCGTTATCGGCTTGCTGCCGAGAGACTGAAAATGGGCGATGGAGGCGAGAAGGTCTGCCTCATACGTCGCGCTATGGTCTCGATCCCTGCGCCCCTGATGCCATAAAAATCCGCCCAGCGTCATTGAGGGGTTGGCAGCAAGGACGCCTTGAATACTCGCCGTAACAGAGGTCAGAAGATCACCTCCCACAGCCCAGCGATCGTCATGAAATCCCGTTCCGCCAACCGCGAGATTATAAACGACTGGAATGATGTGAGGCCCCGTAAGCCGCGCCACACTGACGGCAAAGGCCTCGGCAAAATTGGTCCCGCTGGCGTCATTCTCACCCGGTGCCTCATAGGCGATGAGAGCTTGATCGGCGTGACGGACTTCCAACACACCAGCAGTCTTGCTGGCAAAGGGAGAGACACCGGTGTCGAGACCGACGGCCTGGCTTTGTCCAATCACGACCCACAATTGCTGGCGATGTCGAGCCAAAGTCGGCAAACCCTCAAGCCAGGCCGCATCAAAGCCGGGGCTGATGGTCGAAGACGATCGTGTCCGCATGAGACCGCCCGCATTATCAACGGCAAAGCCCAACCGGCTTACTGAGCCGCCCGAGAAATCGAAGTCGAGCCGCACCATTTCAGTCTCCGATCAGGTATGTCATATGCCCCTGAAGCCCGGAGCTGGTGCTGGTCACATCAGACACTTGCAGCACACCCAGCGCCGCGCCTGAGTTGAGTTTGGCGAAGATAATCACATCGGATCCAGCCAGATTGATCCCGGTCAAGGCATCGGGAAAGCTCACAAATTTCGTCTGAGGTATGAAGATGCCGCGATGGGCGTTCGCACTCCCGCAGGCAAACGGCAAATTGCGAATGTAAAACCATTGCGTGCCGGTCAGTCCGGTCACATCGATCCCATTCAGGGCGATCGACAGATGGACCAGGTTGCCGATACGCACATAACGCCCGTCGGCCTCAGTTGCAGTGGCAACATTGCCGCCGGTTTGCGCATCTGCGACTTCCGGGGTCCAGCTGCCCTGCTCAAAAAAGTCCAGGACATTGCCGCCCTGCCCCACTGAAAGCCCGGCGGGAAACTGAGCCAGACCCGTGTCACGGTCGAGCACCAGCGCATCGAGCCAGCTGGCACCGTCCGATGAGAGCCTGACGGAAAAATCATCGGACCCGGTCAAGCCAAACTCGGCGCGTCCGGACCAGCCAGACTGGAAAATGAAAGACGCTGTGTCTGTAATGCTTTCCTTGTTTACAACCAGACGAATATCACCGGTACCGCCCTCGCCCAAAGCCCGGGACGTCCAGAGTGCGTTATTCAGCTTGGCCGAAAACGGATTGCTGGCATCTGCGGAGGTGCCTACGCCCAGACGTTCAAGATCAGACAGGGCCGTCACCAGCGCCGACAGGTCGGCCCAGCTGGTGCCGTCAAAGACCACCAGCGCATTCTCGTCGCGCACATGGACCAACTGTCCTGTCCGCGCTGTCAGTGCGTGCCAGGCCCCGTCCTGAAAATAGGCAATCGCGTTCTCATCGAGTCCGGCCCAATGTGGTCCGGTGGCTCCCTGTGGCATCAGCCACGCTTGCCCCTCCAACGGAGCTGTTGGCTCAGCCATCACGCTTCGGCTCTCGACGCTGGTTTGCACCAGCGCATCAAGACGACCCAGCGCCTCGTTAACGGTTACGTGCTTTTGAGCCTGAGCGGGCATCAGCCACGGCAGGGCGAGGTTTGGGGTCTGATCGGGCATGGCTGCATCCTTCAAGACAATCAAGATCGCCAAAGGCTAAGCGCGCCGGTCTGTCCCGGGGATGCAATTGGGACCTATCCCACACGCTGTTACGGGTTTTCCCGAAGCCCCGCGCGGTGTAGCTAAGCGGCCATGACCGACTCTGTGCTTCGTCTGGCCGGGGATAATCCGGCTCCTGACCTCGACGCCTGGCGCGCCGAGGCTGATGCCGCGCTGAAAGGCGCTCCGTTTGACCGGCTGATCACGCGCACGCTGGATGGCGTTGCGCGCGGCCCGCTTTTTACCCGCGAGGACCTTGCCGAGGTCGGCGATGTGGGCGAGCCCGGCGCTGCGCCTTTCATCCGCGGACGCGATGGGGTGCGTGACCCTTTTCTGCCCTGGCAAATCCGCCAAACCGTAGACCTGCCCGATCCCAAAGCTGCAAACGCCGCAGTGCTGGCGGAGCTCTCCGGTGGCGCCAGCGAAATCGCGCTAAAGCTGGATTGCACCGGCAAGACCGGTGTTGCCGCGCGTACGGTGTCCGAGCTTCAAACCGTCCTTGATGGCGTTTTGCTGGATCTGGTGGGCATTCATGTCAGCCCAAGCCGTATGGGCCCGCAGCATGCTGCGCTCTTCGTGGCCGCGCTGGACGCCTCCGGCGTTGATGGCCAAGCTGTGCGCGGCGGTCTCGGCCTGTCGCCGATCGGACAGAAGTCGCTGGCTGGCGGCGGAGCGGCAGATCTGCAGCAGCGCTTTGATCGGACAACCGAAGCTGCCCAACTGGTGGCTGAGCGCTATCCGAACCTGAAAACGGTTTCCATCACCGCCTTCGCCGCCCACGACGCCGGGGCCACTGAAGCCCAGGAAGTCGCCTTCGCGCTGGCCGGAGCGGCCAGCTATATGCGTGTGATGATGGATCGGGGCCTGAGCGCTGACGCTGCAGCCAATACGCTTGAGTTCAGCTTTGCCGCCGATGCAGACATCCACCTGACCATCGCCAAGCTGCGCGCTGCGCGCCGGGCCTGGGCGCGGGTGGCAGAAGCCTTTGGCGTGTCGGAAGACAAGCGCGCCATGGCGCTGCATGTCGTCACCAGCGGTCGCATGCTGACCGCGCGCGATCCGTGGACAAACCTCATCCGCAATGCCTGCGCTGGCCTTGGTGCGGCAGCAGGCGGTGCAGACGCGCTGACAAACCGCCCGTTTACCGACGCATTGGGCGCAGCCACACCTTTTGCGCGCCGCCTGTCGCGCAATCTTCAGATCATGCTGATGGAAGAAAGCCATCTGGGTAAGGTCGCGGACCCGGCTGGTGGTGGCTTCCTGCACGAAACGCTTGGCGCACGCCTGGCGGAAGCGGCCTGGAAGGTCTTCCAGGACATCGAAGCGCGCGGCGGCCTGTTTGAGGCGGTGAAAGCCGGGTGGCTACAGGACCAGATCGCCAAGGCCCGCAATGCTCGCGAGGACGCCTATGACGCGGGCAAGGAAGCCCTGATCGGCGTGTCCCAATATCCAGAGCTTGATGCGCGCCTGGTTGAAGTGGAAAGCCGCAGCTACACCGCGCCGAAGCTCGATCCCCCTGTGATCGAGCAACAACCCTTTGCCGACAAGGTGAAGGCGGCCGCCGCAGGCGCTCAGGTGCGTGAGCTTGACCTGCCCGAGCCGGAATGGACGCCCATGGCTCCGTCGCGCATCGCCGCACCGTTTGAAGCCCTGCGCGATGCGGCTGACGCCTTCAAAGCCAAGACCGGCCACGCGCCAAAAGCCTTCCTGGCGACGCTGGGCGGTCTGGCGGACTTCAACGCTCGCGCTGGCTTTGCCACCAACCGGCTTGCAGTAGCGGGCGTGGTAGCCGATGCCGCACACGCTTACGACAGCATTGAGGCTTGCGCGGACTCCTTTGCAAAGTCTGGCACAAAGCTCGCCGTCATCTGCGGCACCGATGACGCCTACGGTGAGAACGCCGGAACGCTCGCATCTGCCTTGAAAGCCCAGGGGGCCGGTGAAGTCTGGCTCGCGGGCAAGGGCGAGTTTGCTGGCGTCGACCATGCGATCCACAAGCGCAGCCGCATCCTGGAAGACGGCGCGCGCGCCCACAAAGTGACGGGAGTGGCGTCATGAGCCATCCAGATTTCACACAGATCGAGCTGGGAGCGTCGAGCACCGGTTCCGCGCCTGCCACTGAGGGCGAAGCCTGGACTAGCGCGGAAGAAATTGCGGTGCAGCCGCGCTACACGAGCGCTGAAACAGCAGAGCTGGACTTTGTTGACGCCAAGCCGGGGCTCGCGCCGTTTCACCGGGGTCCCTACCCCACCATGTTTACCCAGCGCCCCTGGACGATCCGGCAATATGCTGGCTTCTCGACAGCGGCGGACTCCAACGCCTTCTACCGGCGCAATCTGGCGGCGGGCCAGAAGGGACTGTCGGTGGCCTTCGATCTGGCGACCCACCGCGGCTATGACAGCGATAATCCGCGCGTGATTGGCGATGTGGGCATGGCCGGTGTCGCCATCGATAGCATCCTGGACATGCGCCAGCTGTTCGATGGTATTCCGCTTGATCAGATGAGCGTGTCGATGACCATGAATGGAGCGGTTCTGCCCATCATGGCGCTCTACATCACGGCGGGTGAAGAACAGGGTGCTTCGCACGCTAAGCTTTCAGGAACGATCCAGAACGATATCCTGAAAGAATTCATGGTGCGCAACACCTATATCTATCCCCCCAAGCCCTCTGTGCGCATCATTTCAGATATCTTCGCCTACACGGCCAAGGAGATGCCACGCTTTAATTCCATCTCCATCTCCGGCTACCACATGCAGGAGGCTGGCGCTCCGGCCGATATCGAGCTGGGCTACACCATCGCTGATGGCCTGGAGTATATCGCCGCCGGTGTGGATGCAGGTCTGGACGTGGATGCCTTCGCGCCTCGCCTGTCCTTCTTCTGGGGCATTTCCATGAATTATTTCATGGAGGTGGCGAAGCTGCGCGCGGCGCGTCTGATCTGGTCCAAGCTCGTTAAAGAGCGCTTTGATCCGAAGAATGCGAAATCGCTATCGCTGCGTACCCACTCGCAAACGTCCGGCTGGTCACTGACCGCGCAGGACGTGTTCAACAATGTGGGTCGTACCGCTGTTGAAGCGATGGCGGCGGTGGATGGCCACACACAAAGTTTGCATACGAACAGTCTGGATGAAGCGCTGGCGCTTCCCACTGACTTCTCCGCACGCATTGCCCGCAATACCCAGCTCGTCCTTCAGACCGAGGGCCACTTGACCGACGCCATCGATCCGTGGGGCGGTAGCCACTATGTGGAACGCCTGACCCACGATCTCGCCGCCCGGGCGCTCGCTCGCATCGCCGAGATTGACGAGCTTGGCGGCATGACCAAGGCGATTGAAGCGGGTGTGCCCAAGCTGCGCATTGAGGAAGCCGCGGCGCGCACGCAAGCCAAGATCGACAGCGGGCTTCAGACCATCGTGGGCGTGAATAAATTCCGTCTCACCGAGCCGGAAGACGTACCGGTCCTGAAGGTCGACAACGCCAAGGTCCGCTCAGAACAACTCGCCAAGCTGGAAAAACTGCGTACAGAACGCGACAATAAGGCCGCAGACGATGCGCTCACCGCGCTCACGAATGCGGCTGCCGCCGATGGCAACCTGCTAGAGGCTTGCGTCGTGGCGGCCCGCGCCGGTGCCACCGTGGGTGAGATGAGCGATGCGATGGAGAAGGTCTTTGGCCGCCACAAGGCCGAGATCAAATCAGTTCAGGGGGTCTTCTTGAAAGCCTCAGGCGACGACGAGAAAGTCAAAGCGGCTCTGGCCGCATCCGACCGCTTTGCCGAAGCCGAAGGCCGGCGCCCACGCATCCTGATCGCGAAGATGGGCCAGGACGGCCATGACCGCGGCCAGAAAGTCGTCGCGTCCGCCTTTGCCGATCTGGGGTGGGACGTGGATATCGGCCCCCTCTTCCAGACCCCGGACGAAGCCGCCCGCCAGGCGGTCGAAAACGACGTTCACGTGGTCGCTGCGTCCTCGCTGGCCGCCGGTCACCTGACCCTGGTGCCGGAGCTTAAAAAACAGCTCGCCGAGATGGGCGGTGAAGACAAGCTCATCATCGTCGGCGGCGTGATCCCCCCTGAAGACGTGCCGACCTTGAAAGAGATGGGCGCCCAGGCGGTTTACCCGCCAGGCACGGTGATTGCCGATGCGGCGGTGGAGTTGATTGAGGCGTTGGAGGGGTAGGATTTCATTCTTCCTCAAGGGCCCGTCATCCCAAACTTGATTTGGGACCCAGCTGTATTGTCGGTGCCACTGGGTCCTGAATTGAATTCAGAATGACGCTGGAGTTGATTTTTTCTCTGCCTTCAACCTGTCCCGGCCGACCTGAGGGAGCGCCGGGATCTATGGTCAGAGTCTTTGTGATCAGATCATAGCGCTTGCGGAGGATCCCGGGTCGCTTCGCGTCCGGGACAGGAAAGCGTTTCCTTTCCCTCTCCCCCTTGACCAACGGGGAGAGGTCAGGTGAGGGGGTGCGCATCAGACTGCAAAAGCTTTTGTAAATTGAAGCGTTTACACCCCTCGCCCCAACCCTTCGACAGTTCAATTGATCCCCCGGATCAATCTCAGCAGTCTCAGCCCCTCAAGAAGGGAGAGGGAGTAATCCACGCCTTGCGAAATTGCCTCATACTACTCCCGCTCATCCCCACGGGAGGTCGAACCGGAGCGTCCGGACCGAGGGGGTGGGTGGGGTGTTCCTTAAGTGGCGAGCGGACTAACGCACCGTAAGC
Organism: Oceanicaulis sp.; assembly: GCA_965229795.1. Classification (GTDB taxonomy): domain Bacteria; phylum Pseudomonadota; class Alphaproteobacteria; order Caulobacterales; family Maricaulaceae; genus Oceanicaulis. The sequence goes on from CBDDJM010000001.1 coordinate 746,446, forward strand.
TGCGAACCGGCGTTCAGTGGGGATGCGGTCCCATATGTGGATAAAAGAAGAGGCTTCAGTGCCGAGCCGTTGATCCTAAGGGCTCGAAAAATCACCCCTGATGGCGCGGGAGCCTTTATCGGGCTTCCATAAAGCACCCATACCCAATATCGGCCCGGACTTGCTCCCGCGCCCCTCCCATCTTCTCAAAACGCCTGGCGGAAACGTCGAGGCAGTTTTAGTGTGAGCGCAGCTTGAGCTCGGTTGCGGCCTCCATCTCATCGGGCTTTGAGGGCCGGGTCGGGCGGATCGGATCAGGTCGGTCGAATTTCCTCGCGCCGCTCCTCCATCCCGGTCATAGTCTGGTCGGCCAAAGGGCTGGAGAAAGAACAGATGACCCTCAAAACACTGTGCCTGGTAGCCGTGATGTCCCTTGGGCTTACAGGCGTTGCAAACGCACAGGATGCCAATCTGGATCCGACCTTCGGGACCATAACGGTTGATGTGAACTTTGTTCTGCAACGCTCACAAGGCATTCAGGCTGGCGGTCCGGTGCGTGCGGCCGATACCGTAGGCTGCCCCGGTTTTATCAGTCACGCACCCGTCATGAGGGTTTTCAACGAGACCGACTATGTCCGCTTCGGCGTGTCCCGCTATGACAGCGCCCACGAATTCACCGTTATCGTTCTGGGGCCGCAGGGCTGGAGTTGTACCGATGACCGCATGGGCCAGAGCCTGGAATTCGTGTTCGAAGACCGCGGGCGGTATGACATCTGGGTCGGGACCTATTACCCCAATCAAATCCTGGATGCCTCCTTTTACGTAGATTCCGGGCCGGAATATTTCGGCTATAGATAGCCTCCGGTGAACACGTGGGTTGGCATGTCCACGCCGCTGCCACCTGACCCAATCTCCTGGCGGTGACGTCGAGCCGGTGCCCGTATGCGTCTACGACGCCCGCACCCCTCTTTTGCCTGCGACTGAACAGGCTTGGCAGGGGTCTAAAAACCCGCATAGTGCACTCAGGTTTTTTTAAGGGGACAGTTATGACCTTCACACACATTCTCGCCGCATCTGTAGCGGCCCTCGCCTTCACCGGCATTGCCGCGGCTCAGGACTACACCCAGCCACCAAATTTCGGCACCTATGAGCTGTCGTCCGGCTTCATGCCTGATCCGGCTGAGCTGGAGATTGTGGCGGGCGGCACTATCGACGCGGCTGGCATTGGCTGCACCGGCATGATCACCAACGCACCGGACGCGCGCCTGAACTGGTCGGGCGGACAGCTGACCATTGGTGCGCGCTCAGGATATGACACCACGCTGGTGGTCAATGCACCAGACGGCGAATGGTATTGCGTCGATGACGTGAATGGCCTGGACCCGGCCCTCACTTTCAATGGTTCGGGCCAGTATGACATCTGGGTTGGCACCTTCTGGGAAGAGCCCGTCCCCGCCGTGTTGTACGCCACCGAATACTAGGTCGCCAGCCGGCCAGACATCTGAACGGGCGCGGTCGATGGCCGCGCCCGTTTTTTGATGGCTGCACAGCTGGCACGCCTGCGCTAGACTAAGGCTCGTCAATGCAAGGAGGGGGCTCAATGCAGATCGACGCACGCGGTGTTTTCACCGGCTTTATCATTGCACCGGCGATTGGCGCGGCCGCGGCTGTCTTCGGCATGATGATCCACTTCGTCATGACCGATCCGGCCGGTGCTGAGCTCACAGTCGGCGAATTGATGCCGCTGGCCATCTCCATCTGGTTTTCAGCGCTGATGTTTGCCTATCCGGCGGGCATCGCCTTTATCGCGCTGTGGCTCGTATTCTAGGCCATCGGGCTTGGCAGCCTTGCCAGCTGGTTCGGCGGTGGACTGGCCGGATTTGCAGCCATGGGTGCTTATCTCCACCGGCTCCACGGCGGGTCTATCGCATCCGCACTTGCGGGCGGGCAGGACATCTCGGCTCTGACCCTGGCACAGTTGCCCGGCGTGTTCGCCCTGCCCCTGATCGGTGCCGGCAGCGGCATGCTGGCAGCCCTAATCTTTGTGATGCTGGTCCGGCGTTAGCCCGAGCCGGGAATTTGGCGTAGCATGGACGCAGCTTTTGAACGGAGCCTTGTCATGCGCCCAGCCCTGATCGTCACCGCCGCCCTGCTTGCCACAGCCTGTGCCACCCCGCCACCTGCCTACGCTCCAGCGTCGATGAATAGTACCGGCGTGGGCTATGACGATGTGCGTATTGAAAATGATCGCTGGCGGGTGAGCTATACCGCGCGGGGAGACGGCTCGGAGCTGGAGGCTGAACGCCTAGCGCTACGCCGTGCCGCCGATCTGGTTCAGCGCAACGGGTTTGACTGGTTTGAGGTTGTGGACCGGCGCACCCGGACTGAAGGCGAAGACCGCTCTCCGGTTCGCGTGGGCGGATCGGTGTCTCGCGGCTGGGGCTCGCGGGGCTATTCAGGCACCGGCGTTGGCATCGGCATTTCGCTAAGCCCTCAAGCCCAGGCCACCACCACAGCAACGCTGGAGGTCATTGCTGGCTCGGGTGACCCGGTGCCGGACGGGGCCTATGACGCGGCCAGCATCCTGATGCAGTCGCCTTCGCCCTGACAGCGCAGGCGTGAGAGCCTTGCCCGTTCGCGCAAAGCGCGGTGAATTGGCCACCATGAATTCGATCGACATCCAGTCGCTGGCTGACAAGCTGATCGCCGGAGATCGCGCGGCCCTGGCGCGGGCGATTACACGTGTGGAATCGACCCGCGCCGACCATCAGGCCGAAGCGCGTGCATTGATCACAGCGGTCATGGACAAGACCGGCAACGCCTGGCGCATCGGTCTGACCGGGGTTCCGGGCGTCGGCAAATCCACGCTGATTGAATCGCTCGGCGGCCATCTAACGGGTCAAGGGCGCAAAGTTGCCGTGCTGGCCGTGGACCCCTCCTCCTCGCGGACCAAAGGCTCCATCCTGGGCGACAAGACCCGCATGGGTGCGCTGGCGGTGGACAAGAACGCCTTCATCCGCCCCTCCCCCAGCGCCGGGACGTTGGGCGGGGTCGCGCGCAAAACCCGCGAAAGCATGCTGCTCTGCGAAGCGGCGGGTTATGACGTGGTGATCGTGGAAACTGTGGGCGTCGGCCAGTCAGAGACGGTCGTGGCCGATATGGTTGATGTCTTCGTCGCCCTGATGCTGCCCGGCGCTGGCGATGAGCTTCAAGGCATCAAGAAGGGCCTGCTGGAGCTGGCCGAAATCCTGTTTGTGAACAAGGCCGATGGCGAGAATGAAACCCGCGCCCGGCGCGCCGCTCGCGATCTCGAAGCCGCACTTCACCTGTTCGCCCCGGTTTCACCCCACTGGACACCGGCCGTGCTCACCGGGTCGGGCCTCACCGCGGCGGGTGTAGATACGCTGTGGGATATGGTCACCAAACACCGCGAGGCCCTCGATCAGGCCGGAGCGCTCGACAAGCGTCGCCGCGATCAGCAGGTGCGCTGGCTGTGGTCGATGGTGGAAGACCGGGTCCTGGAAGCCTTCAAGGCCGACCCGAAGGTCACCGCTGCAGCCGGATCACTGGAAGCGGCCGTCGCAGAGGGACGCCTGCCAGCCAGTGAAGCTGCTGAACGATTGTTAAAGGCGCGCGACTAACCTGCTAGCCTTCGCTCAAAGCCTTGGCCTGTTTCACCCATTCGTCACGCACAATGCGGCCGCGACCGTTGATCAGGGCGTCAAAGCGCTCCACGTCACCATCGCTCCACGCTGCGATCTGAGACAAACGCGTCACGCCCTCCCCATTCAGCTTCTCAGCGGCCTTGGGTCCAAGCCCCTTAATCTGGGTCAGGTCGTCCGGTGAGGACGTCTGCGCCAGCTTCTCAGCGGGAGCTGTCTTGGGTGCCTTGGTAGCAGCAGGTTTGGGGGTGTTCTTCGCCGCAGGCTTCTTTGCCGCTGGCTTTGGCTCAGCCGCCGGAATGGGCGCTGGCTCTGCTGGAGCCGCTTCGGTCTCAGGCCTTGCCTCAGGCTCAGACGGCGTCTCGGCCTCCGGCTTGGCGTCAGATTCAGACTTTCTTTCCTCAACCGGTGTCACCACCGTCGCATCAAGCTTTTCAAGCATCGGACGCTCTGGCGTCTCATCAGAGCGGGACCGGATCACCCACCCTGCGATAACCCCGCCAGCAAAGGCGAGCCCGATCAAAATCCACATATGCCAGATCAGCCACAGCATGATCTTATTCCTCTGTTTGTTCGGGGTCGGTGGGTTCAGCCGGCACCGGGGCCAGCTCAAAACGAAGCGCGCGGTCAGCATCCTGCGGCGCGCTTTCAGCCAGGAAAAGCTCCCGGGACGCGCCCGCCGCCGCCATGGCTTCAATAACGGCTTCTGCGCGTGCCAGCGCCAGCGCCTCGTCAGCCGTCTCAGTGCCTTCGGCGCGGACGGCAACGATCAAAGCGCCGGTATCGCAGGCATCAAAAGCGGCCCCGGCCCGACGCAGATTGGCAATCGAGCCTGAAGACAATCCAGCGCCGCCAGGCGCAAAAGAGACCGGGCGCAAGCCCTGTGCAGCCTCAATCAGAAGACGGCAATGGACCGGATCGTCAATCTCGACACCAAACCCGCCGGCATCGGTACGCACCAGCGCAGCGCCCTGAAAGCTTTCAACGCCGCGGGCAATCGCCTGGCGAGCGCGGATCGCGGTTGCACTGTCAGGGGCCAGTCCGGTCAGGACATAGCGCTCATGGGCAATGCGCGCTGCGCCAGAATCAAGCCGCGTCAGCTCTGACAGAACCAGCTGGACTGTGACTTCAAACCCCTCAGGGGCCGAGCCGGGTGCCAGCTGCATGTCAACATCGGCACCCCCGGCAAACAGGCGCCTTGCCAGCGCTTCGATCCGGTCGACCGTGGCCGCATCCGGGGCAAGGCCAGAGATCTGCACCCGCCCGGCAGCTTTCTCGGCCCTGAACTGAATGGGGTTTTCCTCAAGCGCTTGTCGGGTCTGGTCGATTACCTGGGTGACACCGCCGGCCACAACACCGCCAGCCCAGCTTGCGCTGGCGACAGCATCCAGCGCCTGCTCCTGCGCCTGACGGTCGGGGGCCAGACCGCTCAGCGTGGCCACCTGGCCATTCATTGTCACCGTAGCCCAGCGGTCTGCGTCCACCCCGCGCAACGCCTCTTCAGCGGCCGTCTGAAGGCGCTGCTCCAGCGATCGCGCCGAGAGCGGGCTCGCGCCAATGGCCAGAAAACCAAGGGCAAAGAACAGGATCACGGCGATCAGGGCAGTTTGTCGGCGAGGTGAGAGCGTCACGGGTGAAGGGTCCAGGATTCGGCTTGTGTCGGTTGGGAGCATAACGCGGACTGGGAGCCACGCGAACCATCAATCAGCGTTAAAATGTCCCGAACATCCGGTTCCGAATAAGCAAAAGGCCGGGCCTGTTTCCAGACCCGGCCTTCGCCCCTCCCTGACCGGCCCTTTAAGAACCGTTTCAGGTCCTGCCTTTTACCATTCGGTACGCAGAGTCACGCCCCAGGTGCGCGGAGCACCCAGGAAGGCCATGTAGCTGGCCGTTGCGCGAGCATCGTTTGAGGTGCCAGCACCTGCGCGACGGCCCTGAGCAAAGGCGTCGAATGCCACCTGTGCGTAGGTTTCGTCGGTAAGGTTGCGGCCCCAGGCCTCAACAGACCAACGACCATCTTCGCGGCCAATCCCGATACGGGCGTTGACCAGGGTGAAGGCTTCCTGAACCTTCTCCGGGTCAAGGTCAGAACCGGTGTTGTACTCGCTGACATAGCGCGCATCAGCGGCGGCGGTGAACAGGTAGTTGCCGAAGACCGGACGCTCATACAGCGCCTGACCGGTGACAAAGTGTTCCGGAGACAGCGAGTAGTCCTTGCCCTGAATGGCATCAACCAGCGGGTCGCCTGTGTTCACCGTGGTGTACTCGGTGTTCACGTAGGCATAGCCAGCCGACAGGTCGAGGCCCGGAACAGGCGTTGCCCAGAAGGCATCCAGCTCAAGACCCATGGACTCAGACTCTTCGACGCTCTCCACCACAAAGGCGAGGCCGTTGAAGGTGTTGAGCTGGAAGTCTTCGATCTGCTGCAGGAAGAGGTTGCCGTTGACCTGCATCACATTGCCAAAGAGCTGCGACTTGAAGCCGACCTCATAGGCGTCGATGACTTCCGGGGCAAAGGAGCTGTCGGAGTTGGTGTAACCGGTTGCATCGGTCGGGCCGTTGAACTGGCGGTCCAGGTTGAAACCACCGGCCTTGAAGCCACGCGAATAACCGCCATAGACCATGACGTCATCATTGATGTCATAGGTCAGGCGAAGCGTACCGGACAGCTCTTCATCAGAACGCTCACGGTCATAGCCATTGGCGTCCAGGCCCGAGCGGGCATACGGCAAACACAGGGTCGGTGCCAGCGGGCCAAGCGGGGTGCCGGCAAAGGCTGCAGCCGGGTTCCAGGCCGTTGCCGGGTTGGCATTGGCGTAGGCTTCCAGGATCGAACAACCCGGAGTCGCGCTGGTGTTGAACGTTGCGTACACGTCTTTGGTTTCGTTCGTGTAACGCAGACCAGCGGTGATCGCGAGATTGTCGGTGAACTGGTAGGTGTTGTGCGTAAACAGCGCCCAGCTATCCGACGTCTGGGTGTAGAGGTCCTGGTTCGGGCCCGAACCGTTCGGGAAGAAGCTGCCCGGTGCCAGCGGCGTGTAGCCCGGCAGCCCCGGCACGCCCGGGATGAAGCCCAGAGCCAGTGCATTCAGGTTGTCAGCCACAGCCGTGGTGTTCGGAACACCGCCACCGATTGAGGCCAGGATCGACACAAAGCTTTCCCAGTCAGCACCAAACTGCAGGGCATCGCCCAGGCGCAGATCTTCGTGGGAGAAGAAGCCACCAACGAGCCAGTCCAGGTCACCGGTGACACCCGTCAGGCGGACTTCCTGAGAGAAGCGAGCCAGATCGGTGAAGTTCCGCTCTGCATCGCGGAAGGCCAGATCGACCGAGCTGTAGTCGATGTCCTGGCTGCGGCGGTTGCGCCAGTTACGGAACGAGGTCACCGAGGTCAGGGTACCAATCGGCAGCTCGATGTCGGCTTCAGCCGAAAGGCCCCAGTCTTCAACCTGCTGCGTGTAGGGATGGTTGGAGTAGGCAATGCGATCTTCCGGTTGGCCCGGGAAGTTCACTTGACCACCCAGAATGCCGATCAGGCTCGCTGCGGTCGGGGTGTAGTCATAGGCCACAGCCGAGCAGCACATCTCGTCACGCTCTGAATAGTCGGCAATCAGGCGCACCGAGACGGTCTCGCTCGGCGTGAAGAGAAGCTGGCCGCGATAGGTGTCGTAGTCCTCGGTTTCAGAGTCCTGAACATCAAAATTGGCACCATCACGCACCACGAGCTGCATGAAGCCATCGCGCTCTGCCGTTGCAGCAAACAGACGGAAAGCCAGAACATCTTCAATCAGCGGGCCGGTGACGTGACCGGACAGGCGGCGGTGGCCGTAATCGCCCCACTGATACTCAAGCGAAGCACCGGGCTCAAAATCCGGCTCCTGGGTGACAATGTTAAGCACGCCAGCTGAAGTGTTTTTACCAAACAGGGTGCCCTGAGGGCCGCGCAGCACTTCAATACGCTCAAGCTCGCCAAGGTCACCAAAGCCGACACCGTTCCGGGCGCGGAACACACCGTCGATGTAAACACCAACCGAGCTTTCAAGACCGAAGTTGTCGCCCACCGTACCAATACCGCGGATACGCGCGGTGGTGATGGTTTCAGATTGGGTCGACGTAACCATAAGGCCCGGAGCGATCGAGATCAGGTCCTTGATGTCCTGAATGCCCGCAGCTTCAAGAGCGCCAGTATCGTATGCACCGATGGAAATCGGAACATCCTGCGCGCTCTCTTCACGCTGCTGAGCTGTCACGGTGATAACCTCAACCGTGCGGCGATCACCGCCACCGACCTGGTCAAAGACCTGAGCCGACGCAGCGGAACTAATGGCAATCGAAGACGCCGCAGCGAAAAGCGCGGAGCGGGTGAAACGAGACATCATTGTGATGCATCCTCCTAAGGGTGTTTCAGTCGAGTTGTTTGATGCTTTTTCATTTTGCTGCACCGCAGCACACATCTTATTGTCAACATTGACTGATTTGCAGATGAACTTGAAGCAAAGTCGGCAGCCCCAGCGGGCCAATTCCTACGTTTTCCCCGGCAGTATGCACGCATTTCACACAACTGTTGCAACAGAAGCACGCCCTATGGCGCACAGGGCTTTGCTGCGACCGCGAAGAACTCACTGAGTTTTCGATACATCGAGGTTACCAGATGAAAAGGAAAATCTGCCACGATCGGCCAAAGTTTGGAGAGCGTGCGTATGGACGACACCGTGATGAAGGAGTTGAAGCGTCGACTGGCCGAGGCAGACCGCCTCGATGTCAGCCGCTATCAATTCATCAACATGGACAGGCTGCGACGGGCTGCGGGCACTGAATGGCCCTCCATTCGCAGCCGGGTTTTCCTGGCCGCCTCTTCAATTATCGAGCGCCGGGTGGCCGAGGCCGATCTCATCATCCCGTGCGCGACCGGATTTCTGGTCATCTTCAATGCCCTGTCCGGCAAAAAGGCTGAACAGACGACACGCAGCATTCGCGAAGAGATGGAACGCTTCTTCCTCGGCGACAAACAGCTTTCGGAGTTGGGCGTGGAAGCCTTTGCGGAAAAGTTGAGCCTTGCAGAATTTGAAGCGGCGATTGCCGGCGATGACATCGAATTTGTGGACGATGTTCCCGAACGCCCCCGGCCCTTCGACAAAGATAATGAAAGCGATACCGTCGCGGGATTGAGCTACTTCCCGGTATGGGATGCGCGCATGGAAGCTGCCGCGAGCTATTTCGTTGAACCAACCTGTCCCGATGACAGCCTGCGCGGGACCAAGGCCTTCAGGCCGGAAAAGGCCGACGCCCGGCTGGAGTTCGATCTTCAAATCCTGGACCAGGCTGTTCAGTCTCTGGAGACGCTTATGAGGACCGGCTCACGGTGCGCGCTGATCATTCCAGCCGGCTTCTCGTCAGCTTCCCTGCCAAGAACCCGGGCGCGCTTCGTGACCGCGTTGTCGCAGCTTCCTGACGCGATCAAGCCGTTGGTCTGGGTCCGCCTTGAAGGGGCTCACCTCAATGCTCCGTCCTCTATTATGGGCGAGATGGGTCGCATTTTGATGGGCCAGGCCAAGCACCTTTATGTGGATATGCGCCTTGATGCGGTCAGCATTGAAAGCCAAATCGAAACGGGCGCGTCTTTTGTGGGCGCAAGCTTGCCCGGCACCCATCGCCTGCCCCCCCGCGCTGACTTTGACCGCATCGTCGCGCTGGCTCGCCGCAAATCGGTGAGCGTCTATCTGCACGGGGTTCACCGGTTTGAAGACCTTCAGGCCGCCATGCACGCGGGCGTCCAGCAAATTGCCGGGCGTTCGGTCGGCGTCTTCGACGCGCCGCGTGCGCCTTTCAGGCTAACCAGCGAAAGCCTCATGACCTCAGCTGCATAAGCCCGGCTTGCCCGGCCCGCAGCCCGCGCCTACCCTCCTCACGCATGCGCATTGCCTTGGAGCTGCGCGTCAAGTTCGGGGAGAATGATCATGGCTATCCGCTTTACTCTGATGGTAACCGCAAGCCTCGTGCTGTGCGGGACCGCCAGTGCCAACGACCTGGAAGGTCCGCTTCAGTTTGAAGATGTCTTCAGCCTGGAGATGGCCGCCAGCCCACAGATCAGCCCGGATGGCGATCACATCGTCTATATCCGTCGCTCCAACGACATCATGACCGACCGCACCCGTCCGGCTCTTTGGGTCATCGACTATGACGGTAGCGACCACCGACCAATTGCCAGCGGCTCAGCCTCCTATTCGGGCGCAACCTGGTCGCCGGATTCTGAAGCGATCGTTGCGGTGGCCAGCGAAGACGGTGAAACCAGCCTCATTAAGTTCTGGCCTTCGACCGGTCGTCAGGCGCGTCTCGCCGAGCTTCCCTTTGGGGCCGGCAATCTGAGCTGGTCGCCGGATGGACAGTGGATCGCTTTCACCATGTTCACGCCAGGCCCCGGCCCGCAGGTCGATATCGGCATGCCGACCCCGCCGCCGGGCGCTGAGTGGGCTGAGCCCTCGATCGTTGATGAGACCACGCGCTATGAATTTGACGGCGTAGGTGAAATCCCTGACGGCGGCTCACAGATCTACATCATCTCCGCTGAGGGCGGCGCACCCCAGCGCCTCACCAGTGCCGCCGACGGCAATATCTCCGGCCTTGAATGGCACCCGAACAGCGAGGAAATCTTCTATAGCTGGGGCGGCCGCGAAGCGGACGGCTTTGATTTCAGGAAATCTGATATCTGGGCCGCTTCCCGTTTTGGTCAGGAACGCCAGATCACGGATTTCCCGGGTCCTGAAGGCAGCCCGACGATTTCTCCGGATGGCCAGACGCTCGCCTATCTGGGTGAAGAAGAGCGCTACGAGTCCAACGTCGACGCCAATCTTTACGTGATGGACATTGATGGGGGTGAGCCGCGCCGCCTGCTCGCAGACCTTGATCGTGGCATCGACCAGATTGAATGGAATGGCGACAGCGCCCTGTGGGTCCGCTTTGATGATCGCGGCCGGACGGTGCTCGCTCGCACCACGCTCGGCGGCAATCTCGACCGGGTCACGGACGCCCTCGGCGGCACGACCTTTGGCCGCCCCTATACATCCGGCTCCTTCAGCGCATCGGACAACGGCCGTTGGGCCGCTACACTGGCAAGCCCGTATGACCTTGCCGATGTTGGCGCTGGCAATCGCCGCGGTGGCCGCGAACTGACCGATCTGAACGCCGATGTTCTGGGCCGTGCCGAGCTGGCCGAGATCATGGAAGTCAGCTGGGAAAGCTCAGCGGACGGTCGCGAAATCCAGGGCTGGCTTGCCCTGCCTCCGGGCTATTCGGGACAGGGTGATGAGCGCCTGCCGCTCATCCTTGAGATTCATGGCGGTCCGCACACCGCCTATGGCCCGCAATTCTCCGGCGAGGTTCAGCTGATGGCGGCGGCCGGATATGCGGTGCTCTATACAAATCCGCGCGGCTCGACGTCCTACGGCGAGGAGTTCGCCAACCTGATCGACAAGGCCTATCCCGGCAATGATGTGGACGACCTCCTGTCCGGCGTCGACCATGTCATCGAGATGGGCATTGCCGATGAAGACCGCCTGTTTGTCACAGGCGGCTCCGGCGGCGGCGTGCTGACCGCCCAGCTGATTGGCGTGACAGATCGCTTTGCCGCCGCTGCGGTAGGCAAGCCGGTGATCAACTGGACGAGCTTTACGCTCGCGGCTGACATCGGCCCGGCGATCATGCCTTACTGGTTTGGTGTGACCCCGTGGGATGAGCCGGAAGAATACTGGCGCCGCAGCCCGCTTTCGCTGGTCGGCAACGTGGAAACCCCAAGCCTGGTGTTTGTCGGTGCGGAAGACCGCCGCACGCCCGTGTTTGAATCTGAACAGTATTACAACGCGCTACAGATTCGCGGCATCGACAGCCGACTGGTCCGCATCCCCGGCACCTATCACGGCATCGCCGACAGCCGCCCGTCGCGCCTCTTGCAAAAGGTCGGGCATATTCTGGCGTGGTTCGAGGAATATGATCCGGCGAATATGGAGGAGTCTGACTAACTCCAGTCGTCATCCCAAGCTTGATTTGGGACCCAGTCGGATCGGCACCGAAGCTGGGTCCTGAATCAAGTTCAGGATGACGCTGAAAATTGGAGCTGAGGCCACCGCCTGCGGCCTCAAAACGCCCTAAACCCGCCCACTCGGCCTTGCCCGGCACGCGTCGCGCCACTTCGCCAAGGCTTCCAGCTTTTCACCGGGTACAAGCTTCACCCAGGCGGCAAATTCCACGAAGACGAAGGCGGTGATGTCAGCAAAGCTGTAGCCGTCACCAGCCACCCAGGGATTGTCCTGCAGCTGTTTATCAAGGCTCTCGAAAAAGCGCGTGCCCCGCGCCATGCCGCGTTCCGCCAGCTGCGGAATTTGCGCCACCGGTGCAGGCCCTGGAAGGGCGCGATCCTTCATGGCTTTGGAGGTGTTGCGCAGCACCTCCATCACGCTCATCAGGCCCTCAAACTCGGCCCGCCAGACCCATTCGGCGACGCGCGCCTGTTCGATGGATGAGCGCCCCAGCATAGGCGGGTCGGGGAACTCCGCTTCGAGATAGCGCACAATCCCGGCATTCTCACAGATCGCCTCGCCCTCTTCGGTGACCAGAACCGGTACGGTGCAGTTTGGATTGACCGCCTGAAACTCCGGCGCGAATTGCCCGCCAGACCGCAGATCAATCTCGATGGTCTCCACCTCAACCCGCTTTTCAGCAATCACCATACGGGCCCGGCGCGGGCTGGGCGCAGTTGAGCAATCGTAGAATTTCATCATGAGTATAGTCCTTTAGGAGAATCCAGCAGGGCGCTGGGCGGAGACACCCAGGCGCTGTTCAATCGCCTGCCCCAGCGCCAGGATTACACCTTCATCGAATAGTGGCCCCCAAAGGCTGGTGGCATAGGGCACCGAGAAGGTGTCCCCGCTTTCATCGGCCGCGGCCCCGAAAATCGTACGGGTTGGCTGGTCGGTGAAGCCTGACCGGAAGGCCAGCTGGGGGTGACCGGTATAGTTGGTGATCAACAGCATGCCACCGGCGAAGTTCGGACCAATGATGGCGTCGAGAGTCTCAAAGCGCTCGGCCATCATTTCCATCGCTTTGCGACGCAGGCGGTCGGCGTTGACCATGTCCACCGCACTGGCAAAGCGGGCCCGGCGGAAGGTGTTCGGCCAGGCGGCATCGTCCTGCCAGCGCAGCCGATCATCAAGGTCCTCAAGGGTCAGGTGCTCAAAGGCGGCGGCCGCTTCAGCCTCCAGCTGGATCAGCATCGCGCCCCACGGTTCAGCGTCCACATCGAACTCCACAAGCTCCACCCCAAGCGAGCGCGCCGCCTCCAGCGCCGCTCGGTCTGGATCCGCGGCCTGTTCAAACCAGGCCGGGTTATAACCAAGCCGCAGGCCGGTCAGGTCGCGCGACAGATCTGCCCCAAAACCCGCCTTTATGCTGGACGCATCCCCTGCGTCACCGCCATTGATCGCCTCCAGCACCAACGCCGTATCCGCGACCGCCCGGCAAATCGGACCGATCTTGTCCAGCGACCAGCAAAGCGCCATCGCACCGGTACGCGGGACACGGCCAAATGTCGGACGCAGACCTGTGGTGCCGCAGCGATGAGATGGCGACACGATCGAGCCCAGCGTCTCTGTCCCGATGGAGAAGCTGCACAACGCGGCAGCGGTCGCCGAAGCCGGACCGGCCGACGATCCAGAGCTGCCCTCGTTGGGATTAAATGGATTGCGGGTCACCCCGTCATACCAGATGTCCCCATAGGCAATTGCGCCGGTTGTAACCTTGCCCATCAGAACTGCGCCAGCGTCCTGAAGTCGTGTCGCCACCGTCGCGGTCTCGGTCGCAACCCGGTCCTGATAAACGGTCGCGCCCCAGGTAGCTGGCAGGCCTTCCACATCGATGATGTCTTTAAGCGTATAGGGAATGCCGTGCAGCGGGCCGCGCACCTCGCCGCGGGCGCGCTCGGCATCGCGCGCTCTCGCTTCAGCGCGCGCACGATCTGCTGTCACCGCCACAAAACATTCCAGGCGATCAGCGTGAGCGGCGATGCGGGCCAGATAGATTTCCGTCAGCTCAAGCGAGCTGATCGCACCAGATGCCAGCCACTGGCTCTGCATCCAGGTTGGGGCAAATGCGATATCGGCGGCGTCTGACGGCAGAGCCGGGGCGGTGCCAAGCCCCCTCACCCCGCCCTGGTCCGGCTCATAGCGCTGGCCCGGAAGGCGCGGATCAAACCTCATGGCGGGAGCCAGGGTGTTGGGCTTTTCCATCGCCCGCAGTGCCTCGGCGCGCGACACCCAGGCATCAATGCCATTGAGCATCTGTTCGCGCTCGGCCTCGGTGTAGCTCACTCCGGCTAGGCGCTCAGCCCCGGCCAGCTCGTTGGCTGTGATCGGCTGCGCTTCCTGGGCTTTGGCCGAAGCCGCGATTCCCCCGACGCCAGCCCCAGCCAGCAGCCCCAGAGCGCCACGGCGCGTGGCCCCGGAAGGCGAAAATGTGTCAGACATGCCTTATTTCCCCGAAATGAGCGCTTTTTATTGAAACCAACATCGCGCGCTTTGGCCTTTCTGGTCTATGGTTAACACTGATTAAGACGAGTGGCGCGCATTGGGGCGGGTTGTCGGGCCAATTGCCTTATTTCTCACCCCAATTGTGCCTCACCTGAGCGGTTATTGTGTAGGCGGGGTTGTGAAATTGATAAACAAAGGGGCTCCGAGATGTCAGATACGATTCAATCACGCATTCGCCGTCCGATGCAGAACCGTGAGCTTCTCCAACGCGGAGCCGCAGACGTGAACGACCGCCTCGACCAGGCGACACAAAAGATGTCGGACCGGCTGACCTACGCTTACCAGCGTGCAGCCGCCGCCTTTACCGCCTATCTGAACTTCAAGGATACGCGCGGCAGCCGCTTTGGCGACGATGAAGGCGTGAAGCCGATCATGCGCGCGCCCGCTTATCCTGAAAGCCACATCATGACCTTCTCCATTCTGGCCGGCATGGTGCTGTTTGAAGGTGTGCTGAATGCCTATTTCTTCTCAAAGGGCTCAGATCTGGGCCTCTTGGGCGGCTGGATTCAGGCGATCACCGTGGCCTTCACCAATGTGATCGCAAGCTTCTTCATCATCGGTTTTCTGGGTCTGCGCATGCTGCAAAACCCGCACCGTCCCTTCTCCTTCGCCGCAGCGTGTATCTTTGTCCCGCTGGCGGTCCTGCTGATCACCTTCCTGAATTTCTCGGCCGCGCACTATCGCGACCTGCTGGAAATCAATGCAGCAACGCTGGCGCTGGCCGACGTGGCTCCGAGCGGTGAGATCCTGACGCCGATTACGCGCGCCCTGACCTTTGCACCGTTTGAAACACTGGAAGCCCTGCTGCTGTTCATTCTGGGCATGACGTTTGCTGTCATCGGGGCGTTCAAGGGCGCGACCTTTGACGATCGCCTGATCGGCTATGGTGCGGCCCACCGCCGTCTCGTTGCTGCGTCGTCTCACCTCGCGGCTGTGCTGAAGCAGCTGCCCTCAGGTCGCTTCGCAGACCAGTTCGACGAAGACGGCGAACCGCTGGTGTCTGCTTCTGTGGGTGATCACGCCACCACCCGTGAGCGGGCCATCGCTCTGAAGCATGAGATTGATGACGTCTTTGCTGAGGAAGTCGAAGAGGCGCTGGCTACAAGCCGTGCGCGCCGCCAGCAGCGCGCGGCTCGTGACACGCGCGAGGATGTCTACGCGTCTGAGCCCCCGCCACGGGCCTAAAACTCGACAGGACGGTAGCGCGGCGAGAAAGCCGCGCTACACTGGTCCTGGTTAATGAGGTGGGGTGACCATGCGCGGCAAGGATATTCTCGGGCTTTTCAACATCCTGATCGTCCTTGGGATACTCGGTGGCATCAGCTATGCCGCGTTGCTCTTAAGGCCGGCCGAGTTTGATCCAGACACGCTATGTCTTGCCGGCGAAGTTCCGCCGCACATGGCCATCGTAATCGATAAGACCGACCTCTACTCCCCAGAACAGGCCGTTGGCATTGAAGAGCTGGTGCTGAGCTCCCGCGATCAGCTTGATATCGGCGAGCAGCTCACGCTGTTTGAACTCGATGCCCGCGGTGAACTGGTCAACACCAACAATTTCTCGCTCTGCAATCCCGGCAGAGGAGACCAGATCAACCCGCTTTACCGTAACCCCCAGCGCGTGGAAGCGCGTTACCAGGCCCTGTTTGAAGGCCCGCTGCAGCGCGCCTTGTCTGATCTGGTGGAACCCAAGCAAAGCCCGGCGAGTCCGATCCTGGAGTCGCTCGCCCGTCTGGCAGTCAGCGACGGCTTCAACACCGAGCGCCCTCACCGTGAGATCGTGCTGGTCTCCGACATGCTTCAAAACTCCAACCTGTTTTCGGTCTATGGCCGCGCGCGCGGCGATCTCGCCAACCGCCTGCCTGATCCCTATCAGGTCGCGCTCGCGCTTGAAGATGAATACGGCTCAGGCCTTCTGGGCGTGGAGATCGATATCTATGTCATCCCTCGCCGTGGCTGGGAGCAGGATCAGGCCACAGTCCTTCGTGGCTATTGGGATCAGGTCTTCCGCCAGCTTGGCATGCGCGCCCGCTGGGTGTCGCTTTAGAGCCCGAGTAGCATGAAGCCCCGGACGCATGGCGATCCGGGGCCTCTGCCAGTTTAGAGCACAAATCCAGGCTGGCTGGTTGATCCTAAGCCACTTCGACCTGCTCACCTTCGGCCTGAGCGATGACACCCGCTTTCTCCTCATCGCTCAAAAAGCCCCAGCGCCCGGCATCAATCACGCGCACGTCTGTAATACCCATAAAACCGAGCACGTGACGCAGATAGGGCGTAGCGAAATCGATCTCGCTATCAACCGGAGTTCCCCCGGATGCTACGACGACCCATACCGTCTTGCCTTCAAGCAAGCCACTCGGACCTTCTTCAGTATAGACAAAAGTGCGGTGAACCCGTGCGATCTGGTCAATCCAGGCCTTCAGGACGGCTGGCACGGCGAAGTTATAGATCGGCGCGCCAATCACGATGTGATCTGCTTCTTCCAGTTCATCCACCAGCACATCTGACGGGGCTAGCGTTGCCAGCTGGTCTTCCGACCTGGCATCCGGCGACGTGAAAGTCGCGCCAACCCAGTCTGCATCAAGGAATGCCGGGCCACCCTCGCTCAGATCGCGGCGAGTAATCTGGCCGTCCGGACCTGCAAGGCGGCGAACAAGGCGGGCACTCAGATCACGCGACACGGACCCTTCGGTCCGGGCGCTGGCATCAATATGTAGGATGCGAGTCATGGCTATCTCCCAACGACAATTTGAAAACGCCTGCGGCGTCGTTGCGCTGAGAGATAGGCCAGGAAGGGCCAGCAATTAATAGCGCTCACCGGAAGCTTTTTGTTTCCATTGGGGCACTAATAATTTCTGGTCCCGGAAAGCAGACACTAACGGTGAATAAGGAACCTACTCGGACGCCGCTGCCTCAACCGGCTCGCGGAAATCTATATCGGTGTCTGCGACCATCCACGTGAACATGGTCCATGCAGCCACGTTCTGGGCCATCTCCTCCGGCACGATCTTGTCGAACGTGTCGTTGGGCGTGTGGTGGAAGTTGAAGTAATCCTCACCGTTTTGAGACAGGCGCGCGACCGGCATACCCATGGCCTGCAGCGGGATCATGTCCGGCCCACCGCCGCCTTCATTGCCGCCGCGCAAAATGCCCAGATGCTGCATTTCAACCTGCATGGCATCAAAGAAGGGTACGGCGTGATCAGCAACATTAGAGGTCAGGCGCCAGACCGGTCGCGCACCGAAGTCGCTTTCCGACCCGATCACATGATTTTCCAGCGTGCCGTCCTGCACACGGGCATTGGCGTAGGCGCGTGCGCCCACCAGGCCCACTTCTTCTGAACCAAACAGCACCACACGGATGGTCCGGCGCGGACGGCCCTGCTCCATGATCAGCCGGGCGGCAGCCATGGTGATGCCCACACCCGCGCCGTCATCCAGCGCACCGGTCCCCGTGTCCCAGCTATCGAGGTGGCCGCCGATGATGACGATCTCTTCAGGTGCTTCAGAGCCGACGATTTCGCCAATCACGTTGCCGCTAATCACCTCTCCGCGCCAACCGGCATAGGTCTGCAGGCGCACGGTAATGGTCTCGCCGCTCTCATGAATGCGCTCGATCTGGTCGGCATCAGGCGCGGAGACGGCCAGCGCCGGAATATTGGCCGTTTGACCGCCAGGACTGCTCATCATACCGGTATGGGCGAAACGGTTGGAACTGGTGCCCACCGAGCGGATCAGCACGCCGACAGCGCCGCGGTTTTCAGCTTCCAGCCACGCCGTCTGACGCTTGCGATTGGCCCAGCCATAGCCCTCCCCGTTGCGCGCAGCGACCATACGGTCGTTCACAAAGGCGAGCTTACCCTCCAGCGCGTCCTCAGAATCGTCAGACGCAATCAGGTCATCAAAGCTGTCAAAGAAGACGATCTCGGCTTCCAGTCCGCCCTCAGGCGTCGCCGCAGCGCCGCCCAGCGAGGTCGCGTAAAGCTCCTGCGGGTAAGGCGAAACGATCGAGACTTCCTCGTAGATGGACCGGCCGCGTGTCCACAAATCTAGTTCAAACTCCTCAACGCGAACATTCTCAAAGCCGAGCTCGGTCATCATGCGAACGCCCCATTCGCGGGCACGCGCTTCCTGCGGGGTGCCAGCCAGGCGCGGACCGATTTCAGTGGTCAGGCTTTCGGTGATCTCATAGGCCAGATCACTTTCAAGCGCGGTTTCAGCAAGCTCATGGGCGATGCGAAGCGTCTCTTCATCAAATTCATGGGCATCCTGAGCGACGGCGAAACCCGTCAGAAGCCCCGCAGAAACGATCGCTCCAGCCATAGTGCGAACCGAGGACACAAATGATGCCATAAGACACCTCCAACAAAATCTGACTTAAAAACCTGGCGCGACCCTATACCTCGCCCCTGCCAATGAGAAGAGTGTTGCGATGTCATGCATTCGCTGTGGCTGGATACGGCGAGGCTGGGTATAAGCAGTGCCATGACGACAAGAACCGATACTTCTGACCTGCCGAGAGAGGCGGAAAGCGCGACTGCGAACACCCCGGTTGAAGCTGATGCCTCGCCAAAGCACGGAGCCTATGCCCCGGGCCTTGCGGCGCGGATCGGGCTTGCCGTGGGGCGCAAACTGCCGGCCGGCCGTACCGGACTGCGTGCGGCCGGTGCGGTTCGGCCACTGGCACTTATGGGCCTTACCGATGGGCGTAGCGATGTGGAGGCGCTGGGATTAAAGCTGCGACTTCACCCGAAAGACAATCTGTCGGAAAAGCGCCTGTTCCTGACCCCGCAATGCTTTGACCCGGTCGAGCTTGCTGCCCTTCGCGACTTCATGGCTCCCGGCAAGGTGTTTGTCGATATCGGGGCGAACGCCGGTGCCTACGCACTGGTCGCCGCCAAGGCCGGTGGTCCGTCGTCCCGCGTCATCGCGGTCGAGCCCCAGCGCGAAATGCGCCGCAGGCTTCTATTCAATGCCCGCCAGAATGATCTGCACAACATCGAGTGCAGTGCCGTGGCGCTGTCTGACTATGAGGGCGAGGAAGTCCTTCGCATGGTCGAGGGCAATCGCGGCGGGGCCAATCTGACCGGCGCAGGCTCAGGCGAAGGCGAAGCGGTGCGCGTTACAACGCTCGCAAGACTGGCTGAGGAGCTTCGCTTGCCGCGCATCGATGGTGCAAAGATCGATGTTGAAGGGGGTGAACTTCCCATCCTTGCCGCCTATCTCAAGGCCACAGATGCGAGTGCCTGGCCGAGCCTGCTGATTCTGGAGCGGGCAGATCTGGGTGACCGCGATGCCCCCGATGCTGCGGCCTATGCCTTGTCCAAAGGCTATAAGATCGCAGCCCGGACACGCATGAATGTCGTTCTGACGCGCTGATTTTCATCGGGTTTGTCGACGACAAGAAAACGGGACGGACAACGCGATGTCAGCAGTTGAGATGATCATCTCCGGCAAGAAGAAGCATCTGGGCGATGACTTCACGGTGGCTCGGGTCCTGCCCTATCCCAAGCGTCGCCATGTGGGGCCGTTCGTCTTCTTCGATGAAATGGGGCCGGCCACCTTCAAGCCGGGCACCGGCATTGATGTGCGCCCTCACCCGCATATTGGTCTGGCCACAGTCACCTATCTGTTTGAAGGCGAGCTTGATCACGCCGATACGCTGGGCGTTCAAAAGACGATCTACCCCGGTGCGGTCAATCTGATGACGGCGGGCAAGGGCATAGCCCATTCTGAGCGGACCGGCCCCAAAGCGCGTGCGGACGGGCACACTATTCATGGCATTCAGGTCTGGATCGCACTTCCCACGGAAAAGGAAGAGATTGAGCCTGACTTTGAGCACACGCCAGCTGACAAGCTGCCGGAGTTTGAACTGGGCGGAGCAACGCTGCGGCTGATTCTGGGCTCGGCCTTCGGCCACACCTCCCCGGTTAAAGTGCACTCACCGATCGTCTACGCCCATGCCGAAATGCCCGCAGGCAGCGCGTTTGACCTACCAGAAAACTCCGGTGATCTGGCCGCCTATGTTGTGTCTGGGAGCATCGAGGCCGCCGGCGAGCCCGTGGGGGCTGGCTATATGGTCGTGTTTAATCCAGGCGAAGCCGCGACACTTCGCGCGCGCGCGGATAGCCGCGTCATGCTGCTGGGCGGGGCCGATCTGGGACCGCGTGTCATGGAATGGAATTTCGTCTCCACCACCCAGGAGCGTATCGAAAAGGCCAAGGCGGACTGGCGCGCCAGCATCGCTGGAAATTGGGCCGATACGCCCTTCTCAATGCCGCCCGGCGAAGACGAGTATATCCCCCTGCCCGGCGATCCCGATCCGGGACAAAAATAGCACGCGGCTTGCCCATTTACCCTGCTCCGCGACAAATCGGACCAATGACAACGATGCCATGCATTGAGTGGGGTGATTTGGATCTCCGGCGGGGGTAAAGGACATTCTGTCAGGACCCGGCTCGCAAAGAAGCTGGGCCATCACACAGGGCCTTGGCCTAACAGGGTTGGGCCAGTCAGGGAGATACCATGGCTGACGGGATGATGACCGGGCGCGACTTGAGCGATCTCGGCGTGACAACGGCTACACTCAACACAAACTGGGGTGAAGAAGCGCTCTACGAAACCGCGATCCGTCGCGGTGAAGGTCGCGTGGCAAAAGGCGGCGCACTGGTTGTGGAAACCGGTCAGCACACCGGCCGCTCGGCGCGTGACAAGTTCACCGTGCGCGATGCGGAGACCGAAAACACCGTATGGTGGGACTTCAACGCCTCCATGAGCCCGGAGCATTTCGACACCCTCCTGGCCGACTTCGAGGCGCATATGGGCGGCAAGGAGCTGTTCGTTCAGGAGCTGTTCGGCGGCGCAGACAAGCGCCATCGTTTGCCGGTGCGCGTAGTGACAGAATATGCTTGGCATTCGCTCTTCATCCGTCACCTGCTGCGCCGCCCAAAGGCCGAAGACCTCGCGGACTTCGAAGCGCAGTTCACCATCGTGAACCTGCCGAGCTTCAAGGCAGATCCCGAGCGTCACGGAACCCGCAGCGAAACTGTTATTGCCGTCAACTTTGCCAAGCGCATGGTGCTGATCGGCGGCACGTCCTATGCCGGTGAAACCAAGAAATCGGTCTTCACCATCCTCAACTACCTCCTGCCTGAAAAGCGCATCATGCCGATGCACTGCTCGGTCAACGAAGGCGAAGAGGGCGATAGCGCCATCTTCTTTGGCCTGTCCGGGACCGGCAAGACAACGCTTTCAGCTGACCCCAAACGCAAGCTGATCGGCGACGACGAGCATGGCTGGTCGCCTGACGGTCTGTTCAATTTCGAGGGCGGTTGCTACGCGAAGATGATCCGCCTGTCTGAAGAGTCAGAGCCGGAAATCTACGCCACCACGAAGATGTGGGGCACGGTGCTGGAAAACGTTGTGATGGATCCGGACACCCGTGAGCTGGATCTTGATGACGCGACGCTGGCGGAAAACTCCCGCGGCGCTTATCCGCTGCACTACATCCCCAATAGCTGCACCGAGAATGTGTCCGGCCATCCGCGCAATCTGGTGATGCTGACCTGTGACGCCTTTGGCGTGATGCCACCGATTGCCAAGCTGACCCCGGCTCAGGCCATGTACCACTTCCTCTCCGGCTATACCGCCAAAGTGGCCGGAACCGAAAAGGGTGTAACTGAACCCAGCGCCACCTTCTCCACCTGCTTTGGTGCGCCCTTCATGCCGCGTCACCCGTCTGAGTATGGGGCACTGTTGCGGGAGCTGATTGCCGAGCATGGCGTGGACTGCTGGCTGGTGAATACCGGCTGGACCGGCGGCGCCTACGGCGTTGGCGAGCGCATGCCGATCAAAGCCACGCGCGCCCTGCTAAACGCTGCACTCGACGGAACGCTGAATGGTGCGCAATACCGCATGGACCCGGTTTTCGGCTTTGCTGTGCCCACCGCCGTTGCCGGGGTCGACCCGAGAATCCTGAACCCACGCGACACCTGGGCTGATCCATCGGCCTATGACGCACAGGCTGAGAAGCTGGCCGACATGTTCGTGGCAAACTTTGAGAAGTTTGAAGCTCACGTACAGCCCTATGTCCGGGCCGCCGCTCCCAAGCCGGAGCGTGCCGCTGCAGCCGAGTAAGGCTGTCGCACACACCCAAAAGAAAAGCCCCGGCCGTACGGCCGGGGCTTTTTTCGTTTAGCTCTGCCCGCCAGCGGCACGCTTTGGCTTGTTGCGACGGCGCTTTTGACCACCACCCTGCTGAGCCTGCCCCTGACCGCGACCCTGGCCACCGCCCTGACCCCGATGGGGGCGTTTGCGCCCCCGGCCCTGCGGCTTGGCGGGTTTGGCCGCCGCACCCTTCGGCATCGGCGGGACCTCGTTGATCGGCTCAATGGCGCGCCCGATCAGCTTTTCGATATCATGAAGCAGCGCGCGCTCATCAGGAGCGCACAAAGCGACGGCACGCCCCGATGCTCCGGCGCGGGCGGTCCGACCAATGCGGTGGACATAGCTTTCCGAGACGTTGGGAAGCTCGAAATTGACCACCAGCTCCACACCGTCCACATCGATACCGCGCGCAGCGATATCGGTCGCCACCAGAACAGGTGCCGCACCCGACTTGAATGCATCAAGAGCCCGCTCACGCTGATTCTGCGACTTGTTGCCATGGATCGCGTTGGCCTTGTGCCCATATTCCACAAGCTTCTTCGCAACCCGGTCTGCACGGTGCTTGGTGCGGGTGAAGATGATGGTGCGCTTGCCGGCTTCTGGAGCCATAAGATCAATAAGCGCCGTCGGCTTGTCGGCCTGTTCCACGAACAGCACTTTTTGCTCGATCCGCTCGACCGGCTTTGATGGCGGCGTGACAGAGATGGTCTTCGGGTTGGTCAGAAAATCTGCCGACAGAGACCGGATCTGCTTTGGCATCGTCGCCGAAAACATCACCGTCTGACGCTGTTTCGCGACCGCGCCCAGAAGCTTGCGGATCGCCGGGATAAAGCCGAGATCGAGCATCTGATCCGCTTCGTCCAGCACCACATAGCGGGTCATATCAAGGCGCGCCTTACCCTCGCCCATATGATCCAGAAGCCGCCCCGGCGTTGCCACCAGAATGTCGACACCGCGGGCGAGGGCCCGGATTTGCGGACCCGGCTTCACGCCACCAAAGATGACCGAGTGTGTGATCTTGGTGTGCTTGGCATAAGAGGCAATCGATGCACCGATCTGAGCGGCCAGCTCACGCGTTGGTGCCAGGATCAGCGCTTGACAGGTACGGCCAGGGGCCTGCTTGCCTTCAGCAATCAACCGATCGATCAGCGGCAGCACGAAAGCGGCGGTTTTACCGGTCCCGGTCTGGGCCAGGCCCATGAGATCACCGCCTTGAAGCATGACCGGAACGGCCTGCTCCTGAATGGGGGTCGGGGTATCGTAGCCGGCTTCAGTCACCGCACGCACCAACGGCTCGGCAAGGCCGAGCGAAGCAAAATTCGTCATTACATATCTCCGGCGCGCCAGTTCCAGAGGCGGCGCGCTCAATCTTCTAATTCATGGAAAGCCTGCGCAGATCAGGCCATCGGGTGGGGGAGCGTAAACCGCTCAACGCCCGGCCAGGCACCTTGAAGGTGCCACTCCGATACGAAGCGCTGAAAGACGTAAACCGCCTCCTCTACGCACGCTTCGAGCTGCGCTGGCTGAGCTTGTGGGCTGAAACGGTGTCAAAAGCAAGGCGTGATTAGAACCGCCGCACATATAGAAGCAATTTGATCTAAACTTGAAACGCGGGCCCGCATTTCATCGTCACGGTTGACAATCGAAGGATTGAAAGCATTATGGTTGTATAAAAAGCACCCAATGGAGGTATTTAAATGAGAGCCCTCACGAACAATGAGATTGAGGTTGTTTCAGGCGGGTTGGGCGGCGGCAACGCATCGCTTGATGACGATCTGGTGCCTTTTACACCTGATCAGCAGGGTTATTTCGACTTGAATGATAATGGTGTTTACGACGAAGGTGACACATCGCTTGATGCCGGTGAGACTGCGATGGTGGCTCCGAGTGTACTCGACACATGGACGCCTCATCTTTGCTGCTGAAATGTATGTAAAGCGTAGCCTGGCGGGTAGTCTCTGCTGTGCTTCGCTCCTGTTTCCGCCTATGGCGGATGCGCAGACACCGCGATGCGCAGAACAGCTGTATGGCATCACCAGCAACGGTGAAATTGCGTATTCGATTGAGCAACCCCCGCGCCAGAGTGTTGCCCGGATTCATACAGTGGACCTGAATAACGGACAGGAAAGCGTCATCACGCGGGCAAACACGCCCTGGATCGCAAACCGCCAGCTCACGGATTACCCCCATACCTACGTTCAGGTCGGCGCATCGGGACTTGCAATGCAACGTCCGGACCTTGGTTATGACCTCCTTGATCTGCAAACACTTGAATTAACACCGCTAGCCTTGCGCAATTCCGTTGACCTTCCTGGGGTGGTGGTCGGGCGAACTCCCCCGCAACAACAACTCGCTCAGGGTCATATCGTCGGTTTCCCATGGCCTACCCCGGATAAAGGCATGTTACGAGTGAACCTCGTCACCGGCGCGATTGAGGTTGTTGGGCTCGAGTGGCCGACAACTCTTGGTTGGTGGTGGAACTATGACGGGCACCTTGCCGCGCGTGTTATCCGTTCCGATCGCTTTATTCCAACCCTTGAGATTAATGAGTCCGGCGAGTGGTCAAAGCTCGCCGAGCTTGAGGAGCTAGACCAGATTCTCGATTATCACGCCTTCATGCGCGATAGCGCTTCACCAAGACTTTACATCCTGCGACGCCGCTTCAATCAGGGTCCAATATTGGGCGAGATCTCACTGGATACCGGTGAGTTTTCTGAAATCACGCCGTCAAACCAAGATGCTACCCATGTGCAACTTCACCCAAATACGGGCGAGTTCCTGTGGGCGCGACTTCAGTCGCCACGGTCCGGGTCAAACGCTGAAATAGCTCATGTTTACTTCGCAACCCCCCAGGCTGAAGCTCTGTTTCGTACGATCGAGGAAGCGCTTGATGAACCGGGTGAGCGATACCTACAGCTTCTCGCAGCCGCGGAGACCGGGCACGCATTCACGATCACGTCCAGCGATCTACAGAGTGCCGATCAAAGACGCTTTATTGCGGTTGATACCAGAACAGGCTTGAAAGCCGCATTGTGTGAGACTGAAGTCTCACCTACAGACGAAGCGTCGCTGGAACTATTTTCCGTCACCGCCAATGACGGCGTTGAGGTCTATGGCCGACAGTGGACACCGCGAGACCCTGATCGACAACGTGGGACCATTCTCCACATTCACGGCGGCCCAAGGGCAAGTGCGCCAAGGTCACTTACGCCAATTTATCGGCACTTGCTGGCAGAAGGATTTAGTGTCGCAAATATAGACTATCGCGGATCAACCGGACGTGGGACCGCTTTCATCGAGGCTGGCAATTTAGAATATGACGACGGGATGCTCGCCGATATCGAGGCAGCGCTTGACAGACTTGTGGAACGTCGATCCGGGCCTTTAATAGTTATGGGGGAGAGCTTTGGTGGCTATCTTGCGTTGAGCTCTTCAATTCGATTTTCCAATAGTATCTCTGGCGTGATCGCGATCGCACCACTTACGGACCTGACAGACGAAAATCAGGTCTATGGGCTCACCCCCACTCGGCCTTCAAATACTTACTATGAAGAGCTCCTTGGGCTTAGTGAAGTAAGCACAGAAGCGAGGCTTCGTGACGCGTCACCGGTGTATGCAGCCGACGACATCGATGTGCCTGTCCTGCTCTTCCACGGCTCAAACGACCTGCGCATCACCCCTAACGCCTCACTTCAAATGGCTGAGGCATTGGAGAACGCTGGCGGCAAACCGCGCCTTCACATTATTGAGGGGGCTGACCATCAACTCAGCTGTGAGAGCTGCGAGCAGGACCTTCTAGAAAGCCTCAGCCAATTCCTCGACGAGATACAAACGCGCTAACGATATTCTTTGGTAGCCAGCGTCCGACCACGCTGTACTCTGGGATGATCGGGTGACGCTCTCGCACCAAGCCTGATTCCAGCCTGGAGCGCCCCATGTCCTCTCCCCCAGCCGATGTGAACTACACCTTCTCAGACGAGCAACTCGAGGCCCTTAGAGGCTACGGCGAGGTTCGCCATCATGACGAAGGCGAAATCCTTATCCGTGAAGGAGACCGCCAGGCCGACTGCCTGATTGCCCTGTCGGGCGAGACCCATATCTTCGTGGAAGGCCGCGATGGAGCCCGGCGGCTAGGCTATATGGAGCGCGGCCAGTTCGCTGGCGATATCGGCATTCTGACGGGTCAAGCCTCGATGGCGCGCACGATTATGGGTGTCGCAGGTGAGGTGCTTCACATCCCCTACCCGCGCTTTCAAAAGCTGCTGGTGGAGAACTCAGCCCTCTCTGATATTTTCGTACGCACCTTCACCGCCAGGCGCGCCTTTGCCCTGTCGCGCGATGAAGCACCGATCATCGTGCTGGGTTCTGCGCTGGATCGCTCGGTCTTTGGCCTGCGTGATTTCCTCACCAAGCACGCCATACCCCATACCTGGCACGACCCGGTCACCGATCCGCTGGGCGAGGCGATTGTCCATGCCAAAGCCCTGAGCGACGACCAATTGCCTGCCGTTGTACTGGGGGCAAATCGTGTCATGGAGCGCCCAACCGTCAACGATGTTGCCAGGATACTGGGGCTCGATCTTTTACCCGATGGTGCGGCGGCTGATGTCATCGTCGTGGGAGCCGGGCCCGCAGGGCTGGCCGCATCGGTCTATGCTGGCTCTGAAGGGCTGTCGGTCCTGACACTGGATAGCTCAGCGCCAGGCGGTCAGGCCGGCACGTCGTCCAAGATTGAAAACTATCTGGGCTTTCCCACCGGCGTCTCAGGCCAGGAGCTTGCCGATCGTGCGGCCGTACAGGCGCAGAAATTCGGCGTGCGGCTTGCCGCCCCGGTCAAAGTCAAAGCGCTGACCTGCGAGCCAGACAAAACCTACTGCGTGGAAGTTGAAGACGGGCGAAAGCTCAAAAGCCGGGCGGTGGTGATCGCCAGTGGCGCACAATATCGCAAACTCAATATTCCAAACTTGGAGCTGTTTGAGGGCGCGGGTGTCTATTACGGGGCCTCCCCGCTGGAAGCTCAGCTGTGTGGCGGGGCTGAGGTTATAATGGTCGGCGCTGGCAACTCGGCCGGTCAGGGCGCGGTGTTTCTCGCCAAAACCGCCAAGGCCGTGCACGTGCTTTATCGGCGCAAGGATATTCGTGAGACCATGTCAGAGTATCTGGTGCGCCGTCTTGAAGAAGCGCCGAACATTCACCTGCACCCCGAGACCGAAATCGACACCCTGCACCCCCACTGTCCCGATAGCGAAGCGCCGCGGCTGGCTGGCGTGACGGTCAAAGGGCCGACGGGTCAGGACAAGATCGGTGCCAGCTTTGTCTTCCTGTTTATTGGCGCAGCGCCGTTCACAGACTGGCTGCCCCAGCAAGTCGCGCGCGATAAACGCGGCTTTGTAAAAACCGGTGCGGACCTTGAAAACCTGGAGCTTGTGCGGGCGGCCTGGACGCTGGACCGGATGCCCTCGACCTATGAGACCAGCCTGCCAAGAGTATATGCCGTTGGTGATGTGCGCTCAGGCTCGGTAAAACGGGTCGCAAGTTCAGTTGGCGAAGGTAGCGTCGTCGTGAGCGCGGTTCACGCGGCACTCGCCGAGTTTGATGCCACCGCCAACGCGGCTGAATAAGGCGCTGCGATAGCAGGTGCACTGTCACGCGGCTCGCGCTAAAACGCCTGTACCCTCACGCCAGACTTGGAGATCAGGACCCGTGACCGACACACTGACGGCCCCCGCGACCCAAACTAAAGATGTCCTGAACCTGCGCCAGCCCGATGACTGGCACGTGCATCTGCGTGATGGCGACATGCTGAACTTCTGTGCCGACTATACGGCACACCAGTTCGCCCGAGCTATCGTGATGCCAAACCTGGTCCCGCCGATCACCACTGAGGCCATGGCCGCAGCCTATCGCGATCGCATCATGGCCGCCCTGCCTGAGGGCCGAGCCTTCGAGCCCCTGATGACGGCCTACCTCACCGATACGATCGACCCTGAGGAAATTGCGCGTGGGTTTAAATCCGGCGTACTGACCGCCTGCAAACTCTATCCCGCTAACGCCACGACGAATTCAGCTCACGGCGTCTCTGACGTAACGAAGATCTACGGCGTTCTGGAAAAGATGCAGCAGATCGACATGCCGCTCCTCGTCCATGGCGAAGTGGTGTCGGCCGATATCGATATCTTCGACCGAGAGGCGATTTTCCTTGAGCAGATCCTCGGCCCCGTGATGCAGGCCTTCCCGCGCCTGCGCGTGGTTCTGGAGCATATTACCACTGAAGACTCTGTACGCTTTGTAGAGGATGGCCCGGACAC
This sequence comes from Oceanicaulis sp., assembly GCA_965229795.1. GTDB lineage: Bacteria > Pseudomonadota > Alphaproteobacteria > Caulobacterales > Maricaulaceae > Oceanicaulis. The sequence goes on from CBDDJM010000001.1 coordinate 775,134, forward strand.
TATCGCGGCAACCATCACCGCCCACCACCTGCGCATCGACCGCAACGACATGCTGGTTGGCGGGATCCGCCCCCACGCCTACTGCCTGCCGGTCGCCAAGCGCCGCAAGCACCGTGAAGCGCTGCGCGCCGCGGCTGTTTCCGGCAATCCGAAATTCTTCCTGGGAACGGACTCCGCCCCCCATCAGCGCAAGGACAAAGAGAGCGCTTGCGGCTGTGCGGGAATCTTTTCGGCCCCTAACGCCATGGAAAGCTATGCGAAAACCTTTGAAGAGATGGACGCGCTCGATCGCCTTGAAGGCTTTGCCTCAGAATTTGGTCCTCGCTTCTACCAGCTGCCCCTGAACGAAGGCACAATCACCCTGCGCCGCAAGCCTCAATCCATCCCCGACACACTGACGGTGCCCGGCATCGAGATCGTGCCGTTCCATGCGGGTGAAGATGTGGGCTGGGTGTTTGAGGGGTGAGGGGTCCATCACGCTCCACTTTGGACGTGGCCTACGACAACACGCTCGATATCTATGCGCGCCAAGCCGACGGATGGGATGCGCATCGACACCGCGTCTTCTTTGAAAAGCCCTGGATTGATCGCCTGCTTGGGCCAGAGGCGGAGGGCCTGCGCGTCCTGGATCTGGGTTGTGGTGCCGGTGATCCGATCAGCGGCCATATGATTGAGCGCGGTGTCGAACTGACTGGGCTTGATGGCGCGAATTCCATGCTGGATATTGCCAGCCGCCGCTATCCAAACGCGTCCTGGGTTCACGCCGACATGCGCGATTTTGTGCCTGATCAGACCTTTGACCGAATTTTGAGCTGGGATGGCAGCTATCATCTGACTCAGGATGAACAGCGCGCATTGCTGTCCAAACTGCCTGGATGGCTCAATCCTGAAGGGGCCTTACTGCTTACAATTGGCCCCGAGGCTGGCGAATTGACAGGCATCGTGGAAGGCGAGACGGTCTACCACTCAAGCCTTGAACCGGATGAATACCGCGACCGTCTGGAGGCCGCCGGGATGACGATTGAAGCCCTCGTCCTGGAAGACCAGAGCATCGACTACCACTCGCTGATCCTGGCAGGCAAACCATAAAAAACCCCGGCTCAACTGAGCCGGGGTCTCTTTTTGGGTGCGGGGGTAGGATTTGAACCTACGACCTTCAGGTTATGAGCCTGACGAGCTACCGGGCTGCTCCACCCCGCATCAGGGTTGGCCCAACAGGGCCGCCGGTAGGCCTTTCGGTGCAAGCGAGCTGGCCCGCGCCTCAAGGGATGGCGTGTTTACGCACTGGCGCGCAGAAGGTCAAGCGGCAGGCTACACTGTGCACTGTCATTGCCCTGATTTTATACGGCGAACACAGACAAGCCGCACACTCACGCCACCATCACGACCTTGGGAACAGCTCCAAGCTCGCTATTGGGCGCACAGTGCCCACATACTGCTTCGCAACACAAAATGGGAGCTGTGCAATCATGGCCGAATATACCCCCCCAAAGGTCTGGACCTGGGATACTGATAGCGGCGGCAAATTTGCCTCCATCAACCGTCCGATCTCCGGCGCCACAAAGGACGTTACGCTGAAAGAGGGCAAACACCCCTTCCAGCTTTATTCTCTGGCTACGCCAAATGGCGTGAAGGTCACGCTGTTGTTTGAGGAGCTGCTGGAGCTTGGGATCGGCGAGGCAGAGTATGACGCCTGGCTTATCAATATTGGCGATGGCGATCAGTTTGGCTCCCGTTTTGTCGACATCAATCCGAACTCAAAGATTCCGGCGCTGCTGGATAAGTCCGGCGACAAGCCGCTTCGGGTTTTTGAGTCTGGCTCAATCCTGATTCACCTGGCCGAGAAATTCGGGCACTTCCTCCCAGCAGCCGGTCCTGAGCGAACCGAAGTGATGAACTGGCTGATGTGGCAGATGGGATCTGCGCCCTTCCTCGGCGGCGGATTTGGTCACTTCTATGCCTATGCCCCGGAAAAGTTCGAATATCCGATCAACCGCTATGCCATGGAGGTGAAGCGTCAACTTCACGTCCTGGAGACAACATTGGCCGATCGCGCCTATATTGCTGGCAATGAATACACCATTGCCGACATGGCGATTTGGCCCTGGTACGGAGCCCTTGTGCTCGGCAAGCTCTATGAGGCGGCCGAATTCCTGTCAGTCCAGGAATATCCGAACGTGATCGCCTGGGCAGAGAAGATCGCCGCACGGCCAGCTACGAAGCGTGGGATCCGCGTCAACAAGGCCTGGGGCGAGGAAGCCACGCAAATGCATGAACGGCATGCCAAGTCAGACTTTGAAGCTTAGACGTCAGGATTGGTTTGACGATAAGGTTGGGCCCTGCTGGTAACTGCCAGCAGGGCTCTACTTTTGCTAGCAAGACCCGACATGGCTACACGCTACCCCTAGCTCAACAGCGCCGCGTGATTGTCAGGCCACTGCACGGGCAAAAACAAAAAAGCCCCGCTCGTAAGAGCGGGGCTTTTCTTTGATCATTGAAACGGAGGACAGTGTCGAACGTGCGGTCCGGGCGGCGACCTACTCTCCCATGCCTTAAGACATAGTACCATCGGCGCTGAGGGGCTTAACGGCCGTGTTCGGGATGGGAACGGGTGCGGAACCCTCGCTATAACCACCCGGACGGCGCGTCCGACACAAAAAGTAGAGATTTATCTTAACTGCTTAGCTCAGCTTATGGGGACGAAGCGATCGCCGCCCATGAGCATCGTGGGATCAAGCCTGTCGAGCAATTAGTACTGGTCCGCTCCATGTGTCGCCACACTTCCACTTCCAGCCTATCAACGTGGTGGTCTTCCACGGCTCTCAAGGAATACCTGGTTTTGAGGGGGGCTTCCCGCTTAGATGCTTTCAGCGGTTATCCCTTCCGTACTTAGCTACCCTGCTATGCTGCTGGCGCAACAACAGGTCCACCAGAGGTACGTCCATCCCGGTCCTCTCGTACTAGGGACAGCTCCTCTCAAGTATTCAACACCCACGGCAGATAGGGACCGAACTGTCTCACGACGTTCTAAACCCAGCTCACGTACCGCTTTAATTGGCGAACAGCCAAACCCTTGGGACCTGCTCCAGCCCCAGGATGCGATGAGCCGACATCGAGGTGCCAAACAATGCCGTCGATATGGACTCTTGGGCATCATCAGCCTGTTATCCCCGGCGTACCTTTTATCCGTTGAGCGATGGCCCTTCCACGCGGGACCACCGGATCACTATGGCCGTCTTTCGACTCTGCTCGACCTGTCAGTCTCGCAGTCAGGCTGGCTTATGCCATTGCACTCAACGAGCGATTTCCGACCGCTCTGAGCCAACCTTCGCGCGCCTCCGTTACTCTTTGGGAGGCGACCGCCCCAGTCAAACTACCCACCACGCAGGGTCCCGGAGCCGGGTTCACGGCTCGCGGTTAGACATCAATGAGGATAAGGGCGGTATTTCAAGGACGACTCCACCAAGACTGGCGCCCTGGTTTCAAAGTCTCCCGCCTATCCTACACATATCGCCACTAATGCCACTGCGAAGTTGTAGTAAAGGTGCACGGGGTCTTTCCGTCTGACCGCGGGAACTCCGCATCTTCACGGAGAATTCAATTTCGCTGAGTCTCTGCTGGAGACAGTGGGGAAGTCGTTACGCCATTCGTGCAGGTCGGAACTTACCCGACAAGGAATTTCGCTACCTTAGGACCGTTATAGTTACGGCCGCCGTTTACCGGGGCTTCAATTCGGAGCTCTCACTCCTCCTTTTAACCTTCCGGCACCGGGCAGGCGTCAGACCCTATACGTCGTCTTGCGACTTCGCAGAGCCCTGTGTTTTTAGTAAACAGTCGCCACCCCCTGGTCTGTGCCCCTGGACATCGGTTGCCCGACGCCAGGCTCCCTTCTCGCGAACTTACGGGAGTAATTTGCCGAGTTCCTTCAGCAGAGTTCTCTCAAGCGCCTTGGTATGCTCTACCAGTCCACCTGTGTCGGTTTGGGGTACGGTCTAATGCGGGAGCTATTTCCAGGGACGCCTTTATTGCCCACCCAATCCAGTAAGGATGAACAAAGTCCGGAATCCGTCACTACCCGCTGGCCCAGGAATATTAACCTGGTTCCCATCGACTACGCCTTTCGGCCTCGCCTTAGGGGCCGGCTTACCCTGCGCTGATTAGCATTGCGCAGGAACCCTTGGACTTTCGGCGAGAGGGTCTCTCACCCTCTTTATCGCTACTCATGTCAGCATTCTCACTTCTGATATCTCCAAGCAGGCTCGCACCTGCCCTTCGCAGACTTACAGAACGCTCCGCTACCGCTCTTTCGAGCCCGCAGCTTCGGTGTATCACTTAAGCCCCGTTACATTTTCCGCGCAGGAGCGCTTGACCAGTGAGCTGTTACGCTTTCTTTAAAGGATGGCTGCTTCTAAGCCAACCTCCTGGTTGTCTAAGCACTCCCACATCGTTTCCCACTTAGTGATAACTTAGGGACCTTAGCTGGCGGTCAGGGCTGTTTCCCTCTCCACTACGGACCTTAGCACCCGCAGTGTGTCTGCCATCTAGTACTCCTCGGTATTCGGAGTTTGGTTAGGTTTGGTAAGCCGTTGGGGCCCCCTAGCCCATCCAGTGCTCTACCCCCGAGGGTATTCGGATGACGCTCTACCTAAATAGATTTCGCGGAGAACCAGCTATTTCCGAGTTTGATTGGCCTTTCACCCCTAGCCACACGTCATCCCCGTCTTTTTCAACAGACGTGGGTTCGGTCCTCCAGTGCGTGTTACCGCACCTTCAACCTGCACATGGCTAGATCACTCGGTTTCGGGTCTCATCCCTCTAACTATATCGCCCTATTCAGACTCGCTTTCGCTGCGCCTACACCTACCGG
>CBDDJM010000001.1:785000-1054904 GCA_965229795.1 Oceanicaulis sp.
AGCAGACCAACCCATCTGACTGGAACCGGCCCTATGGCCAGGCTCCTGGCTCTGAGACGCGGCCCTATCAGGGCACGCGCAGCGCGGGCAATCGCGTGGTGATCAACGGCATCATCCAGACCGGTGTCGGCGTGTCGGCACAGGCCAACGCGATGGCCTCCGCCAACGCGTCGGCGGGCGGCATGGGCGGTGTCGGGGCCAATGGCGGGGCGTACGGCCCGTGGGCGAGCGCCGGGGCGTTTGCGGTTGGCAACCAGCTTAATGTGGTGGTGAACGGCAACTACAACACCGTCGTCATCAACTCCAACCAGACCAATACCGGCAATATCAGCGCCAATGCGAACGCGAATGCGGGCGGCAACCAGGCGGGGGACAATGACAATGACCCGAATTAAGACGCTCCTGACCGCAGCGCTGACCTGTGTGTCCGTGGCGGCCTGCGCCACGTCGACCCCGGGCTCTGACGGGCTGTATGCGACGCCGACCGGCGGCGCACCGGTAACGCCGAACCCGACGCCCTATTCTGAGGCTCTGGTGTGCATGGCCTCCCATGCCCGCGCCCAGGGTCAGGCCGCGCCGCGAATCGCGGTGGGCCGGATCGCCGACTATACCGGCCAGATTGCCCCGGAAGGCGGCACGCGCGTGACCCAAGGGGCCGCCCTGATGGCCATCAGCGCCTTTGCCAAGTCCGGCGCGCGTCTTGTCGAGCGCTTCGACACATCCGTGGCCGAGCTTGAGCTGCGCTATACCAATAACCAGCTGATCGAGGATGCCAGCGAAGATCAGGGCTTCCGCCAGATCTACGCAGGCTCGATCCCGGGCTCTGACTACTACCTGGTCGGCGGCATCACCGAGCTGAACGCCAATATCCGCTCCAACGGACAGGATGCGTTTGCCGGTGACAGCGTTGATTCGGATCCGTCCGCCCTCTTCTCGCGCCGTCTCTATGTGATGAATGTGGGTCTTGATCTGCGGCTCATCGATTCGCGCACGCTCGAAGTGGTCGATGTGGTCAGCTACCAGAAGCAGATCATTGGCCGTGAGCTGTCAGCGGGCGTGTTCGCCTTCTTTGGCGATGCGGTTGTGGACGTCTCGGCGGGCGGTCGCTCGCTGGAGCCGGTCCAGCTGGCCGTGCGCAGCGTGATCGAGCGCGCCGTGCTTGAGATTTCAGCCCAGATGTATGGCGTTGCGCCGACCGAGATCTGCGCCTTTGACGACCCGATCGGTGGATCAAACATCACCGGCGGCGTTCAGCCCTACACCACCTATGCCCAATCGGAGGCCCCTTATGTCCAGGCTCGCACGAGTGTTGATCGCGGCCACGAGCGTCGCGACGCTGACATCCGCAGCCAGCTTCGCGGAACCTACCGATAGGGTGGACCTCGACCAGTCAAACGACGGGTCGAACACCGCATCGGAAGCGATTACCGCACCGCAGGCTGAAACCGTCGTCACCAGCGCGTTCGCGCAGGCGAACTCGGCCACAGGTCTCATCACCAACTGGACCGGCGTGTACGGCCAGCAGGTCCTGGACGGCACGGCGCTCGCGACCTCCAGCGTCGCGATCGACAATGCCTGGTCCTATGTGACCTCAAATGCGTCGGCCCAGGGCAATGCCCTGACCGTGCGCGGCGACGCGAACGCGACTCTCGAAATGGCACAGACTGCGGGTGCCAGCGCACGCACCAGAGCTCTGTCTGACCTGCGAATCTCCACCTATGGCGGTCACACGGTTCAGGGCGCGAGCGCGACCATGAACGCCGCGGAAGTGTCCACCTATGGTGATCGCGACGTCACCCTGTCCCAAAACAGTGCAGGCTCAACCGAAGCTGTCGCTCGCCTTGAGGCTGGCGACGCGGAGATCGAGACGGTGGCCCAGGGCGTCACAGCCGCCGGGAACAGCGCGATGGTCACCGGTGGCGGCTTTGTCCCGGTGGAGGTTGATCAAACCCAATCCGGTGACGTCACCGCTGAGGCCAGCGCCACAGTGGGCAATGCTGACTTTGGCGCAGTGAGCGCCAGCCAGGCGGCAGGCAACACAGCTACTTTGTTCAACGACTACGGATATGGCGAAACCCGCGGCAGCCAGACCAATTCTGGCACTGTCCGCGCGGTCACCAATCTGGATCTCGGCACCTATGAGAACGGCCTTGCTGTCGGTACCGCGAACGCGGTCGGCAATAGCGCCCTCACCTCCGTCATCGGAGCGGACGGCTATTCCGGCGTCGCCCAGACCAATTCAGGCAATGTCAGCGCGCTGGTGAATTTCAATGGCGGTGCGGGCGGCGGCATGGGAACGGCCCTGTCGGCCTCAGCCATGGGCAACGCCCAGAGCGCCTATATCTGCTCTGAATGCCCCGTCTCGCTGGGTGGAAACTTCAGCCAGGTCAATTCGGGCACGGTGACGAGCCAGGTGAACGCCAATCACTCTGGCTATGTGGGCGCAGTCACATCGACCTCTACAGCGATTGGCAATACGGCGACGTTCTCCACGAGGAGTGGAGGCTAGAGCTGCCGCAGCCGGGTCTAGCACACTCAAGTAGCCCTCCCTCCCCTTGAAGGGGAGAGGCAAACCAACTGAATTGAATTCCCGGACGCGAAGCGATCCGGGACCTTCATCAGACTAAAGCGCTCACCTTGGAGAGAGGCCCCGGATCAAGTCCGGGGTTTCAGATGTTTGTGTGTGGCAAACCCTTCCTCAAACCCCGCAGGTAAATTCGCCCTGGCACACGGTGCTGACCACCGCCAGGAAGACCAGAACGCCGACCGCCCAGATCACCGGGAAGAAGAAAACCAGCTTCACGCCGGTGCGCGGTGCGCGGAAGAAAATAAAGCTCAGCCAGCCTAAAATGACGCCGAGGCCAGCCATGACCGGTCCGGCTGACAGGAATAAAAATGCCGCCCATGCGACGTGATTAGTAGGCTCTGCATTCAGATCATTGGCGAAGGTCATCATGTTGGTCAGGTACAGACCAAGCCCCAGATAACCGATCCCCACTGCCAGAAGCGTCCAAAGCAGCATTAGAATCACGGTCCAGACCGTGTATCGTCGCGTTTGAGTGTCGTCAGACATATCGCGCATCCCCCATCCCCTCGAAGGTTATGCTTATGAGCTTGTCCATCGCGTCCTGGAACGTCAACTCCATCAAGGCCCGCCTGCCCAATGTTATCGAGTGGCTGAAGGAAGCTTCACCCGATGTTGCCTGCCTGCAGGAGATCAAGACGGTGGACGACGCTTTCCCGCGCCTGGAGATCGAAGAGCTTGGCTATAATGTCGAGACGGTGGGACAGAAAAGCTATAACGGCGTCGCCCTGCTTTCCAAAAAGCCGATTGAGGAGGTCGCCTTACGCGCCCTGCCCGGCGACGATGAGGACGAGCAGGCCCGCTATATCGAAGCGGTGATCAGCGCGGAGACCGGTCCGGTGCGAGTCGCGTCGATCTATTTGCCCAATGGCAATCCGGCGCCGGGTCCCAAATACGACTACAAACTCGCCTGGATGGAGCGCCTGCGCGCCCGCGCCGAAGCGCTGCTGAGCTTTGAGGAACCTGTGATTCTGGTCGGCGACTACAACATCATTCCGCGCGATGACGATGTGCATGATGCGGCCGCGTGGGAGGGCGACGCCCTGATCCGCCCACAAAGTCGCGCGGCCTTCAGCGCGATCAAATGGCTTGGCTATACTGAAGCCTTCGAACAGATCGACGGGCGCGGCCACCAGTACACATTCTGGGACTATCAGGCCGGAGCGTGGCCGAAGAATAACGGCATCCGGATCGATCACCTGCTCTTAAGTCCACAAGCCGCTGACACGCTGGAGGCCGTCGAGATCGATAAGGGCCCGCGCGGCAAAGAGAAGGCGTCGGATCACACGCCGATCATCGGGCGGTTTGCGCTTTAGAAGGATTGATTCGAAGTGCGCCGCCGCCAACCCGATTCAGGAGCACTGGAGCCTAAATCGGTATCTCGGGGAGTCACGCGCGACATAGGTGATTGAGCATTCTTCGCTCACTCGCAGTGTGTCGCTAATGGAAATGAAGTGGGATCGTCCGCCCTGACGAATGTGGGTTCCACGATAGTCCGGCCCCAGGACAACGAACTCGACCCCTCGCGCAGGGTCCGAATAGAGCTCGTTTACCGATAACGTAATCGTCTCTTCGTTGCCTGCCAGAACCTCCAATCGGCGCTCGGCATCCTCAAGGCGGCGGTAGGTCGTATCGAGCTGTCGCCGCAGCGCGTTGATCGTTGCATCCTTGCTCGACGCCAGACTGCGTGTGCGGGCCAGTTCTGATTGGGTTGAGGTGAGCTGGGCCCCCGAGTTTTCTAGGCTTGAGAGCCGATCAACCTCAGCGTTGCGATCCTGTAGGACATTTTGGAGCTCAGCCACGCGAGCGGCCATAGCCGCCAGTTCAGATTGGTCAGCGGCTTGCTCACGGGCGGTGTCTAGCGCTTCTACCGTGCTGGCATGAGTCTCACGCAGGTCTTCCAGCGCCTGCCCCGCTGACACCAGGTTCCATATCTCTCGGTCGAACGCCGCGATATCGGCGGTCGTTAAACTGTCATCTTCAATGGGAACAACAACGCCAACAGACTGACGAATGAGAGCGTTCTCGGCCTCGGTAACAGAAAGCTCGGAGCGCCCGGTTTCGCGTCCAGCCACATAAGCCAGGGCCATAGAGGCGCAGCCGACCGCCAGCGTCAGTCCAAAACCAATGTATTGACCCACTGTCTTCATTGCTCAGCCCACCACAGCGCTACGGTAAACCATAGGCTGCTATCATGGCCGAAATTATTCAACCTTTGGTGACGCGCGACAATTTAGTTTCACATGCCCTTAGACGATTGGCCCGGCACCCTTAACAAGCAGGCGCGTCTCATCGCTCGATCGCGGGCTCCAGCACCGTCTGAATCGTGTCTTCAATCAGCTTGATCTCGCCATGGAGCATTTCGATGCGCCCTTTCTGGTCAAGCGGAGTGAAGATGGAGCCGCCTTCAAACAGGTTTCCGGTTTCAGCGGCGATCAGAAGTTCGCCCTTCTGAGCTCCCTCGCCCAGCGACTCGTCAAAGACGCAGCGGACATTCTTACCGGACAACAGCTTTTCCAGATCCAGCAGGCGCTCCATGAAGCTCGGCGTCAGCAGATAGCGGGCCATCACCTGATCGGTGCCATAAACCTCGAAAAGCTTTTCAAAGGTCGGATCAACAAGACCGATTCGTTCCAGCTTGTGCCCGGCGCGCCCGAAAGTCTTGGTCGCCCAGCCCTCAAAGGCGTTGAAGATGCCTTTATCGCGGGTGACGAGCGTCACACCTTCAACAGTGCGAGGAAAGTTGATGCGGATCAGCACACCGCGAAACACCGTCACGTAGTAGGTGCGATTCTTGGACCTGCGCTTCTGCTTCAGCTCGGCTTCATAGAGCTCAAAATCCGCGCCATGCGCGGTTCCGGAGAAATGATCCTCGAACTTGCGCTTTTGGTGTGAGGGAATCAGTCCGTGGTCGCGAAAGCTGTCAAAGCGCGCCGGAGCATACGGCTTTTCGCTGTAGGTAAGGCCAAAGACCTGCGCAAGCCGGTCATTGAGCCCCAGCTTGAGCTCTATCTTCAGGCTTTGCAGCGGCGCAAAGCCGAGCGTCAAAACACCTGCGGCAGCCAAAATGGCTGAAATCGCGATGAACGGGCCGGGAATCGGCGTCAGGCCAATGAAAATCCCGACCAGAATTGCCGCGACAATGGCGATCGGGATCGACAGGTAGAACCGTCCCAGCGATTTCTGGCGCCGTGCCTCCAGCTCGGTCAGCCAGGGCTCCATAGCCGTCCACGCCTCATCGAGCTGTTTCATACTCACTCCCGAATCAAAACGGGCGCTGCCACAGCAACGCCCGTCTTTTGTATCAGTCCTGGCATCACGGCCTAGCGGCTACGGCGTGCAATACGCTCCACCTCAGCCTGGACCTTCTCTTCCACGATCGACGGAAGATTATCGTCCAGCCACTGTTTGAGCATCGGGCGCATCAGCTCGCGAACGATGTCTTCCAGCGTCTGGCCCTGCTGGGCCGACACTCGCAGGTTTTCAGACAGTGCTGCGAACATGCCCGCCGCAGCTGTCGCCGAAGCCGGATCGACCAGGGCTTCTTCATCCTCAGCCGGCTCGGCCTCAAACTCATCCTCACGGTCAACGATCATGAGATCGTCTTCCGCCGCAACAGGTTCGGGCTCTGGTTCCGGAGCAGGCTCTTCTTCAACGAGCTCTGTCAGCTCTAGAGCCTCTTCTTCTTCGAACACCGGTTCTGGTTCTGGTTCTGGCTCGGGCTCTGGTTCCGGCTCAGGTTCAGCAACCGCTTCAGGTTCTGGTTCCGGCTCGGGTTCGGGCTCCGGCTCCGACTCGATCTCAGGAGCAGGCTCCGGCTCTGCAGCCGACTCCGCTGGCGCTTCTTCTTCGTCTTCGTTGATGATGCGCCGGATGGAGGCGAGAATTTCCTCCATTGTCGGTTCTTGTTCGGCGTTTTCCTGAGCCATGGGTCATCCTTGTCCGTCGAGGGGGTAACGGTAGACCACAAAACTAAGGGCGCGTGGCAAGCTATGTCCAGCGCGACAAGCGGTTTTTCACGCTTTTGTCTGCCTGAAGGGTTAATTCCAGGGCGTCAGATCGACATCGAGGCCGTTTCGCGGGGTAAAGACCTCGTTCGAACCTTGCGAATCAACGGGCAGCTGGAGGGTGTCAGGCCCCAGCAGGCCCATGGACTGGAGTACCGCGTAGCTGGCAACGGTGAAGTCGCGTTCAGCCCGGACCAGTTCAAGGCGCGAGTTGAGCAATTCCTGCTCCGCGTTCAGCACGTCGAGCGTGGTTCGCAGGCCCACAAAGGCCTCCTGCTCCACACCATCAAAGGCAATCTCGTTGGCGCGCACGGCCTGGCGGCTCGACTCGATCACGGCTTGGGCAGCCAGGTAGTTATTCCACGCGTTGGTCACGCCTTCGATGACCTGGCGGCGCACATTGACGCTGGACAGGCGCGCTTCGTCGGCTGAGGCCAGCGCTTCACGGACCCGCGATCGGTTCAGCCCGCCCGTAAAGATCGGCACGGAGACATTCGCAGTAACGCTCGCTGAGCCCACGGCCTGGCCTGAAAAATCAGAGGCGCGGCTCTCGTTGGCTCGAGCAGACAGGCTCACTTCAGGGCGCAGACTACCGCGAGCCACCTGCACACCGAGCTCCGCTGCGCGTTCATTAAAACCAGCCGCCTGCAGATCCGGGTTTGCATTCAGTGCCGTCTCAAGCGCATCGCCAAGGTTGTCAGGAACTGCAGGAGCGGCGCTGGCCGCTTCAGGCTCTGTGACCTCGACACCGGCGACTCGGGCATAGCGGGCACGGGACGCCGCTAGTGCAGCCTGTGCGGCCGACAACTGCGCACGGGCACCGGACAGGCGCGCCTCAGCCTGGGCCACATCGGTCCGGGTGATCTCACCCACCTCAAAGCGGTCACGGGCAGCACGCAGCTGTTCGGCCAGCACATCCACGTTGTTGGAGCGGATGCCCACCACCTGCTGGTCGCGCACCACTTCAGCGTGGGCGGCCACAGCATCGATCAGGATCGACTGCTCAGTGGAGCGAAGCTGCGCCCGGCTTGCTTCAATGCGGGCAATCGCCGCGTTTATCGAACCGCTGGTACGGCCACCGCGATAGATTGACTGACTTACGTTCACGCCATAGCCAACCGAGCCTTGGGGATTGTTAAACAAGCCACCGCCCCAGCGCTCACTTTCGCTGACGTCGGCGCTTGCGGCAGCGGACGGCAAGCGTGCAGCGCGGGCCTGGTAATATCCCTCTTCAGCCTGCCGAAGACGGGCGCGCTGAGCGGCCAGCGTCGGGTTGGTCTGGTAGGCCGACACCAGGGTCTCCTCCAGCGACTGGGCGTGAGCCACTGCAGCAAACGGCGTTGCAAGAACAGCCGCCAGCAGTACGGTGCGCAGTGTCGACTTCATGACCAACCTCAATGGCTCGCCCGGTTGCGCACCTTTCGCGCAACGCCCGGCGGCGTTTTCAATACATATAGAGCCAAACACCAAATGTGAACAGCGTTCACTTTTAGTCATGGCGCAGTTTCTCCTCAAGGTGTCACCCTTAAAAGACGAAACCAGCTTCCGGCTCGAAGCCTGCCAGATAGGGCGGCGCAGCATCAAAAACAGCGCGCTCACCGATATGACCGCGAGCCTTGGTGTAGATACGCGCACGGCCTACCGCTCCGTCGCGCTCAATCACCGCAAGTCGGCCACCTTCAGCCAGCTGATCAAACCAGACGTCCCGCGCCTTGGCGACCGCACCATCAATGAATATGACATCGAACGGCCCCTGCCCTGGAACACCGGCCTGCAGATCGCCTTCAACAACAACGGCGTTGTTGGCCCCGATCTGCGCCAGACGCTCGCCCGCCTTGGCGGCAAAGCCCTCGCCTTCCTGCTCAAGCCCCACGACGGTTTCAGCCAGACGTGAAAGCACCGCTATCGTGTAGCCACGTCCAAACGCGATATCGAGCACCACGTCGGTGGGGCGGATGTCAGCGGCCTGGATCAGCTTGGCCAGATGAGCCGGGCGCAGCATGGTGCGCGCATCCGACAGCTTGATCTCGGTGTCGGCATAGGCTTTTGCTGACTGGGACTTCGGCACGAACATCTCGCGCGGGATTTCACCCATCGCATCCTGGATCCGGTGATCAGTCACATCCGAGGGCCGGATCTGGCTATTGACCATGGCAAGGCGGGCAACGGAGTAATCGGTCATGGCAGCAGGTTCGCTCTTTTTGATCCATGAGGACGTTGAGCCCTCTCGTTGATGCGGGCTTATATCGCTGCGTTGGCTTGTCCTGCAAGGCAGTTAAGCGCCCCGATGCGCTTCGCCGCAGGCTCCCCGCAGCCGCACCCGGTTCATGGCGCTGCATCACAGGCGATGAAGCGCGTTGCGGTGTCTGCCTGATTTATATAAGACTTCGCCTCTGACTTCTTCGGCGGCGCCATGGCGGAGTGGTGACGCAGCGGATTGCAAATCCGTGTACCCCGGTTCGATTCCGGGTGGCGCCTCCAGAAGTCCCCCCAAAACAGCCAGCTTTATTCAGCCGCACTGGCCTGCGGGTGATCGGTGACACCGGCTGCTTTCAGGTGCGGCTTCAGCTGCCCTGTGAACGCCAGGAAGGTCATGCGGTAGTCGCTGATCAGCGACCAGACCGGATGGATAAAGGTCGCTGGCTTGTTGCGCTCAATAAAGGCGTGGCTCACCCACGCGAATCCATAGCCAGCGAGCGGGAAAAAGATCAGCAGCCACCACGTCTGGGACATGAGCGCGATGAGCAGCACGCTGGTCGCGATCACCGTGCCCGCGTAATGCATGTAGCGGGTACCCGGCTCGGCGTGCTCACGCAGATAGTAGGGCCAGAACTCTGAATAGGTCGCACTTCGCGTTGCCATGATCATCCTCCCAGATCTGATCAACACTGATTAGGCCTTCGATAGCATGGCTGACGCGCTCATGCGAACAGGAAACTGGAAATCTTTATTAACGTTAGCGCCCTGTTAACCAGTGAGTCGGTATTCGTTAATCGTCTTCCCTCGAAGACACCCCACCATCCACCCAATGCCTTTTCGGGAGCTCTCGGGCTCCCGATTTTTTTTGCCTGCCCGTCAGGCATCTGACATTGATGTGTATCCGATGCGGTCAGCTTCTTGCGCGCGCTACAAAGCGTTGCTAAAGACCCTGCCTCCATCGCGAATGGATGATCCCTGGTAGCTCAGTTGGTAGAGCAGGTGACTGTTAATCACCGGGTCGGCGGTTCGAGCCCGTCCCAGGGAGCCACTTCTTTCAGACACTTGAACATCGATTTTTGCCTGCCAGCACAGTCAGGACATGGGATGGGTGTGACTGGGAGTCGCCGCTGATTTAATGCCAGCTATCTCCGGCAGCTGTTGGCCAAACGGAGGAGATTATGGCGCACAGTCTGAAACTCATTTTTGTAGCGCTGATTGCCCTGGGCATTGGCTTTTGTTTGGCCGCTCCAGTCTTTCTGGCGGCTGGCTGGCCAATGGCCTTCGCGTATGTGGCAGGCGGGGTTTGCGCTGGTGCAGCCAGCGTGAGAATGCATCAACGCCGCAAGACAGAGCAAGCCCTGCTTCGCCAGTCCTGAAAAGCGGGATACCAGACGGCCTGAAAGCTCGTTACGCTCAGACCAACTCGAATGGTGCAAACGCGCGTTTTCATGACCCCTTCCATCCCCCTCACCCGAGACCTGGTGCTGATCGGCGGCGGGCACGCCCATGCCCTGTTCTTGAAGATGTGGGGCATGCGCCCGCTGGCCGGAGCCCGCCTGACGCTGATCGATCCCAGCCCGGCAACGGCCTATACTGGGATGCTGCCAGGCTTTGTGGCCGGGCATTATGAGCGCCAAGCCCTTGATATTGATCTGGTTCGCCTGGCCCGCTTTGCAGGCGCGCGGGTGATTCTCGAGGCCGTAACCGGCATCGATCCCGACGCCCGGCGCATTTCCTTCAAGGATCGCGCGCCGATTCGCTACGATATCGCGAGCCTTGATGTCGGTGCCACCGGGCGCAGCCCAGACATCGAAGGCTTTGCCGAGCATGTCGCCCGCGCCAAGCCCCTGTCCGATTTTGCCGATCGCTGGTCTGAATTCCTTGATCAGATTCAAACAGATAAAATCAAGCCACGCGTGGCCGTCATTGGCGCAGGTGCCGCTGGGGTGGAGCTGGCGCTGGCCGCAGATCATCGCCTGAAACAGATGGGACGTCCCGGTCAGGTCACGCTGATCGAGGCCCGCGACCAGATTGCGCCAGAGTTATCCAGTGCCGCCCGGCGCGCGCTTCTGGCTGCGCTAAACGCTGCCAATGTCGAGATCAGAACCCGCTGCACGGTTGATCGGATCACCGCTAACCAACTGACACTGAAAGGCGAAACGCTAGCGACTGACTTTGTCATAGGCGCAGCGGGCGTCGAGGCATGGCCCTGGATCAGCGACACCGGTTTGGCCCTTGAAAACGGCTTTGTCCGCGTTGATCGATACTTGCGCAGCGTCAGCCACCCAACCCTGTTTGCCGCTGGCGATTGCACCCATTTTGATGCCGATCCACGCCCGAAAGCCGGTGTTTTTGCGGTGCGAGCCGCCCCGGTTCTGGCTGACAATATCCGCGCCGCGCTTCGGGATCTGTCCCCAACCCGGCGCTTCAAACCTCAGTCGGATTATTTGAAGCTGATCTCCACTGGCACCCGGTCCGCAGTGGCGGACAAATATGGTTTTGCGGTCTCCGCAAGCGCACTTTGGGGCCTGAAAAACTCAATCGACACCGACTTCATGGAGCGACTTTCTGACCTGGATCAGATGAAACCTGACCCGCCTGTGGGGCCGATGGCCGCAGGGGTGAAAAATCTGACCGAAAACGCCCAGCCACTATGTGGTGGGTGCGGCTCCAAAACCGGACGACAGGCGCTAAGCGAGGGGCTGGCCGGCATGGCCGCGCCGGGTCGCAGCGACGTGCTGGTCGGCGCTGGCGATGACGCGGCGGTCTTGAAGCACGGTCGCCAGCAACAGGTGATCACGACAGATCACCTGCGCGCCTTTGTCGATGACCCGGGCCTGTTTGCGCGGATCACGGCGGTCCATGCGCTCGGCGATATCTGGGCCAGCGGGGCGGAGCCGCAGGCGGCTGTGGCGACCCTTATTCTGCCTGCCATGGCCGACACGCTTCAGGCCGCCATGGTCGCTGAAATCATGGATGTGGCCTCGAAGGTGTTCAAAGACGCCGGCGCAGACATTGTGGGTGGCCACACCAGCACCGGCGCTGAGCTCAGCCTCGGCTTTACGATTACGGGCCTCACCAAGACCGCTGTCGGCCAGGGCAGCACCCTGCCCGGCGATGTGCTGGTCCTGACCAAGCCCATTGGCACCGGCGTGATTCTCGCCGGTGAAATGGCGCTGAAGGCCAGAGGCCGGGATGCGGCGAAATGCTGGGCGACGATGGCAGAGCCCCAAGGCGAGCCTTCAGCGATCCTGAGCCCCGTTGCCACCGCCATGACCGATGTTACGGGCTTTGGCCTTGCCGGGCATTTGAGCGCGCTTTTGGGCAACCAGAGTGCCGTGATCGACCTGGATGCCATTCCACTTCTGGATGGCGCGCTGGAGCTGGCGGATCAGGGCGTGCGGTCGACGCTGTTTGACGCCAACCAGCTCGCGCCGGATGTCTTGAGCGCGCCGCATGGCCCGAAGGCTGATCTTCTGATCGATCCGCAAACGGCCGGGGGCCTGCTGGCTGCGGTTCCCGCCAGCAAGCTGGATGAGGTCAAAGCCAAATTTGAGACGATCGGAAAACCGCTTTGGCAAATCGGAACGGTGGTCAAACCGGATTCGGCTGCTGCGAAGATCACCGCAACATCAGCTCGCTGACATCAAAGCGCGGCCACCGCCTGCGCCAAATCATCGGCCAGCCGGTCCAGTCCGGCCTCGTCCAGCCGATCGGCCTTGAGCGTTGATAGCAGCTCTCGGCCATGGCGGTCGCGCTCGCGGCCATATCGCGGATCGTAGTGTTGGGCCATCAGCTCACCGGCGAGCGCTTTGTGCGCCCCCTCACCGGCCAGCGCCAGCCAGCGTTCAATCGTCTCGTTGGACTGGTAGGGTTTCAGCGCTTCGAGCCGATCCACCAGGCGATCATGGTCCGCGGTGATGTCGCGATAGACCCGAGCGAGGAACTCGGCCCTCGCTTCAAGCGGGGCTTCGACCACCATGCGCGGGGCCGCTTCCATCGCTTTCCAGACCGCCGGCGGAATATTGATCTGACCAATCTTTGAACTTTCAGCTTCCACAATGATGGGCCGGGATGGATCAAAGCCGCGCAGCGCCTCCAGCAAGGCGCTCTCAAACGCTTTTTGTGACGGCTGGCCCCCATCGCGATGTCCGAACAGCGAGCCGCGATGATTGGCCAGTCCTTCAAGGTCGAGCGCCTGGACGCCCCTCGTCTCCAGCTTCAGCAATATCTCGGTTTTCCCGGTTCCCGTATTGCCGTCCAGCACGATGAAGCGCCAGGCGGGCTCGGCTTCGTAAAGCTGGTGCTGGACCGCCCGGCGATAGCTTTTATAGCCGCCATCCAGCACGGCCACCCGCCAGCCAATTTCTTTCAGGATCGTCGCGAAAGATCCGGACCGCTGACCGCCACGCCAGCAATAGACGATCGGCCGCCAGCCGCCGGGCATGTCCTTTAGCGCTGTCTGCAGATGCTCCGCGGTGTTTTTCGCCACCAGGGCTGCACCGATCTTGCGCGCCTTGAAGGGGTCGTCCTGGACGTAAATCGTGCCGACCTCGGCCCGCTCTTCATTGGACAGGACCGGCAGGTTGATCGTGCCGGGCACATGGTCCTCGGCAAACTCGGCCGGAGAGCGCACATCAATCACCGCGTCAAAGGCGGACCGGTCGGCGTCAAAGTCTGAAAAGGAAAGCTTCATGGGGCTTGGGTATGGGACAGCTGAGGAGGCGGGGCAAGCCTGACTAAGACGTCGCCGCCTCAGCCTGCTTGGCCCACATTCCGGCATAGCGGCCGCCCGAGCTGAGGAGCTCGCCATGGGGGCCGGCTTCGGTGAGCTGCCCGTCCTCCATGACAAGAATCAGATCGGCCTTGGCAATCGTTGACAGGCGGTGCGCCACAGCGATGGTCGTGCGCCCACGAGCGGCCTCGGCCAACGCGGCCTGGACTTCACTTTCGGTCTGGGAATCAAGCGCCGATGTGGCTTCGTCCAGGATGAGAATGGGCGGATCCTTCAGGATGGCTCGCGCAACGCCCACGCGCTGCTTCTCACCACCAGACAGCTTCAGCCCACGCTCGCCCACACGGGTTTCAAGGCCATCCGGCAATTGATCAACGAAGTCTTTCAGGCGCGCGCGCTCCACCGCATCCCAAAGCGCGACCTCATCGGCATCCGGGCGGCCATACAGAATATTCTGGCGCAGTGTGTCGTTGAACAGGACCACGTCCTGCGGCACGAGGCCGAGATTCTCGCGCAGGCTGGTCTGGCTGACGCCGGAAATGTCCTGACCATCGATCAGGACGCGGCCCTTGTCCGGGTCGTAAAAGCGGAACAGGAGGCGCAGAAGCGTCGACTTGCCTGCGCCCGACGGTCCGGCAAGGCCGACAAAGGCCCCGGCAGGGATCTCAAAGCTGACCTGATCAACCGAGCGCGCGCGACCGTCATGGGCAAAGCTGACGTCCTCAAACCGCACCGCGCCGCCGGGAACCTTCAGCGCCGGCGCATCGGGCTTGTCCTCGACTTCGGGGCGCAGGCGCAACGTCTGGAACAGGCGCTCCAGATCGACGCTGGCCTGTTTGATCTCGCGATAGGCCCAGCCGAGAATATTCAGCGGCTGGTAGACCTGCATCAGCATCAAGGTCAGCGCCGCGATATCGCCCGCCTCCAGCTGACCGTTAGCGGCCATCCCCACACCGATCAGCGCCACAGCCAGCAGGCCGCCATTCATGATCGCTGCCTGAGCGGCGTTGAGGGCTGCGAGGCTCTGCTGGGACTTGGTCGCCGCGTTGGCGTAGGTGGTCTTGGCGTCGTCGAAGCGCCGGGTTTCGCGGTCCTCGGCAGCAAAGGCTTTCACGGTTTCGAAATTGGCCATGACGTCGACTGAGCGGGCATTCACCTCGGTGTCGGCCTCATTCATCTCGCGGCGCAGCTTGACGCGCCACTCCGTCATCAGCCACGTCACCAGCGCGTAGGCCAGCACCGCAACCACCATCACGACAGAGAAAATCCAGCCGTAGAAGATCGACACCAGCACCGCGGCCAGCACCAGCTCGACAATCGCAGGCAGGATGTTGAACACCAGAAAGCGAAGCAGGAAATCGATCGCGTTGGCACCGCGGTCGATCAATCGGTTGACCGCGCCGGTGCGTTTGGTCTGGTGGTAGCCCAGTGACAGCGACTGAACGTGGGCAAAGCCCTGAACCGCGGTGATTCGCTGGGCGTCCTGGCTGACCGGGGCAAACAGGGCATCGCGCAGCTGTGGGCCACCGGCCGCCGCAAAGCGCAGCAGGCCATAAAGCAGCACAAAGCCCACCGCAGCGCTCAGGCCCGCCGGTGCTGTTGCGTCCGGTGAGCCGGTCAGGCTGCGCGTGATGGCGTTGATCCCCTCCCCGAACGCCATCGGCGCGGTTACGGCGAACAGCTTGGTGATGAAGGTGATGACCAGCGCGACGCCCATGCGCAGCCGCCATTTCGCCATTTCAGGCGAAACGAGGATCTTGATCAGCCGGGCAACAGCTTCGGACAACCGGCCTTCAGGCGCGGGGCCTTCCAGCACGTCTTTGTAATTGGGAGCGCTCATTGCGTGGCAATGTAGGGTGCCGACGAGGTCACCGCCACCGCGATCACACACCTGCCAACAGGCTGCTAGCCGTCATCCTCGTCAGGCATGTTGAACACCTGACCTGGATAGATCAGATCGGGATCGCGAATCTGGTCGGCATTGGCCTCGTAAATCACCGTGTACTGGAAGCCATCGCCATAGAGCCTGCGGGCAATCCGCCATAGCGAGTTGCCCGGCTGCACCACCACGCGTCCGGCCTCTCGCGCAGACACCGCATCTTCCGGTGTCGCACGCTCAAACGGTAGCGCGATGACAGCCGTCACCTGCCCGGTATCAGGGTCGATCTGATCAATCTGAAGATCGTAGACACCCGGCGGGAAGCTGGCATCAGCTTCGGTCACCCAGCGCCCGGCTTCATTAGCCGTTGCTTCACCCACAAGCTGGCCATCGGCAAGAATGCGCACCAGGCTGCCGGGCGTGGCGCGTCCAGAGAAAATTACCGCGCCGCTTTCGTCATAGTCGACTGTTTCAAGCGCAAGCGGCCCGGACTCGACGCCATCAAACGGGCTCTGGAAGATACGGCTGGCTTCGCCCGGGCGGCCCATGACGACCAGCGGAGTCGTATCGCGCCCCTCCGGCACAGACACCACAACGACCTGCTCTGAGCGGATTTCCTGCCTGGACGGCGTTGTCATCAGCAGCGACAGCTCTGCCGATCCAGTCGGCAGCGGCTCGCTGACGATGATGACCCAGTCGCCCGTCTCATCGATCACGACGCTGCTGAGCTCACGCTCACCCAGCATCAGGGCAATCGTACTGCCCGGTGCTCCGCGGCCCGCCACAACAGCGGTGCCTCGCGGATCAACGCGTACGATGTCAAAGGTGGGGGCCGCGAGCGCAGGCGCTTCTTCAGAGGCCTCCGCAGCTGTACCATCACTGGCAATCTCACCGGTGTCCTCGCCCACGCTCAGGCTTTCAGGCGACGGGCGCATGATCACCACTGCCAGGGCAACAGCAATCGCAAGGACGAGAAGTCCAGCGGCAATCAGGAAGGACCGCGTTGCGGCCATGGGCTACTCCTTGTCCAGACCGGGCGAGCATCTTAGCAGTATGCAAGTCTCGCACCACGCACTGAATTTTGCCTATGCTGACCGCAAGAGCTGTGAGATTCAACGCGCATTACTGCGCACACTGCGATTGAGGTAAGGCCAAAATGCGGAGCATCTGCGTCTTCTGTGGGTCAAAACAAGGCGAAGACAGCCATTTCAGGGCTTTGGCAGAGGCCACCGGCCGCGCTTTGGCCAAGGCCAATTTGCGCATGGTCTATGGCGGCGCAGAGGCCGGACTGATGGGGATCACAGCGCGCGCCGCCCTTGAAGAAGGCGGCGAGGTGCTGGGCGTCATCCCTGAATTCCTGATTCCGATTGAAGGCGCGCAAGCCGGAGCCGACATCCGCATCACCGCCACCATGGCCTCGCGCAAGGCGATGATGGTGGAGGAAGCCGACGCCTTCCTGGTTCTGCCCGGTGGCTTTGGCACGCTGGAAGAGATTTTCGACATGATCATGCTGCGCCAGCTCGGCCGCCATGCAAAACCAGCCTGCTTCATCGATGCCGCCTACTGGGCTCCGATGAAACAGCTGGTCAATCATATTGTCGATACCGGCTTTGCAGACCGCAATGTTCTGGACGCCATCGGTTTTCACGAAAGGCCGGAAGACGCGATTGCCGCTCTGATCTCCATGGTGGAGCAAGCCGCATAAGACCAAGGCGCGCCCTAGCCCCTGGGGTCGAAGACGTCCTCAATCTTCAGCTCAAACGCCTCGGCAATGGCAAAGGCCAGCGACAGGGACGGGTCGTGCTTTTCAGTTTCGACCGCATTGATCGCCTGGCGCGACACGCCGACACGCTCGCCCAGCTCTGCCTGGCTCCAGCGATGCTCGGCGCGAAGGACCCTGATCCGGTTCTTCATACGTAGCGCCGCCGCACAAATGGCAGGGCCGCACCCCAGACAGCCGCGAGCGCAGGCAACACCCAGATCAGCGAAATCCGCGGCACATCGATTGCGCCTTCGACAAAGCCCCAGGCAAAGCTTCCAAATCCGACCACAGCCGCTGCGATCAGAATCGCCTCCAGCTGGATGCGGCGCTGAACTTCATCGACGCTATGGAGCAGGATCATGAATTCACGCAAGGCAAACAGCGTCGGCACCACTGGTAAAAGCGCCAGCCCGATCCGCACCGGGGTGGCAAAGTCAAAAGCGCGATCAAGGAAGGGCACACCGATCACAACGCCCGCATAGGCCAGCATGAAACCGGTAAAAGCGAAGGAATAACGTTTGGCAGCAGGGGTCATTGGGCGTCTCCAACGATGGCAGCCAGGGCGTCAGCAAAAGCCTCGGGCTGGTCGAGCATAATGAAATGGCGTGAGTTGGGAATGACACGCACGTCGAGAGAAGAAATTGCCTCGTATTGAGCGCCATAGCGCTCCGCGATGACTTCCGGCGCGGTCTGCAGATAGTCGTTGTGAGGAACGAGCACGGTTACAGCAGCCTGCACCGCTTCAAGACCGGGGCGCCAATCAAGCGACAAGGCTTCGAATGTCGCCTGAGCGACTGTGGGCTGGTCCGACTGGGCGACGTATTCCACAACTTGGGCCTGATGCTCGGACGATGCAGCCTGAGCCGGCGCGCCCTGCTCGATCATGGCCATGAATGCCGAACGCTCCATCCCCACAAGGGCGGGCATCATTGCTTCACCTTGGGCACGGACCATTGCCGGGTCTGCATCGGGATTGATCATGCCCTGAAAGAAGGGCAGCGAGTCCACGACGACCACGTGCGCAACCCGCTCGGTGGCCTGCCCGGCCGTCACCAACGCGACCTGCGCGCCGAGGCTGTGGCCCACCAGCACGACGTCATCGAGGGCCTGCTCGTCCAGATATGCAGCGAGTGCCTGAGCGGCGGGACGGATGACCCCGTCGGCTGGATCAAGGGCTGGCAGCCCACCAAACCCCGCGATTGTTACGAGGTGAGCGTCCAGATCTACGCGCTGGGCCGCATAGGGCTCAAACACCGAGCCGGGTGTTGCAAGACCCGGCACAAACACAACCGTCCTTCCCTCGCTATCGCCTTGACGCGCGACACTCAAGCGGTCCTGTGCAAACGCCCCGAAGCTGGTCAGGACCGAAATCGTGACGGCAACGGCAATGGCGATCCAGGCTCCGACCGAGGTTTTTTTAGATGGACACACAGGCTCTCTCCTTTCAGGTAAATATGACAATAAGTCAGGTTTGCCTTACATCTCGTCGAATGTCAAGAGAACCTGACTTTTAGTCGATATATCCTGTCACCCTGCGTCTCCGTCGCCTTAAAAAACGCGATAAGGGCGGCCCTTATCGGACCGCCCTTTAAAGCCGCAGTATTTGTATATCCATGTCAGTCACCCACCGCGCTAAGGCAGGTCGATGACATCACGGCAAACAAGCTGGCCTTCCACATCATAGACGTTCAGCTCTGCGTGGAAGGGACGCGGCATGGTCGGCGAGCCACCAAAGACCTGACCGCCGCGATCTGACTGGACGCCAATACCGCCCATGAACAGACGCGTGATGGGCTGAAGGCGATTGCGCGTGCCAGAAATCGGGCCGCTTTGCTGGTTGTAGAAGTCGGGTGTCTCAACACTCAGGCTCCAGCTGTCGGCCTCAACCGGATTGGCCAGCGCAACAAGACGAGGCTCAAACAATTGAAGGTCACAGGTGTTCGAACGCGGCTCGAACGTCGCCACGTAAGCGGGTTGAGACGGCGCAACAGGACCGGGCGCACTGAGCTGGGGCGTTGATGCCAAAGCGGCACCGGCGCCAGCAACAACAAGGGTGAGAGCAGGTATCGCGTATTTCATCGCTATGCTCCTTTCATCGGTGAGATGGAGTGTGGGTGCGCCCGGCTCCGGCATCGAAACCGGGCGCGACACTCACACGGGGGGTTAGTGATCGCCCTGGATGATCAGGGTCACATTGCCAGAACCACGCTGGCTCACATTGGCCCGCTGGCCACTGCCAGCCTGGATCACACCCACAGCGTTGTGGCTTCCCGATTGCTGGGTCACAGCCGTGTGGCCATAGCCAAACTGGGCGATGCCCGCTTCGTTGCGATAGCCATTCTGGTAGGCGTAAGCGTCGTTATACGCCCCGTCCTGACCGATCACGGCTGAGTTACGGCGGCCATACTGGTCCAGCGCTGCGGCATTGCCGCGGCCATACTGGGCAACGGTCGCACCATTACGCAGGCCGTCCTGATAGGTGGAAATAAACTGACGCGAACCGCGCTGTTGCAGGACCAGACGGTTTTCATAACCGCGCTGGCGACCGGCAATCTCGTTGGACACACCCGCCTGGCGGATATCAACGCGGTTACGCTGCTGGGCTTCTGCCGTTGGCAGGGTGGTCATGATGGCGGCAAGGCTAAGGCCAGCGGCCAGGATCAAACGCATGCTCATTAAAAAGTCTCCTCTTTTCATCACAGGCGTTCCCCGCCTGACAAGATGGAGACTGTCAGAGTGCGTATGAATGCACTCAGAGGAGGTCGTTCAAACTCCGCTCATTCATATGAACGAACACTCATTTGAGGTACTTAGCCGCGTCCACGATAGGGCTGGACGCCCTGATCAGGCACCCAGAGGCCCTCCGGCTGCGTGCCCCACTGGCCGAAAATATCGATGGGGATGCCGCCACGCGGATACCAGTAGCCACCGATGCGCAGCCATTTGGGACTGATCTCATCAACCAGGCGCTGGCCAATCATCATGGTGCAGGCTTCGTGGAAGGCTCCGTGATTGCGGAAGCTCTGCAAGTAGAGCTTCAGTGCCTTGCTCTCCACGATCCAGCGATCAGGCGCATAGTCGATCACGATATGGGCAAAGTCTGGCTGGCCGGTGACCGGGCAGATGGAGGTAAACTCCGGGCAGGTGAAGCGGATCAGATAGTCCGCATCCAGCGACGGATTTTCGACTCGCTCCAGACGGGCCTCTTCTGGCGTTGCCGCCGCGAAGGATTCTGAGCCGAGCTGGTCGAGTTTTGAGTAGCGTTCATCAGTCATGGGCGCGCATTTAGCGCTGCAAGGCCGAACGGGCAATGGCGCAGCGTGCGTGAACTGCCTATCTTGCAGCCAGAGAACCGACCTGAAAGAGACCTGATGCCCGAAGTGATAGCCATCCTGCCAGCGGTCAAACTGCTGGGTATCGGACTTCTTTGCATCCTGGCCGCGAGAGCGCTGAAGACTTCCAACATTGTCGCGTTCATCGCGGCAGGGCTGGTCATCGGGCCCTTCGGCTTTTCGCTGGTTGAGCAGGGCCAGACCACGGCATTGCTTGCTCAGCTGGGTGTGGTTTTCCTGCTGTTCGAGATCGGCCTCGGGTTTTCGTCCAAGACGCTGAAGGAAAGCGGGCGGGATCTGGTGGTGCTCGGTCCGCTCCAGATGGCGATCTGTGGCGCAGGCTTTGCGCTGATTGCCAAGGCCTTCGGGCTGGACTGGCCCTTGGCGATCCTTGTGGGGCTTGGGGCTGGCATCTCTGCGACAGCGGTTGTCAGCGCGACCATGGCCGATCGGGGCATCGTCACCTGCCCGCTGGGAAAATCCTCCACCGCGCTTCTGGTGTTTCAGGATATCGCCGGCATCTTCCTCCTGGTGTTCGCGGTATCGCTGGAAACCGGCGAAGGCTCGCTGGCGCTGGCTTTGGGGGAGGCTGGCCTTAAAGCCGCGCTGGCCGCCGGGGCCGCTCTCCTTATTGGTCGTTATGCGGCGCGCCCGGCCCTCACCCTGCTGGCCCGCACCAACAGCCCTGAGATTTTCACCGCCACGGCCCTGTTCCTTGTGCTCGCCACGGCAGCGGCAACCGGCGCGCTGGAGTTATCGCTGACGCTGGGCGCTTTCCTGGCTGGCGTGATCGTTGCCGAGACGCCCTACAAGACCGTGGTAAAGACAGAGGCCAAACCCTTTGGCGCACTGCTGCTGGGATTTTTCTTCATTACCGTTGGCATGGCGCTCGACTGGCGCGTGCTGGTGGCCGAAGCCCCGCTCATACTGGCTGCGCTTGCCGCGCTGATGATCGGCAAGACCGTGCTGACCTTTATCGCAGCGCTGTTGTCAGGCTGGAGCCGTCCCGGGGCCACCCAGCTTTCCTTCCTGACCGCTCAGGGCTCTGAGTTCGGGCTGGTTCTGCTTGCGCTTCCAGCCGTCAATGGCGCGCTGGGTCCTCAAGCCGCCGCCGTTCTGGTGGGCGCAACCGCCGCGTCACTGGCGCTGACACCGGCCTGGACCGCGCTCGGCATGAAGCTGGCCCGCAAGATGGCTGCAGCTCGGGTGAAAGTCTCAGAGCCAGCCGCCAGTACAGACGGTGGGCGTCCGATCCTGGTTTTTGCCATGACCGCGTCCAGCCGCCTGGCGCTCGATGGCCTGCGCAAGTTCAACATTCCCTATGTGGCCATCGACTCAGATGCCGATCGCTTCATGGACGCGGTGTCAGACGGCTATGACGTGACCTTTGGTGACCCCAGCGATGTGCGCCTGATGAAGGCGGTCGGCGTGACAAAGGCCCGAGCCCTGGCGCTGGGCGAGCCGCGCTATGAGATATCAAAAGACGTCACGCCTTTCGTTCAGGAGAACTACCCTGACATGGCCCGCTTCGTTGTGGTGACCGATGACGACGACCGGGAACGCCATGAAGCGCTGAACATGCACGCCGTGATCAACCGCGCCATGCCCGAAGGCCTCGACTTTGCCATCGCGCTTTTACGCTTTGCCGAGATTGAGGAACACAAGATCGCGGGCTGGATGCGCGAAGTAATGGACGCCTACGAGCCAGAGCGCCTGCCCGGCATGCCATCGGCGGCTTAAGCCCCCTCAATCGGCAGCGCGGTGCGGGCAAACACCGTGCGCATGGCAATGTTGGAGATGAGCCGCGCAACGCCCGGCAATCCCGACAGCTGCTCGCGGTGCAGACGTTCATAGTCACGCGCATCGCGCACCTGCAGGCGCAGGATATAGTCCTCCGCCCCGGTGGTCAGGCGGCATTCCATGACCTCGGCGATGTCAGCCACCGCCTGCTCGAACGCCTCCAGCGTGTCACGACGCTGATTTTCCAGCGTCGCCAGCACAATCACCGTCAGACCGCGTTCAACGGCATCGGGATCCAGCAGCGCCGCATAGCCCCGAATTACACCGGATGCCTCCAGCGCCCTCACCCGCCGGTGGCAGGCCGAGGCTGACAGGCCCACCCGTTCGGCCAGCTCTGCGTTCGCGAGCCGTCCGTCCGCCTGCAGCTCGCGCAGGATGGCGCGATCAATCGGATCAAGGGCCATGGATGTCTCCTGCACTGATTTTCGAACCGGGTTCGGTGTGAGGGCCTTACCGGTCAACACGATTGCAACAAAGTCCTGAAATTTGCCCCATATTGCAAGAATATTCGACTGTTGAAAATTCACTTGCAGGATTTGCCCGCTTACGACACCTTCCGCGCAAATTTCTACGAGCGGTGCTGGCACCGCCCACACGGGAGAGACACCATGCGCGTTGGCGTTCCGACAGAAATCAAGAACCACGAATACCGCGTAGGCATGACGCCAAACGGTGCTCGCGAGCTGATCGCCAATGGCCACGAGGTTGTGGTTCAGGATGGTGCCGGCGTTGGTGCTGGGTTCACCAACGAACAGTATCAGGACGCAGGCGCGAAAATCATGCCCGACGCGAAGGCCGTGTTTGAGGCTGCCGAGATGATCGTGAAGGTCAAAGAGCCTCAGCCGTCTGAAACCGCGATGCTGACCGCCGACCACATCCTGTTCACCTTCCTGCACCTGGCCCCCGACCCTGTTCAGGCTGAGGGTCTGCGCAAGTCGGGCTGTACGGCGATTGCCTATGAAACGGTCACAGACCGGGATGGCCGCCTGCCGCTGCTGCGTCCCATGTCTGAAGTGGCTGGCCGCATGAGTGTTCAGGTCGGTGCCAATGCCCTGCACAAGGCCGCCGGTGGTCGCGGTGTGCTGCTCGGCGGTGTGCCGGGCGTGACGCCGGGCAAGGTGGTCATTCTGGGCGCTGGCGTTTCGGGTAGCCATGCAGCGGAAATGGCGCTGGGCCTGCGCGCTGACGTGACGGTTCTCGACCGCTCCCTGCCGAAGCTGGCTGAGACCGACCAGTTCTTCCGCGGCGCGGTGAAGACCCGCTACTCCACCCAAGGCGCTATCGCAGAAGAAATCGCCGAAGCCGATCTGGTGATCGGCGCGGTGCTGATCCCGGGGGCTGCAGCGCCCAAGCTGGTCACCAAAGACATGCTGTCGACCATGAAGGAAGGCGCAGTCCTGGTGGACATCGCCATCGACCAGGGCGGCTGCTTTGAAACCTCCAAAGCCACCACGCACCAGGACCCGACCTATATCGTGGACGGCATCGTGCACTACTGCGTGGCCAACATGCCCGGTGCCGTGGCGCGCACCTCAACGCTGGCGCTGACCAACGCCACCCTGCCCCTCACGCTGGCGCTCGCCAACAAGGGGGCCAGGCGCGCGCTCAACGACGACATCCACCTGGCCCGCGGCCTCAACGTGGCCGAAGGCGAGATCACCTATAAGGAAGTCGCCGACGATCTGGGTATGACATTCGTCAAGCCGGACTGGCTGACGGTGCTTTAAGCCGAAAAGTGCGTCTTCAGCGCGGCCGGAAGGTCGTGCTGAGGCGCGCGCCGATCCCAGCCAGAAGCGCAATCAGCACGGCTCCCATGCAGATCTGGGCTGCGGTCGCCACGATCTCAGGCTCCCCGCGCGCGCCATTGGCCGCCACGATCGCCCACAAGCCCCAGGCCAGCGCCGCTGCGTATGACAGCGAGCCGGTCCGCCAGACGATGATCAAAGCGCTCAACGTCGCGGCTGCCAGTACGGTGATTGCGGCTGGTGCGTCACCGCTGCCAAGCCACGGCACGCCATAAACCTCCGCCACGATCAGCAGGTTCACGAAGGCCGCCGCGTTCAGCCAGCCGCCCAGCGCAAAGATCGGCAGGCGGACCGCCTTGTGCAGGATGCCGGCCTCCCGCTGACCAACGCTGACCATCATGAAGGCCACGGCGGACAGCCAGCCCGCCCCGATCAGGCCCATCGACACGATCTCGATGCCAAAAAACGGCACCCAGCTTTCCCACGCCGTGTTGAACCAGAACGCCAATCCGGCGAGCCAGCCCGTCGCCCGCATCATCGGATCGGACAGCCGGATGAAATGCACGGCAGCATAGATCGCGGCCCCCACGAACAACACGCTCCAGATCGAAAACGCATACCCCGCCGGGGTCAGCAACACCTGCACCTCCGCCGAGCGCGAGGCCACTGTGTGCTCCCAGCCGCGAGCAAAGGGAACCGAGCCCATAACCACCTGGGCGATGGCTCCAGAAGCAACGAAAAAGGCGCGGACAAGGTCGGTGGGTTTCATGAGTGGGCTCGCGTTTTGAAGGGTGCGCCATCATGGCAAGCCCAACCATCCACGTCATCCTGAACTTGATTCAGGACCCAGTTTCAGCGCCGAACCGCTGGGTCCCAAATCAAGTTTGGGATGACGAAATTGACCTTTAAGGCGCTTGGCGTCGTTCGAGGTTTTACCGATGGGATGCTGATAGGGACACGAAGAAACCCTTTCATTGCGTTACGCCATCATCGCGACGCAACGGCTTACCGTCAGCCGCGAAGTTGAACAGCGAACACGTTTTGACAGGACACTGCTCCCTCTCCCCTTTCGAAGGGGAGAGGGATGGGAGAGGTGTTTGAAGCCCCGGCCAAGGGCGTGAGCCCGCAGAGCCGGGGCCTCCATCAAGGTTGGGCCCCTTGTTCTGAGCAAGACCCCGGCTCGCGTTGCGTCCGGGGTTTCATAACGAGGACCGCTAGCCCCCCAGCACCCGCTTCTTCGCCGCTTCATACTCGGCCGCCAGCTGGTGCACATAGGCCCCGGCGCTTTGCAGCTTGTCGATCGACCCGATGCCCTGGCCGCAGCCCCAGATGTCTTTCCAGGCTTTGGCGTCGGAGTTACCCCCCGAACCGAAATTCATCGCCGACGGATCACTTTCAGGCAGGTTATCAGGATCAAGCCCGGCGTTTTCGATGCTTTCGCGCAGATAATTGCCGTGCACGCCGGTAAAGAGGTTGGAGTAGACGATGTCTTCGGCTTTGCCCTTCACGACGCCCTGCTTGTACTCCTCGCTGGCGCGCGCTTCTTCAGTCGCGATAAAGGCTGAACCGATATAGGCGTAGTCTGCGCCCATGGCCTGGGCCGCCAAAACCCCGCCGCCGGTGGAGATGGAGCCGGACAGCGCGATGGGTCCGTCGAAGAACTGGCGGATTTCCGCCACCAGCGCGAAGGGCGACAGCTCACCGGCGTGACCGCCCGCACCGGCACACACCGGGATCAGGCCATCGGCCCCCTTCTCCAGCGCCTTGTGGGCGAATTTGATATTGATGATGTCGTGCAGCGTCTTGCCGCCCCAGCTGTGGACCGCATCGTTGAGCTCAACGCGCGCCCCCAGCGAGGTGATAACCAGCGGCACCTTGTATTTCTCACACAGGGCGAGATCCTGCTCCAGACGGTCGTTGGAGCGGTGGACGATCTGGTTCACCGCGAACGGTGCGGCGGGCTTGTCCGGATTGGCCTTGTTATAGCTATCCAGCTCGGACGTGATTTCATCGAGCCACTCATCAAGCTGGCTGACCGGGCGCGCATTCAGCGACGGGAAAGAGCCGACAATCCCGGCCTTGCACTGGGCAATCACCGATTTGGGGTTGGAGATGATGAACAGCGGTGCGGCAATCACCGGCACGCTCAAACGACCTTCAAGAATTTCCAAACCCGCCATGTCGGCCTCCCCGTGTTGTCTTCAGTGAACAGTGTTCGTTGGCCGGTACGCTAACGCGGTTCTCAAGTGATGAAAGCGCTAACAGCAGATTGGTGCAGTGGGATTGCGCAGCCTAGTGGGGGGCGTCTTCAAGCCGACAATCGCCGTTTACGCCTGGCTCACCGGCAAGACAGGACTGCTCATAATTGGCAAAGTAAAATCCTGGCCATTCAGTGAAGCCTCGCATGCCTTCAATAAATTGGGGCACCTCGGCAAAGCTGAGCTGAACCAATTCTCGAGTGTATTGATGGCCATACTCGCCCTCGATATAGCGCACCTGACCACCAGAACTGCGCACATCATTCACAAACCGTCGCACTTGATCGACAGGTACCAATGCATCGTCGCGGCCATGAAGGATAAGGACTGGAATGTTAACACGTTCCGCCAGAACAGCCGGTGCAACCTCTGCCCAATACTGTTGAGTTGCCTGGTCAGTGTACAGACCGAACACCTCAACCTCGTTTGGCGAGACGCTGACTTGCCCGCTTCCCCCACCACCGATGGTCAAGTTCTTTGGTGTTTGCTGGATGTCCATAAAGTCGAGGCTGGGAGACTGCAATATCACGCCTCGAACCCCCTCGCACTGCGATGCAGCCATGGAAACACTCAACCCGCCCCCAAGACTCTCGCCATACAAGATGACTGGAACATTGTCGCCCAGCTCTTCGCGATGTCTTTGAATAGCCTGACAAGTCGCGTTTGCAGCTTCAGAAAAATTTCCTCTCAAGAGGCGCGTCCAGGCTTCTCCTCGCCCTCCACCGCCGGGATAGTTGACAGTAAGGATGTTGGCACCTGCCTGCAGGATCGGCGACAGATATGTGTAAAAGCCAAGGCGTGTGGTCGTGCCCGGGCCACCCTGCAAATGCACCACCAGCATCCGATCTTCACTTGGGTATTCAGGGTCGAACGCAATGCCATCCATCATCCCCAAGTCTGTTGTTGTCTGGAAATATTCAGCATGACCGAGAGAGGCAGGCCAGGCGACACAGTTGGAAAGGTTCACCAAACGCCCGGTGGACGCATCGACCAGGAGGCGCTCGATCCCATACTCGAAAGAATACCGCTCCAGCACAACCCGGTCGCCATCATGGTCCGCGGTGAGTTGACGAAGGCGATAAGGAATGTCCAGAGCAACCGCGGACAGGATCGCTTCGCCGGTTTCAGTTAGCGCGCGATACTCCGGGATTGCTGAGCCGGTACCGATCCAGTGCACCGGAAAACCTGCACCCGCTACACCGGCATGATCTATGTTGTAGTGATCGTCGCCAGCGATGAGCTGCTGTACATGCTCACCTTCGGCAAATGTGTGCTGCACGAGCTGACGACGCCCATCTTCCCCCGCGGAACTTACAATCAAGCTGAGAGTGCCAGCTTCGGATAGCCGTGGATCGACAGCCCACCAATACACCGGCGAGAGTGGGCTCGGTCCGGGGGTCGAGATCCTCGACGGCACACCGCCCGTCCAAAAAAAGTGCTCGAACTGAAGCAATGGACTAACTGGCGAACCGGCGGGGGACTCCATGCGACGAAAGCGCTGAGTGATAGCCAGGCCCGGCGCTGAATTAATGGGATAATGCTGGTCCAGAGAGAAGCCGTCACCAACCTCCATCAAGCCCCGGTAAACGATCTCCCCGTCGATCAGCTCGCGCCGCAGCAGCGTCGTTTCAGTCTGATTGATATAGTACTCGATCCGATCAAGGGTCATCGCACTATTAAAGATGGCGTCTACACCAGAGGGAAGGAATGAACTTCTATCGTGCCGCCAAGGACCAGGAGTCTCAGAAGAAACCGCCCCGACTTGTGTTGCCAGATTTTGGCCATCAAATCCAAATTGAACCCATTGGCCTCTTTCGTGGCCGTCGCGGCGCTCGCTTTGAAGGAGCGTGCGCGGCCCCACCCACACGAAACCGCGCCTGTCCAAGGTGTATATCGCGCGGTCTCGCGCTGGAATTGACTCGCCTGAAAGCGCCGCCTCCACAGCAAAGACACGGGACAATTCCGGCTGCAACTCGCCAAGAAAAGCGCCATCAGGTGAAAGACTGTAGTAAACTTGGCGACAATCAAATACTCGCTCCATCATGATAGCTGGCGCAAGCGGCTCAGGCCGTGAAGTAGCCTGAGCGGGGGGGCCGCGATCAGATGGCAGACACGCTGACCCT
The DNA here is from genome assembly GCA_965229795.1 of Oceanicaulis sp. Taxonomy (GTDB): domain Bacteria; phylum Pseudomonadota; class Alphaproteobacteria; order Caulobacterales; family Maricaulaceae; genus Oceanicaulis. Next base: position 813,425 of record CBDDJM010000001.1, read on the forward strand.
AAAAGGGCCAGCGTGCTCGCAAATATACTCAAGAACTTCAGTCGAGGCGTCATTACGCGATCATTGGGATCCCGTTACCACCGTCACCCATATTGAATGTCGTACCATCCGACTTGTACACCGTCGCTCCCTCAAGCTTGTCGGCGATCCCGTCATCGTCACTATCGATCCCGCGATAGACGTGATTGCCCGTGCCTTCAGCAACGCCGTCCGGCGTCATGAATTCCCCGAATCGATCCTGCACGACCGTATCATCCGGCAACTGGTTTTCGGTCTCCTCACCAAAATCCACCCAATCATCGGGCCGATGGTCTAGCCAACCACCCCCGACAAGCTCCATTTCACTTGTAGAAAGCTCACGCATGTAACAGCGCCATGTTTTACAAAGGAGAATTAAGCTAGCGCCAAATCGCAAGAACACAAGTCATAATTGTATCTCCTACCCTATTGAGGTTTACAAATGTCCCGCGCGCAATCGGTGTTTGTTTCTCAAACACCTTCTGATCTGGGCATGGCTATTGGCCCACCTCAACCGGCAGGTCGTCGCGCGCGCCCCACTCTGCCCAGCTGCCGTCATAGAGACGCACATCGCGAAAGCCGCCTGCGATAAAGGCGGCATAAAGGATCGCTGCCGTCACGCCGGAGCCACAGGTGGTGATGATGCGCCGGTCCCTGTCGGTGTCGGGCAGCACGCGGGCGAGCGCGTCTTCCTTGAGCAATTTTCCATCAGCCCCGATGACCGACTGGAAGGGCAGATTGAGGGAGCCGGGGATGTGCCCGCTGCGCAGGCCCTTGCGGGGTTCAGGATCGGTCCCGGCAAACCGTCCGGCCGAGCGCGCATCCACGATCAGCGCATCACGCATATTCATGTGGTAGCGCACGTCCGCCCAGCTGACGGTATCATCGCGCACCAGGCGGATGCCGCGCTCGAACGCTCGGGCGCGTTCAGGGGCGGGCCCGCTTTGCACCTCGCCACCCGCCTTGCGCCAGGCTTCCAGCCCGCCATCCAGGATGCGGGCATCACAGCCCATCCGGCGCAGCGTCCACCACACGCGGGCCGAGGCCATATAGCTGTTCTGGTCGTAGACGATGAAGCGCTCTGACCCGGTCAGGCCGTTGAGCGACAACCAGCGCGCAAACAGCGCCGAGCCCGGGGCCATGTGCGGCAAGCCGCTGGTGGGGTCGCAAATCTCGTCAATATTGAACTGGACCGCCGTGGGGATCCGCCGCGCCTTGAAGGCCTCAGCCTGGGACTGGGTGCTGCCGGGTAAAAACCAGCTCGCCTCGACAAAGCAGGGCTCTGCCTCGGTCATGGCGGACACAGCGGTGATGCTGACCGGTTCGCGCATCGATTCGCCTCCCCTCAACGCGCGTCCAGACTAGCAGGGCTGGCAGGTTGAGCCATTGCCAATTTCGACCGCCGCCGCTAAGCCGGTTTCCCTCCATTCACCGACCGACACATCAGAGCCTGACCCATGAGCGTGCGCCTGTCTGACCCTAGCGAAACGACCTTCCTTGCTGATCTCGAAGCTCGCGATCTGATCCATCAAAAAACGCCGGACATGACCGACGCTCTGATCGAGAAGGACCGGCCGCCGATCTATGTGGGCACAGACCCCAGCGCTCCGAACCTGCACGCTGGCAATATGATCCCGCTTCTGGGGCTCGATCGCTATCGTCGCCGCGGTGGTCAGATCATCCTGCTTCTGGGCGGTGCCACGGGCATGATTGGCGACCCATCGGGCAAGGATGCTGAGCGTGATTTGCAGGCCGCCGAGGCGGTGGAAGCCAATATCGCCAGCCAGCGCAAGCAGATGGAAGCCTTCTTCGCGCGCACGGACGGGCCCGATCCGATCATCGTGAACAATGCGGACTGGTTCCGCGAAATGAATGCGATCGAATTCCTGCGCGATATCGGGAAATTCTTCTCGGTCAACGCGATGCTGCAAAAGGACTCGGTGAAGACCCGCATCGAGAACCGCGAGCAAGGCATTAGCTATACCGAGTTCTCCTACGCGCTCCTGCAGGGCTTCGACTTTGTGCACCTGTACAGGAAGTACGGCTGTAGCGTGCAGATGGGCGGATCTGACCAGTGGGGCAATATCGTCGGCGGTGTCGACTTGCTGCGCCGCATGGAAGGGGTCCAGGGCCACGCCCTGACCTACCCGCTGCTGACCAATTCAGAGGGCAAGAAATACGGCAAATCGGAAAAAGGCGCGATCTGGCTCAATCCGGACGAGACCAGCCCTTACGAGTTCTACCAGTTCTGGCTGAATTCGACCGATGAGGATGCGCCGAAATTCCTCAAACAGCTGACCGATATTGATCTGGGATCACTTAAAGATCTGGAGGCGGCGCCCGCCCATGAACGTCAGGTTCAAAAGGCGCTGGCCGAACTGATCACCGCACGCGTGCACGGTGCTGACGCTGCGCGCCTGTCCATCGAGGCCAGCCAGGTCATCTTCAAGGGCAAGGCTGACACCCTGTCTGAAGGCCTGGTCGCGATGATCGCCTCTGCGGTACCCACGCTCGACATCGCCGCCGGCGCACCGGCGGTTCTGATTGACGTGCTGGTGGACGAAGCGCTCGGCGCGGCAGCATCGAAGGGCGAAGCCCGCCGCTTGCTGAAGCAGAATGCAGTGTCGCTGAACGGCGTAAAGGTTCAGGACGAGCAAGCCGACCTGCGCGAGCGTATCGCCGGTGCCGGTGCGGTGATCGTGTCTGTGGGCAAGGCAAAGCGGTTTTTGGTGCGGTTCAATTAAACCTTGCTGAACTCCCGAAGGCAGAGCGATCGGGGACCTGTCTCAGGATAAAGCGCTTTACTCGGTTTGAGGCCCCGGCTCTGCGCTTCGCTTGGCCGGGGTTTCAGTCGCCTTATAGCAACCGCTCCGCGCCCGGATCGTCGAGCAAATGCTCGTCGTTCTCGCGCACCTTGTTGACGCGATCGCTGACGGCGCGGGCTTTGAGCGCGCCCTCCGGTTCAACACCAAAGAAGCCGGCAGGGTCCGTATCCGGGTCGAGCCAGCGATTAAAGTCGTTGCGCTGAACAAAGACCGGGCTGCGATGGTGAAGGTGGGCGATGTCAGGCCCCGCCTCTGCGGTCAGGATGGCAAAGCTGTCGACCTTCTCATCGCCCTCCCCCCAGCGCTCCCACAGACCGGCCATCACCATCGGCGCGTCATCGGATCGGGTGATGTACCAGGGCTGTTTGGAACCACCCTCACGTTTCGACCATTCGTAAAAGCCATCGGCCGGGATCAGCGCCCGGCGGCGTTTCAAGGCGGCCCGGAAGGTCGGTTTTTCCGCTGCCGTTTCAGAGCGCGCATTGATCAGCGGCTTGGCCCCGTCCGGTCCGGTCTTTGACCAGCTTGGCACCAGCCCCCAACGGATCAGCGACAGGCGCTGTTCGCCGTCCTTGCCCCGGCGCACAACCGGCAGACTCTGGGTCGGGGCCGCATTCCAGCTGGGCGCAAAATTCGGGCGGTCTTCGGTTTCGAACAGCTCAGAAAGCTGGTCGAGGGTCAGAGAAATGACGTAGCGTCCACACATGGATCAAGCCGTGCCCAAGCCCGACCCAAAGGTCAAGCGCCCACACACCGGTGTCGGTGTCGTGGTGTGGCGCGGTGACGAGGTTTTGCTGATCCGGCGTGGCAAGGCCCCCTTCAAGGGCCAGTGGTCCATTCCCGGCGGCACGCTGGAATTTGGTGAGACCTTGCATGAAGCGGCCCTGCGTGAGCTTGCAGAAGAGACGTCCGTCACCGCTGAGATTGCCGGGCTGATCGACGTCTATGAAAGCGTCAGCCCGACAGGCCATTATGTCATGATCGACTACTTGGCGCGGTGGCTGGACGGTGAGCCGGTGGCCGGAGACGATGCCGCCGATGCGCGCTTCTTCACCTTTGAAGACGCGGTCAAGGCGCTACAGTGGGACACGGCTCGCAAGGCGCTGGAGGATTCGCTAAAAGTGCTGAACCGTCAAAATCCCGCCGCGATCGACCGGTAGAGCCTGTCATATGCGAACGCTCGTTTTCAGCCTCTGCCTTGTTCTGGCCAGCACCGTCGGTGCCCATGCGCAGCAATACCGCGACCCCTACCCGGTGGAGTCGCTGGCGATCGTGCTGGGCAAGATGCACTTTCTGGACTTGGCCTGTAACGGCAACGGAGCCCAGACCTGGCGCCAGACCATGATGGAATTGCTGGAGCAGGAAGCTCCCGCTCGCGGGGCCTATCGCGACCGATTGATAGAAAATTTCAATGGTGGATTTCGCGAATTTGAACGCCGCCGAATGAGCTGCGGAGCCGAATCTGAAATACAGCGCGAGCATTTAGCACGTCAGGGGATTATGCTGAGTGAGCAGCTTCGACGCGCCTACCTCGATTAAGTGAATTCAATATATTGAATTTCTCTATACCTTTGCCCCCGGTTCGGTGTTAAGTTATAACCCCACAAAGAGTGTTTTTTTAACTGTCACACAGAATGCCGCCAAAATTCATACGGAGATAAATCAACATTTTCAATGGAAATCGCTGAACGCATCCAAGAAACAAAGCTCATTTAAATGCCATTAACCATCCCGCGCTCATTGCAGTTTTGTGAAATGGCATCGTTGCCATTCAATTTTTTGCATGGGGCAGGAAAATGCGGATTACAATTCAACTACAGCTGCTGGGCGCATTCGCAATGCTGGGCGCTCTCGTTTTGGCCGTCGGCGTAACCGGCTTTTTGGGCGTACAAGGCCTTGGCAGTGACATTCGCGACCTTCAGACATCTTCAGAGCAAACCGGGCAGATCAATCAGGTCAAAATCGATCTGGCATCTGCGCGCCTGAGCGCCTTTAACTGGCGCAACTCCGGCAGCGCGGACCATCGCGAAGCCTTCGACGGCTACTCAAATGCCGTTGCTCAGCTCAGCAATCAGCTCGGCATGGCAGGGCTGCAAGGAAATATCGGCGATTACCGCGCTGCGTTTGAAGAGGCTGTCGGGCATCAGGCCCGGCGCATGGAGGCTGTCGCACGCCTTTCGGCCAACGGCCCAGAAATCCGGACCAACCTCACCAATGTCATCGAAAGTGCGTATGCCGATGGCGACGCTGAAGCGTCCTACTACGCCGCCCGCGCTCAAGAGAGTCTAATGCTTGGCCGCTTCTACGCTGAACGCTTCTTGGTCGATAACAATAGTGAATCGGCGCAGCGCACGCGTGCAGAGCTTGCGGCGGCCCGTGCTTTGTGGCGACTCTTTTACCTCTGCTTCAAAACCCCACCCGTCGGGAGTTGACGCAGGCCGCTGACGCTGGCCTTGAGGCCTATCAGAATGCCTTCACCGATACGGTCAACGCGATCACAGCGCGCAATGCCGCCCTCGCCCGCATGGATGAGATTGGCCCCCTGATGACCGCCGACACGGATGCCGCCCGTGATGAGCGTACCGCATACCAGGTGGAAACGACGCAGCAGGCGCTGGCGAGCGCTGGTGGCACCCGGACGCTGATGATCGGGGCCGTTGCTATCGCGCTGGCGATTGCCGGCGGCCTGGCCTGGTTCTTCGGTCAGCGCATCCCGACCGCAATCGCCCGGATTACCGATGCGATGCGTCGACTGGCCAACGGTGACAAGGACGTCGAAATCAGCGGTGAAAACCGCAAGGATGAAATCGGCGACATGGCCGCGGCGCTTGCTGTGTTCCGCGACAACGCCAAGGAAATGGAGCGCCTGGAAGCCGAGCAGGCCGCCGAGAAAGAGCGCGCCGAGGAACAGCGTCGCAAGGCCATGATGGAAATGGCTGACCGATTCGAGGCCGAGGTCGGCGAAATCGTCGATGCCTTGGGCGAAGCGGCGAATGACCTGCAGCAGCGCTCCAAAGAGCTTAATTCCTCGGTCACGGGCGCAGGTGACCGCTCAACCTCGGCCGCTGCAGCCGCAGCGCAGGCATCCGGAAGCGTTGAAGCTATGGCGTCAGCATCTGAAGAGTTGTCAGCCTCCATTCGCGAAGTGGCCCAGCAGGTGGCCCAAAGTGCCGCTGCGGCGAGAGCCTCAAGCGAACGCGCAACAATCGGTGCAGAAGGTCTCGACAGGCTTAATGCGGCGGTCGCCGGTGTCGACGAGATCGTCCAGTCCATCAACGGGGTGGCCGAACAGACCAACCTCCTGGCTCTGAATGCGACGATTGAAGCGGCCCGTGCCGGTGAAGCGGGTAAGGGGTTTGCTGTTGTGGCTGAAGAGGTGAAGCAGCTTGCCGGGCAGACCCAGAAGCTGACCTAGCAGATTGCAGCGCGCCTCAGCGACATCACAGGGGCCTCAACAGACGCGATCGAAGCCACGCGACAGATCATCGATCAGATTGGTGAGATCGACTCCACCAGCGCGGCCCTGTCAGCGGCGGTTGAGGAGCAAAGCTCGGCAACGGAGGAGATTTCTTCCTCTGCCCAGCAGGCCGCGGCCGGGGCCAAGACCGTCTCCTCTGATATCGAGAGCGTTCAGGGGGCGGTTCATGAGTCAGCCCAAGTCGCCGGGATTGTTGATCAGGCTGCATCTACTCTGCAGTCACGGTCATCCTCCCTGTCACAACAAGTCAGTGAATTCCTCAAAACGGTCCGAGCGGCATAATCGGACCACACGCGCAAAGCCGGGGCTGTCACACAGTCCCGGCTTTTCGCTTCGTAGGACTGAGCAAATGCTGGCCGCTTAGCGACCATTTGCGGGCCGGTCCAACAGCTCGATGGCCGCCCTTACAACCCCTTCAACGCCGAGCTCACCCATCAGGCTTTCCTCGGCAAAGCGCAGCTTGCCGCGCTCGTTTTCATCGGCTGGACCGCCTGCCCGCACGCTGGTCGCGTGATCGCCCCAGGGGCCGTAGATGCGCTCATCCGTGGGGCCAAACAGACCCAGCGTCGGCGTTCCCGCAGCGGCGGCCAGATGCATCAGGCCGCTGTCATTGCCAATGAAAAGCCGGGCTTTGGACAGGCCGGCCGCCGCCTCCACCAAATCCAGTTTTCCCGCCAGATCGATGATCTCAGCATTGGGCAAGGCGGTGGCGACAGCGGCCGTCACCTTTTCATCGCCAGGGCCGCCAAAAAGCGCCACCGCTGCGCCTTCGAGCGCGCCATCCTTGCCAATCAGAGCAGACGTGGCTTCGGCAAAACGCTGCGCTGGCCACTCCTTGAAGGGAGCGGCAGCCGCAGGCGACAGTGCCAGGATCGGCTTGTCAGACGGCAGCAGTTCATCGGCGCGTTTGCGCGCGACCTCATCAAGCCAGACTTCAGGCGAAGGAGCAGGATTGGCGGCGATCACGTCGGCGGCCTCCACAACCCGGTGGCGGTGCACATGACCCGGCTTGCGGCGATTGACGTAGCGCTTGCCCGCCAGCAGGACCCAGCTGGTCAGCGAGCCGCGCATGTCCACCACCAGGTCCCAGCGCTGGCCCACAGCCTGCTTCCACAGATCGATCCAGTGCCCACCACCGCTGCGCTTGGCCATGACGATAACCTTCGTCACATTGGGCGCAGCGCGAAACAGCGGGGCCGCAAGCGGGCCACAGGCGACCGTGATTTCGGCGTCCGGGTGCTGGCGCGCAAGCTCGGCCAGCGGGCCTGAGAACAGGACGGCGTCGCCGATACGGGTCGCGGTGATGAAAAGGATACGCGTCATGGGCGGCAGGAATTATACGCTTCGCGGCGCGAAAGCCAGCACCTGCCTCTTGAAGACCAAGCCCACTCAGCCGACGTTATCGCCATGACCCAAAGCTTCGCGACCACCCTGCCCGACCGTGCCGTGATCAGCATCACCGGCCCTGACGCCCACAGCTTCCTTCAGCGTGTGATCACACGCGGCCCCGAAGGCGTTACACCTGAGCAGGCTCAGTTCAGCGCACTGCTGACCCCACAGGGCAAAGTGCTGGCCGATTTCATCATCTTTGACAATGGCGAGGACGGCCTGTTTCTCGACGTCCCGGAAAGCGAAGCAGACGCGCTGTTAAAGCGCTTCACCCTCTATCGGCTACGCGCCAAGGCCGAGATCACGCCTCGCGAAGAGCTGAGTGTTGCAGCCGCACTGGGCGAAGGCGAGGAAGAGCTGCGCTTGGTCGCCCAGGCGTTCAGCGCCGATCCGCGCAGCAATGCTCTTGGGATCCGCGCAATTGTCCCGGCCGGTGGCCCGAACAGCGATGTGGAGCTCTATCACAAGACCAGGATCGCTTCGGGTGTGCCTGAGTTCGGCGCGGACTATGGCCCCGGTGAGGTGTTCTCCACCGATGTGAACCACGACCTGATCGGCGGGGTGGACTACAAAAAGGGCTGTTTCGTCGGCCAGGAGGTTGCCAGCCGCATGCACCGCAAGGGCGGCGTGCGAAAGCGCACGATCGTACTGGAGGCTCAGACCGCCACCGTCCCAGAGGCCCCGGTCATGGCCGGTGAGGTCGAAGTTGGCAGTGTCACGTCAGCCGCTGGCTCATTGATGCTTGCCCGCGTGCGGATCGACCGTCTGGCGAAGGCGCTCGACACGGGTGCCAGCATGACAATCGTAGGCGGCCCAGCCCAGATCCTGACCGATTTGTCATCGCTTTGATGCTTGCGCCGAGGCTTCCTGCGGGCAACTGTTATCGCGACGATTAAAGGGCCGAGCCGAGAATGACCGAACGCTGCGACTGGTGCGGGACCGACCCGGTTTATGTCAACTACCACGACACCGAATGGGGCGTGCCTGAAAATGATGGTCGCGCGCTTTGGGAAAAGCTGATTCTCGATGGCTTCCAGGCCGGTTTGTCCTGGATCACGATCCTGAAAAAACGTGACAATTTCCGCGAGGCGTTTGATGGCTTTGACCCAGAGCGCGTTGCCCGCTTTACCGATCGCGATGTGGAGCGCCTGCTGGGCAATGCCGGGATCATCCGGTCCCGGTCCAAGATCGTAGCAACTATCGGCAACGCCCGAGCCTATCAGGAGATGGAAGAACGCGGCGAAGCCTTCGCGCCTTTCTTGTGGTCCTTTGTGGATGGTGCGCCGGTGCAGAACCGGTTTGAGACCATGGACGATGTCCCCACCGACACACCTGCCAGCCACGCCATGTCCAAAGCCCTGAAAAAGCGCGGGTTCAAATTTTGTGGGCCGGTCATCGTCTATGCCTTCATGCAGGCGACAGGCCTTGTAAATGACCATCTGACCGGGTGCCCGCGCCACGAGCCGGTCAAAGCCCTGGGAGTTCGCACATGATCACGTTCAAATCTCTGTCTACACTGGCCAGCGTCCCTGCCCTTCTGCTGCTCACGAGCTGTGCCGGTTATGAGCCTCCGCCCTCCCATGCTCTCGATGTGACCTGTGACACGGGTGGCCGGCATGGGCCTACCGGGGTGATGGACTGGACCTGTATTGATGGCGATGGCGAACAACGCATTCCGGTGCAATCGCTCCATGAAGTCATCGAAGGCGCCCCCGCTGATGACGATGGCTAATTCCTTCCAAGGCGCGGCATAACTGAGCGCAAGCTGTTCAGCCTGTTGGCGCAATGCAAAGCGGCGGCTAAGTTGCGCGCAACAAATTTGGAATGGATTCCTTGCGGAGTAGCCTTCGATGACCCCAGCCGTCATCCGGTCCACCGGTCTGTGGACCCCGGAAAACTCAATCTCCAACGCTGAGCTTGTGGCCAGCTACAACGCTTATGTGGAGCGGTTTAACGCTGAGCATGCCAGCGAGATCGAAGCGGGCGAGGTTGAGCCGCTGTCACCCTCCTCGGCGGAATTCATCGAGAAAGCCTCCGGCATCAAGTCGCGCTTCGTCGTGGAAAAAGACGGCGTTCTGGATGTAGAGCGCATGGTGCCCAACATTCCAGCGCGCGAGAATGACAATATTTCCGTCCTTGCCGAGATTGGCGTTAAAGCTTGCAAGGACGCCCTGGAGCGCGCCGGCAAGACGGCTGCTGATGTGGACGGCGTCATTGTCGCCGCCTCCAACATGCAGCGGGGCTATCCCGCAATGGCGATTGAAATTCAGGACGCGCTGGGCATTGAAGGCTTCGGGTTCGATATGAATGTGGCCTGTTCTTCAGCCACGTTCGGCATCCAGGCGGCGGCTGACCAGATCGCTGCGGGCCATGCGCGCGCCATCCTGGTGGTCAACCCGGAGATTTGTTCAGGCCACCTGAACTGGCGTGATCGTGACAGCCATTTCATCTTTGGTGATGTGGCAACGGCGATCCTTCTGGAGCGTGAAGATCTGGGTCATGGCGGCTGGAAAATCCTCGGCACCAAGCTGAAGACCAAATTCTCCAACAATATCCGCAACAATTTCGGCTTTCTGAACCGCGCCGAGCGTCAGACCGGTGACAACAAGCCGCTTCAAAACGTCGCGCCAAAGGACGACAAGCTCTTCGTTCAGGAAGGCCGCAAGGTCTTCAAGGAAGTCGTACCGATGGTGTCGGACATGATCCGCGGCCATATGAACGAGCTGGAGCTTGAGGCCGATGACATGCGCCGGGTCTGGCTGCACCAGGCCAACATCAACATGAATCTGATGATCGCCAAGAAGGTGTTCGGGCGCGATGCCGGGGGCGAAGACGCTCCGACCATCCTTGATGAATACGCCAACACCTCTTCAGCAGGGTCGATCATTGCCTTCCACAAGCATTCTGACGACCTTGAATCTGGCGACCGGGGCGTGATCTGTTCGTTCGGCGCAGGCTATTCAGCAGGAACCGTCTTTGTGGAGAAACTGCCCGCGTGACTGCTTTAAACGACCAAGATCTGCTGGCCCGGATCCTCGCCAAGACGTGCGAATATCTCGACTTTCCCGCCGTGGTGGGTCACGAGACGCCGTTCCTGGATCATCTGGCCCGCGACTTTACCGCGCTTGGGTTCAAGACCGAGCGACCGAAGAATCTGTGCGTGGTGGACCTTGGAAAACCGGGTCCGGTGTATCTGGCCCACGCGGATCGCCATGGTGCCGTCATCGACGATGATGGCGCAGCCGTTTACGCCGCCCACGCGGTAAAGAACGATAAATATGGCGAGGACACAAAGCCCAGCGCCAGCTTTGTGGCATCGCTAAATACCCGCTATACTGGTGAAGACGTCTTCGCCTATGACCGGATCAGTGGCGGTCGCATCGCCTATGGCGAGATTACAGGTGCCGAGCTTGATAATGACGGGCGCGCCCTGATCAAGCTGAAGGACATGCCCACCCTGCCCGCAGGCACCCCCATTGCCTTTGCCCGTTCGCTGGAGCGCAGCCAGTCCGGCTTCATCGCCGGGCAGCTGGACAATCCCATCACCCTGGCCACGCTGCGCATCGCAGCCGAGCTCGGCCTTGGTGGCAAAATGGTCTTTACCGCTGAAGAGGAAGTCGGCCGGTCTGCCGCCCATTTCCTTCAATGGGCCGAAACCAGCGGCCTGGGCGACACCGCAGACCTTGTTGTGTGTGACACCAGCCCGTTTGACGATGCCGCCGCAGCGCTGGCCGGTGCGGTAATCCTGCGCCGCCGCGATGCCACTGCGAGCTTTAACGCCGACCAGGTGAGCCGTCTTGAAAAAGCCGCGAGCGCGGCGCGCGCGCCGATCATCTTTAAAGACAGCTTTATCGAGCGGGAAAATGATGGCCGGACCAAGCGCGGTGAAGCGCCAAAGTCCATGGGCATGACCGAGCTTGGCCGCATCACGGCCCAGTCAAAGGGCCGCTATACCGGCGCGACGCTGCAGCTGCCGTCGTTTGACTATCACACCAATCGTGAGTCCACGACGCCCCGCGCCCTCATCGCCTACGCCCGCTCCCTGCTGGCGCTTTAGGGGCTGCACCCTGCTCGACAGTTCGCCGAGTCAGAACAACAACCGCCACAACAGCGGATGCAGCCATTATCGCAGCAGTCGCCCCCCGCCTGCAGGAGCATAGACGACCCCATACTCGCCTTCGGCGCATCAATGGTATCTATGGCGCAAGATGAGGTCGACTTTTCCAGCCCCTGTTGATCAAACCAGCTTTCATCGACTTCGGAAATGACAAGGTCTAGACGAATTTGGTCGGTATGCTCCGAGCCGGGTTCGCGGCGATGATGTCTGCTTGAGGTATCGACTTCAACGCTTGCCCGCTGCCCGAGACGGGTCAAGATTTGCGGCGCGGCAATAAGCTGCCAGTCGTCGAGACCATCCTCAGGCAAATGGACGCGAGCGGAGGCCTCGAGAAACCCTTCGCCTTGCGCCCCATAAACTGCCAAACGTTCCTGTGTTGGCGTGTCAATCCTTAACTCAAGAGCATATTGCGCACCGTTACGCGTGGTCATGGTCGCGGTGTCGCCCTCACGCACTGTTATCGTGGGCGTTCCGATTAATGCGCCATTCTCAAATATAAAGCCCGAGACAGTGTACACGCGTTCAGCGGGAGCAGCAGCGTCGGATTGAGCAACGCCATATGGGACAGCCAGGACAGTGCCCAACAAGACAAAGATACACGTTACGAAAGCCTGCATCACCTTAAACTCCCGATTGTACATTAAAAAATTTACGCCCAGAAAGGCGAGCGTCAAGTAAAAAAATGGCCCCGCCGCGAACGGCAGGGCTAGTCAGGGAGGAAAGGTGAGCGGACGCGCGAACCCTCATACGCGCGCCCGCCATGGCCAGATATCAGCTGCTCTCCCCGTGCAGTGAGATATCCAGCCCTGTAACTTCATCTTCTTCGTCAACGCGCAGCTTGATGACACGGCCAAGGACCCAGGCGATGGCGAAGGTGGCGATGGCACACCACGCCGCCGCAGCCAGCGCGCCCCAGGTTTGCGTCCAGATGAGCGCAATATTGCCCTCAACCGCACCGCCCGTGCCGCCAATCGCCGTTGCGGCAAACACGCCAGTCAATACCGCGCCAACAAAGCCGCCCACACCGTGCAGACCAAAGGCATCGAGGCTGTCATCCACCTTCAGAACCGTCTTCAGACCGGTCACCGCGTAGTAGCAGGCGATGGAAGTCAGCGCGCCGATGAAGAAGGCCGCGTAAGGCTCCACGAAGCCGGCCGCCGGCGTGATGCCCACAAGTCCGGCAACAGCGCCTGAGGCCGCGCCCAGAACGCTGGGCTTGCCGCGCGTGATCCATTCGATAAGCGCCCAGACCAACGCTGCGGTCGCCGCCGCGATCTGGGTAACCAGGGCTGCATGGGCCGCCAGCGCATTCGCGGACAGAGCCGAGCCGCCGTTAAATCCGAACCAGCCAACCCACAGAAGGCCAGCACCAATGACGGTCAGGACCAGGTTGTGCGGCGGGTGGCCTTCCTTGGCAAAACCACGGCGAGGACCCAGCACCAGCGCCAGCACCAGACCGGCGACACCGGAGTTGATGTGGACCACCGCACCGCCCGCGAAATCGAGCACGCCGGCGTCATAGAGGAAGCCTTCGCCCCACACCCAGTGGGCAATCGGCGCGTAGACCACCAATAACCAGATCGGAATGAAGACCATCCAGGCTTTGAAGCTCATGCGCTCGGCAACCGCGCCAGCGATGATGGCTACGGTTATGATCGCAAACGTCATCTGAAACAGGATGAAGACCGCTTCAGGCAGGCCCGCGGCTTCACTTTCAGTGGTCAGGCCTGCGAGCATCAGGCGATCAAAGCCGCCGAAGACATTGGTTTCCCCGCCCCCGAAGGCGAAGGAATAGCCCGCCAGCACCCAGACCACGGTCACGATCCCGGCCGCGCCCAGCGCAGTCATCAGCATGGCGAGCACATTCTGCTTTCGCACCATGCCGCCGTAGAACAGCGCCAGACCGGGCAAAGTCATCATCAGAACCAGCGCGCACGCGGTCAAAATCCACGCCACGTCGCCGCCAGAAAATGCGGGAGCTTGTGATTCCATCGTCCAGTCCTCTTGCGCTGTCGAATGCGGGCAAGACTTGAAGCGAAGTGGGCGGGAGTCAGCGCCGCATGCTCATTTTGCGCTGCAGCACACCCTGAATGCCTCACCATGAGGCAGCCATGCTCGCCAAGTGAGCACGCCGCGGCACGCGAGCACGTCATGAAAATTCTACTGACAAGGGATTTAAGGGCAGCTAACTCTGGTATCAGGAGAATGCAATGGCAGAGCCCAACACGCCCAAACCCCACTATCACGGACACCGAGACCGCCTGAGGGCGCGCTTTGCCGAGGTCGGGGGCGCAGCGCTGGCGGATTATGAATTGCTGGAGCTGGCACTGTTTCGGTCTATCCCGCGCCGGGATGTGAAGCCGCTGGCCAAGGCGCTGCTGGATCAGTTTGGGGATCTAGGCCGGGTGTGTGCGGCGCGCATCGAGCAACTGACCGCCCTGCCCGGTGTTTCAGAAAAGACCGCGCTTGATCTAAAGCTGGTGCAAGCGATGGCAGAGCGCATCTCGCGCGAGCAGGTGACGGGGCGCACTGTCATCTCCTCCTGGTCTGCGCTGCTCGATTATCTGCGCGCCGCACTTCAGCACAGCGCGACTGAACAGTTCCGCGTGCTGTTCCTGGACAAGAAAAACCGCCTGGTGCGCGACGAGTTTCAGGCCGAAGGCACGGTGGACCACGCGCCGGTTTATCCGCGAGAGATCGTGAAGAAGGCCATCGCCCTGGACGCCAGCGCCCTGATCCTGGTGCACAACCACCCAAGCGGCGATCCCACGCCCAGCCAGGCCGATATCGAGATGACCCGCCGGATCAAGGACGCCGCTAAACCCTTCGACATCGTCGTCCACGACCACATCGTGGTCGGCCGCGAACAGACCGCGAGCTTCAAGGCGCTGGGACTGCTTTGATAAATTACCCAAAACAAGCACCCTAGGCGCTTACCAAATTCCCTTGACAGGCGTATATTTTTACGATGAGGTTGTCGCACCTAGAAATCGAGAGCCGAATGAAAAAATTGCTCGAAATCGCGCAAAAACCCCCGCGTCAGTTAACAAAAATTGAGATTGATCAGATCACCGGTGCCTCCGGCCAACACACAATCTCACCAGGCGATGCAACCTGGGATTGGGAGGGCACCCACGGTACTGGTGGCGCACCGCGCCAAGATTACAACCCAGTTGACTAAATTCTGATAGGGCGGTCGACGGTATGGCGGCGATCGCCCTATTTATTGGACTGAACCGTGACCCTCATATCAGAGAGGTAGCAAAGCAATTAAATCAGCTTGGAATTCAGACAGAAGTTCTTGATCCCACCAATGCACTTCAGTTCTCCTTCAACCCCACCAGGCCAAATCAAATTGAATTAGGTGGAATAAATTTCCACATTTCAGCTATTTGGTGGAGGTGGAAGCCAGGATTGCTATCCCGTTTAAAACAAGAACAGCCAGACTTAGACTTTGACGATCAAACCGAAGCGGAGTGGCTAGCTGCCACAAAGGCAATATGGAGTATAAACAGCGAAGTGGCTGTTAATAAATTTTCGGGTCACTTGAATTTCAATAATAAAATTAATCAGTTGAACTTAGCGTCAAACCTTGGATTTTCTGTACCCGATACTCGAGTTTGCAACTCCAAGAAAAGTTGTATGGCTTTTGTTGCCAACGGACCGGCGATCATTAAGCCGCTGATCCCCGCCTCTTTCGAGACGCGCGACCAAGGTACTCAACCCTACAGCACTGCAACGCTTAATACGGAACTGGTTGAGGAATGTACGATCGAAGAGCACCGATCCAACGCCTCTTTCATCCAGACATGCATAGAACGCAAAGCAGAAATTAGGGTGAATTACTTATTCGGTCGGGTCTTTGCACGGCGTTTTATTCCTGAATCCATATATAATTTTGATCCTTCTATCCACGCGGACTGGCGCCCTCTGTACAATTTCCAAGGAGAGAAAGGGGATCGCGGTGAAATCATTTCTCTTCCACCAGAATGTATCGCAAGCATAAACAAATACGCCAAACATACAGGCATGCAAATCCTCTGCTTCGATTTTGCTGAAGACATTGATGGGACATTATATTTTTTAGAAGCTAATCCAGACGGCCAATGGCTCTGGCTTTGCGACCAAGAACAACAAATCTTAGCAGCATCAAGTGGAATTGCTAAAATAGCTGATGGATCAAGATCATGGCAATAAAAATTGCAATAGTTTTTACTGTATTATCATTACAAAATACTACGCCTGAAGCTCCGCAAGGTTGCATGCTAGAAGCATGGGCCAATAACCTAGTCGCACGGAGTAGTTTAGATCTTCAAACTAGTCGAATTCGTCACTCCGCGCGAGCAGATAACGACACTGAATTAGAGTCAATTACATCAGATCTGTTGCTTGAATTTCGAGATCAGAACACACAGCATTTAATTGAAACAGCGTGTAAAAACTGTCTTTCTTACTGGCTTGATCGGCGAGTGGATGTGAGGTCGAGTTTCAGTATTGTAGTGAGACACTCACTATCTGAACCGACAGATAGTCTATCCTTAGCCGAAACCACACTCACCTGGTATGAAGAACTTCTCGAAGAGGGAAATATCGATGCCGTGTCCGTAGGTGGTCTTCGTGATCGTATCCTAATTCATACCGATGGCGTTCAACGTTACGGCACCCACCGTGCCTGCATCAACGGGCGCTGGACCTATGACCCGCCCCTTGAAGATCCTGAAAACCTAGAGGCTCGTCGCGATGCGTTGAACTGGCCGCAGGCTGCAAGACCGCCCATGGGGGGCGAATGTAACTATGACTAACCCAGCTAACCCGGCGGTGCCAGCGGCTGCCAGAGTTCGACCTTGATGCCGTTGGGATCCATCACCCAGGCGAATTTACCGTAGTCGAAATTCTCCGGCTCACCTTCCAGCGCGACGCCCTTGTCCTTCAGGCGCGCCAGCATGGCGTCCATGTCGTCGATGATCAGATTGATCATGAACGGCTTTTGAGAAGGCGAGAAATACTCCACGTCTTTGTCAAAATGGGCAAAGATCGTACGCCCACCAGGCCCGAAGGCCTCGGCTGTGCCCGAATGCAGGAAGTCAAACCCGCCATAGTCGTTTGGCTCCAGCCCCAGCACGTCCTTGTACCAGGCTTTCGACGCATCCGGGTCTTCGCACTTGATGAAAACGCCGCCGACACCTAACACCGCCATATGTCCACCCTTTCATATCCACATTATTTACAGGGTTACCCATGAGCGCCTCGCCGTCCAACTATTTCACCCATCTGGAATGCTCCATGACAGGAGCCGAGCTCTCCAATGATCAGGCCCGGAACCTGTCACCCGAGGGCTGGCCGCTGCTGGCGCGCTATGATCTTGAACGCATGAAGGGTGAGATTGATCGCGATGAGATCGCGGCGCGCGACGCGGTTTGCTATCCCGGCTTCTGGAAATGGCGCGAGCTTCTCCCGGTAAAAGACAACGCCCATGTCACCACGCTGGGCGAAGTGGACACACCATTGGTGGACACCCGCAAAACGGCTGCAAAGATCGGACTGAAGGGTGCGCTTCTGGTCAAGGACGAAGGACGCCTTCCCACCGGCAGTTTCAAGGCCCGCGGCTTGGGTATGGCGGTATCCATGGCGCGCTCCTTCGGGATTGAGCGCATGGCGATGCCGACCAACGGCAATGCGGGTGCTGCCCTGTCGGCCTATGGCTCGGCAGCCGGCATGGAGACCTACGCTTTCTGCCCGGACGATACCCCAGAGATCAATGTGCGCGAGATTGCAGCCCAGGGCGGCAAGGTGTTTCGCGTCAACGGCCTGATACACCAGTGCGGAGCCATTGTTGGCGCGCTGAAAGACGAGATGGGCTGGTTTGACGTCTCAACGCTCAAAGAGCCCTACCGGATCGAAGGCAAGAAGACGATGGGCATCGAGCTGGCTTTCCAGCTGGGGTGGACTCTGCCTGATGCGATCTTCTACCCCACAGGCGGCGGCACCGGCCTGATCGGCATGTGGAAAGCCTTCGATGAAATGGAGAAGCTGGGCTGGATCGGATCAGAGCGCCCGAAAATGTTCGCAGTCCAGGCCGAAGGCTGCGCGCCCATCGTCAAAGCCTGGGAGGCTGGTGAAGAGCATGCCGAGGAATGCATCGACGCCCATACCTTCGCCGCCGGCATCCGCGTGCCCAAGGCCATTGGCGACTTCCTGATCCTGCGCGCGGTCCGCGAAAGCGGCGGAGCGGCCATCGCTGTGAGTGAGGAGCATATCGAAAGTGCTCGCACCCTATGCGCCCACGAAGACGGCCTCCTGCTCTGCCCTGAGGGTGCTGCAACGCTCGCAGCAGCACAAAAGGCGCTCCACGCAGGGCAGATTGAGAAAGACGCCCGGGTGATGCTGTTCAACTGCGGAACGGGCCTGAAATACCCGCTACCAGATACGTCTCGCTGGATCGATCGCACTCAACCTGTGACTTTAAACTTGCTAAAGTCCTGAATAATTCCATTTCGGGTGGGTCTACAGCCTGACGAAGCGGGGTATGACCTTACCCGATCGTCACCACCTAGAGATTCGCGACCATGGCCCAGCCCGGCACAACCGCCACGACGTCTCCCGTCACCCCGACGGCCTGGATTACACTGGCTGTTCTTGTAGTTGTGTATCTGGTCAACTTCATGGACCGGCAGCTTTTCGCGGTCCTTCAGGAAGAAATTCGGGCCGATCTCAATCTCAGTGACAGCCAGCTGGCCCTACTGGGCGGGACGATGTTTGCCATCTTCTACGCCACACTGGGCGTGCCGATCGCGTGGGCTGCCGACCGGACAAACCGAATTCGTCTTATCGCCTGGGCGTGCGCGGTATGGAGCATCTGCACCGCGCTGTCGGGCCTGGCCTCCAACTTCCTGCAAATGGCGCTCGCCCGCATTGGGGTGGCAACCGGTGAAGCGGGCGGCGTTTCACCGTCCTACTCGGTGATCTCGGACTATTTCCCGGCATCTCGCCGCGGCCTGGCCATCGGGATTTTCACCATTGGTGCTCCCCTGGGCCTGATGTTTGGCACCTTGCTGGGTGCCTCCATCGCGGACGCTCTGGGATGGCGCTGGGCCTTCATCCTGATCGGCTTACCGGGTGTGTTGCTGGCGCTTGGCCTTGTGCTGTTTGTGCGCGAGCCCAAACGGGGGCAAATGGAACAGGCCGATCAGGCCGTTGACAAACCGTCCAACCCGCTCGCGGTTCTGAAAATCATTTTCGCCACGCCCAGCCTGATGTTTTTGACCCTTGGGGCGGCCACTACGTCCTTTGCTGGCTATGGCATGTATCAGTGGATCCCCTCCTTCCTGCAGCGCAGCCAGGGGCTGGGCCTTGATGAGGTGCGCACCTTCTTAAGCCCGCTTTTCCTGTTGGGGATTATCGGTGCCATTGCCGGTGGCTGGATTGCCGACCGGTTCGGCAAATCCCGGCCCTCAGCCTATGCCTTTGTGCCCGCGGCCAGCGTAGGTTTGAGCGCGCCCTTCTTCTTTGCGGCCATGATGGTCAGCGACGGGGCAGCCAGCCTGATGCTGCTCGCAATCCCCATTATGCTTGGCTACGCCTGGATCGGCCCGGGACTGGCGGCGGCCCAGACGCTGACCTCACCATCCATGCGCGCCACGGTGGCGGCGATTATCGGATTTTTCAACAATCTGATCGGGATCGGCCTGGGCCCGCTTTTCATCGGAATGATCTCCGACAGCCTGACTCCCAGCCTTGGCGAGGGCGAAGCCTTGCGCATTGCACTGGCTTGCGGGGTTGGCGTATTTCTAGTCGCAGCGGCCCTGTTTGCGGCAGCCGGCTTCACCTTAAAGCGTGACCTGGAGCGCATGGGCAAGGCTTGACTTGTTGGGCCGGGCGGCGCACTTCCGCGCGCAACTGGCCCACACTCAAATCCCAAAGGCTCTGCGATGATCCCGCGCTATACCCGTCCTGAAATGGCCAACATCTGGTCGCCGGAAACCAAGTATCGCATCTGGTTCGAGATCGAAGCCCACGCCACCGACAAGCTGGCTGAGCTGGGCGTTGTCCCGACTGCGGCTGCACAGGCGGTCTGGAAAGCCAAGGACATGACGTTTGACGTCGAGCGCATCGACGAGATCGAACGCGAGGTCAAACATGACGTCATCGCCTTCCTGACTCATCTGGCCGAGCTGGTCGGTGAAGACGCCCGCTTTGTGCACCAGGGCCTGACCAGCTCAGACGTTCTGGACACCTGCCTCGCCGTACAGATGACTCGCAGTGCAGACCTTCTGCTAACTGGCGTGGATCGTGTGATGGAGGCGCTGAAAAAGCGCGCGTTCGAGCACAAGACCACCACCTGCATCGGTCGCTCCCACGGGATCCACGCCGAGCCGACCACGATGGGCCTGAAATTCGCACGCTTTTACGCCGAGTTTGCCCGCAATCGCGAGCGCCTGGTCCAGGCGCGCGCCGAGATCGCCACCTGCGCCATCTCTGGTGCCGTGGGCACGTTTGCCAATGTAGACCCCAGCGTTGAAGCCCATGTGGCGGCCAAGCTGGGCCTGGCGGTCGAGCCGGTCTCCACCCAGGTGATCCCGCGCGATCGCCATGCCGCCTTCTTTGCAGCGCTGGGTCTGATCGCCTCGGCGATTGAGAACCTGGCCGTTGAAGTGCGCCATCTGCAGCGCTCTGAAGTGCGTGAGGCCCAGGAGTATTTCTCCAAAGGCCAGAAGGGCTCGTCGGCCATGCCGCACAAGCGCAACCCGATCCTGACGGAGAACCTGACCGGTCTGGCCCGTCTGGTGCGTTCAGCCGTGACGCCAGCGATGGAAAACGTCGCCCTCTGGCACGAGCGCGATATCTCCCACTCCTCCGTGGAACGCGGCATTGGCCCGGACGCCTGTGTACATCTGGACTTTGCGTTGCACCGGACCGCCTCCATGGTGGAAGGCCTGATTGTGCATGCCGACCGCTGCCGGGAAAATCTCAATGCCTATGGCGGCATCCACAACTCCCAGCGCGTTTTGCTGGCCCTGACTCAGGCCGGCGCCAGCCGAGAGGACGGCTATCGCCTCGTTCAGCGCAACGGCATGAAAACCTGGGACGAAGGCGGTCTGCTGGTGGAGCACCTGAAAGCTGATGAAGACGTGCGCGGCTTCCTGTCAGAGGCCCAGATCGAGGCCTGCTTTGACGAGGGCTATCACCTGAAACATGTGGACGCGATCTTTGCCCGAGTGTTCGGCGAGGCCTAGTCGAGCAGCTTCGCGCGTAGCTTTTCGTCCGGAATGCCGCACAGATCGCCGCGCCCGAACCAGGCAATGCGATTGCTGGCAACGTATTTATAAAGCGGCTCACGGATAAAACGCGGCAGAATGCGGCCAATCTGGGTAATTGGTCCGTAAGGTGCTGACATGTGTGACCCGGCGCGAATAATCGCGTCAGAGCCCGTCAGCGCCTCCTCGCCATCGATGAGCAGCCAGCTCCACGGATCGTCAGGATCAAGCTTGTTTTGGCGCAAGAGCGCCGAGCCGGTATCAGACTGAACCGTGGTAATGCGAAACACATCGTGTGGATCGTGGGCGGCGATTGTGCGTGCGCCCCAGCTGCACAGGGCGCACTCACCGTCCATGATAAGAATGATCTTGCCGTCCGTACCAGCCAGCGATGGCAGGGGATCGGTCAGCGGTTATGCCTCGCTACGGACCTGCTCGCGCGCATCTTCCAGCAGCTGCTCCATCTTGTGACGGATCTGGTGGTCGGTCTGTTCAACGCCGCGCACGTCAAAATCACCGCGCACCTTGCGGAAGACATCTTCGTGGCCGGCTTCTTCAAAGTCAGCCTTCACAACTTCCTTGGCGTAATCAGCGGCGGCATCACCTTCGATGCCCATCAGCTCAGCGGCCCACAGGCCAAGCAGCTTGTTGCGGCGCGCGACCGCCTTGAACTCGATCTCCTGATCGTGAGCGTATTTGTTCTCAAAGGCGTTTTCGCGATCATCAAAGCCGGACATGGCATCCCCGCTGGTAATTAAAAACTCTACCAATCAAGTAGCGGTCTGCGCGCTTTGGTTCAATGGATAAGCGCCGCACATTCACCCGGTTGCGACAAAATGGTGAGACAGCGTATTGTCACGACGCGCGGCCCGGCCTATCCGGGCCGCTTACTGTTTGACCGGCCGCCTGGCCCCAAAGCGATTGAAACGCCCATGTCCCGCCGCAAGAAGCTCTACGAAGGCAAAGCCAAAATCCTCTATGAAGGCCCTGAGCCGGGAACGGTGGTTGCCTATTTCAAGGACGACGCCACCGCGTTCAACGCTCAAAAGAAGGCCGTGCTGGAAGGCAAAGGCGTCCTGAATAATCGCATCAGCGAATATATCATGGGCCACCTGAACCGGATCGGCGTGCCAACCCACTTCATCAAACGGCTGAACATGCGCGAGCAGCTCTTGCGCGAAGTGGAGATCATTCCGCTGGAAGTGGTGGTGCGCAACGTGGCTGCCGGCTCCATCGCCAAGCGCTTTGGCCTGACCGAAGGGGAGCCCCTGCCCCGCACCGTCGTTGAGTTTTATTATAAAAATGACGAGCTGGAAGATCCGTTTGTTTCTGAAGAGCACATCACCGCGTTTAACTGGGCCACCACCCAGGACATCGACGAGATGCTGGCCATGGCGCTGCGCGTGAATGACTTCATGGGCGGGATTTTTGCCGCTGCGAATATCCGCCTGGTCGACTTCAAGCTGGAGTTCGGCCGCGTCTATGACCAGAACGACATGATGCGCGTCATCCTAGCTGACGAGATCAGCCCGGACAGCTGCCGTCTGTGGGACATGGACACGAACGAAAAAATGGATAAAGACCGCTTCCGTCGCGACCTTGGCAATGTGACCGAGGCCTATGCAGAAGTGGCCAGACGCCTGGGTATCATCAAGGACGCCCAGGTCATCAATCTCGACGAGGCAAACAAATGAAAGCGCGCGTTCACGTCTACCTGAAGCCCGGTGTTCTTGACCCCCAGGGCCAGGCCGTCGCCACCTCCCTCAACCATCTGGGGTTTGAGGAAGTGTCCGCCGCGCGCCAGGGCAAGTTCATCGAGATCGATCTGGAAACCGCCGACGCCGAAGAAGCCCAGAAGCGCGTCGCCGAGATGTGCGACAAGCTTCTGGCCAACCCGGTCATCGAAAACTACGACATCGAGCTGAGCGCTTAAGCGCTTCCCATCTCGCCAAGCGCGGCGGACCCTGCTAAAGCGCACACCCATGAAAAGCGCCGTCATTGTATACCCCGGCTCCAATTGCGACCGCGATGCTGCGGTGGCCATTGAGCGTGTCACCGGTCATGCACCGACCATGGTCTGGCATGGCGAAAGCAGCCTGCCTGAAGGCCTTGATTTCATTATGGTCCCCGGCGGATTCTCCTATGGAGACTATCTGCGCTGTGGGGCCATTGCGGCTCGCTCGCCGATTACCGCGGACCTGATCAAACAGTCTGAAGCAGGCGTGCCGATTCTCGGCGTCTGCAACGGCTTCCAGATTTTGATCGAGGCGGGACTGCTGCCCGGCGCGCTGATGCGCAATGAAGGCCTGCATTTTGTGTGCGAGCGCGCGCCGCTGCTGGTGGAAACCAGCCAGACGCGCTTCACCTCGGGCTATGGCGACCAGCGCGAGCTGACCATCCCGATCGCGCACCATGACGGCAATTATTTTGCTGACACCGAGACGCTGGACCGGCTGGAAGGCGAAGGCCAGGTGGCCTTCCGCTACGGCAATAATCCCAACGGCTCGGCCCGTGATATTGCTGGCATCACGAACGCGAACGGTAATGTGCTGGGCATGATGCCCCACCCTGAACGCGCGGTGGATGCCAAGCACGGCAGCACTGATGGCGTGAAGCTGTTTGAAAGCGTGATGGAGAGCGTCCAATGAGCCAGATCGCACCAGACGAGCGCTACGCCGATGGCATCACTGAGGAGATCGCCCTCGAGCATGTGACCGCCGATGAGTATGAGATCATCCTTAAAGAGCTGGGCCGGGCACCGAACCTGGTGGAGCTCGGGATTTTCTCGGTCATGTGGTCGGAGCATTGCTCCTACAAGTCCTCGCGCCTGCATCTGGCGAAATTCCCGACCAGCGGTGACAAGGTCATCTATGGGCCGGGCGAAAACGCGGGCGTTGTCGATATCGGCGATGGTCAGGCGGCGATCTTCAAAATGGAAAGCCACAACCACCCCAGCTTCATCGAGCCCTATCAGGGCGCGGCGACCGGTGTGGGCGGCATTCTGCGCGATGTCTTCACCATGGGCGCGCGCCCCGTGGCACTGATGAATGCGCTGCGCTTTGGCGATCCCAAGCACCCGAAAACCCGCCAGCTGGTGGCCGGTGTGACCGCTGGCATTGGTGGCTACGGCAACTGCGTTGGCGTGCCGACGGTGGGCGGCGAGACCAATTTCGACAAGGGCTATAACGAGAATATCCTCGTCAACGCCATGGCCGTGGGTCTGGCGGACGCTGACAAGATCTTTACCGCCGCCGCGCGCGAGCCGGGCTTCCCGGTGCTGTATGTCGGTGCCAAAACCGGCCGCGATGGCATCCACGGGGCCACCATGGCCTCGGCCGAGTTCGGCGAGGGTAGCGAAGAAAAGCGCCCAACCGTTCAGGTGGGTGACCCGTTCACCGAGAAGAAGCTGATCGAAGCCTGCCTGGAGCTGATGGCTGAAGACGCCATCTCCTCGATCCAGGACATGGGCGCAGCGGGCCTGACCTCCTCTTCGGTGGAGATGGCGTCCTCTGGCGGTCTTGGCATTGAGCTTGATCTTGATCACGTGCCCCAGCGCGAAGAGGCGATGACGGCCTACGAGATGATGCTGTCTGAGAGCCAGGAACGCATGCTGATGATCGTGAAGCCCGGTCGTGAGCATGTGGCCGAGCGCATCTTTAAAAAGTGGGATCTGGACGTGGCCACCATCGGCAAGACGGCTGAGCATGGCCGTCTGGTTCTGCGCCACAATGGCGATGTAGTTTGCGACCTGCCGCTTGATCCCATTGGCGAAAACGCTCCGAAATACGACCGCCCGCACTTCCCGGCTGAAGCCCGCGCGCAAATCGATCCGTCTGATTTGCACCAGCCAGACCATCTCGGTGAGGTTCTGGTCCAGCTGATGGCGACGCCGGACATGGCGTCCAAGCGCTGGATCTGGAGCCAGTATGACCGCCACGTGATGGCCGATACCGCTGCCTCGTCCGAAGACCCGGCGGATGCCGCCATCGTGCGCGTTCACGGCACCAACAAGGCGCTGGCGATCACCACCGACTGCACCCCGCGCTACTGCTTTGCGGACCCCTATGAAGGCGGCAAGCAGGCCGTGGCCGAAGCCTGGCGCAATCTGACCGCTGTCGGTGCAGATCCCATCGCGATCACCGACTGCCTGAACTTCGGCAACCCGGAACGCCCTGAAATCATGGGCCAGTTCGTAGGGTGCGTTGAGGGCATGGCGGAGGCCTGCAAGGTTCTCAGCTTCCCTGTCGTGTCGGGCAATGTCTCGCTTTACAACGAGACCGATGGCCGGGCGATCCCGCCAACCCCGGCGGTCGGCGGTCTGGGCCTGATCCCGGATATGGACAAGCGCGCCGGCTTTGGCTGCATGTCTGAAGGCGACGTGATCCTTCTGGTCGGTGAGACCAAGGGGGAGCTTGGCGCTTCGCTTTATATGCGCCACATCGAAGGCAAGGAATCCGGCAACGCGCCCCGCGTTGATCTGGCTGCGGAAAAGCGCCACGGCGACTATGTGCGAGGCGAAATCCGCGCCGGCCGCGCCAAGGCGGTCCATGACCTGTCAGATGGCGGCCTCGCCTGCGCAGCTGCGGACATGGCCATCGCCTCAGGCACCGGCATCAAGCTCGCCTATCAGGGCAAGGTGCCTCATTTTGCCTGGTTGTTTGGCGAGGATCAGGGCCGCTACCTGATTGCCGCCAGCGCTGAGAACGCCGAGGCCATGCTGGCCGACGCCAAGGCCCAGTCCGTTCCGGTCAGCGTGATTGGTCTGGCCGGTGGGCGTTTCATCTCGATCAATGGCGGCCATGCCGTTGACCTGATCGCGCTGAAACAGGCCTACGAAAACTGGTTGCCCGACCTGATGGGCGCTGAGCCAGAAGCCCGCGCGGCGGAGTAGGCCTCGTCAAAGCAATACTGAAACTCCGGTCAAAGCGAAGCGGCTGAACCGGGGCCTTCATCAGAAATCAGACCCAAGACTTGAGGGGGAGGTCCCGGATCGTCGCGGTGCGACGTCCGGGATTTCACGAACCCCTACCCCTCAGCCTCGCTCAGGCACAGATGGGTTGTGGGCATGTACTCCACGGCACCACCGACCCAGCCTACGATACGCGGATGCACCATCCATGCGCGCTCCGGGTGGTAGAAGGGCGCGATGGCGAAGTCATCGAGCGCAATCTGTTCTGCCCGGCGCAGAAGATCAGCACGCAGGGCCGGGTCACGCTCCCGATCTGCCTGCGCCAGAAGCGCATTGGCATCTTCGTTGACCCAGCGCGGGAA
Organism: Oceanicaulis sp.; assembly: GCA_965229795.1. GTDB lineage: Bacteria > Pseudomonadota > Alphaproteobacteria > Caulobacterales > Maricaulaceae > Oceanicaulis. The sequence continues at coordinate 839,777 of CBDDJM010000001.1, forward strand.
ATTGCCCACCGAGCCTTCGCGGATCACGTCGAGCATGTAGGACACATCGCGCACCGTCGCGCTCCAGCCGCCCAGCGCAGCTTCAAACTCGCCCGCCCCCAGATTCTGGTAGTGGACCGCCGCTTCAGCGCCGAAAATCTCCACCTGCACCCAGTCCGCCAGGCTGTTCCAGTCATTCTGGAACACCGGCACGACCCGGTTGGCGACGCCGCCCGATGGGTAGGAATACTCAAACCGGAGCGAATTGTCGGGCCCAAAGCCCGCCTCCTCGAGCAGCGTAACCGCGCGCTCACGCCGGGCCTCCAGCGGCTCATCTGCCCAGGCTACCCGGGCCGATTCATAGGGGGCCGCGAGGCCTTCTGGCACGAGGCTGTTGGCCACCCGCATGCCGGAGGTGACGACTTCGGTGAAGGCAAACTCCCGGTCGATGGAAATCGCCAGCGCCTCACGCACACGCACATCATCAAACGGGGCCACTTCGGTATTGGCCTGAAAGTAGAAGGTCGCCGGCGGTGTGGCGTGATTGATATGGCCCGGCATCTCGGTCTCAATGAGCGACACGATATTGGCGGGCACGGCTGCGGCAATATCCAGCTCACCGGCCCGAGCCTGACGCGCGGCGGTCTCTGGTGCCGAGATCGGGAAGTAAAACACCTCGTCAAAGCAGACATTGGCGTTGTCATAGTAAAGCGGATTGCGGCGCAGCACGGTCTGGCGATCCAGGATCCGCTCGACGAGCGTATAGGCCCCATTCACAACGATATTGTCGGGCTGAACCCAGGCATCGCCATGGGCTTCGATCACATGCCGAGGCAGGACCGCCCCCCGGCTGTCAGCCAGCAACTCAGGAAGGAAGGCCATCGGTTCGGACAGGCGGACTTGCACTGTGCGAGCATCCAGCGCCGTGACACCCAGCGTGTCCGGATCGGCCTCACCGGCAAGGATCGCGCGGGCATTTTCGATGGGGCCGTAGACCTCCACATAAGCCGCCGCAGTTGCCGGATCGACCGCCCGGCGCAGGCTGAAAACCACATCGTCAGCGGTGATCGCGCGCCCGTCAGACCAGACCGCGTCGCGCATTGAAAACGTCCAGGTCAGCGCATCCTCACTGACGGTCCAGTCGGTCGCGAGTGCCGGGCCCGGTATGCCATCGGGGCCCCGGCGCAGCAGGCCGACAAACATGTCGCCATTGATCGGTTCAGCCCAGGTGCCATCGGCCTGGTGGGGGTCAACGGTGCTGATCTCCGGTCCGTCATTGCGATAGATGACGCCGCTTTCAAGCCGCTCGATCTGGCCTGTGCCGCCGCCCTCACCGCAGGCCGATACACCCAGCGCAGCGGCCAGGATGAAAAGAGATCGCTTCATGTCATGTCCCCGTAAGATAAAGGCTTTAGCTGGCGTCGGCGCGAAGCGTCTGGAGCACATACTGGCCCTGTCGGTTCAGGCTGAACAGCACCGGACTGCCGTCCTCGCTGGCCCCTTCGGCAAGCGCTCGGGCCTGGTCCAGATCCTCAACCGAGGTCCAGGCAATCTCCTCAACCACGTCGCCGACGCGCACCTTGCCGGCCGCATCACTGTCGGGGTTGATCTCGGTCACGATCAGACCTTCAGCGTCCGGGTGGACCCGGTAGCGGCGGCGCAGCTGATCGGTAAGCGGTTCAAGTGTAAGGCCAAACAGGTCGTCGCCGCTGGTCGCGGGCGCGTCCTCTCGCGGTGTTGCTCCAACGGGTGCAGCCGGTGAGTTGCCTTCATTCAGGCGCTCCACCGTGACTTCCAGCGTCACGGCTTGTCCCCGGCGAAACACCTCCACTTCGACTGTGGAGCCTGGTTCGGTGGCGGCAACTATCCGCGGCAGGGCACGGTCATCGGCAACGGGTTGCTCGGCAAAGGCCAGAACCACGTCGCCAACAGCCAGGTCGGAATCGCCTGCGGGGCCTTCTGGATCTATCCGGGTGACAAGAGCGCCGCGAGCGCTGGATAAGCCCATGGCATCGGCCATGTCCTGGGTGACGGGTTGAACATTGACGCCCAGCCAGCCGCGGCGGGTTTCGCCATACTCGATGAGCTGTTCCACGACCGGCTCGGCAACCCGGCTGGGGATCGAGAAGGAGATGCCGACGCTGGCCCCTGTGGGCGAAAAGATAGCCGTGTTCACGCCAATGACTTCGCCGTCCATGTTAAACAGCGGACCGCCAGAGTTACCGGAGTTGATGGCCACATCGGTCTGCACATAGTCGTCATAACGACCGCCGATATCGCGCCCCTGGGCGCTCACCACACCAGCGGTCAGCGAGCCGCCAAGGCCGAACGGGTTGCCAATGGCCACGACCCATTCGCCAACACGCAGCGTATCGCTATCGCCAAAGCGCACAAAGGGAAGCGGCTCGCCCGCATCAACACGCAGCACCGCCAGATCGGTGGCCGGATCCCGTCCGATGATTTCAGCGGGCAGCACGCGGCCATCCTGTAGTACGACCTCAACTTCATCGGCATCGTCAATGACATGGTGATTGGTGACTACCAGACCGTCGGTGGTGATGATGAAGCCTGATCCCAGCGAGCGCTCCACCCGCGGGCCATCGCCCAGCATGTCATTGAAGCGCTCCAGCGGAGAGCCTGGCGGGAAGACCGGCATGCCGTCTTCATCCCCGATCCGGTTGGCCGTGGCGATGTTCACAACAGCCGGACTGAGCGCGTCATTCAGGTCTGCAAATCCGCCATTTGGCTGGGCCAAAGCGGTTGAAAACACCGGGACAAGCAACAGGGATAAAGCGGTCAGTATCGCGCGCATCAGGCGGCTCCAAATCAGTCGTTAACATACGCTAGCAGACCCGGCTGCGCCTCGCCATAAATCTGCCGCGCTGATAACAGCGTGTTGATAAGATGTAATTGGGGGTCCATGGACGTCCAGACAAATGGGACCAGACTACAGGCGACATGACCTTGATTGAGGCGAAACCTGACCCGCGTACTTCGGCGCGCTGGCGCAAGGCGGATTTGACCGCTCTTGTGACGGGTTTGCTGTGCCTTCTATCCCTCACCTTATCCCCCGTCCACGCGCGTCAGGCGATGCAGGTTGATGGCGAGCTCCCCGCCGAGCTGACCGGTCAGCTGCGCGCCATGGTCAGCACCTCGGCTGAAGACGGCGACCGCAGCCTGCCCTCCGCGTCGGTATCCCGGCGGATGGTGGCGCTGTTGCGGTCTGAAGGCTTCTACGGGGCGGCGGTGCGCACCACGGTTCGTCAGGGCGAGGCGCTGTACATCGTCGTGCCGTCCGAGCGCTTCGTTGTCGAGACGGTTGAGATCATCGCCAAGACCGATGGCCGTGCCGCTGAGGTGGTGGAGCCCGCGCTTGATGCGCTGAGACCCGGGTCGCCCTTGCGTGCGGCCGCCGTCATGGCGTCAGAAGCGGCAGGGCTTGCCCGCATTCAGGAAGCGGGCTGGCCAGACGCGGCGACGGGAGAGCGTGAAGTGGTGGTCGACCACGACACCCGCAACGCGGCCATCATGCTCGCCTATGAAACCGGCACCTTCAGCCGCTATGGCGAGATCATGCCGGAGGGTGATCGCTGGCGGCCCCGCTTTGTTCAGCGCCTGGGTGACCTGCCTGAAGGTGAGATCGCCCAGCTCAGCGCCCTTCGCGAATACCAGGCCCGGCTGACGGCCCTCGACAGTGTTGCGCGCGCTCAGGTCCAGCTGGCACCGGCTGAACGCGGCGTTGAAGAGCGCGACGTCCTCGTCAGCCTGACCCCGGCCCCGCGTCATGTGGTCGAAGGCGGCTTTGCCATCTCCACCAGCGAGGGCGCGGGCGTTGATGGTCAGTGGACCCGGCGCAATGTCTTTGGCGGCGACGAAACGCTGTCGGTGGCCGCTTTGCTGTCCACCCTGGAGCAATCGCTTGAAACCCGGCTTACCGCCCCACACTGGCGTCGCCCGGACCAGACCCTGTCTTTCCTGGCAGCCGCGAGGAACGAGGAAACCGACGCCTTTGACCAGCGCGAGGTTGAGCTGGAGGTGGACGTCACGCGCCAGCTTAAGGCTGCCTGGACGGTGGGGGTCGCCACCGGAATTGACAGCTCCCAGATCCGCTCCGGCACCGGCGAAGAAGACGACACGGTCTCGGTCTACAGCGGGATCACGGCTGTCTTCGACACGCGCGATAGCCGCACCGATCCGTCGCGCGGCATCCGGGCCACAGCCTCTGTCACGCCTGCGGTTACCATGGGCGATATCCAGTCGGGCTATGTCATCAGTGACGCCTCGCTGGCGACCTATCGACAACTCACCCCACAGCTCACCGTAGCGGGCCGGGTGCGCGCGGGCAGTATTGCTGGAGCAAGCCTGAATGCGGTTCCAGCCGACCAGCGCTTCTATGCCGGCGGTGGCGGATCGGTTCGGGGTTTTGAGTACCAGTCGCTCTCACCGCGTGCCAGCGATGGCAGCCTTGAAGGCGGGCGCTCGGTTGTTGAAGCGAGCGCTGAGTTGCGCTGGCGGTCTGACGGGCGCTGGGGCGGTGTGGTCTTCGCTGACGTGGGCACCGCTAAAGAACAGGCCGCGCCCGAGCTGTCCGATATCAGAGCCGGGATTGGCGTGGGCGTGCGCTATCATTTCGACTTTGCGCCGCTTCGCTTTGATATTGCTGCGCCCCTCGACCGGCGCAGCGATGAAGCGTCACTCCATGTCTATGTCGGTCTGGGGCAGGCCTTCTGATGGCGGGTCGGTCCTTGTTCAAACGCCGCTGGCTGTCGATCCTGATCGGCCTGCTCGTGTCGCTAGCTTGCGCGATTGTGGCGCTTGTCTGGGCGATGACGGGTGAGTTTGGTCGTCAGGTCGCCAGCTCAGCCATCAATGGCCGCGACATCGCTGGCTATGGTGAGCTTCAGGTCGAAGGCCTACGCGGCAACGTCCTGTCTGAGTTCACCGCCGACCAGGTGACCCTGCGCGATCAGGACGGCGTCTGGCTGACCGCTCAGGATGTTCGCGTTGGCTGGCAGCCGCGCGCACTTCTGGGTGGCACGATCGGCCTTGAGACCATCGAGATCGAGCAGCTCGACATTGCCCGCCGACCCATTCGCGCAGAGCGCCCGGAATCCAGTGGCAGTGGCGGTGGCCTCCCCAGCCTTCGTATTCAACGCGTCGCCATCAACACGCTGGCGCTGGCCGAAAACGTGGCCGGACCTGAAGCCCAATACACGTTGAGTGGCGGCTTTGATGCGGCCGGACGGGCCTTCTTCGTGACCGCGGATGCGCGGCGCATCGATCAGGCGGGCGACGAGCTGAGCCTGACCCTCACCCATTCCAATAGCGGCGATCTCGACGGTCAGTTTGAAGTTGATGCCGTGCCCGGCGGGGCGCTGGCGAGCCTGACCCGGCTTGAAGACACCGGGTGGCAGCTGACCGGTCAGATTGAAGGCACATCGCGCGCCGGTGGCGGGCGCTTTGACCTGACCATCGAAGATGCGTCGGTGTCAGACGGTGAGGTGAGCTGGGAACGGGGGCGCTGGCAGCTTCAGGCTTCCGCCCTGCCCGGACGCTGGCCCACCCTGCCCGACGGGGTGGCGGAACTGGCTCCGGATCTGGATGTGACCGCCAACGGCGCACTGCAGCCGCGCTCCATCGATCAGCTGAATGTTCAGGCGGCAACCTTCACGCTTGATGCGCAAGACCTGCTCGCAGAGCCTTGGCAGGCGGACCTGGTGCTGACCGATGCCGGCCTGGCTCAGCTTCAGACCTACAATCTTGGGGCTAGCGCAGCGCGAGCACAGGTCATCGCGACAGAGGGCCAGTACGCGGTGTCCCTGACCATCGATCAGATCACCCATCCGCAGATTACGGCTGAGCGACTGAGCGCTGATGCTGTGATCCGCGCTTGGGCTAACGGGCGCGATATCGAGCTGACCGGCGATGTAGCCGGGCCCCGCGCGAGCAATGCTCAGCTAGCCGGTCTGGTTCAGTCCGATCTTGATTTTGCGGCAAGGCTTCAGACCACTGAAGGCCTGATCAATATCGAGACCCTGACGGCTTCCACGACCCACTGGCAGCTCGACGCGACAGGTGCGCTGAACACCCCCTCAATGGCACTAACGGGAACGGCGGACCTCACCCTGGATGACGTCGCCCCGCTAGGTGTTGGCGTGGCTGGGCCGCTGGTCATCAACGCCATCACCCGTGATGCATCACGTGGGTGGGACCGGCTGACACTTGAGGTGCAAAGCGACGAACTTGTCGCCAGCGAAGCCCTGACGCCACTGCTTGAGGATCTCACCGGCCAATTTGATGTCGATATTGATCCTGAATACATCCGCCTGCCTCGCGCCGAGCTTCAGACCTCCGCCATCGCGCTGACCGGATCAGGTGAGCTGGGACGTTCAGACAGCGCCATCACGGCCAGCCTCGACGCTCTGCTCGACCTGGCCGCCGTGCCAGTGGAGGGTTTGAGCGGTCAGGCCTCAGCCGGGTTTGAGGCCAGCGGCACGCTGGACGATCTGACGCTTCGCACGCAAATCGAAACCGGTGAGCTTGAGCTCGGCGGGCTTGTGATCACCGAACCGAAGCTGCGCGCAGAAGCCCGGCGCGAGGGCGACGCGCTGTCGGGGAGCTGGCAGCTGGATGCTGAAACACCGCAAGCACCGGCGCGCCTGAATGGCCGCTTCTCCCAGTCACCTGATCGTGCAGAGCTGACCGTAGACGAAGCAAGCTGGGGCAGCGTACAGGCGCAAGCCGAGGCCAGCCTTGCAGGCGAGCAGCTGGCGCTGAACCTGATTGCGGCGGACACCGCGGCGCTGAAATCCTGGGCCGCCGATATTCGTTTTGCCGGGCCCGTTTCGTCCTTGATAGACGGTGAGCTTGAGGCGACCGGCAGTGCCGAGGCCTTTCCCATCACCGGCGGTGACCTGACGGCGGCGCAGCTAACCGCCCGTGGGCCCTTGAGTGACCTGGCGCTGACAGGGGCGGCGCGCGGTCTGGCGTTTGAGCCCTTCGCCATCCGTACCGAAGGCCGGTTGCAGCTGCAGCCTGAGCTGACGACCCTCAATGCCAGCCTGTCCGGTGACTGGGGCGATTATGCCATCAATGCCCCAGACGCGATTGCGTTGCGCCGGACGGCCGAAACGCTGATCGCTGACTTAAACGCGAGCCTGGATGACGCTGATCTGAGCGGCCAGTTTGAGCAAGGCGAAGAGACCCGGCTCGTCTTCAATTTGTCCAATGCCCCGGCGCGCATCCTATCAGATCTGGCAAAGCTGCCCCCCGCGAACGGTGAGTTTGAGGCAAGCGCGGACCTTCGTCAGGTCGAGGCGCAATGGCGTGGAGGCATCCGTCTTTCCATCGCTGACATGGAGCCGGTGAGCGGCCCGCAAGGCGGAGCGCTGAACCTGGACGCCCGGCTTGATCTGGGCGAAGCGGCGGACTTCACGCTGACCGCAAACGCTGGCGGTCTTGATGCCAATGCAGCGCTCAGCCTGCCCGGCGCGGTCACAAATCTCGGCGCGCTTGCCCGGCCTGGCTGGCGCGGAGACGTGACGCTTGTCGGCCCACTCGACACGCTGGCGCGGCTTTACCTGCCGCGCACTGAGCGCTTTACCGGCGTCATCGATGGCAGCGCGCAATTTGCCGAAGGCGAGGTCGCCGGTAGCGTGATGATCAGCGACGGGGCCTATCGATCCCAGACCGCCGGCGTTGAGTTTACGCCGTTCGATCTGCAGGCCCGCTTCACCAATGATCAGCTTGAGATCACCGAGGCGCGTCTCGGCGATGGCAATGGGGGTCGCGCCACGGCAACCGGCGCGCTGCGCCTGACCGAAGCCGGGCTTCAGGGTGACGGTGAAGTCAGCTTTGAGCGTTTCCGCGCTATTGCCCGCCCTGAACTGTTTGCCCAGACATCGGGCAATGCTGCGCTGGAGCTGCGCGGTCGCCAGCTGACGGTGACCGGTGAAGCTGATATCGACCGGCTTGCGCTGACTCCGGTCGCGCCCAGCGGCTCCAATATTCCCCAGATTGAAGTGGTGGAGCTGAACCGCCCGGGCAGCCTAGATCCGGCCTATCGCCGCCCGATCGAGATCACGCTGGACTACACCGTGCGGGCGGACAACGCGCTGTTCGTCTCCAGCCGGAATTTCAATTCTGAATGGTCGACCCATGTGCGCGTTCAAGGGCCCGCCAACCGGCTGAACCTGACCGGCCGGGCCAGCCTGATCGACGGGCAGGCCTCGCTGCTGACCCGCATCTTCGATATCGAGGACGGCGAGATCAGCTTTACCGGCCCCATCGAGCGCACCCGCATCAGCTTGCGCGGCACTCACTCGCGCGCGGGGCTGGATGTTACGGCGCTGGCCGATGGGCCGATCACCGCGCCGCGCATCCGCTTTGAAAGCTCGCCGCCCCTGCCCGAAGACGAGGTGCTGGCACGGCTCTTGTTTGACCAGAATACCGCCGCCCTCAGCCCGCTTCAGGCCGCACAGCTGGCCGCACAGCTGTCTGGGCGTAACTGGCTTGACGCGTTGAGTGAAGCCGGGCAGCGGCTGGGGATTGATCGCCTGACCCTGAGCGAGACCGAAGACGGCGCGATTGCCCTGTCGGGCGGGCGCCAGTTGAGCGAGGACGTCTATCTTCAGCTTGAGACCGGCACGGCGGCGTCGCTGGGCGCGGCGCGCCTGGAATGGTCGATCACGCCAGACATCGTGGTGCTGTCGCGCCTGACGGGGGACACCAATGCCCAGCTCGCCGTGCGCTGGCGGCGCGAGTTTGAATAAAAAAAGCCCCGCCTGAAACCAGGCGGGGCTCTCTTTGGTCAAACGCGGGATTGCCTAGTCGGCCGAGGTGGCGCGAAGCATCCACGCGTTCTGTTCGTGCTGGCGCATGCGGGCGATGGCCATATCCTCGGTCACCTTGTCGCCGAGGTCTTCGGCGAGGTTGGAGACCTCCAGAAAGCGGCGCGCGCAGCGCTCGTTGTCGGTGGCCAGCGCGTCGACCATTTCACCGGCCGTTTTCGGCTTACCGTCGTCGTCTTCAATGACGCTCGTCTTGGCAAACTGGGCGTAAGACGTCGGAGCGGCTTCACCCAGCGCACGGGCCCGTTCGGCGAGATCGTCAGCGGCCTCGAACAGGTCGCGATACTGGCTCTCGGTCAGCTCGTGGATCGACAGGAAGAGCGGACCGCTGACATTCCAGTGGTAGCCTTGGGTCTTGGCGAGCAGCATATAGGTGTCGCCCACAACTTCGCGCAGGGCACCGGCCAGGCGCTCGCGGTCGGCATTGTCGGTCACGCTGATGCGCGGTTCGTTTTCGTTGGCAAAGTCAGCTTTCAAAACAGCAGTCATGTCGTCATCTCCATCATTGATGGTGTGCACAGCTCAAGGTCGGCAGTGATGACAGGGCGCTAGAAAGCGATAGCAAAACCAATCACCGCGAGCGCCAGCACGGCAGCGGCGAGCGCGGTCGAGACAAGGAGAATCCTCCGCTGACCCTTGCGCTCCGTACCCTGTTTCGCGTCGGTTTCGGTGATCTTGGTCCTCATAAAAAACTCCTTTCGCGCCGCGCGCAGCATTGCGCGTCGACGGAGAGAGATATGGGTCTTCAAAGTTATTTTTCAATGTTATTGCTGAAAATATGTCAATAGATTCATCCAATACTCCCCATAAATTGCATAAGTAGGAATTTCTATCGCCGCTCAATAACATTATTATTCAAATATACTGCTCCACTATTCTGCATGGATCACGTTGCCTCCATTATCATCGCCACTGTCAGAAATGTCTTCTGAGTCATCATTCATGGGACTGATCTCGGACATGGCGAGGCTTGTTGGCGTTGAGGCGGCAAAGTCGGACTTGTCGTCTTCGTCCACAGCTTCCCGGTCCGCCCGACGCAGCACCATGGCCGCGGTCAGCCCAACCAGCGCCACAGCCGTGATCGCGAACAGCCCCGAAGGCCCGGCGACATCCATTACCACACCGCCAAGCGTTGGCCCCAGGATCATGCCAAAGGCCCAGACCAGGATGACGCCACTCATCATGGCTGCGCCCTCACCGGCTCCCGCGCGGTCGGACGCGTGGGCCACCCCGACGCCGTAGATCGACATCGCGCCAGCCCCCCACAGGCTCGCAGCTGCAAGCAATAACCAGCCCGGTGCCGCGCCGCCGAACAGCGCCAGCAGGATCGAAGCGAGCCCTGCGATGGCCGCAAGCCCGGCAATCACCAGGCGCCGATCAATGCGGTCTGACAACAAACCCGCTGGCCATTGCAGAACCACCGATCCGGCGATCAGCGCACCATTAAACAGCGCCGCAAACGCGACGGCGTCGACCGGACGGATCGCGCTGATATAAACCGAATAAAGCTGCAGCACGGCCGCGCCGCACAGGCCCGAAACAACCGCCGTCATCAACGCAGCCGGTGCCCGACGCCAGATCTGAAGCGGGTTCATGGCACTTGTCGAGGTGACTTCTGGCGGAGAACGATCAGTCGCGGCCACCGGCACCAGGCTTGCCGCCATCAGCGCTACGATCAGCAGGAAGCCGTAAACCGCGCCTTCAGGCAGCATCTGCACCAGGAAGGGCCCGGCGAGATAACCGAGCTTCCCGGCGACCATGTAGAAGCTGATGATGGAGCCGCGCTGTTTTTCAGGGGCCGCATCGGCGATCCAGCTTTCACCGGTCGCCATCAGCATGGCCACAGCGACACCCAGCGCAAACTGCACGACAATCCACCACGGGATAGCTGTCGACAGGCTGAGCAAAGCCGCGGCCACCGCCGCGCAGGCACCGAACGCCGACACCGAGCGGATATGGCCGATGCGCCCGATTTCACGCGGAGCAAGCTGAGCCCCCAGCAAGAAGCCCCCCGCATAGGCCGACGCCACAAGGCCAATCCATAGCGATCCGGCCCCGCTTCCAAGAAGTGTCAGCGGGCCAACAATGGCCAGAGCGCCAAGAGCGGCCTGAAGCACGGACAGGCAGATGATGACGGCGGTGAGGCTGCGATAACTATCCACGGCAGGGCTCTTTAAGGTCGGACGTGTCTGGGTCAGAAGAAAGGGGCGCGGTTGCCCGCGCCCCTTGGTCGTCAGGTAAAGCTGGTCAGACCCCTTAGAGGTTCGGATCCGCTTCCATGGTGTCTTCCATCTCTTCGAAACGCTCCTTCACCTTGCCTTTCGGCGCGGCGGTCACAGCGTCTGCGATCAGGATGGCAGCACAGCTGGCGATGAAGCCTGGAATGATCTCATAGATCACGCCGGAGAGGTTGGTTTCCTCACCGCCCCACATCACCGTGATCGGCGCGTAGATCCAGAACAGCACCACAGCCGCACCGGTCACCATGCCGGCGATGGCGGCAGACCGGCTCATATCCTTGCGATAGAGGCTGAACAGGATGAGCGGACCAAAGGCGGCACCAAAGCCAGCCCAGGCATTGGACACCAGCGACAGGATCGTGCTGGAGCGATCAAACGCCAGGAAGATCGCGACAAGCGACACGGCCAGCACCGAGGCCCGCCCAATCAGCACAAGCTCTTTCTGGCTCGCGCTACGGCGCACGAAGGTCTTGTAGAAGTCCTCCGTCAGCGAGCTGGACGACACCAGCAGCTGGCTGGAAATCGTCGACATGATCGCGGCCAGGATCGCTGCGAGCAGCAAGCCGCCGACCAGCGGGTGGAACAGGATCTGGCTCATCAGGATGAAGATGGTCTCCGGGTCGGTGAACTCGATCGCGGCGTCCGCGATGCGCCCTTCATTGGTCGTCACAAAGGCCAGACCCAGAATACCGGTCAGCACTGCGCCGATGACCGTCACGATCATCCAGCTCATCCCGATCAGGCGAGCGGTCGCGACTTCTTTAAGGGTGCGGATCGCCATGAAGCGCACGATGATGTGTGGCTGGCCGAAATAGCCAAGGCCCCAGCTCATCGCAGAGACAATGCCGACAATACTGACCAGGCCCAGGGTTTCTGGAACCATGGACAGATATCCCGACGTATCAGCGGCAGCGCGCGTGATCTCGGCAATCTCGCCCAGATTGCCCAGCTGCAGGTAGGCCACGATCGGCACCATGATCAGCGCGATGAACATGATCACGCCCTGGACAAAGTCCGTCAGGCTGACGGCCAGGAAGCCCCCGATCAGGGTGTACATGATCACAACACCGGCGGTCAGGAACAGGCCCATATAATAGTTCAGCCCGAAGCTGGCTTCGAACAGCTTGCCGCCAGCCACAACGCCCGATGACGTGTAGAGCGTGAAGAAGATCACGATCACGACCGAGGACACGATACGCAGGATCCGCGTCTTGTCGTTGAAGCGCTTTTCAAAATAGTCCGGGATCGTGATGGCGTCGTCAGCCACCTCGGTGAAGACCCGCAGGCGCGGGGCCACGAGGAGATAGTTGAAATAGGCACCGATCACCAGGCCAACGGCGATCCACGCCGCGCCCAGACCGGACACATAAATGGCACCGGGAAGGCCCATCAGCATCCAGCCGGACATGTCCGATGCACCGGCAGACAGCGCCCCCACAGCCGGGTGGAGCTGGCGACCGCCCAGCATGTAGCCGGACACATCGTCGGTGGACTTTTTATAGGCGTAGAGCCCGATGCCGAGCATGAGTACGAAATACCCGGCGAGCGAAATCAGCGCTTCAACTTGCATGATGCGGCCTCAATCAGTTTCGTGAACAGATAAATGTGAGTGCAGTCAGCGACAGCGCTTACGGGCGCGTCTGGCCATTGCCCAGAACGCGGTATTTGAAGCTCGTCAGCTGCTCCAGACCCACCGGGCCGCGCGCGTGCATCTTGCCAGTGGCAATGCCGATCTCTGCGCCCATGCCAAACTCCCCGCCATCGGAGAACTGGGTGGATGCGTTGTGCATTACCACAGCTGAATCGATGGTGGTCAGGAAGGCATCGGCCGCATCCTGATCCTCGGTGACGATGGCGTCGGTATGGGCCGAAGAGTGCTGAGCCACATGGGTCAGCGCTTCATCGAGACCATCCACAATCTTCACCGACAGGATGGCGTCGAGATATTCAGTGGCGAAGTCTTCGGCCGAGGCTGGCTTGATGCGGCTGTCGATGGCCTGGGCTTCGGCTTCACCGCGCACTTCACAACCGCCCAGCGCCTCGATGGCGCGCGGCAGGAAGTCCTTTGCAACAGCACGGTCCACCACCAGGCTTTCGGTCGCCCCGCAAATACCGGTGCGGCGCAGCTTGGCATTGGTCAGGATGGATACGGCTTTGCCCAGGTCAGCCGCCGCGTGCACATAGGTGTGGCAGTTGCCATCCAGATGTAGCAGCGTCGGGACACGCGCCTGATCACGGACCAGCGAGACCAGGCCTTTACCGCCGCGCGGGATCACCAGATCAACCAGACCCACAGCCGTGAGCAGCGCCTTGACCGCCTCACGGTTCGGGGTGTCGATCATCTGGATGCAGTCCTGCGGCAGGCCTGCAGCCTTGAGACCTTCAGCCAGGCACTCCACGATCACACGGGTCGAGTTCAGGCTTTCCGAACCGCCACGCAGGATCACCGTATTGCCCGACTTCAGGCACAGCGCGCCGGCGTCAGCGCCGACATTCGGGCGGCTCTCATAGATCATGCCGATTACGCCAAGCGGCGTCGCCACGCGTTCGATCTTCAGACCGTTGGGGCGCTCGACAGTGTGCAGGACACGGCCAACCGGATCGGGCAGAGCCGCGATCTGATCAAGCGCGTCGGCGATACCGGCAATGCGCTCCTCGTCCAGCACCAGACGGTCGATGAAGGAGTCCGGCTTGCCGGCTTTCTTCACGCTTTCCACGTCGATGCCATTGGCCTCGATCAGACGCGCGGAGTTTGCGCGCAGCGCTTCAGCCGCCTTGGTCAGCGCCGTGTTTTTCTGATCTGTGGATGCCGCCGCCAGCTGGCGACCCGCCGCAACGGATCTGCGGGCGAGATCCTCCACATATGCGTTGATGTCGACGGTATCGTTGGAGGCCAGGGTCGCAACAGCGGTCATGCCTAAGATCAGGTCCTTTTCACCTATTGTGGTCGTTAAAGTCTAAAAGTCAGTCCGTGCCAATCAGGCGCGGAGTTCAACAGCGCGCTCATAAGCGGCTTTCAGGGCTGCCGAAATGTGAGTGCTGAGCGCACCATCATCGTTCAGCGCCGATACGCCGGCGGCGGTCGTGCCGCCCTTGCTCATAATGCTGTCGCGCAGAAGTTCGAAACTGGTTTCGCCTTCAGCCGCCAGCATCATACAGCCCAGCATGGTTTCCAGCACCAGGCGGCGCGCCTCTTCGGGCGAGAAGCCCATGTCTTCGGCCGCGTCCTGGTAGGCGCGGGCAAATTCGAACACATAGCCGGGGCCACTGCCAGCCGCGGCGGTTATGCGGTCGATGGAATCTTCGGCCTGTACCCAGATGGCCACGCCCACCGCTTCAGCCAGCTTGGTGGCGAGCGCGCGCTGGGCTTCGGTCACGGCGTCCTGAGCATAGAGGCCACTGACCCCCTGCCCCACACGGGCCGGCATGTTTGGCATCAGCCGCACAACAGCCGCCCCGCCGCAGGCCTCAGACACCACGTCGGCGGATGTGCCCGCAGCGATGGAGACAGCGACGCCGCCATCCTTGAGGTATTCGGCAGCCGGCGGGATCGCCTTGGAGATGAGCTGCGGCTTGACCGCGACAATCATTGCGTCGAAGCGAGCGTCGTCCAGCTCATCCAGCGACGCGATGTGCGAGACCCCGTCGGGGAGGATGGGAGAACCGGGATCCATGACCGTGACGTCGACGCCGTCCAGCTTGATCCAGCGCGCCAGCAAGGCACCGCCCATATTCCCACAACCAACCATCAAGATCGAACAGGTCACGCAAACTCCTACAGCCACATACACGGAAGCGCCGCCATTGCTAGCGACGCGTTCGGGTCGGGAGATAGAATGTTGTTTATGAAAAATCAACCCGCCACCTGCGACCCTATGGCCAAGTTCGAGTAAATTTGGTCAGCGTACGACTTATCGCAGATGGTCTACGCAGGTCGCTTACTTGAAATAAATTTCGAAACGTCTATGTCTGCGCTCGTCCCGCGCCAATCTATGGTGCTTTTTTTTGGAGGTTATTTTGTCAGAACGCAAGCGTCTAGTGCTAAAGATCGGTTCATCTTTATTGGCGAACACTGATCATCTTACCTTGCGCTACGCTTTCATGCATGGGGTTTTGAGTGATGTGGCCAAGTTAAGAGAGGAAGGCACGGATGTGATCCTGACCTCCTCTGGCTCGGTTGCCATCGGCATGTCCGTCATCGATGCGGACCCGGAAACCGCGGGCATTCTCGACAAGCAGGCTGCAGCGGCCTGCGGTCAGCCGCTTCTGATGAATGCTTACAAGCAGATCGCACTGGAATACGGCTTTGATATCGCCCAGGTGCTGGTCACGCTGGAAGATCTTGAAGATCGCCGCCGCTTCCTGAATGTGAAAAACACCATCACCCGCCTTCTGGAAAACGGTGTGATGCCGATCGTGAACGAGAATGACTCGGTCACAACCCAGGAAATCAAGGTGGGCGATAATGACCGCCTCGCCGCCAAGGTCGCCCAGATGATCCAGGCCGATAACCTGATTATCCTGACCAGTGTCGACGGCCTTTACGACCGCAACCCGGAAGACCCTGAGGCCAAGCACGTGCCGGTGGTCGAGGACGTGTCGGGCTATCTCGACGTTACAGATTCGGTCAGTGCGCTGGGTACCGGCGGCATGCTGACGAAGATGAAGGCGGCCAACATGGCCCAGAACGCTGGCGTCACCACGCTGATCGCCAAGGGCGAGAACGAAGCCCCGATGACGGCTGTGCTCAATGGCTCACGCCGCCACACGCGCTGTGTTGCCAATGGTGACCCAGACAGCAGCTGGCGCATCTGGCTCACCGATCGCCTGCAGCAGGCCGGTGGCCTGACGGTCAACGGGGAGATGGCCGAGAAGCTGCGCGACAAGCGTACCTCCATCGAGGGCTCGGATCTGGTCTCCATCCAGGGTGAGTTCACCAAGGGTGACGTGCTGCACGTCTATGACGAGGACGGCGAGGAGCTGGCCCGCGGCATGACGAACTTCACGTCTGCTGAAGTGATGCTGCTGGCCCGCAATCCCGATGAGGACCCCGAAGTACTGCTGGGCTATGAGGTCAAGCCGCGTGTGATCGCTGCCGATAACATGGCCCTGCTCCAGGATCACCACCTGACATGGGATGCCCCGACCGACGAGATGAAGCTGGTCAGCTAGGCCGCTCACCCAGACCTGAAGTAAAAGGCCTTCCCAACGCGGGAGGGCCTTTTTCGTCTCTAGTTCCGGTCCGTCCACACGATCCGGTAAAGGTCAAAACGGCGGTCGCGCAGGTTCCGTACCGAGCCGGCGCGCCGCGCTTCGGTCAGATCATCAATGTGCAGATCGGCAACCGCGATGGTTTCCACATTCTCGCTGGCCTCAGCGGCAATGCCATCGCGGGCGAATGGGAAGTCACACGGGGTGATCACTGCGCTCTGGGCGTAGTTGATGTCCATGTTCTCAACCCCGGGCAGATTGCCCACATTGCCTGCGGTGACGACATAGAGCTGGTTCTCAACCGCCCGCGCGTGGGAGCAATAGCGCACCCGCAAATGGCCCGTCCGGTCATCGGTCGCGTAAGGCGCAAAAATGATTTTCGCCCCCTCATCAGCCAGGCGCCGGGCAAGCTCTGGAAACTCGGTGTCATAACAGATCAGCACGCCCACCGGCCCGCAATCGGTCGGGATCGCGTGGACGAAATCCCCACCCTTGATATTCCACCAGTAACGCTCGTTCGGCGTGGGGTGGATCTTCTCTTGCGAATGGACCGATCCATCACGCAGGAAGATGTAGGCGACATTCTGGATGTCCCCGTCATCGGTACGCGTGGGGTGAGAGCCGCCGACGATATTGATGTTGAAGCGCACCGCCAGATTACGCATCAGGTCCAGAAAGCGCGGCGTGTGGCGCGACAGCGCCTCGATGCTCTCCTCCGGCGTCAGCTTGCGCTTTTCCAGCGCCAGCAGGGACACCGTGAACATTTCCGGGAAGACACAGAAATCAGCCCTGTATTCAGAACAGACCTCGGTGAAGTACTCCACATTACGTTCAAACTCTTCCATGCTTTCAACGGCGCGCATGGCCATCTGGATGGCGGCCACCCGCACGGTGGTCTTGGCTGGGCGCTGGTGGGGAAGGCGCGCCTCCACAAAGCTTGAATTGCGCCAGACCATGCGCGCGGCCGCACCGCCGCTATCGGTGTCCTCCGGCATATAGCCTTTCAGGATGCCTGCTGGCTCAAAGCCTGCACGCATCTGGAAATTCAGCACCGGATCCTTGATCTCGCCCTCGGCCACCGCATCGAGATAATCCTGCGGCGTGGGGTATTGCTTGCGCTTGCGTTTAAAACCGGGCAGCCGGCCCCCAAACACCACGCCTTTCAGGCCAAACTCCTCACACAGGGATTTGCGCGCATCATAGAGCCGCTGGCCGATGCGCAGGCGGCGGCGGGACGGGTCGACCGCAACTTCCATCCCATAGAGCCAGTCGCCATCAGGATCGTGGCGCGCCGCAAAGCCCGCACCGGTAATCCCCGCCCAGTCGTGGGGCCCGAAGGCCACGTCCTCACCGATGATGAAGCTGGCGCACCAGCCCACCACATCGCCTTCATAATCGACCACGAACTGGCCTTCAGGGAAGTTGGCGATCTGGCCGCGGATCATGGCCGGGGTATCCGGATCCATATTGGGGTAGGCCCGGTCCTGCAGCGCCAGGATCGCAGGCACATCATCGCGCGTGGCATTGCGCACCAGCAGTTTGGCGCGGCGGCTCGGTTCTTTCATGGTGACAGCTCCGGTCAGCTTCAAGCCTCAAGACTTAGCGCGCCAGAGCCATCCCGACCAAGCAGAGAGCCCAGCTGGGTCTTTAAGGAGCGCTCGCAGCGATACCGCCTGCAAACTCAGCCACCATGGGCAGGCCGCTGACCGTGTTGACCAGGCCATAAAGCGCGATCACTTTACCCATAGTGAAGCTGGGGTCACGCGCGATGCGAGCGGCCTAGCACCGCGTGGGGACGAGCGCTATCCCTCTACGCCCATGCAGAAGGCATTGAGCTTGTTGCCGTCGAGGTCGCGGAAATAGCCCGCGTAGAAGCCGCCGCCGCGCAGGCCGGGGGCCCCTTCGTCGGTCCCGCCAGCAGCGATGGCAGCGTTGTAGATTTCGTTCACGTGGTCGGGGTCGCGGGCCAGAAGCGCGACCATCACGCCATTGCCCACCGTGGCTGGCTCACCATTGAACGGCTTGGTCAGGCCAATCCCGGCCCCGCCCTCCATCGTGCCCCACGCGATGAAGTTTTCATCCTCCATCATACGCGGCGTATCCATCAGTTTAGCGATGGTGTCGTAGAAAGGCGCTGCCCTTTTGATGTCATTGGTTCCAATGGTGACATAGCCGATCATTTCAAATCTCCCTGTGGTCAGAACCGGTCAACCGCCCGCGCGACCAACCCGTGTTCGCAATTTGTTCTTTTTGTATCTGGGCACAGAAATGCCCCGTCGACAAGTCAGGAAATATGAAAGAATGGACAGGCGAAGACCATCTCACGCTGCGCTTTCACGCCACTTGTCCACACGCAATTGCGCCCCGACAGCTGCGCCGAATCGGTGAAAAAGTTAACGTCAGCTTTCACGTTAGACCGACCGGAGCACGCCATGGCCTTCGCCGAAGCGACACCGACGCCAGATTATTCAAACGCCGCGCCGATCGAGCGGGCCTATCTGGACCTGTTGCGCGATATCCTTGAGACCGGCGATGATCAGACCGATCGCACCGGTACCGGCACGCGCGGCGTGTTTGGCCGCCAGATCCGCTGTGATCTGGCCGACGGCTTCCCGCTTTTGACCACCAAGAAGGTGCATTTCAAGTCCATCGCGGTTGAACTGCTCTGGTTTATCAAGGGCATGACCAACGTCAAATGGCTGCAGGAGCGCGGCGTCTCCATCTGGGATGAGTGGGCCGACGAGAACGGCGAGCTCGGGCCCGTCTACGGCAAGCAGTGGCGTCGCTGGGAGGGCCCTAATGGCGAAGAGATTGACCAGCTCTCTACGCTGATCGAGCAGATCAAGACCAGCCCGGACAGCCGCCGACACGTGATCAGCGCCTGGAACCCGGCCGATGTGCCATCCATGGCGCTGCCGCCCTGTCACACGCTGTTCCAGTTCAAAGTGCTGGGCGGCCGCCTTCACCTGCAGCTTTACCAGCGCAGCGCGGACATGTTCCTGGGCGTGCCGTTCAATATCGCCAGCTATGCCCTGCTGCTGGCCATGGTCGCCCAGGCGACAGGCTATGAGCCGGGCGAATATGTGCACACATTTGGTGATGCGCACATCTATTCTAACCATTTCGATCAGGTCGCTGAACAGCTGTCGCGCGCACCGCGCACCCTGCCCAGGCTGCACCTGAACCCGGAGGTGAAGGACCTGTTCGCGTTCGAGTATGAGGACATCTGCATCGACGGCTACGACCCGCACCCACGCATCAGCGCACCGGTGGCGGTGTAGATGGCGTCCCAGCCTCGCCTTGCCGCTGTCGTTGCCGTTGCCAGAAACGGTGTGATTGGCCGGAATGGCGACCTGCCCTGGCGTATTCCGTCGGATCTGAAGAATTTCAAGGCGACGACGCTGGGCAAGCCGGTCGTGATGGGGCGCAAGACGTGGGACAGCCTGCCGCGCAAGCCGCTGCCTGGCCGGGCAAACATTATCGTCAGCCGCTCGCTCATCGAAGCTGAAGGTGCCCATATTTTCCCAGACACGAGCTCGGCGATCATCGCTGCACGCACCGCAGCGCTCGACGCCGGTGTCGATGAAGTGGCGCTGATTGGCGGGGCGCGGCTTTATGCTGATCTGCTCCCCCTCACCGACCGCATCTATCTGACCGAGGTGGATCTGGAGCCTGAGGGTGACGCCCACTTCCCCGCGCTTGATCCGGCTGAGTGGGCAGAGGTGTCAGCGCAGCGCTTTGACGCCCGGCCCGGTGATGATGCGGGCTTTGTGGTGCGCGTCCTTGACCGCGTTGCTGCGACTTAAAAGCGGTTTTACTTGAACCGATACGGCATAACCGCCACATATCGGGACAAGCGCGATTTCAGCGTCGAACAACAATCCTAGAAGCGGGGAGCATATGCCCTGGAATGACAATTCGAGTGGCGGTGGCGGCGGAGGTCCCTGGGGCTCCGGCGGCGGCGGCAACAATAATGGTCAAAACCCGTGGGGCCGTGGCCCCAATAATGGCGGGCGTGGTCCCGGCGGTGGCGGTCAGGAACCGGATCTGGACGAGCTGGTCCGCCGGCTCCAGGCCTGGATCCGCGGCATGATGGGTGGCGGCGGCGGTGGCCGTGGCTCCAAAGGCGGTAAAGGTGGCGGCGGGGCCCTCGGGGCTCTGGTGGCCATCGGTGCAGCCGTGGTGGTCATGTTTGCGTCGGTTTATCAGGTCGGCCCGGGTGAAGCCGGTGTTGTCCTGCGCTTTGGTGCCTATGAGCGCACCACCACGCCGGGTCTGCGGTTCAAACTGCCCTTCCCGATCGAAACGGTTCAGATTGAAGATGTCACGACGATCCGTGATGTCACGCTGGGCGATACCCCTCAAGAAGCGCTGATGGTGACCCGCGACGAGAATATCGTCGACATCTCCTTCACGGTTCAGTGGCAGGTCGATCCGGCCAATGTGCGTGACTATCTGTTCAACGTGCGTGAACAACAGGACACCGTGCGAGCGATCGCCGAAAGCGCCATGCGCGAGGTGGTGGGCACGTCCGACCTGCAGCCGATCATCTCTGGCGGTCGTGGCGAAGTCGCAACGCGTGCAGAAGCCATTCTCCAGGAAACCCTGGACCTTTACGAAGCCGGCATTCAGATCGTCGGCCTGAACCTGCAGGAAGCCTCACCGCCTGGCGACGTGATCGCGGCCTTCCAGGATGTGATTTCTGCCGCCCAGGACGCTGAAAGTAACGCGCTTGAGGCGACCGCCTATGCGAACCGGATTGTACCGGAGGCTCGCGGTGACGCGGTTCGCCTGCTTGAAGAAGCGCGCGGTTATCGCGATCAGGTCGTGGCCGAAGCTGAAGGTCAGGCTGACCGCTTCAACTCGATCTACACCGAGTATGCAGCGGCTCCAGAAGTGACCCGCCAGCGTATGTATATCGAAACCATGGAACGCGTGCTGGGTCGCTCCGATCTCATGATCCTTGATCAGGCCAATGGCGCGGTGCCCTACCTGCCGCTGGATCGACTGGGCCAATCGCGTGGTCCCGCCAGTCAAGCTGCTGGCTCAGGCCAGGGAGGTTAAATCATGCGCATTCTAACAATCCTGCTTGTCATCCTTCTGGGTGGCGCAACCCTCGCAGCTGTGACGGCGACCTATACCGTCAGCGAGACCCAGTCCGCGCTCGTGCTGCGCTTCGGTGATCCGGTTCGGACCACCAATGCGGTGGGCAATGAAGACCCGGGCCTGCACTTCAAGCTGCCGTGGGAAGAAACGCTGATCTTCGACAAGCGTAATGTCGAGTTCGACATGCGCCCGCAGCAGCTGACGGCCGGTGACCAGGAACGTCTGGAAGTTGACGCCTTCCTGCGCTACCGCATCATCGACCCTCTGCGCTATTTCCAGACGGTTCGCACCGAGGCTGGTGCTCGCGCCCGCCTCAGCACCATCATGGAAGATGCCCTGCGGGCTGTGGTCGGCTCCATCCCGTCTCAGGAGGTTATCTCCGGTCAGCGCACCGAGATCATGGACCGGGTGGAAACTGCGGTTGATGCCGCGGTCCTGCGCGCTGATCTGGGCCTTGAGGTGATTGATGTCCGCATCCTGCGCGCTGACCTGCCCGACGAAGTCGAAGAGCGGGTCTTCCAGCGCATGCGCTCTGAGCGTCAGCAGCAAGCTGCACTCATTCGCGCTGAGGGTGAGGAACGCGCCCGGGAAATCCGCGCCGGTGCCGACCGTGAAGCCACCGTGCTTCTGGCCAATGCCCGTGCTGAAGCCGAGCGCATTCGCGGTGAAGGTGACGCCCAGCGCAACCGGATCTATGCCGCAGCCTATGGCCAGGACGAAGAGTTCTTCGCTTTCTATCGGTCCATGATCGCCTATGAGACAGCGGTTCGCGATGGCACCCCCATCGTGGTTCCGCCGGACAGCGAGTTCTTCAACTATTTCCGGGGCCAGGCTGGCCTGAGTAACGGAAACTAACCCGTCGGGATTGAGTCCTGAACAGACGCGGCCGGGCTCATCAGAGCCCGGCCGTTTTTGTTGGCCGCAGGTTTCGCCATTGCTTTACAGCGCGCGGCCATCAAAACTCAGGTTATGGCCAAAGCGTTCGTCCACATCAGATCAAGATCACCCGCCAGTGGTCGCTACCTGCACCAATTGCGGGGCATCACTCACCGGCGCGTATTGCGGCCAGTGCGGGCAAAGCACGGCTGACCTGAACCGCCCGGTGCATGCCCTCGCCAGAGACTTTTTTGATGGGTTCTTTAGCCTTGATGAGCGATTCTGGAAGACCATTTTCGGCTTGTTCAAGACACCTGGCCTGGCGACGCGAGACTTTCTCGGTGGTCGACGCGCATCTTTCACGCCGCCCGTTCGCCTCTACGTGATATCCGCACTCCTGTTCGTCGTGGGCTTTCAGCTCTCCGGCATTACGCCAATGGGGCTAACGACCGGCGCGAGATCTGATCTTCAGCTCTCTCAGAGCGAGGTATTGGTGGGCGTGTCAGCAGGTGAGACCGATATCTTCCTGACCCTCTTCCGCCCCCCGTGGGAAGCTGGACCTCAGCCACTTGATTGGGATCAGGTCCGCGCAACCATTATCGACCTGGGCGATTCAGGAGAGGAGATCGGCCCGCCCTTACCCGAAACTGAGGAAGAGGCGCTCGCCAGAGGCGGCTTTCTAGCGCTAGCCGTGCGCGTCGCCCGCGACCCTGCCAATGTCGAGCGACAAGCCAACATGGCGCTTAACCAGGCCGTTCTGGTCATGGTGCTGATCTTTGCGGTTTTGAATATGCTGCTGCATCCCAAAGCCCGGCTCATCACACACGTGATCCATAGCCTCTACATACATGCGACAGCACTGCCCGTTATTCTGGTCTCAGCGATGGCCTCGGTCTACGCGCATGCCATCCACATAATACCTGGCACTACACTTGGCATTTTGGGGTTTTTCGGTGTGCTGTACCTGGTCTGGCTCGCAGACCAGACTGTGTATGCTAGCAGCTGGTGGGGCGCGGCGTTGCGTGTACTCACACTTCTCATGCTGTATGCGACAAGCTTCGCGTTTGTTGCCGTTGGACTGATCTTCTTGGTCGTCATGTAAGCTCGATCTGAGCAGGCTGGTTTAAAATTGACCGCTGATCGCCTATATTGAAATTGTCCGCTTCGGCGGACTATGGCGATAAACGCGCGTGTAATAACCAGACTGGACCCGGGTGCGAATCCCGGCGGCTCCACCAATCTTCCCGTTCGTTTGGCGGGCGTGAGGGGCCGAATAGGATCGACAGATGGGTAAAGACGTAGCTTTCGCCCGAATGAGCTTCGTTACCAGCTCAATTTTGATAGTTGCAAACGACAACTACGCTGAAGAGGTGGCTCTCGCTGCGTAAGCAGTGCGGGTATCTCGCTTTTAAGTCCTGACCTCTAGCAAGGTCAGGCGGGGTTCGGGGGCGCCTGGCAACAGAAGCCCCCACTTCTCTCAAAAAAATCAAGTGCGCCGACGCGCCTCAACCCGCTTTTCCAAACCAGTCAGAGCGTCCCGGAGCGCCGGGCTAAGCTCTGCGTCAAATTTGCTGGTTTCGAGCCCTGTCAGATCGAAGTTAAAGGCAAGGCTTGTTTCAAGTTCAGTCGACGTCTTTGCCTTTGCGGTCAATTGATCGCGCGCCCTTAATGTCATCGCTTTAAGAATGCTGCTGAATTCACGGCGATCACTGACCTCTCGCTCAACCACAGGCGCGACGAGCTCAAAGACGCGCGTCCATGCGTGATGGAAGTCATCCCACGGGTGTTGGCTCCACCCAGGCATCATGCCGTCCTCACGGATCCAGCGGATATAGAGGTTTTGCTGGACCGGAACACTGTCACCACTCAGCATCATGCGCGACAGATATCCGTAGTGCAGATTGATCCCGCCTGGCTTTTCATCCAGCAAACTTTCATGCCCAAAGCGCTCAGTGCGCACCATATTGCGCATTGGTGCCGCTGGTATCTGGTCGTAGGCAAACAAGGTCGCGACCCGTTCAGCAACTGTGCCGGTATAATAAAATGCGGGGATATTGCGCTCCACGGCGCCTAGCCAGCTCACTTCACAATTGGCTGTCGCGGCTTCCGGGGCATTGCGGAGTGCCGCGAGCATCGCTTCGCAGAATTGAGGAAGAAGAATATCGTCATGGTAATACATGGCGAAAAACTCTGTATCCACGCGCCGGATCAAATCAGAGACATTCCCACTCCAGCCCCGTCGCACAGGCTGTTCAATGACGGTAATACGGGGATCTTGTTTTGCGAGCTCGTGGCAAATCTGAGCAGTACCATCCTGGGATTGATCCACAGACACCAGAATCCGCACCCGTTTCAGGGTTTGCCCACACGCAAAACCAAGCGTCCGCCTGATAAAGGGTTCGGCCTGATAGGTCGGGATGCAGAGCGTAACGTCAGCCTTGCCAACGCCCGAGGACAGAAAGGGCGCAGAAAATGTCTTGAACATGGGCTATGTCTCTCGCGAAGCGGACCAGATTTACCAGATCACTCTTATTCGTCCGGCTTTAGACCGAGCAGATGCGACGCCATCATGCGCAGCTGGATCGTACAAACATTGGAGGTCCCAAGCAGCGTTTTCAGCTCCGATATGCGCAGCCATACGCCCTGCTCTTCCACCTCTTTGGGCGGAGAAGTCTCCAGCATCGCGAACTTGAACCGCCAGATATTGCGGTAAAACCGTCCCCCCTCATCGCTTTCCTCGCATTCCTGGATTGTTTTGAGCTGCGGCTCACGGAGCCATTCAGGCACGTTGGCCACCGTTCCAGGATAGCACGTATAGCTGGGGCCGAGACCAGCGAGCTGGCCGAAACCAGTCTCTCTTGCGAAAGCTGTGAAAACTTCCAGGCCTTCAGAGCCATGACGGCAGGCCAATACTGCGGCCCCCTCGCTCTTCGCCGCGATCAGAGGCTGGCTCCACTGCCGCACCTCTCGTTCTGCGACGCAGGTCTGATACGCTCTCACAGAGATGCCTTGGCGCGGTCGCGGCTCATAGATCCTGTCCGCTTCGGTCGACCACCCCTCAAGGTCATGAAGACCAACATACTCAATGGGAGCGACATCTGAATATCGAAGCGCCAACCAGCGACCAAGCGCTTCGGAGCGTTGTCTGGCCGCCAGGCTGCGCCTGACCGCCTGTGCTCTCGGATATAGATGGCCAGATGTTTCGTGTTGGCTCCAGGGCGCAAGCGCGATGAGCGATCGCAGGTCCGGATTTAAAAACAGGCTCTGCCCAATCGCCTCCACCAGAATCGACGCCCTCACCCAGTAAAAGGACGGAAGCGGCTCATCCATCTCGGCAATCTCGATGACGATAGCGCGCTTCGTCTTATACAGGTAACGCTCGCCAAGGTCGGTTTGCGAGCTGTCGGAAAGAATTTTCGTCTTTGGATGGAACTGAATGAAATACTCGATATAGGGGGTGGCTGCGCCTCCGTGCAGGCCGGTATAGTTTGCAGCGGTAGCCTGAACGGTTGGGCCGAACTGTACCCCCCCAGGGTTGCCCGGTTCTGCCCGGGCCTGAACCAGGTAATAGCGCTCGCCATCTTTCAACGTGGTGATCAGGCCAGTAATAGCAGCCTGGGGCTGGTAGAGAAAAACTCTGTCATACCTCCCAGCCTGACGTATCCCAAGCACATTGAAAAAGCCGCGAGTTGTGTGCTGCAAGGCACCGGAGACAATCGACCAACCGGCCGCTTCATCGAAACCAACAGAGGCTACGGAAAACCCCTGTTTCTCACAATCCAAAGCGCGCGATAAATCTTCGATGCGGGAGATCATACCAATTAGCCCTGCGCCCTGTAGACCGCCGAAGCGCACGGAGCATTGATCGATTCAGCGCCCGTTTACGCCGTCGTAGCAGAAGTATCTACCCGATGCGGTGAAGCAGCGCGCTACATCAATGGAAGAAATGTCAGTTCTGACACTGTGTCGCAGCGACGCCTGAACCTGATTTTGCGCCATGGGCTTAAACTGAATGCCCGCAAAACTTTTGCGGGCATTTTCATAATTTATCGCGTTTTAAGTGTATTTTTTTGCTTGATTGCGCGCACTGATTTCGATCAGCATGACCTTGGTCATACCCTCCGAACGCCAAACCAAAGTCATTCATCACGTGCAAAAGTGTGACCACAACAACAACCTATAATTAAGGAAACACACCTATGAGAGCTTCCGTGTTTGCCATCGCGCTAGCTGCTGGTTTAAGCCACACAGCCTTGGCATTAGACCCACCAACCGTTCCAGACGAACCGGTTCGAGGCGCAGGGGGCGCAGCAGGCCTTGAAACCCAGCGCTTCGGCCTTGCTGGCGAAGTTTCGCCGCGTGCGCTTCAACAGCTTGGTCGCGGACAGCGCGTACCGGTTATTGTCCTGTTTGAAGAGCCAAAGGCGACGCCGGGCATGGACTTGCGCTCTCAGTCCGGTCTCGACGCGCGGATAGCCCGCATTGCCGAACGTCGCCAGTCAACGCTTGTATCCGCATTTGGCATCAATGGATTTGAGCGCGCCTCTGAGGCTCGGCGCAACCGAGCTGATAATCGCCCCATCTTCGGTGACGGCGGCAGAGGTCTGTCGCGCGCACAGATCATGACGGAGTTTCGAGCCACGCCGGGCTTCAGCGCCATGGTCAACGCCAATGAAATCGAACGGCTGCGCACAACTCCGGGGGTCACTGCAGTGTTCGAAGACGAGCTGAGCGAACCCATGCTCACGGACACCACACTTCTCACTGGCGCTGAAGCCACCTGGGCGCTAGGTGCTGAAGGTTCTGGCGTATCCGTCGCCATCCTGGACACCGGCGTTGAGCTAGAACACCCGATGACCGCCTCAGCGATCACTGCCTCAGCCTGTTTCAACCAGGTTGTTGCAGGAACCTCCACCAGCTTCTGTCCAGGCGGAGCCCCTCAAGTAACCGACCTGACATCCGGTTCTGCGGGCGATAGCTGCGTGGAGAATGAGATTGATCCGGTCAATGGCTCAGATGGCTGCTTCCACGGTACCCATGTTGGCTCAACCTCATCAGGCCGCACCACCTCGCTCAGCTCTGGCCCGATCGCTGGTGTTGCACGCCAGTCAGACATCATCGCGGTGAATGTCTTTGCCCGCTTTGGTCCGGCAAACTGCGGCGGAGCTCCGTCTTGTGTGCTGTCCTGGACGTCTGACCAGATCGCGGCTTTGGACTGGCTACTGGCCAACAATGTCGCCCTCAACCTGGCAGCCGTGAACATGAGCCTGGGAGGTGGCCTGAACACGACCGCATGTGACGCGTCGGACCCGCGCACCACCGTGATCAACAATCTGCGCGCCGCTGGCGTGGCCACCGTGATCGCCTCGGGCAATGACGGCTCATCGAGCCAGGTCAGCACGCCAGGCTGTATCTCCACGGCCATCACCGTTGGTTCAACGACCAAAAGCGATGCCGTATCGAGTTTCTCAAACTCGAACTCGCTGGTCGATCTTCTCGCTCCTGGCAGCTCGATCTTTGCCGCTTGGCAGTCTGAACAGCCAGCACCCGGCGGTAGCTGTGTCGCCGCCGGGTCTGCGACCGCACCCGGTCCTGACGGCTTCTGCCACTGGTATTCAAACTCCAGCGGCACTTCGATGGCTACACCCCATGTGGCCGGCGCCTTTGCCATCCTCAGTGCAGACTTCCCGAGCGCGTCGGTAACCGATATCGAAAACGCGCTGGAATGCACCGGTGTGCCGATCTTTGACTCGCGTAACGGGCTGACCATTCCGCGTATTCAAATCGACGCTGCCCATGCCTTCCTCGCTGGCGGCGGTGGCCCCTGCGGCGGCGGAGGAACCGGCCCAGGCAATAACGACTTTGCAAACGCGTTCACTGCGTCTGGGTCTTCGGTCACTGTCTCCGGTGACAATGTCGGTGCTGACAAAGAACCAGGTGAACCCAACCACGCTGGAACTGGTGGCGCTTCGGTCTGGTGGACCTGGACGGCACCTTCGTCGGGGCGCGTGACCATCAACACCGGCGGGTCAAACTTTGACACTATGCTTGGCGTCTACACCGGCTCTTCAGTCGGCGGT
Source organism: Oceanicaulis sp. (assembly GCA_965229795.1). Taxonomy (GTDB): domain Bacteria; phylum Pseudomonadota; class Alphaproteobacteria; order Caulobacterales; family Maricaulaceae; genus Oceanicaulis. The sequence continues at coordinate 868,118 of CBDDJM010000001.1, forward strand.
CTGACGACGATCAGGACCAATGACGATGCGGGTTGGTGGACCTTGTTGAGCCAGGTGCGTTTCAATGCCCAGGCTGGCGTGACTTACCGCATCGCCATCGATGGCTTCAATGGGGCCGAAGGTAATATCCAGCTGAACGTCTTTTACTAAGACCTCCCTCTGACTGGACCACGGCCGTCAGCGCACCCGCGCTGGCGGCCTTTTTTTACTAGACTGGCTCAGTCGAGGCATTGGACGCCAGCTCCAAAAGCCGCGCCTGATCAATTGGCTTTGCAATGAAGTCGGCAAATCCAGCCTTCATATACTGATCCACCTGGCGGCCCATGACATTGGCGGTCATGGCAATTACCGGGGTTGGGAGCGCGCCCGCGTCAGCTTCAATCCGGCGGATTTCGGCGAGAGTTTCAAAACCGTCCATGACCGGCATTCGAATGTCCATGAAAATGACGTCGTACTGTCCTGGTCGGAACAACTGAACCGCCTGCTCACCACTTTCAGCGAGCGTCACCTGCGCCTCAATCGGGCGAAGCAGGCCCGCTGCTACCAGGCGGTTGGTGGCACTGTCATCGACCACAAGGATGCGCCGTCCGCACGCCTCAACCTGCGTCTCCTCGACGATCTCCTCGATCTGGGAGAGGCGATGATCCGCGCGCGGCAAGGGAAGCTCCACGCGGAAGGTGCTGCCTTCACCCACAACGCTTTCAACCATGATGCGCCCGCCCATAGCCGTGGCAATGCGCTGGGTAATGGCAAGCCCCAGCCCTGTGCCGCCAAACTGACGTGTGGTGGAGCTGTCGGCCTGAACGAAGGGTTTGAAAATCTTGTCGACCTGCAGGGCTGTCATGCCGCAACCGGTATCGCGCACCTCAATCGCCAGACCTTCGGTTTCCACCAGCGGATCAATGGCAACTTCGACGCTGCCCTTGCTGGTGAATTTGATGGCGTTCGACACAAGGTTATGCAGCACTTGTGAGATTCGGGTCGGGTCGCCCAGGCGCTCAGCCTGCAGGTTCAACCCCCGCGCGACGCTCAGCTTTAGCGTCAGACCGCCAGCCTGAGCGCTCGGGCGATGCAGATCGATGATGCCCTGGATCAGCTCCACCGGAGAAAACTCGATATCCTCCAGCTCCATCTCGTCAGCTTCGATCTTGGACAGGTCCAGCACGTCATTCAGCATCGACAGAAGATGCGTGCCCGACGTCTTGATCACGCCGACAGCGCGCGCCTGTCCGGCATCGAGGCGACTGGCTTCCAGCACTGTCGCCATGCCCAGAACGCCATTTAGGGGTGTTCTGATCTCATGGCTCATATTGGCGAGGAATTCGCTCTTGGCCGCGTTGGCCCGGTCAGCCTTGACCTTTTCAGCCTGCACAATGACCAGAGAGCGGCTCATCTCCTCGCGGAACACCGCCGCGCCAACCCACAAAAAGCCGATCGCGATAAGGAAGGCGGCGAGCTCTGAGCTCAGGCCAGCCGGTCCGTCCGGGCCAACGCCCCAGAACCCGCAATAGATATAGGTGGCCGCTGCTAAAAGGAGCGACACCAGGCCATCACGCGCGCCCAGCGCCAAAGTAAAGGTCATCACCCCGGTGATCAAAAGCAGGTTGGGCGGTGAGTAGAGTGCGCCGTTGGCGACCGACAAAAACACTAGCGCCAGCATGATAAAGGCTTCGAGCACGCGCGCACGCAAGCGGAACTGGCGGCTGCCATTGATAAAGACCGGAGCCAGCAGACAGGCCAGCGCAGCCACGCCGCCAAAGGTCACCTCAACGGGAAAATCTGCGATCGTGGGCAGGTTCAGGAAGGTGATGACCAGACCGCCCGTGCCAGCCAGCAGACAGAACGCGGCGAGTGCGCGTCCTGATGCGACGGTCAGTCGATCGAGATCAGCGGCGTCGGGCCAATATTTTTCAAGCCAGTTCATACGCATACACCACCCGCCGACGAGGTGGCGGGCCTTTACTGAACAAGAAAACCGAACTTTGGTTACTTTTTCGTGGCCCTGGGCCGCACGATCCAGGCAAGCGCGAAGAAAAATACAGACAGCGCCAGACACACCGGCACGGTCACAATCCCGAGCACATCACGCTCGATCGCGGCGTAGTAGCTGGCCCACGTGCCGATAAAGATTTCGCCATCGGTGAGAACAAACACGCCCACGCTCTCAGGGGCCATGAGCCGCCCGATCAGACCCAGCGCGGCGAAGAAGCCGAGAATGCCGCAAAGACCCGCGGCGACTGCCTGACCGATCAGCCGCCCGCGCGCGCTCGCGAATGTGACGCTGTGCTCCACCACGCCTTGCGGGTACCGCGCTTCCACGGCATCGGCCCAGTCACTGGCAAAATCCATGGGCTCGCCAAGCGCAGAAAGCGCCTTCTGGAGTTTCGGCTCATCGCACGATACGTCGTGCTCGATGGCCTCAAGAAGGTGCGCCTCAACGCCAGCACGGACATCATCGTGCACTGGCTTGCGGCGCGCGGACAGGGTTTCATCCAGCTTTGCCAGGTAGGCGTTTGCCGCATCACGCGCAGCCGCGTCCTGAAGCTGATCCAGTCGTTCCATCATTCGCCCATGTCCTCGATCCGCGACGCGGTCTGGCGCCAGGAGGCTAGCAAATCAGCGGCGGCCTGCTCACCGGCCGGGGTCAAGCTGTGAACCTTGCGCGCAGGCCCCGCCTGCTGGGTGTCCCAATCATGTTTGACCCAGCCAGCCGCCTCGAAGCTGGCCAGCAGCGGATAAAGCGTGCCCTCGGCCACGCTGCCGCCCAGCACATCTTTCAACCGCTGCGCCAGCGCATAGCCGTGGGCCGGCGCCTCGCGCAGCGCCGCCAGCGCCGCAACGCCCAGAACGCCCTTGCGCATCTGGCGCTCGATCCGCGCCTGCTCCGCCGTTGAGTCGGTCATGCTTGCTCCTTGACGCCTCCTGAAAAGCCGAATACGTATAATTTCACAATACCTCATTTTTCGAGGTAGTGCAGAAATCAAAACACTCTGGTTGGAGACGACAATGAAAAACGAGATATCCCCTAACGCGAACGCGGCGTTAGACGAGACCATCGCGACGCGTCTGGGACAGGGCGTGCGGCACATGGCCGGTGCCATCGCGCTCATCGGAGCAGTATGGGTCACTGGCTGCGCCCAGGAGAGTGCACAGGCCGCTGCCATCAATGACGATGAGGTGGACGAGCGCTCCGCCGATGATTTCTTCGACGCCTATCTGGATGAAGACCGGGCCGCAATCTCTGCCTGGCGCGAGCGTGAAGACGACGCCAGCGTTGCTGAAGAGCTTGCCTACCGGACCGAGCGCGACCAGCGCATCCGTCACCTCATTCTTGAAATGATTCAGGCACCTGGTGCCCAGCCGGATGATAACGCGATCACCTGGCTGCGCCTGATGCGCCGCATGAACGCCATCGATGCGGACAACCAGCGCTGGATCAAGCGCGAGCTGGAAGAGCGCGACTGGTTCACGATTTCCGAATATGGCGCGGAGGCCGACAATGACGCCTTTCTGATCGTCCAGCACGCCACTGCAGATCCCGATTTCATGCGGGAAATCCACACCCGGTTTGAGCGTCTCCTGCCGGACGGCGAGATTGCGCCGGACAATTACGCGCTTCTGACGGACCGGCTTGCCGTCATGGATGGCCAGCCCCAGCCCTACGGCTCCCAGTTTGAGTGCCGCAATGGGGTTCAAAGCCTGCAAATGCCGCTGGCCGACCCTGAGCCCATTGTGGATGAGCGGCGCGCCGACGTCGGCCTGCCAACCATGGCTGAGTATCGCGCCCTGCTTCCAGACTGCGGCTCAATTCCGGGCAATCAGGGCTAGGCCCTATGCGGCGTGCCGTTCAAACCTTAGCGGCATGCCGCCCTTGGGGCGCAGCGTCACCTGCATGACCGGTTCGACCTCGCCATGGGCAGGTGTGACGGACAGGCGCGACAGCACCATCGACAGGATGATGGAGGTTTCCATCATGGCAAACTGCGCCCCCACACAGGCTCTGGGCCCACCGCCGAAGGCCATCGACAGATAGCGGTTATTGGGGCGGCGTTCCGGGTTCCAGCGGTCTGGGTCAAACTTGTCGGGATGCTCCCAGAATTCCGGATGACGCTGCAGCGCGTAGAAACCCAGCAGCGCCATATCACCCTTGTGGACTTCGCGCCCTTCAATATGGGTATCCTCCAGCGCCTGACGTCCAAGAACCGGGGCTGGTGGAAAAAGCCGCAGCGCCTCCTCAATCACCTGCCGGGTCAGTGTCAACTGTCCGGCTTGTGCGACATCCGGCACGCCGGATCCAAACACCGCATCGGCCTCAGCGCGCAACGCGGCCTGGGTGTAAGGATCATTCGCCACCAGATAGAGCGCCCAGGTCAGCGCCACGGCCGTTGTTTCATGGCCTGCTGCCACGAAGGTGATCAACGTGTCGCGAATATCGGTATCGCTCAACGCTTCGCCGGTATCCTCGTTACGTACCGAAAGAAGAAGGCCCAACAAATCATTGCCAGGATCATCGCTGATCCGCCGCCGGTCGATCTGATCCTGAGCGGCTGCGCGAAACACGTTCAGCGCATCTTTGGCTTCAGACGACATGGGACGGGGCACCCACTGGGGCACCGGGATCAGATCGGTGAAGCGCACATTGCCAATTTCAGCCAGCAGCACCTGAAACGCATCGCGCAGGGCCTCGCGATCAAGGCCGTCCTTCCTTGAAAACAACGCGCGCTCAATGATGAAGAAGGTCACGTCATTCAAAATCGCGTGTATCTCAACGGCACCCTTATGGTTTTCAAATTCACCGATTGCCAGCTCGCCAGCTTCAACAATCAAGGGCACGAAGCGGTCGAGCCGTCGTTTCAGGAAGGTCGGTTGCACTGTCTTGCGCTGGCGCTTCCAGCTTTCGCCATGGGCCACGAAGACCGCATCGCCAAGAATAGGCTTCAGCATCCGCATGATTAGAGGTGACTTGCCCCATGACGTGAAATTCTCATGCAGAATGGAGCGCACTTCGGCTGGCCCGGAGACATGGTGCACCTGGCGCCCCATGAAGGGCCCAACCGTATAGGTGTCGCGAAACAGCCCGTCAGGCATGGTCGCAAGCGGGTTCTCGCGCAGCACTTCGACGCGCTGGCGCCATCCCACACCGTCAGGCATCAGCTGAACGCGAGCAGGCTCAAACAAGGCGTCTGGCGGTCTGTACAAAGTCTCGACATTCATGGCCTTCAACCCTCAGCGCGCACAACGTCTCTAAGGTTAAACGCGAAGGGTTTAAAATTTATGGTTAGGCGCCCAGCCGCTCTCTATGATTGACGGCGAGATTGGCTGCGATAGGCTTCCTTTGTCACTTTGACAAACAGGGGGAAGGCTGCGTGGCCAACGATCTGATGGGATACGACCAGCTAGCTCAGGACGCTCTGCGCACTGTTGTGCGCAAGTCTGTTGAGCGGGCCGCCGGGCCGGGTGGACTTCCCGGGGTGCACCATTTCTACATCATGTTCCGCACGACCGACCCGGATTGCGACATTGATGAGAGCCTGCGCGCCTCTTACCCTGAAGAAATGACGATTGTCCTTGAACATCAGTTCTGGGACCTGTCGACCAATGATGACGGCTTCGAAGTCACTCTGAAATTCGGTGGCGTGCCCAAATATCTCTTTGTGCCCTGGCGCGCGGTCACCCGTTTCCACGATCCCAGCGTAGATTTCAGCCTTCACTTCAAATACGAAGCGCCAGATCCAGGCGCGACGAGCGCGAGTACCTCTGATACGTCGAAAGACGATGGCAATGCCGATGGCGATGCCACTGTGGTCAGTCTGGAAGCCTTCCGTAAGAAGGACTGAGCGGCGTGTCCTCGATCACGCGTGAAGACCTCAAGAAAATCATGGCCAACCCGTCCTTCGTGCCCGCCTGCACGAAACATTTGGGATTTGAACTGATTGATGCCGACCCTGAAACCGGGCGTATTGATGCCTGGTTCACCGCGCGGCCAGAATTTCTCAATCCCAATGGCTCGGTTCAGGGCGGGATCATTACCGCCTTCCTGGATGAAGCCATGAGCTTTTCAGTCTTTGTGAAAACCGGCCTGAAGGCCGCTGTGCCGACTCTTGAGATGAAAACCAGCTTTTTGCGCCCGCTAATGACCGGACGCGCGCGCTGCATCGGTGAGACTGTGCGGCTTGGGTCCAGCGTCGGATTTACGCAAGGCGAGCTTTACAATGAAGAGGGCGTCTTGTGCGCCACCGCCAGTGCCACTGCCGCCATCCGCCCGTTGGAAGAAGGCACGCCCCTGTCCGGTGATGCCGGGTAAAGCCAAAAGCCTCGCCATCATTGCCCTGTGCCAGGTGCTGGCCCTGTCAGTCTGGTTTGCCGGGGCAGCCGCCCTGCCCGCGCTCGAAGCCAGCTTTACACTCAGCCCGGCGTTCGCCGCAGGTTTATCTACTGCAGTCCAGATCGGCTTTGTGGTCGGGGCGCTATTTAGTGCCAGCTACAACCTTCCCGACCGGTTTGATCCGCGCGCAGTCTTTGCATTCGGGGCCGCCCTTGCGGGGCTATCCAGTCTCGCCGCAAGCCTGATCTCGCCCGATACCGGGCTCATGATCACACTTCGCTTCATCTCCGGTGCCGCGCTGGCGCTGGTCTATCCGGTCGGTATGAAGCTCGCCGCCAGCTGGGCAAAGGGCGACGGCGGCTTACTGGTGGGGCTTTTGGTTGGTGCGCTGACTCTGGGGTCTGCCATCCCTCACCTCAGCGAACCAATTTTGTACGTCTCCGCCTCCTGGCAATCGCCCTTCCAGGTGTCAGCGGTTCTGGCTCTTGTTTCCGCCGGGCTGATTTTTCTGGCCAAAACAGGCCCGGCTTTTCCCATCGGCGGACCGCTCAGACTGGGCGCAGCATTCGTCGTGATTTCCCGTCCCGACATCCGCAATATCAATTTTGGCTATCTGGGCCATATGTGGGAGCTTTACGCCTTCTGGGCGTGGGTCGGCGCTTACATTACCGCGTGGCACTACGCACAGGGGTATGTGTATTTCGCAACTTACGATATCAGCACATACACCTTTGCAATTATTGCCGTGGGTGCCGTCGGCGCACTTGGCGCAGGCTATCTGGCAGACCGTATCGGCCGGCTTCGGGTCGCCGGAGCGGCTCTTGGGATCGGTGGTGTATGCGCCCTCGCCTCTCCCCTGATCTGGTCCGGCCCCGCCTGGTTGCTTGCTTTGATGCTGGCGATTTACGGCGTGGCGGTGATTGCCGATTCTGCCCAATTCTCCGCGGCCATAGCAGAGCGGTCACCCCCAGGCCTCGCAGGCAGTCTGCTCACGCTTCAAACCGCGCTCGGCTTTGGTCTGACGGTTGTCAGTGTGCAGCTTCTACCGGTCTGGGCCGAGGCGATTGGGTGGCGGTACGCGCTAGTGCCGCTAGCCATCGGACCGGCTTTGGGCTTGCTGGCCTTGCGCACCCGCGCCCTCAAACACACCGCGCGCTAATCGACACATATCCCAAGGTTAATATTAACCCTTTCCATACGAGTCTGGCGTCGCGTTTCCCATCATTCAGTGAACGGATTATACCATGCGCGCCGCTCTTGACCGCTTATCCCTCAACTCCCGCCTGCGCCTCATCGCAGTGACTTCTATTGTTATGGTCCTGGCCTATGTCGGCGTTACCAAAACCCTCGACATGATTGCCTCCAGCACAGAGGCTGAAGGACGCGCGGCAACGGAGGCGCTGATTTCAGCAAGCAGCCTTGAAAAAGACCTGACCTCGCTGATGCGCGACACCTACCTCATGGCAGGCGCAGCCACACCAGACCGGATTGAGGCTGCCCTGGGCAATCTGACCGATTTTGAAGCTGCGCTTAGCGGTACCGAGCGCCTGGTGGGCAACCCAACCTACCAGCGGGCATTGAGTGATGTGCGCGGCGACATGCCGGCTCTGGAGCGCCTGATTGCCGGTGCTGCGCCGGAGATTGCCAGCTATTCAGAGTCGCAGCTTGCCAGCTTCTTTGATGATCTGGCTGTCTTCGATGACGCAATGGACACGGCCATCGAGATCGTGCGGGACGGAACCATGGCCGACCAGAGCGCGGCATGGGCTGAGCTTGATAGCCTGGGCCAACTTGCAACTGCGATCGATATCGTCGCCCTTATCGCCATCATTGCCGCAATGGTGGTCCTGACCTGGCAGATTACTGCGGTCATCCGGCAATCAGTCGCTGACGTTCAAAACACCGTGGAAGCCCTCGCCGATGGCCAGCGAAACCTGACCATCCCTGGCGTCGATCGCAATGATCAGTTCGGAGCGCTCGGCCAGGCAGTTGCCATGCTTCAAAAAGCTCTCCTCGATGCTGACACCATCCAGTCACGCGACCATGAAGCCTCTGCAGCTCGCGCAAAGCGCCAGGAAGATGTGGAACAGGCGGTTGCCCGCTTTGAAAGCATGTCTGCTGAATTGCTCGCCAGCGTATCAGCCGCATCAGCACAGGTTACAAGCGCAGCTGAGCGCATGCAGGCAACCTCAAGCGAAGCTTCGGCCCGGTCAGAAACCGCGCGAGAGGCGGCCGACTCAGCTGCGTCCGGTATTCAGTCTGTTGCCTCTGCCTCTGAAGAACTGGCTGCTTCAATTAATGAAGTATCCGAGCAGATCAGCCGCACCACCAATCTCTCAAATGAAGCCGGCGAAGAAGCTGAGACCGGTGCCAATACGGTCGGACGTCTGTCAGAGGCTGCACAATCGATCGATGCCATTGTCGAGTTGATCGAAACCATTGCCGATCAGACCAACCTCCTTGCGCTGAACGCGACGATTGAGGCGGCCCGTGCCGGTGAGGCCGGTAAGGGCTTTGCTGTGGTTGCCAGCGAGGTGAAATCGCTCGCCGAGCAGACCAGCCAGGCCACTCAACAGATCGCCAGCCAGATTCACGCCATTCAGTCAGCATCAACGGACGCAGCCACGTCAGCCGAGAAGACCCGGAATGCCATGCGTGAACTGCAAACCCTGGCGACGGCCAGCGCCAGCGCAATTTCCCAGCAGCGCACGGCCACCGGTGAAATCGCAGGCTCAGCTCAGCGCGCCGAAGACGGTGCCAACAAAGCCAACAGCGATGTCAGCGAGCTGGCAAACCTCACCACGGAAACCGCGACCGTCGCCCGTGATGTGATGGATGCTGCTGCTGAGCTGAAAAACCGTCAAAGCGCATGGGAAGCTGAGTATCAAGTCTTCCTGAAAACTCTGCGCGCAGCCTGATCAAACCCATAGCGCAAAACAAAGCCCCACCTCAAATCAAGGCGGGGCTTTTTGTTTGAAAAATCAGAGCTTTCAGGTCGCCAGCGGTCTTGCCCGAACCTTCACACGCGGCCGGTCGCCGAGGACCTTCTCCACGTGCAGGCGTTCTACCTGACTGTCGTCATGAAACACCACGCCGGTCAGCGAATCGAGGATCGCCTTGGCGACATTGTCCACGTCGTGCACGGGGCTGTCGGCGGTCCGCTCGATCTCGATCACCACTTCATAGGGACCGTATTTGGGGCGCACGCGATTAAACTCGGTGCGGAAGAAGGACCCGATCAGGGACTTGAAGCGTTTTGACTGGCTGGTCAGCGCATCCACGCGCAGTTGCAGCGATCCGTTGACGTCAGCGGCTTGCACTTTGCCCCTCCCCTTCCAGTCGACATCGTCCCAGTCAGGTGGGTCGACGAGGCCGTATGCATGACGATTGTCTTGATCCATGGCGGCCCGGTGATACACACCCGATTCGATAGTGTTTGAGTGTCTGACGTGAAGCGCGGGTTAACAAGTGCTTAATTGCGACAGACGCAGGCCTTTTGATGGAGTGCCCCATGACCGAGATGCGCGTTGAAACCGATTCCTTTGGCCCGCTTGATGTGCCGGCGGACAAGCTGTGGGGCGCGCAGACCGCCCGTTCGCTGATCAATTTCAAGATCGGTGGCCAGACCCAGCCGCTGCCGCTGATCCGCGCTTTGGGCATCGTCAAGCACTGCGCCGCCAAGGCCAACATGGCGCTCGACAATATGGACGCCGAGCACGGCAACGCCATCGCGCAGGCCGCGCTGGAAGTTGCTGAAGGCAAGCTGAACGATCACTTCCCTCTGGTCGTCTGGCAGACCGGGTCGGGCACCCAGTCGAACATGAATACCAATGAGGTGGTCTCCAACCGCGCGATCCAGATCCTGGGCGGCGAGGTTGGCTCTAAAGACCCAATCCACCCCAACGACCACGTGAACCGCTCCCAGTCGTCCAACGATGTCTTCCCGACCGCCATGCATATCGCGGCCGCCGAAGTCTTCACCCACGACGTCATCCCGGCGCTGCAGACCCTGCGCAATGCGCTCAATGACAAGGCTGAAAGCTTTGGCGACATCATCAAGATCGGCCGCACCCACCTGATGGACGCCACGCCGCTCACCCTGGGTCAGGAGTTTTCCGCCTACGTCCACATGGTCGACAACGCCATCCGCCGCATCGAGGCCACCCTACCAGCGCTATTGGAGCTGGCTCAGGGCGGGACCGCTGTCGGCACCGGCCTGAATGCCAAGGTCGGCTTTGCTGAACGCTTCGCTGAGGAAGTCGCCAGCCTGACGAAACTCTCCTTCGTGACCGCGCCGAACAAGTTTGAAGCCCTGTCGACCAAGGACGCCATGGTGGAAGCGCACGGCGCGCTGAACTCTGCGGCTGTGTCGCTGTTTAAAATCGCCAACGATATCCGCCTTCTGGGCTCTGGCCCGCGCTGCGGCATTGGCGAGATCGCCCTGCCTGCCAATGAGCCGGGCAGCTCCATCATGCCGGGCAAGGTGAACCCGACCCAGTGTGAAGCCATGACGATGGTGTGTGCTCAGGTGATGGGCAATAATTCTGCGGTCAGCTTTGCTGGCAGCCAGGGCCACTTCCAGCTTAACGTGTTCAAACCGATGATCAGCTGGAATGTGCTGACCAGCGCGAAACTCATCGCCGATGCGGCCGTAAGCTTTACCAACAATTGCGTGGTGGGCATCGAAGCCAATGAGGAGCGCATCGCCGACATCATGGAGCGCTCGCTCATGCTGGTGACCGCGCTGGCCCCCACCATCGGCTATGACAACGCCACCACGGTTGCCAAGACCGCCCACAAGAATGGCACCACCCTGCGCGAGGAAGCCATCAAGCTCGGCTTCGTCACCGAAGACGAGTTTGATCGCGTGGTGCGTCCGGAAAACATGGTGGGGCCGAAGTAGACGCGGAGTTCTGAGGGTCCTTCGAGACGCGGGCTCACGCCCGCTCCTCAGGATGAGGTGATGGAGAACTCCAACATTCCTCATCCTGAGGAGGCCGAAAGGCCGTCTCGAAGGACGCACACCCTCTCGGCTTGATCGATAAAACCGCCGCGCATACTGTCGCGCCAACTCAGTCACCCATCGGAACACCGCCCATGACCCAGGCCAAAGCCCCGTCCTTTCAGGACCTGATCCTGACCCTTCAGCGTTACTGGGCTGATCAGGGCTGTGCGATCCTGCAGCCTTATGACACCGAGGTGGGTGCGGGCACGCTGCACCCGGCGACGACTTTGCGCTCGCTGGGCTCAAAGCCATGGCGGGCGGCTTACGTTCAGCCCTCGCGCCGTCCGGCTGATGGGCGCTATGGCGAGAACCCGAACCGGCTGCAGCATTACTACCAGTTTCAGGTGCTGCTAAAGCCGAGCCCATCCAACCTGCAGGACCTGTATCTGGGCTCGCTCGATGCCATCGGCATTGATCGCAAGCTGCATGATGTGCGCTTTGTTGAAGACGACTGGGAAAACCCGACCGTGGGCGCCTGGGGTCTCGGGTGGGAAGTGTGGTGTGACGGCATGGAAGTGTCCCAGTTCACCTACTTCCAGCAGGTTGGCGGCCTGGATGTGGAGCTGGTCTCTGGCGAGTTGACCTACGGGCTGGAGCGTCTGGCCATGTATGTTCAGGGCGTTGAAAACGTTTATGATCTGGACTTCAACGGCGCAGGCATGACCTACGGCGACGTCTTTCTGGAAAACGAGCGCCAGCACTCTGCCTTCAATTTTGAACATGCCGATGTCGACATGCTGATTGAGTGGTTCAAGGGTGCTGAAAACCAGTGCAAGGCCCTGCTCGAGCTGGACAATCCGCTGCCGCTGCCAGCCTATGACTGGTGCCTGAAAGCCTCCCACCTGTTCAATCTGGTCGATGCCCGCGGAGCCATCTCGGTGGCTGAACGCGCCAGCTGGATCGCCCGGGTCCGCGACCTCGCCAAAGGTTGCGCGGACGCCTGGGTGAAGCTTGAGAAGCAGAACCAAGAGGCCGCGTGAGCGCGCCTCCTCCGCCCGGCTGCATCCGCATCGTCATTCATGACGCCGACCTTGAGCTTTTGATCGACGGCGAAGGCGACCACTACGCCACGCTTTATGGCGTGGTGAGCGGGTCCGCGGTTGAGGACATTGCAGCTGACCTTCCCTTCGAAATCACGCTGGGCCCCTATGAGGGCGAAAGCCTGGGCCTCTATATCGCGCCGGGCATTGGCGGCCTGACTCTGCCCCTGCCCCCTGAAGAGGTAGCCGGGCTGAAGGCTCAGCTTGTCGAAGCCAGAGACTGCCCCGGTGCCTTGACCGCGCTTATCCACGCGAAGGGCGAGCCCCGCAGTGTTGGGGGCGGGCACGGCCTGCACTGGCCGGTGGCCGATATGGTGCTGGAGATGCGCCCGCCGCTCAGCGATGTTGAAGCCCCGGACCGCGACGACCGCGACCTCGACGCCACGACGCGCATCAAGGTTGAGACCATCGAGCATGGGGCAACCGTCCGAATGACGGGGCGGATCGATATGAACCACAATGTCCACCCCTATGAGAACACGCCGGTCACGATAGAGCTGGCCGACGGTGCCGAGAATGTCTTCGCCGTGGGCGATGGGAGTTCGACGCTCACCTGGCCGCTGCGGCCCGGCGATGCCGACCTTATCAAGGAGCTGCACCAGCGCGCTGAAGCCTCAAAGGCGACGCTCTTCCTTGAAGTGGACCTTGGCCACAATCCCCTGCCCGACAACGAGATGAGCTGGCCGGTCACCGATGTCGGCTTGCTGGCGGTAGGGATGCTGGCGATGGGGATATTGGCGGACTGATCTGCGCGCAGCAAACTAGTCCCTCCCTCCCTCCCTCCCTCCCTCCCTCCCTCCCTCCCCTTGATGGGGAGGGTGTCCGGGAACCGGACGGGTGGGGTGAAGATCATCGAGCGCCGGCGCTCGTGGAAACGCATCCCCCCACCCGACCCTTCGGGCCACCCTCCCCACGTAGGGGGAGGGAAAGCAGTTGCAACGGAGGTGAATTCGCTGCCAAGCTCAATCCCGATAAACCAAAGGACTCCGCCCCATGACCATTGAACTTTTCCATAATCCGCAGTCGCGCGCGACGATGATGCACTGGCTTCTGGAGGAGCTGGGCGTCGATTACAAACTTGTACCGGTGGCCTATGACGACGGATCCATGCGCACGCCGGAGTTTCTGGCTGTTAGCCCGATGGGCAAGATCCCGGCGATCCGCGATGGCGAGATTACCGTCAGCGATACGGCCGCCATCACCCTCTATCTCGCCGACAAGTACAAAACTCCAAACGACCTTGCCCCGGCCATTGATGATCCGCGCCGCGGCGAGTTCCTGCGCTGGCTGGTGTTTCAGGTGTCCTCGATTGAACCGGCCATGATGCAGGCCGGTGCCAAATTCGAGACTAAACGACAGCAAGCCGGCTGGGGCGATGTGGAGTCGGTCGTGAACGTCCTCGATGCGCGGTTGTCCAAGGCCGACCCGTGGCTGCTGGGTGACTGGTTTACTGCGGCTGACCTTGTATTGGCCGGGGCCGTTGGATGGGCGGTGGGGTGGGACCTATTCCCGAAGCGGCCTGCCTTTGAAGCCTATGTCGCGCGCGCCTTTGACCGCCCGGCCTATAAAAAGATCATGGAAGGCTAAGCCATGAGTGCTCCCGTTCGCGCCGGTGACGGCCCGCTTCCCGTCGATGTCAAAGAGGGCAAGACCTATTTCTGGTGCACCTGCGGCAAGTCAGACCGCCAGCCCTTTTGCGATGGCAGCCACGCGCCCACCGACTTCACACCGCTCGCCTGGACCGCGCCGGAAACCAAGCGCGTCTTCTTTTGCGCCTGCAAGGCCACCGAAGGCCAGCCCCTGTGTGACGGCAGCCACAACAAGCCTGCCTGACCCGCGCCCAAGCGCACCCTCTTGCTGGACGTGTGGGCGCAACAGCGCTAATCCACGAGCCCGTATTTTCGTCCGCCAGACATAAAGCCTGACACCCATGTCCGAACTGCTCCTTGAATTCTTCTGCGAGGAAATTCCCGCCCGCATGCAGGCGCGTGCCGAGGCCGATCTTGAGAAGCTGTTTGTGGAGCGCTTGAAGGGCGCGGGCCTTAACTGGGACTCGCTGAATACCTTCTCCGGTCCGCGGCGTCTGGGCCTGGTGATCACCGGACTTCCCAGCCAGACCGAGGACGTGCGCGAGGAGCGCAAGGGTCCCAAGGTTGGCGCGCCGGACAAGGCGATTGAGGGCTTCCTGCGCTCTGCCGGGTTGGGCAGCCTTGATCAGTGCAAGATCGAGGACGGCAAGAAGGGCCAGTTCTACATCGCCCTGATTGAAAAGCCGGGCCGCGCCACCGCCGATGTGGTCGCTGAAGCCGTTCCGGACGTGGCGAAGACCTTCCCCTGGCCGAAATCGATGAAGTTCGGCGAGGACGCGCGCCAGCAACGCTGGGTGCGCCCGCTCCAGCGGATCATCTGTCTGATGGACGGCCAGGTCGTCGACACCGAAGTGTTCGGCCTCAAGGCGAGCAACGTCACCGAGGGCCACCGCGTGCACGGCAACGGGCCGTTCGAGGTGTCTGATTTTGCCAGCTACGAGGCGGGCCTTCGCAAAAATGGCGTCATCCTGAACCGGGCCGAACGCTGCGAATTGATCCTGACCGGCGCGCGCAAGGTGTGCACCGAGGCTGGCTTTGAGCTGGTTGAAGATGCCGGCCTCCTCGAAGAAGTCACGGGTCTGGTGGAGCACCCGGTGCCGGTGCTGGGCGAGATGGATCCGGAGTTTCTGGACCTGCCGCCAGAGGTCATCACCCTGACCATGAAGACGCACCAGAAATATTTCGCGGTGCAGGACAAGACCGGCAAGCTGGTCTCCAAATTTGTGGTCATCGCCAATCAGGACGCGCCCGATGGCGGCGTCGCGATTGCCGCCGGTAACGCCCGCGTCCTGTCTGCGCGCCTGTCCGACGCCCGCCACTTCTGGGACCTGGATCTCAAGCCCCCACACGACGCAGCATTTGGCATATCACCTCTAGACGCCATGGTCGGCGAGCTTGAAAACATAACGTTCCACGCAGAACTCGGGACGGTGTCAGATAGAGCAGGTCGCCTCATTGAAATAGCCGCCTGGATAGGAGAGCAGCTAGATGCTGACGGTAGCGAGGTCTGGACGGCCGCCCACTACTGCAAAGCTGATCTAGTTAGTCAGATGGTTTATGAGTTCCCTGAACTCCAAGGAGCAATGGGAGGTTACTACGCGCACGCTTTAGGTCTCTCAGCAACGATAGCAAATGCTATTCGGGACCAATATCGCCCAGTTGGCCCGAATGATCGCGTACCCAGGCAACCTGTCTCAATCTCAGTGGCACTAGCCGACAAAATTGAAGCACTCGTCGGCTTCTGGTGGATCGATAAAAAGCCCACAGGGTCAAAAGACCCATTTGCATTGAGACGTGCTGCGCTAGGTGTGATCCGCATCGCTTTAGACAATCAGCTAGCTCTGCCGCTCGGTCGCCTAATTGATATATCTATCGAGGCATTCTGTTCTTACGAAGCAGCAGTCTTCGAAAGTGCGATGGCAGCACATGGCGGTGTAAGCGAAGCGGAAATCCAAGAAGCTTCAGACCAGCATGCCAGTTCTATTCGTAAAAGTTTATCTAGTATCTCAACTTCCCTCTTCGCCTTCTTTGCCGACCGCCTGAAGGTCCACCTGAAGGACGAGGGCATCAAGCACGACGTGATCGATGCGGTGTTTGCGCTTGGCGATGACGATCTGGTGCGGGTGACCAACAAGGCCCGCGCGCTGCAGGCGTTTCTGGATGCCGAAAGCGGCACCGCCCTGCTCGCCGGGTATCGCCGCGCGGCGAATATTCTGGCCGCTGAGGAGAAGAAGGGCTTTGATCTGAGCGCGGCGAAGGCTGAGGCGCTTGGCAATCCCCCCTCCGTCGCTTCCAGCGACACCTCCCCCGCAGGCGGGGGAGGAAAGGACGCCGAACCTCTTTCTCCCCCTGTTTACGGGGGGAGTGGCCCGGAGGGCCGAGGGGGGCTCTCGGCAGAAGATGCAAGCGCTTTGCTTTCCACCATCCGCGCCAGCGCCACCGCGCCTGAAGAAACCGCGCTCATCGACGCCATCGAGGCGGCAGAAACCGCTGCGCAGGCCGCCCTCGCAGACGAAAACTTTGAAGCCGCGATGACGGCGCTGGCTCAGCTTCGCGGGCCTGTCGACGCCTTCTTTGAGGCGGTTGTCGTCAATGACGAAGACGCTATTGTGCGGCGCAACAGACTCTTGCTGCTGTCACGAATCCGCGCTGCAACGGACGCAGTGGCTGACTTTTCTCGCCTGGAGGGGTAACAGGTGCGACAAACTGCACCAGATTACGCCTTCTCAGGGCTGAACAAACAGGGGTGAGCCGATCATGGCGAACAAATGGGTTTATGCATTTGGCGGCGGGTCTTCGGACGGCGACCGCGATGACAAGAACCTTCTTGGCGGCAAGGGCGCGAACCTGGCCGAGATGGCCAAGCTGGGCCTGCCGGTCCCGCCGGGCTTCACCCTGACCACGGCGGTGTGTACCGCCTTTTACGAAAACGACCGCAACTACCCGGCCGAGCTGAACGACCAGGTGGAAGCCGCACTTGCCGACCTTGAAACCAAGGTTGGCAAGACCTTCGGCGATCCGTCCAATCCGCTGCTGGTGTCGGTGCGTTCGGGGGCCCGTGCCTCCATGCCGGGCATGATGGATACGGTGCTGAACCTGGGTCTCAACGACGAGACGGCTGAAGGGCTCGCCAAGCTGTCGGGCGACCGCCGTTTTGCGCTGGATAGCTATCGTCGCTTCATCACCATGTATTCAGACGTGGTGCTGGGCGTGTCCCATTCCGAATTCGAGGAAATCCTTGAAACCTTCAAGGAAGACCGCGACTACCAGCTTGATACCGAGATCACCGCTGAGGAGTGGGAAGAGGTCATCGCCGAGTACAAGGACGCGGTTCAGAACGCCCTTGGCCACCCCTTCCCCACCGACCCGCGCGACCAGCTGTGGGGCGCGATCGGGGCCGTCTTTGGCAGCTGGATGAATGACCGCGCGATCACCTATCGGCGCATGTATGACATCCCGGCGAGCTGGGGCACCGCCGTCAACGTCCAGGCGATGGTGTTCGGCAATATGGGTGATACCTCGGCGACCGGCGTGGCGTTCACTCGCGACCCGTCGACCGGCGAAAACGGCTATTACGGCGAGTTCCTGATCAACGCTCAGGGTGAGGACGTGGTGGCCGGCATCCGCACGCCGCAATGCCTGACCGAAGCCATGCGCATCAAGATGGACGACCACCTGCCGTCCATGGAGACCGCGCTGCCGGAGGTCTACGCCCAGCTGATCGAAGTGTTCGATAATCTGGAGCGCCACTATCGCGACATGCAGGATATTGAGTTCACGGTGGAACAGGGCCGCCTGTGGATGCTGCAGACCCGCAACGGCAAGCGTACCGCCCGGGCGGCGCTGAAGATCGCGGTGGACATGGTCGCAGAAGGCCTGATCACCGAGGAAGAAGCAGTCCTGCGCGTGGACCCGTCCCAGCTGGACCAGCTCCTCCACCCCACCATCGATGCTGACTACCAGCGCGACGTCATCGCCAAGGGCCTGCCCGCGTCGCCGGGTGCCGCCTCTGGCAAGGTGGTGTTTGATTCCGACGACGCTGAACAGCTCGCCGCCCATGGTGAGAAAGTCATCCTGGTGCGCGTTGAGACGAGCCCTGAAGACATTCACGGCATGCACGCGGCCCAGGCCATCGTCACCGCCCGCGGTGGCATGACCAGCCACGCCGCCGTTGTGGCGCGTGGCATGGGCCGGCCTTGCGTATCCGGTGCTGGTGAAATCCGCATCGATGCCAACGCCAAAACCTTCACCGCCCGCGGCAAGGCCTTTTCCCATGGCGACATGGTCACGGTTGATGGGGCCACTGGCGAAGTGCTCAATGGCGAAGCACCGATGATCAAGCCGGAGCTGACCGGTGACTTTGGCGCGCTGATGAAGTGGGCCGATCGCGCCCGCCGCATGAAGGTGCGCACCAATGCCGAAACCCCCGCCGATGTTCAAACGGCGAAGGATTTTGGCGCTGAGGGCATCGGCCTGTGCCGGACCGAGCACATGTTCTTTGATGCCGACCGCATCGCGGCTGTACGCGAGATGATCCTGTCTGAAGATCAGGAAGGGCGCATCAAGGCGCTGGCGAAAATCCTGCCGATGCAGCGCCAGGACTTCGCCGACATTTTCCGCATCATGGAGGACCTGCCCTGCACGATTCGCCTGCTTGATCCGCCGCTGCACGAGTTTCTGCCCCACACCGAAGAGGATGTGGTGGCAGTGGCCAAAGCCACTGGCCTGTCGGCTGAGGCGCTGATGGTTCGGGCCCGTGACCTCAATGAAACCAACCCGATGCTGGGCCATCGCGGTTGCCGTCTGGGGATCACCTACCCGGAAATCTACGAGATGCAGGCGCGCGCCATCTTCGAAGCCCAGGCTGACGTTGAAAAGGAAACCGGCGTGAAACCGGTCGCCGAAGTGATGATCCCGCTCGTGGCCACGGCCAAGGAGCTGGAAATCCTGAAAGTGCGCATCGAAGCGATCGCCCGCAAGGTGGGTGAGGAAAAGGGCGTTGAGCCGAAATATCTCGTCGGCACGATGATCGAGCTACCGCGCGCGGCCCTGCGCGCCGGTGATATTGCCGAGCATGCCGAGTTCTTCTCCTTCGGCACCAACGATCTGACCCAGACGACCTTTGGCCTGTCACGCGATGACGCGGGCAAATTCCTGGGCTCCTATCTGGAAGCCGGCATTTTTGAGAAGGATCCCTTCGTCTCCATCGACCGCGATGGCGTCGGCGATCTGGTTCAAATCGCAGCAGAACGCGGCCGTGCCGTGCGCGACAGTGTCAAATTGGGCATCTGTGGTGAGCATGGCGGCGATCCGGCCTCGATCCATTTCTGCGAATCGGTGGGGCTCGATTATGTGTCCTGTTCGCCATACCGCGTGCCGATTGCGCGACTGGCGGCGGCCCAGGCGGCCCTGAAAAGCGATTGAGAATAGCTTTATTTTCAACCGCGTAGCGGCGTCATAATTGAATGCCCTCACTTCAGACCCTAATTATGCCTTAACCGGTATATATTGACGGGGTCACGGGCTCGGCGTATCAGCCCTGCCCCACACCGGAGCGCGTGGTTCAAACCTTGCAAACGCTTGGCAGATATCAAAGCGGTGAAGCCACTGCTTTGAATCGGTAATTGGAGTTTCGATGGCACAGCGTCATCTCATCCAGCGCTTGAAGCGCGCAACGACGGGCCTGGCGGCCTGCGCTGCTGTCCTGGTGACGGCTGGCGCAGTGACGCTCGCGCCTGAGCGTGCGCGTCAGCAGGATGAAGCGGCCCTGTGGCGCACGCTGGCGGTCAGTTATCTGTCTGACGAGATTGCCGCCAATACCGAAGAAACCATCCAGTTTGCCAGCTTCACCCTGGATGGCGCGGAATTGAGCCCGCGCACACTGGATGATCTGCGCAGCTTTGACACCAGCCACCTGGAAGCGGCCCACCTGGCCGCGCGCGAGCGACAGTGCATGGCTGAAGCGATTTATTACGAGGCCCGCTCTGAGGGCCTGCCCGGTCAGATGGCGGTTGCCGAGGTTATCATGAACCGCGTGCGCCATCGCGCCTATCCCAACACCGTGTGTGACGTGGTGTATCAGGGGTCAGAGCGTACCACCGGGTGCCAGTTTACCTTTACCTGTGACGGCTCCATGGAGCGTGCCCCCTATGGACGCGGCTGGGCGCGTTCGCAGCTGGTGGCTGAACACGCTTTGATGGGCTTTGCACGTCCGGTGACCAATCGCGCAACGCATTACCACACCACCGAAGTCGATCCGTACTGGAACGACTCGCTGGTGCGTACGCGCAAGATTGGCAGCCACGTGTTTTATCGCTTCCCCAACCGATCGGAACGCCAGCTTCTGATTGATGACCGAGAGGCCTAGGGCATCGTGCTGGACGAATCGCGAAGCAAGGGCTTGCGTGAGCGCAAGAAGGAAGCGCTGCGCGAGACGCTCTACAAGACGGCCCTGAAGCTTTTCCGCGAAAACAGTTTCGAAACCGTGCCGGTCAGCGCCATCTGCGAAGAAGCGGGCGTCGCAAAGGGCACCTTCTTCAACCACTTCCCCACCAAGGATCACATCCTGCTGGAGTGGTATAGCCGCATGACCCACACCGGGAATGCAGCGCTATTGCCTGAAGAGACTGTGTATTCGCGCCTTCTTGCTCTGGCCAACGCATTCATTGATATCGGCCTTGTTGATGAAGACCTGTGGCGGGCCAAGCGCCAGCGTATGAGTATCAATGAGGATTTTCGACGGGCCGAATGCGAAAGCGATGCGAAAAGCCGGGGCATTATCAGCGATATCCTCGCTCAGGGGATCGCCCGCGGTGAAATCGATTCGATGCATGACCCTGATGTTCACGCCGATCTGATCCTCGCCATGCTCACCGGCACGGTCCATGACTGGACCATTAATGGCTCCGACTTTGACATTCGCGCCATGATCGACGAGCGGTTGAAAGCTTTCCTGAAGGCCCTTGCCAAGCGCGATTAGAGGCCCTAAAGGTGACCGCGGTCACTTTAGGAGCTTGCATGTCTACCCTCCCCCGCGCCGTTCTGGCCTCAGCGCTTTTGCTGGCTGCCTGCGAACCCGCAGCAAACACGACTCCTGCCCCAACGGCGGATGCGCCGTGGAACCGGGCTGGACCGGTAGAGCGCCTGCTGGATGGGCAGGGTCTGCCCCGTGAAGACTATCACGGTGTCTGGCGTTCTCGCGGCTATGGCTGGATCCTCGATATCGATGAGGATGGCGTCACCCGCTATCAGGAGGGCGCGTCCTGCTACGCCACGCCGCCTGAAACCCGCGAGATGAGCGCCATGGCCTCGGTCAGCTATCGCTATGTAAGGGACATCCCCGGCGAGGAAGTGGCGATTTTCCAGCTGCTTCAGGGTGATACCAATCTGGTCTTTGATCGAATCGAGGCCCTGCCAGACCCCTGCCAGCCCCCCACTGACACCTCGCCCACCGCCGTCGCCGCCGCCTTCCTTGATCATTTCGAGACCCATTACGCCTTCTTTGACCGCCGTCTACCCGATCGTGAGTTGCGCGCCGATGCGCTGCGCCAGACGGTCAGCGATGACATGGACGAAGCTGAGTTGTGGGACGCCCTCGTCGCCTACATGGATGGCCTGTCGGACAGCCACACAAAGCTGATCGGCACGGTCGGCGGCGAGCCCCGGCGCCAGCAAGACGGCCAGGGTGAGACCCTGCCCTTCGTGCGCGACACCATGGGCGAAACGCCATGGCTGATCGGCCTGATTGCACAAACACTTGAAGCGCTAGGCGACACGGCCACCCACACGCTCAACGACCGGCTGGTCTGGGGCGTGATCGAACCGGAGCCCGGTCGCCACGTGGGCTATCTACAGCTCTTTGTGATGGGCGGGTTTTCCGACAACCCGGACTTTGGCAGCGATGCCTGGGCCGAGGCTGAAATGGCTGCGCTCAACGCGGCATTGGACGAGGCCTTTACCGCCTTTGAAGGGGCGGACGCAGTGATTGTTGACCTGTCGAATAATCGGGGGGGCTGGGACCAGGTCGCCAAAGCCCTGCCGGGTCGCTTCACCGATACAGCCTTTGTGGGCTTTACCACGCAGAGCCGGGGCAGCGGCCTTGCGCCCTTTTTCCATATCATCGAGCCGGCTGAGGGGCCGCGCTTTACCGGGCCGGTGCACCTGTTGACCAGTGATGTCACGGTCAGCGGGGGTGAGTTGGCAACGCTGGCCTTCCGCCAGCTACCCAATGTCACCCATTACGGCACCGCGACCCGGGGCAGCTTTTCCACGCCGCTGGCCAAGCCGCTACCCAATGGCTGGCTGTTGGAACTATCCAACGAGGTGTTTGCCGCGCCCGATGGATCAGACTTTGAAGAAAGCGGTATCGCGCCGGATGTGGAGCTGGAGGTTTATCCGCAGGATGCCCCGGTTGAAGGGCACTGGCGGGCGGTGATGACTCTGGCAGGTGAGTGAAGACCAGCGCTTGAAGACAAAACACAACGTGGATGCCCCCTCTCCCCCTTTAACAAGGGGGAGAGGCAAGGTGAGGGGGTGCGCTTCAAACTTGCTCAAGGCGTGCTGGGTGACAGGTCTATACACCCCTCACCTAACCTCTCCCCTCGTGGAGGGGAGAGGAACCGGGAAGGAAATTCTGATTGAACGCAGGCGAAAATGCGACCTAAACCTTATTCAGTTCCAGGTTGAAGTTGGAGGCGAGCCCGGTGCAGCACCCTGAAACCCTTGATCCGGTTCTAAAATTTTTGAGCGCTGTCGGGATCAACTGCACCGCTGGCGAGGTGCCGGAAGACAGCTTTCTGCCCGGTGTGAGGATTGAGGCCGGGCAATTGATCTACGATCCAGACCCGCTCACCTCACCCGGTGATCTGCTGCATGAGGCGGGGCATATCGCCATCGTCCCGGCACGGTTTCGCAGTCAGCTGTCCGGCAATATCGATGCCTGCCTCTCCGCGCTCGACCCAGCCGGGTCGATCAATCACACCGATCTGGTGCCCATCGCATGGTCCTACACCGCCGCGCTCCACGCCGGGATCGATCCCCGTCTGGTCTTTGATGCGGCCGGCTATGGCGCGGACAAGGGCAATGATATCGCGCTGATCTTAAGCCAGCTTCAGATGGGGCTGTTCCCGGGTATCTCCATGCTGGCGCAGATCGGACTCTGCTCCGCCCCGCCGCCCTTTGGCGACGGCACCGACCCGCAACCCTATCCGATCATGAAGCGCTGGCTGGTGGCTTAGACTTCGTCCAGCCCCAGATCGAAGTTCGGGGCCGAGTGGGTGAGCGCGCCGATGCTGATCACGTCCACGCCGGTATCGGCAATGGCGCGTACCGTATCCAGCGTCACACCGCCTGAGGCTTCCAGCGTCGCCCTGCCCCTGGCGCGAGCGACCGCGCTACGTAGATCATCCAGCGCGAAGTTATCAAGCAGGATGCTTTCGGCCCCAGCCGAAAGGACCTCATCAAGCTGATCCAGCCGGTCAATCTCCACGGCGACACGGGTCATATGCCCCGCGAACGCCCGCGCCCGGCGCACCGCCTCGCCCACACTGCCGCACACCGCCACGTGGTTGTCCTTGATCAGAATCGCATCATCGAGGCCATAGCGATGGCTCGCCCCGCCCCCGGCCCTGACCGCCTGAATCTCCAGCGCGCGCAGGGTCGGTGTCGTCTTGCGGGTGTGGGCGATGGCAGCGCCAGTGCCCGCCACGACATTCACATACTGACGCGTCAGGGTGGCAATCCCGCTCATCCGCCCCAGAAAATTCAGCGCGGAACGCTCCGCCGTCAAAAGGCTGCGGGCAGGCCCGGACAGACTGGCGACCCCATCGCCGGGGCTAACCGTGTCTCCATCGGACTTTCGCCAGCTCGCCTCGATCGCGGTGTCCACCTGGGCAAAGACTTCATCAGCGGCCTGACGGCCGGACAGGACTCCTTCAGCGCGGCTGACGATATCAAAACGCGCCGTCGCATCGGCCGGGATGGTGGCCAGACTCGTCACGTCGCCGCGCCCGCCAAGATCTTCATCAAGGGTGCGCGCAACGAGGTCGACGACAAGGCCGGAAGGGAGGGGCGAGGTCATTCTGCAGCGTCCAAAACAGCCAAGTCAGGTTTCACCTGATTGAGGGTCAGGTATGTCGGTATCCCGGTCCGATCCGCCTTGGGAAAATCGGCGCGATAATGGCCACCTCGGGACTCGTTTCGCGACACCGCAGCCGACACCACAAAACGCGCCGCAACCAGCGGATGGGCCGCGCCATGCTCAGCCTCGAGCCGGTTCAGTGTCGATAAAAGCCGTGTTAAACCAAAGCGATCGCGGATCACGCCAGCATCGGCTGACATCGCCTCACGCAAGCGCTGCAACGCGTCAACGGGCAGCTGAGGGGCGGGTTCGGCGTGACGCGCTTTGACCTGGTGCCTCGGCGCGCTGGCTTTCAGCTTATCCGCCGCTCGACGGCCAAAAACCAGACCATCCAGCAGGGAGTTGGACGCCAGACGATTGGCTCCGTGCAATCCATTGGCTGCGCACTCACCCACCGCCCACAGCCCTGAAATGCCCGTAAATCCCTGAAGATCGGTGGCAACACCGCCCATGTGATAGTGCGCGGCCGGTGCCACGGGGATCGCAGTTGTCCGCGGATCTATCCCTGCCGACTGACAGGCAGCAAACACCGCCGGGAAGCGCTCCGGGAAGGCCGCCCCAACCGCCTCACGGGCGTCCAGAAACGCGCCGCGACCAAGCTGGATTTGTGAATGAACACAACGCGCTACCACATCCCGAGGAGCCAATTCAGCCAGCGGGTGGTGGTCTACCATGAACCGCGGTCCCTCAGCATCGATCAGGGTTGCCCCCTCCCCGCGCAACGCCTCGGTCGCCAGCGGAGCCGGATCCCGGCCGATATCAATCGCGGTCGGGTGGAACTGTACAAACTCAGGATCTCGGATCTTCGCACCCAGCGATGCGGCCATGGCAAGCGCCTGGCCCTGACTAGTCCAAGGCGTTGTTGTTACGGCATAAAGCCCCCCCAAAGAGCCGGTGGCGAGCACGGTGTCCGGAGCTTCAAGGCGGTGCAATTGGTCTGCTGGATCACGCGCAAGAACGCCGGTACACCCACCATCACTGGCCGGCAGCAGAGCTTCACCGCGCCAGCCTTCGCGGATATCGATATGGTCGGCACCGCGCACGGCCCTGATCAGCGCAGCCAGAATTCCGGCCCCCGCCTGATCGCCCTTCACCCGGGCAACCCGGGCCCGACTGTGTGCAGCTTCCCGGGACAGGGCCCAAGCCTCTCCGTCCTTTTCAAACGGCGCCCCGAGAGCCAGTAACTCTTTGATTTCTTGAGGTCCAGTCTCGGCCAGAAGCTGCGCGGCAGCCCCATCCACCAGCCCCGCACCGGCGGCAATCGTGTCGCTGGCATGCAGGTCCGGCGTGTCGTCCTCACCCAGCGCCGCAGCGACGCCGCCCTGCGCCCACCCGGTCGAGCTCCCCTCGCCCAGCGGCGAGCCGGTCAGCAGGACCACCCGGCGCGGCGCCGCATGCAACGCCGTCCAGAGGCCCGCAATACCAGCGCCAAGGATGATGATCGGGTGGGTCACGTCAAACTGACCACAACTGCTCTAGACCGCCACATACGGCACGGCGACCGCGTCCTTGCCGGTCTCGAACGACGGCGGCGTGGTCGCCTTGGGCAGGTCGAGCATGGCTTTTAGCGAAGCGCGGGCCTTCTCGGCGATCACCGGATCGACCTCCACCTCATGCTTTAGGTCACGCAGGGCTTCGTAGATGCCGGTGAGCGTGATGCGCTTCATGTGAGGGCAAAGATTACAGGGCCTTACGAACTCAACGCCTGGATTTTCCACCGCCACATTATCGCTCATGGAGCACTCGGTGATGAGGATTACCTTCTTTGGTGACCTGTCCTTGACATAACCGGCCATGGCTCCTGTGGAGCCCGCAAAGTCGGCGCGTGCCATAACCTCAGGCGGGCATTCAGGGTGGGTCAGGATGACCGCATCGGGGTGCGCGGCGCGCAGGTCATCAATGTCCTGTGGCGTGAACATCTCGTGGACTTCACAGCTCCCCTTCCAGGTCAGGATCTTGATATCGGTCTGTGCGGCAACATTCTTGGCCAGATACTCATCCGGGATCATGATCACCGTGTCGACGCCCCACTCACGCGCAACGCTTTCAACCACTTGCACAGCATTGGAGCTAGTGCAGCAGATATCCGACCAGGCCTTTACGTCAGCTGACGTGTTCACATAGGTCACGATCGGAAGGTCGGGATAAGCCGCCTTGATGCGCTGCACGTCTTCACCCGTGATGGAGCTCGCCAGCGAGCAGCCCGCCTGCATATCCGGGATCAGCACTGTCTTGTTAGGGCTCAGAATTTTCGCAGTTTCTGCCATGAAGTGGACGCCCGCCTGAAGGATGATGTCCTCATCAGCTTCAGCCGCGACCTGAGCCAGCTTCAGGCTATCGCCGGTAATGTCACCGACACAGTTGAAGATTTCCGGTGTCATATAGTTGTGCGCCAGGATGGTGGCCCCACGCTCTTCCTTCAGGCGCAGGATGGCATCCACGAGCGGCGCAAATTTCGGCCACTCCATGGGAGTCACAACATCCTTCACGCGCTCATACAGATGATCAACGCGGGCCTTCACGCCCTCGTCATAGACAAGCGCATCGGCTGCAGGCCACTGAGTTTTATCAGAAAAATTCATGCCATCCATGGGAGGCCTCCCATTGCGCACCCCGCTTTTGCTCGATTTGAGCATTAGTGAGATGCTAAGAAACGGCGAGAGATGACCTCGCCGTAAAAGTTATGCTCCGGTGGAGCCTAAGCTCAGACTACGAGATAGACCACCGGACTCCGACAGGCAAGTCGCAAATCGATCACATTTCTTTCAGGCGCGGGATCGTCAGGCCGAGTGCCCCGCCAGATCGCATGGTATCGCGGGCAAATCGATGCAGCTCAGCCGGTCTTCCACCAGTGCTGCTTTGCATGCGGCCAGTGCCTTCCACAAAGCCAGCACGATCCAGAGATCGCCGGAAATTCTGCTTGTGCAGGCTCAGACCCGAAATGCTCTCGACCAGCTTTTGCAGGTCAGACAGGGTGAACAGCTCCGGCGTCAGCTCAAACACGATCGGGCGGTACTTGATCTTGCCGCGCAGGCGCGACAGCGCGGTGGCCAGGATGCGCCGGTGGTCAGAGGCCATCGCCTCCCCGACCCCGCGCCCGGACGGTGCTTCACCGCGGTCACGGGCCGCTTCAGCGACCAGCCCCGCCTCATAAAGAAGTTCATAGCGATCCAGCGCGCGCTCTTCATTCCAGGGTGCACCATCAAGCCCGAAGGTCAAACGCACACGATCAAAACGTGCGGCACGTCGGCCGGGAACACCGGCTTCATCGGCCCAGCTGCGCAAGGCCGGTTCAATCTCTTCCGTCAAGAGCGCCGGGCGGCCCTCGCGATGGTCTTCCCACGGAAAGAAGCGCGACCAGCGCACCCAGCGCGCATCAGCCCCTTTAAGAACCCGCGCTTCCGGGGCTAGGCCCAGATAGCCCACCGAGACAACGCGTGCGCCGTCTGACCCAGCCAGCGCCGCCACTGGCGCGTCACGTCCACGATCGCCGAAGGTGTAAAGCTGCTCCACATAACCAAGCTCAAAACCGGTTTGCCCCCTCACCCATTCGCGCAGACCAATTTCAAACGTGCGGTGGGTTTCAGGATCAAACGGACCAAACGGAAGCGCGGGCTGCCCCCCATCCGGGCTTTCGGTGACGAGCACATTCAGCTCATCGCCGTCAGCGGCGAAGATCACCGCGTTCAGGCCGACGACGACGCGCCCGAGAACGCCTGGATCAAGGTCTGGCTTCATCTAGAGTTACTCCCGCTCAACATGCTCTAAAAGCAGGTTGAAGCGGTCAAGGAAAAGCGTCTGGGCCGCTTTGACAGGAAGCGGATCAATACTCACCGAAAGACCTTTGGGGGGGCGACCAAAGAATTTGCGCGACTCCTCTACCGAGAAGCCTGCAATCTGGGTGGCCTCAAAATAGGCACACACCCGGTCTGCGCGCTTGATCACCGCCTTCACCGCATCAGGTAGCACCGCTGGCAGGCCGTAGCGCACATGGATTGCAGCTTCGAGGCGCGCTTCGAAGGCCTTGTAATCAAAGCCCAGCGCAGCCTTGAAGGGCGAGATCATGTCGCCGATCACATATTCTGGTGCATCGTGGAGCAGCGCCGCCAAGCGCCACTTGTAGGGCCAGTCCGGCTCCAGATGCGCGCAGATTTTCTCTACTACGACCGAGTGCTCGGCGACCGAAAAGGCGTGATCACCGCTGGTCTGACCATTCCAGCGCGCAACCCGGGCCAGCCCCTGCGCGATATCTTCAACCTCGACATCGAAGGGCGAAGGATCAAGCAGATCGAGCCGGCGCCCGGACAGCATGCGCTGCCACGCCCGAAGGGCCGGTTTGGAGCTGGGAGCTTTGGCCAAGGCTAATCTGTCCTTTTGGGTCGTTGCACCACCATGCGCGCCACATTGTCTCGTGTGGAGTGCTTTTCCTTCCCGTCCTATCGTGAAACGGCGTAAACTCAAGAAAAGACGGTGTGGTTTGCACTGGCTTCAACATCAAAGGAGATCGTGACATGAACCGCGAACGTATCCTGGTGGCTCTGCAAGGGTCTGAAGCTGATGCTGGGCCCATCACGGCCGCAACCGGCCTGGCACCGTTGTTTAACGCCGACCTGCGCGGCGTTTTCGTGGAACCGGATCCAGCGCAATACATGCTGTGGACCGGACCTGGCGCAGCCGGGGCCTCTGTCGTCTCCGGCGCACTGGATGCGGTCAAGGAGGAAGCCGACAAGGCCTCTAAGACCGCCAAGGGGCGCTTTGATGCCGCTGTCGCCGGCACCAGCCTTGAAGCCGCAGCCAGCTATAAGCGCATCTGCGACAGCCCGTCGGATGCCGCAGAACAGGCGCGCCTCGTCCGCCTCTTTGTGACCTGCCCCATGGCCGCTGCGGGTAAAGGTCCGCTGGCTGACTTCTCTGCCGCCTGCATGGTTGATGAAGGGTGCCCGGTATTCGTGCCGCGTGGCGGGGCAGTCCCGCCGCAGAAGATCGCCGTTGCCTGGGATGGCTCGCGAGAGGCCGCCCGAGCCGCGTTTGCCGCCGACCCCTTCTTTCAGCCTGGAGTGGAGGTCACCATCCTGCACAGCCCGCGCAACCTCGATTACCACGATCGCGCGGCGTCAGCGCCGAACCGGCTTCGCAACTGGCTCAAAGCGCGCGGCATTGAGGCGGTGTCCAAGGAGATCATAGGTAAAGGGTCTCTCGGCGACGGTATTCTTGAGGCAGCCGCCGGCTGCGACCTCCTTGTGGCCGGAGCTTACGGGCATTCGCGCATCACACAGTTCATGTTTGGCGGCGTTACGCGCCGCCTTCTGAGCGCGACGCACGGCCCCTCGCTGCTCGTCGCGCACTAATCCTTTTCCCACAAACAGGAGATTTTTCATGGCTTTGACCCGTCTTACGCTGCGCCTGGGGCGCAACCCGGATGCTGGCTTTCCTGATGGAGATGACGAGCACGGCTATGTCGTGACCGCACCGCTCGACAAGGATGGCCACCTGGATGCCGGTTTATGGCGCGAGCATAAGAAGGCCTGCACGGTCATCCGCTTCTCACCCAATGACGCAGAGCGCGCAGACGGCTGGCTCACCCATCGTGGCCCAAACTGGTTCTTCCACTATGACGAAGACCACGAAGGCCCGGACGAGCCTGTCTACAAGCTCGGCGATCATCTTCTGAGGCTGGGCGACTATGTAACGATCCACGAAGCGGACGGCGATGTGCTGACCTACAAGGTCACTGACGCCCAGGACGTTCACGGTTAGACTGAAAGCCCTCCGGCATATCCATGCGCTATCGGTTCCTCGCTTTCGGTGAGCCTTGGCTGACCTACGCGGCGGGCGGATGTGCACCTTGCGACGCCTCCGGCGTCCAGCGCTACTGAATCAGTCGTCGCGGTGGACGCGCTCGGAACGCTCATGGCGCTCCTGGGCTTCCAGGCTCATCGTGGCGACCGGACGGGCATCAAGGCGCGCCAGCGAGATCGGCTCGCCGGTTTCCTCGCAATAACCGTACTCGCCTTCCTCGATCCGGCGCAGCGCCGCCTCGATCTTGGAGATCAGCTTGCGCTGGCGATCCCGGGCACGCAGTTCCAGCGCACGATCGGTCTCCGTTGATGCGCGATCGGCCAGGTCTGGCAGGGCACCGATATCTTCCTGGAGGTTGGACAGCGTCGAGCGGCTCTCGCGAAGGATCTCGTCCTTCCAGGCCAGAAGCTTGCGCCGGAAGTATTCCTTCTGGCGCGGGTTCATGAACTCTTCGGTGTCCTCGTTGGGGCGATAGCCTTCCGGCAGTTCGATTTCGGATTTGGCCATGACACTCATTGGGTCAACTCCTGTTGTATCGCCGCCCCTGCGGCAAAGCGGGCGTAAAATATATCGGCGCAAAGCGGAGTCAATTCGCTCGCGCTGCGCACGCGCAAGTATCGCGCCAGTGTGACGCTCGTGTGAAAAGGTGGTGTGATTAGGGCCAGAGGTGGGCGATCAGTTGCCCAATTTGGCCAGCTCCACAGCCGCGCGGAGCTCCACCTCATCAAGCGCGGCCTCCAGTTGCGGGTCATGAGTCATGTCCCGCTGGGACTGGAGCGTATCCATCAAACGCATCAATGTGTCGCGGGGTATCTGCCCCTCAAGGAGCGCGATCTTCAGGTCATCCAGGATGTCGAGCAGCGAAAACGCGCGATTCGTCGCCTGCTTACGCGCTTCGGTGAAGTCACCCGTGCCCTGAAGGGCCAAGAGAGCGTCCACTGACCCGATGGAGGACGTGCCCGCCAGCGCCGCAGCCCCCGCGGCAGAGCTCGTTCCACCAGAAGCAGGCGTAGATGCAGGCGCAAAACCGTCACCAGACGCAGCGCCTGATTTGCGAGCCCGGTTAGGTCCGGAAACACCGTTTGAGCCTGAAACTTTCATCGATCCACGCCTTTAATCGCGAGTGTCTATGCTTGGCTTAATCTGTGTTAACAGCCCCTTAAGCAAGGGTGCAAAGCGGGCAGATTTTGCCCAGCAAAGTCAGCCGCAGCACTCAGGCGGCAGATTTTTCAATCTCCATACAATTGATTTCATTGGCACTTATTCGCGTTAACCTTGGCATGGTTTTCGCATCTCACGCAGGCACAACAAATGAAGTCACCAGCTGAGTGTTAAGTCCTGTGATGATCCGTCTGATTTTAATTGCGCTGAGTGTTGTGGCCCTGACCGGTGCGGCGGCCAATGCCAACCCCCGCATCAAGGACATTGCCGACGTTGAAGGCGTCCGCGACAACCAGCTGGTGGGCTACGGCCTTGTGGTGGGCCTTGATGGCACCGGCGACACGCTGCGCAACTCCGCCTTCACCCGCCAGGCCCTGAACTCCATGCTGGAGCGTTTCGACATCAATGTGCGCGAAGCCGATCTGCGCACCGGCAACGTCGCTGCTGTGATCGTGACCGCCGAGCTGCCGCCCTTCTCCATGCAGGGTACCCGGATGGACGTGACGATTTCAGCGCTTGGTGATGCCGACAGCCTTCAGGGCGGCGTCCTGATCGCAACCCCGCTGATGGCGGCCAATGGTGATGTTTACGCCGTGGCCCAAGGGTCACTGGCAGTGGGTGGCTTTGCCGCTGAAGGTGATGCTGCCAGCGTGACACGCGGCGTTCCCACCAATGGCCGCATCGCCAACGGTGCCGTGATTGAGCGTGAGCTTGACTGGGACCTTGCCTCGCAAAGTCAGATCCGTCTGGCTTTGCGCAATCCTGACTTCACCACGGCTCGCCGCATGGCGCAGACCATCAATGCCTATCTGGGTGATGGTGCTGCCTCGGCTGAGAACCCCAGCACGGTATCGCTGACCCGTCCGGGCGCGTTCTCCGGTGATATGGTCAGCCTGATCGCTGAAGTGGAACAGCTGCGTGTCGAAACCGACATGCGGGCCCGCGTGGTAATCGACGAAAGCACCGGCACCATTGTCATGGGCGAGAATGTCCGCGTCTCAACAGTCGCAATCGCCCAGGGCGGCCTGACCATCACGGTTTCAGAAAGCCCGGTCGCCAGTCAGGCCCAGGCCTTTGCGCCGGGCGGCGAGACAGTGGTTCTGCCGCGCACCGATGTTCAGGTGTCTGAAGACATGGCTGATCTTGGTGTGCTGGAGGGCTCGGTTACCCTGCGTGAGCTGGTCGATGGCCTCAATGCTCTGGGCATCAGCCCGCGCGACATGATCACCATCCTGCAGACCATCAAGGCCGCCGGGGCCCTGCAGGCTGAAATCGAGGTGCTGTAAGATGGACGGACTTCTCGACGCCCAGCTTCAAAACGCCCTTGCCGCAGCGCGTGGCCCGCAAGGGCCGTCGCGTCCCCGTGGTGAAACGCCAGGCGAGATCCGCGCTTCAGCTGAAGAGTTTGAAGCGGTGTTCCTGGCTCAGGTGATGGAACAGATGATGGGTGAAACCACCCAGTCCAGCTTTGGTGGCGGGCCCGGTGAGCAGGCCTTCTCCTCCATGCTGAACGAAGAATACGCCAAGGTCGTCGCCAAGGCTGGCGGCATTGGTCTGGCCGATGCGCTGGCGCGCGAGATGCTGGCCCTTCAGGAAGGACGCGACGCATGACACAGCTTGCTGCCAACACGCCGAATGAGCGCGCCGAGGCGCTGATCCGTCTGACAAGCCGCCTGACCGAACTTCTGGATCAGGAAACGGCCCTGTTTGAAGCGCGAGAGCCGCACAAGGCCGTTGACCTGCAACCAGAAAAGACACGCCTTGCGACACTCTATCGGGCAGAAACCCAGCGCGCGAAAGCTGAACCGTCACGTCTTGCTGGCCTGCCCCAGATGCTCAAAACCCAGCTGCAGGACAGCACAAAAGCGTTTGAGGCGGCGCTCCAGCGTAATGGCGCTGCGGTTGAAGCGCTGAAGGCCCTGACTGAAGGCCTCGTCAAAGCGCTCGCCGATGAAGCCAACCGACAGGCCCAGGCCAAAGCTGGTTATGGTCCAGGTGCCGCGGGCAAGGCCCGCGTTGGCGCATTGGCCTGCAATCAGACGGCTTAGCGCCCTGCGCTGATGGTCTTTCGCGACGCGCTTCTCAGGATGAGGGTTTTCGGGCGCACACCCTCACCGCTTCAAATCCTCAGCCACATCGATATCGCGCAAGCCGCGCAGGTGGGCGATGCGCGGCAGGCCGCATGCGCGTAGGCGTGCTTCAAGATCGGCTCGGGTTTCAGCATGCGACCAGCGAATGCCGTCAAAAAGCTCGCTAGGAGTCGGTGCATTGAGCGCCAGGAGCCAATACCCACCGTCCTCTGCCGGACCGATCACCGCGTCGTGACGCTTCAACGCTTTGAAGGCCTGTGCGATATCTGCCCGCGTAACATCCGGAGCATCTGTGCCGATGACACAAACAGGTCCCTGCTCGGTGAAGGCCTTGACCTGTCGAACGCCCAGATCGCCACTGCCTTGCGGTACGCGTGTAACGCGTTGAGGCCAGATGCCGGGATAGCGCTTGTTCAAAGCTCGATCTGGCGACACCGCCAGCACGGTCTGCCAGCGCCGATCCTGAAGCTTGCGGAGGATCACCGCGCTCATCTCCCTATGCCTGCGCCAGGCCTCCACCTTGCCAATACCTGCGGCCAGGCGCGTCTTTGCACCGCCAATGACGGGAGCTTTGGCAAACAGGACCAGCTTCATTTGCGGTAGGCCTCAGCCAGCTTCTGTGGGCTTGCGCCCATATAATAGCGCGCCAGCAGGGTCAGATTTCGCGCTGAACGGCGCGTATAACCCTCGACAAGAAAGCGTTCAGCGCTGGTTTCAGCTGCGATGCCCAGAGGCTGCAGGCGCCGCCGTCCAATCCGGCGGACCAGATCGACATCTTCGAAGAGTGGCCAGGGCTTGTAGCCGCCCAACGCCTCATAAAAGCGCCGCGAGATCAGCAGGCCCTGATCCCCATAAGGCAAGGCAAAGAGCCTGCACCGAGCCGCCACCGCCCGTTCCAGCCGCCGTGCCCTGTGCCCGCCATCATCAAGCGCGAACGCGAAATAGCCTGCGCGATTTTCCTTGCTGTCCATGAAGCGATGGACCGCATGGCTCCACCCCGGACGGGGCCGCGTATCGGCGTGCAGGAAGAGATACCAGTCACCGGCTGAGGTCAGGCGCGCAGCCGCTTCGGCACCGGCCGCCAGCTGCGCTCCACGGCCTCGCGCGCCAGTAACGATGTGCGCCCCGGCGCGTCGTGCGATGTCTTGCGTGCGATCACTCGACCCCGCGTCAGCCAGCAGCCAACCGGCGCTCAGCCCGGTGCGCTCAGCCTCGGCCAGCGCATCAAAAACACGGCCCAGCGAGGCCGCCGCGTTAAGGCTTGGAATGATGGTGAAAAGTCGAGCCATACCCTGCTTGAAGCCTTCGGCGCGCTCAAAGTCAACGACAAAAAGTTCTTGCTTTGTTCCAATCTGTGAGTCAGCGTTCACGCCATGACGGCTCGTTTTATCCCACCCGCTGAAAGCCAGCCCCTGCCCGATGCGCTACGCCCAAAGGGTCGAGGGGCTGTGTCCAACACATCTGGACGGTTTGAAAGCCAGCAGCGCGAGCCGTTCGACGATGGCTGGAGTGACACCGATCGCACGCCACCAAAGCTAAAGACCACGCTGATCAAGGACAGTTCGCGCTCCATTATATCCACCAATGACAGCCCGGACATCTCGTTCGACAAGTCAATCAATCCCTATCGCGGGTGTGAGCATGGTTGCATCTATTGCTATGCCAGGCCCAGTCACGCCTTTTGGGGGTATTCAGCCGGGCTCGATTTTGAGAGCGTGCTCTTCTTCAAACCCGGCGCTGCCGCCCAGCTTGAAAATGCCTTCCGCAAGCCTGGCTACCGGCCCGAGCCGATCATGATCGGAGCCAACACCGATCCCTATCAGCCGATCGAAAGACGCCTGCGCATCACCCGCTCGCTGTTGGAGTTGTGCTGGAAATTCAAGCACCCGGTGATGGTAATCACCAAGTCGGCCAGCATTACACGAGATACTGACATCCTGTCAGAGCTGGCAGGCCGCGACCTGGCAAAGGTGGCGCTATCCATCACGACGCTTGATCGCAAGCTGTCGCGTGCGATGGAGCCCCGCGCGGCAACGCCGGAGCGCCGCCTTGAAGCGGTGCGCGAGCTCAGCGACGCAGGTGTTCCGGTGTCGGTCATGATGGCGCCCATCATTCCAGGCCTTACCGACTACGAGATTGAACCGCTCCTGGCCCGGGTCGCGCAGGCCGGTGCGCAAAATGCAGCCTATGTGCTGCTGCGCCTGCCGCTGGAGGTGCGTGACCTGTTTACCGAGTGGCTGGAGGCTGAACGGCCTGCCGCAGCCAAAAAGATCATGAGCCTGGTCCGCCAGACCCGCGGCGGCGCGGACTATGACGCGACCTTCCACAAACGCGGTGTCGGCGAGGGCCCCGTCGCCGCCCTGATCGCCCAGCGCTTTCGCGCGGCCTTACAGCGCGAAGGGCTAACCCGCCCCCGCCATCAGCTCAGGACAGACCTGTTCGAACGCCCCCTCGCTGAAGGTCGACAGATGAGCTTGTTTTAGACGAAGTATCTGCAACCGAACTTGCTCGTCTGGTCGCTGAAGGGCAAGATCACGTCTTGCGCGGGAGGGGCAAATGACGAAGATTTTTTGTAAGTTTATGCTAATCGCGGTCGCCAGCTTGATGCTGACGGCCTGCGACACAGCCAGCATGGCAAGGATCATAGATCCGGTTATCCGGGCCATGGCCGACGATGATCACCTGGCCCTGTTTGAGCAGGTTCAAACAGCACTCGAAGACAAAGATACAGACACTCTTGAGAGCATGGCAGGATTGCCCAACGGTTTCGCGGAAAACCTTGTGGTTTCTTTTCCAGATGAACCCGTACTCGACACAAATTTTGCTCAATGGCAGGTCACAACCACCTTTAACAATCAAAGGCGCTCGAGCGCCTTGGCTATGGGAGCAGTGCTCCAATTTGAGAAGGGAGATTATTACCTCGAAACCTATTTTGGCGCGGAGGGAGACGAGCCATTTTCGCTCGAATTCGTGCAACTTATACCGCTTTTCGAGGTTGACGCTCCGCGCCCCGTGCCTGACAGCGAATTCGCACCCGTTTAAAGAAGGATGCAGATTCCTCTTACAAAACCCGAGTTCACCTTCCATGCTTCAAGGCGACTTGCCATTTATCAGCCCACGCCTCACCGCTGGCATCGACGAGGCCGGGCGTGGGCCGCTGGCAGGGCCGGTGGTTGCGGCGGCGGTGATCCTCCCGGACCGATTTGAGCAGATCGAAGGTCTGTCAGGGCTCAACGACTCTAAAAAGCTCACCGAGAAGCGCCGCAACGGGCTGGCCCTGGGCATCCGCCAGCATTGTCAGGTGGGTATTGCGGTGGCCGAACCCCATGAGATTGACCGGCTGAATATCCTGCACGCCAGCCTTGCTGCGATGACCCGGGCCGTGTTTGCGCTCCCCACCACGCCTGAGCATGCGCTTATTGATGGCAACAAGCTGCCGCGCGGTTTGCCCTGTAGCGCAGAGGCGCTGGTGGGCGGCGACGGGCTGGAGCCCGCCATCAGCGCGGCCAGCATTATTGCCAAAACGGTGCGCGACCGGTTGATGGTCGAGGCCGACGCTCGCTTTCCCGGTTATGGGTTTGCGGGCCATAAAGGCTATCCCAGCCCGGTTCACAAGCAGGCTCTCGAAAAATTAGGCCCCTCGCCTATTCATCGGCTAAGCTATGCCCCTGTGCAGGCTTCATTGCAGAAAAATGGCTTTGCACAGCGCTTTATGAATCCAGCTTAACCTGCGGGTAAGGCGAAACGATTCACCCATGACGAATCGATTCATTCGCTCACAAGCACGAAGGCGGCTCCACGGTGTCAGGCGCAATAAAAGACCAACTTCCCATCGACCAGATCCTTCAGGGTGATTGCGCTGAGGTGATGAAGTCGTTGCCGGATGAAAGCGTGGACCTGATCTTCGCTGACCCGCCCTATAACCTGCAGTTGGGCGGCGATCTGCACCGCCCGGATAACTCCAAGGTCGATGCGGTCGATAATGACTGGGACCAGATTGGCGACTTTGACGCCTATGACCTGTTCAGCTGCGCCTGGCTGGAAGAGGCCCGCCGCGTCTTAAAGCCCAATGGCGCGCTTTGGACCATTGGCAGCTATCACAATATTTTCCGCGTCGGCTCCTTCCTTCAGGACATGGGATTCTGGATCCTGAATGACGTGATCTGGCGCAAGTCCAACCCGATGCCGAACTTCAAGGGCACGCGCTTCACCAATGCGCACGAGACCCTTATCTGGGCGTCGAAGACCAAGAACGCCAAGCCCACCTTCAACTATGCCGCCATGAAAGCGCTCAATGACGGGGTGCAGATGCGTTCTGACTGGACACTGCCTATTTGTGCCGGCGGTGAGCGACTTAAAACCGCGGAAGGCAAGAAGGCCCATCCGACCCAGAAGCCGGAATCACTGCTGCATCGGGTTTTACTGGCCACCAGCAATCCTGGCGATGTTGTACTTGACCCCTTCTTTGGTACAGGCACGACAGGCGCCGTCGCCCGCAAGCTTGGCCGTCACTTCATCGGTATCGAAGCTGATCCGACTTATGCAGCGACTGCGCAAAAGCGGATTGATGCGATTAATCCAGCCGACAAGGCCGCGCTCTCGGTCACGCAGTCAAAGCGCGCCCTGCCCCGCGTGGCGTTTGGTTCGCTGGTTGAGTCCGGTCTCGTGAAACCGGGCGACACGCTCTACTGCTCACAGGGGCGCCGCACGGCTCAGGTTCGCGCCGATGGCACGATTACCGCACCAGGCATCGCAGGGTCGATCCACCAGGTGGGTGCCCATGTGCAAAACGCGCCGAGCTGCAATGGCTGGACTTTCTGGCATATCCGCCAGGCTGGAACGCTGGTCCCCATCGATGTGCTGCGCGCGCGCGTGCGCGCCGAAATGGACGCCTAGACCAGCTGGTCCTTTGCCGACACTCCCAGCTTTACCACCTTCATCATGACGCTCGGAAGCCCGGCGTCTTTCAAATCCGAAAGCGGATGAAGCACGCCGTCGTCCGGATGCCAGTCCGTTGGGGCCTGGGTCGCCATGACGGTCAAGTGCAGCTCAAAATGAGTGAAGACATGGCGAACCTGCCCGGCATCTGACCATGCCGCCTCAAACGGCGTTGCTGATGCGACATCGGCTTCGTCAGGCCCAGCCTCACTCCAGTCAGTGCCCGGTACTTCCATCATCGCGCCGAGAAGACCGGTCTCCGGACGGCGTCGCAGCCAGATGGTACCGTGGCGGATCACGTGGAAGCAGACGCCCCGGCGGATTCGCTTCGGCTTTTTCTTTTCCTTCAAGGGATAGCGCGTCTGGGTGCCAGCCTGCCGCGCGGCACACGTGCCCGCCCAGGGACAGGCGGCGCAGTCGGGTGACTTCGGCGTACATATGGTGGCCCCAAGATCCATCAGAGCCTGCGCGTAGTCGCCCGGTCGATCGGGATCGGCCAACTCGCCCGCCAACGCCTTGATCTGCGACTTGGATTTGGGCAGCGGCGTTTCGATCGTGAACATGCGGCTGATCACCCGCTCCACATTGCCATCGACAACGCTCGCCGGTTTGTCGAACGCTACCGCGCGAATGGCGTTGGAGGTATATTCGCCAATCCCCGGCAAGGCGCGCAGCCCCTCAAGTTCGGACGGGAAAACGCCATCCAGATCATGGGCAATGACCTCCGCACATTTATGCAGGTTGCGAGCGCGCGCGTAGTAGCCAAGCCCGGCCCAGGCAGCCAGCACATCCTCCCGCGGCGCAGCGGCAAGATCGAAAACAGTCGGCCAGCGCTTCAGGAAGGCCTGCCAGTAAGGCGAGGCGTGGGGCACGGTTGTCTGCTGCAGCATGATTTCTGACAGCCAGACGGCATAAGGGTTGGCCAGCGCGCCATTTTCACGATCTTCAGGACGAATGCGCCAGGGCAATGTGCGGCCCTCGCCATCATACCAATCCAGCAACGCGCGGCGCAGGACCCCAGGCTCGACTGACCGATCACGCAGATTTGACACCCCATTGCTCCCTTACGCGGGTTGCGTTGTGCGCGCGCGGCGCCATTGTGAGCCCAACATGACGCGCAAAACCAGACCATCAAGCCCTGAAGGCATGGCCTCACGCCGACGCGTGGACAGATCGCTGTCTGCGCGCGAGGCGTGGGACTGGGCGGGCACCCATCGCGGCCGCCCCCAGATTGCGCCGCCGCCCTCTGCCGGACGCGCCGCATCGCGACTGATCAAACCACTGGCAAGCCGCTTTGGTCCCGGCGCTGGCGAGCTTGAAGCCGCGTGGAAAGAAATCGTTGGCGAAGCACTGGCCGCCTATTCCAGCCCGGTAAAATTCCAGTCTGGCGCTGGCGGCCTGACACTGGTCGTCAATGCCCGTGGCCCAGCCGCCTCGCTGATTGAAGCCCAGAGCGCGCAAATTCTGGAGCGGGTGGAGCGCTTCTCTGGCAAGGCCGCCAAACGGCTCAAGCTGACCCAGGGGGCGCTGAAATCCCGCCCGAGCCGTCAGACAGTCCGCAAATCGCGCGTAACAAAGGTGAAAGAGCTCACACCAGAGCCTAAGGGGCTCGATGCTGTGATGAAGGCCTTTGAAGACGCGGTCTTTAAGCCCCATAATGCGCACCAAACGCGTGCATCTGACTCAACCGAGGAGTAGACCATGACCCTTCGCGCCCTGTTTACGGCTGGCTTTGCGGCCGCCGCCATTGGCCTTTCCGCCTGCTCCTCTGGAGGCTCAACAGACGGGCGGACGGCCTACGAGCAGGAAGGCGATAGGGCCAAAGGCTCCGTCGACGCACCGGTGACCATGGTTGAATATGCCTCGGTCGCGTGCGGCGGCTGCGGTGTTTTTCATAATACGGCCATGCCAACGGTCAACGAGTATATCGACTCCGGTGATGTGCGCTTTGTCTTCCGCGAGATGATTACCGGCGATCCAAACCTCGCCATCGCGGGCTTCATGCTCGCCAACTGCGCAGCGGACGATCAGTATTTCGACGTGATCGACCTGTTGTTTGAACAACAGCGCGCCATGTTCACCGCGATGCAGCAGGGCCGCGCCCAGACCCAACTTCAGACGATTGCTCGGTCTTCCGGGTTTTCCACCGAAGAGTTCCGGGCCTGCATGACCGACGAAGCCAACGTGCAAGGGGTCCGTGATCGCAACGAAGCGGCCGCGCGCGCCGGTATCGGATCGACCCCGACTTTCTTCTTTAACGGCGACCAGTTGGACACCGTGACCGTGGATGGCACGCTTGCTTATGCGGTCGATGGCCAAGCCCTGGTTGACGATCAGGGTCCTATTCCCGCCACGTTCGAAGGCGAGACTTTCGAGCGAATCATTCTTTACTACAAGAATCGCGTCGAAGGTGGCGCGACGGATGGCGGCGCGCAGTAGACCGGAAAACCGGCACATGACGCGCCTTTTGGAGGCGCTTTTTGAAGTTCTCCCAGCTACGCTTGGCCGGCTTCAAGTCGTTTATCGACCCCACAGAGCTTCGGATCGACCCTGGTTTGACCGGGGTAATCGGTCCGAATGGCTGCGGGAAATCGAATCTGCTTGAAGCTTTGCGCTGGGTGATGGGGGCAACGTCAGCCAAGTCGCTGCGTGGCGGCGGCATGGAAGACGTCATCTTCGCCGGCACCGACAATCGGCCTGCGCGTGAGCGGGCCGAAGTCACCCTGACCATCGACAATGGCGACCACCGCGCGCCCGCTCGCTTCAACGATGCTGACATCCTTGAAGTGGTCCGCAAGATCACGCGCGGTAAAGGCTCTGACTACACCATTAATGGCGAAGACGTGCGCGCCAAGGACGTCCAGCTTCTGTTTGCCGATGCCGGCACCGGGGCAAACTCACCCGCGCTGGTCCGTCAGGGTCAGATCTCCGAGCTGATCAACGCCAAGCCGGAAAACCGCCGCCGGGTGCTGGAAGAAGCTGCCGGTGTGTCCGGCCTGCGGGCGCGCCGCCGCGAGGCTCAGCTGCGCCTGAATGCGGCTGAAGCCAATCTGGACCGGCTGCAGGAAGTGATCGAAGATCTGGACGGTCGCTATGCCAACCTGCAGCGCCAGGCGCGCCAGGCGTCACGCTACCGCACGATCTCTCAGGACATTCGCGCCTTTGAATCGCTGCTTTGGCTGCGGCGGTGGAGCGACGCTGTTGAAAGCCTTGCCCAGTGTGAAGACGCACTAAAGTCCACAGATGCAGAGGCTGAGAAGGCGCTCGTCGCTGCCGCTGTGGCGACACGCGAAGCCGAAGCCGCCTCTGCCAAAGTCCAGCCGCTGCGCGACGCGGAAGCCGACGCATCAGCTTCTCTACGCCTTGCTGAGCGCACGCGCGACCAGCTTGATCGCGACATCAGTGATGCCAAGGAAGCGGTTGTCCGACTTAGGGCCCGCATCAAGGATCTGGGCGACGCCGACGCGCGTGAAACGGAGCTTCACGACGAAGCCAAGGCCGCTCTTGAGCGCCTGAAGTCCCAGATCAACCGCATCAATGAAGACAGTGCTGGCGATAGCGCGGCTCAGGAGAAGGCTGAAGCTGCGCTGTCTGACGCTGAGACCAAACGCCGGGACGCAGAAGAGGCGCTGGACGCGGCAAACTCAGCCAGCGCCCAGATCCGTGCCCGCCGCGATGCGGCCCAGCGCGACCTCAATAGCGCCATCAAGCGGTGCGAAACACTACAGGCTGAGGCTGAGCAGGCGCGTGAGGCGCTGGAAGACTTCACCCGCTCAGGCGGCATCGATCTCACGGCCCTCGAAACCGCAAGCGACGAAGCCACAGAAGCCTTCACCAAGGCTGAGGCTGAGCTGGAGACCCAGAACGAAGCGCTCAACACGACGCGCACTGCGCTACAGGATGCGCGCGATGCCCAGCAGAGTGCCGCCGGTGATCTGAAAGCCCTGACCGCAGAGCGCACCAGTCTCGAGCGCTTGCTTGCCAGCGGCTCCGTTGATGATCAGGTGCTGGATGAAGTGCGTGCCGATGCTGGCTATGAGCAGGCCCTGGCTGCCGCACTGGGTGATGATCTGGAAGCGGGATTGTCCGTCTCCTCGGCCCGCCGCTGGGGCGGGGCGAGCGTGTCAGCAGCAAGCCTTCCTGATGGTGTCACGCCGTTGAGCACAGTGGTCGAAGCGCCTGAGGCGCTGTCCACACGTCTGGCGGCTGTGGGCGTCGTCGACAATCTTGATGACCTTGACCGCCTCGCTGGTAGGCTGGAGCCAGGTCAACGCCTGGTAACCCGTGACGGCGCGCTGCACCGCTGGGATGGCTATGCCGCCGATGCCGGTGCCCCGTCGGCTGCCGCCGTGCGCCTTGAAACGCGCAACCGTGTGGCCGAACTCGACGACCGCATTGAAGAGGCAGAACGCCACCAGTTAAAAGCTGCAGAGGCTGTCCAGTCGGCCGCGATCGAGCACAGTGAGGCGGAACGCGCTGCCAACACGGCGCGCAGTACCGCCCGTGAAGCCGAAGCGGCCCTGCGCCAGGCTGAGCGAGCTTTGTCGGCCGCTCAAGCCGAAGCAGCACGAGCCGAGGCACGGCGTACCGGCCTTGCCGAAGCACTGGAGCGCGCAGAAACCCGTCTCACCTCTGCACGGTCTGACCTTCAGGCCGCCGAAGCCGCAAAGGTTCAAGCTGAAAGCGGTGATGACGGTTCCGCTGCGGTTGAAGCGGCCCGTGAGACCGCTGAAGCCGCGCGAGCAGCCTCTGCCGAAGCGCGCGCGTCGCTGGAGAATGTGAAACGTGAAGCTCAAGGCCGTCGCCACCGCATGGCCGCCCTTGAGCGGGAGGCTGGCGACTGGCAGCGCCGTGAAACCAGCGCCAAAGAGCGCCTTGATGCGATTCGCAGCCAGCTTGATGAGGCGCAAGCGGCTCTGACCAAGTCAGAGCCCCTGCCCGATCAGCTGGAAGCCAAGCGCCCCGACTTGCTCGAAGCGCTTGAAGCGGCCGAAGCCCACGCCGCCAAGGCCCGCGATGCGGTGTCCGAAGGCGAGATTGGTCAGCGTGAGGCCGACAGCGCCCTGCGCATTGCCGAAAAATCCGCAGCAGAAGCGCGCGAGGGCCGCGCCGCGGCGCATGCCCGCCTGGCCGCAGCGCGAGAGCGCCTGGAGGAGACCGTAGCACGTCTGCGCGATGCCACCGGTGAGGCGCCCGAAACCCTGCAGAAGCGCGCGACGTCAGATGAGTTTGCACAGCTATCGTCCAAGGAGCTGGAGCGCCGCCTTGATGAGGCTCGGCTGTCCCGTGAGCGTCTGGGCGCTGTG
The DNA here is from genome assembly GCA_965229795.1 of Oceanicaulis sp. Taxonomy (GTDB): domain Bacteria; phylum Pseudomonadota; class Alphaproteobacteria; order Caulobacterales; family Maricaulaceae; genus Oceanicaulis. Next base: position 911,509 of record CBDDJM010000001.1, read on the forward strand.
AACCTGCGCGCTGATGAAGAATCAGAAGAGCTCGATACAGAGCGCACCCGACTTAAGACTGAGCGCGACGATTTGATCGAAGCCGTGGCGCGCCTTCGCAAGGCTGTCGACACGCTGTCCAGGGAAGGCCGCGCACGGCTGCTTGAGGCGTTCGAGATTGTCGACGGGCATTTCCGCACCCTGTTTTCCACCCTGTTCGATGGCGGACGCGCAGAACTGGCGCTCACTGAAAGCGATGACCCGCTTGAGGCTGGCCTTGAGATCTACGCCTGCCCGCCCGGTAAAAAGATGGAAACGATGAGCCTGATGAGCGGCGGCGAACAGGCTCTGACGGCCACTGCACTCATCTTCGCTGTCTTCCTGGCCAACCCGGCACCTGTGTGTGTGCTTGATGAGGTGGACGCGCCGCTCGATGACGCCAATGTAGACCGCTACTGCACTATGCTGGAGCAGATGCGCACCATGACCGAAACCCGATTCCTGGTCATCACGCACAACCCCGTCACCATGAGCCGGATGGACCGACTCTTTGGTGTAACCATGGGCGAACGCGGCGTGTCACAGCTCGTTAGCGTTAATCTGAACACTGCCGAAGCGATGCTCGCTGCGGAGTAACTGAAATTTCGCAATTAAATCAATGAGTAAATCAAGAGCCGAGCTTGCTTGACTTGATTTAGACCCGCTTATAGGGTGCGCGCGCCTGATGGGGGGGTGTTCTCCCTGAGGTACCGAACAGATGTCCCGTTTAGACGATCCGCACCCAGACCCTTCCGACCGCGATGATTTTGAGCGCCGGCTAAACGCCAAGCTCGATGCGCGACGGAAAGCGAACGCAGAGCAAAAACCTTCGGGTTGGAGCCAGGGTTTGAAATTCGGATCGGAGTTTGTCGGGGGTGTGCTGACGGGAACAGGTCTGGGCTATGTCTTTGATCTGTTCTTTTCAACGCTGCCCTGGGGACTATTTGTCGGGCTGATTATCGGTTTCGCGGCCGGAACACTGAATGTGGTTCGTGCTGCACAGGACTTAAACAGCGACGCAGGGCCAAGTGGTTCTGATGGCGCAGACCAGGGCTAAGGCGCACTTCGCGCGTGAGACAAAAGGGGCCGGGCGTGGCTGACACCAACCCGATCGACCAGTTCAAGATCAAGACCATCGCCGATATCTCGGTGGGGGATCTGAATCTGTCCTTCACCAACTCCAGCTATTTCATGCTGGTTGCCGCGATCCTCGTGATGGGTCTGCTGGCGATGGCGATGTCCAAGCGCGCTCTGGTGCCGAACCGCGCCCAGTCGGTTGCCGAGCTGATGTATGAGTTTGTGGCTGGCATGATCCGGTCCACGGCGGGTGACAAGGGCCTGAAGTTCTTCCCCTTCGTCTTTTCGCTCTTTGCCTTCATCCTGATGGGCAACATGCTCGGCATGCTGCCCTACTTCCCGGCTCCGGACTTCAAAGGCTTCACCTTCACCAGCCACATCATCGTGACGTTTGCGTTGGCGATGCTGGTCATCCTGGTGGTCGTGGGCTACGGCGTGATCAATCACGGCCTGAAATTCTTCTCCTTCCTCTTCCCGGCGGGCGTGCCCTGGCCGCTCTGGATTCTGCTGACGCCGATCGAGTTGATCTCTTTCCTGTCGCGTCCGATCACGCTGGGTGTTCGTCTGTTTGCAAACATGCTGGCCGGTCACATTCTTCTGAAGGTGTTCGCCAGCTTTATCGTCATGCTTGGTTCTGTCGGTGCCCTTGGTGCCATCGGAGCTGTTGCACCTTTTGTCATGGTCGTCGCATTGACCGCGCTGGAATTCCTGGTGGCTTTCCTCCAGGCCTACGTGTTCGCCGTGCTGACCTGCATCTACCTCTCCGACGCGCTTGACCCAGGACACCACTGATAAGCGCTTCGACGAGTTCACCCTTTCTATCCATCCGCACTGATCATCTTCGAGGAGTATCGACATGGAAGCGGAAGCCGCAAAATACATTGGCGCTGGTCTCGCAACGCTCGGCATGATGGGCGCAGCCCTCGGCGTGGGCAACATCTTCTCCAGCTTCCTGACGGGCGCCCTGCGTAATCCGTCCGCAGCTCAGGGCCAGTTTGGTAACCTGATCTTCGGCTTCGCAGTGACCGAAGCACTGGGCATCTTCTCGCTGCTCATTGCTCTGCTGCTGCTGTTCGTCGTCTAATTCTCCTGACGACGTGTAGGTGGGTTTTATGGGCCAGGCAGCGTAATCGCTGCCTGGCCCTGACCCGCATTCAGGCCCGGCCTTGCTAAGGAGACGCCGTTATGGCGATCGAAGCCCCTGGTGAAGGCGCGGAATACGCAGCGGATGCTGCCTTCCCGCCCTTTGACCCGACCTATTTCGCCTCCCAGCTGTTTTGGCTGGCGATCAGCTTTGCGCTTTTGTACTTCGTGCTCTCGCGCCTCATTCTGCCGCGCATCGGCGGGGCGATCGAGGAGCGCAAGGACAAGATTGCCGACAATCTCGATGCAGCTGCCGACATGAAGTCGCAAGCTGACGAGACGGTTGAGGCCTACGAAAAAGAACTGGCTGAAGCGCGCACCCGCGCCCAGGCCGTTGCTGCTGAGGCGAAAGCTGAAGTGGACAAGGACATCGCCGAAGCAACCCGCCAGGCCGATACCGAGCTGGAAGCCAAACTGGCTGAAAGCGAGAAGCGTATTCAGGCCGCCCGCGAGGCTGCTCTGGCCGACGTTAAGACGATCGCGTCTGAAGCCGCAGCAGCCGCTGCTGAGCATCTGGCCGGTCTCGACGTCAGCGACGCAGATGCGGCGAAAGCCGTCGACGCGGTACGGGGGTAGACCATGAGCTATCTTCTCCAAGACACAAGTTTCTGGACCGCTGTTGGTCTGGTCGTCTTCTTCATCGTGATTTGGCGCTTTGGGGCGTTCAAGTCACTGGGCCAGTCACTGGATCAGCGTGCCGACATGATCCGCCTGGAGCTTGATGAAGCTCGACGCCTGCGTGAAGAAGCCCAGGAGCTGCTCGCCAGCTACAAGCGCAAGCAGGCTGAAGCGGCTGAAGAAGCCAAGAAGACCATCCGCCAGGCCAAAGCCGACGCAGATTACATGCGCGAAGAGGCCAAGCGTGAGATCGCCGAGCGCGTTGAGCGCCGCACCGCTCTCGCCGAGGCCCGCATCGCGCAGGCCGAAGCCGCTGCTGCCAAGGAAGTCAAAGCGCTTGCTGCTGACCTGGCTGTGGAGGCTACCAAGGAACTTCTGACCAAGAAGCTGACCAAGACCCAGAAAAACGCTCTGGTTAAGGCCGATATCGCGGCCTCCAAGGATCGCCTGAACTAGGGTCTCCTCTCGCCAGACGAAGACGAATTACGCCCGGTGCCTTGCGCCGGGCTTTTTCTTTTGCCCCAGCCTGCCCTGCCCCGCTCGACGCCAGCCCATTTTCAGCGCTAGGCTTTGGCGCACTTAGTCGGGGAGGCTTCATGGTCCGGATTTTTCTTTTAGCGATTGGTGTTGTGCTTGTGGCCGCGCTGTCGCGCATGGCCTTTGTCGTGCCCGCAGCTGCGGGATGGACCACCAGCTTTGAGCTGACCGATAACGCAGCCTGCACTCCGCTGGAAATCGCACCGGGGGCCGAGGACGTGACCTATGACGCGGCCACCGGCCTCGTTTTCGTCTCCACCGATAACCGCCGCGCTGAAGGCACCTCACCGGGTAATGGCATATGGGTGTTTGATCCCGCCGATCCGGCGAACACCCTGCGCAGGGTCAGTGCCGATGCGCCAGCCAATTTCCGCCCCCATGGGATCAGTCTTTATCGCGACGCGGACCATGCCCGCCTGTTCGTGGTGTCTCATCCCGGTGATGACCATCACATCCTGATCTTTGATGTCGCCGACAACGGCACGCTGACCCATGTGCGCACGATCAATGACCCGGCGATCTATTCGCCCAACGATGTCGCCGCTGTGGGACCGGATACGGCCTATGTGACCAACTCATCTTTTTTCGGGGACAACCCGCTCGGTGTGTTTGAAGCGCTGCTCGGCCTGCCGCTCACCAATCTGGTGCTGATTGACGACGAGGAGGTCAGCGAGGCCGCTGGCGGCTTTGTGTATGGCAACGGCGTTCAGATAAGCGCGGATGGCACACGCCTCTATGCGGCCAACTTCATCGCTCAGAAGCTCTATGTCTACGAGCGTGACACCGCGACCAACGCCCTGACGAAGGTCGACACCTGGCGCGCGCCCTTTGGCCTCGACAATATCGAGCTGGATGACGCCGGGAATGTCTGGGTGGCCGGCAATACGGAAGTCTTCTCCTTCCTCGCCCACCAGGCTGATCCAGACGCCCGCGCTCCCTCAGTCGCTGGATATTTTGACGCTGAGACAGGGGCCTGGACTACCAGCTTTGCCACCGACGGCACCGACATCGACTCCCTTTCGGTGGTTACACCGGTAGGTGATCAGGTCATGCTCGGTGCCGTGTTTGATTCCCATATCCTGATCTGCCCACAGGCAGGCTAAACGCCGTTCGAAGGACGATCTATGACCGAGCTTGTAACCGTCACCGACACCAACCGTGTGCGCACCATCCGCATCAACCGACCGGACAAGAAAAACGCCCTGACGCGGCCGATGTACACGGCGATGGCAGACGCGCTGAAAGCGGCCAATGGCGATGAGACACGCGTCGTGATCATTGCAGGTGTACCGGGTGCGTTTAGCGCCGGTAACGACCTGATGGATTTCATGGAAGCTCCACCCCATATCGGCGGCGATGAAACGCCGCCGGTCGAAGACTTCATGCGGGCCCTGCTGGCCTGTGAGAAGCCGGTGATTGCCGCTGTCGACGGCCTCGCGGTTGGTATTGGCACCACGCTTCTTCTACATTGTGACCTGGCCTATGCAACGCCGCGCTCGGTCTTCACCACGCCCTTTGTGAACCTGGCGCTGGCCCCGGAATACGGCTCCAGTCAGGTTCTACCGGGTATCGTCGGCCGCGTGGTCGCCAGTGAGCTATTGCTGCTGGGGGCCAAGTGGGATGCGGCACGCGCAGAAGCCAAGCATCTTATCAATGCGGTGCTCGCCGAGGACGGCTTTGAAGACGCGGTCCACAAGATCGCCGGAGAGCTTGCCGCCAAGGCACCCGCAGCGGTGAAGGAAGCCAAAGCCCTGATCACGCGTCCCGAAGAAGACCTTCACGCCCGCATCGTGCACGAGGGCGGTATCTTTGCCTCCCAGCTGCGCAGCGAGGAGTTCAAGGAAGCCGCGACCGCCTTCATGGAGCGCCGCGCGCCCGACTTCTCAAAATTCGGCTAGCCCATGACCAAGGGCAGCCACGAATATGTCGACGACCCGCGCAACGCGTCGATCCAGATCTGGATCAATGGCGAGCTGTTTGCGCGCGACGAGGCGAAGGTCTCGGTCTTTGATTCAGGCTTCATCCTTGGCGATGGCGTGTGGGAGGGCCTGCGCGTTCACCACGGTCATATCGCCTTCCTCGATCGGCATCTGGACCGCCTTTATGAAGGTGCCAAGGCCATCGACATGGATATCGGGCTAACGCCGGACGCGCTGACGAAAGCTCTTTATGACACGCTTGCCGCCAACGACATGACTGAAGGCGACGGTGTTCATATCCGCCTGATGGTCACGCGCGGGATTAAGGCAACCCCCTATCAGGATCCACGGGTGACGATCTCACCCGCGACCGTGGTGATTATTCCTGAGTGGAAGACACCCAAGCCTGAAACCGCCACGAAGGGGCTCAACCTCTTCACTGTGCATGTCCGGCGGGGCTATCCTGATGTCCAGGATCCCAAGCTTAATTCCCACTCAAAGCTGAACTGCATCACCGCCTGCATCCAGGCCGCCAAGGCCGGGGCTGATGAAGCGCTGATGCTCGACCCCCACGGTTTTGTGGCAACGTGCAACTCCACCCACTTCTTCATCGTGCGCAAGGGGGAGGTGTGGACCTCCACCGGTGATTACTGCCTTGGTGGGATCACCCGCGGCATGGTCATAGAGCTGTGCAGGGAGGCCAGCATACCCGTCTTTGAGAAGAATTTCTCCCTGACGGAAGCCTATGGCGCGGACGAGGCCTTCGTGACCGGCACATTTGCAGGCCTTGCTCCTGTCTCCACCATTGATGGGCGCCATATCAGCGATGGGCGCGGACCGATGGTGGAACGCCTGCAGCAGCTTTATCTTGCCCGCATTGGTGCCGATGCGCGTTCATGGGCGCGCTCATGACGGTGCGCATCTGCCTGTGGTCCGGCCCGCGCAATATCTCCACCGCCACCATGCGCAGCTTTGAAGCGCGCGGAAACTGCGCGGTCTGGGATGAGCCGTTCTACGGGTACTATCTCAAGGCGACTGGCCTGGATCATCCGGCACGGGACGAAACGCTTGCTCAATGGCCCACCGATCCCGATGAGATTGCCGCGGCCTGCGTGGGTGAGGCCCCCGGCGGCGAGGCAGAGTTTTTCCAGAAACATATGTGCCAGCACATGCTTCCTGAGCTGGACCTGAGCTGGACCAAACACTGTCGGCATCTCTTTCTGATCCGCGATCCGGCCGATGTGGCCGCCAGCTTTAACGCAACCATGGGACACGTGACCGCCGATGACCTGGGTGCGGTGCGCCAGCAATTTCTCTACGAGGAAATCTGCGAGATCACCCAGCGATCAAACTGGCCGATCATCGAAGGCGTGGACGTGCTGGAAAACCCTGAAGGCATGCTTCGCTCGATGTGCGCCGCGCTCGAAATCCCGTTTCGATACTCCATGCTGAAATGGCCTGCCGGTCCACGCAAGACGGATGGCCCCTGGGCCGAGCACTGGTACACACGGGTGGAAAGCTCCACCAGCTTTGCGGCACCACGCCCCAGCCCCCATGCGGCACCGGCGGCGCTTTTGCCGGTCGTCGCGACCTGTCGCCCGGCCTATCTGGAGCTCCGCAAGCGCAAGCTTGAACCCCTTTAGGCCAGAGGAGACTTCAATGCCCTTTGATCACAGACCTGAGCCTGGTGGCGGCGGGGGCGATCGCAATGTGCTGGGCGGGCCCCTGGCCGATTGCAGCCACGATCCCAAGACCGGGTATTTTCGCGACGGGTGCTGCCGGACCATGCCCGGCGACCACGGCGTCCACACCGTGTGCGCGGTGATGACGGATGAGTTCCTGAAATTCACCCAGAGCCGGGGCAATGACCTGTCCACCCCGCGGCCCGAGTTTGACTTTCCCGGGCTTCGCCCTGGCGACCGCTGGTGCCTGTGTGCCGTGCGCTGGCTGGAAGCCTATGAGGTTGGTCAGGCCCCGAAGGTCGTGCTCGCCGCCTGCCACTCAAAGACGCTGGATATCGTTCCGCTGGAGGTGCTGAACTCTCACGCGGCGGATGCGAACTAAGGCCCGCGTCGGCAAACCTGTCTTTCCATATCCGCGAAGATAAGTTGGCTGGGCTGGTCTATATTCAGCTTCAGGAAAGGACAGCGCACACATGCCAGATCCCATCGCAGAACAGCGCAAGGGCGACCAGGGCCGCTATGTCTTTGCCGATCCGGCTGGCGATAGCGAGCTGACCTATCGGCTGAGTGGTGAGCGCATGGTCATCGACCATACCTTCACGCCCCCTGCCCGGCGCGGTCAGGGTACGGCGGGAAAGCTGGTGGAGCGTGCGGTCAGTGATGCGCGAACGCGCGGCTGGCTGGTCGTTCCGGTCTGTCCTTACGTAAAGATCAAGATTGACCGCACGCCGGCACTCCAGGACGTTCTGGACCCCAGCTGGCGCGGGTAAGGAGGCCTCATATGGCTGAGTTTGAAATCATCGAAGAGCGCGGCGAAACCAAGGGCCGCTATGTGGCCCGCACTCCGGGCAAGCCGGATGCAGAGATGACCTTCTCTATCATGAATGCCACCACCATCATTATCGACCACACCGGCGTCCCGGACGAATGGCGCGGCATGGGTGTCGGCAAGGCGCTGGTGGAACGCGGTGTTCTGGACGCTCGCGAGCGCGGCATCCGCATCATCCCGCTCTGCCCCTTCGCCAAAGCCCAGATCGACAAGCACCCCGAATGGCAGGACGTGCTCGGGGGCCGGGGCAAGTAACTCGGCCTTGACCCTGACGGCGCTCAGACAAACAGTTGGACGTGATCAGGGGAGAGAGAAATATGCGCGTTTTACTGAGCTTGGGCGGTGTGGTCGCTGCTGCGATTGCGGGCGGTGTGATTTGGCTGAACACATCTGATATCGGGCGGATTTATATCCCGAGCGGTATTGGTATTACCGCCAAGCAGGCCTGCTCGCTCAGCTTTGTCTCCGGTCTCGACACTGATACCGCCCGTGGAATGTACACCGCGCCCCTGCTCGGTGATATCGACAACCATGTGTCGGTCAATGTCGACCGCTACACCGGCGAGGTGACCGCAAGCGTCTATGGCCTGTTCACCCAGCGCGCGATTTATCGCGAAGGCCTGGGGTGCACGCTGGTTCACGGCAACGCGGCGCTTGAGACCGACACTGGTCTTCTCCCGCTGACGGCGGAGGCCATGTCGCTCAATGCAGAGCACCGTGACGGCAATTTCGATGTCGCAGCCCTGGACGCCGCACTTGATGCCGCCTTCACCGACGATGGCCGAAATACGCTGGGAGTTGTTGTACTGCACGAGGGTGAGCTGGTCGCTGAGCGCTACGCAGACGGGGTTACCACTTTCACGCCACTGCATGGCTGGTCGATGACGAAGTCTCTGGCGGCCACCATGGCGGGGGTCCTGACCCAGCGCGGACTTATCGATGTGCATGCTGAAGGTCAGGTTCCCGCGCTTGTTGACGCGGGCCGACCTGAGATCACCGTCGATGACCTTTTGCGCATGACCGGAGGCTTGGCCGGGTTTGAGCTCAACAGTGGCACCGATCCAAACTCCGATATGTTGTTCACTGAAAGTGACATGGCGACTTTCGCAGCAACGCGCGAGCAGATTGCCGAGCCCGGTGAGCGCTGGGACTACCAGTCGGGCAATACTGTCCTCGCAGGCTCAGCTCTGGAGGAGCATCTGGGCGAAACGCCGCAAGAGGAAATCGCCACGATCCGCGAATGGTTGTTTGAGCCGTTGGGCATGGCCCACTCCATCCTTGAAGCCGATCAGGCCGGAACACTGCAATGGTCATCCTACATGTATGCCAGCGCGCGCGACTGGGCGCGGCTGGGCCAGCTTTATATTAATGGCGGACGCGCGCCGGACGGCACACAGATCATCCCCGAAGACTGGATCGAGTATGTAACAGCGCCTACGCCGGGATCGAATGGCGACTACGGATCAGGCTATTGGATGTATGATGTGGGTCTGCCGGACGACAACTTCATGATGAATGGATTCCAGGGCCAGCTTGGCTACATCATCCCCAGCGAAGACCTTGTCATCGTGAGGCTGGGAGCCACCAATTTCCAGCACGACGGTAGCCCGGAACTTGCGCGCGCAGTGATCGCTGCGCGACACGCTACTCTGTCAACAGAAGGACCGGCTCTGTAGCAAGAATTGGAGCCCCGAAAGAAAAAAGCTGGCCTCTAAGGGAAGGCCAGCTTTCAGTTTTGCTCACAGGGGATTGCTTGCAGGCCAAGAGTGATCCCAGATTCTTTATATTCAGTAAGTGAACTGATTTAGCGATACTCGCGCATCCGATATGCGACACACCTGCGCAAATGCTTGGCGCTTTGTACGGCCCGGCCTAGGTTCTTTTTCGAAAGAATGGAGCACCACACGTGGCCTATAAATCCTTGCGTGAATTTATCGACTTGCTGGAAGCTGATGGCGATCTGGTGCGGGTGTCGCGCCCGGTATCGACCCATCTGGAAATGACCGAGATCCAGACCCGCCTGCTTCACAAGAAGGGCCCGGCAGTTCTGTTTGAAAACCCGGTCCATGAAGACGGTCGCCCGTCGGAGATGCCGGCACTCGTCAATCTGTTCGGCACGGTTGAACGCGTTGCCAAAGCCGTGACGTTGGGCGGTGAACCGCGCAAGTCCGCCGCCGAATTGCGTGAAGTCGGTGAGCTGCTCGCCTTTCTGCGCCAGCCAGAGCCGCCGCGCGGCTTCAAGGACGCGCTCGACATGCTGCCGCTGGCGAAAACCGTCATGTCCATGCGCCCGACCAATGTGCGCAAGGCACCCTGCCAGGAAGTGGTGCTGACGGGCGATGATATTGATCTTGATCGCCTGCCCATCCAGGGCTGCTGGCCCGGTGAACCGGCACCGTTGATCACCTGGCCGCTGGTGGTCACCAAGGGCCCGTCCGAAGACAAGCAGGACGACTTCAACCTTGGCATCTACCGCATGCAGAAGCTGGGCAAGGACAAGGCGATCATGCGCTGGCTGAAGCATCGTGGCGGCGCGCAGCATTACCAGCGCTGGAAGAATGAAAAGCCGGAGCCCCTGCCCGCAGCCTGTGTGCTGGGTGCGGACCCTGGCACCATCCTCGCCGCTGTAACGCCAGTGCCCGACACGCTGTCCGAATATCAGTTTGCCGGCCTGATGCGCGGTCAGAAGGCCGAGCTGGTCGATTGCAAGACCGTGCCCCTGAAAGTTCCGGCCCAGGCCGAGATCGTGATCGAGGGCCATGTCATGCTCGATGAGTATGAGGATGAAGGCCCTTATGGCGACCACACCGGCTACTACAACTCGGTGGAAAAATTCCCAGTCTTCAAGGTCAGCGCGATCACCATGCGCAAGGACCCGATCTATCTGACCACCTTCACCGGCCGTCCGCCGGATGAGCCCTCAGTGCTGGGCGAAGCCCTGAACGAGGTCTTCATCCCGCTGGTCAAGCAGCAATACCCGGAGATCGTGGACTTCTGGCTGCCGCCGGAAGGATGCAGCTACCGCATCGCCGTGATTAGCATGAAGAAGGCCTATGCCGGTCACGCCAAGCGGGTGATGATGGGCGCGTGGTCCTATCTGCGCCAGTTCATGTACACAAAATGGGTCATCGTCGTGGACGACGATATCAATGCGCGCGACTGGAAAGACGTGATGTGGGCGGTCTCCACCCGCATGGATCCGGCACGCGACATTACGGTGATTGAAAACACCCCGATCGATTATCTCGACTTCGCCTCTCCGGTGTCCGGCCTTGGCTCGAAGATCGGCCTTGATGCCACCAACAAGATCGGCGGCGAGACCAATCGCGAGTGGGGCGAGAAGCTCTATATGGAGCAGGACGTTATCGATCGCGTCGATGCCATGTGGGACGAATTGGGCCTAGAAAAGTCATCCACTTAACCCCGCCATAACCCTTTAAATGATTATATTCAGTCGAACACCCGAAAACGGGGTTCGACGGGGGACGGGGCGTGCTTCAAAAATCACCACAAAGTGTGGCCGGAATGGCCGTGGCAGACGAGGACGTGCTCAACGTCATCGTGTGCGAGCCTAGCGGTGTGCAGCGTCAAATCCTCGCCCGGTCGCTGACCTCGGCCGGATACCATGTCTACGGTGCGTCGACCGCAAGCGAAGCCCTGGCGCTGATCCGCTCCGGCGTGGGGGACATCCTGATGACCGGGCTGGAGCTTCCAGACTCCAGCGGCTTTGAGTTGTGCTGGCAGATCAAGTGCGAGCCGGAGACGGCCCATGTGCACACCATGGTGCTCTCTGCCCACACCGATATTCACCGCCTGACCAATGCGCTTGATGCCGGAGCGGATGACTTCCTGCGAAAGCCGCTGGTGGAAGCGGAGTTCCACGCTCGCATGCGCGCAGCATCGCGCATTGTTCGCCTGCAGCAGCGCCTCGCCAATGAAGCGCGCCGCGATGCCCTGACCGGGGTGGCGAACCGGCGTAGCTTTGATGCCTCGCTGGGCCGTGCGCTAAGAGAAGCCAGCGCCCAGGGCAAACCGCTATCGGTCAGCATTCTGGACCTGGATAAGTTCAAACTCGTCAACGATACTTACGGCCACACCGCCGGGGACATGGTCCTGGTTGAGATTGCCCGTCGGGCCCGCGATTTCGTACGCGACAATGAAACCTTCGGGCGCCTGGGTGGAGAGGAATTTGCCTTCCTCTTGCCCGATCAGGCGCTGGACCAGGCCAAAGCTCGTCTTGATGAGTTTCGCCAGATCATTGCCGACACACCGGTCGACATCGACACCAGCGCGCCCCTGCCCGTCACCGCCAGCTTTGGCGTTGCGACACTATACGGTGATGCCGACATGGAAGACGCCAGCGCCCTGATGGACCGCGCCGACACAGCGCTCTACGCCGCAAAGGATGCCGGGCGAAACCGGGTGTGCGCGGCGTAGAATTGTCTGCCACGTCATTCCCGCGAAGGCGGGAACCCAGTGATCATATAATGCAGCAATAGACGGCTCTGGATCCCCGCCTTCGCGGGGATGACGAAATCGCCCTTAAAACAGTCCCAGCGTCGAGCCCCCGCCGCCTGCGTTCAGGCGCTGCAGGCCGGCCGAGTAGTTGGCGATCTGGGAGCTGAGGTAGGCGGGAACCGTGCCCCCACGATTGCCGGGACCACCTTCCAGCAGATTGCGGAGCGCCGGGTCCATGGTCAGGTCGCGCCAGGCGCGCTGCACCTTGGACTGGGCCGCACTTAACGCATCCAGCGTCTTCAGCGCGGCGTCCCGGGTGGAGATATCGAGCGTTCGGGGCAGCTCCAGCGCGAACACGCTGGGCGCATCTGAGGTGCTGTCATCAGTCGGGCCGTCCAGCAATGACGCCTTGCCCCGGAGCGAACCTTCAGGAAGGCCAAGCCCAGACAGGGCGTCCTGCCCCTCCCCGCCTGCGGACAGGGTGATGGTGACGCCTTCCTTTGGCGTAATGCGAAGCTGGTCGCCGGCTTGGGAGCGGCGCACATCAGCATTGCCATCCAGCACCAGGACAGCATTCAGCTTGAACGTCAGCGAACGCATGGTGTCATCGGCATCAATGGTGATCTTGCGCTTCCGGCCGCCATCAACCTGGATGAAGAAGTGGTCGCCTTCGCGCACCGAGCTGCGGTCGGTGATGACACGGCTATCGGCATAGCTGACCTTACCTGACGGGAAGCCGAATTGGTCGAGGACGCTGTCCCCGCCTGGATCAACCACAATGCCCTTGGCTTCAGACAGGCCGCCGCGACCGGACACCTGCTGCGTCCATTGAAGCGCGCCTGTGGCCGCATCAAAACCGGCAGCAAAGGCATTGCGGTCCCCGCTCTGGGTCGAGCCAGGCAGCGCGCCGCTGGTCTTGCCCGCGATGTAGGCAACGCCTCCGGTCACCTCGATCCCGTTGGCCGAGTTGTCTTCCGCAGTGCCGAGGAAGGTCGTGTAGTCGACCTGCACGCCTGTGCCGCCGCCAGTTTCGCTCAAGCGGACAACGACCGCATCACGCCCGCCAGAATTCGCGGTGACGGTATTGCCCGGTGCAAAGCCCGCGCCCGCGGCACCAGCCAGATAGATCGACCCGTCATCTCCGACATCAATGCCGCCAATGCGTCCGCCATCAAGGTCGCCCATGTCGATCGTCCAGGCCGGAGTGCCCGTGCCGTCATCGCCAGCGGCGTATTTTGTCAGCAACGCGCGGCCATCGACCTCGCTGGCCACTAGCAGGCCGCCATCTGCGGCAACGGCGGTCGCCGCAGCGCGCTCAGTCCCGGCACCGGCTTCGGCGGCACGGGTGTAGAGCGTGTTGCCATTGGCATCGAGTGCGCGGATATAGCCATCCACGCCGCCCTGATTGACCACGCCGCCTATATTGCCGCTCGACTGGCCGGCCAGATAGACCGTGCCGTCGTCTGCAACCGTCACCGAATTGACCTGATCGTCAGAGGTGGAGCCGTAGCGCTTTGCCCACTGCTCGACACCGTCTGCCGAGTATTTCACAACGAGGCTGTCAGTCCCGCCAAGCTCGGTCGTGGTGCCCAGAATGCCCCTGATGGAGCCGGCCACGACCACATCACCCGAAGCGTTGACCGAAATCGAAGTGCCACTTGCTTCACCGCCAGACCCGAGCGTACGGGTCCAGACTTTCTTGCCGGTGGTGTCATAGCGCATCAGGACCAGGTCCTGCTCGCCCTTGATGGTCTGCCCGTCAATAGTGCTGGATGTCTGGCCCAGCACGTAGATGCCACCATCAGAGCCGCGCGCTGTGGCCAGCACTTCCAAACCGTTGGCGGTCTCGTCCGTTTCGGTCTCACCGTCCTCGGACGTGGTTTCCGTGACGGACGGATCCGCCTCGATACGGCGCGCAAACTCTGCTGAACCGCCAGACGCGAGATCAACATATTTGACCAGCTGGCCGGCCGCATCATCGCCGGTCCCGGAAATACCGGCGGTCCAGACCGCAGGCGCGCTACTGGCGGCTGAGAAGGACAGCTGCTCGGTAATGACGCCTTCGATCTTGAAGCCCCAGTTATTGCCTTGAACGATCCCGTTCTCGTCTTCTTCGCCAATCTTCACCCGCGAAACGCGGCTGACCATACTGGCGGCTTCAAGCTCGGCATTGATGAAGTCGGCGACGTTATCGAGCGTGCGGGGCGTTGCGCCCATATTGGCCAGATCAATGTTGACGTCGGTATCAACGCCATTTTTTCGGACCGTAATTGTAAAAGCGGCCGCGCCGGTCAGGCCCGCCACTTCGTCATCAAAGGCCCCTGTGTGGATGACACCACCCAGATATTCAGACCGGCCGCGCGAAATCGCGAGCTCGGATTCAGCCTTTGACAGGTCTTCGCCCTTGAGAACCGTTACGCCCTGGAGGTCGATGTCTTCAAAAAAACCATCAAGCTGGCCAACGCCTTCGTTGAAGCGGCGCGACCAAAAAGACAGGTCAGAGCTGCTCGCGGTCTTCCCCGCAGCCGCCGAAGCCAACGACTGAAGTTTTCTCAAACCCTGGTGCAGCGCAAACAGCGTCTTCTCATCTTCGCTGACATCGAGGCTGGAGAAGTTCCTAAGCGTCGCGTCAAAGAATTGCCCATCGGCGAGCACATCGCGGCGCAATGCGTCCAGCGCAACAATCTCACCGCGCGGATCCCATGGCGGCAGCACATCATTGTTACGTTGAGCCCCGGCTGAACTCGTCTGACTTGCGGACGCGGTTCGGCTGGAACTCAGAGCCAGGCTCTGAGAGGCTTGAGCGCCATACCAGGCGGTCAGAAGACCAACCGAAAACGTCATAAACGCCAATCCTTCGAATCAGGCGGAGTTCGTCGCCGGTCAGATTGCGCTTGAAGGCGCAAACAAAGCGTTAGGATTTGAGGTAAACGCAATCTCTACGCGGCGAGTCCCAGACGCACCGGACGGCTTTGCAGGCTTGCCGTTTCGCCCCCGTGACGCTTTGCATTGATCGCACCGGCATTAAGCTCAACCAGATCAGGACGGCGCAGGCACAGGCCCGCCAATTCAGCCGCGCTCATATCCGCTGCCCGCTCGCCCACGGCCTCAAACACGGCTTCGGCAAAGTTCAGGTCCGCCAGGCTGGACAAGCGCCAGCGCAGATTCTCCATTCCACCGCCCGGCCCATTGAGGTTGGCTTTCACCAGCCCTCGATGGGCCCTCATCCACGCGCTCGCATCTGCACGCTGCTCCGCCCTTCGGGCCTTGGCATCGGCTTCAAACAGAAGCGGGGCTGAAAACACCGCGCAATCCAGCCCGTCCGGGAAACCGGCAGGCATGGTGTTGCAGGCAAAGTCTGCATTGGCGTCGGACAATAACCCGGCAACGCCCATCGCGAGGGTCGGGTCAAAAAAAGGCTGGTCGGCTTTCAGCGAAATGATCCGGCTGGCCTCCACCGTGCGCGCCGCGGTCACCGCACGAGCAAGGCCATCTGCGCCCTCGCGAACCACAACCGCACCATTGGCACGGGCCTCAAGGCCAAGCGCGTCACCGGCTTCGCCTTCAGGAATGGTGACAACCAGAACCCCGGCTCCAGGCACCCGGGCAGCCCGGTGTAGACAGCGGGCCAGGCCACTGCGCCCACCGACACTTTGAAGGAGAATGTTGGCGTGGGCGCTACGGCGCGTTTCTATCAACAAAGCGGTTGTCATGCCTGCACACCCTTCGCGCAAACCAGATAGGGTGAATCTACGTTTACACAGGCTAACACCCCGTTAACCGGACCCGCGAAATGCTAGGATCACACGGCGAATCGCCAACGGAGAAAATCGCAATGCCAACGAGCTCACCAGATACGGCAGACAGTGTTGAAAGCCTGTTCCTCGGTCGCGATTTTACCGAGCCGCGCATCAATCTGGATGGCAAGGTCATCCTGATAACCGGCGGGACGGGCTCATTCGGCATGAAGCTGGTCGAGACCATTCTGGCTGAGTACCAGCCGCGCAAGGTGATCATCTTTTCCCGCGATGAGCTGAAACAATACGAAATGGCTCAGCGTTTCAGCCCGGCTGAGCATCCCTGCCTGCGCTATTTCATCGGTGATGTGCGTGATGAGGCGCGGCTTGATATGGCCATGCGCGGGGTCGATGTCGTGGTTCACGCTGCCGCGCTGAAGCATGTGCCGATTGCCGAATACAATCCGTTTGAATGCATCAAGACCAATGTCGTTGGCGCGCAAAATGTCGTCACGGCAGCGATCAAGCGCCAGGTGAAGCATGTCTGCGCCCTGTCGACTGACAAGGCTGCCAGCCCGATCAATCTCTATGGGGCGTCCAAGCTGGCGTCCGACAAGATATTCTCAGCCGCCTCGGCCATGGGCGGTCAGGACGGACCGGTGTTTTCTGTGGTTCGCTACGGCAATGTCGTCGGTAGCCGAGGCTCGGTCGTGCCCTTTTTTAACAAGCTCATTGCTGAAGGCGCCGACCATCTGCCCATCACCGATGAGCGCATGACCCGCTTCTGGATCACCCTGCAGCAGGGCGTGAATTTTGTGCTCTCTTCGCTGGCCTCGGCCAAAGGCGGGGAAGTCTTCGTGCCGAAGATTCCATCCATGTCGACGGTGGATCTCGCCAAATCCCTAGCCCCTCAGCTGCCTCACAAGATCATTGGCATACGGCCAGGCGAAAAGCTGCATGAAGTCATGGTGCCTGAAGATGACGCTCGCGCCACGCTGGAGCTGTCGGACCGCTACATCATCCTGCCGGCCCACGATCCGCGCCACCGCGATGCCTGGCTGGAAGACGGCGCGACGCCGGTGCCTGAAGGCTTCAGCTATGCTTCGAACTCCAACCCGGAACGACTGGATGCGCGTGCCCTGCACGCGATGCTGCAAAACCGCCTGACGGCATGACAGTGGCGCTTGATACAGCGGCGTTTGCGGCCAACGGCCACGCCTGTATCCGCGCCCCCGAAATCGCTGCGGCCAAGGCAGGGGCCGAAGCGGCCATGCTCGATACCGCAAAGCATATTGCAAAGCGTGTGATGGGAGCGAACGCGCCCAACGAAGCCACGCTTGGCCATCAGCTAGCCGCGATGTGCGCGCAAGAAACCGATCAAGCTGCCACCCGGGCCTGCTATGAGGTGTTTCCCACCTTACCTGAGGTGATCGCACTGATTAACGCGCCGGTGTTTCTCGATGCGGCCAAAGCGGCGGGCCTTGAACGTCCGGTCGCCGGGACCAACCCTCTGGTGCGCCTTGATCGGCCTGACGACGTTCGCTTCACAACCCCGCTTCATCAAGACTACTGGTACTCGCTCTTGAGCGACCGAGCGGTCGTGATCTGGATGGCACTGGGTCCGCTGGAAGAAAATATGGGTGCGGTGGAGCTGCTGCCTGGCAGCCACAAACGCGATCTGGTTGCCTTCAAGCCATATGAGGCGGGACATGAGTGGTTTGAATGTGCCGAGGATATCGACACCTCAGACGCAGTTGCGGCCCTACCCGGCCCGGACGAAGCTATCCTGTTTGATCAGCGCCTGCTTCACCGCAGTGGTCATAACAGCTCAAACAAGGTCCGCGTGACCCTTCAGCTTCGCTACAACGATTTGGCCTCGGCCAGCCACCTGACATCGACCTTTACGCCTTCTCTGTCTCGGCATGTCCTGACACGGCAAGCAGAGCTTCTTGAAAGCTGGGGATATTCCAATGGCTGACGACTTAAAGACCGGCCACTGGACTTATACCGCGTGTGATATCTGCGGGGCGCAGGACCACCAGCTCTTGGGCGAGCGCCACTATGTGGTTGCAGGACGCACCCGCCGCTTTGCCATGGAGTTTCAGGACATGGCCTGCCGCGAATGCGGGTTTGTCTTTGCCGGCAAGCGCCCCGACGAGGCCTTCCTGATGGACTATTACCGCGATGCGCATATCGGCCATCGCGGCGGAGAAACCCATTTCGACGCCGAAGCCCGCGCCGCTACGGTTGCCAGTCATGTTCCGGCAGGAGGCCAGATTGTTGAGGTCGGTGCCAATGATGGAGCCTTCACCGCAATCTTGAGAGACAAGGGTTTTGACGCCTTTGGCTTTGACCCCAATGAAGCGGATGAAGCGCGCGACGTGGCCAAAGGCTTCGCCGGAAAGGGCGAGACGGCCCGCCCTATCGCCAGCGCCGACGCGGTGGTTGCCTATTATGTGCTGGAACATGTGATCGCGCCGCGTGAGTGGCTGGCCGAACTGGCGCGCTATCTCAAACCTGGCGGCACCCTGATCGTTGAGGTTCCAAACTACACGACCCACCCCGAAGACTCGCTGAACATGGAGCACCTGCTCCATTTCACCCCGGAGAGCCTGAAGCGGCTTCTTGCGATCTCGGGTTTCGAGTTGATCAGCACGCCGCCTGCGACCATGGGATATGGCCAGACCGCAGTGGCACGCTACACCGCAGAGCCGCACCAGTTGGCTGTTGAAGTAAGCGCGCTCAGTCAGGCGCTCGCGGCCTATGACAAGGCAAAATCCGCCCGTGAGGCACGCGCAGCGGCCAGTCGCAAAGCCGTAGCCTGCGCTATCGAGTGCGCGCATGGCCGCGAGACACCCGTCTTCATCTGGGGAGCCAATGAGTATGCTGAGCGCGCTGCGCGCCTGCTACCCGAGCATTTCGACCATGTCGAAGTGCTGGACAAATCAGACAGCAAGCTGGGCAAAAGCTTTGCAGACCTCGACCGGCCGATTGCTCACCCCGATGCCCGCGCCGACGTGGTGGACGCCATATTTCTGGTGTGCTCACCAAATTGGAATGCCCAGATCGCCGCAGAAATCGCCAAGCGCCCCGCCCCAGCGCTGGCGGTGATTGACGCTGTGACCGGCGAAAAAATCGCCTAGCGCTTTTCCAGAAGGAAGAAGGTGCCGTCATCGGACCTTGCAATCGGGTCGCGGTGATAGAAGAAGCCGTAATCCACGAGCTTCAGCTGGTCGCCAAACCGATCCAGCATTTCACCGGCAAAATCCCGTTTGAACAGCCGAGCCGTGTGGCCGCGATAATTCACTTCAACCGGCGTTGGATTGTAGTACTCGAACAACAGGATATGGCGGTGGCTCAGAGCGAACAGGGTGTCATAGACCTCTGGCAGGACCGACGGATCCAGATGGATCAGCACGCCGCAGATCATCGAAAGGTCATAGGTCTTCTTCGGCTCATACCCGATGACCGATGCGTTCTCGACCTCTGCGATGCCAAGCGAATTGGCCGCTTTTGCGCTTTCAGTGTTCAGCTCAATCGCTTCCAGCGTCGTTGCCGGTGAAACCCGCTTCATGGCCACCAGATTCAGGCCAATATTGCAGCCCACCTCAAAGGCACTCTCAATTGGAGCGGCGTGTTTGAGCATCCGGGCCATGCAGGCGGTGCGTGCCGCGACCAGATCGTCGGTCAACGCGCAACGCTCACGGTAGGCATCGCCGAATTCACCAGCCCAGAAGGCTTCCTGCTCGGTGCGGTAGCTCATGACTTATCCTCCAGTGGCGGCAAGACCCGCCTTGATAATCTCGGCGTGACGCCAGTCGTCTTCAGTATCGATATCGACCGCACGAAACGCCGGCAGCACGTAGGGTCTGAAGGCGAGCGCGGTGGCACCGTCGGTGTCCACCGCCAGCGTCTCGGCACTGAACACCCCCATGGTGCCGGCGTCTCGATAGACCGGCGTTAAATCCTGGGTGCGATTGGCAAAGCGGTCAGCAGGTAGCGCCGGGGTAAGAGCATCGCCCTCAATCTTCATGAAGCGCTCCAGCGGCGTTCCGGCGGGCACAACAGCCAGAAGCGGCGTGTTGCGGTTCTCAAGATAGGTCTTGAAAGCAGTCCTGACTGTCTCAGCGTCAAGAAGGGCCGCCGTGGCATAGATGAGCGCGATGTCGTCAAAACGCTCGCCCTCATTGGCAAGGCGTTGCCAGTCGGTCCGCACCACATCGCGGATCGGGGTGTAGTCATCTGCCAGGTCAGGATCGCGAAGGAAGGCTGGCGTTGCGCCATAGCGCGTGGCGATGTCGACTATCTCAGGATCATCTGTAGAGACGTGGACCCGCTCAAAGACACCACTTTCCAGCGCTGCCTCCAGCGCGTGAGACAGCATCGGCCTGCCAGCAAAATCGCGGACATTCTTGCGCGGGACGCGTTTGGAGCCGCCGCGCGCCGGGATCACACACAATGCGCTCACGCTTCAGCCTCGGGTCGGTGGCCTGATCGCAGGATTGCCAGCGCATCCGGCAGAGCATTCATCACAAGATCAAGCGCACTCAAATACGGTTCAAACGGACCATGAAGCTGCGGCCACTGCGGATGTTCATACGCGAAGTAATGAAGCGAAATACCGGCCGCCTCCAGCGCCTCATCGCCATCCAGATAGTCCTTGGAGCCCGGTGGAGAGATGTAATCGCTGGCCCCATGGGCGACGCAGAGGTCTGCAAGACGCTGAGCCTTGGTCGAGCTGACCGGTGTCGTAGAGCTCCGCACGGTCTCACCTTGCAGCCCCATCAACTCGCATATCGACTGGATGAGGCTGATATTCAGATCGCAGAGCCCTTCACGTGCATCGGTAAAGACAGGCACAATACGATCCATGACCGGCGCGAAATACTCAGCCCTCGCGTAGGCATGTTCCAGCGTTTTAAGTGCGGCCTCGCCAAAGCGCGCCTCAGACTGGATCTGAGCCTCAGAAATGGTTTGATCGCGCCGCCCTTTGGTGAGGACCGGGACCGTGAGCCAGAGCGAACCATTGGCCGTCTTGATACGATTACGCTGTTGCCAGCTGCGCTTGTCAAACTGGACATCGTCCAGAAAAACAAAACGGTCCACTCGGTCCATCAAAGCAAAATACCCGACCCAAGGCAGGAAGGTCGGCTGCATGATCGCCAGCGACCGCGGCTGAAGCTGACTATCCGGCATCACGCTCATCGCTCCACCGCCGCGCAGACACCGCCACGCCCGTAATCATCGCCGTTATAGAGCACCACGCGCTTACCCTTGTGCGGCAATACAATGAAGTATTCCAGCATCTCACTGTCTGGTCCGCCTTCGGTGGGTTCAAGGCCCGGCCCAGCCTCCTCACGGGTCCAGCTCAGACCATCATCGCTCCAAGCCCAGCGGGCGCGATAGGTGCTTCCTTTGGATGCAAACCACATAATCCAGCGCTTGCCGTCGTGGTAGACATATGGCCGCGCCAGCGCGTTCTCACCGGGTACGAAGTCGATGGCAACACGGCCATCTCGCTGCCATGTGCGGCCGTCCTGCGAGGTCGCGATCTGAATATTGTAGCGAGGCAAATCAGGATGCACCCATTCGGTGCCCGCCACATAATACATCCGCCAGTCGGTCCCATCGCGAACCACCCAGGGGGCTGTATTGATGTAGGGATTGACGTTGCACCGCTCGATGATCGGTGCCCGGTTCACCCGCTCGAACGGGCCGCTATTGCCCCGCCGTGACGCAAGGCCGCCATAGAGATCCATGCGCGTCGTCCCGCCCGGTTTAAAACCTATATAATAGAGAAGCGTCTCATCCCCGTCCCGCACGATGCAGCTGGGCAGCACGCCGTTATCGTCAAACGCACCAAGTGGTCCGGGCGTCAGCACAGGCTCAACGCTGCGCTCAATCACACGGTCTGGCTGCTCCAGATCGATGAGCGCCCAACCCACATGGGACTGGTTCTGATCATTCCGCCCCGACTGGTAAATTCGCCAGAGTGAGCCCTCCACATGCTCAGGCGTCGGCAGCATGGCGTGGGTTCGGCTCCACCACAGCGACGCGTCGGGTTCAATCACAAGGCCAAGCTTGTCCCAGCGGGCAGGCTGTAGCACGGCGTCAGCCCTCCAGCCCGAAATAGCGGTTGCGGATCTTGATGGCCTTGGGGTCATCGCCATCCAGAAGCGTCGTCGCAGCTGTGAGGGCGACCGACCCGTCACCCAAATCCTTCACAACCGAAGCATCCATGGCAATGAAGCAGTCATCGCCAATGGTCAGGAAGTCCCGAAGCGTGGCATTCACGCCAAAGAAGCAGCGCTGACCAATCTTGCAATGGCCCGAAATGACCACATGGCTGGCAAAATAGGTGTGGTCACCGATATGACTGCCATGGCCGATATGATTGCCCGACCAGAGCATGACGTTATTGCCAATCGTCACCGTGGGCTGGATCACCTGGTCTTCCAGAATGAAACAGTTATCGCCATGGGTCAGGTCCGGCCAGGTTGTGGCTTTTGAGCAAACATAGCTCGCCAGTGTATAACTGCGGCCTTCACCTGCTCATACTTGGCTTGCCGCAAGCGATTGAGCTTCTGATAGGACAGCGCCACATGCATATCCACATCATCTGCCGAATACTTCGCCTGCGCCACAGACCAGGCGAGCAACGGCACACCTTCAAAGCTGGCCTCAGTGGCGTATTCATCGTCAACGGTAAAGGCGATCACCTCGCGCCCACCATCAACTTCGAAATAATATTTCGCAAGCGATGCAATTTCACCTG
Source organism: Oceanicaulis sp. (assembly GCA_965229795.1). GTDB lineage: Bacteria > Pseudomonadota > Alphaproteobacteria > Caulobacterales > Maricaulaceae > Oceanicaulis. The sequence goes on from CBDDJM010000001.1 coordinate 934,302, forward strand.
ACCCGAAAATTACGAGGGGTTTGGTCATTGATTGCCCCCCAATTTCACATCATCTTCGGTCAGCGGTTCATGTTCGCCGATGTCCCGGCTGGCAACCGCGCCGAATATCTCTTCAAAGCGTCGTGCAGGCAGGCCCTGACGAGCCCGGATGGCGCGCAGATTGTCAGGACCAAGCGTCTCGCCCACCGTGATGGCGCGCGTTGTGTAGAAGCATCGCTTGTAGATGGGCGATTTCGTTTCGGCCTCTTTCATGCCGAAGCGCACATCCCCCAGCGTATCATGTGCATCCTTCACAGATCGGCAGAGTAGCGCCAGCTCATCAGGCTCAATGGCAAAGCTGGAATCCGGCCCACCGTCAGAGCGGTCCAGGATGAAGTGCTTTTCAATGATCGATGCGCCCAAAGCAGCCGCCACGATGGGAGCGGTGACACCCAGCGTGTGGTCTGAGAAGCCAGATACGACACCAAAGCGCTCCGCAAGGGCAGGAATGGTCTTCAGGTGAGCGGCTGAGAGCGGTGCAGGATAGGCGCTAACACAGTGCAAGAGCGCATAGTCAGGCGCGCCAATCTTCTTCAGGAAAGCCGTCGTTGCCTCGATCTCTTCAAGCGTTGCCGTACCCGTGGACAGGATGAGCGGCTTGCCAGTTTTGGCGCTGTGCTGGATCAGAGGCCAGTCGGTGAACTCGTTGGACGCAATCTTGTAGGCGGGTGCGCCCCACCCCTCCAGTCGGTCAACGGCGTCATTATCAAAGGGCGAGCTGAAGATCGTGATGCCGACATGGGCAGCATGGGCAAACAGCTCCGGAAACCACTCATAGGGTGTCGCGGCTTCCTGATAGAGCTTGTGCAAATTCCACCCCGCCCAGGTTCCGCTGGTGATTTGAAAATCAGCTTTGTTGCTGGGAACGGTCAGGCTATCGGCGGTGTAAGTCTGAAACTTCACCGCATCAGCACCGGAGTCCTTGGCCGCGTCGATCATCGCCAGCGCCCTGCCCAAATCCTTGTTATGATTGCCGGAAACTTCCGCAATCACATAGGGCGCATGACCCGGGCCAATTGGGCGCCCGTCAATGACGACGCGCCTGGCCTTTGGTGGCGATGTATCAGGTGAGCTGGCGTCCATGGCCGCAATCCTTGAAAAGTCTTACCGAGTGTCGCGCGATTCGGTTATCAGCTCTGAAACGAAACGCTTGGCTGCGCGCTCAGCGCCGCCTCCATCGATCAGTGTGCGCGTATCTCGGTCTGCCACTGGGGCAGCAGCCTCTATGGCCTGACGCAAGGCCGTGGCATCGGGCGGCCCAAACGCGAGCACGGTCGCCAGCCCCGCCGCCTCAAATGGGCGGTTCATGTCTGCATAGTCCGGCGAAGGAGAGGCAATCAGGCTGTAGGTGCCGCAGGCCGCCGCCTCATATTTGACAAGGCCAGGCCCCAAAAGCCCGAGGCGGGCCGAGAGCAACAAAGAGCGCAGGTCAGACGGCGCGCGAACCAGATCAAACCGATCATCGCCCTCCAACATCGCTTCCAGCGAAACACATCGCGGACCGTCAAACCCCGGACCGGCGACGACTGAAGCTTCCCAGTCCTTAGGCAAACCACCATCAACCAGGGCCTCGACACAGGCTTCAGTCAGTGACCAGGGGTCGGTGCCACTGATGCTGACAAGGAGACGCGCCTCCCGATCACGAGGCTTGAGCGCCGGCTCGGTCCGATAGATCGGATTGAGCACCGCATACTGAGCACCGCGCAGCCATGTCCGGGCATTTCGTTGTGGTGCATCCGGTTCGAGAATGTACGGCGTCAGGACCACATGAACGCGGCATTCGGCGGCCTCAGGCGTATAGCCTTCCGCGCCCAACCCATCGATGAGCCCGATACGCCGACCTTGCCCATTCAAACTTCGACCAAGCCCCGGCAAGTCATCCAGCATGCTTGGATGGCTAAGGTCGAGAATGACGGGCGCACCATCATCGGGGTAGGCGTTCGCTTCATCCGGCGGCACAGCCCCTTCAGGCAAACGCCAGACCGCCAGGTCAACGCCCTTCAGCTGAGGTCCAGGAGCATCGCTATCGAGGATCAGCCCCGGATTTACGCCTTCATCGACCAGCGCCTGCGCCAGAATCTGTGCTCGCACGCGATGACCAATGCCAAGGCTGGGGCCTGAACGCGCCCGGATCCAGATATCAACCGTCATGAACGGCCCAGGCTTTCAGCAAGCGCCTCAACAACTCGGGCTACGTCGCCGTCGGCCATATCTGGATAAAGCGGCAGCGAAAGTGTCCTGGCGTAATAGGCCTCAGCGCCCGGAAGGGTCTGCTCGCCATGGAGCGCTACGTAGTAGGGCTGGGTGTGAACAGGAGCGTAGTGAACCTGACTTCCGATGCCGCGGCCACGCAAGCGATCCATCAACTCAGCGCGCGTGACACCCGCCCCGTCAAAATCGATCGCGACATTCATCAGGTGGCGGCAGGCATCCACGCCTTGCTGGTCGACGGGTGCCTGCACGACAGGAGCGAGACTGCCTAACTGCTCTCGGTAAAGCTGATTGAGGTGTCGGCGACGACCAGCGAACAGGCCCAGCTTTGCCAGCTGCGAGCGCCCAAGTGCGGCGTTGATGTCCGGCATGCGATAGTTATACCCCAGTGCCTGCATCTCGTAGGTCCAAGGCTCCGCCTCGCCGTCAAAGCGGGTAAAGCTGGCCGGATCGCGCTCAACCCCATGGCTGCGGATCTGCGCGGCCGCTCTGGCGAGCTCCGGCTTTCGGGTCGTCAGCATGCCGCCTTCACCGGCCGCCAAGGTTTTGACCGGATGAAAGGAGAAGGTCGCCGCATCGGACCGCTGGCAACTGCCAGCAGGTCCATCTGGCCCCTGAGTGCCATGCGCGTGACAGCTATCCTCCACGATCAACAGCCCTGCCCTGCGAGCCACGGCCTCAATACCGACCATGTCGCAGAGGGCACCGGCAAGATGGACCGGCAAAACGGCCTTCGCGTGCGGACCGGCCCGGCCCAGCGCCTCGCTCAGTGTTTCAGCTGTCATCAGACCGGTCGCCGCATCGACGTCAGCAAACACGACATCAGCGCCGCAATAGCGCGCCGCATTGGCTGTCGCCAGGAAGGTGATCGACGGCACGATACACACATCGCCCTCACCGACTCCCAGCCCCGCCAACGCAAGATGAAGCGCGGCCGTCGCACTGTTGCAGGCTACGGCATGGGGCGCATCAACGGCGACACCAAACTCTGCCTCAAACGCCGGGATTTCCGGACCCGTTGTCAGATAATCACCGCGCAGCACACGTGTAACCGCGGCGATGTCATCCTCACCAATCGACTGACGTCCATAGGGCAGAAAGGCCTGTTTCATGGTGGTGATCATGAGCTGAGTCGCGTATGCGGGTCCTTAAACGAAAACCGCCCGGCCAATAGACCGGGCGGCGTTGTGTTTTTGCTAACTCAGACTTAGCCGTTGAACAGCGACAGGATGATCTGAGGCTCGGTGTTGGCGATCGACAAGGCCTGCACCCCAAGCTGCTGTTTGACTTGCAAGGCCTGTAATCGGGCGCTTTCCTTGGCCATGTCGGCATCGACAAGGTTGCCGACCCCTTCAGTCAGGCTGTCCGTCAGCTTGCCGACAAAGGTGCGGTGCGCCTCCATCTTTTTCAGATCCGAGCCTAGGTCAGCCAGCGCCTGGTTGACGTTATCCAGGCTGATCTTGATGGCGCTTTGAACCTGACCGGCGAGCGTGGCCGTTCCCAGGCTGGCACCGGATGCGATGGTGATGACGGAGCCAGAGATCGACATGTCCTGGGCACCGAGCGTCACCGTGCGGCTGGCGTTAGCGTCTGCCAGGAAGGCAATGCCGTTGGTCAGCGAGCCGTTGAGAAGGTTGGCACCGTCAAATTCTGCATTATCGAGGATGACTCCAACCTGTTCCAGCAAGGCCTTGAAATCACCATCAAAGGCCTGACGCGAGAAGGTGTCGATGGACGGGTCCATGGCCGCCGTCGCCTTCTCACGCATCTGGATGAGGAGGTCGGAGATGGACTCACCAGCCGCGATTGCGACGTCACCGATTGAAACTGCGCGATCCAGCGAGGACCGGACCGAGCCCAGCGCGCCAATATCAGACCGCATGCCCTGAGCCACAGCGAAGACGGAGGAGTTATCCTTCGCGCCGGACACTTTCAGGCCGGTATTGATGCGATTTTGAACCTCAACCATTTCGGTGTTGGTCTTGTTCAGGTTCTGCAGGGCGATCATCGCCGAAGTATTGGTGTGGACGCTCAGCGTCATGACAAGGCTCCGCTCATTCTGTTTGTGGGCCAAACCGCTTTCGGCGGCCGTTCACATCCTTAATGAGCAATCAGCGGGCCAACTGCGCCAAGACGGCACATATCACGCCTTTTCAGAGCCTTAGACGCAAATCAACCCGCCACACCTCGACATGTAGCGGGTCGTTACGGTTAATTCTTGCCTGCCAGAGCGGTCGTTTTTGCCGGGCAATCAGGCCCGCTCGTCGACCAGACCACCTTCGCGTCCTCGTAGATAGGCAACCAGTTCGACATATTTCTCTGGCGGCCACTGGCGCACGGTTTCACCCGTCTCCGGGTCAAAAATCCGGTAGATGAAGCGGCCGGCGTCTTCGGCGCGTTCAATCTGGAGCCGGGATCTGGAGCTAGCGTTGATTTCGGCGCGCAGCACCTCGATCTGATCCACGCTTGGAATCGCGTTTGAGGCCTCGCGCTTGGTTTCGCGGGCCTTTGCCTCTTGTGCCTCGCCTTGTGAGCCGCTCGTCACGGGGTCTGACACCCCCTTGGCGGATGCGTCCCACGTAGGGCGGCTCAGGGCCGTTCCCGACATGAGCGTCGCATTATCCATCGTTCCTTTCACAGAACGCTTATTAAGCGTTCGGCGCCTCCTTCTGTTGCTGTCGTCCCAATCATCTCAAACCTTCGACCAAGCCAGGCGGGCGGCCGGGGTAGAACCCCACGAACGACCCTGGCCGCCCGCCCGCTCAGAGTGGATTACCGGAAGTAACCCAGGATCGAAGACGGTGCCGAGTTGGCAATCGACAGCGCCTGGATACCCAGCTGCTGTTTCACCTGCAGGGACTGCAGGCGAGCCGATTCCTTTGCCAGATCGGCATCGACGAGATTACCGATACCCTTCTCCAGGGTGTCAGACAGCTTGCCGACAAACGTCTTGTGAACTTCAAGCGACTTCGAACCGGTACCCAGACGGGCCAGAGAAGCGTTGAGGTTATCAAGCGACGTGCTAATCGCAGCAGCTTGCGTCGAAGCGGCAGCTGCGGTCCCGAAGGACGCCGTGGCTGCAACGGTGACGATGGAACCGCCGAGGCTGAAGTCCTCGTCGTCAATGGTGATCGTGTTCGAACCTTCAGCATTGGCCAGAGCCGAGATGCCAGCGGTATTGGAACCGTCGATCAGGTTGGTGCCGTTGAACTCGGCATTACTCACGATGGTCGTGACCTGATCGCGCAGAGCCTTGAAGTCTTCGTTCAGAGCTGTACGCGATGCCGTGTCGAGGGAGGTGTCAGCACCTGCAAGAGCCTTCTCCTTCATCTCAACCATGAGATCGGAGATGGCCTCGCCACCGGCCAGTGCCACGTCGACCGTGGATGCAGCAAGGTCCAGCGACTGGTTCACAGCCTTGTAACCGCCAACATCAGCACGCATGGACTGGGCAATCGCGAACACGCCGCCATTGTCCTTGGCAGAGGAAACCGCCAAGCCCGTGTTGATACGCTGTTGAACCTGCTGAAGATCCATATTGGTCTTGTTCAGGTTCTGCAGGGCGATCATTGCGCCCGGGTTTGTGTTGATCGTCGCCATTTCTTGGCTCCTTCAATTTTCCGTTTCTACGGTGTTGGACGCGCATTTTGCGCGCGAAGTCCCGTCAGCCACTGAGCATTCTGTTCAGCGACTGACGGAATTTGGCTAAGACCTATCGGAAGTAGCCCAGGATCGAGCTCGGAGCCGAGTTGGCGATCGAAAGCGCCTGGATTCCCAGCTGCTGCTTGACCTGCAGGGACTGCAGGCGAGCTGATTCTTTGGCGAGATCCGCGTCGACCAGGTTGCCGATACCCTTCTCCAGGGTGTCAGACAGCTTACCGACGAAGGTCTTGTGAATTTCGAGTGCTTTGGAACCGGTACCCAGGCGAGCCAGGGCAGAGTTCAAGTTGTCGATCGAGGTGCCAATAGCAGCGGCTGCATTCGACGCATTGGTTGCCGTGTCGATCTGGGTGCCAGCCGTAATCGTCAGGGTCGTGCCCGTCAGGCTCAGGTCTTCAGCACCGATGGTGATGACGTTGGAACCATCCGCATTGGCCAGCGCCGTGATGTCGGTCGCGCCGTTGGAAATGAGGTTGGTGCCGTTGAACTCAGCGTTGGCAACGATGGTGCCGATCTGGTCACGCAGAGCCTGGAAGTCCTCGTTCAGCGCGGTGCGCGACGCGGCGTCCAGGGAGGTGTCAGCTGCGGCCAGAGCCTTTTCCTTCATCTCAACCATGAGATCGGAGATGGCCTCGCCACCGGCCAGAGCCACGTCAACCGTGGACTGGGCCAGATCCAGCGACTGGGTCACGGCCTTGTAGCCGCCAACGTCAGCACGCATGGACTGAGCGATCGCGTAGACGCCGCCGTTGTCTTTTGCCGAGGAGACCGCAAGACCGGTGTTGATACGCTGCTGAACCTGCTGAAGGTCAGCGTTGGTCTTGTTGAGGTTTTGCAGGGCGATCATCGCGCCCGGATTGGTATTAATCGTAGCCATTTCTTGGCTCCCTTACGTTTCTACGTATGTGAATGCGTGCATTTTGCGCGCAGGGTCTTCTGACCCGTCAGCGTGCTCCGCAAGGTCGGGGCCAGTTTCACGTGAGAGAGTCAGAAAATGCCCTTAAGAACTGAAAATATTGAGCTTTCGCGCTTATAAATGAGTCTTGTACGCTTTGCGCCCGGCAGAAATTGCCGATCAAACCTCAAAATAGCCCGGCAGAAACTGCCCACCCGGCAAATATCGCCGCTTAATAGAGGGTGAAGAATCACTAGCGAGATCAAAGCGTTAATTTTGAGTTATCGTTGGCGGGCTGCAAAAGAAACCGGGGCCTTCCTTGCGGAAGGCCCCGGCCCTTTGTCCCGACGACTTACTGGAAATAAGACAGAACCGACTGCGGCATCGAATTGGCGATGGAAAGCGCCTGGACACCCAGCTGCTGCTTGACCTGCAGCGACTGGAGCCGGGCGGATTCGCGCGCCAGATCCGCGTCCACCAGATTACCGATCCCCTTCTCCAGAGAGTCAGACAGTTTGGTGACGAAGGACGAATGGACCTCCAGCGCCTTGGACTTCGTGCCCAGACGCGCGAGCGACTGGTTCACATTATCCAGCGACGTTGCGATCTGCGACGCAATGTTGTCTGCCGCCGTTGCCGTGGCGAAGGATGCCGTCGAAGTCAGGGTCACGATAGAGCCGGACAGAGCCATATTCTCTGCCCCCACCGTGATTGTGTTCGAGCCATCCTGGTTGGCCAGGGCAACAAAAGCCGACGTCGAACCGTCGATCAGATTGAGACCATTGAACTCAGCATTGTCGACGATCGTCGTGATCTGATCCCGCAAAGCCTTGAAGTCTTCATTCAGGGCCGCGCGCGACTGGGTATCAAGCGACGTGTCGGCAGCGCCGAGCGCCTTTTCCTTCATTTCAATAAGGAGGTCAGAGATCGCCTCACCCGCGGCCAGAGCAACGTCAAGCGTTGCCTCGCCCCGGTCCAGAGATTGCTGAACAACGTTGTTACCAACCACCTGGGCGCGCATGCGCTGGGCTATAGCGTACAGGCCGCCATTGTCCTTTGCACCTGCGACCTCAAGGCCGGTATTGATACGGTTCTGCACTTGAGACAGTTCCATATTCGTCTTGTTCAGGTTCTGGAGCGCGATCATCGCTCCTGGATTGGTGTTCACCGAAGTTGTCATTGTGGGGTTCCTCCATTCTGGAAGCGAACGGTCAATTCTCGACCGGGGGACATTTTGTCCTGACCGAGTAACCGCAAACGCCGTGCCGCGGTGCCACCTCAACGGGGTAAAATTACATATTGAAAATCAAAGCGTTGAAATGCCGCCTCGTGAGCACATTACCACGCGGCGCAATCGCCTCGGCAGCTTCCGCCCACCTGAACAAATTTGCCGGGCGGGCATGGTGTCATTCCGGACTTGATCCGGGACCCGCCACCCCCTCATGGGCATGTATAGGGCCCCGCATCGCTTCGCGCCCGGGCGGCAGTATCGGGTGTTCAATAATCGCGCGGAATTCGCGGAGATTCAGGGCGGAAAGCCCGCCTGACCGGTGGGCCTAGCCGGCCGCAGCCTGAGCGCCCGGCTCAAGCCCCTGCATCACTGTGCGGTTCAGATCAATCAGCGTGTCAATATCGCCGTCACCTCGCATCGCGGTGGAGGTCTCTTTAGAGATAAAGATCGACAGCGAAATGATCGAGGCTCGCAGCGCTTCAGGCAGGCCATTGTCAGGATTGGCGCAATCAGCGGCAAATGCCGACCAGACCCGACGGTTCCAGTCCAGCGCTTCGGCGCGCTTGCGGATTTCACTCGCCTTGATCTCACGCACATCCATAAGCGCGCGGGTCACCTGACCCAGAAGGCGGTATTCAGTGGAGCGCGGGTCTTCAGACCGGGCGCTTGTGCGCTGATAGGCCTGATAGGACATTATTTCTTGTCTCCGTCCCCGTCTGGAGACATCAGCTCTTTTTCATAAGAAATGAGTTTACGGCACCGCAGAAGCGCCTTGTAATACTCTCCACTCATCACCTCACGACTGACCGTGACGCAGTCGTTGAGCACATCCGGGTTCTTGATGACATTCATGAACTCGGTCATGCGAAGGACGAAGGCGTCATAGAGCCCATCCTGAGACGATGACGACAGGTACATCATCATGACCGGGAAATAGATCCGCTTGGCCGGGGTATCAGCCTCGTGCTCCTGCATGATGTCTTTTTCACGCAGGACGCTGGCTTTGTTCTGCAGGATAAGCGTTGCACGCCGGTCCCCGTTTTCAACAACCGCGCCGTTCAGCACAAAGCGCTCACCGGGCTTCAAGGACAGTTTGAGCGGCATAGCCGTCTCCGTTTGCCAGGCAGGAATTCTGCCTCATTCAAATGATTCACCGGCGCAGCTTCCATCGACACGGTGAACAAAGGGTTTCACCGGTGTGCGGTTTTGTCGGGCAAGGCGCCAATCATTAGCAAAGCCTTAATCGAAGCGGTTCCGATTGGGTGACAATCCAAATCATCCAAGCCGCGTGAGAGCTCCATGGCGACTTTCAATCTCGATGCCGAACTGAATGCCGAAGCCGAAGCCCCGCTTCGTCAGGTCGATGTCCAGCGCACCGGGGCGCGCGCGGCTCTTGATGCGGCCCTTGGTGACCGCGCTGCCAAAGCCGCACCGGCAAAGGCCGTCAGTCTGATCCGCCGCGCAGTAAAGATCATGGACGACGGTCCGGCAGCGGCCAAAAAAGCGGGGCAGCTTTGCCTGAAAGCTATTGATGCAGCTCCGAATTTTGGCCTTGCCTATCAGGGTATGGCCCTCGCGCTTGAACGGCTCGGGCGTTTGTCGGCGGCGCTTAACTGCTACGAAGAGGCCTTCAAGCACGATCCCAGTAACGCCGACCTCTATCACAATCTGGGCATGGTCGCGTGGAAGCTGGATATGCTGGAGGCTGCGGAAAAATTCCTGCGCCTGCATCACCAGATGGCCCCAAACGCCAAGGGAGCTGTGTCCAACCTGGCGGGTATTCTGCGTGATCAGCAGAAACTTGAAGACAGTATCGAGCTGCTACGCTCGGCCATCTACACCGATCCGGAAAACCCCGACCTGTGGAACTCGCTCGGCACCACGCTGCTTGAAAGCGGTGATCCAGAACAGGCTGTAACCTTCTATCAGGAAGCGCTGCGCCTGCGTCCGGACTTTGCCCGCGGCTATCACAACCTGGCTTTCTGCCTTGACCTGCTCGGCAATCTTGATGAAGCGATCGCGCTCTGGCGCAAGTCGCTCACCATGAACCCCTCTGCGGCTGATCAGGTGATCATCGAACACGGCATGGCGCTGGCGCTATTTGCCAAGGGCGAGCTCAAAGAAGGCTGGCAGAAATACGAGCGGCGCATGGACCCGCTTTATCCAAAGCGCGTCGAATTCATCGTCAAAGCCCCATACTGGTCCGGCGAAGATCCCGCCGCCATCAAAGGCAAGCGACTGCTGCTGGTGGCTGAACAGGGCCTCGGCGATGAAATCGCCATGTCGGCCGTTCTCGATGAAGCCTTTGAGCTTGTAGGGCCTGAAGGGGCGATCGGGCTTGTCTGCGAGCGTCGCCTGGTCGATTTGATGCAGCGCAGCTTCCCCAAGCTCGAATATGTCGGCCGCCACGCCACGATCTTTAAGGAAGGCGTTCAGATCCGCTCCGTGCTGGAGGCTGAACCCACTTTCAAACCGGACCTCTGGGCACCGCTCGGGTCCATGGAACGCGCGGTCCGCCAGACCCCTGAAGACTTCCCCGGCCCTGAAGCACGCGCAGTGCTGACACCGGACTCGTCTCGTATTGATGCCATCAAGGCTAAACTGGATGCCTTACCCGCCGGCCTGCGCGTCGGCTTCTGCTGGAAGTCCAAGCTGATGACCGGCAACCGAACGAAGTACTTCTCGCCGTTCGAGATGTGGAAGCCGGTCCTGCAAACGCCGGGCTGCACCTTTGTGTCGCTGCAGTATGGCGATGTGGATGAAGAACTGGCCCAGTGCGCCAAGGACTTTGGCGTCACCATTCACCAGATCGAAGACCTGGACCTGATGAATGATCTGGAAGGCGTCGGCATCCTGGGCTCGCTGTGTGATGTCATGGTGGGACAGGTCAACGCCTCGCTGACCATGGGGGCCCATTGCGGTGCAGAAAGCCTGTTGCTCTCTCCCGCCAAAACCCAGTGGACCACCTTCGGCACAGACCGCCTGACCTGGATGCCCGGTAGCCAGCTCTTCGTCCCGGAGAATTTCCGCGACTGGAAGACGCCGATCAGCCAGATCGCCGAGGCGCTTGGTGAGCGCGTCAAAGCGGCTGAAAAAGGCGCGGCGTAAGCCTTCCTGAATTCCCGGATGAGCGAAGCGACAATCCGGGGCCTCAGACAGAATCGTGCGCCTCAAGCGGATTGAGGCCCCGGCTTCAGCCGGCTCACGCCCTTGGCCGGGGTTTCAAACACCCTCAACAGCACCCAACTCTTGCCCTCTCATCCACAAACATTAGCGTATCGCGCTTGTTACGCGCGCTGCGCACACGCCTATGACGAGAAGGACGCCCCATGCGCTTTGAAGGCACCAAGGATTATGTGGCCACCGACGAGCTGGCTGCTGCGGTTAATGCCGCGATCATTCTCGAACGCCCGCTTCTGGTGAAGGGTGAACCTGGAACCGGTAAGACCGAGCTTGCCAAACAGGTCGCCGAGGCGCTCGGTGCACCGCTTCTGGAATGGCACATCAAGTCCACCACCAAGGCTCGCCAGGGGCTTTATGAATATGATGCCGTGGCCCGCCTGCGCGATAGCCAGCTGGGCGATGACAAGGTCCACGACGTCAGCAACTACATCAGGAAAGGCAAGCTGTGGGAGGCCTTCACCCACGAGCAGCGCCCCGTCCTGCTGATCGACGAGATTGACAAAGCCGACATCGAATTTCCCAACGACCTCCTTCAGGAGCTCGATAAGATGGAATTTTATGTCTATGAGACCGGCGAGACGATCAAGGCTGAGGTCCGCCCCATCGTGATCATCACGTCGAACAATGAAAAAGAGCTGCCGGACGCCTTCCTGCGCCGCTGCTTCTTCCACTTCATCGCCTTCCCGTACGAAGAAACGATGGAGCAAATCGTCAAGGTCCACTACCCCGACCTGAAAAGCCGCCTTCTGTCTGAGGCGCTGCAGACCTTCTTTGACCTGCGCACCGTGCCGGGCCTGAAGAAAAAACCCTCCACCTCAGAGCTGCTGGACTGGCTGAAACTCCTCATGGCCGAAGACATCGACCCGGCCGTCCTGCGCGAACGCGACCCGAGAAAACTCATCCCGCCGATGCACGGTGCGCTGCTGAAAAACGAGCAGGACGTTCAGCTGTTTGAGCGGCTGGCATTCATGAGCCGCCGCGAGGGGAGCTAAGCTCACCCCATGACCCCACTCTTCCATCGTTTTTTCACTGGCTTGCGCGCTGCCAAGATTCCCGTTTCGACGCGGGAGTATCTGACGCTGCTTGAGGCGTTGGAGAAGGGGGCGATTGATCAGAACCTGGACAGCTTTTACGCGGTGAGCCGCGCGGCCCTGGTCAAGGATGAGCGCAATTTCGACAAGTTCGACAAAGTCTTCGCCCACTTCTTTGAAGGGATTGAAGCGCTTGGCGCCATGTTCGAGGCCGATGAAATCCCCGATGACTGGCTGCGTGCGGAAATGCGCCGTCACCTGACCGAGGAGGAGATGGCCGCCCTTGAAGAGATGGACTTCGACCAGCTGATGAAGACGCTGCAGGAGCGTCTGCAAGAGCAGCAGAAACGCCACGAAGGCGGCTCGAAATGGATCGGCACTGGCGGGACGAGCCCCTATGGCCACTCGGGCTGGAGCCCCAATGGGGTGCGCATTGGCGGTGAGTCCAAGAACAAGAAGGCCAATAAGGTCTGGGAAACACGCCGCTTCAAAGACTATGACAATGAGCGCGAGCTGGGCACCCGCAACCTGAAAATGGCGCTGCGCCGCCTGCGCCGGTTTGCGCGCGACGGGGCCGAAGACGAGCTTGATCTGGATGACACGATCACCGCCACCGCCAACCGCGGCTATCTCGATATCCGCATGCGACCGGAAAAGCGTAACGCCATCAAGGTGCTCGTCTTTTTCGATGTGGGCGGGTCCATGGACCCCTATATCGAGCTGACCGAACGGCTATTTTCCGCAGCCAGCTCGGTGTTTAAAAATCTGGAATATTTCTACTTCCACAACTGCCCCTATCAGGCGGTCTGGAAATCCAACAAGCGCCGTCAGTCAGAGACCACATTGCTGATGGATGTGCTGCATACTTATCCAGCTGACTACAAGGTCGTTTTTGTGGGCGACGCGGCGATGGCCCCCACCGAAATCACCCACCCTGGCGGCAGCGTTGAGGGCTGGAATGAGGAAGCGGGCGGGGTGTGGCTGCGCCGGATCGCAGAGACCTATCCCAACATGATCTGGCTCAACCCGACGCCGGAAAACTGGTGGCCCCACACCTATTCGGTCCAGCTGATCCGCGAGATCGTTGGCCCCGAGCGCATGTTCCCCCTCACCCTGTCCGGCGTAGATCGGGCGATGAAAGAGCTGGCGAAGAAGTAGAATTGCCGCTTAAAGCCCCAGCGCAGACTCCACCCGATGCACCCAGCTTTGCACGGCGGGAAACTCGGTGAGATCAAAGCCGCCCTCACCGGCAACCCGGGTGTAGGCAACAAGCGCGATATCGGCGCAGCTCATTTGATCACCGAGGAAGAACGGGCAGGTGATGAGCTTCATCTCCATCACGTCCAGCGCCCGGCGGCCCTTGGCCAGAAGGTCTGGATCAAGGTCCGCGTCCGGCACCTTCAAGAAATGCTTCTGGCTCCGGCGCACGGCGATATAAGGCTCGTGGGAGTATTGCTCCCAGAACAGCCACTGCATCATCTGGGCGCGCTCAAACGGATCAGTCGGGATCAGGTCTGTGCCTTCAGCCAGGTAGAGCAGGATGGCGTTTGACTGAGCCAGCGTGCGACCATCATCAAAGCGCATGACCGGCACCTGACCGGCCGGGTTGATGGCCAGGAATTCATCGGTCCGGGTTTCACCGCCCCAGGTGTTAATTTCCACCCAGTCATAGCTGAACCCGGCATAGTCAGCGGCCCACTTGGCCTTAAGGCAATTGCCGCTGCCCGAGTTCCCATAAAGTGTGATTTTGGCCATCGCGGCTGCTCCATCGGCTGTGTGTAAGTGACTATCTCGCTGACCGTTTCAGCTGGCAACCGATCTAAAGCTTTGAGCCTTGGAGCGCGTGCGTCTATATACCCGCCCATGACAGACCTGCCCGCGAATCTCGACCTTGATGACCTCAACGCCCGCACCCGCCCTGCGGACTGCGAAACCATGGCGGAAGTCCGCGATGGTGTGGACCGGCTTGACCGCGCCCTCGTCGCCCTGATCAAGGAGCGTGCGGGCTATATGGAAGCGGCAGCCCGCATCAAGCCCTCACGCGACCGGGTGCGCGACGAAGACCGCATCGAGGACGTCGTGAGCAAAGTCAAAGCCGCGGCCGCTGACGTAGGCCTGGCCGAGGCGATCGCCGAGCCTGTATGGCGCGAACTGGTGGAACGCTCCATCGCGTATGAGTTCACCGTGTGGGACAAAACGCGATAATCTGTCCTCCTTCGCCTCCGCTCAGTCGGGCGCGATGTTGCCCCCCTCAGATGTCATCGACCGCTCGAGACCATCGCTAAGCCCTTGCCACGTCGGAGTTCCAAGAGGACCGAGCGCACAGCGCTCGCAAGGCGAACAGCCGCCCGCAGCGTTGCGGGCTCGCCCCGCAAAAGCGAGGACCGACGACACAGACGTGTCGGAGGATCAGGAAAATCTCTACACTCGCTTGAAAAAGCGCACCGTGGTTTCACCAGCGCCGAGATGATCCACCTCTTGCCAACCCTTGATCGGTTTCAGCTCTACGCGCGCGCTTTCTTCCAGCACAGCGATGGCATCGTCTTTCACCCAGGCGCCTTCAATCAGGCGCTCCATGGCGATTTCGCCAAGCCCCCGTCCATAAGGTGGATCGAGGAGGGCAATGTCGAACGGCTTGCCGACCTTTTCTGGCTTTGCACCCAGATCTGTCGCGCTGCGCCGATGCAGCTTGGTGCAGCCATAAAGCTGCATGGCTTCCACATTGGTGCGAATGGCACCGCGAGCGGCAGCTTCAATCTCCACGAAGAGTGCGAAGGCGGCGCCACGGCTGATGGCTTCAAGGCCCAGCGCGCCAGAGCCGGCAAACAGATCGATGACCCGCGCACCATCCAGCTCCGGTGCCCAGTCAGCGTGGGTCAGCTTGTTGAACACGCTCTCACGCACACGGTCCGTTGTTGGCCGCGTCCGGTTGCCCCTGGGCGCTTCGATATTGCGTCCCCTATGGACGCCGGCGACGATCCGCACCGGGCTTCCCCTTATGTGTTGAGGGCTTGTTGGGCTTCGACGCGTGTGGCTTGGCACCGGAACGCTTCGGCTTCGCGCCGGTCAGCTCACCGCGCTCAGCCTTCTCCTCGCGCTCATTGCGCTTTCGAGCCTTGTGACCGGGTTCAGACTTCTTCGTGGCTTTGGCCCAGCCGGTTTTCCTGGCCGGCTTAGGCTTGGCCTTCGCCTTGCCTGTGGTCACGGGGGCCGCGACATGGGTGTCGGTGGGATTGCCTTCGTTATCCAACGGATAAAGCTTGCCCAGCTGATCGCGAAGAACCGAAAGCTTCAGCTCTGTCACCTCACCGCGCTTCAAGTTGCCCAGCTGGAAAGGTCCGTAGGCAACCCGCATCAGACGGTTCACCGTCAGGCCCACATGGGCAAGGACTTTACGAACTTCGCGGTTCTTGCCTTCCTTGATGCCCACCGTAAGCCAGACATTGGCACCGGTTCGCCGGTCGACCGTGACCTCGATGGGGCCATAAACGACGCCTTCAACCACAACGCCGTCGGCCAGCTTGGCCAGCTCGCGATCATCGGCATTGCCATAGGCACGCACCCGATAGCGCCGCGTCCAGCCGGTGGCCGGAAGCTCCAGCACCCGCGCAAGCGCGCCATCATTGGTCAGCAGCATCAGGCCTTCAGAATTCATATCGAGGCGCCCGACCGAGATGACGCGTCCCAGATCGTCCGGCAACTGTTCAAACACAGTGGCGCGTCCTTCGGGGTCGGCGTGGGTCGTCAGCAAGCCATTGGGCTTGTGATAGAGCCACATCTGGGTGGGCGGACGCGGCCCAATGGGCTGGCCGTCAAAGGTCAACTCGTCGCCGGGCAGGACCTTCACCGCCGGGCTGGTCAGCGTCTTGCCATTGAGCGCCACACGTCCTGCCTCAATAAGACGCTCGGCCTCTCGCCGCGAGGCGATGCCGGCCCGGGCCAGCGCCTTTGCGACGCGCTCGCCAGCAACTTCAGAAGAGGACGGTTGTTCAGGGGTATCGGACAAGGACAGGACTTTTCGTAACGGCGGCTCAACGGCTTTACTCAGGCCGCGTGGCAGGGCAAGGAACGGTCATGACAACCGAACGCGATCACCACTTTATGGGCTTGGCCATGGCCCAAGCGCAAGCCGCGGCTGCGGCTGGCGAAACGCCGGTGGGCGCAATTATCGTCGATCCAGCCAGTGATGAGGTTATCGCACAAGCTGGAAACGCCCCGATTTCAGGCGTTGATCCAACCGGTCATGCCGAAATCCGCGCGCTTCGACTGGCCGCTCAGAAGCTTGGAAATTACCGCCTGACCGGGCTGGAGCTGTTTGTCACGCTGGAGCCATGTGCCATGTGCGCAGGCGCGATCAGCCATGCGCGTATCGGCCGGGTGGTGTTTGGGGCATCAGACTCCAAGGGCGGCGCAGTTGAGCATGGCCCCCGCTTTTTTGAACAACCCACCTGTCACTGGCGCCCCGACGTTCTGGGCGGGGTTCAGGCTGAAGAGGCCAGCGCAATGCTGAAGAGTTTTTTTCGCGCGCGGCGGGGCAATTAGGCACTTCAGCCTGCGGGTCCTTTAAAGACGCGCTTCGCGCTCCTCAGGATGAGGGTGAAACCAAACTCCCACCTGCCTTATCCTGAGGAGCGAGCCATTAGCGAGCGTCTCGAAGGACGCACTGCGACCCTACACCCGCCGCATCCGGCCACCCAGACCAAGACGATCCAGGAAGGCATTGACGTCAGTGGTGCGCCACAACGGCTGCAGGCTTGAGGCCGAGCGGCGTGACACATTTGTCTGGCTTGAGCGAGACAGGTGGAAATGGGCGTCGGGGGTCATGGTTTAATCTCCGTTTACGACCCGACATATGCGCCTGACCCCTGCGCTTCTGAAGGTCTGTTTTTGCAAGGCGCATCTGCAAAAGATGCATGACGGACGCACAGCTGTCACAGGCTTGAGATTGATCCGCACCCTCGCTGCGACTAGCTTCCAGCTCATGACCCAGCAAATTCAAAATTTCGAGGTGAAGGGCGGCCCGCAATTCGGTCGTGCTCACCTGCCGCTCCTGCGCGCCGCTTTGACCGCAGCAGGCCTTGATGGCTTCATCATCCCGCACGAGGATGAGTATAATAACGAGTATCTGCCGGCGAACGCAGAGCGCCTGATGTGGGCGACGGGTTTCACCGGTTCAGCCGGTGCCGCCATCGTCATGACAGACCGCGCGGCCGCTTTCGTAGACGGTCGCTACACCGAGCAGGTCAAAAGCCAGGTCGATCCTGAGCTGTTTGAATATGCCGACCTTGTGGAGTTCGGCATTGCAGGCTGGATCAAGACCAACGCGAAGCCCGGCGAGGTCATCGGTTATGATCCGCGCCTGCATTCGCCTGATGCCATGGCGAAGATCGAAGCCGCCGCGAAAAAAGCCGGTGCGAGCCTGAAGGCCGTTGACGTCAACCCGATCGACACCGCCTGGGAGGATCGCCCTGCCCCGCCACGTGCCAAGGTGCACCCGCATCCGCTTGAGCTGGCTGGCGAAGATCATTCCGAAAAGCGCCGCCGCATTGGTGCCGACGTTGAGGAAGACGGCGCAGACGCCGCGATCATCACCGAGCCGGCGTCCATCGCCTGGCTGTTCAACCTGCGCGGTGGCGATGTCTCGTGCACGCCGCTGCCGCTGTCTGCCGCCATTCTTGAAAAAGACGGCCGCGCCACGCTGTTCATTGAAGATGAGAAGCTAACCGACGAGACCCGCGGGCATCTGGGCAATGAAGTTGCCCTGCGCCCGGAGACGGAGTTCGGCGACGGCCTCAAAGCTCTGACCGGGAAGGCCGTTCGTGTTGATCCGGCCACCAGCTCGGCCTGGGTCTTCCAGACGCTGGATGGAGCCGGTGCCGAACTGCAGCGCAAGCCTGATCCGGTAGCCCTGCCCAAGGCCTGCAAGAATTCCGCAGAGATTGAAGGCTCGAAAAAGGCGCACATCCGTGACGGTGCAGCACTTGTGCGCTTCCTGCACTGGCTCGACACCGATGCCCAGTCCGGTGAGGTGGATGAGATTGCAGCTGCGATCCAGCTGGAAACCTTCCGCAAGCAGACGCCAGAGCTGAAGGATATCAGCTTTGAGACGATCTCGGCAGCGGGTCCCAACGGGGCCTTCCCGCACTACCGGGTTAACACCGCATCCACCCGCAAGCTGGAGCGTGGGTCGCTCTATCTTGTGGACTCCGGTGGTCAGTATCCCGACGGCACGACAGACGTCACCCGTACGGTTCCGATTGGCGACCCCACCGCTGAAATGCGGCGTCATTTCACGCTTGTCTTGAAAGGGCATATCGCCCTGTCGCAAATCCGCTTCCCGGAAGGCACGACTGGCTCTGCGCTTGATGTTCTGGCCCGTGCGCCCTTGTGGAATGAGGGCTTTGATTACGACCACGGCACTGGCCACGGTGTGGGCAGCTATCTGGGCGTTCATGAAGGCCCGCAGCGCATCTCCAAAGCCCCGAATGCCATTGCCCTGAAACCGGGCATGATCGTGTCGAACGAGCCTGGCTACTACAAGGTCGGCGATTACGGCATCCGGATTGAGAACCTGCAATTTGTGACCGATGCCGCTCCGGTGCCGGGCGGCGATCGCAAGATGCTCGGCTTTGAAGCGCTGACCATGGCACCGATCCACAGCGCGCTCGTCGACACCACGTTACTCAGCGGTGCCGAGCTGCAATGGCTGGACGCCTACCACGCGGACGTGAAAGCCAAGCTGCTGCCTTTGCTTGATGGCGATGTCGCCGACTGGCTGGTCAAGGCGTGTGAGCCATTTCAAGGGGCAACGCCCTGATGACACTGACAGCGTTGAGGGTTGCTGGCGCCAGCGCCCTCGCGCTGCTGTTGTCAGGCTGCTTCACCAGTGAAGATGAGCTGATCGGCTATTGGGCCGCGGACCGTCCGCTTGAGGAAGGTGTCTGGGTCCATTGGCCGACCCATCCTGATGGCAGCGAATGGGATCGGGAAACCTGGCGCGGCAAGGTTCAAGTGGACCGTCGCCGCTACCGATCCGACGTCGCTGACTTCCCCCACGAAGGCGCTCGGTTCAGACAGCTGGGCGACGCGATTTATATCGCTCAGATCCCGCGCGATGACGGGGTCGGCTACGGCATTGCCTGGTCCTATGAAGACGGGGCAGTGATCAGTTATCACCAGCCTGATTGCGGGCTTCTGGGCGAAACGCTGCTCGACACCTACACGCTCACGCTCGACCCTGAGGGCTTTTGTACAGTCTCTGACCTTGATCAGCTGGAGGCCGTCATGGGTGCTTACCTAGATGCTGTTGGCGATGGGATCAGCGTCGATGGCGTTTACAGGCGGGTCGAGTGATCGAGAATACAATTTCCAAATCAGCAAAACTCACCGTCCGTTTTGCCTATTAATTCCACAATCATCCTCGCCTATCTCTCCGATCAACACAGCAACACTTCAACACCGGAGAGACAGACATGATTGAAGTTCGCAGCTTTGACAGCCTCGGCGCTTTCCAGACCGACTGGCTGAACGCCAAGCACCATTTCAGCTTTGGCCACTATCACGATCCCAAGCGGATGGGATGGGGTGCCCTTCGGGTCTGGAATGACGACGAGATCCAGCCAAAGACAGGCTTCCCCCCTCACCCCCACGCAGAGATGGAGATCATCACCTATGTGCGTGATGGAGCCATCACTCACGAAGACAGCCTCGGCAACAAGGGCCGCACGGTCGCTGGCGACGTTCAGGTGATGAGCGCCGGCTCAGGTATTCGCCACGCTGAATACAATATGGAAGACGAGCTGACGCGCATCTTCCAGATCTGGATCATGCCCGACGAGCGCGGCGGTCAGCCCTACTGGAATGCCCGCGAGTTTCCCAAAGGCGAGCGCTCTGGTGAGCTGGTGGTTCTGGCGTCGGGTCGTGAAGGGGATGACGACGCTCTTCCGATCCGAGCCAACGCCCGAGTTCTTGGTGGCACGCTGGAAACCGGTCAGTCCACGACCTACACGCTTGAAACGGGTCGCCACGCCTATCTGGCGCTCGCCAAGGGCAAGGTGGAGGTTAACGGCACTGAAGTGAGTGGACGCGACGGTGCAGCCATTCGCGATGTCGAGACCGTCACGATCACAGCGCTCGAACCGTCTGAGGTGGTGATGGTGGACAGCAAATAAGCTGGCAGCGTCCTTTTACATTAAGCCAATCTTCAGCGTGCAGGCCGTATCCGGTCTGCACGCTGCTGTTTTGGAGACACCCCATGTTTGCGCGCCTTCGCCTTGCCCTTGCCCTGATCCTGGCTGCACCCCTGATGGGCGGGTGCCTCGTTGTTGCGGCGGTGGATACAGCCGCTGGCGTTGGCGGGATGGCAATTGGGGCCACCGGGGCTGTCGTTGGCGCAGCCGGTGATGTCGTCGAAGGTACAGTGGATGTCATCACCCCCGGTGGCAGCGACGACGACGACGAGGACGATGGCAACGACGATCGTGAAGAGCGCTAGGCTCTGCGATGTGCTAAGCTAATCTTATCGGCTGGGGAGCTGACCTTAATCGGAGGATCGTCATGCATCCCGTACGTCTATGTCTCGCCCTGCTGGCCTGCCTTGGCCTGAGTGCTGCAGCACAGGCCTCGCCTGTCCATATTCACTCCGTTGAGACCGGTGAAGCTCTGGCAGAGAAGACTGAGGAATACGGCGAGCGCGATATCGAGCATTTGCTGACCCGCCTGACTGAGACGATCACCGAGCGCCTGGAGCGTGACGGTCATGTCGTGGCTGAGAGCGCCGACGCGGTTCAGGTCGCCTTGACCCTGGAAAACGCCTGGCCCAACCGTCCAACTCGCGAACAGATGTCGGAAAACCCGAGCCTGTCGTTTCGCAGCGTGTCATTGGGCGGGGCGAGCGTCAGGGCTTTACTGACCGATGCCGACGGCAATGAGATCAGCCAAATCAGCTATAGCTGGCGCACCCGAACCATTGATGACTCGGTTGGACGGGGCACCTGGTCTGACGCCCACCGCACCTTTGATCGATTTGCACGCAATCTGGCTGAAGAGCTGAACGACCACGCCAGCTAGGGCACCGCAATCCATTTATGGGTCTGCAGGCTCAAGCGCCATTTGGGGTGCGCGAGGCAGTAGTCGTAAGCCGCCCTGGCGTTTTCAGCCTGCAGCGGTCCATCCATGGGCTGTAAGCGAAACTGCTCGAAATCGAGATGCTCAAACTGCTGCGGCAGGGCGTCGGCCTGGGGGTAGACCAGCTTCAGCTCATGGCCCGATGTCAGCTTTAACGGCGCGGTCGATTTGGGGCTGACGCAGATCCAGTCGATGCCCTCTGGGGCCTCGATCGTCCCATTGGTTTCAACGGCAATTTCAAACCCGGCATCATGGAGGGCGTCGATCAGGGCCCGGTCCAGCTGCAGGAGCGGCTCGCCGCCGGTGCAGACGACATAGGGCTGGCCACCTTCTGGCCAAAGCGCCGCAACGGCGTCTGCCAGCTTCTCAGCGGTGGCAAATTTGCCGCCATTCACACCATCGGTGCCGACAAAGTCGGTATCGCAGAAGGTGCAAACGGCTGTAGCGCGATCACGCTCCAACCCGCTCCACAGATTACAGCCCGCAAAGCGCAGGAAAACCGCAGGGCGTCCCGCCTGGCCACCCTCCCCCTGAACGGTCAGGAACATTTCTTTGACGGAATAGGTCATTGGCTCGCCTGCCAGTCGCGCCAGCCCTTTTCGCGCAGTTCGCAAGCCGGGCAGTCACCACAGCCATAGCCCCAGACATGGCGCTCACCGCGCGTACCGCGATAGCAGGTGTGCGACTGCTCCACGATGATCTCAACCAGCGCGTCTCCGCCCAGCCTGTGCGCCAGCGCCCAGGTCTCAGCCTTGGTGATATTCATCAGCGGCGTCTCAATCCGCATCGGACGACCAAGCCCCAGCGCAATCGCCTCAGCCTGAGCGTCCAGAGTGTCCTGGCGGCAGTCGGGATAGCCTGAATAATCGGTCTGGCACATGCCCCCGACGAGGACATTAATCCCGCGGCGCATGGCCAGCGCAGAGGCTACGGTCAGGAAGACCAGATTGCGAGCTGGCACAAATGTTGTGGGCAAGCCATCATCACGAAAGCCGATCTCGGCCTCTCGGGTCAGCGCGCTTTCAGCCAGATCGCCATAGCCGGAGATATCGACCACCCGATCCGGCCCAAGGCGCGGCGCCCAGTCCGGGAAAGTCGTTGCCACGGCGTCGCGCACCTTCAGCCTCGCCTCCATCTCCACATGGTGGCGCTGGCCATAGGCGAAGCCGATTGTCTCAACCCGGGCAAACCGATCCAGCGCCCAGGCGAGGCAGCTGGCAGAATCCTGCCCGCCTGAAAACAGCACAAGCGCGGCTTCGTGCGCTGAAGAAGTGGAGTTTGGTGATGTCATGGCGCGCTATATTCTATTTCACAGCGCCAATCGCAAGGAGACACGCCATGACCAAAGCACACAGCGCCATGGGCCTGGTCTACACAACGTGGCCGGACCACGCTTCGGTAGAGGCAGCAGCGAAGGCGCTTTTAAACGAGCGCCTGATCGCCTGTGCGAACATCCTGGGAACCTCCACGTCCATCTATCGCTGGCAGGAAAAAGTTGAAACCGCGAATGAAATCATTGCGCTGTTCAAAACCAGTGTGTGCCAACTTAATGCGCTCCGCGACCGGATTGGTGAGCTTCATCCCTATGACGAGCCAGCGATCATCAGCCTCAACGTCGATCCTAAAGGCAGTTCAGCCGCCTTTCTGGCCTGGGTGGAAGAAGAATGCGCGCCGTAATCTAGTCTGAGTTTCTGCTTTCAGCGTCGATGGCAGAAACAAGAAACTTCTGTGACATGGCAGACGATTAACCCTGCGGTAGCGAACCAGCCGCTAAGACCCCGCCTGAGGAATAAACATATTCACCGAGAGACAAGTCTACCCCCGTCATGAGCCGAACGGTCCGCTCACTTCTTCAAGATGCCCCCCAGCTGGATCCGACAGTTACCGGTGGTGCGGTTTATGACCTGTTCTCAAATGACCTTGACCTTGTTGTTCTTCCGGTGGTGCAGGGCGGCCAGCCCATCGGGCTTGTTTCGCGCACAGCCTTCTTTTTGCGCATGGCGGACACCCATGGTCGCGCCCTGTTTGCGCGCCGTCCGATCACCTTTGTCATGGATAAGGCACCGCTGATCGTCGACAAGAATGCTCTGGTCTCTGAAGTCAGCCGTCATGTTCTGAACGACCAGAGCTCTACGCTGGTGGACGGCTTCATCATCACCGAAGATGGTCAGTATGCCGGTATCGGAACCGGCATTTCGCTGATGAAACTGCTGCATACCGAAGGCGAGGACCGCAATCGCAAGCTGGTGGCGCTGGCTGAACAGCTCGGCCGCGCCCGAATCGAGGCCCTCAGCGCCAATCAGGCAAAATCGGAATTTCTGGCCACCATGAGCCATGAGATTCGAACGCCACTGAACGGAGTTCTGGGCGTAACCCAATTGTTACAGGATAGCGGCCTTGATCCAGCCCAGGGCAAACTCGCCAAGACGATCCAGACTTCCGGCGAAGTGCTTTTGCGCATCCTTGATGACGTGCTGGACCTGTCAAAGATTGAAGCTGGCAAGATGGGTCTGGAGCCCATCGATTTTGATACCGGAGAGCTCGTGCAATCCAGCGCTAATCTGTGGCGTCCACGCGCCGAGAGCAAAGGCCTGGCGTTCAAGGTCGAGCTGGCCAAGGACGCGCCAAACCGGCTTCACGGCGACCCTGTTCGGATCAAACAGATCCTGTTCAACCTGATCGGAAATGCGATCAAGTTTACCAGCGAAGGTTCGGTGCATACGCTGATCCGCGTGCTGCCCCTGACACCGGGGCGTGCGGTGTTGCGGGCCGAAGTCACCGACACCGGCCCTGGCCTGGCCCCGGAAGCTCGAAAGAAGCTTTTCCATGCCTTTTCCCAGGGCGACGGGGCAACCAGCCGCAAATTCGGTGGTACGGGTCTTGGGCTTGCCATCTGCAAGCGCCTTGTTGAGCTGATGGGCGGCACGATTGATGTGAAAAGCACCGTTGGCGAGGGCTCGACCTTCTGGTTTGAGGTTCCGCTAAAAATTGCGATCGAGGCCAAGCCTGAGACCAACGCGACCACGGCTGCAAGCCCGGCTCCAGCCCAGCCTGCTGCTGAGAGCCCGCGCATCCTGCTCGCTGAGGACAATGCCACCAATCAGGAGGTCATTAGTGGCTTTCTGAAATTCCGAGGCTGGACCTGCGACATCGCCAATGATGGCCTGGAGGCGGTGGACGCCTTCAAGATGGGTAATTTCGACCTTGTTCTGATGGACGTACAAATGCCGGGCATGGACGGGTTTGCAGCCAGCCGCGCCATCCGCCAGAGCGGTCGTGCAGGTGAAGCCACGCCCATCATCGCCCTTACCGCGAACGCTATGCGTAGCGACAAGGAGCGCTGCTTGAATGCGGGCATGGATGGCTATGTTGCCAAACCTATCGACCGCAAGAAGTTTTTTGAGGAAATGGATCGTTGGCTTGAGAGCGGGCGCGAAATTGCCCAAGGCGATCAAGCCAAAACTGGCTAGAGCGGTTTATACGTATCGAGCCCGGGTGGCGGGGGCAGCCCCTTGCTAGCAAAAGCGATCACCTTGAACAGCTCACCCATATCATCGGGTGACACCAATCGGTTCAGCTGGCGCTGAAGCCGGGCAGCGACATCGTCACTGCGGCCTTTGGCCAGTGCAGCAGCGCGCGTTTCAATGCCCAGACCTTTTAGAAAATCGCCCTGCGCCACCGGACCATAGACATCAAGGCCTGCTGCGACGCCCAGCTCGGCAAAGCTCTCAAAGTCGACCCACGCTGTCAGGTCTGCGCCGCCCGGATCATCGAGCGGATCAACCTTCTGGTGTTTGGCTATGGCCTGCAGCGTGTCGCCCGATTCAGGTGTCGCAGACCCGTAGTCGATAAACAGCGCATAGCCAGGGGTCGCCTTCAGCCGCTCGGCCAGCGCATCCATCACCGGCGCATCGGCCGGGCGAAGTTCCACCAGACTGCCCTCCGGTTCATCGCGCAGCGATGGCGCAATCAGCCCCAGATCAGCGTCAGACAAAACTCCACCCAGGACAAAAGCGAACGTCTCAGGATCCTTCGGGTCGAGCCCAACCAGTCGCTCACGCCACTGGCCGTCAACCTTCACGGCCTGGCGAATGGGCAGGCAGTCGAGAAACTCGTTGGAGACAATCAGGCTCGGCCCATCGGGCATATCATCAATCAGCCTGATCCAGCGCGGCTGCACCGGCGCTTTGGCAAGCGTCTGGCCCTGAACCATTTTTAGCGCAGGGCTCGCTTCTACGAGGCTAAGCTCAATCGCCTCGACAAAGCCGGGCGCAGCCGCCCCGGCTCGCAGCGCATCGCTCATCATGCGGCCAGTGCCCGGCCCAAGCTCAGCAAGCTGTACCGGATGAGGAGCACCCATCTGGCCCCAGCACTCAGCGGCCCACAGACCAATAAACTCACCGAACATCTGGCTGATTTCCGGTGCGGTGATGAAATCCTTGTCCGCGCCCAGCGGGTCCTTTGTGGCGTAGTAGCCTGCCATCGGATCAAACAGCGCTTCAGCCATGAAGGTGGAGACCGGCATCGCCCCCTCGCTGGCAATCCGCGCCATCAACTGCGCACGCAATTGCTCGCGCGGGCGGAAATCGTCGTCGAACTGATCGGTCATGCAGGCTTTTTAGCTACCGGGTCTGCTTTCAGGGCTCGGTTGATGAGATAGGCACCCAGCACGATCATTGGAATGCAGAGCAGCATGCCCATCGTCACATAGCCCTGCAGGGCTTCGGGCATGTGCAGATCCGGCTCACGCACCAGCTCCACCAGACCGCGGAACACGCCGTAGCCCGCCAGAAACACGCCAGTGGCCAGGCCTGGGCGGGCGAGTGCCTTGAACCGGTAGACCAGGAAGGCGAGGATCACGAACAGGACGGCCCCTTCAAGAAATGCTTCGTAAAGCTGGCTGGGATGGCGCAGCTGGCAAGTGGGATCGCCGGCAAAACGCATCGCCCAGGGCACATCGCTGGCACGCCCCCAAAGCTCGCCATTGATGAAGTTGGCCAGACGCCCAAAGAACAGGCCAATGGGCGTTGCTGTCGCCACAGCATCGGCCACACGCATAAGCGGTGCCTTGTAAGCACGGCTTGTGAAGAAAATCGCCAGCGCCACACCAATCAGGCCGCCGTGAAAGCTCATGCCACCTTCAGTGATGCCGGTCAGGGCCCACAACGGATTGTCCCAAAGCGGGCTGCGCTCGTCCCACACCGCGTAGAACAGCACATAGCCAAGCCGTCCGCCGCCAATCACACCCAGCATGATCCACAGAGCCAGGTCGTCGATGAAGTCTTTCGAGTAGGGTGCAACCTGCGCCTTCTTGGTCACGCCCCACAGATGGTCACGCTGAACCAGACGCTGAACCCAGTAGAGCCCAAGGAACAGACCGGCGATATAGGCGATCGCATACCATCGGATCGGAAACGGACCGATGCCGAAGAATTCCGGGATCGTCATCAGCACCGGATCGATCAGATCGAAGCTTGGAACACACGCTTCCATGGCTTTCCTTTAAGGGTTGCGAAACCTGGCACGCAGGAGTCGCGTTGCAAAACACCGGTCTTAAGACCTATATGAAGCCTTCATAGCAGACCGGACGGTGATGTCATGCAGTCGCGCAGCCCTTTATTTGCCAATATGGCAGACCTTATGACCGATGCCTTTAGCGCAGCCCAGGCGGCTGGCAATGAGGCGCGCTCGGTATTTCGCGCCCAGGCTGAGCGCATGGCCGCTGAACTGGATCTGGTCAGCCGTGACGAGTTTGAAGCTTTAAAAGCCCAGGCCGACGCGGCAACGGCAGAAGTGGATGCCCTGAAAGCGCGTCTCGACGCGCTTGAAGCTGCAACAGCGAAAAAGCCTGCGGCCAAAAAGCCCGCCGCCGCCAAGAAGCCGGCTGCCCGCAAGACTGCGGCAAAAAAGTCATCGGGCTAGCCCACTTGGAATTTGTTATTTGATCACGCTTGCGCCGGGTGAACGGCGCAGCGTAGCGTTTCCCATGCGTTGCAAACTGAGTCGCAGCGTACAATCGGGGAGAGGACCACCATGGAGCTCAACACCGAACAGGTCAGCGATGTGTTTGATCCGCTCGAGGCAATCGAGCAGGCCGTCATTGCAGAGCAATACCCCTATGAGCGCGATGAGCTGGAAGTGCACATGGCTGCACCCGGATCCTGGCGCGACCACCAGATCTGGTTCGCCTACCGCCCGGAGCTGGACGTCATCCACATCTGCTCCAGCCTTGAACTGAAGGTTCCTGACAATCGCTACCGTGAGGTTTGCGAGCTTGTGGCGCGCCTTAATGAGCGTCTGTGGCTCGGCCATTTCGATATCTGGACCGATGATCAGTCCATCGTCTTTCGTCACGCGCTGACGCTTACTGAAGCTGAAAACGTGTCGGTTGCTCAGGCCTCGGCGCTAATCGCAGCGGCGAAAGAAGCCGGTGAGCGACTGTACCCGGCCTTCCATTATCTTCTATGGAGCGGCAAAAGCCCGGCTGAAGCTGTCGCAGCTGCGATGTTTGATACAGCCGGCGAGGCCTGAGGCACCCTACTCGTAGGGCTCTACCGTGCGGACCACCATCGAGTAGGCCGACGCAGCCAGGTCTGTGTCGACCCGCTCCACATTCATAAGGCCCTCAACCCAGACCGGATGCCAAAGGCTGGTAAACTGGATCGGCTCGGCTGAACGCAGATAAACGATCTGGTTTGGCGGTGGCGGCGGGTAGTGCACGCACGCGCCATGAAACGGCAACAATAAAAACTCGCGCGCCTCTCCTTGCTCAGCAAAGTCCAGCGGCAGGATATAGCCAGGCATGCGCGCAATCATGCCATCCAGCTCTTCAACGACATTAAACGTGCCGTTCTGGTTGGCGATCGGGCTGTTGCCGACAAACTGGTTCATCAGCCCCGGGTCCGCGCGCCCCTCATTGAGCGCTTCCATCGCTTCCAGCTCTTCAGCTGGAAGCAGATCGCGCCAGACAATCAGCTCCGCCTCAGCGTTGGCATCCACCACGGGCAGGCCGGAGGACATGTCCTCACCAGCTGGATCCGAAGACGGGCCGCAGGCCGCCATCAACATAACAACACAGCCCGCAACGATTGAATGGGTGGTCGCTTTTACTGGTGACGCAATCAATGTCTTCCCCTGAGCCAGTCAGAATTGGTTTCGAGGAAGATGCGCATTCCAGCCCGTATCTACAAGGTAAATTCTGCGTCCACCCTGTTTTAAGGAGTTTGTGGAAAACTGCCCCATAGACCGCAAAAATGCGGCACCGGAGGTGGAATATGGGGTCCGATGCGAAAGCCATCGACACGGTAGCGCGCGAGACACGCGATACGAAACGCTTGCTTGTGGCTCGAAGTGCAATTCGAGCTGTGCCGTTCAACATCATCAATGCTGTGCTGCTGAGCGTCCTGTTTATCGGGGTGGTTGACCCTTTCGCGCATGCGGGCTGGTTCACGCTAGTGTGTGGTGCCGCCTTGCTGCGCCTGGCGACCATGTGGCGCGCCAATCGGGCCGATCGCGTACCAACCACACGCGAATTGACTGCCTACACGTTGCTGTCAGGCTGTGTCGGCACAGGCTGGGGCCTGACCCCGTTCCTGCTTCCAGCTGACGCGCCTTCAATCCTTTTGCAAGCCACCTCCCTCGTCATCGCTGGCATGGCAGCTGGTGCCGCCATGACCTCGGCATCTGAGCGGCGCGTGGTGATGGCCTATACGATACCCGCCCTGTTCTTGTGGGCCGCTTCCATTGCCATGAGTGGCAGCTGGCAGGGTGCCGTAGTTGTGGTTCTGGTGATTGGCTTCTTCTTCGCCATGAACTCGCTGACCACGACCTATGCCGGTACGCTGAATGATGCAGTGCAAGCCAGCGCTGAACTAAGGGAAGCGCGTAAGGAAACTGAAGCCCAGACCGAAGCCATGCGCCGCCTGGCCGAGCAGAATGATGCTGCCGCACGCCGCGCTGAAGAGCAGGCCCGCGCCAATGCTGCGGTTCTGGCCAATATGAGCCATGAGCTACGCACGCCATTGAACGGCATGCTTGGCATGACACAGCTGCTGCAGGAATCGGGACTGGACCATGACCAGGCGCGCCTTGCGACACGCGCGCGTGAATCCGCTGAAACGCTCAACAGCTTGCTCAGCGATGTCCTGGATGTGGCGCGGATCGAGGCGGGTCGTTTCGATTTGAATATAGGCGATATCACCGCCCGTTCGATGGCTGATCTGACTGACAAGACTCATGGCCGTAAAGCTGCGGACAAAGGCCTGACATTTGAAGTTCAGGTCACCGGGGACGCAGACCGTGCGCTTCGCGCTGACGAAGCGCGCGTCATGCAGCTGACCCGCGTGCTGGTCACCAATGCGCTGCGCTTTACGAACGAAGGCGGCATCACTGTCAGCTTTGCGGCGACCGAGAAGAACCATGACCGCGCAGTCCTGCGTGTCAGCGTGAGCGATACCGGAGTCGGTGTTCCCGAAAGCGCGCGCTCCAACCTGTTCGACGCCATGGCCTCACACCGAATGGACTCCAATATTCGCGAGGCCGGTACCGGTCTTGGCCTGCATCTGGTCAAACGGTTGTCGGCGCTCATGCATGGCGAGGTCGGGTACACGCCCAACGAGAACGGAAGCGGCTCCACCTTCTGGTTTGAGCTGCAGCTGAAACCTTCCCAGAAGGCTGACAAGTACGCTGACGGCGAACAGATGACCCTGGATGCGCGCCGCCTGCGTATGCTGGTCGCCGAGGAGAATGCGGCCCGCCATTCGGTGTTGCTGGGCTATCTCAACTCCTTCAATTGCGAAGTGACGGGGATCACGTCGAGCACAGACATGGTCGAAGCCCTGAGCACAGCGGCCTACGATGTGGTCGTCTTGGGCCTGTCGCTAGCTGATAGCGAGCCGGAGATG
Organism: Oceanicaulis sp.; assembly: GCA_965229795.1. Taxonomy (GTDB): domain Bacteria; phylum Pseudomonadota; class Alphaproteobacteria; order Caulobacterales; family Maricaulaceae; genus Oceanicaulis. The sequence continues at coordinate 964,581 of CBDDJM010000001.1, forward strand.
GCTGCCGCCGATATTCGCAGCCTGCCCTCGACCGCAGCCATGACCCCCATCGTCCGGCTTGATACTACGCTGCCCGACGCGGTTGTGCCGGGCTCCATGGAAACTCTGGTGCGGGCTCCGGTGACAGCCGACGCGCTGCTGACGGCGCTACGCTCGGCGCTGGAAGCTGATCCGGCTGCCGTTTCAAACTTGCGCAAGATTGCCTGAGAGCCACAGATTCACACTCAGGATGCGGATGACGGCGCGCGGCGGGTTTGCCCGACGCGCGCCAGCTGCTATGGAGCCTCGCGTTAACGTTTGCTTGGGGCGGAGTTCCATCCATGAAACTGATGTGCGGCAATGCGAACCGGCCCCTGGCCCAGGCGATCGCAGACTATCTTGATGCGCCCCTGTCCAACGTGGACATCGAGACCTTCGCCGATGGCGAGCTTTTCGTTCGCATCGATGAGAATATGCGCGGCGAGGATGTCTTCATCATCCAGTCGACCTCCAAACCGGCCAACGACAATCTGATGGAATTGCTGATCTGCATGGACGCGCTGACCCGCGCCAGCGCCCGCCGGATCACAGCCGTCATCCCCTATTTCGGTTATGCCCGGCAGGACCGCAAAACCGGTGGCCGCACACCAATCACCGCCAAACTTGTCGCCAACCTGATCGCAGGTGCTGGCGCGCACCGGGTTCTGACGCTTGATCTGCACGCAGGCCAGATTCAGGGTTTCTTCGATATTCCGACCGACAACCTGTTTGCGACGCCCGTTTTCGAACAGGACATTCGCGCCCACTACGACGTCAAAGACCTGATGATCGTGTCGCCAGACGTCGGCGGTGTGGTGCGCGCGCGGTCACTGGCTGGCCGCCTCGGAGCAGACATCGCCATCGTCGACAAGCGCCGCCCTCGCCCCGGCATGTCCGAGGTGATGAATATCATCGGTGAGGTCGAGGGCCGCAATTGCATCATCTTCGACGACATCATTGATTCTGGTGGCACGCTGTGTAACGCAGCTGCGGCTCTCAAGGAGCGCGGCGCGAAAGAAGTGTCCGCCTATATCACCCATGGCGTCTTGTCCGGTGAGGCGGTCAAAAAGATCGCCAACTCAGAGATGAAAGAGCTGGTGGTGACCGACTCCATCGACTCCACAAAGAAGCTCGAAACAGCGACGAATATCCGCTCACGCTCGGTCGCCCCGCTACTGGCTGAAGCGATCCGCCGGATCGCCAACGACGAGTCGGTATCCAAGCTGTTTGACTAAGCTGGTATTGAGTCAGCCCTGCGCTTGCACAGGTCTGGTACATCGGCTATACGCCGCAGCTCGAATTTTGCCGTTGTGCGGTTTGCGCGCTCGGCCATTGGAGCGCCGCCCGACGAGGCGGCGCCCTTGTTAGACACGTAAGACCTAAGGACCGGCTCGATGAGCGATATTGTTCTCAATGTTGAAGTGCGCGAGCGCACCGGCAAAGGCGGCGCCCGCCAGGCGCGCCGCGACGGCCTCGTGCCGGGTGTTCTCTATGGTGGCAAACTCGATCCGGTCGCGATCTCCCTGAAGCACAACGAGCTTCTCAAGGCGATCAACTCCGGCAAGTTCCTCGCCAATATGATTGAAATTGAACACGACGGTAAGAAACAAAGCGTCTTCACCCGTGACGTTCAGTTCGATCCGGTCATGGACTTCCCGGTCCATGTCGACTTCCAGCGCGTGGACGAAGACTCCTCGCTGAACGTGGAAGTGTCGGTGAACTTCATGAACGAAGAAAAGGCTCCGGGCATCAAGCGCGGCGGCGTTCTCAACGTGGTTCGTCACACCGTGGAAGTGATCTGCCCGGCTGGCTCCATTCCTGAGTCGATCGACGTCGACGTGGCTGGGATGGACATCGGCGACTCGGTGCACATCTCCGCAGTGACCCTGCCGGACGGTGTGACCCCGGCCATCACCGATCGCGACTTCACCATTGCAACGATGCAGGGCTCGCGCGCTGTCATCGAAGCTGAGGGCGAAGAAGCTGAAGGCGGCGAAGAGGCCACCGAAGCTGAAACCGCTGAAGGCGACGCTGAAGAATAAGATCGTTTGCGCGAAAGCGCCGATCACGCGTTTAAAGGCGGCCGGACATCAGTCTGTGCCGCCTTTTTCGTATCTGGACGAGATATCATCTGAAGGCTGAGTGCCATGCAGGTCATTGTTGGACTGGGCAATCCCGGGTCGAAATACGCTGGCAACCGCCATAACGCCGGCTTCATGGCCATGGATGCCATCGCTGAGCATTGGCGCTTTGGCCCATGGAAGAAGCGCTTTCAGGGCCAGACTGCTGAAGGGGTCATCGAGACCTTGAGCGGTCCGAAGAAGACGCTCCTGATCAAGCCTGAGACGTTTTACAATGAAAGCGGTCGCTCGGTCGGCGAAGCCTTGCGCTTCTTCAAGCTGGATGCCGCTGCGCTGACCGTCTTCCATGACGAGCTGGACCTGGCACCGGGCAAGTTTCGTCTCAAGACCGGCGGTGGCCATGCGGGTAATAACGGTCTGCGCTCCATCAAGGCCCATGTGGAGGGCGACTTCCAGCGCGGCCGGATTGGCATCGGCCACCCTGGCGACAAGAATCGCGTCACCGGCTACGTGCTGTCCGATTTCCCAAAGGCTGATCAGGTCTGGCTCACCGACCTGCTGGACGCTATCGCGCGCTCGGCTGACCTTCTGGTCAACGCCGAGATCGACGCCTTCCAGACCAAAGTCACGCATCTCGCCCCGGCACCGGGCTAGCGCCCTCTCTTTTTCTATCCTCCCCCGGATCAAGTCCGGGGTGCAGGCGGCGGTTCGCCTTGCGAGCCCGAAGGGCTCGGGTCACTATCGCTACGTGTTATTTTCTTAAATATCTGAATTCCCGGACGAGCGAAGCGATGATCCGGGACCTGTGTGAGACCGTGGTGCCTGACCGCGATGGAGGCCCCGGCTCTGCGGCTACGCCTTGGCCGGGGTTTCAAGCTTGAAGCTATTCACTCAAAAAACCGCCCCCTCCGGTCCGGAGGGGGCGGCTCTTTAAAGCTCAGCGTTCGCTGAAGTTTAGCCTTCGAAGGCGTCGATCAGGGCGCGCAGATGCGCACGGTGCGCGCGAGCTTCGCGCGAACCACCCAGATCAGGCATCCATTCTGGACCCAGCCAGCCTTTGACGTCGTTGATCGACGCCAGAGCAGCCGAGCGGGCCACTGGAGGATAGTCCCCGGCATCGCCCACAATACCGATCAGGGTCTGCAGGTAAGCCACCTGCAGGTTCTGGCGGTACGTGTTCGGATTGCCGCGAATATCGTCCTCGTACACGATCGACGTCAGGTCAGCCATGTAGTCCGAGATCGGATACTCGTTGCCATAGCGAGCCGTATCGATCATGCGCTCAAGCACATTCGGATGGGTCAGGTGAGCCAGGACCGCACGCTGCTGGCCAAAGGCACGGGCGTGCAAGCTTGGATCCTCATCGGTCCCACCATGGTTCCAGCCACGACGCTGACGCTGCATGTGATCGGCGAACTCTTCCTCGATGGAGAAAGCATCCGGACCGAACAGAGCCGCCTCAATCACCTCAAGGGCCTGCTCCTGCTTGTCACGCGGCACCGGGATGAACGGCGTCTGGGCACCCGGCTGACCAACGGCCGCACGGTTGTTGTAGACACCGCCAACGTGGCGCGAGGCAACATTGGCTGCACCAAAGCGCTGGCCGGAAACGATCAGATAGCTGGTGACCAGCGGCTGATAGGACTCACCTTCACGCAGGAAGCGCTCCGGCAGGCCCGCAATGGTGCGGTTGGCCAGCTCAACGCGACCCTGTGCCCAGGTCACGGGATCGTCGGACAGGTCGTTGATCATCACGCGCGGGTCGATATGACGGCCCGGAGCGCGCATGTCATCAGCGTCGTTGCCGAAGAAGTTCTCAGGCTCGGTCGAACGCTCCAGAATGGCTGGCAGCTCTTCAGAGGCTGCAGTGTAGCCATACTCGACCGCCCAGATGTCATAGGCACCCGGAGTCTCCTGCGAATACTGAACGGTATCGCTCAGGTCATCAGGCAGGTTCAGCGCCGGATAGTCCATGATGGAATGCGTGGCCGTCGTGCCGTTTGCCAGATCTTCCAGCGAAACGTTCGAGGTTGCACCCATGTTGTGCGCCAGACCCAACGTGTGGCCGATCTCGTGGATGATGAGATAGTGCAGCGACTGGCGAACCAGCTCGTTCTGCGCGGCTTCCTCAGCACCCATCACCTGCATGGCGGCCAGGGCACCCTGGGTTTCCATCTGCAGGTGCTCAGCGAAGTTACACATTGCACCATGCTCATGCTCCAGCGGGAACGGGGCCTCGCCGGTGGCTTCGGTGATCATGTCTTCAGGCATCCAGGTCGTCAGACCAGCAACCTCAAACACGTCAGCGTTCCGAATACGGTTCGTCAGGAAGACGTATTCCAGCATGATGTCTGCGCCGATGATTTCACCGGTGCGCGGGTTAGTGAAGCTTGGGCCATAACCACCGAACGGAGGCGTCGGCGAGGAGGTCCAGCGCAGGACGTTGTAGCGAATATCGCCAGCGTCCCAGTCGGCATCGTCCGGCTGCTGACGCACTTCAATGGCGTTGGAGAAGCCAGCCGCTTCAAACGCGATATTCCAGGTCAGTGCGGCTTCACGGATGACGTCGCGATACTCGACCGGAGTGGTGTTCTCAATCCACCAGACAATCGGCTCAACCGGATCAGACACTTCAGCGTCCGGATCCTGCTTGACCAGGCGCCAGCGATTGATCAGGTCGTTATAAGGCGTGTAGTCCGGATCGGTCAGATTGGTGACCTGCTCCATGAAATAGCCCACACGGAAATCATCAGCACGCGGCTCAAAACCGTCATCCGGCATGGCGACAAAGCTGTGCTGCACCTGAACGGCGACAGCGCGCGCGTCGGTGATTTCCGGACCACCAAAGTTCCGCGGAGTGTCGTTCTGGTAGACATATTCCACCAGCACGTCGGTGTTTTCCGGATAGGAGCGGGTCTCCAGGATCCGGGTCAGACCCGACTGCAGGCGGCCCATGTTGAAGGCCTGAGCCGCTGCCGGGCCTTGCGGGCCGGCCGGCTTGACCTGGTGAAGGTCTTCACCGCGCAGCGTGTCACCGATGTCGATGAGGTAGCGGGCTTCGGTGCCTGCCTCTTCATCTGCTTCAGTCTCAGCCACAATCGACAGGCTCGCCAGCGGCGCGCGGGTGATGTTGGCTTCGGACGCACGGGCCAGAGCATTGCCCTCATCGAAGGCGAAATTGGTGTTGATCTGGCTGATCTCGATGTCGCCGTAACGCTTGTTGAATTCAAACACAGCGTTGTCGCGATACTGGCCCCGGAACAGGCCGACGCGCGGCGCGCCATTTTCAGCGTAGGTGAAATAGATCACCTCTTCGCCGAGCTGGCTTTCAGAGATTTCCATATACAGATCGCCGTCTTCAGGATCGGTATACAGCGTGAAGAGGCCTTCCTGGGCCTCAAAGTCTTCGACATAGCTCTCAATGGAGTTGTCTTCTTCATCCTCGTCATCGTCGCTATCTTGAGCAAACGACGGCGAAGCAACCGCGACGGCGGCCAGGGCCGCGGCAAACCAGCGGCTTCGATACTTCATCATAGGGCAGCTCCCCTCCCGTTGTGTGGCGCATAACCTAGGCTGTTCAATCCCAAACGTCCAAGGATTGGGTGTTACGATTCTGTAAGCTGCTGCAGCATGCTCGGGTTTTCCACGAAATCTGGCCCAATTCGCGTTGGCAGATCGGAATATGTTCCTATTATGTTCCCCATGCCGCGCCGTGATCCAGACCTGTCCGAATGCCTTGCCTATGCGCTTTGGCGCAGCCCCTGGCGCAAGCGTCTTGAGGGGCTCGATGCCTGCCGTATGGCAGCTCAGGACATTGAACGCCACCTGAAGCGATCGGGATATGAACTGGAACGCCGCCCGGCCATGGAGCCCCATGGCAGACTGGCGCAGGCACACAGCGACACCAAGTCGCCCCGGTCGGACTAAACCGGCCACCCAGGCTCTTCGGTCAGACCGTGAAACGGTTTGGAAACCATAATCATATCCATATGAACTCTAATTAAAGCCTACTCACTGAGCGTTCATAACGGAGAGTTCGATGCCCGCTTTCATTCAGGCTTCCCTGTCTGCGCGCATATTCATCCTGACGGCCGCCCTCGTCGCCGCATCAGTGGTCGCGGTGGCGGTTGGCGCAAGCTGGGTAATCGGCGCGAATATCGCCAGCAACGCGACAGCGTCCCAGGACATCAATCTTCGCGTTGCCGTCTCGACGTTGGAGCGCACGATTCCCGGACTGGAGGCTGAGTATTCCAGCAATGGCGAGATCCGCCGCCTGACCGCACCGTCCATTCCTGCGTTTGAAAACCACAACACGATCGACTCCGTTGGCCAGCAGACTGGTGAAACCGCGACCGTCTTTGTCTGGGATGAGAGCCAGAGCGACTTTGTTCGCCGCACCACCAACATCACGCGTCCTGACGGCACCCGCGCGGTCGGCACAGTCCTTGGGACTGGAGCGGTCTATGATGCCATGATGGCGGGCCAGGGCTTTCGCGGTGAAGCCGTTATTCTGGGCACGCCCTATTTTACCGCCTACCAGCCGGTCTTCTCTGATACCGGCAATGTCATCGGCATCATCTATGTGGGCGTCCAGCGCTCCAAAATTGTCGCTGTACGCAACCAGGTCATCACCGTGATGAGCATTGTCGGTCTGCTGGCCTTTCTGGCCGCAGCCGGTGCAGCATTCGCCGGGGTACGCGGCACTGTCGGCCCGCTGCGCCAGCTGGAGGACAGCGTCGAGACCATTGCCAGCGGCGATTACGGCGCACCGATTGCCGGCGAGAGCCGTGCTGACGAGATCGGCCGGATTGCCAAAGCTCTCGTGGCGCTGAAATCAAAGCTGTCTGAAGCCGAAGCGACAAGCGCTGAGGCCCGTGAAGCCACCGAAGCTCGTCTCGCCCGCTCCGAAGCCATGGCCGCAGAAGTCGAGCGCTTCCAGGAAAAAGCTGACACCATTCTGGGCAAGGTGCGTGAGGCCGCCAACAAGGTGAGCCGCGCTGCTGAAACCACCCGCACCACTGCTGCCGATGGTCGCCAGCGCAGCGAAGCCATGCGCACCGCCGCTCGTGAAGCAAGCGCCGGGGTTCAAACCATGGCCGCCTCCACCGAAGAGCTGAATGCCGCCATTGGTGAGATTGCTGCCTCTGCTGGCCGTGTCTCGGATTTGACCCGTCAGTCGACCAGCCGCACTGAACAGACCCAGGCCCTGATGGAGGAGATGGCGAAAGCGCTGGGCGATGTCACCGCCATCATCACCGAGATCAATGGCGTTGCTGAACAGACCAACCTGCTGGCCCTGAACGCCACCATCGAGTCGGCGCGCGCCGGTGAAGCCGGTAAAGGATTTGCAGTCGTGGCGAGCGAAGTGAAGGAGCTCGCCAGCCAGACCCAGCGCCTGACCGAAACCATCAATGAGCGTGTGGACCGCTTTGCCGGCCGCGTGCGCGAAGCGACCGAGGCAACCCAGGCCATGGCAGACGGCATCCGCGACATCGATGCCAGCTCACAGGAAAGCGCCGCCGCCGTGGAGCAACAAACCGTTGCCGTCGGCGAAGTTGCCCGCTCAGCCCAGAATGCAGCCCAGAACACCGAAGCCGTGGAGCGGGATGCACAGGGCGTTGCGGATGGGGCGCAATCCTCCGTCAGCGCGGCTGAAGAAATCTCAACCCTCGCCAGCGAGCTTGAAATCAGCGCCGATACGCTCGCCAGCGATATCGACAGCTTCATCAAATCTGTGCGCGCCGCCTGACCCCCCGCTTGAGCATCGCGCGCAGTGAACGCCCGCCTGTGATCTTTCGCAGGCGGGCGTTTTTGCTTATACGGGCGCGCTAATCAGGCCAGTAAGCTGGAAACAAGAAGAAGGTATCGCGCCATGGGCTTCAAATGCGGAATCGTGGGTCTTCCCAATGTGGGCAAATCCACCCTGTTCAACGCCCTCACCCAGACCGCTGCCGCTCAGGCTGCGAACTATCCCTTCTGCACCATTGAGCCCAATGTGGGTGAAGTGGCTGTGCCCGAAGCGCGCCTCGACAAGCTGGCTGAAATCGCAAAATCGGCCAATGTCGTGCCCGCGCGTATGAATTTCGTGGATATCGCCGGCCTCGTGGAAGGGGCCAGCAAGGGCGAAGGCTTGGGCAACCAGTTCCTGGCTAACATTCGCGAAACCGACGCGGTGCTGTACGTGCTGCGCTGTTTTGAAGACGGCGACATCACCCATGTGGCTGGCAAGATCGATCCGCTGGCCGACTTTGAAACGGTGGAAACCGAGCTGATGCTGGCGGACCTGGAGAGCCTGGAGAAGCGCCGGGTCACCATGGAGAAGAAGGCCAAGACCGGCGACAAGGACGCGAAAGCCACGCTGGAGCTGGTGGACCTGGCGCTCGAGCAGCTGCGCGACGGCAAGCCTGCGCGTAACGCCGATGTGCCTGAAGATGCCCAGCGCGAATGGAAAATGCTGCAGCTCCTCACCTCCAAGCCGGTGATGTTCGTGGCCAATGTGGATGAAGACAGCGCCGGTACCGGCAATGACTTCTCCAAACAGGTCGAGGCGCGCGCTGCCGAAGAAGGCGCAGTCTGTGTGGTCATCTCCGCCAAGATCGAGGCTGAGCTAGCGTTGCTGGAGGCTGATGAGCGCACCGAGTATCTGGAAGAGCTGGGCCTTGAAGAACCCGGGCTTAACCGCCTGATCCATGCGGGCTACCAGCTGCTGGACCTGCAGACCTACTTCACCGCTGGCCCGAAGGAAGCGCGCGCCTGGACCATCCGCCGGGGCTGGACCGCTCCGAAAGCGGCGGGCGTCATCCACGGCGACTTTGAACGCGGCTTCATCCGCGCCGAGACCATCGCCTACGACGACTACGTTGCCAACAATGGCGAAAGCGGTGCCCGCGATGCTGGCAAGCTACGCCAGGAAGGCAAGGACTATATCGTCAAGGATGGCGATGTGATGCTGTTCAAATTCAACGTTTAAGGGGATCGCGCCGGTGAACTACCGTCACGCCTTTCACGCTGGAAACTTTGCCGATGTGCTCAAGCATGTCGTGCTGGCGCTGTGCTTTGAGCATCTTAAAGCCAAGCCCAAGCCATTTCGTTATATCGACACCCATTCCGGCATTGGTCAGTACGACCTGACCAGTGATGAGGCCCGGCGCAGCCCGGAATTTGAGGACGGGATCACGCGCGTCCTCGCTGCCGACAAGCCCGACGATGTGGCAGCGGTCCTGAAACCCTTCCTCGACGCAGTTGCGGCCAGTAATTCTGGCGAGGCGCTGACCGCTTACCCGGGAAGCCCGCAGGTCGCAGCAAGCCTGCTTCGCGATACCGACCGCATCCAGCTGTGCGAACTCCACCCGGCCGACGCCAAGACCCTCGACCAGCGCTACGCGAAAGATCGCCGGGTGAAGGTGGAGGCGCGCGACGGCTACAAGGCGCTCAGCGCCATTGTGCCGCCGGTGGAAAAGCGCGGCCTGGTCCTGATCGACCCGCCCTTTGAACATCGCGATGAGATGGCCTTCATGGCCGAAGCCGCGATGAATGGCATCAATCGCTGGCCCATCGGCACCTTCATCTTCTGGCGTCCGCTTAAAGACCTGTGGGCTCAGGAGCGCTTTGATGTGGGCCTGACTGAATGGCTGATTGCCGAAAAGCAGATCGAGCCTGAAAAAATCCTGCGCGCCGATTTGTGGGTGCGCGAGCTGGAAAGCGAAGGCAAGCTGGCCGGGGCCGGCGTTGTCGTCGTCAATCCGCCCTACACGCTGGAAGACAATCTGGTCACCCTTCTGCCCTGGCTATGTGAGGTCCTGAAGCAGGACGACGGCGCAGGCTGGCGTGTCGACGGCGTCATCGCCGAAGACAGCCTGCTGGTGGATGAGTTTTAAAGCTTGAGGACTTGAACCCCCGTCGCATGACGGGGCCTCTATCAGAATTGAGCACCAGGGTCACAATGAGGTCCCGGATCATCGCTACGCTCGTCCGGGATTTCATATTTAGGGCCTTACTGCGCGCTGGCCCTAATCCTCGTCAGGAACCACCTCGCCCACGCCAAACAGCTTTCCGCGTTCGGTCCAGGCCACAACCGCCAGCGACAACGCACCAAGGATCGCGAAGCCGGCAATCAGCGGCACCACGGTGCCGTCATAGGTCTGGCCGATGATGGAGCCGAGCGTCGCGCCGGACATGGACGTGACGCCGCCATAAAGCGCAGCGGCCGTGCCCGCACGTTCTCCGGCCGGCTCCATGACCAGCGCGGAGAAATTCGCGCCCATCCAGGCAAACATCAAAAGCGAGGCGGTCAACAGGCTGAAATAGATCCCAAAGGGTGGCTGGCCCATCAGGGCAATCGCCAGGTGGACAATATTCAGCCCCAGAAACACCACCACGGCCGTGTGGGATATACGCCGCATCCCCAGCCGCCGCACAATGCGCGCGTTGAGAATATTCGCCGCCGCAAGCCCGACCGCGACGCCGCCAAACGCCAACGCAAAGTATTCCTCCAGCCCATAGAGCTCGGCCAGGACCTGCTCGGAGGTCGCAATGAAGGCGAACAGCGCCCCGAAGATCAGACCCGCCGCCACGATATAGCCGGCCGAAACACGTTCGGTCAGGACGAGGCGATAGTTTTTAATCGCCGACGGAATCGACAGCGCGATGCGATGCTCAGCGCGCAGGGTTTCTGGCAGGCGGACAAACATCCACACGCCAAGCCCCACAGCCATGACGAAGAGGAAGGCGAAGATCGCCTGCCACGGGCCGATAAACAGGATGCCCTGCCCGATACTGGGGGCGAGGATCGGCGCGACCATGAACACCGTCATGGCAAAGCTCATGATCTCCGCCATGCGCCGCCCGCTGACGAGATCGCGCACGACCGCAACCGCCACCACCCGAGTGGCCGCTGCGGCCACGCCCTGCAGGGCCCGGGCCGCGATCATCCAGACGATGTCCTGTGACATCAGGCACAACACCGTCGCGGCAAGATACCCCGCCAGCGCAAACAGCAGCGTCAGCCGACGCCCCAGCGCATCCGCCAGCGGGCCAAACCCGAGCTGCGCCAGGCCAAAGCCGAAGACGTAAGCGGTGATCACCAGCTGGCGGTTATTGCCCGGCGCACCCAGATCGCCGCCTATCTCGCCCAGCGCAGGCAGCAGGATGTCGATCGACAAGGCATTGAGCGCCATCAGCCCGCCCACCATGGCGATCAGCTCTACCGTCGTCAGCGAGGGACGACGCGGATCAGGCGATGAAATGCGCAAGGAAGCTCTCCGGCAAACACGGCGCGCAAGCTATGTCGCTGACAGGGCTACGTCGAGCGGCGAGCTGCTTATGTCCAAAATCCTGAAATCCCGGACGAGCGTAGCGACGATCCGGGACCTGGCACAGAACAATGCTCCATAGCCGCATGGAGGCCCCGGTTCAGCGCCCCGGAACAAATCCGGGGCTTGGCCGGGGTTTCATGGGCTTCTAATATTCCGGCTCGTCGTCCCACGGCCAGCCCGGTGGGTAGTCGCCGGGGACCTGGCCCGGGAAATTCGGCGGGCGTTTTTCAAGAAAGCTCGTCACGCCTTCAACCGCATCGGCGCTGATCCCGCGATGCAGGATGGCGCGGCTTTCAAGGCGGTGGGCGTCCATGGGATGGGGCGCACCCAGCATGCGCCAGACGAGGCGGCGGTTCATGGCGACCGAAACTGCCGCGGTGTTGGCGGTCAGTGCCCTCGCTTTCTCCATGGCGCGCTCCAGCACTGCTTTGGGCGTATCGGCGAGCTCTGAGACGAGCTTTTTCTCCAGCGCCTCTTCAGCCATGAAGGTGCGGCCCGACAGGCCCCAGTCGAGCGCGGTTTCAATACCCACAAGGCGAGGCAGGAACCAGCTCGCCGCCCCGTCCCAGGCGATGCCGCGCTTGGTGAACGGCATCGCGAATTTCGCCCCGGCCAGCGCCACGCGCGCATCCATGGGCAGGATCACCGTCGCCCCGATGCCCACCGCCGCGCCATTAATAGCGGCCACGACCGGCTTTTCGCTGTCAAAAACGCGCAGATTCATCAGCCCGCCGGTGTCGCGCCATTTGGGGTCGGTATCGTCAAACGCGCCCGAGCCTTGCGCTTCCTGCAGCATGGCAAAGGCCTCAGCGCCCGCCGACAGGTCGGCGCCGGCGCAGAACGCCTTGCCGGCACCCGTCACGACGACCGAGCGAACCGACGGGTCGGCATCGGTTTCATCAAAACAGGCGGCCACCTCCTGACCCATCTGGGGCGTGAAGGTATTCATGGCGTTGGGCCGGTTCAGCGTGATCAGGCCAAGGCCGTCAGAAATGTCGAGCTTTACAGTGTCCAAGTGGAGCCTCCCCGGCGGTGTTTTGTGGTTGGGGAGAGCTTAGGGGGTGCCGGGGCCGATGCGCCAGACCCGGATATGAAAACGGCCGCCCTCACCTCGTGAGAGCGGCCGCTTCAATGTCTGGCGCTAGCCTGAACCGTTACTTGTTCGGCTGAGGCGTGGTGCGCAGGTAAGGCTTGATCTTGTTGTAGCCTTTCGGGAACAGCTTGTCGGCGTCTTCGTCGGACACGCTCGGCACGATGATGCAATCTTCACCGTCTTCCCAGTTCACCGGCGTGGCGACTTTATAGCCGTCAGTCAGCTGTAGGGAGTCCAGCAGGCGCAGGACTTCGTTGAAGTTCCGGCCAGCGCTCGGCGGATAGGTGAAGGTGGCGCGGATCTTCTTGTTCGGGTCGATGATGTAGACCGAGCGCACGGTGACCTTCGGGTCGGCGTTCGGGTGGATCATCGTGTAGAGCTCAGCCACCTTGCGGTCGACGTCGGCGATGATCGGGAAATTCATCTTCACGCCCTGGGTCTCTTCAATATCGCCAACCCAGGCCTTGTGGTCTTCCACCGGATCCACTGACAGGGCGATGGCTTTCGCGCCGCGCTTGGCAAACTCGTCCTTCAGCTTGGCGGTGTAGCCAAGCTCGGTGGTGCACACCGGGGTAAAGTCGGCCGGGTGGGAGAAGAAGATCACCCAGCTATCGCCGATCCAGTCATGGAATTTGATCGGGCCATCTGTGGTTTCGACTTCGAAATCTGGGGCGACATCGCCGAGCAGAAGGGACATTTTGAACTCCGTTGTTTTCGGCCTATTTGCCGAGGGGGTCGAACGCGCGTTTACTTGGGACCCAGACCGCACGGGTGCAACCCCCTCGCGGCGAAGCTAACGCAAGTGTGACGAAATCTGGAGCCGCCGCCCATGCCGATCCTGACCATCATGCGCCACGCCAAGTCCGTTGACCGCATGGAAGCCGAAGATGATTTTGAGCGCGGCCTGACCGAACGGGGGCGCGCCGATGCGACTGAAGCCGGTGCGGCGATGAAAGAAGCGGGGCTCAAAGCAGACATAGCTCTGGTCAGCCCGGCGAGGCGCACGCGGGAGACCTACAAACATATTGCAGAGGTGATGGGCACGCCGCCGGTGGATGACCCGATGGTGCTGTATCACGCCACCCACGCCATGCTGATCCGGGCGATCAACAAGGCGATTGAGGATGGCGCCAGCGATATCGTTCTGGTCGGACACAATCCCGGCATAGGCGCGCTCGTCCATAGCCTCGCCGGTCAGAGCGGTCGCGCGGTGGACCTTCCCATGGGCTGGCCAACCAGTGCTGTCGCCGCCTTCAAGGTCAGCGTTGAGGACGGCGAGCTGGTCGCATCCGAGCGCCTGATGGTGTTCAATCCCAAGGGCTGATTCGCCTAAAACGAGAATTTATGCTTTCATCTTCCCCTATCGCGACCGATGGGGACGCAAATGGCAGAATTCAGCCTGCATGGCCTTTCCGGCGACGATACGCTCAAGCCTGACAATCTTGATGCCTATCTGGCGGCCTATCAGCTTCTGGATAACCAGCCACAGGCCAGCGCCGGGCATCGCCTCTTGCCGCCCCTGGCCCTGGTTGCAGGGCCGAGTGTTTTTGCAACTGGACTGATCTTCCTTGCACCGCAGCTCACGATCGCTGCTGCGCTGTGTGCGCTTTATATTTACATTGCCAGCCTGGTGGTTTTGCGGTTAGCCGCTGCGCTACTTCCACGTCGCGACACGCCCGCGGTTCAGCTGACGCCGGCCCGGCTTTCAACAATGAGCGTGATCGTTGCGATGTATCGCGAGAGCGAAGTGGTCGCTGGATTGTGCACCAGCCTCAGCCGCCTCAATTACCCGCGTGACAAGCTGGAAATCCTGCTGGTGCTTGAGGCTGGCGATGATGAAACCATCAAGGCGGCACGCGCCGCGGCCCGCCGCCACGGCTTTCAGGTCCTCATCGCTCCGCCGTGCGGGCCCCAGACCAAGCCACGTGCGCTCAATTACGCCCTGCGCTTTGCCAGCGGCGACTTTGTCGCCGTCTATGACGCTGAAGACTCCCCTAGCCGCAATCAGCTCTGGCAGGCCGCGGAATGCTTTGCTGCCAACCCTCGGCTAGGCGTCGTTCAGGCACCGCTTGGATGGTATAACGCCCGCGACTGCTGGCTGACGCGTCAGTTTGCGCTGGAATATGCAGCCCAGTTTCACGGCATCCTGCCGCTCTTCTCCCGACTGGGCACGCCGCTACCGCTCGGTGGGACCAGCAATGTGTTTCGTATGGACGCCCTGCAGGGCAGCGGTGGATGGGATCCGTTCAACGTGACCGAAGACGCCGATCTGGGCTTTCGCCTGGCGGTGCATGGCTGGCAGGCCGGTCTGGTTCCGGCAGGAACAGCTGAGGAAGCCCCCACCACGCTGAAAGCGTGGACCGGACAACGCAGCCGCTGGCTGAAAGGTCATCTGATCACATGGCTTGTGCAGATGCGCCAACCCCGCGCCCTGATTGAAGCGGCTGGCTGGCGGGCATTCTGGGCGCTACAGGTCAGCTTGCTCGCCAATGTGTTCAGTGCGCTGGCACAGGTGCCAGGGCTAATCCTGATCACCGCCGGGCTCGTCATGGCGCTTGTCGGCACGGCCAATGCGCTGACCTGGGTCGGGCTTGGCTTCGGGTTGACGGGCTGGGCCGCGTCCATCCTGTGCCTATGGCGCAGCGCCCGGCGCGCTGGCGTTGGCACTGCGCTTGGCGACCTGCTGACCGCACCCGCCTACTGGCTGTGCCAGGTCCCTGCTGCCATGCGTGCCTTGAAGGAGATGGGGTCTCAGCCCTATGTCTGGGTCAAGACCCGTCACGGGGTCTCCACGACCCGGCGCGAGGCCCCCGATGACATTGACGGTCACTCTCATCCTGATGGCGATTACGGCTGGGCTGTTTGCCCTGTGCGCCTGGCGGTCGAACCTGCCCACTGAACCGCCCAAAGTTCGCATGGTGCCGTGGACGACACTGTGCATCCTCCTGGGCGCGCTCTTCCTGTTTCTGCTGGCGCACGTCTTCACGTTGTTCGGCTTTGAAACCGGGCAGATGTTCAACCGCTTCTAGGTGCCCGCCGGAATTCGGAAAATCTGGAAGAGCGTCCAGGCGAACAGGCCCGTGAACGCCAGCACCAGCCCCAGACTGCCCCACAGACGCAACCGCTTTGGCAATCGCCGCCAGGTTTCAATGATGGTCGGCCCGAAGAAGAACACCAGCAGCCCCATCGCCAGATAGCGCACCGAGCGTCCTGCTAGCGCAGCGACAAGAAAAATCGCCGGGTTCATCTGGACAATCCCGGCCGCGAAGGACGCCACCTGCACCGGCGTCGGGGCCAGCATGGCCAACGCAACCGCCCATCCGCCGATGGAGTCGATGCGGTCCTGTGACGTATCAAGCGCAGCCGACATGGCCGGTCTGGCGGCGATAAAGCCTTCCAGGATACCAAACGCGGCCCGCCCCACCGCATAGCAGATCAGGCAGCCCACGACGCTGCCCAGCGTCACGACCAGCGTAACGACAAGCGTCTGTGTCCGCCCGCGCAGCATGTAGGCGAGCATCGGAAACTCGATGGGCCAGGGCAGGATGGAGGATTCCAGGATAGACCCGAAATAAAGCGCTGGCAGCGCCATCTTTCCGCGCAAAAGCAGCCGGGCTCGCGCTTTCAGGCGGAACCCGGAGCGGCGATTGGCGGCTTTAGACACAGGCCGGTCCATGCGATTTCGTGGTCCTTAAGTGACCTCTGAACTCAGGCATAGCGTCGTTTGGCCTTGCAAATAAAGCGATAGTGCACCGCAACCTGGAATGCGGCAGCGCGTCATCAGAAAAATCTATAGCTTTCAGCCTAAAAATTCATTGGCTCTATCATGCGTTCTGTCCCACACTCTTGTCAGTCACAATCGTAAAGCCCCTCTCACAACCCTCATTATGGAGACACGACATGGATGGAACAGATCACGGCGCAGGCGGCGGTTGCCCCTTCTCCAGCGGACGCTCAACCCGGTCTTCAGGCGGTGGACGCACCAATCGCGACTGGTGGCCGAACCAGCTGAAGCTGAACATTCTGCGCCAGCACTCAGACAAGTCTGATCCTCTCGATCCGGACTTTGACTACGCCAAAGCGTTCGAAAGCCTCGATCTTGATCAGGTGAAGAAAGACATCGTCGCGCTGATGACTGACAGTCAGGACTGGTGGTCTGCCGATTACGGCCATTACGGCCCGCTTTTCATTCGCATGGCCTGGCACTCGGCGGGTACCTATCGCATCCATGATGGACGCGGCGGTGCCGGACGCGGGCAGCAGCGCTTTGCGCCGCTAAACTCTTGGCCGGACAACGGCAATCTGGACAAGGCCCGGATGCTTCTGTGGCCGATCAAGAAGAAATACGGCAAGGCGCTCTCCTGGGCTGACCTGATGATCCTGGCGGGCAACTGCGCGCTTGAATCCATGGGCTTCAAGACGTTCGGTTTCGCGGGCGGTCGCGCAGACACCTGGGAGCCGGACGAGGATATCTATTGGGGCAATGAGTCTGAATGGCTCATCGGGTCAGACAATCCCAACAGCCGCTATGAAGGCGCGCGCGATGTGAAGGCCGAAGACGCCGACGCAGACAAGCTGGAAGATCCGCTGGCTGCGGTGATGATGGGTCTCATCTATGTGAACCCGCAGGGCCCGGATGCGGTGCCTGATCCGCTCGGCTCGGCCCGCGATGTGCGCGAAACCTTCGGGCGCATGGCCATGAATGACGAGGAGACCGTGGCGCTGGTTGCTGGTGGTCACACCTTCGGCAAAGCCCACGGGGCCGGTCCTGAGAGTGCAGTGAGCGCAGAGCCTGAAGGTTCGCCCATTCATCAGATGGGTCAAGGCTGGATCTCCTCCCACAAGTCAGGCCGCGGCGTTGATACGATCACCTCAGGCATTGAGGGTCCGTGGACGGCCCATCCGACCCAGTGGGACATGGGCTATTTCGACGTGCTGTTCGGCTATGAGTGGGAGCTGACCAAGAGCCCCGCAGGTGCCCACCAGTGGCGTCCGAAAAACCTGAAAGAGGAAGATCACGCGCCTCAGGTCGACGGCAACGGTAATGTCGAGCTGATGATGACTACTGCCGACATGGCGATGCGCATGGACCCCGACTATGAGAAAATCTCGCGTCGCTTCCATGAGAATCCGGATCAGTTTGCCGACGCGTTCGCCCGCGCCTGGTTCAAGCTGACCCACCGCGATATGGGGCCCCGCGCCCGCTACAAAGGCAAGGAAGTCCCGGCTGAAGAGCTGATCTGGCAGGACCCGGTCCCCGCCGTGGATCACCAGCTGGTTGACGACACGGATGTAGCCAACCTGAAAGCTGAAATCCTGAAAAGTGGTCTGACGGTGTCTGAGCTGGTTGAAACCGCCTGGGCCTCGGCCTCGACCTTCCGCAGCTCTGACAAGCGTGGCGGTGCCAATGGCGCGCGCATTCGTCTGGCTCCGCAGAATGACTGGGCGGTCAACAAGCCGGACCAGCTCTCCAAGGTTCTCAGCACGCTGGAAGGCATCCAGAAAGGCTTCAACGACGCCCAGTCTGACGGCAAGAAAATCTCGCTGGCCGACCTGATCGTGCTCGGCGGTGCGGCCGGGATCGAGGCTGCGGCAAAGGACGGCGGCCACACCGTGACCGTGCCGTTTACGCCGGGCCGGACCGACGCTTCGGCTGAACAGACCGATGCGGACAGCTTCGCTCCGCTGGAGCCAACTGCCGATGCGTTCCGCAACTATCTGGGACGCCCGTCCGTGGTCAGCGCTGAGGAGCGCATGATCGACAAGGCGCAGCTGCTGGGCCTGACCGCCCCGGAGATGACGGCTCTTGTCGGCGGCATGCGTGTGATCGGCACCAATGCTGGCGGTGATTGCCACGGCGTCTTCACCGATCGCCCGGGCGCGCTGACCACCGACTTCTTCAACACCGTCCTCGATCTGGGGCTGCAGTGGGCTGCGTCCGACGACAGCGACCAGGTGTTTGAAGGCAAAGACCGCAAGACCGGCGAGGTGAAGTTCACCGGTACGCGCACCGACCTCATCTTCGGCTCGAACTCAGAGCTGCGGGCGATTTCGGAAGTCTATGCCGAAGATGATGCGGGCGAGAAATTCGTCCATGACTTCATCGCGGCGTGGGACAAGGTGATGATGGCCGACCGCTTCGACATCTCCTGATCGACGCGTTCAGCCCATCAACGCAGCGGCGCTCTGGCAACGGAGCGCCGCTGTTTTTTTTGGCTAACGCCAAAATAACCAATTGATAGAATTTGTCGCAGGCTTCGCATAAAAGTTGCGCCCCTGTCCGACCCTGCCTAGGCTTTGATCCAAATGCGTCTCTAGATCGTTCGTCCGCTCCGGATGTCAGCTCTTCTGATGCTTAAGATATTGATCAGGGACAGGGTTTTATATGTCGAACATTGCGGGGAAGGCGTATGCGATGAATGTCGTGACGCCGAGCAACCGGAAGATCAGCTGGATCAACCGGACCATATTCATGTTTTTCCGCTGTCTACCCACTGCCCTCCAGGGCCTGCTGGGGTTGCAGCTGATCCACTTTGCACGCTGGGTCTTTATCAAGCCGGACCAATGGCCGGACCTGGGTCAGGGCAAACAGACTGTGCAGAATGACTATGTGCTGTTCTGCTCCAACTTTAACGGCACCTGGGACCAGTATATCGACGCCTTCTCCGATGGCATTCCATTGGGGCTGGACCTGTTTTGGTATTCCTCGATCAAATACCCCCGGTCGATCCCCATCACGCCCTTCAAAAACTACATTACTTTCAACCAGATAAATACTGATTACTACTATAATGCGACCCCGGGCTCGGCCCAGCGCGACATCAAGACCAGCCTGTCCATCTATAATCAGGTGGAAAAGCTGACCGAGCTGCACCGCACAGCTACGCCCGATGAGTTCGCAGCCGCCTACGCCAAGGTCGCCAGCCTGATCCAGAACGGTTTGGGCGATCCCGGCTTTGGTCCGGTGGCCAGCCTTGATACCGAACGGGCCCAGGTCAATCGCTATGCCTATGCCGAGCACAATCACGGCCATGCCTCTTCACCCGCCACCGATGCCGCCACACCGAAGGGGGCCTGAACCATGCCGGATTTTGATAACGGACATATCTTCCTGACCACGCTGGCCCCCATCAAGCCGGGCGCACCAGCTGATGACCCCCAGGTTTCCCATGGCCAGCGGATCCGCACGGGTCTGTCGCTGATGCCGGTTGCACGCCAGTCACCCGCCACCGCGAACGCGCACGCGATCAGCCCCTTTGCCCGCAACACGCGCAACCATCTGGCGCGCATGTTTGTGCTCAATGACACGGTCTATAATGGCCGCAATACGATGAACCCGCTCGCGGCCATCTTTCGCAGCATCCCTGTCATTCGAAACTTCTTTGGCGGCGGCGTACCGGCCAACGTCCTGAAGCCGCAGAAGATGGACCATCTGAACGCGTCCTATCTGGTGTTCTGCGCCGATATCGATGCGATCACGGACGATGGCGATCCGCTTCCCGCCAGCCTGAATGCGGACCAGCAGCGCGAGGTGCGCCATTCCTATGCGCGCAAGCTGTGGGAGACGATGAGCGAGGAGCTAACGGCGCTCTACTCCAATTGCTACGGGTTTGAAGGCGTTGATTCAGCTGAGAAGTTTGCCGCCTATCTGGATCGCTGCCACGTGGAAACGACCATGCCGTTCCACGATTATTACTTCCAGAATCCGGGCTTCAAGAACTCCAGGTTGATGATCGCGCTGGGCGCGGTGACGGCCCTGACCTTCGCCGCAGCGATTGTGGGCTTCGCGCTGCACATGTTTGGCCTTGCGACTATCCCCTTCATTAGCTGGCCCACCAATCTGTTCTGGCCTGGCGCGACCCTGCTCGGTCTTGTGCTGGGTTTCATCACCGTGAAATTCATCAATTCACGCGGTCAGAAGCCCTTCCCGCTGGGCAGGTTTGATGATCTGCCGTCGGTGCTCAAAGCGATCTACATCCAGCAGAAGCTGGCCGATTTCTACATCGACAATCAGGGTGCCGATCCTGACGCGCTGCATGCCGCCTTTGGCAAATTCATCGCCGAGCACGACCCACAGAACACGCATTCGAAAACGCAGAAGCCGGGCGTTATTTCCTTGGCCGATCCGCAAAACGTAACCCCCTAAAGAGTTGAGCCAAATCCATGACACGTGAGCTGAATCTCAACGATATTCAGGGCAATATCACCCGCGCCTACGGTCGCTATTCCTTCCCGTTTGCGCGCTATTATTTCTTCCACTTCCCCGACCCGGCCTGCGGTCGAAAATTCATCGACAAGGTGCGTGAAAAGGTCACCACCGCCGCGCGCTGGCCGACCATGCAGGACAAACCCGACTGCACGACCAATTGCGCGTTCACCTTCCCGGGCCTGCTGGCACTGCAGCTGTCGATCCGGGCGCTCAAGGAGATGCCGTTCGAGTTTATTGAAGGCATGAAGGCGCGCGCCTTCATCCTGGGTGACCGCGACCAGACCCAGACTGAAGCCGAGGCCTTTAAAGCCAACTGGAACGATCACTGGGATCCGATCTGGAAGCATAATCGGGAACTTGGCTCCGACGGCTCCAACGACGTGCACATGCTGGTCACGCTCAACGCCCAGATCAAGCCGGGCACCACCGACCAGCCGCACCCGGCGCTGGAAGAGCGCGCCGACTGGCTCATCAAACAGGCCGAAGCCTGTGGCGTACGTGTCATGGATGGCGTGGGTCCGGACGGCAAAGACACCTACCAGTCCGCCTCGGCGGTGTTTGACAAGGTGGGCGCGCTCACCCTGCCCACCGCAAAGGAGCATTTCGGCTTTACCGACGGCATCGGTGACCCGGTGTTTGAAGGCCAGTTTGAACCCGAAGACGAAGCCAGGAATGTCATTGGCCGCGGCAAGCTGATGGGCAATGGCTGGGAGCCTCTGGCCACCGGGGAGTTTCTGCTAGGCCATCCCGACGAAAGCCAGGAACTGCCCCCAGCGGCCAAACCTCCGGAATTCATGCACAATTCCAGCTTCTTCGCGTTTCGCAAGCTGCACGAGAATGTCGCCAGCTTTGATGAGGTCGTCGATACCGAGGCTGAAAAATTCGCCAAGGTCATGAATGTCGACATCGAAGAGGCGCGCGAGACCATTCGGGCAAAGATGTGCGGGCGCTGGTCAGATGGCGTGCCGCTGATGAAATACCCGACCTACGATGAGTGGCAGGCCTTTCGCAAAGCCAGTGGCTTTATCCCGGACATTCAGCCCGATGATACGCCGGAGGAAAAGCAGAAGAAGGCGCTTGATGCCTATGGCAGGCACATCGCCTATATCCGCTCGCCAGAGGCGCGGGACTTCAGATATGCCGATGACATGCAGGGCTATAAATGCCCGCTCGGGTCGCATATGCGCCGGGTCAACACGCGCGATTATCTTGATCCGCTCAACGATGTCGGGACAGACCCCAAGACCGGCAAGCCAGCAGAAAACCCCAACGCCACCAGCACGCTGAACAAGCGTCGCCGCATCCTGCGCCGGGGCCTGCCCTACGGTCCGTCCAACCTGGAGCACAAGGACGATGACACCGAACAGGGCGTCATCATGATGATCATGGGCGCAAACCTGTTCAGGCAGTTCGAGTTCGTCCAGCAGCAGTGGATCCAGTACGGCCTCGATTTCCATCAGGGCAACAACACCTGTCCGATGCTGGGCGATCACAGCCACCACAAGCGGCACACGATTGAGTCAGACCCCGCGTCCGGCAAACCGCCCTACGTGATGAGCACGCTGAAAACCTTCGTGGAGTGCCGTGGCGGTGACTATTTCTTCGCGCCGTCGATGACGGGTCTTCGCATGCTCGCCATGGGTACAATTGACCCGACCTAACGCCAAAGGCGCACCGATATGTTTACGAAATTTGCCAATATTTTCATCTCGCTCTTCACCCTGCTGAGGGTCATCGTGGCGGGACTGGTCTCGCTGCTTCACCTGATTGTGATGGGCGCTGTGTCGCTGGTCTCCGGCGGGATTGGGCCGTTCCTGCTCAAACCCGCAACCCAGCAGAAGGTCTTCAACGTGTTGCGCGCCTTCTGGCCGAACATAGCGTTGAACACCGTGATCATTAAGTCCTATGAGAATACCGGCACGGTCATTGTCACACGCCGCGAGGACGTTCTGGACGTGCTCAGCCGCGATGCGGACTTTGAGGTCGTCTACGGCAGCCGCATGAAGAAGCTGACCAATGGCGACAACTTCTTCCTCGGCATGCAGCCGGGCTGGGACTACCAGCGCGATGTCTCGGCCATGCGGCTTGCGGCGCGGATTGATGATGTGCCCAACATTGTTCTTCCCAACGCCCAAACGCGCTCCGCCGAGATTGTCAAAGCCGCCGATGGCAAGATCGACATGGTTCAGGACCTGACCTTGCAGATCCCGTGGGAAATGACGTCCACCTATTTCGGGGCCGGCGGTGAACGCGACGCCATGGCCGAGTGGACCACCAATCTGTTCTGGTATCTGTTCGCCGATCTGGGCGCTGATGAACAGCTGGATGATATCGCGATGAGCGATGCCGCCGCTCTGCGCAGCTATCTTGATGACCAAATCGCCGCGCGCAAAGCCAAGCCGACCCAGGGCGACGGTGTTCTCAACCGCTGTCTTGCGCTTCAAAAGGCCGACACCCCGGGCATGAGTGACCTGGGCATCCGCAACAATCTGCTGGGTCTGCTGATCGGGGCTATCCCGACTATTTCCAAGGCCAGCTGTTTTGCCATTGATGAGTTGCTGAACCGCCCGGAGCAACTGGCCGGTGCCCAGGCCGCGGCGCGCGAAGGCAAGGACGATCTGATGGCGAACTTTGTGTGGGAGGCGCTGCGCTTTAACCCGTTCAGTCCGCTGCTCTATCGCCGCGCCACACGCGACGCGACCATCGCGCCATCTACCTTGCGCCGGGTTCGGGTCAAGAAAGGCCAGATGGTTTTTGCCACAACCGCGGCGGCCTGTTTCGACCCCTATGATTTGGATGCCCCCGGTGCCTTTAAAACTGACCGCCCGTGGGAAACCTATATCCCGTGGGGCTATGGCATGCACAAATGCTTTGGCAGCGCGATCAACAAGGCGGTCATTCCGGCGATTTTGAAGCCTGTCCTGATCCAGAAAAATCTGCGCCGTGCGCCCGGTGACGCCGGCCAGATCAATAACGGCACGTCCGCCTTCCCTCAGCATTTCCATCTGGAATGGGATGCGTGAGCCGAGCCTGGCTCGCCCGTGAATTAAAATTGCGAAGAAATTGGAGCGGGTAGCGAGAATCGAACTCGCACGTTCAGCTTGGGAAGCTGACAGGCTACCATTACATCATACCCGCGCGCACTCACGTGCTGAGCCGGTTATCGGTCGAAGTGCGTTTGAGCGCAAGCCTCGGATGCGAAGACACCAGAGGCACCAGCACACTGCACAATCCAGCGCGGTTGCAGCATCAAGAAGCGCTCAACCTCTATGAAAGAATTTAACACGCCATAGATTGCAAGCCGTGACAATTCAGCTTACCAAAATTGTCCATGGCTTCGAATTCTTTCATCTCGCTTCTCAACCGGATCAACGGCCTTGAAAACACCAAAGCGGTGGCCGAGGCTCAGGCTATGTTCACCGCCAAACTTCACGGCGTCGTGCGTGAAGGCGGTTTGAGCCTGGAGCGCGAACTTCATGACTGGTTCGGTGAGGCCCGCTTCAACGAATTGCTGGACGGGGCAGCCCCCAGCCTGGAAGAAGCCACCACGCTGACCCAGCTCATCAGCCAGCATGAAATGATCCTGGCTAGTGAGCGCCGCTCTGACTTTGAGCCCATTGCCGAGCCATCCAAAACGTCGACAGATGCAACCCAAGCCCTGCCATTGCGCCTTTCGCCGAGCCAAATCGTAGCTTCCATCGCTGGGATCATCACCGCTGGATCGCTGGGCCTTGCCATCACCAGCATGAATGCCGCCGATGAATGGCAGGACGACGCCGCCCGTGCCGAGGCCTTCTCAGCGCGCCTGGTGATGATGCTGGCTCGGGAACTTCCGCATGACGCGCCTACGCCGGTCATTGAAAATGTGGCGAGCGACGCCATTGAGTATTTCGAGGCCCATGGCGAGTTTGCCGACCCCAGCACTCTAAGTGACTGGTCGCGCATCTTTACGATTGTTGGGCGTCAGCGCTGGAATTCCGGCAATACGGCAGGGGCCCGTCAAGCCTTTGAAACGTCGGTTGCAGCCACGCTGAAGCAACTGGATGCCTCGCCCAACAGCCTCGATGCGCTGTTTGATCACTCCCAGGCCGTATTCTGGTTAGCAGATTTCAATTTTCGGAACGCGGACTTTGATGCTGCTGAAGCCGGTTTTAATACATATGCGACTTTAACAACTGAATTGTACGAAACGAACCCACAAAGCCCACTCTACCAGGCTGAATACGCTTATGGCTTTTTAAATCGTGCCATTATCGACTGGGAGCGAGGGCGCATAGAAGACGCGCTCGGCGGATTCACCGCCGCGCTGAACGATCTTTCTGATGTTGCGGAAAATTCAGATGTTGTCAGTGCACTGGATATCGCAAACGCAAGGGCATGGCGCGCGAGCGCGCTATTTACGTCCGGGCAGTTTGGTGAGGCCAGCGCTGAGCGTGGCCGTGAACTCGCCATTTATGAAAGCGTAGAAGATTCTGCGTATGTCGAGCATCGCCGCTTGGCTGCCATGTCTCAAAGAGCGGCGGCACGTCTTGCGCTTGGCGACTTGGCAGGTGCCATCCCGCTTATCGAAGATGGTTCGGAGCTTGCTGGTCAAAATCTTAGTCAGCAGCCCGGCAACATAGAAGCGCTGCGCCGATATCTCAGCTTCATGCTTCAACGGGTTGAAGTGGCACTGGCTGAAGATCGCCTGATTGCTGCCAAGCTGATAGTTGACCACGCACGCTCCGCGCTCGCGACATATCTGGACGGCGCGGATCGGATTGTTCCTGCACGTGAGACGGCCCAGTTTTCAGTCGCTGCAGCTGAGGTCGCGATTGCATCAGGCGCGTATGAAACCGCAAGCGAGGAAGCCGCTTCTGCAATTCGAGTACTTGGAGCCGAAAATGCCAACGAAATCCGGAGCCTGGTTCTGCATGCTTTTGCCTACCAACTGGCAGGTGAGGCAGAAGAGGCGGCCGGAAATGACGATGTAGCTCGGCGCTACTACCTTCAAGGGATTGACCTATTGCGCACCGAACCTGGAACCATTGAAGAGAATATCGTCAAAGCACGCTTGAATATCTTGCTGGGCAATGTTGCAGAAGCAAATAGCTTGCGCGATGAAATTGCAGTGTCAGGTTACTCGCATCCCCGCGATATCGCCTTCTGGCGGAGAATCAATCAATCTGGTGTCGTCCAAACTGACACCGGAGAAAATTTAAATGGCGGGTAATGCACTTACCGAACTCGGCCTGACAGGCCGCGATATCAGACATATTCCACTTTTGGTGTTTCCAAAGCCAAAGCTTGAAGGCGGCGCGTGGGTCGACACAGTTGGGATCGCCTTTGTTCATGGAACTGGCGAACTGCACACATCCCATCCTGTGGATTACATTTTTTACCTCGTTGATCAGAACGGAAATGTTCCCACCAACGTCGAATTCGTTGACATCGAACTCGGTGGCAGTTCCTGGCCCGGCATATATGTCTACCCGGCTCATGGGGTTAGCGTACAATATGGCGAAAGCCGCAAAGTCGTGGTCATGAAAAACGAGCTGACCCAGGACTGGTACCGACACCCATTCTCCATCGCCATCCGCAATACGGATACCGGCGAGCTCTACAAGCTTGATCCGGGCTCAGACAATGACGGCACTCCTGGCCTCCCCTAAGGCCTTTGCAACTCCAACAACACCAAGCGCCGGAGCACCTTGCTCAGGCGCTTTTTCTTTGCGCGAACACAGGGCAAACACGGTTGCGTTAGCTGTGTTGCCGTGACCTGCGGCGCAGCCTAGCTTCATTGTGCAGACCGCATGACAGGGGTAAGACATGCCTGACGCCGCCGCACCACAAAACATTGAAACTGAAAAGTTTTCAGACCTTGATGTCACCGCCAAGGGTGAGGCGCGCGCGCATGTGGCCTTCGACCAGCTCAAGACGCTGTGGTTCAATACCGGCACGCTGTGCAATATCGAATGCGCCAATTGCTATATTGAAAGCTCGCCGACCAATGACCGCCTCGTCTACCTGACCGAGGCCGATGTCGCGCCCTATCTTGATGAGATTGACGCCATGGGCACCGGCCCGGTGGAGATCGGCTTTACCGGCGGCGAGCCCTTCATGAACCCCGACATGGTGCGCCTGACCGAGATGGCACTGGAGCGCGGTCACGAAGTCCTGATCCTGACCAACGCCATGAAGCCCATGATGCGCCCCTGGGTGCAGCAGGGCTTGCGGGATCTAAACCAGCGCTATGGATCAAAACTGACCCTGCGCATCAGCCTGGATCACTACACCGCCCAGAACCATGACGCAGAGCGCGGCAAGGGCGGCTTTGCCTCCACGCTGGAGGGGATGCGCTGGCTGATCGAGCACGGCTTCACGCTGTCTGCAGCCGGGCGCGCGCTCTGGCATGAAAGTGAGGCTGTCGCGCGCGCTAGATTCCAGGGCCTGTTTGATGAACTCGGTGCCGATATTCCGGCTGATGACCCAGCCCGCCTCGTGATCTTTCCAGAGATGGAAGAGGACGGCGATCCGCCTGAAATCACGACCGCCTGCTGGGATATTCTGGGCATTGATCCCAGCACGGTCATGTGCGCCTCCAGCCGCATGGTGGTGAAGCGCAAGGGGGCATCAAAGCCAGCCGTGCTGTCGTGCACCCTCCTGCCCTACGACGAAGCGTTCGAGCTTGCCGATACGCTCGAAGCCAGCCTCACACCGGTGAAACTCAAGCATAAATTCTGTGCGCAATTCTGCGTGCTGGGCGGAGCGAGCTGTTCGGCCTAGAGGCGTGCGCATCCGCCTCTAGGGGAGAGGAAGGCAAGTCCTCAGCAACGCATCGAAGCCCCTGTCCCGGACAAGCCCGGATCTGATCCGGGCGCAGAGCCGGGATCCACGTTTTGTGGCTTGGACCAACGTGTTTGTGCCGACAATCGATCCCGGATCGCCGCTTCGCGGGTCCGGGACAGGCCCTCAGGTTGGAAGCTGAAACGCCCTACCCCGGCACCGCAAAATGCTTGCTCAGCTTCAGGCCCTGCGCCTGATAGTTTGAGCCAGCGGTGCCGTAGGGCGTATCCACCGCGCCCGCCATTGGCTCGTAGACCAGCTTGGCGACGGCCTGTCCGTGATCGAGGATGAAAGGCACGTCGCGGCCCCTCACCTCAAGCACCGCGCGAGAGCCTTTGCCGCCAGCACTATCGACGCCGAAACCGGGATCGAAAAAGCCCGCATAGTGGGCGCGAAACTCGCCAATCTCAGGCGCGATGGGGGCCATCTCGGCGGCCTGGCTTAACGGCACGCTCACCGCTTCGCGGCTGGCGAGGATGTAAAACTCGTCTGGATCCAGCACGATACGCCCCTGCGGCGCGTAGACCGCCTCCCAGAACTGCTCTGGCGCGTGGCCGCCCACCCTGATGAGATCGACCAGCGGTGCGTGGCGCTTGGCGCGCCAGCCCGCGGGAGCCCCCGGTTGCATGTCCACCGACAGAGTGATCGACTGCAAAGGCTGGTGCGTGCCACGGCGCAGGCGGATCTGAACCAGCCGGTCTCCGGGGCGCGCCAAGACCGAATAGGTGCGCGGCGCGATCTCCACATAGAGCTTGCCGGAGTAACCGGCCGGGATCTGGTCAAAGGCTGTACAGCCATCGCAGATCACACGGGTAAACACGTCCAGCCGTCCGGTGGAGCTTTTCGGATTGGCCGCAGCGGCCAGATCGCCGGGCAGGGCCAGCGCTTCATCGAGCTCGGCCAGATAGACGCAGCCGGTTTCCAGCACTGTGCCGCCCTCAAGGTCGAGCTCGTGCATCACCACGTCGTCATCAAGGCGGTCAGCGACGCTCCGGCCCGTGCCTGGCAGGAAGCTGGCCCGCAACCGCCACACCCGGCGCGCCAGACGCAGATCAAGGCTGGCTGGCTGGACCTGACCGTCTGCCAACGGCGTGCGCGGTGTGATCCATCCAGCGTCCACACCGGCATTGAGCGCGCTATCGGGCAGGATTCCAGTCGGTTCAGTCATGCAGGGCTCGCGCTTTCATTGGATAGAATCGCAGGGCTTTTGAGCGGCCGAGTGTCAGGCCCTCGCCGCGCCCTGTCCAGCATTGCTGCTTGAGCAAAGCGAATTTCAGGTGTCAGATACACACCGCCCTTCCCACCGGTAGAGGAGATCGGGCCATGTATGCGCAGGAAACCAAAGGCGTCGTCGTGCGCGTGGAGCCTCATTTCCTTGATGAGGAGTCCGAGCCGGAGGACAATCGCTTCTTCTGGACCTACTCGGTGGAGATCGAAAACACCGGCGCGGAGCCTATCCAGCTGGTGGGCCGCGAGTGGCGCATCACCGACGCGAAGAACCGCACCGAGATTGTGCGCGGCCGCGGTGTGGTCGGTGAAGAGCCGGTCATAGAACCAGGCCAGTCTTTCCGCTATACCTCCGCTGCGCCTCTGGCCACAGCCTCCGGCTTCATGGCCGGGGCCTACACCATGGTGAGCCAGGGCGGAGACCATTTTGAAGCGCTTATCCCGTCCTTCGCGCTTGATAGCCCCTATGGAGCGGCGACGCGCCACTAAAAGCGTTCCGGTAAAGTCAGTTGAGTGAATCTGCCCGCACAGTCCTGTTCGTGCTCGGCGTGCTGTTAGCCACGCTGTCGGTTGCGATGTTCGCGCCGGGCTGGGTGGATCTGCAGATCGGCGGCGCGGCGGCCTATGCCTTCTTTGGCGCTGGCGTGGTCGGAGCTGTCATTGGCGGCATCATGGCGCTCATGGGCAGTGGCGGCGACAAGAGTCTCTCCGCGCGCGGGGCCATCATCCTGACCGGCGGCAGCTGGTTCATGCTGGCCTTTGCCGCTGCGGTACCGCTAAAGCTCTCCGGCCTTGAGATGAGCTGGACCGACGCCCTGTTTGAGGCCACCTCCGGCATCACCACCACGGGTGCCACGATCATGACTGACCTGCAGGAGACCGCGCCGGGCATCCTCTTGTGGCGCTCCATCCTTCAGTGGATTGGCGGGGTCGGGATTATTGTGACCGCCATGGCGATCTGGCCGCTTTTGGGCATTGGCGGCATGCAGCTGTTTCGCCTTGAAAGCTCCGACGCGTCTGAAAAAGCGCTGCCGCGCGCAGGCGAAATCGCAAAGGCGGTGGGGTCGGTCTACCTGGTCCTGACCTTTGCCTGCATGAGCGCCTACATGCTCACAGGCATGAGCGCGTTTGATGCCATCAATCATGCCATGACGACAGTGGCCACCGGCGGCTTCTCCACCCATGACGGCTCCATTGGTCACTTTGCTGAGGGCGGCGCAGACCTGGTGGCGCTTGTCTTCATGGTGCTGGCCGGGCTGCCCTTCATTCTTTATGTGCGCGCCGCGGCGGGGCGTCCTGACGTTCTAATCAGCGATCCCCAGGCGCGTACCTTTCTGATTGTGGCCTTTGTGGCAGTCATGCTTCTAACGCTGTGGCTCGCTGGCAATCCGCCCCCTGCCGATGAGGAGCTGCCCGGCTGGCGCATGGCGGCGGTGAATGCCGTCTCCATCCTGACCGGGACGGGCTATGCCTCAGTTGACTTTGGCCTGTGGGGCGGCGCGGCTGTGGCGATCTTCTTTGTGCTGATGTTCATCGGCGGATGCGCAGGCTCCACCACCTGCTCGGTGAAGATTTTCCGCTACCAGATCGCAGCCTCGGCGATCAAAGCCTATGTGGCCCAGTACGCCCGCCCCCACGCGGTGGTGCCCATTCGCTATCGCGGCCAGATCGTGCCGGACGCCACCATCCGCTCGGTGCTCGGCTTCTTCTTCCTGTTCTTTTCCACCTTCGCCGTTTCAGCCGCGCTCCTGTCCCTGCTGGGCCTTGATACCGTCACGGCGGTCTCCGGCGCGGCCACGACACTGGCCAATGTGGGCCCAGGCCTCGGCGATATCATCGGCCCGACCGGCACGTTTCAGCCCCTTCCAGACCCGGCCAAATGGGTCATGATCGCCACCATGCTGATCGGCCGGCTGGAGATCATGGTCGTCATGGTGATGTTCGCGCCGGGCTTCTGGCAGCGCTAGAGCCGCAGCTGCTCGGTGATGAAGCGGGATTTGGCCGCGCGATACTCATCCATGGGCAAACCATCAAAGCGCTGTTTGAGATCATTGTAGGCGGCAAGCAGGACCGGATTGTCGATCAGCATGCGCCGGTAGGTTTCAAACACATCATGCCTTGAGCCCTTCACCACTAGCTGAACACCCACCGGACAGGCAAAGCCCTCCGCCTGATAGGCCGCAAAGCGCTCATTGCGGAGCGATTTCAGGTTCTGGGTGTGGGTCTGATCCAGGCTCTCGCGGGCTGAAGCAAAGACCTGTTCGGGCACGCGCACCGCGATATCGAGATCGCCCTTGGTCAGGGCACCGGGCACTGAGGTCGCGCCGACATGATCGCACTGGGCCGCAACGGGCAGCGTATTGCCAAAGCGCTCCAGCCAGATTTCGAACGCATCGGCGGCCCGGCGATGGGCCACTTCTGTGTTGGCCAGCCGAAAGCGCTCTTCGATCAATCGTTTGCCTTGCCGGCCACGTCGATTTCTGCCGCGGAGAATTTCCATTCCTTGTTGCAGTATTCGCAGGTCATGGCGACGGTTCCGTCTTCACGGGCCATGTGGGCGCGGTCGTCTGAGGGAAAGCGTGCCAGCAGCTTGGCGAGCCGGTCATGCTCACACGCACAGCGGCGCACGATCGGCGTTTCGGTTTCAACACGCACGCCCTCTTCATGGAAGAGACGGAAGAGCACGCGGCCCGAGGTCAGACCGGGATCGAGCAGCTCGTCATCGCCAACGGTATCAAACAGGGCGCGCGCGTGATCGAAATCACCATCGGTATCCCCGCGCGTCTCATCACCAGCGATGCGCTGGATCAGCATGCCCCCGGCGCGCCAGATCTGGCGACCGCCATCGACCACCTGACGGCCCACAGCGAGCTTTAGACGCGTCGGCACCTGTTCTGACTGGCTGAAATAATGCTCGGCGCTATGGGCCAGGCTTTCGCCCGTCACCTCGGTCACACCCTGATAGCGCTCCATTCCGGCCCCGGGATCAATGGTCATGGCGAAGTTCCCGCCACCGAGCAGGCGGTCAGCGCCCACCGGCCCGCCTTCGACCTTTTCCAGCATTTTGACCCGGTCGGCGTCGTATTTGGCATAGCCGCGCACGCCTTCACCGGGCACAAAATCGGCCACGACAAAAGCCACCGCGCCTTCACCCTCGACATTGCGGCCCTGAGCGGCCGGGCCACTGGCCTGGACAATCAGCTTGCCCTCGATCTTCAGGCTATCGCCGACCAGTGCGGCAATCATCGCCGCTTCGCCGACAAGCCGCGCGACACTTTCGGGGTAGTCATGCGACCCCAGGATGGCGTCCGCGACCGCGCCCAAGCGCACAATTCGCCCACGTACCGGCCGCCCCTCCAACTGGAAGATGGAGATGGTGTCGTCGGTTGCGCCCAGCGTGTCTGGTATTTGAGTTGCGTCACTCATACTCGGTCCCGTGTCCCCGGCCGGGCCGAAAGCCGTGTGATCAGGCCTCCGGCGTTAATTCGTTCAGCGCCTTGTCCAGTGCGCCAACAGCTTCGCGCACGTGATCTTCGGCAATGATCAGCGGCGGTGCCATGCGCGCCACGTTGTCCCCGGCTGCGCCCATCAACAGATGGTGTCCACGCGCCTTGGCGGCCAGCGATTTGTTCACATAGCCGTCCTTCAGTTTCAGTCCGACCAGAAGGCCTCGGCCGCGGATTTCTTCAATCTTGTCACCATGGGCGTCGGCCAGGCTCGCCAATTGCTGGCGCAGCGTGTTGGAAATATCCACCACATGCTGGAGGAAGCCGTCGCTGGTCAGCTCGTCATAGACCACATTGCCCACCGCCATCGCCAGCGGATTGCCGCCAAAGGTGGAGCCATGGGTGCCCACCACCATGTGATCGCCCGCTTTTTCGGTCGCCAGACAGGCCCCCATCGGGAAGCCACCGCCAACACCCTTGGCCACGGCCATGATGTCCGGTTGGGCAGTTTCAGCCCACTCATGGGCCCACAGCTTGCCGGTCCGGCCAGCCCCAGCCTGAACCTCGTCATAGATCAGGAGGAGGCCGTGCTCGTCACACAGCTCACGCAGGCCGCGCAGGCACACATCAGGAATGGCGCGCACACCGCCCTCGCCCTGAACCGGCTCGACGATGACCGCTGCGGTTTCCTCGGTGATGGCGTTTTTCAGCGCCTCGTGGTCGCCGAACTCGACCTGGTCAAAGCCCTCCATCGCCGGGCCGAAGCCTTCAAGATATTTCGGGTTACCGCCGGCATTGATCGCGCCATAGGTGCGGCCGTGAAAGGCACCCGTGAAGGTGATCACGCGATAGCGGTCCGGGCGGCCATTGGCGAAGTGGTAATGGCGCGCCGTCTTGATTGCGCACTCGACGGCCTCGGTGCCGGAATTGGTGAAAAAGACGCGATCAGCAAAGCTGTCACGGCAATACTTCTCCGCCAGTTCATGCTGGCCTGGCACGCGAAACATGTTCGACGTGTGCCACAGCTTTTCGGCTTGCTCTTTTAGCGCTGCCACCGCCTTGGGGTGGGCATGGCCCAGACCGTTCACCGCAATCCCGGAGATAAAGTCCAGATAGCGATCCCCACCCTTTTCAATCAGGTAGACGCCCTCACCGCGCTCAAAATTCAGGTTCGGCGGGCTGTAGGTATCCATCAATGGCGCGGGCATAAGCATCCCCTTCAAGGTAAAGCGGTGAAAAATCTTCAGGCGTGATCTAGAACCAGACCGGTCAGCTCTTCAAGCGCCAGCCGGAGCGCAAAAGCACAAGACAGGCAACCAGAAGCGCAGCATTGATCGCGAGACAGACCAGCGCGCCCACCAGAAGATTGCTGTCATGGGCCCCGATAAAGCCATAGCGGAAGCCATCAATCAGGAAGAAGACCGGATTGACGTGGCTGATCGAATAGAAGGGCTCAGGCAGGCGTTCCACCGAGTAGAAAGTGCCTGACAGGAAGGCCAGCGGCATGATGATGAAGTTGGTTATCACCGCCAGGTGGTCAAACTTCTCCGCCCAGAGCCCGGCAATCACACCGACCATCGCCATCATCGCAGCGGCCGACAGACCGAAATACAATAGCGCCCAAGGATGCGCGATCGACATTTCGACAAAGGGAAACAGCACAAAGGCCACACTGGTTGCCACCGCCACCAGAACACCGCGCGTGATCGCGCCACCAATGAAGGCCGCTGCAAGTTCGGCTGGAGAGATGGGCGGCATCATCCAGTCGACGGTATTACCCATCATTTTCGCCGAGATCAGCGAGCTGGAAGAGTTTGCAAACGCATTGTTCAGAACACCCAGCATCACAAGCCCGGGGGCCAGGAAGCTGGTGAAGGCCACGCCGCCAATCGCTTCACGATCAGGTCCGATCGCCAGCGTAAACACCATCATGAACAACAGGTTGGTCGCCACAGGTGCCAGCACCGTCTGGAAGTGAACCTTTAAAAAGCGGCGGACTTCCTTGTGATACAGCGTCCAGAGACCCAGCCAGTTTACAGCGCCGATGGCGCGCGGCTTGGGCGGGGTAGCGACCGTGGCATTTTTCAAGTCTGACAAGGCTTGATCCCTTTTAGAGACTCACGTGACTGAACTGTTCGTGCTCGCTTTAGCACGCTTTTCCCCAGCATTTCGAATCAGCTTTCCACAGGCAGTGTCACCGCAAGGCTTGTGCGCGGCTGCGCCTTGGGTACTGTATCTTGTGTCGGGCCCAATATGTTGAGCCAACGCCCCGATAGAGGGCCACCTGTAGTAGGTGCGGTCAGCGGATCCGACTCGGATGTGAACAAGCGTAGCAGGCGAGGAGCGCACCGCCATGGCATGGACTGAAGACCGTGTGGAAACCCTGAAGAAACTTTGGGCTGATGGCTTGAGCGCCAGTCAGATCGCCAAGCAGCTGGGTGGCGTCACCCGCAATGCGGTGATCGGCAAAGTCCACCGCCTTGGCCTTTCCGGTCGAGCCACCCCGTCGCGCCCTGCGCGTCGTCCAGCACCGCGCCCGGCCCAGCCAAGAACGGCCAAATCGGCAGCGCCCAAGACGGCCAAGCCTTCCGTTGCCGCCAGCGCCAAGACCGCTCAGACACCGGCCCGGACTGCTCCAGAGCCGTCAATGCCCGCGCCCCAGGAAGCCCAGAAACTGCCCAGCGGTGAATACGCCACCGTGCTGACCCTGCGCGAAGGCATGTGCAAGTGGCCGATCGGCGACCCGGCCTCGACCGAGTTCCGCTTCTGTGGTCGCAAGTCGGGATCGGGCACCGCCTATTGCGAAGCGCACTCGCAGGTGGCCTACCAGCCCCAGGCGAAACGCCGCCGCAAGCCGAGCGACGATGCCAAGGCGGTTCTCGATAGCATCCAGGCCGCCCGCCGAGTGAATTTCTAATTTACGTCAAAGCTTTAGACATGAAAAACCCCGCACCATCCGGTGCGGGGTTTTTTGACGGGTCAGGTTTCACCCGATCCTGAGTCAGGTTCACACCATCCTAGTTGGGATTTAAGGCGTATCCGGCCGAGCGAACCGTACGGATCGGATCGCCGTCGCCGACCTTGTTCAGAGCCTTCCGAAGCCGTCCAATATGGACGTCCACTGTGCGCGCTTCCACGTAGACGTCCGAGCCCCAGACAGCGTCAAGTAATTGTTCTCGCGAGAAAACCCGGCCTGGGTGCTGGATGAGATAGTCCAGAAGCCGGAACTCGGTCGGGCCCAGATGCACCTCGGTGCCGGACCGGGTGACCCGGTGCGCCACGCGGTCAATCGTGATGTCGCCCACGACGACATTATCCTCGGCCAGGCCGGGACGTATCCGCCGTAAAACGGCGCGAACCCGGGCGAATAACTCCTGCATCAGGAAGGGCTTGACCACATAGTCGTCCGCCCCGGTATCCAGCCCCCGGATGCGGTCGGCTTCCTCACCGCGCGCGGTCAGCATGATGATCGGCAGATTGCGGCTTTCCTGGCGGCCGCGAAGCCGGCGGCACACCTCGATCCCGGAGACTTTGGGCAGCATCCAGTCCAGGATCACCACGTCGGGCTGGCGCTCTTCCACCAGCATCAGAGCCTCTTCGCCATCGGCGGCCATGGAAACCCTAAAGCCTTCTTTTTTCAGATTATACTGGAGGAGTTCGGACAGAGCGTCTTCATCCTCAACGACCAGAATATGCGGTTGCATGTCTATTCCCCATCGAAGGCAGTCGGCCGGGTGCCCCGCGGCCTGGTTGCGGCGATGTCCGCCCCGGTTACGAGATAGTGGACGACCTCTGCGATGTTGGTCGCATGGTCGCCGATACGCTCAAGATTCTTCGCGATGAAGAGCAGGTGTGCGCCCGGCTCAATCATCGACTTTTCATCCGCCATCGCCGTCACCAGCTCGCGGAAAAGCGCGTTGTAATGCTCGTCCACATCATCATCGCGCTCCCACACGGCAATCGCCTTCTCCGCGTTACCGGTGGCATAGGCATCCAGCACCTCATTGAGGTGGCCCTGAACGACTTTACCCATGCGATCCACCGCCACAGCAAAGCTGGTCGGTTCGCTCTCAATCAGGGTTGGAACGCGCCGGGAAATGGACTTGGCCAGATCGCCTACACGCTCGAGATCATTGACGATTTTCAGCGCCGAGATACAGGTGCGCAGGTCCTGGGCAATGGGCTGGCGCAGCGCCAGAAGGCGGATGATCTGCTTCTCAATCGCCCGCTCACGGTCATCCACATCCCGGTCACGCAGCACCACCGCCGCGGCACGCTCAGCATCGCGAGTGCTTGCAGATTCAAGGGCATCGGCAACCATGCTCTCGGCCATGCCGCCCATGGCCGACACGTCAGCCGACAGCTGTTCGAGCTCTTCAGAAAACGCCTTCACAATGTGAGGCGCGTTTACCGGGGCAACCATTCCTGGGCCCTTTCGTTATTGGAATGATAGGCGTATTTGCGAGCCATTAGCCGAACCGCCCTGTGATGTAATCCTGCGTACGTTGGTCGCGGGGATTGGTGAAAATTTCTTCGGTTGGCCCATACTCCACCAGGCTTCCCAGGTGGAAAAAGGCCGTCATCTGCGACACCCGCGCAGCCTGGGCCATGGAGTGGGTGACAATGATGAGCGTGTAATTTTCTCGAAGCTCATCAATGAGTTCCTCGATCCGCGCGGTGGCAATCGGGTCCAGCGCCGAGCAGGGTTCGTCCATCAGGATGACTTCCGGATTGACCGCAATCGCGCGGGCAATCACGAGACGCTGCTGCTGCCCGCCAGACAGGGATGTCCCCGGCTGATCCAACCGATCCGCCACTTCATCCCACAGGCCCGCTTTGCGCAGGCTGCTTTCAACGATCGCGTCGAGCTGGTCTTTATCCGCAGCCAGACCGTGGATGCGCGGTCCATAGGCAACATTCTCATAGATCGTTTTGGGAAAGGGGTTTGGCTTCTGGAAAACCATCCCGACCCGGGCGCGCAAGATCACGGGGTCAACGCTACGATCATTGACCTCTTCGCCATCAATCAGGATGGAACCTGACACGCGGGCATTATCGATCGTGTCATTCATCCTGTTGATGGAACGCAGGAAAGTCGACTTGCCACATCCTGATGGACCAATGAAAGCCGTCACCGCGCGCTCGGGGATCTCAATGCTCACACTGTTCAGCGCAGGCTTGTCGCCATAGCGCACACTCACGTCTTTGGTCGCGACCTTGGTCGTGTAGCTGGCCTCAACCGGATGGTAGAGCGTGTCCTGGCGAACCGCTGCGCCAGCTTGAAGCTTCTCATTCGCTGTCACGTTACCATCTCCGCTCGTACTTGCGCCGCAGATAAATCGCGACCGCATTGAACAGGACCATCAAGACCAGCAGCACCAGAATGGCGGCTGCGGTACGCGCTTCGAAGGCGCGCTCTGCACTTGTGGACCAGATAAAAATCTGCACCGGCATAACCGTCGAGGGGTCTGTGAAGCCTGTAAATCCGAAGCTTGGGGCATCGGCTACGAAGGCCACCATGCCGATCATCAAGAGCGGTGCTGTCTCGCCCAAGGCCTGCGCCAGGCCAATGATGGAGCCTGTGAGCATACCCGGCATTGCCAGCGGAAGCACGTGGTGGAAGACCGCCTGCGTCCTTGAAGCCCCAACCCCAAGCGCCGCCTCACGAATCGATGGGGGCACAGCCTTCAACGCGGCACGCGATGAAATGATCACCGTCGGCAAGGTCATCAGCGCCAGCACCATTCCGCCGAGCAAGGGAGTCGAACGCGGCAGTCCAAAGGCGTTGATAAAGACGGCAAGTCCCAACAATCCAAAGACGATTGAGGGCACGGCGGCCAGGTTGTTGATGTTCACTTCGATAAAGCTGGTGATGCGATTTTTCGGCGCGAATTCTTCAAGATAGATCGCTGCGCCCACTCCGACCGGAATGGCCAGAATTATCGTGATAATCATGGTCAGCACGGTACCAACAAAAGCACCGCGGACACCTGCAAGCTCCGGCTCGCGGCTGTCGGCATTGGTAAAGAGGAGCGTGTTAAACGCATTGCGAACCAGGCCGCGCTCCTCCAGAAGACGCACAAAGACCATTTGCCGGTCGGTAACCAGCCTTGTCGCCGCGGGCGTTTCAATCTCCCAGAGTGTCCAGCTGGCAACCGTATGCGCAGTGGCCTCAGTGTACAGGAGCACCTCCCCCGTCGCAGCTCGCCCGCCCGGCTCAATGGAGCTCAGCCGCACCACCGTGTCGCCTGCGCGCACCAAAAGGCTCGGTTCGCGAGGGCCAAGCTGCAGGGCTGCGCCCGGACGTGCGCGCTCACGTAGCCTTAGCGATCTGGCCTCGGCGCGCTGGGCTTCGGCCTCAAGGATCTGGCGCTCATCAGCGTCAATGGTCTGAGACGCAGCCGCTCGCGCAGCTGCCGCTGCCACCTCATCACGGTTTGCGCTCTCAGCCATCGCCTGGCGCAGGCGATCTGAGACCGGCGCAAATACCGGCTCGGCCGCTTCAAGCCGGGCCACACCATCGCCAAAGCTGAACGAGAGCGGTGCGTTCATCTCAGTCACGCGTTCGCTGACCGAAGCGCCTTTCAGATACCGATCCGCGTCATCGGAGATCGGGAATTCGAACTCGATGGTCTGACCCACAAGGTCGGGGTTTTCCACCACGTCGTTCAACAGGCGTGAGGCGTTAATGGCGCTGTAGAGCCCGAACAACTCACGACGCTCGCCAAGACCGACAACCGTTGGAAACTGCGCCTGCAGAGCGGCTTGAAGGGCTATGTTATAGCTACCGCGGCGCAGGCTCGCCTCGCTGCCATCAGCGCGCGGGTCGACAAGCTCGCGCTCCAGCGTGACCGGTAAGGTAAGGCGGTGGGCGGTAAAAGCAGACAGCGACTGGGTGAAGATGGATCCAACAAGCACAGCCAGGAACAGCACCGCAAGGGTGATCGCCGCCAGGCCATAGGCCTGGAAGCGTTGTTCAGCCCGGTGACGTTGCGGCAGTCGCTCCGTCACGGCATCGCGGATCCGGACCGGGCTACTCATAGCGTTCCCGGAATCGATCGACGACGCGTAGCGCAGCGATATTCAAGAACAGCGTCAGCCCAAACAGCACCAGGGCCAGCGCAAAGGCGGACAGCGTCTTGGCGCTTTCAAACTCCTGGTCACCGGTGATCAGCATGACGATCTGAACGGTGATGGTCGTCACTGACTCTAGCGGGTTTGCTGTCAGATTGGCTCCCTGCCCGGCAGCCATGACGACGATCATCGTTTCACCAATCGCCCGGCTCACCGCCAGAAGGATTGCGCCCACAATGCCGGGCAAGGCAGCGGGCAGCACCACATGGCGCACCGCTTCAGACTTGGTAGCCCCCATGGCATAGGCACCATCCCGTAACGATTGAGGCACCGCGTTAATGACGTCATCAGATAGCGAGGACACGAAGGGAATGATCATGATGCCCATGACCAGACCGGCCGACAGAGCGCTCTGCGTGACGGCGTCTTCATAGCCGAGGAAAATCGCTGCCTCACGAATGAACGGGCCAACAGTTAACAAGGCAAAGAAGCCGTAGACGACGGTCGGTACGCCAGCGAGAATTTCAAGAACTGGTTTGGCAATCGCACGAAAACGAGGGCTCGCGTATTCCGACAGATAGATCGCCGCAAACAGGCCCACCGGAACGGCCACACACATGGCCAGTAGCGTGATCAGGGCTGTTCCGGCAAACAGCGGCACCGCACCGAAGGCACCGGTTTGGCCGATCTGATCGGCGCGAATGGCGATCTGCGGGCTCCACTGCAGGCCAAAAAGAAATTCGTGGATGCGCCAGTCAATCGCAGCAAAAAAGCGGATCGATTCAAACAGAAGCGATAGGACGATGCCCAGGGTCGTCAGGATGGCGATCGCCGATGCACAGAACAGCACAAAGGAAACAGCCCCTTCCACACAGTCGCGGGCGCGAAAGCTGACTGTGATCCGGCGGCTCATCCAGGTCAGCCCGCCTAGCGCCAAAGCCATCGCAAGCCCGGCTGACGACCATCGAAACATCTCATCCCAGGGGCGCATCGCGTCGCCCGCAGCCACCAAGGCAGCGGTCGAACGACTGGCAAAGCCCTCATCAAAGGCGAGCGCGCGGGCATCGGATAGGAAAAGAGCCCGGCGGTCCGGTGAAGCCCGCCAGTACTCAAAGCCCGCACGGGCACGATCACCGGCCAGATTATCCGGGGCGCGCACAGCAATGGATCGCGCAATCCGGTCCTGGACTTGGGCCATTTCACCCTGCAACCGGTTCAGCTCGACCGTCAGATCTCCCAGACTGCGCTGGTACACGGCAACCTCGCCGCCATCGCGCCGAGCCATGTCCAGCTCATTGCTGGCTGACTGAGCTTCGGCTTCAAGCTGCGCGACGGCTTCACTGAGACCGATTAAGTCGGGATCTTGCGCCACCTGGGCCTCGTAAGCCCGGATCAGCGGAGCGGCTTCACGCTCCAGCTCGCCCATCGCAAGCGTGTTGACCAGGCTTGTTCCCGCAACGCCATAGATTGCCAACAATATCAACGCCGGAACCCCGGTCCACAGCGCCAGATAATACCCGTAATAGCTGGGCAATGAATGCAGCGCACTCGGCTGGTCAGCCGCAGCCACAATGGCTCTGCGACGACCGACCAAATAGCCAATCGCCGTCAGCACCAGCAAGGCAAGCGCGACGTAAACCGAGATCTGCATGTCTGCTCCAGATCACGGGGGAAGCTGTTCCACCCAAGCTTGGGGGTCCCCGCGTTAGAAGCCGGGAAACTGCTCCGCATCAGTCACTTGGATATGACAGGTTTGCGACAGTTTTGTAACATCGCCGAATGTCGTCAGGAAAAGGGCGAACCGGATTAGGTTTCGTCCGCTTCCAGCGGCTGAAGCAACTCGCTCTCACTCGGCCGTTTAGCGACAGAGGCCACCGGGAAGAAGACGGAAAATACCGTGCCGACTCCGGGTGCGCTTTCGACGGAAAAACCACCGCGGTGCCGGTTCACGATGTGCTTGACGATGGCAAGGCCCAGCCCGGTGCCAGATTTTGGCCCACTCTTCTGGCCATCCACCCGGAAGAAGCGCTCAGCCAGGCGGGGCAGATAGCGCCGCTCAATGCCGGCACCTTCATCGCGTACGCGCACCACGCCATAGCGCTGATCGGGATTAAGCGCTGGCGAGGTCAAGGTGATCCGCCCTGAATCGGGGGTCAGCCGCTCCCTCGCCTGCTCGGCCGAATCCCGGCTGCGGTCATCAAAAACGCAAACACACACTTTTGAGCCATCGGGGGAATACTTGATCGCGTTACCGATCAGGTTTTCGACTACCTCAAACAGCTGATCATGATCACCACGGACCGTTGCTGTGTTGGCGCAGGCGTCGATGTCGAGCGTGATACTCCGATCCCGCGCCACCGGGCTCAGCGATTCCACAACCTCCCGAACCAGACTTGAAAGCTCGACATCGCCGGTCGGTGCCACGTGCTCGTTCATTTCAACCCGAGACAGCGATAGAAGATCGTTGATCAGCCGGCGCATTCGGTCAGTCTGAACCTGCATAATGCCAAGGAAGCGATCACGTGCCTCCTCATCATCGCGGGCCGGACCGCTAAGCGTTTCAATAAAGCCGGACAAGGACGCCAGCGGTGTCCGCAATTCATGGCTCGCATTGGCCAAAAAGTCCGCCCGCATGCGTTCAGCGCGCTTGGACGACGTGTCATCGGCAAGCACAATCATCGCTCGAAACGGCATGGGCCCCGCCACATCAAGCCGGATCGGCTCGACGAAAGCGCGGACATGGCTCTCAAGCGGGGCGACAGTCGAATACTCGACCGACGCCCCCTGCTCACCCCTCAAGGCAGCGCTAACCGCTTCCAGAACGCGCGGCTGTCGCAGCACTGTGGAAAGCAGGCCGCGCTCAGCCCCCAGCCCGAGAAAGCTGCGCGCCGCCGGGTTGGCACGCTCAATCCGACCACCAGGTCCGATCAGAAGGACCGGGATCGGCAAGCGCTCGATCATTAATTCGCTGGTATCTGGCCCAGCCTCTCGCAGGGCTTGCGGTACGGTTGGAACCGGTTTCGCGTCGGTCGCGCTCTGAGCCGTCAGATAATAGACAACCCCCAGCGCGGCGAAGGCGAGACCACTAAACAGGAAAGCCGCCAAAGACAGCTCGCCGCTTAAGGCCAGCACGCACATGACCGCGAGCCCCAAGAGCACGACGAAAACGACGTCGCGCCTGCGCACGCGGTCAGCTCCGGAGGGCTGCGGGCGGGAATCGGGTTGCTGGCTCATGCCGATGCCTAACATGACAGTGTGACAGTGCTGTTGCCAGCGGCGTCATCAAGCCCGGCCTGTGCGAAGTCAAGCGAGAGCTTTCTTCAGAGCCATGCATCCGGTTGCCCTCCGCCATGCATCCTTATGGGTATACGCACCCATGAGCGGGCCGTAGTGGAATATTACAGGGACCCAAACGCTATATGAATTTTCTGTAATTCGAGAAAAATTTGTCGTTTTTCGATAAGTTTTGATTGACTTTCAAGAAGCCCCTAGTAGTTTGCGGTCAATTGTTGAACCATCCGATTGGAGCGTAAGAACGTGCTTCGCCGAGTTTCGCCTTTCATTGCCGTTATTTGTGTTGCGGCCTGCACCCCGAACCCGTCGCTGGACGCGACGGCACCGCTGGCAACGCCAGCCGGGTTCACCGCTCTGACTGCAGAGACCGGCCCGTCAGCCTCCGACTGGGTTGTCGGCTTTGGTGACCCGCGCCTGTCGCTCCTTGTTGCTGAAGCACTGGACGCCAATCCATCGGTTCTGGCCACCCGCGCCAGCCTGGATGCGGCAGAGGCGAGTGCCCGCTCTTCCAACGCCAACCGCTTGCCGACCCTGGACGCGGGCTTCGGCGTGAGTGAGCGCGACGGTGGCCCCCAGTCTGGAACGTCCTACTCGCTCGGCCTTGAAGCCTCCTGGCAGGCTGACATCTGGGGCCGGCTTCGCGATAATGCCCGGGCTGGCTCTCTCAGCGCAGAAGCGGCCCGCGCAGACTGGTATGGAGCCCGTCTTTCGATTGCAGCAGCCACGGCGCGCGCCTGGTATGCTCTCAATGAAGCCGCCCTCCAGACAGAGCTTGCCCGTCAGGACGTGGACACCCGCAGCCGCCAGCTCGATATCGTTGTGCGCCGCTTTAATCGCGGTGTTTCGCGCTCGTCTGATGTACGAACCGCCCGTTCGGCGCTCGCTTCCAGCCAAGCTGGCCTGGCATCGCGTGAACTCAGCGAAGCCGCCGCGGCCCGTACGCTCGAAACCCTTCTGGGCAATTATCCCGCCGGCACCATCACCGGCGATGCAGGCCTGCCTGATCTGGCTGCGGTGCCAAACCCAGGGTCTCCTGAAGCCCTGTTTGAGCGCCGCCCCGATCTGATTGCCGCCTCCGCGCGTCTGGCGTCGGCT
This sequence comes from Oceanicaulis sp., assembly GCA_965229795.1. Taxonomy (GTDB): domain Bacteria; phylum Pseudomonadota; class Alphaproteobacteria; order Caulobacterales; family Maricaulaceae; genus Oceanicaulis. Next base: position 1,008,257 of record CBDDJM010000001.1, read on the forward strand.
GGCTTCTCAGCTGAGGCCGCGCGCAAGGCGCTTTACCCGAACCTCTCCTTGAGCGGTTCGACCAGCGATGGCGGTATCAATCTTGAAGACGCCTTTGATCTTGATGGTCTGGTCAGCACGATCGCAGCCAACCTGACCGCTCCGATTTTCCGTGGCGGTGCCTTGCGCGCCGAACGGGATCGGGCGGCAGCCAATGCTGAGAGACTGGCAGCCCTTTATGTGGACGCTGCGCTGACCGCGCTGCGTGAAACCGAGAACGCCATCGACGCTGATGCCCGCCTGGCGGTTCGTGTGGAGGCGCTGACGCGCGCCGTCACCGAAGCCGAAGAAGCGCTGGCGCTGGTGGAACGCCAGTACGCATCAGGCGTCGCAACCATTTTTGAACTGATCGACGCCCAGTCGCGTCTGATCAATGCAAACGCACAGCTGATCACGGCGCGTGCAGATCGTGTTGACAACCGGGTCGCCCTGCATCTGGCGATTGCCGGGGATTTCGCAGCAGGCGGCGGCATCGCGCCGGACGCTCAATAAACGTAGCAAAGAGCCGGTTGAACCGGCCAAGGGACAGAAAAATAGAGGTTGGTCATGAATATTGGTCGGATAATCTTAAGCAGCGTTCTGGTGGTTGGCGTCGTTGCCGTCATCGGCGGTGTCGTGGTTGGGCTTGCTGCAACGGCAGCGCAGCCAGAACGTCAGGAAGTGGTGCCTCGCCCCACGGCCGTTTTTGTTACAGAAGCTGAGCCCACCCCCATTCAGCTTGCTGTTCGCACGCAGGGCGAAGTCACCCCGCTTACCGAGATCGACCTGGTTGCCCAGGTGTCCGGCCGGATCACTTTTGTGAACCCGAGCTTCGTAAACGGTGGCTTCTTTGAAGCCGGTGAGACGCTGGTGCAGCTGGAAGACGCAGATTATCGCCTGGCCGTGACCCGCGCCTCGGCTCTGGTTGCCCAGCGCCGTCAGCAGCTCATCCGCGAGCAGGCTGAAGCAGAACTGGCGCGTGAAGAGTGGGAAGCCCTGGGTGATGGTGAAGCCAGCGCCCTGACCCTGCGTCAGCCGCAAATGGCAGAAGCCGAGGCCCAACTGGCTGCCGCTCAGGCAAGCCTTGATGAAGCCCGGTTGAACCTCGCTCGCACTCGCATCTCAGCACCGTTCGATGGTCGCGTACGCACCAAAGGTGCCGATGTTGGTCAGTTTGTTGGCCCGGGCGCGCGTTTGGGCCGCGTCTTCTCCACCGACCGTGTTGAGGTTCGCCTGCCGCTGACCAACAGCGAGCTGGCGACCCTGGCCATGCCACTGGCCTACCAGGCCAATGCCAATGATCGCGGTCCGCTGGTGCAGCTGAGTGCTTCGCTGGCTGGCGAGACGCGCGTCTGGGAAGGCCGCGTGGTCCGCACCGACAGCGCCATCGATCCGCAGACCCGAACCATGAGCGCCATTGTTGAAGTGGCTGACCCTTATGGTGCAGCAGCTGAGGCCGCCGGCGCACCGCTGGCAGTGGGCCTGTTCGTTAATGCCGAGATCGAAGGTCGCTCTATTGAGTACGCGTACTCGCTGCCGCGCAGTGCTCTGCGAGGCTCCTCGCAGATGTTCGTAGCCGAGCTTGATGGCACCCTGTCGATCCGCAACGTCACCGTGGCTGACTCCAGCGCTGAACGCGTGATCGTCACCTCCGGTATCGAAGCCGGTGAGCGTGTGGTGACCTCACCCCTGCGCGGTGCTGCGAATGGCATGCTGATCCGGGCCCTGGGCCCCGACGGTGAGCCCCTCGATCCTGAGCCCGAAGCTGAAGAAGAGGCCGATGCCGAAGCCGAGGTTGAAGCCGTCGCTTCGCAGGCCGGGGCGCGCACTCGCTAAGAGTGCGACCTGAGACACAGGAGAGACCAAAATGGTCCAACGTCCAGACGAACAAGAACATCGCGGCATCCTGGCCTGGTGGGCCAAGAATTCGGTCGCGGCGAACCTTCTGATGATCATCGCCCTGATTGGCGGCGTCGTCGGCTTCTTCTCCTTGCAGCGAGAAAACAACCCTGGTGCCGTCTTCCCCGGCGCGTCGATCAACGTGGCCTGGCCGGGCGCTTCGCCTCAAGAGATCGAAGAGCAGATCATCGTGCGCATCGAGGAGGCTCTGTCCGACCTTGATGGCGTCGATGAGCTCACCGCTGCAGCCCGCGAAGGCAGTGGCTCGGTGTGGGTCTCTGGCGAGCCAGTGCTGGATGCCAATGAGTTCGTGAACGAGATCAAGCTGCGCGTTGACTCAATCAACAACCTGCCGCGTGAAGCCTTCCGGCCTCAGGTCAATCGCTGGCAGAATTCTGACCAGATCGCTGGCTTTGCCCTGCATGGCGAAATCCCTCGCCGTGACCTGCAGCGTATCGCTCGTGAGATCCGCAACGAGATCGCAGCCACCATCCCGGACGTGTCTCTCGTGGACATGATGGGAACGCTGTCTGAAGAGGTCTCGATCGAGGTGTCTGAAGAGGCCATGCGTCGCTATGGCGTGACCTTTACCGACATTTCGCGCGCCATCTCTACCTCTTCGATGAACACCTCGGCAGGTTCGGTTCGCTCAGCTGTCGGCGATGTTCGCATCAACGCTCGTGAGCTGGCCGATACCGCCCAGGACTTTGAGAACATCATCATTCGCCAGACCCCGGGCGGAGGTGCTGTGCGGGTCGGCGATGTGGCAACGGTCAATGACGGCCTGTCCGACTTCAATCTGAACGCCACGTTTAATGGCGAGCAGATGGTGATCATCGCTGTACGCTCGACGGGCAACTCGGACATCATTGATGTCTCCAACGCGCTGAAAGCCTACGCCGCTGAGAAGAACGAGGAACTCCCCTCCACGGTACGCCTGTCTGAATGGTGGGACGGGGCTGACCAGTTTAACTCCCAGCTGACCGTCATCGGCAGCTCGGCGCTTCTGGGTCTGGCTCTGGTGCTGGGCATCCTGGTGCTCTTCCTGCGCCCGATCGTGGCCTTCTGGGTGACCATCGGTATCGCCACGGCCTTTGCCGGTGCCTTCATGATCCTGCCCATGATGGGTGTGACACTGAACTTCCTGTCGCTGTTTGCCTTCCTGATCGTGATCGGGGTGGTCGTGGACGACGCCATCATCGTGGGTGAGAATATTCACGCCCGTGTTGAACGCGGCGAGCACGGCATCACCGCCGCTGTGGTGGGCACTCAGATGGTGGCCAAGCCGGTCATCTTCGCCGTGATCACCACCATGATGGCCTTTGCCCCATGGATGCTGCTAACCGGTCCGACGGTGCAGTTTACGGCCCAGATTTCGCTGGTCGTGATTGCCGCCCTCATCTTCTCACTGATTGAAGCCCTGCTGATCCTGCCGGCTCACCTGGCCCATATCGGTCCGCAGAAGACGACGGGCATCTTCGGTCCCTTCGTGCGCTTCCAGAACATGCTGGCTGGCAGCCTGCTGACCTTTGCCCGCGTGGTGTACGCACCAATCCTCGCCTTTGCGATCCGCCAGCGCTACGCCACCTTCCTGTCCTTCATCGGCATGTTCGTGATTGCCGTAGCCCTGATGGCAACAGGCCGGGTTGGCTTCTCCTTCATGCCGCAGATTGAAAGCGATCTGATCCGCGTGAACATCCAGCTGGCTGAAGGCACGCCCTGGTCTCGTACCGACGAGATCCGCGCCCGCCTTGATGAAGCCGAGCTGGAAGTCCAGCAGGCCTATCGTGAGGAATTCCCCGGCGAGATCGACATGATCCGCAGCCGCTCGACCCTGGCCACTGATGGTTCGGTTCGCGCCTGGATCAATATCGCTCCGCCAGAGAACCGTCCTGGTCGTACGCCGACGGCAGACGTGGCACAGCGCATCCGTGATGCTCTGGGTCCGATCCCGGACGCTGAGGAAATCCGCTTCGATGCCACGATCAACGACAATGGCCCCGCCATCCAGTTCGCGATCAACCACCCGGATCTGGACGTGCTGCGTGCCGCTTCGGCTGAACTGCAGGACTATCTGCGCCAGTACGAGACCGCCTACGACATCGTGGACAATCTGCAGTCTTCGGCTGACGAGCTTCAGCTGACCCTGCGTCCTGATGCTCAGGCTTTGGGTCTGACCCTGGCTGACGTCACCACCCAGCTGCGCCAGGCCTTCTATGGCCAGGAAGTCCAGCGCCTGCCGCGCGGCGGCGAGGATGTGCGGGTGATGGTGCGGTATCCGCGCGAAGCCCGGAACAGCCTGGATGCGGTGAACAATATCCGCATCCGCACCGCCGACGGCCGTGAAGTGCCGCTGGCCTCCGTGGCTGAGACGCGCTTTGCCCCGGGTATCAACCGGATCAACCGCCGCGAACGCCAGCGCACCGTGACCGTCAGTGCTGAGTTGACCGATCGGGACGTGGCACCGACCATCCGTCAGGACCTGGAAGAGAACTTCTTCCCGCAATGGCGCGAGCGTTACCCCGGCATTTCCACCGGTGCCATTGGCGAAGCTGAAGGCCAGGCTGAGTTCATGCAGGAGATTGTCGGTCTGCAGCTGATCATGTTCGGCATGATGTATGTGCTGCTTGCGATTGCCTTCCGCTCATACTTTCAGCCGATCGCGATCATGTCGGCCATCTGGTTCGCCTTTGCCGGTGCCGTCTTTGGTCACGCTCTTCTGGGTATTCCGCTGGCCCTGTTCTCCTTCTTCGGAATGGGTGCAGCCGCCGGTATTGTGATCAACGACAACCTGGTGCTGGTAGACTTTGTGAACCGGCTGCGTGAACGCGGCGTGGGGGCCTTCCAGGCTCTGGTGGACGCCGGTGTCCAGCGTTTCCGTCCGATCCTTCTGACGACGGTCACGACGTTCATCGGGGTTCTGCCAATGATCACGGAGCGCTCCACCTCGGCTCAGTTCCTGAAGCCCATGGTGGTGTCACTGGGCTTTGCGGTGATCTTCGCCCTATTCCTGACCTTGCTACTGGTTCCGGCGCTCTACGCCATCGGTGTGGATATCCGTCGCCTGATCCTGTCCATGTGGACTGGTCAGTGGCAGCCCATGATAGGGTCCACCTATTCAGGCCATGAAAGTGGTGACGATGCCGTGGACGTGGGTCACCCTGAAGACTGGACGCCACCGCTGGACGGTGGAGACTCTCCGAAAGGAGGCCCTCGCCCGGCACCGGCCGAATAACCTCAACCTCTAATGCGGCGCAGGTCATGGATTGGCCTGCGCCGTTCTTTTTCACTGCAGGACTGCTGCCAAGCAGGCTTGCCAAATCATGGGGCCAGCGGCGACCGTCGCGGCCATACCAGTCCCGAGATACCGGACAAACCGGGTCGGGACTTTTACTGTTGATGGGGAGATCACATGAAACAGTTTTTGATGTCCTGCGCGGGTCTGGCCGCGCTGACCCTGGCGTCCTGTGCGCCGCCTGCCGACGGCCCGTCTGAAGGTGCCGACGCCAGCACCGAAATGGCTCAGGCCGAAGCCGCCAACGAAGCGCCGCGCTACGGCACTTTCGGCATGGACGTGGCAGGCATGGATACCAGTGTCCACCCGGGCAACAACTTCAACCATTACGCCAACGGCACCTGGCTGGCTGAAACCGAGCTGCCGGGCGACCGCTCGCGCTATGGCACCTTCTCCATTCTGGCAGAAGAAGCCGAAGAGCATGTCCAGGCGATCATTTCCGATGCCATGGCTGAGGGCGGTGAGCCGGGCTCCAACGCCCAGCTCGTCGGCGCGCTATACTCCAGCTGGATGAATGCGGACGCGATTGAAGCGGCCGGCACTGCAGGCCTTGATCCTTTCCTGGCCGAAATCGCCGCCATCGAAACCCATGATGATGCAGCCGCGCTGTTTGCCACGGTTCATCACCAGGCCCCGTACAGCGTCGCCATCTGGGCGGACCCGGACAATCCGAACGTCAATGCCCTGCGCGTGTTCCAGAGCGGTCTGGGCATGGGCAACCGCGATTACTATCTCGGCGACTCCGAGCGCTTTGCGGAGTATCGCGACGCCTATCGGGCCTACATCGCCCAGATCCACGATCTGGCCGGCATCGACGGTGGTGAAGCCAACGCACAAGCGATTCTAGACTTTGAGACCCAGCTGGCTGAAATCCACTGGACCCGCGAAGACAGCCGCGATGTGACCCAGACCTACAACCCCATGAGCCCAGCGGAGCTCGATGAGCTGGCCCCGGCGCTGAACATGTCTCAAGGCATGGAAGCCATGGGTATCAATATCGAGCGCCTGATCCTGGTCCAGCCGACCGCGATCTCTGGTACCTCGGAGCTGTTTGCCAACACCGACATCGACACCATCAAGGCGTGGATGACCTTCCACTTCATCTCCGATCGCGCCAGCTGGCTGCCGGCCGCTTTTGATGAGGCAAGCTTTGACTTCTTCGGCCGTACGCTTAACGGCCAGGAAGAGCAGCGCCCACGCGATCGTCGCGGTGTGAACCTGGTTGGCGGAGCCCTTGGCCATGCTGTGGGTCAGATCTATGTGGATCGCCACTTCCCACCGTCTTCAAAGGACCAGATGGACGATCTGGTGCAGCGCCTGACGGTGGCCTTCCGTGGCCGTCTGGAAAACCTGGAATGGATGGACAACGAGACGCGTGCTGAAGCGCTGACAAAGCTGTCCACCTTTGAGCCGCGCATCGGCTATCCGGAAATCTGGGACGAGTATGACGGTCTGGAGCTGGTCGAGGACGACTATTTCGGCAACCGCATCCACATGGCCGAGTTCAGCTGGGCTGAGCAGCTGGAAGACCTCTATTCAGAAGTTGACCCGCGCGAGTGGGGCTGGCCTCCGCAGATCGTGAACGCCAGCTACAACCCGCTGCAAAACCAGATCACCTTCCCGGCCGGCATCCTGCAGGCCCCGTTCTTTGACCCGAATGCCGACCCGGCCATGAATTTCGGTGCCATTGGCGGTGTGATCGGTCACGAGATCGGCCACGGCTTTGACGACAACGGCCGTCGCTACGACGCCGAAGGTCGCCTGCGCATGTGGTGGACCGACGAGACCAATGAGCGCTTCATGGAGCGGGCCTCCATGCTGGGTGCCCAGTACGATACCTATTGCCCGATTGATGATCAGTGCGTCTCCGGCCGCCTGTCCATGGGCGAGAATATCGGTGATCTGGGTGGCCTGCAGATGGCCTATAGCGCATGGCGTGAATATGTGGACGAAGTCTATGGCGGCGAAGCCCCGGTGATCGACGGCTTTACCGGCGACCAGCGCTTCTTCCTCGCCTGGGCTCAGGTCTGGCGCAACCTGTACTCCGACGACGCCCTGCGCGGTCAGTTGGTGCGGGGTCCGCACTCGCCGCCTCGCTATCGCATCAACGGTGTCGTGCGCAATCTCGACGCCTGGTACGACGCCTTCGGCATTACCGAAGAGCACGAGCTTTACCTGCCACCAGAGCAGCGCGTGCGCATCTGGTAAGCACGGTCGAGTTTGACTGACTGACAAGGCCCCGGGCGTCTATCGCCCGGGGCTTTTTCTTTGCGCGCGCAAGCGAACCAACAGGTGGAGATCGCCTGACGGAAGGTTCACTTGCACCCGCCGTGAAACCGATTGAGGTTCAGGCCGCATCATTAAGACAGAACCAGGGTGTGCCAGGGGAGCGGCAGGCCGCAAGCAAACTGAAGACAAGGACCATTACCATGCCCAAAACCATTGCCCGCCCCCTGTTGACCGGCCTTTCAGCCGTCGCCCTTTCATCGGTTGCCCTAACTGGCGCTTTTGCCCAGACCCCGGACTGGGCCGATGACGCCGATGCTCTGCTGGATAGCCACTGGAACGAGGCAACGTCGAGTGTTTCGGTCATCGTGACGCGTAATGGCGAGGTCGTTTACGGGCGTGGTGCTGGCATGGCCGATCTTGATGCAGGCAGACCTGCCGACACCGATACGGTTTACCGCCTGGCTTCCATCACCAAGCAATTTACGTCCGCGATCATCCTGCAGCTTGTGGAAGAGGGCCAGGTTGCCCTTGATGATCCGCTTTCAGCCTATCTGCCGGACTATCCAGAGCCCGGTGCCAGCGCAACGGTGCGCCAGCTTCTGAACCACACCTCCGGCATTCGCTCCTATACCAATCTGCCAAGCTTTACAGAGAATGCAGGGGCGACCGCAGACAGCGGGCTGACGACCTCAGAGCTGATCGCGGTCTTTGACGATGAGCCGCTTGAGTTCGAACCGGTTGAGAGCTGGAACTACAACAATTCCGGCTATGTGCTGCTGGGGGCCATTATCGAGGCCGTGACGGGACAGGACTGGTACGCAGCGGTTGAGGAGCGGATCAGCGAGCCACTGGGACTTGAAACCCTGCGCTATGGCGGATTTGAAGACCAGATGCCGACCATGGCGTCTGGCTATTCAACCGATGAAAACGGCGATGTTGGACCAGCTCGTCGCATTCATATGAGCCTGCCCCATGCGGCCGGTGCGCTGATTTCTGATGCCGAGGACCTCGCTGAGTGGGCCGAGGCGCTACACAGCGGCGAGGTCGTCTCAGATGCGCTGTATGCCGAGATGATTGCGCCGACAATGCTGCCAGACGGAACCGAAGTCCCCTACGGCTACGGGCTGACACCCGGCGACGTGCGCGGGCGTCCGACCATCGGACATAGCGGCGGCATTTTCGGCTTCTCAACCGAAAGCCTTTACCTGCCGGGTGAAGACCTGTTCGTCGCGGTTCTGGGAACTCCGATCGGGGGCCGCTGTCCTCCGGCCTCGTCGCGCGCCGTCTGGTCAGCTACGCCATTGGCGACCCCTACCCCAGCTTCAGCCCGGTTGAGATTGATCTGACCGGGCTTGAGCCGCTTTACGGCGTCTATGCGATTGAGGGCACGGAAGATTCCCGTCAATTCTTTGCCCGCGACGGCCAGCTTTACACGCTGCGCTCCGGTGGCAGCGCCAGCGAAGTCTACCCCGTGGGCGATAATCGCTTTTACTATGGCCCGGACAGCCTGACCTGGTTTGAGATCGTGGTGTCGGAAGACGGTACGCCCGTCATGAATATGCACCAGCAAGGCGCGAGCGAGGCTGAACCGGCTCTGTGGTCGGGTCCGATCCCAGAAGGTCCGGCGACGATCGACCTGCCTGCAGATACGCTGGCGAGCTATGTGGGTAGCTATGCGCTCGGCGGCGCATCGCTTGACATCCGGATGGCCGATACCGGCGCGCTTGAAGCCCAGCTCACCGGCCAGGCGCCAATTGCCATCGCGCCCATCAGCGAGACCGAGTTTCTGGTCACAGGCGTTGATGCCCGCCTCGTCTTTACCACGGGCCAACCGGCCCCATCGGTGACCCTGCATCAGGGCGGACAGGAAATCGTGGCTGAGCGCACTTCGGACTAACCCGCCGCCTCTGGCATTGTCAGAAACAGACCAGACCCCGGGCGCTCAGCGCTCGGGGTTTTTACCGACTGAAGAGCCCCTCGAGCAGCCGGGTTTCTGCGCACTCGAACACACCGCGCTCGCCGGCGGCCATTACCGATAGCGCCCCATGGTCGCCGTCGCGCTCGATTACGTTAAAGCTTGCAGGCTCGCCCCGGGTGCGGCGCGATAGCGCCGTGCCAGCCCCCACAAACCAACAGGTCGAGCCATCTTCATTGGTCAGGGGCTCAGCGAACACCTGGTGCAGGTGGCCGCTCAGATAAAGATCAACACCGGCGTCAGCCAAAAGATCAGCTGCCCTCGCCCCTCCGGTGGTCCTGGCCCGGCCCCGCAATCCGCCAGGAGCCACAATGGGATGGTGCCCGGCCACCAGGCGAAGTCCATCATGTCCGGCGACCGATTGGGCGACCTTAAGCGCATCTTTAAGCCGAACCTTGCCCAGCGACCAGTCAAGCCGGGACTGTGCCCCGCGGGCTGTATCCAGCATGATCGCGTGAACACGTGCATCCTTGTGCTGGGTTGGCAGGTGCCCGCCCAGCGCCCGGCGGTAGCGCGCCCACGGTGTGGCAATGCGCGCGGCGATATTCAGATAGGGCGTATCGTGATTGCCCGGCGCGCCGACAAGCGGTGCCCTGAGGCGTTCAAAAAAGCGCGCGGCTGCATCAAATTCCCGGCGACGTCCAAACTGGGTCAGGTCGCCGGTGACGACGATCAGGTCCGGCGCAACATGGTCCAGGCTATCAGCCAGCGCATCGACCAATTCTGACTCTTCTGCGCCGAAATGAAGATCGGAAATCTGGGCTAGCTTCATGACGAAACCGGAGCGGCAAACCGCCCCCCTTCTTCAACATAGGACAGTATCACGGCGCCTCTGGCGCGCACGAGCTCTCCATCAAGCAGAAGGCGTATCCATTTTGGCCCCTCAAGGCGGGCGGGGTCGCTGGATGTTTCTGAGATACCATCAAGCGCCGGGCCAACCGAAAGAAGCGACGCTGACTGCAGCGCCAGGCCTGCCAGGTCCCCCTCGCCCATCAGACGGTGTTCCAGGCCTTGCTCAATATCCGCCTCGCGGCGCAGCGCCTTAAGCCCGCCTGGAATAGTGATGATCGCGCTCCGTCGAGTGAGCCGGGTTTCAGTCCCGTTGACGCAGAGCCGCAGGCGCGGCTGGGTCATCTGGCGCAGGCCCTGCCACATGCGACCCGCGGCAAGGCCTGGCCGGCGCCCCTTCTGGTTCGGGCGCATGGCTTCTCTCGCCTGACCAAAGCGGACAGGCGCTCCGGCCATCATCGCGACAAAGAAATAGCGCCCTGCCACCTCACCAGCCGGTAGCGTAAGCAATTGATAGTCCTCAAGCTCTGACAGTATGGTCTGGAAACTTCGGTCACCATAGAGGCGGCGCGGTAGCAGGTTTGCCGTTCCAAGCGGAAGCGGGATCATGGCCGCCATGACACCCGCCTGACGGGCCTGCTGCAAGACGCTCACAGCGGTTCCATCACCGCCGGCAATCGCCACGAAGTCGCACCCGCTGGTCAGCGCGCCTTGAACCGCACCTTGAAAATCCTTGGTAACATCAAAGACATCCACATGGCGTTGGCCGCCCTGTTTTGCAGATTCAATCACCGCACCGGCATCGACGGACCGCATCTGTCCGGCATCCCGGTTTATGATCAGTGCCAGCTTGGCCATGGCTATAGACCTAGTCAGGCCCGCGACGAATGTAAGCCCCTGCCGCTAAATATCGCGCCCAGGCATTGAACCGTCACACCATCGGTTTAAACCTCTGCGCTGACAGTTGACCTCCCCTTAAAGGATTTTGCCATGGCTCGCCGTTTCCTAACTGCCCTGACTGCCAGCGTGGCCAGCATCGCGCTGTCCGGCTGCCTGATCGTTGATGTCGAAACGCGAGAGCGCGCGCCGGCTGCGACCGCAAGCCCGGCTGCGGCGACCTACTCGCCCGGCAGCTTTAACGGCCCCGGCGCGGACTGGCGCACACTGGCAGAAAGCGAGCTGGCCGATCGGCTTAACCGCCCACGCCGTGAGGGCCGGGCGCACAATGTGATCCTGTTTGTTGCCGACGGCATGAATGTCTCCACCATCACCGCAGCGCGCATCCTTGATGCCCAGAACCGGGGCAATCCGGGCGAGGAAAACTACCTGCCGTTTGAGACCTGGGGTCATTCAGCGCTGATCAAGACCTATAACGAGAACGCTCAAGTCCCTGACAGCGCCGGAACCGCAACCGCGCTCCACACCGGCGTCAAAACCGATATTGGTGCGATTTCCACCTATGCCGGCCAGGGAGTGGCCGCTTGTGGTGAGGCCGCTGAGGTGCCAGCCACCACGCTGGAGCGCGCCCATGCGCGCGGCATGTCCACCGGCCTGGTGACCACCACCCGCCTTACCCACGCCACGCCAGCCTCTGCCTATGCCCACCTGCCCAGCCGGGACTGGGAGAGCGATACCGCCCTGCCGCCTTATGCGGTCGAAGCGGGCTGCCGCGACCTGGCTGAACAGCTGATCGATACCTGGTTTGTCGAAGGCGGTCCTGTGGACGTGGCGCTTGGCGGTGGCCGCGGAGCGTTTGTGGGCGAAGACCGGGGCGGTCAGCGCCAGGACGGACGCGATCTGGCTGAAGAATGGGACATCCTCGGTGGCTCCTATGTGGAGAATGCCGCTGAGTTCCGCGCTCTGGACCCCAATGGCGAGGAGCCGGTGCTTGGCCTCTTTTCGCGCTCGCACATGTCCTACACGCTCGATCGCGATGATGCAGAGCAGCCCTCGCTGGCCGAGATGACCGCGTTTGCCATTGAGCGCCTGTCGCAAAACGAAGAGGGCTACTACCTGCTGGTGGAAGCAGGCCGCGTTGACCACGCCCACCATGGCACCAATGCCGCGCGCGCCCTGACCGATGCCATCGCCTTTGCCGAAGCGGTCGCTCGCGCTGACGAGATGACCGACGCGGATGAAACCCTGATCATCGTGACGGCCGACCACGGCCACGTGTTCAACATCGCCGGCTATCCGCGTCGCGGAAACCCGATCCTGGGCCTCGTCCATCCGCCAGCCCCCGATGGCAGCGATGATCCGACCCCGCCGTCACCGGCGCAAGATGGCCGCCCCTACACCACGCTTGGCTACTACACCGGCGGCGTGCAGCGCGGCGATGAAACCCTGACGCAGGAGCAGGTTCTGGACCCGAATTACCGCCAGCAGTCAGCCGTTCCCATGGGTTCTGAAACCCACTCAGGCGAAGATGTGGCGGCGTTCGCTCGCGGCCCGTGGGCGCATCTGGTCGATGGCACCATGGAGCAGCACACCCTCAACCGTATCATCACCTGGGCCTATGGCTGGGACGCGGAAGACGACGAGTAACGCGCTCTGCTTGCACCTGTCCCGGCCAAGGCCCTGGGTCGCAGAGCTAAGGATCACCTGAGTGCGCCACGGTGATCATCACTATGCACGAGCCGTTGATCCCGGATCGCCTGCGGCGTCTGGGACAGGTGGAAGCAGCCCTGTCCTCACAAACAAAAACCCCGGCCGTTTGGCCGGGGTTTTCTTTTACAGAGCTTGTCTAGCGGGCTCTCTTAAAGCACCTCAAACAGACCCGCTGCGCCCATACCGCCGCCGACGCACATGGTGCAGACGACGTATTTGGCACCGCGGCGCTTACCTTCGATGAGGGCGTGGCCCACCATGCGGGCACCCGACATGCCATAGGGGTGACCGACCGAGATCGCGCCGCCATTGACGTTGAGATTCTCGTTCGGGATGCCCAGCTTGTCGCGGCAGTAGAGCACCTGCACGGCGAAGGCCTCGTTGAGCTCCCACAGGCCGATATCGTCCATAGTCAGGCCGTTGGCCTTGAGAAGCTTTGGCACGGCGTGTATCGGGCCAATCCCCATCTCATCGGGATCAAGACCGGCCACGGCAATGCCGCGATAGGCCCCCAGCGGCTCCAGCCCGCGCTTTTCAGCTTCCTTGCCTTCCATCAGTACCGAGGCCGACGCACCATCTGACAGCTGGGAGGCATTGCCGGCTGTAATGAACTTGCCCTGCTTGACGGTCATGCCGTTGGCAAAGACCGGGTTGAGCGCTTCAAGATTCTCAAGCGTGGTGGAAGGGCGGTTGCCCTCGTCCTTGTCCAGCGTGACGTCCTGTTTGGAGATTTCGCCGGTGGCCTTGTCCTTGACCAGCATGGTGCTCGGCATCGGCACGATCTCGTCGTCAAACTTGCCCGCAGCCTGCGCCGCCGCTGTGCGCTGCTGGGATTGCAGAGCGTATTCGTCCTGCGCCTCGCGGCTGACGCCATAGCGTTCGGCCACGATTTCAGCGGTTTCCAACATGGACATGTACAGGTCCGGGCGATGCTCGTTAATCCACGGATCAAAGGCCTTGTGGATATTCATGTGCTCGTTTTGAACCAGCGAAATCGACTCAAGGCCGCCGCCGACCGTGACCGACATGCCGTCAGAAATGATCTGCTTGGCCGCAGTCGCAATAGCCATCATGCCCGAGGCACACTGGCGGTCGATGCTCATTCCGGACACCGAAGTGGGCAGACCTGCGCGGATGGCGGCCTGGCGACCCACATTCTGAAAGGTTGAGCCCTGCTGCATGGCTGCGCCAATGACGACGTCATCAATCTCGGCCGGGTCGATCTTGGCCCGCTGGACCGCATGCTCAATGGCATGGCCGCCCAGCGCCTGGGCCTGAGTGTCGTTGAACGCACCGCGATAAGCCTTGCCAATCGGGGTACGCGCGGTGGAGACGATCAGTGCTTCACGCATGGGAAGCTCCTTTTAAAACTGAAGGGGTCTTGTGAGGGTTAGCCGAGCGAAAGATCGAAATGCTTGGCCGCATACTGGAGGAATTTGAAGGTCTGGCTGGAGCCTTCTTCATAGGGTTCCTGGCCGTCAGGCGACGTGATTTTGTCAAGATTAGCCAGAACATTTTCCGCTGTCTGCTCTTCTGGTGGCAGATAGACGCCTGGCGTTTCGTAGATTCTGGTGGCGGCGTACCCGCCCGCGCCCGCACATAGCACGGTGCGCTCCGGGGCCTGTTCAGCCGCCAGCACGATAAGCCCCGCCGTCACGCTTTCCGGCGTCATGAGTTTCAGGGCCTCTTCGGGGATCAGACCTTCGGTCATGCGGGTATGGGCAGTCGGTGCCAGCGCATTGACCTTGATGTTGTTTTTGCGCCCCTCAAGGTGGAGCACATTCATCAGGCCAATGACGCCCATTTTCGCCGCGCCATAGTTGGACTGGCCGAAATTACCGTAGATGCCAGACGAGGAGCTGGTCATGACGATGCGGCCATACTGGGCTTCGCGCATCGGCTCCCACACCGCTTTGGAGCAAATCGTGGAGCCCATCAGGTGAACGTCCACGACCAGCTGGAAGTCTTCCAGCGTCATTTTCGCAAAGCTTTTGTCGCGCAGAATGCCAGCATTGTTGACCAGCACATCAACCCGGCCCCAGGCCTTCAGCGCCTGATCCACCATGTCGGCGACCTCGCCAGCCTTGGTCACATTGGCACCGTGGGCAATCGCTTCACCGCCGGCTGCGCGAATTTCGTCAGCCACAGCCTCAGCCGTGGACGCAGACGCGCCGGAGCCATCCACGCTGCCACCAAGATCGTTGACGACAACCTTCGCACCGCGCCGGGCCAATTCCAGCGCATGGCTACGGCCCAGACCGGTGCCTGCACCGGTTACAATCGCAACACGACCATCAAATCGAATGTCAGACATATGAAGACTGCCTCCCAGAACATTTTATCTGGGACCATCGCAGCCCGTTTCAGGTCAGATTGCAATCACCGAGCGCGGTGATTTTTCACACCACAGCTGCTGTTTAAAGGAGAAAGGTCGGGCGCTCCGCCTGGCCCAGGCGATTGCGGCCTACAAAAGCCTCGACCGACGCTTCAGCAAAGCTCATGAGCGCTGTGCAATCAGTCATCAGCGTTGCAGCATTGGCGGCAAGGGCGACCTCGCTGCGGCGATCCCGTTCACTGCCGATATGGCGCTCCCAGTCTTCAACGACCTCCATCAGCAATTCCGGGCAGAGCGAGAACGCATCGACACAGGACGCCAACCGGGCCCCCGAGGCTGCACGCAGATCCAGCACCGCCTGGGCTTTCAAGACGTCAGCCAGCGGCCAGAGGCGCATGCGTCCGCCCTGAGAGCGAACACCATGGACCGCCCTGATTTGCCCCAGCCGCTGCAGGTGGCGCAGGACTCCGGTGGTCACAGGCTTGTCGATGGCTTCATCCATAACTTCGACGTCGGTCAGCACACCGCGCATACGCCAGTCATAGACCAGCAACGCACCAAGTGCTGAGGGTTCGCGTAGGGTGAAATCAGACCGAGACTGTGTGGCAAGCATGGCAATAGACCCCCGATGAATGTGTTTAGTGATTAAGTCCACTTAATTCAGTATTCGGAGTCGGGATTAATGAACTACTAAAAATTCTTACAAACTCACTGAATGTGTTTATTTAATTTAATAATCGCACTATCCAAACGGACTTAACGCTTTCATATCCTTGTGCTAAACGTTGACAGACTGTAATTCAGGTGAATGGCACTGCGTTACCCACCCAGCGGCCGATAGAAATAAAAACGCGACTCCACAACCTGTCGAAGTTCGGCATATCGAGCTGCAGGCCCGCGCAAATCCTCACGCAGCACAACATGGTTGGCACGCACCGCATTCACCTGGTCGGAAGTCGCCGATGTGGCGATCAATTCTTCAAGCTGCCGCTGCAACTGGGCATATTGAGCATCAACGCCCGAGAGCCGGGTCTGAATTTCAGCAACTT
Source organism: Oceanicaulis sp. (assembly GCA_965229795.1). GTDB lineage: Bacteria > Pseudomonadota > Alphaproteobacteria > Caulobacterales > Maricaulaceae > Oceanicaulis. Next base: position 1,024,453 of record CBDDJM010000001.1, read on the forward strand.
CATTCGCGACATCACCGAGGCGCGCCGCCACAGACGGGCGCTCAGAGGCAAGAATGTCACCCAGAAATACACCCCCAGCGCGAAAAGCAATGCAAGACAGGACGTGATCGCCACCACCCAGCACCAGAAGCATTTTTTCTTTGGTTCTGCTGGCTCCTTCGGGCACTCATCAACGTAAATCTCATCAAGCAGATCACTGATCAGCGCCGTGCCGGAGTGATAGGTCTTCTTTTCAAGGCTCCATCGCGAAAATATCGGAGCCTCATCCAAATCTGGAACCGACTGCCGGCGGGAGAGGCGGAAATAATGGTGAAGCGGTAACGCCCCGTAATCGCCTCTCAGATCGAGGCCAAATTGATGGAGAATATCAGGCGCAACTTCGCTTTCCTTCTGAAATATATAAGCTTCCTGCGCAAATACACCCTTGCTCTTGTGCTTGTAGCTCTGCTGGACTTTCTTGATGATCTCAAGCTTGCGAGCATTTTGCACGTTTAACGACACAGGACTCTTGCGTTCTTCACACGCGTCGAACGACTGCTTCTCTTCGCCCCAGGCGCTCTGGAATGCATGAGCCTTGGCGTAGTCGCGGCTTCCTGACCAGGACAGCGCCAGGAAGCCATCATGGGCAGCAGCGTGAAAGGCGCGCTCCTCCCAATACCTGTTTGACCGCACTTGCAATTCGGCACGCAGCGTCTGGGCAAGCGCATCAAAATGCGCTTCCGGCGGCGAACTTACACGTGTGCCGGTATTGGACTTCTCCCCCGTCCATATATCTTGGTAAACAGAAAGCTATCAGCAATAAAATATCAAATTCCTCGCGTGAATTCAGGCCTGTGGATAATTCCCATTTTCCGCGCATTCAAAACAATAACGGCCGACGCGCTGCGCAAAGGAACGAGCGCGTCGACCGCAAGAGGAACAGGGTGCGCGTGTGCGCCCATCCCCGAGGCTTCGGTATCAATCGCGGTTCAGTCGGCCCTCGATCAGGTCGTCCACAACCGCCGGGTCAGCCAGCGTTGAGGTATCACCAAGCGCGTCAAACTGGTTCTCGGCAATCTTTCTCAAGATCCGGCGCATGATCTTGCCCGAGCGAGTCTTGGGAAGCCCCGGAGCAAACTGGATCAGGTCCGGGCTGGCGACAGGGCCGATTTCCGAGCGCACATGATTGCGAAGCTGCTTTGCTGTTTCATCAGTGGGTTCCAGCCCCGCATTCATCGTGACGTAGCAATAGACGCCCTGCCCCTTGATATCGTGAGGATAGCCAACCACGGCTGCCTCAGCCACGAGCGGATGGGATACCAGAGCGCTTTCAATCTCAGCTGTGCCCAGACGGTGGCCGGAGACGTTCAGAACATCGTCCACACGCCCGGTTATCCACCAATAACCGTCCTCATCACGGCGCGCACCATCACCGGTGAAGTAGAGCCCGCGATAGGTGGAGAAATACGTCTCGGCAAAGCGCTTGTGATCGCCATAGACCGTGCGCATCTGGCCTGGCCAGCTACCCTTGATGATGAGATTGCCTTCTGCGGCCCCCTCATCGGGAAGCGGATTGTCTTCATTGTCGACAAGCGCCGGTTCGATCCCGAACATGGGAAAGCTCGCCGCACCGGGCTTGAGCGCGTGGGCTCCTGGCAGCGGGGTCATCAGGCAGGCACCCGTTTCGGTCTGCCACCAGGTATCCACGATGGGCAGTTTCCCCTTGCCGACAACGCGGTGATACCAGGCCCAGGCCTCCGGGTTGATCGGCTCGCCCACCGTGCCCAGCAGGCGCAGCGATGACAGGTCGTGCTTCTCAACCGGCTCATCGCCTTCACGCATAATGGAGCGCAGCGCCGTCGGGGCCGTGTAGAAGACATTCACCTTGTGCTTGGCACAGACCCGCCAGAAGCGGTCTGGCGCTGGATAGGTGGGAATACCCTCAAACATCAGCGTCGTGACGCCGTTGGCGAGCGGCCCGTAAGTCAGATAGGTGTGACCGGTAATCCAGCCGATATCGGCGGTGCACCAGAACACTTCGCCCCGTTTAACATCGAACACAGCGTCAAAAGTCAGCGCCGACCAGAGCAGATATCCGCCCGTGGTATGGAGCACGCCTTTAGGCTTACCCGTCGAGCCCGAGGTGTAGAGGATGAAGAGCGGGTCTTCTGCATTCATGGGTTCCGGCGCGCATTGGGCATCCACCTCCAGTGCCAGCTCATGGTGCCAGAAATCGCGCCCCTCAACCCACGGCACGCTGGCCCCGGTATGGCGCACACACAAAACCGCGCGCACGCCTTCAACCAGGTCTAGCGCCTTGTCGACATTGGACTTCAGCGCCACACCCTTGCCACCGCGCACACCCTGGTCAGCGGTTACGACGAACTCAGACCCGCAGTCTTCGATGCGACCCGCCAGGGCTTCGGGCGAGAAGCCGCCGAATACCACCGTGTGAACCGCGCCAATGCGGGCGCAGGCCAGCATGGCGTAGGTCGCTTCAGGGATCATCGGCATGTAGATGGTGACCCGGTCACCCTTCCTGACGCCGATCTTCTTCAGCTCATTGGCCATCCGGCACACATGGTTATGCAGCTGGGCATAGGTGATCGAGTGGTGGAAGCCGGGGTTATCCCCCTCCCAGATGATCGCGACATCATTTGCGCGCTGATCGAGATGCCTGTCGATGCAGTTATAGGCGACGTTCAGATATCCATCTTCAAACCAGCGAATGTAGAGATCATCCGGATCCCAACTGACGTCAGAGATCTTCGTGGGGGCCTGGAACCAGTCGAGACGGTTCAGCTCATCGCGCCAGAAGCCGTCCGGGTCCTCCAGCGAGCGCTTGTACTTCTGCTCGTAGAGTTGTGCATTGATCGAAGCGTGCTCGGCATAGCTGTCGGGAACTGGCACCAGCGCTGGCGCGCCGCCTGCAGCTTTTGGGTTTGATCCGTCCATGGTTCGACCTCCTTGTAAGATCGCAAAAGGTGCGGCAGGCCACCCGACGGCGGCCCACCACCCCGGGGGGATTTAAAACGCGTACTTGGTTGAAAGCGTGATGCGGCTGATCGTGCCCGATGTGCCGTTTTCCAGCTCCCGGTTTCCGATCATCAGTTCACCACCGACGGTCACACCGCCGCCCATGGAGGCGAGGTAGGCCGCATAGCCAGACTGAACCGAACGGGTGGCACTATTTCCGGTAAGCGCCACATCATTGTCCGCTTCGAGGAAGGAATAGCCGACATTGAAGCGGCGGCCCTCGCCCAGCTCCTGACGCCAGGCGATCAGCCCGCCATAAACGGGGATCGGCTCAATATCGCCGCTAGCCGTTGCAACCGCGCCATTAATGGCATTCAGCCCGATATAGCGGCCCACACCTTCACCGGCGGTCGCCGAAAAGCGAAGGTCAGAGCTGTCGGTCAACGAGACGCGCCCCTGGACTGAAACGCCCCAACCCAGCGCATCGCCATCGATGGCACCGGTTTCTGCCGACAGGCGACGGGCTATCCCGGCAAGCGCCACATTCACGCCGTCGCGGCGGATATTGTAGCGGGCGACAAAGTCTGGCGTGGCCCCATCGCCTGACTCAATCCGGCCACCGCCACCAAAGGGCGTGACCGTTGTGTCTGTGTTTTCAAGCGAGGCCTGGAAGTTGCCATTGGTGTAGCGGATCTGGGCCTGGCGCACGAAGACCATGCCATCCGACAGCACCAGGAAGCTCGCGCTTTCAGGAATGGCGGCGGTATTCTGAAACGTTGTCCAGTCTTGGCCGATGCGCCAGTTGCCCATCTCGGCCCAGGCCACCCGCAGGCGCGGATTATAGGAATTGGACACCCGCTCATTGCCACCGGGTGACCCCAGAAAATCAAACTCCAGCCGGCTCTTCACCTCGCTGTCGCCCACCGGCGTGGTGGTAGCAAAGAAGAAGCGCGAGCCCTGGGCGGTAAAGTCAAAGTCCGGCTCGCTATCGCCCGTTCCGCCCACCGGCGTTGCGCCAGGGATATAGAAGTCCCGGGTAATGGAGGTGGGCGCAAGATCCCCGTCCGATACATCGGTCAGGTGGGCATCAATGTCGATGAAGCCGCCATAGGTGATGTTGGTATTGCCCGCCATGAAGCCATTGCCCGGCGGGCTGGCCGCGGCGGTGACAGAAGCTGGCTGCTCGCGCGCTTCCAGCTCCACGACCCGATTGGCCATGGCGTCATCGCGCTCTGCGGTCCGGGCGCGCTCGGCCTCCAGCTCATTGCGCAAATCGGCCACCATAGCCTCCAGCGCAGCCAGGCGCGCCTCCATTTCCTCAGGGTTTGACGCCAAAGCGCCGGAGCTCAACGCCATGGCAGATACGCCAGCAGCAAGGGTCATTTTAAGAACAGACGAAACCGTCATGTATGCAGCCTCCCGATTATCTGGAGCATCGAGGCTCCCGGTGCGCCGATCGTCCGGCGTCTTGGCAAGCAGTATCGAGAGGTCGGTAGAGTGGCGGTATGCGCCAATGGTCGAAATTGGCCCTGATCCGTATGCGACTTTTTGGTGAGGCGACGCAGCCACGCCCACCCATTAGCGTCGACCCATCAATGACGATCAGGAGGCGTTCATGGACGCCGCGCCCCATATGAGCCGCATCCTTCTTGCCGACGACCACCCGCTTTTTCGCGCAGCTCTGGCAGCCGCAGTCGGTCGGGTTGCACCCGACAGGACGGTCGTGGAAACAAGCTCACTGGCTGAAACCGCAACCGCGCTGCAGGCAGGCGCAGCCGAGCTGGTCTGCCTTGATCTTCACATGGAGGACAGCTCTGGCTTTGTAGGCCTCGCCGAACTTCGGCGCGCCCATCCCAATGTGCCAGTCGTGGTCATCAGCGCCAGCACCGCACCGGGTGTGGCCGCCCGCGCGCTGGAGTTTGGGGCTTCAGGCTTCATCCCAAAGACCGCGGGCATGGAGACGCTGTGTGAGGCGCTTCAGGCCATCCTCGATGGCGAGATCTGGGCCCCAGAGGATGACAGCGAAGAGGCGGATGAAGCCGCTGAAGCGGCTGCGAAACTCGCTCAGCTGACCCCAGCGCAGCTACGGGTTATGCAGGGTCTGGCCGCCGGCCGGCTCAACAAGCAGATCGCCTATGACATGGGCATCTCAGAAGCCACCGTGAAAGCCCACGTCACCGCGATTTTCAGAAAGCTCGATGTTATCAACCGCACCCAGGCGGTGCTGGTCGCCCAGGCGCTTCTGGTCGAACCACCAGCCGAGAGCTGACGCCCTACAGGGCCTTGCGCTTTAGAGTATTGAGCGTTGCCCTTAACACTGCTGGCGGAGCCGGTTTCTGGATCAGCTCCAGCCTGGCCTTTTGGGCTGCGGCCTGGGGCTCCTGACCGCGCTCTGCGGTGATCAGCACGCCGGGCGGCGTTGCCCCCCACATCTCACACAACTCGCCATAAACAGCCGGGCCTGTGGCCCCGTTCTCCAACTGGTAATCCAGAACCACAACATCGGGCGCGCCTTCACTAAACGCCACCCTGGCTGAGGCTTCATCGCGCGCGCCGCGCGCATCACAGCCCCAGCGCTTCAACAGTGCCAGCAGGGCGTCCAGAACCGGGGCTTCATCTTCCAGACACAGCACTTTCAGACCATTAAGCTTTTCGGATCGGCGGCGGGTGGACCGCCTCGCTGAGGGCTTTGAGGCTGCGCGTGGCAGAGTCACTTCAAAGGTTGAACCCTGCCCTTCGACCGACTGCAGCGAGAGCCTGTGACCGAGTGTGGTGCAAATCCGGTCGACAACGGCCAGCCCCAGCCCCAGACCCCGATCGGTCTGATCGGCCATGGCCCCGCGTTCGAACTCCTTGAAAACGGCGCGCTGGCGTTCCACCGGGATGCCGGGACCGGTATCAGTAACCTGAAGGCGGACCGTATCTCCTTGTCGGCGCGCCCCGACCAGCACCGTTCCGCTCTGGGTATAACGTACCGCGTTGGAGATCAGATTTTGCAGCACACTAGTCATCAGGCCACGATCGGAGAACACAGCCAATCGGCACGGAACGATCCGCAGCTGCAGCCCCTTGGCTTCGGCCTTGGGCATAAATTGAGCCGCGGTTTCCTCGATCAATTCACCCAGCGAAAATACACTCTGACGGGGCGTGACGCCGTCGGCATCCAGCCTTGAAATGTCCAGCAACGCCCGGAGCAGGCGGTCGGCATGGTCAATGGAATGCTCGATCCGCTGCGCCAGTTTTGCCTGTCCCTCAGACCCCTCTTTCAGGTCCTCCTCCAGCGCCCCGGCAAACAGGCGCGCGGCGGACAGGGGCTGCAACAGATCGTGGCTGGCAGCGGCCAGAAAGCGGGTCTTGGACTGGGTGGCGGCTTCTGCGGTGCGCCTCGCAGTTTCCAGATCCCGGGCCAGATCGAGCCGCGCCTCGCTTTCAGCTTTCAGAGCGGCGGTGCGCTCATCCACACGCGCTTCGAGGGTCTCGTACGCCCGTCTCAGGCCCTCCTCGGCCTCACGCCTGGCGGTATTGTCCTGATAGACGGCAAAGAAGCCGACCACCTCACCATTTTCGATGCGCGGCTGGTAAACCACCTGCCAGGACCGGCGGCGACGCTCGCCCTTTCGCCGCGAAATATCAAAGACCTGACGGTCGCCATTTAGCGCGGCCTCCATATGGGGGCGGCGCAGCTCATATTCTTCGGTGGTCATGAAAGCGGCCATCGGCTCCCCAACGGCGCTTTCATCGATATCAAAGAAATCGAGATAGCCCTTATTGGCAAAGCGCAGCCGGTAGTCGCGGTCGGCATAGCTTAAAAGCGCCGGCAGGTTGTCGGTGTAAAAGCGGATCGAGCGCTCGCTTTCCTCCAGACGGTCGTGACTGGTGCGCAGCTTTTCAGCGGTTTCGTCGATCAAGGTCACCACATCACCGGGACTGACCCGCGCGCCTGTGAGAACCCGCGTCATCAATATGCGCGCTGAAGCCGCCCCCAGCGAACGGGCCAGTCGCGCTTCAGCAAGGCTGATCAGAGCCGGTGTCGGGGTGTCGTTGGGTTTCAGGGACCGCCCGACCGTCTTCGACAGCTCGGCCAGAGTCGCTTCGGCCTCCGTTTCTCCAAGAACACGGATCAGGACCGATTGCAGATCGGAGACCCGCGCGCCATGGGTGTCTGGGCTGTGTCTGCTGGCGTGACCGGTAAAAGCGTCAGCCTGCATCTGATCGACGAGCCCGGTTGAGGAAAAGGCCACGGCCACAATGAAGATGATGGTGTTCGCGATCAGGCAGACCGCGCTGGCAAACGCAAAGGCATCCACCCCGATCGGCGCAGGCGGCAGCTGGCCAGTATAGGTCGGCACCAGGATCAGGCTGAACCAGAGAAACAGACCTGTACCCATGCCCGCCAGAGCGCCGGCCCGGTTGGCGCGTCGCCAGAACAGGCCGAACAACAAGGCCGGTGCGAGCTGGGCAGCACCCGCAAACGCCACAAGACCGATACCGGCGAGCCCGACAGAACGGTCCATCCCCAGCTGGAAGATCAGCGCTGCGCCTACAAGCCCCACCACCGCCACCCGGCGCCAGGTCAGGAAGTTCGCCGCAAGGCCAGTTTCGGCATTGAGCCGGGATTTCAGCAACACAGGAGCGGCGAGGTCGTTGACCAGCATGGTCGACATGGCCAGCGCGGAGATGGTCACCATGCCAGCCGCCGCTGAAAAGCCGCCGATGAAGGCGAGCATGGCCAGGCCTTCTGCCCCCATGGCCAGGGGGAGAGCCAGCACATAGGAATCTGGATCCGCCTCTCCCAGCATGCTGGCACCGGCCAGAGCCACCGGCGGTGCCACGAGCGCTACGACCGCCAGATAGGCGGGGAATGCCCAGCGGGACAGTCCCGCGTCTTCCGGCTTGCGGGTTTCCACCACCATCATGTGAAACTGGCGCGGCAGGGTCAGAGCCGCGAACCCAGCCAGAACCGTGATCACGACAAAGCGCACATCGAGCCCGCCCGCCACGAGGGCAGAGGCTTCAAAAGCGCTTTGGCGCACACCAGCCGGGATTTGAGCCCACACAACACAGGCAAAGACGCCAACAGCGACCATAGCCAGAAGCTTGATCAGGCTTTCGGTGGCAACCGCCAGCACGAGACCGCGATTTCCCGCCGCCACATCGGATTCGCGCTGGCCAAACAGGATGGCAAAGGCTGCAAACGCGACGGCGGCCCCGACACTCCAGACGACGTCCGGCGTGTTCCCATCCACCATGAGGGAGAGCGTCGAGGCTGCGCTTTTGAGCTGGAGCGCAATGTAGGGAATGACGGCCAGCAGAAGCCCGGCCGCAGCCAGCGCCCCCACAGCCGCCGACTTGCCATAACGGGCCGACAGAAAGTCCGCGATCGAGCCGGTATTGTGCTCACGCCCGAGGCGCACCAGGCGGCGCACAATGGGAAAGCCGACAAGGAAAACCAACGCTGGCCCCAGATAGATCGGTAGATAATCCCAGCCATTGCGAGCGGCATCCCCGACCGCGCCAAAAAAAGTCCAGCTGGTGCAATAGACCCCAAGTCCAAAGACGTAGAGCCAGGCTCTGGACCGAGGCGCACGGTCCAGCCGGTCCGCTCGCGCATCCCCGTAAAAAGCGATGACAAACAGGAGGGCCACCCAGCCTAAAAGGACCGTCAAAGTGAGTGTCAGGCCCAAACGTTTCTCTCCGAAGTGCTGAGGCGTGTTGCAACTTTATACGCCAATGAAAGTACCGGCTTGCGGCGCAGGGTCGCGGAAGGACAAGAAAAAGCGGCGGCTGATCGCTCAGCCGCCGCAGGGTCAGGTCTGGTCGTCGGAGTTACTCCGCCGGACCGTGGCTCACATGGGCCTTGGCAGAAGGGATGCGGATCTCCTCTACCAGGTCCTGCACCTCTTTTGGTGGGGCCTGGGTTGCCAGCGATGTCACGATGGCGGTCGCCATGGCGATCATCATGCCCACAGCCCCGAAGCCTTCAGGCGAGATGCCGAGGAACCATTGATCAGCCGTGCCCATGGCAATGTCTGGCAGGATACCGAAGGCACCCAGCGCAAACACACCGATCAGAGCAAGCGACCCGAAGAACATAGGCCGGGTATCACTTTCACCCTTGAGACCAAAGTGCAGGATCATCAACACAGCCGCAACAATCAGGGCGCAGGCCCCGATCACAACGGAGGTGAAGCCGATCTTGAAGTGCAGGATATAAGCGGCGGTCACCGACAGGCCGACCGTCATGGACGCAATGGCCCCCTGCTTGTTCATGCGCTTCCAGAAAATCCCCAGGAAGATCACCGGGAAGAAGCTGGCAGCCCCAAGCCCGAAGGCAAACGCGACAACGGCGGCCACGAAGCCTGGCGGGTTGATGCCGGCATAGATCGCCACCAGCACAGCCCCCACAGCCGCGAAGCGCGCGACCAGCAGTTCCTGGGTGTCGGACATGTTTTTAAACAATACCTTCCGGCACAGGTCGTGGGATACCGCCGAGCTGATCACCATCAGCAAGCCAGCGGCCGTGGACAGCGCGGCAGCAAGGCCACCGGCAACCACCAGACCAATCACCCAGCCGGGCAGATTGCCGATCTCCGGATTGGCCAGCACGAAGATATCGCGATCGAGCGTGGTCACCTCGTTGACCTCAGGATCAGCGCGATATTGGACCTGGCCGTCACCGTTTTTGTCGGTGAAGCCCAGAAGGCCGGTGCGTTCCCAGTTGTAGAACCACTGGGGCGTTGCGCCCTCACCCATGTCGGCAGCTTCGGCTTCGCCTCGGGCCACGTCGACGGAGTAGGTGCTCTCATTGACCGTATCGATGAAGTTTGACCGGGCAAATACCGCCACAGCCGGAGCGGTGGTGTAGAGGATCGCGATAAAGATCAGCGCCCAACCAGCCGACTTGCGGGCGTCAGACGCCTTCGGCACGGTGAAGAAGCGAATGATCACGTGCGGCAGACCGGCAGTCCCCACCATCAACGCAAGCGTGATGGCAGCTACGTCGATCATGGCCTTCTCGCCCTGAAGATAGGAGGTGAAGCCCAGATCCGTCAGCGTACGATCAAGGTTCGCCAGCAGCGGCACGCCCTCGGAGGTATTGCCGATAAAACCCAGCTGCGGGATTGGTGTGCCTGTGATCTGAAGGCTCAAGAAGATCGCCGGAACCGTGAAGGCGAAGATCAATACGCAGTACTGGGCGACCTGGGTATAGGTGACACCCTTCATCCCGCCGAGCACAGCGTAGAACAGCACGATCACCGCGCCGATAATCACGCCCAGCTCGATCTCCACACCGAGGAAGTTGGAAAAGGCGATGCCCGTTCCGCGCATCTGGCCGGCGATATAGGTAAACGAGATAAAGAGGGCACAGATCACCGCGACAATGCGGGCGGCCTGGCTGTAATAGCGATCACCCACAAAGTCCGGCACAGTGAACTTGCCGAATTTGCGCAGATAGGGTGCCAGCAGGAGCGCCAGCAGCACATAGCCACCCGTCCAGCCCATCAGGAAGACCGAGCCGTCATAGCCCATGAAGGCAATGAGACCGGCCATGGACAGGAATGAGGCTGCGCTCATCCAGTCCGCGGCTGTCGCCATGCCATTGAACACCGGGTGGATGTCATGACCGGCAACGTAAAAGTCGTCAGTGGTTGCAGCACGGGCCCAGACGGCAATGCCGATGTAAAGCCCGAAGGTCGAGATAACGAAAAAGGCCGTCCAGAACACCGTCGGGGTCAAGCCAAAAATGGTCGCTTCCATGGTGGCCTCCCCTAACCGTCGTCGTCATCAACGTCATACTTGCGCTCGATGCGGTGCATCATGAACGAGTAGACGAAGATCAGAATGACAAAGACATAGATGGCCCCCTGCTGGGCGAACCAGAAGCCCAGTGGCGCGCCGCCAATGGAGACCTGGTCCAGGACATCGCGAAACAGGATGCCAGCGCCGAAGGAAACCGAGAACCAGATCACTAAAAGGATCCCCATCAAGGTGAGGTTTTCCTTCCAGTAGGCTTTGAACCTGCTCTCGGAGATGGTGTGCTCACCGGACAGGCCCTCCTCGGGCGCATTTCCGGATTGATATTCAGAAGTCGCCATAGCGGCCTTCCTCCCCAGTTGAACTCGCCGGTATTTTCCGGTCGTAGGGGAAGTGTGTCGGCACATCGCAATCGCCGCGAGCCAGACATTGGTCGAAGATAAGCCCTTGCCTGTTCAAATCCGCGCCAGTCTTTCTCGAACCTGAGCAAAGCTAGCTATTTGAGAGAAGGCAATCGCGTTAGAGCTGCGTTCAAACTCGTCTCACATTCAGGTCAAATTTTTCGGAACAAATGGCGCGCCCGTTCGAACCTAATTCGAACTCATCTTACATGAAGGCCGACATTTTTCAGAGAAAAATGGCGCGCCATGACGGGCGCAATTCGAACCTTGAATTTATCCCGTCAGAGAGTATCGACCCTGTAGCCATCTTTGAAGTGTTGGAGGAGTGGGAGCACCAACTCACCCACAGTGACTTCAACAAGATAAAGGAGCCATCCAAGCCCGAACCTGCCACCAAGGAGCCGAAGCCATGAGCGGTCTGGATGGTGCCAAGCAGATCGGTGTCGGCTCCAGTTTTAGGCAAGCCGCATCTGGGAAGCCAGTCGGTAAGCAGGCCGCGCCATTCTCAATCCGGCTGACCGTAAAAGAGCGCTCGGTCTTGGAGCGCCGCGCACGTGGCCTGTCTTTGGGGGCTTATATCCGCAAAGCGCTCTTGGGAGATGCTGCAGAACCACGGGGCTCTCGCCAGCGACGCCCAACGTTGGACCGGGTTGCTCTGGCCAAAGCTCTCGCAGCACTTGGCCAGTCGCGCCTAGCCTCCAATATGAACCAGATCGCCAAGGCGGCGCATACAGGTACATTGCTCTTGGACCCTGAGCTTGTCGCTGATCTCATTGCTGCCTGCGCCGATATCCAGCTTATGCGCGATGAATTGATGCGTGCGCTGCGCACGGGCGCGGAGGGTCCAGAATGATCCTCAATGGCAATCAGCGCAGCGGTGCGCGCGATCTGGCTTTGCACCTCATCAAAGATGAAAATGATCATGTGACTTTGCATCAGATCAAGGGGTTTGCGTCTGCTGATCTAATGGGGGCTTTCCGCGAGGCTGAGGCGATCAGCAAAGGCACGCGCTGCAAGCAATTTCTCTTCTCACTCAGTCTCAACCCGCCGGAGCGGGAGCGGGTTAGCACAGGCACATTTGAGGCCGCCATTGTTCAGGTTGAGCGCAAGCTGGGCCTAAGCGGGCAACCGCGCGCCATTGTCTTCCATGAAAAGAATGGGCGTCGTCACGCGCATGCGGTTTGGAGCCGGATTGACGCACAGGCCATGAAGGCGATCCCGCTTTCTCATCCACACAAGAAGCTCCGTGAGGTCTCGCAAGCGCTTTACCGTGAACATGGATGGGAGATGCCAAAGGGGCTGATCGACCGCAGGGCGCGTGATCCAAAGAACTTTTCCTTGGACGAATGGCAACAGGCTAAACGCATCGGCAAAGATGCCCGCCAGATTCAATCTGACCTACAGGATGCTTGGGCGATCTCGGACTCAAAGGCCGCCCTTATCCATGCGCTCCGGGAGCGCGGTTATACGCTCGCGCGTGGTGATCGGCGCGGCTATGTGGTGCTGGACCGGGATTGCGAGATTTACGCCCTTCCCAAATGGCTGGGCATCAAGACCAAAGAGGTCCGCGCACGCATCGGGTCATCCGCTGATCTTCCCACTGTCACCGAGGCTAAGGTCCAGATTGCCCTTACCATGACACCCACGATGCAAAGGCTGGAAGCGGAGCGCCGGGCGCAGGCTAAAGCGGCTCAACAAGCCTTCGACAAGGAACGGAAGGCACTTGTTACGCAGCAACGTGAAGAGCGGCGTGCGCTCACCCAAAAGCAGGCGCGCCGTGCAAATGAGGAAGCCCAAGCAAGGCAGCGACGGTTCCGCAGCGGTCTTTCTGGCGTCTGGGATAGGTTGCGTGGTGAAACCCGAAAGATCAAAGAGCAAAACCAGCAAGACGCTTGGCAGGCCTTACAACGCGACCGCACGCAGACAGACGCGCTTGTGTTCCGCCATCTCGAACAGCGCCGCGTATTGGGGCGTGGGCGAACGCTCTCTCATCAACGGAACGCCGAGACGAAAACATCCCTACAGCAAAGGGCGGAAGAGTATGATCGCATGCGCGTTTTGCTTAAGCGCCAAACCAAACAGCGAGCGCAATCTCGTGATGGGCCGGGTTTGAGCCCTTAGCGATCCTGATCAGCCCCTACAAAAGCAAAGAGTGGAGCATAGTCCCCAGCATCGGCTGCGCGCAGTGCCGCAATATATGCGTCCCGTCTTGCGTTATCAGCCTGTAGATCAAACCCGCTCGCCCATGCGATTTGCGGATGATCGTAATAGTCTTGGAGATAGAGGTCGGCTGCGATACGGGCATGACGGCCATTCCCGTTTGGGAAAGGGTGAATCTTCACCATCTGATGATGGAAGCGTGCTGCAGCCTCTAAAGGCGCATAAGTATTGTGATCGGCCCAATAGCGCGCATCTCCCAATAGCTGACGAAGCTGAACTGCGATATGCGCGGGATCGATCCCGATATTCTTCTCACGCAGGCGGTAGGTGCCTGCCCATTCCCAAACCGCCCCGAAGAGGCGCTCGTGAAGCGTGCGGATAAACCCATCATCAAGAATGTCTCCGCCGCGACGGCGGGAAAGCCATTGCAGTCCATCCGAGATGTTCGCCTGCTCCAACTCGTCCCGCTCTCCGCGTGTTGTGATGTGCGGATGCTTAAGGCCTTCGAGCTCGTCTGGATCAAGGGCGGTGGCACCATCGGGTTCCTCGAACATCACGGTGCCTCCCAAAAGTCCCTGGGCATATCACGCAGGAGTTCTTCGGTGATGCGGTTGATCTCTTCTTCTGTCTGAACGGCATTCAAAGCCTGCTTCTCAAGCGCCATATGCACACCAGCGCGCTTTACAATCGCTTCCGCCTTGAGGCGTGCCTGGGCCTGCATCATCGCATCCACACTTTCGTCCGGGATGATGGCGTAGACAAACCGGCCCCCAAGGGCCTCAGCGATCCGCTCCATACGGTCGAGTGTCACCCCGCCATCGCGCTCCATACGCTCAGCTTGATAGATCGACGCTTTGGTGATCCCCATACGCCGCGCCAAGGTCGGAGCGGACATCCCCAACGCCTTGCGCAAGGTCGCAATCCAACCTTCTGGTGGCGCAGCAATGCCCCTGCCAGTCTTGGCAGCTTGGTCGGCCAGACGTGCATATTGGCGCTTAATGACGGATTTAACGGCACTCATGGGTAGCTTTCTATAATCTTACTTTCTAATATAGAGTATATATCAATATTCCTTAAAAATCAAAAAGATTATATATAAAAACCCTATCTAGGCTGTTGGGGTATATATCAACAGCCTAAACACTCCAATAAATGGGCTGTTCAGATATGCCTTAACTCAAAGGGGCTTCTCCCTTGAAGCCCATGACAAGCCAATAAATATGGGGAAGTGCGGGCAAGGGTCAGTGCGGCGGCTACAGGGCCTTAAGGCCCGAAGCTCGGGAGACCGCACCCTTTCCCGCGCGTGGGGCAGAGCCTAGACAAAGCAAAAATAGCCAACAGGGAAGCTCGCTAGTAAAGGGGGAGCAACCGGTCAACACTCTAGCGGCACCAGGGGCCCAACTAACGATGAGAAAGTTACAGATACATTGTCTGAAATTTGAATGGCACGCACTTTTTTCCAGAAGAGAAACTCATCATCATTTCGGACAATTCGAAAACTGATCAGACCAAAAAGTAAAGATCCAAATAGACCGCAAGAGACAGCTACCAGAACTAAAAAATCTGCACTGTCCATGTTACCCCCCCAACAACCAAATTAGGGGTCCGTTCTAACGCCTTCAGCCTTGAGACTCATTTGAAATCTGATGTAACATCAGCAGTATGAAACAGACAATTTTTAGATGCCGAGTTTGCTGGCCGCAGCGGCCTGTTTACGGCTCTGATTGTGCGAGTAAATGAAAGAGGCTCTGCTCCCCGAGCTTCTTCCAAAGCGCTTAAGTGAGGATGACGTTACAACGATCTTTGAGAAGATCGGCGGAAAACGCGCGTACGAAAACGATAGCCAGCAACCCAACAAGAATGCTGATTTTGTACTTGGAGGCGCGGTTGTTGAACTCAAAACCCTTGAGGGCGATGGACTAGAGAATACGCGCCGTCAAGAAAAGGCGGCTAAGCTCTTTAGAGGTGTTTTCCCAGATCGACCGACAATCGTTCTTTTCCGTGAGTTCTTGAGCAAGGCTGACCAGAGCCGATTTGAGAATATTCTCGCTGATAGCCTCAGAGCTCACGTGAAAAAGGCCGCAAAACAACTTAAGCGGACGAAGCTGGACTACCCAAGCGCCGAGCTCTCAGTCCTTATGGTCGTGAACAACGGGTACAATACGATTGGGCATGACGAACTCGCACAGCTTGTTCTGAAGCGTGCACGAAATGACACAAGCACTATTGATGCTGTGATTGTTGCGGGAATGTACGTGCACACTGATGGTTTCGATTCCCACGTCTTGTGTCCGATAGAGCTTTTTTCTGTCGACGAGCCTGTCGGCATGCCAGAGTTCGAACTTCTTAGAGATTCATGGAATGCGTTTTCAGAGCAGCTAATGACAGGGCTCATGCTGGGTCATGATCATGCAATTGGCGACAAAAAGCCGATCACGGACACGGTATTTGAGCTTGATGGCATACGCTACGTGCGTCCAGCCCCCACGTTAGGCGAGCCGAGCCAATTCTATATACGTGGACGGCCTCGATTAAACACCATCAAAGATAAGTGCCTTCCAACCGTCGCAACGAGCTTTCCAAGATTATCAGAAGAGCAATGGGAAGAAATTCACGCTGAGCTTCGAGATTGGTGGGCGCTTGGTGAAACGCTCAAAGAGTTCCTGGAGATCAAAGCCCGCGCTGCATCGAAGGCAACCGATACCCATCCCTTAGTGCCCATAGATATCAATGTGCAGGATTGGTGGGATTGGTGCGAAAGCAATGGTCCCTCGTTCGAAGCTAAGAGCCTTTTTGTATTTACGAACGAGGTGTTCTGCGAGCGTTTGCGTGCTCTCCTGCATGCTGCAAAGCGGCTGGATTCACTTAGCCTAATCCCATCGAGCTATGTGCTGGCTGAAACGGAGATTATTGGTCAAGACGCGGAAAATGACGTGTCCCATATCGCATTTGTCCGAGAGCGAATGGATGGCTCACCTGCGTTCAGAAATTCCGTGATCGAAAATCGAAGAATACCGCACGAGCATGCCTTGGCGCTTGCAGGTGCTTACGCCCTGCGAGACGGTATTGAGACACTGGTTTGGACGAAAGATGTGCGCTTCGGCTGGGTTTAGTCCGTTCCCATTCTTTCCACGGTCAGCCATACATCGTGCCCGAACTCCCGTAGGTAAGATTTGTGGTATCTACCGTAAAAGGCTTCAAGAGCACTTTCATACTGAACCATGATTAGGACTGCATCGCTGTTCTGTGATCGAACGACTGCACGTTCGGACATGGGGCGGTGTCGGAGGGGGTGGGCCATTCTCCGCCTCTGACGAGGGATCAATCGGCGGGGCGATTGCCATGGGGTTCTTAGGGGTCGCTTAGCCTTGATGCAGGATCAGTTTCCCGTCGACCAGTTCAAATATGCGATCCGCTCCGACTATGGCTTGCGGGCGGTGAGCAATGATTATTTGCGTGATGGGAAGCTGGCCCAGGGCCTCTACAATGAGTTTTTCACTGTTCAGATCGAGGTTGGCTGTGCCTTCATCGAGCATCAAGATCGCAGGATCGTTATAGAGCGCGCGAGCTAGAAGAACACGCTGCGATTGCCCGCCTGAGAGCGCGGAGCCCATATCACCGACAAGGCTTTGATATCCCATCGGCATCGCCATGATTTCGTCATGTATACAAGCGGCTCTGGCACAGGCTTCGACCTTGGCCATGTCGATACTGGTGTCGAAGAAGCTGATATTCTCTGCCAGGGAGCCTGAGAGGAGTCGATCATCCTGCATGACCACACCAATCTGAGAGCGGATCGCGCGCCTACCCCAGTTTTCGATGGAACGTCCGTCGTAGAGCACCCGGCCCTCCTCGGGTGTATAAAGCCCCAGCAAGACTTTCATAAGGGTGGACTTGCCACCTCCAGAGCGCCCCACCAAGGCGATACGCTCGCCGGGCTGAACCGTGAGGGTTAGATCATCGAGGACCCACGGTTCGTTGTCTCCATAACGATAACGCACATTCTGGACCTCCAGACCGCCAGCAATTTTCTGCGGCAAGCGCGCCACCTTTTTCTCTTCTTCCTCAGGTTCCGTTCGGGCGATGTCAGCCAGGCGTTCCAAATGCAGCCCCGCCAATCGCCACTGGAAGAAGACGTTGACCAAACCTGTGGCTGCTCCGCTGAAGGACCCGCGATAAGCCTGAAAAGCAAACAGCATTCCGAGGGTCATCTCGCCTGCGATGACGTTTCGCGCACCCAGATACAGGACCGCCAAATTCCCGATTGTGGAAATCAATCCAAATCCAACGCCGGACCATATCCCGAACCGAGCCAACCGAATTCCAACATTCATGTTGTCGGCGAACAGGTTTTGCCAACGGGCGTGACGTTCCTCTTCGCGGCCAAAAAGCTTGACCGGACGCACAGAGCGGAGTGTTTCCAGGAAATGGCTTTGCAAGTCGGCGGATGTCTGTATCTGCTCCTCATTCAGACGCCGCGTATAGGGAAAGCTCGCAAACCGCCCGGCAAAATGAATGACGAGTAGAACCAGGACAACAAGCGTGAGCGTGGGGGCGTAGAAAAACATAAATACTAACGTGCCAATGGCCATAATCCCATCGAGCACAGCACCGATGACGCTGGAGGTTATGAGGCTTTGAATGGGCCCAAGCGAGCCAAACCGGGTGGTAATGTCTCCGATATGCCGCTTTTCAAAGAACTCCATGGGCAGGCGAATGAGATGCCGCAGCAGATTGGCGCGCATCTGGAAGGTCATGAGGTTGCCCAGATACATGCCGATAAAGCTGCGCAGTACGCCGATAAAGGTTTGCACGAGTGACAGGATGAAAAACCCGATAATCACCGTGTTCAACAAGGACAGGTCCTGTTTGGTAATCGCGTCGTCGACCACGATCTGATTGACCAGGGGGGACACAAGCGCAAAGCACTGTAACACCAGTGACAGGATGAAGAGCTGCCACAAGCTGCCAGACAAGCCGCGAATGCGTCTCCAAAAATCAGATAATTTCAGCTGGGCGACGTCTGATTTCGGTTCAAAGAGCGGTGTCGGAGTCAGCTCCAGCGCGACGCCGGTAAAATGGTCTGATGCCGCCGCATAGGTGAGTTCCCTTCGTCCCTTTGCGGGATCATGGGTGACCAGCTTTCCTGATTTTGCCGATGCGAGAACAACAAAATGATTCAAGTCCCAGTGCAGGATCGCTGGGGTTTTAACCTGGTCCAGCTCTTCAAGTTCACACCGAAGGGGCCGTGTCGAAAGACCCATGGCATCGGAGACATGCATTATATCCTGAAGGGTCATCCCTTTTAACGACAGCGTAAACTGAGCGCGCATTTCGTTTAGCGTCATGCGCCTGCCGTGCTTGGTTGCGATCATCGCCAGACAGGCGAGTCCACACTCCGACGCCTCTGACTGAAGAAGCGCAGGCATTCGCCCTCGATGGAAAAGATCGTCGATCAAGCTTATGACCTACTTCGATTTACCCTCTCCCACACCAAAGCAGACTAAGCATATAAATTACATAGGGTATGTCACATTCGATTTGCGTCACTTGGCCACAGACCTGCGCCTCAACGCGGCGGATTTTCTTGTATAGCAAGGGCCATCAGGACCCCGGGGAAGCGCCCATCAACACAACCTTATTACGATCATTGAAATCTTAAGGGTTGCCAGATTGGTTTCGAAAATTACCTTAGCTTGAGTGAGGTTTAAGGTCCGCGCACAAACAGGAGATACAGATGAGGCCCCTAACGACCGACGAAATCAGCCGCGTCAGTGGTGGACTTCATTTTACGGGGACACACGCTCGACCCGTTAACGCCGAACCTGAACCCAGCCTCTTATTTGACCCTGGAGTGGACGGAACAGGTTTCTTGTCCGCTTGCACCCCCGAGATGACGGAAGATGCTGCCACTTCATTGGGCTTGGTAGAGCAGATGGAGGCGACCCCTTGGCCGTCCAGTCCTGAAACACGTGAGCCGGAGGGCCTAGCGCCACCTCCGGCTCCTACACGAACGTCTGATCAGAAAAGGTTTTTTTGACACTTCTGATCAGGTGCCACCGGGTCATCAAATGACCCAATCATCAACACGCAACCCTAGGAGTATAGTATGCGTGAGTTAGTTGCAGAAGAAATAAAACTGGTTTCCGGTGGGTGGGATAATACTCATGACCCGCTAAATCCAGGTTGGCCAAATGATATGCAGGATGGATATCCAGACTATTCGCTGAGCTCTGATCCTGAGGGGCCGGATCCCTCAATCCCAGGGCCAGGGGATGGCTCTGGCACCGCTGGTGACCAGTTGCAGTGGGTGCTCTCAAACCCGATTGTGGCTGTCGAAGAGTTTCTTACCGAGTTTGCCCAAGCGGCTGCCAATGACGCTGATCAAGCTAACTCAGACCAAGCTCAAGAATGGTTGGATGGGAACCCGATGGCCGGGTCTCTTCTTGGTCCATAGAAGAAAGCAGCACATGGCCACCTCTGGTGACCATGTGCACTCTTGTTATGAAACACCTCCAAATAATTGCTCTCATAGCTCTAGCAACGGTATTGACCCGCTTATTAGTACCGATGCTCATAGTCAGTATTGAATATGGGGAATTGATTAAAATATCTTCTATTTTTTTGGATTATAATAGCAGAATTGAAAGAAGCGCACTTGAAATAGGAATCAAGATATTTTTGAGTATGATATTTGCACCGGTTTTTGAAACAATAATTTTGATCTTTATATGCAGATTTTTTCAAAATTATTTTGGAAAATATTATATTGTTTACAGTGTTTTGAGTGTATCTATATTGGCATTTTTGACTCATGGATTTTCTATATATGCTGCTCCGGCAACACTATTTTTCGCCTCCTTTGCATTGATCATTTTCTACATAAGAATGGTGCTAAATTATCGGTGGGCCTTTTTTTACGGGTGGGCAGCACACTTAGCAGCCAACTTATTTGCCTTCATGTTTTGGCTCTAGCGCGATTCTTACGCTTAGAACGGGTTGCCGCCATGCACTTTTTCCGCCCAGAAGCCGTCGAAGCCAAGTCCCGAACGGGGATGGGCGACGTCATAATCACACAGCCGCGCATATTTTGGCTAATGACCACTGGCGCACTTGGGATCGCGCTTGCCGGCATTGCCTTTGCAATACTTGGTGAGTTCACGCGCAAAGAGACTGTGACAGGCTTTCTAGCGCCCAGAGAGGGGGTGGCCGCTGTCTATGCCCCACGGGGTGGCATCATACACCAGGTTGCGATTTCTCAGGGCGATGAGGTTGAGGCAGGGCAGCTGCTCGTTCTTCTTCAAACCGGCCAAAGTAATGATCTGGGGCAGGATGAGATCGCTGTGCAGATCGGCCAGGTCGATACGCGCCTGACCGAGGCGCGCCTGCAATTGGAGCTGGCAGAACAGCAATACGTGGCCGAATTCACTCGGCTTGAAGATCGATTATCTGGTCTACGGGTTGAACTTTCGCAAATTCGCACTCGCCACGCATTGGCTCAAGAAAGTGCTGTGATCGCGCGTACACAATGGGAGCGGTGGCAAAGCCTTGCTGAGCGCGGGCTCGCGCCTATCGGTGAAGTCGATAGGCGGCGACAGAGCTATCTTTCTGCTGAAACGGCCATCGCAGATAGCACGCGCCAGATCACAGAGCGCGAGGGGCAAATTCGCGAAACCCAACACGCACTGGATCTGATCCCCACCCAGTCTGAAATCGCCGTGTCTCGCGCACGCTCTGATATTGCAGCGCTGGAGCAGTCACGCTCGGAGCTTGTACGCGCGGGTGGCTATGCGCTGACCGCACCGATATCTGGCACGGTGAGTTTCGTTGAAGCCTCACCGGGCGTTTCGGCGAACCCCAGCCAGCCGCTTGTTGCGATCATCCCCAACGATCAAACGCTCTATGCGCACTTGCTCCTGCCCACCCGCGCCGCTGGGTTTGTGGCTGAGGGTCAGGTCGTGAACATGCGTATTGATGCCTTCCCATATCAACGATTTGGGTCTATCCCCGGCGAGATCAGGAGTGTTTCATCGACTACGCTCCTGCCTGGTGAGATCGCTGCGCCCATCCCGTTCCAGGAACCGGTTTATCGGCTCACGATCGATATGGATACGCAGTCGATGTCCGCTTATGGGGAAGTTTACCCTTTAAATCCAGGCATGACCCTTCAAGCCGATATCACCATCGACAATCGGCCCGTGTGGCGCTGGGTAATCGATCCAGTCCTTGCCGCTCGGGGTTAGCGTTATCACGGGCTATATTGGCGCTTTTGAAGCATTAAAGGGGCAAGGTGGAAAATAGCTGCGTCCAATGAATGGGCCGGTCGCCAGCAATAGGTTTTAGGTGGTCGCGTGTCTGATCGCCATCCAATCCGCACAGGGTTGATCTTCATGAAATGATCCCACTGAGGCGTCCACAGACAGTGTCTCCATGACATGGCCATGGGGGCATCGGGGGAGCTTGGAGGCTCCTCTGATCTGTGATCGAACGGCTGCACGTTCGGACATGGGGAGGTGTCGGAGGGGAGAGGTCATTCTCCACCTTCTGACGAGGGATCAATCACCGATATGATTGAATGGTGCTGGATGGTTCAATGCCTTTCCAGGACCACAGCGGGGGTATCCAACAGGGGGCGCAGTCCTGACCAAGCCTGCGCGGGTCAGACAGGCGAAAGAACCCCCTTTGGCAAGGTGTGCGTTGTAGTACAACGCACACCTTGCGCGTCACAAACCATCCCATCACAGCGTCATTACCCTGATTTGTAGTACAAGGTGCCTCATAGGCGAATACGCGCTTAGCTTGCACCCCCTGAAGTTGCTTATCGGGTGGGCAGGATGTCCAAAACTTGGGACGAGAAGTACGCGCGCAACAAGGATAAGGCGAAGGATGCTTTCGGAGAGGCCGCGCCAAAGCGCGAGCCGGACTTCTCCGAAGTGATGAAGCGGGCCCTGGACGACATGAAGGACCGCAGGCAGGCCCTGAAGATCGCCGCCAGGAAGATGCGCATGCCGTGGCGCAAGATGCTGAACGAAGCACGCCACAAAAGCCACCGGAGCATAAGGCGATGGAGGTCCTGACCGGCCAATCCAGGAAAGAGCCCAGCGCGAAGGATCGCGGCAAGGCAGAGCACGCCCCGGATAAGAAGCGCCCGGCCCCACCGCCTCCACAGCTCAATATGGGCGGGATGCGGATCAGCCCCATGCGGGCTCCGCAACAAAGCCAACCTGCGCCGGATAAAGCGCCGGGGAAGGGTGTTGAGAAAACACCTGAGAAACAGCAGGAAAAAGAACAAGCCCGCGAACGCATGCGGGCACTCCTTAAACAGCAACGCGAATACTCCAGAGAGCGCAGCGTCGGTCGGGAGTAGCGGGCGATGGAGGCGATCTGGTTATGGCTGCGCGCGCGTTGGGACCAACTTACGCAAGTCCTGCGCTCCCAAAGCGCTAAGCTGCGGGATGGTCTTACCGCCCGCCAAGACGCGCAAAAGCAAGAGCAAGGCGATGAAGCTGCCACTCCGAGACAGCCAAGCTGGTTGAAGCGCGCGCTCAAATGGCTTGGCATCGCCGCGCTCGTGCTGGTTAGCCTCATCGTGCTGATCACGCTGCTGGTCCTGCTCTTCGGGGGTGAAGAAGAGCCTGCGCGCCAATCGACCAATCATTGGGGCATGCCGACTAGCGGTATGGAGGGCATGGTCGGCAATCCGATGCGTGGGCTGACTATTATGAGCCTGATCGCTGGCTTTGCGCTTGGCGGGGTGGCGTTCTCCTCCTCGCTTTCTGGCGATGGTTCCTGGAGAAATATGGCTGGGCGATCCTGCTCGGCGTTTGTGTTTTGCTCCTGCTGATCGGAGAGACAACGGGCTCGGCTGCAACCAGCTCGCTCACCTCCGGGCTTGGATTCCTGATCGGCATCTTTGCGGGTGCGGCGCTTGCTGGGCGGTTGTTTGTGACAATTACGCCTGCCACCGAGATTCCCAATCTGTTCGGCTCGTCGCGATGGGCAACACTCGCCGATCTGGAGAGCTGGAGGTTGCTTGGGCGCATGGAGGATGGGGACGGGCTCTTCCTCGGTGAGGATCAGGAAGCTGGGACACCCATCATCTATCGCGGCGACATGCACGCCCTGACGGTCGCCCCAACGCGTACGGGTAAGGGGGCGACCGCGATCATCCCGAACCTGCTGCGCTCCAAGGGCTCGATATTGGTTATTGATCCCAAGGGCGAGAATGCACGGCGCACGGCCATTAAGCGCGCAGAGATGGGGCAGAGCATCCACATCGTGGATCCCTGGGCCATCGCCGGGGACCCTGACCGGTTCGGTCCCGGCGCACCGGACGCGTATCTGGCTAGCTTCAATCCACTGGATGCGCTGAGTGCTGATGATCCTGATCTAGGGTCGGACGTGATGCTGCTGGCTGATGCGCTCGTGGTGATGCGCAATAAGGACCCGTTCTGGCCGCAAGAGGCCAAAGCCCTCATTGCCGGTGTGATCCTCTATGTGGTGACCGAGCCTAAGGAAGCTAAACATCGCCATCTGGGCCAGGTGCGGGATATCCTCTGCCTCCCGCCTGCAGCGGACCTTGATGCAGAGTCTTTGGACGGGACCATGGACGGTATCGTGCTTGATATGGCGGCTTCCGATCACATGCTGGTCAAACAAGCGGCGCATCGATATGCCCAGAAGGAAGAACGCGAACGCTCCAGCGTGCTCTCCACCGCGCAATCCAATACCCACTTCCTCGATAGCCCCAAGATCAGGACGAGCCTGACTAGCTCCTCGTTCCGCTTCCGCGATCTCAAGACAGGCGATACCCCAAGCTCGATCTATCTGGTGCTGCCGCTGGATCGGCTGCCGACCTTCAATCGCTGGCTCCGGCTGCTCATCACAAGCGCCATGATCGACCTGACCCGGACCCCTGCACAGGTGGATGCGAAGCCGGTGCGCGTGATCCTCGATGAGTTTGCAGCACTAGAGAAGCTCTCCCTGATTGAAACAGCATTCGGGACCATGGCCGGGCTTGGCGTCCAGCTCTGGGTGGTCACCCAAGACCTGACCCAGCTGATGCGGCTGTAAGGCGAGAAAGGCTGGCAGACCTTCGTTAGCAATGCCGGTGTGTTCCAGTATTTTGGAAGCCGGGATTATGAGACCGCCAAATATGCCGAGCAGCTCACCGGTATGGCCACGATGCGCAAGCGCAATGTGAGTTTCGGGACCAGTACGAGCCAACAAAAGGGCTGGAAGAACAGCTCGTCCACAACCGGGCAATCGGAAACCATCAGCTATGATGACGTGCAACGCCCGCTTGCCTATGCGGACCAGCTCATGACCTTGCACCGCGATCTACAGCTCATATTCGTTGAAAACCGCTACCCCATAATCGCCAAAAAACACTGGTGGTTTAAGGCAGCAAGCTAGGAATTATAGGCGGCTCAAAGTTTGAGGCCATGTGCATCTACGATGCGTGCTATTAGTTTCTCTCTACTGATATTATCATCAAGATTAAGATCATCCTCGTTAATCTCAACTCCTGCTAGTTCCTCGCGTCCTAAGCCTGGTCCATGCGTGAAAAATCCCTTTACGTGACGAGCTTCGCCATAGCTTGACATTTCATATAGCGCATATCCATATGGCTCATCGCCATTTTCGATGTAGTTAATTAATATAGAGTTCTTCCCCGGTAATATAATTTTTGGATTATCCGACTTATTGTCTACATAAGATTCGTGATTTATCGGGCGTTTATCACTCGATTCTAGATCGTAAATGGACCCTTTTATAAGTATAGATCTTTCCTCAAATGAAATCTCTTGTTTTGATATAGATTTTACGATAACACGGCTTTTACATAAGCTCATCGAGTATGCAATCATTGCCCAGTGCCCATGTTTATCAACAAATCCATCGGCATTACTATACCCATAAAAAATTGGCTTAGAAGAATAAGAAACATCATAATTTCCTTGTCGAGGCCTCCAACTCGAGCACTCCAATTGATCAAACTGGCTTTTAAACATCGCAATAAGTTCAGAATTTTCAGTTCTAAAACAAATTAATTCTTGGTCTTTATTATAGTTCCAAGCAAAATATGCCACACGATATTTTCTACCGTCACCCATAATAATAAAGTTCTTTATCGGCAAGTTAGGCCATAAAACCTTATAATTAATTTTTTTATGACCCTTTGGGCGTGAAATCCCACTATATCGGTCCGCAAAATACTCTCGCATGCCAATTATATCAGACCATGTACCGGAACCCTTCACGCTTAACTAGATAGAATACTGTGCTGCAATAAATTCTTTAAACCTATCTTCTTCCAGACGACTAATCGATAAACCAATTGATGTGTTTTTAACTTTATAATATCGCCTTAAATCATCACCAAAACAACCAAGATCACTACTCAAACTAAGAACCACTCGCTCAGCATCAGACTTTCCTCCGATAATGTTTATTAGATTTGATTGCCATTTTTCGTGCTATATTGCCTTACGATATTATGAATATACTCAGTTACTACCAAAAACGACAACGCTAATATAATATTAGATGACATCCTTGATAGTTGTGCCTGCTCAAAATAACTTGCAATCAATGCTGCTATTATACCAATAATGGTAACGCCGATTATTACTATTCTAATTCACAATAAAAAACTTATATTTTTAAACATAAGGATACCTATGAAAAGTATATCAAGAATCTACAATATAAATGCCTCAGACACGCCTGAAGAGGACGAGTTGGAGCCTTTTTTGAAAATTATTCTCGTGGGAGGAATAGCCGCAACAGCGCTTCTCATATATGGGCCCGCAGGATTCATGGCGTGGGATCAGTTAAATGACACTTCGACCGTAACATCGCATTAGATGCTTTCAGATTGCAAGCCGAAATAAGAGATCCTTTTAGGCTTAGTCTTTATTGTTGGGGTGGCCGTCCAACATGGACGCCGCGTGCTTTGGCGGCGGCCATACCGGCTTTGGTGCGCTCTGAGATCAGGTCACGCTCAAACTCGGCCAATGCAGCCATGATGTGAAAGTAAAGCCGTCCGCCTGCGGTTGTCGTGTCGATGGCGTCCTGAATTGAACGGAACCCGATCCCGCGATCTGACAGCGCTTTGAGTGTATCGATCAGATGTCTTAGCGAGCGGCCCAGCCGGTCCAGCTTCCACACGACAAGACAGTCTCCAGCCTCGAGGCTGGCAAGAGCGGCATCAAGGCCTGTGCGGGCTTCTTTTACTCCCGATACCCCCTGATCTTCGAATATCTCCACGCATCCAGCTGCACGTAAGGCATCGCGCTGTAGGTCCAGCGTCTGATCCTGGGTCGATACCCGCGCATATCCGATAAGCCTGCCGCTCGCTGCGATGGCATCCCCCTCATGGTTCGGTGCTGTTTGCTGTGGGTGTTGCAGCGCGGACTCACTATCCGCGCAAAAGGGGTCCCTTTTTATCCGGCCCATTCTGGCCGCAGGCGGACCCCGCCAAACCCTTCAACCAGAGCTTATGCCGATGAGAAAGCAAACGCCTAGAGAAGACACAAAAAGGGACCCCTTTTCATGAGGATAAGTCAAGGAGTGACGTTATGAGTCTATCGGTTTTTTTCGTCGGTTTACTGCTGATTATGATCGACATGATGCGCCAGGGGCGGGCTATTGGCGTGCGCAAAGGCGGCAAAGCGGAGCTCAAGGCCAAAGCCGACTATGCCAAGAAAGTGCGCGAATCTGAGGGCACGTTCGCGCAATCCCTTTCAGAAGCGGAATTTGTCCAGAACTACATCAACAAGAAGGTGCCCAACGCATCCATCAGCATGCTCTTTGTAGTGGCGGGCTTCGGCCTCATGCTCAACGGCTGTGTCTTGTGAGCACGATATGATCCTCACAAGCGCGTTGTTGATGGTGGTTATCGGATACCTGCCATATCGGCTTTTGCTCCTGATGATACGGTATCTCACGACGGTTCCGACCAAGAGACGATTGCATCAAGCGAGTCCGCTCAGCACCATTGGATTTAACGAAGCGAAGTCGAGCTTCTATCTTGCGGAAACCACCCCAAGCGCAAAGCTCTTCTATTTTATCGGAAGGCTGATCGCCGTGTTCCTCGCAGGGTACGGGGTTGCAGCGATTGATAGCGCGACCCTGCAGCTCATCTGGGGAGAACGGGGCTGGCTCGTGAGCGCATTCGGCATGCCTGATTTTTAGAACCCAAGTCTCTTCTTCATTGGGGATATGGGCGCGTGCGCGCCGTTCAAACACCCTAAGCCCATGAGTGTGTCCAGGGGGGCGAGGTGTTTGAACAGTTCGAGCGCCGTAATCTTCTCCCAAAGGAGAGACGCCATGTCCCTTCCAATCATCACACAAGCCGAGGCTGCGCGCCTGAGCATCCATGAACTGCGTGCCCTGCACGCTGATCTGGCCCAATCGCTTGCGAGCCTTGAACGAGGGTCTGCACCACATCAACAGGCGAGCCAAAGCCTTCGCCATATTCTCTTGGAGCTATCCAGACGTACCCGGCTTAGCCGTACACCCGGCCCGTCACTTTGCGGTCGATAACTCTAGGGATGGTCCGGCTTCGGTCGGGCCATCGACTCTCTGCACGCTTCATACATCATGGTCATGTGATTGTGCCGGGTTGATCCAAAGCGCTTCATGGCTTCGGGGTCGCTTAATGCTCGCTCCAACTCGATCTCACGGTAACGATCATAAAGAAGCACTATCAGGAACACCGCGCGGAAACCCTCTGGTGGCATTCCGCGTTGGGCATTCTTTAAATGTTGCAAGGTCCGCAAGAGCAGCGGGCGCGGCTGCAGGAGTGGTTGGTGCGGACAGGAAGCGCAGAGCCGTCGGTCTCCTTTAAGCCGTGGTACGTCATGGCCGAAGACTTTGCGCTCTTCGCGGATTTCAGAGGGACAAGCAAAAATGCAAGCATGAAGCTCTGCCCAATAGGGAGTATCGCTCTCTGGCCAGTCGGTCGGCAGGCCCGCTGCGGCGAACAGCGCCTCCGCATTCGCGATCATCTCACGCAGGCGGCGCATGACCTGTCCGGCAGTTCGCTTTGATACCCCTGCAGCATGCGCACCCTGCGCGATAGTCTGGAGCGTACAAAACGCTCCAAAGCAGGGCTTCGATCTGCGCATCGCTTAGCTTTGAGCCGGGTATGTAACGGTTGCCATGAAAGTTCCGCAGTAAGCTCAGGCGCTTACCATGGCTTGCTTCCTCTGATCTCACCATCCGGTTGTATGCCCTGCGCCCGCAAAGCATCCTGACTTCGAACCAGGCGCAAAGCCCGATCAATTCTGAGATAGCAGCGAATATGAGACAATAAGTCGTTGAATTCGCTTGCCATATTGTTCCGTATACGGCACAATTAAGATTGATCCTTTTGCGTGAGTGGGACCACATGAAAGGAGTTTCAGGATGACCGAAGACAGTAATGAGCGCGAGGCTTTAACCCCATCCTGCACAGACGGGGTTCAACCGACACTCAGCCGCGCTCCGCTTCGATCCTGAAGCCTATGCCCGCTACTTGGCTGAGTTTGATCTGACCGAAGCGCAACAGCTCCAGCTTATGCGCGCGGTTTGGGACCTGATGGTGCTGGTCGTCGATGCAGGCTTTGGGGTGGATGCGGTGACGCTCGCGCAATCGCCTGAAGAGCGGGCGGCGGACGCGAACCCCGCAACGAAACTCAAATCCCGCCAGCAAGCGCCGGAGGAGGTGTCGCCATGAACACGCAATCAACCAAACACGCCACGGGCGATAAGGCCGTCATCTATTGCCGTGTCTCAAATGTGAAGCAGACCACGCGCGGTGATGGGCTTGGAAGTCAGGAAACCCGCTGCCGGGAATATGCCGGATATAAGGGCTATAGCGTTGAGGCGGTGTTCACCGACGATATGAGCGGCGGTGTCGCAGATCGCCCTGGCATGCTCTCCCATGCTGGATTGGCTCAAAGCAAACCAGTCCGACAAGCCCGTGGTCATCATTGATGATGTCTCGCGCCTTGCACGTGGGCTTGATGCGCATCTGCGCCTTCGTACTGCCATCGGCGGGGCGGGTGGTCGTCTTGAAAGCCCTTCGATTGAGTTTGGCGAGGATTCTGATTCCATCCTCGTCGAGAACCTGCTGGCGTCAGTCTCTCAGCATCAACGCCAGAAGAATGCCGAGCAAACCACCAATCGCATGCGCGCTCGCGCTATGAATGGCTATTGGGTGTTCGCAGCCCCCAAAGGCTACCGCTTCGAAAAAACCTCAGAAGGTAAGAAACTGGTGCCCGACGAACCATCGCCACCTTTGTGCGTGAAGCGTTGGAAGGGTTTGCATCGGGCCGGTTCACCTCTCAGGCCGAAGTGAAACGCTTCCTCGAATCGAAGCCTCTTTACCCAAAAGACCTCCCCAACGGACAAATCAGCAATCAACGGATTACGGAGCTGCTGACCCAGCCACTCTATGCGGGCCTGATCAGCATCCCACGTTGGGGCATTAGCGAGCGCGAAGCGCGTCATGAGGGGCTTGTCTCGCTCAAGACGTTCGAGAAAATCCGCAAGCGGCTGGAAAACCCAACAAAGCAGATCGTGCACAAGGATGTGCGCGCGGACTTCCCGCTCAGGGGCTCCGTGCTGTATGGAGATTGCGGCAACCCGCTGACCGCCTGTTGGTCTAAGAGCAAGACCGGCAAGAAGCATCCTTATTATCTGTGCCATCACCGCCCATGCACGTCTTACCGCAAATCAATCCAGCGTGCCGACGTCGAATCGGCGGTTGAACAAACGCTTCAGACCGTAACGCCGGGCGAAGGACTGTTCGCGATGGCCAAGGAGATGTTGCGGACCCTTTGGGATCATCGCCTTGATCAGGAGCAATCCCTCGCAAAGGATGCCCAGAAGGGTCTGAAAGCGCTTGATAAGCAGATAGACGGCCTTCTGGACCGGATTGTAGACGCCATCTCCAAGCGCGTGGTTGCGGCCTATGAGGCCCGCATTGAAGCTCTGGAGAAAGAAAAACTGCTGCTCAAAGAGCAAATGGGTCGGGCGGTCAAAACGGAGCATACCTTCGAGGAGATGTTCGAACTCTCTGGTAGATTCCTCGCAAACCCCTATGAAATATGGAGAAACGGCACTCTGACATTGCGCAAAATGGTGCTTAGAATGGTGTTTCCGGCAGGTCTGACCTACCACCGCGAACAA
>CBDDJM010000002.1:0-2128068 GCA_965229795.1 Oceanicaulis sp.
GCTTGGCTTTCGCAGTCGTTCAGCTCTTTGCTCGTCATCCTGCACGGCTTCATCTTCGCCGAGAGTTGCAGAATCATTTGAGCCAAAGATCATCATCCCCCAGACCGGCCGTGGCCGGGCTGGTTGTTTGTCCGGTGGCTGTGGATCAAACATGGCTCTCCCCTTAAGGGATGTTTACCACACGCGCTCAAGGCGAACTAGCGCGGGCCAATGCAGGTCACTCCGCTCACACCAACACCGCCTCGACGTTACCGCCAGGCGTTTTGAGCAAGCAGGAGGGGCGCAGGAGCAAGTCCGGGCCGTTATTGGGTATGTTGACTTTATGAAGCCCGATAAAGGCTCCTGCGCCATCAGGGGTGATTTATCGAGCCCTTAGGATCAACGGCTCGGCACTGAAGCCTCCTCTATTATCCACATATGGGACCGCATCCCCACTGAACGCCGGTTCGCAGCTTACGGTGCGTTAGTCCGCTCGCCACTTAAGGAACACCCCGCCCACCCCCTCGGTCCGGACGCTCCGGTTCGACCTCCCGTGGCGATGAGTGGGGCTAGTATGCGGGCAGAATTAAAGGGTGGGGATTTCTCCCTCTCCCTTCTTGAGGGGCTGAGACTGCTGAGATTGATCCGGGGGATCAATTGAACTGTCGAAGGGTTGGGGCGAGGGGTGTAAACGCTTCAATTTACAAAAGCTTTTGCAGTCTGATGCGCACCCCCTCACCTGACCTCTCCCCCTTGATCAAGGGGGAGAGGGAGAGGAAACGCTTTCCTGTCCCGGACGCGAAGCGAGCCGGAATCCACTGCCTGCGCTATGATCTGATCACAAAGCCTCTGACCATAGATCCCGGCGCTCCCTCTGGTCGGCGGGGGCAGGTCGCTTGAAACCCCGGCCGAGGGCGCGAGCCCACAGAGCCGGGGCCTCCATCCATGAGGGGGCTTTAGTCTGAATGAGGCCCCGGATCGCTTCGCGTCCGGGGTTTCATCACCGCGCCCCGGGCCTTACGGCCCGTTCGCTGGCTTCAATCACCCCCCGGATTAATTGATCCGCAAAACGGACCGCCGCTCACCCCATGAACAGCGTCGCCGGGTTTTCCAGCAGCGCTTTCATGGCCTGGATCAGCTGGGCGGCTTCGTAGCCGTCCACGATGCGGTGATCGAAGCTCGAGGAGAGATTCATGATCTTGCGGGGAACCAGGCGGCCTTCAGCGTCATAGCGCGGCAGGGTCTGCATCTTGTTGACGCCAATGATCGCGGTCTCCGGGTGGTTGATGACCGGCGTCGTGACGATGCCGCCAATGGCCCCCAGCGAGGTGATGGTGATCGTCGAGCCGGTCAGCTCATCCTTGGTTGCCTTGCCCATGCGAGCCGCGTCGGCCAGACGCTTCACCTCGGCAGCAGTGTCCCAGATATCGAGGCTTTCGGCATGGCGAATCACCGGCACCATCAGCCCGTTCGGGGTGGCTGCAGCGATGCCGCAATGCACGCCTTCATATTGGGTTAGCGTCGCGCTCTCGGTGTCGTAGTGGGCGTTAGCGTGCGGGAAGCTCGGCAGCGCCTTGACCAGCGCCTGAACCAGGAACGGAATGATGGTGAGCTTGGCCTGACCCTCGTCCCGGTTGGCATTGAGATGGGCGCGCAGGTCTTCCAACGCGGTCAGGTCGATCTCGTCCACATAGGTGATGTGCGGAATGGTGCGCTTTGACAGCGCCATATTTTCCGCAATCTTGCGGCGAAGCCCGATGACTTTCTGGGTCTCGACACCCGTACGCGGCGCCTTGGAGGCTCCACCGGCACCGCCGACCTTGGAGACCAGACGGCCACCGGCGGCGATGAAGTCGTCAAGGTCTGAATGGGTGATCCGACCGGCAGGACCCGTGCCCGGTACCGCAGCCAGATCGATATCAGCTTCCAGGGCGCGCTGGCGCACAGCCGGACTTGCAAGCGGACGTTCGCCGGACGGGCGAGCGGAAACGGTGGACGCAGCGGCTGAAACTTTCGCAGCATCGCTTTTTCCTCCCCCGCCTGCGGGGGAGGTGTCAGCGGAGCTGGCGGAGGGGGCAGGCGCTTTGTCGTCACCCGGTGCGGCGGGTTTTGAGGGCGCATCCCCCCCTCCGCTTCCTTCAGAAGCACCTCCCCCGCTCGCGGGGGAGGAAAGCGGTGCTTCGGCTTCTTCGGTTGGCGGCGTGCCGTCAATTTCGATGACGAGGATTTCGGTGCCCACAGCGATCACATCGCCCGGCTCACCCAGTGTCATCTTCACCACACCATTGACGGCGCAAGGGATTTCCACGGTGGCCTTATCGGTCATCACATCCAGGATGTGCTGGTCTTCGGTGACCTTGTCACCGGCCTTCACGTGCCATTCGACGATTTCAGCCTCGACGACACCTTCGCCGACGTCAGGCATTTTATACTTGTATTCGCTCATGATCAGGCGGCCTCCGTGACCGTTTTCATGGCGCGCGCAAAGCGGTCGCGCGTCGGGAAATAGGCCCATTCATGGGCGTGCGGGTATGGCGTTGTCCCAGCCGGTCAGGCGGAAGACCGGAGCTTCCAGCGCATAGAAGCACTCTTCCTGGATCTGGGCGGCAAGTTCAGCGCCAAAGCCAGATGTACGCGGCGCTTCATGGGCGACAACCACGCGGCCGGTCTTGTTGACCGACTTTGCGATAGTTTCGATATCATAAGGCACCAGCGTGCGCAGATCGATAATCTCCGCGTCGACACCCGACGCTTCAGCCGCAGCTTCAGCCACGTGAACCAGCGTGCCATAGGTCACCACGGTGCAGGCTTCGCCCTCGCGCACGATATCGGCCTTGCCCAGCGGCACGGTGTAGTGGCCATCGGGCACTTCACCCTTGGGATGCTTGGCCCAGGACGACAGCGGCTTGTCCGGCACACCGTCAAACGGGCCGTTATAAATTCGCTTGGGCTCAAAGAAGATCACCGGATCACCGCTTTCCAGCGAGGCGATCAGCAGGCCCTTGGCGTCATAAGGGTTGGACGGCACCACCACCTGCACACCCGGAACATGGGTGAAGAAGGCTTCCGGGCTCATCGAGTGGGTCTGGCCACCGCGGATACCGCCGCCCCACGGGGTACGCACCACACAGCCGGACGTAAACTGCCCCGCGGAGCGATAGCGGATACGGCTCATCTCCGAGACGATCTGGTCAATCGCCGGGAAGATATAGTCAGCAAACTGAATCTCGGCGATCGGCTTCAGACCGCGGGCGGCCATACCAATGGCCATGGCGGCGATGGCCGCTTCGTTGATCGGGGTATCAAACACCCGGTCAGCGCCGTACTTCCCCTGCAGGCCGTCGGTGGTCTTGAAGACACCGCCGAAATAGCCCGCGTCCTCACCAAAGGCGACCACGTCTTCATCGCGCTCAAGCAGCACATCCATGCCGCTATTCAGCGCCTGGATCATGTTCATAACCGGCATGGCTCAGGCCTCCGCGCAAACGTTTGCTGATGCCGCGGCATCCTTCCCTCCCCTCGAGGGGAGGGTCAGGGTGGGGTGAAGATCATCGAACGCTGGTGCGAACGCGAAAGGCGCTGCCCCCCACCCCAGCCCTCCCCCGAGGGGGAGGGAGTGAGAGGTGGCACCGTTAACAACAGTCTGAAAGCTCATCATCACACTCCCAGATCCTGGCGCTGGCGCTTCAGGCGCCAGTCCTGCTCAGCATAGACATCTTCAAAAATGGTTTGGGTGGGGGCCAGCGGACCCTCGTGCAGGGTGCCATAGCTTTCCGCTTCCTTGTAGGATTTGACCACAAGCTGGGTCATCTCTTCTTCCAGCTTTTCCTGGCGCTCCTCGTCCCATTCGCCCAGACCGATCAGGTGCTGCTTGAGGCGCTCGATCGGGTCGCCCAGCGGCCAGACCTGGCCTTCGGTCTTCGGGCGATACTTGGACGGATCATCGGACGTGGAGTGTGCATCAGCGCGATAGGTGAACAGCTCCAGCAGAGTGGTGCCATGACCGGCGCGGGCGCGTTCGGCCGCCCACTGGGTTGCGGCATACACAGCCAGGAAGTCATTGCCATCCACGCGGATCGACGCGAGGCCATAGCCTAACCCCTTGGAGGCAAAGCTTGGCGCATCACCCAGCGCGATGCCCTGGTAAGACGAAATCGCCCACTGGTTATTCACCACATTCAGGATGGCCGGCGCGCGATAGGTTGAGGCCAGCGTCAGCGCGCCGTGGAAGTCGCCTTCTGCTGTCGTGCCGTCACCGATCCAGCTGGCCGCAATCCGGTCCTCGCCCTTGTACGCGCAGGCCATGCCATAGCCGACCGCCTGTGGGAACTGCGTGCCCAGATTGCCAGAAATCGTAAAGAAGTTGCCCACTGCCCAGGTGTAGTGCACCGGCAGCTGGCGACCTTTCAGGTTATCGCGGCTGTTGGAGATGCAGTGGCACATCATGTCCACAATATCCCGGCCGCGCGCGAACAGCATGCCCTGCTGGCGGTAGCTGGGGAAGATCATGTCGTCGTCACGCAGCGCCATGGCAGCAGCAACCGCAACGGCCTCTTCGCCGGTGGACTTCATGTAGAAGCTCATCTTGCCCTGGCGCTGAAGCTTCAGCATGCGCTCATCATAGATGCGCGTCAGGACCATGTGCTTGAGACCCTCGCGCAGCACGTCAGCGCTGACCTTCGGGTCCCACTCACCCACCGCCTGGTGATTATGGTCCAGCACACCAACCAGCCCGAGCGCCAGGTCCTGAGTCTCACGCCCGTCGACGGACGGATCGGGGCGCTTGGCCTCACCAGCCTTGGGCAGCTTCAGATGTGAAAAGTCAGGCTCTTCACCCGGCCGGAAAGGCGGGGCAGGAACGCGAAAGCGGGTATCGCCGTTCGACATGGGGAGGTCTCTACCTTCTATCGTTAGGGCATTTGCGCGCGGGGATACGGGTCTGACGCCCATTTTGCAAGCGGTGTGAGCGCTTGATGACGCACGTGTCACGCCTGCAAAGCCCATGCTGCAGCGCACCACAAATTTCTGTTTTCGTTGAAGAAGTTGAGTCTCAGAGCGCCCCGCCGCCCGTGCCGTGATCTAGCCGGCAAGCCGAAACTGCCTTCAAAATGCCATTTGCCAGCAGGCCCAATCAGGCGTAACGCTCACGGCATCATCGTCCCAGTTTGAAGGATTTATTCGGGATGACTTACTGCGTGGGCCTGCGTCTGAATGAAGGCCTCGTTTTCATGTCTGACACCCGCACCAATGCGGGCATCGACAATATTTTCACCTTCCGCAAGATGTTCACCTGGGAAGAGCCGGGCGAGCGGGTTATCACCCTGATGACCGCGGGAAATCTGGCCACCACACAGGCCGTGGTTAGCACGCTGGAGGACCGCATGAAGGCCCCGGCCGAACGTGATCCCAGCATCCTGCGCCTGCCGACAATGTTCGAAGTGGCCCGGCTGGTCGGTGAAACCCTGCGCGAGGTGGTGCAGTCCCAGGCCGGAAGCGGCCAGGAAAGCGAAGCCACGTTCAGCGCGACGATCATCCTGGGCGGTCAGATCGCAGGATCGGAACCCCGCCTCTTCCTGATCTATCCAGAAGGCAATTTCATCGAAGCCAGCGACGAAAACCCCTTCTTCCAGATTGGCGAGACCAAGTATGGTCGCCCGATCCTGCTGCGAGGCTACCGCCCGGAGATGAGCTTTGAGGACGCGGTCAAACTGCTCCTGCTCTCGTTTGACTCTACGCTGAAAGCCAACCTGTCGGTGGGCATGCCGCTTGATCTGCAGACCTACACCGCCAACAGCCTGAAGGTTGGTCACCAGCGGCGGTTTGAGCAGAACGATCCTTACTTCTCCCACCTGTCTGAGGGCTGGAGCGATGCGCTCAACGCGGCGATTGCCTCGCTCGATGATTTTGAGTTTGGTTCATAGCCCCAGCTTTGAAACCCCGGACGCGGAAGCGATCCGGGGCCTCGCTCAGGATATGGCACCACAAAAGCACTGAGGCCCCGGCTCAGCGGCTTCGCCTTGGCCGGGGTTTCAAAAAAGGTGGCCTGATCAGTCTGTGCTGATATCAACAAGCAAAGAAACAAATTGAAGGTGGAAGATGAGGACCTTTTCTCGCGAGCTTCCGGATAGTGGAGAGCCTGTCTCTGACCAGGTCCACTACACCGTCCACCATAGGACCGCGATCCTCCGCACTTCACGGGTTACCCGCATCCACGGACCCGAACCCATGCCTCAGCCAAGGCTATAGGCGGCAGCTGGGAGTAAGCCTACTCTGCTAGCCTTCGAACGTTACTTCCAAGCCCGTTTGATCCTATTACCCTATGTGGCTGCACAGGCACGAGATTGGGCTATTCAAAAATTTGGCCATAAGACGCCTCCTTTCTGAGCCGCCGATTGTTCACCGCCTGTTCCGATTCTGTCAGCCCAACAAAAACCCCGCCAGCGTCCACCGGCGGGGTTCTTCGTTTCAGCCATCAAGCCTGTCTCTTAGCTCACACGCTCAATCGCAACGGCTGTGGCTTCGCCGCCGCCGATGCAGAGCGAGGCGACGCCTTTATCGACGCCGTTCTTTTCCATGGCTGCGATCAGCGTGGTCATGACACGAGCGCCGGACGCCCCGATCGGGTGACCCAGCGCGCAGGCACCGCCGTGGACGTTGACATTGTCGTGGCTGAGGCCGAGCTCTTTCATCGCGATCATGGGGACCACGGCGAAGGCTTCGTTGATTTCCCACAGACCGACATCGCCGGTCTGCCAGCCGGCTTTCTCCAGCACCTTGCGCATGGCCGGAACCGGCGCAGTGGTGAAATAGGCCGGCTCATGCGCGTGAGCGGCAGTTGCCGTGATCCTGGCGATCGGCGTCAGGCCGCGGCGCTCAGCTTCTGACTGGCGCATCATGACCAGCGCAGCAGCCCCGTCAGAAATCGCCGAGGCATTCGCTGCGGTGACCGTGCCGTCCTTGCCGAAGGCGGGACGCAGGCTCGGGATCTTTTCAGGACGGGCATTGCGCGGCAGCTCGTCGGTTTCCACTGTCACATCGCCCTTGCGGGTGGAGATGGTAACCGGCGTGATCTCGCGCTTGAAGCTGCCGTCCTCGGTTGCCTTGATGGCGCGGGCCAGCGTTTCCAGCGCATAGGCGTCCTGGTCTTCGCGCGTGAACTGGTATTCCTGAGCGATCATGTCGGCATAAACACCCATCGCCTTCTTCTCATAGGCGTCTTCCAGACCGTCCTGGGCCATGTGGTCCTTGACGGTGTCGTGGCCGTATTTGAAGCCTGTGCGGTGGTTCGGCAGAAGGTGCGGCGCGTTGGTCATGGACTCCATGCCGCCCGCCACGATGACACCGGCATCACCGGCGTAAAGCGCGGCGCGGCCCATGATGGCCGCCTGCATGCCGGAGCCACACATCTTGTTCAGCGTGGTGGCCTCGACCGACTTGGGCAGACCGCCATAGATCGCCGCCTGGCGCGCCGGGGCCTGGCCCTGACCGGCACCGAGCACATTGCCCATATAGATCATGTCCACGTCTTCACCGGCGACACCGGCTTCTGCCAGCGCAGCCTTGAC
This sequence comes from Oceanicaulis sp., assembly GCA_965229795.1. Taxonomy (GTDB): domain Bacteria; phylum Pseudomonadota; class Alphaproteobacteria; order Caulobacterales; family Maricaulaceae; genus Oceanicaulis. Next base: position 7,545 of record CBDDJM010000002.1, read on the forward strand.
CGCTTCAGCGCCCAGCTGGCTGGCCGACAGCGGGGCCAGCTCGCCCATCAGGCCGCCCATCGGGGTGCGGGCCATGCCAACGATGACAATCGGATCTTCAGAACTCATGGGAGGGTCTCCTGTTGCTCGGTGGGTGCTCTGTTGAGCTTGGTCCGCCGAAAATCTGAGTATTGCCGCTGGCATCTCCCCGCGGCAGATTGCGCGCAAATGAGCCCGTCCTATTGCACCGCGTCAAGTCTCCTCGCAGTCGCAGCACGCCGCCTGCGCACGGTCCCGCGCGCTCGAGACTGGGCGGAAGCCCTGTTCATGTTGGGGATTTTGGACAATTTCGGTTGCCATCCAGCCGCCACCGTCATCCCAAACTTGATTTGGGACCCAGCAGCACAGGCAGCGCAACTGGGTCCTGAATTAAATTCAGGATGACGCAAGAGGGATAAAGTATCTAATCCCCGTCGCGTGAACGATGGGGGCTTAACAGCTTCCAAAGCGGATCACGCCAAATCACCATCGCGGCGATCAGCAGAACAAGCCACCAAGCAATTGAGATTTCCATCGAGCGCACCTCTCAGCAAAACAAAACGAATTGCGTGGCGCGGCCATTAATTGGTTCCCCAAAAAAGCCCGCCTGTCAAAGGACTTTGAGTGCGCTAGTTTTACATTTAACCCATTGATTTTTAGCCGAGAACCACTGATTTTCGATCAGTTGCTCTCATTTAACCGAGCCTATAAATCAACACCTTATATCGTCGAAATCAGCACTCATTAATTTTTGGTAACATGAAGATGGTGGGTGCAAATTCATTTAGCTCGCTCGATATCTTCCCAAACCTCCCCTCACCGCTTAAACCCGCGCGAAAGCTTTAGGAGCATCCCCATGTCGACTGTCTGGCGTTTAACGGTGACCGGCCCGATCCAGCCTTTGATGGCTGCGGGTGAGCGTCTGAACATGGCCGATCCGACCCCGGCGCTGGGCTGGTCAGTGTTTGAAGATGAGGGGGATGAAACCCACGGTTATATCGAGGTGCTGTTCGCCGACCGCATCGACGAGACGGCCTTCCTGACCGAAGTGGGCCTCGTTCGGTCCGACCTTGAAGCCATCTTCATGCCGCTGCCGGAAGAAGACTGGATCGCCATGAGCCTGGCGGGCCTGCCCAGCGTCGAGGCCGGGCGCTTCCTGGTCCATGGCGAGCACACGGCGGACGACCTTCAGCCGCACCATATCAGCCTGTTGATCGAGGCCGGCCCCGCCTTCGGCACCGGCCATCACGGCACCACGCTGGGCTGCCTGAAAGCCATGGACAAGCTGGAAGCCGACGGGCTTCAGCCGAAAACCATCCTGGATCTGGGCACCGGGACCGGCCTTCTGGCCATCGCGGCGAAGAAGCTCTGGCCAGACGCCGGCATCCTCGCCACCGATATCGACCCGGTCAGTGTGGACGAAACCCTCATCAACGCGCACAAGAACGGCGTCAGCTTCGCGGCCGAAACCGCAGACGGCTTTGACCACGCCGCGTTCGAGGGCCGCACCTTCAACCTCATCCTCGCCAACATCCTCGCCGGGCCGCTGATCGAGCTGGCCCCGCAAGTAGTCGCCCGGCTCGAAGACGGCGGCACCGTGGTGCTATCCGGCTTGCTGGAAGAACAGGCGGAGAAGGTGACCGCGGCCTATGTCGCCGAGGGGCTGAGCCTGAAGGAACAGGGCCTGATTGAGGGCTGGGGGACTTTGGTGTTGGGCAAATGAACTGTTGAATTCATATTAACCAACTCCACCGAAGCTTGAATCTCTCAGGAGGCTCACGATGCTGTACACAATCGGATACGAGAGCGCAGCTCTGGACGACTTCGTCGCAACCTTGCAAGCAGCTGGCGTTTCGACGCTCATTGATATCCGTGAACGCGCGCAATCACGACGCAAGGGCTTCTCGAAGACAGCACTCTCTGAAGCCCTATCTTCTGAAGGTATCAGCTACAGGCATTATCGCGAGCTTGGTGATCCCAAAGCGGGTCGAGAGGCCGCACGTGCTGGCGACTGGAGAACTTTTAGGTCAGTGTTCAGCAACGTGATGGCATCGGAGCGAGCCAAGGTGGCAATGTCCGAAATCGAAGAGCTGGCTTCCCATCAAGCTGTCTGCCTTCTTTGCTACGAACGCGACCCTTTAACATGCCACAGAAAAATCGTTTCAGACGAGCTCGAAACACGCTTAGATGTGAAAACCACACATCTGGGAGTGCAACTTGGAAAAGCTCGGAAAGCAGCTTGAAGACGAATGCTTCATTCTGGTGAAGGCGCAGCCTCACCGCTCTAGCAGGTATTATGAAACTGTCTGCTGCGCAGGCGTTACGAGGACCGGTCAGTGGCGGCGCATATATCCTGTTCCATTCCGAATGCTAGCTCCGGATAGCAAATTCACTCGCTGGGACAGGATAACATACAAATACACGACGCCTCTCGACGACCCTCGGCGCGAGAGCCAGAAAGTTCCGCCCGAGACAATCGTATGCCATGAGCCGATGAAGAAGTCTGAGCGGACCCGGCTGATTACGCCGTTGATCAAAGAAAGCTTTGCTGAGGCGGAAGCAAATAATGATTCGTTGGCGTTGCTGCGCCCTTCCGAATTCACCTTCTTCTGGAAGAAAAAATCATTGGCAAGGATTGAGATCGAACGACAAAAGCACGCTGATCTCGTCAACCAACTTCCTCTCCTCGATGCGGCGCGGCCAAAACCGCTTGAGCCTGCACCTTATGAGTTTCGGATGAAGTGGCAGTCCGAAACTGGAACAACTCACCAGCACATCTGTGACGATTGGGAAAGCGTCGCAACCTTCAAAAAGTGGCGGCACGACTATGGCGAAACGGAAGCGCTCGCTAGGTTAAAATCGCAATACGAAGAAAACTATCAGCGGCTTGGCGTAGCCTTTGCATTCAGCACCCACAGCCGACGAAACCGACATTTCTCAAAAAGAAATCAGTGGCTGTTAGTCGGAGTGGTACGGGTTAACCGATCTGACCAAGACGATCTTTTCTTCGGTGCCTCGAGTTAATAAGCCGCTTCCTCAAACACCGGCTCCACGCTTCCGCCCCAGGCTCCATTAAACCGCTCGATCAGGCGCTCCGCCGGGCACACACCGCTCTTTGCGATTTCGTCGAGGTCGTCGAGGAAGAGGGCTTCGTGTTCGCCATGGGCGTTGAGCTTGCCGCGGGCTTTGAGGCCTGAGCGGGCGATGGCGAGGACGTCATTTGCGACGTCCTGAAGCGTGCGGTCGCGGAAGGGGGTTTTGAGGGCATGTTTGGCGGCACCGGTGCGCAAGGAAGCACGCTCTTCGGCGGTCCAGTCTTTCACATAGTCCCAGGCGGCATCGAGCGCGGCGTCATCATAAAGCAGCCCCACCCAGAAGGCGGGCAGCGCGCACAGACGGTTCCACGGGCCGCCATCGGCGCCGCGCTGTTCGATGAAGGTTTTCAGGCGCACTTCGGGGAAGAGTGTGGACAGGTGGTCTTCCCAGTCGGTGATGGTCGGGATCTCACCGGGCAGCGCGGGCAGCTCGCCTTTCAGGAAGGCGCGGAAGTCCTGGCCCGAGGCATCCAGGAAGACGCCCTTGCGCTTGACGAAATACATCGGCGCACCCAGCGCCCAGTCCACATATTGCTCATAGCCAAAGCCCTCTTCGAAGGCGAAAGGCAGGTCCCCGGTGCGGTTATTGTCGGTATCGGTCCACACATGGGCACGGTAGGACATGAAGCCGTTCAGCCCGCCATCCTTGAACGGTGAGTTGGCAAACAGGGCCGTCGCCACCGGCTGCAGCGCTAGCGACACGCGCAGCTTCTTGACCATGTCCGCTTCGCTGGAGAAATCGAGATTGGTCTGCACCGTACAGGAGCGGAACATCATCTGATGGCCCAGCGTGCCCACCTTGGGCATGTAGGCCTTCATGATCTGATACCGGTCCTTGGGCATCATCGGCGTGTCTTCCAGCGCCCATTTCGGTGAAAAGCCAAGACCCAGGAATCCCGCGCCAATCTCATCGGCGACTTCACGCACTTCGCGCAGGTGGGAATTCACTTCGCGGCAGGTCTCGTGGACGTTATCCAGCGGCGCGCCAGACAGCTCGAACTGGCCACCCGGCTCCAGCGTGATGGAGCCGCCATCGCGTTTCAGGGCCACCGGCTTGCCGTTTTCCTCAATCGGCTGCCAGCCAAAGCGGGTCAGACCCTCCAGCATCTTGCGCACGCTCGCGCCGTCACTTTCGTAGGGCAGCGGGTTGTGGCCATCGGTGGTGAAGCCGAATTTCTCGTGCTCGGTGCCCAGCTTGAACTGGCTGGCGGGTTTTTCACCGGCGGAGATATGCTCGATGAGCTGGGCCTTGGTTTCAATCCGGGGGCCTTCGCCGCCCTGGTTATACGTGCCGCTCATGGATAAATAGCCTTATGCCAAATGGGGTCGATCAAGTTGACGACACAGGTAGGTGAGCGATGCCGCCTCGGCAAGCAAAGACGCAGCCCTTTCACGCGTCTGTGAGCGCTAGCGCCAGTCGCCCTTAAGCGCCTGCCAGACGGTCATGGCGGCCACAACGGCTGTATCGGCACGCAGAATGCGGGGCCCCAGCGTGACGGGCAGCACGAAGGACTGGCTGCGCAGCAATGCGCGTTCTTCCGGGGAAAATCCGCCTTCAGGTCCGATCAGGATGGCGGCTTTTTCCCCTAACGCTTGCACCCCACCCTGGCCCGCCCCTCCAGGGGAGGGAATCCTCGACGCCGCTGGGAAAGAACTCGTATTTGCAGAGTCGCTAAAAGGTTTCTCGCGGGATGCGATGCCTCCACTCCCTCCCCTGGAGGGGAGGGTTGGGGTGGAGTGAGACGCCGCTGCAGGATGAAGCGCCGCCAATATCGCGTCGCCGACACCTGATGGGTTTTCCATAACCTCGGTGTTCCAGAAGCGCATAACCCGATAACCATGCGACTCCAGCCACGCATCGCGCGTGAAATCCCGCATGCCTCCGTGACCACCGCCATCTACCTCAACAATCAGTTTGCGGGAAAGGCAGGCGAAATCGGCGATACAAGGACCGATAGGGGCCTGACGCCTGAAATGAAAACCGGGCTGCTTCATCTCTCTCAAGATCAGCCATAAGCGAGCTTCGGCCTCAGTCGGCTCCTTACGCACGCGTATTGCCTGCGCCAATGCTCGAGTATTTGGCATGGGTCGGCCCCCACCCCGCCCCTCCCCCGAGGGGGAGGGAGTGGTGTCGGCGCGGTCTTCAATATAATTGCCGTCTTCTGATACGATGAACCGATCTTCTGGCCCAGCGTCCCCTCCCCTCGAGGGGAGGGCCAGGGTGGGGTGAAGTGCCTCGGCCAAGGGCATGGCGCGCCCGGCTTCGCCGCCCCAGGGCTTTTCAGCGTCATCGCCGCCCTCATCGCAATAGATCAGCGTGCGTGCCTCGTCCCAGCTATTGATTAGGGCGGTCAGCGCCACCGGCTCTGAAATTTGTGGCAGGTCGAGGCGCTCGGTTTGCTCAGCCGCTTCGCGCGCGATGGCCTCCATCCGCTCCAGCTTGACCCGGTCGGCGATGGTGCGCGCGGTCATGACCGGCGTGATGGAGCGCGCGCCAAGCTCGGTCGCCTTCTCCACAATGAAATCTGTGCGCGCCTTCTTCACCGGCGCAAAATAAAGCGCGAGATCTGGAACTTCGACCTGGCTGCGCGTTTGTTCGCCAATGGCCAGCACAGCATTGCGCCGCCCGGCTTCGGCGATTTCCGCCTGCCACTCGCCATCGCGGCCATTAAACAGGCGCACTCTGTCGCCTGCCTTGCGGCGCATGACGGTCAGCAGATAGTGCGCCTGGTCCTTCTCCAGCGGCAGACGCGCACCAGCGGAAAACTCAGCGTCAAGATAAAGGCGGGGATCAGTGCTCATGGGATGCTTGTAACCAAGCTGCAGTGCCAACGCCAAGTCCGGCTTTGCCAAATCGCGTCCGCGCGCTATCCCTCACCCCATGACCGAGCCTTTGAACACCGACCGCCGCGTCGCCGACTCGCTTCCCACCAGCTGGGTGGACCGCGCCCCGTCTGGCTGGCGGCCCTATTTGCGGCTGGCGCGTTATGACCGGCCCGTGGGCTTCTGGCTTCTCGCCCTGCCCTGCTGGATCGGGCTTGCGGCTGCGCGGGTGGAAACGGGGCTTGGCTGGGTTGAGCTCTACTGGGCGCTGCTGTTCGGCATCGGCTCAGTGGCGATGCGCGGGGCGGGCTGCACTTATAACGATATCGTCGACCGGGATCTGGACGCCAAGGTGGCTCGCACCGCAAATCGCCCGCTGGCCTCAGGCACGGTCAGCCTGAAAGCCGCCTGGGGCTTTTTGATCGCGCAGTGTCTGGTGGGTTTGCTGGTGCTGATCCAGCTGCCCTGGCCAGCGATCCTGACCGGGCTTGCGGCGCTGGCGCTGGTGGCCGCCTACCCCTTCATGAAGCGCATCACCTGGTGGCCGCAGGCCTGGCTGGGACTGACCTTTAACTGGGGCGTCCCGGTGGCTGGGGCAGCCGCGCTGGGCACGCCCTTCGCGCCGGAAGTGCTGGTGCTCTATGCAGCCATGATTGCGTGGACGGTGGGCTATGACACCATATACGCCTGTCAGGACATGGAAGATGACGCCCTCGTCGGTGTGAAGTCATCAGCGCGCGCCATGGGCCAGCATATCTATCGCGGCGTTCTTTTTTGCTATGTCATCAGCGCAGGCCTGGTCCTGACCGCTGGCGTTATTGCGGGCGCAGGGCTGTTCTTCGCGCTGGGCTTTGCCCTCTACGCCGCCCATCTGTTCAGCCAACTGAGGGGCTTTGACCCTGAAGACGGCATGGGGTGTCTCAAGCGCTTTAAATCCAACCAGATTACCGGGCTTGTCCTGGTTGGCGCGTTCGTGGCGGGCGGGGTCTAGTCGCTACCCAGCGCCCAGACGCACTTCGAACGTCGTGCCATCCTCACCGGTCGTAACCAGCGCCACATCACCGCCCATGGTGCGGGCGAGCTCACGCGCAATGGACAGGCCGAGGCCTGAGCCAGACTTGGTGCCGGAAATACCAAAGGGCTGAAACAGGGTCTCGCGCACCCGGCCCGGCACGCCGGGGCCGTTATCGGTGAGCGTGACATGCACCGCGCCTGCCTCTGTTCTTGCGTTGACGGCAAGGCGCGCTCCATCGCACCCCTCCATCGCCTGCACCGCGTTGCGGACAAGGTTCATGAAAATCCTGTGCAGGTGATCAGGATCCGCGCTCACGGTTAGGCCGTCATCAATCTCGTTGATCCATTCGGCAACACCCGTGGCGGCGAAGGCATCCCCAGCGGCATCATCAACCGCATTGCGCAGGCTGAGGGCCTGAAGCTCGGGCGCGCGCTCCTGCGTCTTGCCGTAATCGAGCGTCTCCTGGCACAGGCGGATGCCCCGATCGACGGCACGCACAAGCCTTGAGCCCATGGCCGCGACACGCTCATCCTTGCTGGTGGCGAGCCGGTCAGAGATCAGCTGGGCACTTGCAAAGACGTTCCTCAAATCATGATTGATCCGCGCCACGGCACCACCCAGCGCCGCCAGTCGCTCGCGCTGGGCAAAGGCGGCGCGCACCTCGCTCTGCATGGCCGCCAGCGCAGCTTCGGCATCGCCGATTTCGTCAGACCGTCCGCTGGCGGTCACAGTGCGGCTGCGATCGGTCGGGTCTTCCTGAAACTGCGTCATGGCTTTGGACAAGCGCCGGATCGGCCGAACGAGAATAAACAGGATGACGAGGTAGAGCAGCACGCCGGTCACCGCCGCGATGAACAGCGAGAGCCAGACGATATTGCGCGAATAGGCATAAAGCTCATCGCGCAAACCGGTTTCAGGCACGATCACGCTGATCAGCTCGCCGGTATCCATGCGGGTGCGCGGTTCTGCGATGATGCGCACATAGCGGCCCTCAGGCGCGCGGAAGGTGCTGAGCGTCGCGCCGATCCGGTCAAAGAAGCCTTCCTTGGTGACGTCCGCGGTGATCAGCTTGGCATCACGCAGCGTACCGCCAAGGATCAGCTCGTTCACGCCATCGGTGATACGCGCCACAGACACCGCATCAGCACTGGCCAGGATTTCGCGCACCATGTCTTCGCCCGGCTCCATGTCCGGCACGGACTCAGCCGCCAATGCTGCAAGGTGGGCCGCATCGGCCCGGTCCATTAGCCATTCAGTGCGGAAGTTGGACGCGCTGGGCACAAAGATCAGCACTTCGGCGATCAGCACGAAGATCACCGACAGCGAGAGCAGCTTGCCCGGCAGCGAGAGCACCATCCGGCGCAGCCGAGCCACAGGCGCGACGTGGCGCTTTGCGCCAGCCTCTGCACTGTCCGGCTCGGTGTCCAAATCTGTTCCCCCTTAAACAGGCGCTCTAGTGGAAGGCGGTCAATATCGCTGACCAGACCCTGGCCGCTGTGCCAAAGACCTTCGGCTCATAATATTTGCCTGCGGCGCGTTTGAACACTTCCCCGCGCGTTGGATAGGCAGGAACCGGGCTGGTGAGATCGCGCACCGTGCCGCCTGTAGCCATTACCCCCTGAGCGATTTGCAAAATATCGTCGGCCCGAGCCCCGGCCGCGTGCGCGCCAAGGATCTTGCCGCCCTTGCCAATGATCAGCTTCACCCCGCCGCGCGTGTCGCCCTCGGCGATGGCGCGATCATTGTCATCAAAGTTGAACTTGGAGACAGTGACCTTGTCGCCATATTTTTCGCGCGCCTCGTCTTCAGACAGGCCAATGCTGGCGAGCGGCGGGTCGGTGTAGACGGTCTGCGGAATGGGCTGGCTGGACTGCTTGGTCGGCAGGCCGAAATAGAGATTTCGGACAATCACACTACCATGCCACCCGGCCAGATGGGTCAGCTGGCCCTTGCCCGCGATGTCGCCCGCCGCATAGACGCGCTTGTTCGTCGTGCGCAGCTTGTCATCGGTGACGATTCCACCGGCGTCAGTTTCAACGCCTGCCGTTTCCAGCTCCAGACCTTCGATATTGGGCTGGCGACCAATGGCCACGAGCAGATGGCTGCCCTCAATCGTTTCACCCAGCGAGGTTTTGACCGCGATGCGACCCGGCGCATGGGCCACGGCCTGCGCACGCGCGCCGACCACGAGCCGCACGCCATCAGACTTCAGGCTCTCCACCACCAGATCGCGATGATCCGGATCAAGGCGCGCCAGCGGCTGCCCCGCTTCGATGATCGTCACGTCGGAGCCCAGACGCCGGAAGGCCTGACCCAGCTCAGACCCGATGGGCCCGGCACCCAGAATGATCAGGTGGCGAGGCAGCTCTTCAAGCTTCCAGATGGTTTCATTGGTCAGGTAAGGGGCGTCGGCCAGGCCCTGGATATTGGGCACTCGCGCACGCCCGCCCGTGGCGACCACAATGCGTTTGGCGGTGACCTGAACACTGTCCGAGCCGACAACGCGATCGCTTTCAAACTTGGCGTATTCGCGCACCACCCGCACGCCCAGATTCTCAAAGCGCATCTGGCTGTCATTGGGCTCAATGGCAGTAATTGCGGACTGAATGTGCTCGCGCACTTTGGCAAAATCGATCTCAGGCTCACCGGCCGTGATGCCCCACTTGCCCGCGCTGCGGATCTCATGCGCCTTGTGGGCGGCAGTGAGGATCGCCTTGGACGGCACGCAGCCATAGTTCAGGCAGTCGCCGCCCATGGCCCCCGGTTCAAACAACACGACCTTGCGTCCCAGCATGGCAGCGCCAGCACTGGTCACAAGTCCGGCAGACCCGGCGCCAATGACCGCCAGGTCAGCTTTGATCAGTTCGCGGCTCATAGAACGGCCTTCTCTTCTTTCTTCGCGATAAAGCGCTTGTACGCCCAGGGCAGAATAGCCAAAAGGCCAAAAGCAACCATCGCACCAATGACTTCCGGGGTTAACAGCGAGGAAAAGCTGGGCACCCCATCAGCTGCGGCGCGTGCAATGGCATCACCCACGGTCGCGTAGACATAAGCGCCGGGAATCACCCCCACCAGGGTGCCGAAGAAGTAGGCGCGCACCGGCACGTTCAACAGCGCCGTGGCAATATTGATCCCGAAGAAGGGCAGCGCCGGAATAAGGCGCAGGATCACCACATAGGTGAAGGCATCACGCGAAAACCCGTCCTGCAGCTTCTTCACATAGCCGGGGAATTTTGCCCGCACCCAGTCGGCAAAAGCGTAGCGCGCAGCCAGGAAGATGATCGTGGCGCCAACCGTTGCGCCAAACACCGCAACGCCGGTTCCAAGCCACGGGCCGAACAGGAAGCCCGCGCCTATGGTGAACCACAAAGCGCCGGGCACCGAAATCGACACGGCCAGCGCGTAGAAGACCATATAGGCCAAAAGCGCCAGAATGAGGTTCTCCTGAACCCAGCCATCCAGCCCGCGCAGCGTTTCGCGCATGGTTTCAAGATTGAGATATTGCGGCCCGCCCAGCACAAAGAAGGCCACCAGCCCACCCACCAGAATGCCCAGCGGCAACAGGCGAGAGAGCAGGGACTTCTTTTTCGCAGGCGTCTCGCCAGCTGGCTCAATCTCGTCGCTCATGGTGAAAATCCTTTAAATGCGCGCATCTGCGCCTTCGCTTCGTGTTCGGGCTGATATAGCCTCCACGTGTTCACATGAAGAGTCACGAGGCGATCAACCGCCCTCACCTTCGCGTGAGCGCCAACCGGAGAGACACTGATGAAAGCCGCACTCGCCCTGACAGCCGCACTCCCGCTCATGCTTGCCGCGTGTGGCAGCGCTGACGAGGGCCCGATCCGGCGCGGACCTGTGTCTTCCTCGTCAGAATCTCCGGCCTCGGCCGACGAGCGTCACGCGATCTCAATGGCCGCTGACCAAGCCACGTCCCAGCTTAATGGTGCGGGCATGACCTTTATGGTGCTGGGACCGGCCCAGAGCCATAGCGGTTCCGTCGACAGTTCCGGCGGCCAGCAAAGCTATAACGACTCACCCCTGCGCATAGCCAGCAACACCAAAACTTTCGTGGCGGTGGCGGCGCTGAAGCTGGTTGAGAGCGGAGTGCTTGAGCTGGATCGTCCGATTCGCAGCCACCTGCCCGCGCACCTGGTCAGCCTGCTTGAAAGCGGTGGGTATGACCTGGACGTCATTACGCTGCGCATGCTGCTGAATCACACCTCCGGCATTCCCGATCACGCACAGACCTCGGTCTATTTTCAGGACATCCTTGATGCCCCATCGCGTGAGTGGACACGCGAGGAGCAGCTGGAGATCGCCATGGATGTCGCCGAGCGCATCGGCGCCCCCGGCGAGCGCTTTTCCTACTCCGACACCGGCTACATCCTGGTGGGTGCCATGATTGAAATGGCCACGGGCGAGTCGCTGGGTGCCGCTGTTCGCGCACTGGCTTACCCCAATCTGGGCCTGCTCGACACATGGTGGGAGGCGCTGGAGCCAGAACCGGACGGCGTTTCGGAGCGTTTCGGCCAACGGGCCTTTGGCGGCCCCCTGTCGCGAATCCATCCCAGCGTTGACCTTTATGGCGGTGGCGGACTTGTCTCCACCGTCGGCGATCTGGCGCATTTCCACAGGGCCGCAGCTGACGGCGAATTGCTGGACGATCCAGCGCTTAATGCGGCCCTGATCACACCGACCGAACAAAGCCGTGAGACAGGGAATGCCTATGGCATGGGCTTCTTCGTGCGTGAGTATGCCGGTGAAACCTGTTACGAACATTCAGGCTTCTGGGGCACGCTTGCGGTCTACTGCCCTGAGACCAATGTGACTGTCGCGTCAGCCGTCACCGATGCCGAAGCCGGGTTTCGCGCGCTGCGTCCCTTCACTGAGGCGGCCATTGAAGCAGTGCGTTAAAGCCTGTCAGTGCGCAGGGATTGCGCTTGACTTGTCCCGCTCTCACCCGTATCAACCGCGGCTCGAATTTTGAAGCGCCGGAACCCCGGCCGCTCACACGCTTTGGAGCGAACCCGTGAAACGTACATTCCAGCCGTCAAACCTGGTCCGCAAGCGCCGCCACGGCTTCCGTTCGCGCATGGCCACCAAGGCCGGCCGTCAGGTCATCGCACGTCGCCGGTCCAAGGGCCGCAAGCGGCTGTCGGCCTAATCGGAACGCAGACCACACTGCCTGTCTTTCCAGATCGCGCCGCGCGGATAACCCTGCGGCGCGATTTTTTGCGTGCGCGTGACGGGCTGCGCTATGCGTGCCCCGGCGTGGTGATTCAGATGCGCCCGCGCTCCGACGATCCTGAAGGCCCAGTCCGCGCTGGATTCACCGCCACCAAGAAAATCGGCAATGCCGTTATCCGCAATCGTGCAAAAAGACGTTTGCGAGAGGCCGCGCGTATGCTTCTACCCCTCCACGGACGGGTCGGAAGTGATTATGTGTTCATCGCACGCGGTGCGACAGGGACACGCGCCTGGACGGCCTTGCTTGACGATGTCGAAACCGCATTGATAAGCCTCGCTCGAAAATCGGGCGAAACTGACACGCGCGCACCTGCGCGAAGACCAAAGACTTAAAGGACCCTGGGCCCCATGGGTGAACATCGCAATCTCATCATCTTTGCTGTCTTCGCGCTCGGCATGTTTCTCATGTACGACACCTTCGTGCTGCGCCCGATGGCTGAAGAAAGCCGCGCCGCCGCGGAGGCTGCACAGGCTGAACAGGTCGGCACCAATCCCGATGATGCTCCGGTCCCTAGCGTTGATGGCCTTGACGCACTTGAAGGCGCGGTCGGCAATCTGACCCGCGAACAAGGCCTGGCCCAGTCTGATCGTGTTGAGGTTCGCACCCCGTCCCTGTCCGGCTCCATCGCCCTGACCGGCGCGCGCTTTGATGACATCCAGCTGCTCAGCTATGACACAGAGGTGGATTCTGGTGAGCCGGTGACGCTCTTAAGCCCTGAGGGCACCGAGTATGGCCATTACGTTGCAGCGGGCTGGGTCGGTCGCACGCAAGGCCTGCCGGGGCTGAGCACCGACTGGACGCTGGTTGAAGGCGATGTGCTGACCCCGGGGACGCCCATCGTTCTGGAAACCCGCGCCGGCGATCTGACCTTCCAGCGCCGTATCAGTGTGGACGAAGACTATCTCTTCACCGTTGAGGAAACCGTCACCAACTCAGGCTCCAGCGATGTGTCGCTGCAGGCCTATGGCGTTGTGCGCCACGAAGACTTCCCGGTGATGGATACCAACCAGTTCATCCTGCACGAGGGTGCTGTGGGCGCGACCGGCAACCAGTCCTTTGACCGCAAGTTCAACTGGCTGGAAGACGAGCGTGATCGCGAAGAAAGCCGCGAAGGCGAAGGCGGCTGGGTCGGCCTGACCACCAAGTACTGGCTCGCAGCCGTTACGCCGGATCAAAGCGAAAGCGTGGAAGCCACCTTCCGCACGCTGAACCGTGATGAGCTGGTGTTTGAAGCGAATTACCTGTCGCGCCCGATTGCTGTGGCTGCGGGCGAAAGCATTACCCGCACCACCCATGTGTTTACCGGTGCCAAATCCCAGCCTGTCCTGGCGGCCTATCAGCGTGACTTTGGCATTCAGCGTCTGAACTCGGCCATCGACTGGGGCATGTTCTGGTTCTTCACCCAGCCCTTCTTTGCTGCCCTGCACTTCTTCTACGGACTTCTGGGCAACTATGGTCTTGCGATCATGGTAGTGACGCTGGCGATCAAGCTGGTGCTCTTCCCGCTGAACAACCGCGCCTTTGCCTCGATGGCGAAGATGCGCGCTGTGGCACCGAAGATGCAGGAAATCCGCGAGCGCAATAAGGACAATCCGCAGGCCCAGCAGCAGGCCATGATGGAGCTGTACCGCAAGGAGAAGATCAACCCGGTGGCCGGCTGTCTGCCGATCCTGCCGCAAATCCCGATCTTCTTTGCGCTCTACAAGACGGTGTTTATTTCGCTGGATGCCCGCCACGCGCCCTTCTTTGGGTGGATCCAGGACATGTCTGCCCCTGATCCGACCAGCATGTGGAACCTGTTCGGCCTACTGCCTTACGACCCCTCAGGCCTCCCACTTCTTGGGGGCGTTCTGGCCATTGGTGTCTGGCCAATTGTGATGGGTGTTTCCATGTGGGCCCAGCAATCGCTGAACCCACCGCCCCCGGACAAGATCCAGCGCCAGATCTTTGCCTTCCTGCCGCTGGTCTTCACCGTCGTATTAGCGCCGTTTGCCGCCGCTCTGGTGATTTACTGGACCTGGAACAACATTCTGACCGTGGCCCAGCAATACTTCATCATGCGCCGCCAGGGCGTGACGACGGAGCTGGACAAGAATGCCATTCGCCTGATCGCGAAGATCAAGGGCAGGCCAGCGCCCGAGTTTGAAGACCCGAACGCGCCGAAGACGGCGGGCTCCACGATCGAGGAAAAGGCGTCTGCGGCCACCAAGACCGTCTTGAAGGATGGCTCCACGCCGCCTGCCGATGGTGAGGTGATCGAGGGTGAAGCCACGCCGGTTGAGGGGGACGCTGAAACTGAAGCCGCGCCAAAGCCCACCGGCGGCAGGCGCGTCAGCTCCAACCCGGCTGCGAAGAAAAAGCGCAGTAGCCCGAAGAAGAAAAAGTGAGCCAGGATGACGAGACCGGCTTCGACCAGATGCAGCTGGAAGCCGCGCGCAAGCTGTTTGCGGGTCCGTGCGACTTCATGCTGGGCGTGGTCTCGCTGCAGACCCTGCCTGAGCCTGACCTGCCGGAAATTGCCTTTGCCGGGCGCTCCAACGTGGGCAAGTCATCACTGATCAACGCGCTGACCGGGCGCAAATCGCTGGCCCGTGCCTCGAACGAACCGGGACGCACGCGAGAGCTCAATTTCTTCAATCTGGGCGACCGCCTTCGAATTGTCGATTTGCCGGGTTATGGCTTTGCCAAGGCTCCCAAGCCTGTCGTGGAACGTTGGACACGGCTGACGAAGAACTATCTTCGTGGGCGTGTGAATTTGAAGCGGGTCATGCTGCTGATCGATTCACGACACGGGATCAAAGCCGTGGATGAAGGCATCATGAAAGCACTCGACGAGGCCGCCGTCTCTTATCAGGTGGTCCTGACCAAGGCCGATAAATTGAAGACCGGCGAAGCTGAAAAGCGCGTCGAAGAGGTATCCAATGCTATCAAGCGACGCCCGGCCGCCTTCCCGGTCGTGGCGCTGACCTCCAGCGACAAGGGCCAGGGTATTCCGGAGCTGCGGGCCGCCATTCTGGAAACCGCTGAGGGAGGCCGCCTGTGAAGCTGACCTATCTTGCTCCGCTTTTCGCGCTCCTGATCTGGATCAGTGCACCGTCAATCGCACGCGCTGGAGAAGTCTGCAACGAGACCAGCTTTGTGGTGGAAGTCGCCAAGGCCTGGCGCACGCCAGAAGGGCTGAATGTTGAAGGCTGGACCCGCATTCTGCCAGGTGGATGCGCAGAAATCGGGCCGGAGTCCGATATCGAACAATATATCTACGCACGCTCCACCGCGGCCTATCTGGGTGGTGTGCGCGAGTGGCGTGGCAGCCAGATCGCCTGTGTCGATCAGACCGATTTTGAAATCCAGGGCGTCGGCGAATGCGAAGCCCTGGGCCTTCAGGAGCGCCGCTTCCGGCGTTTGAGCGAAAGCGAGCGCGAGCGCACGGTCCTGGCCGAAGTGGCTGATTTTGGAAGCCGGGCGCAAGAGGCGGGCCTTCAGCGTCTTTTACAGTCGGCGGGCTATGATATCCGCACCATTGATGGCTATGCCGGTCGTCGCACGCGCCAACAGATCGCCGCCTTCCAGAATGATGTGGACACCAATTACGGCAGTGACCGCATTGGCCTTCTACAGGCGCTGCATGAGCGCGCGCTGGCGCGCAATTCCAATGCTGGCCTGCAGATCTGTAACAATGCGCGCGCCCCCATGGCTGCAGCCGTGGCGCGTGCCACAGGCGATGGCTATGAAGCGCGCGGCTGGTGGCGTGTGGAGCCAGGTAGTTGCGCCCGGCCGCTGGCCATGCGCCTGACCGATGGCGAGGTTTTCGTGCATGCCCGGCTTCTGGACGGGGCTGAGGAGCGCATCCTTGCCGATAGCGATGAAGTCTTCTGTGTGGGCGCAGGTCGTTTCACCACGGATCGGCGCGAGAGTTGCGGCTCTACCGGGTTCCAGTCAGCTCGCTTCCGCCCGGTCATGTCGGTCAATGACGGCTCCGCCCGTTTAAGCTTTCAGGATGAGGACTTCGGCGAGGCGCCTCGATGAGCGAGCCGGTTCACCTGCCCCACATCGACACCTGGGTCTATGACCTGGATAACACGCTCTACCCGTCCAGTGCGCCGATCATGAGCCAGGTCGACAAGCGCATGACGCAATATGTCATGAAGCTGCTGGATCTGCCCTGGGACGAGGCGCGCGCGGTGCAGAAGAAATACTGGCGCACCTATGGCACCACGCTGAACGGCCTGATGACCAACCACACGGTGGACATGGGTGAGTTCATGGACTTCGTGCACGATGTCGACCACTCGGTGATCACCCCGGACCCGGAGCTGGCCCATCACATTGGCCGCCAGGAGGGCAAGCGCATCGTCTTCACCAATGGCTCGCGAAAGCATGCGGAGAAGGTGATCGACCGACTGGGCCTGCATGGCCTGTTTGATGATCTCTATGACATCGAGGCCGGGGAATTCCTGCCCAAGCCTCACCGAAAAAGTTTTGAGCGCTTTACCGGCCATTTCGGGATCGACGGAAAACGCTCCATCATGTTCGAAGACTCAGCACGCAATCTTGAAACAGCAGCCAGCCTGGGCTTTACCACCGTTCTGGTGCGCGCTGATGAGCACGACCCCCATGGGGAAAGTGCTGGACCTGGCGATCACCCGGACCATGTACACTACGCCGTTGATTGCCTGCGCAGTTTTCTGGAACGCGTGCGATAGCCCTTTTGAAGGATAACAAGCCATGAGCTTTGACCCGAGCCTGCAGTCCGCCATCGAGAAAGCCTGGGATGATCGCGAAAGCCTGACGCCCTCCACCGGCGGTGAAGTGCGCGACGCGGTTGAGGCCGCCATCGGCGCTCTGGATCGCGGTGCGGCCCGCGTCGCCTCCAAGGGTGAAGACGGCAACTGGGTGGTCCATGAGTGGCTTAAAAAGGCCGTTCTTCTGTCCTTCCGCCTGAACGCCAACCGCATCATGAGCGGCGGCATTGACGGTGGTCCGTGGTGGGACAAGGTGGAGAGTAAGTTTGCTGGCTGGGGTGAGGCTGAGTTTGCCTTCTCCGGCTTCCGGGCTGTCCCGCCCGCAGCGGTGCGCAAAGGGGCCTTCATCGGCAAGGGCGTCGTTCTGATGCCGTCTTACGTGAATATCGGCGCCTATGTGGACGAAGGCACCATGGTCGACACCTGGGCCACAGTTGGCAGCTGCGCCCAGATTGGCAAGAATGTGCACCTGTCTGGCGGTGCCGGCATTGGCGGCGTTCTGGAGCCGCTTCAGGCCAGCCCCACCATCATTGAGGACAACTGCTTTATCGGGGCCCGCGCCGAAGTCGCTGAAGGCGTGATTGTGCGCGAAGGTGCGGTGCTGGCCATGGGTGTCTATCTGTCGGGGTCCACCAAGATCGTCGACCGTGCCACCGGTGAAGTTTACCGCGGTGAAGTCCCGCCCTACTCCGTCGTGGTGCCTGGCAACCTGCCCGGCGCAGACGGCAAGCCGGGCCTCTACTGCGCCGTGATCGTGAAGCGTGTCGACGCCCAGACGCGCGCCAAGACCAGCATCAACGCTCTGCTGCGCGACTAGGTCGTCGCGAGCACCTGTTCAGCACGGCACGTGTTTGACGGTTGGACACCCTTGCTCTGCGAGGCGTTGGGTCCGCTACTCTATGAGGCGTTTGGCCCCCTACCCTGTGAGGCCGCACCAGCCCTCACCGCGCCAACTCTCGTCGCACGTCGCCCTGATTAATTTTCCTTATAAGGAATTTAATTGTCTCAAACCTAATTTCTTTGTTACAACACAGAGCCTGAAACTTGGTCTGGTAACGCGGTCGCGCTGTGCTTGAAATTTGATCTGGAAGCGCAACGGCACAGAGTCTCAAACTTGATCTGGAAGCGCACAAGCTGATCGAAGCGCATCGCATGGCCCTCGGCGAAAGTCAGCTTTCGATCATCAAGCGCGTCCTGAAAACCAGCCCCTCATCGACTCCAGATCCCCCCGGCAGGAAGCAAAGCGACGCCCGCCCCTCTCGTGAAACCGGCAAATTCGACGTTCGACTCCACCAGCGCACCATGATCATGGGGTCTCAAAAGGCCGCTTATCAGCAGCTCTTACGGTGGCTTAATGAAGGCCATCCAGGCTTGTTCGACAAGTTGGCCAGCCAACCCAGCTCCAGAGGCCGCCGTATTGTCGCGCGATCAAAGACCGAGCTTTACCCGCGGGCCGACCTTGAGATCTATGCCGAACCCATCGAGCCGGGTTGGTTTGCCGACTTGAACCTGTCAAAGACACAGAAAATACAACGCCTCAGGCAGGCCTGCGCCGAAGTGGGCCTCACCTATGGCGTTGAAGCCGACGCCGGACTGTAGGGGCGTCCCGCCTCCAAATCGTCGACAGGATTGGCAGGCCACCGGATTCTCAAGGCCGCACTTAATCCACCATTCCTTATAAGGAATAGTGGCCACCTTAGTCATCGGAACGTGGATGAACGCGCCAACAGGGCAACGCGAATGGCATACCCTGTCCGGAAACAGGCCTCCCGGTTCTAAAGGCCGCGTTTGATCTACGATTCCTTATAAGGAAACGTGGCCACTTCACTTATCGCGACGTGGATGAACCCTCTGTGAAAGCAATGCGAGCGGCATGCCCGGTCTGGACACAGGCCCCGTTCGCAAGCTCAACCCAACAGCCGGTCCACCAGAAACGGCAGGCTGGTATCCATGCGGTAGTCGATGCCTGAATGGGTGTCGGGGAACTCCTCGTAGCGGTGCTCCACACCCAGCGCCTCAAGACGTCGGTGCAGGCGGCGCGCGCCATAGACCAGGTCATACTGGTCGATATCCCCGCAATCGATGAAGAGGCCCTTGAGCTTTTCCAGATTGGCATGATGGGTTTCAACCAGCGTCAGTGGGTCAAAGCTGAGCCAGTTGGCCCATAGCGCTTCGTCGCGCTCACAGGTTTCCAGATCGACCGGCAGGCGTATGCCGAACGGCTGGCTCGGGTCAGGATCATAGGACGCGGCCATGGCGAGCGTCATCAGCACATGGGTATCCCCGCCGGACGGCTTGGGATTGGCCTCCAGCTTCTCCATGAAAGCCTTGATCGAGCCCACGCCCGCAATACCGCGCAGCGCAGACGGGAAGTCGCGCGCATAGCACAGTTCAAATTCCATATCGCCAGAATGGCAGGCCGCGGCAGCCCAGAAGTCCGCATGTTTCAGCGCGTGATAGATCGCCCCGAAGCCGCCGGAGCTTTTACCGAACACGCCGCGCCTGCCCGCTCCGCCACAGCCGAACTGAGCTTCTACGGCGGGGACCAGCTCCTTTATCAGGATGTCTTCCCACGGCCCCATGACGGAGGAGTTTACATACTGATTGCCGCCCAGCCGGGTGAAGCAGTCGGGAAAGGCCACCACGCAGGGGGCCAGGATGCCCGAGCCGACCAGGCGGTCAAGGCGCTCAGGGACGTTCTCGCCGAAATTCTTCCAGTTGGTGTGAGACAGCCCGCTGCCGGTATAGCCAGCCAAATCTAATAGAAGCGGCAGCCCGGTCCCGTCATGGCCATGGGGCACCCACACATCGATGGCACGCACATGCGGATCATCGAGGAAATTGCCTTTGAGAAGATCGCTGCTGACATGGATACGCGTCAGCGTCCCGGCGGGATGGTTATGGCGTGCGGTCATTGCTGGCAATTTATCCCTTACTGAATTCAAAGATGGCCGGTGAATTCGCCAGATCGGATACCCAGGTCGGGACCGACACGAACTCCACGATCTCGCAAGCTTCCTTGTCCCCATTGGCGCACTGATCGGGGAACCTGTCCAAAGACCAAGTCCTCAAGGCCCGCAACCGATCACATGTGCTCTCACTGCCCGATATACAGGCGATGGCGAATGCCTGGGCGGATCCGAATATTTGCTCGCGTTGACTGATTTCCGGAAATCCAAGTCGATCCGCTAGCATGATCGCTTTGCCGTGAAGATTACAGTGAACTTCACTCTCCCCAGCTTCACATGAGTCTTGAAACCAAACGGCCGCATTGCGACGACGTCCTATAGAAACGCTTCCAGGCGCGTGAAGTATCATCGCGTGAACGGTGTCGCAGGCGCGCCGTTCGCTCTCCTCAAGGCAAATTGGATCGATCAAATCGATCCAGAAGGCAGCGTCCTCCTCCGAGAGTGGGAGCGAAAAATGGGCGAGGTGCTGCGTTATCTGATCGCAATGAGTGAAACTTTGGTCGGCGCATTGAGCCAGCGCGATGCTCATCGTCATTTCATCCAGTTCCTCTGGCGGAACCGCAATCGTCATTAAAATCCCGATGAAAGTTAGAAGCAATTCTATTACCTCCTTAAGCCGGGCGGCGGCTTCTGAAGGCGGCGCTCAAGGTGCCGTCATCGAGATAATCAAGCTCTCCGCCCACCGGCACGCCGCGGGCCAGCGTGGTGATATCGACGCTTTGATCGGCCAGCTTGTCGGAGATGAAATGCGCCGTGGTCTGGCCGTCCACCGTAGCGTTGAGCGCGAGGATGACCTCCGTCACCTCATCAGCGCGCGCCCGGTCAATAAGCCGGGCGATATTAAGGTCTTCAGGCCCCACGCCATCCAGCGCGGACAGCACGCCGCCCAGCACATGATAGCGGCCTTTAAACGCCCCGGCCCGTTCAAGCGCCCAAAGATCGCCAACCGTCTCGACCACGCAGATGATCTTGTCATCGCGGCGATAGTCTGAACACACCGCACAGGGGTCAGCGACATCGAGATTACCGCAGGTGGTACAGGCCTTGATCTTGTCAGCAGCTTCCGCCAGCGCTTCGGCCAGCGGACGCATGACCGTGTCGCGCTTTTGCAGCATCTGCAGCGCCGCACGGCGCGCCGAGCGAGGCCCCAGCCCCGGCAGGCGGGACAAAAGCTGGATCAGGCGCTCAATTTCAGGACCGGCAGCAGACATCTCAAACTCGAATCGCGGCGAAGGTGTCATTCAATCTAGGCCGGGACGCTGCCCAAGAGAATGACAGCGCTGAAGACGGCTCGCCAAAAGAAAAGGGCGCGCCGTTGCCGGCGCGCCCTTGATCTTCAGATCGGCTGATAAGGCTTAGCCTTCGACCGCCTCTTCAGCGACCTCTTCAGCGGCCTCGGCCGGGGCTTCTTCAGCGGCCGCCACTTCAGGCAGCGGCATCGGGTTGGCCGACAGGGTGCGCATGTAGGCAATGATGTTGGCGCGATCTTCAGGATCACGCAGACCAGCAAAGCTCATCGCGGTGCCGCTGATATAGCCCGACGGGCTTTCCAGATAGGCGTTGAGGTTCTCATAACCCCAGACCGGGTTGCTCTCGGCATACTCTTCCATCGCGCCGGAATAGCCATAGCCATCAACGCCCGCGACTTCGCGGCCCACAACGCCCCACATGGCCGGGCCGGTCATGTTTGCACCGCCCTCCTCAAAGGAGTGGCAAGACGCACAGCGGCGCGACACGCGCTCACCCGCGCCCGCATCGGCGTTGGCCAGGAGAACCGAGAAGTCCAGCTCCGGCTCTTCTTCTTCGACCACTGTCGTGGTGCCGATGGCAGACATGTCGACATAGTACGCCATCCGCTCAGGAGCCTTGGCATGCACCAGGTAGTGGCTGAGCTCCATCAGGCCCATGACAACGAGGCCACCGGCGATGATCACGCCGAAAACTTTGTTCCAAAACAGGTCGCCCATCTGCGTCCTCTTCCTTCAGGGATTTAAATGCCGAGTGTTGCGGCGCTGTTTGGCACGACGCGCATCCACTGGCAACATGTTCAAGCCGTGGTGTAACTAGCCGATTACACAGGCCAGTCAGCGTGTCACAGGGTCGCGGAAAAGCGTTCAGGTCTCGCCGTTCAGCCACCGCTCGACCAAAAGCCGCGAAATCGAGAAGTGTTTGGGGAATTTCTGCCCCATCTCTCCTTCATACAGCGCCCGCACTTCGTCACGGGTAAACCAGCGCGCATCTTCAAGGTCATCGTCGGGGATCAGCTCGCCTGGCTCGATCTCCGCCATCAGGCCAATCATCAGGGAGCTGGGAAAGGGCCAGGGCTGGCTTGTAACGTAAGACGCTGAAATCACGGGACGATGAATCTCCTCCATCGTTTCACGTGCGCAGGCCTCCTCAATGGTTTCGCCGGGCTCCATAAAGCCGGCCAACGTTGCATAAAGCCCTTCCGGCCAGCTCGCCTGACGGCCCATCACGCACCTGTCGCCGGACCAGGGCAGCATGATCACGCTGGGGTCGACGCGCGGAAAATGCTCCATCTCGCAGGACTGGCATTTTAAACGCGTCCCCCCGTCAGATGGCTTGTTCTCACCGCCACAGCTGGAACAGAAGCGCCGCCGCCCATGCCACATCAGCAGCGACCGAGCCCGCGCAAAGATACACGCCAGATGCGGCGGAGCCTGCATGGCGCTGATTCGAAAGTCGGGACCGGCCTTAGCCACGCCCTCTTCCAGCGCGCCGGCAAACCAGGGCTTGCCGTCTTCAAGGCCCAGGAAAACGAGCCCGGGCGATTTGAGCGGCAGCATACGTGTGCGCCGAGCGGGAACCACCATCGGCTCACCATGCTCATCAATCGCCAGATCAGCACCGGCAAACAGGATGGCCTGGGCTTCTCGGGAGGACTGCTGGTCATGGATCCAGTCTTCGTCACCACGCTGCAGTCCGGCAAAGTCGAGGGGAGAGTCGGTAAAGGTCAGTTTCATGGATCAGAGGGATAACGCGTCAGCGCCCCTGAAGCCATAGACGGACGACTTTTCAAGAGCGTCAAAAATCCTGCGCACTTTCCTTGCGTTCAGGGCCGCCAGACGCGATATTGGTTATTGGAAGATCGGCGGCGGACGAGCGCCTCGCCAACCCGGTCAGGTCCGGAAGGAAGCAGCCGTAACGAGTTTTCCGTTCGGGTCGCTGTTCGGTCTTCCACCCTTCTTAAGTCACACGCGTACAAAACCGCGAGGAGCGTTCGCCGAGCATGATGGATGAACACACTCCAGACGGCGAACCGAGTGACGAGCCAGTTGTCCATGACGGCCCCGCGCTTCCCGGATTTGAACCGCCTGAAAAAGCCACAGATGACGGCTATCAGGTTCTGGCGCGTAAATACCGCCCCCAGACCTTTGACGACCTGATCGGCCAGGAGGCCATGGTCAAGACGCTGACCAATGCGTTTGCGTCTGGTCGGATTGCCCATGCCTACATGCTGACCGGGGTGCGCGGTGTGGGTAAGACCACCACAGCGCGCCTGATCGCACGCGCACTGAACTACGAAACAGACACCGCCGACGCACCGTCCATCTCGCTGGAGCCACTGGGTCGCCACTGCGAAGCGATTGCCAAATCCTCCCACGTGGACGTGATGGAGATGGACGCTGCCAGCCGTACCGGTGTCGGTGACATCCGCGAGATTCTGGACGGCGTTCGCTACTCGCCGGTGAGTGCGCGCTACAAGGTCTACATCATCGACGAAGTGCACATGCTGTCGACCTCGGCCTTCAACGCGCTTTTGAAGACGCTGGAAGAGCCGCCGGCGCACGTGAAATTTATCTTCGCGACAACTGAAATCCGCAAGGTTCCGGTGACGGTGTTGTCGCGCTGTCAGCGCTTTGATTTAAAGCGCATCGACCGCGAAGTACTGACCGATCATCTGGCGCGCATCTGCGAAAAAGAAGCTGCGAATGTGGAGCGGGACGGCCTGGTTGCCATTGCCCGCGCGGCCGAAGGTTCGGTGCGTGATGCGCTCTCACTGCTCGATCAGGCCATTGTCCAGGCTGAGGGCGATGGCCCCGTCAGCGCTGATCAGGTGCGTGACATGCTGGGCCTTGCCGATCGGTCACGCGTGCTCGACCTGCTTGAGGCGACGCTGGAGTCCCGCGCCAAGGACGCGCTGGATGAATTGCGCCATCAGTATGATGCCGGCGCGGATCCGCAAGTCGTCATGCGCGACCTGCTCGACCACCTGCATAATCTGAGCCGCATCAAGGCGGTTGGCCCCGAAGCGGATCTGGGCGAAGCGGCTGATACCGTCGCTCGTCTTGGGGCGTTGGCTGAACCGCGCTCTCTGGGGCAACTGTCGCGGCTCTGGAAGCTGGCGCTGACCGGGCTGGATGATGTGCGCTCCGCGCCCGATCCGGTTGCTGCTGCCGAGATGGCGGTGATCCGGCTGATGGCGGCCTCCAACATGCCACCGCCTGAAGACGCCGCGCGCCTGATCGCTGCGGCCAGGGATGGCGCAAGCGCTCCTGCCCCTTCAGCCGCACCCTCAGGCGGTGGCGGTGCGCCATCTGCCACCGCAACGCTTGCCCCGGCCCCACCGCCTCAGCCTGAAGGCCCGGCAGGTCCAACCTCTATCAACGAGCTGATCGCTATGATCGACGAGGCTCGCGACATTGGTCTGAAGCTGGACGTGGAGCGCTATATGCGCCCGGTCAGCTTCCGTCCCGGCGCAGTGACCTACGAGCCAGCCAAGGATGCGCCCAACACGCTGGGTGGTCGCATCGCAAGCTTCCTTAATGAAGCTACCGGTCAGCGCTGGCTGGTGGATGCACACGGCAAGAACGGCGGCGAGACGATCTCTGAACGCAAGAAGCGCGAGAAAGCCGAAGCCACTGCAGCGATCATGCGCGATCCGGCGATGGTCAAAGCACTGACCCTGTTTCCAGGGGCTGAGCTTTTGAACGTTGAAGATCCTACCGAGGACACCCATCTCGACGCGGACGACGCTGGCAGCGAACAGACACCGCGACAGGAAACATCATGATGAAAGATCTCGCCGGCCTGATGAAGCAGGCTCAGGACATGCAGCGCAAGATGGGTGAAGCCCAGGAGAAGCTGGAAACCCTTGAAGTCACCGGCGAAGCAGGTGCGGGCCTTGTAAAGATCACGCTGACCGCCAAGGGCGAATTGGTCGGAGTCGAAATTGACCGCTCGCTTTCAGGTCCAGACGATATCGAAGTCATTGAAGACCTCGTCAAAGCGGCCCATGCCGACGCCAAGCGCAAAGCGGATGACGCTCATAAAGAGGTCATGGGCGAGGTCACCTCCGGCCTTCAATTGCCGCCCGGTATCGATATGCCGTTCGGGATGAAGCCCTAAGCCCTACCGCATGGCCTCAAGCTCGGCGCGGCGTAGTTCGTCATAGCTGCGCGGGCTGCTCATGAGGGCGCGGATATAGTCGAGATTCTGGCGGGCCATGTCTGGCGTTGAATCGATCAGGGCAATCTCCTCGGCCTCGTCAAACCGCCCCTGCAGGGCGACGGCCATGGCCAGGTTCTGGCGGATCTCCGGACCGGCGAGCTCACGATTGGCGGCCTGGCGCAGATAGCTTTCCGCTGTTTCCGGGTCGCCATCGAGCATCAGCGAGAGCGCCAGATTGTTCAGAACACTTGGCTCGCCCTCAGACGCGGCAAGCGCCTCACGGAAGCGATTGCGCGCAAGCTCGGTGCGGCCAGACTGTTCCAGCGCAACGCCCAGCGCGTTGAGCAAGCGCCAATCACCGGGCGTGTTGGACACCGCCCGGCTGAGTGGCTCCACGCCCTGTGCGCCGCGGCCGGACGCAACCAGCGCCATGCCATACGCGGTCTGCAGCTCAGCGTCTTCTGGATAGAGCGCCAGCGCCTGGCGGGCGATCTCGGCGGCACGCGGCGCGCCGTTTAGCTGGCGCAGCACGTTGGACAGCTCCACCGCCGCTTCCCGATCGCCGGGGTTCAGCTCATAGGCTTCGGCCCAGAAGGCGGCCTGGGTCAGCAAATCCTGGTTTGCGATGGCGGCGCGTTCTTCAGCGGTGGCCGGAGCCAGAGACCGTGACTGAAGCTCGGCGGCCAGCGCCTCTTCTTCTTCGGTCAGGGCCAGTTCGCCGGACGTGGCACAGCCAGACAGCAGAGCTGCAGTCAGTGCGATTGCGGACAGATGCGCGCGCATGGTCTACCTCTTGATCCTGAAACGGACTAAGTCAGGATCAAGCCTGACCGAAGTCGGTCAAGAAGCCGTTAACGATTGGCTGCAAAGGCCAGTCGGCTAAAGCCTTTTAAAGGACGCCATACTGATGACTGATCAAAGCCCCTTCGCCCAGTCTGCTGACCGCATGGTGCAGATCGTCACCGCTGACGGACTGAACGATGCGATTGCCAGCCTGCCAGCGGCCAGCGCCGAGCATGCGCGCGGAGCAGGCTTTGAGGCCGGGCCGGGTGAAACCTTGCTGCTACCCGCCGGTGAGGGGCCGTTTGCGTTGATCGGCGCGGGACCAGCAAACACGCCGTTTGACATTGCTGGCGCAGCAATGAGCCTGCCAGAAGGTGATTACGCGGTATCTGGCCTGCCGGAAGGCTGGGACGCGACCCAGACCGCCATTGCGCTGGGCCTCGGTGGCTATCAGTTCACGCGCTACAAGGCCGCCAAGCGACAACCGGCCCGCTTTGTGGTGCCCGAAGGGGGCGACGCAGGCGAAGCGGCCCGCGTTGTGGCAGGCGTCACTCTGACCCGCGACCTCGTCAATACGCCTGCTGGCGATATGCTGCCCAGCGATCTGGAAGCCGCCGCGCGCGAGCTTGCAAAATCGCACGGCGCGAAAGTCCACGTCACGACCGGAGAGAAGCTCCTTAAAAAGGGCGATAGCTACCCGATGATCCATGCGGTGGGGCGCGCGTCGGTGGATGCGCCGCGCCTGATCGAGTTTGAATGGGGGGATGAAAGCCATCCGCGCCTGGCCCTGGTGGGTAAGGGCGTGTGCTTTGACTCCGGCGGTCTCGACATCAAACCGGCCAGCGGCATGTTGCTGATGAAGAAGGATATGGGCGGTTCAGCCAACGTGCTGGGGCTCGCCTCCATCATCATGGACGCCAAGCTGCCGGTGCGTCTGCACGTGCTGATCCCGGCGGTGGAAAACGCCATTTCCGGCAATGCCTTCCGTCCCGGCGATATTCTTGATAGCCGCAAGGGCCTGACGGTGGAGATCGGCAATACCGATGCGGAAGGCCGTCTGGTGCTCGCCGATGCGATCACCAAGGCGGTGGAGTCCGACCCTGATCTCCTGATCGATATGGCGACCCTGACCGGCGCAGCCCGCGTGGCGCTTGGCCCCGAAGTTGCGCCCTTCTACACCGACAATGCCGAGCTTGCCGCCGGGATCGCCAAGGCGGGCGAACAAAGCGACGACCCGGTCTGGCAGATGCCTCTGTGGGACGGGTATGATCAGTGGATGGAAAGCCCGATTGCGGACCTCTCCAATACCGGCTCGGGCAGCTTTGCGGGCTCTATCACCGCCGCGCTTTTCTTGCGCCGGTTTGCGAACGAGGCGAAAAACTGGGTCCACTTTGATATCTTTGCCTGGAACCCCACGGCGCGCCCGGGCCGTCCTCAGGGCGGTGAGATGCTGGGTGCCCGTGCGCTCTGGACCATGCTGAAGGATCGTTATGGCCGATAAGCCCACCGCCTTTCAGGTCACCGCCGGTGTCGCGCCCGTTCGGCGCACGCCCGAAGACGATGGCGCGCAGGACACCCAGCTTCTGGCTGGTGAGGTCTTCCTCGTCGAGGAGGAGCAGGACGGCTGGGCCAAGGGCCATACCGCGCAGGATGATTATCCAGGCTTCGTGGACATCGCCGCCCTGTCGGCTCCTGCGCTGATTCCGACCCACCAGGTCAAGGCGATGAGGACTTATGTGTATTCAGAGCCAGATCTTAAATCAGCTCCGGTTTGCCTGATGAGCCTGAATGCCAAAGTCGCCGGCGGCGCGCGCTCGGGCAAATTCATCGAAGCCCAGCGCATGGGCTGGGTGTTTGAGGGCCATCTGCGCCCGGTCGGGGACGACTGGGAGCCCGACTATGTCGCGGTTGCCGAGCGCTTCTTGCACACGCCCTATTTTTGGGGCGCCAAGGAAAGCCTCGGGATTGATTGCTCCGGGCTGGTGCAAACCTCACTGGAAGCGGCGGGAATCCTGTGTCCGCGCGATTCAGGACCCCAGGAAACCTGGGCAAAAGCCAACTGGCAGGCGGTAGAGATCACGGAAGACTTTACCGGTTTAAAGCGTGGTGATCTGGTCTTCTGGCCAGGGCATGTGGGCATCATGACCGACGCGGACACGCTGCTGCATGCCAACGGCCATCACATGATTACGCTGGCCGAACCCCTGCAGCGTGCCGCCATGCGGATCGCTTTTCACCATGCACCCATGACAGGCATCTATCGCAAGCCCGACTAAAGCACTCGCGAAGATGGCGAAGGTAAGGTTTTCAGCCTATGTGTGCCCCCATGGAAGATCTCAAACCCACCGCTGACCCGACTGACCCGATCCCGCTGGCGCGAAAGCTGATCCAGGCCCCCTCTGTCACGCCCACAGATGCCGGTGCGCTGGACGTGTTGGGCGGTGCGCTGGAAGCGTTGGGCTTTAAAGTGACGCGCTACCCCTTCGACGAGGTGGATAACCTCTACGCGCGCCTGGGCGATGAAGGTCCGGTCTTCTGCTTTGCCGGCCATACCGACGTGGTGCCACCTGGACCGGAGGCCAGCTGGACCCACGCGCCCTTCGATGCGGCGCTGGATGAGGGCGTCCTGTGGGGGCGCGGCGCGTCCGATATGAAGGGCGCGATCGCGGCCATGGTCGCCGGGGTTGCAGCTTTCCTGAAATCTGAAGGCCAGCCCAAGGGCTCCATCGCCTTTCTGATTACCGGCGATGAAGAAGGCCCCGCGGTTAACGGCACCAAAAAACTGCTCGAAGCGATTACCGAAGCGGGCGAGACGCTTGATCACTGCTTGGTGGGAGAGCCGACCAATCCGGCCCGTCTGGGGGATACGATCAAGGTCGGACGCCGCGGTAGCCTGAATGGTGTCATCACCGTGAAGGGCCGCCAGGGCCATGTGGCCTATCCGGAGAAAGCGGAAAATCCGATCCCGCCGCTGCTGGATCTGCTGGACGTTCTGACCGCTCGCACGCTGGACACCGGCGCGCCGCACTTCCAGCCCTCCAATCTGGAGGTCACGACGATTGATGTGGGCAACGCCCCCCACAATGTGATTCCAGGTGAGGCGACGGCCAAGTTCAACATCCGCTTTAATACCAACCATGTGGGTGATGACCTGAAGCGCTGGATCGAGGATGAAGCTGCTGGCATCCACAAAAAGCATGGCATCAAGATCGAGCTTGATCTGAAGGTCACTGGCGAAGCCTTTCTAACGCCCGACGGCCCCTTCACCGGTCTCGTCCGCGATGCTGTAGCCGCAGGCACCGGCCGTGAACCGGCGTTGACTACAGGCGGCGGTACGTCCGATGCGCGCTTCATCAAGAATTACTGTCCCGTGGCCGAGTTCGGCCTTGTGGGCGCAACCATGCACCAGGTCGATGAGCGTGTGGACGCCGGTGATGTGACGGCGCTGGCGAAAATCTATGCCGAAATCCTGACCCGCTATTTCAAGACCTTCGCCTGATGCAGAACCTCATCGCTGAAATTCGCGCGGCCATGATCGGCTGCTTCAAGCTGATGACTTTCAAGGATGACTGGCGCAATCATTTTGACGTCAGCTCTGAGGGCGTCGTGCGCTCCTTCATGGGCATCATTCTGGCCATCCCGGCCTTCGCCTTCACCGTGGGCAGCGCGAATTATCTCGTGGCCAGCGAGCCAACGCTTGCCGATGCCGAGGCGATGATCACGCTGGGCGAGGCCGTGACGATCTGGGTGCGCTTCTGGGTGCTCTTCCCGATCGTGGCGGCTTTGACGGTGATGATTTTGGGGGCGAGCAACCGGTATGCCAGCTGGCTGGTGACCCATAACTGGATCACCTTCGCGCTGATCCATATTCAGGCGTTGTTCTGGGCATTTTATGTGTCAGGGCTCGCCGATGCGCGCAGTCTGGTGGCTTTCCTGGGGACCTATCAGATCATCCGTCTGTTGATCCACTGGCGCGTGGCACTGGCTGCGCTGGGTGTGACGCTGCCGCTTTCAGTGGCCGCTGCCGGCATCCCGCTGGTCGCCGACATCATCATGCGCACCCTGCTGGCCTGAATTTGGAGCGCTTTGCGCTTTATCCTCCAGGCGCCACCCCAATCCCTCTCCCCTTTTGAAGGGGAGAGGTCAGGTGAGGGGTTATGCCATCTCATCCTGCGCATCGCGAGCAAGATTGAGCGCACCCCCTCACCCCACCTCTCCCCCTTGTTCAAGGGGGAGAGGGGACATCCACGTTGGGTGCAATACCAGGGCAGCCTCTAATCCACAGACACCGCTTCGCCGTCGATGGTGACACGAAGCTCGATGACGTCGGCGGCGTCGGCAAAAGCTTCTTCGGTGTCTTTGGCACCATAGAACACAGCCTGACCTTCGCTCAGGACCGGGCCGTAGAGCAGAGTGCCGTTTTCATCGTCTTCAACGGTGAAGCTGTCGGCCAGCATGATCTGATCCCAGGCATCGCGGACTTCAGCCCAATAGTCGGCTGTCGCTTCCCAGTATTCAGCAGCGGCAAAGTCGCCGGGAAGATCGGTGCGGGTGTAGGTGTTGATGCCATGCTCACGCACCAGCTCGCGTGGCTCGCCGTCACGCAGGATGACCTTTGAATTGTCCTGCTCGTGGGTCCAGCCCCAGGCCATGACAGTGTGGCGGTTCACCGCTTCGATGGCGTCATAATCGTCGCGCACGGTGGCATCGCGGCGGGGCAGTGGTCGGTAGGTGGCTTCCGGCTCCCAGGTGGAGGCGTTGGAGGCATGCTCCCACCGAGCGATGCCACCATAGCGCGGGCTGTCATCAACCTGGTAGACGGTCTGCGACCAGGCACCGGCCGCGTCCATTTCGCTAACCGCATCCACCGTCCAGGTGCCAAAGCCCTGATAGGCCATCAGGCGCTCC
The DNA here is from genome assembly GCA_965229795.1 of Oceanicaulis sp. GTDB lineage: Bacteria > Pseudomonadota > Alphaproteobacteria > Caulobacterales > Maricaulaceae > Oceanicaulis. The sequence goes on from CBDDJM010000002.1 coordinate 38,558, forward strand.
GGCTCATACTGCCAGTCCTGGCGCCAGTGCTTGATCACGGTCGGGGAAGAGGGATCGCCCACCAGAAGCAGGTGCTGAAGCGCAATATAGTCGCCAGTGTCTTCAATCATATAGACGATTTCGGTGGCCGGGGTGGTTTTGTCTTCGGCCAGCTCATACCCGGCTTCAATCGGCATGGTCTCAGAAAAATCGAAGGTGACATTGTACTCACCCACCATGGCCAGGATCGCTTCGCGGTCAGCCTGGAACTCAGCCTCGCTTCGCTCGGCGACAGGGGCGGCCATCGCAGTGGCCGACGCCGCAGATGTAGTGGTCGTGCCAGTGCTGGCACAAGCGGTCAAAGCCAAAGCCGAAACCCCAAGGGCGAGAAATTTCAGAGAAGAAGAGGTCGTCATCGCATCAGTCCTGTCATCTGCATGGCGGTGCAAGCCCACCGTGTAAAGCTGGTTCACGACGGCCATGCGTGCAGCCCAAAGCCCGCAAGCGATCCGTCGCTCTCCCTCACTGCATATTGCGAAAGAGTCTCACTTGCAATCGCAATCGGGATGCGGCACAAAGTCTCGTAAATGAGAACTGTTTGCAAGTAGGGATCTGCACACCATGACCTCACGCCTCCCCGGCCCCCGCCGTTTCACTGTTATCCTGGCCTCAGGTGCCAGCGCTCTGGCCTTGTCTTCGCCGACTTTCGCTAACGAAGGCGAAGTGCCGCAAAGCGAGGCCAGCGACGTGATTGTTGTCACGGCCACCAAGACCGAGCTGACCAATTTCGACTATCCTGGCCTGACGAGCGCGCTGTCACTGGAGACCCTCAACGAGGAGCGTCCAACCGACCTGATTGAGCTTCTGGAAAATATCCCGGGCCTTGAAGTCGCTGGCGGGCCGCGCCGCACCGGGCAGACGATCTCGCTGCGCGGCTTTGGCCGGGAGAGCGTGACGCTGCTGGTCGATGGCGCGCGCCAGAACTTCAACTCTGCCCATGACGGGGTGCTCTTTCTGGATCCGGCCCTGTTGGGCCGTGTGGAAAGCGTGCGCGGCTCAGCCGCCGCGCTTTACGGCTCGGGTGCCGCGGGCGGCGTGGTCGCCTTTGAAACGCTGGAAGCAGACGATGTGCTTTCCGACGACCAGACGTTTGGTGCCCGCACCTCGGTCGGCTACCGCTCCGTCAGCGAGGAAAGCCGTGGGTCAGCCGCCATCTTTGGTGATACAGGCGCTTTTGAAGGCATCGCTGCCATCTCGCTGCGCCAGTCGGGCGACATTGCGCTGGGCTCTGGCGATGACCTGCCCGCAGATGATGAGATCGTCTCCAGCCTGCTCGCCGGTGAGGTGGAATTCAGTGATGCGGTGGAGCTGGAGCTGGGTTGGCTCAGCTTCCGCAACTCCGCCATTGAACCCAATAACGGTCAGGGTGCCGAGCGCGTGGGCGGCCTTAATCCGCTGGTGAACAAGGACGTGGCGTCTGACAGTTATCGCGCCACGCTTTCGGTCGCGCCGGATTCTGCCCTGATCGATTTCGAAGCGACGCTCTACCACAATGTGGGCGAGGTGGATGAGGTCGATCCGGCCATCAACCGCTTCATCGAGCGCGATCTGGAGACCGCCGGCATCCGCGCCGAGAACCGTGCCGAATTCACCGTGGGCGGTCTTGATGCTGCGCTTCTGGTGGGAGCTGAATGGTATGAGGATGAGCAGACGGGCTTCGATTCGCGCACGCCGGACAATACCCGCGGCGGTGTGCCATCGGGCACCACCACCTTCACCGGGGCCTGGGCGCAGCTGGAAACCACGTTTGATCTGGGCGATGCCGGTGAGCTGATCGTGCTGCCGGGGGTGCGCTTTGATCATTTCGAGAGCTCGTCTGATGTCGGCGGCGACAACCAGGACGACGCCGTGTCTCCGCGCCTGGCGGCCACCTGGGCTATCAATGACAGGCTGCGGGTATTTGGCAGCTGGGCGGAAGCCTTCCGCGCGCCCTCGCTCAATGAGCTTTACCTGTCTGACACTCACTTCTCACTGCCTCACCCGGTGCTGGGCGTTCCCACCTTCATCACCAATGAATTTGTTGCGAACCCCAATCTGAAGCCGGAGGAGACCGAGACGTTTGAACTGGGCGCAGGCTTCATTGAGGAGGGCCTGTTCACCGAAGGCGACCGGTTTGAGATCAAGGGGGCGGTCTTCCGGACCGAGGCGACCGACCTGATCAATCTGCAGGTTGATTTCGCGCTTTCGCCCACCTGCTTTGCGCCGCCCTTCTTCGCACCGTGCTCAGCCGGGACGTCTTTTTCCGAAAACCTGACGAGCGCGGAGCTCGAAGGCTTTGAACTGGCTGCCGCATACACCAACGGTCCGTTTGAGCTGTCCGGCGCGCTTTATGAGGTGGACGGCACCGATCAGCTGACCGGTGAGCCGATCGGCAATCTACAACCGACCATGGGCCACATCTCGGCGCGCTATCACCTTGAAGATCAGCGTCTGATGCTGGGGGGCCGGGTGGGCTTCGCAGCCGACTTCGACAAAACCACCGACCCGGCTGCTCAACGCGACGGTTATGCGGTGCTGGACCTCTACGCCGGCTGGAACCCGTTTGAAGATCGCGACATTCGCATTGATGTTGGCGTCGATAACGTCTTCGATGACGACTATGAGCGCGTGTTCGCAGGCGTCTCCGAAGCCGGTCGCTCAGTGCGAATCGACCTGACCTGGACCGGGGGATGGTAAGCGCCCCTGCCCTGTCATCAGCCTGGTTGAACAGGGCGTCACGGTAAGATCGCCCTAAGCGTCAGGCGGCGGGCTCATGGGTGGAGGCGGCGGCTCGCTAGCCTCCACTTTTTTTAAGGGGAAGCGCTGCTTCAACCAGCTGGATACCAGCGTCTGGTCAAAGCGAAAGTCTTCGGCATGAGCACGCAGCTCGGCTGGAGCGCGGCCATCTTTCGACGCTTCAATCGCGCGGTAAAGCGCATAGAGCCTGAGATAGCCCTTCTCGTCACGCGACAGGTTGGTGTCGTCAAGCCCTGCGCAAACATCAACCAGCTTTGATAGCCCGGACCGACGCTTGCCTTCGGCCAGGTCCACCACGGCCATGGCGAGGGCCGGCTTCCAGCCACCGTCGGCGTATTTCAGGCGCTTTGGGACCGCGGACAGCTCACGCCGGGCGCGCTTCACATCGCCTTCAGCCAAAGCGTCGAGCGCGTTATCAGCCGACTCACCAGCAATGCGCAGCGCTTCGCGCCGACGTTCTGCTGCTTTGCTTGAGCCAAACATAATCTACCCCACACCACGTCAGAATTGCCGATCCGGCAAATCACTGTGCAAGGCTAGCGCGCCGAAGCGGCAACGTCACATGCTTTGGTAAGAAATCACTGCAGGTCCAATGATGACCAGGAAGAGGACCGGCAGGAAGAACAGGATCATCGGCACGGTCAGCTTGGCAGGCAGGGCCGCAGCCTTCTTCTCCGCCGCGCTCATGCGCATGTCGCGGTTTTCCTTGGCCATCACGCGCAGCGCCTGGCCCAGCGGCGTACCATAGCGCTCAGCCTGAACCAGCGCCGTCGCAACCGACTTCACACCGGGGTGGCCGGTCCGCATCGCCAGATTTTCATAGGCCATGCGGCGGTCCTGAAGGAAGGCCAGTTCAGCGGTGGTCAGGGAGAGTTCTTCGGCCAGCTCAATGGAGCTGGAGCCGATTTCAGAGGCCACTTTCTGGAAGGCCGCCTCGATACTCATGCCCGCTTCCACACAGATCAGCAGCAAGTCGAGGGAATCCGGGAAGGCCTGCATGATGCTGTCGCGGCGCTTGGACGCCAGATTGCTGAGATAAATGCCCGGCGCATAGTAGCCCAGCACCGCAAGGCCCATGTTCACCGCAAGCTGCTGCATGCCCTGCAGGCCGAAATCATTGATGAAATGCAGGTACAGGAAGGACAGGCCGAACAGCACGAACGGCATGGCAAAGCGAAAGAAGTAGAAGCCGAACACCGGCCCCTGACCGCGCAAGCCCGCCTGGACCATCTTGTTTTTCAGGTTCGGGTCTTCCAACAGCTTTTGCAGGTTCAGCGCTTCCACCACCCGCTTGGACAGGGTCTGTTTTGCCTCACCGCGAAGCGAGCCACGTGAGGCGTCTTTCTCGATCTGCTCACGCGCTTTGCGGCGCAGCTCGTCGCGGCGATTGGATACCGCCTTGAGGCGCTTGGAGGTGGTGTCCTTGTAAAAGGCGGGCGCAGAGAGCGTCCATATCGTGGCAAACACCAATATCGCGGCGATCGCAGCAAACAGATTGCCCGGGTTGGTGATCCAGTCTGCAAAGGCGAGAAGGTCCATCTGTCCGCCCCTACATCTTGAAGTTAATCATGCCGCGCATCACGAAGATGCCGATGCCCATCCACGTCACACCGGCCAGAAGCATCAGCTGGCCCATGGAGGTGGTGAAGAGCGGCATCATGTAATCGGGCGAAATCACGAGCACCATGGTCGCCACGCCAGGCGGCAGCGAGCCAATGATCATGGCCGACGCCTTGGCTTCCGACGACAGGGCCCCGACCTTCTCGCGCATCATCTTACGCGCGCGCAGGACCGCAGACAGATTGTTCAGCGCTTCAGCCAGGTTACCACCGGTCTTCGACTGGATCGTCAGCACGATGGAGAAGAAGGAGAGCTCCGGCAGCGGCATCCGGCGCAGCATGCGACGCAGGCCCTCTTCGGCATCGACGCCGACAGCAATGCCTTCGGTCAGCTTTTCAAACTCGCTGCGTACCGGCTCCTCAGCTTCGCGCGCGATGATTTTCAGACATTCATTGAGCGGCAGGCCGGACTTGATACCGCGTACAATTACATCCAGCGCATCGGCAAAGTTGCCGGTGAATTTCTTCTGGCGGCGGCTCTTGGCCATGCCCAGGATCCAGCGCGGCATACCCAGTCCCATGACAGCCGTCGCGCCGAGGATCAGCAGCGGATGCTGACCCGTGACAAAAGTGAGCACCAGGGCCACGCCGCCCATGATCGCAGAAATGATCCAGAATTTCGTGGGGCTCCAGTCGAGACCGGCCTGCTCCAGACGCGCTGTCAGGGTCAGTGACTTCTTGCGTTCGGCCTTCTGGCGGTCCTCCAGGTCCTTCAGGGAGTCCTGGATCTGTTTCTTTTTCGCAGCCGAGCTGTCCAGCGCCGCATTCCTGCGCTTGGTGCGCGACACACTGGCACCATCGCCCAGCGCAGCGGCGACGCGGCTCTTGCTGGCTTTCTCGGTGTCACCGCCGCCAACAAAGGCAAAGCCAACACCAGCCACCGCGATAAAGGCGCAGACCGCAGCCAGGATGAAAGCAAAATCCCCCATCTCGCGGTTAGGCCTCCGCAGCTTCGAGGGCGTCGGCCAGCTGGCCTTCAAGGCCGAAGTAGCGGGCACGATCCCAGAAGTTCGGACGGGCAATGCCGGTCGAGACGTGACGGCCTGCGATGTCACCCTGGGCGTCTTCGCCGGTGATCTCGTACAGGAACAGGTCCTGGGTGATGATCACATCGCCTTCCATGCCCAGCACTTCGGTGATGTGGGTGATCTTGCGCGAACCATCACGCAGGCGGGCTGCCTGAATGATCACATCGATCGAGCCGGAGATCATTTCGCGGATCGTCTTGGTGGGCAGGTTATAGCCGCCCATGGTGATCATGGATTCGATACGGCTGAGGGCTTCGCGCGGTGAGTTGGCGTGCAGCGTACCCATGGACCCGTCGTGACCGGTGTTCATGGCCTGCAGGAGGTCAAACGCCTCCGGGCCACGCACCTCACCCACGATGATGCGTTCAGGACGCATGCGCAGACAGTTCTTCACAAGGTCGCGCATCGTCACCTGACCAGAGCCTTCAAGGTTTGGCGGGCGGGTTTCCAGGCGCACCACATGCGGCTGTTGCAGCTGCAGTTCGGCAGCGTCTTCACAGGTGATGATGCGTTCATCCTCACCGATGAAACCCGTCAGACAGTTCAGAAGCGTCGTCTTGCCCGAACCGGTACCGCCACTGATCAGCACGTTACAGCGGGCCGCGCCAATGATTTCCAGAATGCGCGCGCCTTCATGCGAGACCGAGCCGAAATCCACCAGGTTGGAGAGCTTCAGCTTGTCCTTTTTAAACTTACGAATGGTCAGTGTGGGGCCATCCAGCGCCAGCGGCGGCGCGATGACGTTCACACGTGAGCCATCGGCCAGACGGGCGTCACAGATCGGCGAGCTTTCATCCACACGGCGGCCCACCTGGGACACGATACGCTGACAGATATTCATCAGCTGGCCGTTATCGCGGAACTTGATATTGGTCTTTTTGACCTTGCCCGCGACTTCGATGAAGACGTCGCCAGCACCATTGACCATGATGTCGGCGATATCGTCGCGCGCCAGCAACGGCTCCAGCGGACCATAGCCCAGCACATCGTTACAGATGTCCTGAAGCAGTTGCTCCTGCTCGGCGATGGACATGGCCACGTTCTTGATCGAGATGATCTCGGTGACGATGTCGCGGATTTCTTCTGCGGCCGTATCATTATCAAGCCGGGCCAGCTGCGACAGGTCGATGGTGTCGATCAGCGCGTTAAAGATCGTGGTCTTGATCGCGTAGTATTCAGCCGACCGTTCGGCCCCAACCGCTTCAACCGCGGACTTGGGCTTTGGCTTGAGTGCCTGAGATGGCTTTGACGGCTTGGGAGCCGCCGCAGGCTTTTCAGCCTCGGGGCGGGTTTTGACCGCAACCCCGGCAGCCGGGTTCGAAGGCCGCGGCGCTGCAGGCTTCTCCGCCGCAGGCTTTGGCGCAGCCGGGGCTGGTGAGGCTGGAGCTTTTGAAAAACCCGGCCCGCCGCCTCCTGGCGTAGTTGGACGCTTGCCAAACATGCTCGCTTAACGCCTAACCTCTCGAGAACAGATTGCCAAACAGGGACTTGGACCGCTTGGCTTCGGTGGGAGAGCGTCCGGTCAGGACGCTTGCCAGATGCGCAAAACCATCAGCCGCCTTTGACTTGGGATCGACCTCGGCAATCATCTGGCCGTTATTGGCGGCCTTTCCGAACAGGGCGGGCTCAAATGGCAGCACCAGGATCGGAGAGGCACCAAGCGCGTCAGAGAAATCCTTCAGCGGGATGTCCGGCTTCTTCGGGCAGCCGGCCATGTTCACCACCACTTTCGGCGGTTCATCATTGGGGCGCGCGGCGCGAACCAGATCAAACAAATTCTTTGCATTGCGAAGGCAGGCCAGGTCCGGCGTAACCGTCACGACAACCTGGTCGGCAGCCAGCACCTGCTGGCGAACCCAGGGGCTCCACGCATGAGGCAGATCAAGCGCAATGAAGGGGGCCTCTGGCGGCGAACCTTCTCAACCACCTCGTCAAAGGCATCCGGTGAGAAATCCCAGTCACTTTCAAGCGTGGCCGGAGCCGAGAACAGGCTCAAACGGTCGTTACACTTCACCAGCAGGCGATCGAGTAGCGCCTCATCAAGACGGTGCGGCTCAGACAGCGCCTCGGCGATGGTCTGGTTCGGGTCCTGATTGAAATCGAGACCCGCGGTCCCGAAAGACAGGTCCAGATCAACCAGAACCGCATCGGAGCGCAGCTGGTCGGTCATCTGCCAGGAGACGTTATGGGCCACCGTGGAGGACCCCACTCCGCCCTTGGCCCCGATGAAGGCCATCGTCTTGCCAACGAAAGGCGCTTCAGGATCAAGGAAGAGGTCAGAGACCGTCTTGATGACATTGAGCGGCGTCATCGGTGGCACGAGATACTCGCTCACACCCCGGCGGATCAGCTCTCGATAGAGCGTGATGTCGTTGGTGGCACCAATGATCACGACCTTGGTGTCGGGATCGCAGACCATCGCCAGCTCTTCCAGCTGGGCAAAGAGCTGCGGCCCACGCATGCCGGTCTCCACCAGCAATAGCTCTGGTGTCGAGGCGTCATGGAAGCGCTCGATGGCAGCCGCCAGCCCGCCCAGCTCCACCGTCATGTGGGTCTTGGACATGCGGCGATCAGAGCCCGCATTGTGGATCAGCTGCCCGGTTTCCGGGCTTTCACAGAAGGCGTGAATGGTGATCCGGGGAACCGGACGGGTATCGATCAGCTCGTCATCGTTCAGCGGTGCGACTTCGCCCTGAATACCCATGGTCTGCTCAGGCTCATGGATGGCGCTGAGATCGCCAAAATCGTCAGTTTCAGAAGCGGCTTCAGCAACTTCGAACGCGTCGTCGGTCGCATTGGCGTCGGCAAGGCGCGCGCCAAACGGGCGATCAACCCGCTCACCCGGCGCAGCGGCTTCAAAGCCGCCATCAGCGAAATCATCACCGAAGTCGCCAAAGTCATCACCGGAGGCTGGCGGTGGCGGAGCCACCTCATCACCCAGCATGCGACGTTCGATCGCTTCGGCCTCCAGGAACGGGTCCTCAGACCCAGCTTCGCTGCCTTCAAAGCCTTCGAACTCGTCTTCGGGATCGAATGCGTTTTCGAATGAATCAGCAGGTTGTGACATGCTCACGCGACCCCTTAGTTATTGATGACTTCGCTGACAGCGCCGCTGTCCTGACCGTTAGACTGGCTGGCTGTGGACGCGCCCTCGCGATAGTTCTCCAGCACCGTCTGACGCCGACCGGTATCCGGTGCACCCATTGTGCGCGGCGTTTCAAGATCACGCGGATCAGACACCATGGCCGCCAGATTGGCCGCTGTGGCACAGCCAAAGCTTGGCCAGGCGCGGCCCGGGCGGGCGTTGACCAGATCCGGCCAGCCTTCAGGACAATCGGGCGCAACAGCCTGATAGCGGTTAAACGAGAACAGCACCGGCGCCTGGACCTGATTGCCAGCCTCATAGGCTCCGCCAGCGATCTGCTGCCAATCGAGCCCGTGGGCGTAAAGCCGGGTGCGCGCTTCCGCGATGGCAGCAATGGCCGCCTCGGCATTGCCGGCGTTTTGCGGATAGGAGATCACCAGCGGACCATGGCCACGGGCCTTGTATTCGGTCGCCAGCGTTTCAATAAGCGCGATCTGGGACCAGTTCAGCCCGTTGTCGGCCGGGTTTACATCCATCGCCACGCGCACCGTTTCCGGCACAGCACTGGCCCGGGGCATCTCGCGCGGCGCAGATGTTGCGCAGGCGGTGACAGCAAGGCCGATGACGGCGATCGTAACAAAGCGCATCAAGTTCATAGCCTTACTCCAGCATAAATCCGACAGGGCCCAGCCAGCCGCGCCCCTCCACCTGCGCACCCGGCGCGGCGTAGACACGGTTCAGTCGACCCAGAAAAACATTGGCGGCCATGGAAGAGGCCACGAAGCCCTCGCCCGGCTCCTCGAGCGCGTCTGGATCGGTCGGGTCCACCAGGTAAGGCGTCACCACGACAACCAGCTCGGTCTCGTTGTTGGCAAAGTCACGCGAGCGGAAGAGCGAGCCCAGCACCGGCAGGCGCTCCACACCTGGCACACCGTCCATGGCCTGGCGGGTCTCTTCCTTGATCAGGCCGGCAATCACCAGGCTACCGCCAGACGGCAGTTCCACGGTGGTCTCGGCCCGGTTCACAGTCAGCGCCTGCAGGGTCACGCCCGGCACGGTCCCGACCACTTCGCCGTTTTCGTTTACGACAGCGGTCTCCGACAGCGACAGCGCGCCTTCGTTGGACAGCTCACTGATCTCGGTGGAAATGCGCAGCGAGATGCGTCCCTCAGACAGGACCACTGGCGTAAAACCAAGGCCCACACCGAAGGGCTTGTACTCAACGGTCACATTACCATCGCGGTCGCGGCCCACCGGGACCGGAAATTCACCGCCTGCCAGGAATTGAGCCGGCTCACCGGAGATCGCGGTGATATTCGGTTCAGCCAGCGTACGCACCAGGCCCACGCGCTCCAGCGCGGACAGGGTTGCAGACACTGAGCTCTGGATTACACCATCAACCAGATTCTGGGTGCCGAGCGTCCCGGTCAGGCCGCCCAGCGCGGCACCGGCCACACCAAAGCCGTTGGACGTAGAGAAGCCACGCTGCGACTGATAACGGCCCGGCGCGAAGACTTCATAGATCGGATTACCGTTGGCATCGTCCAGCGGCACGCCCAGATCATTGGTGGCGCGCACACGGGTCGGACCATCAAAATCGCCAAAGCCCTGAGAACCAGACAGGTTCACGCCCAGCTGGCGGACCACATTGCGCTCCATCTCCACGATGCGGACGCGCAGCATCACCTGGTCCCGGCCCTCAACGGTCAGGAAGCTGATGATCTGCTCTTCGGTCTCGGTCCATCGGCGCGCGATCTGCAGCGCAGCATCCGCAGCGGACGCTGACGGCACGGTGCCAGACAGGATGATGTTCGAATTCATGCTTTCGGCCTGCACCCGGCTGTTTGGCACAAAGCGATTTAGCGCGTCCTGCAGCGAGGCCATGTCGCGCTCAACGCGGACGCTGAGATCCAGGATCAGCTCACCATGAATGTCGAAGAAGAAGATATTGGTACGCCCCACCTGCTGCCCCAGCAGCAGAGCGCGGCGCGGCGTGCGCACGACAGCGCTGGCCACCGTGTCTGACGCCACCATCACTTCAACCGCATCGACGGGAAGGTGAATAATCGCGGCCTGGCCGAGCGGCAGGGTCAGGCTTTCCGAAACCGGGCCATTGCCCGGCTCACGGATCACCACCTGCATGGTGTTATTTCGCTCCGGCGTCGAAACCAGCTGCGCCTGGGCAACACCTGCCAGCGCACCAATGGCGCACAGAGCCGAGAAAACTGTCTTGATCACTGCGTCCGACCTCCCAGCGCCACGCGCTGCTCAGATCCATAACGGAAGACACGAACCGTGGAGCGCACGCCCTCTTCGCTGTTGGCGTCTTCGCCAGCAAAGCGGGCCCCGCCTTCGGTATCAGCGATGGAGCGCAGAGCCAGAGACACATCGCCAGACGCCACAGACAGCGCAACACTGCGCGCCTGGCTACTGGTCAGCTCCAGCGTGGCGGTTGACCCCACCACCGCGCCGTCCTCGGTTTCAGAATAAATCTGGTCAATGGCCAGCACGCGGACGTTCTCAACGACCACATCAGAGCCAAAGCCATTTTCGCTTTCGCGCGTCACAATGATGTCCACGCGGTCATTGGGCAGAATGAAGCCACCAGCGCCAGAGCGCGCGGAAATCGGCACGGCTACGGCGCGCATGCCCGGCGTCAGGACCGCCGACATGAAGCCCGCCTCACCCGGTTTGACCAGCTTGGCAGAATTGGCCGGCTCGCCAGCAACAAAGCCGGTGCGCGCGATGGACCCGGCAAGTGTTTCCAGTGCGTTGGGCTCATCAATCTGATTAACGTAGGAGGCCAGAACCGCTTCTTCCGGCCACGGCGTCCAGCGAAAATCTGCTGACTGGACCCGCTCGCCTGGTGAAATATCGCGAGCCGCCACGAGTACCCGGGACGTCTCGACAACGGGCGCTTGAACGACGGGCGCTGCCTGAGGGGCCGGTGCGGGTTGCATCGCTCCACGGACAAAGAAGGCGGCAGCGACAGCGGCCAGTCCGGCAACGGCGAGCACGATGATGCGAATTAAATTCATGACGGTCCATTCCAGGCGCACGAGGAGGTGTGCACCATCAGACCGCTAAATCCTCAAGGCCGCGTTAATAATAGAGGTGAAGGAATCCTAACCAGCCGCCATGGTTCAGAGCGCGTAAATGGAAAAAAGCGCACTGTTCGGCAGCCAGAGCAGGGCCCCGCTGGCGATCGCCACCGCATAGGGTGCCGGTGCGCCTTGGGCCAATGCTGTTTTGCCCAGCCATTCGGCATTCACCGGAAGGGCTGGACTGATACGGCGAAGCAAGACCAGTGCCAAAGCCAGAACACCGCCCGAAGCCGCTGCTGCGAGCAGGAACATCATCGCGTCCGGCCATCCAAACCACAGCGCGCCCGCGGCAATCAGCTTTACATCGCCCCCGCCAAGCCAGCCTGGGGCCCACAGCAGCATGCCCACCGCCAGAAATCCGAAGAAGGTCGCGACTGATAGACCGGCCCCCATCCAGCCTAGCCCGAGGAAGGGCGCGCTGATGACCCAGAATGCGATCATTGCCAAAACGATCCAGTTCGGGATCGTGAAGCGTGCCATATCGGTCCACGCAGCAGCCAGCATCAATCCGATGAAGACGAGAAGCGGTGCATTTGAAAGAAGCTCAGGCATGATGACGATCCGGTTGGAAATTTCAAAGACACACAGCTCTTAGCCCAAACAGGCTTAAGGCCCGGTGCACGCGCCATTGAGACTTCATCAAGATTTCGCAAGAGAACAAAAGAAAAGGCCGCCTCCGTTCTGGAGGCGGCCTTATCAATGCGTTTGCCGATCGGCTTGGGCGAATTAGCCGCCAGCCGGAGCATTACCAACCGTACCGCCGACGTTACCCGACAGGTTGGTGAAGGTGGTGTTGAGGTTGGTGCCCAGCGTGGTCACACCAGCAATGATCACCACAGCGATGAGGGCTGCAATCAGGCCATACTCAATGGCGGTTGCACCAGACTCATCCTTGATAAAACGCGAAACCAGATTTTTCATCCCATCCACTCCAATTTGCTTTTTTGGGTGCCAGGTTCGTGGTCCGTCCCGACCCGTCCTGAACACGCATCACTAAACAGCAAGTCTCTTTAGGTCCGGTAAAAAACGATGGTTTATTTTGTCTAAACTTGCGAATTCTGGGCTATGGTTTCCAACGGGTAAACAAAATAAATATCACCGCGCGTTTAGACTTCCTTCACTCGCGCGCGCGAGGTTGCGCACGCACGTCACTTAAAAGGACTCTGTCATGCGCGCCCTGTTTGCTGCTTTTGCCCTGCTTGCCGCCAGCGCTGTTCCGGCTGCCGCACAGTATACAGTCCCGATCGACCAGGCGGGCCTGTTGCGCCTGCCTGAAGACGCCACCGCCATTGTGGTGGGCAACCCGGCGATTGCCGATGCGACCATGTTTGATGCCCGCACCGTCTTTGTCAGTGGGCGCGCTTATGGTCAGACCAATATCATCGCGCTGAATGCGGAGGGTCAGGTGATCTACGCCAACGATGTGTCGGTGACCCAGGCTATCCGCAACCATGTTCAGGTCTTTAATAACAACCAGCAGCACAGCTTTGTCTGCGACCCGATTTGTCACCGCGTGCCGCTGATCGGCGATGACGAGGGTGCGTTCAGCCGTACAATTTCGCAGCGTGATGCGGTGACGAACGCAGCAGGCAACGCAGCTGGTAGCGGCGGCTCCACGGATAATTAAGCCTGATTTTTCACCGCATTTTAAGGGCGTTAGCGTAATGCTATCGTCATGAAACGGCTAACAACACTCTTCAAAGCCTTGCAGCGCGCGCCTTTGTCAGCGCGCGCCCGGCGCTTTGCGGCCGACCGCGACGGGGCTACCGCGGTCGAGTTTGCCTTTGTTGCCGCCCCCTTTTTCCTCTTGATCTTTGCCATCCTGGAGATCGCGCTGATCTTCTTTGCCTCTGCGACAATTGAAGAAGCCGTAGCCGATGCCGCCCGAGACATTCGCACCGGTGAATTCCAGAGCGCCGGTCAGAATGAAGAAGACTTCCGCGCCGCCATCTGCGCGCGGGTCCAATCGGTCGCTGATTGCGGACGGTTGCGCGTCGATGTGCGGACCTTTGAGGGCTTTTCCAACGCGAATATGGGCGCGCCGGTCGACGATGATGGCGATCTTGATGACAGCGGCTTTACCTTTCAGCCAGGCGGCCCCCAGGACATCGTCGTGGTGCGGGTCTTTTATGACTGGCAGCTTCTGGGCCCGGGCGCGCTGAACGGGCTGTCCAACCTGCCCGGCAACCGCCGCCTGATCTCCTCAGCGACGGCCTTCCGCAATGAGCCCTATGAGTAGGAGGCCGGTGATGTTTCTGTCGATCCGTAGCTGGTTGTCTCGCTTTAAACGCGATGCGCGCGGTGTGTCTGCGCTTGAATTTGCGCTCATTGCTCCGGTCCTGATCGCCATGTATCTGGGCAGTGCAGAACTGACCATGGCGATCAGCGCGGACCGCAAGGTGACCAGCGCCACCATGGCCGTCGCCGATCTGGTCACGCAAGATGATCTGATTACCAATGCCGAGCTGAACGATATCTACGCGGCCGGTGATGCCATCATCTTTCCTAACGACCCGACCAGCCTGACCTTCCGCATCACGTCTGTGCGTATGGATATCGACGGTGAGATTTTCGTCGACTGGAGCGAGGGGCGCGGCGTTGAGCCCCACACGACCGACAGCCTGCCTGACCTGCCCGGCGGCCTTTTGGCCCCGATGAACTCCATCGTGATGGTGGAAACGGCCTATCCCTATGTGGGGCCCTTCCCTGATGAGTCTGGTCCTTTGATGACGCTGAGCGACACCGCCTATCTGCGCCCGCGTCGCTCTGCCTGGGTCCGCCGCTCCAACACCTAAACAGCGCTTTGCTCAAGCTCGATCAGCTGAGCCAGGACCGGGTGACTTACATCCAGCTCGCGCCCGTCGACGCTCGCCACTGGCACGCACCCCATCACCGCATTCGTGACACAGGCCGCGACAGCACCTGAGAAAGTCGATGTCGTCGCACCGGCCATGACGATGCCAAGCCCCGCCGCCTCTGCCGCCTCCAGGACCGCAGCCCGGGTCGTCCCGGGCAGAGCTCCCGCCTCGACAGGCGGCGTGACCACCTGCCCCTCAGCCCCAATCCAGAAAAGGTTTGCCACATCACAGCAGACAGGCGCCTGACCATCGGGCCCAGGCATGACGGCCATGTCCGCCCCTCGCCGACGCGCTTCGCGCCGCGCGGCAAGATTTTCGCCATAGCCTGACAGCTTGTGACGGCTCCCCGGCGTGGAACTGCGTGGATGCTGCTCCACAACGGCCAGCCGGATGGCTTCAGGCGGCTGAGACCTCAGGGTCAGCGTTAACAGACAGCTGGGCGTGCAATCGGCAGGCGGCTCAAACCCGGTCCCGCGTCCGCCACTCACCGTCAGGCGGAGCACGCCTTCAGTCAGGCCCTCAGCCTTTGCCAGCGCTTCTGCAGCCGCTTCGATGCTCTCAAGATTGGGGGCGGGCAGCCCCAGATACTCAAGTCCGGATTTCAGGCGCGCGGCGTGGCGGTCCCAGCGCCGGATCGCGCCGCCGCTCCAGCGCAGGGTCTCGAACGCCGCCTCACCGAGCAGAAAGCCACGATCATCCACGCCAAGACGCGCCTTAGAGGCGTCACAGATCTCACCGTTGAACCAGACCCTAGCCATGCTCGATCGCCCGGCGAAGCGCCCCGGCCTTGGCATGGGTTTCAGCCAGCTCGCCGGCGGGATCAGAGTCGATGGTGATCGCCCCGCCAGACCGCACTTCCAGCGCCCAGCCGTCATCCCGGCGCACCATGGCGGCGGTTCGGATCATGACGTTAAGGTCGCTGGCCCCATCTGCACCAATCCACCCCAGCGCACCGCAATAGGGGCCCCTCGCCTCACCTTCGAGCTCAGCGATAATCTCCATGGCGCGCGGCTTGGGCGCGCCGGTGATCGAGCCAGGCGGAAAGCTGGCCTGAAGCAAGTCGTAGACGTCGCGCCCCTTCGCCAGCTGCCCGGTGACCGTGGAGACCAGGTGGTGGACGTTGGCAAAGCTCTCGATCTTGAACAGGTCCGGCGCGCGCACGCTGCCCGGCTCACAGACCCGGGCAATATCGTTGCGCATCAGATCGACGATCATCAGGTTTTCAGCCCGGTCCTTTTCAGACTGGCTCAGCGCCTCGCGCTCGGCGTCATCCAGGACCGGATCGGCGTGACGCGGTCGGGTGCCCTTGATGGGCCGGGTCTCGACGACGCCATCAGCGTCCAGGTGGAAGAAGCGCTCAGGCGAGTTGGTCACCACGGCGCGATCCGCATCCAGCCGGTAATAGGCCGAGTAGGCCGCTGCGCTTTGGGACGTGAGGCGATCCATCAAGGCGAAGGGTGCATCGACGCCGGGCATCTCGCCGCGAAACGGATGGGACAGGTTGACCTGAAACACGTCGCCAGCCCGCACATAGTCGCGCGCTTTTTGGGCCGCGCTGAGATATTCAGCCTCGCTCCACACCATGGACAGGCTGCCACGGCCCGCGTTGATCTCGGCCTCGCGCTGCCCCAGCGCTCCGGCAAGCCGGGCTGCCGCTGCGGGCTCACCCCGCACTTCAAGCCACTGGCGCGCCGTGTCAAACACCGCCACGGCGTCATACCAGCCCATGGCCACAGTCGGCCAGTCACACAGACCCGCAGGCTGTTCCGGCCAACGCTCAAACGCGTGACCCAGCTCATAGCCCAGAAGCCCGGCATAGCCGCCAGAAAAACGGTCCGCTTCATTCGACGCCTGCCAGCAGTGCTGGCCTTTTAGCGCTTCGAACCCGGCGCGAGGATCGTCGTCAACCACCTGAAAGGCAGGAAAGGCCGCCAAATACGAATACCGAGACCGCGGCCCGCCGCCGTGCAGCAAAAGCGTTCCCGGCTCGTCGCGCAGTGGAGCCATCGCCTGTAACGGCGAACGCCACGGCAAGGGGATCGTGGCCTGAGCAAGGGGAGGCAAGCTTGCCAAGGATCAGGACGCCAGCAGACGCTCGCGCATGCGCTGGAGCGTCGTCTCATCAAGACCCAGCGTATCGCGCAGATACCGGCGCGGATCGCCCATCACCGCCCACGCAGCATCGAGATAATTCTTGTCGACCCCCAGAAAGGCTTTCAGCTCTTCAGGTCGGAAGACGCGGCCGTACTTTTCTTCCAAACGCCCGCGCATGGAGGCGGCGACCCGGTCAAAATCCACCGCCGTGTTGGTCATCAGATAGTCTTCGACCACCGCGTCGTGATCGACCCCGGCTTCGCTCAAGACCAGCGCGCAGAAAATCCCGGTGCGGTCCTTGCCCGCCGCGCAGTGAACCACGAAGGCCTCGTCCTCGCCGCGCTCGGCCAGCGCCTGGATGCCTTCACGAAAGACATGCTGGTTGCCCTCGTCAAAGGGCAGGCGCTTGTAGGTGGCCGTCATGAATTCGCGGATCGTGTCAAATGTCAGGTCCGCTTCACGCAGGAAGGTTATGTGCGGCGCTTCAGCCGGTCCGGCATGATCGCTTTCAATCACGGTAACACCACTCACGTCCGACCAGTGAGACGGCTCGTTGGCGCGTTCGGACGGGCGGCGCAGGTCCGCCACCACGCTGATCCCCAGCCCTTCAAGGAAAGCCTTGTCGTCATCGGTGGCGCGCGAAAACTGGCCTGAGCGATAAAGCCCCGGCGCAATCTTGCGACCGCCCTCTCCCTCATAGCCGTCAAAGCGACGGAAATTGTGGATACCCGCAAGGCTGTAAACACGCTCTGTCATGGTGTCCCCATTTCCTGTCGCTTCTGGTCGTGTCACCATTGATCACCGAGTTCATGGCTTAACGCCATGCCCTCGGTCAAGCGCTGCAATCTAGCCCCATGCCGCGTGGCGGCCACCCTAGCGGAAGGGCGGCTCGTCAAAGCTGCGAAGCTTGCGCGAGTGGAGCGCCTTGGAGCCCTGACGTTTCAGGATTTCCACCGCTTCAATCCCGGCCGCCAGGTGTTCAGACACCGAGCGCTGGTAGAAGAGGTTGGCGGCACCGGGCAGCTTCAGCTCACCATGGAGCGGCTTGTCAGAGACACACAAAAGCGTTCCGTATGGCACCCGCAGGCGGAAGCCATTGGCGGCAATCGTGGCGCTTTCCATGTCCACTGCGATGGAGCGAGACTGGTTGATCCGCCGAGCTTCCTGATTGTAGCGAAGCTCCCAGTTGCGGTCGTCATAGGTCACGACCGTCCCGGTGCGCAGGCGCCGCTTCAGGTCCTCGCCTTCATCGCCGGAAACCGTCGCCACAGCCTCGTGAAGGGCCTGCTGGATCTCCGCGATCGGCGGGATCGGGATTTCAGCCGGCAGGTCCTTGTCCAGGACGCTGTCATAGCGCAGATAGGCGTGGGCCAGCACATAATCGCCAAGCCGCTGGGAGTGGCGCAGCCCCCCACAGTGGCCGACCATCAGCCAGGCTTCGGGGCGCAACACTGCCAGGTGGTCGGTGATGGTTTTCGCGTTTGACGGCCCCACCCCGATATTGACCAGCGTGATGCCGCGACCGTTCGGTGCGATCAGGTGA
The DNA here is from genome assembly GCA_965229795.1 of Oceanicaulis sp. Lineage (GTDB taxonomy): Bacteria > Pseudomonadota > Alphaproteobacteria > Caulobacterales > Maricaulaceae > Oceanicaulis. The sequence goes on from CBDDJM010000002.1 coordinate 56,664, forward strand.
TAGGCCGGCATCTGGAAGCGACGCCACAGCGCGTTATTGACCTCGCCCACCGGGTCTTCAGTGGTGGCGTCCACGCGCACCTGACCGGCCGCAGACAGCGCTTCATATTCGCTTTCCGGGTCCTGGATCTGCTTGACCGCCCACTCCACGAAGGCGTCCACATAGCGGTGGTAGTTCGTAAACAGGATGAAGTCCTGCACATCCTCAAACGGCGCGCCGGTATAGTGACGGATACGCTGCAGCGAGTAGTCGGTGCGCGCCGCATCAAACAGCGACAGCGGACGGGCCGTGCCCGCCACGGACGGGCGGTCGCCATTGGGAAGCGCGTCATCAACGCTGGCGAGATCCACATAAGGGAAGTGACGCACAAGCTCAGCCACGCTGGCCGCATCCATATCCAGCCCCTCAGCACCATCGAGCACATAGGAGAACGGGATCTCCTTGGTCGACAGGCCGGTTTCGATCCGGATCGGATACTCACTGGACAAAAGCTCGATCTGCTCGATCAGATAGCTGCGGAACAACTCCGGATGCGTAATCGTCTGGGCGTAGACGCCTGCTTCGGAAAACTTGCCGAACGCGCGGCTGACCGGCGGCACAGGGCCTTCAGGCAGATAGGTGATGCGCAATTCAGGATAGGAAAACGAGCCTGCAAAGCGGTCGGCTTCAGACGGCGGCTTGCCGCCATCGAGATAGATTTTCAGCTCATCGCGCAGCGCACTGACGGAGGCCTCATAGAGCTCACAAAGCCGATCAACGGCTTCGCTGGCAGAACTGGCTTTACGGAAGGTTTTCTCGACGGCTTCAGCAGATACAGCATTCAGTGCGCTCATTGATGGGCACCTGCTGCTTCAATTTTAGTCTTGAGGGTCATCTTAGGGTCCTCTCATCTCTCTTCTTCTTGATCGCGCCTTAGCTAGCGCCAAATTGATCGGCTGAAAAGCCTTTGGCCTTTGCCTGCTGCACCTGCACAGGCTATGTCACGCGGCTTCTGGACCCTTTAGGACTTGATCAGATGAGCGAGAGCACGCCCAGACCCTGGCGAGTGATGAAATTCGGCGGCGTCTCCGTCGCCGATCCGGCGCGGTGGACCACGATTGCAGAGCTGGCCAAACAGCGTCTGAAATCGGGCGACCGCGTGCTCATCGTGCATTCGGCTCTGGCTGGCGTTTCCAACGCGCTCGAGGCCTTGCCGGCAGCGGCGTTGAACGGTCAGGGCGACGCTGAAGCGACCGCCATCAAGGACCGCCATCGCGCCTTTGCCGCAGAAGCCGGATTTGATGCTGATGAGGTTCTGGCCGACCTGTTCGATACGCTCGATCGCCTGACCGCTGGCATTGCGCTGGTGGGCGAAGCCTCACCGCGGGTTCGCGCCGAGCTATTGTCACTGGGTGAATTGATGGCCAGCCGCGTAGGGCTGGCCTGCCTTCAGGCTGAGGGCCTGTCCCCGCACGCCCTCGATGCACGCACAGCCCTGACGGCCACCGACCCGGGCCGCGATGCGCGGGCCTATCTTGATAATGTCGTGGCTGATGGAGCAGACCCAAATCTCAAGGCTCAGCTTGACGGGGCCGAGCTGGCGCTGACCCAGGGCTTCATCGCGCGCAACACGCGCGGCGAAACCGTGCTTTTAGGGCGCGGGGGGTCGGACACCTCCGCTGCTTACTTTGCCGCCAAGCTGGACGCCGAAGAGCTGGAGATATGGACCGATGTGCCAGGCCTGTTCAGTGCCGATCCACGCCTGACCGACGGGGCGCGCCTGCTAAAGGCGCTGACCTACCAGGAAGCGCAGGAAATCGCGACCATGGGCGGCAAGGTGCTGCATCCGCGCGCCGTAGGCCCGGCGCGCCGCGCCGGCGTGAAGCTGTCGGTGCGCTCCACCCTTCGCCCGGAGCTTGAAGGCACCGCCATCAGTGCCAATCCCGGCGACGACGCCCCGCGCCTGAAAGCCGTTTCGGTGAAAACCGGGGTGAAGCTGGTCGTCATCGAGGGCGCGAATATGTGGCGCCAGGCCGGCTTCTTGGCTGACATGTTTGCCTGTTTCAAAGCCTGCGGCGTGTCGGTTGACCTTGTCTCCACATCACAAACCAACGTCACCGTCAGCCTTGATCCCGATCCGGGCCTGGATGAGGCGCGCCTCAAGGCCCTGCGTGAAGCGCTCGCGCCGCTCGCCCGCGTCACCATCATCGACAACGCCGAAGCGGTCAGCCTTCTGGGCTCTGGTATCCGGCGCATTCTCCACCAGCTGGCTCCGGCGCTTGAGATGTTCCAGGACAAGCCGATCCGTCTGGTCAGTCAGGCCGCAAACGACCTGAACTTCACCGTTGTCGTCGATGAAGACCAGGGCAAGGCGCTGGCCGCCCGCCTGCATGAGGAGTTGATCAGCTCCGCGCCCGAAGGCCCGGTCTTTGGCCCCAGCTGGGCGGCCCTGACCGCTGCGCCCAAGTCGACGCCGGACCGCCCTGCCCCATGGTGGCAAGCCAAGCGCGACGCGCTGCTTGACCAGGCCCCCCAGACTGGCGGGCGCTATGTCTATGACCTTGAGACGATTACGGCACGCGCCGGCGCGGTGGCCGGATTGACCAGCCTGTCACGGGCCTTCTACGCCATGAAGGCGAACAACCACCCCGAGGTTCTGAGGACGATCCGCAAGGCCGGACTGGGCTTTGAATGCGTCAGCCCCGGCGAGATCGCGCGCTTGAAATCGATTTTCGGCGATCTCAAGCCTGAAGAGGTGCTCTTCACGCCGAACTTCGCCCATCGCAGCGAGTATGAGGATGCGGTCGCCTTTGGCAGCTGGCTCACCATTGATGGCCTGCACCCGCTTGAAGCCTGGCCGGAGGTCTTCAACGGTGCCAAGGTGATCCTGCGCGTCAATCCGGACCGCCCCCGCGGCCACCATGACCATGTAAAAACCGCGGGCCCCAAGGCCAAGTTCGGCATTCCGCTGTCTGACCTGAAAGCCGCCAAAGCTGCAGCCGATGCAGCCGGAGCCACGGTGATCGGCCTTCATGCCCATGCCGGCTCCGGCGTGACGGAGTCCAATCACTGGCGCGAAATCGGCGCGATCCTGGCGAAAGCCGCCGAGACCTTCCCGGACGTCACCATCCTGAATGTGGGTGGCGGGCTTGGCGTGCCTGAGAGCTTCGATGCACCGGTGCTCGACCTGAAGGCCGTGGACGACGACCTTGCCGCGCTTAAAAAAGCCCATCCTGGCTATGACATCTGGATGGAGCCGGGGCGCTACCCTGTCGCTGAAGCCGGTGTCCTGCTCGCCCCGGTCACCCAGATCAAGACCGCCTTCGGCGCGCGTTTCATCGGGTTGGGGACCGGCATGAACTCGCTGATCCGGCCCGCGCTCTACGGCGCGCGCCACGAGATGGTGAACCTGACCCGGCTCGATGAGCCCGCCACGGGCCTTGCCTCCATCGTCGGGCCGATCTGTGAAAGCGCAGACCTGCTGGGCGCCGATCGCCTGATGCCGGAAACCCGCGAAGGCGACGTCGTCCTGATCAGCGAGACCGGGGCCTACGGCGCGGTCATGGCCTCACGCTACAATCTGCGTGAACCGGCCAATGAGGCCGTGATCTGACGCGGCGGTTAGCGGCCGTACGGGGCGGTTTCGTTTATCGAGGTCTCACTCGCCCTTCCAAGGGAGCGAGGCGGTGACGTCGCCAAGTGCACGAAGCACCGCGAACCGGAGCGGTGGGATGACAATCATCGAGCGCCGGTGTCAGCGGTCAGGCCGTGGACCCCACCCGGCCCTTCGGGCCACCCTCCCCATCCAGGGGAAGGATAAAGAGTCGCCCTATCCTCCAGATCGCTCCATTCAGCCACTCGAACAAACGCACGGGTCAGGTTTCACCTGATCCTGAGTCAGGCTGCATCGATCCTGGTCGGTGGCGCTTGAAGGGCGTGTCGCCCTTATCCCCGCATTTTGAAGCGCCAGGCCCTTGGCAGTCGGCCAGAGACGCGACCGTCGGGAGCGCGGGATAACTTGACGCGTTGTGAGGGGATAAGTCTGAGCCGAAAAAGGAGGCGAATGGTCAGTCGGTGTGAGCACGCATCTTGGACTGCAGATCTCTGACTACAGCAACTCAGGATCAAGGATTTCGGTGACCCAGCCTTCTGCATACGCGCGGGAGCCTTCACAGCTATAAAACCGCGTTCCGATCGCCAAGCCCTTTTGTTTGAACCACTTAACCGATTCCGGAAATACTATGTGCATGGTTGCCAGCAACTGTCCTTTCAGTTCCACGCCTCGCGGAATGACAGAACCGTCGGAATTGCGAAACAAAGGCCAGGTATTGGAGCTAACCGCTGGTAGTTTGGGATGCGCATCCAGATCATCTGCAAAGACGAACGACCAACGAATTCCATTCCATTTGGCAGGTGCATCAGCCCCCCCGTCAAAAATTGTAATTTCAGCCTTAAAGGCCGGTGGGCAAAGCCGATCCCAGTCATGGATGTCATTCATGGCCAGCTCCAACTCGTCGGAAGAGTTTCACCTACGAGAAACCGTCAATCAAATACTCACAAATACAGATTTCACGCATGCCAACCGCCCGTCCCCCCTCCGCGAACGGAAGAAGTGGCGGGCGGCGGCGTCGCTCGGGGGGCAGGCCATCTCTGGCGTGATCCCTTTGCTAAGCACCAGACTTTGCAGTCTGATTTCGGCCGCGTCCGGTTTGACCCTTTCGCGTCCCCGACCCCGTTTCCCTGTGCGTGCGCAGGTTACCGAGCCCGGTGTCTGTGGCGTCCTTCCGCTGCCTTGCGGCCCCGGCGGTCTCGCCTCGACAAGAAAAGTAAAGCAAAGGTTAATTTTGTCGTCAAACAAAAACGAATCACTTCCTGTGGACAATTAAAAACCTCACTAAGAATCAGTGATTAACCTTCGAAACTTTTTTCCGCCAGTGCCCGTCACTAGCCTGTCAAGGCCGCGCCGGAGACTCCAAGCGCCTAGTCGTGCAGAACTGCGTCGACGCTTACCAACTGCCAATCCTGCATCTGATCAAGATAAGCATCGAAATAGGCTTTATGAGATGAGCCTGTAATAACAAGCACATCGGCACCTGGAGCATTGCCAGCCGCTTCAACAACATTAGCGGCCATGCGCAGGCCTCGCGTCTGCCACCAGGCCACATACTGGCGCGCCACAGCACCTTCGTCCGGGGTTGCCGCCGCCAGACCGAAGTCGTTGTTGATTGTCATCTGCTGGTAGGCGGGGCTGTTGATGAAGCGGTAACCAGCCAGCATTTGCTCAGCCGAGCCCAGATAGCTCTGGGCTTCAGCGCGCATCTCGTCGGTTCCGGTTACATCGGTTTGCCATACACTTTGAATGACCGGACCCAGCGTGTCAGGCGCGCGATGCTGAATGATATCAGCCGAGTGGTCATCCATGGCATGGACGCGCTGCAAACCGAGGCGCACGGCAAGACGAACACCGATCTGATTGTTTTCATTGAGGGATTGAGTAAAGCGCGTGAAGCGGTCGGCCAGCGCCTCGGTCACGCCATCAGCTGCCACCCGCTCTTCGTCGCTCAGATAGGCCCACTGAACCGCGGCCGACCACGGCTCACCAGCCGCAAAGAAGAGCAGAGCAAACTCACGGCGCTGCTGCGCGGTGGGCTCGGTGGGGAAGTCGGCCAGCACTGCGTCCATGCGGGCAACCGCGTCTGGAAAGCTTACACCCAGCGCCTCAAGGGCCGGGGCCGGGTCAAAGCAATAGCGGTCAGCCACGCCGGGATGGAGCGCATCATACTGGCGCAAGGCCTCACAACCCCGCCCATCAATGGCTTCAATGGTAATGATGTCAGGGCCAAACGCCTCCAGCCGGTCAAGGACCAGCGCGATATGAGCCGGCTCAAAAACGCCTTCAGGCAATTGCCGAAGATGGGGCGACCCCAGTACCAGCGCCCGGGTCGGTTCGCCGCCCAGCGGCTCCTGAACACCTGAAAAATCAAGGCCGGGGGAAGCGGGCTGAAGGGTCAGGGCCGTTGCGGCCAGTAAAGTGAGCATGATCGTCTTGTCTCCCAAGCTATCGACAAACCAGTACGAGCCCCTGGCCCCGAGATTATCGGGGCTGAAGCTTCTTTATGGAAGCTGGATGCATTCGAAGACCGATCTGGATGCACGCAGGCTGTTATTGTGTGACCCAATGGCGTGCAGCGACCCGGTGCGGGGTCACGTACTGAATTGAGCGCCTGGCCCGGTAGCCTGGGTCGAGGGACCTGTGGGCCGAGAGCCTGCTTTAGCGGTCCAAGCGGGTGGCTTCTGTCTCGAGACAGGCAGCGCGCACATCAGACAGTCGCGTTCTGAGGACAGGCACTTTCTGATCAACGCGGTCGCCCCACCTTCGCCCACTATATCGATTGCGGCAGGCACAAGACCGCCCGGGCTCACGTTTCAAATAAAAGGAAATAAAGAGTCTCGCGCATGCCAACCGCCCGGCCTTCCCCGTGGAGGGAGGGTGACGGGCGGCGGCCCAGCTTCGGGTCCTGAACCATTGCTGGTTCGGGGCCCTCAGCCAAGCATCGGGTTTTTAACCCCGATTTCGGTCGCTTCCGGTTTAACCCTTCTGCTTCCCCGATCCCGTTGCCTTGCGCGAGCGCTTGGCCTCGGTCCCGGATCGCTGCGTCGTTTCCGTTCCTTGCGGCCCGGTGCGTCTCGCTGCGACAAATGCAGTTAAGCAAATATTCATCTTTGATGCAAGCAAAACTGATTCGGTTTATGTGGATAAGCCAGATTCGCCATTCGAATCAGCGCAAAACCACTTCATCTTTATGACTAGGTCCAAGCTTTATTCGGCGCGCAGGACAGCGTCAGACATCTGTCATGATATACCGGTCGATGGTGAGAGCGATGCATCTGCTACCCCTCACCTGGCCTGATCGGTGGCGGGTCCGAGGCCAGGAAGGTTTCCTCCATCGCTTCGTCGAGCCTTTCTTCCGAGGTCTGCGCCCGGCCCCTCGCATCGGGGGCGTCGGGATCGTCGGCAACCGCATCAATGTCAGTGACATTTTCTAGCGGGTCGTCCTCACCCAGGACCGGGTCAACCTGCTCGCCGAAGCGTTCGCCGACCGCGCCATCCAGCGCTTCATCGACCGGCTTCACCTCGCCATCGGTCTTGCTGCCATCAGGGCGGCGCTGGTCAGCCTTGGTGCGGGCTTTGGTCTCGTCGAAACTTTCCGCAAAGGCCCGATCGTCGTCGGGGGCGAAATCCGTGCTGCGGTGGGAGGCCATGGGCATCCCCTTGCGTTGCTACAGTCTCTTTCACGTGACCCTTCGCCAGCTGAGTTCAACCCCTGCCCCTGAGGCATGTGGTTTCAGCGCCATTTTTGTCAAAACTGATCATTATATGGAATTAAATAAGCAATTAAATTCATGTTTGGAAATAGTCAGTTTCCGGTTGCTGGCATTCTCACCTTCACACCGCTCGCCTACCTAGCCCACCATCGAGGCCGCCACACCGGGGGCCACAACAAGGGACTAAACCTATGCTAAACACGCTTATCATCTCTGCGGTGCGGACTATTTCAGTTGCTGTGGCCGTGGGCGCGATGGCGGCTACCGCCGCTCTGGCTCAGCCGGTGCCGGTCACAGAAAATGCTCAACGTCTTCTGGACCGCGATGACGCCGTCTTCCTGATGCTGGATCACCAGGCCGGGCTGATGCAGATCGTCAACGATATTGACCAGACCCAGCTGCGCCGGAACGTGGCCGCCAAGGGCATGGTTGCCGAGTACTTTAACATCCCGGTCATCGCCTCGACCTCTGTTCCAGGCGGTCCGAACGGCCCACTGATCCGCGAAGTCACGGACAATGCCCCGTCAGCAATCGTGATTGACCGCGCTGGTCCGATCAACGCCTGGGACGATGTGCGCATCCGCGAAGCCGTTGAGGCCACCGGCCGCACCACCATTATCATCTCCGGCATTTTGACCAGCGTTTGCGTCGCCTTCCCGGCGATCGAGATGGCTCAGGAAGGCTATCACGTGATTGCGGTGATTGATGCCTCTGGCGACTATTCTGATCTGGCAAGCCAGACCACCATCGCACGCCTGCAACAGGCTGGTGTGGTCGTGGAAAGCACCTTCTCGGTCCTCAGCCAGGTTCACGACACCTGGGATGAAGCCAACACGCCGCTGATGGCGCAAGCCTACTCACTCGTGACGCCGGAATACGGCTCTGTGATCGAGAGCTATATGGCCCACAGCCAGAACTAGACCGGCCCAACCTGACCAGGGCCCGGAGCCGGGGATTGCCCCCTAGCTCTGGGCTGACTTCTCCTCCCCCTCTTTTCTGCAAGGAGCCAACCTGATGATGGCGCTCATCCTTCTTGCCGCGCTTGGCGCGACCGAGCCTGACACCGATCCTCGCCCAGGTGCTCCGGGCACGTTTCAGGCCGCTGACGCGCGCGCGCTGCTGCCCCAAGACGAAGACTGGAGCCTGGCCGGTGAGGCTGCGCCCCTGTTCAAGGCCCAGAGCTGGGCGCAAGGCGCAATCACCACCTCGCTTGGTCTTGATGCGCGCCTTCATGGCGAGCAGTTTCGCAATGAGGCCTTGGGTGCCATTCCCGGTGTCGATGCCGCGCTCTTCCTGCGCCTGACGCCCTGGGCGTCTGTAACCTTCAACCACCGGGCACGTGTCTATGGGGCCCTGAAACATGGCAGCGTGGTTGGGCGCGAATCCTCAACGCCGGCCGCCATTGATGATCCGCTGGACCTGCACCAGGGCTTTGTGGAGATTGCAGTCGGCGACGTGCTTGGCCAGACGCGCAAGGATTTGCTGGTTCGCGTGGGACGCCAGGAACTGCACTACGGGGCTGGCCGGGTGCTTGCCATCCGCGCCGGCCGCATAATGCGAGACGACTATGACGGTGCCCTGTTGCGCTACCGGCAAGGGCGCTGGATCACGGACGCCTTTGGATTTCACGGCGTCGAAGATCGCGAGGACATCTTTGACAATGGCACGGACGATGGCGTCAGGCTGAGCGGGCTTTACACCAGCGGCATTGTGCAGGGCGTGAATGTCGATCTCTACGCGATCAGCTGGCAGCGCGATGACATCCTCGCACCAGCCGGGCTGGTCGATGAAAGCCGCCATTTTCTGGGTGCCAGAGCCCATGGCACTCTGGCGGGGCACTGGCGCTTTGATATCGAAGCCACCTGGCTTTCCGGGTCGATCGACTGGACGCCGGTGGACATAAGCGGCTATCAGGTCGGAGGGCGAGTATCACGCACCCTCCCCGATCTGCCCGGGCGTCCACAGCCAACCCTGGAGTTTTTATACACCAGCGGTGACGAAGATCCCGGTGACAGTCGTTCTGAGACCTTTCTGGTGCCCCAGGCGTCCGGCCTTGTGTATGAGGACGTCAACCAGCCGCTGGGTCCGGGCAATCTGACCTGGATCAAGGCCTCGGCCCCATTGCAGATTGGTCCGCGCCTGAGACTTGCCCCCTATGTGCACGCCTTCTGGCGGGTGGAGGAGGAGGACGGGCTCTACACCCTGTTCAACACACCTCTGCTTGAAGCGGGCACAGGCCAGGGCGACTTCGTCGGGCTTGATGTGGGGGCCACAGCCCGGCTCAGTCTGACCGATCATCTGTCGGCCTTCGGCTATGCTGGCCATTTCGAGCCTGGCGATGTGTTCAGCGGGACCGGCCGCAACGTAGCCGGTACGAGCGCCATCCTAGGCCTGAGCTATCGTTACTAGACCCGGCTCAACGCACAAAAAACCCCGGCGCAGCAGGCTGCGCCGGGGCTCTTTTCGTCGGCGTTAGAGCGAATTGCCCTTACGCAGCGGCCTTCTCGTTGCCGAAGCGGGTATAAAAAGTCTCGCCTTTGCTCGCCATGTCGCGCAGGAGCTCCGGCACTTCAAACGGCTTGCCATACTTGGCGGCCAGTTCATCGGCGCGGGTCACGAAGCTTGGCGCTCCGATCGTGTCGATGAAGCTCAGCACGCCGCCGGTGTAGGGCGCAAAGCCCCAGGCGAGGATGGAGCCCACATCGGCTTCGCGCGGATCGGCCACGATGTTTTCTTCCATCGTGCGGGCCGCCTCGATGGCCTGAGCGTAGAGGATGCGATCCTTGATTTCTTCGACCGTCGGCTGCTCATCAAGCAGCTTGCCGTTCGGAGCAAACTGATCAAGCTCATCCCAGAGCGACTTGCCTTCATCGTTGTAAACAAAGAAGCCTTTGCCGTTCTTGCGGCCATAGCGACCCAGCTCATACATGCGCTCGATCACGGTGGCGTTGGGGGTGTCCTCAAACGCGTCGCCAAGATCCTTCTTGGTCTGCTGCAGCACCTTGTAGCCAAGGTCGATGGCGACCTCGTCCTGCAGGGTCAGCGGACCGACCGGCATGCCAGCCATCTTTGCCGCGTTCTCGATCAGCGCCGGCTTCACGCCTTCGGTCAGCAGATACATGCCCTGCTCGATATAGCGCATGACGCAGCGGTTGGCGTAGAAGCCGCGGGTGTCGGCCACCACGATCGGGGTCTTCTTAATCTTGGCCACGAAGTCGAGGCAAAGCGAAACCGCCTTGTCGCCCGTCTTCTCGCCGACGATCAGCTCGACCAGCATCATCTTCTCAACCGGTGAGAAGAAGTGCACACCGATGAAGTTCTCCGGACGCGAAGACGCTTCAGCCAGCGAGGAGATCGGAATGGTCGAGGTGTTTGAACCAAAGATCGCGCCTTCAGGCAGATGCTCTTCAGCAGCCTTGGTGATCTTGTGCTTCAGCTCGGAGTTCTCGAACACCGCCTCAATGACCAGATCCACGTCTTTGAGCATGGAATAGTCGGTCGTCGCGGTGACCAGATTGGTCTTCTCGTCGGCCTTTTCCTGGGTCAGCTTGCCGCGCTTCACGCCTTTGGCGAAGTGGGCGGCCACATGGGCCTTGCCCTTGTCTGCGCCTTCCTGATTGACGTCGATCAGTACCACTTCGATGCCGGCCTGAGCCGAGACGGTAGCGATACCAGCGCCCATGAAGCCAGCGCCGATGACGGCGATCTTGTTGACTTCACCCTTGGTCTGGCCAGCCGGACGGCGTGCGCCCTTCTCCAGTGCCTGCTTTGACAGGAAGAGCGAGCGGATCATGTTCCGAGACTCGGGGCGCATCAGCAGCTTGGTGAAGTAGCGGCTTTCAATGCGCAGACCGGCGTCGATGGGAACCTGCAGGCCCTCATAAACGCACGACAGGATGTAGCGCTGGGCCGGGTAGTTGCCGTAGGTCTCTTTTAAGAGCATCGGGGATGCACCGCCAAAGACCTGCATGCCCGCAGGATGGTAAGGACCACCGCCCGGAATCTTGAACTTGTCCTGATCCCAAGGCTGCTTGCCGCCCATCGGGTCGGCTTTAACAAGCTCCTTGGCCTTGGCGACGATGTCAGACGCCGGAGCGACTTCGTGCACGACACCCTGCGCCTTGGCCGTGTCGGCATCGAGCTGCTTGCCCTGCAGCATCACAGGAGCCGCATTCATCACGCCAATCAGGCGCGGCAGGCGCTGCGTGCCGCCACCGCCGGGCAGAACGCCGACGAGGGCTTCCGGCAGGCCCAGCTTGGCACCGGTGTCATTCGCCATCACGCGATAGTGGCAAGCCAGCGTCACCTCAAAGCCGCCGCCGAGCGCAAGGCCATTGATCGCCGCAGCAATCGGCTTGCCGCAGGTTTCCAGATTGCGCAGCGACTGGTTGAGGCGATAGGCGACCTCAAACAGGGCCTCCTTGGCTTCCTCTTCAGACTTGCCAGCCAGCGCGCCCATGCCGCCGCCCAGTTCGGACAGGTCAGCACCGGCGCAGAAGGCATTCTTGCCGGACGTGATCACCGCGCCCTTGATGGCGTCGTCAGATGCGATCTTTTCAACGAACTGGCCCATCTCCTTCATGACGTCATTGGACAGGACGTTCATGGAGACATTCGGGCTGTCGAAGGTGATGAGGGCAATGCCGTCGGCATCAACCTCGAATTTGAAGTGTGTGTAGGTCATATTGTTCCCCTAGAAGCTTGGCTTTTGCCTACGATGTGGAATTGTGGTCGAGTGGAAAGAAGTTAAAGAGCGAGGTCACTCCATGGATTTTTCCCTTAACGGTAGGGCGCTTCACTTTGATGGATCAGTTGCCGACGATCAGGGAGAACCAACAGGTGAATTAGCTAGGATCATCATCCATCTTCCAGATGACGGTAGCTCCCAGAACCATCTGGTAAAACTTGAAGTCTTTCGTTCAGATTTGGCCACGCCGTGGAAAACTAAAACGATTGCGGGTGAGAGCCCTTTAGAGGCCATAGACCTTGCAATACGCTTTACAAGTGCGTTTTTAACGCCCATTGATTGACTCCCTTTCCATTCAGACGGTAGCCTCGATGATCGGTCTTTATGAGAGGATTGCTCGATGGTCCGCCTTATTCTTGTAATATTCGCGCTAGTTTTCACGCCACACGGACAAGCTACCGCGTCTTCGAACGACCCCGGATGCTTAAGTTTCCAAAGCTGTGATACGGACTCGCCATCCCTCGGCCAAGAATTGCAGCATGTTTTTCAGAGTCCACAACTCAACTACCTAGCATACAGTTATTCTCTGTCGCCCGCCCCCTTTCAATGTCTTGCACAGGAGTGCGACATGACGAGAGAAGAATGCGAGGCCTATTGCGATGGTATTCACGATAATCTCATGGCGTGGTGTAGTACACTCGCTACGCGATATCAGAGACGTGTCTGCAGAGCTGATGTTATGGAAGAATATAGCCGTTGCCTTGCTAGGTGCCCCCGGTAATCAGCCAACATAGTCTTGGCCGCTCGTTAAGCAGAACGAGCGGCCAAGACTATGCCTTAAACCCGCTCGATGATGGTTGCGGTGCCCATGCCGCCGCCGACGCACAGCGTGGCGAGGCCGGTGCCCTGACCGGTGCGCTCCAGCTCATCGAGCAGCGTGCCGAGAATGATTGCGCCGGTGGCACCCAGCGGATGGCCCAGGGCAATCGCGCCGCCATTCACATTCGTTTTCGAATGCTCCACGCCGAGATCTTCCATGAAACGCAGCACGACAGACGCGAAGGCTTCGTTCATCTCATAAAGATCGATGTCAGACGGGCTCATGCCGGCTTTCTTCAGCGCCTTGCGGGCTGACGGGGCCGGACCGGTCAGCATGATGGTCGGCTCAGAGCCGATGGAGGCCATCGCCTTGATGCGCGCGCGCGGCTTCAGGCCGAGCTTCTCGCCCATTTCCTTTGAACCGATCAGCACAGCCGCGGCTCCGTCCACGATGCCCGACGAGTTACCGGCGTGGTGGACGAAGTTGATCTTCTCAATGTCCGGATAGCGCTGCATGGCGACCTTATCGAGGCCGACAAAGGCCGACAGGTCTTTAAACGACGGCTTGAGGCTCGCCAGCGACTGCATGTCGGTGCCGGGGCGCATATGCTCGTCATGGTCAAGCTGGGTCAGGCCCAGCTGGTTCTTCACCGGCACGACCGACTTGTCGAAGCGGCGCTCTTTCCAGGCCTTCTCCGCGCGGTTCTGGGACTCCACGGCGTAGGCGTCCACGTCGTCGCGTGAGTAGCCATACTTGGTCGCGATCAGGTCAGCGGACACGCCTTGCGGCACGAAGTAGTGATCGAACGCCATCTCCGGGTCGACGACCATCGCGCCACCGTCAGAGCCCATCGGCACACGGCTCATGGCTTCAACACCGCCGCCGATGGTCATGTCGGCTTCACCGGACATCACCTTGGCTGCGGCAAGGTTCACAGCTTCCAGGCCCGAGGCGCAGAAGCGGTTCACCTGAAAGCCGGAGGCGGTCTCAGCATAGTTGGCGTTGATGGCCGCGGCGCGGGCGATGTCTGCGCCCTGCTCGCCCACCGGCGACACACAGCCGAGCACCACATCGTCGATCACCGAGGTGTCGAGATCATTGCGGTCGCGGATCGCCTGCAGCTGCTGGGTGGCCAGCTGCAGAGCCGTAATCTCGTGCAGCGAGCCGTTTTTCTTGCCCTTGCCGCGCGGGGTGCGCGTGGCGTCGTAGATATAGGCTTCAGTCATTGGGGGTTCCTCCCGGTTGGGTATGTCGTCGCAGCCGACGAAACAACTGCGGCATTCTCTTTCTCCCCCTGTTTACGGGGGGAGTGGCCCGAAGGGCCGAGGGGGGCTAGCTCGGCGAGAATACCGTCCAGCACCCCTGACAGGTTTTCGTAAATGTCCGTGTTCCAGACCCGGTAGATCGAGAATTGACGGGACTTCAGATAGGCTGCTCGCTTTTGATCGTGAGCTATTTCACGCTCACTGGCATGGGTTGCTCCGTCGACCTCTACGATCAGCTGACCTTCCACACATGCAAAGTCAGTGATGAACGGACCAACTGGATGCTGTCGACGAAACTTCCAGCCGTTTAGCTGACCGCGACATAGGCGCGACCACAGGATGGTCTCCGCGTCGGTCATGCGGCGACGCAAGCTCTTTGCGAAGCGGCGCGAGCGGGTTTCACCTTCACGCATCGCGCCCTCCGATCAAAGGCCGCATTCCCCCCTCCGTCAGCTTCGCTGACACCTCCCCCGCAAGCAGGGGAGGAAAAACCAACGCGCCCTTTCCTCCCCCGTTTACGGGGAAGGGGAACCACGAAGTTATGGAGGGGGAAAGCACCATTCCTACAGCGTCCGCGCGATGAGCAGTTTCATGATCTCGTTCGTACCGCCATAGATCCGCTGGACGCGGGCATCGCGGAACATGCGAGCGATCGGGTATTCATTCATGTAGCCGTAGCCGCCATGCAGCTGGACGCATTCGTCAATCAGCTCGCACTGGATGTCGGTGACCCAGTATTTCGCCATCGAGGCCGTCGCCGCATCCAGTTGGCCCTTGATCAGAAGATCAGAGCAGTGCTGGCAGAAGACTTCGGCGATGGTCGCCTTGGTCTTCAGTTCGGCCAGCTTGAACTGGGTGTTCTGAAAATCGATGACGGCTTTGCCAAACGCCTTTCGCTCTTTGACGTAATTGATGGTTTCGTGCAGCGCACGCTTCATCATGCCCACGCCCTGGACCGCGATCTGCAGGCGCTCTTGGGGCAATTGTTCCATCAGCTGGATGAAGCCGTGGCCTTCTTCCTGGCCGAGGCGGGCTTCAGCCGGGACCCACATGTCTTCAAAGAAGAGCTCTGCGGTGTCCTGGGACTTCATGCCGACCTTGTCGAGATTGCGCCCGCGGCGGAAGCCTTCCACCTCGTCGGTCTCTACCAGGAAGAGCGTGGTGCCCTTCGCGCCAGCCTTCGGGTCGGTCTTGGCGACCACCACGATGAAGTTGGCGGTGCCGCCGTTGGTGATGAAGGTCTTCGAGCCGTTGATGCGGTAGCCGTTGCCGTCCTTGACCGCTGTGGTCTTCACACCCTGAAGGTCAGAACCGGCACCGGGTTCCGACATCGCAATCGCGCCGACATACTCACCGGACACCAGCTTGGGCAGCAGCTTTTTCTTCTGCTCTTCAGAGCCATAGTGCCAGACATAGGGCGCAACGATGGAGTTGTGCAGGCTTGCGCCCCAGCCTTCCACGCCAGCCTCGGTGGTGGCCATGTGGAAGACATATTCGTGGGCCCAGTTGCCCCCGGCCCCGCCATATTCTTCCGGGCAGGACGGGCAGAGCAGGCCAGCTTCACCCGCCTTGGTCCAGAC
Organism: Oceanicaulis sp.; assembly: GCA_965229795.1. GTDB lineage: Bacteria > Pseudomonadota > Alphaproteobacteria > Caulobacterales > Maricaulaceae > Oceanicaulis. The sequence goes on from CBDDJM010000002.1 coordinate 72,321, forward strand.
ATCGCGGTCCACGATGCCTTCCTTTTCCCAGCGCTCTGAGTGCGGCAGGCATTCCTTTTCAACGAAGCCGCGCACGGCGTCCTCGAAGATATTGACATCTTCCTGGTCCAGCCATTCAGGGCGTGGAACGTTCAAAACCTGTGCGGTCATGAGGGGTCTCCTCCCAAAATCAGTTTTTCATTACGAAAAGCCCTCCGCCGTAGAAGCGGCGAAGGGCCTGTCGGTGTTTGATCAGAACGCTTCGGCGTCGAGCGCCATCATGGTTTCTGCGCCGTTCTGGATGCGGGCAAGATGCGCATCGGCATCCGGCAACCACCATTCGACGAAGAATTTCGCCGTGGTCAGCTTGGTGGCGTACATTGGGTCCTCGGTGCCTTCGGCGACCTTGGCTGCAGCGGCCTTGGCCATCTTCGCCCACATGTAGGCAAAGCAGGTCAGCCCGAACAGGTGGAGATAATCGGTCGATGCCGCACCGGCATTGTCGAAATTCTCCAGGCCTTTTTCAACGAGCCAGTTCGTGCCTTTTTGAAGCTTGGCCTTCACATCGCGCAGGCCATCGACATAGAGCTTCAGCTCGGCATTGCCTTCGTTTTCGGCGATGAAGCTGTCCAGCTCGGCCATGAAGGTGTTGATCGGACGCATGCCGGCCATGGCGAGCTTGCGGCCCACCAGGTCGAGCGCCTGAACGCCGTTGGTGCCTTCATAGATCAGGGTGATGCGCGCATCGCGCAGGGTCTGCTCGATGCCCCACTCCTGGGTGAAGCCCGAACCGCCATGAACCTGCAGGCCGGTGGAGACGCTGTCATAACCCTTGTCGGTCAGGTAGGCCTTCACGATCGGGGTCAGCAGCGCCATGTAGTCGCCAGCCTTTTCACGGGTGGCTTCATCTTCGGCCTTGTGCTCCAGATCGCCTTGCAACGCGGTCCAGTAGGTAAAGGCGCGCGCGCCCTCAACAAACACCTTTTGGTTCATCAGCATGCGGCGCACGTCGGGGTGCACGATGATCGGATCGGCCGGGCCATCCGGATTCTTCGGGCCAGTCAGGGAGCGGCCCTGGATGCGGTCTTTGGCAAAGGCGAGTGAATACTGGTAGGCCGTCTCAGCCACCGACAGGCCCTGGAGGCCAACGCCAAGGCGGGCCTCATTCATCATGACGAACATGATTTTCAGGCCCTTGTTTTCCTCACCCACGAGCCAGCCGGTCGCGTCGTCATAATTCATGACGCAGGTGGCGTTGCCGTGGATGCCCATCTTTTCTTCAAGGCCGCCACACTCAAGCGTGTTGCGCTCGCCCGGATTACCATCGGCATCGGGCAGATATTTCGGCACGACGAAGAGCGAGATGCCCTTCACGCCTTCCGGCGCGCCTTCGATGCGGGCCAGAACCAGGTGCACGATATTGCCGGACAGCTCGTGCTCACCGGCAGAGATCCAGATCTTCTGGCCGGTAATCTTGTAGCTGCCGTCAGCCTGCGGCACGGCCTTGGTGCGCAGCATACCGAGATCGGTACCGCAGTGCGGCTCGGTCAGGTTCATGGTGCCCGACCACTCGCCGGAGAACATCTTCGGCAGGTAGAGGTCTTTCTGCGCCTGAGAGCCACCCACCAGCAGCGCCTGGGCCGCACCACCGGTCAGGCCGGGATACATGCCGAACGCCATGTTGGAGCTGGACAGGATCTCGCTGAAGGCGAGGTTGAGATAGTGCGGCAGGCCCTGGCCGCCATACTCGGTCGGAGCTGACAGTGCCGTCCAGCCTGCTTCGGTCAGCTGGTTGTAGGCATCGTCAAAACCGGTCGGGGTGGTCACGACGCCGTCTTTCAGCGAGCAACCCTCACGGTCGCCAACCTTGTTGAGCGGGTAGAGCACGTTTTCACAGAACTTGCCGCCCTCTTCCAGCACCGCATCGACAATGTCGGCCGGGGCATCGGAAAAGCTCGGCAGATTGCCGTATTGCTGAACATTCAGGACATCGTTGAGCACGAAGCGCTGATCACGAAGGGGAGCTGTATAGCTGGGCATGGATCCGTCTCCAGATGAGGGTCAGGTAAGGATGAGAAGCAAACCGCCAGCGGCCGTCTGCGTCGAGGGTTTGATTAAGGTGGTCGCAAAAAATTCACGCATCAGTCGCCCACCCCGGTTTCCCATTGGGTCAGACGAGCCTGGGCCAGGGCTTCAAAAGCCCGGGCCCGGCGTTTCAGGTCTTCCGGCGGCTCACGGTCCGCCAGACGCTCTTCCAGCCAGCGTTTGCCGTTTGAGAGCTCGGTAATGGCCTTGTCGATATCCGCGCGCTGGCGCTTCAGAACGCCAATGCGTTCTTCAAACCGGGCAATCGACTTTTCAAGACCGTCACGGTTGGATCCGGCATTCAGAAGCTCGACATCGAGCATGTCCTTGATGTCTTCAAGCGAAAAGCCAACCCGCTTGCCGCGCAGGATCAGCTCCAGGCGCGCCGTATCCGCCTGCGAATAAAGACGCTTTGCCCCTTCCCGCTTTGGCGAAAGAAGCCCTTCCTGCTCATAATATCGAAGCGTGCGCGACGTTACGTCAAAGCGCTCAGCGAGCTCTCGTATCGTATAGTGCGCGGGATTGGGCCTGGACGTCATGGCGCGAGACCCTAGACAAGTTGACGTGAACGTCAACGTAAATTTAGTCGCACGCTGACGACTGAGCTCGCCCGACCGACCAAATCATCGAAAACGCCTTGACCCTGCCGCATTCCTTCGCTCGGCTAGCATTACGCTTCGAGGGACACCATTCATGCGCAGTCTTGCCGTCATTCTCCTGGCCGCCATCTGCGGTACAGCTCACGCTCAGGGACCGGAAACCAGCCCCTGGGATTATGAGGCGAGCCGCGCGACACCCTTTGGTGGGGGCAGCGCTGTGGCCTGGGATATCCTGGTCTCGTCCAATGATGGGGGAGCCAACCTCAACCGTGTGCACGCTGAACTTGGATCGAACTGGGTTGCCTGGCGCGAGCCCACAGGTCCGGTCCAGTGGGTGGATCTCGCCGAGGGCCGCATCCTGCGCATCGAGAACAACACGCTGACCAATATCGCGCTCGTAGCTGAAGCCCGTCGCCGCCTTGATATCTATGCCAGCCTCAGTCGCGCCGGATCGCTGGACACCATTCCCTTTGGCCCGGGTCGCAGCTTTCACCGCGTCTGGCTGGAAGCAGCCATGGGCATCGCGGCGAACTCGGGCGATGTGGAGGTTGTCGACACTGCCACCGGCTTTGACGCGGTATTCGGCGAGGAAACTGTGTTCAGCGCGGACTACGGCCAGACCGACAACACGCTGTGCACCGAGGAGCGGATTGATCCCGCTCACCGGGCCGCAACCCTTACCCTGATCCGGCATGCCGTCCCGATCCACCCTGATGCCTATGACGCCCTGCAAGCGCGTGACGCTCTGCCCTGCGCCTTTTCCTACACGGTCTACAGCCCGGACAGTCCGGACGGCCGGTTTGAAAGCTGGGTCCTTAAACCGTCAAGCAGCGCAGCCCTTCCCCGCCCTGACGACGTTGACGGCGAAGCGCTGCCGCAGGAGGACCTCATTGGCCCGGTCGGCGAAACGGCGGTTTCGGTCGTTAGGGTCGAGAGCAACCAGCCGCCTGAACCCATCGAATTCTTCTCCGACACCCAGACGCTGCGCGCGACCGGTGATCTTGCCGGGGCCTTCCTGACCACCGTGCAGGAAACCCATCACTTCGGCCCTTGCCCTGAGCAGGCGATCGGGTCTGCGCGGCTGACCTGCTCTGAAGCACCCGGCCTTGCCCGCCAAGCGAGCCAGGATGAAGGCCTGCGCCAGGTGCTGGAGGGGATGAATGCTCTGCGCCAGGGCGATCACGCGCGTGCTGTTGAGCGCCTGGCCCCGTTTCGCCTGCGCGATGACGGTGCCGGCGTGGCGGCCCGCATCCTCGTTGCGAACGAGCTTGTGGCCTGGGGTCAGGAGGGCCTTGATGCCCGGCCTGATCTAGACCCGGCTGCCATGCTCGCAGAAGCGCTGGAGCTCGACCCCTATGCGCCAGACACCTACTGGCATCTGGGCCGCCGCTACCTGGAGGCGGGTGCGCCTCACGCGGCATGGACGCTGTTTGATCTCGGCCGCGCGCTACCCGGACGGGAGCCGACGCCGCTCCTGTCTCAGGTCGATAACCTGGAAGCGCGGATTGGCGAACTGGCTCCTGACTGGATGAATCCGGCTGGCTCTGACCCCGAATCAAATCAGTAAGGACATCACTCGTTTAGAGAGTTTTACGAGACATTAACCGCATCATCAGTTTCTTAACCGGTACGCAACGCGTCTAGCCGGACAGATTTTGCCTGTGGATATACCAGATATTGGGCCTCCCCGACTGGTTTACACAATATTAACCCGTCCGGTACGGTGGAGTTTGCAAGATTCGGGAGTCGGTTTCGCATGTCGTCGGGCACACCATGGAGCGTGAAGGGAATTGATCCCCGAGCCCGTGCGGTTGCCAAAACGGCTGCGCGCAAGGAGGGCATGACCCTCGGCGAATGGCTTAACCGCGTCATTCTCGATGACGACGGCAATCCCACCGACTGGGATGGGTCTTTGGAAAGCTATCCCGGTTTTGGCGGCGGTGGAGGCGGCGGCGGTGACGATGACGACGCGCTGCGTGCCGTGATCGACCGACTCACCGGACGCCTGGAGGCTGCCGAGCGTCGCTCAACGCTGGTCCTGTCCGGTGTTGATCAGTCGGTGCTCGCTCTGACCCGCCGACTTGAAGCGCTGGAAAACGGCAGCCTTGATAGCGAGGCTGTGGATTCAGCGCTGGCCCGCACGCGCAGCCAGCAGGATGAGCTGCTGGAGCGAGTACGCAAGCTGGAGCGCTCAGGTCCCGGTGGCGACACACCGGCGCTCAAGGCGATGGAAAACACGGTCGGCAAATTGGCCGGCCGCATGTACGAGACCGAGCGCGATGTCCGCGCCGAGCTCGACAACCTGACCCATAAGGAAGAGCTTCGCCGCGAAACGTCCGAAAAAGCTCTACGCGGGTTATCCGAGCGCCTTGACGACAATGAGCGTCGCCTGACCACGGAGCAGCGTGAACTGCGCGAGCGCCTCGCCGAAGAGCAGCGCCAGGCCGCTGATTTCCGCTCATCGCTGGAGGGCCAGAGCCGGTCGCTGCAAAGCCGGATCATTGCTGCTGAAAGCGCAACCCATCGCGCCGCCGAAGCTTTGGTCCAGAGCCAGGAACGGCTGGACGGTCGCCTGCGCACGCTGGAAAGCAAAGGACCGGTCGGTGCCGAGGACTTAAACCAGCGCTTTGAGACGCTGGGTCGCGAGCTTGCAGGCCTCATCCGTGACACCCGCGAAGAGTTCGGCCAGCGCGTAGCCGAAGTCGCCAACGCCGGTGTTGATGGTCAGCGATTGGAGCGCGCGCTTGAAGCCGCTGAAGCCCGCCTGACCCAGGCTGAAGCGCGCCAGAGCGAGACGCTGAACCGGATTGGTGAGGAAGTCGCCCGGCTGGCCCGCGCGGTCGACCGCCGGATCGAAGACGCTGAACGCCGCCTTGAGCAAAAGTTAACCGACACAGCCGAGCGTCAGGACGGAAACCGCTCTCGGGCCGAGTTTGATTCGCGGCTGGAGCGGATTCGCGAAGAAAATACCGCCGCGGTCCGGCGCATCGGTGAGCAGATGGCACGCCTGGGCGAGAACCTCGCCGACCGGGTGCAGCAGGCCGAGCTTCGGTCAGCCGCAGCGGTGGAGCAGGCAGGCGAGCGCATGGCGCAAGTGGTCGAAAAACTGGAAACGCGGCAAGCCGCCGACCAGGGCGCGGACCTGGAAACGCGCATTCAGGCCAGTGAGGAGCGCACCGCCCAGCGCATTGATCAGGCCATGGACCGGGTCCATGAACGCCTCGACAAGGCGCGCGAGGAAACCGCCGATGCATTGTCCCCGGTTCAGCGCGCCATGACGGCGCTGGCTGACCGACTAGAAGCGATTGAGCAAGGCAAGACAGGGGGCGCGGACAGGACCGACGCTACCTCCGCAAAGACACCTGAAGATGCCATTGATCTCAGCACGCCGCTGCCTCAGGCCCCGCCCCTGACGCCAGACAGCACCGGCAAACCAGATCCATGGGAGCGCAATGGCGGCGGCAGCTTCGTCGTAGAAGCCGACAGTGCGCCGCTAAGCCCTCTGCCGCAGGCACCGCTGGTGCAGGATACCCCCGAAGAGCCGCTTGATTTTGGCGATGCGCCAGACCCTGCGCCACGTCAGCAGCGTCAACAGGCACGCCGTCCTGCAGCCCTGGGTGCAACGGCAGACTCCGACTTCATGATGACGGCGCGCCAGTCGGTTCGCCCCGGCGGCAGCACCGCACGCCCGCAGTGGAATGACCCTGAAGAATCGCAAGCTGGCGGCGGCCGCATCCTGCTGATTACCGCCAGCATTCTTGGCTTTGGTGCCGTTGCCGCGGCGGCCGGTATGCTGGCGCTGGAAGCCTTTGGCGGGGGCGGCCTGCCAGCCTCACGCCAGGTTCAGGCCGGCAATTCTGAAAGTGTTGCCAGCGTCTTTGCTGAGCCAGCCCCGCCGCCGTCAAACACGCCAACAGCCACGACCCCGTCGCGCTTACCGGAGACGCGCGCATCTGAAACTGTGGCCTCGCCGGACGAAGTGTCAGCAGCGCCGGTAGAGGCAGCCGCAGAAGCCCCGCCGCCGCCAGGCGCGGCAAACATCGATCCTGATGCTGGCCTGATCGCGGCGGTGTCGGTCGAAGTTCCAAGTCTTGAAACCGCAGCCTCCGCCGGTGATCCGATTGCCCGCTACCAGCTGGGCGTCCGGTTGATCGAACGCGGCCAGACAGCTGACGGTGCAGCATTGCTGCGCCGGGCCGCTGAGCAGGGCATTCCCGAAGCCATGCGCCGCTATGGCCTGATGCTGACCCGGGGTGATGGCGTTGCTCAGGACGTGGACGCGGGACAGGACTTCGTTATTCGCGCCGCCGAGGCTGGAAATGTGCTCGCGATGCACGATGCAGGCGGGCTGTTCATCAACGCCCCTGAAACGGCTGAGACTCAGGCGGCCGCCGCGCGCTGGTTCCAGGAAGCCGCCCTTCACGGACATTCTGACAGCCAGTTCAATATGGCGCTTTTATTCCAGGAAGGCTTTGGCGTGCCGCAAAGTGCGGCCGATGCCTATACCTGGTTCCTGATTGCGTCAGCGGGCGGTGATGTGGATGCAGGCGGTCGTGCCTCGCGTATTCGCCAGTCGCTGAACCCGGCTGCGCGCGCAGAAGCTGAACAGATCGCCCAGACCTTCACCCCGCGCACCACCGACCCAGCTGCTCAGGGTCAATATCCTAACCTGCCCTGGAATTCGGGTCCGGAATTTCTGACTGCGCGCGCCCAGACACTGCTTGGCAATCTGGGCTATGATGCCGGTCCGGCGGATGGCGTTCTGGGTGAGCGCACCCGTCGGGCGATCGTGCGCTATCAGCGCGACACCGGGCTTGAGCCCGGGTCGAACCTGACTGCCAGCCTGGTCGCCCGGCTGGAACAATCCGCCGCCAACTAGGGCGCGCGGGTGCAGATTTATCTTCCGATCGCTGAAATCTCGCTCAACCTGTATCTATTGCTTGGGTTGGGACTTGGGGTTGGCTTCCTGTCTGGCCTGTTAGGCGTTGGCGGGGGATTCTTGATGACCCCCATCCTGATTTTCCTCGGCATCCCGCCCGCAGTGGCGGTGTCCACTCAAGCCAACCAGATCATGGCGAGCTCGGTCTCCGGCGCGCTGGCTCACTGGCGACGCAAGTCGCTGGACGTGAAGATGGGCACCGTCCTCATTATTGGCGGCATGTTCGGCTCTATCCTCGGCGTTCAGATATTCAGCTATCTGCAGAGCCTGGGTCAGATCGATCTAGTGATTTCACTTTGCTATGTGGGCTTTCTCGGTGTCATTGGCTCGCTGATGCTGGTGGAAAGCGTCAACGCCATCCGCCGAAGGATGAGCGGCAACCCACCGCCCAAGCGCAAGCGCCGCAAACGCCGCCTGATTGACGCCCTGCCCTTCAAGACACGCTTTCCGGTCTCGGGTCTTTACATGAGCGTGATCCCACCGCTTGCGATTGGCTTTCTGGTGGGGCTTCTGGCCGCGCTCATGGGCGTCGGTGGTGGCTTTGTGATGGTGCCGGCGATGATCTACATCCTGCGCATGCCCACCAGCGTCGTGATCGGCACCAGCCTGTTTCAGATCCTCTTCGTGACCGCGCTGACCACCTTCCTGCAGGCGGCGCAAAACCAGACGGTGGATATCGTACTGGCTGCCATCCTGATTGTTGGCGGCGTTGTCGGGGCCCAGTTCGGCGTGAAAGCGGGTGCCAAGGTCAAGGGCGAGGAATTGCGGGCAGGCCTCGCTCTATTGGTGGTCGCGGTCTGCCTGAAGCTCGCCTGGGATCTCGCCGCCACGCCAAACGATCTCTACGTCCTGATCGAGGCTGGGGGCGCGCCATGATCCGTACGCTTACCCTTGCCCTTGCTCTTGCCGGTCTTCCCTGCCTTGCTGTCGCTCAAGACGCTTCGCCCGTTCAGCAGGCTCGCATCGCTGCCGCGCTCACCGAAGACGTGGTCGAAATCCGATCTGACTTTGCCGGTGCTCCGCTGACCGTCTTTGGAGCCGCAGAAGGCCTGCAGGATGGCGATGATATCGTCGTGGCAGTGCGCGGTCCTGAACGTGATCTGCGGGTGATGAAGAAAGAACGGGTTCTCGGCATTTGGGTCAATGCTGCGCCGGTGCGGTTTGAGAGCGTGGCAAGCTATTACGCCGTCGCCTCGACGCGTCCGCTTTCAGACTTTGCAGGCTTTGCCGCGCTGCGCCGCAATGGCATTGGCATGACCCACCTGCCCCTGCGCGCGCCCGATGAAGAACGGACCGAAACGCTTCTGGGCGTTCGCGATGTGGTGGTGTCAGACCTTGGCGCAGAAATCGTCGACTACCGCCAGGCCATCGTGCGCAACAAGACCCGGCAGTCGCTCTATGTGGAAGCTGATAGCGGTGTGGAGCGCCTGGAAGGCGGTTTGTTCATTGCCCGGCTCTTTCTTCCGAGCGAAACGCCGGTGGGCGACTATACAATCGAGGTCTATCTGTTCCGGGACGGCGCGCCGATTGCCTCACGCGAGACCCAGCTGCAGGTGGCCAAGGCCGGGATGGAGCGCGTCCTTTATGATCTGGCCCATGACCGGCCCATCCTGTATGGGCTGTTGGCCTTGATCATGGCCGCGCTGTCAGGTTGGCTGGCCGCGGTGGTGACACGCAACCGGTAACGCGAAGAGCAACCGGTAACGCGAAGAAAGGAAGCACGCCCCATGAAACGTCTCAGCGATGCCCCGATGGCGGCTCTGGTTCTGGGCTTTGGCGGCCTTATTCCCTTTGTGGCCGGCGCGATTGGCCTCGGGATTGGCGGACAGGCCGAGCTTCAAGCCGCAAACGCGCTTCCGGTCTATGCGGCCGTGATCCTGTCCTTCCTGGCCGGTGGGCGCTGGTCAGCGGAGCTTGTCATCCGCGGAGATGCGCCACGTACCGGCGTGCTGGTTCTGGCCATTCTGATCGCGCTGGCTGGCTGGGTCGCTGTACCGCTTCAGGTGTGGAGCCAGCCGGGTCTGCCGCTCAATCTGGAGCTGACAGGCTGGGGCATCCTGATCTTCGGCTTTCTGATCCAGTATCTGTGGGATCGTGCCGCCATCCGCGACGCGACCTTCCCGCAATGGTATCTTCCATTGCGGCTGTTGCTGACCACCGGTGCGGTCCTCAGCCTGAGCCTTGCCGCCTTTATCCGGTGGTCACCAACCTTCAGTCTTTAGCAGCTAGCCCTCTATCGTGAACGTCAGACCGGCATGTTTCTCCAGCCGGTCGATCAGGCGCTGCCCCAGGGCCGGAGCGGTCGTCCAGACCCCACCGGGCGTTTCCTCATGCGGCGTTTCGATCAGGGCCAGCAGGCTTTCTGTGATCATCTTTGAGGTGGAGCCATAGCCGGGATCGCGGTCGCCCTTGACCACGGACGTCAGGCGCTCACCACCGTCGGTGACACCGGTAAACATGACTTCATAGAAGCCGGTCTCACGCTCTTCCTTTGACGGCCCCTCACCCGGCTTTGGCGGGTTGTCCTGCATGGAGCGATCCTTGGCGACCATGGCGGCCATCTGCTCGCCCTGCTCGCCGGGGCCAGTCAGGAACATCTCGTCATAGACAAAATCGGTGCCGTAGCGATGGCCCAGAAGCGCGTTGGAGCGGTGGATATTCTTGGTGTTGATCGCGGCCATGATGAAGGGCGCCGACCAGCTGTTGAGGTCGTCTTCAAAGATCGGCTTGTCGCCTGCGGGCTGTTCGGGGCCTTTAAAGCCACCGGACAAAGAGAAGGGGTCAATCAGCCATTCGAAGATATGCGGCTCGCGCTTAACCCGCGCCATGGTCTCGAAAAAGCTTGCTGCCGTGCCGCCGGAGAAAGTGCCCTTCATGGAGCGCACCCGGCCCTTGACCCGCGCAATCGGCTTGCCGGTCTTGGCGATGGCGGCTTCTTCAAGGGCGAAGACCCCCATATCAAAGGGAATGGAGTCAAAACCACAAGACAGCACCAGACGCGCCCCGGACGCTTTGGCTTTTTCTGAGTAGGTGTCGATGACATCGCGCATCCAGGCTGGCTCACCGCACAGGTCGACATAATCAGTGCCCGCTTCGGCGCAGGCAGCAACCAACGGCTCGCCATATTTCTGGTAGGGACCAACGGTCGTCACGACACCGCGCGTACGCTCGGCCATCGCCTTGAGCGAAGCCGGATCAGAGCTATCAGCAACGATCAGCGGCGTGTCTGCAGGAACGCCCATCTCATCGCGAACCGCCTTCAGCTTGTCTTCAGAGCGTCCGGCCATCGCCCAGCGCAAATCCGGATGGGTTGCGGCGATATATTCAGCCACCAAACGCCCCGTAAACCCGGTCGATCCATAGACAACAACGTCGAATTCGCGATCAGCCATAAAGGCCTCCTCCCTTGAGATTCATTTGATGCGCAGGCTTCACGCTTCGCGATGCCGACGCAAGAGCTAATCGGGACGCAAACGCTGTCCCGGAACAGGAAACACACCTGCATCGCCGAGCATCCAGGCTGTCGGCCGCCCGTCAAACACACTGTGCCAGGCTGGGTCACAGACATTCAGCCCCCCAGTAAAGGCCCCAAAGGCGGGCAGCACGAGGCGCTCACCATCCGTGGCGAAACAGCGCCGACGCAAACCGCGACCACGCACGGAGACCCGGGCGCAAGGGTGCAGGTGACCCGCAACCTCGCCCGGGCAGGGTCCATCGGTCGGCTCGTGACGCAAAACCAGACTCGCCAGCTCGGCCTGCGGAGCCGTGCGCCCACCAAATCGTGCTGGAGGCTCCGGGTCGTGATTGCCCTCAATCCACAGCCAGTCCTCCACTGCGGAGACCAGCGTGGCCAGAGTCTGCGCGTCGCTGTCATGCATGCGCCCGTCCGCACCGAGATCATGAAAGCTGTCACCCAACGCAAACACGCGCCGAGCCTGGAGCCGGTCGATCGCGGCTGATAGACGCCGCAGCGTTTCACGCGTGTCGTAGGGTGGTAGCATCTGCCCGCGCGCAGCAAAGGCACTGCCCTTTTCAAAGTGCAGGTCTGCCACCAGCAAGGTGGCCGTCTCAGGCTCAAACGCCACGCCGGAAATGTCAGCGAGAAGGCGTGTGCCATTCACCGTCAGAACAGGGGTTTGTCTGGGGGGCTGAAGCGCGGGCTGCATGGGTGCAGTTACGCTGATGCCAGCGCGGCGTGCAAGGTGTGGCCTGCGACTAAGCCTACTCGGCACGCACCCGGGCCATGACCCAGTTCCAGTACCTCAAGACCGTTTGGGCCTTGTCCACCGACAGGGTCGCATAAACGATTTCGGCGTGCTTGAGCCGAACGTCGGCGGTCTCCTCATCGCCCAGCTTGATCAGGCGCTGGAGATAAACCCGAGACAGACCGGTAGCCTTTGCCAGTACCGCCAGCGGCTCGCCACCAAAGTCGTCAATCATACGGTCCATCAGATCGCGCTTGATATTCGAAAGCGAGGCGAGCGCCTCACGAATAAGGTCATGGGCACCTTCGATGCTGGCTGCATCAATGCATCCCTCCAGCGACTTGAAGGGCGACCGCTCCGCCGCCGCGCGATCGCGCTGTCGCCGGTCGATATAGATCAACGCCGCCTCGGTGGCCGGATCGTCGACATTCTCTTTGGCAAAGAGCGGGAAAACGCCTTCGGCCGCTTCCTGCAGGATGGCTCGGCTGGAGGCGAACCGATCAAGGATCAACTTGCGAAGGCTGTGGGTGACCGTCCAGAACACGGCAAAGCCTTGAGACGGGCGAAGCTCCGGTCGTTTGATCAGATGGCTGGCCAGCGCCTCCTTCTTGGTGGCCTCGCGCACCAGAAAATCAACGGTTTGAGGAGCGAGACGGGCTCCTGGATTACGCATCAGAGCGATGAGAACATCAGGATCAGCACTGACGCAGACCGCAGCTGCAACCGTCTCGGAAACATGCTCCCGGCGAGCCAGAGCGATGCGGTGATCGTGCCCGCCCTTTCGAGCAATTTCCATCATGTCAAAATCGGTCAGCGCATTGGAGTGGCGCACAATGGGTTCGGCCACCTCAAATACGTCGGTGGCCAGACGTCGTAACAGGACCGGAGGCGCTTCGGCCTGCTCAGCCAGGCGCGCAGCCACCTTTGCCTTCAAAGAATCGTCGGCATCGCGCAGCAATTCATCAAGGATATCAGCCGTCATCCAGCGTTCTTGCGGCGCCACACGGCTGGAAGGCAGGCAAACGATATCGGCCAACCGGCGCGTCAGACGCGAGCGTGCCTTGCTGGCAGGGACCCGGTCAAGCGGCCCGCTCTCTTCTGGATTAAAATCCTTGGCCATGGTGCCTCTGCGCCAAATCCTGTGTTCACAAACGCGACCAGCATGCCCCGGTGCGCGTTAAGAAGGCCTTAGGGCATTACTGGCGGGCGGGGTAATCTGCCGCGATCGTTAAAAAGATATGATTCACACTTTATGGCGTACAACTTACACAACTTATCAGAGTGCATCTTGAGCCGCCTCGCCGGGCAGGCTAGATGCACAGCCAAAGAGCGTAATAGCGCCGGGGGCACCAGGGAGGGGACGTGGCTAAACTTAGCCTCAGCAAGACACTGCGCCGAAACATCAGAGTTGCGCCGTTTGCAGCCTATCTGGTGGCCGTCTTCGGCTGGTTTTTCAGCTTCGGACTCCAAACGACCATTTTCCCCGGTGTCATCAACTATACGCTCAATGAAACACCTGAACGCCTCGGGTTGGCGCAAGCTGCGCTAACCGCACCGATGTTGTTCCTTCTACCTCTGGCCGGAGTGCTGGCGGAGCGTCTTGATCGGCGCAAGGTTATGTCCGGCTTTCATACGCTGGCCGCGCTTGGAGCCGCCCTGCTCGCCTGGCTGCTTTTAAACAACCTGCTCCACTACAACATCCTCGTGACCTACGCGCTGGTTGCCGGTGTGGCCAGCGCCTTCGTACTACCCGCACGTGACAGCGCAGTGAACGCTGTGACCCGGGTGGCGCAGCGCATGGGGCGGGCGAACTTCACCTTGCAGAAGGCTGTCATCCTGACATCCCTTGTCCAATTCGCAGCGCAGGTTTTTGGGATGGGGGCGGGATTTCTGGCGGGCCTGTTCGGACCAGGACCTCTTTTCGCCGCCCAGGCTGTCGCGCTGATAGTGGGTGCCCTGGCAGCTTTGTTGATGCCTCAAATTCACAAGCGCCATCGCTCCAGCGATACCGTATGGCAAAGCCTGAAAGGCGGCATTAGTGCCGTCGTAAAATCATCCGTGCTTGCGCCCATGACCATGATCATGCTGGCCGTGGGGTGCCTGATTGTCGGTGGCGGCTTCTTCGTAATCGTACCGGTTCTGGTGCGCGACGAATATATGGGCGGCTATGGCCTGCTCTCCTCGCTGTTGGTGGCGTTCTGGGTTGGAGCCTTCTTTGCCAATGTGATTTTGGCTCGGGTCGGCAGCGTGGAGCGGCCCGGCGTGGTGCTCATGGCGGCTCAGGTGGTGACCGTTGTGTCCATGGGCCTTCTGGCTCTGCCGATCCCCCTCTTCTGGCTCTACGTCCTCGTCTTTGGCTGGGGCCTGGGCGGCGGTATTGCCATTACCCTGTCGCGGGCCGTGGTTCAGGAAAATGCGCCCCGAGACAAGGTCGCGCGCGTCATGAGTGTCTATCAGCTGGGACTGTTCGGTGGCATGCCCCTTGGGGCCTATGTGATGGGCCATATCGTGGCTGAGCTTGGACCGCGGATGGCTGCGCTCATTCCAATGGCTGGTCTGGCTGTGGTTCTGGTGCTGATTGCACTGCTGACACCGATTTTACAGGTCAAACGGGTCGATCCCGCCTAAGTCCCTTCCTATATCGGTGTAAGACCGATGATAAGGAGACGCGAGATGCCGCGCCTGTCTGAAGATGCCATTGCCAAGCTGCGCAAAGACCTACCTCAGGATGTTGAGCAAATTGCCTTTTTTGAAGGCACCGAAGCGCCAGGCTGCAGCCCGCTGAACGCTGAAAAGCGCGACGGTACCTATAATTGCGCGGTATGCGGCGAAGTCCTGTTCACTAATGCAGAGAAGTATGAAAGCGGCTCTGGCTGGCCCAGCTTCTGGGCACCCGCCAATGATCAGGCGCTTGAGACCAAGCGGGATTTCAAACTGATCATGCCGCGGACCGAGTTCCACTGCGCCAATTGCGGTGCCCATGGTGGCCATGTCTTTAACGACGGGCCAGAGCCCACGGGCCTGCGCTATTGTGTCAACGGTATCGTACTGGACTTTCATCCTAACGAAGGTGAAGACTAAACCCTTCAGATTTTGCCGGATTACCGGCTGAGAAGGGACCCCATGTCTGACCTGCACTCACCCTTGCGCCTGCTTGCTGTTATGGCAGCCAGCGCGACCGCTCTCCTGTCCGCCTGCAGTCCATCTGCAGACGCCCCCACCCAAGATAGCCAAGAGGCCCAAATGGACGCCCCTGACCTTCTCGCCCGCGCGCGCTCGATCGAGGCCCCGACCGTCGAACAGCGTCCGCAGGAGATCACCCAGCACGGTGAAACCCGCATTGATGAATTTGCCTGGCTGCGCGACGACAACTGGCAGCAGGTCATGCGCGAGCCAGAGGTTCTGGAGGCTGATATCCGCACCATGCTGGAAGCGGAGAACGCCTATGTGGGCGAAGTCATGTCGCCGGTGCGCGGTTTGCAATCGCGAATCTATGACGAGATGCGCGGTCGCATCAAGGAAGACGACAGCTCTCCGCCGGAGCGCGATGGGCCATTTTTCTACTATGTGCGCTACCGCGAAGGTGGCCAGTATCCGGTCTATGTCCGTCGCCCCGCCGATGAAAACGGCGAGATCACGGGTGACGAACAGATCATCCTGGACGGCGACGCAGAAGCTGAGGGCTTTGAGTATTTCGATCTGGGGGCCGTGTCCCAGTCTCCGGATCATCGCTATCTGGCCTACGCGGTCGATACGGCCGGATCTGAGTTCTACACGCTGCGCATACGCGACATGCAAACGGGTGAAGATGTCGCTAGCCTGACTGAAGAAGGCTATGGCTCGTTGGTCTGGGCAAACGACTCTGAGACGATTTACTGGGTCTGGCGCGATGAAAACAATCGCCCCCGCCGGGTCTATCGTCAGGCTTTCAACAGCGATGATGCCGAGCTGATCTATGAGGAAAGCGATCCGGGCTATTTCCTGGGCGTTGGCAAGACCGAAGGCGATACCTGGATTGCCCTGACATCCGGCGATCACATGACCAGTGAATGGCGTGTGTTTGATGCCAATGATCCAGCCGCTGAAGCCATTCTGGTGTCAGAGCGAGAACCGGGCATCGAGTACTCGCTCACCGAAGCCGGTGGCGCGCTCTATGTGCGCACCAACCAGGATGAGGCCGTCGATTTCAAGGTCATGACAGCACCGCTGGACGATCCGCGCCGTGAGAACTGGGAAGACCTGATTGACCATCGCCCGGGCGTGCTCGTGAACGGGCTGATCGGCTTTGAAAACTGGATGGTGCGCATGGAGCGCTCCAACGCCCTGCCGCGCATCATCGTGCGCAATCTGGCTGACAATGCCGAGCACGAAATCTCCTTTGATGAGGAGGCCTATGCGCTCGGCCTTCAGGGCAGCGCCGAATACGCGACCGACGAAATGCGCTTTTCCTATGAGAGCCCGTCAACGCCAGAAGAGACGTTTGACTACAACATGGCTGCGCGTGAGCGCACCTTGATCAAGCGTCAGGAAATCCCGTCCGGCCATGAAGCGTCTGACTATGTGGTGCGCCGCCTGATGGCTCCGGCCCGCGACGGTGTGGAAGTGCCGGTCACCCTGCTCTACCACGCCGATACCCCGATCGATGGAACCGCACCGGTGCTGCTGTACGGCTATGGGTCCTATGGGATCACCATTCCGGCCAGCTTCTCGGTTTCCCGCCTCAGCCTTGTGGATCGCGGCATGATCTACGCCATCGTGCATATGCGCGGTAGTCAGGCCATGGGCTATAACTGGTATCTCGATGGCAAGCTGAATAACAAGCGCAACACCTTCAACGACTTCGTGGATGGTGGGCGCTTCCTGGTGAACGAGGGTTACACCTCTGAAGGCCAGCTGGTCGCCATGGGCGGCTCGGCTGGCGGGCTTCTGGTTGGTGCCGCCATGAACCAGGATCCCAGCCTGTTTGCCGGCGTTATCGCCGCGGTGCCCTTTGTGGACGTGGTCAACACCATCTCCGACCCGAACCTTCCGCTGACCCCGCCGGAGTGGAATGAGTGGGGCAACCCGATCGAGGATGCGGACGCCTATCGCTACATGATGAGCTACAGCCCCTATGACAATGTCACCGAGCAGGCCTATCCGCACCTGTTCGCGACGGCTGGTCTGACCGATCCGCGGGTGACCTATTGGGAGCCGGCCAAGTGGGTGGCACGCCTGCGTGACCGCCGGACCGATGACGGGCTGACCCTGTTCCGGACCAATATGGGCGCTGGCCATGGTGGTGCCTCGGGGCGCTTTGATGCGCTAGAAGAACGCGCCGAAGAATGGGCCTTTGCCCTGATGGCCGTGGGCCTTGCTGATGCTGAAGCCGCCGAGACGGCCGCTGAGTAAGCTTCACCTATCCACCTAAAAACGAAGCGGCGCAGGATCACCCTGCGCCGCTTTTTTTTTAGTCCTCGAGAAGCTCGCTCAAAACAGAGCGCCACCAGCGGCGTTTCACCTCCGGCTCGGCCATTGAAAGCCGCCGCGACAAAACCACCAGCTCCAGCTCAATAGCGGCTGGATCGATCTGTGTTTGAAGATCAAAACCGGGTGCTTCAGCCGAATAATCCGGTCCAAGCCTCACCGCCGTCGCTGGCATTGGCATTAAGTCGGATGCCCAAGGATAGGCCGGTGCCACCTTATCGCACAGACTCAAGGCGACCTGTGATGGCCTCGGTTCGGCGCGCGGTGCCCAACCGGGCTCCAGCATTGCTGGAGCCGTCGCCTGCCCCATCAGACTAAAGACACACCCGGCCAGCGCAGCGCCCCCCGCTGCACTGGCGAAATGGCGCAGGACCGACACCGTTACTGCTCCAGCCGGAATTCCAGCGTGGTGCGCACGCCCTGACGAACGACTTCATCGCCGGGACGACCGGTGGCAATCGCGTGACGCCATTGGTCCACCGCAGCCAGCGAAGCGCGCTCAAATCCGACACTGTCACAGCCAAGTGTCCGGGCGTTGGCCGTACGGCCATTGGCCAGGATGTCATACTGAACGGTGCAGCGCCCCTCCACGCCGCGCGCCTGTTCCCGGCGCGGATACACCGGCGGCACACGGACCGTCAGTGGGGGTGGCGGGGCTGGAACTGCACCGATCAGGTCGCTATCAATCTCAACCGCAACACCAGGAGGCGTTGTGTTGATCACTGACGCGCCGGGATTATCCGACGGATCGATCGGCAAACGGGTGCGCATGGGGGGCGGGTCTACCGCTACCACCTGCGTGGGCGGAGTCCGCGGAGCGGCCTCGATCTCATCGGGAATCTCCGCAATCACGAACGGCGGCGTTTCCTGAATGACTGGCGGTGCCGGGTCTTCAACCCAGATCAAGGCCCGCATTAGAAGAAAAAGTCCGGCGGTAACGGCACAGGCAAGGCCAAGCGCCAGGCCTGTGCGAACCAGTCGTCCTAGAACCGAGCCTGAAGGCAAGTCTGGGCGGTCTGCCAAAATGGTCGCTGTCATCGTGATACTCCCCTATCTACGATCGCGTTGCGCCCCCACAACCCAGACGTCCATCGCGCCAGACGCGAATGGCGAAAATGAGGCAGATTAATTTTTGGCAATAAAAATTTGTAATGTTTGGTTGGCCAAACTTGGTGCAAAACGCAAATAAAAACCCCGCCGCAGCGGACTGCGACGGGGCTTTTGAAGGCTCGACTGAGTGAGCAGCTTACGAGCCGTTCGCTGCAATCTCTTGAATGCGGCGAGCGATCTCTTCATCAACACGCGCCTGAAGCTCTGCGGCTTGCTCATCGGTCATGTTGGCTTCACGGATCTGGTCGCCATATTGGTTGAAGTAAGGCTGGCAACGATCAGGGACTTCAACAACCACCTGGCCCGTCTCGTCAACCTGACCGACGATGTCGGCAATGTTCACTTCATTGGTCACAATCAGACGACACTCCTCAACACGCACCTGGTTGAGGCGCTCTCTGTTGCGACGCTCGTTGGCAATCTGGCCCTCAATGAACTGAACCCAGCCATTGGCCTCACGGCGGCTGTCGGTGAAGCGAGCGGACTGGCGATAGGCTTCCAGAGCAGTGTTGCGATTACCCTGTTGATAGCGCACAGCGCCAAGCAGCGCCCACGCAGCGCCTGGCTGATCCAGACCACCGCGCTCGATTGCCTGTTCAAAGGCCGCTTCAGCAGCATCAAGATTGTTTTGCTCGAACTGGGCTTCAGCCAGTTTCAGCGACCACTCGCCCTCACCCGTCTGACTCGCCAAGCGCTCAAGAACCGGCGTTGCACGGTCAAACTCCTGCGCCTGACGCCACATGTTTGCGAGTGTGCGCAGCTGGTCTACTTCACCTTCACAACGCTGCGAATTAATGGCGCGCTCAAGAATCGTGGCACCGCGGTATGGGTTCTCATAGTAGCTGTAGTACTGCGCCAACCGGTACAGCTCGTTGCATTCCTGGAACAAACCATTGAGATACATCAGCTTATTGGCTTCAAATGCATCGCTTTCACGCTCAAGACGTGCAAAGAGAGCAACGAGGTTCTGCCAGCTGCGACGCTCGCCCGGGAATGCCGAAAGACCTTCTCGAACCACCCGCAGTTCATCCGATGGGCGACCCAGCTGCTGGTAATAGGCCTGCATCAGGGAGTAATCCCCCTGATTTTTGTTCGCCTTGGTGCTGTAATACTGTTCGGCAAAGCGCAACCCATCTGAAAAGCGCTCAGCCTGATAGTAGGCCTGGCTCAGCAGACGCAGCAGCTGTTCGTTAAGCTCGACGCCATTGTTGACGGCGATCTCGAGCATACGAATGCCTTCTTCAAGATTGTCGGTAGCGATGTAGATCTGACCCAGCTGAACACGGATCGTATTCGCCTCATCAGTCGTTGCCGCACCGGTATTCAGCATGCCCCGGAAGTCAGCAATGGTGCCGTCCAGGTCGTCCAAATTGAACCGCGCAGTACCGCGGATCTGAAGTACAATGAAGCGCTCATATTCGCTCAACTCTTGGGACAGGAGTGGCGTAAGCGTATTGATGATGCCCCGAAAGTCCTCAGCGTCTTGAAGTTCAACTGCCCTTTGGACCGTCTGACCAACTTCGGTAGATAGCGTCCGGTTGGTTGGCGGCTCCTCAGCATCGTTGTTGCGATTGTTGCGCCGCTGAGCGTCGGCGTCCGCAACGGCAATGAAAGCCAGCAAAACTGCAAGCACAACACTCGTCATGACCTGCAGGAAGCGGTTCGTTTCAATGATTTGACTGTTGGCCATGTCTTGGCTCCCCAGGTGTCAGGCTGCCGCTCGTACCAGCGGCAGCCGCACCATTTCCTTTAGTCAGCAAGCTGGAAGTTGAACTCGGTAACAACGCCCGTACGACGCACGGCCACCCCGTCAACGATCTTCGGCTGGTAGCGCCAGCGCTCAACCGCGCGAATTGAATCGCGCTGGAAGAGAGAGCTGGAGCACGACAGGACTGAGATATTCGTCGTCACTCCATCAGGCGTCACATCGAAGGTCACGGTGCAAGTCCCCTCAACGCCACGCTCGGCGGCGCGCATCGGATATTGCGGCTCAATACGAACCAACGGCTGAGCGTCACGGTCAGAGACCGAGAAGTTCACATCGTTGCCCGAAAGCGTCGGGGCTTCAAACTCCGGGATCTCGCCAACAATCGTCGACATATCCTCGTTCGGCTGTTCTGCGGCCTGACGCTCGATCTGAGGCGGTGGCGGCGGTGGGGTCACTTCCGGCACATCGTCGATTGTCAATTCGCGCACATTAGCCTGAAGCTCATCAACTTCCTCGGCAATCGAGATGACAATATCTTCGGATTCATCTTCAAGCTCCAGCTCATCTGTAAAGATCAGCCGGTCCATCAGAAGAAACAGCAGGAATGTCACAACACTGGCAATGGGAATGCCAATGAGCAGGCGAATAATGGAAGCCATTGTCTTCGCTCCTTCCTAAGACGCTTCGTCCGTCGAGATCAGAACCTCAACGCCGAGTTCCATCAAAAGCTCCTGAATATCGAGAACCGTCCCGATTGGAGCTTCTGCGTCGCCCTGGATCATTGCCTCCGCACGCGGATTTTCTTCCAGCAGCTGCTCAAGAACCGGACGCACGGACCGGATCTCATAGACATTGCCATCAATCCAGATTTCGTCCTCCGCTGAGACAGCCACCAGCAAGGTCGGCTTCATGCCTGTCGGAGCTTCGCTATCAGGACGTTCGACAAGCTCGCCTGGCTCCTTCACGAAGACCGCAGTCACGATGAAGAAGATAAGCAGGATGAACACGACATCGAGCATGGGCGTCATATCCAGCTCGACTTCTTCCTCGTCGTTCATCACACGGCTGTTACGTCTAGCCATGATCGTCTCCTTACTCGGACCGGTCGCGGTTAATGATGACGGCAATCGAGTTTTGTCGAAGGTCGTCAAGCATTTCCACAACAAGGCCGTGCTCAGCTTCGTCGTTCGGCGTAATCACCACAGCTGATTCAGGCGATTCAGCCCGGATCCGCGATACCGCAGCGGTTACTCGAAGAGCGCTCGTCGCCTCGCCGTTCACGAACACATTATTCTGCGCATCGATCTGAACAATGATCGGTGGCGGAGCATTCGGGGGCGGCGGCTCATTCGTTTCAGGCGGCGGACGCAGGTCCTCACCCATCTCGGTGAGGAAGGTTGCCGTTACGATAAAGAAGATGAGCAGGATAAAGACGATGTCCAGCATCGGCGTCATATTGACGTCGGCCTGGTCATTGCCTCTGCGTGTACGTCTGCGCATGGCTTAGTCCACCTCTAGCTCATCGGTCAGCTCGTGCACCCGCTGCTTGGCGAGACGCTCGATCTGATTTGAGAACAAAAGACCGGACAGCGCGGCAACCATACCTGCCATGGTGGGGATCGTGGCCCGGGCAACACCGGCGCTCATTGCGCGGGCATCGGACGAACCAGAAATCGCCATCACGTCAAACACGGAGACCATGCCGGTCACGGTGCCGAGAAGACCGAACAGAGGAGCCACCGCGACCAGGGTCTTGATGAGTTCCACATTCTGTTCTGCCTTCGCCTTCACCTCTGAAATCAACTGATCCCGGATTGCATGGGCCCGACGGGAGTGGTGGTCACTACGTGCCCCCCACTCCTTGAGAACCCGGTTGCGATCGCCGTTGTAGGCGAAACCGAAATACGCCAGCCGTTCCAGGATAAAGGCCCACAGTACGAAGGTCAGACCCATGATGTAGGTCAGGACCGGACCTCCGCGTTCCAGGAATTCCTGGATACTTGTAACTGCGCCTTGGAAATCCATGGATCTGTTTCCTTAGCTGGCGTTTTCTTCCGCGTGACGCGCCACGATACCGGCGGCCTGCTCTTCAAGAGCCTGCTGGGCACCGCGAGCGAAGCTCGCCGCGAAGGAGTGAATGAACAGCAGCGGGATGGCAGCAATAAGGCCGGACACGGTAGTCACGAGAGCCTCGGAGATACCACCAGCCATGATCTGCGGGTCACCAGTACCGAACAGGGTGATCTGGGTGAAGGTCCGGATCATACCGGTCACCGTACCCAGAAGGCCGAGCAGTGGGGCAACACCCGCAGCCAGCTTCAGGAAGTTCAGACCAAATTCGAGCTTCGGCGTTTCGCGAAGGATGGCTTCATCAACCTTCAGCTCAACCGTTTCGAACGGACGATCCTTGACTTCTTCGTAAGCCAGCATGACACGGCCCAGCGGATTGGACTTGGATGCGGTCGAACGACGCTTCTGAGCGTTGATAGCCGACGTCGTCAGCAGCAGCATCACCAGACGGAAGAGACCGAAGACTGCCGAGAAGATGAACAGGCCGGCGATGATCTTGGCAACGATACCGCCTTGCTCGAAGCGCTCGGACAGATTCGGAACGCTACGGTAGATGTCGAGCAGAGCACCACGCGACGGGTCGATCGGACCGGAAACAATCTCGCCTGGCTCTGCGCGCAGGATATTGCTCGCTCCATTCATAATTGTGCCCGGGGGCTGACGCTCAAGGGCAACGAGCGAGTAGCCATCGCTGCCTGAGCCGCCCGATTTGTAGTTCAGGAAAGTCGGAGCACCGGTATCGGCCACGGCCACGAAGGTACCGATGCGAACAACTTCAACCGGGTTGCCTTCATTGAGGCCGAGCACGCGACGGCTGAAGCGCGAAACTTCAGCCTGGCCGTTCATTTCATTGATCATGGTCTGCCAGATGGTGTCCAGCTCGCGGCGGCTCGGAAGCGTCCGTGAGTTGGCCAGCGTGTTCAGGTCATCGGCACGACCGGTATACTGAGCAGAAACCAGCGAAGCATCAATGGTCGCACCAAATTCACCAGCGTACTGGCGGGCGGCACCAAAGAGTTCACCGAACGCACCCTGCGCTTCCTGAAGCTGGGCGGACCGCTCGTCGATCAGGCCAACGTTCGCTTCGAAGTCGGCTTCCAGCTGGGCGCTCTGGGCCTCCAGAGCGGACAGACGGCTCTGAGCCTGACGCAGGAGAGCAACCTGCTGGTCGCGGTTTGCCCGGAACTCCTGGATGCGGCGCTGGTTTTCAGCGGCTGCATCGCGAGAGTCGGCGCGAACGCGGTCCAGAAGCTGCTGGATGCTCGTAACAGGCTCTGCATCAGCCTGGGCGAATGCCGGCGCACTCAGGAGCGAGGCCCCCATGGAGACGGCGGCAATGGTTTTGATGAGGTTTTTCATCAGATAAATCTCCGTCTCGTGACTTACTGGGCGCTTGGGCCAGGAACCGGTGCGGTGAACACATCCGGAGTGGTCAGCTCTTCAGCGATACGCTGGGCGCGCAGCACTTCACTCGCCATGGAGCCCGGAACCGGACGCCAGGTTTGGTTGGCCTTGGTCATGATTTCAAGATTGCCGTCGACTTCGCGGATCAGAGCCACGCGGCCGATCTGCACGAACTGAGCTTCCTGCGGGACACCGTCAACGACGACTTCCTCAGAATAGGACCGCAAGGAACGACCGTAGGCGCTTTCGATCTCGTACGCATTGAGAAGAACACGATACTTCTCTGTCGGCGGGATCAGCGGGTTGCCAAGATCAGCTTCAATCCGGTCAAGTCGAGCCTGACGGGTATCCATCTGGAACGGCAGGTCGGAATTGATGAAGCTTTCAAGCTCCACAAACATCTCAAGCAGCATCGGCGTCAGGTCACGCTCGATCGTTTCAACGCGCTCAAGCTGGCGAGCCAGTGACGTCAACTCGTTTTCCTGAGAGCGGATGAAGACCTGCTGCTGCTGAACCAGGATTTCCTGGGATTGGATCTGCTCCTGCAGAGCGATGTACTGACGCTCGGCGTCATCGGCCTGCTCAGCAATCGAATCGATCTGGCTTTGCGCCTGAGCGCCAGCTTCGGTCGATTGACGCGCCACGTTAAGCGCCGTGTCAATTTGTGCCTGAGCGGCACCCGCTGCGATTAAGACCGCAGCGCCCGCCATAAGCGATGTGCGGATGGCATCAATGGTTCTGGACATATGTTCGCCTCACAGTAGCTAGCGCAGATTGTTCATACCCTGCGCAACTCCGTTTCCCTCACTCTGTCGGTGCGCCGAAAATTGCCTGGACGGCTTCGACCCCCAAAACAAAATATGGCGCACCGCGCGCCAACGACCAGCTCGCTGGTCGCGTTAAAAAACTAAAACGAGGACATCACAGTGATTTTTGTCATCCCCTCGGTCCGCGACGTAACCCGCCGTCTCTTACTTTGGTGTGAACGCTACCACTCGCCGAGCAGCCCGATCAACCGTTCAAAGCGCACTCAGGCCCAGGTTAAAGCCCGTTAACCAATTTGGGCCCTGCAGTGAGGCGATTATGAGACAGGTCCTCAAGCCACCGATGGGATGGCCATAAAAATACAATGCACACAGTGGCTAAGCCCCGCTGCGACAGCTCAACGCAGCGCAATTGAACGGCGTTCACAACGCCGTTTGTGACAATTGCAGCTCACTGTTGAAAACAACTGCGGTTCATATGCAATTGCACAATAGCCATGACTTGCAGTGGCGGTTTTTCCGCGACTCAGGCGTGGATTGAGGATGAGATAAAGAATGGCTGGGGCGCCAGGATTCGAACCTGGGAATGGCGGTACCAAAAACCGCTGCCTTACCACTTGGCGACGCCCCAGCATGGCCGGTCGCCCAGCCTTGGGAGCCGGTAGATAGCTCGGCTTTGTTTTTGATGCAACGGGGCTCACTGCACCGACTTGCAGCAAGCGCACCGGCAAAACCGCATCGGGCTGGAAATCCGGATGTATTGGCTGCAAATCCGGTGTCGACTGGCGATTGCCAAGCCAGAAGCCTTTGCGTATAAGCCCCGCCTCGGTTCGGAGTATAGCTCAGCCTGGTAGAGCACTGTCTTCGGGAGGCAGGGGTCGCAGGTTCAAATCCTGCTACTCCGACCATTTCATTTCCCGCCCACTTCAACACGCAATGCGCGCAATCCTCCTTTACCCTTTCTTCACGAACGGGGCCGGCTTAAGATGTCTGCGCGTCTAACCGGGGGGACTGATGCGCCACTTCTTAACAACCGTGTTTGCAACCATGCTTGGCGTCATTGCCGCTCTTGTGGTTTTGGTCGTGCTGGCCACCATGATGATAAGCGCCCAGCTGGCCAATCTTGTACAGGACGAGGACGCGACAACGTTCAATGCGAACGACGCGCTTGTCCTTGAGCTCGATCTTCGTCTGGCGCGGCTCGATCAGCCAACGCGCTCGGCCTTTCCGTCAACAGGTCCCGCAAGCCTGATTGAATCTGTGGCAGCGCTTGAACGGGCGGCCACTGATATGCACGTCGCCGGGGTATTTGTCAGAGCTGGCGAAGGCGTTACCCCGTCCGACGCTGAAGAAATCAACCGCGCCCTGCGAGCCGTCTCGCGGGCTGGCAAGCCGGTCGTCGCCCACATCCAGACACTGTCGTCAGCCTCAACCGCGCCGTACGTGGCGGTCTCCGGAGCCGGCGAAATCTGGATGCATCCATCGGGATGGTTTGCCGCCACCGGCCTGCAAGCTGAACAGATGTTTCTGGGTGACGGATTGGCGCGCGTTGGTGCTGAGGCGCAATTCCTCCAGCTCTACGAATACAAAGGCGCGGCCGAGATTTTCACCCGTAGTGGCTTTAGCGAAGCGACCCGGGAGGCCACTCAGGCCTGGCTGACGTCGCTGCAAGAGACCGCCCTCACCCGGATTGCCATTGACCGAGAGGTCACAACCGACCAGGCCCGCCAGCTGGTAGAGGCGGGGCCTTATCTTGCCACTCAGGCGCGAGAGCTTGGCCTCGTTGATCAACTTGGCCAGGCAGAATCAGCCCGCGCAGCCTTGCTGGCTCGCACCGCGCCAGCGCGGATGGAAACCCTTGACCGGTATGCGCGCCAGCCCCCCCCCCCTGCGCCTGGCCCGGTGATCGCATTGATCCATGGTCAGGGGAGTGTTGTGGACGGGCCGGCCCCTGTTGGCCTGGCCGCGCCCACCGTTCTGGCTTCAGACACGGTGGCCGAGGCCATTGATGAAGCGGCGGCAACTACGGATGTGCGCGCGATTGTGCTTCGCCTCGACACCGGCGGCGGCAGCGCCACCGCGTCAGATCAGATCGCAGCTGCGATCCTGCGCGCGCGCCAGTCAGGCACGCCCGTGATCGTGTCTTTCGGGTCTGTTGCCGCGTCAGGCGGTTATTACATAGCCGCGCCGTCCGATTATATTGTCGCCAATGCTGGCACGCTGACCGGTTCAATCGGTGTGATCAGCGGCAAGATTGCGGTAGGTCGCGCGCTGGAGCAGGCCGGAATCACCTTTGATTCGGTCACTGTTGGCGGTGAGTTTACCGGAGCGTCTTCTCCGGCAAGCCCCTACACCGACACCCAAAGGGCGGCGATTGAAGCCTGGGCGCAGGCTAGCTATGCCGATTTTACCAGCCTGGTTGCCGAAGGACGCGATTTGCCAAGGGCGCGTGTCGAGACGCTGGCCCGCGGACGCGTCTGGACGGGAGCTCAGGCGTTAGAACTGGGGCTCGTCGATGAGATCGGCGGTTATTCTGAAGCCATGGCTGCAGCGCGCCGGCTTGCCGGCATATCGCCTGACCAGACCGTCACCGTCCGCCGCTACCCGGCTGAGCTGACGGGGCTTGCCCGCCTTCAGGCCTTGTTGAACGGCTCGGTTCAAAGCGCAGAGGACCTCGGCACGCTGACCGCGTTGCTTGAACGCCCCGAGGTCCAGGCGATCCTTCGATCAAGCCAATTGGGTGACGGACCTGTGCGTATGCAAACGGCACCACTCGAGCCGCGCTAACCCACAAGCGCGCTAATGACCAACGTTGCTATAAGGCCAATCGACAGGATGATACCGTAAACGAAAGTAAGCGTGACGGTTCGCAGGATGCTGGTAAACCAGCCCCGCTCATAAACCACGCGGTGGAGCCGGTAGAGATATGCGTTCGAGTAAATCAGCCCGGCGAGGAACATCAGCGGGCCAGACATGAAATTGGCCAGCAAATAGAACACCGCCATCGACAGGAATAGTGCGGCGTGGAAATGCACTGAAACGATCAAATGGTCATAGAGAAAAAAGCCCCGCCGCCAGGCATAGGTCAGACTGAGCAGTAGCGCATAGACCGGCACCATGACGAACATGATCCGCGGCACCCAACTCTGGGCTCGTTCGAGCCACGCTGCCGGATCCTCCGCCACACGATTGATACGCTCTCCCAGCCAGTCGGGCGTTTGATCCGGGATAGAGGCGGACGCCGCAGTGTCCGGCACAGCCTCGTCAGGCACGACGCCATCAGAGGTGGGATCGACGGGTTCTGCGTCAGACGCTGGAGGCTCAGCTGCCCCCTCGTCACGCGTCCCAAACAGTGTCGCCAAGCCAGACTCTTCGTACGCCTGACGCGCCTCTGCGGCCTGCTCAGGGGTAAATTCGCCCGAAGCTTCGGCGCGATCAATTTGAGCTCCGATATTCCCCGCTTCCTCAATAGCCCCGCGAACAACCTGCGGATCAGGACCCGTCACGCTGTTTGCGACCAGCGGCACAAGAAGGAAGAAAATCAGAGACGCGACAATGTAGAGCCGAAACGGCGGCATGAAGCGCGCACGCTGGCCTTTGAGATAAGCCCGCGTAATCCGCCCCGGGCGTAGCAGAAGATTGGGGATGGTTCGCGCCACGCGGCCATCAAGGGCGAATAATCCCTCAATGATCTCGCCCAACAGCCCGCGGACAGGGCGATGGAATTCGTCGGCAAGTTGCCCGCAATGGTGGCAGACCGCGCCTTGAAGCTCTGTATTGCAGTTGGCGCAATGACCCTCTTTGGCATCAGGCCGAAGCGCGGCGGTCCGCGATGGTCTTGCCTTCGCCCCGCGTTCGGACGGATCAGCGGCGGAGGCGGCAACGTGCTCAGCGGCTACATCCGCTGCATCATCGAGCCCGTCGCCCATCTCCGCCCCCAATCCGGTTTCAAGTCGCCTTAAGGCTAGCCGGCTGACGCGCCGCCCAGGCTGGCTTCCTGGGTTTCCTCGGCAAAGCACAGGAAGCGCGTCCGGTGGATGTGGACGATATTATCCTCCCAGCCCGTCACCGACGGGTTCACCAGCGCCTTGTTCACATAGTAGACAATAGGAATATACGGCATCTCATCAAGCAGAAGCTGTTCAGCTTCGGCCAGGAGTTCGCCGCGCGCCTCAGCGTCCAGCGTCAGGTTGGCTCGCTCTATGATCCCGTCAAATTCCTCATTGGACCAGCGCGAGTAATTCATCGGAATGGAGTCCGTCTCGGCCAGGAAGAGGAAGTTGTACGCGTCGTTATAATCACCGATCCAGCCGCCATCGCCCAGCTGATAATCGCCCGAGCGCAGGTTGGAGTAGTGGATCTGGGTTTCAACCTGGCCAATTTCGACATCGACCCAGTCAGCGATCAGTTCCCAGTCTTGCTGAACCACCGGAGCCACTCGCGGGTTATCACCAGTCGAACGGAAGCTGTATTCCACTTCGAGCGGATTATCGGGACCATAGCCCGCTTCTTCCAGCATCTCGCGTGCCATTTCACGGCGCTCTTCGACAGGTGTGTCAAACCAGCTGATGCGTGCGGTGCCTGGATAGCCCGTCACACCCGGTGGCACGAAGGAATGAGCCGGGATCTGGCCTGCGCGCAGGATATCCTCGGCAATGAACTCCCGGTCGATAGCCATGCCCAGCGCATTGCGAACAACCGGATCATCGAAGGGTTCTACCGTGGTGTTAAAGGAGAAGTAGACGATGCCAAGATAGGGGTTCACGCGGACATAGTCAGGAATCTGCTCCTGCAGGAAGTCCATGTTCTGCCCGGCAAAGTCGGTGTTCAGATCCAGCTCGCCATTGCGAACCCGGCGCTCAGCAGCGGGATTGTCCACGGTGGGATAGTAGAAAACTTCGTCGACGCAGACATTCTGATCGTCAAAGAAAAGCTCATTGCGCTCCACGTGCACAAAGTCGTTCGCACGCCACTGAACCAGCTTGTATGGCCCATTGGTTTCAATGTTTTGGGGCTGCACCCAGGCATCACCATGCACTTCCACAACGTGCTGAGGCACCGGGAAGGTGGTGTAGTGGGTCAACAGGCCCGGCAGATAGGGAGCTGGAAACTCCAGCTCGATCTGAAGCGTTGACGCATCAACCGCCGTCACACCCAGCTCTTCCGGTGCGAGGTCACCGCTGTTCACACCGCGCGCATTGCGGATCGGATAGAGCAGTGAGGCGTAGTTTGCCAGCGTGTCCGGGGTCAGGATCCGGCGCAGCGCGAATTCGAAGTCATAGGCGTCAACCGGCTCACCGTCCGACCACTGCGCTTCACGCAGCGTGAAGGTCCAGGTGAGGCCGTCTTCGGAAACGGTATAACCCTCAGCCATGCCCGGGATCGGCTCCCCAGCAGCGTTCTCGGTAAACAGGCCGATGAACATGTCGCCAATGATGTTGTTTTCCCAGGTGCCCGACGCCTTGTGCGGGTCGAGAGACAATGGCTCGGCACCATTCCCGCGGTGCAGGACAGTGATGTCGCTGTCGGCACCCTCACCGCCGCCGCACGCGGCCAGCGTGATAGCAGATGCGCCAGCAACAAGGGCCAGACTCAGGCTGCGAAGTCGTGACATTCGGTTTCCCCTTCAAATTCGTCTTGTCGACGTTTGGCCGACAGCTTTATCACATTGATCGCAATGCGCACGTGCGACGATTACGCCGCGCAATGCGCATCGCGATTTATTCAGTTTGGCAAGGCCAACTTGAGCGCAGGATGAACACGATCAGGCCTTGACGGAGTCCTAATCTCCTAGAGAAGTAGGCATGTTTTCAAGCAAAACCGGTATCTGACATGAAATATCTTGCACCCACGTCCCTTTCCGCTGGCCTTATCGCCCTGACTTGCGTCGGTCAGGTACTGGCTCAATCCCCGGAGTCCACCTCTACGGCAACGGTAGATGCCATGCTGGCATGCCGGGCCGTCATCGACGAGGCGGAACGCCTCGCCTGCCTTGACGAACAGCTTTCACTCTTTGCGTCAGGGATAGAGAGCGGGCGTCTTGTGATAGTTGAACGCGCGACAATCCGAGCAGTTGAGCGCGATGGTTTTGGAATTCAACTCCCAAGCATGGCCGGGTTGGGCAGTCTTTTCTCGCGCTCGGCCGGTGGTCTCGACCGCGCGCACGTGCCGGTCGAAGAGCGCACCGAAATCCTGGAAGATGGTAGCGCGGTGGTATACGCGTCTGGCGGTGGCATCGAACAGATAAGCGATCTGCCGGTTCGAAGCGTAACCACGAATCGGACTGGCAACCTGGTCGTAGCACTTGAAAATGGTCAGGTCTGGGTCCAGTCGGGGAACGAGCGCGTACGAGCCCCGAGGCGTAACGAGATGGAGGGTTTGACGGCCACTATCGAAGATGGAGCTATGACGTCCTTCTTCATGGAACTCAGCCACACATCGCGCCGGTTCCGCGTACGCCGCTCACAATAGGGCCAATAGCTCAAAATGAAGTGTTTCTTATCGATCCTTAGGATCGATTGCGTCGCCCGGCGTCTGACATTTTGCGCGGCTTAGCGATCCTTCGGATCAATTGCGTCTCGCAGGCCATCACCGATGAAGTTGAAGCAGAACAGCGTCACCATCATGGTCAGCGCCGGGAAGTAAAGCGTCCACGGCGCGATCTCCATATCGCGGGCCCCGTTGGAAATCAGGTTACCCAGCGAGGTCAACGGCTCCTGAACGCCCAGCCCCAGGAAGGACAGAAAGCTCTCGGCCAGGATCACCACCGGAATGGTCAGGGTTACATAAACCACGACCGGGCCCAGCACGTTCGGCACGATATGGCGGCGAATGATCGACAGCTGACCAACGCCGGCCGCGTGGGCTGCTTCGACAAACTCCATCCCCCTCAGCGCAATCGTCTGACCGCGCACAATGCGAGCCATGGTCAGCCACTCCACTGCGCCAATGGCCACGAAAATCAGGATGATATTGCGGCCAAAGACCACCATTAGGATGATCACGAAGAAAATGAAGGGAATCGCATAGAGCACATCCACGATTCGCATCATCAACTGGTCCAGCCGACCGCCGACAAAACCAGCCGTCGCGCCCCACAACACACCGATGGCCAGCGAGACCATGGTGGCGACCACGCCAACCATCAGGCTCATGCGCAAGCCAACCAGCGTTCTGGCAAACAGGTCACGGCCCTGGGCATCAGTTCCGAAGATGTGGAAGTTATCCAGCGTCGGCGGCAGCTGCACACGATCTCGATAGATAAATGCGCTGTCGTGGATCCAGAGTAGCGGACCGATAAACGCCAGAAAGACCAGTACCGCCAGCAGGCAGATACTGAAGACAGCAGCCTTATTGCGCAAAAGGCGCGTGCGCGCATCGTCCCACAGCGAACGGCCCTTGACCGCTGCGCCTTCCATCATTTCGCGCTTTTCAGCCGGTGTGGATGTCAGGCTCATTCTTCGTACTTCACTTTCGGATTGAGCACTGCGTAAAGCAGGTCAGCAATCAGATTGAGGACGATGATCAAGGTCGCGTACAGGATCACGACCCCCATCACCACGGTATAGTCGCGCTGCAGAGCGGCGAACACAAACTGGCGGCCAATGCCAGGCAGGGAGAAGACCTGCTCGATCACAATGGAGCCGGTCAAAAGCGCGGCCGACGCCGGGCCGAGATAGCTCACGAGGGGCAGAATGGCGCTGCGCAGCGCGTGGCGCGCAATCACCGCGGTGGCCGACAGGCCCTTGGCCCGCGCGGTGCGGATATAGTTGGAACGGATCACCTCGATCATCGAGGCGCGCATCAGCCGCGAGATGATCGCGATCTGTGGAAGCGCCAGCGTAATGACAGGCAGGATAAGGCGCTCCGGCGTCATGCCCAATCTGGGATCAAGCCCGCCAGAGGGCAGCCATCCCAGGTAAATACCAATGAAAAGCGCCAGAATCGGACCGACCACAAAGGGCGGAATCACAATGCCCACAGTCGCAAAGGCCACCACGCCATAGTCGGCCGCCGTGTTCTGACGCAGCGCGGCAATCGAGCCCATGATGGTCCCGATAAAGACTGCCAGCGTGATCGACAGCAGACCGATGGTGGCTGAAACCGGGAAGCCTTCGGCAATGATATCAGCCACGTCCTTGTCGCGGAATTTCAGCGACGGACCGAGATCACCCTGAACCAGCGCGCCCATATAATCGAAATATTGCAGGACGATATGCTTATCCATGCCGTAGGCCGCCATGATGTTCTGGCGGATTTCCTCTGGCATCGGACGTTCAAGGTCGAACGGACCACCCGGTGCCACACGCATCATGAAGAATGCGACCGTGATGATCACCAGGATCGTCGGGATCGCGATCAGAATGCGGCGAAGAATATAAGCAGGCATGACGCAGGATGGCTCTTTTGAGTAAAAGCGGATTTGGTTTGTGGGCTTTACCAGCCCCAGGATCAAGAACGCCTCGCAGTAGGCGCATTCTTACGGCAAGGCTCGAGGCGGCACCTGAAACCGGCTGTCAGCTGCCACCTCGCTCGTTGGATTGTGTAACACCGGACGTAGGATTTTCAATCTGAACCGAGGCTGAAGGCAGGCCAGGGGCCGCCAGCGCACTGGCCACGGTTTTCACCCCCACCACCACCATGATCGTCAGCACCACAAGGCGCAGGCGGCGGCTGAGGGTCGTCATCCAGTTTATTGTATCCATGGTTCGGTCGTCTCGCTTTGGGGCGGTTCGCCGCATCTCGCGCAAGCCTTGGGCCGATGCCGCACCTGTGACCACGGTGTGAATTGCGCAACCTGACCTCGTCCGTATCCTTACTCAGGCGAGGGACAAGGAGTGATTCTCATGACGGCGAGCGCCTGGTGGCGGGATTTTGAGCTCAACGGAACGGTCTTGCATGTGCGCAAGACCGGCGCTCGTGTCCCTGTCGAGCCAGGTGTCATCGGTGAGTTTTTATCCTGGCTACACTTCTATCTGGAGGTGGGGCTGGAACGCCGGGCTGGCACCGCAGATGGGCCGAGTATCTGGTTTGCCCCCGATGCGCCGCGCCCCTGGTATCTGATCTGGCCGGCCCTGCAGCTGTCAGGCATGCGTCTGGCGCGCTCTCCCGACGAGGCGGATCTTGCCATGTTCTTTGAAGACCAGACCACTGGCGAGCCGCCTCGCACTGACTGTCCCATCATCAATGCCAACTGCCCGGACACCTCCAAGTCTGCGGTTGGCCAGGCCTTCGAGCGCGCCACGGGTCGGGCGCTGATCTTCGATCCAGAACACCATTCAGGCCCCATGGTGGAAAAGGGCGAAGCCAACGGCATTCACGATGGCCGCGTTGTTGAAGGACCGTGCGAGCCGATCCAAGGGAAAACCTACCAGCGCCTGATCGACAATCTGGCAGCGGACGGCATGGTTGAGGACCTGCGCTGCCCCACCGTTGGCGGAGAAGTCGCTGCGGTGTTTTTAAAGCGTCGCCCAGTGGCAACCCGCTTTGCCAACGCCAACGCCCAGGTCCGGCTTCTGGACCGCGACAAAGTTTTCTCGAGCGAAGAGCGCGACCTGATCCGCCGCTTCTGCGCCGAGCTGGGGCTGGATTGGGGTGGGCTTGATGTCCTGCGCGATCGCAAGGACGGTCAGCTGTGGATCGTGGATGCCAACAAGACCGACATGGGACCACCGACCGCCCTGCCCCTGCGGCAAAAACTCGCTTCTACGCGCGCTATCGGTTCTCGCCTGCGCGAGTACTGTGAGACATTAATTAAATTTTCCCCCGGAGCCGACGCATGAGCGCCATACCCTTTGTTCGCGACTTCGACTTCGAGTATGGCCGATGTGACCGGTTGAGCGAGCAGGTCCGCCGCGTTGTCGCAAACAATCCCGGCCCCTTCACCTATACCGGCACCGGCGTCTACATCATTGGTCGCGGCGAGGTCGCCGTCATTGATCCAGGTCCTGCCATAGCCGAACACGAAGCGGCTCTGGATGCCGCGCTTGAGGGCGAGCAGGTCACCCATGTGCTGGTGACCCACCACCATCTCGACCACTCACCCATGGCCCATACCCTCGCAAAGAAGCATGGTGCCCATGTCTATGCGATGAGCCCGCCAGCGGTTGCGCCTGAAGGGGGCGAAGTGCGCATGGAGGCTGGCGACGACGCCAGTTTCAAGCCGGATATGGAAATCGAAGACGGCGACGTGTTCACAGGTCCCGGCTGGACGCTGCGCGCGCTTCATACGCCCGGCCACACCTCCAACCATGTTTGCTACGCACTGGAAGAAGAGCGCACGCTGTTTTCCGGCGATCACATCATGGGCTGGTCGACCTCTGTGGTGAGCCCGCCCGATGGGTCCATGGGTGACTATATCGCCCAGCTAAGACGCATCCGGGCGATGAATTTTGACATCATCCGCCCCACCCATGGCCCGGCGATTGAAGATCCGGCCCCATTTGTGGACGCCTATATTGAGCACCGCCTGAACCGTGAGCGGCAAATCCTGGCCGAGCTGTCCCAGGGGATCACCGATATCAAGACAATGGTCGCGCGCATGTACGCCGACGTGGACAAGCGCCTGCATCCGGCTGCCGCGCATTCGGTTTTGGGCCACATGATCCATCTGGTCGAGCAGGGACGGGTCACCTGCCACGGTGAGCCCGGTCTCGACACTCGCTATACGCTCATGGCGGCTTAGCGCCCAGCCATGAGCTGGCGGGCTTCGCTCGCTCCAATGCGAGTCGGCGTGCGAGATCCACATGTGAACCCTGGCGCGGTGCGATCAGCGATACGTCGCGCGACATCGTTCGCGTTCGAGACTTCGGTGACGTCAATATACGACAGGTGACAGGCCCCGTTTCGAGCATCGAGCGCGGACACAACGAGATATTCTTCCAGCCGGGTCGTACCGCGCCGCGCTGTCCAGCGAGCAATGACCGCATAGGGCTGGCGGCCACGCGTGCGCCATTCGATGGTTTCAGCGGTTGAAGCCAGCCCCACCGTTGAGCGGATCGGGGTTTCTGAAAGCTGGCGAACCAGACCCCGGTCGCCATAGGCCAGACGCTCAGCCTGATTAGTCGAGGCCGTATAGACCGCCCAGCCGCCATATCCCTCACACGCCATGAAGGCGTTGAGATACTCCATCCCCGCCGGAGCCCGACGCGCGCTGCAGTCGCCAATGCGCGTATAGGTGCTGTCCTGAGCCCAGCCCTGGGGCGGGACAAGGAGGCTCAAAACCAGAGCAATAAAGGCGACGCGCGTCATCATGGGGGTGAGATTAGAGGTCCATTAAGGCCATTGCGAGGCTTGACCTGCACGCGCGACCAGCGCCACACCTGAACCATGGACGACAACCCCACAGACGAGCCGGTCAAACCGGTTACCGGCGCGCGCCAGCGCGGGGTCGTCGAGCGCCTGTTTGACCTGATCAGGACCGCCTTCGCCGATGGGCGCTCCATTGCGCTTTGGGTTGCGGCGCTTGGGGTTGGCATTGCGGCGGGCTACGGCGCGCTCGGACTGAGGTGGGCCATTTCCGGCGTTCAATTCATGGCCTTTGGCGAAGCTGAAGAAGCATTGGCCAGCGCTGTCGCGAACCTTCCAGCCACGACCATCATCCTCGCTCCTGTTCTGGGCGGGTTCATTGTGTCCGGGTTGCTTTGGCTGGGTCAGCGTTATGGCTGGCTGAATGAAACCCGGGCTGAAGGCGTGGCCGATGTGATGGAAGCGCGCGCGGTCCGGGCCGGCAAGATGAAGGCCATGCCCGGCTTTCTGTCCGCGGTGATCGCGGTGGTTTCGCTGGGCAGCGGCGCGTCAGCCGGCCGCGAAGGCCCGGCCGTTCACTTTGGTGCGACGCTGGCCAGCCTCATCACCCGGCCCTTGGGCCTGCCGCCCAGAGCCGCGCGCATCATGCTCGCCTGTGGAGCGGCCGCCGCCGTGTCTGCCAGCTTTAACGCGCCGGTGGCCGGAGCCCTCTTTGCCTTTGAGGTCATCCTGGGTCACTACGCTCTGCGGTCCATTGGCCCCGTCGCCGTATCCAGCGTGATCGGCGCGATCCTGTCGCGCATTCATTTTGGGGCTCAGCCCGCCTTCCCGGTGCCAGATATCGATCCGGCCCGGCTTGTCGACTACGCGGCCATGGTCCCGCTAGGCGTGGCGGCAGCCGGGGTCGCGATTGCCTTTGTGATGGCAGTGACGACCGTTCCGCGTCTGGTGTCCGAACGGGCCCGCGCCATCAAGTTACCGTTATGGGCCCTGACGCCCGTCGGTGGACTGATCGTCGGCTCAATGGGCGTGGTTGCGCCGCAGGTAATCGGGGTTGGCTATGAGGCCACCGCCACAGCGCTTGCCGGCGGCTACGCCATCGCCACGCTGGGCGCGCTCCTGATCCTGAAGCTGATCGCCACTACCGTGACGCTCGCGGCGCGCTTTGGCGGTGGCGTTTTCTCGCCTTCGCTTTATCTGGGCGCTTTGCTGGGCGCATTATTTGGTCAGGTGGCCATGATGGCGTTCGGACCAACCGATACCGGCGCGGCCTTCTATGCGGTCGTTGGTATGGGCGCGGTGTCCGGAGCCGTGCTTGGCGCGCCCCTCTCGACCACGCTGATCGTGTTTGAACTGACCGCCAGCTATGAGGCCTCCATCGCGCTTCTGGTCGCTGTGTCGCTAGCCACCGTAATCACCCAGGCAATCACCAAGGGCAGCGTTTTCCATCGTCAGGTGGAACGCCACGGCTATGACCTGACCAAGGGTGATGCCCGCGTGATCCTGCAAACCATCCGGGCGCGGGAGGTCATGACGCCGCTCAACGCTGAAGAGGCCCCGGCGGAAATGGATGCCCCCGGCGTCTATGAAGATGATTATCTGGGCCGTGTGCTGGGCTTCTTCT
Source organism: Oceanicaulis sp. (assembly GCA_965229795.1). Classification (GTDB taxonomy): domain Bacteria; phylum Pseudomonadota; class Alphaproteobacteria; order Caulobacterales; family Maricaulaceae; genus Oceanicaulis. The sequence goes on from CBDDJM010000002.1 coordinate 109,521, forward strand.
CAGCCGAACGCATTGATGGCGCTCCGGTCCGCTCGCGCACCGGCGATCAGCCGATCACCGGCTACATTACCAAGGCCGACGCCCATGCCGCCTACGCCGCCGCACTCCAGGCCCGGCATGAGGAGGAGCATGGGTAGAGCCGACTAAACGTTCTGCCCGCCCCGCACCTTGGCCCATACCGCGATCACGACCGCAATCGCCGGGATGGCGAAGGAAAACAGGATCGCAATCGGTTGAGCCACCGCGTCTCCCCAAACCGCGTCGATGGGAAAGAGCGATCCGGCCAGGAAAAGGCTTGCCAGGAGCATGAAGACTGTGGCGCGCCCCGCAATGGCCGTGCTGAGCAACACAGCAGGGACCGAGTAGTTCGGCGTTGGCCGCGCCTTGGCCAGCCACACGCCCAGCGCAAAGAGAAAGCCGCCAAGGCCGGCAAGGCTTGCGCCAATCGGGGCGGCTTCGATGGGGGCAAACACCCAGATTCCGACCCAGGCAAGCCCGGTCAGAACCAGCACCCAGCCAGCAAGGCGGTCGGCGCTGGCGTAGGCCGCCGCTACCTCGCGCCCCAGCTCGAGCCGCCTTGCGATCTTCGGCAGAACATTCCCGCACGCACACAGCATCAAGCCCATCATGGCCGCCGCGCCGCGCTTGCCCGCATCCATGCCGAGCAGGCCAAACTCACGCGCCAGCGCAAAGCCGATCATGGCGATGAACACGGCAGCAAACGGGACAGCCAGCGCCTTGAAGATTGACTTGTTTTCAGCGACTTCAGTCATGATGCGTCCTTTCCTGACGGCGTGTCGGCGGTGGTCTGGTCCTGATCCTTCAGCTCCCAGCCAAATCCCTTGGCAAAGCCCAGAAGGGCGTCTTCCAGCACCGACATCTGGAGCTGGTAGATCACCGATTTGCCCTGTTTCTCGCTTGTCACGAGCCCCGCCTCTCGCAGCACAGCGAAATGCGCCGACATGGTGGGCCGCGAAACATCGAACCTGTCTGAAATCTCACCGGCAGACAGCGGGCCAGCGCGAAGCAGCGACAACACTTCCCGGCGGGTGGGATCAGACAAGGCTTTGAATACCGAACTCATGGAAAGACATTTAGCTAAATATCTAAATGATGTCAAATCGCCCTGCTTGTCGCGGGACGGCACCGACACTCGCCTCCCCCTCCAGACATGCTAACGTGATGATCAACCGTCCTGATTGAGGCCCGCCATGCCGTCCCTGCCCTTCACCGCCGACATTGCCCCGGACAAGCGCGAAGCGATCCTGGATGTCCTCAGCGATATTGAACGCAGTGAAGACGTGCGCGTGCTGTTTGCGGTGGAAAGTGGCAGCCGCGCCTGGGGCTTTCCGTCGCCGGACAGCGATTATGACGCGCGCTTTGTCTATGTGCGCCCGCTCGACTGGTATCTATCGCTGGAACCAGGACGGGATGTGATCGAGCGCCCCATCGACGACCTTCTCGACGTCAGCGGCTGGGACGTCAAGAAAGCGCTGAAATTGCTGCTCAAACCCAATGCGGTGATGATCGAATGGCTACAAAGCCCGATCCGCTACCGCTGGAACGAGGCAGCGTGTGATCAGCTGTTAAGCCTAGCGTCAAAGATCAAGCTGGGGCCAGCAGGCACGTATCACTATTTCAATCTGGCCGAGAACCAGTGGAAGCGACACCTGTCCGATGACGGTGAAATCCGGCTGAAGACTTATTTCTACGTCATTCGCCCGGCGCTGGCGCTGGAATGGCTGCGGCTTCACCCTGACACCCTGCCCCCGATGAATTTTCAGGCGCTGCTGGAGGGCGTGAACCCGCCCGCGGACCTTGTCGCAGCGCTCGACGAGCTGCTGGCGGCCAAGCGCATCACCAAGGAACTGGGCACCGCCCCGCGCGTGCCGGTGATCGACGCGTATATCCGTCAGGTGTTCGAGCGCACGACCGAGCGCCTGAACGAAAAGGCGCTCACCAAAGCGCTGAAGGCGGACAGGGCGCGGCTGAAGGATGAGGCGGACGCGGTGTTTCGGGGGATCGTTAAGTGTGGTTGAGCATTCGTCTCTCCCAAGCCTTGGCCCGCCTTCTTGCATTTCAACAGGCTTCAATACCTGTCCCGGACGAGCGGAGCGACGATCCGGGATCTACCGCAGACGCAAAGTGTTCAATTCCAACGCGCTGTCGGTAGATCCCGGCTCTGCGCCCTTTTAGGGGCTTGGCCGGGACAGGTTTTAAGAAGTGCTGACTTAATCTCATCCCCTGCCCTGCGCCCCTCGCAACGCCGCGCCTTTGTGCTAGTTTCGTTCTCCATATCGAATCGAGAGCGAAGAGCCAAAGCGTCATGGCGTCTATCCCCTTGTCACAACAGGCCATGGCCCGCCCCGGCGGCGGTGAGCCGGAGTATCTGGACGGGCTGAACCCGGAACAGCGCCAGGCGGTGGAGGCGACCGAAGGCCCGGTGCTCGTGCTGGCCGGGGCCGGTACGGGCAAGACGCGGGTGCTGACCACGCGGCTGGCGCACATCCTTCGCACAGGCAAGGCGAAGCCCTGGCAGATCCTGTCGGTGACCTTCACCAACAAGGCCGCGCGCGAGATGAAGGAGCGGGTCGGCAAGCTGATTGGTGAGCAGGTGGAGGGCCTGCCCTGGCTTGGCACCTTCCACTCGATCTCAGCGCAGATCCTGCGCCGCCATGCCGAGCTGGTGGGTCTGAAATCCAGCTTCACGATCCTGGATACCGACGACCAGCTGCGCCTGATCAAACAGATTCTGGACGCTGAAGGCGTTGACACCAAGCGCTGGACGCCGCGCTATTTTGCAAGCCTGGTGGATGGCTGGAAGAACCGCGCGCTGACGCCGAAAAACATCCCGGAAGAGGACAAGTGGAATTTCGCCGATGGCAAGGCGGGCGATCTCTACAAGCTGTATCAGGATCGGCTGGCGGTTTTGAACGCCTGTGACTTTGGCGATCTTCTGATGCACTGCATCACGATCTTCAAAGAGAACGCTGACGTGCTCGCTGACTTCCACCGGCGCTTCAAATATGTCCTCGTTGACGAGTATCAGGACACCAATGTCGCACAATATATGTGGCTGCGCCTACTGGCGCGCGGATCAAACAATCTGTGCTGCGTGGGCGATGACGACCAGTCCATCTATGGCTGGCGCGGTGCCGAAGTAGACAACATCCTGCGCTTTGAAACGGACTTCCCCGGCGCGCTGGTGATCCGTCTGGAGCGCAATTATCGCTCCACCGGCAATATCCTCGCCGCCGCATCTGGCCTTATCACCGCCAACAAGGCGCGCTTGGGCAAGACGCTGTGGACCGAGGACGAGGCCGGCGAGAAGGTTCAGGTCTCCGGCTTGTGGGACGGCGAAGCGGAAGCCCGCTTTGTCGCTGACGAGATCGAAGCTCATGTGCGCCGCGGCGGCAGCCATGCCGACATTGCCGTGCTGGTACGCGCGTCCTGGCAGATGCGCGCGTTTGAAGATCGCTTCATCATGCTGGGCCTGCCCTACAAGGTGATTGGTGGACCGCGCTTCTTTGAACGTGCCGAAATCCGCGATGCGCTGGCATACCTGCGGCTGGTGCGCTCTGAAGCCGATGATCTGGCGTTTGAGCGGGTTGTGAACACGCCCAAGCGCGGAATTGGGGATACGTCGGTTCAGAAGGTCATGCATACCGCGCGCTCAGCCCAGGTCTCCATGGCCGAAGCCGCGCGCCTGATGGCCCAAACCGATGAAATCCGCGGCAAGGCGCGCACCGGGCTTGCCGCCTTCCTGCGCGATATCGATCGCTGGCGCGAGCAAGCGGAGAATATCCGCCATGACGAGCTGGCTGAGATCATCCTTGATGAGAGCGGCTACACCGCCATGTGGCGCGAGGACAAGAGCCCGCAGGCCGCTGGCCGGCTCGATAACCTCAAAGAACTCGTCCGCTCCATGGGCGAGTTTGATAGCCTTGAAGCCTTCCTGGAACATATCGCGCTGGTGAGCGACGCCGATCGCGCGGAAAACGGCGAAGAAGTCTCCGTCATGACGCTGCACGCGGCCAAGGGCCTGGAGTTCCCGCTGGTCTTCCTGCCCGGTTGGGAGGAGACCGTCTTCCCGTCCCAGCGCTCCATGGATGAAGGCGGCACGGCTGCGCTGGAGGAAGAGCGGCGCCTGGCTTACGTGGGTATCACCCGGGCGCGCGAACGCGCCATCATCAGCTTTACCGCCAACCGCATGATCTTCGGCCGCTGGCAGTCGGTGATCCCGTCGCGTTTCATTGATGAAATGCCGCCTGATCACTGCGAAGCGAAATCCGAGACCGGCTATTACGACGCTGGACCGGGTTTTCAGGAAAGCACTGCGCCGGCCAACCCCATGCGCTCCGGCTATGAAAGCCCGGGCTGGAAACGCTTCCAGGCGAGCCAGAGCGCCGGTCGCCGCGCCGACCCCGGCATCATCGAAGGCAAGGCCCAGCTCATTGAAAGCGGCGGCGCGAACTCGGTGGGCGGCAGCTCCAAATACAAGCCCGGCGACCGCGTCTTCCACCAGAAATTCGGCTATGGCGTGGTGAAGGTCACCGATGGAGCCAAGCTGACCGTCGCCTTCGACAAGGCTGGCGAGAAGAAAGTGGTCGCAAGCTTTGTTGAGGATGCGCCGTAGCAACTGATGTTCATACGTTCGATTTCCCCCTAGGGTGGTGCTCAAATTCCACGTAAGGAGTCGTGCGTTGATCCAGTTAGTCTTTGCCGCATCTGCGATCTTACTGCTGCAGTCGGAACCGAGTTCTGATCTGACCGTGGCGGATTTGCAGAACAGACTTAATACAGGTGATGCGGGCTCTATCTCCGTGGAGGATTGTGAGTGGGCGTATGAACAGGCCCCTATTTTGAATGGGCCGTCCCTGTTTTTGGGCGCATCTTACTGCGCTGCGACCGAGCAAGCCCTGAAAAGTGCCTCCTTGCTCCACTTCGGCCAGATCAGAAGTACCACCGACCTCGCACTCTCCATCGAGACGGAGCAGCCAGACTTCGAACCTGACCCGGCGGCAGTTGAACTATGGGGCATGATCTATTTCCAGTTCGGCGGAACGGCGGACATGGCAATCTGGGCTGACAGCGACTCCGCCGCGCTGATGCTCAGCGACCTGGAGTCGTTCGAGCCGGAGCGCCCTGACGGCTATCAACCTGGCTGGGTTTCAAACAAAGCCATTGATGAGGAGGCCTATGCCGAGGCCATTGAGGAACAGCGCCAACACCGGCTAGGCCAGCTACGCGTGATCGCCCGGCTAGGGCAGAATGATGACTATGTCGCGCTGTCCGAAGAACTCGCCGCATTACAGGCCGCAAACCCGGCTGGCTTCAATGCCGGGACGCCCGACTCGGATCGGGCAAACGCCATCATGGAGACCATGGCGGAGCTCCATAACGCGGCATCCCAAGCCCCGGACTAGCCCGCCACAGTCTCTATCAACCGGCCCGTAAGGGCGATACCTCTCCCTCCCCTTGAGGGGGAGGGTGTCAGCGCAAGCTGACGGGTGGGGTGAAGATCATAGAGCGCCAGCGCTCCCCCCACCCGACCGAAGCTGAAGCTTCGCCCACCCTCCCCTCGTGGGGGGAGGGAAAGGCGTTCTATCCTGCACACGCACCCGGGTCTTCGCTGTGCTCGCCCGAGGGTTCAGAAAAACCCTTACCGTCGTCATCCCCCGGCTTGTCCGGGGGACCCATGCTGTGACGGTCCCGCTAGCGGATACAACCGGCATGGGTGGCCTTAGATAAACCGGGCCATGACTGTCTTGTGTGATGGGCAAGCGGTACGCCAACCCCTTACTGCCTCTGCAAATTCGTCACCCCTGCGAAGGCGGGGGCCCAGAGCCACTTGGCACAACGCTCTGTGATCTCTGGGTTCCCGCCTTCGCGGGAATGACGAGGCAATGGGGTCATGACATCCCCGCAGACCTCTGGTCTATTAAGCGCCTGACTGATCAGGACCTACATCCCCATGCGCCTTCTCGCCCTCACCGCCGCCCTTTGCCTGGCCGCCTGCAGCACAGTGCAAAGCGGGTCGTCACGTCCGGACATCCCCATGCCCACTCAAGCCACTGATCCCTATGCTGACGACCGCCCGATCGGGTGGCAGCCCTTGCTGGAGCGCGAACGCGAGTTGGCTGACCATCGCGTCGAATACGGCGACGGTGAGGAGCAGTATGGTGAGTTGTGGTTGCCCGATGCGAGCGTGTATGGCGACGGGCCGCACCCGACCGTGATCATGATCCATGGCGGCTGCTGGCAGGCGGCGATCCCGGGCACCATCCTGCAGGATCAGCTCAATGCCGATCTGCGCCGTCGCGGATTCGCAGTGTGGAATATCACCTATCCGCGCCTGGGCCATGAGACCGGCGGCTATCCTGGCACCTTTATCTCCACTGCCATGGCGGTGGATCATGTGCGGACGCTGGCGGAAGACTATCCAATCGACCTCAATCGGACCGTCCTCATGGGCCATTCAGCCGGGGGCCATCTGGCGCTGTGGGCCGGGGCGCGGTCGAGACTGCCGGACGGAGCGCTGAGCAGCCTTCGCGATGGGGCCTTCACCCCGCGCGGCGTGATCACGCTGGCCGGAATCAATGATCTTCTGATGTTCCGCGATGCGGGGCCGGGGCGCTGCGGTGAGCCGGATACGGTCGACCAGCTGGTCGGCACTGAGGCCCGCGCCGATGCTGACATTTTCGCCGACACCAGCCCGTCCAACATGCTGCCGCTGGGCATCGAGCAAGTGGTGATTTCCGGCGAGCTTGATCCCATCGTGCCGGCCCAATACGGCCGCGCTTATGCCCTCTATGCTGAACAGGAAGGCGATACCGTTACCGAGATCAGCATTGATGAGGCTGGCCATTTTGAGCTGATCGACCCGACGGCCCCAGCCTGGGCAGTGATCCTGCGCGAGATCCAGCGACTGACGGCGGGGTAGCTACTTGTCTTATTCTAAACTGTCGGCCACCAAGCTCAATGCTTTTCCCAACTCTAGACTATTGTCGAAAATCAGCGGCTTAAAATCGATACGCTTATTCTCTGAGCTATCAGCGTAATAAAGCACTATGTTGAAGCCCTCGGAATCGATCTCCGCTGGCTTCAACATCGCGCTACTTTCAGGTTTTTGTTTGCCAGCGTACGCGGCGTGGCCGGCGATTGTATTTCATAAAGATCGTATTTCTCCGAGCCGTCCTGATACGCGACTAGGAATCTCGACATCAGCGATTTCGGCGATATGGGCTACCGAATCTTGCTGTAAATATAGTGCCGAAAGGAGCCCTAAGCATTCCAGCTCGTATGGCACTAGACCGAGGGAAACTCTTTCCCAAAACTGAAAAAGTGCGCCTTCCATATCAAGCAGAGTATCCATCGAACCACAGAGTTTAGCCCAATCTTTGTCTGAAAGCGCATCGATTCCAATCTTCGGATGGCCAGCATTTCCGTGTTCTATCGAATGCCAGGCATCATAAATTCGATTTCGCGCATCACTGAGAAATCTAGGGTAGCCGTCATCAGACAATTCTTGACTCTCCACTACAGCGGTAGGTGCTTGCTATGCTCAGAGAACAGTCCTTCCTCACCCCGTCGCCTTGATCCAGCCGCCACCGAGCACGCGGTGGTGGCCGGGCGTGGAGTAGAAGACGCAAGCCTGGCCCGGCGCGACGCCTTCCTCGCCCTCATCAAGCAGCACGAAGACGCCCTCGTCCGACACTTCCAGCACAGCCGGAGCTGGCGGTCGGGTGGATCGCACCTTAACGCCAATCGCTGTACCGTCAGCCTCTGACAGGTCGCCATCCCCGATCCAGTTGGGATCGGTCAGGGTGATGCGGCGCACTTTCAGCGCCTCGCGAGGACCGACGATGACCTGAGCCTTCTCTGCGTCGAGCTTGACCACATAAAGCGGGTCACCGGCCGCAATGCCAAGGCCACGGCGCTGACCCACCGTGTAGCGCAGCACACCGTCATGGGTGCCCAGAACGCGGCCATCGATGTGGACAATCTCACCAGGGCGCGAGGCCCCGGGGCGCACCTTCTCCACCACGCTGGCATAGTCGCCATCGGGCACAAAACAGATGTCCTGGCTATCCGGCTTGGCGGCCACCACAAGGCCCATAGCCGCAGCAAGCTCGCGCACCTGGTCCTTCTCCAGATGGCCCAGCGGGAAGCGCAGATAATCGAGCTGCTCCTCGGTGGTGGCAAACAGGAAGTAGGACTGGTCCTTGCCCGCATCGGCCGCCCGGCGCAGCTCAGCGCGATTGCCGGACTTCTCACGGCGGATGTAGTGGCCGGTCACCAGCGCGTCGGCACCCAATTGCTTGGAGGTGGCCAGCAGGTCGGCAAACTTCACAGACTGATTGCACCGCACGCAGGGGATCGGCGTGGAGCCGGCCAGATAGGTATCGGCAAAATCCTCGATCACGGCCTCACGAAAGCGCGTCTCATAGTCCAGCACATAGTGGGCAAAGCCCATGGCCTCGGCCACGCGGCGCGCATCGTGGATGTCCTGACCGGCGCAGCAGGCCCCCTTGCGATGGATCGCCTCGCCATGGTCATAAAGCTGCAGCGTCATGCCCACGACCTGATAGCCCGCGCGGTGCAGCACGGCCGCCACGACAGAGCTATCCACCCCGCCAGACATGGCCGCAACCACGCGGTGGTCTTCAGGCTTGCCGCCCAGCTCAAGGAATTCACCGGTCAGGCCGTAATCAGCCATCAGGGCATCAACACGGGCGGTGTTAAACGCATCCACGCCCGGAGCCACCGGCGCAGGGGCCGGTGCATTGGAAATCAAAGTCGCCATTTTTCCTCTCCCCCGCCGGTTCAAGGCCGACAGCGAATGAATGAGGGCCGCTATGTAGGAGAATTGACGAAAAAAAGGAAGAGCGACGGAGCTTACCCGGGCGCACCCCCTCACCTTACCTCTCCCCCTTGTTAGAGGGGGAGAGGGGGCATCCACATTGCGCTTGGTCGTAAAACGCAGAGCCAATGCCTCTCCCCTTTTTAAGGGGAGAGGTTAGGTGAGGGGTTAGCGGCGCTTCATCCATTAACGCGCCTTTCTTCCCCTCACCACCTCGTGATGGGACGTGACTGGAGATGCAACCCGGATCAACTAAGTCTGCACAGGTAGCTTTAATGGAGTCCCCCATGCTCGACCGCCGCCTGTTCCTGCTGTCCGGATTGTCCGCCGCCGCGTGCAGTGCGCCGGGCCAGGCCGACGAACCCGCGGGAAGCATCGACACAGATATTTTCCAGGCTGAGGGCGTTGTGCCCTGGGGCGAGGAAACCCTCGACTACGCCGCCCAAAGCGAAGACTGGTGGCGCGAGCGCTTAAGCGATCTGGCCTACCGTGTCCTGCGCGAGGAAGGTACCGAACGCCCGGGCTCCAGCGATCTCAATGGTGAAAATCGTCAGGGGCTTTATGTCTGTGCGGGGTGCGCGTTGCCACTCTTCACCTCCGCAACCAAATATGAAAGCGGCACCGGCTGGCCCAGCTTCTGGGCCCCGATTGAGGGCGCGCTGGACACCAAGACCGACTACCGCCTGTGGACGCCGCGCACCGAGTATCACTGCATGCGCTGCAAGGGCCATCAGGGCCATGTCTTTACCGACGGCCCCCGTCCCACCGGCGAGCGCTGGTGTAACAACGGCGTGGCGCTGAACTTCGTGATGGATCCGCGCGTCTAGCGCCAGCCTCACGGTGCCACGTCGTCAAGCCTGCCTCAACTGAAGACACACAAATCAAAGGATGCTCCCCATGAGCAATTATGACGCCGTGAAAACGGCCAACGAAGCCTATGCCGCAAACTTCGACCGGGGCGGAAAACCGCTGCCTCCCGCCAAGCAGGCTGCTGTTCTGACCTGCATGGATGCGCGCATCATTCCGGTTAACGCGCTCGGTTTTGAGCTGGGTGATGTCCACGTCATCCGCAATGCCGGTGGACGGGCCAGTAATGATGCCATCCGCTCGCTTGTGATTTCTCACAAGCTTCTGGGCACGAAGGAATTCTTCGTAATCCACCACACCGACTGCGGCATGGTGCTGTTTGATCAGGACACGATGGAACGTCTCCTGGCCTCCAGCCTGAACACCGCAACGCCGGGCCCTGATGGCTGGACCGATCCGGGCGGCGATGATGGGTCAGAAGCCGGTAAGGATGTTGACTGGCTGACGTTTAAAGATGCCGCTGATGCGGTTGTCGATGACGTGAAGCGCATCCGAAACCATCCGCTGGTGCCAAAGCGCATCCCGATCTACGGCTTCATGTATGATGTCGATACCGGACGCCTGACAGAGATTTCTGAGGCCAGTGAGGCTGGCAAAGCGTCCTGAATTGGTGAGTTGTGACTAAAGAGAAGACCGGCTTGCCGCGCGAGCCGGTCTTTTCATTTTAGCCCTCTTCACGGCTTGAAGACAGCCCATAAGCGGGCACGTTACAACCGTTCCAGAAATGCGGTTATGCTGTTGGTCACGGACAGGAGACCGCCATGGCCAAAACTGAAAACAAGACCAAGCCCACAGACGCAACCGTTGAGGACTTCCTCGCTGGCGTCGAGCCTGAGAAGAAACGCGAGGAGGCCCGCGTTCTCGATCAGCTGTTTCGCAAGGTCACCGGCTGGCAGCCGGTGATGTGGGGGCCGGCCATCATTGGCTATGGCTCATACCACTATAAATACGCCAGCGGTCGCGAGGGCGATATGTGCGCCACGGGCTTCTCACCCCGCAAGGCCCAGCACTCGGTTTACATCCTGCCGGGCTATGCTGATTTTGGTGATTATCTCGACCGCCTCGGCAAGCACACCATCGGCAAGAGCTGCCTGTATTTTAAGAAACTTGAAGACATTGATCTGGACGTCCTCGCCGAACTGATTGAAGCAGGGCTTGAAGATCTGGGTCAGAAATACCCAGTTCAGGGCAGCTGAAGAAGATCTTTCATCCATGGGTCTTGTTACCATCCACACTGACGGCGCGTGTTCCGGCAATCCTGGTCCTGGCGGCTGGGGAGCAATCTTGGAATATAACGGCCATGAAAAAGAGCTGTCGGGTGCCGAAGCCGAGACCACCAATAACCGCATGGAGCTGATGGCCGCCATCGCGGCGCTGGAAGCGCTGAAGCGCTCCTCAGAGGTGCGGCTTGTAACCGACAGCGTTTATGTCCGCGACGGCGTGACCAAGTGGATTCATGGCTGGAAGCGCAATGGCTGGAAAACCGCCAACAAAAAGCCGGTCAAAAACGAAGACTTGTGGAAGCGCCTCGACGCCATCGCCTCAAAGCACCGCGTGACCTGGGAATGGGTCAAGGGCCACGCCGGTCACCCAGAGAACGAGCGCGCTGACGCGCTGGCGCGAGAGGCAATCGGGACGCTCTAAGTGTTCTTATCCTCGCTTGCCGCGAGCAAGCTCGCTTCCGCTGCGGGCGGCTCTTCGCCTCGCGGACCTGACCCGTCAGGGCGCTCAACCCTGAGCACAGATGCCTCTTCCCCAGCGAAAGCTGGGGCCCAGAGCCCCAGTCCGCATCGCTCAATGATCTGTGGATCCCAAATCAAGTTTGGGAAAGAGATTCGAGCATTCGAAAAATCTGGCACCCCGAGCGCGAAGCGCTCGCAAGTTGAAAAGCCGCCCGCAGCGAGCCGGGCTTGCCCCGGCACAGCGAAGACCAAAAATCAAAAAAGCGCGCCGGGTTGCCCCGACGCGCCTTCTCGGCGTCGCGTCACCTGGCGTCTTATGACGTGTGAGGGGCGATGGTGATTTCCACGCGGCGGTTCGCAGCGCGGCCCGCATCGGTAGAGTTGTCGGCGATCGGCTGGCTTTCACCCATGCCGGCGACATAGAGGCGGTCGCGCAGCACACCGCGAGCAATCAGCTCTCCGGCAGTAGAGCTGGCGCGGCGCTCTGACAGGCGCTGGTTATAGGTCGCATCACCCGTGCTATCAGCGTGGCCCACCACGTTCACATAGGTGGCCGGATAGGTCTGCAGCACGTCAGCCACATCATCGAGCACTGGGCCGAAGCGCGGGCTGATCTGGGCTGAGTTGGTGGCAAAGGTCACATCGCCCGGCATCGTCAGGATCAGCTCATTGCCAACCCGGCGCACAGAGACGCCCGACCCGCGCAGACGGTTGCGGAAGGCCTCTTCCTGGCGGTCCATATACTGGCCCACACCAGCCCCAGCCAGCGCACCAATACCTGCACCAATCAGCGCATTACGGCGATCATCACCGCCCGCCAGCGTGCCCAGAAGCGCGCCCGCAGCCGCACCCGCCAGAATGCCGCGGCCGGTCTGGTTCGGATCGCGATTGCCATACTGGTCGGTCGTGGTGCACGCAGCGGTCATGCCCAGCGCAGCTACGGCAACCATTGCATTACGAAACATCATATCAGTCGTCCCTCGTTAGAGCTCGAAAAGGTGTAGTCGCACACTGCGTACGCAAACACCGTTGGCGAGCAGTCTAACGCATCTGGCCAAAATGCACATGAATGTTTTCTGAATGGGGTTTGGGGAGGGGCGATCGAGAATTGCTTTACGTCCGGGACAGAGCCGCGCGCGGTACTGCGATCACGCCCCAAGCGCTTCAGCGCTCGCAAGGCGAACAGCCGCCCGCAGCGTCAGCGAGGATCAACCGAGCGGCCGCGAGGGAGACCCTGCAAAAAAATCCACTTTTCACACCTCGCCACCTCTTGACGCTTCACGTCTCCTTTCTTACTTCCCGCTCCGTTAGCAGCCGGGCTGGGTGAGTGCTAACCGCTCCGATCCAGCTCGCGACGGCTACACGAAACACCAACGAAAGAGCGAAACGCTCACGTATTGGAGACAAGGCAATGACTTTTCGTCCTCTGCATGACCGCGTGCTGGTAAAGCGCGTGGAAGAAGAGACCACCACCAAGGGCGGGATCATCATCCCCGATACCGCCAAGGAAAAGCCGCAGGAAGGCGAAATCGTCGCTGTTGGCGGCGGCGCCATCAAAGACGACGGTTCTGTGCGTCCGCTGGACGTGAAGGTTGGCGACCGCGTCCTGTTTGCCAAGTGGGGCGGCACCGAGGTGACCATCGACGGCACCGAGATGCTGATCATGAAAGAGTCCGACATCCTCGGCATTCTGTAAGGGATTTTGCCGATCCGCGCGGAGCCCGCTCCGCTGCAGATGCACTCCCTTGAAGACGTAAAATCATTTCTCAGGAAAGAGACGAAACATGGCTGCTAAAGACGTGAAATTCGGCGCTGCTGCGCGCGAAAAGATGCTCAAAGGCGTCGACACCCTGGCTGACGCTGTAAAAGTCACCCTCGGCCCGAAGGGTCGTAACGTTGTGATCGAGAAGTCCTTTGGCGCTCCGCGCACCACCAAGGACGGCGTTTCGGTCGCCAAGGAAATCGAGCTGGAAGACAAGTTCGAAAACATGGGTGCCCAGATGGTTCGCGAAGTCGCTTCGCGCACCAATGACGAAGCTGGTGACGGCACCACGACCGCAACGGTTCTGGCCCAGGCCATCGTTCGCGAAGGCCTGAAGTCGGTGGCTGCCGGCATGAACCCGATGGACCTGAAGCGCGGCATCGACATCGCCGTGAAGAAGGTTGTCGAGAACATCCGTTCCATCTCCACCCCGATCAAAGGCAATGACGAGATTGCCCAGGTTGGCACCATCTCTGCCAACGGCGAAAAAGAAATCGGTGAGATGATTGCTCACGCGATGGAAAAAGTCGGCAACGAAGGCGTCATCACGGTTGAAGAAGCCAAGTCGCTGGAAACCGAGCTGGAAGTCGTTGAAGGCATGCAGTTCGACCGCGGCTACCTGTCGCCGTACTTCATCACCGACTCCGACAAGATGGTTGCGGACCTCGAAGACCCGTACATCCTGTTGTTCGACAAGAAGCTGTCCTCGCTCCAGGCCATGCTGCCGGTGCTGGAAGCTGTGGTTCAGTCCAACCGTCCGCTCCTCATCATTGCCGAGGACGTGGAAGGCGAAGCGCTGGCCACCCTCGTGGTCAACAAGCTGCGCGGCGGCCTGAAGATCGCAGCTGTGAAGGCCCCTGGCTTCGGCGATCGTCGCAAGGCGATGCTGGAAGACATCGCTGTCCTGACCGGCGGTACGGTTGTCTCTGAAGACCTCGGCATCAAGCTTGAGAATGTGACCCTCGACATGCTTGGCACCGCCAAGAAGGTCAACATCACCAAGGACGACACCACCATCGTGGACGGTGCTGGCGACAAGACGGCGATCGAAGCCCGCGTCGGTCAGATCCGCAGCCAGATCGAAGCCACCAGCTCTGACTACGACAAGGAGAAGCTCCAGGAGCGTCTCGCAAAGCTGGCCGGCGGCGTTGCCGTGATCAAGGTTGGCGGCGCTTCGGAAATCGAAGTGAAAGAGCGCAAGGACCGCGTCGACGACGCCCTGAACGCCACCCGCGCTGCTGTCGAAGAAGGCATCGTGCCGGGCGGTGGTATCGCTCTGCTGAAAGCTGGCAAGGTGCTGGCTGGCCTTGAAGGCGAGAACGACGATCAGACCCAGGGCATTGCCATTGTGGCACGCGCTGTTCAGGCCCCGATCCGTCAGATCGTTGAAAACGCTGGTGTCGAAGGCTCCATCGTGGTCGGCAAGGTTCTGGAAAGCGACGATGCCAACTTTGGCTACAACGCCCAGACCGAAACCTACGAAGACCTGGTCAAATCCGGCGTGATCGACCCGTCCAAAGTGTCGCGCATCGCGCTGCAGGACGCGGCCTCTGTCGCAGCCCTGCTGATCACCACCGAAGCTGCCGTGGCTGAAAAGCCGAAGAAGGACGGTGGCGCTGGCGCCCCGGACATGGGCGGCATGGGCGGAATGGGCGGCATGGGCGGCATGATGTAATCATGGCGCTGAGCCCAATGCTCAGACGAAATGGAAAGGGCGGCTCGATTGAGCCGCCCTTTTTGTTTGTAAGCTGCCGGTCGCCCTAACCCCTGGGCACCACGTGGACCACCAGCGTGCGCCCATCCATCAGCTCGGTTTCAAAGCGGGTTTGTCCGGTTTCAGCTACGGCGACGCCCTGGATAAACTCACGCACGGTCTCGCCGTTTCGCGATTCAGCCACGGTCAGGCGCAGCTCGCCCGCGTCACAGCTCGCGCGGGTGTCCTCTCCACAGCTCACCGCCACCAGCTCAAAGCGGACATCGTCGCCGAGGGTGTCGCTAACGGGCGCGTCACCGGTTCCGGTCTCGCCCATGGAGACAATCTGGCCGAAGCCATCATCAACGACGACCTGATAGGCGAGCTGCATGTCCGCTGACGCTGTTGGCGCAAGCAGCAGACCGGCCGAAGCAGCCAGCGTCGTCGCAAGTGCTGCGATGACCGCCCGGACGGGGCGGATCAGAAGGGATTTCAACACTTCAAGCATCCTTGTTCGTGTGCCTTGGATCACAACGAACAGGCCCATCAAGTCACGCAGCGCCGCGCTGGCCGAGCGGTTGGCCGATCGGCAGGCCGCCATGAAGGCGCTCTTGTCGTCTTCGCTGACACGCACCTCCAGAGACACGGTCATCTTGGGCGGGCGTTTGTGTTTGGGTCTGTTCGTCATGGGCTCACTAGATGGGGCTTAAATGCGAACAGGGTGACAGAATTCGCGTCTGGAAAAAGATATTTCGTGTCCGGACAAAGGATTTGCCAGACCCCACACCAAAAAGGGCGGCCCTAACTGAGGACCGCCCTTTCATCAGGATTGGCGCGGCGCGCCTAGCTGAGCTTGCCCCAGACATCCTCGCCAAGGATCGTCATGGCTGCACCCGGAGGTGGACCACACTGGATCGGAGTGATGTTCTCGACACAGCTTGCCCACTGGGCCGTACCCCGCGGGAAGAACAGGGCACAGTCCTCCTGGACCTGCTCAAAGCAATCATACCAGGGATCAGCAACAGCGGCAGGCGCGACCATCGCTGACATACCAAGCGCCACTGATGCCGCAAGAGCAAAACGCTTCATCGAAATTTCCTTCTCAGGTTGCAAGAGCACAATCTTGAAGGAATAACATAGATCGCGTCAAGGTCGTGCATATTTCCCTTAAGTATAGTGCGAACTAGCGAGACTGTGAGATCGTGGCCATCGCAGACCAATCGAGTTGACACCAATAAGCAATCGCTCACAAATTAGCGTGTGCTAATTTTTGGAGAGTGCCATGCCCGCAGCCGGACAACGCAAAATCCTGAACTCTGCCTTCAAGCTGTTCTCTGAACGCGGGTTTGATGGCGTGTCGATCCGCGACATCGCGGCTGATGCCGGTCTGACCAACCCGGCGCTTTATCGCCACTACCCCAGCAAGGAAGCTCTGGGCCTGGCGCTCTATCGCAAGTCCTATGACGCGGTGCTCGAGCGCATTGAAGGCAAGGTCAAGCCATCCATGTCCGGCATTGAAAAGCTTGATGCCTATATCGAGGCGTGCGTGGACCTTCACCGCGTAAAGCCCTCCCCGCTTCTTTACCTGGACGAGCTTCAAAACACCTTCTGGCCGAAAGTGCGCGAGGAGTATGGCGAGCGCACGCTGTCCGGCATGATTTTAAGCTGGATCCGGGAAGGCCAGAAGCAGGGCGATATCCGCACAGACGTGGACGCCATCATGCTGGCCACCATACCGGCAGGCAGCGTGGCGGAGTGGAGCGTTCTGGCCCGCAACGGGCTGGCCCCGTGGTCCACGGCCGCCACGTCGCTAAAGCAGCTGACGCGTGATGCGCTGGCCCCAGCCTGAAGCCCGGGGCCAGCGATTACGTTATAGTAGACGGGTCAGGCGCAGCATGAAATCCTGATCCGGCGCGCTGTCAGACACACCGAACAACACTCCCGCCGACCATTCCAGAGTGTCACCCAGGTCAGCGCCTGCTGATAGTGCAGGCGATGGGACAGGGACGCGTCATCGCCAGACTGCTCGAACTCAGCGGCAATCCGGTATTCAAACTCACGACCATCAGCATCGACCTACGGACCAAAGACTGTGCCGGTAGTTTGGGCCGCCGCCAGCCCCGTCAGAGAAAACAGAAACGCTACAGCAGTCAGAAGATATTTCAGGACGCGCTCCGCAAATTATTTGAAGCCGGTTGGTTAAGCTGAATAGGTAAATACTGTTGAAGTCAGGTGCGGCCAGTGCATGGGGACAGGCGGCCGCACCTGACCTCTCATTCCAGCGAGACTTAGTCAGCGCTGAAAGGCAGAGAGGAGTGATGCAGGACGATCTTCAGATCGCCATTCTCGTCCTCGATATAGCCAAAGCTGTATTCCACTTTGACTTCATTGCCGTCGGTCGTGGTGAAGAAGTAGTTGCCCATCGCCATGGCGCTGTCGCCATCAATGAAGGTACCTTCATTTTCCCAGCGCACATTGGTGTAGGGCGCGATGGCAAAGCCGCCATCTTCTTCGATCGAGCCACCCACGAAGTAGGACAGCGCGCCGTCAAAATCGCCACGGAACTGAACGTCAGCGGCAAGCGTCGGCTTGAACAGCACAGGCACGTCATGGCCGTAGGCATAGAAGCGCTCGATGTGAGCAGTCGCTGCGGCGGTGTAGTCTTCACCAGCAGTATAGGCAGCACCAATGGTGACGATGCCTTCGCCCCAGGCCTGCTGGGCAGCCTCAACGTCAGCTGCGGTGATGTCAGCGACGGCTGCCGGGGTCAGCAGGGTGGTGGCGAGAAGGGCGGGCAGGATTGCAGTCTTCATGTGAAAAACTCCATGTTATACTGTAATGCCTCTTTGGCACGACGTAGGAGGTAGGAAGCCCACTGCCGCGCTTCCAATTGAAAGTGAGGCGCCAACCCATAACTTAAAGGCATCGATCAACACGACGGACACCCCATGCGCCCTACCCTTCGCCAGCTGGAATATTTTGTCGCCGTTGCGGAGTTCGAAGCTTTTGGGCCGGCCGCCGACAGCCTGAACGTCACCCAGCCCAGCCTGTCCAAACAGATCGCTGTGCTGGAAGAAGAGCTGGGCCTGTCGCTGTTTGAGCGCACCTCCCGCTCGGTGGCCCTGACCTCTCACGGGGTGAGCCTGCTTGCAGAAGCGCGTAAGGTCCTGAACGCGGCGCTCCATTTCAAGTCAGAGGCCCGGCGGCTGTCTGGAGACGACAAGACACGGCTTCAGGCCGGGGTGCTGCCCTCGATCGGAGCCTATTTCATGCCGCGCCTGCGCGAGCGCCTTCAGATCAGCATGCCGGGCCTTCGGGTGTCGCTCACCGAAGGCTCCTCCAGAGACCTGCTTCAACGCATGGAGGACGGAAACCTGGACCTTGTTGTCGCCTCCCAAAGTGATCTGTCCGGCTTTGAAGTTCGTCCATTGTTTGACGAAACACTCTGGTTCTGTAGCGCGCCCGGTGACCCTTTGATGGACGATGAAGCCCCGGCTCCACTCAAAGCGCTCGCCGGACGCAAGCTACTGACCCTGTCATCTGATTTCCACCTCACCCGCGTAGTGCAGAAGCTGGCCGCTGAGGCAGGCGCTACCATTAGCGAAGACTATCGGGGGGCCAGCCTGGATGCGATCCGGCAAATGGCGGTCAGCGGTGACGGCATTGCCGTCCTTCCAAGCCTCTACGCATTGGGCGAAGCCATTCGCGACCCGGCGCTCAAGGTCCGCAGAATTGACCACGCTGCGGCGATCCACCCGGTGTTTCTCTACTGGCGGCGCGGCGCGAAGGACCACGGCCTGTTTGAACGCCTCAAAGACGAGATGATCGCAGAGAAGCTGAAAATTCGATCAGAGCGCGCCGAACGCTTTCAGGTCTAGCGCGCGTTCAGACGGGCCGTCTCGCGGCCAATATGGCTGTTGAGCTGATCGATCCGGTCATTGGCGTCGATCAGGCGCTCGCGGCTGAGCTCACCGCGCTCGATTGCTGCTCCCACCCAGTCGACGGCACGGCGCGGCAGGTCAGGGTCCGGGTTGGCGGAGTTGGAAATGAGCAGGAGATCATTGCCCGCGGCCAGCGCGCCCACGATGGCTTGCTCGCGGCTGTAGTGATCCCGGATGGCGCCCATGTCGAGATCGTCGGTAATCACTGCGCCCTGATACCCCATCGCCTGGCGCAGAAGCCCGTTGAGGATAAGCCGCGACAGGGTGACCGGATCACCGGTGGGATCAAGCCTGCGATTGATCAGGTGCCCCCCCATAACAAGGTGGGCCTTGTCCTGGCGCATCAGGCGGGCAAAGGGCTCCACCTCCTCAAAGCTCCAGGTCTCGGTCAGATCGACAAAGCCATAATGGCTGTCACCGGACGAACGGCCATGGCCGGGAAAATGCTTGATGGCACAGGCCACGCCTGCCGCCTCCATCTCCTCGATAAAGAGCGCGCAGTAATCTGCGACGGTTTCAGGGTCAGTTCCAAAGGCCCGATCCCAGCGCCCGATCACCTCATTGTCGGCTTTAAACAGGTCCGCCACCGGCGCGAGGTTCAAACAGAATCCCGTGGCCCCAAGCTCCTCGGCTGCAGTGCGAAACACGCCGCGCGCCTGGTCACGCCCCATGGCCTGAATCTGCTGGGCGGTGGGGATGTCGGTAAAGCCCATATCCACGGTCAGGCGCTGAACAAAGCCGCCCTCCTGATCGATGGAGAGCCAGGCGTTCGGTGCCGCATCGCGAAACTTTCGGGCCAGCCCCAGCACACCGTCGCGTGACCGCGAATTATGACGCAGGAAAAGAACACCGCCGATACGGCCTGCATCCAGATCGGCTTCGATCGGCACAGCACCCTCGGCCTCCACGCTGGAGCCAATGAAGCCGAGAACCAGCGTGCGACCCACCAGCGTTGCGAGGTCCGCATCACGCCAGCGCGAGGTGTTGGCTAAGGCTATGGCTGAAGATGGAGCAATCGCCAGGCTCGTGGCCGCGGTCAGTCCACCCAGAAGCATGCGTCGATTAAACATGGCTGGATCTGAAACTCCGCAATCTCGATCATGTGTTAGCTAGCCAGCGGGCGCGCGCGATGTCCAGCACACGCCTCATCATTCTGTTCGCAGCCTTGCCAATTGTTAAGATGCTGGAACGGGACCTGTAATTGAAGCGGGTTTAAGGTCAGCTCGATAGTTTGGGAGGACCATCCATGAAACACCTGCTTGCTGCAGCTGCCTGTACACCCCTTTTGATCGCGTGCGCCTCAGCCGGAGCACAGCCGTCAAACCTTGCCGAGGTTGAGGACACCCGCGAGCACCGCGTGCTTGTAATCAATGGCGAGCGCATCGAGCTTGATGGTGAGGGCGATGCGCGGATCGCCATCCACCAGGCCCTGCGTGATGGCGATGGCCAGCACCGCATCGTCCTGCATCTTGATGAAGATGGCCAGAACGCCTTCTGGACCGAAGACGAGGTGTCCGACTTTGCAGAGGCCATGTCCGGCATGGCGATGTTCTTCACCGACGAGTTTGAGTTCGACTTTGATGGTGATTTTGAATTCGACGAAGATTTCGACATTCACTTTGATGGCGAGGGCTTCGACGAAGACCAACTGCGTATTCGCGTGGAACGCGTTGAGCGGGCCGCCGAGCGTCATGCCGAACGCATGGAGCGCCACGCCGAGCGCATGGAGCGCCGCATCGAAATTCAGGTAGATCGCGCCGAACACATGGCAGAGCGCATGGCTGCGCGCGCCGAGCATATGGGCGAACGCATGGCGATCCGCGGGATGGCCGCAGGCGTTCGCGGTATGGAACGCGGCATTGAAGGCATCGACCGGGTGCTGGAGCGCGGCTGGTACACCGAGGACGGCGAGCGTGTTGAGCTTGATGATGAAAAGCGCGCCGAACTGACCGAGACCCGCGCCGAACTCGCCGACGATCTGGTGGATCTTCGTGCGGACCTGGACGAGCTACGCGCCAGCCTGGGTGCCCGGGATGAGCGCCGTGATGTCCGCATCGAACGCCGCAACGGCACGGCGCGCGCCTGGGTCAATGGCGAGGAAGTCACCGGGTCTGAGCTGGATCGGCTGCTGGAAGGTGCCCCTGATGCACCAGAGCCCCCTGAAGCTCCCGACGCGCCTTAACCCAAGCGCGTCACCCCCGTCGTCCCCCAGCGGCGGGCTCCTGAAACCGGAGATAAAAAAAGGCCCGGCATCAAAAGATGCCGGGCTTTAAAGATCTGGTTGGTCGATTAAGAGACGTCTCCTCCCCAGAGACACCGCTTAAGAGACAAGACGGTCAGGCCTTGTCATGTCGAAACCGTGACCCAAGACCCCATAAGCCGTCAACCCCCTAATCTCAGGCGGGTTTCGACCGCGATCCACAACCCTCGATTCAAATACGCCTGTGTTTGCCGGGTTGGCGAGCGGCTCATCAGCGGCGATAGAATGGGGTCATGACCGGGCTGGACCTAGCGCTCAGCGCCCTGCTTCTCGCGGCGCTTCTAGTATTGGCAGTGATCGACTGGCGCACCTATCGCCTGCCCGATGCCATCACTTTGCCGCTGATTCCCGCCGGGCTTGCCGCGGCCTGGTTGATGGGCGAGCCACTATGGCTGCATGCCCTGGGCGGCGCGCTTGGCTACGGAGCGCTGGTTATTCTGGAAAAAGGCTATGAGCAGCTGCGCGGTCGCCCGGGACTGGGACGCGGCGATGCCAAGCTGTTTGCAGCCGGTGGCACCTGGTGCGGCGCGATGGCCCTGCCCACCGTGCTGTTGGTGGCCAGCGTCTTCGCGATCGTCTGGATTCTGGCTCAGCAGCTTGTCACCGGCAAGGAAGTCAAAGGCGATTCGATGATCGCCTTTGGACCCTTCCTTGGGCTTGGGATCGCCGTCGCCTTTATCGGCCAGCGGCTCGACCTGCTCGCTTTTGCAGGGCTTTAGCGCCTAGCGCGTAAAGCGATATCCGACACGCACGCCCAGCTCATCCAGCGCCTGATTGCGCCCGGACGCCAGGATCTGACCGTGGGAGAAGTGCTCGTAGAACACGCCCACCGCCCAGTTGTCGGTCACCGCATAGTCCGCGCCCAGGCGCGAATGGAACAGCCATTTGGAGCCCAGAAGCGCACGAGTGGCGGCCGTTTCGATGCGGTAAGGATCGTCCGGCGGCAGGTCCACCACATCCACGACGCCGTCATTATAGGAAATGCCGAAGGCCGCCTCAAAGCTGACCCGATCGGCCGGCTCGAACGTCCAGTTCAGGCCCGCAGCGCCAAGATTGGTATAGCCCTGGGTATTGAACGAGCCGTAGAGATAGGGGCGCGGGCTCAAGATCGGAGCCAGGAAATCCGGGCTCGCAAACAGCGCCTCAACCGAGATCTGAGGACCGTCTTCGGCGTGATCCACCACATCGTGAGCCACGACACCGAGACGAATCTCTTCCACGAGCTGGGCGTGAGCCGGAGCTGCCATGAGGGCAAGAACCCCAGCTGCTGCAATATATTTAGCCGTCATTGGATATGTGTCCCCTCGACGCAAGTTAACCGTAATTGCGGGCAGCTTACGCCTGCCCGCGAGATCAGGAAAGGCGCTCTTTGATGGCTGCGACAAGCTGATCGCGAGACACGGTGAACTGGGCAGGCTGGTCCTCGCGCCAGGTCTTGTTGTCTTCAATCTGCGCGGCGAGGCGTTTACCCAGCGCCAGATCCTTGATCTGGGCCTCGCCCTTTTCGCGCTCCTCAGACCCGATGATGACGGCCATGGCGGCATCGCGGCGGTCGGCATATTTCAGCTGTTTGCCCATATTGCCGCCGCCCACGAAGGCTTCAGCGCGCAGGCCCGCGGCCCGAAGCTCAGCGGCGATCTGGAAGTAATCCGCCATGCGGTCTTTCTCTGCCGCGATAACCACGACAAGCGGATCAGGCCGGGCCGCATCCAGCCGCCCCAGCGCCGACAGTGCAGCCGCGAAGCGCGACACCCCGAAGGAAAAGCCGGTGGCGGGTACAGCCTGACCGGTAAAGCGCGAGACCAGATCGTCATAGCGACCGCCGCCGCCCACCGAGCCGAACTGGATCGGTGAACCGTCGTCATAGGTGGCCGTGGCCAGAAGCTCCGCCTCGAACACCGGGCCGGTGTAGTAACCAAGGCCTCGCACGACAGTGGTATCAACTTTCCAAGCGCTATCACTTTTGCCAAGCGCAGTCAGAATGCCTTTTATCTCAACGATCGCATCAATTGCTTCGGCGCATTTTGGAAGATCACTGAAATACTCTCTGAGGCGTTGAAGAACCTGGTCGTTAACGTCACCGACTTGTTTCGACCGGTCGAACGCATTTTGGATTCGGGTGATATCTGTTTGGTTGAATAGATCCAGTACGCGCTTTCGTTGGTCTGAATCCAAGCCAGCACCTTCGGTAAAATCGCCACTGTCATCCTTGCGCCCCTCACCAAGCAGCTTTTCAACTTCGGTCCAGCCCAGCCGGTCCATCTTGTCGATGGCGCGCAGCACGCGCAGGCGCTTTTCAGGGGCGGCATCGCCAAGACTTTCCAGCACGCCATCAAGCAGGCGGCGGTCATTGACGCGCACAACATAGTCGCCTTCGCCCAGCCCGGCTGCGCCCATGACTTCACTGGCGAGCGCGATCATCTCCGCGTCGGCAGCGGGACCCGGCGCCCCGACGCTATCGGCATCGCACTGGACGAACTGGCGGAAGCGGCCCGGGCCCGGCTTTTCATTGCGCCAGACTTCGCCGAACTGATAGCGGCGGAAAGGCTTGGCCAGATCCTGGAAGTTTTCAGCGGCAAAACGGGCGAGCGGCGCGGTCAGGTCATAGCGCAGGGCCATCCACTGCTCGTCATCATCCTGCATCGCGAACACGCCCTCATTGGGACGGTCTTCATCGGGCAGGAATTTGCCCAGTGCATCAGCGTATTCAAAGGCCGGTGTTTCCAGCGGCTCAAAGCCCCAGCGCTCATACACGCCACTGGCCGCAGAGATCAGCGCGCGCTGGGCGCGAAGGCTGTCCGCGGCGCGGTCTTCAAACCCGCGCGGACGGCGGGCCTTGGGCTTGAACGCTTTGGTTTTGGCCATGGGAAAAATCCAGCTTCTGGCGTTAAGGCAAATATGAGGTCTGGCACTTAAACTCCCCGACCACACTGATCAAGCGGCGCAGGGCTTGCATGCGCATCAGATCAAAGCTTTGGAGATGCCCCATGGTGCTACGCGCGCTGATTATCGTGATGATGGTCCTGACCGGGATCGCGCCCGCTTTCGCCGATGCCGACCGCGTTGTGCGTCTGGCATCTGGTATCGCGCCGGAAGCCGAACGCCGGGCCGAAGCGCTGCGCCATAACCCGGCCGCTCCGGCGGTCCCGTTCGCGGCGGGCGACCTGCTTCTGACAGAGCTTGATGAATTTGCGCTCGCCGCCCTGACCCTGTCACGCGCCATCGAGGCTGAAGGCGGACCTGAAGACCTTAAATGCATCTTCCTGGGCATGAGCCGGGATGCCCCGACCCGCATTGCCGAAGTGGAAGCGGCTGAAACCCGCGCCGACCAGTCCCGCGCCTACGCCGAAATCGCCCGCCTCACCCGCCAGGCCGAACGCATCGCCGCAGAGCCGGATGCCCAGGTGGGGACTGAGTTTGTCAGCTGCGGGGGCTAGGACTTTAAGGGCTGGCGCCCCCCCTCACCTAATCTCTCCCCTCCCGGAGGGGAGAGGGATCGTGCTGGCGCTTTAGAAAAAAAAACGCGACGTGGATGCCTCCTCTCCCCCTTCACCAAGGGGGAGAGGTAAGGTGAGGGGGTGCATCTGAAGGAGCAGACCCCACCTCCCCATCGCGAAATGCCCTATCCCGAACGCCGCAGGCGATCCGCGATGACAATGGGACCGCAGCCAACAGTGCCCCCCTACTCCACGCACATCCAGCGGCTGGGATTGACCTGCCAGGGGCTGGATTGCCAGTTGGTCACGCGGGGGCTGACCAGCGCCTTGGTTGTTTCGATGAAGATCGGGGTTTGCCCTCCACCATCAAGCAGCAGCTGCTCTGCCTCGGCCAGCTGCTGGTAGCGAGCCTCGGTGTCGGGATTCTGCAGCGCATTGCGGAGCAAGGCATCAAAGGTATCACTGCTCCAGCGGGAAAAGTTGATCTCTCCGGCATCAGCCCCGAAGGCCAAAAGATAGGCATAAGGATCGTTGAAATCGCCAACCCAGCCAGACGTCGCCGCTACGAAATCACCAGAACGCATGGCATCATAGTGAAGCTGGCTGTCACGGCTCATGATGTCGATCTGGACCCAGTCGGCAATCAGGCTCCAGTCCTGCTGCACCACGGGCGCAACACGCGGCCAACCGGCTGAGGGCTGGTAGTACAGCGTCAGCACCAGTGGATTGTCCGGGCCATAGCCCGCCTCTTCCAGAAGTGCGCGCGCTTCAGTGCGACGGGCGTCCATGGGCTCATCCACGTAGGAGAGCCGCGGCCCGTCCAGCCGCCCCATCACACCTTCAGGTACATAGCGGCGTGCGGGAATGTCAGCGCCAGCCAGCACATCATTGGCGATGAAGCGACGGTCGATGGCCATGCCGAGCGCAGTGCGGACCCGCTCATCACCGCCGATCTCGCTTTGCGTATTAAACGCGATGGAGCGCACCACCAGCCCCGGGATCAGATCCACCAGTTCAGGATGACGCTCATTGAGCATGGGCAGGTTTGCGCCGGAAAAGTCCGTGTTGAGATCAAGCTCGCCATTGCGCACACGGCGCTCCGCCGCGCCCGTGTCCACCGTCGGATAGTAATAGACCCGATCAAGGCAGACCTGGTCAGCATCAAAGAAATTCGGGTTACGCTCCAGCTCGATCAGATCGTTATTGCGCCAGCGCACCAGATCAAACGCGCCACTGACCACAATGTTTTCAGGCTGCAGCCAGGCCTCGCCAAATTCAGCGATGGCATGGGTGGGCGCCGGCTGCCCCCACACCGACAGCACACTCGGCAGGTAGGGCGCAGGGTATTCCAACGTGATGCGAAGCGTGCGCTCATCAAGCGCGTCAACGCCCACCGCATCAACCGGCATCCGCCCCTCTGACACCGCCTGCGCGTTCGCTATGGCAAACAGCGTCGTAGGGTATGGATTTCGGGTGGCCGGATCAACCGCACGGCGAAGCCCGGTGACCGCATCACGGGCGGTGATCGGCTGTCCGTCCGACCAGCGTGCCTCGCGCAAACCAAATGTCCAGGTCAGGCCATCATCGGAGACGTCAGCGCTCGTCGCCAGGGCCAGCGTCGGGTTGCCCGCATTGTCGGCCTGGTACAGCCCGACAAATAGATCATTGATGATCTGGCGCTCCGGCATGACGTAGCCAACATGCGGATCAAGCGTCAGCGGCTCCATCGTGTTGCCATGATGGATGACGCGTTCGATTGAGATTTCGCTCGGCGCGCCGCAGGCGGCAAGAGCCAGAGCAATTGCCTTGATCAGCCAGCGTCCCAGCATGTCCACTCCCCCATCAAACTGCGTGGCAGAGTTGGAGCTTGCGGCCCATAACGCAAGGAAAAACTGTCCGTCCTCGCTCTGTCGCGCCAGATGCGTAGGACAGAGTTAATGCCGCTGATCAAGAGTGGTCTGCGGTCTCATCCGACCAAAGTCTGCGGTCACCTGCCGCGCGGCAGCATGCCGTATGGCGTGACCATCGCAGCGGGCGCATTAAATCCACATAAATATTGTGGGAAAGGAAAACCGATGAAAACCCTCCTCCTCGCCACCACCGCGGCCATGGTTGCCGGTGGATTCACAGCCCCCGTTCTGGCAGATGCCGGTGACTGGCAGTTCCGCCTGCGGGCCATCACTGTGGCTCCGGACGAAAGCGCGGATATCGACCCGATTGGCGGTGACGCAGACATCTCCACCACAACGGTGCCAGAGTTCGACATCACCTATTTCTTCACCGACCGGATCGCCGCTGAGCTGATTTTGGGCGTAACACCCCATGATGTCACGGCAGTCGGTACGGCACTGGGTGATGTGGACCTGGGCGATGTGACCCTGCTGCCGCCAACGCTGACGGTGCAGTATCACTTCAATCCTGACGGCCAGATCCGCCCCTATGCCGGCGTGGGTGTGAACTACACGCTGTTTTTCAATGAGGACCTGCCTGCCGGAACGGTGCTCGACAGCATCGACTACGACCCCAGCTTCGGGCTCGCCCTTCAGGCGGGTGCTGACTACATGCTCAATGAGCGCTGGTTCCTCAATGTCGATTTGAAAAAGGTCTGGATAAACACCGACGTGACCATTGATGCGACGACCAATCTGAGCGCGGTAGTGAACGCGGATGTCGACATCGACCCCTGGATTTTCGGGGTTGGTATCGGCTGGCGCTACTGATCACGCTCAGTACAGAGCGCCCGGCACCCCCCGCTGCCGGGCGCTTTTGCCTGTCACAACAGGGTTAATCGGTGTCCCTGTCAGTTGCGTCGCGTCGACGGGTGCGCTAACCAGCCGTGTCCAATTTCCAAGGGGAACTTCACATGGCTGACGCGCCTGCAGGTATGACTTCCGTTTCTGGTAATCTGCCGCTGTACAAATCACCTGAACCGATCAATCCCGGCGCACATCGCGGCAAGGGCCTGAAGTGGACGGATCGCCCGTTCGACTTCCTCGCCGAAGCCCACTTCGTGCCGCTGACCGTGGGCGAGTTCGCTGCCGCCTCTGCGCACTATCCGATCATCTTCCTGGGTGACCACAAGACCCCTGTGGCGGCCATGGGTCTTCAGGCGGGCCAGAACCTGTTCGTGAACCCGGAAAACGGTGTGTTCGAGCAGTTTGGCTATCTTCCAGCCTATGTGCGCCGCTATCCGTTCGTGGCCGCATCGCACACCGAAGACGAAGACAAGTTCACCGTCTGCGTCGACACCGGTTCGCACCTGTTCTCTGACCAGCCGGACGAGCCGCTCTTTGCCGACGATGACAAGCCGAGCCCGTTCCTGGATCGCGCCATCGACTTCGTACGCCGCTATGAGTCCGATGTGGCCCTGACCCGTCAGTTCATCAAGCGCATGGAAGAGCTGGACCTGTTCGACCAGCAGCAGGCGACCTTCCAGCCGCGCGACAATACCGGCCAGCCGGTTGGTGAGCCGCAGGTTGTTGCCACCTACCAGGCGATCGTCGGTGAAAAGCTTCAGAAGCTGGACCCGAAAGTGCTCGCAGAGCTGCGTGACCAGCAGGCGCATCTGGGTGCAATCTACGCCCACATGCTGTCGCTTGGCCGCTGGGAATCGCTGATTGCCAAGGCTCAGGTCCGCGCCGGTGGTGCAGCGACCCAGCCGGGTGCTACCAGCGTCGCGCCGCCGCCGGAAGCCTAAGCGCTTTTACGGCACGCGCTACGCGTGACACAGCTTGATGCTGGAAGCGGCCGGTTGCAGATGCGACCGGCCGTTTTCTTTGGTCCAGCCTGCATCGCGTGTGGGTCACTGCGACATCACAAGCCCGTCAGGTCGCTTTCCCGGTGGCGGGGGAGTTGTTACATCACCGAATACCACACCGATCTGATCCAGGTTTATTGATGCTGCTGCGTCTTGCTCTCACCCTTCTTGCGCTTGCGACCTCGGCCGTCGCGCAGGCACAGAACACTGAAGTCGCCCCGATGGTCGATGTCTCGCTGGTCGCTGACCTGTCGAGTGTCGAGCCGGGTGAGACCGTGCACATCGCCCTGCATCAGGAGATTACGCCTGGCTGGCACACCTATTGGCGCAATCCCGGCGATAGCGGCGACGCGACCATGATCGATCTGACGCTGCCCGATGGGTGGACCGCCGGAGAGATCATCTGGCCGGCCCCCAACACCTATTCGCTCGGACCGCTGACCAATTACGGCTATTCAGATCAGGTCACGCTGCCTATCCCGGTGACCGTGCCAGCTGACGCCCCCTCAGGGCGGGTGAGCATAGATGCCCAAGCCAACTGGCTTGTCTGTGAAGACATCTGCATCCCGGAGCGCGCCACGCTTCAAATCACCTTGAGTGTGGGCGAGCGCCGTATCGATCCGCTAGGGACCGCCCTTGTGGAGCGTGCGATTGATGCAGCGCCGGAGCGTGTCGCCGACAGCTTTCAGGCCGGGCTGCTGCGCAGCGCAGACGGCCTGACCCTGACGCTGACCGGCGACGCCCTCGGTGGCTCGGCCGATCAGATCCGCAACCTTTATTTCTTCCCCCATGAGAGCGGTATCATCGACCATGCGGCAGAGCAGCGCGTCAGCTATGGCGATGGCGCCGTTCGAGTCGACGTGGACAATGGCTATCTAACCCGCGGCGGTATTGAAGGCCCCACCGACGGCGTTGTTGTGTTCGAAGCCAATGCCGGCGGTATCTGGTTAGCCACCGCGCTGGAATTCACCGCCGAAGCGGGTGCCAGCGTCAATGATCTTGCCGCCCAGACGCCGGTTGAGCTGCCTGATGTCGGCTTGCCAGAGGTGGACCTCCCGTCTACGCCGCCAGCCCAGGCCATGGGGTTTGTCCAGGCGGCCCTGTTTGCACTTCTGGGCGGGCTTTTGTTGAACCTGATGCCGTGTGTCTTCCCGGTCCTGTCGATGAAGGCCCTGACCCTGGTGGAGAAGCGCGGGGCCAGCCGTGGCGAAGCCATACAGCTGGGCCTGATCTTCGCCGTTGGCGTTATCGGCACCTTCGTGCTGCTCGGCGCAGCGCTTCTGGCACTCAGGGTGGTCGGGCTCCCGGGGCTATGGGGTGTGCAGCTGCAGGTGCCGGCGATCGTCATATCTCTGGCGCTGTTGATGTTCCTGATCGGGCTGAATTTCCTTGGCCTGTTTGAGGTGGGTACCAGCCTTCAGTCGGTTGGCTCTGGCGTCAAAGACAGTGGCAAGCGCGGGGCCTTTTTAACCGGCGTGCTGGCGGTCTTCGTGGCCGCGCCCTGCCTTGCGCCCTTCATGGCCGGCGCGCTCGCCTTTGCCCTGTCCCAGCCGGCCGCCCTGTCGCTTGCCATCTTTGGCTTTCTGGGCGTGGGCCTGGCCCTGCCCTTCGTGCTCGTCACGCTTATTCCTGGCGCACTGTCCTTCCTGCCCAAACCCGGGGCATGGATGGTGCGTTTCCGCCAGATCCTCGCCTTTCCGATGTTTGCCGCCTCGATCTGGCTCGTCTGGGTTCTGGTCTCCCAGGTTGGGGCCAATGGCGTGATCTGGGCGCTGGCCGCCTTCCTCGCCGCTGGTTTTGTCGTTTGGACACTGCCCATCAAAGGCCTCGCCGCCCGCGCCGGTTCAATTCTCGGCGTGGTGCTGGCTGCCGGTGCCATCCTCATCACGGCCCGGCTGGAGCCGGTCGACACCAGCACCGCGTCCTCTGCCCGCTGGGTGGAATGGAGCGATGAAGCGGTCGCGGCGGCTCAGGCCGAGGGCCGGGCTGCCTTTGTGGACTTTACCGCCAGCTGGTGTGTGACCTGCCAGATCAACAAGCTGGGCACGCTCGGCGATGGTGAGGTGAAGGCGTTTTTCGACGCGGAGAATGTCGCCCTGTTTCGCGCAGACTTCACCAATCATGAACCGGCAATCGCCGAGGCGCTGGCCCGCCATGGGTCAGCCGGGGTGCCGCTATATCTGGTCTATCCAGCCGGAGGTGGAGAGCCTGAAATCCTGCCGCCGCTGCTGACGAGAAAAATTGTGATCCAATCTGTGGAACGCGCCGTAAATTCTTAAAACATCAGGAATTGCGTCTTATGAATGTCTCTGTTGCTTCGAACCGCTACTCGACCAAAGGCACCATCAGCGCAGCCATCGCCGCTGCATTGACGGTTTTTGCCGTAGTCGCCCAGACCAGCGCTCAAACTGCTGACGCGGTATCGTCCTACGACGGCCAGGCCGCCGCTCACCAGACGATCTCCAGCCCTATTGAAACGCTTTAATCGCGCGATTTTCCTCCCCAGTCGTGGCGGTTAAAAAAAACGGCGCTCCGGACATCTCCGGGGCGCCGTTTTAAATTCAGACCGGTGTTGTCCGCGCTTTAGAAGCCAGCAACCAGCGCGAAGCGGACATTGCGGCCCGGCTGAGGCAGCAGGTCTTTCAGGAAGCTGGTGTGCGAGCGCGCCTCTTCATCAGTGATATTGCGCACCCCAACGATCAGCGACACATCGCGGTCAGCCACTGGTTGCCACTCCACAAAGGCATTGAACAGCGTGTAGCCATCGGTGGGCAGCTCATTAGCGGCCACCTCATCCTGTTCAGATACCAGACGGGCTTCAGCGCGGGCATTCCACTGGCCGAAGTCGGCCTCCAGACCCAACAGGCTGGACAGCGGAGGAATGCGCGGCAGGTCACCATTGCCATCGGTTTCACCGCGCACATAGTCCAGCGAGCCATCGGCCGACCAGATCGCACCAAAGGCTTCGCCCAGATCCAGCGCGCCAGACAGTTCAAACCCGCTCAGGGTCGCGTCAGACTGGCGATACTCATAGACGTCCAGCTCGTCTTCCTCAGCGCCGGTCGGGAACAGGCCGATGAAGCCATCATAGTCGGCGTGGAAAACACTCAGCTCGGTGCGGAAGCCCTCACCACGCCAGCGCGCCGTGCCCTCAAACGACAGAGCGGTCTCGGTGTCGAGATTGAGATCGCCAACCTCGAACGTCTCGGTCGCCACGTGCGGGCCAAAGGCGAAGACTTCGGTGTCGGTCGGCGCGCGCTCGGTGCGCGACACAGTCCCGGACAGGAAGACGCCGTCAGCGGGACGGTAGAAGAGCGAGCCGGAACCGGAGATCGTGTCGAACCGACGCTCGGCGCGCAGACCGTTCAGCTTGCGGGTTTCAATGCGGGCACCGCCCTCAAAACCCCATGTTCCATAGTCCCAGCGCTCGACCGCGAAGAGGCCCCAGTCCTGGGTGGTCACCGGCTCAATGAAGGCTTCCTCACCGCCGGCTTCAAAGTCCTGTGCCAGCACCTGAAGGCCCCAGGCTCCGCGGCGTACATCATCGTGGGCATGGGACAGCTCAAAGCGGCCCTCAATGCCTTCCTTGTCAAAGGAGGTGCCGATCTCCTCACCTTCCAGCTCGGCATGGGTGTAGTCGGCGTGACCAATCGAGAAGCGCAGGCGGTCAAAGAAGATTCCCTCGCCGAGATTGACCTCACCGCGCAGATCGATGCGGGTCTGGTTCATATCCAGGACCGCATCTTCCTCTTCGCCATGCTCCTCGTCGTGGTCTTCGCCTTCATCCTCGTCTTCGTGGCCGTGACCATGGCTGTGCCCGGGCAGGCCGTACTCAGCGTTGGTTTCCTTCAGCGCCAGACCGACATAGCCCCAGTCCTGAACCAGCGAGCCCGCGACAGAGACCGATTCAAAGGTGTAGAGGGAGTTCGACACCGTGCCGAAATCTTCGTCCTCGTCCTCATGACCGTGCTCGTCGTGATCCTCGTCATGGTCGTCATCGTGATCGTCGTCGTGGTCTTCGTCTTCGAGCGCGCGCTGCAATGCGCTCTCGGCAAAGCCCGGGATCTCGAAATTATCGGCATCGCGCAAAACGCCATCGATCTGAAGCACGAAGGGGCCAGCGCCAAAGGTCAGGCGGCCGGCGGCCTGGGTACCATCATCAACGGTCGTCTTGCCCAGATAGACAAAGCCGTCTGCTTCGCCCTCAGGGACCTCGGTCGGGATGCGACCATCAAGAATATTCACAACGCCGCCAATCGCGCCGCCGCCATAGGCAATCGCCGCCGGGCCGCGCAGCACGTCCACCTGCTCAGCGCCCAGGACTTCACCGGCCACGGCGTGGTCCGGGCTGGAGGTGGAGGCATCAATTGCGCCCACACCGTTGATCAGCACGCGCACCCGATCTTCACCGAGGCCACGGATGATCGGACGTCCGGACGCCGGACCGAAATAGCTGGAGTGAACGCCAGGCAGGCTATCGAGTGTATCGGCGATATTACCGCTGAAAAGGCTGAACAAACGGTCCTGATCAATCGCAATGACCGACCCCACCGCGTCGTCGCTGGCCACTTCGATCGGCAGGGTCGTCACGACGATGACATCATCTGTGCCGACAGGCCGCTCGGCGGCTTCTGTAGAGGCAAAAGCCGGGGCTGCAGCGGCAAGGGCGAGCAGGCTGGCGCTGGAAGCAAGACGCGTAATCATGGTCACTCCGTTATATTATTGCATGACGTTTCGGGACGTTCATATGCAATGAAATAATATAACACAAGAGAGCGGTGCTGATCACGTACACCGAAAGTCAGGTCTGTGTGTCATTGATGCCATGCCAGCACGGCACCGCGCGGTCCCAGCCTTTGGGGCGCCAATGAAAAAGGGCCCGGCGAAACCACCGAGCCCCTTGCCTGAAAACGAATGTACCGTCGGCAGCCTTACAGCTGAGACAGCATGTGGTCAGCTGAGGAGACTTCAAAGCCGCCAGCCTCGTCCACGAAGAGGTGCTCCACCACACCGTCATTGACCACCATGGCGTAACGCTGGGAGCGCTTGCCCATGCCAAATGCCGAGCCATCCATCACAAGGCCGAGTGCTCCAGCGAAATCGCCATTGCCGTCTGCCAGCATCACGACACCGTCTGCGCCCTGATCCTGGCCCCAGGCCCCCATGACGAAGACATCGTTAACCGAGGTACAGGCGATGGTGTCGATGCCCTTGGCTTTCAGCTCATCAGCCTTTTCCACAAAACCCGGCAGGTGGCGCGCTGAACAGGTCGGCGTGAAAGCGCCCGGCACAGCAAACAGAGCCACGCGCTTGCCCGCGAACACGTCTGCGGTGGCCACGGGTGCCGGGCCATCGGCCGTCATGGTCATGAAGTTCGCGTCTGGAAGGCGATCACCGGTTTTGATGGTCATGGCAGAAGGCTCCTTTCAACAGAGCGTTAGAGGGGTCTACGCGCTTCAGGTAGCGTCTCCACCTCCAAGCGGCAAGGCAGATGACACAAATCCAGCGCTGGACTCCGGCAAAATCAGAGTCAAAGCTGGGGCTATGACAGAAGCGCGCACCCAGACCGGCTTTCTGGCCGGGAAGTTCCTTATCGCGAGCCCGCTGATTGGCGACCCGCGCTTTGACCGCACGCTGGTCTACATGTGCAGCCATGATGATGAGCAGGCCATGGGGCTGATCATCAACCGCCCCATGGAGGGCCTGCGTCTGCCCGATCTGCTGGAGCAGCTGGAAATTTCTGACTGGGACCGCGCCAACGACACACCGATCTTCGATGGCGGCCCGGTGGATCGTGATCGCGGCATGGTGATCCACACTGATGACGCAGGATGCGGCCCGGCCACCATGCATGTGGAACCGGGCATCGGCCTGACTGCCACCAAGGAAATGCTCGATTGCCTGGTGTCTGATGCTCGCCCCCGCAAGGCGCTGATGGCGCTGGGCTATGCCGGTTGGGCGTCGGGTCAGCTGGAGGACGAGATTGCGGCCAATGCCTGGCTCGTCTGCGATGCTGATGAGCGGCTTTTGTTTGGCGATGACTGCGAAACCAAATGGGCGATGGCGCTGAACAAGCTGGGCGTCACCCCGGAATTTCTTGCAGCCGCCAGCGGTCACGCCTGATCCCTTGCGGTGGCGAGCATCTGGCCTAACTCCCCGCTCATGCTGCCTGTTGTGTTTCACGATGCCTATGTCGCCCGCGATGTCCCGGCCGGACACCGCTTTCCCATGGGCAAGTTCCGGGCGGTGGCTGAGGAGCTGGTTCGTTCCGGCATCGTGCAGGACTTCGACGCCTTTTACCGCCCCACTCCGGCCCCGGCGAGCTGGCTGCAGCTGGCCCATGACGCGCGCTATGTCGATCAGGTTTTGACCCAGACGGTCCCTGCTCCGCTGGAGCGCCAGATCGGCTTTCAAATGACCGAGCCGGTGGCCATGCGCTCGCGCTGCGCGGTCGCCGGAACGGCCTTGGCCGCTCGTCTCGCACTTGAGCATGGCGCGGCCTGCAACACCGCCGGGGGCAGTCACCACGCCTCATACGACGGCGGAGCTGGCTTTTGCGTTTTCAATGATGTGGCGGTGGCCAGCCGTCTGCTTTTGAGCGAGGGCGCGGTGAGCCGGGTGCTGGTCATTGATCTCGATGTGCACCAGGGCGATGGCACGGCGCGGATCTTTGAAAACGACCCCAGCGTTTTCACCCTGTCTGTCCATTGCGAGCAGAACTGGCCACGTCGAAAAGCCAGCTCGGACATGGATATCGGGCTTGATAAAGGCACCGGCGACACCGGCTATCTGGCCGCTGTGCGTGAAGCCATTACCGATGCGCTGGAGGCCAGTCGCCCGGATCTCGTCTTCTACAATGCCGGAGTAGATCCCCATCGCGATGACCGGCTGGGGCTTCTGGACCTCACTGATGAGGGCCTGGCAGCCCGCGACGCACTCGTCTTTGCTGAAGGGATGCGCAGGGGCATACCGATCGTCGGCGTTCTGGGGGGCGGCTATTCAAAGGATGTGGGCGCGCTGGCGCGCCGCCACGCCCTGCTGCACCACGCCGGAGCTGCGGCCTTGAAGCAGCATGCATAAAAAATGACCCCGACTGACCTTTAAAAGGGGACCGGGTCAGTCAGGGCCAGGCGAACGGCTCGTGAGCTATCAGCCGTTCAGGGAATGAAGGCGACGGACCAGCCGGTTAGCCGGCGTCGGCTGCGCGCGCGGCAGGCGCTTCAGCAAGGTGGCGAAGGCCGGCATCGGCAAGCTTCTGCCGGAGCTGGGCCTCGCCCGCCTCAATGGCGCTCTGGACACAGCTGGCCTGGGCGCGGCGTTCGGACAGGGACGGGAAGTCTGACGTAACGCAGACATCTTCAGCGGCTTCACGGATTTCAGCGCGCAGCGCGGCGACACCCTGAATCGATGTCAGCTGGGACTGCTGGTAGGTGATGACCGCCTGGGGGTCATCGGCGAAGGCGGCAGGAGCAGCAGACAGAGCGGCAGCGGCGGCGGCAAACAGAACGAAGGATTTCATGGCGGTGACTTTCTCTTGTTTCGACCAGGAGATCGGTCACCCGAAGCAATCATGAGGTGTCACCCCGTCGCGCCAATCTCTGAAACAGACATTGGAACACTCAAGATGACACGACGTTTTCGGCCAGATAAGAAGTCGGCAATCTTAGCCTTAGCGCTTGGTAATTTTCCCGTCAGAATACGGTTATGATCGCGCTTCGCCAGCACACCGTTTGGAGCAGTATTTCACCTGCTCCCAGTCACGTGCCCATTTCTTGCGCCAGCTGAACGGGCGCTGACAGGTCACGCAGATCTTTTCCGGCAAGTCCGCCTTCGCGGTCTTCCCGCCGCGGTTTTTATTTTTCGCCATACCCGCCTTCCCTAAAACTCGAAACGCGTCTGGCGTTCATCGACCTCTGCCTGGCGCGCCTTGCGGCGGCGGGTGGCCGAACCGGTCTGTTTCAAACCTGACTTGCGGCTGCCGTGTTTGGCCTGAATGGCCGCAGCCGCCGCGCGGTGATCCTCACCCTTGCGCAGCGCTCCGATGCGGGCCCGCGCCTCCCGCGCGGCCTGCTCATGATCGACGATGCGCTCTGGATAGCGCTCGCCCAGCACGACACCGGCCTTGGTCAGCACGTCGTCCGGGGCCTTCCACGGCTCATGGGTAAAGCTGGTGGGAAGGTCGGCAAGCTCCGGCACCCAGCGCCGCACGAACTCACCCTCGGGGTCCTGATCGAGCCCCTGCTTGACCGGGTTATACATGCGCGGCGTATTCACGCCGGTGGTGCCCGACTGCATCTGGAACTGGGGATAGTGAATGCCCGGCTCAAAATCGACAAAGCGGCGCGCCAGCGCTTCAGCGGGCTGCTTCCAGTGCTGCCACAGGTGATAGCTGGAGAACGCCACGACCATCGCCCGCATGCGAAAGTTCAGCCAGCCGGTAGCATCCAGCGACCGCATGCAGGCATCCACGAAGGGAAAGCCGGTGCGACCCTCAATCCAGCGCGCGAGTGTGTCTGGATCAGGCTGAGGCCGCGCACCGCGATAGGCGGGATGCAGGTCGCGATGCTCCATCGCGGTCTCATCTTCGAACTTCTGCATGAAGTGGCAATGCCAGTGCAGGCGCGAGATAAAGCTTTCGATGGACTGGGCGTAGCGGCCATCGCCAGCGTCACGCTTGGCCGACCGCGCCCGCAGTGCCGCCTGAAACGTCTCGCGCATGGACAAGGAGCCGAGCGCCAGATGCGCACTCATCCGAGAGCAGGCGTCATAGGCGGTCAGCGGTGAGGACATGGCCCGGCGATAATCGCGCCCACGCCCGTCAAAAAAGCTCTTCAGGTCCGTAGTCGCCGCCCGCCGCCCGCCGGTTTGGCGCTGCGGGCAAGGGTCAGGGGCAAGGCCCAGCGCGTCAGCGGTCGGGATCGGGTCAGATGCCACCGGCATCGTCTCGATCCGGTCTGGCGCAGGCGTGACCGGCAGGCTCATCAGCTGGTCCCAGCGCTTCGCCCAGCCATTGCGAGACGCCAGCCCACGCACGACGCCATGCTGGCTTGTCTCGTGAAAGGCCACATCGTTGGACTGGGCCCAGGCGCTCACCGCGCGGTCGCGCTCCCACGTCCAGATCAGGCCGGTTTCCTCATGGGCGTGGATCGCCGAGAGCCCCACCTCACCATGGAGCTGATCAAGCACGTCCGTCACCGCACCCACGCGCACGGTCAGCTGACCGCCACGCGCTTTAAGGGCCGCTTGCAGGTCGCCCAGCGTCTCAGTCAGGAACTCATATTGGCGGGCGGAGTATTCCGGCTGCGCCCACAGCTCCGGCTCGATTACATAGAGACAGATGACCGGTTTGCCCGACCGGTAGGCCCGCGCCAGCGGGCCGTGATCATGGACCCGCAGGTCCCGCTTGAACCAGACAAGCTCGGCCGTCATCAGCTTGCTCGACGCACAACCTTTTGAAGGCTGGGGCGGAAGATCAGGAACAAACGATACAGCCCCTCCCCGATCCAGACGAAGGGCGGCACAGCCCCGATATAACCCAGCCAGCGCCAGCCCGGCGTGGCCTTCCACAGCTCGGCAAAGGCCGCCGCGCCAGAGAGCAAGGTGCCGTCCGCCTTGCGCACATGGAAACGGCCGAGTGCCTCTTCGCGTGTGATTTCAGGCGGCGTATCACCCTCACCAGCGACATTGGTAAACCGGGCCTCAGACCCGCTACGCTGATAAAAGCCGATCTCGGCACGACAGAGCGGGCACGCGCCATCAAAGAAGACTTCACATTGCGCAGGGTTTTCTGCAGCTGATTCAGTCGTTTTTTGTGTTTCCTCGGTCATATGCGAGGAGATAGGGTTCAAGCTGGGTTTAGACAGGGTTTGTGCATGAATGTCGCGGTGATCGGATCAGGACTGGCAGGGGCCGCTGCAGCGCGCCAGCTGCGCGATGCCGGTCTGGATGTGTCCCTGTTCGACAAGGGTCGCGGCGTGGGGGGCCGTATGGCCACCCGCCGCGCTGAAACACCGCTGGGCGAAATGCGCCTCAATCACGGGGCCCAATACGTCACCGCCCAGACCGACAGCTTTGCCAGCTTTCTGGCGTCTGCGGTTGAAGCCGGTGCAGCTGAAGTCCTGAACGCGCGCCTCGTCAGCATTGACCGGGGCGGCAATAGCGCCCCCTTGCGCGGCGGCGACCGCCATGTGGGCAAGCCGGGCATGAACGCGCTGGTCAAACACGCGCTGGACGGTTTTGAGGTCCAGACCGCACGCCGCGCGAAAAAGCTGAAAGGTGAGCCGGGCGACTGGACCATCGTGTTTGAGGATGGATCGACGGAAGGTCCATTTGAAAAGATTGCCCTGACCCTGCCGCCCGAACAACTGATCGATTTTCTGGCGCGCAGCGATGGCGACTTTGCCTCCATCATTGCCGCGGCTAACGCGGTGAAGATCGCGCCCTGCTGGACGGTCATGGCGGCGCTGGACCAGGATTTTGATCCGGGGTTTGACGGGGCCAAGCTGCTCGGCGGCGCCGTGCGCTGGATGGCGCTGACCGCCACCACCGCGCCCGCCGGTGCCATCCTGCAAGCCTCGCCCGACTGGTCAGACGCCTTCCTTGAGGATGAGCCGGAGACCGTGGCCCGGGCCCTGTGCGAAGAGATCTTCGTGCGCTTTGGCATGCCCGCGCCTGTCTGGAAGACCGCCCATCGCTGGCGCTATGCCATGGTCACCGAGGCGGCCGGAAGCCCCACCCAGCTGAGCGATTGCAAGACGCTGGGCGTGGGCGGCGACTGGCGGCTTGGCGGCAAGGCTGAACACGCCTGGACCTCCGGCGAAGCGCTGGGCAAGGCGCTGTCTGGGTGAGCCAAGCCAAACTTCAGCCTGAGACCCTCACCCGTGGCGGGCTTCTGGTCCGCGCCATTCCCATCATGGGGGCAAACCTCGCCGCGCCCCTGGTCGGGCTCGCGGACCTGGCTGTGATTGGCAATACCGGCGACACCAATGCCATCGCGGCGGTGGCGCTCGGCACGCTGGTGTTCAACGCCTTTTACTGGTCGCTGGGCTTTCTGCGCATGGGCTCCACCGCGCTGGCCGCCCAGGCCGATGGCGGGTCGGTGCCGGGCGAAGTCGCCGCGGTTTTGTGGCGCGGCGTGGCAGTGGGTGCAGGATTGGGCCTGCTCCTGGTGGTTTTCCAGTGGCCCTTAAGAGAGCTCGCCTTCATGGCATTTTCCGGTGATGCGGCAACCGAAGCCACAGGCCGGGATTATGTGGATGCGCGCATCTGGGGCGCACCAGCGGCGCTCGCGGGCTTTGCCATTTATGGCTGGCTGATCGGGCTAGGCCTGACCGGCCGGGCGCTGATCCTCCAGATCGCGCTGAATTTGGCCAATATCGTCCTGTCACTGATCTTCGTGCTGGGTCTTGATTGGGGCGTCGCCGGTGTGGGGGCGGCCAGCGCGCTGGCCCAGTGGCTTCATCTCGGCCTTGCCGCAGTGCTGCTGCTTCCCGTCCTGACCCGGCGGGGACAGCCCGCCCGCCGCCAGCTGCTCGATCGTGGTGCCGCGATCCGCCTGTTCCAGGTCAATCGCGACATCTTCCTGCGCACGCTGGCGCTGCTGGGCGGGTTTTACTGGTTTAATGAAGCCAGCCTGCGCGAAGGTCCGGACGTTCTGGCCGGGGCCGCGATCCTTCTGCAGTTCATCTCCATCACCGCCTTTTTCCTGGATGCTTTCGCCCATGTGGCCGAAGCCGAAACCGGGCGCGCAGCTGGGGCCAAGGACTGGCGCGCCCTGACCCGCGCCTTCCGCCTGACCAGTGAGCTGGCCGCCGGAGCCTCGATCCTTCTCGGCCTTGGCATCCTTGTCTTTGGCGACATCTTTATCGGCTGGATGACCACTGACGCAGCCACGCGGGCGACGGCGAGTGCGGCGCTGGTCTGGTGCGCGCTGGTGCCGGTGCTGGGCTGGCCAAGCTGGCAGCTCGATGGCCTGATGATCGGGGCGACGCGTGGGCGGCTGATGCGCAATGCGATGATGGCGTCTCTGCTGGTCTATCTGGCGCTGGACTTCACCCTGCGGCCGCTCTTTGGCGTCAACGGTTTGTGGGCCGCCTTCCTGCTTTATTATGTGGCGCGGGCTTTAACGCTGGCGGTGGGCTGGCCGGGCTTGAAGCGCGACTTCACCTAGACGTCGACACCCACCGCATCGGCCAGACGCTCAAAGCCATCGGCTTTCAGCAGATCGGCCAGACCATCGCGGATACGCAGCGCCAAACCCGGCCCCTGATAGATCAGGGCGGTATAAAGCTGGACCGCATTGGCCCCTGCGCGAATCTTGGCGTAGGCCGCTTCGGGACCATCGATCCCGCCCACCCCAATGATCGGCAGGTCCGGACCGGCGCTACGGCGGAACTGCTTCAGCAAAGCCGTGGATGGCTCCAGCAGCGGCGCGCCGGACAGGCCGCCCTTTTCACTCGCGTGCTTCGACTGCAGGGTTTCGGGCCGTGCCAGCGTGGTGTTCGACACGATCAGGCCGGAAATCCGATGGCGGTTCACCGTCTCCAGAATCGGATCGACATCGTCTTCAGACAGGTCGGGTGCGAGCTTTAAAAACACCGGCTCGGCCCAGCGCGCGTCATTGACCCGCTTAAGCAGGTCATCGAGCACTGTACCGCTTTGAAGACCGCGCAGGCCCGGCGTGTTGGGCGAGGAAATATTGACGGTGAAGAAATCAGCCAGACCCGATAGCGCCTTCAACAGAAGGGCATAGTCCTCAGCGGACTCGCCGCGTTCCACGCTCTGCTTGTTGGCCCCCAGATTGACGCCGACAACGCCCGGTGCCGGGTTTTCCTGGCGCGCGTCAAGGCGGGCTTTGACCGCATCCAGGCCTTCATTGTTAAAGCCCATGCGGTTGATTACGGCGCGGTCTTCACGCAGGCGGAACAGGCGCGGCTGCGGGTTGCCCGCCTGGGGCAGCGGGGTTACCGCGCCTACCTCCACAAAGCCAAAACCGGCATTCAAGAGCGCATCGGGCGCTTCGGCATTCTTGTCGAACCCCGCCGCGAGCCCCACCGGATGGGCCAGCTCCATACCAGCAAGCGCGGTGCGCAGGATCGGGTCGGCCGGCGTTGAGGCTTTCGGGCCAAAGCCCTGCTTCATGCCCCAGATCGCCGTACGGTGCGCCGTCTCCGGTGGCAGCAGGGTGAGGAGTTTTGCACCCAGATCGCTCATGCGCTCAGCTCCGCCGGTAGCCGCCAGCCTTCCTCATCGCGCTTGATCAGGTGGACCGCCTCAACCGCACTCCACGGCAGGTCGCCATAGATGTGGGGGAAGTTCTCACCGCCGCGAGAGGCCTCCCAGCGGAGAAGATCGGCAATAGCCTCGACCTTGATGACCGCCACGGCCAGACGCTCCGCATCGGCATAATGGGCCGTCAGTGTGCCTTCCAGCTGCGCCAGGGTGGAGGCGTGGATGAAGCCATCGGCCTTGTCGTGGGCTTCACCGGTATAGGCCCCGGCCAGCGAGGCTGCAGCCAGTGCTTCAGGCGCCGCGATGCGATAGATATGCTGTGTCATGGCCGCTCGGGTACCCTGACGACCGGGCGGTGGCAAGCATCAAGCACGGGTGATTTTCGCGCCGAGCACACTGGTGTAAGGAAAATTTTCCTGCTAGACGGGGTTTAGTCCCATTTTGATTAATGGGACCGGTCAGGAGCCTTGGCAGGCATGCTCACTCATACCCAGATCTGGCGCGGGATCGACCGCCTGGCGCACAAGGCCGGATTAACGCCCTCTGCGCTGGCAAGGCTGGCCGGGCTGGATCCAACCACCTTCAATCCGTCAAAGCGCACCAGCGCCGATGGCAGCAAGCCGCGCTGGCCGTCGACCGAAAGCCTGGCTAAGGCGCTGGGCGCAGTGGGCGTGAAGTTTGAAGACTTTGCCGCCATGGCCGCGGGTAGCGCGGCCGGGCGCTCAGTGCCGCTGATCGGACTGGCTCAAGCCGGCGATCAGGGCTTTTTTGATGATGCCGGCTTCCCGGCCGGTACCGGGTGGGAGGAGATCCACTTTCCCGGCGTCGATGATGAAAACGCCTACGCGCTGGAGATTTCAGGGGACTCCATGGCCCCCCTTTATCGCAATGGCGACCGGGTGGTCGTCGCCCCCGACGCCCCGCCGCGCCGCGGCGACCGGGTCGTGGTCAAAACCCGCGATGGCGAGGTGATGGCCAAGGAGCTGGGACGCGTCACCGCCAACACCGTCGAGCTGATCAGCCTGAACCCCGACTACGACAACCGCACCCTGAACACCGCCGACGTGATGTGGATGGCCCGCATCGTCTGGGCCAGCCAGTAGGCTGGGTCAGATGTGCGTAAGATGAGAGTGCATCGTCTGGGCCAGCCAGTAGGGCCGTGCGTGAAGTGAGAGGGCGGGCCCTAACCCGCCTTCCCGTACTGAAACACCTCTTCAAGGCCGACCCCGAAGACTTCGGCGATCTGGAAGGCGCTTTCCAGCGAGGGGGAGTATTTGCCCTGCTCGATGGCGTTGATGGTCTGGCGGGTCACGCCGACGCGCCCGGCCAGATCGGCTTGCGTCATCTCATCGGCATGGAAGCGCAGCTCGCGGATCCGGTTTCGGATTTTCGTAGGCTTTCCCATGGCGCTCAAACGCCCCGGCGATAGTCGATGGCGCGCAGCACGCCCTTGGCGATCTCACTCAGGACCAGACCGGCCAGGATGGCATGCACGATCCAGAAGACGTGCTGCTCGGTCAGGGCCAGGCCCAGAGCGAGCAGCGCGCCAGTGCCGAGCACATAGCTGGATTTGGCATCGGCGCGCATTTCGATCAGCTTGTCACGTTCGTCGGCGTTGTCCGCATCGCTCGGCGCAGTGACTGCAACAAGGATGTGGCCCACGACACCCCCGATCACCAGCAGCAGGACCACGCCCAGCAGATAGGGGCCAACACCGTCCATCGAAGGACCGTTCTCCAGAACGGGCGGCAGGATGTTGACGGTGTACGCGCTGTAAGCCAGCACGAAAATCACCGTCATGATGAGATTACTTTTCTCCTGAAATGACATGTCGAATTTCCTTTCCTTCATGTCTAAAATCTTTGACATATCACTATGTAGAAAATCTTCGACTTCATGTCAAATATTTTTGATATTAACTTTGAGACAGGCGCACGGGTCAGGTTTCACCCTGATTGAAGTCAGATTCAGGGGATGCGGGTCGATAGCCTGCGGCTGGGCGCGCGGCCAGCACCTCACCCAATCAGGACTTATCCCTCAAATGCGGGACGCTTTATCCCCGCCCCTAGCTCTCGAGCCGGGTGATCGCTTCGATCTGAGCCGCCTGCGGGTCCGCCGTCAGCAGATTGGAGAGGCTTTGAGCAAGACTTTTCGCGGTGTCGTCAAAGGCCGTTTCAGACGGATGGGCGAGCGCTTGCGCCAGCAGAGCATCAATCTCCTCGCGGTGGGCGACCGGGTCTTTGGCGACGAGAGCCAGCGCGAAATGATAGGGGATAGAGGGCTCTACCCCCTCCATGGCCACCGCTACGCGATAGTGGGTAAAGGCCGCATCAAGGCTGGAGCCCAGACGCCCCTCCCCGCCGCGACGGGCAACCTCGAAATGCCAGGCCCCCAGCATGGCCGGGCCCCAGGGCGCAGAGGGATCAAGCGCCATGGCGCGCTCAATATGTTCGCGACCCCGCTGGGGCAGGCGCGCCATAACCGCCCGTAATGGCGAGACATAACGGCCCTCATACCCAAGCCCGGCGGCCAGGCGCAGATGAGCGGGCGCGTAGTCTGGATCCATGTCGAGCGCGACTTCGGCGTGGGCCTGAGCCCGGCGGGCGAAGGCGCGCCGATCGCGTTCCGGCAATTCAGACAGCTCACCGCTCATCAGCTGCGCCAGCACAGCCTGCGCCGCCAACGTGTGGGAGGCCGGATCAGACGCCGTGACAGCCGCCTGCTCGGCGGCCTCCCAGTCACCGGCTTCATAGAGCGCGACGGGATCGCCAGAGGAGGTGCTGACCAGAAGGGCAAGGAGCAGAGCTTTGATCATGAGGCTGAT
Source organism: Oceanicaulis sp. (assembly GCA_965229795.1). GTDB lineage: Bacteria > Pseudomonadota > Alphaproteobacteria > Caulobacterales > Maricaulaceae > Oceanicaulis. Next base: position 153,837 of record CBDDJM010000002.1, read on the forward strand.
CTAGCGCGCAAATGTGCCCAAACGAGGGAGAGCACGTGGCAGGCGACGACTAGCCCTTCAGCACCCGGCCAGCGACGGCGTCGAGCTTTTCGATAAGCGCCGGGTCCCGGTGATCGGGGGCAGTCAGGATGGCGTAGTCGAGCGCGGTTTCGATGCCTTGCGGGCTTGGGGTGCGTTCAGTCTCTGCCAGCGTTTTGGCCAGATGGCGCACCAGCGCATGAGCGCGCGCGGTATTGGTGCGCATCACCGCCAGAATCTCATTCACATCCACATCGGACTCATCACTGCGCCAGCAGTCATAGTCGGTGACCATGGCCAGGCTGGCGTAGGGAATCTCCGCCTCTCGAGCCAGCTTGGCTTCGGGCATATTGGTCATGCCGATCACATCACAGCCCCAGCTGCGATAGAGATGGCTTTCAGCGCGGGTGGAGAATTGCGGGCCCTCCATGGCCAGATAGGTGCCACCGCGCTGGACGTTTTCAACGCCAGCGGCCTCAGCCGCATCGGCCGCCAGCGCCGACAGGCGCTTGCACACAGGGTCGGCCATGGCCACGTGGGCGACACAGCCGGCGCCAAAGAAGCTTTTCTCACGCGCGATCGTGCGGTCGATGAACTGGTCAACGGCCACGAAAGCGCCTGGAGCCAGCTCCTCTTTCAAGGACCCACAGGCCGACAGCGATAAAAGATCGGTCACGCCCGCACGCTTCAGCGCGTCGATATTGGCGCGGTAGTTGATCTGGCTGGGCGGAATGCGGTGGCCTTCGTCATGGCGTGGCATGAAGACCAGCTTCAGCCCTTCCAGTTCGGCATGGATCATGGGGCCAGAGGGTGCGCCCCACGGGGTGATGACCCGCTGCTTGCGCACATTTTCAAGGCCGTCCAGGGCATAAAGTCCCGACCCGCCGATCACACCGAGAACCCACTCACTCATTCAGCACTACTCCAGTATACGTCCGGCGCTCCAGGCACCCAGCGCGTCTCACTCGCCCAGCTTTCCGCGGCGCGTTGCGCCATCTGAATGAAGGGCTGTTTGATGGCCGCATAGGCGGCGCGCTTGTTACGGGTGCGCTCGGCCAGCGCCAGCTTAAAGTCACCATAGTCTCGGCGCGCCGCTTCGCTATCGCGCAAGAAGTCGCGGAGCAGAAGCGTGTTGCGGGCCGCCGCCGCGCCATTGCGGCGCACATGGATATGAACCCGGCGCGCGCCGTCCGGCTCGCGGAAATACAGCTTGCGCCAGTCATCCTCGCCCAGCACAGATCTTGAGTCCGGATTGACCGGATCATCCACATTTTTGGGGCGGAAGCGGAAGCCCGCATCGACCAGAGCATCGACAATGGCCGCATCCGTCAGGTCGAGGACCTGAGCCTGGATGTCGATGACATCCTTGGCGGCGAGACCGGGCACTGCGGTCGATCCCACATGGTCCACCCGCATCGCCAGGGACCCCAGCGCCTGTGCGACCGCTTCGGCATGGTCAAAGCCCTCCTCCACCCAGCGTGGCTGGTAGGCGATGATTTCGATGGGGTCCTTGACCATGGCGGTTTGCATTGGCGGAGTCTTGGTCGGTTGTATTTACAAAAAGGGCCGCCCGATCCCGAGCGGCCCTTCCTATTATGTCGTGGTTTGGCGCAAAGCCTAGTGCTTCACGTTACGCCACAGCGTGCGATAGGCCGCATAAAGCAGACCGCACAGCAGCAGGAGGTAGAGCATCACAGCAATACCCATGCGCTTGCGCGCTTCCAGGTGCGGCTCTGACGCCCAGTGCAGGAAGGCGGCCACGTCGGTCGCCTGCTGCTCAACCGTCGCCTCGGTGTCGTCCTCGTAGACGACGCCGTCGGGGTACAGGACCGGCGGCATCGCGATGACTTCACCGGACATGTACGGGTTGTAGTAGTTACCCGGACGGATATCGAGATCCTCAGGAGCCTCGTAATCGTAGCCCATCAGCAGCGAGCGGATATATTCCGGACCGCCATAACGCGCCTTGGTGATGACCGACAGGTCCGGCGGGTAGGCACCGCCATTGGCCGCACGGCCCTGGGCTTCATTTTCCCACGGTGACTGGAAGTCGTCCGACGGACGCCCCTCACGCATGAACATGTCGCCATACTCGTCCGGGCCATCTTCAACCATGGAGCGCGAAGCGATCTGGCGGATCACTTCATTCTGGTTCGGGTCCGGGCTGTACAGCTCTTCCATGCCGGCAACCCTCATGCCCTGCTCGTCGAACGGACCGCCCTCCATACCCAGATGGCGGAAGTCGAGATGTTCAAGGCTGTGACAGGCCGCACAGACGTTTTCGTACACGGTGAAGCCACGCTGAAGCTGAGCCCGGTCAAAGGTGCCAAACGGACCTTCGAACGAGAACTCATACTCGGCCGGCTTCTTGCCACCGCCCGCGGCCCAGGCTGCGACCGAACCGATCACAGCCACGCCAGCGGCGGCAATGAGAACGCGATGTAAGGTTTTCATATCTCGCTCTCCTATTCAGCAGGCGCTGCAGCAGGGGCGGCGGACTTGCCACCGGTTACCGCTGCATCAATGGACGCTGGTCGTTCTTTCGGTTTCTCTACAAAGCCCAGCACCGGCAGGATCACCAGGAAGTAGGCAAAGTAGTAGATCGTCAGGACACGACCGAGGAACAGGAAGTCGATCCCCACGGCACCAAGGATCGGCACCGGGTTGTCCGGAAGCTCAGCCCCTGCCCAGCCAAGGCCGAGACAGGCGACAACAAAGCCCAGGAAGAACCACTTGCCCATCGGGCGGTAGCGCATGGAGCGCACCTTGGAGGTGTCGAGCCAGGGCAGGACGAACAGCACGCCGATCGCGCCGAACATCAGAATGACACCGCCCAGCTTGTCAGGCACAGCCCGCAGGATTGCGTAGAAGGGCAGCAGATACCATTCCGGCACGATCAGCGCAGGCGTCACCAGCGGGTCAGCCTCGATATAGTTGTCGGCGTGGCCCAGAACGTCCGGTGCGTAGAAGACAAAGGCTGCGAAGATCACCAGGAAGACCGCAATCGCGAAGCCGTCTTTCACCGTGTAGTACGGGTGGAAGGGCAGCGTATCGTTGGAGGTCTTCACCGAGATGCCGGTCGGGTTGTTGTTGCCCGGCACGTGCAGCGCCCAGACGTGCAGACCCACAACGCCAGCGATCAGGAACGGGATCAGATAGTGCAGCGAGAAGAAGCGGTTCAGCGTGGTGTTACCCACAGCAAAGCCGCCCCACAGCCATTCGGTGATCGGGCCGCCAACCAGCGGGATCGCGCCAAACAGCTCAGTAATCACGGTTGCGCCCCAGAAGGACATCTGGCCCCACGGCAGCACATACCCCAGGAAGGCCGCAGCCATCATCAGCAGATAGATCACCACGCCCAGGATCCACAAAACCTCACGAGGGGCCTTATATGAACCGTAGTAGAGGCCGCGGAAGATGTGCAGGTAAACCGCCAGGAAGAACATCGACGCGCCAACGGCGTGGATGTTGCGCAGCAGCCAGCCAAAGTTCACATCGCGGTCGATGCGCTCGATGGAGGCAAAGGCGTAGTCAACGTGCGGCACATAGTGCATGGCCAGCACGATACCGGTCAGGATCTGAACCATCAGGCAGACAGTCAGAATGCCGCCAAAGGTGTACCAGTAGTTCAGGTTTTTCGGGGTCGGGAAGTCGACAAAGGAGTCGTATCCCAGCCGGATGATCGGCAGCCGGCTGTCCAGCCAGCGCTCAATCCCGGTCTTTGGATCATAGGTGCTCGGTCCGCTCATCTATCTATCTCCTAGCCGAGAACGAGGGTCGTCGGCGCCGTAAAGGTCATCGGCGGGATGGGAAGGTTTTCCGGGGCCGGGCCGCGACGGATACGGCCAGCGGTGTCGTAGTGCGAGCCGTGGCACGGGCAGAACCATGCGTCATACTCGCCGGCACCTTCGGTCGGCACGCAGCCAAGGTGGGTACAATTCGCGCCGGAGACCAGAATGGTGCGGGCAAACGCTTCGTCCACCGTCACGCCATCGGCCACAGCCGCGGTCAGCGCGGAACGATTATCAACCGTCGCCAGCTCGCCATCACCGATGTTGACGTTGCGCGCATTGCTATCTGGCAGACGGTTCACGTCAGCGTCTGCAGCGGCTTGAACTTCAGCAGCCGTACGACGGCGCACGAAGTGAGGACGCGAACGGAACATCACGGTGATGCCCACGCCTTCGTCCAGAGCCGCCAGATTCACCTCGGTGGAGGCTTCAGCCAGGGTGTCCGCAGCCGGGTTCATCTGATCGATGAAGGGCCACAGGGTCAGCGCACCACCGATGGCGGCCGTGCCGCCAGCAGCGATGTAGATAAAGTCACGACGGGTGGTTTCTTCACCGCCGTCAACAGCTTGGGTCTCGTCCGTCACGTTCCGACCTCTTCTATAATTCGATCACCCCAACCAAAAACTCCGAGAGATGGAGCCTTGGGCGATCGCCATGCGGGACATAGCGCTTTTGGCGGGCCAGCCAGTGCGTCGTGCTGACGCATAGATGCAGCTGTTAGCCATTAGGGAGGCGAACTATACCGACCCACGCATATTTTCAACCGGATTATCCCGCAAGAGTCAGGTGCAAGCAGGAAAAACGCGCCAGAAACTGACCCATCTGTGGAAAGCTGGGGACCACAGGACGAACCGGAAGCCGAAACCCGACGCTTAGATCAGGCCCGCCCGCTCCAGCGCCGCCTCTACCGAGGCAAAGCGGCTTCCGCCGCGTTCATGCACGCCCACGGGATCTGACTTGAATAGGTCTGCACCGAGCCAGGCTTCAGCGCCAACCGCTTCTGCGTCGAGGCCAGCAAACTCGGCCACCGGCTTGAGGGCAGCCGCCGGGTCAGCGGCCAGGTCTTCGTAATTGACGGTAATGAAGCGATCCTCAAACAGCTCCGCCCAGCGGTCACACAGGCGATTATGGAGCACGAGCACCCGGGCGATATCGTCCGGGTGATAAGACCAGTGGCGCCCCTTGCGGAAGCGACGCGAGTAGATGGCCCAGGCCAGGTCGCGCGGATCCCGCTTGATTCGCACGAATTTCGCCGCGGGCAGGCAAAGCCCCGCAGCTCCGCCCGCGATTTCGATCAGCCCGGACGGGTCAATGACCCGGCGCGCATCGCCAACGATTTCAGCCATGCGCTGAAGATAAACCCGGCCCACATCAACCAGCACGTTGGGACCGCCCTCCAGGAACGCGCGATGGAGATCATCCGGTGTGTGATCGCCCAGCGGGGAGCCACACATCCACAAAAGGCCGTTATTGCGCTCCAGGCGTGCTGCATCGTCAGGGGCCGCCAGGGCGCGTGCCATCCAGCTGGCACCTGCAGCCGGGGGTGCCATAATGAAAACCGGGCGCGCATCGACCATCCCGGCATCAGCATTGGCGCGCGCAAACCGCTCCTCATAGATCGACAGGATGTGCTCAACGCCGCCCTCATGGCGCTCCATGTCAAAGGGGGCGAACTCGCGGTAGAAGGCCGCGCCTTCGGTCACCCGGCGGCCTGCAGCTTCATATTCCCCGATATCGGCATAGGCCTTGGCCAGCGCATAGGAGAGGATGCCGCGCTTGTCCGCCCGTGTGTTTTGCGGCCAGTCAATCCGGCACTCCTCCATGACGACAAGATCTTCATCACCGGTCTTGAATGTCTTGGATTGGGCCAGCCCCTCAAAGGACTGGGCATCATAGCCATCGAGCTCCAGTGCCTTTCTGAAACACAGCTCGGCAGTCTGGGGCTGTCCCATTTCCAGAAGCGCCCGGCCCGCCCGGCGGTGGATCGAGGGGTGGTTTGGGAAGCGCTTCATCTGGCGCTCCATCAGGCGCAGCGCCTCGGTGTGCTGACCCAGGGTCGAATGCACACTGGCCACCCACAGCCAGGAATCAGCATTGTCCGGAACCGCTTCGGTCAGCTTGTGCGCCGCGCCGAGCGCTGCAATCTCATCGCCGGAGCTTAAAGCGGCCATGGCGATATCGCCCCACCGCGCGCCGAGCGGCGGATTGGTCTTGAGAAGATTGCGCACCTCATCGGCCACCTCGAGCATCTTTTCAGCGTCGACAGCGGCGTTAAGCCTTGAAAGCGGGTCGGACATTGGACATTCACCAGAGCAGGAAAATTCGCAGCGGACACTAGCCAAGCTGCAAACAGCGCGCCAGCGCGACGGCTGTGCCTCTTGCATATGAAGCCAAGCAAGGGTCTTCTAAAGACCCCACGCGAAGTAGAGATTTGTACGATGCCCGACACTGCCCAGCCGAACACCAACATGGACACCCGCCGCGCCGAGGCGCGCGCGTGGTTTGAAAACCTTCGCGATCAGATCGTGGACGCCTTTCATGCCCTGGAGGACCAGGCCGATCCCGTCATGTATCCCGGCGAGCCCGGCCGGTTTGAGCTAAAGCCCTGGCGGCGCGGCGATGGCAGTGAAGATCTGGGCGGCGGCGTGATGGGCATGATGCATGGCCGCGTGTTTGAAAAAGTCGGCGTGCACGTCTCCACCGTCTATGGCGAGTTCAGCCCGGAGTTTGCCGCCAAGGTCAAAGGCGCAGCAGAAGACCCGCGCTTCTTCGCCACCGGCATCTCGCTGATCGCGCACATGCGCAATCCGCATATCCCGGCCGTGCACATGAATACCCGCTTCATCACGACAACTGAAAGCTGGTTCGGAGGCGGGATGGACTTGAACCCCACCCAGACCTACCAGCGCACCAAGGATTTTGAGGACAGCGTGGACTTCCACGCCGAAGCCAAGGCCGCCTGTGATGCCCATGGCGCAGATTACTACGAGCGCTACACCAAATGGGCGGACGAGTATTTCTGGCTAAAGCACCGTGAGGAGCCGCGCGGCACCGGCGGCATCTTCTATGATCATCTGGATTCAGGCGATCATGCGGCGGACTTTGCGTTCACTCAGGATGTGGGCCGGGCCTTCCACAGGGCCTATCCGGCCATCGTCGCCAAGCGCATGAGCCACCCGTGGTCGGAGAAAGATCGCCGCGAGCAGCTGATCCAGCGCGGGCGCTATGTGGAGTTCAACCTGCTCTATGATCGCGGGACGACCTTCGGCCTTCAGACCGGCGGCAATGTGGAGAGCATCCTCTCCTCCATGCCGCCTGAGGTGATCTGGCCTTAAGCGACCCGTTCAGGCGAGCGAGCCCACCTAACCGATATCGATACTGACGGCCGGGTTCTTGCTGACGGCAGCGACCAGGATCTGGTCACGGCGGTCTTCAATCTCTTCAAAGGACAGGAAGCCCAGCTCAGGTCGACGCGGACGCGTCGGCACCGTCATTTCTGTGAAGCTGTCGCCCTGGGCGGCGGCCGCTGCGGCGAGCAGGTCAGCTTCTTCTGCTGGATCGCTGAGGTCAATCTCGGCCTCATCCACGCGATAGCCCACGGCGCTCGCCGGTGTGGGCGCTTCCATCAGCGAGCCGCGCAGCTCGCCCTCGCCGCGGCTGAACAGGCTGTAAAAGCCCAGCTGGTGCTCCTGCAGGAAGGAGGCCGAGGTGCGGGTTTCTTCTGGAACGCCTTCAGGAAAGACAATGTCGCGAGCCGCCGGTGAAATGCCTTTTTCAATCATGCGCGCCAGCACATCCGGCGAGAAATCCGACGACAGCACGAAGGTATTGATGCCGCTGGCCGGGATCACGTAGCCGCCGCGCACGACAAAGCGACCGCGGCGCTTGCTCAGCTCGGCAGCGCGGACAATCGCCCCGTCGTCTTCCAGACTGACAAGCAGCAGGCGGCGCTCCACATAGGTGGCGTCTGGCGGGATGACATAGACACGATAGAGACCGGCGGCACGGAAGACCCGCTTGGTGTCCTCCCACTGCAGCTTCTTGTCGTGGTCATAGGCAAAGCGATAGAGCAACCCGCCAGTCAGGACCGACAGGGCCGCATTGCGCTGCATCGCCAGCGCGGCCTGATCCTCGTCGGCAACCTTTGGCGCGCCATCGCCCTCATCGCCCACAAGGCGCACCGGGAAGCCTGTTTCTTCCAGGCCGGACTTGCGCAGGAATTTGGCGATTCGTTTGAGGTGATCCTTGTCCGCGCGTCCCAGCACCGCGTCCAGATTGGCAACACGAGGCCCGCGCGAACGGGTATTCTGCGCCGGAAGCCCGGTGGCCGGTTGCGGCAGCGTGTTCAACAGCGACCGGAACAGACCCGCATTGGCCTGGTAGGCGCGCTTATACTTGGCGCTGAATTCTTCATCGGGAAAGACGGAGCGGTCCGGCTCAGCGCTGCCGGCGAACAGCTTGCCAATGCCCTTGGCGAGCCAGATCAGCGGCAGGAAAGGCAGGCGCAAGAGAAACAGGCCCAGATGGAAATCGGCCTTCTTGTCGTCGTCCTTCGGCTTGACGGTTTCACGATAGAATACCGCAAACGCGGACAGCACCCAGGCCCGGTCCACATAGCCGAACGCCTTCATGCGATCGAAGGTGCTTTTGATCACCGCCTCTGGATCGAGCTTGTCTTTATCGTCGCTCACGCCGCGCCCCCGTCCAGTCGCTCAAGCAGGCTATCGCGGGTCAGCATAAAGCCGCTTTCCACCCAGACCGCCTCCAGCGCTTTAAGCTGCTGGCCCATTTGTGGACCACGCGGGATGCCCGCCGCGGCCAGATCCTGTCCTGTGATCGGGAAGCGAGGCTTTTGCCAGTGCGCGGCAGCAACAAGGTCCGCATCGGCATCGCCCTCGCCCGCTGCTTCAGCCAAGCGCATCTGATCGCTGAAGGCTTCAGCCCCCATGCGATAGAGCACAGCCGAACGCTCGCGCTTGCCAAGCCCGGGGCGCACAGTGGCAACGCCAAACGACTCAGCACTGGCCGTCATGGCCGCGCACCGGTCGCGTTCGGCATTGGATGCCTTCATCTGTTCGCACACGCTAGCCATGGCGGCCCCGTCACGTCCCAGCAGCGCCGCAAGCCTTACCAAAGGCTCGGGCGAGCGGGATTTCCCTCGATCCGCGTTAATTATGGCTAAGAACAGGTTGAAGTCGATATCCCCTGTTAAGATACGCTTAAGAACGTGTCCTTCCTGCATCGCTTTAACCGTCTTGGACGGATCCGGCGCAGCGAGCAGCTTCTTCAATTCCTTCCAGATCCGCTCCACCGACAGGTCTTTGAGCGTCTCGGCCATCTCCTTGCAGGCCGCGTGGCCCTCAGTATCAATCTGGCGGCCATACCAGGCGTTGAACCGATAGAATCGCAGGATGCGCAGGTGATCTTCGGCAATGCGGTCACGCGCCTCGCCGATGAAGATGATTTGCCGGTCGGCCACATCATGAAGACCGCCAAAGGGATCGTAGAGCGTACCATCAGGGCTGGAATAGATCGCGTTGAGCCGAAAGTCCCGGCGCAGGGCGTCCTCTTTCCAGTCAGTCGTAAAGGCCACCGCTGCGCGCCGCCCGAAGGTCTCAACATCCTTGCGCAGGCTGGTGATCTCAAACGGTTCACCGTCAACCACCGCCGTGATGGTGCCGTGGGCGATCCCGGTGGGGACAGCCTTGATCGACGCAGCCTGCAGAGCCCTCATCGTTTCATCTGGCGTCAGCGTCGTGGCGATGTCCACATCATCGACCGGCTCCCCCAGCAGCGCATTGCGCACGCAACCGCCGACGAAGCGGGCCCGGTCCTCGTCCTGGCCCTCGCTATCGCCATTGAGCGCCGCCATGACCGCACGCGTTTTCGCGTCGGTCATCCAGACATGCTCGGCCGGATTGAGGCGGACCTCAGCCATCGCGGGGCGGGTCTTCTGGAACATTGTCCTCGTCATCGGGGACAAAGCGGCCTGGCTGCACTTCGCCATCCACCACCCGCGGTGGCTCGTAGCGACCGTCACGCGATACGCCCGGCCCATCCACAAGCGCCAGCGTTACCGTTGCCAGAAGAGCGAGCACAACGCCGATTATCGCCAGCGTCGTCGCTGGAGCCTGTTCGGCCTGATCGGTCTCGGACGACTGCACCAGCCGCCAGAGATGCCAGGCAATGAAGGGTAGAGCGAACATCGCAGCCATCAGCAGGATGAAACGCAGCATAAGTGTGTTCCTTTTTTTCTAGGGTCTCAGTCCCTGGGACGCCCCAGCGCCCAGCGCTTTGACAACGCCTTGAGCATGCCAGCGGTTGCGCCCCAGATATAGCGCCCCTTCCATGGCATGGCGTAGTAGCGCCGCAGTCGACCGCGAAATTCCTTCTCTTCCAGACGATGATTGTCCGGATTCATCAGAAAATCGAAGGGGGTGCAGAAGATTTCTGCCACCTCACCGGGGTCAGGGGTGTAGTCAAAGCCCGCATCGGTTACCCCGATGAAGGGCGTGACTTCATAACCGGTGACCGTCTCATATCCCTCCCAGCGCCCGACGAGCGTGATGCGATCGGCTGGCAGGCCGATTTCTTCTTCAGTCTCACGAAGCGCGCATTCAGCCAGCGTTTCACGCCCCACATTCTGGCGGCCGCCAGGAAAGCTGATTTGGCCCGCATGGGCCTGCAGGTGATCTGCGCGCTTGGTAAACAGGATATCCAGCCGGTCACCATCGCGCACCAGAAGCGCCAACACGGCGGCTGGTTTCAGCTTGCGCCCCGTCGGCGAGGGCGTGCCGTTCAGGTCGCCATCGCCAAAGCGCACCCGGGTGGCGCGCTGATGCAGCGGATCAAGCACATCGCCAAGGCGTTCAAGGATCGCGTCCGCACCGCCAGCCAGCGCTCGGGCCGCGCTCACGCTTTGGGCCCCAGAACAAAGAACTGGCCAAAGCTCCACACGCCCATGGCCGGTTCGCCTTCCGGGCCTTCGCCTTCAACGGCAAGCTCAGCGAGATCATAAAAGGCCGCGCGCGTGATCAACGCCTCAAGGCGGCCGCGGATGTGGATATAGGGTTCCGGTTCCCCGTCAGGGCCGATCTCCACGCGCAAGGGATGCTCAGGACCAGCCACAACGGCGTCGTCCATATTGGTCAGAAAAGCGATGCGCTGATCCTTGCCCGCCCCGCTCGCATCAACCCGCACGCCAAGAAAAGGCGCCGCTTCCACGGTGATGCGGATCTTCTCAACCGGGGTGACCAGATAGGTGTGACCGTCCTCATCCTTGCGCAGGATGCGCGCAAACAGGCGGATAAGCTTTTCCCGCCCAATGCGCGTTCCTTCATGCCACCAAGAGCCATCGCGGAGGATGACCATATCCATCTCACCACAGTAGTCAGGCTCCCAGCGTTCCACTGGCGGATAGCCGGATTGAGACGGGGTTTCCTCAGCCGCTTTGAGTAACGACTGCATTGCATTTTGTTCAGGCACTGCTCGAGCCATGGACACTCCAAGGGGCAGCGGCCATGTTCTGTCATGACCAAGGTGTCGACACGAAGGATGTAAGCCGATGGCCGCAGAGATTAAAGACACAGATCTGGCTTCCAAAGCCGACAAGGCCACACAGCGCCTGTCAGAGGTGAAAGCCTCGATCGCCAAATCCATTGTGGGCCTTGATGGCGTGGTGGAGCAGTCGCTGGCTGTTATTCTGTCGGGTGGCCACGGTTTGCTGGTGGGTGCGCCGGGTCTCGCCAAGACCCGTCTGGTGCACACGCTGGCGGTGGTGACCGGGCTGGATGACAAGCGGGTGCAGTTCACGCCCGACCTTATGCCGGCTGATATTCTCGGCTCCGAGGTGCTGGAAGAAGACGCCAAGGGCAAGCGCGCCTTTCGCTTTATTCCCGGCCCGGTTTTCTGTCGCCTGTTGATGGCTGACGAAATCAACCGCGCCAGCCCGCGCACACAGGCCGCGCTTCTGCAGGCCATGCAGGAAGGCTTTGTCACGGTTGCTGGCCAGCGCCACGACCTGCCCAAGCCCTTCCACGTGCTCGCCACCCAAAACCCGATCGAACAGGAAGGCACCTACCCGCTGCCCGAAGCCCAGCTTGATCGCTTCCTGATGCAAATCGATGTGCCCTACCCGACCCGGGACGAGGAGCGCAGTATCCTGCTTGCGACCACCGGCGTTGAGGATGCGCAGTCAGAGCCTGTCTTGAGCGTAGACGAAATCGTCGACCTGCAGCACCTGGTCCGCGCCATGCCGGTCGGCGAAGCGGTGATGAATGCCATTCTCGCGCTTCTGGAAAGCGCCCGCCCCGACACTTCATCTGACGGTGATGTGCGTGACGGTGTGGCTTGGGGCCCGGGCCCGCGTGCCGGTCAGGCGCTGATGCTGGCAGTGCGCGCCCGCGCCCTGCTCCAGGGACGCTTGGCGCCCAGCACCGGTGACGTTCAGGCGCTGGCGACCCCGGTCCTCAAGCACCGAATGGCGTTAAGCTTTGCCGCGCGCGCCGATGGCCTGTCGCTGGATGATCTGATTGGTCGTCTCGCTGCTGAGGCTGCGTAGCGACCGACATGTCCGCAACCCGCCTGTCTTCCCGCTATTCGCCGCTGCGCCATGATGCGGAGGCTGCTGCCTCACGCTTTCCCGCGCTGCTGGCCGAAGCTGAGCGCATTGCCGCCAGTGTCGCCCATGGCGCGCACGGTCGGCGCCGGCCCGGCGCGGGCGAGACTTTCTGGGAGTACCGCCCCCACCGATCTGAAGACGGTGCGGGTTTGGTTGATTGGCGACGCAGCGCCCGCGGCGACCAGCTCTTCGTGCGCGAGACCGAGTGGGAAGCGGCAAACGCGGTCCATCTCTGGCGCGACGGCTCGGCAGGCATGGCGACCGGCTCCAAAGGCCTCGCCACAAAGAAAGACCGCGCTGCGATCTGCCTGATGGCGGTGGCGAGCCTTCTTAATCGCGGCGGCGAACGCATCGCAGCTTTGGGCGAAACCGGACGCGCGCGCGGCGGCAATGTCGGACTGGAACTGACCGGGCGGGCCCTGGCCGATGGGCCAGGTTCCGCCGCTTCGGTTGAAGCACCCGACCTGCCCCGCCACGCCCGCGTCGTGCTCGCCAGTGATTTCCTCGATCCGACCGAGACCTGGGAACACCGCCTTGCCGCCTTTAATGGGCTGCAGGCGCGCGGCATCCTGCTGCGCGTGATCGACCCGGCTGAAGAAGACTTCCCGTTTCAAGGGCGCACCCGCTTCACCCCGCCGGGTAGCGGTGAGCCGCTTCTGTTTGGCAAAGCCGAAGAGGCCCGGCGAGCCTATGGCGATGTCTGGTCGTCCCACACCCGCCAGTTGAAGGACCTGGCTCGGCGCATGGGCTGGACGCTGATCACCCATCGCACCGACCGCCCGGCCTCGACCGCGGTGATGGCGCTCTATCAGGCGCTTGCAGGAGAGCAGGCATGATCGGTCTGGGCCCGCTTGCCTTTGGCGCGCCCTGGGCGCTGGCCGCCCTCATTGCGCTTCCAGCGCTGTGGATGCTACTGCGCGCGACCCCGCCGGCGCCCCAGACCGTCGTGTTTGCGCCGATCCGGCTTTTGCAACAGCTGGCGCGCACCCCTGAAACACCGCAGACGACACCCTGGTGGCTGATTGCGTTGCGTCTGTTTATGGCGGCCCTCATCATTCTGGCACTGTCCCAGCCGATCTGGCGACCGGACACCACCGCCAATACCGACGCGCCGCTGCTGGTCGTGGTCGATGATGGATGGGCCGCGGCCCAGGACTGGCCGCAGGTTCAGACCACTGTGCGCGGCCGCCTTGAAGGCGCCCGGGCCGACGGACGCTCTGTAGCGCTGGTCTTTACCGACACCGATCCGCGCTTTGCCGAGACACCACGATTTACGAGCGCCGCCAACGCGCTGGCGCGGATCGACGCCCACACGCCCCAGGCCTGGTCGCCGGATCGTGCCGCCGCAGCTGAGCGTATCGACGCGGCCATGGCTGCAGCCGGTGCACCGTCGCGTGTCGATGGCCTTTGGATCAGTGATGGGATTGAGGGCCCTGACGATGCGGTTCTTGCCCGCGCCATTAGCGGCGCTGGCTCACTCCGCCTTGTGCTGCCCGATGATGCCAGCCTGGCCTTTGCACTGACCGGGCTTGGAGCCTCCGCCGACGGGTTTACCGCCACCGTGCAGCGCCCCGTCGCCACCGGGGAGCGGAGCATCTCGATCACCGCGTTTGGCAGCGATGGGCGGGCGCTGGCGCGCGCCGATGGCCTGTTTGAGCCCAGCGAAACGAGCCTCACCCTTGAAGCCCGCTTGCCGCTGGACCTGCGCAACCGCATCACACGCGTGGAAGTCGATGGCGCAAACTCGGCCGGTGCGGTGCACCTGACCGGGGATCGCTGGCGGCGGCCTCGTGTCGGCGTGCTCGAGCCTGAAGGCGGGCGCGACGGTCAACCGCTTCTGTCGGACCTGCACTATGTGCGCGAAGCCCTGGGCCCCAGCGCGGAGCTAGTGATCGGCGATCTGGAAAGCGTGCTGGAGTCAGAACCCGCGGCCCTGATCCTGGTGGATGCTGCACCGGCCAACAGCCCTGAACTGCGTCAGTTTGTGGATCAGGGCGGGCTTATCATCCGGTTTGCCGGGCAGCGTCTTGCCGCCAATCAGGATGACCTTCTACCGACCCCGCTGCGCCAGGGCGGACGCCTGTTTGGTGGAGCGCTGGCCTGGGACGAGCCACAGGGCCTTGGCAGCTTTGCCGATGACAGCCCGTTTTCCGGCCTCGATATTCCATCGGAGGCTGAGGTCAATCGTCAGGTGTTGGCCGAGCCCGGCCCGGATCTGGATGACCGCGTGTGGGCACGCCTGGATGACGGCACCCCGCTGGTGACTGCCAATCGTCGCGGTGAAGGCTGGCTGGTTCTGTTTCACGTCACCGCCAGCCCGGACTGGTCCAGCCTGCCTCTGTCCGGTCTGTTCCCGGCCATGCTCGATCGCACGCTGGCGCTGGCTGACAGCGCACGCGCGCCAGCCCCTACCGGCGGGGCCTGGACGCTGGATCAGGCGCTAACCGGGCGCGGCGCACTCACCGCGCCGCCCGCCACCGCCGAGCCTGTCCCGGCTCGCCAATTCACCGCCGCCAGCGCAAGCCCTGCCACACCGCCGGGCCTGTGGACGCTCGGTCCCTCAGGCGCAGCGCTCAATGCAGTCGGACCGGACACCCAGCTTGCCCCCATCGCCCGCGACCTGCCCGGTGCCATCATTGAAGCGCGTGGCGCCACGCTGGACCTGCGCCTGGCTGGGCCGATGCTGGCGCTGGCGCTGCTGATCCTGGCCGCAGATGCGCTGATTGCGCTCCTCCTGTCCGGGCGCATGCCGGAGCTGAAGCGTGTCATGCCAGCACTGGTGCTCGGCCTTGCGGGCGCCATCGTGACGCCTGCCGCGCTGGAAGCTCAGACCCCGCAGGAAATTGAAAGCGCGCTGGAGGTTCGCCTTGCCTATGTGGCCACGGGCGATGCCTCCATCGATCGGATCAGCGAGGCCGGTCTTTTCGGCGTGGCGCGCGAAAGCACCCGGCGCAGCGCGGTGGAACCGGCTGCTCCTGCTCGTGTGGATATCGAGCAGGATGAAATCCTGTTCTTCCCGATGCTCTACTGGCCGATCACGCTGGACGCGCCGGAGCTATCCGACGCGGCTGCGGCCAAGGTCTCGGCCTATCTGCAATCGGGTGGGCTGATTGTGTTTGATACCCGCGATGGCGGTGATTTCGGCCTGCGCCGGGAGCCCCATCCCGGTCTGGCCCGCACGCTTGATGCCATCGACCTGCCCCCGCTGCAGCGGGTCCCCGCCGACCATGTGATCGGGCGGACTTTCTATCTGCTGGATGACTTTCCGGGGCGCTATCCCGGCGGTCAGGTCTGGGTGGAGGCCGATGATCAGGGCAGCGCCCGCGATGGCGTGTCCGGTGTCGTAATCGGGTCAGCCGACTGGGCCTCAGCCTGGGCCATGGACGAGAACGGTCGCCCGCTGGCCCCGGTTGAAGGCGGCGAATTCCAGCGCGAGCTCGCCATCCGCTTTGGCGTCAATCTGGCCATGTACGCCCTGACCGGCAACTACAAGGCTGACCAGGTGCACGTGCCCGCCATTCTTGAGCGACTGGGGCAGGATTGATGGACGCGACAACGCTCTCCCTCTCGCCACTGCTCGCCCCGGCGCTGATCGCAGTGCTGGCTGGCCTTGCCATTCTGGCGGCGGGCTTTGCCCTGATTCGCGGTCTGAAGGGCTGGCTCTGGCGCGCGCTGGCTGCGCTGGCGCTGGCCGGTGTGCTCGCCAACCCGGCTCTGGTGCGTGAACAGCGCGAGGCGCTTAATGACATCGCTCTTCTGATCCTGGACGATAGCCCGTCCATGCAGATCGGAGCCCGCGCTGAAGCGGCCAACGCTGCCGCCGAAGCCCTGCGCGCTGAAGCAGCCAACGATCCAACGCTGGATCTGGTGGAGATCAGAGGCGGCAACGCGCCCGATGGCACCCGCCTGACCCCCAGCCTGCAGGATGGTCTCGGCCGTATCCCGCGTGAGCGTCTCGCCGGTGTGGTCGTCGTCTCTGACGGACAGATCCACGACGCCCCGCGCGATGCCGACAGCTTTGGCCTCAACGCCCCGGTCCATCACCTGGTCGCCGGTGATGCCAGTGCGGGCGATCGCCGCCTGATCGTCTCGGAAGCGCCGCGCTATGGCCTGGTGGGAGAGGACGTCACCTTCACGATTATGGTGGAGGACGAAGGCGAGGTTGAAGGCACAGCCAATGTCTTCCTGTCGGTGGATGGCGGCGACCCGATCACCGCGCGTGTGCGCATCGGTGAAGAAGTCGAGGTGCGTGCCACCATTCAGAACCGGGGGGCCAACACCGTTCAGATTGATGTGGAGCCGGGCCGTCAGGAATTGTCGCTGGTCAACAATACCGCCGCGGTGAGCGTGACCGGCGTGCGCGACCGCTTGCGCGTGCTTCTGGTCACCGGTGAGCCCCATAACGGGGCGCGCGCCTGGCGCAATCTTCTAAAATCTGATCCCAGCGTGGACCTGGTGCACTTCACCATCCTGCGCCCGCTGGACAAGGACAACTCGGTCCCCGCCGATGAGCTGGCGCTGATCGCCTTTCCAACCTTCGAGCTGTTCCAGCTGCGTCTGGAAGAGTTTGATCTGGTGATCTTTGATCGCTACCGCCGCCGCGGCATCCTGCGTCCGCTCTATCTTGATAATATCGGGCGCTATGTGGAGGCTGGTGGCGCGCTTCTGGTTACCACCGGCCCGCCATTTGCCGGCGGAGCCAGCCTGGCGCGATCACCGCTCGCCAGCGTACTGCCTGCCGCGCCTGATGGAAACATTCTTGAAGGGGCTTTCACGCCGCGCGTCAGCGAAGCCGGGGCCCGCCATCCGGTCACCGCGCCGCTGCTGGATCAGCAGGAAAGCTGGGGCCCGTGGTTCCGCCAGATCGGGGCGCGCGAAGTGTCTGGCGAGACCATTCTTGAAGGCGAAAACGGTGAGCCACTGCTCACTCTGGCCCGCGCCGGAGAAGGTCGTGCGGCGGTGCTGCTATCGGACCAGGCCTGGCTGTGGGCGCGTGGCTATGAAGGCGGTGGCCCCCATGACGAGCTCTTCCGCCGGGTGGCGCACTGGCTGATGGGCGAGCCGGAGCTGGATGAAGAGCGCCTCACCGCGCAGGTCTCTGACGGGGTGCTGTCCGCGGCGCGCACCACGCTGGATGACGAAGCCCCGCCGCTTGAAATCGAGTGGCCGTCCGGGCGCACCGAAACCCTGACCATGGGCGAAACCGCGCCGGGTCGCTTTGTGGCGGAAACACAAGCCAATGAACAGGGCTTGGTACGACTAACCTCAGGCGACCTCACCGCTGTGACGGCTTCCGGTCCGCTTAATCCGCAAGAATATGCCGACCTGACGCCAGACCCGGACCGGCTCGACATGCTGACCGAAGCCAGCGGCGGCGGGGCGCGGGCCCTGGAAGATGCCAGCGATATCCCGACAGTGCGCCGCATCCGTCCCGGCACACAGGCAACGGGCCGCGACTGGATCGGGCTGCAGCGTAATGAGGCTTATGTGGTCACCGATGCGGAACGCACCCCGCTGGCACCGGGGCTGTTGCTGGCGGCACTGCTGATGGCGCTGCTGGCGGGAGCGTGGCGACGCGAAAGCGCTTAAGGCTAACCGCCTAACCGCCAATCAACTCCAGCCACTCATCCTCGGTGAGGGTCGTCACACCCAGCTCTGTGGCTTTCTTCAACTTTGAGCCCGCGCCGGGACCGGCCACCAGATAATCGGTTTTGCCCGACACGGACCCCGCCACCTTCGCGCCGAGGCTTTGGGCCTTGGCTTTAGCCTCATCGCGGGTGAAGCGCTCCAGTGCACCGGTAAACACCACCGTCTTGCCCGCCACCGGAGAGTCGCTGGCAGCCCGTTCCGCGTCCTGCGGCGTGACCTCTTTTAAAAGCGCATCAAGCGCCTCAGCATTGTGGCTTTCAGTGAAGAATTCCGCGATGGAGCGCACGACCGTCTCGCCCAGCCCGTCGATGGAGAGCAGCGCCTCACGCTCCGGGCTGTCCGGGGCCCCGGCCGCTTCAGCGGCTGAACGGAACGCCTCCCAGCTGCCATAGCTCGTGGCCAGAAGGCGGGCGGTTTCCTCGCCCACATGGCGTATGCCCATGGCGTTGATGAAGCGCGCCAGAGGGATCGACCGACGCTCATCAATGGCGGCAAACAGATTGCGCGCCGAGGTCGGCCCCCACCCTTCCCGCTCGGCGATGGGCGGGGTCAGCTCGCCCGCTTCGTTTCGCGCTTTCAGCGTGAAGATATCCGCCGGGGAGCGCACCGCGCCCTCGTGGAAGAAGGCGGCAATCTGCTTTTCGCCCATCCCCTCGATGTCGAAAGTCTTGCGCGCCACGAAATGCTTTAAGCGCTCCACGATCTGGGCGTTACAGATCAGGCCGCCGGTACAGCGTTTGACCGCCTCACCCGGCTCGCGCACCGCGTGGCTGTCACAGATCGGGCAGTGATCGGGGAAGACGAAGGGCTGGCTGTCGGCGGGGCGCTTGTCTTTGACCACCTCAACAATCTGCGGGATTACGTCGCCAGCACGCTGGATCACCACCGTGTCACCGATGCGCACATCCTTGCGGGCGATCTCATCCTCGTTGTGGAGCGTTGCGTTGGACACCACCACGCCGCCCACGGTGACCGGTTCCAGCTTGGCCACCGGGGTCAGCGCGCCGGTACGCCCCACCTGAATGTCGATATCGCGAAGAAGCGTGGTCGCTTTTTCAGCCGGGAATTTATGGGCGATGGCCCAGCGCGGCGCGCGCGCCACAAAGCCCAGCCGCTCCTGCAGATCGAGGCGATCCACCTTGTAGACCACGCCATCAATGTCATAACCGAGCTGGGCGCGTTTGGCCTCCAGCCCGCGATAATGGGCGATCAGCGCCTCAACACTGTCACACAGCGCCATGTCGTCATTGATGACGAAGCCAAGCTCTTTCAGCCGTCGAACCGCGCCCCACTGGGTATCGCTCAGAGGCTCGCTCAACTCACCCCAGGCATAGGCAAAAAAGCGCAAGGGCCGCTGCGCGGTCACCTTCGGATCAATCTGGCGCAGGGAGCCAGCCGCCGCGTTGCGCGGGTTTTTGTAGGCCGGCTTGCCGATCGCTTCCTGGCGCTTGTTCAGGCCTGCGAAGTCCTCATGGCTCATATAGACCTCGCCGCGCACTTCCAGCACATCCGGCGCGCCCTCAATCGTGTGGGGGATGTCAGCGATGGTCTTCAGGTTCGCGGTGACATTCTCCCCCGCCCGGCCATCGCCGCGGGTCGCTCCGGTCACCAGCACGCCCTTCTCATAGCGCAGATTGGCGCTGAGCCCGTCGATCTTGGGCTCGGCCGTCAGCTTCGGAGTCTCAGTCAAATTTAGGAAACGCTTGATGCGCTCCACGAAGTCCGCGACGTCGTCATCATTGAACGCATTGCCCAGCGACAGCATGGGCACCGCGTGCTGGACTTCGGAGAATTGCTCTGAGGGTGCCGCCCCCACTCGGTCGGTCGGGCTGTCCGAGCGCTTTAAGTCCGGGAAGCGTGCTTCGATGTCGCTATTGCGCTGGCGCAGCTCGTCATAGACCGCATCGGAAATCGTCGGCGCATCCTTGGCGTAATAGGCCTTGTCATGCCTGGCGATTTCCTTGGCCAGCCGCTCCAGCTCGGACGCAGCCTCGGCCCCGGTCAGCTTGTCGACATCTTTCAGCGCAGCACTCATCGCGATTCCCCTAAAGGTCTGGAGCAAAGGTGAGGATGGGGGCGCGAAGGTCAAGCGGAAGGGGTGCGATCACGAGGCGCTTTGCTTCCTCTGCACAGCGTTGGCATTTAAAGATCAAACGAGACGTGGATGCCCCCTCTCCCCCTTGAACAAGGGGGAGAGGTAGGGTGAGGGGGTGCGTTTCAGCTGGCTATTGGCTAGCGGGATGAGAGGTCAAACCACCCCTCACCTAACCTCTCCCCTCTCAGAGGGGAGAGGGATCGTGCTGGCGTTTTCAAAACTCAGGGCAGAACCTACCCGCCCATCAGCTGATCAGCCGCAGCCCGTGCTGCATCGGTGACCTCGGCACCAGACAGCATGCGGGCGATCTCTTCGCGGCGTTCCATGGGGCCCAGCTCGCGCACGGTCGTGCGCACTTCATTGTCGCTGCCGCCTTTTTCGATGCGGAAGTGGGAGCTGGCGCGAGCGGCCACCTGGGGCGCGTGGGTGACGACAAGGGCCTGACCGGTTTCGGCAAGGCGCTTCAGGCGCGAGCCAACCGCGTCGGCCACTGCGCCGCCGACACCCGCATCCACCTCGTCAAACACCATGACCTTGCCCGCTTCCCCCACGAGGCAGACCTTCAGCGCCAGGCCAAAGCGGGACAGCTCACCGCCCGAGGCGATCTTGTCGAGCGCACCGAAGGGCGCGCCGGGATTGGTGGAGACTTCAAACGCGACCTTGTCCCAGCCGTCAGGGCCGGGCTTGTCTTCATCGCTGGTGACGGAGGCCCGAAAGCGGGCTCTATCCATTTTCAGCGGCGCGAGCTCGGCCTCCACGGCTTTGGCCAGCGCTTCAGCGGCTTTCCGGCGCTGCTGGGTCAAGGCCGATGCGGCGTCTGAATAATCGGCCTGAGCGGCCTTGCGCGCCGCTTCGGCCTCGTTCAGGCGGTCATCAGCGTGTTCGATCAGATCGAGGCGGTCAGCCAGCGTCTGGCGCAGCTCAGCCAGCTTGTCGACATCGACATTATGCTTGCGGGCCGCGCCGCGCAGGGCAAACAGACGCTCTTCAACCTCATTGAGGCGGCCCGGTTCCACTTCAAAGCGCTGTGCGGCTTCGCCCAGCGCGTCTTCGGCCTCGTTAAACTCGATGAGCGCGCGATCGAGCGCCCCGGCGGCCCGGTCCACAGCGGCGCGCGCCACAGAGGCATCGCCCTCGCCGTCATCACCGGCCTGTTCGCCCAGAGCCGAGCGGACACGTTCCAGACCGCGCAGCGCGGTGTTGAGCCGTCCTGACAGGCCTTCCCCGCCGGACACCGCTTCCAGCGCGTCCTGAAGCTCGGTCAGAGCGGCTTCGGCCTGCTGCAGGAATTTGCGTTCATCGGCGAGGCGAGCCTCTTCGCCTACTTCGGGTGCCAGAGCATCGAGCGCTTCCACGCTATCGCGCAGGAAGGCTTCCTCCTCAGACGCACGATCGCGCGCCTCGGTCAGCTCTTCCACGCGCTTTTTCGCTTCGGCGAGTGCCTTGTAGGCGGCGCGGGTCTTTACGGTATCAACCCCGGCATAGCTGTCGAGAAGCCGGCGATGCGTGCGTGGATCCATCAGCCCGCGCCCGTCATGCTGGCCGTGAATCTCCACCAGCGTTTCAGCCAGACGCGCCAGAAGACCGACGCTAGCAGGCTGATCATTCACATGGGCGCGGGAGCGACCGTCGGCAGTCAGCGACCGGCGCAAGATCACCGCCTCACCGGGCTCCACCGTGACACCGGCCTCTTCAAGAATGGCATAGCAGGGATGGTCGACCGGCGGTTCAAACAGGGCGGTGGCTTGCGCCTTCTCAGCGCCGGCACGGACCAGTCCGCGCTCGGCGCGATCACCGCACGCCAGGCCCAGCGCGCCCAGGAGGATGGATTTACCCGCGCCCGTCTCCCCGGTCAGGGCAGACAGACCGTCGGCAAAGTCCAGCTGTAGCTGGTCAATGAGGACGATATCGGTAATGGACAGAGAGGCCAGCACCGCTGTGTCGAATCCCCCGCGTTAGCCGAAGATCCGGTCGAGCGCCCGGCGCAAGAGAGTCGGGTCACGCTCCACATCAACCGCGCCTGGCAGGTCCACGCCGCGTGAGGTCATCAGGCTATAGGTGTCCTGATACCACTCCGAGCCCGGGAAGTTATAACCCAGCACCGAGGCGACCTGCCGGGCTTCCTCGTCGATGCCCAGCGCCACATAGCTCTCCACCAGGCGGTGCAGGGCTTCGGGCGTGTGGCTGGTGGTTTCGTAGTCGCGCACAACCGTCTGGAAGCGGTTGATCGCGGCCAGATAATAGCCATTGCGCAGATACCAGCGGCCCACGCTCATTTCCTTGCCAGCAAGGTGGTCGCGCGTCATGTCGAGCTTCAGCCGCGCATCCTGGGCGTAAGGCGTTTCGGGATAGCGACGCACCACCTGCTGCAGGGCTTCCATGGCCTGACGGGTCGTCGACTGGTCCCGGCCGACATCATAGATCTGCTCGTAATGGGACAGCGCGATCAGATAGTAGGCATATGGTGCGCTTGATGAGCCTGGGTGAAGCGCGATGAAACGCTCCGCGTCAGAGATGGCTTCCGAATACAGCCGCGCTTCATAGTTGGCGAAAGCGGCCATGAGCATCGACCGGCGCGCCCATTCGGAGAAGGGGTGCTGACGCTCCACCTCATCGAAATAGACCGCAGCTTCGCTGTAACGATTGCTCTCCAGCGCATCAAAACCAAGATTGTAGAGCCGCTCAACCGGCGTCTCGACATAGGCCAGCTGGGCATCCTGGCCGGAGCCACAAGCCGCAACAGTCAGGGCAAGAAGGCTGAGCGCTGAAGCGCGTAGAGCGAAAGTCATGTGTTCGGTCGACCTCTGACGTCTTTGCATGGACCGCGTCCGGCCCGGAGTCGGAACAAAGGTTTAGCCGATCAGACGCTCCAGCAAAAGCGCTCTGTCATTACTTAGGAGTGAACCTTCAGGCTTTCAGCCGGTTCTGCCTCGGCCATATTGGCCCAGCGCCACGCTGTTTCGTCCGCCAGAAGCGCTTCAACGGCCTTGGCATTGAGGCCATGGCCGGGGCGGGTTGCGCGGTAAAGACCCAGGATCGGCGCGCCTGCGAGATAAAGATCACCCAGCGCGTCCAGCGCCTTGTGACGCACAAACTCATCGGCAAAACGCAGGCCTTCAGGGTTGGCGACCTTGCCCTCATCAATGACCACGGCATTGTCCAGAGATCCACCGCGCGCCAGACCGTTTTTCAGCAGCATGTTCAAATCACGACGGAAACCGAAGGTCCGTGCCGGAGCGACCAGATCGGAAAACGCGTCTCGATTGACCTCAAACGCGAAGTGCTGACGGCCAATGGTCGGGTCTTCAAAGTCGATGGTGACATCGATGGCCGGCTTCACAGACGGCAGGAAGCTTGCGGTACGCGCGCCGTCTTCCACTTCGACGGTCTTCAAAACCTGAATGGCGCGGCGCGGGGCCGGGCTTTGCTTCAGGCCGACCTGCAGCATCAGGTCCACGAAGGGTGCCGACGAGCCGTCCATGGCCGGAACTTCCGGACCATCCAGCTCAACAATCACGTCATCAACGCCAAGACCGGCAAACGCCGCCATCAGATGCTCAACGGTCGCTGCAGAAGCGCCGGAGTCGTTGACCAGCGTGGTGCCAAGGTCGGTGGAGCGCACAAACTCGCGACGGGCCGGGACGCGGGCGTCAGCCACATCAAGGTCGGAGCGTTCGAACACAATGCCAGAGCCGACCGGAGCCGGCTTCATGACCATGCGCACACGGGCCCCTGTGTGCAGTCCAATTCCGGCACAAACCGCCGGTGCGCTGAGCGTGGTGCGGTGCATGACCATCCAGCCCTATCCAGTTTAAGTGTTTCATTCAGTGCCCTCGTCGCCGCTGTGTTCAACGTGCGAAATTGATGGCACTTCCCCTCATTTCACGATCATCCTAACAACGTGAGCAGTCGCAGCAATTAAACGATTGTTGCACTGTGTTACTGTTTTTCCTTGTCCTCCACCCATCCGGAGTGTCGGGTCCTCGTTGCGCGGGGGTAAGCCCCGCTCACTGCGGGCGGCTGTTCGCCTTGCGAGCGCTGAAGCGCTCGGGTTTCCTTCTCCTCCGGCACGTCCGTGCCGTCGGTCCTCGTTGCGCGGGGGCAAGCCCCGCTCACTGCGGGCGGCTGTTCGCCTTGCGAGCGCTGAAGCGCTCGGGGAGCCAGACTTATCCCCATCCCCACCCGTCATCCCGGACTTGATCCGGGACCCAGAGATCATGAAGCGCGGCGCCTGATCGCTCTGGTTCCCCGCCTGCGCGGGGATGGCGGGATTGCGTTGATGCTTGTGCCTAATCCTGCAACGTCGCAAGAGCTTAGCGATGGTCTCGAGCGTTTAATGAAGTTTGAGGGGGCCAACTTCGCGCCCGACTGAGCGGACGCGAAGGAGGATCAGAAAAACTGCGAACAGCCGCCCGCAGCGAAGATGAGCTTGCCTCAGCGAAAGCGAGGATAATGCGCCCCGGAGGGGCTACTCAAAATCAATTCGCCTGGCGACGCAGGAAGGCCGGGATTTCCAGATCGCTTTCGTCCAGCTGGTCACCGAACAGGTCACCGCCAGCCTGGGCGGTCGGGCGCGGTGCCGGCTGCGCCGGACGAGCCGGTTGCTGGGGCTCGGCCATGCGGCTCGACAGCGGATCAGGGCGCTCAACCGGGGCCGGTGCGGGCTTCGGGCGGCGACCAAAGAGCGACAGGCCGCGACGCTTGGGCTCAGCTTCAGCTTTGGTTTCAGGGGCCGGGGCCGGAGCAGGCTGCGGGGCCGGTTGCGGCTCGACAGCGCGGATCTCAGCCTGCGGCTGGGCCTGGGTCTCAGCCGTTGGCGTCATTTCACGCTCAAGGCGCTCCTGAGCTTCCACCACAGCAGGCTTGCTGGCCTCGATATCGGTCTGTGCCGAGGCCATCGCCTGCGCGTGCTCAGCCGCACGGGCGGCAAGCTTTTCAGCCATGGTCGGCTCTGATGCAGTGGCCGCGGCAGGTGCGGTGTTCGTCGCCGTGGTCGGCGTTTCGTTGACGGCAACCGCATCCATGTTGGTGCGGACCATCGGCTCTGGACGGCGCTGAGGACGCGTCTCGCGGCCTTTCCAGGCGTTGGTCACATTGTCGGAGCGGCGGATCGGCTGGGTTGCGGTCTCTGCGTCGATACCGGTCGCCACGACCGACACCCGCACGGTACCATCGAGCGCCTCGTCAAACGTCGAGCCCACAATGATGTTGGCGTCGGGATCGACTTCGTTGCGGATTTCGTTCGCGGCTTCATCGACTTCGTACAGCGTCATGTCCATGCCACCGGTGATGTTGATGAGCACGCCCTTGGCGCCCTTCATCGAGACATCATCCAGAAGCGGGTTGTTGATCGCGTTGTGAGCGGCCTCGATGGCGCGCTTGTCGCCGGAGGACTCGCCGGTGCCCATCATCGCCTTGCCCATCTCGTTCATCACGGTGCGAACGTCGGCAAAGTCGAGATTGATCAGGCCCGGCATCACCATCAGATCGGTAATCCCGCGTACGCCGGAATGCAGCACCTGGTCGGCCATGCCAAAAGCTTCAGCAAAGGTCGTCTTTTCCGTCGCGATGCGGAACAGGTTCTGGTTTGGAATGATGATCAGCGTGTCGACCTGCTCCTGCAGGCGCTCAATACCGGCCTCGGCAATGCGCATGCGGCGCGTGCCCTCAAAGTGGAAGGGCTTGGTCACGACACCGACGGTCAGGATATTCTGCTCACGGGCTGCGCGCGCGATCACCGGCGCTGCGCCTGTGCCCGTACCCCCGCCCATACCGGCGGTGATGAAGACCATGTGTGCGCCCTGCAGGTACTCGCTGATTTCCGCAATGGAATCTTCAGCCGCCTGCTCACCAACCTCGGGACGCGCCCCAGCGCCCAGACCTTCGGTGATGGCAGCGCCCATCTGAATACGACGCTCGGTGCCCGAGCGCGCCAGAGACTGGGCGTCGGTATTGGCCACGGCAAAATCAACGCCCTCAAGCTGGGAGTCGATCATGTTGTTGACCGCATTACCGCCAGCACCACCGACGCCAAAAACGAGGATGCGGGGCTTCAGCTCCGTAGTTTCCGGGGCAGACAGGTTCAGGGCCATGGGGGCAGCTCCTTCGAGGCGCGGCGTGGTTAAAGGTCGGTTATCATCCAAAGATGCCCGCGTGTGATTAATCGCGGGTTAAGCCAAGCTACCAAAATGCAAAGGAATTTTCAGAACGCTTCGGGAACGAATGATTAATGGGAGGTTGAGGAAAATGGTTAATGAGAGGGGCGTCTTTCGAAGGCGTTCCTCGCTGCGCCGGGGTGAACCCGGCTCGCTGCGGGCGGCTATTCGCCTTGCGGACCCGATGGGTCCGGGATGACAGGATAATCGCTAAAAGCTCTCCGCGAACCAGCGCAGGATTGCCTTAGGCCCGCGATCAACCACCTCCACCGGGCGGCGGCGCATGCTGGCGCGTTCAAAGCGCGGCGGGCCGGAGATGGCTTCAACCGGACCTTTCACACTGCGCTGGATCACACCGGCACAGGCGGAGAACCCCGGACCGGACACCGCGTCCCCCAGACCGGCCAGCGCTTCGGGGCGAGCGACACGGGCCTGTTTACCCAGGATACGCCCGGCCAGCTCACCGGTACCGGGCAGCTGGCTCGCCCCACCGGTCAGCACCAGGCTGCGGCCCGCGGCGCGATCAGCGCCTGCGGCCTCAAGTCGATCGCGCATCAGTTCGAAGATTTCTTCAAGCCGCGGACGGATGACCGCATTGAGAAGCGCGCGCGGCTGCTGGCCCATGGTGGAGCTGTCACCGCCGGCTACGGGCGGCGTTTCGATCATCACCTGGTCATCGTCCGGGCTGTCGAGGGCGCAGCCATAGAGCACCTTGATGCGTTCAGCAGCCTGGATCGGCGTGGTCAGACCACGCGCGATATCGCTGGTCACATGGGCCCCGCCTACGGGCAGGGCATCGACATGCTGCAGCGCGCCTTCAGCAAAAACTGCAAAGCTGGTCACGTGGGCACCCATGTCGACCACCAGGGCACCAAGCTCGCGCTCATCAGGGGTCAGCACGCCAAGGCCGGACACATAGGGCGTGGCCGCAACACCGGAGACCGTCAGCTGGCAGCGCTCCACGCAGGCAATGAGATTCTGGATCGGATCGGCCGCCGCACTGACAACATGAAGGTCAACGCCCAGCTGGTTGCCAAACATGCCGCGTGGGTCTTTCACCCCGCGATGGCCATCCACCCGCCAGGACACCGGCAAGGCATGGAGCATGACCCGGTTCGGCTCGCGGTGCTGATGCAGGGCTTCAGCCAGGATCCGATGCAGATCGCGGTCGGTCACCTCGCTGGCGGCCAGATCCATGTCCACGCTGATACGGGCACTGGTGGGCGCACCGGCAGCGGCCGAGAGTACCACCTCGCTGACCGTGTGGTTGGCCATGCGTTCGGCGTTTTCCACCGCTGAGCGCACGCTGTCAGCGGCCGCTTCCATGTCGATGATGGCCCCGGCCCGCACGCCGCGCGTTGACACATGGCCGACGCCAATCACCCGCGGGCGCAGGCCCGCCAGCGTCTGTTCGGTACGCGCGAGGAAGCAGACGGTCTTTCCCGCGCCGATATCGACAGCGGCATAAACACCCGGCTTTGCTTTGGTGTCAGAGCTGGCTTTGTGGCCAAACACGCCCATCAGGCCCATCGGTTACGCTCCCCGCCCTGCCGCTTCGGCGGCCCGGTCCGGCCAGGGGCGCAGAACCATTTCACCCTCATTGCGCAAATCGAGAATCTGCGCGTCATAATCGAGCACGCCGCGATCCGCATGCATGCGGCCAAGCAGGCTCAGAGCACCCTCAGGGTCAGACTGCGGCAGCAGGACCTCCCCGCCGCTTACCAGCCGCAGCGACCAGCGACGCTCGCCGACGTAGATCAGATGGCTCACGCGGCGCGCAATGGCATCGTCGCGCAAAACCATCTGAACCATGGTGCGCGCGGTTTCGTTGGCCCCCTCACCCACCACACGGGGAAGGTCAGCAAATTCAATTGGATCAGCGGATGTGATGACCGTGCCGGTGCCATCAATGACGTGGTGTTGACCATCCACCTGCCACAGGGCGAGCGGCTCGCGCTCTTCAATGACGACAGCGAGCCGGTTCGGCCACAGGCGATAGACGCGCACGCTGGCGATCCACGGTTCAGCTTCCAGCGCAGTCTTGGCAGCGGCCAGATTCAGCCCGGCCAGACTATCACCCGGCTCAACGCCAATAAGTTCGGCGACCTCTTCACTGGACAAACGGTTCGCACCCGAAACATCGATCCAGTCTACGGTAAAACCAGCCTGCGTCAGCTGTCGGTCGGCATTGCGAGCAATCGCCTGTCCGGCATCGCCAAGCCCGCCTGTGAAGGCATAGAGCGACAGGATCAGACCAAACAATACCAGCGCAGCAATGCCGCCCAGACGGAAGGCATAGCTTACCCGGTGACGGGCCGCGCGCAGCTGGGCCGCAAACCAGTTCACGGTTTTCGCGCTTCCCTTGCGGGGCGCTGATCTAGCCTTGCGCTTAGAGCTCGCCTTTGCCCCTTTTGAGGACCCGCGAGCGCTGGCGCCTCTTACCTTGGACAAGACGCATCCTCCGCCATCCACTCCACGAGATCTTCAAACGAGATCCCGCAATAGGCCGCCTGTTCAGGGGCCAAGGATGTAGGAGTCATGCCCGGCTGGGTATTAATTTCGAGTAACCAAACCTTACCCGTTGCAGGATCGTAGCGGAAATCTGACCGCGACAGACCCGCGCATCCCAGCACCTGGTGCGCCGCCAGCGCATCGCGCTTGCAGGCCTCGGCGATCTCATCTGGAATATCAGCAGGAATCTGGTGGACAGACCCGCCATCGGCGTATTTGGCTTCGTAGTCGTAAAACGCTGTTTGGGGCGTGATTTCGGTCACTGATAGGGCGCAATCGCCCAGAACG
This sequence comes from Oceanicaulis sp., assembly GCA_965229795.1. GTDB lineage: Bacteria > Pseudomonadota > Alphaproteobacteria > Caulobacterales > Maricaulaceae > Oceanicaulis. The sequence continues at coordinate 182,964 of CBDDJM010000002.1, forward strand.
GCGACCGTCAGTTCGCGGCCCGGACAAAAGCGCTCGATCAACACCTCATCGCCATAAGGCCAGTCGTCCGACGCCAGAATATCCGGCGGTGTCTCGGTGCCCTCAGGCACAATCACCACGCCAACCGAGGAGCCTTGCGCGTTGGGTTTGGCCACATAGGGCGGCTCCATCACATGGGCCTTGGCGGCATCAAACCGATTGACAATCTGCCCCTCAGGACAGGCAATCCCGACATCGCGCAGCACCGCCTTGGCGCGCTGTTTATCCATCGCCAGGGCCGAGGCCATCACGCCAGAGTGGGTGTAGGCGATGCCCAGATATTCCAGCACGCCCTGAATGCGCCCATCCTCGCCCCACTCACCGTGGAGCGCGTTGAACGCCAGGTGCGGCTTGGTGGCGATCAGCTGGGCCTGCCAGTCATCATCGGCCGGATCGATATGAATGACCGCATGGCCACGCTTGCGCAGCGCGTCGGCCACCTTCTCGCCGGACACCAGCGAGACATCACGCTCCGGCGAGCGCCCCCCCAGAAGAACGGCGATGCGCTTGGTCATTGTGCAGGCTCCCCGATGCGGCGGACTTCCCAATGCAAGTCGACGCCGAATTGTTCTTTCGCGTCCGAACGAACCTGCTCGACCAGCGTTTCCAGATCGCTGGCGGTGGCGGTGCCATCATTGATCAGGAAGTTGGCGTGCTGCTCTGAAAAGCGCGCGCCGCCAATGGGCTTGCCGCGCCAGCCGGTGGCGTCCACAAGCTGCCAGGCCGATTTGCCGCCGGATGTTTCTGGATCGGGGTTTTTAAAGGTCGAACCGGAGGTCTTCTCGCGGATCGGCTGGGTGCTTTCTCGCCGCTCGGTAATGGCATTCATGCGCTCGGTCACGGCTTCGGGTGTATCGGGCTGACCCTGGTAGAGCGCCTCAATGAAAATCCAGTCGTCGGGCGCATCGCTGTGTCGATAGGCATAGCCCAGCTCGTCCAGCGGCGCGACGATACGACGACCCCGGCGGTCCAGCACCACCGCTTCGATCAGGATATCCTTCGTTTCCGAACCATAACAGCCCGCATTCATGCGTAATGCCCCGCCAATGGCTCCGGGCACACCCACATAAAACTCCAGACCGGCAATTCCGGCTTTCGCAGCCGCCCTCGCCACGGCCTTGTCGAGCGCAGCGGCCCCGGCGCGGACTTTGTGGCCCTCTTCGACAGTGACTTTTCCAAAGGCCGGCGTCAGCTTGATGACCACACCGCGCACACCGCCATCGCGCACCAGCGTGTTGGAGCCTGCACCTAACACATGGACCGGAATATCGCGCGGCGTCTCCGCCAGGAAGCGTGCCAGATCGGCCGCATCAGCAGGCAGGAACAGCACATCAGCCGGACCACCCACGCGCAGCCAGGTGATATCGGACAGCGGCGCGTTCTCGATCAGCTTGCCACGGACAGGCGGAAGGCGGGAGATGAAGCTCACCCCAGGGCCTCCAGTTCTTCTGGGAGCGCGGCCGCCCAGGCGGTGATGTCACCGGCACCGAGGCAGACCACCAGATCACCCTTGCTCAACTTTTCCTTCACGTCCGAAGCAAGTGTCTCGCGCGCGGTCACACCCACATCGCGGTGGCCGTGGCGCTGTAGGCCCTGAGCGAGGTGTTCGGAGTCTGCACCCTCAATCGGGTCCTCACCGGCGGTAAAGACCGGGGCGACCAGCACGGTGTCGGCATCGTTGAAGCAGGTGCAGAAATCCTCAAACAAATCATGCAGGCGAGAATAGCGGTGCGGCTGGACCACGGCGTGGACCTTGCCGCTGCCTGCGCGCTGACGCGCGGCTTTCAGGACGGCGGCGATTTCCACTGGATGGTGTCCGTAGTCGTCAATGATGCTGGCCCCCAGCGCATCGCCCACATGGGTGAACCGACGCTTCACACCGGAGAATCCGGCAAGACCCGCGCGGACCTCAGCCTCGTTGCCCCCCAGCGCTTCCACGACGGCGATGGAACCGGCCGCGTTGAGCACATTATGCTCGCCCATCATGGGCAGCTGAAGGTTGGTCCAGGTCTTGGCTTCATTGCCGCGCGCCTGGAAGGTCAGCGAGAAGTTCGCGCCCGAACTATCCATGGTCAGATCACCAATGCGCACGTCGGCCTGGGGAGACTGGCCATAGGTGATGACCCGGCGATCCTCGATCCGCGCGGCCAGTGCCTGCACTTCGGGATGATCGATGCACAATACCGCGAAGCCATAGAAGGGCAGGTTCTCGACAAATTGCTCAAACGCCGCGCGCAGGGCATCAAAGCTGCCGTAATGCTCCATATGCTCCGGGTCGATATTGGTGATGATGCCCACCGAACCGCGCAGCTTCAAAAACGAGCCGTCGCTTTCATCAGCCTCGACGACCATCCAGTCACCCTCGCCCATCTTGGCGTTGGAGCCATAGGCCGAGATGATGCCGCCATTGATGACAGTGGGATCGAACCCAGCTGCATCCATCAAGGTCGCCACAAGGCTGGTCGTGGTGGTCTTGCCATGGGTACCGGCAACGGCGACCGCCTGTTTCAAGCGCATCAGCTCAGCCAGCATTTCCGCGCGGCGCACCACCGGCACGCGCGCGGCGCGCGCCGCCACCAGTTCAGGATTGTCAGGCTTGACCGCGCTTGAAACCACCAGCGCGCCAGCCCCGTCCACATTGTCAGCCGAATGGCCGATATGGATGGTCGCGCCCTTGCGACGCAGCCGCTCGGTATTGGCGCTGTCCTTGATATCAGAGCCGGTGACGGTATAGCCCAGATTGAGCATCACCTCGGCAATACCGCTCATCCCGATACCGCCAATACCGACGAAGTGAACAGGGGCAACGGAGTTGGCTAGATCGATCGGTGGCATTGGTTCTGGTCAGGTCCCTGCAGCGGCAATTATGAGCTCGGCGAGGCGCATATGGGCATCCGCACGCGAAACCGCGCGCGCCGCTGCAGCGCGACGGGCCAGAGCTTCACCATCTGACAGGGCTGTTTCAAGGCGAGCTGACAGCGATTGTGCGGCAAAGTCAGATTCTGCAATGGATTCAGCGGCCCCTGCTTCAACCAGACTCATTGCATTGGCGCTCTGGTGGTCGTCCATGGCGATGCCAAGCGGCACAAAGATGGCGGGGCGCCCGTGGGCGGCAATCTCGCTGACCGAGCTGGCACCAGCCCGGCTGATCACCAGATGCGCCTCGGCGTAGAGCTTGCCCATGTCGGTATAGAAAGGTTGAAGGTCAGCTTCGATCCCGGCCCTGGCGTAAATCGCCTTCGCGTCTTCCAGCGTTTCTGCGCGGGTCTGCTGCGCCACACGCAGGCGCTGCCGCAGGCTTTCCGGCAGCTGGGCCAGCGCTTCAGGCACGGTGAGCGAAAGCAGACGCGCGCCCAGGCTACCGCCGATGACGAGCACGTGGATCGGACCTTCGGGGTCAGGCGGCGTGTAGTCGGTCACTGATTGAAGGACGGCTTCACGCAGGGGATTGCCCGTCACCTCATGGCGCGCGCCGGGCTTCAGCGTGTCGAGCCGGTCAAAGCCGGACGCGACAGCAAAGGCAGAGCCCGCAAATAACCGGTTCACCCGGCCCAGCACTGCATTCTGCTCATGAATGATGTGCGGCGTGCCGGTCAGGCGCGCGGCAGCCAGCGCCGGAAAGGCTGGATAACCGCCAAAGCCTGCGACCACGGATGGCTTGAACGCATCCATCAGCTTGCGGGTCGTGCTGTAGCCTTTGGCCAGGCTGATAAGCGCCTTGAGCGCACGGATGGGATTTTTCTGAAACGGGCTCGCCGCATCAATGACCACAGGCTCCCCGCCGGGAAAGTCCGTCGCGTGCCTGAGCCCGCGCGCATCGGTGACAAGCTGCACCTCCCAGCCGCGCTTGACCAATTCATCGGCCGCTGCGCGCGCTGGAAAGATATGCCCGCCAGTCCCGCCAGCCGCAAACAGGGCGCACCGGGTTTGTGCGTTCTCACTCATGCCAATGCCTTTCGGCTGGACGGCGGCGCATAGGCCCCCGGCCGCTTGCGGGTCAGCGCCAGCAAAAGCCCGGCTGAGAAGCAAAGCGCCAGCATGGACGAGCCGCCATAGGAGATGAAGGGCAAAGTCATACCCGTGGGCGGTGCGATATCCAGATTGACCGCGATATTGACCAGCGCCTGCAAGCCAAACAGCAGCGCCAGACCGGATGCTGCAAGCTGGGAGAACGGGTCCTCCAGACGCAGCGCCAGCATCCAGGCGCGCGCAAACAACAGGCCGTACAGCCCGATAATCGTCAGCGACACGATAAGACCAAACTCCTCCGCCGCGACGGAGAACACATAGTCGGTATTGGCCATGGGCAGGATATGCTTGATCTGCCCCTCGCCCGGTCCGGTCCCCCAGAAACCGCCATTGGCGATGGCATCAATGGCGATATCAGTCTGGGTGCGCCCACCCCCGGCATCGCCATCGGACAAAAAGCTTTCAATCCGGGCTCGCACATGGGGCAGCGTGAAATAGGCGCCTGTGGCGCCGGCTGCGCCGAGCCCTGCCAGAATGGCTGTATAGGTCCAGGACAGGCCGCCCGCCCACATCATCGCCCCGAAGGTCAGCGCGATCAGAACCGTCTGGCCAAAGTCAGGCTGAAGGAGCAGCAATCCTGCCGCCAGCGCAAAAATGATGAAGGCCGCAATACGACCGGGCACTGGAGCGCCCTTGTCTTCTTCACTGAACAGCCAGGCGACAAACACAACGAAGGCGGGTTTCAGGATTTCACTGGGCTGGAGCGAGAAGCCACCAATCAGGATCCAGCGCTGCGCGCCATTCAGCTCCGCTCCGACCAGCAGGACGAGCGCCAGCATCACAAGGCTGAACAACAGCGCCAGCCCCGACATGCGCCGCACGCCGGTGATATTGAGCGCAGAAGTGATCGCCAGCACGGCCAGACCAGCGGCGGCAAACACAATCTGACGCTTCAGGAAGAACCAGGGATCATCGGCACTGGACACCGCCGGGCTGGCCGCAAAGGCCAGCACGATTCCCACCATCATCAGAAAGAGGATGGTCGCTAGGATGGACCGGTCGAGACCGCTCCACAGCGATATCTGACGACTGGACCGGGTCATACGGCCTCTCCCTGTCGGACCTTTTGGATCAGCGTGTTAAGGGCATCGGCAAGATCGGACGGTTCAGGCCCGCCCTCACAGCCCGGCGCAATGACGATGCGCGCGTCGGGCCCCGCCTTCAGCGCAGCAAAAAGCGCGCGGGCCGTCAGTGTCCCCGTGTCAGCGACGATCTGCGTCGGGCACAGACGGGACAATCCCCTGGCCGCTTTGGCGCGATCGCCGGTCATGAAGATGCGGGTCGGCGTGCGCCCGGCCGCTTCGATCAGCGCGGCACTTCCCTTTTCAAGCGCGGGTCCTGCGACCCAGATCACCGGGCCTGGAGCCTGCAGCGCCAGGAGCGCAGAGCGCAAGTCCTTTGCATCCGAATAATCAAGCAGCTGCACCGGACCAAAGCGCGCGACGGCTTTGCCCCAACCGGCGACGCCCTCGAAAGTCTCAAGCGCCTCGCAGGATCGATCAACCGAGTATTCGCACGCGCGCACCAGACCATGGGCCATGGCCAGAAGGCCGGGCGGCGTAACCGCCACGCCCTGTGCAGCCGGCACGGGCGTCAAACGGCTGGGCGGTCCGTCAATGCCGTCAAAGACGGCACCGGCACACACGAACACGCCGCCGCCCAGTGACTGGCGTCCCGACGCCAGGATGGAGCGCAAAGGCGCGCGGGTCGCAAGACGTGCGGCCGCCGGGTCATCGGCATTTAAAACCACGGGCCCCGTCATGGCCCTAATGAATCGCTGGCTCTCAGCCTGTGCCTCGCCAGAGGTCACCACCAGCAGATCCGGCGTGATCGACAGGTCCACATCTTCAAGCGCCAGCAAGACGACACTGCCCGGCCCTGGGCGACGCGGAGCGCCGGAATGCTCAGGGCCGATCACATCCGCACCGAGGGCCTCCAACAATGCTGCGCCGATGCGCGCGACGGCCTTGGCCTGTATGCCCGTGATGACGCAAACCGTGGTGTCGTATTCAGTCACAAGCGCTCTGGCGATCAGGCTGGTGGCATCGAAAACCGGGATGTCGAGCGCATGGGCCATATCCACCGCGCGGATCGAGACGTCCTCGTCCAACATGGCCTTATCGCCAACCACCATAGCTGCCAGGTCTGACCAGTCGCGGGTTGACGGATCCTCAACCTTCAGCCCGAGCGCGCCTGCTGCGTCGCGGCGCGCGGCATCGTCGTCCCATACGGTCACGCCTGCACCCCCGGCCGCGAGCGCCCGCGCTGCGCCAAGACCAGCCTCGGTCAGGCGAAGGACGCAAACACGTTGTCCGGAATGGGCGCGGACCGGGACCATGGCAGCTCCTAGCGCAATTTCAACGTCGACAGGCCGATGAGGGCCAGCACAAAGGCGATGATCCAGAAGCGGATCACGATGGTGGGTTCAGCCCAGCCCTGCTTTTCAAAATGGTGGTGGATGGGGGCCATCGCGAAGACGCGCTTGCCCGTGAGTTTGAAGCTCGCCACCTGGATCATGACCGACAAGGCCTCCAGCACGAACAGGCCGCCAATGATCACCAGAACGATCTCGTGCTTGACGGCCACGGCAATCGCGCCAATCGCGCCGCCGAGACTCAGCGAGCCAGTATCACCCATGAAGACCATGGCCGGCGGCGCGTTGAACCACAGGAAGCCAAGACCAGCCCCGATGATCGCCCCACAGATGACCGCAAGCTCCCCGGTGCCCGGCGTGAAGTTGAGGAAGAGGTAGTCTGAATACACCGCGTTACCGACGAAATAGGCGATCAGACCGAAAGCACCGGACGCAATCATCACCGGCACAATGGCGAGACCATCCAGCCCATCGGTGAGATTGACCGCGTTCGACGCGCCCACAATCACCACCATGCCAAACAGGAAAAAGCCAAAGCTGAGCGGGATGAACAGATCCTTGAAGAAGGGCACCGCCACAGAGGTCGCAAAGCCGTCCGGCGCATCGGGCGCATTGGACAGAAGCTGGACCATCCACACCACGGCAATGAGCGCCACAGCAAACTGAAGCACCAGCTTACCCCTGCCCGACAGGCCCTTGTGGGACTTTTCGGTGACCTTGCGCCAGTCATCGATGAAGCCGATGCCGCCAAAGCCGGCCGTCACGAACATCACGACCCACAGATACTGATTGCCCAGATCGCCCCACACGATCACCGACGCCACAACGGCAGCCAGGATGATGAAGCCGCCCATGGTCGGGGTTCCCGCCTTGGTCACCACATGGCTTTCAGGACCATCATCGCGGATCGGCTGGCTACCCTTGGACTTGAGCCATTTGATGAAGGGCTCGCCAATGATGAGCGCGATGATGAAGGACGTCATCAGCGCGCCGCCTGTCCGGAAGGTCAGGTAGTTGAAAACATTGAACAGCTGGAACTGCTCAGAGAAGGGGGCGAGGAATTCGTAAAACATCGATGATCAGGCCTTTGTTGTCGCAGCTTGGCGACCCTGCCGAAGCGATGCGGCAAGAGTGTGAACCTTCGAAGCATTGGACCCTTTGATTAACACAAGGTCTCCATCGACGAGCTGGCGCTGGATTGTGTCAGCGGCCTCGGCAGCACTGGCAAAGCCCTGGCGTTCAATATGGCCAGGAAGCGCTTGCAACAGGGCGCGCGCATTCGCACCCACACCAAAGACCAGCTCAACACCGGCATCCGCAAGCGGCTGGGCGAGGTCGGCATGCATGGCCTCAGATTGTGGCCCCAGCTCCAGCATCTCACCAATGATCGCAACGCGGCGACCATGCTCACCCGGCTGTCGAGCTGCCAGCGCCGAGAAAGCCGCGCGCATGCTGGCGGGGTTGGCATTATAGCTGTCGTCGATGACGGTGACGCTGCGGCTATCGCCCAGATCGCTGGTAAAGACCGAGCCGCGTCCGGCCGCCGGTTCCAGTTGGGCGAGCGCATCTATGGCAAGCTCCGGCTCCACACCGGCCGCCAGCGCCGCAGCGACCACCCCTGCCGCGTTGACTGCCTGGTGAGCGCCAGTGAGCTGAAGGCGGAAGTCCAGCAATCGCCCCATGACATCCAGCTGCCCCACACCGCCCTCAGCGCCATCTTCGTAACGCAGCACGCGCACAGCAGCGGTGGGCGCGCGACCGAAATCGATCAGGAAGCCAGCCCGCGACCGGCGCACAGCGTCGGTCAGGCGCGGCGCAAACTCATCGTCGGCCGGAATGATCGCCACGCCATCATCAGCAAGCGCGGTGAATATCTCGGCCTTTGCGTCGGCAATGGCGTCCATGGAGCCCAGATTTTCAAGATGGGCGGGCGCGATCTTGGTGATCAGCGCCACATGGGGGCGAACCATGGAGACCAGATCTGCGATCTCACCGGCATGGTTCATCCCCATCTCGAACACGCCGCGCTCGGTCTCGCGCGGCATGCGAGACAGGGTCAGCGGGACACCCCAATGATTGTTATAGCTTTTCTCGCTCCAGTGCGCGCGACCGGCCGCGCGGAAAACCGCCGCCAGGGCTTCCTTCACGCTGGTCTTGCCCACCGAGCCGGTCACCCCGACGCGCACCGCGTCAGACCGCTCGCGCGCCGCCGCGCCGAGGTCGCGCAGCGCCGTCAGGACATCGCGCACAACCAGCCGGGGCCCGCTGGCTGCTTCCGGCTTTGACACCAGTACCGCCGCGGCACCGGCATCCAGCGCGGCCTGCGCAAAGTCATGGCCGTCGCGCTGGTCGGTCAGCGCCACGAACAGATCGCCAGGCTGGATTGTACGGGTGTCGATGGACACGCCGGTCGCGGTCCAGCCGCCATCGGTCAGCTGGCCTTGCGTCGCGCGCGCCGCTTCAGCGGCGGTCCAGAGCGGTGTGGTGCTCATGCGCCCTCCTTCAGGATGCGCGTCACAATCTCGGCCTCATCAAAGGGGATGACCCGATCGCCGACAATCTGGCCGGTTTCATGGCCCTTCCCGGCGATGAGCAGCACGTCGCCCGCTTCCAGCTCACCGATCCCGGCGCGGATCGCCGCCTCGCGATCGCCGATCTCGGTAGCCCCCGGCACGCCTTCCAGCACCGCCTTGCGGATCAGGGTCGGGTCTTCAGAGCGGGGGTTGTCGTCGGTGACGATAACGGTGTCAGCGAGCTTTGCCGCAACCGCACCCATCTTGGCCCGCTTGGTGGGATCACGATCCCCGCCCGCACCGAACACCACGATGATGCGCCCTTGGGTGTGCGGACGCGCGGCGCGCAAGAGTTTATCGAGACCATCGGGGGTGTGGGCGTAGTCTAAAAGGATCGGTGCGCCATCCTTCGTCTGTCCCACCGCTTGCAAGCGGCCGGCCACACCGGTCAGCTTCTCCAGCCCGGCAAAAGCGGCCTCCGGCGCGACCCCGGTGGCGATGGCAAGCCCCGCCGCGACCACAGCATTGGCACTTTGAAACTCACCAATCAGAGGCAGCGAGATCGCATGCTCCTTGCCCCTCCAGGCAAAGCGCAACAGCTGGCTGGCGGGATGAGGCGTGATTTCAGTGACCGTCAGGTCGCGCCCGCGCCATCCGACCGAGATAACCTCCAGGCCGGCTGCGCGGCAGGCATCGGCCACCTTGTCGCTCCAGTCTGAATCCATGTGGATCACAGCCGGAGCCCCCTCAGCCGCGAGGCTGGAAAACAGCCGCATCTTTGAGCCGAAATAATCAGCAAAATCAGGATGATAATCGAGGTGATCCTGGGTGAGGTTTGTAAAGGCCGCCGCCGTCACCCTCGCCCCGTCCATGCGTTTTTGCTTCAGGCCATGGCTGCTGGCCTCCATGGCCAGATGCGTCACGCCCTCACCGGCCAGCGCATCCAGCGAGCGGTGCAGCGCGATCGCGTCCGGCGTCGTGTAGCCCACGTCCGTGCGTCCACTGGCACGCGTGACGCCCAGCGTTCCAAGGCAGGCCGCCTCAAGCCCCGCCGACGCCCAGATCTGGCGCAGGAACTCAACGGTTGAGCTTTTGCCATTGGTGCCGGTAACAGCGGCTATGGTCGCAGGCTGGCGCGGATAGAAGCGCGCGGCCATAACCGCCAGAACGCCCGACGGATCGTCACTTTCTATCACCGGGACCGGCGCTTCGGTGCCGGTGGGTGCGATGATGGCGACCGCGCCTTTTTCAACCGCCATGGGAATGAATTTGCGCCCGTCAGTGTGCACACCCGGGAGCGCAGCGAACACATCGCCGGGGGTCACTTTGCGGCTATCAAGGGCAAGGCCAGACACAGACAGGGCGGCGGCACCGTCTGGCACCGCCACCCCTTGAGGCAAGAGATCAGCAAGCCGTTTCGTCATGGCTGAGCGCCCTCCTCGACAGGCAGAGGCGCAGGCTCTTCAGCGGGCACAGTCGCGGTGGCGCGTTCTCGCGGCGCAAACAGGGCCGCCACGGTCGACAGGCGCGCTTCGGGGTCCACCTCCCGGCGTTCCAGATTCAGAACTCCGGCCAGATCGGCCATGATTTCACCCGCTGTTGGCATCGCGGTCCACCCTGCTGTTGCGTAGCCATGGGTGTCGGCGGTCGGGCGCGGACGATCAAGGCTGACGGTCAGCACGTATTGCGGGTCATCGAAGGGAAACACCGCCACAAAGGTGTTAAACCGGTCGTCCTGGGAATAGCCGCCATTATAGGCGCTCTCTGCCGTGCCGGTTTTTCCCGCAACGACCAAACCAGGAATATCGGCCGATCCGGTTTGCGAGCGCACCACATTTTCACGAAGAACGCCCAGAACTTGCGCCGCCACATGGGGACGCATCACAGGCTCACCGGCGACCTGCTCACCCGGCGCAACGGGTCGGATCGTGGGCGGCACATAGACCCCGCCATTGGCCAGCGCGCCATAAGCGGCCGTCAGCGCCAGCGGGCTGACCCCGAAACCGTGGCCATAGGACGCCGTCATCGTCTGGATTCGGCCCCAGCGATCGGGAAGCTGTGGCGGCGCAGATTCTGGCAGCTCGATGGGCGCAGCCTCAAACAGGCGCAGCGAGCGATAAAAGTCTGTCAGCACACCGGTGGTGATCACATCACTCATCCGCGCCGAGCCGATATTGGACGAATGGAGAATGACTTCACGCGCCGTCAGCGGACGGTTCTCACCGCGATAGTCGTTGATGGTGTGCCCCCCAATGCGCACCGGGCGCGAGGCATCAAATACATCATCCAGCGAGACAAGATCAGCTTCCAGACCCGCGGCCAGCGCCAGCGGCTTGAACACCGACCCCAGCTCCGGCGCGCCGGAGCTCGCCAGATTGAAATGCGGGTGCTGGGCATCAGACCGCAGGCGGCGTGCATCGCGCCAGAGGTTCGGATCGTAATCAGGCAGCGACGCCATGGCGATGATCTCACCAGTCCCCACGCGCATCAGGACAGCGGCCGCTCCGGCCGCCTGAAACTCCGCCATGCGGCGACGCAGAATGCTTTCCACCCGATGCTGAGCGGTCAGATCAATGGACAGCGCAACCGGCGCCGCGCCTTCAGCCAGCTCCGCCTCAAAGGCGAGCTCGGCACCAGCGAGACCCTGATTGTCATCGCCGACATAGCCGATCACATGGGCGGCTGCAGTCTGTTTGGGATAAACGCGCCCTGGCTCTGACCGGAAGAAGACCCCCGGCAGGCCGAGCATGTGCAGCGCCTGGCGCGTGCGCGGCGACACACCCTCGGCAATCGGGACATAGCGGGTATCCGATTGAAGGCGACGCAGCAGACGCTCCCGGTTCAGATCCGGCAGCACGGTGATCAGCTGATCAGCCACCTCCACCGGATCCCAGACATAATAGGGATCGGCAAAGACGGTGTGAAAATCCATGGTCGCGGCCAGGATTTCACCATCGCGATCCACCAGCATGGCGCGGCGAACCTCCGGCGCGCTGACCATTCGGGTCTCCTCTGGCGCATCAACAATCAGGGCGACTTCCACGGCGCGGCCCGCGGTGACCAGAAACCCAATCGCAAAGACCAGCCCGATCACGCGAAGCCGGCGACGCTGGCGGTCCTGGGCACCAGCCCCCTGCGCTGACAGATGGATGCGCCGGGTTGCGCGCGCCGGTGCCGTTTCATCAGGCGCGGGCGGTGTCTGCTGGCGGGTCGTTCTGACTTTGACCTGCCGAAGGAGACGGCGCAGCTGCTTCACGGACGCAGAGTCTCCTCATCACTCAAACGCAGGGACGCGCGAGCAATCGACGCCTCACCTGAGGGCTCCTCGCCGGTGTTGAAGCGCGGCAGCTCTGAGAAGGCGATTTCCTGATCCCCGCGCACCGGTTCAAAGCCCAGATAGGCACGGGCCAGACGGCGCAGATTGTCCCCATCTTCCTGGTGGGAAATCTGAAGGCGCAGCGCGCTGATCCGCCCCCGCTCGCGCGCCAGTTCAGCCTGAAGCTCAGCCAGCTCGGCCTGGTCGCCCGACACCCCGGTCTTGGCCACGTAGAGCGCAGCCAGCAACGAGATGGCGACAACACCAGCAAGGATTTCAGCAAGACGGATCATGATGCGATCTCCAACAGGCGATCAAAGGACGGTGCGCCGGGAAAGGCGCTGTCGGGACGGGGAAAGGGGTCAGCACTGGTGCGAATGGCCGCGCGCAGCTTGGCCGAGCGGGCCCGCGGATTGACCGCCGCCTCGTCTTCGGTGGCCGCTTCAGCCTTTTTCGAAACCAGCGAAAAGCTCGGCTTGTGTTCAGGCAGGACTTCAGGCTGGTAGCGCGACCCGCCAGGCACCAGACCGGCGCGCGCTCGCAGGAAAGTCTTGGCGAGGCGGTCTTCCAGCGAGTGGAAGGTCACCACCACCATGCGGCCAGCCGGCTTCAAGCCATACTCAGCCGCCACGAGGCCACGGCTCAATTCGCCCAGCTCGTCATTGACGTAGATACGCAAGCCCTGAAAGGCGCGGGTGGCCGGATGGATACGGCCCGGTTTGCCGCCAACAGCGCGTGCAATGATATCGGCCAGGCGCAGCGTCGTGGTGATCGGCTCGACCTGGCGCTCGCGAACAATCGCAGCGGCCACCCGGCGGGCCTGACGCTCCTCGCCATAGACCCTGAAGATCGCAGCCAACTCGGATGCCTCGAGGCCGTTGACCGCATCGGCCGCGCTTGGACCCGACTGGGCCATGCGCATGTCCAGCGGGCCATCCTTCTGGAAAGAAAAGCCACGCTCGGCCTGATCAATCTGCATGGACGACACACCCAGATCAAAGACCACACCGTCTGCGCCGGAGCTGTCGGCTTCGTCGAGGATGTCTTCCATCATCGAAAACGGACCAAAGCCAAAGGCAAAACGGCCCGGGTAAGCGGCCTTGAGACGCTCAGCGGTCTGGCGCGCACTGGGGTCGCGATCAATACCAAGCACGCGGCAGTCGGCCGCTTCCAGAATGGCGCGCGTATAGCCGCCCGCACCAAAGGTCGCGTCGATATAGAGCCCGCCATCACGCGGCTGCAGACCTGCCAGCACTTCGTTCAGCATGACGGGAATGTGGGGCGCGGTCATCAGCCCTCCTCCCGCCGGCGGCGCGGGGTGCGCAGCGCGGTCTTGTTCTCGCGCGCAAACTTTAGCGCACCTGCGGCTTCTGGCTGGTAGTCAGCTGAATTCCAGATTTCAAAGCGCTTGCCCAGACCAAGGAAGACGGCCTGCTTTTCAAGGCCAGCATGTTCCATGAAGGGCTTGGGCAGGACGACGCGGCCGGTGGAGTCAAACATCAGCGGCTTGGCCCCGCCAAAGATCACCCGCTCAAACGCGGTGCGCGCGTCGTCATAGGGGTCCATGTCCTCGATGGCGTCCTGATAATCCTCCAGAAGGCGCAGTCCGCCGCCTTCCAGAAACGCCCCGTTAAAGCTTGGCCAGACATAGATGCCGGCAAAGCCCTGCGCGGTGACGACCGAACGGAAGTCGGCCGGAACGGAAACCCGTCCCTTGGCATCAATCCCGTTTGTGGTCGTCGAGACGAACATGGCTTGAACCGCTCCCCATAGGTTCACGCACCCCTAATGCGTGGTTAACTATGGGATACCATGGGAAATCATGGGAAACAATGCCGAAACCCGCATTCCACGCGGCTTTTTCTCTTATTCACAAGTAAAAGCGGCCAGCTTTCGCGTTAACGAATAGAACAGAAAAAGAACTCGCGGAGACGGGGCGTGAGGCGCCTGGGTTCGGGAGCGCGGCACGGCGCGAACCGCCTTTGACCTTGCCCAGGCTGCTGCTAGCCTCGTGCCAATGAAAACCGGGAGCCTGGACCCATGACAATTCGAACCCTGACTACGGCCCTGGCGACGGGCCTTTTGCTAGCACCGGCAGGTCTGGCGCAGGATGCTGATCCTGCGCTTGAGGCGCGCCTGCGCCTTGTGGATGCGTGGGTCGAGCGCCAGATGGTCGATCACCTGATCCCGGGCGCCAGCCTGGCGCTAATCCATGATCAGGACGTTGTCTGGTCAGCCGGTTATGGCTATGCCAACCGCGAAGGCAATGTCGCAGCCACCTCTGAAACCGCCTACTCCATCTGCTCGATCTCCAAGCTCTTCACCTCGGTTGCCATCATGACGCTGGTGGAAGACGGTCAGATCGCGCTTGATGCGCCGCTGAGCGACTATGTGCCGGAGCTCGACCTGCCCGCGCCGGAGGGCGTGCTGGACGAGCCAATCACGGTTCGCGCTGCCCTGTCGCACTCGGCCGGACTGCCGCGCGAGGGCGGCACGCCCTACTGGGTCGAGGTCGACTTTCCCTCCCGCGAAACCCTGTTGGAGCGTTTGGCCGATCAGGAGCGGCTCTACTCGCCACAGGACACCTGGCAGTACTCCAATCTCGGCATGGCGATGCTGGGCGAAGCCATCACGCGCGTCTCTGGTGAAAGCTATGACAGCTATATCCAGTCCACCATTCTCGACCCGCTGGGGCTGAGCGGTGTGACCACCGACCTGCCCAATAACGAGCATGGCGAGCGATTTGCTGTCGGCTATTTCATGCACGATGCAGCCGGGCAACGTGAACCGCTGGAGCCCTACTCCATCAACGGTATCGTGCCTGCCGCAGGCTTTGCGGCCTCGGTTGAGGATCTGGCGCGCTTTGCAAGCTGGCAGTTTGCACTTCTTGAAAGCGGTGAGGAGTCCGTCCTGACCCGCCAGACCCTTCGCGAAATGCACCGGGTCCAGTGGGCCGACCCCAATGATCCCGACAGCCCGATGTGGGGCCTTGGATTTTCCCATGGTCGCCGCGGCGGCGATGCCGTTGTGGGCCATGGCGGCTATTGCCCCGGCTATCGCGCCGACCTGCAGCTGCGCCTACCCGATCAGATCGCGGTGACGGCCATGGTCAACACCAATGACGTGTCCCCGGCCATGCTGACCTCTGGCGTTTATGCCATCACCAAATCAGCCCTCACCGCCGAGGCACCGGCTGAGGAGTGGGCGTTTGGCGACTATGAAGGCGTTTATGGTCGACCCAATCTGGACCGCGACACCTATGTCCTGCCAACCGCCGATGGCCTGATGCTGGTATCGCTCTTCTCCAGCGACCCGATGGAAAACGCCACGACACTGGTTCATGTGGAAGGCGACACCTTCCGCCGCAAACGCGATGAAGGTCCGCAGGGCGAGACCGTCCGATTTGAGCGCAATGAGGACGGCCAGGTCGTCCGCTTCTGGCGTCACGGCAACTACATGCCGCGCTTTTAGAGCGCTGGCGCTCGTGCCTAATCAGGCAAAGGTGTCAGATGGCCTGTAAGCCGGGTTCTGTACGCCTGACTTAAAGCCTGACGTGGCGACCATTCATCTGGGACGCCGCTTGCGCGGGCGCCTCGTGCAGCCTACCCGGATGCCAACGCAGAAGCGCGCTTGCCCGATGAACGAGCGGTGCATCCCTATTCGGCCTTGCTCCAGGTGGGGCTTGCCGTGCCCCCTTCCTTGCGGTCGGGGCGGTGGGCTCTTACCCCACCGTTTCACCCTTACCGGACCCGCGGGCCCGGCGGTCTGATTTCTGCGGCGCTATCCCTAAGCCAGCCCGAAGGCCAACCCGCCGGGATTTCCCCGGCACCTTGCTTCCATGGAGCCCGGACTTTCCTCTCCTGACGGTCTTTCGACACTCGCAGGAGCGGCCGCCCAGCCACCTGACACATCGCGTTAGTCAGCTTTCACCCCGATTGAGTCAAGCCGCCCGTCATCCTGGTCCGAAAGCCTTGAGGATCTGGCCGATGCGTTTTTGCGTTTCGGCATGGATAAGTCCGTCGATGGCGGTGGGCATGAAGCGGCGCTGAAACGCGGTGATCAGCTTTGTCGGATCGCCGCCCTCAGGCTTGGGATACCCGATCTCCACCAGCGCCGCGACCGGGTCGTCGACAGACGCTTGCGCCGCATCTTCATCTGGCCACAGGCCGATCCCCTCGCCCGCGAAACGCTGCCACGGGAAGTGCTCTCCGGGGTCTTCCTTACGGTCCGGGGCCATGTCCGAATGGCCAATTATGCCCGTGGCCTCAATCGCGTGGCGGCTCAGGATATCCTGCGCGAGGGCGATCACGGCCGCGATCTGGGTTTCGGGGTAGGCAGGAAGGCCGAAGTCATGGCCACCATTGACGATTTCGATCCCGATGGAGGCTGAATTGAGGTCGGTTTCGCCGCGCCAGCTGCCCACGCCGGCATGCCAGGCGCGCTTGTTTTCCGCCACCAGCTGCAGGACCGAGCCGTCCTCTTCCACCACATAATGAGCGCTCACCCCGGCGTCGGGATCGCACAGGCGCTCGATCGCGGCGGCCCCGGTTTCCATGCCGGTGTAGTGCAGCACCAGCGCTGAAATCGGCCGCTTGCGGTCATTGAAATTCGGCGATGGACGGTGGTTGACGGTCAGGGTCATGGCCAGCCTCCTTAACCCTAGCGCGGGCGTTGGATCACGTTTTCAGGCGGCAAGGTGCGCGACCGACGCGCGGCCACCACGGCCACGCCCGCTAGCGCCAGAGCCCCGCCCAGCACCAGCTGCCAGGTTACCGGATCACCGAGCACCAGCACGCCCAGGATCACTCCGACCAGCGGTGCCATCAGCGTCAGCGGAGCCACCAGCGAGGCATCATAGCGCCGGAGCAGGAAGTAAAAACCGCCATGGCCAAGGATGTTGACCGCCACCACCGTAAAGATCAGCGAGGCAAAGAACCACCAGCCGCCCGCCAGAGACGCCGAGATCTGGTCGCTTTCAAAAATCATCGAGGCGATGAGCAGCGGCGGCCAGGAGATCAAGCCGATCCAGGCCTGAACCGACATCACCGGCATATCGAGGCGCTTGACGAAGATGGAGCCAGCGCCAGCCGCCAGCGCCCCGCCCACAGCGGCCAGAAGCCCGAGGGTGAAGCTGAACTCGGCCGGTTTGAAGACCACCAGCGAGGCCCCGGCAAAGGCGAGCCCCATACCGACTGAGCGCACCCAGCCGACTTTTTCTGACAGAAAGATGATCGAGAGGATCGTCGTGAACGGCACGGCGAGCTGGACGATGATGGCGATTGTGGAGGGCGTCGCAAACCGCAAGCCAATGAAAAGCAGAGCAAATTGCAGGGCACCCATGGTCAGCCCCGCGCCAATGACCAACCCCATGCGCTTGGGGATCGGCCTTAAGAACGGCCCCAGAAGCGCGTAAAGAAGCGCAAAGCGGATGAAGGCAAAGAAGAGCGGTGGCGCGCCCTCAAACCCTTCGACAAGCACCGGCGTTCCAGACAGCGACCACTTCGCGACGATGAAGTTCAGGCCCCAGATCAGGCAGACGCCGACGAGCAGAAGGAAATGGCGAGCACTCATGGGCGCGGCTTACGCCCATGCGCCAGCACGAGCAAGCTCTGTCTTGCTCAAGAGTCTGTGATCGAACGACTTTACGCCTTAAGCGCTGTGATCGCCGTCCACGGTCCAGCCATGGGGACCACGCCGGGCCACCAGCACATCCGGCTTGGAGCGCGTCGTGCGCCCGCGAACCTTGCGATAGAGCCACCAGGCCGAAGCCCCCAGCGCGCCAACGCCAGCAGCCACAAGGGCGGCCATGGTAACGAAGGCAGCAAGGAAGAAGACCAGGGCGATGAACGCCACAGCGATGACCGCGGCAAGGCCAGCGCGAAGAAGGCCGACAAAGCCTGCGCCAGAAACAGCCTGTTGATGCGTCATCTTTGGTCTCCTCGAAAGCTCACGGGTGGCGAGGGTGCCAGCCGTACAAGATTTGGGCCTTCTTTACGTCCGGTCAATGGCGCAATGGCAAATACGCCATTACCAATCTGCAATGCGTCGCGATGCTCAAGCGTCTTCAAGGGCTTGGCGACGCTGAATTTCGCGGTAGGCGGTATTGATCGCCGCCATTTTCTGATCGGCAATGCGCTGCAGTTCCGCTGGCGCACCACGGGCGATGAGTCGATCAGGATGGTTTTGCGCCGCTGCCCGGCGCCAGGCGGTCTTCACCGCGTCGGGGCTGGCATCGCGCGAAACACCCAGAATGACGTAAGGGTCGTCCTCCGGCGCGCCGAGATGGGCGACCTTGATCCGGTCATACTCAAGCGCCTTGAAGCCGAAGATTTCAGCCACGCGCTGCAGGTAGTCCGCCTCATCATCGGTCACCCGGCCGTCTGCCTTGGCGATGTGAAACAGCCCATCCAGCACGTCTTCCAGCACAGCCGGATGATGGCGGAAACGACGTTTCAGGCGGTGGGCGTAGCCGTCAAAGCCCAGCGTCGTCTGCTTGGCCAGATCGAAGGCTCGGCGCAGCGGTTCTTCAAACTCGCGCGGGGCCTTGAAAACCTGAGCAAAAGCAGCGACTTCATCGCGGGTGACTTCGCCATCGGCCTTGGCCATTTTTGCGCCCAGACCAATCAGCGCCATGGCGTAATCAGCATCATCCACCCGGTGCCCCGGCAGGCAGTCCTCGCCCTCACAGTCAAAGGACTGCGAGCCACCGGTCACCAGATCCATCAGCGCACGCCAGAAGCTCATCGCCCGCCCTCCAGGCAGGTCGACCCGCACATCACTGCGCGGCAGAAGGAGGAAGTCGCAGCACTCATCGTTACGCGAAGTCTAATATGTGCAGGTGCGAAAGGCCATTAAATCCCACCGCCGTGTGCTGTTATTGACCACCCCGCCTTGGGCTTCGCCCCGCGAGTGGTCTAAATGACGCGCCAGAGCGTGAAGGAGACCTGCCGTGACAGATGCTGCGACCGGACACACCGCCTGGGAATTCTGGATCGACCGAGGCGGCACCTTCACCGATGTCATCGGCCGCGCCCCGGATGGCCACCTGCATGCCTCCAAGTTGCTTTCAGAGTCTGATGCCTACACCGATGCCGCCAGTGAGGGCGTGCGCCGCATGGTGACCGCTGCCGGTCGCAGTTTGAGCGATGTCGCCGCGGTGAAAATGGGCACGACGGTCGCGACCAATGCGCTGCTGGAAGAAGACGGCGCTCGCACGCTCTTCCTGGTCACTGAAGGTTTTGCCGACATCCTGCTGATCGGCGACCAGACCCGTCCCGACATCTTCGCGCTCAACATCAAGCGTCCCGCCCCGCTGGCAGAAGCCATCGTCGAAGTGACGGGGCGCGCCGGTCCGGATGGCGAGATTGTGGATGAGCTGGATGAGGAGACAGCTCGCGCCGCGCTTGCCCGTGCTCGCAAGGATGGCTTTGAAGCGGTCGCCATCGCGCTGATCAACGCTCATGCCAATGACGCCCAAGAAAAGCAGCTCGAAGCGCTGGCGCGGGAGGCCGGCTTTGAGCATGTCATCTGTTCCAGTGCAGCAAGCCCGCTGATCAAATTCGTCCCGCGTGCCTCAACCGCGGTCATTGATGCCTATCTGACGCCGGTGTTGAAGGAGTATGTGGCACGGGTAGACCGCGGGCTGGAGGGCGCGCCGCTCTACTTCATGCAATCGAATGGCGGTTTGTCGACGGCCAACGCCTTTGCCGCGCGCAATGCGGTGCTGTCCGGCCCTGCAGGCGGAGTTGTGGGCATGGCCATGACCGCCAAGGCCAGCGGCCACGATGCCGTGATCGGCTTTGACATGGGTGGCACCTCCACCGACGTGTCCCGCTTTGATGGTCGCGATTATGCGCGCACCGCACAGGCCTCGCTGGGTGGCCGGGTGCTGCGCGCGCCGATGCTCGACGTCCACACCGTCGCCGCCGGTGGCGGCTCGGTCCTCGCCTTTGATGGCGAACGAGCGCGGGTCGGTCCGCGCAGCGCCGGCGCTGATCCAGGTCCGGCCTGTTACGGGCGCGGCGGACCTGCGGCGGTCACCGATGCCAACGTGGTTCTGGGCCGCATCCAGCCTGACTGGTTCCCGAAAGTCTTTGGCCCCAACCATGATGGCCCCCTGGACGTGGAGGCGTCGCGAAAGGCTCTGGGCAAGCTGGCCGACGCCATGGGGCTTGAAAGCGCCGAAGCGGCCGCAGAAGGCTTTTTAACCGTCGCCATTGAGGCGATGGCCGAAGCCATTGGCAAAATCTCCACCGCTGAGGGCGTGGACGCGCGGCGCTATGCGCTCAATGCCTTTGGCGGAGCGGGCGGTCAGCATGCCTGCAAGGTGGCTGATGCGCTGAGCATGCGCACGGTTCTGATCCACCCCCAGGCAGGCTTGCTTTCCGCCTATGGGATCGGGGCTGCGCCGATCCGCGCGCTGAAAGAGGCAGGCCTGGAGCAGTTCATGGACGAGGCCGGGCTTCAAAGCGCCGCCGACACGCTTGCGGGCTTGAGCGACACAGCGCAGCAGTTGGTGGACGATCAGGGCGGCCAGTCGATCAAGCTGAGCCGTGAAATCCGCCTGCGCGCCGCTGGATCAGACACCGCGATCACGGTGGGTTGGGGCGATGAAGAAGCGATCATGGACGCCTTCCTTGCCGCTCACAAACAGCTGTTCGGCTTTGAACCGTCGCGAGAGGGCATCGTCATCGATAGCGTTGCGGCCAGCGCCGAAGGTGCACCACTGGGCGGTCCGGTTGATCTGGCGCTCGACGCTGGCACCACCCCGGATCCGGCCGGGACAGCGCGCATGTTTCATGATGGAGGGTGGCACGAAACGCCCGTCTACACGCTGGACAGCCTGGGCCAGGGCGCGACAATCAAAGGCCCAGCCCTTGTCATGGACCCCAACCAGACCATCGTCGTGGATGCGGGATGGCAGGGCGCGCGCGACAAGACCGGCATGCTGATCCTGTCGCGCACCGGCAAGACTTCAGGCCGGAAGGTCGCCAGCACTGAGTATGACCCGATCACGCTGGAGCTGTTTAACCGGCGTTTCATGGGCGTGGCTGAAGAGATGGGCGTTGTGCTGGAACGCACGGCCCACTCGGTCAACATCAAGGAACGGCTCGACTTTTCCTGTGCGGTGTTTGACGAGCATGGCGGCCTGGTCGCCAACGCGCCTCACATGCCGGTGCACCTGGGCTCCATGTCCGACAGCGTGCGTGCCGCGATCAAGACCCATCCCGATCTTGGGCCACGCGACGCGATCGCGCTCAACAATCCCTATAATGGCGGTACCCACCTGCCCGACGTGACAGTGATCCAGCCGGTCTTCAGCGATGACGGCGAGCGGCTTTTCTTTGTCGCCTCGCGCGGTCACCACGCCGATATTGGCGGCATTGCGCCGGGATCCATGCCCGCCTTTTCGCGCACCATCGAGGATGAAGGCGTCCTGCTCGATGGGTTCGAGCTTTTAAAGGACGGCGAATTTCAGGCCGATGCTTTGCGCGAGGTGCTGGCGTCCGGGCCCCACCCGGCCCGCAATCCCGATCAGAATATCGCAGACCTGAAGGCGCAGCTTGCGGCCTGTGCGCGTGGGGCTGAAACCCTGAAGACGATGGTCGCAACCGAAGGGCTCGACGTCGTCAAGGCCTATATGGGTCACGTCCAGGCCAATGCTGAACGCGCAGTGCGCCGTGTCATCGGCGCGCTCAGCGATGGTGAAGCCGAGATGGCGCTGGAGAACGGCGCGGTCATCAAGGTCGCCATCAAAACCGATCAGGCCGAAGGCTCGGCAGTGATCGACTTTACCGGCACCAGCGCGCAGCAGGACAGCAATTTCAACGCCCCGTCGTCGGTGGCGCGGGCGGCCGTCCTGTATGTGCTGCGCTGTCTGGTGGAAGACCATATCCCACTGAACGAAGGCTGCCTTATCCCGATCGAGATTGTGCTGCCTGAAGGCACCCTGCTCTCACCCAAACCGCCTGCAGCGGTGGTGGCTGGCAATGTGGAAACCAGCCAGCTGGTGGTCGATGCGCTGTTTGCCGCCACGGGTCGCCTCGCCGGCAGCCAGGGTACCATGAATAACCTGACCTTCGGCGATGACCGGCGTCAGTATTATGAAACCCAGTGCGGGGGTGCCGGAGCTGGCATCGACGGCGATGGCCAGATCTTTGACGGCGCGAGCGCGGTACATACCCACATGACCAATTCGCGCCTGACCGACCCGGAGGTGCTGGAGCTGCGCTACCCCGTTCGCATCCGTAAGCACGCCATCCGCCACGGCTCTGGCGGTGCCGGGAAAGGTCAGGGCGGCGATGGCGCTGTGCGATGCTTTGAGTTTCTGGAGCCGCTGAGTGTGTCATTGCTATCGGGGCGGCGTTCGGCAAACCCGCCCGGCCTGAACAGTGGGGCACCCGGCGCAACAGGCTCCCAGACGCTGATCAAGGACAACGATTGTCATAAGAGCTTACCGGCCTGTTTCAGCATCGAAATCTCGGCCGGTGACAAGCTCGAGATTTGCACCCCTGGAGGAGGCGGATTTGGCTAGAATACTGTTAATGAATGCGAATATGAATTGAACATATTCACCTAACGCGCCCTATCCACTTTCCTACTCGAATTCTTGGTGATAGGCAGGATTCAGTTTTAAGGGGAAAACCAGTGTTTCGCATAGCCTACCGATCGCGCCTCACCAAAGGCACGGACGAGACCGATATTTCGGCCATTATCAAGCTTGCGATTGAACGCAATGGCGCGCTGGGCATTACCGGTGCCTGGATGATCTGCGATGGCGAATGTCTCTCGGCGATCGAGGGGCCCCCAATGGCAGTCAAAGCTGTAGCAGAATCAATATGGGACGACCCTCGCCACACCGCGTTCCGGCTTGTGGCTATGGAGCATACTGACGAGCGCCTCTTCGAGGGCTGGCCGCTTAACCTGCTTGATCCCGGCGCGCTGAAAGACAATCCCAAGCTTCAGGACCACGCGGGCGTCAAGTGGCTCAGCGCGTTTGAAGGCGGGATTGACGGCTTCTTTGGTGACGCTCTGCGTTACCACCACTAGGCCGCGCGGATCACCAGAACCGGCGCTTCAGCCGCAAAACCAGAGATTTTTCTCATTAAACTTTGGACATGTTTCAGGGTGACCTGATCCACATCCGCTTCATCCCCGTAGTATTGCATGTTCTATATTCGATAGAGCGCGTGACGGCAGCCCGTCGTTGCGGACCGAGAC
Organism: Oceanicaulis sp.; assembly: GCA_965229795.1. Lineage (GTDB taxonomy): Bacteria > Pseudomonadota > Alphaproteobacteria > Caulobacterales > Maricaulaceae > Oceanicaulis. The sequence goes on from CBDDJM010000002.1 coordinate 206,455, forward strand.
CTCCATGTCCCCCCGGACACCCACAGGGAGAATAGATCATGCGTATTACCACAAGCCTTCTTGCCGCGGCCGCCCTTGGCCTGACTGCAGTCGCTCCGTCCTTCGCTACGCCGAAGGGTTTCAATGATCACCACGCCGAAATGCAGAGCTCCATCGTTGAGATCGCTGTCAGCGACGACAACTTCTCCACCCTGGTTGCCGCGCTGCAGGCTGCTGACCTGGTCGGCGCGCTGGAAGGCGATGGCCCGTTCACCGTCTTTGCACCGGTCAACGACGCCTTTGCGGCCCTGCCGGCCGGCACCGTCGATACCCTGCTTCAGCCGGAAAACAAGGACCAGCTGGCTGGCATCCTGACCTATCACGTTGTTGCTGGTGAATACCTGGCGGCCGAGACCCCGGCAGGCACCTATCAGCTGGAAACCCTGCAGGGCGACACCGTCGAAGTGATTGTGGACTCGCACGGCGCAGTCACCGTTGACGGCGCAAGCGTCATCGCCGCCGATGTCGACGCGTCCAACGGCGTCATCCACGTGATCGACAGCGTCATTATGCCTGGCTAAGCGCCAAGCGCTGATTGCCGACAGGAAAACCCCGCAGCGCAACGCGCTGCGGGGTTTTTACGTATCAGGGCTTGCTGCTGGCAGACTTTGTGCGACGGGCCGGGGCGCGGCTGACGCTGCGCACATGGCCTTCCAGATATTGCACGATCAGATCGGCCACATCCTTGCCAGAGGACGCTTCAATGCCTTCAAGCCCCGGTGAGGAGTTCACTTCCAGAACCTTTGGTCCGGAGTCTGACCGCAGCAGATCGACGCCCGCGACCGCAAGGCCGAGGGACCTGGCGGCGCGCACCGCAGCCTGGCGTTCTTCCTTTGAAATCCGAACCTTGGTGGCAGAGCCGCCGCGATGCAGGTTGGAGCGAAATTCGCCAGACGCCGCCTGGCGCTTCATGGAGGCGACGACCTTGCCGCCGACAACAAAGCAGCGAATGTCCGCGCCGCCGGCTTCCTTGACGAATTCCTGAACGATGAAGTTGGCATCCAGCCCCCGGAAGGCGTCGATGACGCTTTCTGCCGCCTTCTTGGTTTCAGCCAGCACGACGCCGCGTCCCTGCGTGCTCTCCAGCAGCTTCACCACAAGCGGCGCGCCGCCCACATGGGTGACCAGATTGCCGGTGTCTTTGGGTGAGTGGGCAAAGGCGGTGGTCGGCATGCCGATGCCGGCACGCGCCAGCACCTGATGAGCATAAAGCTTGTCGCGGCTGGCCCCGATGGCTTCAGCCGAGTTCAGGATATAGGCCCCGGTCAGCTGGAACTGGCGGATCACCGCCATGCCGTAATTGGTCATCGACGCACCAATGCGCGGGATCACGGCGTCATAACGCGGCAGCTTGCGTCCGTCGTAATACACAGCCGGATTAAGCGCGTTGATGGCCATGGTGCAGCGGGCGGTGTTGATGGTCTCGGCCACGTGGCCGCGGGCTTCGACAGCCGCCTTCAGGCGGGTCGAGGAGTAATTGCGCGGCTCACGCGTCAGGATCGCCACCCGCAGCGGGCGCTGGACGCGCGGTTTTTGCGGGATCGCCTTGTAGGCGGCATAGCCCAGATCACCCTGCACACAGGACTGGGTGGGATTGACGACCATGTCATCGCCGATCGCGGTCCGCCCCAGCAGCATGCGATATTGCATATTCTCCCGGTTGGTGAGCGAGACCTCGATGGGCCAGCTGCGGTCCCCGATCTGGACAGTGGTGCGGATCACCCAGCGCAGCTCGGTCTCACCGTTGGAGCTGGTGACCTCTCGGCGATCCACAGCGGGCGCAGCGCAGACAACTTCCACCTCCGGCTGGTCAGGGATGGGGTGCATGACAAAACGCACCTGCGGCTTGGCGTCAGAGCCAAAGGGCTCAATCGCCATGGCGTGCAGCGCGCTGGTGCGCGCGCCGGTGTCCACCTTCGCCTTGATGGCGGGCAATCCAAGATCTGGAAATGCGGCCCACTCTTCCCAACCGAGCGTGAAAAAGTCCTGGGTCATGTGCGTCCTAGCAGTCAGCCTGCGGCGAGCGTCCCGGCAAGGTTGACCGATTGGCGCGCCAAAAGGTTGAGGTACAATGCCGTGAGCGCAATGAACAGCCCTGCAAACAAGCTGATTTGCGCCGACAGACGCAGCCAGAGCGGCTGACCGGCATGGAAACGCTGGGAAATTCTTGGCGCGACGCCCACATTGAACACCACAAAGGACACCAGAAGCGGCAAACCGACGAGCAAGGTCAGCGGGCCGTTGGGGATGGTTTCAAAACCGGGATGGCGCACCATGTCCACCAGCGTCTGGCCCAGCCCTTTGGCGAGCCCGGCTCCGGCCCTTAACGCGGCATCCTCTCCACTGGACGCGCCGACCAGACTGCCTAGCGTACCCGGCACGACGCGGAGAAGATTCTCGCCGGTACGCCCCATCCAGCTGGTCTCAGCGTAGAGGGTTTCAAAGAAGACCCAGTTGGTCACGCCCACGAGCGCGCCTGCGCCGAGGAGCGTCAGGCCCAGAAGGCTGAACAGATAGAGGCTCGCCTCACCGATCTGGCGCAAATACACGCCCGCCGCAAAGCTGATCACCACCAACACGCCAAAACCGGCAAGCAGCCGATGATCGGGGCGCAGGGCTTCAGCGGCGACAAGCCCCGCCCCCTCAACCATGTCGGGTGAAAAGAAGGCCAGCCCGAACCCGGCCAGGAACAGGCCGACGAGCGCCAGAAGTCCACCAATCCAGTTCAAACCCGGCCATCCCCCGATATCGTTTCTAAAACCAGATAACTCAAAGAGCTGGGCAACAAGAAGGCACCTGTCAGCTTTGACGGTGTGGAAACAGTGTGTGTCTGACACCGCCCTCGCTTTCGCAGCTCCCAGCGGCCATATCGGCGCCAGACCTATGACAGCGCTTTTTCAAGGAGCCTTCCCATGAGCGAACGCAAGCTGGCCCAGATCACCCGCGGCATGCCCACCAGCGACGGAGCCGGTGTAAAGCTGACCCGCCTGCTGGGCACGCCGGAGCTGCGCGCGCTCGACCCCTTCCTGATGCTCGACAAATTCCATTCCGATAATCCCGGCGACTATATCGCAGGCTTCCCGCCCCACCCCCACCGGGGCTTTGAGACGGTCACCTATATGGTTGCCGGGCGCATGCGCCACCGCGACAACAAGGGCCATGAAGGCGTGATCGAGCCGGGCGGCGTGCAATGGATGACGGCTGCAGGCGGCATCGTCCACTCTGAAACGCCCGAACAGGAAGACGGGCTGATGAGCGGCTTCCAGCTGTGGGTGAACCTGCCGGAAGCTGAGAAGATGAAGCCCGCCAGCTATCAGGAATATGGCGAGGACGACGTGCCGTCTGACGTACGCGAGGGCGTGGTGGCCAAGATCATCGTGGGCAAGACCTCCACCGGCGTTGAAGGCCCCGTGCGCGACATCACCGTGGAGCCTTTCTATGCCGAGCTGCGCATGGAGCCCGGTGCGGTGTTCGAAGAGCCGCTGGGCATGGACAAGACCGCCTTTGTGGCCGTGCATTCAGGATCGGTTGAGACCGGCGGCGATACACTCGCCGAAGCCATGCTCGGCGTTTATGAGCCTGGCGATGTCGTCAAGTTGACCGCCGGTCCGGACGGCGCGCGCGTCATGCTGGCCGCCGGCAAGCCGATCCGCGAGCCGATCTTCTGGGCCGGTCCCTTCGTGATGACCACCGAGGCCGATGTCCGCCAGGCCATGCTGGACTACCAGCAAGGTCGCTTCGGCCCGCCCGTTCCGGCTTAGGGCACGCTCACCGTTACCGCCTCACCATAAGCCCCCTCAGCCGCCCAGGCGGTGGTGACCCATTCGCCAGCGGGAAGCAGCAGTGGGTGGGTATCGCCGGGGTAGAGCATGAGGCGTTCCACCGGCATGTGATCGAGGGTTTCGCCCGGATAACGGGCTTCGATGATCACAGGTGCGTCGACGGGGAGCAAAGCATCCGGCACCGCGACCGCGCGATCGCCGATCTCGCGCCGCCAGGCCGGGCGGCCGTCCTCAAACTTTAGCGGGGCGTAGGCCACCGCCAGATCGACCGAGCCTTCGACGAGAACGCCGGAGGGATCGGCGAGCGCTGGCTATCCGGTGGGGCGTTCTTCGACTGACGACGACACAGTAGCAGGCGCTTCACCTTCGCCCTCAGCGTCAGAAGCTGGCTCCGCGTCAGGCGCAGGCAGGCCGCAATGGGTCTGGGTGATGGTGAGCGGATCGATCCCGGTGAGCTGTTTCAAACGCAGGGCAAACCATTCCAGCGGCGGCTCGCCCTCTGACATCATTTGTGGTGCTTCGAGAAGGTGAGAATAACCCACATGGACAAGGATGCGCGCGTCTGGATTTTCCGCGAGCACTTCCGTGATCAGATTATCCGCCTGGGCCGCCTCACGCACCGCGATGCGTTCAGCCATCGTCGTTGCCTCCGGGTCGCGCTGGGCGGCGCGGATTTCATAGGCGGCAAGCTGGTAGCCTGCCGCCTCTATCGCATCGACCTGCCGGTGGAATATCGGCTCGCGGTCATAATAACCCAGCGCCCCCGCCTCGCGCGGTTCCATCAGGCGCAGATAGTTGAAGGATTCAGCCGCGAACACATCAAACTCACCGCCCAGCGCCTCGGCGAGTCCGGTGATGAAGTGACGGTGCAACGGCTGATTATGGGCCTCGTTGACGATGACGATCTGGGCGTCTCGGGCCGCGGCGATCGCGGTTTCCAGCGCATCTCCGTCCAGCACCGGGCATTGAGTTAGCGCATAACTTCCCGGCACATTGCGCGCCACAAGGTCTTCGCGCCCGACCATGGCAAAGCTTTGCTGGGCCAGCGACAGCGCGCGCCCCTCTGGCTCCCACCCCTCAAGCGTGGCGGGAAGAATATCAAGAAACTCCATCGCCACCTCGGAAACCGGGGCCTGCATTTCCAGCTCTTCCATCTGTTCAGCTGCAGTGGCCGGCTCAGCAGGCTCCTGTGCTGCCAGAAGGCCCAGGGTCAGTACCAAAAAAGACATGGGTGAGCTCCCCTCTCACAAGTGGCCCGCAGGCTAGGTGTGCAAACGACACCGCGTCCAGTCCCGGTCGCGCAGTATGGCAAAAATTTAATCGCGTGGCGCTGCCTGCCCGAAGCGATTAGGCTGAGCGCCATGATGCGCACCGCCCTCCTCCCAATTCTTGCCGGCCTTGGTCTGTGCGCCTGCGCACCAATGCCATCGCCAGCCCTAACGACCGAACCCGAGTCTGAAGCCCAGACCGAGAGCCGGATCTACACCGCCGGTTTGCCATCAGGCTCCAGCGGCGCTGGCGTTCTGGACGGCACGCGGTGGGTGATCACGGCGCTGCCGGGTCAACCCATGCCCTATGCCGATCGGCCCTCCATGGCGTTCGACAATATGGGCCTGACCGGATCGACGGGGTGCAATCGCTATTTTGGCGGCGTCTCGGTGGACGAGCGTGAAATCCTGATCGCCATCATGCGCGTCAGCCGCCGAGCCTGCACGCCGGAAGTGCTGGGCACCGAGCAGGCCGTGCTTGAAGCGCTGGCGAGCGCCGACGGCTTTGCCCTTTACGGTCAGGACCGGCTGGAGATCAGCGCGAACGGGCGCGTGGTGATCGAGGCGCGGCGCGAGCCTTAAGCCGCGTCCGCCTTCTCAGCCGCTTCGGCGTCCGGCTCATACCCCAGTACGGGTGACAGGGCTTTTTCAGCCTCTTCAACGGTCCAGCCCTTGCGCGTCGCGTAGTCTGCGACCTGATCGCGCATGATACGGCCCACGGCGAAGTAAGCGCTTTCGGGGTGGGCAAAGTAAAGTCCGGACACGCTGGACGCCGGGCTCATGGCATAGCTTTCAGTGAGCGTGATGCCAGTGCGCTCCGGCGCATCGAGCAGCTCAAACAAAGTTGCCTTCTCGGTATGATCAGGCTGGGCGGGATAGCCCGGCGCGGGACGGATACCAGCATAGGCTTCCTTGACCAGCTCCTCGGGTTTGTAAGCCTCATCGGGCGCATAGCCCCAGAGCTCCTTGCGCACCCGTTCGTGCAGGTATTCAGCAAAGGCTTCGGCAAAGCGGTCAGACAGGGCCTTGAACAGGATTTCCGAATAGTCGTCATTGGCCTTGCGGAATTGCTCCGCAATCTCCGCCTCGGCCTCACCGGAGGTGACGGCAAAACCGCCGACATAGTCCGGCTTGTGCGCCGACACGAAGTCGGAGTTACAGAAATGCGGCTTGTCGCCGGTCTTTTCCATCTGCTGACGCAAACCGAAGAAAGTGCCCACGACGGCCTTGCGGTCCTCATCGGCAAAGACCTGGACATCATCGCCTAAACGCTGGGCCGGCCACAGGCCCACCACACCGCGCGGTTTCAGCCAGTTCTCCGCCACCATGCGTTTGAGCATGGCCTGCGCATCGTCAAACAGGGCGCGTGCGGCCGCGCCGCGATCTTTATCCTCAAGAATGGAGGGGTAGCTGCCCTTCATGTCCCAGGCAAAGAAGAAGGGCGTCCAGTCGATATAGGGGGCCAGGTCAGCCAGCGTCACATCGTCGATGGTCGTCAGGCCGAGCTTTTTCGGTTTGATCGGGCTGTGATCGCCTACGTCGAACAGATTCTTGCGCGCCGCCTCAAGGCTGACGCGGGAGCGATTGGCCTGGGTCCGGGCGCGTGTTTCGCGCACCTTGGCGTGTCCCGCTTTCAGCTCTTGCCAATAGCCGTCGCGCTGCTCAGCACTGAGCAGCTTTGAGACCACGCCGACCGCCCGGCTGGCGTCCAGCACATGGACGATCGGGGCTTTGGAGTAAGCCGGTTCAATCTTGACCGCGGTGTGGGCCGGGCTGGTGGTCGCCCCGCCGATGAGCAGCGGCAGGTCCAGGCCTTCGCGCTCCATCTCGCTGGCGACAAACACCATTTCATCCAGCGACGGCGTGATGAGGCCGGACAGGCCGATAATGTCAGCCTTCTCTTCACGCGCGGTTTTCAGGATCTTGTCGGCTGGCACCATGACGCCGAGGTCCACCACCTCATAGCCATTACACTGCAGCACGACAGAGACGATATTCTTGCCGATATCGTGCACATCACCCTTCACCGTCGCCATGACGACCTTACCCGCCGCTTCCTGCGCCAGGCCCAACTCTTCCTTCTCCTTCTCCATGAAGGGGGTGAGGTGAGCCACGGCCTTTTTCATAACGCGGGCTGATTTGACGACCTGGGGCAGGAACATCTTGCCCGCGCCGAACAGGTCTCCGACGACATTCATGCCGTCCATCAGCGGGCCTTCGATAACGTGCAGCGGACGCTCCACGGTCAGGCGCGCTTCTTCGGTGTCTTCAACGATGAAGTCGTCCATGCCTTTAACGAGGGCGTGCTTCAAACGCTCCGCCACCGGCAGGGAGCGCCACTCGGCGATGGTTTCTTCAGCTGCTTCACCGCTATCGCGGAAGCGTTCAGCCGCATCAAGCAGGCGCTCGGTGGCATCATCGCGGCGATTGAGGATCACGTCCTCGACCAGCTCGCGAAGTTCAGCATCAATCTCGTCATAAATGTCGAGCTGGCCGGCATTCACGATGCCCATATCCATGCCCGCATTGATGGCGTGATAGAGGAAGACCGAGTGCATGGCCCGGCGCACCGGCTCATTGCCGCGGAAGGAAAACGAGATGTTGGACACACCGCCGGATACGTGGGCACCGGGCAGGTTTTCCCGGATCCAGCGCGTCGCCTCGATGAAGTCCACAGCGTAGTTGTTGTGCTCTTCGATACCCGTCGCCACGGCGAAGATGTTCGGATCGAAGATGATGTCGTTGGGATCAAAGCCTATCCTGTCAACCAGGACGCGATAGGCCCGCTCACAGATGGCGGTCTTGCGCGCCTCGGTATCGGCTTGCCCGTCCTCGTCAAAGGCCATGACGATGACCGCCGCGCCGTAGTCCAGACAGGCTTCAGCGTGGGCAATGAACTCCGCCTCGCCTTCTTTTAAGGAGATCGAATTGACGATGGACTTGCCCTGAACGCATTTCAGACCGGCCTCGATCACCTCCCATTTGGAGCTGTCGATCATCACCGGCACGCGCGCGATATCGGGCTCGGCGGCAATAAGATTGAGGAAGGTGACCATGGCCTCTCTTGAGTCCAACAGCCCCTCATCCATGTTTACATCGATGATCTGCGCCCCGGCCTCCACCTGCTGGCGAGCCACCTCCAGCGCGGTCGGGTAATCCCCCGCCTTGATCAGCTTTCTGAAGCGAGCCGAGCCGGTGACATTGGTCCGCTCACCAACATTGACGAATATGGCGCGAGGTTGGGTCATGACTTAAGCCAGTTCAAACGGTTCGAGTCCGGACAGGCGCATCGCGGCGGGGCGCTCAATCTGTGTGCGCGGCGTGCCGCCCTTTGCCGCTTCGGCGATGGCGCGGATATGGTCGGGCGTGGTGCCACAACAGCCGCCGAGCATGTTCAGATAGCCTTCCTCGGCCCATTCTTTCACCAGCCCCGCCATCTCGCCCGGGCCCTGGTCATACTCACCAAAGGCATTGGGCAGGCCGGCATTCGGGTAAGCCAGAACCCTGCATTCAGCCACCCGGTGCAGCGCCTGCACATAGGGGCGAAGCTCCTCAGCGCCGAGCGCGCAATTAAGGCCCACAGCCCAGGGGCGGGCGTGACGAACGGCGTTGTAGAAGGCTTCGGTCGTCTGGCCCGATAGCGTACGCCCTGAGGCATCGGTGATGGTGCCGGACAGCACAATCGGGATGTCGCCCGGCACGGAGCCCGCGCGGCGCAGATCCAGCACCGCCTTGATCGCAGCCTTGGCGTTGAGCGTGTCGAAAATCGTCTCGATCAGGAAGAAGTCCACGAACGGGGCCATCGCCTCGACCTGTTCTGCATAGGCACCGCGCACCTCATCAAAGGTCACGGCGCGATAGCCGGGATCTTCCACATTGGGCGATAATGACAGCGTGCGGTTGGTTGGCCCGATAGCGCCCCAGACCACCTTCGGCTCACCTGTTTCAGCTTCGGCCGCATCGGCGGCTTCGCGCGCCAGGCGCGCGCCCTCAGCCGCGATCTCAGGGGCCAGTTCTTCCATGGCGTAGTCTGCCTGGGCGATGGAGGTCGCCGAGAAGGTATTGGTCTCCACCGCGTCTGCCCCTGCCGCGAAATAGTCGGCGTGAATCTCGCGCACGATGTCCGGCTGGGTCAGGTTTAAAAGATCATTATTGCCGCCCAATGCCTGGCCCCAGTCGGCAAAGCGCTCACCGCGATAGTCGGCTTCAACGAGCTTGCGGTTCTGGATTTCGGTGCCCATGGCCCCGTCGAGGATTAAAATTCGCTCGTCCGCCAGCGCGTTGAGCGCGGCGAGCCTGTCCTGTCGTGTCATGGCAGTCCTCGTTTAGGCCGCTGCGGGAACGGGATCAGGCTTCACGCCCAGCAGCGCACAGGCCGACTGGGCCAGCCCCGCACGGTTCAGGGTGTAGAAGTGGAACTGGTCCACGCCCTGGTCACGCAGCTTGCACACCAGCTCCGCAGCGACGTGAGCAGTCACCAGCTCGCGGGTGCGCACATCATCCTCGATGCCGTCATAAAGATCGTTGAGCCAGCCCGGCACAGACGTGCCGCACAGGCCAGCCATGCGCTTGAGGCCCTTGAAATTCGGCTGCAGCATCACGCCCGGCACGATCGGGATATCAATCCCGGCGGCGCGCACGCGATCAAGATAGCGCAGATAGGTATCCGGCTCGAAGAAGAACTGGGTGATGGCGCGGGTGGCCCCGGCGTCGATCTTGGCCTTTAGCCAGTCCAGATCCGCCTCGGCGCTCGCACTTTCCGGGTGCACTTCGGGATAGCAGCCAACCGACACCTCAAAATCGCCGATGGCCTTGATGCCTGCGGTCAATTCAGCCGCGTTCGCATATCCGCCTTCGTGAGGCACATAGGCCCCGCCAATGCCTGACGGCGGATCACCGCGCAGCGCCACAATGTGGCGCACGCCGACGTCCCAATAATCGCGGATCACCTCGTCGACTTCAGCGCGCGTGGCCTCCACACAGGTCAGGTGGGCCGCCGGAGCAAGCCCGGTCTCCTCCACAATGCGGCGCACGGTGCGGTGGGTGCGCTCCCGCGTCGAGCCACCGGCCCCATAGGTCACCGACACAAAGTGCGGGTTTAAGGGCTCCAGCTTGGCGATCGACTCCCAGAGCCTATCTTCCATCTCCTCGCTCTTGGGCGGGAAGAACTCAAAGGAGACAGCAATGTCAGAGCCTTGGCTCTTTGATTGGGGCGTGAAAGCGTTCATGGCACAGGTCCACTTGTTCAAAACCAGGCCCCTTATAACGCACAACAACGTATAAAGATATCTTTATGTGCGATTTTTTCTGCGCCATATGCAATAAAAAAACCCCGGCGCGCTGGCCGGGGTTTTGGATAATTGTCTGGCGTCGCACCCTCCCTCCCCTTGATGGGGAGGGTGTCCCGTCAGGGACGGGCGGAGTGAAGATCATCAAGCGCTTGCGCTGCCCCCCACCCGACCAAGCTTTCAGCTTGCCCGTCGATCGGTTTCACCGATCAACCCCCACGTTGGGGGAGGGAAGACGGTGGAGTGCCATTATCGCGCGAACTTCTGGAATTTCACGCGCTTGGGCACCAGGGCATCATCGCCGAGGCGGCGCTTCTTGTCTTCCAGATAGTCGGTGAAGCTACCCTCAAACCATTCCACATGGCTGTCACCTTCATAGGCGAGGATGTGGGTGGCGATGCGATCGAGGAAGAAGCGGTCGTGGGAGATGACCACGGCACAGCCAGGGAATTTCTCCAGCGCGCTTTCCAGCGCCGACAGCGTTTCCACATCCAGATCGTTGGTCGGTTCATCAAGCAGGAGCAGGTTGCCGCCCTCTTTGAGCATCTTGGCCAGGTGCACGCGGTTACGCTCACCACCGGACAGGATGCCAACCTTTTTCTGCTGGTCGCCGCCTTTGAAGTTGAACGCGCCCACATAGGCCCGGCTTGGCACTTCGCGGTCACCCAAAAGGATCATGTCGTTACCGCCGGAGATTTCCTCCCACACGGTCTTGTTGGGATCAAGCGCATCGCGGCTCTGGTTCACATAGCCCAGCTGCACGGTCTCACCCAAGATCACCTTGCCCTCATCGGGCTGTTCCTCACCGGTGATCATCTTGAACAGCGTGGTCTTACCCGCACCGTTGGGACCGATCACGCCCACAACACCGCCCGGCGGCAGTTTGAAATCGAGGTCACGGATGAGCAGCTTGTCGCCAAAGCCCTTCGACACATGGTCAAAGTCCACCACATTGCCGCCCAGGCGCGGGCCCGGCGGGATGTTGATGACGGCGGTGTTGATCTTTTCGCGATCCGCCGCATCCCGCTTTTCCTCATAGGATTTGATCCGGGCTTTTGACTTGGCCTGGCGCGCCTTGGGGCTGGACCGGATCCACTCCAGCTCTTCGTTGAGCGCGCGCTGCTTGGAGCTTTCCTCGCGGGCTTCCTGAGCGAGGCGCTTGGCCTTCTGCTCCAGCCAGCTGGAATAGCCGCCCTCATACGGGATGCCCTTGCCGCGATCAAGCTCCAGCGTCCAGGTGGTGATGCTGTCCAGGAAATAACGGTCGTGGGTCACAATCAGGACCGCGCCGTCATAGTTTTCCAGGTGGTTTTGAAGCCAGGCGACCGACTCCGCGTCCAGGTGGTTGGTCGGTTCGTCGAGCAGCAGCATGTGCGGCTTGGACAAGAGCAGGCGGCAGATCGCAACGCGGCGCACTTCACCACCCGACAGGTTGGTGACATCGGCCTCGGCCGGCGGGCAGCGCAGGGCCTCCATCGCCATCTCGATCTTGCTGTCGATGTCCCAGGCGTCGCGCGCGTCGACCTGCTCCTGCAGCTCGGTCATCTCTGCCATCAGCTCGTCGGTATAGTCCTCGGCGAGCTTCATCGCGATGGCGTTGTAGGCATCGTAGATCTGCTTGTCTTCACTGCCCTCAATGACGTTTTCCCAGACGGTTTTTTCTGGGTCGAGCTTTGGCTCCTGCGGCAGATAGCCCACGCGCACGCCCTTCTCGGCCCAGGCCTCACCGGTAAACTCGGTATCGGTGCCCGCCATGATGCGCAGCAGCGAGGATTTACCCGCACCGTTGACGCCAACAACGCCGATCTTGGCGTCGGGCAGGAAGTGAAGATTGATGCCGGAAAAGACCTGCTTGCCACCGGGATAGGTCTTGGCGAGGTCCGTCATGTGATAAACGTATTGATACGCAGCCATCGGCCGTGCGCTCCTTGCAATGCGAAGCTTGAGGGGATTTGGCTCGAGCGTATAGCGGATATGGGGGGTGTGGAGCAATCGGGGATGCGGGCTGTCGCCCGTCTTTTCCAGCCTCCCACCAAAGGCTAGGCTTGCGACCTCACCGACCGGAGCCAACCATGCGCATCCTCATCACCCTCCTCGCCGCCCTCGCGCTCACCCCTGCCGCTCTTGCGCAGACGGGTGACGATTACGCCAAGCTCGACGCCGAGACCGAGGCGCTGTTTGCGGCCTACCCGGTGGCGGTTGGCGAGCCCCACCCGCTGCCGCCGTCCGTGGAGGTGGAGACACCGGTGGGGCTGCAGACCGCGCATGCGGTCTTTGAGGACGGGGTGAACTTTGCCGGGCGCTATGTGCTGGCAACCATCGGCTGCGGGACGGAGTGTCAGGCTATCTATCTGCTTAATCCGATGGCAGGCGACTACTTCGTCAATCTGGTCGCTGGCCACGGTATTGCGTATCGCGCCGACAGCCGCCTGGTCATCGTCAATCCGCCGGAAGAATTGGCCTATTTCGGCGCAGACGCGGTGCCGAGCCGGTTACAGCCGCAATGCTTTGTCTATCAAGGCGGGGCGTTCGGGCAGATCGGGTGTGCCGGGTATCCGGGGTAGACTGCGCTAGTCGCGTCCATACCGATCTATTCTTCAACGAAGACAGCCTCCAGGCCGATATTCTGAGCGGCTATAACAATGCGTCTTGAATGTTCAGCCAGCGGACCATGCTGGATGACGAGCGCTCTGATTCCCGCAGATCGCAGGCAATGGGCGATTTCAGTCTCCTCGCCCGCCACGCGCTCATGGTGGAGCCCCGGGGGACAGGTCACATAAGCCTTGTTGACAATCACGGTGGACGCAGACTGACGCACAGCCGCCTCGCACACGGCGAGGAAGCCATCCCGGCACCCCAGCACCCCCACCTCACCGGCAAGATCGATAGCCAGCGTTCCATCACGCAGGCAAAATGAGCTCGAGATGTGCATCGACATCTCCTGCTTTGCTTGCCCGATGGCTTAACATGTTCAGCCAACGATAGAAACCACCGTACTCATAGTAGGGGTTTATCGCTCCTTACCGGCCTGACGGCTCCCATTGCCTCCCTGCGCCTATTCGCTACCTTCCTCGACAAAGCAACCACCTCGGGGACTATCCATGCGTTTTGCAACGACCGCTCTTGCTTCTGTTTCACTGCTGGCACTGGCCGCGTGCTCTCAGGACGCAGCAGCGCCTGAACCGGCAGAGCCCGCCCCGGCAGAACGCCCCGTCGACACCGCCGCGCTCTCCATTGACCGGGTGTATTCCTCGCCGTCTCTGTCGGGCTCCAGCCCGCGCAGTCTAAGCTTTTCACCCGACGGGACACGCGTGACCTTCCTGCGCCCGAAGGAGGAGGACCGTACGGTTCTGGACCTGTGGGCCATGGATGTGGCCGACGGCAATACCTATCGCCTGGTGGATAGCCGCGCGCTGGTCCCCGACGAAGGCGAGCTGTCCGAGGCAGAAATCCAGTTCCGTGAGCGCGCCCGCATTTCCAGTTCCGGCATTGTGACCTATCAATGGGATGAGGCGGGTGAGGCGATCCTGGCCCCGCTGGCCGGCGATGTTTTCTACATCGATGTGGAGACCGGCGAGGCCCAGCGCCTCATGGAGACGCCGGACTTCGAGACTGACGCGAAGATCAGCCCCGACGGCCGCCACGTCAGCTTTATCCGTAATCAGGATCTATGGGTCCACGACCTGGCCACCGGTGAGGAGCGCGCGCTGACCACTGAAGGGGCCGGCCCAATCAGCTGGGGCATGGCCGAGTTCGTCGCCCAGGAAGAGATGCGCCGCTATACCGGCTATTGGTGGCACCCCGAAGGCACGCACATCGTCGCCGCCCGCATCGACGAGACGCCGGTGGAAATCGTGCCGCGCTTTGGCATCAATGCTGAAGGCGTAACGGTGACCGACCAGCGCTATCCGCGCGCAGGCACGCCCAATGCGCTGGTGGAGCTTTACGTCATCGACGTGGCCACCGGCGCGCGGACTGAGATCGATCTCGGGCAAGAGACCGATATCTATCTGTCGCGCGTGAACTGGGCGAGCGATGGTTCGACCGTTTATGTGCAGCGCCAGAACCGCGAACAGACCGTGCTGGACGTGCTGGCCGCCGACCCGGCGACTGGCGAGACCGAAAGGGTGCTCACTGAAGAAGCGCCGACCTGGATCAACCTGACCTACGACCTGCGCCCGCTGGAGGATGGCGGCTTCCTGTGGACGTCAGAGCGCACCGGCTTTCGCCATGTCTACCACGTGAGCGCGGACGGCGAAGCGCGCGCGATCACGTCCGGCGAGTGGGTCGTCGATCAGATCACGGGCCTGTCTGAAGACGGCTCCACCATCTATTTTGAAGGCTGGATGGACACCCCGCTGGAGCGCCATCTTTACGCCGTGCCGTTTGAGGGCGGGGAGCCGACGCAAGTCACCACCGGCGAAGGCTGGTGGAGTGTGTCGCTGGGCTCTGGCGCGCAAGGCTTTTTCGGCAGCTACTCCGATCCAAACACGCCGTCCCAGACCGGGCTTTATGCCATGGACGGCACGCTGACGGCCTGGATCGAAGAAAATGCGCTAAACGCTGACCACCCCTACGCGCCCCATGTGGACAGCCACCTGACGCCTGAGTTCGGCACGCTGACCGCCGCTGATGGCGAGACCGCGCTTTACTGGTCGATGCTGAAGCCTGACCACTGCACCGCCGAGACGCCCTGCCCGACCATCGTTCAGGTCTATGGCGGCCCGCACGTGCAGACGGTGCGCAAAGGCTGGACGAGCCCCCGTGACCAGCTGTTTGCCGACCGAGGCTATATCCTGTTCAAGCTGGACAATCGCGGCAGCTGGAATCGCGGCCACGCCTTTGAGGCCGTGATCCACGACGTGATGGGAATCCCGGAAGTCGAAGATCAGCTTGTGGGCCTCGACTACCTGGAAAGCCTCGACTTTGTGGATGACGAACGCATCGGTCTGTGGGGCTGGAGCTATGGCGGCTACATGACGCTGATGACGACGCTGCAGGCACCGGGGCGCTTTGATGCCGCCGTGGCCGGCGCGCCGGTCACCGACTGGGCGCTCTACGACACCCACTATACCGAGCGTTACATGAACACGCCGCAGGCCAACCCTGAGGGCTATTATGAAGGCTCCGCCTTTGCCCATCTGGATGGCTATGAGACGCCGACCCTGGTGATCCACGGCATGGCGGACGACAACGTCACCTTTGACCACACCACCCGCCTGATGGCCGAGCTGCAGGTGCGCAACGCCGACTTTGAGCTGATGACCTATCCCGGCCAGCGCCATGGCGTCCGCCCACCGCCGCTGCAAAAGCACCTGTGGACCACGATCTTCAACTTCTGGGACCGCCGCCTGGGCGAGGGTGAGGACGAGGGTTAAGGACTTGGGGTCTCCCCCTGCTTTTTTGGGGAGAATGAATTTGCACTGAATTCCCGGACGCGTAGCGAGCCGGGACCTTGTGCAGTATGCCGCGCCCACCTTAGACGGAGGCCCCGGATCAAGTCCGGGGTTTCAGGTGTGGTGGGATATCCAATCCAATGCCTGCTTTCTCCGGTTCCAGCTTTCGCTTGGGAAGAGAGAGTGTGTGTGGTGACCTTTTATGTCTGCTCCTCAAGCCACAGGTCAAACCGGTCCTGGCCCCAGTATTTGTGGGGGCCGTCCACAAGGAAGGGCACGCCGAAGACACCATCCGCGGTGATCTTCTCGCGGTCCTCGCGCAGGCGGTCACTGACCAGCGGGTCGGCATCGACGGCGTCGGCGTCATAACCGGTCCATCCGGCGGCAACGGCTGCTTCGGCAATGATGGCGCGGTTGGAGATATCCTGGCCCGCGCCCCATCGCGCCTCGGACAGTGCCAGCGCCATGGCAAGGCCGTGCCCGGCCATGTCAGCGGCGATGCAAGCGCGGTTGGCGGGCTTGAAGCTGACCTCAAACGGATCGGGCAGCGCAAATGGCAAACCCATCGCTGCGGTCGCGCGGGGCACGTCCTGCGCAAAATAGGCAAACTTGTACTTGTTCGCTGTGGGATCAGCGAAGGGCACATCGTCTGGTGGTCCGGTGAAGGGGATCAGCTCCACATCGACGCCTGATGCTGCCACCCTGTGCAGCCCCAGCCGCGAATAGGGACTGCGCAGCCCGAAATAGACCCGTGGGCGTTTACCATGCTGTGTGTTTTCCATGTCGCGCCTGACCCTCTTTTGGTTCTCACCAGCTTAACAGTGTGACCTTGCCGCGCTACGGTGCCGGACATGTGGGAGCGCGCCGTTAAAGAGCTGCGCCTGTGGATGAATCGCGAGGGGATGCGATGACGTCGGAAGTCATGATCATGAACCGGCAAGCGGTGGTGCTTGCTGCGGACAGTGCTGTCACCTATGGCGGCGGTCCTGAGCCGGTCGTCACGCTGGAAGCCGAAAAGATCGTCAATCTGGGGCCGAATATCGCCCTGATGGTCTATTCGCGCGGTGATATTCTGGGCCGCTCCTGGTCACACATCGCCCACGCCTTCACCCGCGAGCATGGTCAGGCGGACTACGAAACCGTCGACGACGCCGCCGCCGCCTTCTTCCACTTCCTCGATAACAACCGCCAGCTCTTCCCCGAGCATGAGGAGCGCGAGGAGTTTGAAGGCCTTATGCGCGCCGCCTTCCTGACGGTGCTCAACCACGCCAAGGCCATGCGCGGCTATGCCGGTGGAGGCTATGAGAGCGATGAGGCGGCCTTTACCGCCGCGCTCGACCTCTATCTGGGCCATCTGACCGTGGATGAGATGGGCAATGAACGCCAGCGGCTCGACATCTTCTCCGAGTTTGAAGGCGAGCAGTTTTACCAGCGCTATGGCGAGATGCTGGACGCGCTGATTGCCGAGGCACTGGGCGATTTCGGCATGGCTGAAGGGACCCGCGCCAAGCTGCATCGCTTTGCCTACATGATCGCCACCCAGCCAGCCTTCCTGGAGCCCTATGCGGGCCTGGTGTTCGCGGGCTTCGGGTCTGCCGACGTGTTTCCGGTCTACTCACATTACTACGCCTCGATCCTGATTGATGGCGTGTTGAAGCGCGCCCATGACGAGGCGACTGCGGTGGGTGTTGAGGACGGCCCGAACGCCTTCCTGCGCACCTTTGCCCAGGCGGAAATGACCCACGCCTTCCTGCGCGGGGTACACCCTTACATGTTCGACGTGATGATCTCGCTGAACCTCATCGCCAATGAGGCGGCCGCCGAGACCGCATTAAAGCAGGCCGGGGTGGCCGAAGAGCAGATTGATTCTGTGCTCGCCACCATGCGTGAACAGGCCCTGCCCCAGCTGGCGGGCGAGTTTGCGCACGCGGTCCAGAACGTTTCACAAGACGAATTTATCAACCCCTTCATCAAGGTGGTCTCAGCCTCGGGCAAGAAGCAACTGGCTGAAACTGCGAAGGCTTTGGTCGAGTTGAATATCCTGAAAAGCGATTTGCACATGCACCAGACCGGCGTTGGCGGCGAAGTTGACGTCGCAATGGTCTCGCGCACCACCGGCTTTGAGTGGTATGCTAAGAAATCGTAAACGTGCGATCGGCCTTTTTGGGAGGCAAAGCCATGACTGAAGACACAACCCGCCTGAACATCGAACGGGCCCGCGACGCGCTTGCTCGCGCGCGTGCTGATCAGGTTTCGGCTGCTGTGCGCTCACCGCGCCCGGCGGACCTGTCTCGGCTCCAGGAGGACGAAGCCCGCCGCATGTCCATCGACACGCGCGCCGGGGCCTTCCGCGGACAGCTGCGCGAGCAGCTTGGTCTTGGTGACTATCGGGGCCCGGAGACGCCGACCTCCAGCTATGTGTCCAAACTGATCTCAGCCCCGCTGTGCGATGCCGATGTGTGTGCTCCGGTGCGCCCGGTCGACATGAAGACCGCGACGCTTGAGGACGCGAAGGCCGCCAAAGGCAAATCCGAAACGATCACCGAGACGGTCGCTCCACCGCCGCCCGCAAAGAAGCGCCGCAAATTCCTCGGGATTTTCTAGGGTCTCTTCTTTAAAGCGACGTGCGCCCGCCCCACTTGAGCGTGTCCAGGACAGGCCCGGGGAGGAAGCTGTGCCCGATCGTATCGATAAAGCGTTATTTTTAGTGGGCTTTGCGGTTTTCACCGCGGGTCAGGTGATGCTGCGCCTGTTCGATTCGG
The DNA here is from genome assembly GCA_965229795.1 of Oceanicaulis sp. Lineage (GTDB taxonomy): Bacteria > Pseudomonadota > Alphaproteobacteria > Caulobacterales > Maricaulaceae > Oceanicaulis. The sequence goes on from CBDDJM010000002.1 coordinate 224,990, forward strand.
CAGCGCGAGGCGCGCATCCGGTGGACTATACCCACTGGCTCCTGCTGATCGGTGTCGTACTGCTCATACCCTATACTGCGCGCCTGCCACGCCGAGGTTTCCATCTCGTCACAGCACCGGTTCTGCTTTTAGGCATCGTTGCGACGATCGGTATGAATATTCTCGACTTCGTTTTCTGGGCCCTGCCGCCGGAGCTGAACGGCGACATCTATCGGGTTCTCAGCGTCGAGTCGTCGATCTGGTGGCCCTTCATGCGCTATGGCCCGAACGAGTTTTTCATTACCGCCTTTGTGCTGTCCAGCCTGACACTTTTCCACGTTTCCAGGGTTGGGACCGGTCTTGTGATAGCCGGTGCGGTGACGATGGCGCTCGGCACGGAATGGTTCAATGTCGCGGGCTATATACTTGTGATCGCAGGCTATTTCCTGTGTTTTGACCGTTTACGGCCCTCAACTCAGGTGGCCTAAGCCGTCAGCAGGGTCTCGCAGATCGCTTCCAGCCCGGCCTGATCGTCCGCATCAAAAGCGTTGAGCTCAGACGAGTCCACGTCAAGCACGGCCGCGATCTTCCCGTCCGCGTCAAAGACCGGAACCACGATTTCAGACTGGGAGCGGCTGTCGCAGGCGATGTGGCCGGGAAAGGCATGAACATCGGCCACCAGCTGGGTTTCGCCGCTCTGAGCGGCGACACCGCACACGCCCCGCCCGAACGGAATACGCAAGCATCCCAGCGTGCCCTGATAGGGCCCAACAACCAGCTCGGTCGGCTTGTGCGGGTCCACGACATAAAACCCGGTCCAGAAAAAGCGCGGCCCGAAATTATGCGCCAGCAGACAGGCCGCCGTGGCATAGCGCGCCGTGTGGCTCGTCTCACCGGCAACAATGGCGGCAATCTCCTTGCCCACCCGCACATAGGCCTCGGCTTTGGTTTCACCGGGCTCTGCGGTCGACATTGCTTCAGCCATGGGGCGCTCCTGCATTCTGATGCGACACAGTTAGGCGGCGTGAGGCAAGAACGCCAGCCGGAACCATGTATTTAGACAGGCTGTATCACCCACCCCTCACCTAACCTCTCCCCTCCAAAGGGGAGAGGGATCGTGCTGGCTCTTTAGGATAAAACGCGACGTGGATGCCTCCTCTCCCCCTTGACCAAGGGGGAGAGGTAAGGTGAGGGGGTGCGCTTCAGCTTGGCTGATAGCGGGCAAGGTGAACCCCTCTCACACGTCCGTGACGCAGCCTCACACCCACCACACGCGTCTGTGCTTCGTTGTGTAATGCGCCGGGCGCTGATCGGGCGTAGCTGTCTTTCACCGACATCGACCCGAAGGATACCTCACCGATGAAAACCCTTACCCTCGCCCTTGCGCTCAGCCTGTCTGCGACTGGAGTAGCGGCCCTGCCCGCCGCCGCTCAGGCCGCAGATGACCTGATTTACACAGGCCTGTTTTCCAACACCGCTGTGGGCGGGTATGACACCGTCAGCTACCACATGGGCGGCGAGCCTGTTCGCGGCTCCCGCGAGTTCCGCACCGAGTGGCAGGGTGCCGAGTGGCGCTTTGCCTCGCAGGACAATCTCGACCTGTTTCTGGCCGATCCCGAACGCTATGCCCCGGCCTATGGTGGCTATTGCGCCTGGGCCATGGCTCAAGGCTATGCCGCCAAGGGCGCTCCGGACATCTGGCGCATTGTGGACGACGTGCTCTACCTGAATTTTGACCGCTCCGTTCAGGAGATGTGGGAAGAGGACATCCCCGGCTTCATCGAGGCGGCCGACGCTAACTATCCTGCCGTGCTGGAGGACTGATCCATGAGCCTGTCCCGAAACATCACGCCGCGCCTTGTGGCAAGCTACGCCGCCGGTGTCTTTATCGCAGCCATCTTTCTGGACTCACTTCGGTTCAAGTTCACCGGCCACCCAACGCCGCAACATATCTTCACGACGCTGCGTGACTGGTCCGGCATTGATTTATTCTACCCGGCAGGTCCGTGGATTATTGGTCTGGGGGAGTTGCTGGCTGCCCTCTTGCTGCTTCTGGTGCCGTTGACCCTGCGCCTCGTTGGCCTCGCTCGTCTTGCGCCGGTCTCACAAGTCCTCGGCGGCCTCGTCGCACTTGGGATCATGACCGGGGCCATCGGCTTTCATCTGTTCACACCGCTGGGGATCGCGACGCCCACTGCATGGGAGAACGGCCAGATCGTTGAAGAAGGCAGCTTCCTGTTCATCGCCGCCTGTATCACGTGGATGTGTTCAGCCTTGATCCTGGCCCTTAGGGGGCGCGAAGCCCTTCGTGCAATCAAGGTGTTACAAGGAGAAAATGCTGTTGCCTCGCACGCCTGAGGCCACCTAACCCATTTGTAATACTATAACCCCACCTCTGGTGGGTTGTTCTCCCCCGATTGGTCCGTAAAACAAGGCTTATGTTAACACCTGAGCCCTGTGGGCCGATCCGGGGAGTATCCATGAAGACCCAGCTTTTCCTGTCATCCGCTGTTGTGGCGATCACGCTTGCCGCCTGTGGTCCGGCTGAAGACGCCGCCACGCCGAACGAAGCCGAGACCTCCGCAGCGACCACCGAAACCAGCGAGACGGCGGCTGCTGAAGCCACCAACCCGCTGCTGGCCGCCTGGGACACGCCCTTTGGCGCGCCGCCCTTCAGCCAGATTGAGGAAGCCCACTTCCTGCCGGCGTTTGACGTTGCGCTTGCCAGCCACCGTGCAGAGATCGACGCCATCGCGTCCAACGATGCCGAGCCGACCTTTGAAAACACGCTGCTGGCCATGGAAAACGCCGGTGCGGACCTGACCCGCATCAGCCGCGTCTTCTTTAACCTGACGAGCTCGGCCTCCAATGACGAGATCCGTGCCATCCAGCGCGAGATGAGCCCGCGCCTGGCCGCCCACAGCGCCGCGATCACGCTCAACGCGGACCTGTTTGCCCGCATTGAAGCCATCTACAACACGCTTGATGAGCGTGATCTGACCGCACAGCAGCGCCGTCTGGTGGAAGTGACTTATGAGAACTTCACCCGCGCCGGCGCGCAGCTGGAAGGTGAGGATCGCGAGCGCTTTGCGGAAATCCGCTCCTCGCTGGCCGGTCTTTATACCCAGTTCTCCCAAAACGAGCAGGCCGACCGCGAAGCATGGACGCTGGCCCTGTCTGAAGAGGACCTGGCTGACCTGCCCGCTTACATCGTGTCAGCAGCCGCTGGTGCGGCGGCCGACCGCGACATTGATGGTCACGTGGTGACGCTGGCGCGCTCCAGCGTGGAGCCTTTCCTGCAGACCTCGCCGAACCGCGAGCTGCGCGAAGAAGCCTGGCGCGCCTGGTACAGCCGCGGCAGCAATGACAACGCCAATAACAACGCTGACACGATCCGCCAGATCCTGGCGCTGCGCCGTGAACAGGCCGAGATGCTGGGCTATGAGAGCTTCTCTCACTACCGTACTGGCGGCACGATGGCAGGCACGCCTCAGGCTGCGTTGAACCTGATGGAACAGGTCTGGTGGCCGGCCCGCGAGCGCGCTCTGGAGGAAGCTGCCGACATCGAAGCGATGATCGCCGCTGATGGTCTGGATCACGCGCTTGAGGGCTGGGACTGGCGCTACTACACCAGCCAGGTTCGCGCCGAGCGCTTTGACCTCGATGAGAGCGTGGTGAAGTCCTACTTCCAGCTCGACAAGATGATCGAAGCCCAGTTCTACGTGGCCGAGCGTCTGTTCGGTGTGCGCTTTAACGAACGCACCGACATCGACACCTATCACCCCGACGTGCGCGTCTGGGAGATGCTCGATGCCAATGACGAGGTCGTGGGGCTGTTCTACGGCGACTACTTTGCCCGCCCGGGCAAGCGTGGCGGGGCCTGGATGTCCAGCTTCCGCGCCCAGAACGGTATCAACGGCGATATCCCGATCATCGTAAACAACTGCAATTACAACAAACCCGCCGAAGGCGACCCGGCGCTGGTCAGCTTCAATGATGCGTCTACGCTGTTCCACGAATTTGGCCACGGGCTGCACGGCCTTCTGTCCTCCACCGACTTCCCGTCGCTGGCTGGCACGGCCGTGGACCGTGACTTCGTCGAATTCCCGGCCCAGATCTATGAACACTGGCTGGAGCAGCCGGAAATTCTGGAGCGCTTCGCCGTGCACTATGAGACCGGCGAACCGATCCCGGCGGATCTGCTGGAGCGTCTGATGGCTGCGGGGACGTTCAACCAGGGCTTTGCCACGGTTGAGTTCCTGAACTCTGGCTTCGTGGACATGGCCTATCACCTGCACGAAGACCCAATGTCCCTGGATATCGAGGCGTTCGAGGCCGAAGTGCTGGAAAGCCGCCAGAACCTGCCTCAAATCCCGATGCGTCACCGGTCCACCCACTTCCTGCATACCTTTGCAGGCGAAGGCTATTCATCGGGCTATTACAGCTATCTGTGGGCCGGTGTCCTGGATACCGATGGCTTTGAAGCCTTCCGCGAGGCTGGCGACATCTTCGATCCGGAAGCCGCGCAGGCGCTCTACGACAGCGTCTTCTCTGCGGGCAATTCAGAGCCAGCCATGGACGCCTATGTGGGCTTCCGCGGTCGTGAACCACGCGTGGATGCGCTGTTGCGTGACCGCGGCTTTGTGGAGGCTGAGGGCTAACCCGTACCTCCCATCGCTAAACAAGAAAGGCCCGCAGCATCTGCTGCGGGCCTTTTTTAATTGAGACTGAAACGTCCGGATCAGAGTTGGACGTTCATCAGCACCAGTGCCGCCAGATAGCCAATATAGCCCAGTGTAAAGAACACCCCGAGGCCGCGCCCAAGCGAGCGACGCGCAAAAATGAGGCCCGTGATCATCAGCATCGCTCCGGCCATCACCCAGAAGTCAAAGCGCATGAAGGTCGGGTCAAATGGTGCTGGACCGCCGGTCGCCAGCGTCGCACTGATACCGGTAATGCCGCCCACGGCCGCGATGTTGAAGATGTTCGAGCCAATGACATTACCGATGGCCATCGCCCCCTGCTTGCGCATCGCAGCAACCAGCGCGGTGGCAAGCTCAGGCAGGCTTGTGCCCACCGCAACCACTGTCAGCCCGACGACAGCTTCTGGAACACCAAACATGTCGGCGATATCGACCGCACCCTGCACGATCAGGTGCGCGCCGAGCGGCAACAGCACCAGACCGGCGACCATGAAAACACCGATCAGGCCACCCGTTTTGGGCAGCCCCTCCATGTGATCAACGTCGGTCAGCTCTGCGATAACCGGATCATCGGCCGCATTTCGCGACGCGATGGCGAGATAAACAATGTAGGCCACGATGGCAGCGGCCAGGCCGAGCCCTTCATTGAAGGTCAGCGCCCCATCAAGCCCCATCCAGATGAAGACGGCCGTCAAAATCAGCGCAATAGAAGCGTTGACCCGCACGCCGGCCACCTTCGTCGCAAGCGGTGCGAGCAGGGCCGGAATGCCGAGCACCAACAAGATGTTGGCGATATTGGAGCCGACGATATTCCCGATCGCGAGACCGGGCGCACCCTCAATGGCGGCCGCAGCACTCACCACCATCTCTGGCGCGCTTGTGCCAAACGCGACAATTGTCAGACCGACAATGAGCGCCGGAATACCCAGTCGCCGCGCAAGCGCCGTTGCGCCTCGAACCAGAAGGTCACCGCCATAGAGCAGGACCACGATTCCAATGGCGACAAAGCCAAGAGCGATCAAAAGATCTGTCATGAGTTCACGCGTCAGCCCGAAGCGACGCTAGCACCTAGTCCAGGCGCTTGTTGTCAATCAGGTTCAGGATCGCAAAAACTGCAAACGTTCCGCCAAGAGCGATCAGTGCCCACATAGTCATTCTCCCGTTATTACGAGCCAGTAAGGGTTTCAGTTCGGGATATAGCGCGCCACCCGTGCGCGCGAAAGGCTCACCTCATCTTTTTTGCTTCATATTAACAGGAACAGTTTATGCTCATTAATTCTAGTAAGTTGAGCGCTATTCAATCGTGGCATCACACACCGACAAACCTGAAGAAGATCAAAGCCCTGAGCTCAACGAGATCCATGCCCGCCTTGCGGTTGAGGCTGCTGGCCTCGGGCTGTGGGAATGGGATGTTGCGTCTGATCACGTTACGATCAACGAGGGCCTGGCCAAGCTTCTGGGGCGCCCGGACCTGGCGCGCGCGCCATTCGCGGCATGCGTCTTAACCGAGCTGACCCATCCCGATGATCGCGAAAAAGTCGCCGCGGCATTTCAATCCTGTGTAGACTTTGGCGGCAGCCGCTTCTTTGTTGAGCACCGCATAAACCGCCCCGACGGCGAAGAGCGCTGGCTGTGGATTAGCGCCTCGGCCGTGGAACGCGCACCGAATGGCAGGGTCGAGAAAATCGTGGGTGTGGTTCAGGATCGCACCGACCAGAGGCTGGGCGAACAGGCCCTGAAGGCTGAGAAGCGGCGCATGGACCTGGCGCTGGCTGGCTCCCTGACCGCGATCTGGGAGTGGAACCCGGCAGTCAACCTGACAAGCTGGTCGCCGCGACTGGCAGAGATGATCGGCCTTCCGCCTGATGAATTGCAGGGCGAAGGCACGCCGCTAACTGACGCGATTCATCCTGACGATGTGCCGCGCATTGCAGAAGCCGTGGAGCACCATGTGCGTCATGGCGGTCTTTATGATGTCGAATTTCGCATGCGCCATACGGCCGGGCACTACATTATTGTCCGGTCCAAGGGCCAGGCCGAGACCGATGCGGCCGGCGAGATCACACGCATGGCCGGATCGCTGGAAGACATCACCAAGGAGCGGCTTGCAGAAGCCACTGCGACACAAGCCGGCTTAAGAGCGCAGCTGGCGGTCGAAGCTGCAGAGCTTGGAACCTGGGAGCTCGATCTGGTTGCCGAGACTGCAACCATGGACTCAAGGCTTTCCACCTTGCTTGGTCGTCCAGAGCTTGCGGACCAGCCCATACCCAGCCTGTCCATGCTTGAATTCACAGCGCCAGAAGACCGCGACATTGTGCGTGGGCTCTTCACTGCGCTGATCAAGGGGAAGAGTGAGTTTGTTCGCAACGAGCATCGCGTCATGAACGCGAACGGCGAACGCATCTGGATTTACGCCCATGTCGGCGTTGCTGAACGCACAGAAGACGGAAAAACACTGAAGCTTGTGGGGGTTACCCAGGACCTGTCCGAGCAGAAAGCAACCGAAGCCCTGCTCCGTGAGGCGAAGGAGCGCGCGGAAGCGGCCAGCGAGGCCAAATCCAACTTCCTGGCCACCATGAGCCACGAGATTCGTACGCCCCTCAACGGCATGCTTGGCGTTGCCCAGCTTCTGGGCATGTCACAACTGGACGCCCATCAACGCCGCTATGTAGAGACGCTGCGGTCGTCTGGCCGTACGCTGGCCAACGTGATTGACGATATTCTCGACATTTCACGCATCGAAGCGGGCAAGTTGCATCTGTCGCCAGAACGCGTCGACATCTGCGCATGGATCGCGGAAACGCTGGCGACCTTCGCCGAGCTCGCAAACGCGAAATCGCTATCGCTGTCCCACGAGATCAGCGTCGAGGCGGCCGAGACCCGGTATTTCGACCCCAAGCGCATGGCCCAGGTCGTTGGCAATCTGGTCTCCAACGCCATCAAATTTACCGAGGCCGGCCATATCAAGGTTCGTTTGAGTGCACCGTCGCCAAACTGGCTGCGGGTCGAGGTGTCTGACACCGGAATCGGGATTAGCCCAGAAGATCAGACCAAGGTCTTTGAGCGCTTCAGCCAGGCCGATATGACGTCTAGCCGGACCTATGAAGGGTCAGGCCTCGGGCTAGCCATTGTGAGTGAGCTGGTGGGTCTGGCCGATGGTAAGCTGGGCTTGGACTCTGGACCGGGTAAGGGCTCGACCTTCTGGTTTGAAATCCCTGCGCGGCAGACAGCCCGTTTCCAGTCAGAAGACACACCAACACACCCGCCCCTGCCCTCATCACTGCGCACGCTTATTGTAGAAGACAATGCGGTGAACCGGGACATGTTGTCAGAAATGCTGGCAAAGCATGGCATTCAGGCGGATTGTGCGCCCACCGGTGAAGCCGGCCTTGATGCCGTTGCTGAACAGCATTTCGACTTTGTGCTGCTCGATTTGCATATGCCGGGACTGGGCGGTTTTGAGACGCTGCGCGCGATCCGACAGACCGGCAAGAATCGCGAAATTCCTGTCTATGTGATTTCTGCTGACGCGACCCCGAGCGCGCGTGACGAAGCCTCGGCACTGGGGGCCAACGCTTTCTTTACAAAGCCAGTGGATATGACGGCCCTTGTAAACGCGATTGCAGACCTCTGCGGTACCGCTCGGAGTGGATGATGGCCAATATTGCGCTGATTGATGACGATCCGACAGAAGTCATGGTTCTTGAAGGCATGCTGATGCATAGCCTGGATGGCCACAGCCTGACCGCCTTTAGCCGGGTTGAGGATTTTCCGGCCGCCCCGGACAATCAAGCCTTCGATTTTGTCCTACTGGACCGGCGCATCCCGCCGCATGCAGACTTTGAAACCTCGCTGCCTGTCCTGGCAAAAGCGGGTTACACGGGTCCCATTGTCCCGATTTCGGCGGGATATATGAAGGCCATCAGTCTGGACCCGCTGAATGTCCTTGAGCCGGTTGAGAAATCCAGACTTCTGACGCCGGAAGCCGTCGATGCGCTGATCGCGTCCGTGATCGACCCGATGAAGAGCGCCTAGTAGCGAACGCGGACCTGGCGGGCCTCGACCCATTCCAGTGAACGGCTGACTCCCATGAGGGAGAAGGTGGCAAGCCGGTCATTGCCGCTGACATCCACATACTGGACCGTCAGGCGAGAGCCGCGACGCATGGCACCAATGAGGCGCGAGGTGGACTCCTGATCAGACAGGACGAAGGCCCCGTTTTCACTGGCGCTGTAGCCCGAGTAAGGACGAAAAACCACAGGGTTGCGACCATCAACACGCACCGCAATGGCCCGGGCTGCGTCAACCGGATGACGGTTTGAAGAGAAGATGATGTTCCAGCCATCACCGCTGGCGCGCAGTGCGGTCTCCAGGCGGTCAGTCGCCTCTCCGTCCCCCACCGTGGTGAAGGCGGTGCACAGCCCGCCACGGCGGCAGCGCGCCGTCCAGTCGCGATAGGTTTCGGTTTCCACTGAGCAGAATGGGCCGACGCACTGATCCGGATCTGGCGACCAGCCCGGATCGATACCGGCCGGATCAATCTGACCGGCCAGCTCGGTCAGGCGCTCGGTCTGGGCGCGAAGCAGGGATACCCGGCAGGACGTCGCCTGAAGGCTGCGCGCCGAATAGCTGTCGCCCAGCATGGCCCCTTCGAAATCGCACTGGAAATCGAGATAGGAGCGCCAGGTTTCGCGCGCAAAACGAAGCGCCTCAGCTTCCTCGGCCTGCTGGAACTGGTCTTCTCGCTCTTCAACCATCGTCACCAGGGTCCGAAAGCTGATGTCGTAACGGCTTTCAGCCTCCAGCAGCAGCCGAGACAGGCAGGCCCGCAGCTCCAGATCGCCTTGGGACCCGCGGCGGCACTCTTCCAGCGGGGTCTGGGTGTAGTAGCGCGTCAGCGGACCGGAGTTGAACTGCCAGCCAGAGCCCTGACTCCAATCGGCATTCTCCGCCACGGCGGGCGTCGCGATAAAGGCTGCGGCAATGACAAACATGCGCGCGACACTGGTGAGTTTCATGGATTGTCCCTCCTGCGCCGGTATCGCGTGGCCCCCTGACCCAACGCGATTCGCGCACCTTTTAACCATATTGCGCGCCCACCTTAGCAACGCAGCAAGCGGTTGAGTAGGATTTTGTTAACGATATTCACCCGAGCAGCCAGATCGCCTTGGCACAGGCGCTTTAATAAGGTGCGTTCCACCCACACGCCCCTCCTTCGCCCGCTTCGCTATGCCCTGAATGTGGCCCTTTATGACAGTGCCTGCGCCTTCAAACAGCGAAAAAAGTCTTAACGGCGGAAAAACTGCACCCCTCCAAATCCGATAATGCGTATATATTTCAATTCACAAACGCAGTGTCTAAGAATTATATTTTGGTCAGTATGCAGATAAAGCTTGCCAGCCACACCGGTTATGTTAAGTTTATATGACAAACGGGTGACATGGAAGTGACAACAAGTTCTTTCCAGCCTGCAGCCTAAGGGGTTAGCGGTTCCACCCACCGCGCAATTGCCCCGGTGGCGCATGGCTGTGAGCGAGACACTGGAGATAAAGATGAAAAAGACCCTGTCCGCACTGATCGCGACCGCTGCCATCACCCTGGGCGCGGCCACGAGCCCGGCTCTGGCCTCCGATGGCGACACTTTTGTGTTCCGCGTTGACGCGGCTGCCCTTCAGACCCCCGCAGATGTTGATGCCGCCTATCAGCGCCTGTCGGCGGAAGCGGAACGCTACTGCCGCACGCTGGGCCTTGTGGTCGAAACCGACCGCGCGTCCTGCCGCCTTGATGTGGTGACGAATGTTGTGGCTGCAGTGGGTGATGACCGCCTGTCCGCCACCCATCGCGCAGCGACGTCTGAACTGCGCCTCGCATCGATCGACTAGATTGGGTTCTCTCGCCAGCGCGTGGCTGGCGTGTAGACACAATGAGCCTGCCTGGACCCTAACCAGGCAGGCTTTTTTTGTTTTGGTTGCTCTTCGAGACCTCACAGTGAGTTCTGAATAAAGCCTGCACCTGGCACACTGCGCCGCGACGGCTGCTTGAGTCTTGACGCGATCCGGTCTGAACGAAATGCTCGCACCGCTATCTCATCAAGGGGGCCGGGCATGGACCACATCAAACGCGCGATACGAACCATTCCCGACTACCCAAAGCCCGGCATTCAGTTTCGCGATGTCACGACCCTGCTAGGCGATGCGGCCGCGTTTCGTGCGGCGGTTGATGCGATGGTCTACCCTTTTGCGGGCAACAAGATCGACAAGGTCGCCGGCATTGAGGCGCGCGGATTCATCCTCGGCGGTGCCGTGGCTCACCAGCTCTCGGTCGGCTTCGTCCCGGTTCGCAAGAAGGGCAAGCTACCCCACGACACCATCGGTGAAAGCTATGAGCTTGAATACGGGACCGATGAGGTGGAGATCCATACCGACGCGATCAGGGACGGTGAAAACATCCTCATCGTGGATGACCTGATCGCCACCGGCGGCACCGCAGAAGCGGCTATCAAGCTGTTGCGCCGTGCCGGGGCCAATATTGTCGGGGCCAGCTTCATCATCGATCTGCCGGACCTGGGTGGCGCGCGCCGGATCGCCGCCATGGGCGTCCCGGTCACGCGCCTGGTGGAGTTTGAAGGCGACTAGGCCTTCAGGCCACTTGACCTAGAGGGGATTGCCACCGCCCGGAGCGCAATAGCCAAGAACGCTCTGGCTGGAATACTGGGTTTGAGACCCGGAAAAGTTGTCCGATACCTCACCAGTGGTCCCGTTGCAGGACTGCTGATTATACCCGACAACGGTCGTGCGAGAGGCATCCGAGAAATAGGTGACCAGGTAGTAGTACGATCCAGACGTGGCCGCGCCAACATAGCTGAAACCAGCGCCGGCGGTCACGAGGGCAAAGCCCGCTGCTGCGAGAAGCATTTTCATGGAAAGTCTCCTTGATTGCGCCTGCCAGGATAGGCAGGCCGCCAAGATAACCACTTTTAGTTGCAGAAAGTCGACCCGTTCAGGAGAGTTTTTAGAGTTATAAAAGAATTATCCCTAATGCCGCGCTACGTAGTCTCTGTATGGGGGCAGACGCGATGAAGGCAGACGCGCGCCCGAGACTTTGCCAATCGCGATCCCGGACGCGCGCCGACACAGCCTTGGGGCCGTGCTTATGGCAGCGGCGGCGGGAAGGATGGGCAGCTGTCGCGACCGATCACTTCCATCTCACCCTGATCAATGCCCCAGAGCAGAATGTATTCAAACGGCTCATCAAAGCAGCCGACCTGGCCGTGACCCACGACCTGACCGTTCAGGATGAAGTTCACGTAGTAGACATAGCTCGCGCTATTGGCCGTCGCGCTTGCGGTGCTCGGACCGGCAAAAATAGCGGCGGACGCCAGCGTTGCTGCGGCAATGAGCTTGAGGGGGTTCTTCATGGAAAAGTCTCCTTAACGACACCCACCACGATAGGCGGGGCCTCAAGAAGACCATCAAGAGTTGAATAATGTCGACCTCGAAACGCGTTTTTGTTGCAGTTATAACGCGATTAAGCCTAAGCGCGATCTAACGCAGCCTCGATCAGCGCAATCGTCTGCGGCAGACCATAAAGCGCGGCGAGCCCGCCAAAACGGGGCCCCTGGCTCTGGCCCAGCAGCACTTCGTACAGCGCCTTGAACCAGTCGCGCAGGTTCTCAAACTCATGGGCTTTGCCAGCCGCAAAGACTTCGGTCTGAATGATTTCCGGATCGGTCTCGGCCGGGTCGAGCGCCTTTAAACGCTGGACCAGATCTTCCATGGCCGCGCGTTCCTTCGCATCGGGCTCCCGGAAGACTTTGGTCGGCTTTACGAAGTCTTCGTAATAGGCGAGCGCATAGCCGGCCAGGCGATCCAGGAAGGGCTCTTTTTCAGGGCTCGCATACGGCGCATAGCGCGCGATAAAGCCCCACAGCGTGTCCTTGTCCTCAGCATTGGCGACCGAGACCAGGTTCAGCATCAGCGAGAAGCTGATATCAGCCCCCAGCTTTGGCGGGTTGCCCAGGTGAATATGCCAGGTGGGGTTTTCAAGCTGCTTGTCAGCGCTTTGACCCTCAAACGCGTTGAGGTGCTGGCGATATTCGTCAACCGCCTTGGGAATGACATCAAAGTGCAGCTTTTTCGCTGTGCGCGGCTTCTGGAACATGTAGAGCGACAGGCTTTCCTGCGGCGCGTAGCGCAGCCATTCTTCCACCGCCAGGCCATTACCTTTCGACTTGGAGATTTTCTCGCCCTTGTCGTCGAGGAAGAGCTCGTAGACATACTGCACAGGCGGCTCGACACCCAGGATGCGGCAGATCTTCGAATAGATCGGTGCGTTCGCCTGGTGGTCCTTGCCGAACATCTCAAAATCCACGCCCAGCGCGGCCCAGCGCATGCCAAAGTCCGGCTTCCACTGCAGCTTCACATTCCCGCCTGTGACCGGAAGCGTGATGTCCTCACCTTCTTCGTCGGCAAAGGTGATGGTGCCCTCAGACGGGTTGGTCGCCTTCATCGGCACGTAGAGCACCTTGCCGGTTTTCGGCGAGATCGGCAGGAAAGGCGAATAGGTGGCGCGGCGCTCCTCACCCAGGGTGGGCAGCATCACGTCCATGATGGCCTGATACTTCTCCAGCGCCTTCAAGAGCACGGCATCAAAAGCGCCAGAGCGGTATTGCTCGGTCGCCGAGTAGAAGTCGTATTCAAAGCCGAATCCGTCCAGAAATGCCCGCAGGCGCGCATTGTTGTGCTGGGCAAACCCCTCATGGGTTCCGAACGGATCGGGCACATCGGTCAACGGCCTGTCGATATAACCTGCCAGCATGTCTTGCTGCGGCAGGTTGGAGGGCACCTTGCGCATGCCGTCCATATCGTCTGAGAAGCAGATCAGCTTGGTGGGGTACTCATCCTTGGTCAGCACGCGAAAGGCATGCTGAACCATGGTGGTGCGCACCACCTCACCAAAGGTGCCGATATGGGGAAGACCCGATGGACCGTAGCCGGTCTCGAAGATCACCGCCCCGCCCTGCAGGCCCGATTTCTCCACCCGTTTCTTGACCAGACGCGCCTGTTCAAAAGGCCAGGCCTTGGCGGTTTGGGCAAAGGTGGAAAGATCAGTCATGGCAGGGGCTCGATGATGTTGATAACTGTGGGCAGGCAAGTAGGCCCCTGCCCCGCGCCGGTCAACTGCCTGCTGCGCTCAACCGGCCCGCAAGGCTACGCCCCTTCATCAACAAACACCTGCTCGATCGGCAACTGGAACACCCGTGCGATCTTGAACGCCAGAGGGAGCGAGGGGTCATAGCGACCGTTCTCAATCGAGATCACCGTCTGGCGTGAGACGTCCAGGCGCTCGGCCAGCGCAACCTGGCTCCAGCCCCGCTCCGCGCGCAGGTCCTTCAGATGGTTCTTCACTGATCACCCCGGGCGAGGATTGCATGGGTGACGCCATAGATGACCGCGTAGGTTGGTAGCAAAGTCCAGGCATCCGGCTCAGGCCAAATTCCAACCAGCTCGTTCAGGACGCTCCAGGCGGTGGCCCCCACCACAACCGCGCCGCCCGCGATGGCACAGGCAGCCAGATGCTGGGCGCGCTGGTGCTCATCGCTTTTGACGATCATGCGCACAAATTCGGCGACCAGAACCGCCAGCATAATGAGCGGTGCCGCGATGATCCCGCCGCGCAGGACGGCGTGTTCAACTTGGGGCGCATAAACGATGGCCAGCAGAAAGCTAAAGGTAAAGCCCAGCACCCAGATCACATGGAGCTGATCAAACCGAAGGCGGGCTCGCTCCGGCGTGCTCAGGCGGGAGCGGCCCGCCATCGCTTCGCGGCGCAATCCCACCATCATGGCAATCAATCCGGCCAGGGCGACCAGCGCCGCAAGGCCGGCGAACGCCCAGCTGGCCCCATGGGCAAACAGCTGGGCTGATATTACCGTCGCACTGACGAAGACGAGGATGCCGCCAAAGCGAAGCCAGGATGCCAAAAGCGCCGCTGGGGGATTGTGGTCGTCTTTGTCGTTCAGGTCATCCATCGCGAGCATCCCCTTTACGCTGCACCGCCGGTCAGGCGCTTCCACAGGCGGGCCCGGTTTGCAAACACCGTCCAGCCCAGAACGACCGCACCCACCCAGAACACCAGCTCAGTCGACACCGCCGCGGCCACGACCGCCCCCACGAAAATCGGCTGCGACCAGTCCAGCGCCCAGGCAAAGCCAAGAACGATCCAGGACGTCACGCAGCTAAAGAGCGCGAGGGCGAAAAGGGCACGGCGGGCGGTTTCTCCAAACGTCATATCTTGTCTCCATAACCAACCAGGTTTCACGCCCGAATTTATGTTGTGCGGGCGTCGTCTCCGCCTCACGAAAGTAAAGCGTACTTGACCTTATGAAGCAAAGGACCCTTTACGTCAAGCACCCTTTACCAGAATTTATCACAGAGTGAGCAGCCCGCTTTAAAAACGCACTCAAAAACCAATAAATATAATGGGTTGGCTCAACGCTCAGACAGCGCGTCCACGTCCCGCCGCATCGGCAAAGCCGGTTGAGCGCCAGGTTTTGTGGTGGCAAGCGCCCCGGCGGCGCAGGCAAAGCTGAGCGCTTCGGCGGCGGGGCGGCCCTCCAGCAACGCCACGACCAGCGCGCCGCAGAAGGTGTCGCCTGCGCCGGTGGCATCGACAACGCTGACCGCGGGCGGCGCAGCCCGGGCGATTTCCTGGCCATCCCTGAACAGAACTGCGCCCCGGCTGCCCAGCGTGATCGCGACGAGCCCGCCTGATGCCAGCAGTTTCGCCTCGCCATAAAAATCGGCTTCGGTTTCGTTGACGATCAACAGATCGGCGCGACGCAGCATGGCGTCTGAGGTCACCATCGCGGGGGCGAGATTGAGCGCCACGAAGCCGTCACAACGGGCAATTGCTTCCGCGAGCGTTTCAAGCGGCACTTCGTGCTGGCCCATCAGCGCGCCCTCAATACGAGGCGGCAGATCCGTTGCGGTCAGGGCCGCGTTGGCACCAGGTGCGACCACGATCTGGTTCTCCCCGTCGGGTGCCACTGTGATCAGGGCAACACCGGTGGGGGCGACCTCGCTCACATGGACGCCCGACAGATCGACACTGTCCTGCTTGAGCAAGGCAAGCGCCTCGTCCGCATTCGCGTCGCGGCCCACCTTGGCAATGAGTGAGACGTCAGCCCCCAGTCGACGTGCCGCCAGGGCCTGGTTCGCGCCCTTGCCGCCGGGATGGCTGGCAAAGGCTCCGCCCATGACCGTTTCACCCGGCGCAGGCAGCCGGTCTGCGCTCGCCACGAGGTCGAGATTCACTGACCCGACGACCGTGATCTTCGGCGCACTCATAGCCGGGCAATCCGGTCCAGAAGAAGCTGGAAGACCGCATCAGCCTGAAGCCCCGTCGCCCAGCGCGCATTGGTCGCGTCCGGCTTTGCGTAGACATCAACCGAGGTATGACCGCGCGTCAGCCCCGCCCGGGTCTCAACATCGATAAAGGCTGGCACAGTGGTGAAAAGCTCCGGCGCGAGCAGATAAGCCACCACGCATGGATCGTGCAGCGCCGCGCCCTCTGCACCATAAATTTCGCCATAGATGGCATTCACATGGCCAATCATCTGCGCAGCGACCGGCCCAGCCGCATTGCCCATGGCCTCAAGCGCTTCGTGACGGGCCGGCGTGCAGCGCAGCTGGAGCGTCGTATCAAGGCCGATGGCGGTGATCTTCAGGCCCGACTGGAATACAACGCGCGCCGCGTGGGGGTCTGCATACATGTTGAACTCGGCCGACGCGGTAATATTCCCACCTTCGGACCGCGCGCCCCCCATCAGCACGATTTCAGCGATGGCGTCCGCGATGTCGGGGGCCTTGACCAGCGCTACGGCCAGATTGGTCAGCGGCCCGGTGGGTGCCAAGGTGATCGAGTCGGGCTCCGCCGCGCGCAGCGTTTCGATCAGGAAATCGACCGCGTGTTGATCCTGCGCGGTGCGCTTCGGCTCAGGCAGCCTGGCCGCGCCCAGACCCGTCTCGCCATGAATGTGGGCGGCGGCCACCGGCTGCTCCCCCATGGGGCGCGGGCAGCCTGCATAAATGTTTACGTCCTCGCGCCCGGCAAGCGCCGTCAGTGCCAGGGCATTGCGGGTGCAGGTTTCAAGTGAAACATTGCCCGCCACGGTGCAGATCCCGAGCACCTCAAGCTCATCCGGCGACGCCAGAGCTGCCATCAGCGCGATGCAGTCATCAACGCCAGGATCACAGTCGAAAATAACCTTGCGGGTCATGGCCGTTTAGCTCGCGGGCAGGAATAGCATCCCGGCGATCACCGCGCTCATCAGGTTTGACAGGGTGCCCGCCAGCACGGCGCGCAGACCAAATTTGGCGATATCGCCCAGCCGATCCGGGATCAGACTGCCCAGCCCGCCCAGAAGGATGCCGATGGAGCTGAGGTTTGCAAAGCCGCACAGCGCCACGATCAGGATCGCCTGGGTACGCGGGGAAAAGTCTTCAGCCACCTGGATATAGGACAGATAGGCCACAAACTCGTTGATAATGATCTTCTGGCCCAGGATTGCGCCCGCATCGGTAGCTTCAGACCACGGCACGCTCATCGCCCACATCAACGGTGCAAACAGATAGCCGAGGATCATCTCGATCGAGAGGTCTTCAACGCCCACCACCGGGCCCAGCAGCGCGAGGAAGCCGTTCAGAAGTGCAATCAGGGACACGAAAGCGATCAGCATAGCGCCGATATTCAGCGCCAGGTTCAGGCCGTCCTTGGCCCCCACAGCCGCCGCCATCAGCACATTGGCATGGCGATCAGGCCCGACCTTGGGCTTGAGGATATCCTGCGCGGTGTCGTCCTTGGGATCATCCGGCATCAGGATTTTCGCCATCAGAAGACCACCAGGTGCGGCCATGAAGCTTGCGGCTAGAAGATAGCTCAGCGGAATACCCATCTGGGCATAACCGGCGAGCACCGTGCCTGCCACCGACGCCAGGCCGGACGTCATGATGGCGAAAAGCTGGGGCTTGGTGATGCCTTCAAGATAGGGTTTGACCACCAGCGGGGCCTCGGTCTGGCCGACAAAAATGTTGGCTGAGGCATTGAGCGATTCCACGCGGCCCGTGCCCAGCACCTTGTTGAGGAACCAGCCCACGCCGAGGACCACCCACTGCATGATACCGACGTGATAGAGCACCGCCATCAGAGCCGCGAAGAAGATCACGACGGGCAGTACGTTCAGCGCAAAGCTGAAGCCGACCGCGTCACCAATCAGCGGGCCGAACATGAACTCGATGCCCGCATTGCCATAGCCCAGCAGCCAGCCCACGCCATTGGCCATGGCTTGCAAGACCGTCTGCCCCACCGGCAGGAAGAAGACGAAAACGCCAATCCCCACCTGCAGCGCCAGGGCGCACAATATGATGCGCAGATTGATCGCGCGGCGGTTGGTTGAAAACACAAATGCAATTGCCAGAAGCAAAAGCCCGCCAAACGCGGCGTGCACCATCTCGGTCATGCGTGAAGGCCCCAGTTGTCACAAGCCCAGCAACCTGCCGCGAGACTGCGCCAAGAGCAAGCGGGCGACTGCGGGTGGTGGGGCGAGCTGGCAGCTCGGTTCGCTGTTGCAGCCAAACACAACAAAGCTCGCTGCTTGGATCACCGAGCGCGCCGAGGCATAATTTGCTGATGTCCACCTGCCTGCCACCCGGTGCTCGTTTGATCGACGGTTTTGTCGATGAGCACGAAGCCGAGCGCATTCTGGCGGCGATTGATACCACGCCCTGGCGCACTGACCTCAAACGACGGGTTCAGCACTACGGGTGGCGATACGACTATCGTGCGCGATCGGTGTCTACAGATATGGACCTCGGCCCACTCCCGAATTGGTTGGCCGAACTCGCCGCCCGTGTCGGTCGAGACGGCGAATTCGATGCCACACCCGACCAGGTCATCGTGAATGAATATCTCCCTGGCCAAGGAATCTCAGCGCATGTCGATTGCGAGCCCTGCTTTGGTCCAGTCATAGCCTCGCTCAGTCTTGGAGGAGCAGCTCAGATGGTCTTCAGGAAGCTCTCCACGGGCGAGCGCTGTGGCATCATCCTTGAGCCCGCAATGCTCCTGACCCTGTCGAGTGAGGCGCGCTATGACTGGACCCATGAAATTCCAGCGCGCAAATCCGATGTAATCGATGGTGAGCGCCACCTAAGAACCCGCCGCGTGTCGCTGACCTTCCGGACAGTGGCCCTCTAGGCTTGTGGATTATAGGAATGGTGGAGCTGGACGAGGCGACGTCGAATCCGTCAGCGCTCGCAAGGCGAACAGCCGCCCGCAGCTTTAGCGAGGAAGCGACTGAGCGGACGCGAAGAAGCACTATGAAAGTATTGGTGGGCCCGGAGGGACTCGAACCCCCAACCAAGCGGTTATGAGCCGCCGGCTCTAACCAATTGAGCTACAGGCCCGGCTGCACGGTGTGCGCGCAATCAGGACGCTTTCTTAGCGCGGCTATGCGTGGCGGTGAAGAGGCCGGTTTCAGCTGATCGCCTGTTCCAGTCTAGCCCGAGCGATCAGGCGGCTGAAGATGCAGCCTCCAACCGCTCCACCGCGGCGTCTGCCGCCGCCAGCGCGCCTTCGATCAGACCGCCATGCTGAACGTCGGCTTCTGCGCCCGCGATGGCAAGGCGACCCTCAAACCACAGCTTTTGCAGCGCGGGCTCGCCATAGTGTGGATGGCCTTGCGGCGGAGTGGCATCACCGGGACCGGCGGTGAACGGATCGCTCGCCCAGTCTTTCAGCCAGGTTTGAGTGGGCGACAGCGCAGCTTCTCCAAACAGGCGTTGAAGCTGTCCCAGCGCATCGCCGATAAGCCCGGCCTCACCGCGCTGCCTGCGCTGCTCAGCAGGCCAGCCGACAAAGCCGAACAGCGCATGGATGCCCGCCATCTCATCGCTGTGATCGACCACTTCCATCAACGGGCCACGCTGGCTGAGCGCGGAGCCGGACAGCCCGGCCTCGCGCCAGAAGGGTGTCTCGTAACAGGCGACGAATTTGGCGTGGGCGGCCATCCAGGTGGGCCAGCGGGTCAGACCTGAAACCAGCTCGGACGGGAGCTCCGGCGTCACCGTCCAGCTTGCAACAAGCCGCGGCGGCACAGCGGCGATCACCCGGCGCGCGCGCAGCGCTTCCCCGTTTGCCAGTGTGACGGTGACGTCGTCGGCAAAGTCGAGCGCGGTGACCTCGGTGCCCGTGCGTATACGCTCAGTTGGCAACCGGTCTGCCATGGCTCTGGCCAACGCGGCCGGTCCACCCGCGAGCCGCCTTGCATCGCCATAACGTGCCGGATGAGCCAGACGCTGAACACCGCCATGGGCGTCGAAAAGGATCTGGCCGGTTTCATATTGCTCAAAATGGCGCAGCCCCAGCGCCTCGATCAGACTGCGCACCCGCGGCTGGTGCACCGGCCAGACCCAGCTGGGGCCCAGGTCGATCCCGCTATCCTCGTCAAGCGCCACCCCATGGGCCCGGCCACCCACATGCTCGCGGGCTTCAAGGATGAGACAGTCACGCGCCTCCGCCTGCAGGCGCAACCCGGCTGCGAGCCCGCAAATCCCGGCCCCGATAATGAGCGTATCGACGTCCATCTGACCTAGGCTGCCTCAGGTACGCGAACATGGGCCAGATGCCCGGTCTTGATCCAAATCTCTGCGCCGTCTGCTCCCGCGACCAGCGTGCGCGCATCGCCACCGGGTGCACGCAGCCAGTCGCGCGCGGTCAGCTCCGTCTCGCCGTCGCGAAGGGTTCCGCTCAAGACCAGAAGCTCGGCCCCGCCCGTGGTATCCAGCCGCACGCTCGCCCCGGCGGTCCAGCGCTCCTTGCGAACGGTCTCATGGTCGTCCTTGAACAGCGTGGCGAAGCTGACGCCCTGGCGGATCGCGTCCGGCGTCAGGTCCACCCCATGCATGTCGACCACCACGTGCTGGCGGTCTTCAGGCTGCATCTGCCAGAGTTTTACAAAGATCGTGCAACCCGGCTCAGAGCGCGGGGTGTGGCGGCTGGTTGGCGGGTTTCTGACATAGCTGCCCACCGGATAGTCGGCATGCTCATCCTGAAACACGCCGTCGAGCACGACAAACTCCTCACCGCCGCCATGGGTGTGGGGCGCAAAGGAACTGCCTTCAGCAAAGCGCACAATGGTTGTGGCGCGAGCCACCTCATCCCCGATGCGATCAAGCATCTTGCGCTCCACCCCGGCCGACGGCGAGGCGCGCCAGGGGTTCTGCGCGTCGTGCACCCGCGCAGGCTTTGAAAAATCAGCGTTGAGTTCCATGGCGAAGCTCCTGTGGCCTGACCGCTAGGTAAGTCAGCATCGCGTCGCGGCAAAGGCCTGAACCCTTCACCAGTGCGTGAGGGATTTTGTCAATGGGAGCCATAGGCGCGTTGAATAGAGGGTGCGTCCTTTAAAGACGCTCGCCAAGGGCTCGCTCCTCGCAGATGAGGGACGCAGGTGTTCTATGAAGACCTCATCGGTGAGGAGCGCGAAGGCCGTCGTGAAGGACCATCAAAGAAAAGCACAGCCCAGCCTTTGCCCGGCCTCACCACAAATTCGCCATTGAGCGAGATCACACTCCACGTCAAAGTTGATCTGTTGCCATATGAAGGAGCTCTGCCGTGATCCGTTCTGCCGCCCTCGCCCTCACCCTTTTTGCCCTGCCGGCTGCACCGGCGCTCGCGCAGGAGGCCGAGCCGCGCATCGCCCAGCTGTCCCTGTCGGCGACCGGTGAAGTCACGCTGGTCCCGGATCAGGCGACGGTCTCGGTTGGCGTCGTCTCGCGCGGTGACAGCGCGGCCGAAGCGCTGCGCGCAAACGCGGCATCCATGGATGGCGTGTTCGGTGAGCTGCGCCGCGCCGGAATTGAAGAGCGCGACATCCAGACCAGTCAGCTTTCGGTCAATCCTGTCTATTCGCGCTATGATTCAAGTCAGGGCGAACAGCCACGCATCATCGCCTACGAAGCCCGCAATACGGTCACCGCCCTGGTGCGCGACATTGATGATGTCGGCCCGGCGGTGGATGCCATGTTTGACGCTGGCGCAAACACGCTGAACGGCGTGACCTTCTCGTCCTCGCAATACGAAGACGCGCTCGATCAGGCCCGCCAGCAAGCGGTTACCAATCTCAACGCCCGCCGCGATCTCTACGCTGAGGCGGCCGGGTTTGATGTGGTACGGCTTTTGAACTTCTCAGAAGGCGGCACGACGGTGCCTCGTCCGATGCCGATGATGGCGCGGGCCGAATTTGCGTCTGACATGAGCACTCAAGTGGCCGCCGGTGAACTGACGGTCCAGGCTAGCGTCAGCGCCGTATGGGAGATTGAGGGCTAGGCCCTACCACTCCAGAACCGGCGCGACATGGCGGGCGGTGAGCTTGTGCTCCGCCAGCAGGGCCTGGGCGGTGTCTTCACTGAAAGACCCGCCCATCTGGTCTTCGACAATCCCGGCGGCGATGAAGAGCACGTCGAGATCTTCGCGCACCGCGCCTGCGATATCGGTTTCCGGCCCGTCCCCGATGGCAAGGATGCGGGACTTGTCTGTCGCGCCGCGGATCGCATCAATCTTTGAATAGGCGAGATCGTAAATCGGCGGGTTGGGCTTGCCGGGCAGGATGACGTCGCCGCCCATCTCCTCAAACCGCTGAGCCAGCGCCCCGGCACACCAGGCGAGCTTGTCACCCTGGCGCACAACGATATCAGGATTGGCACAGATCATCGTCAGGCCGCGCAGCTGGGCTTCGCGCAGCGTGTCCTCATAGCGATCAGGATGATCGTCGGGGTAATCGACAAGCCCGGTGCAGGATACAAATTCAGCTTTGTCCAGCGGCGCAAACTCCAGGCCGGAGCCTTCATAAAGCCCCTCATCCCATTTCGCACCAATCTTGTAGGCCGGTCCAGGCGCGCGGTCGGTCAGCAGCGAAAACGTCGCCTCACCGGAGGTCACCGCATCGTCCCAGGCGTCATCGGGCGCGCCCATGTCCTTGAGGAAATTCAGCAGCGAAGACGCCCGGCGCGGAGAATTCGACAGCAGCACCACCGTGCCGCCCTGCGCGCGGAATCTCTGAAGCGCCTCAATCGCCGACGGCACCAGATCATGCCCGCCCCGGATCACCCCCCAGACATCACACAGGATGGCATCATAATCAGCGGCGACGGCGGAGAGCTTGAAGCTATGGGTCATGGACCGCGAGGTAGGGTGTGTAGGGTGGGAGGTCAAATGCTTCCGATTTTCAGCCCCCGCCTTTTCCGTCATCCTGACGAAAGTCAGGACCCAGTCGCACTGACAAAGCCGCTGGGGCCCAAATCAAGTTTGGGATGACGGATAAATCTGATGGAGCGCGCAACCTACCCCGTATGGCGCAGCTTGTTGTCGGCCTCGGTGATGACGTCGTCGCGCACCGGGCGCGGGGCGCCAAAGAGGTGGCCTTGCGCGTAGGCGATGTCGAGGTCGAGGACTTCGACCACGGTGCCTTCGTTTTCGATTTTTTCAGCGATCAGATCGATCCCGTAGCGCGCGAAAAGCCCCGCGATGTCTTCAGGGCGCAGGGCTCCGGCTTCGCGCCCGGCGATCGGCTCGCGGCCATGGGCGGCTTCAACCAGGCGGGTGCCAGCGACTTTGAGGAAACGCACGCCAGCGCGCTGCAGCTCCGACAGATCGAGCGACAGGTCGCTGACCTGGTCGATAGAGAAGCGGAACCCATAGTCGGCCAGGCGCGCCATGTTGCGCGCAGCAATGGCGGAGCGGTTTTCAAACGCGGCGCGCGGCATCTCAAAGACCAGTGCGCCCGCCAGATCGGAGTTGCGACGCAGGAAATCGAGGAAGGCCGGGAAGAAATCTTCATCGGCCAGCGAGTTGATCGAGACGTTACAGAACACGCCAACCCGGCGATCCGCCTTGGTCAGGCGGCGCACGATCTGGACGCAGCGCAGCAGCAACAGATTGTCCACATCGGTGATAAGCCCGGCTTCTTCAGCCGCGGCCAGGAATTCTCCCGGTGCCACCACCGCGCCATTGCTTTCGCGGATGCGCGTATAGCCTTCGTAGAAATAGGTCCGGCGCTGAGGCAGGCCGACCACCGGCTGCAGATACAGATCAACGCGATTGTTCTCCAGCGCCTCGCGGACAATGCGCGTGGCTTCGCTGCGGGTCCGCTGGGGCGCAGGGGCGGATTCAGGGACCGCTTCGCCCTTGTTCAGGCGCGCCAGCAATTCAGCGACCAGCTGGTCGTCAGGCTTGTTGCCGGTTGTGCCCCCAAGCGAGAGCCCGGCGGCGCTATCAGAGGCCTTGGCCTCCCCAATCTCGTCAATGCGTTCCTGGGTAGCCTGAAGCTCGTCCAGCATGGACAGGTTGGCCGCTTTAAGCTGGTGCAGCTCGTCTTCGAACAGAGCGCGCTCCTCAGCGCGGGCGGCGGCAGAATGCACCTGGCCAGCGATCAGGAAAACGACAGCGCCCATAATCCAGGCGAGCTCGGTGGACATCAGACCAAGACGGTCAAAGCCCAGCGCCGCGACAACAGCCACCATGGCGTAGGTGAGAACCACCAATATGTCGCCTGCCTTGGGCATGCACCCTCCCGATCAAAGCACCAGAACCCGAATCACTTAAACCTAACTCGGGAGCATAGGGTGCGTTAAGGAAAGTTGAGAGAGGGTAAATGCAAAGACTGTTCGCTTTGTCCGTTCGCCCCCTCGCCTTCAGCCAATAGACTGAGTAAGTTCGCGCCCATGACTGATGCATCTGCTACCCCCTCCACCGAGATCGCCGACTCCATCGCGGCCATTGAAACAAGCTGTGAGGAGCGGGGCCTGTCCCTGACGCCTCTTCGCAAGCGGGTTCTGGAATTGCTGCTGGAAGCAGGCGGGCCGGTGAAGGCCTACGACCTTCTGGCCGCGCTTAAACCCAATGGTGGCGCACAGCCGCCCACCGTTTATCGGGCGCTGGACTTTCTGACCAAGGCGGGGCTGGCCCACAAGGTAGAGGCGCTGAACGCCTATACCGCCTGCAGCCACGGCGACCATGCTGACCAGCATACCGACGATACGGCGGCGCTATTCATCTGTGGCCAGTGCGGCTCGGTTGAGGAGCGCCACGTCCCACGGGTCAGTGGAGACGGCGCGCCAAAAGGCTTCAAGCTTGAGCGCTCGGTGATTGAGCATTACGGGCGCTGCGCCGACTGCGCCTGAGTTGAAACAGAGGTCAACGCCGATGGAAACGCTGTGGCGCGGGATCGCAAACGCCTGGGAGTGTGACGAGCTCGGCCATCTCAATGTGCGTTTCTATCTGGCCAAGGCCTCTGAAGCGGTCGCCAGCCTTGCCCGCCATCTGGCCATGCCCGACGCCTTCACTGAAAGCCCCTATGCAACCCTGATCGCGCGCGAGATCACGGTCCGTTTCCTGGCTGAGGCGCGGCCGGGCACCCCGCTCTCCATTCGGGGCGGCGTAATCGACCATGATGAAACCAGCCTGACCGCCGCCCTGATTATGGACCATCCAGCGCTCGGCATCCCGGCGGCGAGCTTTACCGTGAAGCTGGTCCACTACGCGCCCGCTTTTGGCCGGACTTTCCCCTGGTCGAGCCGCACACGCCAGGCGCTTGAAGGCCTGACCGTTCAGCGTCCACCGGAGTGCAACACCCGCTCCATCGATCTGTCTGAGCGCGAGGCAAAGCCAACACTGGCCCGCGCCGAAGCGTTGGGGATGGAGCCTATAGGTCAGGGCATGATCAACGCCCATGAGGTTGATGCGCTCGGCCATATGCGCGCCGAGTTCGCGTTTGGGAAAATCTCCGACAGCGTCACCCATTTTGAAGCCGCCTTCCCCGACCACTGGCAGGCCCTGCGCGAAGGCAAACCGCTGACCACGTCCGGTGCGGTTCTTGAAGCGCGCATTCATATGCGCCGCTGGCCACGCGCCGGTCAGGGGTTTGAGGTGCGCTCTGGCGTGAAGTCGGCCAACGACAAGGTTCGCACTCTGGTGCACTGGGTCGTCGATCCGGTGACGGGGCAGAGTCTCTGGTCCATGGAAGCTGTCGCCTGCCTGATGGACCTGGAAGCGCGCAAGCTGAAGCGGGCAACGCCGAACGAAATCGCCCGGTTAAACAGCATCGTCATTGAAGGACTTAAGGCCTAGGCGGCGTCTTTCATGGTCGTGGTTTGAAGCGCAGCTTCAAAGTCCGGCAGAAGGTCAAAAGCCTCCTGCGCTGAGAGAGCCTTGCCACGGCGATCCTTGGTCCAGAAGCGCCAGTAGGCGGTCACGTGCTGCAGGCGGCCAAGATCCTCGCCCATCTCCACAAACAACTCCGGCGCTCGGGTCATGAAGTTTTTAAGCGCCGCCGGATCACCGCGCTGGACGAAGGTATCAAACTCGGTGTGATAGGCATCCAGCTGGGTCTTCAGCCGGTTCCAGCGCCCCGTCGCAAGCTGGGCGATGGACGACATGATGGTGCGGATTTCAGCCTTGTCCGAACCGATCAGACCGACGATGTGCAGACCTTTCAGGCTGCGCAGGAACTCCACCATATCGGCATAGCAGTCACCGGACCGCCAGCTATAGTAAAGCGTGCCCTTCCAGCCAAAGACGCCATCGCGATACTCCTGCTGGGTCATGCGAAGGGCTTCGCGAATGACCGTCAGCTGGGGCGAGTCCTCATCTTCAAACAGGACCTTGGCGAGCTTCTGCGACTTTGACAGCGTGGTTGCGTCGCCATCAGCACCCATGGCCTTTTGCACCAACGTATCAATCTGGGCCGCAACGAATCTGGAGATGCGCTGAAGCTCGTCATCGGAGATGACAAAATAGCACTCATCAATGGTCTCACCGTTCCGGCGGAAAAACTCGTGCAGCAAATAGGGATCAAAGGACGGCAGCTCCGCCAGAGCGCGAAGGCGCTCCACATCCGCCACGAAATCAAGTTGCCCCGGGCTGATGCCAAGATGGTTTGCAAGCTGGCGATCAAAGCCGAGATCTTCAACAAAGATGGAGTGCCCACCCAGATCGAGATTCACATCACTAATCGGCACGATCACCTTGGTTGCAGTCGTGCGGTTGCCACCCAGCTGTTCACGCTCCCAGGCGCGCAAGGTGTGCTTGACCACGAAGCTTTTGTTCAGACGAGGCGTCCGAAACATCGGGTTGGCGGCCCAGCCTGGCGTCTCGCTATAGCGTTCCTTGACCGACACAAGATCGATGACGCGGCTGGTAGAGCCCCCGCGTTTCAGGAAGGACAGTTTTCCAAAGACATCTTTGGCCATGACTGGGTCTCGACAAAAACTACGCGATGACCCTAGACCAGTCGGGGTGAGCGTCCGGTTAATTGAACACGTTTTGTGGTGAGAGCGCTTTTACAGGAGGCCAATATGCGACCGTCCGGCGATCTTGGAGTGCAGGAAATCGTGCGCATGCTGGGCATGCAGCCCCATCCTGAGGGCGGCTGGTATGTGGAAACCTATCGCGAGGCGGCCGAGCCGGGTGAACGCTCGGCAATGACGGCCATCTATTTTCTGCTTGCCGCCGATCAGGTTTCGACCTGGCACAAGGTGGACGCCACCGAAGTCTGGCTCTGGCAGGCCGGTGCGCCGCTGGCCCTGACGATCAGCGATGACGGTGTAAACGCCCGCTTCCAGCGGCTGGGCCCGGACCTGCGCGCCGGTGATCGGCCTCAGGCGGTGGTTCCTCCGGATGCCTGGCAAACAGCGGAGTCGCTGGGTGCATGGACGCTGGTCAGCTGCGTGGTGGCTCCAGGCTTTGAGTTTTCAGGCTTTGAAATGGCCCCGGACCATTGGCGCCCCAGCCCGGACGGGCCGCCTTCTACCGAAGGCTAGCGACTGCCGTTGTCGAGCGCGCGCCGGATATATTCAGAGCTCGGGCGACCGCCATACCCCAGATGGGTCGCAACCGAGATATCGAGCGTGCGCCCGTCATAGCTGACCCGCGGCACCTCCCCGACACCAATGCGGACCACTTCCAGATTCCGCGTTGAGCGGCGCGAGGCCTCGTCAGCCGCCGCCACGATCATGGCCATGGCATCGATAATGTAAGGGTTCTGGTCCGGGGTCAGGCTGGTCAGTTCGGCACTGATTTCATTGCGCGTATAGCCAGTGAGCGCATCAACCATGTCGCGGGCGGCCGCCTGTAGCTCGTCACTGCCTGCCGGGGCTGCAACAAGCGTGCGCGCACGGCCCAGCGGTTCAACGATAACGCCGTCACGGGCATCCGGCGGGAAATACGTCCAGCCGCCCAGATTGCTTTCACGCAGCACGGTGCGGTCGGTATCAGACAGCCAGACCTGGCCCCCACCGGACGCCGGAGCGCGATACAGCGCAATGACCTCACGCGACCCCTCTTGCCAGAGCAGCGCCGGGCGCAGGGTGCGATCCAGAATGAACCGCCCGCCCCCATCGGCGCGTTCAAACCAGATGGACGTGTCTGTGCGCTGCTCGGTCTGTTGGCCGAGCAGTTGGCGGAATGGATTCGACTGGCCGATCCCGTCTGCTACCGACAGTGCCCAAGCCCCGGCACCAGCAGCAAACAGGGAGATGATTCCCCTTAACATGGGATCATGCTTAAGAGCGCACTTGGGCAAAATCGGGGCACCGGGATGAATGACGCAAACGCAACGCAGCCCACGCCCCGATCAAAGCCCGCTTTAGCTCGCCATGTACTGGCCGCCATTGGCCGTCAGCGTCGCACCGGTAATGAAGCCGGCCTCGTCGGACACCAGGAAGACCACGCAGCGCGCGATCTCGCCTGCTTCACCCAGGCGGCCCACTGGAATGGTGGAGATGATCTGCTCGCGCACCGCTTCAGGCACCGCCATCACCATTTCGGTGGCGATATAGCCCGGGCAGATCGCATTGACGGTGATATTCTTGCGCGCGCCTTCCTGGGCCAGCGCCTTGGTGAAGCCCAGATCGCCCGCCTTGGCGGCTGAATAATTGGCCTGGGCAAACTGACCCTTCTGGCCGTTGATCGAGGAGATCGTGACGATCCGGCCGAAACTGCGCTCGCGCATCCCGTTCCACAGCGGATGCGTCATATTGAACACCCCGGACAGGTTGGTGTTGATGACGTCATTCCACTGCTGGGGCGTCATCTTGTGGAAAGGCGCGTCGCGCGTGATCCCGGCATTATTCACAAGGATGTCCACCGGTCCCAGCGCGGCTTCGACCTTGGCGATTCCTTCAACGCAGGCGTCATAATCGGCCACCGACCACTTGAAGACGTCGATGCCGGTTTCAGCCTTGAACGCCTGAGCGGCTTCATCATTGCCGGCATAGTTCGCCGCGACGGTGTAGCCAGCCTCTTTCAGCGCCAGACAGATCGCCTTGCCGATCCCACGAGTACCACCGGTTACCAGTGCAGTCTTGCCCATTGTATTTCCTCTCTGTCCCCAAGCTGGAAAAGCTTTATGCTGCGCAGCAATGACGCTATACGCGTGTGCAGCATATTGATGCGCGACGGCCAATCTGGCCAGCGCTTTGTTTTGGCTGCAGGTGCAGCACACGTCGAGGCGCGAAACGTCGCGTTCCCAGTCAACGCCCCTGTGGGGAGGGGCAAGGAGAGCACACATGGCCGACACAGCCGGCACGATCGTGATCAAGAAATACGCAAACCGTCGTCTATACGACACATCCGCGAGCCGCTATGTCACGCTGGATCATCTGCGCGACCTCGTCAAAGAGGGCATGGACTTTCAGGTGGTCGACGCGAAATCGGGTGAAGACCTGACGCGCGGCGTACTGGCCCAGATCATCTTTGAAGAAGAGAGCAAGGGTGAAACCCTGCTGCCGGTGGAATTCCTGCGCCAGCTGATCGGCTTTTACGGCGACAGCATGCAGTCCATGGTTCCAGGCTATCTGAACATGTCCATGGACAGCCTTGCCAAGCAGCACGCCGAAATGCGCGAGAAGATGACCGAGGCAATGGGCTCTCCAACCGCCTCCATGGCGATGATGGAAGAGGCGACAAAGCGCAATATGGAAATGTTCCAGCAAGCGATGTCGATGTTCTCCCCCTTCGCCCAGGCCGCCAGCAACGCTGCCACCGCCGCTCCGGCGGACACCGGCGAGGACAAGCAGGACGTGGACGCCCTGCGCGCCGAGCTTGATGCCATGAAAGCCAAACTGGACAAGCTGGCCGGTAGCTAGGCGTTCCGATCTGGAACATGAGCTTCGGCCAAACCGGGCCAGCTTATGGTAAATCGGCCATTTACAGGTCCTAACGAGACGTAAACGACTGGCACGGGCGTTGCGTGGGTCAAACCATGATCGGTTTCGACCCGCATACGCGCCGCCCTGGCTCATCCGTCCCGACCCACCGGGGCGCGCGTGTTGCGCCTGCGCCAAAGTCTGGCCAGTCCGGCTCAGACGATAACCGCCAGCGCGCGCTGGTCCCGGTCACCCCTACACCGCGCCAGACCGAGCGCCCCCGGGCGCAGGCGGCCAGCGAGGCCAGCTC
Source organism: Oceanicaulis sp. (assembly GCA_965229795.1). Classification (GTDB taxonomy): domain Bacteria; phylum Pseudomonadota; class Alphaproteobacteria; order Caulobacterales; family Maricaulaceae; genus Oceanicaulis. The sequence goes on from CBDDJM010000002.1 coordinate 255,178, forward strand.
TGCGGCCCGTAGCGGGCAATCGGCGCTGGCGCTGCAGTGTGACACTCCGGCTCCGCGCCGCGGCCTGCGCGCCGATGCGGTGGAACGCCGTCGCTATCATGAAAGCTATGCCGCAGCGGGTCGCCCGGCCGCCCCGGTTCAACGCCCGACCCTGGTGCGCTGCGCATGAGCCGGGCCCGCCTGTCCTCCGTCGCCTCGCGCGGCGTCGATGCGGCGCTCGTGCTGGCGGTGCTGTTCCTGGTGATTTAGGGCCAACAATTCCCCCACCTGTCATGGCGCGATTGATTCCGGCCAACCATTCCGATCAGGTGGACCAAGCCACGAAGATCACGGCATGAGTCCGTCAGCAGAGAGGCGGTCAAGAGCTACACATCGTCCCTCCCCTTGAGGGGGAGGGCCAGGGTGGGGTGAAGATCGTCAAATGCTTGCGTTGGCTCAGAAGCCTCCCCCCCCACCCCACCAAACCTGACGGTTTGCCCACCCTCCCCTTGATGGGGAGGGAGAGATAGCCAGCAACAAAAAGGCCGGCCTGCGTGTGCAGACCGGCCTTCTTTTGGTGTGGTCGCGGACTTGGGCTCTAGGTGCCCAGGTCGCGACGGGCGGCCACGGCTGTGATAGTAAAGCCACCGGCCACATCAATCAGTGCCATCATGATGATCAGGAAGAAGACCGAGCTGGCAAACAGCGGCACCAGCAAGAACAACAACAGGCAGACCAGCAGAACGCCGATCGAGAAGCCGTGGTTGAGAAGGGTCGAGGTTCCCGAACCGGACGATTTCACCATTTCAAAGAACAGCATGATCAGTGCCAGAATGAGGATGAGGTCGCCGGTCGAGATCGACCAGCTACCGCTCGGCAGGCTGATCGACATCAGGCCGCCATTGAGCGCGCCCACCGCGCAGGATGCGCCATCAGCGCAAGCTCCGGCGCGGAACTGCGCCATGTCGCCAATAAAGGCGCTGACATCACCACCATTGGTGAAAGTCACGACATATCCGACGATCGCGTAAACGATCACCGGAATCAGCATTTTTGGAAAGATATTGAACACGCTAAGCCCCCCGTTTGGTTTTTGTCCATCCGTGCTCGCGATACCGACCGCGACACCCGCTCCTGATGCTCCGGACATGACTGTCCTCCTTATTCCCCCTCAGCCCTGTCCATCGGCCCGAAGAAGAATCAGGACCGTCTTAGGACTCGTCCCAGCCGCCGGGCTGACGCGCACGACTGTTGAGCCACATCATACCTATCATATCGCTGACTGAGGCGAAAAGGCGACCAATATTGGTATATTTCGACTGGCCTTCGGTCCGGGCCCGGTGGGTGACGTCGCGAAATTCCAGCCGGTAGCCTTCACGCTTCATCAGCGCGGGCAGAAAACGGTGCTGGTGATCAAAGAAGGGCAGAAGCAGATAAGCCTCGCGTTTGAAGGCTTTAAGCCCGCATCCGGTATCGTTGGCGTCATCGCCCAGCATCGACTTGCGGATGCCGTTTCCAAGACGCGAGGCGAACTTTTTGGCCGCGCTGTCCTGGCGACCCACGCGCTGGCCGGCCACCATGCCCAGATCCTGCGGCGCATCGGCGCGCATCAGCGTATCCACCAGCGCCGGGATATGTTCCGGTGGATTCTGGCCGTCGCCATCAAGTGTACACACAACATCAGCCCGGGCCGCCAGCACACCGGTGCGGATCGCCCGGCTCTGACCTGAATTGGCACGGTGGGTCAGGACACGCAGTTCAGGGATGTCGGCTTTAACCGCGACCAGCTCGTCGCGCGTGGTATCGGTGCTGGCATCATCGACGCAGATAATCTCGAACGAGCGGCCTTTGAGCACATCGGCAATCTCCCGCGCCAGACGCGCAGCATTGCCCGCCTCATTATGCATGGGGGTCACAACGCTCAGGTCAGGGCGGTCGTTGGAGGTCGGTTCAGCACTCATGGCTCAGCCAGTATACTTGCAGATCAGGACGGGCCGTTTCATACCGATTATACAGCGCGGTGCACGTTGTTTTTTCCGCTTTGCGGTTTGAGCGCGCCCGATTGCCTGTCCCGAACCCGCCCTGCGGAGCCTTGAATGATGCGACGTCCCGGTCTTCTAAACAGCCCTTTTGCAGGTCTGATTGTCGCGCTTCTGGCGCTGACGGCTGCGGCTGCCGGACTATTTGCCATTCCGGTGCTGGACCGCGATGAAGCCCGCTTTGCCCAGGCCACCGCCCAGATGATTGAAAGCGGCGACCTGGTTGAGATCAGCTTTCTCGATCAGCCGCGCAATAAAAAACCGGTAGGCATTCACTGGCTTCAAGCCATCGCCGTGCAGGCCACGACCGGTGAAGAGGCCCGCGAGATCTGGGCCTATCGCCTGCCCAGCGTTCTGGGCGCAATCCTGACCGTACTGGCGGCTTATATTGCCGGTTCTCGCCTATTCAGTCGGGGTGTCGGCTTTGCCGGGGCCAGCCTGATCGCCGTCAGTGTCCTGCTGGCGGCAGAAGGCGGGATTGCAAAGACCGACTCCATGCTGGCGGCCACCGCGGCCGGTGCCTTCCTGGCACTCGTGCTTCTAAGGACCGAGCCTTCCGCCAGACTGGCGCGCATTGCCGCCCTGCTCTTCTGGGCCAGCGTCGGGCTGGGCGCTTTGATCAAGGGACCGGTGACGCCCATGGCCGCCTTCCTCGCCGTCGGCGTCCTGTTCGCGCTGGAGCGGCGCTTTGACTGGGCGAGGCCCCTTTTTTGGTGGCCGGGGCCGGTGCTCGCGGGGTTGATCGTCCTGCCCTGGCTGATCGCGATCCAGCTGGCCACTGGCGGGGCGTTTTTGATGGAAGCGGTTGGCGATGACATGGGCACCAAGGTTGTCACCGGTGACGAGGGCCATGACGGACCGCCCGGCTATCATCTGGTGCTGATCTCTGTACTTTTCGCTCCAGCGATTTTAACGCTGCCTGCGGGCATTCGCGCGCTGATTATAAACTGGCGCAAGCAGACGCGCTTTGCCGATGCTGCGCGCACGGTCATCGCCTTTGCCGTGCCCATCTGGCTGGTGTTTGAGCTGTTGCCGACCAAGCTGCCGCACTACACCCTGCCCACCTATGCCGCGCTTGGCGTGGTGGCCGGGCTAGGCCTGATGCGGCTCCATCGCACCCCGGCACTGTGGCGCTGGCTGGGGGGCGCGCTGGGTCTGTTCGGATTTTTCATCGCGGCCCCGGGCATTGCCGGCTTTGCAGTGCTTTACGGCGGCCTTGCTCTGGAGCCGGCGATCATCACCACAAGCGTGGTGTGCGCCCTGGCGCTGCTGGCGATTATCTTCACCGGGCTTGGCAAGCGCTGGACGATGCTGGTCTTTGCAGTGCTGGCGGGCCTGAGCTGGCATATCGGTTTTCGCGGCGGCCTGGTCCCCGGTGCGGAGGACTTCTTCATTTCCCGCGATACCGCCGCTGAGGTCATCGCGCTCAGGGGTGGGCTGAGCGAGCCGCAGACTTTCTCAACCTTCACCGAGCCCAGCTTCGTCTTTGATGTGGGCGGCGCGGTGGCGCTGATTGATCCGGCTGATCTGAGCCAGACCGAGATTGATCCGGCCGCGCCGCGTCTCTACGTGATTGATGAAAGCCGCTGGCTGCGTGTGGAGCGCGGTGAGCTTTCTGACGAAGACGAAGCCCGGCGGCGCGCCTGGCTGGTGGAGCTGCAGCAGCACGCCTGCGCGGCCGAGGCCACCCAGGGCGTGAATTATTCGCGCGGCGATGATGTGATCAATGTCTTCATCTTCGCCACCGGGTGTGAGACTGACCCGCCAACCGAAACGCCACACGACACCCTGACCGCAGACGAGGCCCAGCCATGACCCGCAAGATTGATATCGTTGAAGTTGGCCCGCGCGACGGCCTGCAGAACGACCCGACCCGGCTTGAAACCCCGGTGAAGCTGGACTTCATCGACCGCCTGATCGAGGCGGGCGTCAAGCGCATGGAAGCGGCGAGCTTTGTGAACCCCAAGCTGGTCCCGGCCATGGCCGATTCCGATGCCATCATGGCCTCGGTCCCCCGCGGCAAGTGCGCCTATATCGGGCTGGCACTGAATGAACGCGGCATGCGCCGGGCGATCGAGGCGGGCTGCGATGAAATCAACTATGTGATGGTCGCGTCTGAGGGCTTTGGCAAAGCCAACCAGAACGCCACGCCTGAAGACACCGCCGACCTGCTCGACCGGATCGCGATCCTGGCCCATGACGCGGGCATCCCCCTGTCAGCGACAATCTCTGTGGCGTTCGGCGATCCGTTTGACGGCGAGGTCGACCCCAAACGCGTTGCGGCGCTGGCTGCCCGCGCTGAAGCGGCCGGAGCCACGGAAATCGCCCTGGGCGATACGATTGGCGTTGCCTCTCCCTATGATGTTGCCAAAGCGGTGGCGGCGGTCAAAGAGGCGGCACCGGGCCCGCGCCTGCGCCTGCACTTTCACAACACCCGCAACACCGCCATCGCCAATGTCTACGCCGCGGTGGAAGCCGGGGTGGATGTCATCGATGCCAGCTGTGGCGGGATTGGCGGGTGCCCATTTGCGCCCAAGGCGACCGGTAATGTGGCCACCGAGGACGTCGTCTATCTTTTAGAGCGGGGTGGCTACTCAACCGGGCTGGATCTGGATCGCCTGATCGAAACCGCGCGCTGGCTGGAAGAGGTGGCGCTCAAGCATCCCATCAGCTCAGCGCTCGCCAAGGCGGGCAGCTTTCCGGCGCGCTAGTCCCGCGACACAAGACGCAGCAGCACCGCTCGCGTCAAAAGCGCACCATAAATCGGCACTGACAGCACCAGAGCCTTCAACCAGCCCAGTGGGCCGCCATGCTGGCGGAAATAGCGGATGAGACCGGCCGCCTTCCAGCGTTCGACCTTGTACAGGCTCACCGCGCTGGTGGACCCGTGGTGAACGATCTCTGCACGCGGCTCGAAGATGACTTCTCCGCCCAGATTCCGCGCCCGCCGACAGATATCGAGATCCTCCACATGGAGGAAATAGCCCTCGTCAAACCCGCCGAGCTGATCAAAGCCCTCGCGCGACATCAGCATGGCTGCGCCAGACACCGCCGGCATCGGCACCGGCCCCTCTGGCACTGGCTCATGCTCGCGGTGGATATCGCGCAGGCCCAGCGCCCGCGACAGCCCAAGAAAGCCCGTAATCGCGCTGGTGAAGGTCAGGTCACCGCGGCGTCCACCACGCTGCTCTTCGCCGCTTTGGGAAACGATGCGAGCCCCAACAATCACCGGCTCAATCGCACCGCTGGCCGTCTGGCGCATCACCTCGGCAACGCCCGGAGCCAGCAAGGCATCGGGGTTTAAAAACAGGACATAGCGTGCGCGGGAGGCTTGCACCGCGCGATTGCATCCGCGCGCAAAACCCAGATTGGCACCCGTGTGAATGACCGTCATCCGGGGGTGCGCCTCGGCCAGGGCATCAAGCCGGGCAACATCATCTTCCGGGTTTTCGTGATTGACCAGGACCAGCTCGTCAATCGCGGGGTCAGCCAGCACCGCTTCAATGGCGTCAAACAGCACCGGACCGGTCCGGTAGCTGACCATGATGACGGCCAGTATGGGTTGGTCGCTGGACCCCACGGGTAAAACCCCTCTTAAAAGCCGCCTAGTGCGGATCGTTCCTGTCCGACGGCCGGGCCATCGGTGTTCGCAAATCCCAAACCTTCCACCAGGGTGAGCCATTGCTCACCACCGGTGCGGGATCATGGCCGAATGTGCCGCCTGGACGGCACCGCATCACTCGCCCAAATGCAAGCCAGCTCCCGCGCCACAACCCCTGATGGGTTATTGCCTCAGCGGCATAACTTGAGCATGTGGGCTCATGCCTGCAGCGCACACCTAAAGTGTAAAACACGGGCGAGATCAAGACCTTGTAGGCACCTATCAGCAGCAGGCCCAGCTGCACCGGCAGGCGTAATATCCGTTCACCAATCAACTTTGCGATGCTCAACTGGCAGCTCCAGACCCAGGGCCCGCGTTCGCGACGGGCTTTGAGGTTTACTCCGCCACGCGATCAGAAGAAAGCGCCCGCAAAGCGTCAACGCCTGCCTCGAACGCCAGAAGGATCGAGCCATGACGCTGGCGGTAGCTGGCTGCGGGTTGCAAGGCGGCGAGCGCTTCAAAGCGGCCGGTCGGTGGGTCACCGCCGTCTTGCAGCATGGCCTTTAGCCCATCGCGCGCAGCGTCCACGTCTTCAAGCCTTGCCCCGAGCGCGCCGCGCGCAAAAGCGCTGGCGCTCGCCTGGCCCAGCGCGCAGGCCTGAAGCTCCAGCCCCAGATCAGAAATCCGGCCCTCATCATCTACCTTGATATCCAGTGTCAGCTCCGACCCGCAGATGCGCGAGACCTTGTGTGCGCTCGCATCCGGCGCATCAAGACGGCCCAAATGGGGGATATCGGCCGCCAGCTCCAGCACGGCATTGGAATAGGGATCAGACATGCCCCCTAAGTCAGGTCAGCCCCGGCCCGTGTCAAGGAAGGCGAAGCGGTCGGCGTTGAGCACGTCAGGCACTGCCACAACTTCAGCACACTTGGTCGCATGCATTGCCGCTTCACAGGGGAGATAGAGCGCGCCTATCCTGCAGACGCTTTTAACGTGTGCAGGCTTCCCCGGTGGCCTTGTACGGATTTTCATATTTGAGACCTGAAACAAAGGCCTTTTCCATGGCAAAGACGCCGCTTCTGATTACCCTCCTGCCCTCCTCGGGCTGTGACCTTGGGCGCTGGATTCTGGCGCACTACGGGGTTGAGTATCGTGAGCGCCCCCACGCACCGATCTTTCATGTGCTGGCCCTCAAAGCCTGGGGTGCGGGCAAGGATGACTATCCGCTCTACGTGGAGACCGATCGCAAGACCAAGATCACCGATGTTCGAAAGCTGGCCGAGCATTTTGATGGCGCAGCGGCCGACACCAAAAAGCTCTTCCCCGACCCCAAGGCCGAGCCAGACCTGGCGGGCCAGATGGAAGCGGCGCTGGAGTATTATCACACCCATCTCAGCAACCGGGTCGTGTTCTGGTCCTACTGGAATTTTTTAAAGTACAAGTCGGTGGTCTGGCCCTCCATGACCACCAAGGTACCTGTCCATGAAAAGCTCATCTGCTGGGTGGCTTTCCCGGTGATCCGGTCGCTGATGTATGCGGGCCTGAAGCTCGATCAAAGCGTTGCAGATGAGGCGCTGAAATCGATTTATGCGGGTTTCGATCACTATGATGCGATGCTGGCAGACGGGCGACCCTATCTGTCGGGTGAGCGGATGACCTATGCCGATATCGGGGTCGCCGCATCCCTGGCCCCGATGATCCTGGCCCAGGGCTATCACGGCATGCTGCCCAACCACGCCAAATGCCCGGTCTTCATGCAGGAGATCTATACCGAGCTACGCCAGCGCCCCACCGGCCTGTTCATCCAGCGCCTCTATGACGAACACCGCCCGGCGCAACTGCTGCAGGTTTGAGGGCGAAGGCAGAGGGGGTAAGCGTTTCGCCTACCCCTTCATCCGCCATGTCGTGCCCTCCGGGCCGTCTTCAGCCATGACACCCTTCGCGGTAAGCTCATCACGGATGGCGTCGGCGCGGGCAAAGTCCTTAGCCTTGCGGGCTTCGGCACGTTCGACCAGCAGGCCGTCGATTTCAGCCTTTTGAGCGTCGGACAGGTCATCCAGCCCGAACCACGCATCCGCATCGCTTTCAAACAGGCCCAGCAGAGCGCCCGCGGCCAGGAGCTGGCCCTTGGCCTCGGCTTGCGCCTCGACGCTGTCCGCCTTGTTGGCGCGGCCGGCGATTTCGAACAGGGCGGCGAGCGCCTTGGGCGTGTTGAGGTCGTCGTTCAGCGCCTTCATGACACCTTCGGTCGGCGGCACGTTAGCCGCCTCCACGTCCTTTAAACGCCGCAGCACGCCATAGAGCCGGTCGAGCGATTTCTGGGCGCGTTCGATCAGCGTCTGGTTCCAGTCCAGCGGCGCGCGATAGTGACCGGTCAGCATGGCGTAGCGGATCACCTCGCCCTTGATGCCGGCAGACAGCAACTCGTTGGGTTTGACAATATTGCCGAGCGATTTCGACATCTTCTCAGACTCAATCGACAAAAACCCATTGTGGAGCCAGTAGTTCGCCAGCGCCTTGCCGCCATGGGCACAGGCCGATTGTGCAATCTCGTTTTCGTGGTGGGGGAAGACCAAATCCGCCCCGCCGCCATGGATATCGATGGTTTCGCCCAGCGATTTCTCGATCATGGCCGAACATTCCAGATGCCAGCCCGGACGCCCCGGCCCGAACGGACTTTCCCACACTGGCTCGCCCTCTTTCGACGGCTTCCACAGCACAAAGTCAGACGGATTGCGCTTGTACGGGGCCACTTCCACCCGGGCACCGGCAATCATGTCATCCAGCGAGCGGCGCGACAGCGCGCCATACTGATCGTAGGCCGTCACATCAAACAGGACATGGCCCTCAGCGGCATAGGCAAAGCCGTCAGCTACCAGCTTTTCCATCAGCGCAATCATCTCGGCCATGTGCGCGGTGGCAGCGGGTTCGAGCGACGGCGACAGGATGTTCAGCGCGGCGGAATCCTCGCGGTAGATTTTCGTGAAGCGGTCGGTGATGACCGAAATATCCACGCCCTCTCTGGCAGCCGCGGCATTAATCTTGTCGTCCACATCGGTGATATTGCGCGCATACACAACCTGGTCCGCGCCATAGCGATGGCGCAGCACGCGAAACAGCACGTCAAAGGTGATGGGCGGACGGAAATTGCCGATATGGGCCGTGGAGTAGACCGTCGGACCACACACATACATCGTCACCCGGCTGGCATCAGCGGGAACGAAGGCGCGCTTTTTACGCGCAGCGGTGTCATACAGGACAAGATCGGTCATCACGGCACTTTCACATATGCGGGAACCCGCCTGCAGCGTGTTTGCAGGCCGGTCCCGAGCGGTCTACAACACCCTCGCGTTCAAAAAAAGGATGCCAATCGGTTTGGAATCTCAAATCGGGCGCCTATTTAAGTGCCAGAACAGTTTCACACTGCGACTGTACTGAATGATCTAGACCCGGCGCGTGCTGGGGGTGTGCATGCCCCGACTCCGCTGGATCCGGAAACCGGTACTTCGCTGCCGCCGACTGGGCAGCGCCCGTCAACGAAAGGATCCGCGTCATGGACGCTGTAACAGACAAGAAGACATTGGAGTCGGTTGAAGACATGGCTCCCCGCCCCTCCCGCGAAGAAGCTGAAGACGCCGTGCGCACCCTGCTGCGCTGGGCCGGTGACAATCCCAAGCGTGAAGGCCTTCTGGAAACGCCGAAGCGGGTGGTCAAGGCCTATGAAGAATGGTTCCGCGGCTATGACGAAGACCCCACACAAATCCTTGGCAAGCGCTTTGAGGACGTGCAGGGCTATGAAGACATGGTCATGCTGACCCATATCGATGTGGAATCGCACTGCGAACACCACATGGCTCCGATCCTGGGCACCGCATGCGTCGCCTATCTGCCGGACCGGGCCGTAGTGGGCATCTCCAAGATCGCCAAGGTGGTCGAGGCCTTTTCCAAGCGCCTGCAGACGCAGGAGACGATGACCGCCCAGATCGCCGACGCCATCGAAGAGGCGATGAGCCCGCGCGGCGTGGCGATCTTCGTCGATGCCAAGCACCAGTGCATGACGACCCGCGGTGTCCACCACCCGAACGTGTCGACCATCACCACCAGCTTTACCGGCGAGTTCAAGGCCAACCCTGAACTGCGCCAGCGCTTCATGAGCCTGTGCGAACAGTCCAAGCGCTAAACCAGACGACCAAAGCGAAGCCAAACGCTTTAGAAAAGCCCGGGAGCATCGCTCCCGGGCTTTTTGTTCAGGATGGCAATGCGTCAAGCAACGCTCGCGTCTCTGGCAGGCGCATAAGTGTGCTTGCGATCCGATTTCGCCAGGCTGAGCCTTCATCAAGCGCTGACTGATAGGCCTCTGCCAGATCATAGGCGCGCTGATCAGCAAGCACCTCGATCAGAAATGTCGCCTGCGCCCGGTCCTTCCGCGACTTCAGCGAATCCACGCCTTCCCGGCGACGATCGGCAACAATCAGTTTGTGGATCGCAAAGCGCTCAGGGCGTGGAATCTGTATCAAAACACCCTGGCGATAGAGCAAGGGGACCTGAAGCGGCTGAGAAATCAGATAATTGAGGTGGTGGAGGCTTTGCGCGCTTACCCCAAGCGCCGGGAGATCGCGCACCCCCTCCTCTTCAGTGAATGAGGGCGTGAGAAATTCGACAAGCGTATTGCGACTGGTTTGGCGCCATTTCCATACACGCCCGGGCTCCAACGCCGGCACCGGATCAAACTTCAACTCTGAGAATACGCCTTGTAGCGTCTGCGAAACCTGATCATTCAGAGCCAGCGAGAGGCGCTCGAAGCTGGCAACATCGATATCGTCAGTCATTGCTGCGTAATCAAAGCCGATGCGCACGCCAAGTTCACCTTCATAGCAGCGAAATGCCTGGGTCCCGACGAGTGTTCCTCCAAGACGAAACACACCGACGCGAGCCATCGCCGCGAGAGCCTGTCCCGCCTGAACGTCTGCCATCAGATAACCTTCGGCACGAAGCGTACGTATCAGGCGAGAGCGTTGACGGGCTCGATCTTTTTCGCGACCAGCTAGCGCCTCATAGTCTTTCAGCCTGTGTCGAAGCTCGCCGCTATCCTCACCGATATATCGGTCGACGACAGCGTCACCAAGTCGGTAACGGTCGTACCAATAAGCCTTGCCCCCGATCTGTTTCACGTGAGGCTTGCCGCGAATATTGCTCACAGCGCTGTCCAACAATGATCGTCTGAGATCAATCCAGGCGCTTGTGCCAACCGCAGAATGGTACTCTACCATGGAATTACCCTACAAATAATTTTTTGTAGGGTAACATGCTTTCAATCGCTACCCCACAAAATATAGTTTGTGGGGTAAAGCGCATAGTTCAGTTACTTTCACAGGCCCGCTACGCAACAAGAAAAGCCCGGGAGCGATGCTCCCGGGCTTTTTGTTTGTGCCGTCAGTGGCGTGAGGCCTAGCGGAAAGTACGCAGGCTCTCGCACGACAGGCAGGTGGCGTAGACGTGGTTTGGATCATTGAGAAGATTGATCCGCTCCAGCTCGTCATGGGCATCAGACACCGCCTGGCCCAGGAAGCCTGTCCCGAACAGGCCGTCGCCCACCAGGGCCCGAGCCACGGCAGAGCTTTCAGCTTCAAGACCGAGGTCTTTCAGGAACTGCTCAAAATCGGTCAGCGGCTTGGTGACTTCCACCACCGAATAATCGCCATCGGTCAGACCTGCGAGCTCAGCCGCAGCCGCCACAGCTTCGTCATAACCGCCCAGCTCGTCCACCAGGCCGCGTTCCAGCGCCTGATTACCGGTCCAGACCCGGCCCTGAGCCACAGCGTCAACCTCGTCGCGGGTCATGCCACGGCTGTCCGCCACGATGCCCAGGAAGCGCTCATAGCCATACTCGATATTGGACTGGATCATCCGGTCCCAGCTCTCCGGCACACCGCCAAAGGGTGACGGGCCGCGAGCCGTTTCGGTCAAGGCCACGCCGTCTTCAAATACGCCGTAATTATTGGCCGCGGTTTCAAAGGTCGGGATGAAACCGAAGATGCCAATTGAGCCGGTGATCGTGGTCGGCTCGGCAAAGATGCGGTTGGCCGGGGTGGCAATCCAGTAGCCGCCAGAGGCCGCTACACCGCCCATGGACGCGATGACCGGCTTGCCCTCAAGACGAGCCAGCTCCAGCTCTTCGCGGATCAGCTCAGAGGCAAAGGCCGAACCGCCACCGGAATCGATGCGCAGCACAATGGCGCGCACATCGTCATCAAGGCGGGCGCGGCGAACCAGCTCAGCATGAGCGTCGCCACCAATGACACCGCCATCGCCGTTACCGGCAACGATGGAGCCAGACGCCACGATCACCGCGATCTTGTCACCGGAGGTGGAGCCATTCTCACGGTTTGCCTCGACATATTCAAAGAAGTCGCTGGCTTCGACATTGCGGTCATCGTCGTCGGCGCCGAAGCGCTCCATCATCTGATCGCGGAAAGCCGCACGGCCCACCAGCGCATCAACCATGCCGGCATCCAGAGACGCCTGAGCGGTGTTGCCGCCAACCGCTTCGAGAAGATCCGGAGCCGTATCAGCCACGCGCTGCACGGTGCCAGGCTCGAGGCCGCGGGCCTCTTCGGTGGCAGTCTGATACTCGTCCCAGATATCACCAAACAGGAAGAGGTTGGCTTCGGCGGCCGCCTCACTCATGGCGTCGCCCAGGAAAGGCTCCAGCGCGGACTTGAATGTGCCGACGCGGTAGACATTCACCGTAACCTCAAAGCGATCCAGCAGCGAGCGGAAGTATGTGCGGTACGACCCGTAGCCGGTCGGCAGGGCCGCGCCGTAATCGTGCAGATGGACTTCATCGGCATGGGAGGCGAGGAACCAGGAGCCGTTCGAGAAGTTATCACCATAGGCGATGATCTCTTTGCCCGCAGCGCGGAAGGCTTCCATCTCTTCTGCAATCTCGTGCATCGCTGCCGGGGTTGCCCCAAGCAAGCGGTCGAAATTCACCAGCAGGGTCGAAACCGCGTCGTCGTCAGCCGCCATGCGCAGACCTTCGACAACGTCGCGCAGATAAATCTGGGCCGGTTCACCGCCCCCCAGAAGAGCGCCAGTGAAGGCCTGGTCCGGGGTCAGTCGAACTTCTTCTTCAACCACAACGCCATTGGGCGCGAATTTCAGAACGCCGTTGTCGGCCATCGTAAATTCATCGCCGCCGCTCATCATTCCAACAATGCAACCCGGCACCATCAGGCCAAGCAGAATAATGAGAATGATGCCAAAGAAGCGCAAAATCCCGTGCTGGATCACACCGATCCAGTGCCACACCAGCGCGAGCGGATTCTGATTACTCGTCGATTCAGACATTATGTTTCCTTCGTTGAGGTCGCTGTCGCGCCCTCCCCCTCTCTCATTACAGCCCCAGCCTTACGGCGTTCACTTAATAAACTGGCGTTACCAGGCAGGCCTGTCCAGCTTTACCGGATTAAACCTCAGCAAGGCTTGGGCCAGTGTGGCTTAAGAGATGCGCTCGGCCTGGGGCACCGCACCGCCCGAAGCCGGGCGCACACGCCAGATACTGTCTGGATAGGCGTTGAAGTTCCGGCTCTTACAGGTATCCACCACCATCAGCTCAGCGCGCGCCTCGTCCCGCGTGAGCGTCAGATGCAGATAGCCGCGGTCATAGGCATTGTGGCGCATGACATCAGGAGCTGCCTCCTCGGTGTAAACGCCAAAGTCAACACCAGGCAGCTCCAGCCGCTCAAAGCGCGAGGGAGAGCTGACGGAGGTGACACCAAACTCGGTCCCGACACGGCTTCCCTCATCGGTCTTCAGGTCGATGGCCCATGCGTTGTGGGTATCGCCGGTCAAGGTGATGAAGTCGGCATTGACCCCGCGCGCGGCCTGGAACAGGCGCTCGCGCTCAGCCGGGTAGCCGTCCCACGCATCCAGATTGAACGGCGTTCCAAAGGCAAAGCGCTGGATATAGCTCCACGCCAGCGGATCTGAGCTCTGCACCGCCCAGCGCAGCCAGAAGGGCATCACCTTGGGATAGTTCGGCGCGGGTACGCGGCCCATGATCACCTGGTTGGCAAAGATGCGCCAGGGCTGGCCGTTGGCGACGCTTTCACCCAGCGCAGCTTCGACAAAGGCGAGCTGTTCGAGCCCCAGCAGGGTGCGGTCTTCTGCGCCCGCGCTCTGCTCCAGCCACTCAGCCACAATGCGCCGGTTTTCAGGATCCTCAGGATCAGCCGTGGTCGGATCAACCGGAAACGGATCGAGCAGGATTTCTTCAGAGCGTGCGGTCAGGCGCGTCTCGATGAAGATCAGGCGCGCCAGATCACCGATGTCCAGGCTGCCCCAGCGCTCATGCATGGGCGTGCGCTCGCGCGTCGGGGTCCAGGCCTGCCAGGCGCGCAGAGCCTCGTCGCGGCGGGTGATCCAGTCGCCCTCGCCTTCGTTGTGATTTTCCGCGCCATCGCGCGTGGCGTTGTTGGCCGTCTCGTGATCATCCCAGATCAGCAGCATCGGCACGGCGGCTTTCAGCGCCTGCAGGTCGGGATCGGACGAATACTGCGCATGGCGGCGGGCATAGTCATCGTACGTCACGATCTCGTGGGCCGGATCGACAACGCGCGACAGCCGCTCAGCGTCCTCAGAGGCATAGCCGTCAGCCGCATACTCATAGAGATAATCGCCCAGATGCACCGCCAGATCGACATCCCCGCGCTCAGCAGCGTGCCGGTATGAATTGAAGAAGCCGGCCGGGTAGTTGGAGCAGGAGAAGGCGGCGATGCGGAACTCATCCACCGCGCCATCGGGCAGCGTGGTCGTGGCGCCAACCTGAGAGTCCATCTCGCGATAGCGGAAGCGGTAATAAATCCGCTGGCCCGGCTGCAGCCCTTCGATCAGGATCTTGTAGGGTGTTGCGCCATTGGTCGTCGGGCCCGCAGGTCCGGCTTCGGCCTCATACATGAAGTCTTCAAAGGCTTCATCAGCGGCCAGCTCAACCGTGACCGGAGCGCCCGCATCGCCGGTCACAGCCGTCCACAGCATGATGCTGGTCTGGTCAGGATCACCGCTGGCCACCCCGTGCTTGAACGGCCCGTCAGGCTGAGCCAGGGGCGCAAAGCTCGGCTCAGAACACGCGCCCAGCGCCGCGGTCGCCCCCACACCGGCCATAAGCGCAGCGCGCCGCGTCAGCTTCATCTCGTTTTGCATCGTGGCGTCCTCCCCTCGAAACAGTTCCAGCGGCAAGGGTGGTCCTCACCGGCACAGCTCGCAAGGGGTAAAAACGCGCAGCCGACGCCGGTCCCCTCGATCCGGCGTCGGCCGCTGCCCCGTCCCCCCGGACGAAACAGTTTAGAATTCGGTGCCGACCCGCAGCCCCACCATGCGCGGTGAGCCAGCGATAAAGGTCGGGATACCGAAGGCATCACCGGTATTGCCTGCATCAATGATAAATTCTTCATCCAGCAGGTTTTCGACAAAGGCGACCATGTAGAAGCGATCATCAGCCGCATCGAGGCGCACGCGAAGGTCGACAATGCCGTAATCGGTCTGGGTTTCATCCTGAACCGCGTCGGTCAGGTCATTGTCGTTGTCAAAGAAGACTTCCGACTGCCAGGTCCAGGTCGGGATGATCGACAGGCGACCGATGGGCAGATCGAACTCGGTAAGAAGCCCCACCGACACAGCGTGGTCCGGCGACAGGCGGAAAGTGTTGCCTGCGAACTCCTGCGGGTTGCCGTTCTCGTCGGTGTCATCAAACTCCGAGACATTATAGCCATAGGACGCAAACAGGCTGGTGATCTCGTTGAAGCGGTGGTTCAGCTCCAGCTCGACGCCATACTGGGTCGCCTGACCGGCATTGTCGGTGATGAAGACCGCATTATTGGGTTCAAAACGACCGGTCTGGAAGTTCTGGTATTCTGAATAGAAGACCGATCCCTGCAGTGTGGTGTTGTCATAGGTCCAGAAGGCCCCGATTTCATAGCTATCGACCAGCTCAGCGGGCACTTCGACGAAGAAGTTCGGATCGGTGGAGTCAAAGCTGATCACATCAGGACGACGACCGCGGGCATAGCTGGCCCACGCATTGATGGTGTCCGACACATCATACTGGGCGGCCAGACGCCAGGTGAAGTCATCAAACTCGCGCGTGCCCGAGCTGATCGGTGAGCCATTATTGGGCGTGGCAGGCAGGAAGAGCGTCGGCGTGAAGGAAATGTTATTTACACCATTCAGATTGCCACCATAAAGGCTGGCCTCTTTTTCTTCCCGGGTCCAGCGCAGGCCCGCCGTCAGGCTCAGGCGATCATTGACCGCGTAGGTCACGTCCCCGAACAGGTCGAGCGCGGTGGTTTCACCCCGGTTTGCCGTCTCTTCAAGATAGAAGGTGTTCAGCGGCAGGATTTGGCCGGTCGCCTGGAAAAACCCGAGCGAGAAGGTCGGAGCCGTTGCCGGGTCGAGCCCGAAGATGAAGGCCTGGGCCACGACTTCATTGGTGGCCAGCGGAATACGCTGCGAGCCGCTTTCGTAGAAATAGGATCCACCAAAGAAGCCGGTCACTGGACCGCCTGCGTCATAGTTGAACCGGAATTCCTGGCTCCATTGGCGGCCAGAGGCATCTTCGGCCACGACCAGCAGCTCAGCGGCGAACCCATCCGGGTCGAAGATTTCAACGCTTTCAAAGCCGCGCCAGCCGGAGATGGAGCTCAGCGACCAGGCGTCATTGATGGTGTAGTCGGTCAGGACCGTGACGCCATAAACCTGGCGGTCGATGCCAAGAGGCGCGCCGCCTTCAAACCCGCCAAAGGTGTTCAGCGCGGCCGGCTCCCACGGATCGAGAGACCCACCCGGCGCCGGCAGGATCGTGCCGGACTTAAAGCTGGTGCCGCCTTCAGGGGTATCGGTCTGGTAGTTGGCGATCACGTCAACGGTCAGCGCATCGATCGGGGCCCAGCGCCCGGAGACACGGTAGGCCGACAGCTCGACACCGTTCATGGCTTCACCGCCGAGCACATTCTCCACATAGCCGTCCCGCTGCTTGTGCACACCGGCAAAGCGAAGCGCCACAGTATCCGTGATCGGCATGTTGTAGTGGCCGCGCAGCTCAAAGCGGTTGTAGTCGCCAATGCTGATTTCCGCTGAGCCACTCTGCTCGTCGAGCTGGGCCTTGTTCTGGATGACGTTGATACCGCCAATCAGCGCACCGCGACCAAACAGCGTCGCCTGCGGACCCTTGGCAATTTCGACACGCTCGATGTCGAACAGTTCCACATAGGCCGAGCGTGCGCGCGAGATCGACACGCCGTCCTGGAATACCGCCACGCGGGCTTCGCCGGTGGCTGCGCCGTCGTCAGAGGTAATGCCGCGGATCACAAAGCCGGGATTGTTCGGCGACTGTTCCTGGACTTCCAGGCCCGGCACGAAGTCAGACAGGTCATCAAACTGCTCGATACCCAGCTCAGACAGGCGCTGACTGTTGAACGCTGTCAGATTGATCGGAACGTCAGCCAGCGACTGTTCGCGCTTTTGGGTCGTCACGGTGATGACATCGGTCGTGGCCGGCGTTGCGGACTCAGTTTGAGCGATTGCAGGCGCGGACACGGCGGTCAGCGCAGCGCAAGCGAGGAGATGGGCTTTCAGGCGCATGGGGAGTTTCCTCTTGATAAGACGGCAAGCCAGTGGTCTGACATGCGGGTAGCTCGCCGATACCTGTTCATGATGACGCTTCCCTGACGAAG
The DNA here is from genome assembly GCA_965229795.1 of Oceanicaulis sp. Classification (GTDB taxonomy): domain Bacteria; phylum Pseudomonadota; class Alphaproteobacteria; order Caulobacterales; family Maricaulaceae; genus Oceanicaulis. Next base: position 272,529 of record CBDDJM010000002.1, read on the forward strand.
CGATGACGGGTATTTGACGCAGCGCACAACTCCGCCCGGCGTGACGTTTTGATCACGTCACACGCCTGTTACATGGCCAAGCAAAGGACAGCCCGCCTGTGTCTGACTCCAGCCCGGAACTCCCGGCCGATACCCGCCAGGCCCGCCCTGAAGCTTCAGGGGAGCGGCTCGACCGCTGGATGACGCAGGTCTTTGAGGACCTGTCGCGCTCGCGCTGCAAGGCGCTGGTGGAGGCTGGCGCGCTGAGCGTGGATGGCGAGGTGCTGACCGATCCGTCAGCGAAGGTGAAGGAAGGCGCGCTCTACGCGCTGAAAGTGCCAGAGCCTGAACCGGCCACCCCGCGCGCTGAAGACATTCCGCTGGACATCCTGTTTGAGGATGACGACCTGATCGTCATCAACAAGGCGGCAGGCATGACGGTGCACCCGGCCGCGGGCAACTGGACCGGCACGCTGGTTAATGCCCTGCTCCACCACTGCGCTGGCAGTCTGTCGGGGATTGGCGGGGTGCAGCGTCCCGGTATCGTCCACCGCCTCGACAAGGATACCTCCGGCGTGATGGTGGTCGCCAAATCTGATCGCGCGCACCAGGGGCTGGGCGCGAAATTTGCCAAGCACGACGTGGAGCGTGCCTATCTGGCCTGTGTCCGCGGTGCGCCCAAGCCGCGCGCGGATCGGCTGGAGACACGGCTTGGCCGCTCCAGCTATGACCGCAAGAAATTCGCGGTGATCGATGATCCGCACAGCACTGCCGGCAAGATCGCGGTCACCAATTACGAGACGCTCAAAACCTTTGGCCAGGAAGCGGGCAAGTCGGTGGGCACGCCGCTGGCCAGCCTTGTGGAGTGCCGCCTTGAAACAGGTCGCACCCACCAGATCCGCATCCACATGGCGCATCTGGGCTGCCCGCTGCTGGGCGATCCGCTCTACGGACGCGGGCGCTCTGCACCGCTGGCCAAGCTTGATAGTGGCAAGGATTTTAAAGATTTCCGCCGCCAGGCCCTGCATGCGGCCATCCTGGGCTTTGATCACCCGGTGACCGGCGAACGCCTGCGCTTTGAAACCGAGCCGCCAAAAGACATGCAGCGCCTGATCGGGTTTCTGGAGCGGCTTTAGGCGGGCATACGCCTTAAGCTTGCCACATCACCACGACACTTTTGGCCAGATGAAGCGTTTTTTTATTGTCCTGATTGGTCTGCTGGTAGCGTCCGTCGCTCTGTCGGCAATCTCGATTATTCCCGGTCGAGACAGGTTACCCTGCTTCGATAGCGAATTGAGAACCGGCAATTGGGCGCTCTACTGTGTGCTCGGGCGCAACTATGTCCGCGAGGGCGGCATTGACGTCATTACTGATGCTCAGGACGCTGTCGTGGCACGTCACGGACCGTCTCCGCTCACCTGGCTTGATGCCAGCGGTCCGGTCAATCTGCCCCTCTGGCCCCATCGAAGTCACAAGGACGGGCGTCAGATTGATTTATCGCTCTACTACGAATCCCGCGATGGAGACCCGATAAACCCGCCCACTCTGACAGGCTATTTCGCCTATGAGCCGCCAGCCACCGGTGAACGCCAGCCCTGTGCAGCAGGATCAAGGCCGCTGGATTTTGGCGACCCGGATCCCGATCGACCCTGGCAATGGGATGCGGCGCGCACGCGCAGCCTCGTCGTTGCCCTCATTGAGGACGACCGGGTACGGCGGATTTTCCTGGAGCCTCATCTAGCTGACCGGCTGGGGCTATCGGGCCACGCAAAAGTGCGCTTCGCGGGCTGCAACGCTGCGCGCCACGATGACCATATTCATATCGATTTATACTAGGCCCCGATCCGCCGCGCGCGGCTGGCCGCGGCTGACCAGCGCCGCGCCCACAGGATGAAAACCCCGGCAGTTGCAAACATCATCAGGCCGTAGACGGCGGCTGCAGTGGCATAGTGGATATCGCCCAGCATCGCGCCCGCCACCACGATGGCGAGCGTTGCGTTCTGAAGTCCGCATTCCAGCGTCAGGGCGATGCGCTGTTTCATCTTCAGCGCCAGCAGGCTGGAAACGGCAAACGCCACCCCCATCGCCGCCAGGTTCAGCGCCAGCGCATAGACGCCCGCTTCAGCAAAGCGGCGCGCGGTTTCTGCAAGGCCATCAGCCATCACCGTCAGCGCCACCACCGCCACGAAGACTGCCGCGGAAAGCCAGCGCGAGTGCTTCGCCAGCGCCATTGCCACTTTTGGGGCCACGGCGCGCAGTCCCATGCCGAGCCCCACCGGAATGACAGTGAGCGCAAAGATCATCGCCCCGGTGGTGACAAGCCCCACTTCAGGGGCTTCAGGCCCCATGAAGAGCGACAGGGCGATCGTCAGCACGATCGGCACGGTGACCACCGACAGCAAGCTGGTCAGCCCCGTCAGCGAAATCGACAGCGCCACATCCCCGCGCGCCATGTGGGTGAGCAGGTTGGACGTCGTCCCGCCCGGACACGCCGCCAGTAGCACGATGCCCACCTTCAACACCGGCGGTGCAGGCAGAAACGCCACCAGCAGGATTGCCAGCAGGGGCAGCGAAATGAATTGAAGGAAGGCCCCGGCCAGAAAGGCCTTGGGCTGGGCAACAATGCGCCGGAAGTCACCGGGGGTCAGGCCAACGCCTAGCGTCAGCATGATAAAGGCGAGCGCCAGCGGCAGGATGACTTGGGCGAAAACTGATTCCATGGGCGACAAGCTAGGGGGCTTGCGGGTTCAAACAAGCTGGCGGGAGTTGTGCGCCAACGCGTTTAAGGCGAGCGGTGTGGTTATCGATCGATTGAAGAGGCCTACGTTCTTCCCTCCCCCAACGTGGGGAGGGTGGACAAGCTGAAAGCTTGGACGGGTGGGGGGCAGCGCCAGCGCTTGATGACCTTCACCCCACCCGTCCGGTTCCCGGACACCCTCCCCATCAAGGGGAGGGAGGGTTTGGTCGTATACGTTTTCCCTCCCCCCACGTGGGGAGGGTGGCCCGAAGGGTCGGGTGGGGGGCAACCTGTCCACCAACGCAAGCACTCGATGATCTTCACCCCACCCGTCCGGTTCCCGGACACCCTCCCCCTCAAGGGGAGGGAGGGGGTTGCTGCCTCTGTCTTGCGACACGGTAGACATGGTCCAGCGCGCCATCCATGTCTTCGTCAACAGCGACATTCCAAATACGGATGACGCGATAGCCTTGCTGTTCAAGCCAGTGATCACGCGATGTGTCACGGCGAGCCTGAGCCTTTTGAGTGTGCCCGGAACCATCCAGCTCAACGACCAGCTTGGCGCGGTGACAGGCAAAATCGACGATGTAGGGACCAAGAGGGACCTGGCGACGAAAGTGCAAACCCTCTCTGCGCCACTGCCGCACCCTCAGCCATACTCTCGACTCCCACGGTGTCAGACGCTTTCTTAGACTTCTTGCTTGGGACGCCATGGCAAATTCCCCTCTCGAGGGAATATAGAGCCGATTTCCAAGGGAGTCTTCCTTCCCTCCCCCAACGTGGGGAGGGTGGACAAGCTGAAAGCTTGGACAGGTGGGGGGCAGCACCAGCGCTCGATGATCTTTACCCCACCCGTCAGCTTCGCTGACACCCTCCCCCTCAAGGGGAGGGAGGGTTTTGTCGTATACGTTTTCCCTCCCCCAACGTGGGGAGGGTGGCCCGAAGGGTCGGGTGGGGGGCAACCTGTCCACCAACGCCAAAGCTCGATGATCTTCACCCCACCCGTCCGGTTCCCGAACACCCTCCCCCTCAAGGGGAGGGAGACACTAGTTCTGCAGCCCTAAAGCCGCTTGGCGAGCACCCAGTCTGAGTAGACCGCGCCGCCCACATCGAAGCTGCGCTCGCCGACGCGTTCAAAGCCGACGCGGTCGTAGAAGGCCAGCGCTGTCTCATTCTTCTTGTAGACGCCCAGGAGCATGCGGCGGGCCTTCTGCTCGCGGGCATATTGGGCCGCCGCGTTGAGCAGTACGCGCCCCAGGCCCTGGCGCTGGAGCGTAGCCAGCACATAGATGCGCTTGATCTCGATATCGCCGGGCTTGATCTCGATCGGCAGGTGCGGCGGGGCCATGTGCAGATAGCCGACCGGTGCGCGACCCGGATCAAGCTCGGCCAGCCAGAGCGCCTGCGCAGGGTCACTCAAAGCCGCGGCATAGGCCACGCGCGATTGCTTCTCGGCGCAGTGTCGCACCAGCGCACCGCCATCGATGACGCCGGCATAGCTTTCAAGGAAGGTCGCGGTGCCGACCACTGACATGGCATCAACATCGTCAGGGCCGGCACGGCGCAGCCGGGTCTTGGGTGGGGTCATGGCGTTGTCTAAGCGCGAGAGCGCTACTCCTCCTCACCCATCAGCATCTCTTCCAGGAAGGCAGCTTCCCGGCGGAAGTAGAAGAGCTGGTTGGACAGCTTGCGCCAACCATGGCCCTCATCAGGAATGCGGATGAAGTCCGCCCGCACGCCATTTTCGCGTAGCGTGGTGACCATCACTTCGGTTTCATAAATGTCGATGCGCGGATCCATCACCCCGTGGGAGAAAAGAACCGGCACGGTGATCTGATCGGCCTGACGGATGGGCGAGTTCTCGGTGTAATACTGCTGCCAGTATTCCTCGGTGATGTCGCCATACTCGATCCGGTCAGACGCCTTCAGGCCCGGCGAGGCCACTTCCAGCGCGGTCACCCAGTCGGCGACACCAAACAGGCTGACGCCCGCATCAAACGTGCCGGGGAAGTTGGCGAGTGCGGCGTTCACCGCATAGCCGCCATAGGACCCGCCACGCACCGCCGCGCGAGACGCATCCACGCGCTCATCGCCTTCAAGATGCTCCAGCATGTCGACCAGATCGCGTACCGAGTTCAGGCGGTTTTCCCGGTCATCGAGCGTGGTGTAGGTGCGGCCAAAGCCGGTCGAACCGCGCACATTCGGCTGGAAAACCGCAATGCCGCGATCGAGCAGATACTGCATGGACGGCTCCCAGGTGGCCTGGGACTGGGCTGTTGGCCCGCCATGGACGTCAAACACCACCGGGGCCGGCTCGCCGCCGCGGGAGTCTTCGTCCGGGATGTAGAGCAGGCCCTGCAGCTCCACGCCGTCGCGGGCCGTGATGCGGATGGATTCAGGGCGGATCAGGCGGTCTTCATCGATACCGGCAAGGTTGGCCTTGAAGGTGCGGGTCAGGTCACCCGACGACAGGTCCAGCGTGTAGATATCGCCTGGGGTCGACCAACCATTGACGCCGATGGCCACCAGATCGGTATAAGCTCCGCAGCTGACCCCGATCGCGCCTTCAGGAAGCTCAGGCAGATCAACCCGCTGGTCCGCTTCAAGATCGTGGGCGTGGAGCTGGTGGAAGCCATCCACATTGACCGTCCAGACCAGCCAGCGCTGGCCAAGGCCGCACAGCGTGACCTGGCCGATATCGTGGTCGGCTTCCTCAATGACAGTGAACTCGCCGGAGCTGAGGTCATAACGCTCCAGCGCTGCGAACTCGCGGCCCCGATTGGTGGAGAGGTAGAGGCTTGAACCATCCTCGCTCCACTCAAACCCGCCTTCAGAATGGCTCGCGCGCGGATCGGGCGCAGACAGGGTTTCGATCTCGCCGCTGTCCAGGTCAAGCAGGTAGAGATTGTCCGCGTCCTCGCCCACGGTTTCGGTGACGATGGCGCTGGAGCCGTCCGGCGAGATCGAGCGCGCGAAATAGCCAAATGTGCCTTCAAAGATCAGCTCGGTCTCACCGGCCAGATCGCCGCGCCAGATGTCGAAATCCTGGCCGTTGCGCTCGGTGGAGCTGAAGACAAAGCTGTCACCGCTGGACGCAAAGTCGCCAAAGGCCCGGAAGCCGCCTTCAGCTGCGCCCAGCACCAGCGACTCTTCAGAGCCATCAACGCTGACCCGGTAAAAGGCCGGCTGTTCATTGCCGTCATTGTCCGCGCCGTAAATCAGGCCGGAGGCATCGGGAAGCCAGCGGAAGAAGGTGATGCCGGAGCCGAAGGTCAGGCGCTGGGGCTGGCCGCCGAGGGCTGGCATGACCCATAGCTGACGCTCGCCGCTGATGGACCAGGAAAAGGCAATCGTGCCGCCATCCGGGCTGATCTGGGCCCCGCCAGCCCCCGACGCCAGGAGGTAGCGCGCGATATCGGCCGGGTCTTCGCCGGCAACACCGACAGAGACCGCCTCATCGGTCGGCTCGATCGCCTCGATGTCCATATTGGCACCGGACTGACCGCCAAACTGGGCCGAAGCCGCACCGCCCATCAGGGCCGCAGCGCTCACTGCCATCAGAAACCGCACCATCGTCACCTCCCAAAAAGAAACCCGAAGGCTGGGAGGTTAGCGGGCGCAGCTGCCGCGGCAAGGGGCGTTAGCCGAGCTTTGGTACGTTTACCAGCTTTACGCGGCCGGTTTTCTTGTCGCGTACGACAATGACCCGATTTTCCGGCACGCCATCCACCGGCTTGCCTGCCTCTTTGAGCATGGAAAGCGCAGCCTCACGCACCGCCGCGTCATCGGCATCAGGTGCCAGGGTTACCGAGCCGCGACGCTTGCCGCCTTCCTGGATGATGACCTCCACCGTATCGATGGCCGCTTCCAGTTCCGCTTCATCGGCTTCGGGCCAGCCTGCGTTGAAGACGCTTGGGGCGTCACCCGCCATCTCCCACAGCTCTTCAGCCATGAAGGGCGCGAACGGTGCGAGCACGCGGATGAAGTCCTTCACCGTTGCCGCCGAGATCGCTTCGCCTTCAGCTGCGTTGAGGAATTTCATCAGCTCTGAGATCCCCGTGTTGAGGCGCAGCCCTTCCAGGTCCTCGGTGATCGCCAGCACCATTTTGGTCCGGGCCAAGGTGACTGGCTTGGCGTCCTCACCCGACGGTGCAGCAATTGCGCCGGTGGCAAAGCGCCAGACGCGACGCAGGAATTTCAGCGCGGAGGCCGTCTTCTCGGTTTCCCACTCGCGCATGGATTCCACCGGACCCATGAACATCATGTGCACGCGGAAGGCGTCCGACCCAAAGCGCTCCACCACATCATCCGGTGTGACCACGTTGTGAAGAGACTTCGACATTTTCGCGCCGACTTTCTCAACGCGCTTGCCGGTCGCGGTGTGTACGAAGACGCCCTCTTCGCGCTCCTCGACCTCATCAATGGGCAGGACGACACCGCGCTCGTCCTTGTAGGCAAAGCTGGTGAGCAGGCCCTGATTGACCAGCTTCTGGAAGGGCTCCTTGGTGGACACCAGCCCAAGGTCAAACAGCACCTTGTGCCAGAAGCGGGCATAGAGCAGGTGCAGCGTGGCGTGCTCGGCCCCGCCCACATAAAGGTCAACGCTGCCCCAGGCTTTCTCCACATCCTTGCCAACCAGCGCCTCGCGGTTTTTCGGGTCCATGAAGCGCAGATAATACCAGCAGCTGCCTGCCCATTGCGGCATGGTACTGGTTTCGCGCTTGCCGGTCATGCCGGTCTCAGGGTCGGTGACCTTAACCCAGTCTTCAGCGCGCGCCAGCGGGCTCTCCGCATAGCCGGTGGGCTGATAGTTATCGACATGGGGCAGGGTCAGCGGCAGCTGGTCTTCAGGCACCGTGGTGCGCGTGCCGTCTTCCCAGTGGATGATCGGGATCGGCTCACCCCAGTAGCGCTGACGGGCAAAAATCCAGTCGCGCAGATTATAGCTGACGACCCGCTTGCCCTGGCCTTCGCTTTCGAGGTGATCGGCGATCTTCTCCATCGCCTGACGCCAGGCAATACCGGCCGTGTAGAGGTCTTCAGACATACCCGGCGGCGGTGCCAGCATGACGCCATCACCAGCCATGCAGGCGTCGCCAGCCAGCACCGCGTCGCGGTTTTTCGCATCCGCACCGGGATCAATGACCGGCACCACATCAAGGCCATAGGCTTTGGCGAAGGCAAAATCGCGCTCATCGTGGGCGGGCACGCCCATCACGGCACCGGTGCCGTAGTCATACAGCACATAGTCGGCGACAAAGATCGGCACCGCCTTGCCCGTGACCGGATTGATCGCTTCAGCGCCGGTGAAGACACCGGTCTTTTCAGCATCCACCGTGCGTTCCAGATCGGACTTGCGCGCTGCCGCTTCCACATAAGAGTCCACGGCGACTTTATGATCGGCATCAGTGAGCTCGGCGACCAGTGGATGCTCCGGGGCGAGCGCCAGGAACGTAACCCCGCCCAGCGTGTCGACGCGGGTGGTGAAGGTCTCGATCGTGGCGTCAGAGCCGCCGACGGCAAACTGCAGCGTCACGCCTTCAGAACGACCAATCCAGTTGCGCTGGCTTTCCTTGATGCCTTCAGGCCAGTCGAGGCCATCGAGATCGGCGATCAGGCGCTCCGCATAGGCGGTGATGCGCATCTTCACCTGGCGCAGCGGCACGCGCACGACCTCATAGCCCTTCTCCGACTTGCCATCGAAGACTTCTTCATTGGCCAGGATCGTGCCTTCCTCAGCGCACCAGTTCACCGGCGCGGTCTCGTAGTAAACGAGGCGGTGTTCGTCCTGATAGTCCTGGATCGCCAGCTTGCCGCCCGCAGCCACGTCCTCAGGGATGGGCAGCTCGTCAATCGGGCGCGCCGTGTCCGCGTCAGCGTCGTACCAGGCATTGTAGAGGCGCGAGAAAATGAACTGGGTCCAGTGGTAGTAATCCTCCGACGAGGTCTGGATTTCACGATCCCAGTCGTAGCCCAGCCCTAGCAAGCTCATCTGGTGCTTGTAGGTGGCGATATTCTTTTCGGTCGAGATCGCGGGATGGACGCCGGTCTTCATCGCATAGCGTTCCGCCGGCAGGCCAAAGCTGTCCCAGCCCATCGGGTGGAGCACTTTAAAGCCGGCCATCTTCTTGTAACGACCCACGATATCGGTCGCGAGATAGCCCACCGGGTGACCCACATGAAGCCCTGCGCCAGACGGGTAGGGAAACATGTCGAGCACGTAGAAGGTCTTGTCGCCCGGTTCAGGCTGCGGCGTCGCATTGGTGCGGTTGGCCACCCAATAGTCGCGCCACTTCTTTTCAATCGCAGAGAAATCGTAGGTCTGTTCGGTCATGGTTTCTTCGTCCGGATCAATCCCGCGTCCTCCCTCCCCTTGATGGGGAGGGTGTCAGGTGAAACCTGACGGGTGGGGTGAAGATCGTAAAGCGTTTGAGTGTCGGCGAGCCAGGTGCCCCCCACCCGACCCGCGCTAAAGCGCGGCCCACCCTCCCCACGTTGGGGGAGGGAAGGACGACCGTCTAAGCCTTCTCTACAGTCAGGATCACATCCTCACCGCCAAGTTTGATGTCGCTGCGCGCACCCGAGCCCGCAGCGGTGGCAAGCGAAAGTGCGAGCACTTCAGATTTGATGAAGTCGCCATGGGCCTCAACGGCTGCGGCCACGAGCGGCCCTCCCGCAACGCCCAGCGCAATGCGATCAGACACCTCAAGCCCGGCGTCCTTGCGGGCGGTCTGGACGGCACGGATCAGGTCGCGGGCAAGGCCTTCGCGCTCCTGGTCCTCATCTACCGAGATGTCGACCACGACTGCACCCGTACCAGCAAACGGCTCAGCGGCGCTGCCTTCCTCGGTCACCATGGCGAGCAGGAATTCGTTCGAGGCGAGGGTCTGGCCGCCGACGCCGGCCGTGCCGTCGGCGTTGAGCTCAAACTCGCCGCGCTTGGCGGCACCCATCACGTCCTTCATGGCCTTGCCGAGGCGCTTGCCGATCTTGGGATCGGGGCGCAGCTGCACCGCGCCATAGGCATCCAGATCGGTGGACAGCTCAACGCCGCGCACATTGATCTCATCAGCGATGAGCGACTTGAACGGGGCCAGACCGGCGCTTTCAGAATGCACGATGGTCAGGGTTTTCAGCGGCAGGCGCACCCGCAGGCGCGAGCGTTCGCGCACCGCCAGCGCCGCTGAACAGGCATCGCGAACCAGATCCATCGACCGCACCAGATCATGGTCGGCCGGGAATTCATCCGCGGTCGGCCAGGTCGTGAGGTGGACCGAGCGCTCACCGGTCAGGGCCTTGTAGAGCTTCTCAGAAATGATCGGCAGCAACGGCGCACAGATGCGCGTCGCCTGCACCAGCACGGTGTAGAGCGTGTCGAAAGCGGCGTTCTTGGACGCCTCATCCTGAGCGCCCCAGAAGCGCGCCCGCGAACGGCGGATATACCAGTTGGTCAGCGCATCGAAGTAGGACACCGTCTCGCGCGTGGCCTTCGGGATGTCATAGGCATCCAGCGCCGCACCCACCTTCTCGGCCAGCTCGCCCGTCTTGGTCAGGATGTAGAGATCCAGCGGATCGTCTGCGGTCGTAACCAGCTGCGGCGCGCGCTCCTCCAGATTGGCGTAGAGCGAGAAGAAGGAATAGGCGTTGAGCAGCGGCGCAATCGCTTCGCGTTGAACGCTGGCGATCTCGCGGCCTTCCTTGGGCACCAGCAGGTCGCCGCCATTCAGAACCGGAGAGCTGATCAGGAACCAGCGCATGACGTCGGAGCCAAACTCGTCAAAGAAGCCGAGCGGATCAGGATAATTGCGCAGGCGTTTGGACAGCTTCTGGCGGTTCTCGTCCAGCACAACGCCGTGGCAGATCGCATTCTTGAACGGCGGGCGATCAAACAGCATCGTGGACAGCACCATCAGGGTGTAGAACCAGCCGCGCGTCTGGGCGACATATTCCACGATGAAGTCAGCCGGGAAGTTCTGCTCGAACTTTTCCTTGTTTTCAAACGGATAGTGGACCTGCGCGTAGGGCATGGAGCCTGAATCGAACCACACGTCGAACACGTCTTCGACCCGGCGCATGGTGGACTTGCCGGTGGGATCATCCGGGTTCGGGCGGGTCAGCTGATCGATGAACGGACGGTGCAGATCGAGCACCTTCACACCAAAGTCAGCTTCAAGCTCTGCGATGGAGCCGTAAACATCGGTACGTGGATAGGCCGGATCATCACTGACCCAGACCGGGATCGGCGTACCCCAGAAGCGCGAGCGGGAAATGTTCCAGTCCTGCGCCCCGGCCAGCCAGTTGCCGAAGATGCCGTCCTTGACGTGACCCGGGGCCCAGTTGATCTGCTGGTTTAAGTCCACCATGCGATCGCGGTAGTCCGAGACGCGCAGATACCAGCTGTCCACCGCCTTGTAGATCAGCGGCTCGTCGGTGCGCCAGCAGTGGGGATAATTGTGATCATATGTGTCATGGCGGAAGAGTTTGCCCTCCTCCTTCATGCGCTGGATGATCGGCTTGTTGGCGTCAAACACCAGCATGCCTTCATAGTCCGGGACTTCGCTGGTGTATTGACCCGCCGCGTCCACCGGCACGACCGGGCGGATGCCCGCCTTGCGGCAGGCATTGAGGTCATCCTCACCAAAGCCCGGCGACAGGTGCACGATACCCGTGCCGTCATCATCCACGACGAAGTCTTCAAGCAGCACCTGGTGCGCGTTTTCGCGGCCCTCGAAATAGTCGAACGGCGGATGGTATTTCAGCCCGGCCAGATCACTGCCCTTGACCTCACCCACCTGTTCCGCGCCGTCCAGTTGTTTCTTGTATTTCTCGACGCCGTTGGCCGACAGGATATAGCGCTCGCCGTCCTTGGCCATGATCACATAGGCGATGTCTGCGCCGGCCGCCGCCGCCAGGTTGGACGGCAGCGTCCAGGGCGTCGTTGTCCAGATTAAAAGCTGCGCGCCGGACAGATCGCCCTGCCCGTCAGCGATTTTAAAGCCGATGGTGACCGCCGGGTCGGTGCGGTTGCGGTAGGAGTTGTCCAGCCGCGTCTCAAAGTTCGACAGCGGGCTTTCCACCGCCCAGCTGTAGGGCACAACGCGGTAGTCCTTGTAGACCACACCCTTGTCCCAGAGCTGTTTGAACGCCCACAGGCAGCTTTCCATGAAGGTGATGTCGAGCGTCTTGTAGTCGTTCTCAAAATCGACCCAGCGCGCCTGGCGGGTGACATAGTCTTCCCACTCGCCGGCATATTTCATCACCTCTGAGCGGGCCGCTTCGTTGAACTTGTCGATGCCCATGTCGAGCACGGCCAGGCGCCCAGAGATGCCCAGCGTTTTCTCTGCAGCAAGCTCAGCCGGCAGGCCGTGGGTGTCCCAGCCAAAGCGGCGCTCCACGCGCTTGCCCTTCATGGTCTGGTAGCGCGGCACCACATCCTTGGCGAAACCGGTCAGCAGGTGGCCATAGTGCGGCAGGCCGTTGGCAAAGGGCGGGCCGTCATAAAAGACGAACTGATCGTCTTCCGGGCGCTCGTCGATGGAAGCCTGAAACGTGCCGTCGGCCTTCCAGAATTCCAAAATCTCCTGATCCACCGAAGGCAGCTCTTTGGGAGACGGCGCGTCGGGGAAGCGGCGGGATTTGGCAGTGGAGGCGTCGGCCATGATCAACTCTTCAAATCATAGGGTGAACCGGCCCGAAAACCGGACCGATGACAAAGAAAGCACGTAAAGGCCGGCGCGCACACCGGTGCGGCCGACCTTTTGCATTTCGCGGTACTCCCTGACTCTGTGCGGGTCAAGGTGAGGTCCGGGATATGAGGTGCGAAGGGCTGCGTCTTCAAGCCCGACGGGCAGGCGTCAGGCGTTGCCGGCTTCCATCTCCGCCGCGCTTGGTTTCGGCGTCGGGTTAAAGTCCTTATAGGCCCGCCAGCTCGCGTGCGCGATCAGCGGAAAGGTCACCGCCAGCCCCACAAGGAAGAAGGCCGCGCCCACCGAGGTCACCACGGCAATGATCAACGCCCAGGTCAGCATGGTCATGAAATTGCTGGTGACCGCCTTGATGCTGGCCACCACCGCTGTCACCGCATCAACCTCCTGACCGATCAGCATCGGAAAGGAAATCGCGGAGACCATGAAGGCGACAAAGGCCAGCACGGCACCGATGGCCGTCCCGATGACCAGAAGCAGCACGCCCGACGGATCGGTGAACAGAAAGTTCTGCAGCGTGGCGATCCTGAAATCGCTATCGGTGCCCGCCAGCATCGCGAACAGGAATTGCGCCAGCCTCGCCCAGGCGAGGAAGAAGACGAAGAGCAGCACCGACAGAAGGCCCAGCTGGGTCAGCTTGGACGGATTGATGCGCCAGAAATCAAACAGCTTGGGCGTCTCGCCCCGGTCGCGCATCTGGCTGATCCGGTAGATGCCGATGGCAAAGCTGGGGGCCACCAGCGCGAAGCCGCCAATCATCACCGGAATGAATCCGCCCAGACCCGCAGCCCACATGCCCAGCGTGATCGCGATCCCGACCACGGTGAACATCAGCCCATAGCCCAGCGAGATGCCCGGCGCGGCCTTGATGTCTTCAATTCCGCCTTTCAGCCAGGTCCAGGGGGCATCTTTCTTGATCGGATCCAGGGTCACCATTGCGCTCGTCTCCCCGCAACAAAGTTATAACCAGACAAAAGATGCGGGCATTCACTGCGGTGCGCAACTAGGACCGATTGCCTCGCCCCGTGCATGGGGTCAAAACTGTTCCTGAATGGAATTGAGGCGTTAGCGCCCGCCGGGGAGACAAGACGAATGGCTGACCGATTAGACTTTAGGGGTATGACCGCCGTGATCACGGGTGCCGGCAGCGGCATCGGGCAGGCGCTAGCCGTGGCGCTGGCAACGCGCGGTGCCCATCTGGCGCTGTCAGACATTCGCGAACAGGGCCTGGCCACCACCCGCGAGATGATCGGCGATGCGGGCGTGCGGGTGACGACGCAGGTCATGGACGTCGCCGACCGGGCCGCACCGGCTGCCTTTGCTGACGCGGTCAAGGCTGACCATGGCGGCGCGAGCCTGGTGTTCAACAATGCCGGGATCGCCGTCGGCGGAACGTTTGATCGGGTGCCGGAAGAAGACTTCGACCGGGTGATGGAGGTGAATTTCCACGCGGTGGTGCGCATGACCCGCGCCTTCCTGCCGCTGCTTCAGGCTGAACCGGAAGCCCAGCTTGTGAACATCTCCAGCATTTTCGGGATTATCGCGCCGCCAGGACAGACCGCCTATAGCGCGGCGAAATTCGCCGTGCGCGGCTTTTCCATGTCGCTCGCCCATGAGCTGGAAGGCTCCAACGTGGGCGTCACCGTGGTGCATCCCGGCGGGGTGAATACCCGCATCGCCGAAGATGCCAAAAAGCCCGCCGATGCCACCAATGAAGAGATCGCCGAACAGCTGGAAAAGGCGAAACAAGCCCTCGTCATGCCTCCGCCAGAGGCCGCGGACACCATCCTGCGCCACGTGGAAAAGCGCGATCGCCGCGTGCTGGTGGGCCGCGATGCGCACATGGCCATGCAGATGGAGCGCTTCTTCCCGACGACCTATCTGCAGTTTGCCAAGAATCGGCTGAGTTGATGCGTCGCTTACCCCTCACCTAACCTCTCCCCTCCAAAGGGGAGAGGGACTGCGTTGGCGCTCAAAATTCAAACGCGGCGTGGATGCCCCCTCTCCCCCTGAACAAGGGGGAGAGGTAAGGTGAGGGGGTGCGTTGGAATTGACCGGCACACAACAAAAAAGCCCCCGGCCAACGCCGAGGGCTTTTCTTTTCACGTCTGGCGGAGCGCTTAGGCGGCACGCTCCAGCACGCCGGCCAGAGCCGTCATGCGGTCAGCGTGTGCGCCCTCTGCCTCGCCAGCAGCCTCGGTCAGGTCACCGGCCAGGCGGCGCATCGTGCGACCGCGCGGACGGCCACCGTCCCAGCGCTCGATTTCAGAGCTGATGCGCTCGGCGAGATCTGCGTCGATGGCGTCACCGCGCTGCAGCTGATCGAGATAGGCCTGGGCCACCGCCGGGGTGTCTTCCCACTCGATCTTCTGCTGGGTCTGCGGGTTGTTGAGGCCCCAGATCACCTGCTCGGCGGCCGCAATCTCGGCTTCAGACAGGTGCTCGGACGGCAGCAGGCGGAACTGCTGGAAGCCGCGCGCAATGTCAGAGGCGTAGATGTGGCCATTGTGCCAGTAAGCCGACCAGTAACCGGCCACGCCCAGCGTCTCGCCATCAACCGGGCCCTGGTCGAAATAGGCGATCTCGAACGGGTTCTGCGGGTCGGTGAAGTCCATCAGAGACAGACCGCCCTGGTACCAGGACTGAGCCAGGATATCGCGGCCCGGAACCGGAACCAGCGAGCCATTGTGGGCCACGCAGTTTTCGGTCTCGTTCTGAACGGTTGGCA
The DNA here is from genome assembly GCA_965229795.1 of Oceanicaulis sp. Lineage (GTDB taxonomy): Bacteria > Pseudomonadota > Alphaproteobacteria > Caulobacterales > Maricaulaceae > Oceanicaulis. The sequence continues at coordinate 287,677 of CBDDJM010000002.1, forward strand.
GCTTGAAGTAAGCCTGACCGTTGATTTCGCCATCTTCCAGCGTGGTGATGATGTTGGCACCCCAGTTGGACGGGCTGTCAGCGGTACAGCGTGCACCAACACCGCCGCCCCACTCGTCGGTGAAGATCAGCTTCGACGCGTCGTTGGAGAAGTTGGCCGAGTGCCAGTAGGCCATGTCCGGATCAAAGATGTCGTCCATGCGGGTCGGGTTTTCCGGATCGGAAATGTCCAGAAGGATGCCATTGCCCGAGCAGGCACCGGCGGCCAAGCCGTATTCAGGATACACCGTGATGTCGTGGCACTGGTTGGTCTGGGCGGTGCGCTGGGTCGAAACGCCAGCCCGACCCCCGCGCCACAGCGCGGCGATGGAGCCTGTGTCGGTGTCACCGAAGATGCGCGGGCGGTTTACAATCGCCGACAGCTCAGGTGCCGCCAGCGGCACCTTGATCACGTCGATGGAGTAGAGCGCGGTCTCTTCGTTCTCTTCCGGCTGACCCCCGGTGCAGATATCCAGCTCTTCAGTCGGGCGAACGCCAGACGTGCCGGAGTTATAGATATAGATCACGCCTTCATCGGACGGATCGGGCACGATGGTGTGGGTGTGCGAGCCACGGCAGGTCTGGACCGCACCGACCTGAACCGGGTTGGAGATGTCGGAGATGTCGAAGATGCGGATGCCGCGAAAGCGCTCAGAGCTCACTTCGCCTTCAACACCGCCCGGGCCGCAGTCGATGCGCGCGCGGTTGGATTCCACCGACATGAACAGAAGGTCGCCAAAGACCGACACGTCATTCTGACCGCCTGGGCAGACCACCGTGCCGATATGCTCCGGCTCGCCGGACGACACATCATAGGTCAGGAAGCCATGGTAATTGCCCATGTAAATCCGGTCGCCATCAAAGGCGAAATCAGTCGAAGCCAGTGCCAGCGGCGAGAAAGCCGGACCGGCTGGCGGTTCTTCACCGGCTTCAGCCGCAGCGCGGGCAGCCCGCATGGCTTCCATGAAGGCGGCCGGGCGGAAGATGGCCTCGTTGTTCAAAAAGCCTTCTGGCGGCGCGATGTTGGCAGTGCGCTCCATATTCCAGGCGGCGGTTTCCGGATCGAGGAAGCCAGCGCCCAGCTCGGTGCGCTCATCAGGCTCGATGACCTGTTGAGCGGTGGCGGTGCTGGCGAGCAGAGCCGCACAGCCCAGCGCGAAAATCGGGAGATGACGGATACGGGTTTTCATGGCGTTACAGCCTCCTAGTGATGACCGGCGTGGGCATGCTCTTCGTCCATGGCGGACAGAAGATTGCGCATACGCAGGATTTCAGCCGACTGATCGGCCACGACGTGGGACAGAAATTCAGACAGTTGTGGATCTTCGCCTGAGCCAGGCTGGGACATCAGCCCCTCGACCATGTCGATCGCGCCCTGGTGATGGACGATCATGCCTTCCAGGAAGAGACGATCGAACTCAGCGTCTTCGGCCGCTTCCAGACGCTCCATCTGGGCTTCAGACAGCATGCCGGGCATCAGCGGGATTTCGCGCGGATCAACCTCGTCCATGTCGGCCATGTCATGGCCCTCATGGCCAGAATGATCGCTGTGCTCGGAATGGTCACTATGCATGGAATGATCGGAGTGATCCGCGTGAGCATCATGCGCAGAATGATCACCATGCATCGCGTGCATGTCATGGCCCAGATGCTCGTCGGCCACCTCTTCGCCGCGCACCATCAGCCAGGTTGTCATCATGTCCATTTCAGACTGCTGGCTTAAGGAGATGCGCTGACCGATCAGGCGAACCGAGCGATTGTCGGTGCGCTCTTCGATGAGCGCGCCCATCTGAACGGCCTGATTATGGTGCACGATCATGTGCTGCATGAACTGCACGTCGGCCTGCGTGTGCTCGGTGACGCTGAGCGCCAGCGATTCTTCAGCCGAAATCGTGCGCGATGGAGCACCCGGCGCGCCTGGATTGACGATTGGCGGGCTTGCCGCCCAGCTGATCGCACTACCCAGACTGGCCAGCGCCAGCGCTGTCACAACGGTTTTCATGACTTCCCCCTCGTCTTTGCGAGATACACATTAACCTGAGATTAGCGCGGCAAAGGCGTCCGGCAAAGCAGGCGACCTGCGCTTGGCGATTACATTTACGTCATCAAGGCCGAAACTAGTCGATTAGGTTTTTCAGCGGCTCGTCCGTTGTTTTGTGTTTGATGTGCACCAGCCTGAGATAGGTCGCGGCGACGCCAACCATCAAAAGCGGAACGACAATCGCTGTCCTGACCACATCAATCACGATGACCAGAAGCTGATAGAGGACGGTGGTTTGCGGTGCGATCTCAGCACCCCCGGCCAGCGAGGCAACCAGACTGAAAGCCACGGTAAATCCGACAGCCATAAGAGCGCTAACGAACTGGGCAGCAATCGCGATGACCGCCAGCACAACAATCAGGCCGATAATTGGCCAGCGAAACCCGCAGGTCAGCTCAAGACTACGCCCCAGCGCGCCAAACCCGCGTCGCTCCAGGACGATGGCCGGTGCCACCATGTAAAACATCGCCAGGACATAAAGACCTGGCACCAGAAAAATCACGAGACCCAAGCCGGAGACCAGCGCGATCAAAGCACCCAGACAATAAAGCGGTAGCGCTGCCATCAGCGCCCGCTTGACGCTGGCACTCAGCTGAACCCCCTGCCCAAGATGGGACGCCATGGCCATTCGCAGGATCACCGCCTGGAACAGGGGCATGAGAACAAGCAGAGCCAGAGACGCCCCGCCGCCGATAAGTGCCACGTTCGCAGGGGGCTGAGGCTGGGGCGCCTGGCCTGGGACGAGAGTTGGCGGGGCGGCGACCGGATCCAGTCCAATCACCAGAGCCAGAGCCAGACTGATCAAGGCATAGGGCAGCCCCACCAGCCCGATCCCGGCGAAAAAGCAGCCGCCATATAATCGGTAGGTCTGCATCAGGACCGCACCGATATCGAAGAGCTGTGGCTCATCTGGCTGTGACTGCTCGGCCATGCTTGCACTCCCGCCGCAATATCCAAAAGGACCTGAGGGTGGTGGTGTGCGCCCCGGTCGGACAAGTCAAGGGCAACCAATCACGAAACCGCCATTGGACGCCCGCGCGTGATCGGCGTATCTCACCGGCGACATGACACCGCCCTTTGACCCGCAAAACCCGTCCAGCCCGGAGGTCCGCCGCCGCGCCTTCCGGCTGTTATTCGTGTGCCTGATGGCCACCGCCATCGGCAACTCGATGCTGTTTGCGATCCTGCCACCACTGGCGCGCCAGCTGGAGGTGGCCGAGGTCTGGGTCGGTGCAATCTACACCCTGTCCGCCCTGCTCTTTCTGACCATGAGCCCGGTGTGGGGCGCGCTATCGGACCGCTATGGCCGACGCCCGCTGATCGTCTTTGGTCTGTCCTCCTTTGCCTTTTCCACCTTCGTGTTCGGCATCGGCGCGTGGGCGGGACAGTCGGGGCTTCTGCCGCCGCTCGCCGCGATCTTTGCCATGGCGCTGTCGCGCTGCCTGTTTGGCGGGCTCGGCTCGGCCACCGGGCCCAGCGCCCAGGCCTATATCGCCGACCGGACCGAGCCGAAGGACCGCACCGAGGCGCTCGCCGCGCTGACGGCCGCCTTTGGTCTGGGCTCGGTCATTGGCCCGGCACTGGCGGCCGCCTTTGTGGAGCGAATCGGCATTGCCGGCTTCATGTTTGCGGTATCCGCGCTGGTGGCGTCCGGCGCTGTCGCGATCCGCGCCTTCCTGCCCGAACGCACAGCGCCAAAACGCCAGGGTCGCCCGATCAATCCCTTTGTTCAGTTCAAGTTTGCCGCCGACCCGCGCCTGACCGCCTTCATGATCTATGGCTGCCTGTTATGGCTGACCCAGGCGTCCAGCCTGCAGGCGACATCCTTCTTCATCATGGACCGGCTCAACGCCACGCCGCAGGAAGGCCTGCAGCTGGCTGGCGTGGCTCTGACGGCGGGGGCCGCCGCGCTGATCTTTGCCCAGCTGGTGGTGATCCCGGCGCTGAAGACCAGCCCGCGCGTCCTGATGATGATGGGCGCCGTGATGGTGGTGCTGGGCAATATCGAGCTGGTGCTGGCCCCCAACTATGCCGCCCTCGTCTTCGGACTGATGATGAACAGCTTCGGATTTGGCCTGGCCCGCTCCGGCTTTACCGGCGGGGCCTCCATCGCGGTGACCCCGGAAGAACAGGGCCGAGCCGCCGGTTTGACCACGGCCACCGCGGGCGTGGGTTTCATGGTCGCGCCGGTCACCGGCCTGTGGCTCTACCAGACGCTGGCCCCCGAAGCGCCCTTCGTTCTGAACGGCATCCTCGCGGTGCTGGGCCTGGTGCTCGCCCTCCTCCACCCCCGCGTAAGAGCCGCAGCCACCCAGGCGCTGGAGCGAGATGACGACAAGCCGGGCCCGGTTTAGCCCTCACCCGCCGCCATCACCGCATCATAGGCCCGTCGTCCGGCATAGCCGTCAGGCGTCATGCCGTTGTCGGCCTGAAAGGCTCTGAGTGCGGCGCGGGAATTGGGGCCGATGCGACCGTCGATACCTTGCGTGTCATAGCCAAGCTCGGTCAGCGCGGTTTGCAGCTCGCGCGCCTGGGTCCGGGTCAGCGGGACATCGCCTTCCGGCCAGCCATCGGGGAGCGCGACATCGCCATCAATGCGCTGCGCCAGATAGGCCACCCCCAGCGCGTAGGCGGTGGAGTTGTTATACTCCATCAGCGCATCGAAATTTCCAAAGGCGAGGAAGGCCGGGCCACCACTGCCCGCCGGAATCAACAGACGGCCGGAGCGATACATGTCTTCGGCCAGCCATTCGCCGTCCGCCAGCTGCAGCCCGTCCAGCGCCCAGGCGCTCACCGCCCTGCGGCGGCGCGAGTTCCAGTCGCCATAGTCAAACCCGTCCGGCAAGGTCACTTCATAGACGACTGGCGCTTCAGCTTCCCAGCCGGCCATGGTCAGAAGGTTCGCCGCTGAGCCCAGCGCATCGGCCTCGCTCTGCCAGATATCGCGGCGGCCATCGCCGTCCACGTCGACAGCGCGGGCCATATAGGTGGTGGGGATGAACTGGGTCTGGCCCATGGCCCCGGCCCAGCTGCCCAGAAGATCATCGCGGCGCGCATAGCCATTGGTCAGCATCTCGGCGACGGCAAAGAGCTGGCTTTCAGCAAAGCTGCGGCGGCGACCATCCCAGGCCAGCGTTGACAGCGAGCGCACGAGATCGAAATTGCCCATGATCTCGCCATAGGCGCTTTCCAGCCCCCAGATGGCGGTCAGAATATCGGTGTCGACATCGAACTGACCCTCTACCGCGATCAGGGCTTCGGCATGGTTCTCCTGGGCCCGGCGACCGTTGGCCACGCGCGCGTCAGAGGCCGCGCCATTCAGATACACCCAGATCGGGCGAACAAATTCTGGCTGGCTGGAATCACGCTCAAGGATTCGCGGATCAAGCTCCAGCCCCTCCATCATGGACGCTACAATCGTGTCATCGATGCCGCGTTCCACCAGTCGCGCTTCAAATCCGCTGCGCCAGGCTTCAAAGCTGGCCGCGTCTTCGTCTGACACGTCCTGTGCCAACACGGTTGAGGCGGCAAAGACCGGTAAAGCGATGGCAAGGCAGACAAATCGAACGATGCGCGCGATCATGCTATAATCCTCTTCGGCCCCAGCTATGGAGAGTCTAACCCAAGCTGCTGGCCCGGCGCGACCCAAATCAGCCTGCAACTGCAGTGCGTTTTGGCATCAATCCGGTTGACTTGGACCGTTCAGGTGGGGTAACTCCCGCGCTCCAAAAGTTTCAAGGCCCGCTGCGGCGGGCTTTTTGTATGTGAATACAAAGGTCACGACCATGAAAGTTCGTAGCTCTCTTCGTTCTCTGAAGAACCGTCACCGTGACTGTCAGGTCGTGCGTCGCCGCGGCAAGGTCTATGTGATCAACAAGACCGACCCGCGCTTCAAGGCTCGCGCTGGCTAGGCAGTCATGCCGCGCACCCGCGCGATCCTCTGGGATTTCGGCCACACGCTGGTCGACTGGGATCCGCGTCGGGTTTATCGCGACATGTTTGACACAGACAACGCCGTCGAGGCTTTCCTCGGCGGCGTTTGTTCTATGGACTGGCATGTGGGCCACGATGCGGGCATCCCCATGGCCGAGCATCGCAAAGCGCTGATCGACGCCCACCCCGACAAGGCCGAGCTGATTACCGCCTGGGACACTCGCTGGGACGATATGTTCGACGGCTGGGTGACCGGCATGGGCGAGATCGTCGAAGAACTGGAATCAGCGCGCATTCCGCAATACGGCCTGACCAACCTGCCCGGCGAGAAGTGGCCGAATCTCAAAGCGATGTATCCGCCGCTCGCCCGCTTTGACGCGGTGGTCGTGTCCGGCCTGGAAGGCGTGGTGAAGCCCGATCGCCGGATTTACGAAATTACCGCCGAGCGCATCACGCACGACCCCGCTGAGGTCCTGTTCTTTGACGACCGCCAGGACAATGTGGACGCCGCGCGCGCCTTCGGGTTTGACGCTGAACGCTTTGAAAGCGCCGCCCGGGTCCGTGACGCGCTCGCCACACGCGGCATTTCGCTCTCCCGCTAACAGCAGGCTTCACTTGCTCGCAAGACGCGCCGCCCTATCCTGCATCTTATGTTGATTGCGTTCACGCTTGCTGCCCTCCTTGAAGGGACGCCCGCCATCACCCTGCCCGGCGCAGCGGTGAGTGAGCCGCAGTCGCGCGCGTATCTCAATCTGGAAGAGCGCCTGGATGAGCGCCTCGCCGCGCTCGCAGCTGCTGAAACGCCGGCAAGCGCAGACCTGATCGCCGATGAGATCCGCTCGCTGTGGCGTCAGGCCGCCGGGCCCACTGCAGACCTTCTGCTGCAGCGTGCCGCCACCGCCCGCGAGGCTGGCGACGACGCGACCGCAGAGCGCGCCTATGCCCATCTACGCATCCTTGAGCCGGACTACGCTGAAGGCTGGATGGCGTCCGCTGAACTGGCCATTGAAGAGGGCGACTGGACGTTCGCGCTGGAAGCCCTTGATACCGTCGTGACGCTGGATGCGCGCCGCTTTGATGCCTGGGCCCTGCTGGGTCAGGCGCTGGAGCGCGCTGACGCCAACCAGGCCGCCCTTGATGCCTATGAAGAGGCGCTGGCTCTTCACCCCCACCACGCCGCCGCAGGGCGGGGCAAGGCGCGTCTTGAGCGCGATCTCGCCGGACGTGCGCTTTAATGGAAAAACTGTCGATGACTTATGTTCTGGCTGCCGCCGCGATTGTGGCGGCGCTGATTGTTGCCGGCTGTGCGTCCGGTAACACCTCCACCCAGTCCATCGCCGAGCGCTATCCGCCAACCGGGGACTTCATCGAGGTCAATGGCACGCAGCTGCACTATGAGCTGACCGGCCCAGACAACGCGCCCACCGTGCTGGTCCTGCATGGCGCGTCGGGCAATCTGCATGAGCCCAAGCTGGCGCTGAATGAGGTGCTGGCCGACTATCGCGTGCTATGGATTGATCGCCCGGGCCTGGGGTGGAGCGAACGCCCAAACAATGGCACCTGGCATCCGGGTCGCGAGGCGGCGCTGATCACCGACATGATCACCGCACTCGACATCGAGGACGCCCATGTCATCGGCCATAGCTGGGGCGGAGCGATCGCGGCACGCCTGATGATGGATCACCCGGATCGCATTGAGGGCGGCGTTCTGATCGCCCCGGCCCTGCGCGCCCATGTGGGCGATGCCGCGTTTTACAATCACCTGACCGGCTGGCCGGTGGTGGGCACGATCATGACGCGTATCGTGGTGCCGAATGTGGGGCCAGGCTCGCTGGAAAGCGGCTCGGTCAGCGCCTTTGCCCCGGTGGAGCCGCCTGAAGGCTATGTGGAGGATGTGCGCCTGCCGCTGATCCTGCAACCCGGCCCGTGGCGCAACAACGCCCACGACATGGCGCGGGTAAATATCAGCCTGGAAGAACAGGAAGTGCGCTATCACGAGATCGCCCAGCCGGTGATCATCGTCGCGGCAGAAGCCGATACCGTCGTCTTCACCGACCGCCACTCCGCGCCCTTCGTGGAGACTGTCCAGAACGGTGAGCTGCGCCTCATTGAAGGCGAAGGCCACAACCCCCACCACGCCCACGCCGAGGACGTGGCCCGCGCACTCGCCGATGTGATCGCGCGGGCGGGGTAGCGCCCTCTTTTTCTGCCATCCATCCGCCTTGCGTGCTTGCTCACACGCCCTCGCCTCGCGTATCGAGGAGCGGTGATTTAATCCTGCCCTGTGGAGAGCCTTGCGATGAATGACTTCGCCCCGACCCCTGAAGCCGATGAAGGTGATGCCATTGGGGGAGCCTCGCGTGAGAAGCTGCGCCAGTTCGTGGCCCGCATCGAGCGCCTGGAAGAGGAGAAAGCCTCCCTCGCCGCTGACATCAAGGAAGTTTACGCCGAAGCCAAGAGCTTTGGCTTTGACACCAAGGTGCTCAGGAAGGTGATCTCCATCCGCAAGCAGGATCGCCACGAGCGCGAAGAGCAGGAAGCCCTGCTCGACCTCTATCTCGGCGTGGTAGGCGAGTAGGCGCGAAAGAGACGCATTTCGGGAGTAGCCCTTGACCCGAGAGGTCGACGACAAAGCCACGCGCAAGGCCCTCGCCCGCATCCGCCGGGCGAAGGCTGCGGTGGAGCGCGCGATCGCCAAATCTGAAGACACAGAAGCCGCCGATGCCGCGCGCGTGGAGCTGACCGACTGGGAAGACGAGTTCATGAGCTCGATCGAGGAGCGCCTCGGCGAGTTCGGCTCCGCCTTTGCCGATCCACGCCTGGGCGAAGAGGGCGAAGCACTCTCCCGGCTCCAGCTCGCCAAACTCAAGGAAATCGAGAAAAAGGCCAAGGGCAAGGGCGGCTCCGGCTTCAAACGCGGGTCGAGCTTCAAACCCAAATCCAGCGGAAAGACCTCCAAGGGCGGCTTCGGTCGCAAGGCTCCGCCGCGACGCCCATCGGGGCGGGACATCAATGAAGACATTATTGCCGAGGTCGACGACGCGCCTGCGCCCGACCCGGTCGAACAGCTCGCCAGGACGGGGGCTATCCGCAAGGGCTTCACGCCGAAGCTGGTCGGCAAGGATGAGCAGCCCGATGCGGATGACACGCCGCCCGAAAAATCCGCGCTGGAATCTGACTCGTCCAGACCCAAAACGCTCTCAGAGCAAGCCGCCCCCAAGCCGCCCACGCCGCCAAAGCGCGGCGGCTTTCGCGTGATCGATGGCGGCAAGAGCGATGAGTGAAACACCACCGTTTGCGCCAGTGCTCAGCTACCCCGCGCCAAAGAGTGACCTCAGCGCTGACTACCGTCGCTTCTGGACGCGCTACCAGGCCGCCACGGGTGAAACCACTCAGGCTCCGCGCAATATCGACGCCTTCGGTGACAGTCCTGAGATGCACGATGAGCTGCTGGCGCTGGTGCTGAGCGGCACCAAGCAGGCAACCGCTTCGCTGGCGCGCTGGTATACCGAAGACGATCTGCCAGAGCCCGGCGATCTGGCGCTCATCACGGACGGCAGCGGCGCGCCGCGCTGTGTTATCCGCACGACCCAGGTCGATATCATTCCGGTGCGCGAGGTGGATGCCGACTTTGCCTGGGCCGAAGGCGAGGGCGACCGGTCGCTGGGCTACTGGATCACCGAGCATCGCAAATTCTGGCAACGCGAGGCGGCGCGTGAAGGCTTTGAGTATTCCGACGATCTCGATGTCGTTTGCGAGCGCTTCGAGCTGATCTGGGCGGGGTAATTGTCTCGCCTTCCCTATATTCTCTTCCCCAGTGAAAGCTGGGGCCCAGGGGCTTAACGCGCGTCGCTCGATGATCTTCTGGATCCCAAATCAAGTTTGGGAAAGAGGCTTTAGAGATTGAAGGACTGATGCCCGAGCGCTTTAGCGCTCGCAAGGCGAACAGCCGCCCGCAGCGTGAGCGAGGACCGACCGACCGGAGGGGAGGGAGGACAGGGAAACCTCCCCAAAAAAACCCAAAAAAAAAGCCGGCCCCAGTTTTGTTGGGGACCGGCTTTAAAAGTCTTCCGCGTCAGTTCGGGGAGGAGACGACGCGGGTAATCACAGGGGAACGCAGCGGCATCGCCGCCGTTCACGAGGGGGTATATGCCCGCGTCCCGTGACAGCTTCAAGACGATCTTGCGAATATCCGTTATGCGTTTTTGCAAGGCTGTCACAGTTTGAACATGGGGCTGACGCATGGCTGTCATACTGTGGCGCAGCCCCTCAAACAGGCGCACCAAATCAGCTTTGAATGCGCTCTTTGAATCGCATTTTCAGGATAATTGCAGAGACCCCAATAAGTTAAAATTCATTGGTTTTTATCGATATCGAAATCCATTTTTTATCCGTAAGCTGATTAAAAATTTGATTTGCGTCGCCGGGTGTGAGAGTGTGGCGATCTAGACACGAGCCAGAGGAGGCTCCCATGACTCGACTGACGCAAGCTTTGATCATCGTGCTGGCCTGGACCGGGTTCGTCGCCGCCGGTCCGCGCTTTCTGTCCGAGGACTGGATGGGCGGCCTGACGATTCTCGGCATGGTGCTGACCTTCGTGGTGCTGTCCCGCCACGGCCCGCTGCGGCGCAAGGACCCGCTCGCGCTCAGCTCCACCGGGCGCCGTCCGTATTTTGAGATGCGGTAGGAGGCGCCTGAACCCCCGGCCAAGCCTCGAACAGGTTCGAGGCGCAAAAGCCGGGGCCCTCAGCCCGGTAAAGCGCTAAACTGCATTGAGGCCCCGGACCGGCAAAGCCGTCCGGGGTTTCAATTTCGACTTAACTAAACGCCTGCAGGCCCGTCATGGCGCGGCCCATGATCAGGGCGTGGACGTCGTGCGTGCCCTCATAGGTATTCACGGTTTCCAGATTAATGGCGTGGCGCAGGATGTGATATTCCTCCGCGATGCCGTTGCCGCCGTGGATGTCGCGCGCCTCACGGGCGATGGCGAGCGCCTTGCCGCAGTTGTTGCGCTTCATCAGGGAAATGGCTTCGGGCACGAAAGCCCCCTCGTCCATCAGGCGGCCGAGCTGCAACGCGCCCTGAAAGCCCAGCGCGATTTCGGTCTGCATGTCCGCCAGCTTCTTTTGCACCAGCTGGGTGCCGGCGATCGGCTTGCCGAAGACTATACGCTCCATGGCGTAGTCGCGCGCCGCGTGCCAGCAGAATTCTGCCGCGCCCATGGCGCCCCAGGCGATGCCATAGCGCGCCTTGTTCAAACAGCTGAACGGACCGCGCAGACCCTTCACATGGGGCAGGATTGCGTCGTCCGAGACAAAGGCGTCGTTGAGCGAGATCGAGCCGGTGGTGGAGGCGCGCAGCGACATCTTGCCGTTGATCTTGGGACAGTCGAAGCCCTCAACACCCTTGTCCACGATGAAGCCACGGATCACGCCATCAAGCTTGGCCCAGACCACCGCCAGATCGGAGATCGGCGAGTTGGTGATCCACATTTTTGAGCCGTTGAGCACATAACCACCATCGACCTTTTTCGCCGTGGTGCGCATGGCACCCGGATCAGACCCGCCATCCGCCTCGGTCAGGCCAAAACACCCAACCCACTCACCGGTGGCCAGCTTTGGCAGGTATTTCTTTTTCTGCTCTTCAGAGCCGAAAGCCTCAATGGGATACATCACCAGCGACGACTGCACGCTCATGGCTGAGCGATAGCCGCTGTCGATGGCTTCAACTTCGCGCGCGATCAGGCCGTAGGCGACATTGCTCAGACCCGCACCGCCATACGCTTCAGCCACCGTGGCGCCCAGAAGGCCCAACTCGCCCATCTCGGTCATGATGGAGCGGTCAAAGCTCTCCTCACGATAGGCATCAATGACGCGCGGCAACAGCTTGTCGCGGCAATACTGGCGCGCGGTCTCACTGATCATCCGCTCGTCTTCGGACAGCTGATGGTTCAGGTGCAGCGGGTCTTCCCAGTTAAAGCTCAAGCTCTGCTCGTTCGCAGCGTCCAGCGCAGCCATGGTGGTGTCCTTCTTGTTCGCGAGTGTCGCGATGAATTCTGTCACACGGGTGGTACGCCATTGTGAGCTAGCCCGGCAAGGGCGCGCGCGTAGTGCAGCTGTGTCGCAGGGGGAGAGACACCCCCGTTACTCTATAACTCAAGACATCCCCCTCCCCCGCTGCTAGCGTCTGGCCCAAATGCGGCCAGAGCCGCTTCAGGGAGAGATTTCATGACTATGTCAGTGCGTTGGGTGATGGCCGCGACGGTCGGGTTTGCGGTTGCAGGATGTGGAGCGCAACCCGCGCCGGAGGCGCGCGATGACGTTGCAGCCCCCACGCCGGAGGTGATCACCGCACCGGCCGATGAGGCGTCCAGCTACACGGTTCTGGTGGGCGGCACGCGTATTGGCGCGGCCAATATTACCCGCACCGACGATGGCTTCGCCATCGAATACGAGTTTCGCAATAACGGTCGCGGCCCGACCCTGAACGAGACGATCAGCCTGAATGACCAGGGTTATCCGGTCAGCTGGGCGATCACCGGCAACACCACCTTCGGCAATGCCGTGGACGAAATGTTCACCTGGACCGGCGACAACGCTAGCTGGCGCGATGCTACCGGTGAAGGCTCGGCGGACATGGACGGTCCGGCCTATTATGTGCCGCAGAACGCCTCGCCCTATCAGCTGGCCATTGCCGCGCGTTTGCTGCTGGCCGACGAGGATCGCACGATCAACGCCCTGCCCGGCGGCGAACTGCGCCTGACGGAAATGGAAGAGATTACGCTGGGCGAGGGCGAAGACGCGTTTGACGTCACCGCCTGGGCGCTGTCGGGCACGTCGACCAGCCCGACCTATTTTCTGATGGATGGCGCGGCGTTTTTCGGTGTGGTGTCACCGGGCTTTGCGGTTCTGGCTGAAGGCGCCGAAGCCCATGACGAAAGGCTGCGCGCGCGGGCGGCCGAATATGGCGCCCAGCGTTATGAGGACATCCAGCAGCGCACGGCCAATCGCTATGAAGGCCCCGTTGCGATCACCAATGTGCATGTGTTCGATCCAGCGACCGAGAGCCGCGGCGAGCCATCGACGGTGGTGTTCGAAGGCGATCGCATCACCGCCATCAACCCAAGCAGCATTGACGGCATGACCCAGATCGACGGCGCGGGCGGCACGCTTGTTCCGGGCCTGTTTGAAATGCACGCCCACCTGGGCGAAAGCGCAGCCGCGCTCGGCATTGCCGCCGGCATCACCAGCGTGCGCGACATGGGCAATAATAACGAGGTCCTCGATGGCCTGATCGCCAATATCGAAAGCGGCCGCGTGGCCGGGCCTCGTGTTTTCCGCTCCGGCTTCATCGAAGGGCGCAGCCCGTTTAACTCCAATAACGGCATTCTGGTCGCTAGCGAGGAAGAAGCCGTTGAGGCGGTGCGCACCTATGCTGACATGGGCGGCTTCCACCAGATCAAGGTCTACAACTCCATGGATCCGGAGTGGATCCCTGCGGTGATCGCCGAAGCGCGCGAGCATGGCCTGCGGGTCACCGGTCACGTGCCGGCCTTCACCGATGCCAATGCGATGATCGCGGCCGGGTATGACGAGCTGACCCATATCAACCAGCTGATGCTGGGCTGGGTGCTCGATGAGGGCGAAGACACCCGCACGCTCTTGCGCCTGACCGCGCTGAAGCGCCTGCCCGAGCTGGATCTGGACAGCGAGGCGGTTCAGTCGACCATCGATGCGATGGTGGAGGCTGACATCGCCATCGACCCGACCTTTGCCATCCACGAAGCCCTGCTGCTGTCGCGCAATGGCGAGCTGTCACCGGGGGCCGTCGACTATATCGACAACATGCCCGCCAGCTCCCAGCGTCAGGCGCGGTCGGCCTGGGCGGCGATTGAAAGCGAAGAAGACGACATCGCCTATCGCGGCGCGTTCGAGCAGATTACCGCGGCGCTGGCCGAGCTTCGCGAGCGCGGCATCTTCATGGTGCCCGGCACCGATCTGGGCGGCAGCTTTGCCTATCACCGTGAGCTGGAGCTTTACCAGTCCATCGGCATGGAGCCGGCTGAAATCCTCGCCTGGGCCAGCCAGGGCATGGCCGATTATCTGGGCGCTGGCGATGAGCTGGGCTCGGTAACGCCCGGCAAATATGCCGACTTCTTCCTGGTTCCCGGTGACCCGACGGCTGACTTTAAAGACATCAAGACCATCTCCATGGTGGTCGCCAATGGCGTCGTCTACTTCCCGTCGGACATCTATCCCGAATTCGGCATCCGCCCCTTCGTGGACGCCCCTGAGGTGATGGTAGCGGAGTAGGGGGCTCTCCCCTCACCTAACCTCTCCCCTCACAGAGGGGAGAGGGATTGCGTTGGCGCTCAAAATTCAAACGCGACGTGGATGCCCCCTCTCCCCCTTGAACAAGGGGGAGAGGTAGGGTGAGGGGGTGCGGTTCAGTACGGCGCGCCATCCTTGTGCATGAACACATAGCCGCCGTCGCGATGCTCAGCCTTCAGGTCGTCTTCAGGATTCTCGCCGCTATCCCCCGGCGTGCGGTCCCCAATCTCCAGATAGGTGACAACTGAGCCGCTCTTATTGACCAGATGGTGGGCCAGCCCCTCAGCGGGAAAGCCGATGCAGTCGCCCGGCTGAAGCTCCTGCTCGAACGGATCGCCGAGCGCCCGCTTTACACGCGCTCCGACGCGAGAGCGAAACGGTTCGGGATTCCCAGACATCGAGCTGCGGACCGGTATATCTGTGGCGGGCAAGGCCCGGCTTGGGGCATTTGTCATTGCGAGAGCTCCGCCGGCGTGACAACGGGCCCGACGATCTGCTGATTCAGACATTCGCACACCGCGTTCACGTCCTGCGGGTCATGGGGCGTCTTCAACCCCGCCATCGCGATGAAGAAGTCGTGGTGATGGGACGGAGTCGAGACCAGCACCAGCGTATTGGCCCCATCGCCGACGCCAGAGAAGCTATGCACATCGCCGCGCGCCACAAAAATGACGTCGCCAGCTTCGGCGTATCGCCTTTCATCACCGATCAGGAAGTAGAAGA
This sequence comes from Oceanicaulis sp., assembly GCA_965229795.1. GTDB lineage: Bacteria > Pseudomonadota > Alphaproteobacteria > Caulobacterales > Maricaulaceae > Oceanicaulis. Next base: position 302,742 of record CBDDJM010000002.1, read on the forward strand.
AGCCCGACGTGACGACGAAGCATTTGTCTTCCTCTGGCGAGATATGCGCCGGGGCCCCGGCCCCTTTCTCAGCCCTGATTTCCATGACGGTGAAGGGCGCATCAGCCGAGCCCTGCTTCACCTTGGCACGCAGCCCGGAAAAGCAGACTTCGGTCTGAGTGGATAAACAGCGGCTGGGTTCGGCAACAAGGTGAGAAGCATGGGTCATGAAGCGGTCCTCCTGTATGAATGAGGCGGACCTACAATCTCCACATTGATTTGATAAGTGGACAAAAATGGAAACTCTATCCAGTTTATCGGACAATGAAGTCCTATACCTATCTGAAAACCTTCGCCGAAGTGGCCCGTCGCGGCAGCTTTATCGCCGCGGCCAGTGCTCTTGATCTGCCGCGCTCCACCGTCAGCCAGCATGTTCAAAAGCTGGAGGCCGAACTGGGCACCCGCCTGATCAAGCGTAGCACCCGGGCCCTGTCCCTAACGGCCGCAGGTCAGCGCCTGTTTGCCGACAGCGACGCTTCGCTTGCCGCTCTGGAGCGCGCCCTGCGTCAGGCCGAGGCTGGAACGGACCTGCTTCACGGCAAGATCGCGCTGTCAGCGCCCGCTGATTTTGACCCGTCTGCAATTTCGAGCGCGATGAAAGCGTTTCGACAAAGCCATCCCGGCATCGAGTTTGACATCCGCCTGTCCAACGACGCGGTGAACCTGATTGAGGACGGTGTCGACATCGCCCTTGGCATCACCGGCCGCAGCGATGGCGGCCGGGTGGAGAAGCAGGTTCTGGCCGTCGACTGGTGCCTGTGTGCCAGTCCTGAATTCCTGGCCACCGTAGGTCATCCGGACAATCTTGAAACGATGGCAGGTTTCATCAGTCCACGCCGCTCGCTTCAGGAGCTGCTGGAGCGCAGGCTCACTGGCGGGCGCAAGCTGCCCACCGGATCCATACGCTGCGATAATCTGGCGATGATCCGCGCCCTGGTGATGGACGGGATGGGTGTGGGGCTTCTACCCACGGGCATGGTGAGCGAGGCGCTGGAAAGCGGGACGCTGGTAACTCTCCTGCCAGAGGCCCTCAAAGGTCAGACCGATCTGGTGGTCGTCTTCCCCAGCCCGAAGGATATCGCGCCCCATGTCCGGGCGTTTTACAAATATCTCGCGGCGGCCCTGTCGGCTCCGGCCAGGGTCAGCTAGCCACCGCGCGCGCGCCACATCACCAGCGTGTCAGCCTCGCCGAGCTTTGCCATCTCGCGTTTCCCATAGCCAAGCTTCTCAGCCACGCGGATGGAGGCGACGTTTGCAGGTGCGATGAGGCAGACGCTTCTTGGCGCGTTAAGATGGGTGTCCATCCAGGACAGGATCGCGGCCATGGCCTCGGTCGCATAGCCCTTGCCGTGATGATCGGGGCTCAAGACCCAGCCGGTTTCGGGCACGCCCGCAATATCGGCTGAGCAATTGCGTTTGAAATCGGCCACGCCCACCTGCCCGACGAACGCCCCGTCTTTCGTTTCGGCGATCCAGTAGCCATATCCCAGCAGCACCCAGAGCCCGGCAAACTGCTGCAGGCGGCGCCAGCTATGGTCCGGCGGTGAGGGCTGGCCGCCGATATGGCGATAGACCCGCTCATCACTCCACAGCGCGACAGTGTCGTCGAAGTCGTCAGCGCGGGCAGCGCGCAGGACAAGGCGCTCGGTTGTGAGCGTGGGGGCAGTCTGTGGCAGGGTCATGGTGTGGTCTCCGTCTGGCCCGCGCTTGAGGGTTGGCGCACAACGAACAACAACGCGAGCGGGGCGATCCACGGCACGATGCGCTCGAACGGATCACCGGGGATTGCCGCCCAGCTTGCGAGCATTTGAGCCAGGCCGGAGAGGCTTGCCGCCTCCATCTGGCCGAAGATGTAAAACAGCACTGTGGTGAAGAAGCCCGCCAGGATCGCGGCGAAGATCGCCCAGCCTTTTGGCTCCACGCCCATAACCCTTGCAATGATCACCGGCCCGAAGGCGGCCCCCAGCGCGGCCCAGGAGAACAGCACGCGATTGAAGATCGTCGCGGGCACGCTCAGCGTCAGGATCACCGCCAGCACACAGATCGCCACCATGACGGAGCGGCTGACCAGCACCTCGCGGCCCTTGAGCAGTTTTACGATCCTGAGGTCGTGGGCGGCGGCGGCAGAGGCGGCGACAAGCAGGGAGTCCACCGTGCTCATCACCGCCGACAGGATCGCGGCGATGACGATCCCTGCCAGCACGGCCGGTAAAAGCTGGGCGGTGAGCTGGTAGAAGAGCGCCTCGCCATCGGCCACATCGGGCAGAAGCGCGCGGCCGGCCAGCGCCATGCAGCCCATGCCCACAAACACGATCACGCCCCAGCTCATCGCCACGATGAAGCCGCGCCGGCGCGACGCCTCGTCCTTGACCGCCATCAGGCGCGCCAGCAGATGCGGCTGACCCAGCGCGCCAAGCCCGATCGCGGCAATGCCCAGCGCGAACCCTAAAAAGGCAAAGCCCGCGCGTCCGCCAAAGGGGTCGAGATACTCAGGCGGCATGGTGGCGCTTAAACTGTCCACGATGCCCGCCGGGCCACCGGCCGCAATCACCGCCAGCGCCGGGACCAGAACCGCAATCAGCGCCATGATCGCGCCCTGCAGCGTGTCGGTCAGCGACACCGCCCAGAAGCCGCCCAGCAGGCCGTAGATCAGGATCACCGCTGCGCCGATCAGCACGCTTTCGGTGCGCGACAGGGCAAACTGGCTTTCAAACGCGATGGCCGCCGCCCCAAACTGGGCTGCGATATAGAAGACGAAGGTGAAAAGGACGAGGAACCCGGCCAGCATGGAAATGGCGGGCTTCCAGGCGGGACCGGCTTTGGCAGCGAGAAAATCGCTGGCGGTGACGTGGCCCTCGGCCTCGGTCTCGGTACGCAGCCTGCGCCCGAACCACAGCCACACCCCGACATAGCCAAGCCAGATGCCCGGCACCATCCATAGCGCCGACACGCCATAGGCGTAGACAAAGCCGGAAAAGCCCAACAGCACCCAGGCTGAGCTGGTCGATGCGGCATAGGACAGCCCCGCCACCCACGGCCCCAGACCCCGGCCACCAAGGAAGAAATCGGACTCGTTTTTATTAAAGCGGGCCGCCCAGACGCCGATGGCGATCAGCACGATCTTGTAGACCACGAGCGTAGCGAGCACGACACCTGTCGCGGAGTTATCTGATTCCATTGATGCGACGCGCCCCGCTACCCGACATGAGTGGGTATTCAGCCATGAAAGTGATAGGCTGTGAATGGGTCCGGCTGGCAATGATGTGCTTTGGCAAAAGGCTGCGCCACGACCAACGTATTGGTCTAGGCTAAGACCCTGTCACCTGAAGGATTGTGTCATGTTGCTCGCCGCCAGCCTTGCCTTTGCTCTTCAAGCCCAGCCTATGGACGCCGCAGGCACGTGGGATGTGTCGCTATTCTTCAGCGCCGAAGCGCCGCCCAGCAGTACAGTCATGGTTCTGGAGCCGCAGGCAGACGGACGACTGGCCGGTAGCTTTTACGGATCGCCGTTTGAGATGGGCCGGATTGCCGAGCGTTATGATGCGATCGCCTTTATCGCGACAACCAGCGATAGTTCCGGCCAGTATATCACAACGGGCCGTTTGACTGAGGATGGCGGCATTGAAGGCCAGACCCTGTCGGTAGGACGCGACTTTCTCATGCTGTGGCGGGCCGAGCGCCGGGATGATCCGTAGCGCTGCAGACTGAACGCAAAAACCGTTTGCGTCTTGGCGACGCCTGATCCAAGACCCGAAATACAAAAGTGGATATCTCAAACAGGCGTATCACCCATGGCTCAGGCCAGCGTCACATCTGCCTCCGATGAGGGGCGTAGCGCCCTTATCGGCATGGTGGCGCTGTTCTGTGCGGCCTCTGTGCTGGGCTTTGCGCCAATCTTTGTGAAAATGTCGGAGCTGGGGCCGCAGGCCACCGGCTTCTGGCGCCTGACCATGGCCCTGCCCCTGCTGGCGGTGTGGCTGTGGATCGACCATCGCCAGTCAAAGCGCCGCAAGGACAGCGACGGTCTCGCCCCCGCCCCCGTGGCGTGGAAGCCGATCATTCTGGCCGGGCTGTTTTTCGCGGGCGATCTGGCCTTCTGGCACACCGGTATCAAGCTGACGACGGCGGCCAATGCGACCTTCCTGTCCAACCTGACGCCGATCATCGTGGCGGTGGTGGCCTACTTCCTCTTTGGGGAGCGGATCACCCGGCCCTTTATCTTCGCGGGCGCGCTGGCGCTGTTCGGTGCGCTGCTTTTAAGCGTTGGCAATCTTCAGTTCGCGCCGGAGCGGCTGACCGGTGACATCTTCTCTGTGCTCACCTCGCTCTGGTATGCGGCTTATCTGCTGGCGGTGCGCGCCGCGCGGCGTGCCGGGGCCGCGACGGTCAAGCTGATGTTCTGGTCCACCGCCACGGCCGCGCCGATCCTGCTTCTGGTCACGCTGGCTTTTGGCGAGCCCTTGCTGCCGTCCAGCTGGGTCGGCTGGCTGCCACTGATCGGCCTTGGGGTCGTGGCCCATGTGGGCGGTCAGGGCGGCATTGCCTTTGGCCTGGGGCGCACACCTGCCGCGCTGGCCACGCTGATCATCCTGATCCAGCCCGTGGTCGCGGCAGCGGCGGGATGGATCCTGTTCGGCGAGGCGCTGATCGCGATCCAGTGGCTGGGCGCGGGCCTGGTCCTTGCCGGTGTTTACGCCGCCCAGCGCTTCCGCCCTGCGGTGCCAGCACCAGCGCCTGTCTCGACCTCGGCCCCGGACAACGCTAAACCGTGATCCCATGATGGATGACGCCCCAGCAAACCCCGCCGCGCGCGAGGAGAAGTTTACCGCTTCAGGCGGCGAGCTTTTGCGCGATATCTGGTATGTCGCCATGACGTCGGGCGAATTGAAGCCCGGCAAGCTCCACAAAAAAATGTTCCTCAACGAGCCGGTGGTGATGGGTCGACAGGGCGATGGCAAACCCTTCGCCCTGCGCGATATCTGCCCGCACCGCGCGGTGCCCCTGTCGGCGGGGCAATTCATCGACACCGATGGCACCCAGACGGTGGAGTGCCCCTATCACGGCTGGCGCTTTAAAACCTCCGACGGCGGCTGCGCGCACATCCCGTCCCTGGTGAAGGATCAGCCCTTTGATCTGGACCGCATCAAGGTGCGCACCTATGCGGTGGTCGAGCAGAACGACCTGATCTGGATTTTTATGGGCGCGACCCCGGACTCAGAACCGGACGGCCTTCCGCCGCGCTTTCACCGTATGGTCCACCAGAAAGGCGCGAGCGAAGGCAAGGTGAAGTTTTTTGAGCGTGCCGAGCTTGCCTGCCACATGGATCACGCCGTCATTGGCCTGCTCGATCCTGCTCACACACCCTTCGTGCACAAAAGCCCGCTCTGGCGCAGTTCCAAGACCCTGAAAGAAAAAGAAAAGCACTATGCGCCAAGCGAGATGGGCTTCACCATGCTCAGCCATGAGCCGGTGAACTCACCGCTGTATAACTGGCTATTGGGGCCCGGCGTGAAGGTGGAAATCCAGTTCCTGCTCCCCGGTCTGCGCGCCGAAAGCATTACCACCGACCGGCACAGCTTTCTGGGGCTGGCAGCGATCACACCCATCACCGATGAGCTGTGTGAAATCCGCGAGATCATGTACTGGAATGCGCCCAGCCTTGATTTTGTGAAGCTGTTTGCGCGCCCCTTTACCCAGACTTTCCTGGATCAGGATGCGCGCATCATGAAGCTTCAGGGCGAAGGGCTTTCCTATGATCCGCCGCTGATGCAGATCCCGGACGCTGATACGCTGATGGTCTGGTATCGCAGGCTGAAGCGTGAATGGATAAAGGCGCAAGCCGAAGCCCGCGCCTTTGAAAACCCGGTCAAACCGGCAACACTGCGCTACAGGACGTAAAGGCTTTAAGCCTTCAAACCGCCCATCACGACCTCAAGGCGGATGGTCAGTGCCTCGCGCGCATCGCGGCCATTATCACGGCGGTCTTCACGAATGGCACTGAAGAAAATGTCGATCAGCACCTCCATGGCGACATTGATGCGCAAATCCTTGCGGAACTCGCCGGACTCCACACCCTCACGAAGCACACGGCGGATCGGCTCCCAGGCAAAATCCATGTCCTGCATGGCGGACTGATAATCAGAATTGGCCACCAGCCAGCTATGGCCGATGGCCGCCGCAAACAGTTCGGTATGCCGGGTATGACCATCGAGCATCAGGTGCAGCAAGGCATGAACCCGGTCCGCGGCATTGCCCGACAGCACCGCTTCCATGCGCTCAACCGATTCAGCCAGCTGCTCATACTCATGGCGCAGGATCGCCACCAGGAGCGCCGCCTTGGAGGGTTCAGCGTTCAGCACCGTACCCGGTGACACGCCCGCCTCATCGGCGATCATCTTGATGGTGGTGCCGTCAAAACCCGCTTTAAGAAACACGTCGCGCGCCGCTTCAAGCACAGCGGCTTTGGTCGCTTCGCGGCGCATATCGCGCCGGGTCATCCGGGGGCGGGTCGCATCAAGCATGGTCTTAGTCTTCCACAAAAGGAGGCACAAAAATTTTTGAACGCGTTTGTTAAACAGCTGTTCGCAGAATATCACAACTCGATGGCATTTCTTTATGACCACGGTCAATCAACCCTGGGAGGCGCAGGGCACACCAATTATGTCAGACATTGTAAATGCGTCGCAAACACGTAATACTTTCAGGGGATTAAAACTGCAGCAGTTTCACGCATTGCCAGCGGACCCGGTGCGAATTATCTCCCAGCCATGACCAATTTCATCGATATCCTGCTTTACGTTCTGCTCGCCGTCGTTTTTGTGATTCTCGTGCTTGGAATCTATTCACTGTTTCGAGGTGGTGAGTTTGGACGCAGCTGGTCAAACCGTCTGATGCGCCTGCGCGTGCTATTCCAGTTCATCGCCGTTCTGGTCATCGTCGCCGGCTTCTGGCTCAAGCAGCAATTTGGCTAGGGGCTAGCCAGCGCGGCCACAGGCACTAAAACAGCGCCATGGTTCGACTGACAAAAATCTACACCAAGACCGGCGATGGCGGGCGCACGCGGCTCGGCGACATGAGCGAGGCGGACAAAACCGATCCGCGCGTGGAGGCCTATGGTGCGGTGGATGAGGCCAATGCCGCCCTTGGCCTTGCCGTGGCAGCGCTGGATCAGGGGCATGAGCTGCATGCCATCCTGATTGCCATCCAGAATGACCTGTTTGATGTGGGCGCGGACCTGTGCGTGCCCGATCGCGGTGAAACGCTGGAGTGGACACCGCTGCGCGTGGAAATGGCCCAGGCTGAACGCCTGGAGCGTCAGATCGATACGCTCAACGCCCGGCTGGAGCCGCTGGACAGCTTTGTCCTGCCCGGTGGGTGTGAGGCGTCCGCACGCCTTCACATAGCGCGCACCATCACCCGCCGCGCCGAGCGCCGCGTCTTTGCACTGAAAGCCTCCGGCGAGCCGGTGAGCGACGCGGTGGTGATCTATCTCAACCGCCTGTCAGACCTGTTGTTTGTGGCCTCGCGCGTGGCCAATGATGATGGCGCGAAAGACGTGAAGTGGGTGCCGGGCGGCAACCGCTAGTCCGGCTGCCGCGTAATCTTTCCGCCACGGAAACGCGCTTTTTCGCGCGCCACCACTGGCAAAGCCCCCCTCACCGACCCTATCTACACCCTCGACGGTGCGGCACCGGGTCGCACTGCGTTCTGTTTTATAGAGCAAAGAGGGTTTATCCCATGAAGACCGCATTTGCCGCCGCCTCGCTCGCGGCCTTCCTCGCTGCCCCGTCTGTCGCAACTGCGGCTGAGCCGGTGGAGTATGAGTTCGACAAGACCCACACCGCCATCTCCGCTACCTGGACCCATCTGGGCTATTCTGAGCAGTCCATCTACTTCACCGACTATGACGGTGTGCTGCTGCTGGATCTGGAAGAGCCGGAAAACTCCACCGTGGACGTGACTTTCAACCTGGCCAATGGCTTCTGGGTTGGGGCCAATCAGGAGCGGTTTGAGAACCACCTGAACTCCTCTGACCTACTGAACACCGAAGCCTTCCCGACCGCACGTTTCGTGGCGACCAGCTTTGAGACCGAAGACGGCGAGACCGGCACCATGACCGGCGACCTGACGCTGCTGGGCCAGACCAATCCGGTCACCCTGAACGTCACCCTGCGCCAGGCGGGTCCGCACCCGTTCAGTGGCACGCAGACCGCAGGCTTCTCGGCCACCGGCACCATCATGCGCTCTGAGTGGGGCGTGGGGTATGCGGTTCCGGCTGTCTCCGACGAGCTGACGATCTCCATCGAAACCGAGCTGGCTGTGGTCAGCGACGAGGACGACGCCGAAGAGGCCGCTGAGTAATTCAGCGCACTTGGCAAATGATCAGGCCGGTGCAGCTCAAGCTGCGCCGGCCTTTTCATTTGTGCGCCGCACCAGGCCTGTGTGCAGACGCGATGCGGCATTGCGGCGCATCCGTTGACTTCGCGGGCGCTCGGGGGCAGTTTCCGCTCCAGTTTTTCAAGGTGTCGCAGTACTCCGTCCTGAAGGTCAGGACAGCGTGCTCGACCCGTCACCAATCCGGAGCCGTCGATGAAAATCCTCGTCCCCGTCAAGCGGGTGGTCGACTACAACGTGAAAGTTCGCGTGAAGCCCGACCAAACCGGCGTTGACCTGGCCAATGTTAAAATGAGCATGAACCCCTTCTGCGAGATCGCTGTGGAAGAAGCGATCCGCTTAAAGGAAAAGGGTGCAGCTGAAGAGATCGTCGTGGTCTCCATCGGCCCGGCTCAGGCCCAGGAAACCATCCGCACCGCGCTCGCCATGGGCGCTGACCGCGGCATCCACATCACCACCGACGACGCGGTCGAATCGCTGGGTGTCGCCAAGCTCCTCGCCAAGGTCGTGGAAGAAGAAAGCCCCGAGCTCGTCATCCTCGGCAAGCAGGCGATTGACGGTGACGTAAACGCCACCGGCCAGATGCTGGCCGCGCTGCTGGGCTGGCCGCAGGCGACGTTCGCTTCTGAGGTCGAGAAGACCGATGATGGCTATAACGTCACCCGGGAAATCGATGGCGGCCTGCAGACCATCAAGGTCTCCTCCCCGGCCATCATCACCACCGACCTGCGCCTGAACGAGCCGCGCTATGCCTCGCTGCCGAACATCATGAAGGCCAAGCGCAAGCCGATCGACGCCAAGACGCCAGCCGATTTCGGCGTTGATATCGCACCGCGCCTTGAAGTGCTCAAAGTTGCTGAGCCCGCCAAGCGCGAAGCCGGTGTGAAGGTGGAAAGCGTCGCCGAGCTCGTCGACAAGCTGAAGAACGAAGCGGGGGTTATCTAAAATGGCTGTCCTGGTTATTGCTGAACACGACAACGCGTCGCTCAACGACGCTACCCGCGCCGTGATTACCGCGGCCAAAGGTATTGGCGGCGACATCCACGTGCTGGTGGCTGGCAAGGATGCCGGTGCCGCGGCTGAAGCCGCCTCCAAGCTGGACGGTGTCGCCAAGGTGCTGCACGCCGAATCCGACGCCCTGGAGCGCAAGCTGGCTGAAGCCATGGAAACGCTCGTGCTGTCGATCGCCGACGGCTATGACGCGATCCTGGCGGCTGCTTCCACCGTGGGTAAGAACTTCATGCCGCGCATCGCTGCCAAGCTCGATGTGATGCAGATCTCCGACATTACCGCAGTTGAAAGCGCCGACACCTTCGTGCGCCCGATCTATGCCGGTAACGCCATGATGACGGTGAAGTCCAACGACGCCAAGAAAGTCATCACCGTGCGCCCGACCACCTTTGAAAAGGCAGGCGATGGCGGTTCGGCTGCGATTGAGACGATTGACGCTCCGGCTCCGGCGGCATCGTCGGAATTTGTCTCTGAAGAGCTGTCGAAGTCTGACCGTCCCGATCTGGGCTCGGCCAAGATCGTCATCTCTGGCGGTCGCGGCATGGGCAATGGCGAGAACTTCGCCATCATCGAAAAGGTCGCCGACAGGCTGGGTGCCGCAGTGGGGGCCTCGCGCGCCGCTGTGGACGCGGGCTTTGTACCGAACGACTACCAGGTCGGTCAGACCGGCAAGGTCGTCGCGCCGGAGCTCTACATTGCCGTGGGCATTTCCGGGGCCATCCAGCACCTGGCCGGCATGAAGGACTCCAAGGTGATCGTCGCGATCAACAAGGACGAGGAAGCCCCGATCTTCTCGGTGGCCGACTATGGCCTGGTGGCCGACCTCTTCACCGCGGTGCCGGAATTCGAAGCCGAGCTGGAAAAAGCGGGCATTTAATCGCCGGCCCCTTTGTCGCTTAAAAATGAAACCCCCGGGTGGCTCTCATCCGGGGGTTTTCTTTTCAGCTACTCGTCTTCCGGCACCGTGTGCTCCTGACCTGCCACAAGGAAGCGGCGCAGCGCGTCGCGCACATGCCAGCCGTCATCACCGTTGGTCATCAGGACGAAGCCCGCATTTTGGTCCTCGTAGAACTCCATCAATGAGATTTGCCCCCAGTTAACGCCACCATGGCCGATGGCACGCCCGTAGGGCGTTTCAAGAACGCGCGGCCCCAGGGCATGAAAGGTCTGCCAGCCTGTATCGGTCGCAGTATAGCCGGCGTCAACCTGAGCTTCGAGCATCGCCTCATACCCTTCCGGGGACAGGCCGCCGCCCCGATTCATCCAGGTGATAAGGACCTGTGCGAGATCACTGGCGCTTGCCATCATCGAGTGGGCGGCATGAGCTTCATCAGGTGTATTACTGATGTAAGCGCGCAGGTCTTCGTGCCCGGTCACGAATACATCGTGCCAGTCATCGCGCTCTGAGAACCGCACGCTGGGGCCCATGCCCAGCGGTCCGGCGGCTTCGCGCAGAAGAACCGCCTCCAGCGCCTCACCGGTCAGATGCTCGACCACGCGGCCAAGATAATCGTAGCCCTCGCCCGAATACCTGTAGCCCTCGCCCGGCGTAAATGCGAAATCGAGATTGCCGGTATCGGTCTGCCAGCGCCAGTTCGGAAGGCCCGTCTGGTGGGACAGGACATGGCGCGCGGTGATCAGCCGCGATCTTTCATCGTCGGCAATCTCGTCAAATGGCAGGTATTCATGGAGCGGTCGGTCGAGCTCAAGCACGCCCTGCTCCACCATGCGCATAACGGCAAATGCGAAGATCGGCTTTGTAATTGACCCCGCATCAAACAGGTGGTCCGGGCGTACGGGCTGCTGGGTCAGCCAATTGGCCACGCCATATTCCCGGCGGTAAACGATCTGCCCGTCTCGAATGATCGCCACCCCGGCTCCAGGAATGAGGAAGTGGTCCATATAGTCAGCCATGAAGGCATCGAGCCGCCCGGCGGTCTCATCGTCAAAGGTAAAGAGCTGACCTGCGGCCTGGATATGGTGCTCGGGCAAAGGCCGCACCGACTTTACAAGCGTTGGTGCCCGGGTCTCAGCCCCGGCGTTCACTCGCACGCAGACTTCCGATTCGTCGGTGATGCGGTATCCTACATCGCCACCGTAATAGAGGAAGGCCGGTGTGACGCAGTAATGTCCCGCCGGAAGGTCGATCTGATAGGCGCCGCTGTCGTCGCTCCGCACTGAGACCCACATTTCAGGATCATCGCGGTCGCGAATTCGCACGCGACGTCCGCTCATATCCGGGCCGTCAACGCCCTCAGCCCAGGCCATGTCGCCGGTCAGGCGCCCCAGACCTTCTTCCGCGTCCATCAGAACCAGATCACCCAGGCGCGCGGCGCGGCCTGACTTAGCACCAAACCGACCCCACGCGATATAGGCGGTCGGCACATTGAGGGCTTCCTCATCATTGTCCACAAGCAGCAAGTCCAGACCGATACTCATGCCTGCCCGCACCGGTTGGTCGAGCGTGATCCGCCACTCGTAGACGCGGCGTCCGTCCTCCTGCTGAGAGACCGCCATCTCGACATGATCCTCGCTGGCGCGCGCCGTTTGCGGGTCCCAGCCGTTGGAATTGGAAATATTGCTGGCACCATCCAGCGCCCCGAGGAACACCCACGGCCCCGAGCCGCGCCAGCTGTGGTCGGCATCCACATAGACGATCAGGCTGTCCTCTTCGGTTGGGCTTGATCGGCCATCGGGCAAGTCCACCGTCGACTCGTCGGTCACTTCCACAGCGAGATAGAGGAACGTGCCCGACGGATCGTAGGCGGCCCGGAAATAGGCCGGATCGCGCCAGCTTTCACCATTATCCAGCACGCCGGACGCAATCGGATTGCGCATCGCGTTAAACGGCCAGTCGCTCAGATCGCCGTCAATGACAATGTTTTCAGCGGGTCGGGCAAAGCCGACGGCCCCATTCTCGGCGCTTGCGACCGTCGGCGTCACAACCGCCAGCGCAAGGGCGACGACCGTTTGGCGGGCGTTGAGTTTAGGCAAAGCAAGACTGTTCGGTGCCATGGGGCGCTCCGTTTATCACGTAAAAGGGAAAGGATTGACCGGTGTGGTCAGCTCATCGTCGGGCTGCGTTATTCGACAGGTGGATCACCGTCCGTGCTGACCAGACCCTGACTATCCAGCCGTCCAGGATCGGTCAGAACAACCGGGGCGCGTCCTCGGTTACGAACCCGGCTTTGCTCTGCCTGCCCCCCGTAGAAGAAGCCGGCATTCGCCGCCTGGTCGACGCGGAGATCTGAAATCTCGCCGGTCTCAATGTTGGCGTTTGACGATCCGGAGACAGTGATATCAGCGCGTGACGACAGGATCGCTTCAATCTTCGCTCGCGAACCTCCAGAAAGTCCGCCATGCAGCGCACCGGCCCACTCCTCGACCTGGAGCGTTGAGCCGCCACTTAGATCGAACCGGCCGCCGGAGGTCATCGTTTCAATCTCAACCGTTGAGCTACCTGACGTCTGCAGGTCCAGCTCACCGCTCACAAGGACGGCTCGAAGCGTTGCCACCCCGGACGCCGCGGCCGTCATTGGTCCGTTCACGTGCCGGGCTGTCAGCGCAACACTACCATGAACATCCAGAACCAGCCCCCCTTGCACATCGCCAAGTGACACAGAACCACAGCCCTGAGCACCCAGGGACACGCTGGCTGGAGCCGTGATGGTCGCATCCATGCGTCCCTGGATATCAAGGTGAACACCGACGGGCACACGCATCGTGAAATCCTGTGAGGTCCCGGCGCTTCGCGAGCAGATATCTGTCGTAAGCTCTGACACTTGGACCACCATGGTGGAGCCACCGCGGCGAATTGGTACGGGTGTGGAAAGTCCCTCCACCACAACATCCTCACGCTCTTCAGCGATGATTTGCACCCGCCCGTCGACGCCGCGCACCTCGATCCGGGTCGCAGACTGCGTGACGGCTGCGTCATGATCATCGGTCGCTTCGATCGCCAGCGCCCCCTGACCCGGCGCAACAGCTTGAACCTCAGGTCTCGCAGCCCAGCCCGCGGCGGCGAATCCTGCGACGAGGACAAGCACCGCACCCCCACCCAGAGCGCGTCGACTGGTGTTCGATCCGGTGAGGCTGAGCGCCTGAATCCGGGTCTTCAATCCATCAACCGGACGCCACGCACATCCCAGGGGAGCGGCCAGCCCTGTCTGGGCCCGCAGCAAGGCCTGCCCATAGCGGCGTGGCGAATGCTGAGATCGCATCAGCGTGGCCGCATCGCAGGCGAGTTCCTGATCAAGCCGGAACCAGCGAAGACCGATATGAACCAGCGGATTCATCCAGCACAGCGTCTGGACCAGGGCCGCCAGGCCATTGAGCTGGGCATGACCGGCGCGACGATGCTCCCGCTCGTGATCAAGAATGAGATCGCGCTCGTCTGCACTGAAGCGCACTTCGAAATCAGCAGGCGCAACGATTTTCGGGAACACCACGCCCACCAGTCCAACACCGATCTTTGAAGAGCCGGCACGATAGACATCAGGTCCAAGCTCGGGCCACGGCTGGATTGGGCCAAGGTTCTCAAGATATCGCGCCTGGCGAACGACCAGCAGCAGCGCGGCAGCCAGCGCTCCCAGCCCCCAAATGCCCAGCCAGACGCGTTGGTCCACAAGGGCAGGAATGGCACGGGACGCGGGCATGGCCTGATCCGACTGGACACGGGAGGGCCCAGCCTCCTCAGATGCTGACACCGGTGGCGGCAACACAGAGGCAGGTGACTGTGCTGACGATGCTTCACTCAATGCCGCATCGGGCCCGGCTTCAAACGGGCCGGGCGCGAGCACCGCAAGCCCGAGTACGACAGGTAGAGCCCAAAGCCCGAAGGCCTGGCGAACCCCCACCCATCGCCTGACCCAACGGCGAAGGAGTAAAACCGCAGCGACACCAACGGCTATCGCGATCTGAAAGGCCAGCCACGTCTCGAACATCTCACTGATCATCGGGCAACTCCTGGACCAGGCGCTTGAGCGCCCGGATGTCCTCTGCCGAGAGCGACTGGCGCTCTGAAAAATGGCTCACCAGCGGAGCCAGCTGCCCATCAAAGAGCTGATCGATCAGACCCTGGCTCTTCTGGTGGACGTAATCAGACCGCGCCAGAAGCGGCGTGTAGACATATTTGCGCCCCTCACGTTCGGCGCTGATCGCATGCTTCTTCAAAAGCCGGTTCAACAGGGTGCGAACCGTCATGGGTGTCCAGTTATTGGCCCCGGCTACCTCGTCGATAATGGCGTCTGCGGTGCGGGGAGGATCGCGCCACAGGGCCTCCATCACCACGCTTTCTGCATCACTGATTGTCATTCTATTACACCTGTAATTTTCTGAACTATTACACGCGTAAAATCATCGGTCAATCGAGGATCTCAATTTTTCCTCGGCCTTTCTAAATCGGATGATCCAGCCGTCCACTGTCGGTCTTGTCTCGCGGCAGCCCCCAAATGGCCCGGACCAAGGTTTAAAACGCAGACCTTAACTGCAATCACGACATTGAATACATTCACCCTTTAGAGGTATTGCACAGAATGTCTCACCTTGGGGCTTTTCAAATTGAAATTTAACGCATTTAGTTTTTAGGCCACAAAACTTTTGTGGCTTTTGAAAGCCATAACCATGGATCTATACGCGCCTGTTCTGTCAGAAGACCCCGATAAGACACACCGCTCCCCTCTGACACACCACCTCCCGAAGGGCTACGCCAGAACGGCCCTCAGGCAGACCCACCACGCCTATGTGCTGGAAGACGATGAAGCCAGCGGCGTTGTCGCGACCGAATTTTTAAAAGGCTACGGTTTCAAGACGGTGACCTGGCGACGCAGCATGGTCCAGGCCATGAAAGATGCCGACGATCTTGCCACGGGTCAGTACGACCTCATCCTTCTGGACATGATGCTGCCCGACGGCACCGGCATGCCTCTGCTGGACAGGATCAAGCGCCGCGGCTGCCCCGTCCCGGCCGGGCTCTATACGGGTCGTTCAAATCTGGAAGACAGCGCGTTCTACGACAATCACGCCTGTGATTTCGTGTTTGAAAAGCCATTGTCGGCCGCGACTTTCGTTCACACGCTCAACGATCTGAAACAGCTGGCCAAAGAAGACTAAAGCGTCCCTCACCCAGCCGCCTTTCGCCTAACCGTCTTCGCTTTCAAAGGCCCGCTCCAGCGGCCAGTCCTCGTCGGCGGCCCGCCAGGCGATGGAGGCAATTTTCCAGTCCTCACCCTCTTTCACGATCACCAGCGTATTCAGGCCCACAGCCACCACTTCGCCCGTGGACTGATAAATGCCCTCATAGGTGCTCAGCACCGTAGCCATCCCACCATAATGATAGGTGCGCCGCTCAAGTTCGACCTCGGTGAAGCCATTGGTGACCAGATTGGGTCCAGCCCGCTCGACATAGTCGTCCGGCGACAGAGTCGCGAGACGGTTGGTCCCGTCTTCCTGCGGCACCACCACCGTCATGCGCGCGCCATCAACGAATAGCTGGCGGAACAGGTCCCAGTCGCGCTCCTCGCCGACGGGCCCTGAAATCACATCATAGAGCGTTTCCAGCGTCTCACCGGGCGTGGACTGCTGGGCAAAGCCTGGCGCACTGACAGCGGCAAGGGCGGCGGTGGCCGCAAAGATTGAACGGATCATGGTCGGTCCTCCCCCTATGTTGGGGGCAAGTGGAGACCGAAAGCCGACTTTGATCAAATGAAGCTGTGTTAATACTGCTCGATCACCGCTTCGATCAGGCGAAACGCATCCTCACTCGCCCATTCCGCTTCGCCTTCCAGACGCCCCAACTCCTGACCGTTACGGTCATAGAGAATGGTTAGGGGCAGACCGCGATTGGTCGCCCCCATGACGTTGAATGCGATGCTCATGCTGGGGTCGAAATAAAGATCGAGCTCGGTCAGCTGGTTGTCTTCAAGGAAGCGCTCGGCATCGGCCTGGGTACGATCCATGGAGATGGTCACCACCTCAAACTCGTCCGAGCCATAGCGCGCCTGAAGCTCATTGAGGTAGGGCATTTCAATGACGCAGGGCGCACACCAGGTGGCCCAGAAATTGACCAGAATGATCTTGCCGCGCTTGGACGCCAGCGTCGTCGTGCCCCCATCTTCGGTGCGCAGCTCCATCAGCGGCTGGTCTGGCGGCGTGGACACCGTGCGAAAATCAGACATCGTCCCGACCGCATAGCGGTCAAACGGCCCACGCTCGGTGGTGACAACTGCTGAGCCTATGACGTAGACAATGCCCAGAAGGCCGATCAAAAACATGCCCGTGATGGCGTTGCCGAGGGTCGGTTTGGGAAGCTGCACCGTCTGGCGTCCTTCTCGTCTGTATCAATGCCCATCCCGGAGCCCTTTGCCCCATGAGCGACACGTCTTCAAAATCCACAGCCAGCGATATGTGGGGCGGCCGGTTTGACGCCGGACCGTCTGATATCATGCAGGCCATCAACGCCAGCGTGGATATCGATCAGCGCCTGTATAACCAGGACATCGATGGCTCGCTGGCCCATGCCCGGATGTTGTCTGCCTGCGGGGTAATTTCAAGCGAAGATGCTGAGGCAATCTGCTCCGGGCTGGAAGCCATCCGCGCCGATATCGCCGCCGGTCACTTCGTCTGGAAGCCCGAGCTTGAAGACGTGCACATGAATATCGAGGCCGCGCTGCGTGAAAAGATTGGCGAGCCTGCTGGTCGTCTTCACACCGCGCGCTCTCGCAATGACCAGGTCGCCACCGATTTCCGGCTGTGGATGCGCGAGACGCTGACGGGCGCGATTGAAGGCCTGACCCGCTACCAGCGCGCCCTGATCGCCCAGGCCGAAGCCCATGCCGACTGGGTCATGCCCGGCTTCACCCATTTGCAAACCGCCCAGCCGGTCAGCCTGGGTCATCACCTGCTATGCTGGGTGGAAGCGGCCGAACGCGACAAGGGGCGGCTTGAAGACTGTCGCAAGCGCCTGAATGAAAGCCCGCTCGGCGCAGCCGCGCTTGCCGGGACCGCCTTCCCCATTGATCGCCACCAGACCGCCAAGGCGCTCGGCTTTGACCGGCCCATGGCCAACTCGCTTGATGCGGTCAGCGCGCGCGACTTTGCGCTGGAGGCGCTGTCGGCGGCGGCCATCACGGCGGTGAACCTGTCGCGCTTTGCCGAAGAAATTGTGCTGTGGAGCTCGCGCCGCTTTGGCTTTGCCCAGCTGAGCGATGCCTTCTCCACCGGCAGCTCCATCATGCCGCAAAAGCGCAACCCGGATGCGGCCGAACTGGTGCGCGCCAAGCCGGGCCGCATCGCGGGCGCGCTGCAAGGCCTGATCCTGGTGTGCAAGGGTTTGCCGCTGGCCTATTCCAAAGACCTGCAGGAAGACAAAGCCCTGGTCTTCACCGCCTTTGACGATCTGGCGCTGGCCGTCTCGGCCATGGCGGGCATGGCCGCCGACTTGAGCTTTAATCGCGAGGCGCTGGAGGAGGCTGCGGGTGAAGCCTATTCCGATGCCACCGATCTGGCTGACTGGCTGGTGCGCGAACTGAATCTGCCCTTCCGCGACGCCCACCATGTGGCCGGTAGCGCGGTGAAGCTCGCTGAAAGCAAGGACCTGCCCCTCAGCCAGCTCTCGCTTGGCGACTACCAGGCCATAGAGCCGCGCATCCATGACGGGCTGTTTGCCGTGTTATCGGCTCGCGCCTCCATGGAGAGCCGGTTAAGCTATGGCGGAACCGCGCCGGTGCGGGTGCGCGAACAGATCGCGGCCTGGAAAACCCGGCTTGAAGCCTGATGTGAGGGAGTGCCCCATGCGCCGACTGATCTCGATTATCACCGCCCTCGGGGCCGTCCTCATCCTGGGCGCCTGCGGCGTGCGCGGCGACCTTGAACGCCCACCGCCTGTCTGGGGCGAAGACCAGCGCACCGACGAAGAGCGGGCGTATGAGGATGATGGTGGGGCTGACGGTGGCGAGCAGGATTGATCGCCTCTCGATCCTCCAAGCCGCTGCGCGACGTTGATCTCAGTGTCGCCAGCCAAATGCTCGCAAGGCGGCTGAGCTGGTTACTGGACTTTGAACGCTCAGCCGAGTTCTCGTTCGCGAGATGGATATGGGAAAACCGCAAGATCCAAGTTTATCTTGCGCGCCGCGGTTTGTCCTTTGATGCGCTATTGGCATTTCGCCTCTGACGTCGACATCCGCCAGCGCGACGAGGCCTATGCCAAGGTCCAACGGGCAGGAATTGAAGCCCTCATCAAAGACCTTCAGACCGGTCAATTACCCAGTGGCGATTGAAGGCCGGAGATCGATATTGACTTTATATAAGACATAAAATAATTAATATTAAATAATAAAATTAGGCGCTGTATGATGACATCAATTCACGAGTTTGGTCGCAGAGCACTCTTGCTTATTCCCGCTGCAATCGGCGCAATTTTTGCGATAGGCGAGCTAACGGCATCGCTGATGAGCCCGATTGAGCTCGCGATCAAAGCAATTGGTCCAGCGTTTTGTGTTTGGGCGCTGGGGGAAGGCGCGATGCTCATCGACAGGGTCCGTAGCGGCGACCACCACGGCCCGCGCATTGTATCCGGTCTATACCGCAGTGCAGCGGCGATCCTTCTCGCGGCATTCTCAATCATCGTTCTCACTCCGAGCTTGATTCATCTATTGGGCAACAGCTTTACAGCCATGACCGGTGCTGAGTTCAATTTAGGAATAGAGGGACTCACGTTAGTCGGAGTTGGGTTCCTATTGATTTTTCTGGCAAAAGCTGTGTCCGCTATCGACAAAGATGTCACGGCCATCCTGTAGTGCCGATTGTCCTCAATCTCGATGTGATGCTCGCAAAGCGCAAAAAACGCGCGCGCGAACTGGCGGAAGAAATCGGCTTGTCCGAGACCCAATTGAGCCTGCTCAGGACGGGCAAGGTAAAGGGCGTTCGATTTGATACGCTGGCGAAGCTTTGCCTGATCCTTGAGTGTCGCCCGGGCGATCTGATTGACTATGAGCCGGACACAAGGGACCTGGATTGACTGACCGCCTGCCAATGACGAATTCGTCATGACATCACAAGGTGTCATGAGGCGCTGAGCAGACTACACTCTACTCCATGAGAACGCGTGCTGCCCTTTTCAAAGCCCGGGCTGCGCTCCTGTGGGAGCGGGCTGCGCCGGTGCTGGTCGGTCCTCTGGCCGCGCTGGGGCTGTATCTGCTTCTGGCCTTTGGCGGGCTGTTTGAGCGCGTGGGCGATCCGGTTCGGATTCTCGTCTTTCTGGCGCTGTTGCTGGCCGGTGGCTTTCTGGCGCGCCGGGCCTGGAGCCAGTTCAAAGCCCCCACCCACCGTGACGCCGAACGCCGGGTTGAAGACGATAGCGGCCTGACCGATCGCCCGTTCGAGGCGCTGGCCGATGCGCCCGCGGCCGGGGATGCTGCCCTGTGGGACGCCCACCGCGCCCGCATGGCCGCGCGGCTGTCCGGGGCCAGGGCGCGACGCCCGTTTGCGGCCTGGGCGCGGCTTGATCCTTACGGCCTGCGTGCGGTCCTCATCATCCTGATTATCACCGCCGCTTTCCTGGCTGGGGATCGCGCCACGGAGCGTCTTGGCGATGCCTTCGCCCCGCGCCTGATGGCGGGCGGTGGCACGGCTGCCGAGATCGAGTTCTGGATTGAGCCGCCTGACTATACCGGTCGGCCCGTCGCCTATCTGCGTGATCGGCGTGAGGCTGAACTGGTGGAAGGCTCGGTGGTTGCGGCCCGCATTGTCGGCCTTCGCCGGGATCCGCGCGTGTCGGGCGCAGAGGCTGAGATCGAGACGCTGTCGGATGATGTGCGGCTGGTCACCTTGAGCCCTGAAGCCGATGGCGAGATCGTCATCCGCTCCGGCGCGCTGCGAGAGACGCTGTCGCTGACGCTCATTCCCGACAGCCCACCGGAAGTGCGCCTCGCCGCAGAACCGGAAGGCGATGCGCAGGGTCAGATGATCCTGGACTTTGTCGCCGAGGATGATTTTGGCATTGAAGCCTATGCGCTGGAATTTGCCCCTGAACCGGACGCGGGCGAGCCCTCAGAAGACAGCTTTGACGTTTTGGCCCTGTCGCCGGGTAGCGTCAGCCCACCCGACGCCGATGGTGTGCGCACAGCCCGCATTGATCTGGCGCGACACAAGCTGGCGGGCGAGCGCGCGGTGATCCGCATGACCGCGCTTGATGGCGCAGGACAGCGTGGACGCTCCGGTCCGCTGGCGATCACCCTGCCCCAGCGCGTCTTCCTTAATCCGCTGGCGCGCTCTGTCGCGTCTGAGCGCAAGCGCTTCATCGGCGAAGAGCGCAGCTATGCTGACATGCCGGACGGCGCGCCAACCTCCATGACCGGAGGCTTTCTGGGCGATGAACCGACGCGGCGGCTGGAACGCGCGCCCGAGGGCGTGCTGCGGCTCGCTCGCGCGCTCGATGCGGTCAGCGATGCGCCTGCGGCCTATTTCAACGATCCCATCGTGTGGACCGGCCTGCGCACCGCCATGCGTGAAGTGCGCCGCGCGCGCGAACTCGACGACCTGTCCCACCTCGATGAAGATCTGTGGCAGATCGCGCTGCGCGCCGAGCTGGGCAGCCTGGCCGACGCTGAAGCGGCGCTGCGTGCCGCTGAACAGGCGCTGATGGACGCCATGGCGCGCGGGGCCGATCCCATTGAGCTGTCTGCGCTGTTTGATGCGTTTGAGCAGGCGGTCGCCAACTATATGCAGGCGCTCGCCCGTGAAGCGCTGGAAGAAGGCCGCTTTGCCGAAGGCGGCGGCGGTGGTGGCGGCGGGATGAATTCTGACGGCCTGCAGGAATTGCTTGATGCCCTGCGTGAAGCGGCTGAGCTGGGCGATACCGAAGGCTCGCGCCGGGCGCTGGCGCAGCTGCTGGAGATGCTGCGCAACATGCAGGTCAATCTGGCTCAGGGCGGCAATGGTGAAGGCGGCGAAAGCGCCATGGCTCAAGCCCTGCGCGAGGCGCTGGAAGAGCTGGGCGAGACCCTGTCTGACCAGCGCGAAACCATGAACGACACCTTCGAGGAGGCCGAGCGCCAGGGCGAGCGCGGCGAGGGTCAGTCGCAAGGCTCCCAGCCTGGCGGTGATCTGCCCGCCCCCGGCACCGAGCCCGGCACAGGCTTTGGCGAGGAGCGCGAGGACGGCACGCCCTCCAGCGGCGGCGCTGAAGAGGGTGAAGAGCCCGGCCCCGGCCTTGATGCGCTGGCTGAACGCCAGGCGGAGATCGCCGGCGCTATCCCGGGCCTGTCAGAGCGCCTGCCGCAATCCGGTCCCTCTGCAGACGCCGCACGCCGGGCGCTCGATGACGCTGCGGAGGCCATGGAGGACGCGGCCCGTGCGCTGGGTGACGGCGACGCTGAAGGCGCGCTGGAGGCTCAGGACGCGGCGATTGAAGCGTTGCGGGATGCAGCACAAGCCGCCTCCCAGGCGCTGGAAGCTGAACGCGGCGGTGACGGCGAAGGCGACACCGACCCGCTGGGCCGCGCGCAGGGCAGCGGTGCCGGTCAGGGCACTGAAACCGGCGTGCCCTCTGAAGCAGACCGCCAGCGCGCCCGCGAAATCCTGGAAGAGTTACGCCGCCGCGCCGCCGAACGCGGCCGCCCCCAGGACGAGCTCGATTATATCGACCGGCTGCTGGAGCGGTTTTAGGGGGGATTTTTTCCTGATCCTCCGACACGTCCGTGTCGTCGGTCCTCGCTTGCCGCGAGCAAGCTCGCTCACGCTGCGGGCGGGCGGTCGCCCTTGCGAGCGCTGACGCGCTCGAGGCGTTCAATCCGTTAAGTGACGTCATTATCCCTCTCCCCTTCTTGAGGGGAGAGGTCAGGTGAGGGGTGAACGGCGTTTCATTCGACAAAAGCGGAGCCGTTTGAAATGCACCCCCTCACCTTGCCTCTCCCCCTTGTTCAAGGGGGAGAGGGAAAGACGCACTCCCCTTCCCCCCTAAAACACATCCTTGCGGCGGCGCACTTCAGCGAACACGTCTGCGTCGCTGGCGTCGTTCAGGCCGAGCTGGGCGCGCAGACCTTCGTCGTCCCAGCGCAGGAAGGGGTTGGTGAGGCGTTCCTTGCCGATGGTGGTGGGCACGGTCGGCGCACCGCGCTCGCGCTTCTTGTGAACGTCGAGCGCATAGGCTTTCAGCGCTTCGTTCTCAGGGTCCACCGACAGGGCGAAGGCGGCATTCGCGGCGGTGTATTCGTGAGCGCAGTAGACCACCGTGTCGTCAGGCAGCCCGCGCAGGCGCGCCAGCGACGCCTGGAATTGCTCTGCCGTGCCTTCAAACATCCGCCCACAGCCCAGCGCAAACAGGCTGTCACCGACAAAGGCCACATTCGCGTCTTCAAACCAGTAGGCGATATGGCCCAGCGTATGCCCGCCCACATCAATGACTTGCGCGCGCTGATAGCCCAGCTCCACGATGTCGCCATGCTTTACCGGCCGGTCGATATGACCGATGGCTTCGGCTTCCGCTTCAGGCGCGGTGATGGAGACGTTAAGGCTTTTGCGCAGGGCGTCATTGCCGCCGGCGTGATCCCAGTGGTGGTGCGTGTTCCAGACCTCTTTCAAGTCCCACTTCATCTTCTTGGCCTCAGCCTCGATGACGCTGGCATCCGGCGTATCGATGGTGGCGCAGGCCCCGGTCTGGCTGCAGCGAATGAGATAGCCGTAATTGTCCGACAGGCAGTTAAACTGGAGAACATCGAGCGCCATGGGTTTTCCTTATCTCTCAGTGGGGGTCTTACAGCGACCGGAGCGAAGCCTTATCATTTAAGTGTTAGGACCGTGAGCCAAGGCAACACCTGAAAGAGCCTTTCATGCGCACAGACGCCCTTGAGATTGACCGCTTCTACCGCAGCAAGCGCGGGCGTGCCGCGCGCGAGATGGTGCTGCGCCGCCTGCGCTCTTTATGGTCGAACACCCGCGATCTCGACATTTTAGGCTATGGCTATGCCAGCCCCTACCTGTCAGCGTTCAGCGACGAGGCGCGGCGCACCGTGGCCTATATGCCCGCTGAACAGGGCGCAGTCCCGTGGACACCGAACGGCAAGAACCGCGTCGCACTGGGCGATGAATGCCGCCTGCCCTTTGTGGAGAGCCTGTTTGACCGGGTCATCCTGGTCCATGCGCTTGAAGAGGCTGAAGACCTGCGCCGCCTGCTGCGCGAAGTGTGGCGCGTCATGGCGCCTGAGGCCCGGCTGATGGTGATCTGCACCCATCGCGGCGGCTTGTGGGCGCGGGTGGATTCCACCCCCTTCGGCCATGGCCGCCCGTTTTCGCGCACCCAGCTCAATCGCTTCCTGACCGATGCCCTGTTTGAACCCACCGCCTGGTCCCAGGCGCTCTACGCCCCGCCCTGGCGGTTCAGCTGTGGGGAGAAGGCCGCCGACGGCTTTGAAGCGGTGGGCGAGCGGCTCTACCCGGCCTTTGGCGGATTGCTGATGGCAGAGGCGGTCAAGCATGTGGGCGCGGTGCGTCCCGGCAAAACAGCGCAGCGGGTTTCTGTCAGAAAGCTTGAAGGTGTGGGCAAGCGCGCGCTATCTCCCAACTCAGACAAGACGCCGACCTCGGCCAAGCCCCATTCTTCGAAGAAAGACGTGTCATGACGCTTCAGCCCCGCCCCGGCCTTATGGACATCAAACCCTACACCCCCGGTGCCGCGGCGCCGGACGGTGCGGTCAAGCTGTCCTCGAACGAAAACGCCCTTGGGTGCAGCCCGAAAGCGGCTGAGGCCTTCAAGGCATCGGCCGAGCATCTGCATGTCTATCCCGACGGCGGGGCCAGCGTCCTGCGCGACGCCATCGCCAAGGCTGAAGGCATCGAGGCGGAGCGCATCGTCTGCGGTGCGGGGTCTGACGAGCTGCTGCAGCTGATTGGCCGGGCCTATCTCGATCCGGGCGATACGGTGGTCCAGACTCAGTATGGCTTCCTGGTTTACCGACTGGTGGCAATGCAGTCCGGGGCTCACATCGTGTCGGCCCCTGAAAGCAACTACACCGCCGATATCGACTCCCTTCTGGAAACGGCGAAAGACGGCGCGAAGATCGTCTTCATCGCCAACCCAAATAATCCCACCGGCACCTGGGTGCCCGACAGCGAGATCCGCCGCCTGCGCGAAGGCCTGCCCGAAGATACGCTTCTGGTGGTCGACGGGGCCTATGCCGAATTCGTCAAGGAACCGGGCTATGGCAATCCGCTAAAGCTGGTCGACGATTACGAGAACACGGTGGTCACGCGCACCTTCTCCAAAATCCATGGCCTGGCCGGTCTGCGTCTGGGCTGGATGTATGGCCCGAAGGAAATCGTGGACGTCATCCACCGGGTCCGCGGCCCGTTCAATGTGAACCTGCCCGCGATCGAGGCCGGGCTTGCCGCCATCAAGGACGCGGCCTTTGTTGAAGAGTCGGTCAATCACAACGAACGCTGGGTCGGCCAGATGACCCAGTCGATCCGTGCGCTTGGCTACGAGGTGACGCCGTCGGTGTGTAACTTTGTGCTGGTCCACTTCCCGGAAACTGCGGGCAAGGATGCCATGGCGGCCAATGCCTTCCTGGCAGAGCGTGGCCTGATTGTGCGCCCGGTCCAGCCCTATGGCCTGCCCAATGCGCTGCGCATTTCCATCGGCAAGGATGACGATAATCGCCGCGTGATCGAAGCGCTGGAAGCCTTCGCGAAGGCTTAAGCCGGACGCCTAGCTGTCACGCTCTGCAAATGTGCCGATCCGGGCGGGGCCCAGGAAGACCCCGCCTTCACGCAAGCGGAATGGCAGGGCAATCCCGCCCTCGCGGCGCGGCGCCATGAGCGCCGCCAGCCGCAGGGCCTCGCCCTGTTCATCAACCACCAGGCCGGCCGCTTCCAGCCCGCCAATCAGGGTTTCCGGGTCGGTGACCACCACCGATAGACGGCCTTCTGGCAAAAGGTCGCCATCAAGGCCGATTTGCCCCTCGCCCGATAATTCCGCAGGCCCCCAGATCAGCTGGGACTGGTTGATAACAACAGCCCCGTTGGCCATCCGCCATTCCAGCGGATCGGCGACACGGGCCAGGGCCGTCCACTGCGTTACCACCATGTCGGCGCGCACCAGATCGACCTGGGGTCCAAAAGCATTGATCAGATCAGGCTCAAATACCCCGTCACCAAAGCGCACGCCTTCACCTTGAACCCGCAGGGCCAGCTGGTCGTCTTCATCAAGGAAACCGGAAATCGCCAGCGAGCCGAGCGCGGTGATGGCCGCCTGAGGTCCGTTGAGCGTTGTAACCACCAGGCCATCGATATTCGCGCCAAGGCGAGAGGTTGCCCCGTCACTGGCGCGCAGGGACAGGCGCGCGCTTTCGGCCACAAGCTGATAGCTCGCCGAACCGGCGGTGACCTGTCCTTCGCCATCGGGCGTTACGATCCAGTGGTTGAGATCATAAAACTGCGCCGACGCCGACAGGCGCTCCACCTGGGTCGTCCATCCGCCCTCGCTACGCGGCGCGGTCAGGCTGGCCGCATCAGCGCGCAGGGAAAAACGGAAGGGATATCCAGCCACGCGCAGGGCCTCGTAATTGACCTGATACCCGGCCGCTTCCTGTTGCTCGATCCAGGTCAGCGCGCGCTGTTCAATCTGGCTGGCGGTATAGGTCCAGTAGGCGGCATGCAGCACCAGCACCGCAATCAGCGCCACAAAGGGCGCAAACAGGAAAATGCGGGACGGGGCGCGGTCGGAATTCGACATCAGGCAGCCTCTGGCTTGGATGGGGTGGCAGCGGGCGCATCAAGAAGCGCGGTCGATGCGGTCTCGATCCGCTCTTCCAGCATGGCGATGAACTGAGCCTTTGGAAGGCCCGGCTCAATGGGTTCGAGGAACTCGACAATGATGGTTCCAGACTTGCGGCCCAGGCCATGGGCGGGCCAGTAAACGCCGGAGTTCAGCGCCACCGGCACACAGGGCACCTTCATGGAAGTGTAGAGGCCGACAACGCCGGGCTTGTAGCTCTCCGCCTCACCCGGCTCGACCCGGGTGCCTTGCGGGAAGATCACCACCTGACGGTCTTCGGTCGCGCGTTCGCGGGCCTGTTTGAGCATACCACGCAGGGCCTTGGCCGCAGCGGCGCGATCAACCGAGATATTCTTCAGCTTCATCGCATACCAGCCAAAGAAGGGCAGGTAGGACAGCTCCTTCTTCAGGATGATCGCGGGGTCATCCAGGATCTGCCAGAAGGCCAGGGTTTCGAACATGGACTGGTGTTTGGACGCCACCAGGGCGCCGCCCTTGGGCAGATGCTCCAGCCCGCGCACCTCGTAGCGGATACCGCACAGCACGCGCAGACCGCCAAACACCAGCGACAGCCACAGGCGGACACAGGCCTTGGTCCAGGAGCGCGGGCCCAGCAGGGCTGGCAGACAGACAATCCCCATGACGACCATCAGGCCGTACATCCAGATCACAAAGACAATCGAGCCGATCATGGCCACGTGTGCTTATCCCTCATCGCTGGACGGAGCGCGGCGCGCGCGACCGGTGATGTGTTCGCGGCCATAGACGGCAGCGTATTTCACGTACTCGGTCAGCCAGCGGCGGGCTTCATCCAGATTGGCCCAGGGCACCGGCGCCGGCACCGCATGGGCGATGAGACGGGTATCCGGCATGGCCGCCTGTAATTCAAGCAGAGCGCGCGGCATATGGTAGTCGCTTGTCACCACGATCAGGCGGGCATAACCGCGTTCAGCCACCCAGGCCGCGGTTTCAAGCGCGTTGCCTTCGGTGTCGGCTGCGGTGGGACCGACATCCACACAACAGGCAAACAGCGCTTCTGACGCCCCGGCCGCCGAGGCGATGTCCGACACCGGGCTGCCCGGGTTTACCCCGGAGATCAAAAGCCGCTCAGCCCGTCCGGCCTCAAGAAGCTCCACGCCGGTGGCGACCCGGTTGGGACCGCCGGTCAGCACGACAATGCCGTCCGCTTCGGCCATGGAGCCTGAAGCAATGCTGCGCGCCTCGCGAATGAACAGGCCGAAGCCGGACACAAAGGCGATCAGGATCACAAAGGCGAGGGTTCGAAGGGCGTGTTTCATTGTTGCTACCGGGCCGTGCTGGCGCAGCTTGATGCAAAAGTGGGGCAAAAACTGGCCGGGCTCATGTCCAGCGTGCCTTCAACACATTACTGACCGCAAGGCGGGCTGAAATCGCAGACACCAGGCCGGAGACGAGCGCGGCACCCGCCACGATGCCAAGGCCCAGCCAGCCAAACTCAAACCGGGGCAGGAAGAAGACCGCACCGGCACTACCCCCCAGAATGGACAGGCCGTAGCCCACCACCCCGGCGAGCACCGCCCCGATCAGGCCCGCATTCATGCCCAGCATGAAAAACCGCTCCTGAAACAGGCGGGTGATATAGCTGTCGGGCGCGCCCACCAGGTGCAGCGCCTCAGCCACATCCCAGCGCGCCGCCAGAGACGCCCTGGCTGCAAAGGCCACCACGGCGGCGGCCGCCAGCGTGAGCAGCGCAACGACCCCGAGGCCGAAATATCTGACGGCGGCGGCGGCGCGCGTCACCGCGCGCTCCCACCGGTCATGGTCATCAACCACCACCTCATAAGGCGCGTCGCCGAGCAGGGCTTCGACCGCGCCCGGCGCGAGCGGGGTTTCAGGGTCCAGCCGCACCGCAATCAGGCGCGGCACGGGCAAATCGTCGGGCAGCACGCCGGTGCCGAGCCAGGGCTCCAGCAGGCGTTCTGACTGCGCACGGCCGCGGGCCTCAGCGCTCGCCACGCCGGGCAGGCGCGCAATCTCGATCGCAGCAGCCTCAGCATCGGCGTCCGCATCGCGGCCTGTGCCGGGCAGGACCTGAACCGTGATCTGATCGGTGAGCTGGGCGGTCCACCCTTCAGCGGCCTGCCAGGCACCCGCTGCGCCAATACCCGCCAGCGAGGCGAGAAACACCAGGATCGCCGCCACAGCCAGCAGCGGCCGGTCGCGGCCCCTGTCAGGCGGGAGGAGGTCGCCGGAGCGGGACTTCTGGCTCATGCCGCGCGCCTTCCGTCATCGATGAGCTTGCCGTCGGCCAGCTCAAGCACCGGCGCACCCAGCGAGCGCACCAGGCCGATATCGTGGCTGGCGATGAGCACCGTGGTGCCCAGACGATTGAGCTCCACCAGCAGGCGCAAGAGGCGATTGGCCATCTCAGGATCGACATTGCCCGTGGGCTCGTCAGCGATCAAAAGCTCGGGCTTGGAGATGACGGCGCGCGCGATGGCGGCGCGCTGCTGCTCACCGCCGGACAGGGTTGGCGGCAGGGCGTCAATCCGGTCGCCAAGCCCCACCCATTTCAAGAGGTCGATCACGTCATCGGCATAGCTCGCCCGCGCCTGCCCTGCGACCCGCAGCGGAAGCGCGACATTGTCGAAGACGGTCAGGTGCTGGAGCAGGCGAAAGTCCTGAAACACCACGCCGATGCGCCGCCTGAGGTCGGGCAGTGATTCGCGCGGGATCATCGCGCTGTCGCGTCCAAACATGGAAATCAGCCCCCGCGAGGGGCGTTGAGCCAGATAAATCAGCTTTAACAGCGATGTTTTGCCCGCTCCGGACGGTCCGGTGAGGAAATGGAAACTTCCGCTTGGTAACTCAAAGCTGAGGTCGCTTAAAACCTCCGGCCCGCGCCCATAGCGCATGCCCACGCCATCAAAGCGCACCGCAGCAGGTTTGCTCTGGGGGCTGGCGGCGTCGGGATCGCGCGGATCGGTGGTCATGACAGCGACACTCGTTAGGTTAGACGTCGGCGAAGCAAAGCGATTCGCCCGACTATGCAGGATGAGCAAGGCGTGCGTCCATGATCGTGACCTGTCCAAGCTGCGAGGCCAAGTATCGCGTTGAAGCGGCCGCTCTGGAAGCGCGCCGTGGCAAGGTGAAGTGCGCCAGCTGCGCCCATGTGTGGACGGTAGAGGACGAGGCCCTGACCTTGAGCCAGCCCGTCGCCGCGCCTGAGATCGACTCTGACCCTGCCCCGGCTCCCGAACCTGTAGCCGAAGCCGCACCAGAGCCCGCCCCCTCCATCCGCACTCGCCCCCACGCCGCCATCCGCGCGCGTGAGGACGCCAAGCGCCGCAATGCCCGCCTGGCCGCTGAAGGCGCAGGCTGGCTGGGCGTCGCGGCCTGCTTCACGGTGCTCATCGCCGCTGCGGTGGTGTTCCGCGTGGATGTGGTGGATGTCTGGCCGCGCACCGCGGGGGCCTACGCCGCGGTCGGCCTTGAGGTGACCCCCCACGGGGTGGAGATCGAGGACCTGGCCGCGCGCTTTGACACCACGACCCGTGCCGGCACCGTGGCTCCCACGCTGATCGTCTCCGGCGCGCTGCGCAATCTCACCGGTGAAGACCGCGCCGTCCCGCCGCTGGAGGCCGTGGCCTATGACGCGGACGGCACTGTGCTCTATCGCTGGCCGGTGGCTGTGGAGGCCGCCAGCCTCGCCACCGACACCCCCACCCCCTTCGAAACCGCCCTGCAAAACCCGCCCGAAGGCGCGGTGCGGGTTGAAGTGGTTGTGGTGGGGTAGAGAAGAGTTGAGAGGATGTCCCTCCCTCCCCTTGATGGGGGTGAGGTCGCAAAGCGAACGAACGGCCCGTCAGGGACGGGTGGGGTGAAGATCATCGAGCGCTAGCGCTGCCCCCCACCCGAGCCTTCGGCCCACCCTCCCCACGTTGGGGGAGGGAAAAGAACGCCGCCCCGCTCCTTTTTTCTCTGTCCTCCCTCCCATCCGGTCGGTCGGTCCTCGCTCACGCTGTGGGCGGGCGGTCGCCCTTGCGGACCCGATGGGTCCGGGGTGCCAAGTTCTGAAGCGCTGTGCGATGCCACGCCAAACTCCCCGAGCGCGGAGCGCTCGAAAGGCGAATAGCCGCCCGCAGCGAGCGGGGCTTGCCCCCGCGCAGCGAGGACCGAGGGGACGGACGTCCCGGAGGACAGGAAAGAATCCGGACCCAAAGCGCCGAGCTCTGCCGCGACGCACTCAGGCCGACCGACGCTCCTCCCTTTTTTCCCGTCCTCCTTCGCATCCGCTCAGTCGGTCCTCGCTGACGCTGCGGGCGGGCGTTCGCCCTTGCGGACCCTACCGGTCCGGGACCACCATCGCCAGCCAGGCGTTGAGGTAGGGGCGTTTGCCATCCCAGTCTTCGGCGTTTTCGTTGACGAAGCCATAGGGCGGGTGGGCGATGCGGGCGGCGAACAGGTCCGGCCACCAGAAATGATCCCGCCATTTATAGACGCGGCTGGTGTCCCGCTCGGCCAGATAGGCCTCCAGCGCCCCCTCCCCCGCCGCGATGGCTTTAAGATAGCGGGCCATTTCCCGCGGGATCAGCTTTAAAAGCCGTCGCTCCAGCTCCGCGCGCGCCAGCTCAGCGTGGGTGTGCCCCGCCTCGCCGGAGGCTTTCGCCCCACCCGCCGCCACCACAAAACGCTGGGCGGTCAGCAAATACTCCCGCGCCCGCTTCACCTGCCCGGACGCAAACAGCCGCATCGCCTCGGCTTTGGCGGTGTCAGCCAGGGTGAGGAGGTTTTCGGGGGTGGGGTTGGGGAGACAGGACGGAGACGGCAGCGCTCCGGGGCCTGATTTTTCCTGTCCTCCTGGACCTCCGTCCAGTCGGGTCCTCGCTGCGCGGGGGTGAACCCCGCTCGCTCCGGGCGGCTGTTCGCCTTGCGGACCCTGCGGGTCCGGGGTGTTTTGCCCTGAAACGCCCAGCGGTCCCGAGCCAATCTCCCCGACGCCGGAGGCGTCGCAAGGGCGACCGCCCGCCCGCACCCCGGACTTGATCCGGGGGAGGACCGACGGGACGGCCGTCCCGGAGGACAGGAAAGACTCCGGACCCAAAGCGCCGTGCGAACGCGAGCCAATCTCCCCTAAACCTGAACTCCCGGACGCAACGCGATCCGGGACCTCCCCACAAGACAGCGCTCCATCCTGCCAGAGGCCCCGGCTCTCCCTTTGGTCGGCCGGGGTTTCAGTTTCTTTCTGTCCTCCTTCGCGTCCGCTCAGTCGGTCCTCGCTGACGCTGCGGGCGGGCGGTCGCCCTTGCGGACCCTGCGGGTCCGGGGTGCCAAATTCTGCAGCGTAGCGCTCGTCCTCCAGATCACACAGCCGCCAGCCCCCGCGCGCAGCCCACTGGTGGAGGGTGGGGGCGGGCACGCCGGTCTCGCGCTCGATCTCGGCCATGGACGCCCCCGCGCGCCGCATCGCCTTCGCCCGCGCCTCCAACGCCTCGCGCACTTTCGCCGATCTTGGTGTTCCAGCCATAGAGGGGAGTGTAAGCGCGCGGCAGGGGGTGGGGGATAAGCCACACCTGAAAATATTCGTGTCAGGCGAATGTGGCCACCTTGAAGCATTGCCACCGCCTGGATACGCTCCGCCCGGGGAATGAGGGGAGATATCCATGCCAGACCGTATTGAAACTGGGCAGAGCGAATTTGTGCCCGGAACCAAAGAAGCATCCTTTAGTAGGGACGCCTACGACATCTTCACCAGCGCCACGATCCAGCTTGAGCCCGCTGACATTGGCCGGAGCATCCAGACAACCAAGACGCTACGCGGCTCGACGGTTACGGAAATCCTGCTGGGCCTGGTTTCAATTACCAGCTGGTTTGGCGTGATCGGTGCAATTGTGGCCCTGCTCGCTCAGCTCCTGTCAGTCCTTTCGATCGATATTGATCCAACCCTGGCCGAGGGCAGCTTCCTCTGCCCTGGAGACGCCTGCGCCGTTACAGCGGGCCTGACCTTTTTGACGGCGATGGAGTGGATTGTCGCAACAGTCGGGTTTGCAATCGGCTTTGTTGGCCAGCTCGGCGTCCATGTCGCCCGCAGCCGCCGGGTTCGCGCCTGGTCAGAAGAGATCAACACCGTAGTGACCGAGTCCAAGGCTGACCGCTATCTTGTCACCGGCCTCGGCGACGCAACATTTAAGATTGGCGACAAAGGAATCCTGATTGAGGGCAACGAACGCAGCTTCGTTCTCAACTGGGAGGCCATAGATATTCAGCGGTTATATTTCCCAATGGGGCATCCCCGGGACCCGAATTTCCCTCACGTCCATTTCGACCCGCGACCCAAAGACCTGAGCACCTTCGTGAAGGAACAGATCAACACCGAACCCTATCGCGAGCTGAAGTCCAAATTGAGTCAGTGGGGTACCCCCAACGGAAAGCCACGAGCTCATATTGACCTGCCCGTCAAAAATCCGCGAAAGGGTGAAACGCAGATCAGAGAGTGGCTCAGACTCCCGAGCCGCGCCTTCACCGACCAACCGTCTAATTTGGGCTGGCTTGAACTGCTCGCTGCAATCTGGCTGCGCGCAAAAAACGACTTCGACCCGGACCATGTCGGACGCCCGGTAAGCACTAGGACTTAACCCCTCACCTCTCCCCCAGCGAAAGCTGGGGTCCACACGCCGCCTGGATCCCAAATCAGGTTTGGGATGACGCCGGAGGGGATAGAAGAGTGAGCGTCAAGGCCGACCGGGCTCGCCCGGTCGCCGCGGAGCGGGCGAAGCGCCACACCAACCCCGCCCATTACGTCATCCTGACGAAAGTCAGGACCCAGTCGCACCCACAGAGCCGCTGGGTCCTGAACCAAGTTCACCGATGACGCCGGAGGGGATGGAAGAGTTTGCGTCAAGGCTGACCGGGCTCGCCCAGTCGCCGCGGAGCGGGCGAAGCGCCTCCAGCCCGAACGTCAGTGAGAGCGTGATGCCAAACTAACGTCCTGGGCTTCCCGCTTCGGAAGACTCGGCATGGGGTGAAGGGGGAATTCTGATTTGATATGAAGCACCAACACCTAAGCCCTGGGTTGATAATGTGCGCCAAATGATCGATTTTCGCCTGGAAACGATCAACTCAAGAGAATCAAGATGCATTTCCATCAATTCGACCCGCTGAGCGTCGCCCCATCTGACGCACATGATGAGGCAGCTATTACTCGGCGGCAAAAGAGAAATATTCGCAACATCCTGAATTCTTACGTCGGTTGGTACGATCCTTTTGCCGAACTTATCCAGAACGCTCTAGATGCTGTCGACAAGCGACAAAGCCTATCTAATTCGGATTACAAGAAGCGCATACACATCATCATCGATGCGAGCGATGATTCGATTACCGTCAGCGATAATGGAATTGGGCTCGATGAAGCTAGCTTTAAACAGTTTCTCGCGCCAAATGAGTCATTCAAAGACCTCGATTCAAGGGGCTCTAAAGGCGTTGGCGCCACCTACCTTGCATATGCAAACAACTTCATTCGGATTGATACAAAGACAAAGAACTTTGCCGCTTCCGGTGAGATGGAGCACGCTAATAACTGGCTCTACGATGACAGCGCTCCAGGAAACCCGCTCGTTTTTCCCTCAACATCTGATCCGGACGACCTCGTTTTCAATGAATTCGATCGCGGCGTTTCCATAAAAATTCGTTTTGATAATAAAAATTTGAGCTGGCACGGCCTCAACAATGCAGAGGCTTGGTTTCATGCATTATCTATGAAAACTGCACTAGGTCCGGTCAACGTCCCGTCCGATACCCACGTCAAAATTACACATTTCAAAAAGGACGGAGGCGAAACAGTTCATGAAATTGCTTCTATAGAATATGTTGGCCCTCGCACCCATTTCACGAGATCAAAGGAATATGATTACGTTATCGAACAAGTACAAAAGCGGATAGAAAAACATGGCGCTTCCGCCGGGCTACCAGCCAACGTAAAGAATCTAGAGTGCGTATAATTTGATTGGACCAGCGACCAGATTATTGAGCGCGTAAGGACACTCACAGATGATGAGAAGAATTTCATTTCAAACCATAAAATGAAAATTCGGGGCGACTTCCTTTATGGGACAGGAGCCTGGGATAGAATACAGAAAAAGATCGGCTATCGTTCGACTGCGGCGGTCTATGGACCTGGAATTCAATTGGCTGCCGACAACATGCCCCAAGGTGAATTAATTCAGGTCCCTCTAACAAGGTATACCGGTCGCCAGAACCAGGTCCTTCTTGCATGCCATATGGAAGGCGTTGAAGCAGACCTTGGACGGAAAGGATTCCGAAAACAAGTTGTCGATGTCTGCAAATCAATTTGCTCAAAGATAGTCCGCGACAACTTCTCCAGAATTCGCGGAAACCTTAGAACCGATGACGTTCGCAAAGGCGGCCTTGTAAAAAAGGCCAAAGTCGCTGGATGGAAACAGGAACTTGCCGAACACGAGAAACTCAATCCACTCCGGCTCGAAAGCGAGCATTTCTTCAAACCCATAAACGAGATTTCAATCACGGCTGAACCATCTCGCGAGCAAGATGTGATCGCTTTGCTAAATCAGTTGGTTGCGGGAGGCGTTATTCGGGGCATTCGAGTAGTGGGTACAAACGAGCGAATGACCTACGACGGAGCGTTTCGAATTAGGATTGGCCCAAACTACTCAGATCATACTTACAACCTGTCGACGAATCCATTAGGCATAACCAGCGCACGAGTCTCAGAATACCAAGAAGAGTATCCAGATGGGTTTCAACATCCCGACCTCCTGATACTGGAGTATAAATACTCAATTGATGGCTTAATCGACGACCTTGGGAGCGGGGACAAAAAAGCCTCTGAGATTGATTTAATAATAGCTTGGACAATTGGGGAGAAATACCACGAAATATTTAGCGCCCACTCCTTACTGACAGAGGATGGCGTTGAAGATCGCGATTACCACGGAATCACTCATAAGCTTTATGATGAAAACGGCATACATGTTATGGACGCTATCGTTCTCGAGGATCTAATTTCGTACTTGGACGACCCGATTACAGAGATGGAACATCAGGCAACCAAATACGAGGAAGAGTAGATCGCAGTCGCCGTCGAGGGCTCACTACCGATTGCATCATTACAGTTGCCTGCTGCCCTTCAATCCCCACTCAACTTCTTAATCTCATCCCTCCTGCTTTCGCAGGGGCAGGCTCCACCGCGCCGCCAACGCTTCTTGCGGGCCCGCTGAAGCGGGCCCCTTAGTCAGCGTCTGCTGCATCCTCGGTGAGGCGTTTGATTTCGTCGCGCAGGGATGCAGCAGTCTCAAACTCCAGGTCGGCGGCGGCTTCACGCATGCGCTTCTCCAGATCGGCGATGACCGCCTGGAGGTTATTCGGTTCGAACTTCGCCTGCTCCTCGGCCATGTCGCGGTTGCGGTCGCGGTCGCGGCGTTTGGCGCTTCTGCCCTTCGCCGTTTTTTCCATGACGCCCTGGAGGATATCGCTGACGCCGCGCACGACGGTGGTGGGGGTGATGCCGTGCTCGGTGTTGTGGGCGATCTGTTTGGTGCGGCGGCGTTCGGTTTCGTCCATGGCGCGCTGCATGGAGCCGGTGATGCGGTCGGCGTAGAGGATAACCTTCGCGTCGGCGTTTCGCGCGGCGCGGCCGATGGTTTGCACCAGGCTGGTCTCTGAGCGCAGGAAGCCCTCCTTGTCCGCATCGAGGATGCCGACCAGGCCGCATTCGGGGATGTCGAGGCCTTCGCGAAGCAGGTTGATGCCCACCAGCACGTCGTATTCGCCCAGACGCAGGTCGCGGATGAGCTCAATGCGTTCCACGGTGTCTACATCCGAGTGCATGTAGCGGACTTTCAGACCCTGCTCATGCATGTATTCGGTCAGATCCTCGGCCATGCGCTTGGTGAGCGTCGTGACCAGGGTGCGGAAGCCTTTCGCGGCGGCCTGTCTCGCCTCCTCGATGATGTCGTCGACCTGGCTGGTGTGTTCGGTCTGCACCGGGCGGACCTCCACCGGCGGGTCGATGAGGCCGGTGGGGCGGATCACCTGTTCGGTGAAGACGCCGCCGGTCTGGTTGAGTTCCCACTTGCCGGGCGTGGCGCTGACATGGATGGTGGGCGGGCGCATGGCCTCCCACTCCTCAAATTTGAGGGGGCGGTTATCCAGGCAGCTGGGCAGCCGGAAGCCGTGCTCGGCCAGGGTGCGCTTGCGGTTGAAGTCGCCCTTATACATGGCGCCCAGCTGGGGCACGGTGACGTGGCTCTCATCGGTGAAGACGATGGCGTTGTCGGGCAGGTATTCAAACATGGTGGGCGGCGGCTCGCCCGGCTTGCGGCCGGTGAGGTAGCGCGAGTAATTCTCGATCCCGGCGCACGAACCGGTGGCCTCCAGCATTTCAATGTCGAACTCGGTGCGTTGCTGCAGGCGCTGGGCCTCCAGAAGCTTGCCGTTGGCCTCCATCCACTCGAGGCGCTCTTTGAGCTCGGCCTTGATGCTGGCGATGCCCTGGTTCAGCGTCGGGCGGGGCGTGACATAGTGGGAGTTGGCGTAGACGCGCACCTTGTCCATCGTGGTGACGGGCTTGCCGGTGAGGACCTCGAACTCGGTGATGGCCTCGATCTCGTCGCCGAAAAAGCTGATGCGCCAGGCGCGCTCGTCATAGTGGGCCGGGAAAATCTCCAGCGTGTCGCCGCGCACGCGGAAAGAGCCGCGCTGGAAGGCCGCGTCGTTGCGCTGATACTGCAGGGCGACCAGGTCGCGCATGACCTGGCGCATATCCTTCTCCGCCCCCACCTCCAGGTCGAATACCATGGCGGTGTAGGTCTCCACCGAGCCGATGCCGTAAATGCAGGAGACGGAGGCTACGATGATGACGTCGTCACGCTCCAGAATCGCGCGGGTGGCGGCGTGGCGCATCCGGTCGATGGCCTCGTTGATGGAGGACTCCTTCTCGATGAAGGTATCGGTGCGCGGGACATAAGCCTCCGGCTGGTAATAGTCATAGTAGGAGACGAAATACTCCACACTATTATGAGGAAAGAATGACTTGAATTCCCCGTATAACTGCGCCGCCAAAGTCTTGTTGGGTGCCAGCACCAGGGCTGGACGCTGAAGCTTTTCAATGACTTTCGCCATGGTGAAGGTCTTGCCAGAGCCGGTCACCCCGAGGAGAACCTGGTCCCTTTCCGACTGATTGACGCCGTCGACCAGCTCGGCAATGGCGGTGGGCTGATCCCCCTTCGGTTCGTACTCGGAATTCAGGCGGAACAGCTTGCCGCCCTCGGACTTCTCCGGGCGTTCGGGACGGTGGGGGGTCCAGTTATCCGGCAGGGAGAGCGGGTCGATGATGGAGGCGGAGGCTGGGGCTTTGCCAGACTTGGCAGCGGGCTTGTCCAGCACGAAATCGGCCTGTCCCATATCCTCCACACCGGTGGGCGCGTAGGCGGTGTCGTCTGAGGTCAACTTGGGCATGATCCCAATATGGGCCTACAGGGCCGGGCTGAACAGGCTGGCGGCGGGGTCGACTGCAGCTCACCACCGCCCGAAGCCACAGGCCTAAGGCTTGGTTAACTCCTGCAAGGCAGATTGGCCGGGTTAGTCCTGACTCACACCGCGGATCGATTCGTCCCATGTCCGAAGGCAGTTTTGAGCGCATCCGTGTCCTTATCCTTGAGGACAACGCGCACATGTCGACCATCCTGCGTACGATCCTGCAGGGGTTTGGCGTGCGCAATATCGTGGAGACGCGCGACGCCGCGGATGCATTCGAGACAATGCGCAGCGCCAACCCGGACCTGGCGCTGGTGGACTACATGCTCGGCGATGTGGACGGGCTGGAATTTACCCGCCTGACCAGGACCGCATCGGACAGCCCGAACAAGTATCTGCCGATCGTGATGGTCTCTGGCCACACTGACCGCTCGCGCATCATGGAAGCGATCAATGCCGGCGTGAACGAGTATCTGGCCAAGCCGGTCCGCCCGGTGGACCTATATAACCGGCTGGTGTCGCTGATTGAGCGCCCGCGCCGCTTTGTGAAGTCGCCTGGCTATTTTGGACCGGACCGCCGTCGTCGCCAGGATCCGCGCTATGCCGGACCTTTCCGCCGCGCCAGCGATCAGGACTTCGACACCGCCGACGTGGACTTCGGCTAGCCCCTGCGCCAATCCGCGCTCTGGCCACCTGCCCTAATTTCGCCTCAACTGTCCCCACGATCCCCCTGGGAAGGGTGAAGCGGAGGCGATTTATTGCGCCCAATTCAGCCTGTCTACATCTCCGGCACGGGAGCCTTCCTGCCTGGAGAGCCGATCCCCAACGACCAGATGGAAGCCCATATCGGCCTGGTGCATGGACGCCCGTCCAGTGTCGGTCGACGCGTTCTGCGCTGGAACGGGATTGAGACCCGCCACTACGCGCTCGACCGTGAAGGACACCCCAGTCACTCCAATGCCGCCCTCGCGGCCGAAGCCGCACGGCATGCGGCTGACGATGCCGGCGCAGACCTGTCTGAGCTGGAGCATCTGGCGGCTGCCACGACCCAGGGCGACCTTCTGGTTCCCGGTCACGCCGCTCAGCTCCATGCCGAGCTAGGTTGCGGCCCGCTGGAAATCGCGAGCTTTCAGTCGGTCTGCGGCTCAGCCCTGATGGCGGCAAAATCCGGGTTTCAGGCGGTGCGCACTGGTGAAGCCCGGCGCGCTTGCGCGGTGGCCAGCGAGCTGTCCTCA
Organism: Oceanicaulis sp.; assembly: GCA_965229795.1. GTDB lineage: Bacteria > Pseudomonadota > Alphaproteobacteria > Caulobacterales > Maricaulaceae > Oceanicaulis. The sequence goes on from CBDDJM010000002.1 coordinate 341,679, forward strand.
CGCTGGTTCAGGCCCGAGTTCTTTGACGGCGCGGATCTGACCGGCCGCAAGGGTAATGTTGTGCTTGAGGCAGAATACCTGCGCTGGACGCTGTCAGATGGCGGCGGCGCAATCTGGATGACGGAGACCCCCAGGCGCGACGGCATTTTCCTCCGCATCGACTGGATCGATATCGTCTCGCTGGCCCACCAGTTTGACCCTTGCATGTGGGCGGGCGCTCGCATGGCCGATCGGCACGATCTCCTGAAGTCCTGGTCATTTCAGGGCCCTAGCGCGGCTTTCCAGGCTGGTGCCATCGCCCTGCAGCAGGACTTCACCCTCTTAAAGGCGATCATTCGGGCCTGGGTGGGCGTCTATCTGAAGAAGGTCGATGAGGGTCGCATTGATCCGGCCTCTATCGATCACCTACTGGTGCACTACTCGGCCAAGTCCCTGCGCGAGGAAATCATCAGACTTCTGGAAGACACCGGCGGCATGATCGAGGAGGCCCGCTGGTTCAACAATCTGCGCACGGTCGGCAATACCGGATCGGCATCGATCTGGATCATGCTCAATGCCCTTCTGAAGGAGCGCGATATCAAACCGGGCGAACGCCTGCTCGCGGTTGTGCCTGAAAGCGGGCGCGGACTTGTAGGCTTTATGCAAATGACGGCCGTTGGGCCGGATGGAGAATAATCATGGCGAGCATTGAAACCTTGAGCCAGCCAGCCGATGCCCAATCCCTTCATGTCCAGTCAGTCCTGCGCAAGCTAGCCATTGCCTGGACCGAGTTCGAAGCCAGACTGGAAACCACACCGCTCATCCGCAAACTCAATCGCGGCCAGCTGACGCTTGGCGAATACCAGGCCTTCCTTCTCAATCTGCGCCAGCAGGTGGTGGAAGGCGCGTGCTGGATCTCGCGTGCCGCCTCCAACATTTCGGAAGACTATTTCGAGCTGCGTTCGACCTTGATGCAGCATGCCCAGACCGAGCATCGCGACTACCAGATGCTGGAGGCCGATTTTGTGGCGGCGGGTGGTGAGCTGGAAGCCATCCGCTCGGCACGAAAGAATATCGGCTCAGAAGCCCTGTCCGCCTGGATGTATCAGCAGGCCTCCAGACCGAACCCCTTCTCCATGATCGGGGCCATGTGGATTATCGAAGGGCTCGGATCCCAGAAAGCTCGCGACTGGGGCAAGGCGGCGCTGAAACAGCTCGACCTGCCAGAAGAGGCCGCACGCTTTCTGCTCTATCACGGTGAGAACGATCTCGAGCATATGGAGGAATTCCAGGAGATGCTCACCCTGATGCCGCTTGATGAGGCCCTCATCGAGGACATTATCATGTGCGCGCGGGTCACCGGGCGACTCTATGCCCTCCAGCTGGAGGAGATCACACATGCCTGACCAACTTGGACAAGACTTCAATCCGGACAGCTTTGACCGAAACGATCCTGATCCCTGGCTCGCCCTGTGGCTGGATACCAGCCTGCCTATCGATGACGACGCGAAGGCGGCACTCCTAAAAGGCCACGACAGCTATTCGCGGCGCTTCCTGCTGCCCTTCCTTCGCCCCTTCGTCTTTGTGTTTTTCGTGCTGGTTCACGTGCTACGACGCATCTTCCTGCGCTGGCCGAACATGCCAAAGACGCTTCACAAGACCATCCACTGGGGATTGCGAACCTTTGCCACGCCGGAAGCCAATACGCTGATCCTGCGTCACTTTTCGATTGGCACGGAAATCCTGGGCTTTATCAAGGCCAATGCCGGCCCGGTCGAGATCGAAAGCTTTCCACTCAAGCCAACAACCCTGAAAGAGCTGGAAGACAATATCTTCCTTCAGCACGATCTGAATATCTATAACTTCATTATCGAGCTGAACAAATCCCTGCGCGAACAGGGCCGTGATCTGGTACCGCCAGACACGCTCGATCTGTCCATGATCACCGACGGGCCGTTTGAGTTTGAGGACTTCCCGGACAAAAAGCTCAACTTCGTCGACATACAGACCGCGATTGAGCTCTACACGCCCCTCTATGCCCTCTTCCTGCCGAAGAATGACTTTGTCCGCGCCGCCAACTCACTCCAGCTCGATGAGACCATCGCCATCTATATCGCTAAAATCCTCGGCACCGACTATCACCTCAGCTTCATCAAAAACGGTCACCCCATGGTGCCGCTGTCCACATTCGAGGCTGGACATCGACTGATGCTCCATGGCCTTGATGCTGAGGGCATCCACGGATGGCTTCGCGTTCTGAAGCGTCGGCAAGAAGCTGGACTTCCGTTGGACCCTGCACAACCACCGGGGCAAATCGGTAATTGAGGCTAAATACTTCAGGTATCATTTAAAAATTCACCCCTCAACAACCTTAATAAAATAGCCGCAATATATTCTCCTTTTAAGAGCTAAAACTCGTGTTAGGGTCGTGCTCTGGGTATCCTCCCAGAGCAAGAAAGGACTGACTATGACACCGAAGCTTTTGATGACCGCTGCGATCGCTGGCTTGCTTGGAACGAGTGCACTGGCTGCACCAACCGCGCCGGTAGAGACCGACGCTCCTGTCGTAACTGAAGCACCGACCGTGCATCTGTCCTCTGCTGAGATCGATGGCCATCTGACGACCTACAGCAATGTCCCGGAAAACTGCAACGTCACCTATATCGGCGGGCAGTGTGCCGGCGTCGTGTGCGAGGAGGACGGCATGCTTGTCTTCTACGAGTGCAGCGAATTTGGCCTGTAAGACCAGCCATTTTGATCCCCGGCACAGCCCGGGACTATTTGCCCAATCCACACATGGAGCTTGAAATGATCAATGCACTCCTGCCTGCCGTTATTCTGTCTGCCGCCGCAGCGTTCGCTGGTGATACCCAAAGCACGACCGACGGCACTGTGCCACCAGCTCAGCTTTCCGCAAACGAAATCACCTCGTTTTTGGCGGCGCGGACTGAAGTTCCTCAGAACTGTACCGTCTTTGGCGACCCGTGCTCCTACATCATTTGCGGAACGCCGACCCAGCCAGGTGACTGGCCGAGGGGCCTTTACGCCTGCGAACCTGACTAGGTCGTCGCAGCCTTAACAACCGCATCGATATCGGCCTGGGTCGTGCGCCAGCTGGCGACGAACCGGGCCGACCCGTCTGGCCAGGCGTAAAAGCCCGCGCCAGCGGCTTGTAGCCTGTCCTTCACCGCTTCCGGCAAGCGCAGAAAGACTTCGTTGCCATCGGTCGGATGAGCCGCCTCAACCCCGTCGATCTGGCAGAGCCGGTCTGACAATTCTTTGCCCGCCGCGTTCGCGTGACGGGCAAGCTCCAGCCACAGATCGTCGGCCAGCCAGGCTTCAAACTGCGCAGCGACATAGCGCATCTTCGGCAGCATGTGCCCGGCACGTTTCTGACGGGCCTGAAGCTTCGGGAAGTGTGCCCGCGCATCACCAAACAGGATCACCGCCTCAGCCGCCAGCGCTCCATCCTTGGTCGCCCCCATGCACAGGACATCAACGCCGCGCTTCCACGTCATATCCGCCGGGGAACAGCCCAGATGGCTGAGCGCATTGGCAAAGCGGGCACCGTCCATGTGAACCGAGACACCTGCCGCCTTCGCCTGGGACATCAGCGCATCCAGCTCCTCGAGCGTATAGGCGCAACCTGACTCGTTGAGTTGAGAGATCGAGAGCACACGCGGAGGCGTCGTGTGAACAAAATCCTGCGGCCACTCGTTCAGCGCGTTGGCGAGGTCATTCGGATCAATCTTCGCATGCGCTCCATGCAGCGGCAACAGCTTGGCTCCACCGGTAAAAAATTCCGGTGCGCCGCGCTCATCGCGCTGAATATGGGCTTCGTCATGGCACAGGATGATATCATCCGGCCCTGACAGAACTGACAGCGCAAGCGCATTGGCCGCCGTTCCAGAGGTGGTGAACATCACCTCCAATTCTGTCTCGAACAGCTCGGTCAGACGAGATTTTACCCGCTGGCTGATCGGGTCTGCGCCATAGCTGGGGGCAAAGCCCTCATTGGCGCGCACCATGGCAGCAAACAGGCTGGGATGAGCGGGGGCGGTGGTGTCAGACAGAAAATTCATGCGCGCCACGAGAACCCTATGGCTCCTGCCCGGTCAAGGTGTCTGCGCTGTCATCGGCCTCGTAACGGCTCAGCTCGTTATCGCCGCGGGCAACAAGGTCCATGTCCCGGTCCGCGAGCCGCGCGATCACCGCCTCGGTCAGATCAACAGGCGGCTCGGTCCTCTCCGGCAGATTAGCGCTGTCCACGGCGTCAAGCTCTTGCTCCTCAGCTTCAAGTCCAAGCGCGCGCCGCGCCATGGATCGGGCAAAGCCTTCATAATAGGCCGCGCGCACAGCCCGCGCGCTGGCGTCGAGATCACTGGTCTCAAGCGCTGCGAGGGCTTGGATGTAGGACGGCCACGCATTGATCACCGCCGTGAGGTCAGCCGAGGCCTCTGCAATGATTGGCGCGGCCACGTCGGCGTGCGTTGCGAGATAGGATGCAACATCAGCCGCACCGGCATTGTCGGCCGTGCGCCAGTGATGAACGCTTTTGGCATTGAGCAACCTGCCCTCGCTGTCGGCCACCACCAGGGTCGGCGTGCCGAAGATTTGGTCTACGCCAAAGCGCGCGAGCTGATCCAGGTTGCGGTCTCTCTCACCGATATCCACGAAGACCAGCTCGAATTCCTCTGCGATAAAAGCATTCAGGGTTTCGTCCGCTTCAATACGGTGGGCCAGACCGCGACTGTCATGGCACCAGTTGGCCCCAAAAACGATAAACGCGGGAACATCCCGGTTTCGCGCAGCCGCCAGCGCCGCATCAATGGCTGAAGCAGCATCCGCCTCAGCGTCATAGACCGCGCCGTGACGTTCATCAGCGCAGGCCGTGGTGGCGCTAAGCCCGAGAAGGAGAAGGGCGGCAAGGCAGGCGCGAACAAACATGGTGGTCTCCACAATTGAAGCGACATTGCGCGACGGGACTGCCAAAGGGTCAAGCCCTGCCACCAGCAGGGGCGGACTTTCGTTCAAACCATGCTAGGTGAAATGTTCGTCTGACCTTTTATTTCTGGCCCATATTCATGACCCGACGCCCCACCATTGCCCTCGCTTACGACTTTGACGGCACGCTGTCGCCCGGCTCGATGCAGGAGCACTCCTTCATCCCCGAAATTGGGGAGGACAAGGCGGCTTTCTGGGCCAGGGTCAATGGTGATGCGGCAAAACTGGGGGCGGACAATATCCTCATTTACATGCATGAAATGGTCAAAGCCGCTCAGCGCAAGGACAAGCCCTTCCGGCGTGAGGATATTGCGCGCCACGGCGAGCGGATCAGCTTTTTCGATGGCGTGGCGGACGGATGGTTCGAGCGCATGCGCCGCTTTGGCGCAAGCTGCGGCGTTGATGTCCTGCACTACATCATCTCTTCAGGCCTGAAGGAGATGATCCAGGCCTGTGCCATCGGCGGCGAGTTCGATGCGATTTTCGCCAGCGAGTTCAAATACAACGCCGATGACGTGCCGGTCTGGGCGGCCTCGGCGGTGAACTACACCAACAAGACCCAGTTCCTGTTTCGCATCAACAAGGGCGAGCTGGACCTGTCCGACCATGCCGGGGTCAACAAGTACGTGGCCGAGGATGATCGTCCCGTGCCCTTCCGCAACATGATCTATATCGGCGACGGCGATACCGACGTGCCCTGTATGCGCACGGTCAAGGAACAGGGCGGCGTCTCCATCGCAGTGCACCCGGCCGGAGACGAACGCGGCGCGGCAAAGACCGCATCGCTTAAAGCCGACGCCCGCGTGCACTTCACCGCAGACGCCGACTATTCCGACGGCTCAAAGCTGGATGAATACGTCAAAGCCGCCATCACCAAGATGGCTGCGGTAGAGCATCTGAAAAAGCTGGAGCGCGATTAAACCCGCTCGCTTACCGCAATTGCGGTGTGGCAGCCGGCGGTGATGGCGGCCGACAGGATGGGGTAGCCCACAGCATCCTTCGCGCCTTCATCCACAGCGAGATCCTTATGCTCGACCTCTTCAGCCTGGAACTGGGCGAACTGGTCGGCGAGCGTCGTCTCACCCATCAGGCGCAGCTCCTCAACCTGGTTGCCATAGTGACCTTCAATCACGGTTTCCACTGCTTCGGTGCAGGCGTGAGCCGCGCGCTCACCCATCAGGGCCGTGATCGCGCCGAGGGCAAAGCCGGCTGCATCCCACGCGGGCCCCAGGAAAGTTGGGCGGGCGAGGCCGTCGCGGATATGGCCATCGAAGGCGTCGAGATGGTGCTGCTCGTCCGCTTCCATGCGTTGAAGCTGTCCAGCGATGCGAGCCTTGGACGGCTGATTGGCGAACACCGCACGCTGGCCGCGATAGATACGCACCGCGCCATATTCGCCGGCATGGTCCACGCGTACCATTTGTTCAATCCGCTTGGGGTCACGCACGCGGCCCGGGCGGCGCACGGTCTTGCGTTGAAAGCTCATAGATCCGGTCTCCATGACGGTGCCTTGAACATCACGGCGAGGGTCAACAGCCCCATCACCACGCTGAATAGGAAATTATATCCCGCCATGGAAATACCAAGCATGGACCATGCGACTTCATCGCAGGGCACCACGTTGAGGGCCGAGCCCATCGCTTCGAACACATCAGCGGCTGTCACGCCCAAAATGTCGGACGCCTGGCAGTCGATATGCCAGAAGCCATACTCCATGCCCGCATGACGTCCGGACTCATAGGCGCTCCAGCCAAACAGGCCCGCCACACCAAAGCTGATCACCCGCGCCAATGCGCCCGGAGCCTTGTAAAGCGCGTAAAGCGCCTGCAGCCGAGTGCGGAACCAGCCGCGCATGGCAGCCGCACCCGTCTTCAGGATCTGCGCATCCGGGCGGCGGATCAGCTGAGCGACGGCAAAGCCGACGACACCAAAGATCATGATCCAGATATGCACCCAACGCTGCTCGATGCACAGCGGGCATGGTGGATAGTTGCCGAAGATTTCGAACGCGTACGCCCCGGCGAGGATCAGCCCCGACCCCAGCGAAGCCACCAGTGGCCAGCGGTCAGGTCTGGTCCAGGCATCAAGGAATTCTGTCTGCATGCTCATGGGCCAAACCTAACGCGAAACCTGTAGCCAGGCGAGCGCCTGCGTCACTGCCTCTTCACTCTCGCCAGCCCCGAACAGCCCCAGAATAAAGTCCTTGAGGATATCGATGAAGGCCACCCCGAAGAACAGGAAGCCAAGAACCAGGAGCGCGATCCACGCCGTACCCAGCACTAGCCCGCCCAGCACCAGAAAACCATCGCGGGTAATGAGGCCGATGGAGGCGAGCGCAATGGCGATGCCCGGCGTCGTATTCGTGGCAGGCAGCGGGACCAGGATCGACGCGCAAAAGATCACAAAGACCGCGCCAACGAACCTCTCGGCGGTTGGACCGGACAGGACGGTCAGGCGCGGGCGGGCCAAGGCTTCGACCCAGCCGAACCATTTGCGCGCGCCACTTGCCATGCGGGTCAGCCCAGCCTTGTCGATCTGACGCCCGGAGAAGCGTTTGGGCATCCAGGGTTCGGGCCGGCCCATGGCCATCTGCACAGCAATCGCCATCATCGGCAAAGCCACGATCTGCGGCACGCCATAGAGAAAGGGCATGCAGACCGGGATCGCCAGCGCAAACAGCAACACCCCGAACACGCGCTCACCCAGACGCGCCGAGAATGCGCCCAGCGTCAGGCCCTCCGCGCCCGACTCAGCGGCGATGTCTTCCAGCGCAGCAATCAGGCCGCCGGTGGGGGCGAATTCAGTATCACGATTAAGGTCGTCAGACATTGCAGCAGGGCTCCAGGAACGCAGGGGTCGCAAAATATGGCGCGGCGCGCCGTGCGTCCATTGGGCTACCCACCAAGCCTCTCCGCCATAAAGCCCAGCACTTCGCGCGCGGCTTCAAAAGTTGGCTGGCCGTCCTCTGCAATCAGGTCCTTGGTCAGGACGGCGTGAGGAAACGGATTGCCGTCCGGGTTCTGCGCCTCATCAGGCAGAACACGCGTCTCCACGCGCTCACCCAGCAGCCGTTCAAGCGCGCTGAACCGCGCAGCCCGGCAGGCCGGGTCGCCGTCAAAGCGGTACGCCTTCAGCGCCAGATCACGTCGCGCTTTCAGCGCCTCGGCTTCCTCGGGCTCCACATGCAGGGAGGCCGGGTTGTTAAACGGCATGGACGGCTCAGCGGCGACCGCGGCCGCGACGCTAGGATCGACGGCGACAGACCACGCAAAATTACCGGTCAGGCACAGGCCGATCACGCCAACGCCGGGTCCGCCGCGGTCTTCATGGATGTGGCGTGACAGCGCCCGCAGCCAGCTAGAGATCGGGCTGCCGCCCTGTTCTACAAATAGTCGGAGCTCCCGCGAGATACAGGCTCGCGCCATGCCGCCCACTCGCCCGACCGACATATGAAGCTCTTCCAGCGTTGAGCCAGGCGGGTCGTAAAGCGCCGGCGCGTAGACCCGAAAGCCAGCAAGGCGCAGCCAGTTTCCCAGACGCCAGAATTCCGGCACGAAACCGGGCAGCTCATGCATCAGGATGACGCCGGGCCCTTCCCCAGCCATCAGGACCGGGTGCGCCATGCCCTCAGCTGCAAAATCGAAAACCTCGTCAAACGGCGTGCGATCATCCTGGCGGAGCACATCGGCAAAGGCGCGCGGTGAATGTGATGATGCAGCGGACGCAGGCGCGGCGGTCATGAATAGCTCCAGGTTGGACAGTGCAAAGCTTAAGGTGATTGCGCTTTAGTGCCAGAGTTCATTGCGGCATCCCTGCGTCACCCAAGCTGAAATATCGACGCAGCGCCGCTCCACCCCGTGGACTCTCCGGCCTCCACCTCGATACTTAAGGCGATCGCACGGCCGAGGGGGTGGCGGTGGACATCGAGCAAACCATTGCGCGCGTCGGGGAGCTGGCACGGTCACTCTGGGCATTCCTGCCGGGATGGCTTCAGCTTGTCCTGATCGGGCTATTTGGCATCTATGCGGTCTGGCTAGTGCTGTTCCTGTTTCAAGGACGCATCCTCTACTTCACCGACCCGACCCGCCGTGATCCGGCTGAACTGGGCCTTGATCGAGCCATCGACACCGAGACACGCACCAAGGATGGCGCGACGCTGGTGCTTTGGCAGGCTGAGGCCAGCTATGACGGCGCGCCCCATATCCTTTACCTGCATGGTAACCGCAGAGCCCTATGGCGGCGGGCTCGGTTTTTCCGCCTTTTCCTCGCCGCGGGGTATGGATTCACCGCGCTGGCCCATCGTGGCTTTAACGGCTCCACTGGCCAGCCGAGTGAAAGAAAAAATGTGGCCGATGCCATCCACGTCTTTGACCAGCTGGTGGCAAACGGCGTGCCCGCCAAATCCATCATCGTTTATGGCGAGAGCCTGGGGTCGGGTACGGCGGTGCAGCTGGCTGTCGCACGGCCTGTGGGCGGTATCGTCCTGCACGCGCCCTATGACAGTCTTCAGGACATTGTGCGCTCCAGAACCGCCTGGCTCTTGCCCCGCCTGATCTTTCGAGAACGCTATGACAGCGTGCGCCAGATCGGCCATGTGACCGCGCCGGTCTTGTGGATCCACGGGGACGCCGACCGGATCATCTCGCAAAGCCGTGGGCGCAGGCTGTATGATGCCGCGACGGGTCCGAAATTCGCCGCCCTTGTAAAAGGGGCCAATCACTTTGGTATCTACACCCAGCAGGTCTTCAACCAGCATATCCGCTTCTTTGCCGAAGCCGTCGCGTGTATGGGCAGCCAGACCCGCCCGGATATCAACGAAAGCGTGATCGATCCGGTGATCCCTGAAGAAGACGGAAAGCCAAAGCTCGCCGCCAAACGTCAGCTGCGGTGAAGCTGCCCCTTCACCTTCAATAGATTTCAGGTATTAGAGGTGTGTCTGCTGCCTAATCAGGGCGACACGCGGGTGTGGCGGAATTGGTAGACGCAGGGGATTCAAAATCCCCCGGGGGCAACCCCTTGCCGGTTCAAGTCCGGCCACCCGTACCAGTTTTTGCTGTCCTCCGGCACGTTTGTCCCTTCGGTTCCTCGCTGCGCGGGGACGAGCCCCGCTCGCTGCGGGCGGCTGTTCGCCTTGCGAGCGCGACGCGCTCGGGGTGCCATATTCATCCGTCGCCTCCACACGTCATCCCGGACTTGATCCGGGACCCAGAGATCTTATGGCGCAGCGCTTGATCGCTTTGGTTCCCCGCCTGCGCCGGGATGACGAGATTGCGAAGATGCTGGTGCCTTATCCCGCGACTTCGAAGGAGCTTAGCGATGGTCTCGAGCTGTCGATGAGATCTGAGGGCCAACAGAGCGCCCGACTGAGCGGATGCGAGGGATGACAAGGCTTTTCAATACCTTGCGATGCAAGCGATCCCGAGTTGCGCGTCCAGCTTGGTAAATTACAAAATTTTATATTGCCCACCCTCATTAATGTTGCGTATATACAACAAATCAATGGAGAAAGCCATGCTCGAATTCTGGAATGACTGGTGGTGGGCCATCTGCCTGTTTGTGCTCCTTGTCGGCACAGGCGGCATCACGTTCATGCATCGCAAATAGGAAAGTTCAAATGTCAAAATCAGCTTGGGGATGGATCGCCTTCCTGCTTCTGCTGCCTGCCACCTACTCGCTGGTGCAGGGCTTTACCGATCCAGCCTCAGTCTCGGCCAGCGGTAATGCGGCCGCCGACGGGGCAGTCATTCTGGTGCTCGCAGCGGGCGCTTTCTGGAAATGCCTGCATGCCGAGGACAAAAAGGAGACCGACACATGAAATCGATATCGAAATCCTATCAGCTGATCGCGCTCAGCCTGTTCTCTTTCATGGTGGGCGTGTTTCTCTACACGGTGGTCGCCGGCTGATTGATGCGAAGGGACGTATTGGCGGCTTTCGGGAGCCACAACGCGTCCACTTCATAATGACCTTGTTCAACAAAGCGCTTTTGTTAATCTGATCCCACAAAAGAAATGGGGACGTGATTCATGGCGGGATTTGCTGGCGGCGCGCGCGTTTTGCTTGTCGAAGACGATGACCAGGACGCTTTTCTTTTCGAGAAAATGCTGCGCGAGGAAGCCGGGGCCGCCACCATCGATCGAGCCATTGAAGGGGCCGGAGCGCTCGAAGGCCTGAAGGCGGCCAACGCCGAGCCTGACTGTATCGTGCTCGATCTCAATCTCGCCGGCCAGGACGGCCTGTGGCTGCTGGACCGCCTTCTGGAAGACGAAGCCCTGTCGCGCATCCCTGTAATCGTGTTTTCCGGTGATGCGGCCCGGCTGGAGCGCGCCTGTGCGTCCTTTGCCAATGTCGTTTCCTCTGTGAAGAAGCCCCAGACGCTTGACGACTACCGCTCCGCACTTGCCATAGTGGCTGCCATTCTTGGCGCAGCGGTCTCGCGCGCCTGATCAAGAAAATCAAAGAGGTCTGCCATGGACTATGAAGGCAAGGTCGCCATCGTCACCGGTGCTGCGAGCGGTATCGGCAAAGCCATTGCCCACGCGCTTGCGGCAAAGGGCGTCAAGGTCGCCGCGATTGATCGCGATGCCGAGGGTGCAAAAGCGGTTGGTGAGGCCTGTGGCGGCTTTGGCGCAGGCGTTGATGTCACCGACGAGCACGCCCTGACCCGGCTTTATGTCGGCGTAGAAAAGCGACTGGGGCCGGTGGATTTCTACATATCGAACGCCGGGATCGGCGTCAGCGATGGCCCGGGCTGGGGCGCGGGCGATGCGCCCAACGCCAGCTGGCAGGCGTGCTGGGACGTGAATGTCATGGCCAGCGTTTTTGCCGCGCGCCACCTGGCTCGCTCCATGGCGGAACGCGGCGGCGTATTTGTGGTGACTGCGTCGGCGGCTGGCCTGCTCAACATGATTGGCGATGCGCCCTACTCGGCCACCAAGGCGGCTGCGGTGGCTTTTGCCGAGAGCCTCGCCATCACCCATTGCGATGACGGGCTGCAAGTGCACTGCCTGTGCCCTGAAGGGGTCAAGACGCCGCTGGTCAAAGGCATGGAGGGCGGGGCCCAAGGCCTGTCGGGCTATATCGAAGCCGATGACGTCGCGCGCATCCTTCTGGAGGCCTTTGAAGACAAGCGCTTTCTGGTCACCACCCACGAGCAGACGCCCCAGAGCGTTGCCATGAAGGGCACCGACTATAACCGCTGGGTCGGTGGCATGCGTAAGCTGCGTCGCATGGTGATGGAAGCCAATAACGGCAAACCGTTCTAGGGCTTGATGGCAATCACGCCCACCTGACCGCCAAACTGACCGGCATGGCCGTCGCGTGCCGCGCGGCGCGAGGAGAAGAAGCGCGCAGCGTCCGCAAAGGTGCAGGCCCGGATCATCTCGATCTGGGCCTCGGGAATACCAGCCTCGATGAGCTGGCGACGACAGGCTTCGGCCACATCAAGACCGGCACCGCCCTCATAATCCCGCGGACCAATAAGGCCCTCATCAAGCCCACCAAAGAGCGCCTCAAACTGCTCCAGCACTTCCGGGCCGACCCGGTAGTTCGCCTGCGAAATCGACGGGCCAATGGCAACCCGAATACGCTCTGGTCGGGTGCCGTAAGCGTCGGCCATGGCCTGAAGTGTTGCCACTGCGATCTGCTGGACGGTGCCGCGCCAGCCTGAATGGATCGCGGCGATGGCCGGGCGTTCAGGATCGAACAACAAGATCGGCGTGCAGTCGGCGGTCTGGGCGCACAGGCCCAAGCCGGGCCGATCGGTCATCAATGCATCGCCCTCGCCAGCCGACCAGACGCCCTCAGGCCTGGCATCGACTTTCAGGACGGTGCGCCCATGGACCTGATTGGCAAAGACCAGCTCAACGCCGCCGAGCGCCATGGCCAGACGGTGACGGTTCTCTTCCACACGGGCCTTGTCATCGCCGCGAGACCAGCTGAGGTTCAAGCTCTCAAACGGGCCGGCACTCACCCCGCCGGTACGCGCGGTGAAGGCCGCTGCAAGGCGAGCATCCCTGCGCAGACCCTCCGGTTCGATCAGATCAAGCCTGCTCACTTATTCGCCTCCGGCAGGAAGCCAACCCGTCCGTGTCCCAGATCATAGCCTGCGCGAGCTTCGGCGATGGCTTCGATGATCGTGTGAAAGTCACTCCAGTCATCGCGCTCAGCAATGGGGGCCCAGAGCCCTTCCACTGTCTCAATCGTCATATGAACAGGCTCGGGCCGCTTGAAGTAACTATGCTGAAGCCGCTCGGGGCGCACCGGTGTACGCTCGGCGATGGCGGTGCGAACGGGCGCAAACGCCTCGTCGGCGTAGAGGCCCGCCCGCGTGCTGGCGTCAGCTCGCTCAGCCCGACCGCAGAACCAGTCGAAGAAGAGCGCCTCCCACGCCACTTCGCTATCCTTCATCCAGTCCAGTAGCCCGGTCACGAAGGCCGCGTCTGCGTCGGTGCCAAGCGGCTCCAGCCCAAGGCGGTGGTGGAAGCTTTCGATGAGGGCGGCGCGGTAGTGATCGGGATAGGCCTGCAGCGCCTCGATCAACGCATCGCGGTCCCCGACGAGCATCAACGCACCGGCCAGCTGCTGCAGCGCCCAGAACACGCTCTCAGGCTGGCGGGCATAGGCGTAAAGCCCGGTCTGGTCGAAATAGGCGGCGGTAAAGCCCGGCTCGAACTTTGGCAGGAAGCGCCAGGGCCCGTAGTCAAAGCTCTCACCCGTTACGACCAGATTGTCGGTGTTCAGCACCCCATGAACAAAGCCCGCCGCCATCCATTGCGCCGAGAGCTGGGCAGAGCGTCGTGCAGTGGCTGCAAGCAACGCCGCGGCCCGGTCCCCCTCAATCGCCTGAGCTTCGGGCAGCAGGTTTTCGAGCGCATAGTCGACCAGCTTTTCGATCGCGTCTGCGTCCTGGTAATAGGCATGGCGCTGAAACACACCAAAGCGCAGGTGGGAGTGCTGCAGCCGGGTCATCACAGCCGAGCGCGTGGGCGACGGCTCATCGCCGCGGTGAAGCGGTTCGCCGGTTTCAAACACCGCAAACAGCTTGCTGGTATAAACGCCCAACGCCTCCAGCATTTCAGCGGCGAGGATTTCTCGCACCGCGCCCTTCAGGGTCAGGCGCCCGTCACCAGAGCGGGAGAACGGCGTCTGGCCAGACCCCTTGGTGCCAAGATCCAGCAGGCGGTCATGCCCGTCGCGAAGCTGACCAAACAAAAAGCCACGCCCGTCGCCAATCTCAGGATTATAAACGCGGAATTGGTGACCGTGATACTTGATCGCGACCGGCTGGGCCTGGTTGTCGGTTAGCGGCTCGAAGCGATGGAAGTGCCGCTGACGCGCCTCCGCGTCCATCTGCAGGCCGACCGCTTCGGCCCAGCGCTCATTCCACCAGATCGGGCGCGCCTGCGGGAAATCAGCCGAATCCACTGGAGTGGCAAAGTCGGGCCCTAAGGCGGCGAAGCGGGGGTCAGGACGATAGGTCATATCCCCTCAGCTAGGCAGGTGTGCCAGCAGACGCAAGCTCATTTCAAGTTGAGCGCCGTGGCCAGCGCCCGCCCCAGCTCTTCGATTGCGGGAACAGCAGAAGGGATAAAACGCGAAGCATTGAGGAAACCGTGAGGCACCCCCTTGTGCATGCGCGTTTCCACCTTCACCCCGAAGGCACTGAGACGATCAGCATAGGCCTGACCCTCATCTTTGAGGGGATCGAGCTCTGACAGCATGACATAGGCCGGAGCCAGCCCACTCAGGTCTTCGGCAAACAAAGGCGAAACCCGCACGTCCTTCGGGTCAGCGCCCTGCAGATAGTGTTTCGAAATCTCGCTTAGTGTGGCTGTAGCGACCAGAGGCACGTCATGCCAGCGCGGGTTCGGCTTTTTAATCTCCACAAGCTGCATGAGCGGATAGATCAAGAGCTGAAAGCGCACCTGGCCGCGCCGGTGTTGAGAGATCACGGCCGACAGGTTGGCCCCAGCGCTATCACCGCCTACGGCGAGCTGAGCCCCGTCAACGCCGCACTCAGACAGCGCCCCTTCGTAGATGGCATCAAAACCCGCCAGCGCATCGTCCACAGCCGCAGGGAATGGGTGCTCGGGTGCCAGCCGATAATCAACCGACACGACCCGCATGCCCGAAACGGCAGCAAGCCGCTGGCAGATGGCATCATACGTATTCAGCGTGCCGATGACGAAGCCGCCCCCGTGGTAGAAAACGAGCGCCGGTCCAGGCCCCTCGAGCCCGTGGGGCACGTAAACGCGCACCGGGATCGGACCACCGGGCCCTTCCAGATCAAGATCCACACGCTCGGCCACCGGCGGCGGAGTTTTCTCCAGTAGCTCATGCCCCTTACCAAGCGCGTTCCTCAATGCGGGAATGGTCTTGGTAGGAGCCAGGAAGTCGTTGGACTGCCACTCCGCCATCATGGCTTCGAAAGGGTTGGGGCTATCGCTCATACTCAAGAGATTGGCAGCTTCATGCTGCAGCGCAAGAGGCGATAGTGGATCGCGCGAAAAAGCGCTGCTGGCCTAGTGCAGAGCGATCGGCGTATCGCGCGTTACACGACCATCCAGGGCATCCACGATCTCAGACCGCAACGCACGCCAGGCATCTGCGCTTTCAGTCTCACCTTTTTCATCCAGCTCGATCACCGCCTGATCGGCATAGCCCAGCGCCTGAGCTCCATGACGGTTGACCAGAGTGAAAGCAATGATGCGGATATCTTCCAGGGTGATGCGCGACGCGCGGGCAGCAGGCATGTCTGGCTCCAACAGGTTTTGTATCTGCCGGTGGTGATTGCAAATCGCTTGCCGGAATTTAAACGATATTTATCAGAGATTTAGTTATATACAAGCGAGTCAGTCCTGCCCTTCGGTCGATTTTGCCGGGCGTTTTGCGCCGGGTGCATACCCGCCCTCGTCCAGATAGCGCTGCTCCTCAACCGTGGTCTCGCGCCCCAGTGCGGCATTGCGGTAAGGGAAGCGGCCGAACCTGCGAATGACATCGCGGTGAAGTTCAGCATGGCGCAGCGTTGAGTCCGACTTCGGCAGTCGCTCGGCGGCGAGTTCCACACACCGGTCCTGATCGGCGAGCACTTCTGAATGCATGAAAGGCATGTAGATGAAGGGGCGCTGCTGATCTGTGAGCGCCAGATCAAAGCCCCGCGCCACCAAAATGCGGGCGGCCTCCAGCGCCAGCGGATCAAGATCAAACGCCGCGTTGGAGCCCCGCCAGATATTGCGTGGGAATTGATCCAGCGCGATGACCAGCGCAAGCCCTGACTGCGGTGCCGCCAGCCAGCCGTCGCCATCCACCGATGCGACACTCCGAAACTGGTGCAGCCAGGGCGCAAACCGCCGCCGTACCAGCCCGTCGAATTTCGGATCAACCGCGTACCAGCGCCTGGGGCCGGCCTGATTGAACCAGAAATCCAGTATCGCTTGAGGGCTGGGCGTCGGTCCGGTCAAACGCGCTTGGCTCCTGAATTGATGGCATCGCGAATGTCGGCGGTCAGTTCCACATAGGCCCCGGTTTCAGGATCATCGAGATAGAGCTTGTCCTTCACCGTGTCCGGGTCCCAACCTTCCTTGACCAGATCGGTTTTCTTCAGCTTGAAGGTTCCGGTCGTGTGCTCATCAGGCGTTTCAGCATGAATGCGCAGGAAGAGCGGGCGGGCATAGTGCGGCAGCTCTTTGTGGACGTGGGCGTGTAGCGCCTCAAGGTCCACACCGGCATCACCAACCATCAGGGCCGCCATACCGGCCTTGCCCGAATAGTCACCCACCGGCACACCATAGACATTGGCCTGCAGGATGCCCTCAAAGACACCCAGCGCCTCAGCCACCTCGTTTGTTGAAACGTTTTCAGACTTCCAGCGGAAGGTGTCGCCAATCCGGTCGACGAAGTAGAAATAGCCTTGCTTGTCGCGCTTCATCAGGTCCCCGGTGCGGAAATACACGTCACCCTTCTTGAAGACATCGCGGAGGATTTTTTTCTTCGTGGCCTCTTCGTCCTGGTAGCCGTCAAAGCGATAGCGAGCATCATCTGGGCGGATTTCACCAATGGCCTCACCCACTTCGCCGGGTGCGCATTCAATCGCCAGTCCGTTGGAGCCACGCACGACTTCTTCTGAATCGGTATCAAATCTGACGAGTTTGATATTAAATCGCGGTGCCAAGTACGGCGGTACGCGCCCAATGGCACCAGGCTTGGAATCCAGGTTCAACAGCCCGACATTGCCTTCAGTCGCGCCGTAAAATTCCATCACGCGCTCAATGCCGGACCGCTCCACGAAGCGTGGCCAGACATCCGGGCGCAGGCCGTTACCGATGGCGGTATGAATCTTGTGACGCTTCTCATCCGGGTGCGGTTCAGCCGCGACCAGGAAACGGCACAGCTCCCCCACATACATGAACATGGTCGCGCCAGACTTTACACAGTCTGTCCAGAACCCGGACGCTGAGAAGCGACGGCGCACGATGACACAGCCCCCAAAAGACAGGGCCGCCCCAACCCCACACAGGCCGCCGGTCGCATGATACATGGGCAGCACCATCATCATGCGGTCTTCTTTGGCCGCCTTAGAGGCAACGCCAAAGACCTGCAGGTAGTAGAGCGACCGCGTGTGGGCGACGATGGCGGCCTTTGGAAGGCCTGTCGTCCCGGACGTGTACATCTTCATGCACGCATCTTTCGCCCGCAAATGCGCACGGCGCGTGCGGTCAGGGCGGTCGGTTGAAACCGCTTCCAGCCCACCCCGGAAATCCTGAGTGCCGCTGATGTCGGTCGCGACCCCATCGGTAATCCAGGCGGTCAGGTCGCACTCGACCAGGTCGCACGCGGTTTTGTATTGCTCGGCTAATGCGCCCTCAACGATGGCGTGGCGAGCCTCGGAGATGTTCAAGCCGTGGGCGAGTGCCTTGCCAGTGACCTGGTTGTTCAAAAGGGCGGCTAGCACCCCGACCTTGGACAGGCCATACCAGATGGCGACATATTCCCAGCGGTTCGCCATGTAGAGGGCGACGGTATCGCCAGGTTCGAGACCCTGCGCCACCGCCCAATGGGCGACGCGGTTGGCATAGGCATCAAATGCCGAATAGCTGACCTCCGCACCCTCATCGGTCAGAAAGGCGACGCGATTTGTATGGGCGTCCACACTGTCTTCCAGCAAATCTGGCGTGAGATAGCCGGAATCCGCTGAGATGGATTGCAGCGTTTTTAAAAGCCGCATCAATTCAGTTGTGTAAAACCACTCGCGCTTCAACGTCTGCAAAAGGCCCATCGACCTTCACCCTCCCTCATGCACCATATTGCTATGCGTTCAGCGAGAATTGCCGGGCCCGCGCTTCGGGTCAAGGAAAGGACGCTGCTTGGAGCGCTATTGCAAATAAGTTGCAATTGACTTGCACTCTCCCTCGCGTTGCCTCATAACTTCATGAGTGATTTAATCAGGTATTCAGATACTCTAATTCATGAAGCGAATCAGTGGTCTTGGGGCAAGACAACGTTGGACATTGAAACCGACTGGCCGGAGGTATTGCGCTCATTCCGGCAACGAAGCAATCTGAAACAGGAAGCTGCGGCGAGTCTTCTCGGCGTGAGCCAGGCCTATGTTTCAAAGGTTGAGAACGGAGCAGTTCAGCCGTCTGCCGCCCTGCTCAAACGCTTGGCGAACCTCAGCAAGCAGCCGGACCACCGGCCAACGCTGGATCTGTTCAAGGCCGCCGTGCGGCACTCCCTCAGCCTCTCATTTTTGATGGCGTATCGCGGTGGGAAGCTAGTCCTGATGGAGAGCAGCCGCGAGTTTCATGGGGCAGGAGAACCGTTTGACCAGGTTCCCAGAACCGGCACGGTCGACATGGAGTGGATGGACGAGACCTGCGCTGAAACTCTAAGGGCGATCACGTCTGCCGGGGCGTTTGACGGTCGTTTTGGGTACATCGAAGCGGTCTGGAAAACGCGCGACGGCCTTCTTCCAGAGGATCGTCAATTTCGCACTGTCTTCATGCCGCTACGCACTGATGAAGACGAGTGGCTCCTGCAGGCCTGTGTTGCAGAGATTCCCAGCGATGCAGGCAACGCCGCGATCGCAGCCTGGGGCGGGTGTGTGCGCTTCTTCAAGCACGACGAAGAACCACCGCACGGGTGGCCATAATACTTCCGATCACAAAACTAATATTTATATTCGCCGTCAAAAAATGCCTTCATTAAATAGAGTGATGCGTACATTTTTTTATTACCCACTATGAGCGTGGTTATTAAATCTCTATTTACCAACAAAGACGGTAATTCTCATGCGGGCATTTATCTGCCCACGCTTTCTTTTTAAAGCTGCATGGGGAGACAGGCATGCCAGCCACCGAGATTAATGAGCGTTTGGAGTTCATCGGAATTGACAAGGATGTCAGGATTGCCCTTGAGGAAGCCCGCCCGATTGTGCAGGACGTCCTGCCGGAGACCCTGGACGATTTCTACGCCCTGATTGCACGCACGCCCAGCATTTCAGACATGATGAAAAGTGGCGAGGTCAAGAGCCGCGCCCGCAATGCGCAGGAGTCCCACTGGGACCGCCTGCTAAAGGGTGAAATCGACGAGCAGTATGGCAAGACGGTCAAGCGCATTGGCCTGGCCCACGCCAATCTGGGGCTGGAGCCGCGCTACTTCGTGGCTGGCTACGCCAATGTCGCCGCGGACCTTTTAAAGTACCTCATCACTGCGCAGCTGGGTCTGGGCGTCCTGCCCGCCAAGCGGGCAAAGGCGCTACGCAGCGTAGATGCCCTGATCCGGGTCCTGATGCTGGACATGGAAATGGCGATCACCGCCTATCTGGATGAGCGCGACGCCAAGGCCAAGAAGGCGCGTGAGCAGATTGCTCAGGACCTTGAGGCAACCGTTGGCGAAACCGCCGCAGCGCTGATTGAGGCGGCAACCTCGCTTGATACGGCTTCGGCCTCACTTGCAAGCGCCATAGAAGCCACGACGAGCCAGGTGGCCAGTGCGGCCGCAGGCTCTGAAGAAGCATCAGCCAATGTGCGCTCTGTGGCAGCGGCCTCCACACAGCTTGGCGCGGCGAGCAAGGAAATCGCCGGTCAGGCCAGCCAGCAGTCCAGCGGTCTGCGTGAAGCGGTTGAATACGCCAACAATGCCGCCACCGTCATTGGCGAGCTGGGCGATGCATCCGGCGAGATCGGAAGCGTCATCAGCCTGATCGAAGAAATCGCGGAGAAGACCAATCTCCTGGCCCTCAACGCCACCATCGAAGCCGCCCGCGCCGGAGAGGCCGGTAAGGGCTTTGCTGTTGTGGCCAGCGAGGTGAAGGATCTTGCCAGCCAGACCGCCAAGGCCACCGACCAGATCACTGGTCAGGTCAACGCCATGCAGTCGGCAACCGACGGGGCTGTTAAGGCAGTCCAGGCGATCACGGCTACTGTGGAACAAATCTCGCAAGCCGCCGTCGCCATTGAGGCCGCGGTGGAAGAGCAGTCTGCCTCCATCAGCGAAATCTCGCGCAACTCCGAAGAAGCCGCATCGGGCAACCAGGCCGCTTCTGAAGCCGTGGCGGGCGTTGAAGAACGCGCCCGGGAAAGCTCGGAAGCCTCAACGACTGTGGCAACGGCGGCCAGCTCGGTTCGCTCTGGTGCCGACCAGCTGCAGAGCCGCCTGGCGGAGCTGATCGCCAGTGTCAGGGCGGCGTAGGAACGCGTCATGTTCCTGACCCGTGCCATCTACGTCAGCCAGCCGACGGAGACCATCGACCCTGAGAAGGCTGAGCTGGTCCTGCAGGAGATCTGTCAGGCGGCCCTGAAGCGTAATGCGGAGAACGGAATTAGCGGCCTGCTGGCCTATGATTGCGGGCATTTCGTTCAGGTTCTTGAAGGTGAGCGCAGTGTCATCACCGAGACCCTGATACGCATTTCACAGGACGCCCGTCATACACAGTTCAAGCTGTGCGTTCTTGAAGAGGTGAATGCGCGAGCCTTTGAGGACTGGGCCACCGCGCTGATCAATCCGCTCGACTGGCCCAGCAACCATCCGCGTATCGTGGACTTCGACTGCCTGACCGGAGACGCCCTTCTGGAGCGTCTCCACTATATCCGCCGCAAGGGTGTAACCTGTAGCTGGTCACTGTCCGACGCCGCTTGAAAGACTGACGGCAGCCGCCCTTTCGACAATGCCTAATAGGCGTCGTGGGAGCTGCCGTCGTCGCCACTTTCTGCCAGATGCAGCTCGTGCCACATGGCATTGAGGATCGCGAAAGCACAGGCGAGGCCCAGGCCCAGAATCCAGGTAAAATACCACATCGTCTTCGTCCTCAGTAATAGTCGCCAGACTGAACCTGCTCGCTCGTCACCCGCCCCCACATGACCTTGAAGGCCCAGGCGGTGTAGGCGAGCACGATGGGCAGCAGGACCACCGTCACAATCAGCATGATGAAAAGCGTCTGGTGACTGGAAGAGCTGTTCCAGACCGTCAGGCTGGATTGCGGATCGATGCTGGACGGCAGAATGAAGGGGAAGGTCGACACGCCGACCGTGGCGATTATCCCCACCACCGACAGTTTCGATCCCAGGAATGTCATCGCCTCGCTGCCCAGCTTCAGGCCAAACAGCGCCAGTCCCGCACCGCCAAAGCCCAGAACCGGCGCAATTACCATCCAGGGGTAGGTGCCGTAATTGGAGAGCCACGCACCGCCTTCGCGAACCGTGTCGGTCAGCAGCGGGTTGGAAGGCCCGGCGGTATCGACCGCGCTGGCGACATAGCCAAAATCACCCAAGGCCACCCATACACCGCCCAGCCCAAACAGGGCCATGGACGCAATTGCAAAAGCCGGTGCCAGCATACGGGCGCGGTCGCGAACCGGGCCATGCTCAGCTTTCATCGACAGCCATGCGGCCCCGTGAAGGCCCAGCATCGAGACTGACAGGAGGCCGCACACCAGCGCGAAGGGATTAAGAAGGCCGATGAAGCTGCCCTCCCAGAAGATGCGCATGGTGTCATCAAGCCGGAAAGGCGCGCCCACCAGCATATTGCCAACCGCGACGCCAAAGATGAGGGCTGGCACAAACCCGCCGACAAACAGCGCCCAGTCCCAGAAGGACCGCCAGCGTGGATCGCTCCGCTTGGAGCGGTATTTAAAGCCGACGGGTCGCAGGATGAGCGCGGCGAGCACCACAAACATCGCCAGATAGAAAGCTGAAAAGCTCACCGCATAGACAATTGGCCAGGCCGCAAAGATCGCGCCGCCGCCCAGGATCAGCCACACCTGATTACCCTCCCAAGTCGGGCCAACCGTGTTGATCGCAACCCGGCGCTCCACATCGGTGCGGGCCACGAAGGGCAAAAGCCCCGCAACGCCCAGATCAAAGCCATCTGTGATCGCAAAACCGATCAGAAGAACACCGAGCAGCGCCCACCAGATCACGCGCAGCATTTCGTAGGACAGAGGAATTTCCATAATCCCGCCTCCTATTCAGCCGGTAGCGGGTCAGCACCGCTTCCAGGGCGAGGAATGTGCAAGGGACGACCATCCTTTTCCGGATAGGGTCCCTTTTGAATGAGGTGGATCATCAACATGACTTCCACCACAGCCAGCGCGCCGTAGAGCACGGTGAAGCCGACCATGGTGGCAATGATCTGTCCGGGTGCGAGGCTCGATACGCCGAGGAAAGTTGGCAGCACGCCCTCAATAATCCAGGGCTGGCGTCCCACTTCAGCGAGGACCCACCCCAGCTCAGCAGCCACCCAGGGCAGCGGCAGCGAGAACAGGGCCACCCACAGATAGCGGCGCGTCTCGTGGCGGC
The DNA here is from genome assembly GCA_965229795.1 of Oceanicaulis sp. GTDB lineage: Bacteria > Pseudomonadota > Alphaproteobacteria > Caulobacterales > Maricaulaceae > Oceanicaulis. Next base: position 364,455 of record CBDDJM010000002.1, read on the forward strand.
GCAGGGAGCTCAAGACAAAGCCGGTGGCAAACAGCGCGATAAAGTAAAAGCCGAGGCCGGCCATCGCCCTGAAGCTCCAGAACATCACCGGCACATTGGGTACCGTGTCCCAGGCCGCCAGGCTGATCTGCTCAGCCGTCGCCTCGCGCGGATCCTCCACATAGCGCTGAAGCAGCATGCCATAGCCAAGATCGCGCTTGGTCAGCTCAAAACGCTCGCGTGCCTCAAGGTCATCGGGGTTTGCGCGCACCTGCTGCAGGGCGTCATAGGCCAGAATGCCATTCTCGATGCGGGTTTCAGCCACCGCCACCAGCGGCAATATGCCTTCCACCTCACCGTCAAAACTACGCGTTGCGATCAGCCCCAGCACCCAGGGCACATCAATCGCGTGCTCGGTCTGGCGGGTTTCCATATTGGGAAAGCCGATCACGGTCAGCGGCGCGGGGGCCTCGTGGGTTTCCCACATGGCCTCCAGCGAGGCGAGCTTCATCTTCTGGTTATCGGTCAGCGCATAGCCGCTCTCATCACCCAGCACGACAACAGAAAGCGCACCGGCGAGACCAAAGGCACAGGCCACCGTCATGGAGCGCTTGGCAAAACCGATATAGCGGCGCTGCAACAGGAAAAAGGCTGACACCGCCAGTACAAAGACTGCGCCCGTAACATAGCCCGCCGAGACCGTGTGCACGAATTTCGCCTGGGCCACCGGGTTGAACAGCACCGCGGCAAAGTCGACGATTTCCATGCGCATGGTGTCGGGGTTGAAGGCCGCACCGACCGGGTTCTGCATCCATCCGTTGGCAATCAGAATCCAAAGCGCTGAGAGGTTCGTGCCCAGCGCCATCAACCAGGTGGCCGCCAGATGGCCCAGCTTGCTCATCCGGTCCCAGCCAAAGAAGAACAGGCCCACCAGCGTGGCTTCAAGGAAAAAGGCCATCAGACCTTCGATGGCCAACGGTGCGCCGAACACGTCGCCAACATAGTGTGAGTAGTAGGACCAGTTCATACCGAACTGGAATTCCATGGTAATTCCGGTAGACACACCCAGAACGAAATTCACGCCGAACAGGGTGCCCCAGAATTTGGTCATGTCGCGCCAGACCTGACGCCCGGTCATGACGTAGACGCTTTCCATGATGGCGAGCATGAATGCCAGCCCCAGGGTCAACGGCACGAAGAGAAAGTGATACATGGCTGTCAGCGCAAATTGCCAACGCGACAGGTCCACGACATCCATATCGACCATGAATGGCCTCCACACCCAGAACCGGGCACTACCCAAAACCGCAAACTTCCTGCGGTCTTTATTTGCGTATGCGACAGTCCCCCGGCCTTGGAACCATGGCGCGCTGTCACATGGGGCGAGCCGCCGCAGACCTTGGTCGCACAAGGGGTGTATTGAGACCCCATGACTTCAATCGTGCCCTCCACCCCAAGAACAGACGCCGATACCCCACCCAAGCTCCTGAAAAAATGGGCAAAAGTGGGCGCACGACAGGAGCGGCGCGCTGCTGTTCTGGGCGTTGCCCAGCACCTGGCCTTCATCCTGTTCGCCTGGGGTGCGGCCAGCGTCGTGAGCGCTTTGGTCGCAGGCGATCTGGATGGAACCGGTCTGCTTCTGGCGGTTGTCGGCGCGGCCCTTCGCGCAGGCCTTCAGGCGGGAGAAACCCGGTCCGGCTTTGAAGCCTCAGCCCGCATCCGTGGCCATGTTCGCAGGCAAGCCGCCGAAGCGTTATCAAAGCGCGGCCCGGCCTTTGTCGAGCGCGCGCCATCAGGAGAAACAAATACCGCCCTGATCGACGCCATTGAAAAGCTCGACGGCTATTTCGGGCGTTACCGCCCACTCATGCCTGTGGTGATGCTTGGCCCGCTTGTCATTCTGGCAGCGGCCTTCACCCAGTCCTGGGTCGTAGGCGTGATTTTCCTGGTGACAGCGCCGGTGCTGATCCTCTTTATGGCTCTGGTGGGCGCGGGAGCGGGAGCGGCTTCAAAGGATCAACTGTCGACACTCAAACGCCTCGCCGGTCGGTTTAACGACCGTCTCCAGGCGCTTGAAACGCTCAACGCTTTCAGCGCGGTCAAGCGCGAACATGAAGGCCTGGCCGCCGCGTCTGAAGACTTCCGCGCGCGCACCATGAAGGTCCTGGCGCTCGCCTTCCTGTCCTCGGCGATCCTGGAATTCTTTGCCGTCGTGGCCGTGGCCGGAACGGCCATCTATGTGGGCTTTTCCCTGCTGGGTGAGCTGCCGTTTGATCCTGGCGAAACCATCGACCTGAAGGCGGGCCTCTTCGTCTTGCTGCTGGCCCCTGAGTTCTACAACCCGCTGCGCCGTCTCTCGGCCGCCTACCATGACCGCACCGACGCCGAAGCAGGTGCCGAGGTGCTGATGTCGATCTTTGATGAGACGGCAGACGCCAGCGACGCTACCCCTCACCCGGTTTTGAAAAGCGCCCCGGCCATCACCTTTGAAAACGCCGGATCTGTTTATGCTGACGGGCGCCGCGGCCTGTCTCAGTTTACCATACAGGCTGAAGCCGGCGCGATTATCGCGCTGTGGGGCACGTCCGGTGTGGGCAAATCAACCGCGCTAAAGCTGCTGCTTGGCTACGCGCCTTTAAGCGAAGGCCGCATCCTGATCGATGGCGCACCGCTGTCTGGCCCCCTGATCGGGTCTGCCGCCTGGATCGGTCAGAAGCCCCGCGTCTTCCACGGAACTTTACGGGACAATATCACCCTCTTTGACCCGGCAGTTTCAGAAGAGCGGATCATGGCTGCCGCGACCAGTGCGGGCGTCATAGACTTTGTTGCCAGCCTGCCCAACGGCCTCGACACGCCGGTGGGCGAGCGTGGTCATGGCCTGTCTGGCGGCCAGGCCCAGCGAGTAGCGCTGGCCCGGGCGCTGGCCATGGACACACAACTCCTGTTGCTCGACGAGCCGACAGCCAATCTGGATGGCGATACCGAGGCCCGCTTCCTCGCTGCGCTTAAAAAAGCCGCTGCCGGACGCACCGTTCTGATCGCCACCCATAGCCCCGCGGTTCGCGCATGCTGTGATGCGGTGGTCGAGATGGAGGATGGGTCATGAAGCGCTTCGATGATCTGAACTTCTTTCTCAATCTGGGCCGACCCGACCGCTGGCGGCTGCGGCTGGGAGCCGGTCTTGCTGCGCTCACGCTGCTCACCGGCATTGGCATCTTATCCTTGTCGGGTTGGTTCATCACCGCGGCTGCGGCGGCCGGACTGGCGGCAGCAGCGGGAACATTCAACTATCTTTTCCCATCGGGCGGCGTGCGTGGTTTTGCCCTGGGACGCACCGCGTCGCGCTATGCCGAGCGGATGGTCACCCACGATGCCACCTTCCGCACCCTCGCCCGGCTTCGCCTTTGGGTGTTCGAACGCGCGGCCCCCTTAAGCCCGGGTCGCCTGTCCGGCCTGCGGGCTGGCGATGTGCTCTCGCGCGTCACTCAGGATGTGGATTCGCTGGATAATCTCTACCTGCGGGTGCTCACCCCCATCACGGCGGCCATTGCAGGTGGCCTGCTTGCGACAGGCCTGCTGGCCTGGTTCGCGCCAGCCGCTCTGCCCGGTGTTATCGGCGCGTTTCTTCTGGCCAGCGTGGTGCTGCCGGTCATGGCGGCCAAAGCGGGCAAAGGCCCCGGCGAAGCGCTCACCGCCCACGCCGCCGAAGCGCGGGCCGAAGCCAGTGATCTGGTCTCAGGCCTTGCTGAGCTGAAAGCCTATGGCGCAGACGCGCGCGTCATCGAACGCCTTGATGAGGCCAGCGAGAACTGGATTACCAATCAGCGCAAGCTTGCTGACGCCAGCCTGTTAAACGGAGCGACCCTGGCGTTCGCAGGCCCAGCGAGCTTTGTGATCGGCGTAACCAGCGCGGCTCTGTCCGGTGCCCCTGCACCTCTGGCTGCTCTGGCGGGTTTTGTGGGCTTTGCGCTGTTTGAAGCCTCCGCCCCGCTGGTTCAGGCCGCGGAGCTGTTTGGCAAAACCAACAGCTCGGCCAAACGCCTTCGCGAGCTTGATACGATGGAGCCGCTGGTAACCGATCCGGCAAGCCCGGCACCCCTGCCCGCTGACGCGTCAGTGAAGATCACCAATCTGAGCTTTGCCTATCCCGGTGCGGATCGCGACGCGCTGTCGGGCGTTTCGCTGGACCTGCCAGAGGGCGCGCGGCTGGCCGTTGTGGGCGCGTCCGGCTCCGGCAAGTCGAGCCTCATCCGCCTGCTGATGCGCTTCTATGCGCCACAGTCAGGAGAGATCACCCTGGGTGGATCAGACGTCTCGCGCCATCGCATCAATGATGTGCGCAGCCGCTTTGCGCTTGTGGACCAGCGCGCGGAATTATTGTCGACAACCGTGCGCGCCAATCTGCGCCTCGCGCGCCCCGACGCCAGCGATGAAGAGCTCTGGAAAGCGCTGGAGCTTGCTCGGGCCGCAGACTTTGTGCGTGCAATGCCAGACGGGCTTAAGACCTGGATTGGTGAGGACGGCGCGCTGGTCTCCGGCGGTCAGGGCCGTCGTCTGGCACTGGCCCGCGCCTTCCTGAAAGGCGCTCCGGTTCTGCTCCTCGATGAGCCCACCGAAGGGCTTGATGAAGCCACAGAGGCAGAATTCCTCGACGCTTTGGATGCTTGGCTCGATGAAGATCCGCGCCGGTCGGTCCTGATGGTTACTCACCGCGCATCACTGCTGCATCGGGCCAAGACAGGTCTGGTGCTGGAAGACGGAAAGGTCGTTGAGCACGGGACAGTTGCACAGCTTGCCGGCCAAGGCGGAGCATTTGACCGCCTGTTTCCTGGGTTTGAAGACAGATAGGCCGGCCAGGGTGTGGGCAGAACATGAAACATGCGTGACGTGTCCCCTCTCCCATCTTTGAGGGGAGAGGGTCAGGGTGAGGGGTGGGACGCGTTAAACCGTTGCACAGCACATGCAGACTGAAGCGCACCCCCTCACCTAGCCTCTCCCCCTTGTCCAAGGGGTAGAGGAATAGTGCAGATGCCTGGGTCCAAAGCGGCTCTACCCCTCGTCGCCGCCGCCGAGCTGGCTTTGCATGAAGCGCTCGATACCGATCTTCTCGATGACCGAAAGCTGGGTCTCCAGATAGTCGATATGCTCTTCCTCGCTTTTGAGGATTTCATCGAAGAGCTGGCGGGAGACATAGTCGCCGACCTCTTCGCAATAGGCGATGGCGTCCTTGTAGACCGGGTGCGCGCGGCGCTCGGCTTCCAGATCGCACTCAAGGCATTCTTTCAGATTCTCACCGATCAGCACCTTGCCCAGATCCTGTACATTGGGCAGGCCTTCCAGGAAGAGGATGCGGTCAATCAGAGCGTCGGCATGCTTCATCTCGTCGATCGATTCTTCGTATTCGATCTTCGCGATCTTGTGGAAGCCCCAGTCCTTGAACATGCGCGCGTGCAGGAAGTACTGGTTGACGGTGGTCAGCTCCAGCTTCAGCGCCTTGTTCAAATGCTCGATGACTTTGGGATCACCCTTCATGGCCACAGCCCTTCTCTTGCGTGAATCAACTCAACAGGAATGGACCTTAGCCAAAGCGCAGCCAGCGCCAAGCCAAATCTTTGAAAATATTCGCGTTTGAAAATCAGTCGCGTTTGCGTCGGGCGCTAGCCGGCGACCGGCTCCGGCGTCTTCGGCGTCAGGAAACGAGCGGCTTCTTCAAAGCAGCGACCGCATTTGGGCTTGGCCCCACACGCCTTGAACACGCCCGGCACATCGCTGGCACCCGCTTCAGCAGCGGCTTTCACATCGCGAGATCTCAGGGCGTTGCAGAGGCAAACATACATGGGTCGGCAGGCGCTTCTTATTGCTGCAAGTGATTTGCAAAAACATAAAGCGCCTCTTGCGAATGAATGTCAACTACATTCACAGGGGCGATCTGCGACAGATGCGACCGTGACATTAGGTGGGACTCAAAGTGCAGGGGTGCCAAGTGCGGCCCTCGCGCTATATGATGCACCGCACAAAGTCTGACATGACATCGCCACCGCAAGCCGTGCGGGACCGAGCGCAGGGTGAAAACACCCGCGCTCACAGGCCAGGGGAGACAGTACGCATGCTGAAATTCACGCATGTCGAGCAGCGCTATCCAGATAAGCGCTCACCAGAAGAGCGCAAGGCGGATTTCAATGAAATCTACGCCCCGTTCGACTCTGAACGCGGTGAAGACCAGGCTGAGCGCTGCTCCCAGTGCGGTGTCCCCTTTTGTCAGACCGGCTGCCCGCTTTCCAACGACATTCCCGACTGGCTTATGCTGGCTGGCGAAGGCCGCATGCGTGAAGCGTGGGAGCGCTCCAGCGCCACCTCCACCATGCCCGAAGTTTGCGGACGCATCTGTCCGCAGGACCGCCTGTGTGAAGGCGCATGCGTCATCGAACAGTCCGGCCACGGCTCCGTGACCATTGGTTCAGTGGAAACCCATATCACCGAGACCGCGTGGGCCGAGGGCTGGATTGAACCGATCAGGCCGGGCCGCGAAACCGGGCTTTCTGTCGGGGTAATCGGGGCCGGACCGGCGGGTCTTGCCTGTGCTGAACGCCTGCGTGAACAGGGCCACAGCGTGGTGGTCTACGACCGTTACGATCGCGCAGGCGGCCTTCTGGTCTACGGCATTCCCAACTTCAAGCTCGACAAGTCGGTCGTCACCCGGCGCGTCCAGCGCCTGGAAGACAGCGGCATTATCTTCAAGCTGGGATTTGAGGTTGGCCGCGACGCCACGCTTGACGAGCTGCGCAGCCAGCACGATGCCATCTATGTTGCCGCCGGGGCCTATGCCGCGCGCGCACTGGGCGTGCCCAACGGCGCAAGCCGCGGGCTTGTCCCCGCGCTGGAGTATCTCACCGCCTCCAACCGGCGCGGCTTTGGCGAGACGATCAATGACAATGGCCGTCTGCACGCTGAAGGAAAGCGCGTCGCGGTGATCGGTGGCGGAGACACCGCCATGGATTGCGTGCGCACCGCCATCCGTCAGGGCGCAGACAGCGTCGTCTGCCTCTATCGCCGCGACCGGGAAAACATGCCCGGCTCGGCCCGAGAGGTCACCCACGCTGAAGAAGAGGGCGTTCAGTTCGACTGGCTGTCCGCTCCCGCCGCAATCCTTGGCGATGCAGAGACAGCCTCAGGGGTGAAGGTCCAGGCCATGATGCTGGGCGCGCCGGATGCCTCTGGCCGCCAGAAGCCTGTTCCGCTTGAGGGCCAGGAACGCGATCTCAGCGCGGACATGGTCGTCGCCGCTCTGGGGTTTGAGCCTGAAGCCTTTAATGAGGTCTGGTCAGCCCCCGACCTGACCTTGAACCCCCGCGGCGCGATCCGCGTCAGCGAAGGCTGCCGCACCAGCCTGCCTGGCGTGTACGCTGGCGGTGACGCGGTGCGCGGGGCCTCGCTTGTGGTCTGGGCCATCAAGGACGGACAGGACGCCGCAAAAATGATCCACCAGGACCTGATGGCCGCCGTGCCGATGGAGGCCGCAGAATGAGTGTCGAGCAGTATCTTGAAAATCGCCAGCGCCTCATCGACGCCCACGCGATCAGCGAGGATGACGAGCGCGACGCTTGCGGCATCGGCCTGATTGCTGACGTGAACGGACGCGCCCGCCGGGCCACGGTGGAGATTGCCATCAAGGCGCTCAAAGCGGTCTGGCACCGCGGCGCGGTCGATGCCGACGGCAAGACCGGCGACGGAGCTGGCATCCGACTTGGCATTGCCCAGGACTTCTTCAAGGACGCGGTCAAACGTACCGGCCACGAGCCCGGCGATGCGCCCATCGGCGTTGGTATGATCTTCCTGCCGCGTACCGATTTTGCCGCCCAGGAGCGCGCACGCACTCTTGTCGAGACAGAAGTGATCCGCGCCCGGCTGGAGCTTTACGGCTGGCGCCAGGTTCCGATTGATCCGTCCTGCCTGGGTGAGAAGGCCCAGTCCACGCGCCCGGAAATCGAGCAGATCCTTTTTGCTGACCCGCTGGGCCGCGATGCTGATGAGCTGGAACGTGAGCTCTATCTGGTCCGTCGCAGGATCGAAGCACAGGCCCGCGAGGATGCCCTGCCCGGCTTTTACATCTGCTCGCTATCGGCGCGCGACGTGATCTACAAGGGTCTGTTTCTGGCCGGTGCCATCGACCAGTTTTACCCAGACCTGACCGATCCTCGCTTTGTTTCGACCTTTGCGATGTTCCACCAGCGCTATTCGACAAACACCTTCCCCGAATGGCGCCTGGCCCAGCCCTTTCGCATGCTTGCCCATAATGGCGAGATCAACACGCTAAAGGGCAATCGCAACTGGATGCGCAGCCATGAAATCCTGATGGCGTCGAAAGCGTTTGCGGACGAGCCGGATGTCGTCAAACCGGTCATCACGCCGGGCGCGTCAGATTCAGCCGCACTGGATCAAGTTTTCGAGATTCTGGTCCGTGCCGGCCGCTCCGCGCCCATGGCCAAGGCGCTGTTAATCCCCGAAGCCTGGTCAAAACGCACCGGCCAGATACCTGGTGCCTGGCGCGGCTTTTATGAATACTGCAACTCGGTGATGGAGCCGTGGGATGGACCAGCCGCGATGGTCGCGTGCGATGGGCGCTACGCCATCGCCGGGCTTGATCGCAATGGGCTCAGACCCCTGCGCTGGAGCCTGTCTGAAGATGGATTGCTGGCGGTGGGCTCCGAGACCGGCATGGCTGAGCTGCCGCCCGAGAACGTCGTTGAGCGCGGGCTGGTCACGCCGGGTCGCACCCTCGCGGTGGATCTGAAAGAGGGCGAACTGCTGCGCGAAGATGAGGTTCTGGACCGGCTCAGCGCCAAGCATCCATATGAAGACTGGCTATCCAATGTGAAGGATGTGGAAGCAGAGATCGCCGACGGCCCCGAGCCGCCGATTTTTGCCGACGAAGAAACCCGCATGCGCCGTCAGGCAGCCGCGGGTCTGACACTGGAAGAGATCGAGCTCATCCTTTCGCCCATGGCTGAAACCGGCAAAGAAGCGGTCGGCTCCATGGGCGATGACAGCCCGCTTGCGGTCTTGTCCAATCGCTACCGTCCGATCAGCCATTACTTCCGCCAGAACTTCTCTCAGGTCACGAACCCGCCCATCGACCCTCTGCGCGAAGGCCGGGTAATGAGCCTGAAGACCCGGTTTAAGAATCTGGGCAATATCCTGGCTGAAGAAGAAACTCAGACCGATGTTTTCGTTCTGGATTCTCCTGTGCTGTCGAACGGCATGGCCCAACGCCTGACTGAGCGGCTTGGCGCTGTTGCACGCATCAGCACTCTCTTTCCTGCCGACAAAGCCACCGGCACGGGCGGCGGCCTGAAAGCTGCGCTCGATCGCATTCGCACCGAGGCGGCCACCGCAGTGGACGCGGGTGCCGAGCATATCGTGCTGACCGATGAGGATCAGGACGCTGAGCATTGCCCTGTACCCATGGCGCTGGCGGTGGGCGCGGTTCACACCCATCTGACCCGCGAGGGGCTGCGCAACTATTGCTCGCTCAATGTTCGCGCCGCGGAGATCACCGACGCCCACGGCCTTGCTGTCCTGATCGGCCTGGGCGCAACGACTGTGAACCCCTATCTCGCCTTCGACACCGTTGCGACCCGCAAGGCACGCCAGCTTGATGGCATCGATACAGAGACCCGAGCGCGCAACATGAAGACCGCCTTTGATGCCGGTCTTCTGAAGATCATGTCCAAGATGGGCATTTCGGTCGTCAGCTCCTATCGCGGCGGCTGTAACTTTGAAGTGCTGGGCCTGTCGCGCGCCCTGGCCAGTGAATATCTCGGCGGCGTCACCAGCCGGATTTCAGGAATTGGTCTTGCCGGGCTTGAGCAAAAGCTGATCGAGCTACACCGCTTTGCCTGGTCCCATGAGGATGCGGTTCGCCTGCCCATTGGCGGCTTTTATCGCCAGCGCAGCACTGGCGAAGCCCACGCGCTGGAAGCTAAATCCATCTCCGCTCTGCAAAAGGCTGTCCGCGAAGGCGACTACGGCTCGTTCAAGGCGTATCTGGGCTACCAGACCCGCGACGAAGCCCCGATCCAGATCCGTGATCTGCTGGCCCCACGCCCGCTCGGCAAAGCGCTCGACACGTCTGAAACCGAGAGCGTCAACGAGATCCGCCGTCGTTTTGTGACGCCGGGTATGAGCCTTGGGGCGTTGTCGCCGGAAGCCCATGGCGCGTTGAACGTCGCCATGAACCGCATCGGGGCGAAGTCTGTCTCCGGTGAAGGTGGTGAGGATCGCCGCCGCTATGAGCGGATGGCCAACGGCGACAACATGAACTCCGCCGTCAAACAGGTGGCGTCCGGCCGCTTTGGTGTAACGGCTGAGTATCTCAACCAGTGCCGCGAGATTGAGATCAAGGTGGCCCAGGGGGCCAAGCCCGGTGAAGGCGGTCAGCTGCCCGGTTTCAAGGTCACCGAATTCATCGCCAAGATGCGCCACGCGACGCCAGGCACGACCCTGATCAGCCCGCCGCCGCACCACGACATCTACTCGATCGAGGACCTGGCCCAGCTCATCTACGACCTTAAGCAGATCAACCCGACCGCGCGCGTATGCGTGAAGCTGGTGTCTGCCGCTGGTGTCGGCGCTGTGGCGGCGGGTGTGGCCAAGGCTCATGCCGATGTGATCCTGATTTCCGGCAATGTGGGGGGGACGGGTGCCAGCCCGCAAACCTCCATCAAATTTGCCGGCGCGCCGCTGGAGCTGGGGCTGGCCGAAGCCCATCAGGTCTTGTCACTCAACGGTCTGCGCGAGCGTGTGACCCTGCGCGCGGATGGTGGCATCCGCACCGGACGCGACATTGTTATCGCGGCCATGCTGGGCGCGGAAGAGTTCGGCATCGGCACCACCAGCCTGATTGCGCTGGGCTGTCTGATGGTGCGCCAGTGCCACTCCAACACCTGCCCGGTGGGGGTTTGCACCCAGGACGAAGCCCTGCGAGAGCGCTTTACAGGTCTTGCTGACCACGTCGTCAATCTGATGACCTTCATCGCCCGGGACACGCGCGAAATCCTCGCCTCGCTGGGGGCGTCCAGCCTTGAGGAGATCATTGGGCGGTCTGACCTGCTCGATCAGGTCAGCCGGGGCGCGCCGCATCTGGACGATCTTGATCTGAACCCGCTGCTGGTGCGCATCAATCCGTCACTGACTCCGATGCGGTCGACCCGGACCCAGCGCAATGAGGTCGCCCGCAGTCTGGATGAGCAGATCATCGCAGATGCCGAGCCGGTCTTCACGCGCGGTGAAAAGATGCAGCTTGAATATGACGTTCAAAACACCGACCGCGCGGTGGGTACCCGCACCAGCGGTCAGATTGTACGCAAATATGGTCCAGATGGACTTGAACATGGTCAGCTAACCCTGCGGCTTCGCGGGTCGGCTGGGCAAAGCCTAGGGGCCTTTGCTGCCAAGGGGCTGCGCATCGAGCTTGAGGGCGACGCCAACGACTATGTCGGCAAGGGCCTGTCCGGTGCCGACATCGCCATTCGTCCGTTCGGGCGCGGAGCCGCCGACAAGCCTGGCGATATTATCATCGGAAACACGGTGCTTTACGGAGCCACCTCCGGCACGCTGTTTGCCGCCGGGGCGGCAGGCCAGCGCTTTGCGGTGAGAAACTCCGGCGCGATTACAGTCGTTGAAGGCTGTGGCACCAATGGCTGTGAGTACATGACCGGCGGTGTTGCGGTCATCCTTGGCGAGGTGGGCGACAATTTTGCCGCTGGCATGACCGGTGGCGAGGCCTTTGTCTTCGATCCAGACGGCCATCTTCCAGGCCGGCTGAACACAGACGCGGTCTTGCTCGACCACATGACGGAAAAGGCCGAAACGCGCTGCCGCTCGCTGATCGAAGCTCACCACAAGGCGACCGGATCGCTGTTTGCCGGAGCCATCCTCAATGACTGGGATCGGCGCAAGGGCGACATTCGCCATGTGGTCCCCGCAGAAAGTGTTCCAGACGTCGATGTGAAACGGGCGTGAGGCGGATATCAGCGCTCTTGCCTTGCCCGCGCCGCATGGCTCGCTTATGACGGACGCAACAATATAACACTCGTCCTGAAAGCGTCCGTTTCGTGAGCCCCATGCTATCTGCCATCGTCTTTGGAATGATCGCCGCTGGCGTTGCTATCAGCGCTCTGGTGCTGGTTCAGCGGGCTGCCGGTTTCACCCGCCGGAACGGGCCTGTGGCCGCCGCCTTTGCCGGTGGACTGGTGATCACCATTGCGGTCACCCACCTCATTCCCGAAGCCCTGACCATGACGGCCAACGCGCCCTGGCTGGTGCTGGCCGGGTTCGGGTTCGGCTTCGTGGTGCATTCGCTTTTAGGGGCCGGGGCCCATGAACACGCCCACGATCACGACCATCCGCCGGCCGCCAAAACCATCAATCCAATCAGTGCGGTGGCTCCCGTTGTGGCCATTGCCCTGCACTCGGCACTGGACGGCCTGATCTACTCGGTCACTTTTGCGGTGAATGCAGAAACGGCAATCATTGCTGCCACCGGCCTGATCATCCACGAATTTCCCGAAGCCCTGATCTGCTTTGTGCTGTTGCAGCGCGCGGGCCTGTCGAACATGCGTGCCATGGTGTTTGCCTTCCTGGCCTCCGGTGCCACGACCTTTGGGGCTGCTGCGATTTCTGCGCCTTTTGCCAACGTGCTTGACGCTCAGACGCTCGGAATGATGTTCGCCGTGGTTGCTGGCCTGTTGCTTCACGTTGGTGCGGCCCACCTCATCCATGAGGCCGGAGAAGCAGGCGCGCTACGCGGTGGAACCGCCGTGTTCGCGGGAGCTGGAGTGGCGGCTGCGATGGCCGTGGCCCACGCCTCCAGTCACGACCATCAGCACGGCATTGATCACGATCATGGAGCCGTTGGGCATCACCATGATGCTGCCCCAATTGATGATCACGTTACGAATGAACACGATGGGGATCATGACCACGACGGTCGTCACGACCACACGCCCGATGAACACAATCATGATGACCATCCCCACCCATAAGGCCTGAAGGACGCTTGAACCGATGCACCGTTTGATTCTTGCCAGCCTGACCCTGTCTGCCACCCCTTTAGCCTTTGCTTCTACGGCCCAGGCTCAGGACGCCATGACCCAGCTTGGGGCCCACGTGCATGGCGAAAGCCTGTTGTCGGTCGGCCTCGACCCGGCCAGTGGTGAGCTTGTGATCGAGATGAGCGGCCCGGCCTATAATCTCTACGGCTTTGAGCGCGAACCGGCTTCGGCTGAAGAAGAAGCCATCGTGGCCCGCGTCCGCGAGACGCTGTCGGGCGGCGCGCTATTCACCCTGTCTCCACGAGCCGGGTGCAGCTTTGAGTCGGCGGCCTTTGGCGGTGACGACGAGCATGACCATGGTGACCATGATCACGCGCACCACAACCACGATGAACACGATCGCGGCGACCATCACGGCCATGATGAACACCACGATGATCACGACGAGCACGGCCATTCTGATGTCCAGATTAGCTGGTCCTACGAGTGTGAAACACCGACGGCTCTGGTGCGCATCGATGCCGCCCCGCTGTTTGCAGCCCTGACGTCTCTGGAAGAGCTGGATGCGTCCTTCTTTGATGGCGACCGCGCCGCTACCCAGGCTTTGACCCGGACACGCAGCGCGCTTGTGATCGACTAGAACCGCGCCTCAGCCTTGATCCGGCCACAAGATGCGCTCATGTAGAGGGCATGATTATGCGCTCACTCATCGCCGCCCTCGCCCTTGCTAGCTTGCCTGCCAGCTTCGCGCTGGCTCAAGATAGCGAGGAACAGTCCACGCCAGCCTTTATCGATCTGGCTTGGGCCGATCTTTTGCCGGAGGGCGAAGCCGAGCGCATCAATCAGCTGATGCAGATACAGTCGCTGCAACAAGGCATGGATCATTTCGGCGCTGACCGCATGCCACAGATCCAGACCTTTGAAGTTGTTGAGGAACTGGACGGAGAACGCGTGCGTATAGGCGGCTATGTGCTGCCGTTTGATTTCACCGGCAGCCGCGAAATCAGCCGCTTCCTCCTGGTGCCCTATGTGGGGGCCTGCATCCACGTGCCGCCGCCACCGCCGAACCAGCTGGTGTTCGTGACCACTGAGGAACCCATCCAGGTCCAGGGCCTATGGGATCCGGTCTATGTGGAAGGCACCATGCGCACCCAGCGCCATGACAACGAGCTGGGCGATACCGCCTACACGCTCGAACTGATCGAGATGACGCCCTACCGCTCGTAAGCAAGGGGCTCGCCTGTCGTTCCAGGCCTGCGCCAAAGCTGTACGCCTGTTGAACACAAGCGTCCGGTCATCGCCTCATTTGCGGCGATAATTCCTTATTTTCGGGCCAATGACGCCTGGAAGCATTCCCATAGTCATATTCATGGCGAGGCCGGATTTTCTCCCTCCCGGACAAGCCAGTTTCACGCCGTGACCGCCTTGATCCTCCCGTTAGAGGCGGGCGCGTTTGAAGAGCCGGAATGCCTGTTTCCTCCCTGAGGGCATTCCGGCTCATTCGCTTCAAGTTGGACCGATGGACCAGCCACTGCAGGCGAAGCGACGAAGTTGCACGCGCCTTGCACAGGCTGGTTCGGGGCCCGTCCTGATAGTGTCAGCGCGGCACACTTATCGTCAGAGGGGGGCGATGGAGCGCCTGCGCGACCTCGGGACGGGTCCCACCTTTTTCGCATCAGCATGAGCCATACCACTTCGTCATCTTCTGGAAAGATGCGGCGGGCGTCCCCGTGTTATCCTCTGGTCCATGTCGCTTGAGACCGCCCTTGAAACCGGTGATACCAGCGCGCTTGAAACAGCGCTCATCGCCAATCCAGACTTGGCCAACACCCTGATTGTGCAGGGTGATCACGCCGCTCACCCGATCCATTCCATCTGCGACCGGGTCTTTGACGGTCGCCTGGATGAAGGTGCGGGTCTCGCGATGGTCAGGGCGCTTGTCAGCGCTGGAGCGGCGCTGGACCATGTCCACGCAGTCAACTCGGACGGGCTGGTGACCAGTGCGATCAGCCTGTCCTGTCCTGAAATTGCCCGACTTTTGATTGACGCTGGTGCCCCAACTATCCGCACCGGACTGTTTGATGCGACACCGCTCTATTGGGCTGCAATCATGGGAATGCCCGAGCTGGTGGAGCGACTTATTCCCGGCGCAGATTTAAAGCGCCCGGACGGAGAGTTCGGGTCCACGCCGCTAGGGTGGGCCATCGAAGGATGGGCGCATCCGCCGAAAGGTTCACGGGGTGGACAGGTCGAATGTATCCGCATTCTGGTTCAAGCTGGTTCGATCATAGAGCCCCAGTGGCTAACCTCAGAACGGGTGAAAGCTGACCCGTCGGTCTCAGCCGCGCTCGGCCTTGCCTGAAATCGCGGCCTGGACCTTCAGGGCCTGAACGGTTTCGCGCACATCATGGGCGCGGATCAAGGCGCAGCCGGAGCGGGCCGCGTTAAGAGCCGCCGCAAGACTGCCGCCAAGCCGATCGCTGACATCGGCCGCGCTTTCGTCGATCGCCTGAATGAAGCGCTTGCGAGAGGCCCCGAACAGGATCGGGAAGCCGAGATCGCACAGAAAATCGAGCCCCGCCATTAGCTCCAGATTATGGTCAAGCGTCTTGCCAAAGCCGATGCCCGGGTCAAGCACCAGACGCTCACGCGCGATACCAGCGCTCATCGCCGCACCGACCTGCTGGCCGAAAAAGCGGGCGACATCGGTAACGACGGCGTCGTAGCTGGGGTTGGCCTGCATGGTCTGGGGCTCGCCCTGCATGTGCATGAGACAGATCAGGCAGTCGAGCTCCGCAGCCGTTTCAAGTGCGCCATCAGCCCTTAAGGCATTGACGTCATTCCACATGGACGCGCCGGCCCCGACCGCAGCACCTGCAACGCCGGGCTTCATGGTGTCGATGGAGATCAGGGTGTCTGGCCGCGCCGCACGGATCGCTTCAATGACGGGCAGTACCCGGTCCATCTCTTCAGCTTCGCCCACCGGTTCAGCGCCTGGGCGGGTGCTTTCACCGCCGATATCAAGCCAGTCAGCGCCAGCATCCAACAGCGACATCGCGTGATCGCGAGCGGCGTCAGTGTCCAGAAAGCGCCCACCATCTGAAAAGCTGTCGGGCGTCACGTTCACAACCCCCATTACAAGGGGTCGACCGTCAGGGTGTGGGCCGAGGCGCGTATCCATGGGCGTTGATCTAACCCGTGATGCGTTTGAGGACCAGCCGGTCCTGATAATCCTGCTGCGCCAGCTGCCCGCGCCAGTCGCCCGGAACCCGGCTTTCTATGGCAAGGCCCGCCGCCGTCACCCAGCTTTCAAACAGGCTGCGATCAAAGCCGATGGCGCGTTCAGGATGGCGCGGATCAGCGGCATACACCCCTTCGCCCATCGCCTGAAGCTTCAGGCGAGCCTGCCCCGCTTCAAGAACCGGAAGGTCCTCTGCCTCGACAATAAACGCCGTCAGAAGGATGCGTCCGCCAGGCTTTAAAACCCGTCCTGTTTCGGCCAGATAAGCCTCCGCCACCTCGGCTTTGAGATGACTGAACAAAGAGGTCGCGAGGGCCGCGTCAACCGAAGCGTCCTCAGCTGGAAATCGGTAGGACTGCGCCGAAGCGCCTGCCTTTCGATACTCCCCATTGGCCAGATCTGCGTGATGGAAGGCCATCTGACAGGACCCTGATACGGTCTTGCGCGCATAGGTCAGGGCCTTTTCAGAGATATCAAATCCGCTATAGCGCCCGTCCTTGCCCAGATAGTCGCAGATCGGCCGGGCCAGCCGCCCGACACCGCACCCCAGATCCAGCACATGGTGATCGGTTTTCAGCTCGACAGCGTCTTTGAAACTGTCAAAGAAGCGGTCGCCTGTCTCGTAGAAATCACCACCGCCCACATTATACATTGTGCGCCAGGGTCGCGGCCTGGGGTCGGACAGCCGAACCGGCAACTCCTGAAGATCGCTCGCCAGATTCCAGGCGAAATTGACCAGGGCGCGCGGCGCATAACGATGGATCAGCGCTTTCAAATTCGGCTCCCGGACCAAAGACGCGCAATGAAGACACGTGCCGCAGTGAATTCATCAACCATTTGCATTATAGCTGGAGAAAATCACCCCTGACGCGCAGGACGTTCGCCATGCAAATCTTCCTCGACACCGCCGAAATCGACGAAATCCGCTCCCGCCTCGATGCGGGCCTGGTCGACGGTGTGACTACCAATCCCTCGCTGATTGCCAAGGCAGGCGCGGGCATTTTCGAGCGCGTGGCTGAGATTTGTGACGCGGTCGATGGCCCGGTCAGTGCCGAAGTGGTGGCCACCGAGGCTGACGCCATGATCGCCGAAGGCAAGCGCCTCGCCGAGATCGCGCCGAACGTGGTGGTGAAGCTGCCGCTGACCGCACAGGGTCTTGTAGCGTGTCGCACCTTCGCCGAGGCGGGCATTCAGACCAATGTCACGCTGTGCTTTTCGGTAAACCAGGCGCTCATGGCCGCCAAAGCCGGGGCCAGCTATATCTCGCCCTTCGTAGGCCGGGTTGAAGACGCCGGCGGAGACGGCATCGGCCTGCTCGCGGGTATCCGTGAGGTCTATGATAATTTCGGCTACGAGACCGAGATCCTTGCCGCATCGCTACGCGGGCCAGCCCATGTGGAAGCAGCCGCCGCCGTTGGCTGTGACGCAGCTACCATCCCGCCAAAAGTCTTCGATGCCCTGGTGGCCCACCCCCTCACAGACAAAGGCCTCGCCGCCTTCCTGAAAGACTGGGAAGCGACGGGCCGCAAGGGTCTGGACTAAACAGAATGGGCTGCAGAGCGATCGCTCTGCAGCCCATAACTTGTTGCAGATTCAGACGTTACGCCGCTCTGACACGCTCAATAAAGGCATCAACTTGCTCTCTCAGCATCTTTGTCTGATCCGACAAGGCCCCTGCAGCATCACGAACCTCTCCAGAGACACGACCAGCCTCTTCGGCGGCGTCGCGAATACCAATGATCGAGGACGACACCTCGTTTGCTCCGGTCGCGGCTTCTGAAACATTGCGATTGATGTCACCGGTCGTCGCCTGCTGCTCTTCAGCGGCTGACGCTATGCCCTCAGACGTATCACGAATTTCAGAGACACCTTCGGTAATCTGATCAACCGATGCGACCGACGAGCTGGCAATCTGTTTCATTTGCTCAATTTTTTGAGAGATTTCATCGGTTGCACGGCCGGTTTGCTCGGCCAGCGTCTTGACCTCACTCGCGACCACCGCAAAACCTTTACCCGCGTCACCTGCACGGGCCGCCTCAATAGTGGCATTTAGCGCGAGCAGATTGGTTTGCTCCGCAATATCAGCGATGAGCTCGCTAATCCCGGCAACGCTCTCAACAGCTGTTGCAAGCTCACGCATCGATTCAGCTGACTGGTTGGCTTTGGTTGCCACCTCTCGGGTTTTCTCGGTGGAGCGAACAATCTGCTGGCTCACCTCAGCCGCACTTGCCGAGAATTCCTCCGAGGCACCGGCAATGGACTGGACATTTGTGCTCGCCTGTTCAGCCGCTGCGGAGACCGTAATCGCCTGCTTGTGTGTCTCCTCCGACACCGCGGACATTGCGGTCGCACTGCTGGAAAGCTGTTCTGCAGCCGAGCCCACTTCCGAAACAATCTGGCCTACCGCAGTTGTGAATTCATCGGCGAGCGCCTCCATTTCGGCCTTACGGCGCTCAGCAGCTTTCGCTTCAGCCGCCTCGGCTTCAGCTTCCAGTTCGGCTGTGCGAACAAGCTTTTTTCTGAAGACTTCAGTCACTGACGCAAGGTCGCCAATCTCATCTCTTCGACCTGCCCCTTCAGTTGTTACCTCGAGGTCCCCTTCAGAGAGCTTTTTGATAACTGCAATGACTTTCTTTAACGGGCGAACAACACCGTGTTGTGATGTCAACAAGCCTATAGCGACCCCAGCAATGACACCAAGCACTGAAATCAAAATCAGAGTTGTTGACCTTGTGTTTGCCAGAGTGTCCGCTTCGTTAGAAACACGGGTGCCTTTATTGTCGGTGTATGTTGTTAGATCTGCAAGTTCGGCTCGCAACTCCTCTACGAGTGGGCGGTTAGCAATTACCTGATCCACCAATCGTTGTTGCGCTGCGCTGAGCTGTGTCGATGAAGCTTGCTGTGCGAGGGCTCAGGTATCGCGTAATGCTTCGATGTATTCAGCGTAACGGTCTTCAATCGAGGACAGCAGCTCAGCCTGGCGAGGGTCGGCGGTTTCGTTAAGCGCTGCAATACGCTGGCGAATCTCCGCGCGGGCGTCCTCCATTGCTTCTGATGCGGCTTCAAATTCGCTTGGATCAGCGGCCATCCGGAGTTCAGCACGGCTCACCTCAACAATATTCTGATTAAGCCGGGCACCCAGTCGTATCTCCTGGGTGGTCAAATCAATGCGATCCGTCGCGCGACTCAGCGCGCTCAAACTCATGAGACTGATCCCGGCAATCGCAATCGCGGTGATCGCCAAGACGCCAATTATCAATGAGATTTTCTGCGTAATCGAGATAGAATCAAGCACCAGTCCCTCCAGCTGCTCCCAAACGCAGGGACGAGATATCTCCTATTCAGAGTTAATAAAGTCTGATGGATCAGGTTCATTCACTGAATGTGCACTTATGATAGAATTGCCCTGGCCCGGATGGTGCCATCAAGCTCCAGCACGGCATCGAGGAAGCCTTCGGCCAGCTCGCCTTCAAGGTCGGTGACCGCATAGCCAAGATCGCCTTCGGTCTTGAGCATCTGGGCGGCCACGTTAGCCCCGGCGCGTTCTGCCAGATCATTGAGGCGGCGCAGGAAGCCCGGCTTGTTTTCATGCGGCACGATCAGGCGCACACGCCCTGGATCGATGGGACCCGGCTCCACTTGCGGAAAGTTCACCGCAAAGCTGGTGGCGCCTTCAAACAGGAATTTTGCCAGCTTGGTGGCCGCATCAAGCCCGATGGCCTGCTGCGCCTCTGCCGTTGAGCCCCCAATGTGCGGGGTCAGGATGACGTTCGGACAGTCCTGAAGCGGGCTCTTGAACGTCTCGTCCTTGCTTTTCGGCTCCACCGGAAACACATCGACCGCCGCACCTGCAAGGTGACCCGACTTCAGCGCATCGGCCATGGCATCGACATCGACCAGATTGCCGCGCGCCTGATTGATCAGATAGCTGCCCGGCTTCATCGAGAAGATGCGCTCGCGCGTCATCATGTCGGCGGTCCGCGAGGTCGCAGGCACGTGCAGGGTGACTACGTCGCATTCGGCGATCAGGCGATCGAGCGAATCCATCGCCCGGGCATTGCCGTGGGCCAGCTTCGGTTCGATGTCGTAGTAATACACATGCATGCCGAAGGCCGAAGCCAGAACAGAAAGCTGCGCACCAATATTTCCGTAGCCAACAATGCCGAGCTTTTTCTTGCGGACCTCGTTGGAGCCATCGGCGGTTTTCAGCCAGCCGCCCTGGTGGATGGAGAACATCTTCTCAGGGATACGCCGCATCAACATGACGATGCTGGCCATGGTCAGCTCGGCCACTGAGCGCGTGTTGGCGAAGGGCGCGTTGAAAACCGGGACGCCCCGATTTGCCGCCGCCTGAAGATCAACCTGATTGGTCCCGATGCAGAAGCACCCGACGGCCTGTAGCGCGGTGGCGGCGTCCAGAAGAGCGGCATCCACCTGGGTGCGTGAGCGAATACCCAGTAAAGCGGCGCTCGCGATTTCCGTCTCCAGAAGCTGGCGATCCGGAGAACCCGAAAGCCGGTCTACCTGGATTGGCCCAAAGGCCTGGAGCGCGGAGTCCGCGTCAACGTGAACGTTTTCCAGAAGAAGCGCGCGCGAGGGTGAGTGGGCCATGATGTATTCCGTCAGGTCTTGCGTAATGCACTGCAACACTGTGACCGGAGTCGCAGGCGGCGCAAGGTGTTTGAGAGGTATAAATCGACACACCCGTAAAACTTAGCAGTCGGCCACGTGACAAACCGGCGAAGTTGGGCTCATTTGCGCCAACACCATACGGGTTTGAACAAAGATCGCAGGACAGACATGACTGTGTTGGTGACAGGCGCAGCCGGCTTTATCGGCTTTCACGCCGCTCAGGCCTTGCTTGAGCGCGGCGAGACTGTCGTCGGTGTCGACTGCCTGACGGACTATTACGACACGGGGCTCAAGCAGGCGCGGCTGGATACACTCAGCGCGCGCAATGGCTTTGAGTTTGCAAATCTGGATCTTGCAGACGTGGACGAGTTTCGCGCACTGGTTCTCAAGGTCCAGCCAGAACGCATCCTTCACCTCGCAGCTCAGGCTGGCGTGCGCTATTCACTAAAAAATCCGTTTGCCTACACCCACGCCAATATCAACGGACACCTGTCGGTTCTGGAAGCCGCGCGCGCTCTGGGGCCAACGTTGAAGCATGTGGTCTATGCGTCCTCCAGCTCGGTTTACGGCGAACGCGAGGGCGCGTTCAAAGAAACCGATGCGGTGGATGCGCCGGTTTCGCTTTATGCGGCAACCAAGCGCGCTGACGAGCTTGTGAGCCAGACCTACACCCATCTTTACGGTCTGCCGCTGACGGGGCTTCGCTTCTTTACGGTGTATGGGGCCTGGGGCCGCCCGGACATGGCCTATTTCTCGTTCGCTGAACGGATGGTGGCTGGCGAGCCCATTGACCTGTTCAACCATGGCCGGAACCGGCGTGACTTCACCTTTATCGATGACATGCTGCCCACGCTTCAGGCGGTGCTCGATGACAATCCCGGCAGCCAGCACCGCGTTTTCAACATCGGCGGCTCAGAGCCGGTGGATACGCTGGCGCTCGTGACGGCCCTTGAAAAGGCCCTCGGCGTTAAAGCCGACAAGCGCCTGGTTGAAGCGCAGCCCGGCGATGTCTCCAATACCTGGGCGGACACCACGAAGCTGGAAGCTGCTTACGGTAGAAGCCCCCAGACATCACTCAATGACGGCATCGGCGAGTTTGCGCTCTGGTTCAAAGACTGGAAAGCGCGCCAGAGCCGCTAGGCGAAGCGAGCGTTGGCCAGCAGATGCTCCATGCGCGTGGTGGTCATGAGCGCGCATCTTACCTCATCGCGATGCAAGGCGGCCTGTAGCCCCTCCTCCACACTGACGCGCCCGCGGCCCGGCTGGGACCTCAGCTGTTTGGCAAGGCGGTAGACATCGGCTGAGCTACGCGGCAGTCGGGGCGCTAGTGGTGCGTCCCCTGAGGTCTCGATCGCCACAACGGTCATGCTGGCTTTGGCCGCGTCGAGAAGCCGCTGATCTTCCTCACTCGACAGGAAGGGATGGACCGGCGCCATCAGCAACTGAAACGCCCCTGACTCAATCGCGGCAGACAGCTCAGCCCCGCGCCCGGCGGCACCCAGATACTTGAATGCTCCCGCACCTTTAAGAGCCTCAAGCCGCTCAAACAGCGCCGGGGTCAACTCTTCTGCTCCCGCTCCGTGGAGGAAGAGCGCATCGACGCCCTCCACCTGCAAACGGGTCAGGCTATCGCGCAGGCTCTGCTCAATCTCGCCCGGTGAAAACCCACGTCGCCGGCCCGCGACGCCATGGCTGAACAGACCCGCTTTGGTGGAGATGAAAACCTCATCGCGGGGGAGCCACTTCAAGCTCTCGCCAAGGCGGCGCTCCGCCTCGCCTGCTCCGTAGGCGGGCGCGGTGTCAAACACCCTCACTCCAGCCTCGTAGGCCTGTCGAACGAGATCACCGGTGCGCGCCCGCGCAACCAACGGCGTGCCGTGGGGGCCAGAAATCCCGAATCCGATGCGAGAAGGAAGCGTCATGGCGTGACGCTACCCGACCCGCGACCTTGCGTCATCGCGCTTGTGTCATACAGGCGCGTTAGGTTGCGCGCCGGACAAAAGGGGACACACAAGTCATGGTGGCACTGACGGTTTCAAACCTGGTACTCGCTGCTTCGCTCCAGGTCGCAGCTCCCGCAGGCGGCGGCACGACCAGCGAGCAATGCGCGGCGATCAATCCTGATTTCAATCCGTCTGCGGCCTATGAGCTGATGGACACCATGCTGGAGGCGGCCGCAGCTGATGTGCTGCGCATCGGAGCGCGCCCCACCGTACTATCGCGTCAGATGGCGATTGTGCAGACAGCCGTCTTTGATGCCTGGGCGGCCTATGACGATGTGGCTGTCGGCACACGCTATGGCGGCAATCTGCGCCGTCCGGAGGCTGAACGCACCGCCGATAACAAGGCCATCGCCATTGCCTATGCCAGTCATATCGCCAGCCTGGATCAATACCCCCACCAGGCTGACATGCTGAACGCAGCCTTTATCGAGGCTGGCTATGATCCAGAGCTTGTCAGCCGCGACCCATCAACACCAGAAGGCATTGGCCGCCTCGCCGCCGAGGCTGTGCTGGCAGCGCGCCGTCATGACGGGGCCAACCAGACCGGGACTGAGCGGGGATCCAGTGGCGAGCCTTATTCTGATTACACCATGTATCGCCCGGTCAACACGGCCTACGAGGTCATCGACCCGGATCGCTGGCAGCCCATCCCGGCCAGTGATGGCATGGGCGGTGTCGCCATCCAGGAATGGCTGACGCCCCACTGGTACCGGGTTCAACCCTTCGCCCTTGAAAGCGCCGACCAGTTCCGCGCCCCGCCGCCGCCGCTGGTGGATGGCGACCAGCTCCTGGCTGAAGTGGAAGAAGTCGCGCAGATGAATGCCGACCTGACGACCGAGCAGAAGGCGCTCGTGGAGTTCATGCGCGACGGACCGGCCTCCACAGGGCAGTCCGGCCACTGGCTCCAGATGGCCCAGGTCGTCAGCTGCCGCGACGAGAATGATCTTGATACCGATGTGAAGATGTATTTCGCCGTCGCCAACACCGCGATGGATGCTTTCATCGCCAGCTGGGACAGCAAGCTCTACTACGACACCTCCCGTCCCTGGACGCTGGTGCGCCATTATTTCGGCGAGGAGGTCATCGAAGGCTGGGGCGGTCCTGGCGAGGGGACAGTCCCGCTGGAAGCGTCACGCTGGCACCCCTACTCACCGGCGGAATTCCCCACCCCGCCCTTTGCCGGATACCCGTCCGGTCACTCAACGGTGAGCGCGGCCTCCGCTGAGGCCCTGCGCATGTTCACCGGCTCAGATGAGTTTGGCTACACGGTCAATCTGATGGCAGGTTCGCTGACCGAGCCGGGTCCTGGAACGCCGGGTGACCGAGTATATCTGGCCCACCATCACGGCCCATTTTGACGGCAGCGCCGAGATCAAGGCCCCATTGGAGCCGTGAGGCCAAGCGGCGCACCAGGAGTCAATCGCGGCAGCGTCTGAGGCGCGTGCCGATTTCCTCACAGACCGTATCGCGCAGTTCGACAGTGCCCGCACCTCCCTCATGGATTTCCATCGCTGCGCGCGTGGCGGTTTGCCAGGCGTCAGAGATTTCATTGATGGTGCCAGCCGCGTTCTCACAGGGCAGGTCGTCCATGGAGCGTAGATCAGCCAGCATGCCCGCTGCGCTTGCCTGGCTTAGTTGGGCATAGCCGGACAGGAAATCGTGCTGGTCCTGATACAGGTCGTCAAACAGCTCACGGTCACGCGGTCGCGCGTTCTCATAGAGCTCCCAGCGCGGCATCGTATAGCAATGGTCCAGGTAGACATTTGCACTATCGACGCTGCACACCCCCTTCTGCTCGCGCATCGAGAAGTCAAAACTCATCTGATACCGGTAGTAGCTGGAACGCCCGCTAGGACCGTAATCGTCAATATTTCGGTAGAAGCGCCGATAATTGCGCCCAGGCACGTCAAAATACTCAACGTGCTCATAAACAAGTAGGTTTCTATCTCCAGTCTCCACGCGCTCAGCCTGCTGGATTAGAGCGGAAACAATCAATTCAAGCACTTGCAATTCCCCCACAACGGGAATTGAGCCCATCTCCCGACTTTCGCCATGGCAAACGGGACGCGGTTACTCCACCGCCTCCAGCACTCCACCCACGCGGATTGGCGAGCAGCTGACGGCAAGCCCTGTGCTGTCGTCGGTCTCCACCAGAAGACCGCAGACGGTTGCCGGGCCATTGGCGGTCTGGAAGCGGCTGGAGCGCATATGGGTGACGAAGCGGTTCACCGGCTCGTCCTTCTCCATGCCAATCACAGAGTCGTAGTCACCGCACATGCCCGCATCGGTCTGATAGGCCGTACCACCGGGCAGGACGCGATGGTCGGCGGTCGGGATATGGGTGTGGGTGCCCACCACCAGGCTGGCCCGCCCATCGCAATAAACGCCCAGCGCGTTCTTCTCGCTGGTCGCTTCACCGTGCATGTCGACAATAATGGCGTCCGCAACCGCGCCCAGCGGCGCGGCATTCAACTCACGGTCCACTGCGGCGAACGGGTCTTCGAGCGGCTGCATGAATAGGCGCAGCATCACATTCATCACCAGAACGCGGCGTCCGTCCGGCAGGTCGTAGAGCGATGAGCCCCGCCCCGGCGCAGCGCCTTCCGGGTAATTCACTGGACGCAACAGACGCGGCTCGCGTTCGATATAGGTCAGCGCTTCATTCTGGTCCCATGCGTGATTGCCCAGCGTGAGCACGTCAGCGCCCGCATCATAAAGCTCATTGGCGGTCCGCTCGGTAATACCAAAGCCGCCAGCAGCGTTCTCTGCGTTAACGATAACAAAGTCGAGCTGCAGACGGTCTTTCAGGCTCGGCAGGTGCTCCATGACACCTTCACGGCCGGACTTGCCCACCACGTCTCCAAAGAATCCAATGCGCATCGGCTCGACCGTCCTTTCTGGCCCGGCATATAGCGCAGACCTTGTGATGCGGCCACGCGTCAACGCACCGGTTCTAGCCGGCAAACGCCTTTTCGATGACGAATTCACCTGGACGGGCGTTGGAGCCTTCATTCAGCCCGGCCTGTTCGCAGCGCACCTTGCAATCTTCAAGCATTTCCATGGAGCCGCAGATCATCACCCGGTCTGTTTCCGGGTTTAGAGGCGGGATTCCCAGCTCTTCATAAATGAGGCCGTCATCCATCAGGGTTGTGATCCGCCCCTTACGCTCAAAATCATCCCGGGTGACCGACGGGTAATAGACCAGCTTGTCACCAACAAACTCACCAACCAGAGGATCATCACGAACCGACTCCACCAATTCACGGCCGTAAGTCAGCTCGGCGAGCTCACGGCATGTATGGGTCAGGATGACCTGACCATAACGCTCATAGGTTTCGGGATCGCGGATGACCGACGCGAAAGGCGCAATTCCAGTCCCTGTAGAGAGCAGGTAAAGGCGCTTTCCCGGTAGCAGCGCATCCAGCACCAGCGTGCCAACCGGCTTGGTGCCGAGCAGAATCGGGTCGCCTTCGCTGATGTGCTGGAGCCTCGAAGTCAGCGGACCGTCGGGCACTTTAATAGAGTAGAACTCTAACTCCTCATCCCAGCTGGGGCTTGCAATCGAATACGCGCGTAGAAGTGGCTTACCGTCCACCTTCAGACCAATCATGACAAACTCGCCAGACCGGAAACGCAGGCTTTGAGGTCGGGTCACACGGAAAGAAAATAGGCGATCGGTGTAGTGTTTGACGGATTGGACAGTCTCTTCGCTGAACGCGCCCATAGATAACTTTCTTAATTAGCTCGGTTATTTTGGAAGGGTTTTAGACACGGTCTGGCGGCGTGCCAAGTTTTGTGGGTCATATCGCTTCACTTTGCGCCAGCAACCGTTCGATACGTAGCACCTTCGGTAATCACCCAATCAAGCAATTGGTCATGGCGGTCTGTCGGTACACGCCTGACCTTTTGCGCCTCAAACGCGAGTCCTATCGCAACCACCGAACCCTCCTCGCGCAACGAAGCGAGCGTGCGATCATAAAATCCGCCCCCATAGCCTAGGCGGCGCCCGGCCTCGTCAAAGGCCAACAGCGGGATAAGCACCAACGAAGGTCTGAGCAGGGCCGCTTTGGTTGATGGAGCTTTTACGCCAAAAGCCCCCACTTCAAGCTCGTCACCCGGGCTGAAGGCGCGGAATCTTAAAGGCTCAGAGCGACCTTCGACCCGTGGGAGCACCACACGCACCTGCTCGCAATAGAAGGTCTCAAGCAGCGGCGTTGGATCAATCTCGTCACCGATCGGCGAGTAGCCGGCCACCACACTGTGCAGGGCCGGCCAAATTTCATCGGGAAAATTGCTAACCAGCGCACGCGCCGCACCAGGATCAGCGGCGAAGGCCGTCGCGCGGGCCCGCTTGGCCTGGGCTCTTAGCCGGTTTTTGCGCCACCGCGTCAGCATGACTGAACTTGGCTGGGAGGTCTTGTGGCGGCGCCAAATGCGCCGTTGGTCGTTTTACACCCCTGCTGACCTGGATAACCAGGTGGGCGCCGCGTGCACGGGACCACGATCCCAAGCAGAGACAGCTCCCTCTCAGAGACGTAAGGTCGCCGGGTGGAATTGACCTGACGTACGCTCCAGCTACCGCCGAGGTCGAACATGGTGCTGAACCGGTCCCGGCTCAAGCCCCGTCTCCAGCTGGATCGGCAGGCGCATCCGGGTCGCTGGCTTCAACCAGCTTTTCCAGTTCCGCCGCGGCGGTCAGCATGGCTTCAGCCGCGCGTGCCCGGTCAGCCCGTCTACGCGCCTGCGCCTCAGACAGCCGGCCCTTGGTGTCAGACAGGCTTTCACGAAGCGTCTCGATCTCGCCTTGCGCCTCTTTGAGCTCATCGGCAACGATCAGAGAGGCCATCAACAGCAGACGCAAGTCGCCAATCTGGCCAACCCTATCGGCCAGCCCACGCACATGGGTGTCGAGATGCCCTGTAAGCTCGCGCAGGTAAGCCTGCTGGCCCTCCTCGCAGCCTATGGTAAACGGCCGACCATTGAGCGAGATTGTAACCTTGCTCACGCGCGCTTAGTCCTTCCGGCTCTCAGATGTGGTTCCGGCAAGCTCGGCCATCGCGGCATCGACGGCCTGGGCGGCTGTCTCAACCGCCTCCTCAAGTTCAGCCTCGCGGGCGCGGGCCGCATCAAGCGCGGCAGCAAGGCGCGCCCGGTCCTCATCTGTATCGTAGCTAGCGTCTGCATCACGCCTTGCATCCTGAACCCGGCGTTTAAGCGTATTCATGCGCACGTTAAGCCGACCGATTGCCTCCGACAGCGCGGTCGCAGCCTCCTCAATCGGGTCCTCTTCAGCAGGTGATGGCGTGTCTGATGCACTCATGCTTTTAAAATCAGCCTTTAGAGCGAAAAGTTCAAGCTTTATAAGAGACAGGATGTCGAGAATGTCGACACCGATGGCCTGTCCGCATGCAGGCGGTCTGAGGCTTCCGGTTACGTCTGCCTTAACCCCGCCGTGTTATGGCCTTTGTGAAGATTGATTTTGCTTTCAGGGGTGAGGTGGTATCAGGCACAGGCGGAAGCACCATCACCACTGCGGAGACAGGTTTGATGACAAAGCGCTATTTCGGAACAGACGGCATTCGCGGGCGGACCAATACCGGGAATATGACTGCTGAAATGGCGCTGCGGCTTGGCATGGCTGCGGCGCGTTATTTCAAGCGCTCCGATGATCGACGCCACACCGTCGTGATTGGAAAGGATACGCGGCTGTCTGGCTATATGCTGGAAAACGCACTCACAGCCGGCTTCACCAGCGCAGGCATGGATGTCAATCTGCTTGGCCCGCTGCCAACCCCAGCGGTCGCCACGCTGACCCAGTCGCTGCGGGCTGATCTGGGCGTCATGATCACGGCTTCGCACAACCCTTATGAAGACAACGGTATCAAGCTGTTTGGGCCGGATGGCTTCAAGCTCAACGACGCAGCCGAGCTCGAAATCGAAACGCTGATGGATAGTGATCCTTCTGACGCGCTTAGCCCGTCCCAGGAAATTGGCCGCGCCAAGCGCGTGGATGACGCCCAGGCGCGCTATATCGAAATCGTCAAGGCCACCTTCCCGCGCCACATGCGCCTGTCGGGTTTGCGCCTGGTTGTCGATTGCGCCAACGGAGCCGCCTATAAGGTCGCGCCGCGCATCCTGTGGGAGCTGGGAGCCGATGTCATTCCGATTAACGACGGACCGGACGGAACGAATATCAACGAGGACTGCGGCGCTGTCGCCCCTGGCGGGCTGGCAACACAGGTCCAAAAATATCGCGCCGATCTGGGTATCGCTCTGGATGGCGACGCAGACCGCCTGATCCTGTGCGATGAGCATGGCCGGATCATCGACGGCGACCAGCTCATCGGCTTGATTGCTCTTTCCTGGAGAAAAAGCGGCAAACTGGCAGGCGACAAGATCGTCACCACGGTGATGAGCAATATGGGTCTGGAGCAGACGCTGAAGGCCAATGGGATCGAGCTTGAGCGGACCAATGTTGGCGACCGCTATGTGGTCGAAGCCATGCGAGCGGGCAATTTCAACATTGGCGGAGAACAGTCCGGACACATCGTCTTGACCGACTTTGCCACCACCGGCGATGCCCTTATCGCTGCGCTGCAGGTATTGGCGCTTCTGGTGGAAGGCGATGCACCGGCCAGCAAGCTGCTCAATGTCTTCACGCCTGCGCCGCAGGTCTTGAAGAATGTGCGCTATCCGCTGGGCACCCGGCCGATGGAGGCTGACAGCGTGAAGTCTGCAATTGCAGATGCTGAAAGCGCGCTGGCGGGCAAAGGCCGGCTGCTGGTGCGCGCTTCGGGGACCGAGCCTGTAATTCGCGTCATGGCCGAAGGTGAGCGCAAGCTGGTCAATCCGGCCGTGGACTCCGTTTGCAAGGCGCTTGAGAACGCCGGGTCATGAGTGACTTCAAGGACCCTGAACGCCCCTGGAAAGCTATAAAGAGCACGCTTGTCCACGACGGTTCGCCTTGGATAAGGGTCTTTCAGGACCAGATTGAAACTGGCACCGGCAAAGTCGTAGACGATTTTCACAGGGTTGAAGCGATGGACTTCGCCCTCGTCTTTGCGCGCAACACCAATGGCGAGGTCATTATGCTTCGCCAGTGGCGTCAGGGTCCGCGATGTTTCGCGCTTAGCTTTCCAGGCGGACATGTGGAGGTGGGCGAAGACCCCGCCAAAACGGCAATGCGTGAGCTGACCGAGGAAAGCGGGTTCAGCGCCGAATCGATGAGGCCCCTGGGACGCTTCTGCATGCATTCCACTTTCGGCGTGGGTTGGGGGAATTTCTTCCTGGCCGAGGGCGTCAGCGGCAGCGCCAATCGCAACACTGATGATCTGGAATCAGCAGCCGTTCACACGCTAACCTCCAAGGCGCTGGAGCGTGCCCTTGGCAATGGCGAGATCGTGACGGTGCACGACGCGCTGTGTGCACGCCTGGCTCTTGCTGTAGAATAAGGGATCGGGCCGCTAGAGCTTCCAGGCAAGTTTGTGGAAGCGCCAGGCATCCTTAATGATCTGCTCGATACCTGAGCGTTTTGGATCAAAGCCGAGCATCTGTCTGGCGTAGCTGATGTCCGCTGACAGCATCGGTGCGTCGCCTGGGCGGCGTGGGTGCACATCATAGGGTGGCTTGAGGCCAGTGACTTTCTCGACGGCCTGAAGAACCTCCAGAACTGATGCGCCGTGCCCCGTACCCAAATTGGCGATCAGCTTGCGCTCGCCAGCCTGCAGTTTATCCAGCGCAGCAAGGTGGGCATCAGCCAGATCCATCACGTGGACATAGTCGCGAATACAGGTGCCATCGCGGGTGTCGTAATCGGTCCCGAACAATTTCATCTGCCCGCCAATCCCGGCCGCGGCCTTCAGGGCGTTGGGGATCAGGTGCGTTTCAGGGTCGTGCTCCTCGCCGATCTCCCCATCCGGGCTGGCGCCTGCTGCATTGAAGTAACGCAGCGCCGCGTAGCGAACGCCATCCACCAGCGCCACATTGTCCAGAAGCTGTTCCACCGAGCGCTTAGTTTGGCCGTAGACGCTGACCGGCTTGCAGCTTTCATTTTCAGTGATCGGGACGATTTCCGGCTCACCATAGACCGCGCAGGTGGACGAAAAGACGAGCGGCTTTACCCCCGCGCGCTCCATCGCGCCAAGAAGCGTCACCACGCCGGACACGTTGTTTTCCCAGAAGCGAAGCGGAAAACGCTGCCCCTCGCCAACCTCGATATTGGCGGCAAAATGCATCACGGCCTCAGGCGCATGCTTTTCAAACGCTTTGTCTAGGTCACCGGGTGAGCGGATGTCGCCGCGCACCAGGGGGCCCCATTTGACCGCATGCTCATGACCGGCTGAAAGGTTATCAAATACCACCGGTGTATCACCGCGCGCGGCAAGCGACTTGCAGACATGCGCCCCGATATAGCCCGCTCCGCCAACGACCAGAATTGTTGCCATTATTGAGTCCCCAACTGCCTTGTCTGCCCTACGCCGTGTTTACTCCTGCCTGTCACGGGCAGCCGGTCGGATATGCGGCGCACGCGTAAGCAGATTTATTGGATTCCAGCTCATCATAGCTGCTAGTTTCAACGATGACACCGAGCGACCACGTTGAGCGTGCCTGCGCTTTTCCATCAGGTCCGACCATCCGACCATCGCATCCTTCATCGCTTTTCCAAACAGCGTGAATTGACCAAAGCGTGCTGACGACAGCCATAGCAGCAGTGTCACGGTCAGATGAAGCGGTGTCAGGACCAGCAACAATGCCAAGGGCGTGTCCTTAAAGAAGGTCCAGAGCCGGTTGCGCGCCCCGTGATAGGTTGCAAACTCTGACCGGCGCCCGGTCGAAGCATAGCCCATATGGCTCACCACAGCCTCGCGGACCTGAATGCAAGTCTCGCCAGAAAGTCGGGCCCGATAGGCAAGGTCCACATCCTCGACATAGCAGAAATAGTCTTCGTCAAAGCCACCGAGGCGCTCAAACAGAGTACGTCGGTAGAGGGCCGCCGCGCCGCAGGGCGCAAAGCACTCCCCCTCAACCGGCGGGTTGATTTTAAGGCCGTAGCCTGCGCGATAAGGCAGCCCGGTTGCGTGATACACATCGCCAGCCCCGTCGAGTACGCCCGGCGCACCATGGGCCAACTGGGTCGAGCCAAACATGGACGCTTCGGGGTTGCGCTTTGTCGCCGCCATCAGCTGCTCGATCCAATCGGGCTGAGCGAATGCATCCGGATTGAGAAACAGGAGCCAGTCTTCCTGGACACCCTCCGCAAGGGCGTTATTGCCCCTAGCAAAGCCCAAATTGACCTCGCTCTCAATCAGCTCCACCCAGTCTGGCAGCGCAGCTGGATCAACTTGTTTGCCCTCTGGCGACCCATTTTCCAACAGGCGCACCCGAGCTGGACGACAGGTTTGCGCCTCCAGGCTGGCGATCACATCACCAATCGTGTCACGACTTTTATACGCGACGATCAGAACGGCAACGGATGCGCCAGGCTTGGCTTCAGGCTCATGGGCCAAGATCTACCCCAGAGCAGCGCGAACAGCTTTGATCACAGTCTCCTGCCGCTCGCCATCGAGATAGCCATCCATCGGAAGCGACACAACGCGCGCTGCGGCCGCTTCCGTCACCGGAAGGCCACCCGGATTGGTAGGAAAGCGCGCATAGGGAGCTTGCTGGTGCAGCGGCCAAGGATAGTAGACCGCCGTGGGGACGCCCTGGTCAGCGAGCGCCTTGCGGAAGCCGTCGCGGTCATCAACCTCGATCGTGTACTGGGCCCAGACCGACAGTCCTCCATCGATCACCTTGTGAGGACGCACGAGATCGCCGAAGCCCTGCGCATAGCGGTCAGCCGCTTCGTTGCGCACTCGAATCTCGTCCTCAAACACCTCCATTTTCGCTAACAGCACCGCAGCTTGAATGGTGTCGAGGCGTGAATTCATGCCGATACGAGCATATTCGTAGCGCTCCGTCCCTTCGCCGTGGACGTGAAGCGACTTCATAATCGTGTGGAGCTCATCATCATTGGTCAGGACCGCACCACCATCGCCATAGCACCCAAGCGGCTTTGCTGGATAAAAGCTGACAGTGGTGACATCGGCCCAGTGAACTGGATGCTTATCATCCAGCATGCAGCCAAACCCCTGAGCCGAATCCGCAATCAGCCTCAAGCCATGAGCCTTAGTGATTTCACTTATGCGGCGGTAGTCCGCAGGCTGACCAAACAGGTCGACCGCAATCACACCAACCGGGTTGAGCTCGCCATCCCTTTTGACCATCTCTATGGCCGCCTCGAGCTTGTCGGGATCCATGCAATAGGTCTTAGGGTCGATATCGACGAAGACGGCATGGGCCCCCAGCCAGGGAACGACTTCTGCGGTGGAGGCAAAGGTAAAGCTTGGCACAAAGACCGCATCACCCGTCTTCAATCGCCAGGCCATCAATGGAAGTGCTAGTGCATCTGTCCCATTGGCACACGCAAGCGCATGCTTGGCCTGACCAAAATCGCCCAAGCGCGCTTCCAGTTCCAGCACCTCAGGTCCGAGAATATAGCGACCTTCCTCGATGACCTTCGCAATGGAGGCATCAAGGCGATCTTTGATACGGGCGCGCTGGGCAGCAAGGTCAATGAATGGGATCATGGATATCTCTAAACCTGTCAGTCTGCATGAGAGCATTCGGTTGGGCTATAGATGGCCCGATTGCAATGGATAAGTCACGTTTTCTTGCAGACAATTGCGCGCTGACTGAGACCGCTTGGGCAGACTTCAGCGCAGCTATCGCCTGACACGGGAGGATCAGATAAGACGTTTCTCGTGAGAAGGCTCTGGAAAACAAACTATGCCTGCATCCCTAAAGTTTGCGTGCGCTATACCCGTTGGGGCTTGGCATGACTTGTTGCCCACTACGCTCGAAAGCCTCGCGCGTCAGTCCGAACCTCTTGAAGTCGCGCTCTTGGACGCATCCGGCGATCCACGCGTAGCCGAAGCGGCGGACGCCAGCGATCTCGAATTCGTTTATCGTCGAAGTGGTCCCGACAACGGTCAAGCAGCTGCGATCGCCGAGGGATGGCGCGAAACAAGTGCAGATATTATTTTTTGGCTGAACGCCGATGACCGCCTCACTCATGACGCGCTGAGCCGGGTCGCCAAAGCCTTCGCTGCATCAGATACTCCTGATGTGGTGTTTGGAAACTCAGACTTTATCGACAAAAGCGGAGCTGTTTCCGGGCAACATGACCAAGTCGCTGACGCGACTGATATACTTCTTCGCTCCAACACCATCTCGCAGCCCTCATGCTTTGCACGACGTGAAGCCGTAAAGAATGCGGGCGGGGTTGATGAGTCGCTTCATTATGTCATGGATTGGGACCTATGGACCCGACTCTACCAAAATGGCGCACGTTTCCGCCGACTAGATCAAACTCTGTCTCAAGTTTACATGGGTGATGACACGAAGACCGGCCTTGTGTCACAGCAGCGACTTTTCGAGGTTTTCTCATTGGTGAATAGAAATGCAGGATTGTGGTCAGCTTTTAAGAGCACTGTTTCGCTATGGGCCGAGACGCTTGGACGACGGAGTCGCCGATCGTGACACATTCAAAGCAAGGCTCGTTGTCGATCAGTATCGTCACGCCAAACTTTAACGGCGCGGACTATCTAGAGCATGCACTTCGATCGGTGGTGTCCCAGGATTTTCCAAGGCTGCAGTATGTGGTTGCAGACGGCGCGAGTTCGGACGGGTCTCGTCTAATCATTGAGCAGTTTCGAAACTCAATTGATACGATCATCAGCGAGCCGGACACCGGCCATGCCGATGCGCTGAACAAGGGCTTCGCCAAAACCGACGGCGAAATCATGGGATGGATTAACTCTGACGACGTACTTCACCCAGACTGCTTAGCGCGCGTCGCGCGGGTGTTTGGAGCTTACCCAGATGTGGATTGGATCACAGGTCGACCAACAGCAATGAACGCTGCCGGCGAGATCCAGCATATCGGTGACGCCAGACCTTGGTCACGGCTACGCTTCCTGTCCGGAGATCATGGCTGGATCCAGCAGGAGTCCACCTTCTGGAGACGCAGCCTATGGGACCGCGCAGGCGGTTACCTGGATGACAGTCTCTCGCTGGCCAACGACTTCGAACTTTGGGCACGCTTCTTCCGTCACGCTCACCTTTACTCGGTCGACTCCATGCTCGGATGCTTCAGAGTCAGGCCGGGTCAGCGCTCCGTGGATCAATGGGCGCAATATACCCAAGAGGTTGATCAGGTACTTCGGCGCGAGCTAAACATGCTCGAGGACACATGGCGCGAGGCGTACGGGTCAGTGCTGCCTCATACGCCTAAAACACTCACTGATGCGCAGAAATTGGAGCTCGACCCGCAGCTCAGAGCCTTCGACCCGCCCATCATTCGAGATCACGATTTACGACGCCATACACCGCTGGGTTCAGGAGGCTCGCGTTTCAACCCGGCCTTCAAGGCCCCAGAACCGATCAGCGACCTATCCGCGTTCAAAGATAAGCACGCTGGCGAACGGTGCTTCATTATGGGCAACGGCCCCTCCCTGAACGAAACTGACCTTTCGCTTCTAGAAGACGAGACTGTATTCGCCTGCAACGCGGCCTTTCTTTTGTTCGATCGGATCAACTGGCGGCCAACCTATTATACCTGCGTGGATTCTCAAGTCCTGCCCGACCGGGCGCAAGACATTGACGCCATGCTCGTAAGCCATCCGAATATGGTCGGCTTTTTTCCGGCCGAGCTTCAAGAGCATGGCGGAGCACGCTCGCGTTTCGCGGCGCGCTCTCACATCCAGGACGGGCCCAACCGCTACTTCTTCAACGAAGAGGCAGGATCTTTAGACCATCTGCCTTGGAGCCTTTTTTCAACCGACGTCGAGCGTGCGGTCATTCAACCCTATACAGTCGCCGTGACCATGCTCCAGTTGGCGGCGTATATGGGCTTTTCCGAAATCCATCTCATCGGCTGCGATATGCGTTACACGGTTCCAGATGATGCTGTTCGCGGTGACGGAAAGAGCCCGGGTGATATCCGCCTGCGCTCAACCAGCTCCGATACAAACCATTTCGATCCGGACTATTTCGGCCCAGGACGCAAATGGCATTTGCCACAAGTCAGCAAGATGCGTGAGCATTTCCAAATCGCAGGTGAGGCGCTCTCAAGGCTTGGCGTTAGGGTAAAAAATGCAACAGTTGGCGGCGACCTCGACGTGTTTGAACGCGCAACGCTTGAAGAGATTGTCGCCGAGCCCCGCAAGCGGCGTCCAAGACGCAAGACCTTAAGGCCTCATCTGCCCTCAAATGCTCGCAAGCATAGGCGCATTCACACCTTCATCGATCGCTTTGTTCGCTTAACAAAAAACAATATGTCAATATTGGCTGGGCTAGGTGTTCTAGTGGTATTAGCCATTGCCCTTGGGCTGGCAGCCCCGCAATGGGCCGTTTGGATTGCCCTCGGCGTTCTTACGATTGGATTGGGTGGTGCTATAGGGGCCGTCGCTCTCAAGACCCGGCGCATCGTCCTCCACCTCGCCGAGCAGCTACGCTTCGCGCAGAACAGCGGGGCTCGCGCGGAAATGGCCCATCAGCGCGCGGAGCTTGAGCTTCAATCAATAAGGTATGAGCTTGATCAGCTTCGCGAGCGTGATGCGAAATCCAATTCGGACGAGCAGAAATCGACCTGAACGAGTCCACCCTGCCATCCATCTTTTTCTAGACCTATAGATGCTGACGTCACGAAGAGCGCAGATATCTCAGGTGCGAGCGCCAGACTGGTCGGGCGGGTCACAGGCAGACCTATCTGCTGAATTAACGTCCCGTCCGGGGCGTATCTTCGTACACAGGCGGCGTCCCAGAACGCGATCCAGAGAGATCCGTCTGAATGAACCTGCATACCGTCAGGATAACCTTCCCCTTCACTGAATTTGAGAAAGATCGTTTTGGCTTGAAGGAGACCTTGCCCTCCCGCGTCAAATTGAGCGAGATAGACAATTTGCCGAGCGCTATCGGTTAGATACACACGCCCCCTAACCGGATCAAAGGCAGGCCCATTCGGCACACGATAGCCTCCATCTATCGAGCTTGCCTTGCCGGTCTCTGGATCGAGCCGCCACCAGGTGCCGGCGTTTGTTTTCTCTGAGTTATCCATGGACCCAGCCCAGAAGGATCCGTCAGGTGCACGCTTTCCATCATTGAAGCGATGGCCCGGCGCGGTCTCAGCCCCGGTCTGTTCGATACTCTGACGCTCCACCGTGCCATCCGGTTTCGGCCAGAGCCAAGCGAACCCGGATTGAGTCGCAGCCAACAGTGCTCCCTTCGCGTTTGGCGCATCGACGCAACCAATTGACTCATCACAAATCCAGCTTTGCCTGCTACCCGTTGAGGGTGTAAAGCTATGGAGTTTGAGCCCCTTGATATCGACCCAGTAGAGGGCCTGCTGTTCCTCGGCCCAAACCGGCCCCTCACCTAAGATCGCACCTTCAGGCCAGACGATTTTCGGTTCGCTCATTTTCAGCGGTGTCACGCGCGCCTCCTACGAGGATCAGACCGGGTCGTGCAGGCGAGACAAAACTCCGCCGTCGAGCCAAAAGGTCGTCCCTGTGGCAAATCCAGCGTTGGGCCCGGTCAGAAAAAGCGCTGCAGCGGCAACTTCATCAGGTTCACCGATACGCTCGGCTGGGTGACACGCTTTGAGGGCATTGAACGCGTCCTCGCGCCCTTCAAAGCCGGCCACTAGCATAGGTGTCGAAATGGCTGCAGGTGCTAGGCAAACCACGCGTAAGCGCTTGCCAAGATCAACGGCGAGCGCACGGGTCAGGCCGTGTAACGCCGCCTTTGAGGTCGCGTAAGCCGCGAATTCTGGCTTGGTCGCCTGCGCATGAACGCTGCCTATATTCAAGATCACTCCGTCGCTCGCCTCCAGATCGGACAAGAAGGCTTGGGAAAGTCGAAACGGAGCGGTCAGATTGACATTCATTGTTCGACGCCAGTCCGCAGCGGTGAGCCTATCCGCAGGCGCAAGGATCTGAGCAGCGGCATTGTTTACCAGCACATTTAGCGAAACGCCGTCCAGAGCAGCGCGGACGTCGGCCACTACTTGCGCCAACACTCGATCATCCTCTGCGAGCGCGTTGAGATCGGCTTCGATGAAAATGTCACATACCTGCGGGCTTGGTGCCTGACGGCCCGAGCCGATGACCCTCCAGCCCGCTTCTCGATAGGCGGCACCCAGCGACGCTCCAATCCCACCGGCAATACCCGTGATGAAGACAGCTCGTTGCGCCATCGTCTATGCTACGCCGAGGAAGTTAAACAAATAACCGATTGCTTGGTGGCTCACCCGACGAACGGCATCTTCGGTGTTAGAGCCGTTATGGGAACCGAATATGCAGCGATCATAGCAGCGCAACGGGTTGTCAGCGCTTAGGGGTTCCACTTCGAAGACATCGAGGGCAGCCGAGTGGACCTTGCCGCTCTCAAGTCCCTTGACCAGAGTCGCTTCTTGAATGACCGGTCCGCGTCCGACATTGACGATTCGCACGCCATCCTTGCAAGCGGCAAGAACCTTGTCGTTGAACATGTGGTGAGTGGCTTTGTTCAGCGGAGCAGTGAACACTAGGAAGTCGCAGTCTCCGACGCCTTCAAACCAAGCCATCGGGGTGACGTTGAGGCCTTTGACCGGCGTATAGGCCGGATCATAGGCGTAAACTTCCATGCCCGAAGCGATAAGCCGTCGGGCTGTCTGACGTCCAATATCTCCGAAGCCTACAATCCCAGCCTTACGCCCACTTAACGAAATCCCTCGCGGCTTTGGCCACGCATTATTGGCGCGAATCTCACGATCAATCAGGAATGTCTGACGAGCGAGCCCCCCAACATAATTCATCGCCACATCGGCAACCTCGTTGCCAAAGACGCCAGGGGTGTTGGTCGAGGGCAAACCCAAACGCTCAGCCGCTTCGAAGTCAACATTGTCGACTCCCACACCCCACTTCACGATCGCCTTCAAGCAACCGGCCGCGCCAGCCTGCAAAACGCGTGCAGTCGCTGGATCATCACCGATAATCCAGCCATCCATTTCCGGCAGGAGCGCGCATAGCTCGTCTTCGGTCATGGTCTGGACCACTTTGGGCGCTTTCAGCTCCACGTTCTTTTCAGCGAACGCGGGCCGAAACTCATCAATCATGCCAAGCATAGGCGGGCAGGTCACAAGCGCGCGCATGGTTTAAAACTCGACTTTCTTGTCGTAAAGAGCGACAGCTTCGGCCAGCATCCACTGATCGGCGGTATCAATATCGATACTTTCAAGCGGCGGGGTCTCGTACATTGCGGGTTTAGCCCCGATCCGCGCATTCGTTTTAGAAAAGCTCTCACTATTGAAAATGAAGAGGTTTGAATTCTCCTCGAACCATGGCTCCAAATCCTGTGTCCTAACTAAGTTATCCGGATCGTGATTAACCGGGCTCATATCCCCGCGATAAAATCGGGTCTGCACCTTATTGACCGTGAACAGGCTATCGGCCGCCCCACTTTTAACCGCAGCTTCATAACACCGCAACGATGCTCGGATCGCGTCGACGGATAACAGTGGATTGGTGGTGTGGGTCATCAGGTAGGTTTCTGCGTCGATATTATCCACGTCATCAGCAAGAACGAGATTCATTGAGACAAAATCACCGCAGATTTCCTCCCTACGGTCGCGGATTATTACGCGCCCTTCCTGATCGCCGTCATTCAGCCCATGCTCAGCCAAAATTTGGCGCGCATCGGTGTTTATGACGACACGGTCGATTTCCTCCATCGATAGTAGGGTATCAAGCATCCAGCGAAAAAGTGGCTTGCCAGCAAAATCGCGGAAATTTTTAGATTTTACACGTGCACTGTGAGCCTTCATTGGCAAAAGAGCCACGCACCCGAACGCGCTTGACATGAGTCACCTCTTCTGTTGCGCTTAGAATTTCACTCAACATACGTGCGGTTTACCTGGGATAGAAGTAGCGGTCCTTACGGTCCTGCGAAATCTTTCGAAGATCGTTATTGCCTTTGTATGCCCCCCAATACTGCATAGCGCGGAAACAAATTATATTGCCAATCTCCTTCCAAAAGACGCGCTGGTTCAGCGCCTCTCCACAGTCAAGCAGCACACCCGCTAGAGTGTAACGTAAAAAATCGGAAAATCGAATATGCACCTCAGGCATAATCTCCTGCAGCGCGACCGCTTCTCGCTCGTAGCGTGTCCTTATTTTAGACCAACTTTCTTCATGAATATGAATAACTGACGCATTCGCCTCGTAGCCCAATTTATACCCATCCTTCACAAGCGCCTTGCCAAGCACCATATCTTCAAGTCCAGTAACATTCTCATCAAATTTATATTTCTCCCACACCCATTTTGGAACCGCGGAATTTGCATTGTTACAAAAAAATCCCTCTTGCGGTATTTCACTTTTATTCGGAAAATATTTCCGAAAAAGCTGCTCCTCGGAAAATTTTGTTACTCCATCTAACCCTTGCTGCCGCCCATACACCAGTGCCACTTCTTTTTCTTGCAGCGGGGCAATCAAATTTGAAAGCCAGTCAGCTCGAATTGGAATACAATGCCCGGAGATAAAAACAAGAAACTTTCCCCGGGCAAATTGACACCCCACGTTAAGCGACCGGCCGAATGTGAAATCGCTCTTATTAATGTGCGTCACTCGCGCGCCGCCCTGCCTCGCGATTTCAAGCGTTGCGTCCGTGGATCCAGAGTCGACAATGACTACCTCGAACTCTCCCTCCGCCAATTCTTGCGACGCACATGCTTCAAGGACCTTACCCAACCACCGAGCTTCGTTGTACGTTCGTATAACAATCGACGCCTCCATCAGCCCATTACCCCAATCGCTTGAACTTCACCACGCTCATACTATTGTTGATACCAGTAAATTTATTCAAAACCCTTTTCAAGATGCCGTCACATCGCACTCCAATTGTTCAAATCTGAAATTCAGCACACACATCGGAAGACAAACATGACGTTCTCCAGACAACTCCTCATAAATAAAAAGGACACGAGCATAAGAGGAGCTGCAGTTGATCTTTGGCGCGGCCTTTTGATGGTCAGGTCTTGGATCACATTTGGCGCTGAAGATGTCCAACAACGATACCGGCGGAGCAAATTGGGATTAGCGTGGCTTCTAATTTCGTTTGCCATTTTCGTTGCAGGGGTATCGCTGTTTTTTGCGAACTTTTCATCACTTGATCCATATGCATTCGTTCTGTATGTTGCGTTAGGGTATGCAATTTACACACTCATTACTAGCTCCATAATAGATGGTTGCTCTGTATTTGTTGAATCGGAGAGCTGGATAAAGTCTGTTAACCTACCCTTTTCCTTTCATGTATATAGGTATTGCACTAGATCAATATTTGTATTTGTTATACAAACTTCTATTTGTATTTTACTGATTTGTTTTTTCGGAAAATTTTCTAACATTCTTCCTTTGTATTGCCTTTTTTCAATTTTATTGATTTTGCTAAATATCATTTTTATTCAGTATTTTCTAGGATTTTTGTGCGCTCGATTTCGGGATATTACTCACCTAGTATCTTCTATTACGCGACTTTTACTATTTGTCACGCCGATATTGTGGGTACGTGAGGAGCAGTCTGGCATTCGTGCGGTAGCAGCGGACCTGAATCCTTTAACACACTACATAGAAATCCTTCGAAATCCTATGCTGGGAGACCCTCCCCGTGACCTTAGCTTAATCTTAGTTTTGACATGTACCCTCATTACTGGAAGCGCCGCGTTGACCCTGGCGTCGCGAGCTCGAAACCGTCTTGCCTATTGGCTCTAGTGAGAAAATCAATGCCCGAAATCCATGTAAAAGACATCTCATTGAACTTCCCGATGTATGGCAGGCATTCCGCATCATCCCGCATTGGCAGACAGAGTGACTCATCGATGACCAAACAAAACCCGCGCCTCATCGTTGGTGCAGCTGGAGAGGTCAAGGGAGTCAAGGCGATTCAAGACCTGTCTTTCAATGTTTTAAAAGGAGAGCGTGTAGGCCTTATCGGAAGGAATGGGTCTGGCAAAACCTCACTATTGCAAATTTTAGCTGGGATTTATGTTCCGGATAGAGGTTCAGTGGAGATAAAAGGTAAAACAACTAATGTCATAAACGTGAATTTAGGAATGAATCTTGAGGCCACCGGAAATCGAAACATTACATTGCGGGGACTTGCCGGAGGTATCTCCCGCGATGAGATTGAACGAGAGCGCGCTTCGATCGCTGCATTTTCAGAGCTCGAAGAATTTTTGGATATGCCTATTCACACCTACTCAGCAGGCATGAGAATGAGGCTCAATTTTTCAATTGCGACGGCATTTAGCCCAGAAATTCTCATCTTAGATGAATGGCTATCTACCGGCGACAGCGCCTTTCGCGAAAAGGCAAAAGACAGAATGAAGGAATTTATTGGCAGAGCGGGTATTCTGATCCTAGCATCCCACAGTCATTCAATGCTCGAGGAAGTGTGTGAAAGGACAATTTGGCTTGAATCAGGGCGACTTATCATGGACGGGCCGACTGCGGAGGTTCTTGTTAAGTACAACGAAGCTACTTCTCAACATGTAAACGACAATCGCGTAAAACAACAACAGGCACAAATCAGCGTGGTCCCACAACCTGCATCGCGAGGAACGGAAAGCAAGCGAGTCAAAATTAATCTTCCAGACACTCTGGACCGAACTAATCCTATTGTACGGGCGGTGCGCTACCTTTACCTGGCGATAAATGCACTTAGCAGACCGAAAATTTGAGGCTAGTTTGGCATGCCACCCCGACAACAAAATTATTCAGCGTCTACCAAGTACAACACTCCGGTCTGTCTTTGCAATAATGTCAAATTCGTATTTCAAGAGATAAGGGAGTGCGTATTTACCTTTTCCCGCCCATACTTTCCCGTCTTGCCAAGTATCATCAAAGCAAACGAGCGCATTTGAAGAAAGCCTTGGTAAAGCTGCAGTAACTGCATTTAAATGCATCGCCCAGCTATCTTCATCATTTATCTCAGTATCGAAAAGCTCTCTGTATCGACGTTGGCGCGCCTCCGAGTGGTTGTCGTGGCTGATGTCAAAAGCATCGAGATACAAGAAATCCACCCTCTCCTGTTTAGATAAATATTCTTCACCTCGAGCATTTACTACAAGTGATGCAGGAGAAATTGCGCGAAGCACCCCTCGGATAGAGTTAGACACTAATGGGTCTGCGTCTACAGTAATAAATTTAAATTTATTGAGCTCACAGAAAAATGCGAGAGACTCACTCGATTGCTGTCCTGGAATGCGATCACGCGTGGATCCAACCTCAATAAACTGTCGGCAGTAAGCGCTTTCGGTGTAAGTTTCTTTCCGGTCGCTAATCACTGCCATTATCAATTCATGGCCATGGACAGTTTGTCCAGTGCCGACCAACTGATCGACCGCACTGTCTGCTCCAGTTGCACTATTTACAATGCGCAAAGCCGTCGCAATAGGAATAGCGACCGACATTTCGCGTGTTTTATTAAGGAGGTTCTGCGTGGTTTCTATATTTGATGAAATCGATGCTACATCTCCAGCGTTGGTTTCAATTTTGGATATCGACGATTGGAGTGACTGCGTAACATCATCCACAATACTACGCTGGCGATCCACCTGCTTCGCTTGAGATTCCAGATCGGCCGACAGCTTCTCCAATTTTTCAAATTTCGCTGAAAAATACTCCTCCACGTCAGCGAAGAGACGCTGCTCGAGGATTTGCCGAATAGAGTGAATAGCCTCGTTGAGGTCGGCCTGCGTCACGGTATCTAGGTTTTGACTTGCAACCTTTGACTGCAGCGCAGACAGACGCAAATTGAGTGAAGAAATGTTCTTTGTCTGTCGTCTTTTTAAATCTGTATATAAACTATCTAATCTTTCGATATCGTCATTCGAGTCACTAAATTTCTGCTCAGCCACTTGGGCAGCAGATTGTAGTTGATCAAACTTTTTATCAGCTAGATCGGCAAAATTTATAAAGCTGTCATCTAATGAAACCATCTTCAGATCTAAGCCCGACGTTCTTGCTTTCAAGTCGGCCTCAAAGCGCATCTCCAATCGCTCTTCAGACGCTTCAATAGCGTTGATAGCCTGCGCAACTGCATCCCGGACACTGCTTTGCTCACTGCGGTCAACCGCCTCTAAGGTCTCCTTCTTATGTCTTTCAATTAAGTCATAAACTTTAGGGTTGACCTCGGAGCTTTTAACCAGGGATACAACGCCATCGAGTTCGGCAGCGATTGGTGAAATAATCTGTTCTGCCTCAGCCCGAACTAGCGCCGTGGCAGATGCCCGAAAACTTGGATCTGTTTCAAAATTCAACCGAGAAGGCGTCGCAGTGATTGTGTCTTCCGACACCTGCTGGAGTTGAATAGAGAGTGCTTGAATATTCTTTCGGTAGCGCAGCAACAGGACGGCAACTGCTAGCCCCAAAAAAGCTAGCGCTTGAAGGAGCCCCAAATAGACTGACGCCATAATTCCAAAAAAGATCCAGGCCAGACCCAATGAGAATACAGAGACGGTTCCAAGAAATAGTAGACTATATGAAAAGCGCGGACGCCGTTTTATGATGTCTTTGACGATCGCAATTATGCCGGCCATTTAACACAATCCCTAAACAAAGTTTCTATCTGATGCAAACCCGGGTCGTTCTGGAACGCAAGAAGGTTGCCCCAACCTTTCGGATCTTTTAGCTCAGTAGGCCATTTTGTTACACTTCTCCAAGAGTGGCGCACACCATATTCTTCAATAGGATACCACTCACTTATGTAAACGGTGTAATTCCGTGCTTCCAAATATTTACAGATGTCTTGCCATCGGTGACCCAAGGGGAGTGTCTTGGCATCTTCAAACTC
The DNA here is from genome assembly GCA_965229795.1 of Oceanicaulis sp. GTDB lineage: Bacteria > Pseudomonadota > Alphaproteobacteria > Caulobacterales > Maricaulaceae > Oceanicaulis. Next base: position 409,292 of record CBDDJM010000002.1, read on the forward strand.
AGCTTCAATTACCTCTGGCACAATGGTCTGCCAAGGGACACCTTTTAGAACATCGAAATCAAATCCTTCAACATCAATTTTTAGAAAATCAATTCTCTCGATTCCGCGAATACGGCACACATCGCTTATCGTAGTTGCAGTCACGCCATAACTTGAACTGTGGCTTTCATGGAAGCCGCTCAGACCACTAATGCCAGACGAAACTTCCGATGTATAAAACGGTAGGTTACGCGCTGCCTTCGCGGCGATCGCGCGCGGGTCAATAATAACATTCTTAGCGGTTCCATAGTTGCGAAGGAGCCGTTCTCTGTTCTTGGGGTCAGGCTCAAAAGCATGAATCGTCCATGCTAGATCGTGAAAGTAACGAAGTGCGGTACCGAAATGAGCACCAACATCTAGCATAGTATTTGACCGCCCCTTCCGCTCACTGAAGTAACGAGACACCACTTCGCTTTCGTCGACTGTTATTCGATCTGTTCGCGATTTTTCAGTTGAAAGATTATTTCGGAAAAGACTTGTAAAGTTTTTCCTCGGATACACCTCCAAGCTACCACCTATAGTGGCATTTGAAATCGAGAAGCCAAGTGCTTTAGAGGCTTGCAAACACTGTTCATGCCCAGAAACCATACGCTTTACATTCGGATCGTGCCATTTCTTGCCCTTGCCAAAATACCGAGGATCAAAATGGTTTGGATCGTTGTCATCAGTACTTGTTAAATGTAATTTAACTCCGTTTCCAAACCGATCCTCCCCCTCCTGAATGACATCCTCGGCGACACGATACCCCAAGTCGCACCCAATCAGATACATTTCGCGAAAGCCTAAATGGTATGCGAGCTGTATACATGACCCCACCACCGAACCGGCACCACGCAGATTTCGCGCAGCATTCGTGGAAAAGCTTCTTTCAGCTTGCTCATCCTGATGAGCGATGTCGTGAGTGTAATAAAAAGTGTCGGGTCCGCGACGCAAAACCTCAGAGAACCTTTCTTCGAAAAAGAATGTGCTCCCCGTCAAAGCATTTAACTCATCAGCGATGTCGGGCACCACCCGCCAGTCATTCGCTGTATAAAACGTCGGCTTCCACTTAATCTTATCGTACATTAGATAAAATCGATTTGCTGCGAACGTATACTCTGACTCGAGCAAGTGAAGCGGTGTTTTATTCAAACTCGGACCGTTCCCAATAATGAAGATCCGCTCACCTTTGTACTTATTGCGGATCGCCTCCAATTTTTTACGGTCCGCTTCACTTATCGGAATAGCACCCTCTTTCGAATAAAATTCTTCCTTCTCCTTGTAATATTCAGATATTATTTCCGGATTTAAATCTAACTTTGGCGCTTTTTTTAACCATTTTCGCAGCAAAGAATTGCGCGTTGCATCATCGGTCATGGTCTTTTGTCCCTATTCTATTCCAGTGACCCAACCCTGAGGATCCATTTTTAGTATTGGTCGCAAGCGCCTTTTGGAGAGCCATTCTGAAATCTCGTAGACTATTTCAGCCGCATCCGACCACGTCGCCCGCTTGAGGCGCTCTTTTGCCTCGCTCTGATCGGAATTCCGATGCTCCAAAAGCCCGCAAATTGCTTTAGCAATTGACCCTACGTCCGAAACATCAAACTCGATACCTGAGGCCCGGAACGCCTCCATATGAAGTTTCGCCGCTCGTAAACGATTATAGGCGACCGGGCGACCGGCTGCGATCCCCTCCAGGGCAACATAAGCCCCGCCCTCAGCCTCACTTGGCACCATCACCGCATTACAGGATTGGTAGTTAGATATTAATTCGGCCTCAGAAATCCGCCCCATGAATTCAACGGCAGACCCAACACCGCGAGACACAGCGTAAGCTTTCAGCTCGGCTGTTATCTCAGGCCTAAAATCCGAGCCGCAAAACTTGTATTTCACCGACTGTTTTGGCCTCGTGCTGTTGTAGAGCGCCAGCGCGTCAATCATTTGGCGATGCCCTTTATGGCGCTGAAACTGGGCAGGATAGAAAATTGTAAATGAATCTCTATCTTTGCGGATATCTGCATTCTTCACCCCTATTTGCTCATCAATAAGCAGCGGTGGATTGCAATAATAGAGATTCTGAACGGGCGTAGACAAAACCGCCTCAAGATCAAAGTACGTCCGCAAGAATGGCGCTAAAACAACATCATAAGATTGAACTCGGGTTTTAAATTCAGCCTGGACCTGATCTGGGTTGGGATATTTCCACGGCACGTCAAAAACGTGTAAATCAAATACGATTCCTATGCTAGGCAACGGAAAAATAGGGTCTTGAAAGTGATGGCAAACAACCTCGACCTCCCCCTGCCGACCACCCCGGCCAACATCGCCAAGCCTTGCCCTCGGGGTCACCTCCGCCTCCGCGAAACCGGAATCGCGCCAAGCAGTAGATTGTCTCACATCCACCTCGTCGTCCGTGACGATTACGACACGACCGACTTCACTCAGAGCTCGAGCGAGACGTAAAACGTACCTTGTAACTCCAAGAGCATTGTTAAAATCAAGTCGAATGCAATTCACATAAAATGTATTCTTTGGAAGACGCATAACAATTCCTACCCGCGATCGAACATCGGCTTGCCGGTCTTCAACCTATCAATATCCGACACCACCATCCGCTCTACTAATTCAGTGAAACCGCACTCCCGCACCCACCCTAGCTCCTCTTCGGCCTTCCGCGGGTCACCTAGAAGCTGATCAACTTCAGCAGGGCGATAGTACTTAGGGTTAACTCTTACTAATAGCTTGCCTGTCTTTTTATCACGAACTGTAGTGTCAGCCCCGCTACCAGATACCTCAGGGTCAAAACCAGCCACCTTTGCAGCAACACTAACCAAATGACCAACCGAATGCATTTTGCCTGTCGCGAGCACATAATCGCTCGGCCGCTCGGACTCGGCGATTAGACGCATGCCTTTCACGTAATCACCAGCAAAGCCCCAGTCACGCTGCGCCTCAAGATTTCCCAGCTCCAACGGCACCGACGCCCCGACAGCAAGCCTCGCCATACCGATAGATATCTTTCGCGTAACGAACTCAGGCCCCCGCAAAGGCGATTCGTGGTTGAATAATATGCCCGTGCAGGCGAACATATCGTAAGATTCTCGGTAATTGATCGTAGCCCAGTGTGCCGCCAGCTTTGCTACGCCGTAAGGCGACCTTGGGTAAAAAGGGGTTGTTTCTCGTTGCGGCACTTCCTGAACCAAACCAAAAAGCTCCGACGTGGACGCTTGATAGTATCGCGCATCGCGACAATTCCGCCGAATCGCCTCCAATAGATGAAGGACTCCTGTCGAATTTTGCTCAAACGTTGAAACCGGCTGGTCAAACGAGACCCCGACGAAACTCTGCGCCGCGAGATTGAATACGAAATCCGGACGCACGTCGCGTACAACTTGATTTGCAGAATGAGGATCCAATAAATCGAAATCTACTAGTGTAAGCCTTTCGGTTATACCTAAATCATCAAGTCGCCAGAGGTTCGAAGATGAAGACCGCCTAACTGCGCCGACCACCTCGTGCCCGTCGTTGATGTAACTTTGGGCTAGGTAAGCACCATCTTGCCCCGTCACTCCTGTTATCAATATTTTCATTTCTGCTTTCGCTCCCCATCACATCACGTCTCGCGATCGTGCGCTGTCAACCACCGCGTAATGCAAAGTAAAGAAGATTTCAACCTATCAGAGCGACACAATTTAGTGACTTGAAATAAGTGATAATTCATTGTCTTATATTTTGTGGGAGTAGCACACTCCCGAGGAGACATGGCATTTCCGACAGGTGCCCCCCTTCATACTCAAAAGTGTTAGCTGAGTGGGACTTATTTCCTAATGTTCGAATTAAGTGGCAAACGGGTATGGGTCGCCGGGCATACCGGTATGGTCGGCTCGGCCCTCCTGAGACGACTTAAGCGAGAAAAACCGGAACGCATTTTAACGGTGGATCGCGCCGATCTCGATTTGAAAAACCAGGATGCTACATTCCAATGGCTCATGATGAACAAACCCGATGTGGTTTTTGTAGCAGCGGCCAAGGTTGGCGGCATACTTGCGAACAAGAGCTTTCCTGCTGACTTTTTATATGAAAACTTGGCTTTGACATGCAACATTATTGAAGGGTCACGATTAGCCGGTGTGAATAAGTTGTTATTTCTCGGGTCCTCATGCATTTATCCAAAATTCGCGGAACAACCCATACAGGAACACTCTCTATTAGATGGCAAATTAGAAGCAACGAACGAACCTTACGCGCTGGCGAAGATTGCCGGGCTTAAGCTTTGCGAGACATACTCGCATCAGTTTGGATGCAATTTTATCTCAGCTATGCCTACAAATCTGTATGGGCCTGGCGACAACTACCATCCAGAGCACTCTCACGTTCTACCGGCTTTGATCCGGAAGGCCCATAGGGCAAAGCTCAATAACGCGAAAAGTTTGGAAATTTGGGGCTCAGGAGTACCGCGACGTGAATTTTTGCATGTCGACGATTGCGCCGATGCACTTGTTCATCTCATGAAATATCATGATGGTCCTGGCCATGTTAATGTCGGTTACGGCGAAGATATATCGATTGAAAGCCTCGCACACCTTGTGATGGAGGTTGTTGGTTTTAGCGGTGAACTAGCCAAAGACGGTACCAAACCAGACGGCACCCCACGCAAGTTGATGTCCTCAAAGAAGTTGCGATCGCTCGGGTGGGAGCCTTCAATTCCGTTAAGGGATGGCATAGCTGAAGCATATGAGTGGTACCTGCGAAACGAAGCAGAAATAGGTAGGCACATTACGATCTAAATTTCTGGCTTTAATGATCATCGCTGTTCTTAAAATTCATACACTCTAAACCGGTTGTTATAACAAATATTTTTACAACACCAACTGATAATGTATTTTATTTTTTAGTTCCACTTTATTAAATTTAAGTACACAGCTGAAGCAAATCGTCTTGCAGATTAATTAGATCTTGACTTTGAAACATCTAGCCGAGCAATCAATGCCCAAAGTAAATAACTCCGGCTTAATTGCCTACGCAAATCGATTTTGCTCTGAACGTGAGTTCGTATCGCAATCGCTCCCCCCTCACCTCGCCACACTAGAGGCGGAGGCTATACACATTATGCGCGAAGTGGTTGCCGAATTTAACAATCCAGTGATGCTCTTCTCCGTCGGGAAAGACTCCACAGTCATGCTACATCTAGCCATGAAGGCGTTCTGGCCGGCAAAGCCACCTTTTTGTTTTTTGCACATAGACAGCCTGTGGGAATTTCAGGCCATGGGAGCGTTCCGTAATGCACTAGCTGAGGCCCTCGGCGTGGAAATAATTGTTTGGGTAAATGAGGATGGGCGCGCCCGCGATATTAATCCTTTCATCCACGGGTCAGCCCTGCACACCCAGGTCATGCGGACCGACGGTCTGCTTCAAGCCTTGACCGAGGGCAACTATGACGCTGCCATTGCGGGCGGACGACGGGATGAAGAGAAAAGCCGGGCCAAGGAACGTGTCTTTTCGTTCCGAAACGAAGCTCATGCATGGGACCCACGGAACCAGCGCCCAGAGCTCTGGCGACATTACAATACACGCATCCGCAAGGGTGAAAGTATTCGCGTATTCCCGCTTTCGAACTGGACCGAAGTCGATATCTGGCAGTACATTTTCGAAGAAAGTATCCCGATTGTACCGCTTTACTTTGCGGGCGAGCGTCCCGTCGTCGAACGCGACGGTACCCTGCTAATGGTCGATGATAAGCGAATGGCGATGCATCCAGGTGAGACACCGGAAATAAAGAAGATCCGCTTCCGGACGCTCGGCTGCTACCCGCTGACCGGTGCGGTTGAGAGCGAAGCAGAGACCCTTGAGCAGATTATCCTGGAAATGCTGACCGCGCGCACATCAGAGCGCGCCGGACGTCTGATCGATTTCGATGGGGCGGGTTCGATGGAAAAGAAAAAGCGCGAAGGATATTTCTGATTATGCCTGAGTCTACGCGCACTGAAGTAATCCGACGCCTTACCAAGGCTGGTGAGCGCGGTGTCCTGCGGTTTATTACATGCGGGTCTGTCGACGACGGCAAGTCAACACTCATTGGTCGACTACTCTACGACTCAAAACTTCTGTTTGAAGATCAAATCAAGACGCTGGAACGAGACTCAAAAACCCATGGCACGGCTGACGATGATATTGATTTTGCGCTTCTTCTAGATGGCCTGGAGGCGGAACGCGAGCAGGGCATCACCATTGATGTTGCCTACAGATTCTTCAACACAGAAAAACGCAAATTCATCACGGCAGATACGCCAGGTCACGAGCAATATACCCGAAACATGGCGACAGCGGCGTCTACCGCGGACCTGGCGATCATCCTTGTGGACGCGCGAAAAGGTGTCCTGTCACAAACGAAAAGACACACCTATATCGCCTCTATGATGGACATCCGCCACGTCGTACTGGCGGTGAACAAAATGGATTTGGTTGATCACTCTCGGGCCCGTTTCCACGAGATTGTGTCTGAGTACCTCTCCATCGCAGAGGATCTTGGCTTTGCATCCATTACCCCGGTTCCAATGAGCGCGCGCCATGGCGATAATATCTTCAAGCGCTCGAAGTCCATGGCGTGGCATGACGGGCCAACCCTTATGGAGCACCTGGAGGCTGTTGATACAACGACCGAGACAGAGGCTTCATTCCCGTTCCGTATGCCTGTGCAGTGGGTGAACCGCCCAAATCTCGACTTTCGTGGATTTGCGGGCACGATTGCAGCCGGTGGCGTCAAGCCTGGCGACGAAATCATGGTCGCGCACTCTAGTAAGACAGCTCAGGTTGAGCGCATCGTCTCAGCCGATGCAGATCTCGATGAGGCGAGCGCCGGTCAGGCTGTTACGATCGTTCTAGACCGCGAGATCGATATTGCCCGCGGCGATATGCTGGTAGACCCCCAAGCTCGCCCTGACGTGTCAAACCAGTTTGCGGCCGAGATTCTCTGGATGGCTGAAGACGAAATGCTCCCAGGCCGGTCCTACCTGCTCAAGGCTGGCGGGCAGGTTACGCCTGCGTCTGTGACCACCCTCAAGCACAAGCTGAACGTCAATTCGTTTGAAAAAGAGCCCGGCAAAAGCCTGAAACTGAACGAAATTGGTGTTTGCACACTATCAACTTCAACGCCAATCGCATTCGACCCGTACAAACAACAGCGCGAAACAGGCTCCTTCATTCTTATCGACCGTTTCACCAATCAAACGGTCGCGGCAGGAATGATTGAATTTTCGCTTCGACGGGCAAGCAATGTTCACGCTCACGCGATGGATGTGAATAAGGCCCGACGCTCTGACCTCAAAGGCCAGAAGCCCGGGATACTTTGGTTCACCGGGCTTTCCGGCGCGGGCAAATCAACGATTGCCAACCTGGTGGAGCGCAAGCTCGCCGAGGCCGGGCGGCATACCTATTCGCTCGATGGTGATAATGTTCGCCACGGGCTGAATAAGGACCTTGGCTTTACCGATGCCGACCGGGTTGAGAATATTCGCCGTATTGGTGAAGTGGCTAGGCTCATGGTCGATGCTGGGCTCATCGTGACTTGCTCCTTCATCTCGCCCTTCCGTTCAGAGCGCCAGCTTGTGCGCGAGCTGGTTGAAGACGGCGAATTTATCGAGGTGTTTGTGGATGCCCCGATTGATGTGTGCATCCAGCGCGACCCCAAAGGCCTTTACAAGAAAGCCCAGGCTGGCGAGATCAAGAACTTCACCGGATTTGACAGCCCGTATGAAGCGCCTGAAAACCCTGAGCTGCATATAAAGACCACGGAAATATCAGCTGAAGCGGCCGCTGAAGAAGTCATCGAACAGCTAATTTCTCACCACCTGATAAGCTAGCACAGAGCGTCATGTATCACGGAAGGCAGTCCATGAAGAAACTTCGCAAAGCCGTTCTACCTGTTGCAGGTCTAGGCACCCGGGTACTACCGGCCACCAAGGTGACACCGAAGGAAATGCTTCCGGTCTTTGACCGCCCTGCCCTGCAATACGTGATTGATGAAGCCCGCGCGGCAGGCATTGAGCATTTCGTGTTTGTGACCGGGCGCAACAAAGGGGCGATCGAGGATTATTTCGACAGCGCCTTTGAACTCGATACGACGCTTGAACGCAAAGGCAAAACGAGCCTGCTGGATGAGCTGAAGGCCTTGCTGCCTGAAGCTGGTGCCTGCAGCTTCGTTCGCCAACAAGCACCCTTGGGCCTCGGCCACGCTGTCTGGTGTGCTCGAGACCTGGTTGGTGACGAACCCTTTGCGGTGATGCTTCCTGACATGATCATGGTATCCGACCCGCCATGCCTGGCGCAGATGACCCATGCGCACGCTCAAACAGGTGGCAATATAATCTCGGTTGAAGCGGTGCCCCGCGAAGATGTCTCCAAATACGGCATTGTAGACGTCGGCGGCCCGTCTGGAGGTGGGATGAAGGCCCTTAACGGCATGGTCGAGAAACCGGCTGTTGAAGACGCACCGTCAAACCTGATGATCTCGGGTCGCTACATTCTCCAGCCGCGCATATTCAAATTTCTCGCAGACCAGGGCGCGGGTGCGGGTGGAGAGATCCAGCTAACCGATGCCATGGCGCGCTTGATGGACGAAGACGCCTTCCACGCCTTTGAGTTCACCGGCCGCACCTATGACACAGGGTCCAAGCTTGGATATCTGGAAGCCTTCCTGGCGCTGTCGCTGGAACACCCTGATCTGAGCAAGGATGCTGCTGAGATGATCAAGGCGTTCGCGTCCAGGCTCTAAAATCAGAGCGCCGGAGCGTATCCCCAGGCGACAAAGGAGCCGTTGAGAAAGCCAGTCTCGGTCTTGGCGTAGCGCAAGGCGGTCCCGTCCGGGTTTGTGACCCATCCGCCCGCTGCGCTTAGGACCGCATGACCCGCGGCCGTATCCCATTCCATGGTGGGAGCAAAACGCGGGTAGAGATCCGCTGCACCCTCCGCCACCTTGCAGAATTTTAGCGACGACCCTGCGGCAACGCTATCCACAACACCCTGAGATTCGGCAAACTTCTTTGTCGTCTCATCAGCATGCGAGCGGCTCATAACAGCTGTCTTGCCATCAGCCGGCGGTGGACGCACCGTGATCGGCTTCAGATTGTCCGGATCAAGTTTGCTGCCTGGCTTCACATCTCCAGCACGCGCTGTCTCGCCCCCAAGGAAAATGCGATCCAATGCTGGCGCGTAAACGCAACCGGCAACCGGGACACCGTCTTCAATCAACGCGATATTGATCGTGAACTCACCATTTTTCTTGATGAACTCCTTGGTCCCATCAACCGGGTCAACCAGGAGGAATCGCTCCTTCACCTCAGGGCGAACTCCAGCCGCAAAGCTTTCTTCAGCAAGAACCGGCACATCCGGCAGCAGTGAGTTTAGATGGGCAAGGATGATCACCTCGGCGCGTTCATCAGCTTCTGTGACCGGAGACCGGTCGGCCTTTTGCTCCGCGGTGAAGTCCGAGGCATAGACCTCCATGACAGGGATAGAAGCTTCAAGGCAGATATCTGCAAAAGCCAGCGCAAGCGCGTCGCGGGTGTCGGTCATCCTGCAATCCTTGAATGATAATTGGATCGGAAGCCACAAAGAACTCCCATGGCAAGCGTCCGCGGTCGCGGTCAGCGCGCGGTTGATAACCGGCGAGAAGATCGAGCAACGTTAATCCTCAGACGGTGGTGCTATGGGCCCGAGAGCCGTCATAAGGTGATAAATCATGCTGGCCGGAACATTGGTTGCTGCCGGCGTCAGGTCCGCGCCCAGCCGGTCGATCCAGCCGTGAGAAGGCCCAGGCTTGAGATAGGCATCAATGATGGATTGAAGGATAGCCGGTATATCTGCGCCGGGCCGCGGCGTGTGACTTAAGGCTCGCACGCGTTCGAGCTGAGGCCAAAGCCGGAAAGACGGCACACTCACCCCTACAGAATCCAGCGCAAACCCGGAATGCAGCCCGTGACTTTCGGCGTAATCAATGAGGCGGCGCCGCCAGCTTGCCGTATCGCGCCCAGTCAAGCGCTGCGCCTCGCCAAGGAGAAACGCCCATTCGTAGCAATGACCAGGCTCAATACGATCTGCGTCCTGTCGCGACCAGTCGGCATTGAAGTTTTCGATCATCGCTCCGGTGCCCGGATCGAACATATGGCGCTCGAACATCGTACAGATTGTGTTGATCCGCTTCAGCGAGGCAGCGTCATGAACGGCTTCGTAATGGGCAAGGCTGGCTTCAAGCAGATGCATGTGAGGGTTGGCCCGCTTCACCCCCGCCTCTGTCTCAGGATCATGCCACCCCCCTCGACGCTCGTCGTAGAACAGCTTGTCGATGGTGACGAAGGCCTCTTGCGCAAGCTCTTCACCGCGCGCATCGCCAAGCGCTGCCAGCTCACAGGCGGCGAGTGCGACAAAGGCATGATCGTACAAGTCGCGACGCGGATCCTGCACGCTTCCATCCGAATGGAACTTATGCACCCAGCCACCGCTCTCATGGCGCGCGGCGCTTGTGATGAATGCATAGGCACCCTCAACCACCCGATCTGCGACGGCATTCGGATTCCAGCCAAGGCGCTTGGCCCGAGCAAAGGAAAACAGCTGACGGGGCGCTATGCGTCCTCGTCTGGACTGACCTGGTCGCGGATGTCCGTCAAGATCGATGTTCTCGATACAGCCACCGCTTTCCTCGCAAAGTGAGAATTTCGACCAGGAGGGCATGACCCGGCTCCACAACCATTCCTGAAGCCACTCGCGTTGGTCCTCAGTCGCCGCCACACGTCCAACCCTGGACAGAGCGCCCGTCACAGGCTTGATCCGAGCCGCATCACTCAGGCGCGTCACAAGGACATTGTCAGGCGTTGCAACAATCGCGACGTCTTCAAGGCCATGGACGGCCACCTTCACCCCTTCGGCCCGCACATAGATATTCGAGGACTCGGTCACCTCGGCATGGCCTTCGGTATGGATCGTGTCGCTGTCCGTGGCCGCATCATGAAGGGCGCGAAAATCACCCAGATCGCTCCACCCCATGGAGACCGGCACAACCGAAATATTCTTCGCGTGCTCCAGCACCGCGTAGTCGATGGACTCAGACCGGACTTGCCGGAAGGCAGAACGGTCAAGCATATCGTCTGCAAGTGCGCTCTCCACGCCTTGGAGAATGTCAGAAGCATGCGCCTTGAGCGCTTCGGTCATCACCGAGGCCTTGAAGAGGAATATACCAGCATTCCAGAAAAACCGTCCCGTCGCCAGATACGCCGTCGCCGTTGCATGGTCGGGCTTCTCCACGAAACGAACGACAGGACGCGCCGCCTCGCCGCCTTCAGCCTCAATATAGCCATAGCCGGTTGCCGGATAATGCGGCTCGATCCCGAAGGTCACGATCTGACCCGCCTGGGCCGCGGCCGCCCCGGTCTCGATAGCGGCAAGGAACGCGTCGACATCCTGAATATGGTGATCAGCAGGCAGGATTAGCAAAAGTTCGTCAGCTTCGCTCATCAGGCAGGCCGCGGCGATCGGCGGTGCGGAGTTCCGGCCAAGCGGCTCCAGAAGAATTCGCGCCTCCGGCAGCTCATTTCGCAGCAAGGCATCATGGCGCGCCGAGCCAATGGCAATAGGAGCGTTAAACCGCGCCGGATCACTGACACGCGCAGCCGTTTCAGCCAGCATCGAGCGTTCGCCCGACAAGTTCAGGAACTGTTTGGGCTTGATGGGCGTGGACAACGGCCACAGTCTGGTGCCGCCCCCCCCGCACAGGATTACCGGCGTAATTTTCATGCGTCTCGTCCCCACGCCTGCTCTTCTGATTTCGTAACCGGTTGTGCCAAGATTACAAGCTACAACATGGCATCCAAAGCATATCGACCATCAAACTACGCTCCCCATGCAGATGTATGAAGACGTCAACTACACCCCATTGCAGGAGCCCCTCGGAGGCGAACGTTGAACCTGATTTATGACATTGGCTCTTAACGTCTTTGACGTGAACAGGCACAACACTGAGCCAGACACGAAGAAAGGTCGAACCGGACATGCGAATTGAGCACCTTGGCCTTGGAAACGCCTGCCTCGTCGAGGGCAGACGATTTGAGGATGAGCGTGGATGGTTTGAAGAAATCTGGTCGAGCCCCAGGCTGAAAGACGCCGGGCTCACACTCGATTTCGTTCAGGACAATGTCTCTCACTCAAAGCATGCGGGCACACTCAGAGGGCTGCATTATCAGGCACCGCCCATGGCCCAGGGAAAACTTGTGCGCGTTCTTCAAGGAGCTATCACCGATGTGCTGGTTGATGTGCGGGCAGGCTCGCCAACCTTTGGTGAGCACCGCAAAATCGACCTATCACAGGAGGAGCCGCATGCGGTCTGGGTGCCGGAAGGCTTCCTGCATGGCTTCATAACCCAAAGGGATGATACGCTGGTTCATTACAAGGTGACCGCGGCCTTTTCTCCAGACCATGACGGGGCGATTCAGTGGAATGATCCTGACCTTGCCATCGACTGGGGAATTGAGAGCCCGATCCTTTCAAGGAAAGACCAGGCTGCGTCACGCCTTGCCGACATCGCTGAGGTCTTTCCAGAAGGGAGCCTCGCATGAAGACCGCCCTCGTGACCGGTGGTGCCGGCTTTATCGGTTCATCTGTCACTCTTGAGCTGCTTGATGCGGGCTGGGCGGTCGTGGTCCTGGACGCTCTGACCTACGCCGCTGCGCCTGGTACCGTTGAGATGCTGGAACGCTCACACGCGCGCCTGATCAAGGAGGACGTGCGCCATGGAGCGGCGATCCGTGACATCATGGCGAGCACACAGCCCGATGCCGTTTTCCATCTGGCCGCTGAATCCCATGTTGATCGTTCCATTGATGCGCCCGGCGATTTCGTCACGACGAATATCAATGGGACTCTGGAGCTGCTGGAGGCCTTCCGGGTACACCAGAAGCCCGGCGCAACCTTCATTCAGGTTTCAACCGACGAGGTCTTTGGCTCACTTGGCAAGGATGATCCAGCCTTCGCGGAGACGAGCCGGTATGCGCCATCCTCACCCTATTCGGCCTCCAAGGCCGGTGCTGATCATTTGGTGAGGGCCTGGGGAGCGACCCACAGCCTTGATGTGCGAATTTCGAACTGCTCCAACAATTACGGCCCGCGTCAGTTTCCAGAAAAGCTCATCCCCTTGATAACGCTCAAAGCGCTTAATGGCCAAACACTGCCGGTCTATGGAGACGGGTCTAACATCCGCGACTGGCTCAACGTGGCCGACCACGCCCGAGCCTTGCGCCTGATCGCCGAACGCGGAAAACCGGGTGAAACCTACTGTATTGGCGGCAGTGCCGAGCGCAGCAACCTTCAGGTCGTCGAGACGATCTGCGACTATCTCGACACGCTTGAACCGCTGCAATCGCCGCGGCGTGACGCAATAGACTTTGTCGCCGATCGGCCCGGTCATGACTGGCGCTATGCCATCAATTCGGCCAAGGCGCAGCGTGAGCTGGACTGGTCGCCGGCGCACTCGTTTGAGGAAGGACTGCAAGCCACCATCGACTGGTATCTTGAAAATCGCACCTGGTGGGGGCCCCTGGCGGACCGGTATTCCGGTACGCGTCTGGGCGTTCGGTGAGCCGATGACCAAAATCCTGATTCTGGGAGAGCACGGCCAGCTCGCTCGTGCGCTCGCGTCAGAAGCCTTCAAGACATTTGACGAGGTCGAATGCGCCGGTCGCTCCAAAGCGGACCTTCTGGTACCTGGCTCAGTCTCAGACATGGTCGAAAAGACGCGGCCCACCTGCGTCATCAACGCGGCGGCCTATACTCAAGTCGATGTTGCAGAGACCGATGCGGCAGCCGCTCATCAGATAAATGCCCAAGGTGCCGGAGAGGCCGCAGAGGCGGCCCGGAAAATCGGCGCCCGCTTCGTGCAAGTGTCTACCGACTATGTTTTTGGAGGCGGTGAAGGCGGCCCATATGACGAGGACGCCAGCCCCGCTCCCGTAAATGTTTACGGCCACAGCAAACTTGCCGGCGAACAGGCGGCACTGGCCGCCAATCCCCAAGCCGCGGTCGTTCGCACAGCAGCCGTCTTTTCCGGACTTGGCTCAGACTTTCCAAGCGCCATGTGGGCACGCGCACATGACGGTCAGGCGCTGCGCGTGGTGGCCGACCAGCTGACCTGCCCAACATTTGCGGGCGATCTTGCCAAGCGCCTGATCGCGCTGTCGCTGACCTTCGATGCGAGCGGAATTTTTCATTGCGCCGGGCAGCCGTACATCTGCTGGTATGACTTTGCCTGCGAGGCTGTGGAGCTTACGCAGACGCCAGTTGAAATTACACCCGTCACCAGCGAGGAGTTCGTCCGGCCCGCGCCACGGCCTGCCGATTCACGACTTTCCAGTTCTCGACTGGAGAGGCTTCTTGATGCGCCTTCCTTGGATTGGCGCGTCGGCTTAAATAGCGCATACCAAGTCTGGAAAGCTGCTCATCAGTAGGTGCTAATGCCCGCGACCTCTATTCAGCCTGAACCGAAGACCAAAGGGATCCTCCTCGCCGGAGGCCTTGGGACGCGCCTGGCACCGCTGACAACAGCACTGTCCAAACAGCTCCTTCCGATTTACGACAAGCCACTGATTTATTATCCTCTTTCGACGCTGATGCTAGCGGGGATACGAGAGATAAACGTTATCTCGTCGCCAGAGCACCTACCGATGTTCCGAACGCTTCTGGGGACCGGAGAGCAGTGGGGCATGGAGTTTGAGTACACCGTTCAGGAAAAGCCTGCGGGCGTCGCTCAAGCTATCACCCTGTCTCGAGACTGGCTGGACGGAGCCCGCAGTGCGCTCGCCCTCGGGGATAACATCCTCTATTCGACTGGGCTGACCGGCCTTCTACGGGAAACCCAGAAATTTGAAAGCGGTGCTGTATGCTTTGCCTATCCGGTAGGCAATGCGTCAGCTTTTGGTGTCGTGGAGTTCGCTGATGACGGGCGCATCCTCTCACTTGAGGAAAAGCCCAAAAAGCCACGCAGTAACTGGGCGGTCACAGGTCTATATTTCTACGATAACACAGCGCCCGATCGGGTCGCGCGCCTGAAACCCTCAGACCGCGGCGAGCTGGAAATCACCGACCTAAATCGCAGCTATCTGGATGACGGCGCACTGAGCAGCGTCCGCCTGCCACGCGGCGCAACGTGGCTTGATACCGGCACGCTTGATGGGCTGGTCAACGCCGGGGAATGGGTCCGCGCAATTGAACGCCAGCAGGGCATTAAAATCGCCGCGCCTGAGGAGATCGCCTGGCGTAGTCGCTGGATTGACGACGACGCGCTGCGCGCGCTTTCACGTAAATTCAAAAGTGAATATGGCGCATACTTGAAGACGCTATTGAAACGGTAAGAGCGGCAGTATGGACTCAAGGCCTTTACAGCCTTGGCGCGACGAGATTAATCCCCAGCGCCTAGATAATGCTGCGGTTTGTGAAGTCTTCGGGCTCGTAGATATTGAGTAAGTCAACAACCGGGCTGCCCTTCAGGCAGGTCTGGATTTTTCGGTACCAAGTGGCCGGAACTTGTTCCACTCGGAGATGAGCGCCAGGATGTCTGCGTCCTGAACGCACTGGTATCGCCCGGTTGTTAAACTCCACATCACTAATAGTCTTCCTGCCTCGAGCGTACCAGCCGGATCGAAGGCGCGCCCCCTCGCACACGTGTGCAACCGTGGTCTTGCTCAAAAACAGGTCAACGACTGTATTGGATACAAGGGTACAGACTTTGTCTCATGGCCTTCATATGCACATTCGCTGGAAAAATGGTCGGACGTCCGAGCCAAGATCAAAGTTCCATATAAGAATGCTTTATGTGGCGGGCTTGAACCTCATGCGCGCGCTTATATTCGGTCTGGATTGATTTCCGCTTGATACCCGACCAAGCATGAGCCCCAACAGTATCCAAGAGGACGTGGTAGCTCCTCCAGTCGCAGTCCAGGATGTGTCAGACCTGCCGAACCCTTAGCTGCCATCGTCGTTCCCATCTCAGAGACACCTCCAACCCTTACCAACAGTTAAGACTGGTGAGTGTCTCCCACACGAGACACTGCAGCATTCAATTTGACCAGTTTCGGACAACTCCAGTGGACTGCTAAGCGACTTCGAGCGGTGGTGTAGCGATCATATTCAAACGGAGATCGAACACATGCATCCACTAGCAATTGAAACTAGCCGTTACACCTCGTTTAAAGCTCATCTGATCGAGACCTATTCTGATCTCGATGAGGAAACCCTTGAGGATACTCTTGAGGGCCTATCAGACCTTGACGAGGTTATCGCTGGCGCTATTCGGTCGGCTGTCGCCGACGAAGGCTTGGCCTTAGCCCTGAAATCTCGAATTAACGACATGAAACTTCGTCTTGCGCGGCTGCAGGCTAGGGCGAAAGGGAAACGTTCTGCCTGTGCCAAAGCGATGGCGGACACAGGGCTTAAGTCGATCAAGAAAGATGATCTGACCATTTCTCTGAGAACGGCACAGAACCAACTCGAGATACTCGAAGAGGAAGCTATACCCGATGCCTTTTGGCGAACGCCCCCTCCAGTCATAGACAAGAGGAGCCTGACGGAGGCTCTAAAAGCTGGCCAAAACATCAGCGGAGCTGCGCTCACACCCTCCGCTCCGAGCCTGACTGTGAGGGTGAAATGAGCAATGATCACGACAAAACCGCACAACGCCTGAGCAGGAAGGGCAAGGTTGACCCTGCAGTAGGCCCCAATGCGGCTTGGCTTGCCATATCTGAAGCCAATCGAATATTCGGACCGCAAGGTTGGACCCGCGAAACTTTAGAAATGCGCAACGCCGCCAATCGAGAACGCGACGGCAAAATGACAAGCGCCTACGTTGCCCGGATACGTATCACCATTCTATCACCGGAGGGACCCGTCGTACGCGAAAGCCATGGTTGCGGAGAAGGCAGAGGCGCGACTCCATTCGAGGCTCACGATCATGGAATCAAGGCGGCCGAGTTAGACGCGACCTTGCGAACTCTAGCGACCTTTGGAAACGCTTTTGGGCTTCACCAGATCATAGAGGCGGCAAGCCGCGCTTCGAAAATGGGGAGCGAAAACCAGCGAATTAGTAAGGACGCGGACGCTAAGTGGGCCAACGGTTGCAGCGATCTGAAAGATGCGTCCACTTCTATGAAAGACCGAGTTCCCGACGCCGAGCCTGTTTTCAAAGCGCAGAACACTCAGATGAAAGGCGGTCCTAATTCAGACCTGATGTTGCCGAAACTTTCCAGACACCGCAGCCCCCAACATCTCGCGCACGTAAGAAAGGAACCCTGCTTAGTATGTGGCCGGTCGCCGGTTGACGCTCACCACCTGCGCTTTGTGCAGCCGCGCGCCATGGCGAAAAAAGTGTCCGATGAATTTACAGTGCCACTTTGCCGACGCCATCATGATCTCCTACACCGCGATCCGGATGAGCGCGCCTGGTGGGAATCTGTCGGTATTGATCCAATCACGATTGCTGCAGAACTTTGGGAAGACAGTCGAACTACCGTGCCCGTCCTGGCAGAATAAGCGCTGTGTCACTGAACCTCACTTCAAAGACGGTGCCTGCTTGATTGCGATCTAAATCAAACTGACAACGAACACTGGCTTAACCGTTAGCGCTCAATTGTCCGAACGCGGGGGCGCATGAAGCACTTAAAACTGAAAGAAGTAGAAAGCCAAAACAGCGTTCTTAAGCCGACGCGACCTGGAGCAATCAAAAACGCTACACCTACGAAGCACCTGCCCCTACGCGCAGGTGCTTACTTACTTCGACCGAAACCTGAAGAGCCCAATCTGAGCGTCGCGCATGAGCCTGCGACAACTTCAAAACAAAATGAAGTCGGAGAGCTCGGCAAACGATCAATTTAGCTTGGGCCAACTCAACCGAGCGAGTTCGCAGAGAAGTCAAATCCGCCACGTTCGAGCGTTGCGGCATCAACCCAGACTAGGATCGCGAACACGCTCGCCTTACATTCTGACCCATACCTTTTTGTTTTAAATATGGAATTTGTTGATCTCGCTATCGTTATAGGGTACATATATTCCGTGCTTGCGACAGTCGTACGCATAGCGATGGCAGAACCCGTTTCGGGGGCATTCACGCTTCACCTGACCAGGCCCGCTAAAAGCAATTTAGCGGTGCTTTCTGGTCAATTGAAGAAGGATGCTTCAGATGGCCCAATCCTCTCAGCAGGTCTCCAGCTCTAACTCTCTTCAGCTGACGAATGTCGAGCTGGACAAGCTTAAGCTCTTCAAGCGAGAGCTCCGTAATCACCCAGCAGAGCAGGTCCGCAAGATCGCGCGGTCGCTTGAAACCTTCGGCTGGGTCTCGCCCATCCTGGTCTCCCCCGACCTTGAAGTGATTGCAGGCACGGCTCGTGTGAAGGCCGCCCAATCGCTGGGCATGAAGAGCGCTCCGGCGCTTCGGGTTGACCACCTCACGCCCGAGCAAATCCGCCTCTATCGCATTGCCGACAACCGGCTGGCCGAAGAAGCCGTCTGGGACCGCGAGGCGCTTCGCCTTGAGATCGGAGAACTGATCGCGCTTGATCTTGATATTGGGCTGACTGGCTTTGAAACCGGTGAACTCGATGTCCTTCTGGACTTCAACGATGATGCCAGCGAGGGCAGCGCGGACGAGGCCGAGCCCGCGGAGCAAGAGCCGTCGAGTACGGTTGGTGATGTTTACAAGATCGGCGATCACCTTCTGATCTGCGGTGATGCGCTCGATTCGGACACTTGGAAGCTTCTAGGTGGCCGCGAGATCCACGCTGGCTTCGTGGACAGCCCCTATAACGTGCCGATCGACAAGCATGTGTGTGGCAAGGGTGACGTTAAGCATCGCGAGTTCGTTCAAGCCTCAGGCGAGATGAGCCCGGAAGACTTCCAGCAGTTCCTGACCACGGTCCATGAACGTCTCGCCGAAGCAATGAACCCGGGTGCAGTTCTGTTTTCCTGCATGGACTGGCGCTCGATTGATCGCTTGGTCTGTGCAGGCAAGGCTGCAGGCTTTGAGCTCATCAACATGGCCGTCTGGGACAAGATGACCGGCGGGATGGGCTCGCTCTACCGCTCCCAGCACGAGTTGATCAGTGTTTTTAAGAAGCCTGGTAAGGCCCACCGCAACAACGTTCAACTCGGCAAGCATGGCCGTAATCGCACCAATGTGTGGGCCTATGCGGGCATGAACACTGGAGGCAAAGACCGCGACGAACTTTTGTCGCTCCACCCAACGGTGAAACCGGTCGATCTCGTCGCCGACGCGATTAAGGACGTCACCGCCCGTGGTGAGACCGTAATCGATTGCTTCGGCGGGTCTGGGACCACCATGCTTGCGGCTCACAAAGCCGGTCGCAAAGCCATCCTGATCGAGCTTGATCCTGTCTATGTCGACACGATCATCGCGCGCATGGAAAAGGCCACCGGCCTTACTGCTGAGCGCCTCGCCGAAAATGGGGCGGCCTAATCGTGGATGAGAAGAAACCTAAAATCCGCAAGCGGGTGCGGCCTGTCACTAAACCTATTTCAGAAGGGCATGACCCTCACAAACCTGTCGGGTACAAAAATCCGCCGAAGCCTACGCAGTTTCAGAAAGGCCAGTCCGGCAATCCTAGCGGACGCCCCAAAGGTCGCAAAAATTTTGAGACCGTAATGCGTGAACAGCTCAACAAACCTGTGACTGCGCGTGTGAACAGCCGGATCAAGAAAGTTTCGACCATGGAAGCGATGATTATGCAGCTATTGAAGGCATCGCTTGAAGGCGACAAGGCTGCGCGCGCGCTGGCTCTAAAGCTCAGCGAGCAGTTTGGGTCGGACGAAACGAGCACCTCGGCGGGCAAAACAGCATTCTCCCGTGAAGACGATGCGAAGGTTCTTCAAAAACTCCTGCAAATGCAGGTGGCCGGAGAGGCAGAAGAGGAGGAGGACGGGTAATGGTCGATCCGGCAATCGGTGCTGCTGCAGCACGCCGAGCGCATTTTTACATCTTTCTGGCCCAGGTCTTTAAGCAACTTCACGACGAAGACATGCCTGACGACATATATCTGAGAGCCCTCGCACACGCCCTTCAAACCGCTCATCAACAAGATGGAGGGCGACTGGTGGTGACAATACCTCCGCGGCACCTCAAATCGATTGCGGCAGCGGTCGCCTTGCCCGCTTGGGCGCTCGGTCATGATCCAAGCTGTAAGATTATCGTCGCAACATATGGTGACGAGCTTTCTCGCAAGCATGCAGCACATTTTGCGCAGGTTATGAACTCGGCGTGGTACCAGTCGCTATTCCCGAGCACGAGGATCAAAACCTCAAACAGCGCCCAGTTGGAGACCACCAGAGGCGGCAGTCGTCGTTGCGTCTCTACCGCCGGTGCGGCAACCGGCTTCGGCGCTGATCTGATAATTGTCGATGATTTGATGAAGGCGCAAGACGCGTCATCAGATGTGCTCCGAGATAAAGCCTACACAATGCTCACCGAGACGCTGATGTCTCGGTTTGATAACCCGGCTAGAGGATCTGTGATTTCAATCCAACAGCGTTTGCATGAAGATGATGTTCCAGGGCGTTTGATTGAAACGGGCAAGTATAACCACCTTAATCTGCCCGCAATTGCTGAGGTTAGTTCGAGCTTTCCGATCGGGCTCGGTCGGTACTGGAAACGCAAACCCGGGGACCTTCTTAACCCTGAGCGAATGGATCGCGAGCTGCTTGAGCGCAGACGCGACGAGCTTGGCGCTTACGCCTTTTCAGCACAATACCAACAAAACCCTGTGCCACCCGATGGGGCTGTCGTACGGCTCGACCGGATCAAACAGGTCTCACTGGACGAAATGCCGGGCGGAGCCGATTGCGAGTATATTATCCAAAGCTGGGATACGGCCGCGAGCCTGGGACCTAAGAGCGATTTTAGCGTATGTACGACTTGGGGCTTCTATGAGAATTGCTGGTACTTGCTCGACTTGTTTCGTGAGCGGGTAGAGTATGATGCCCTAGAGAGCAAAGTCTTCAGGCTGATTAATACCTATCAGCCAGATAAGGTCTTGATCGAAGACAACTCAAATGGACGGGCCTTCCTGCAGCGCCAGCGGATGGCAAAGAAAGGTATATTATTTCAGTCAGTAATCGCAAAGGACTCCAAAGAGGATCGGCTCATCACTCAGCTCGACTTTCTCCATTCTGACCGCGTTTGCTTTTGCAATGAGGACCCTTGGTGGCCTGAGTTGAAGCGCGAGCTGAGCGCGTTCCCGATGGGCCGCTATGACGATCAAGTCGATAGCATCTCCCAATTCCTCAAATGGGTTACCGGCCGTTTCGGCAGACGCCTTCTGAACACTCACGGAAAGACGGGAAAGGTCAATCTCCTGAAGGGCGAAAATGGTCGCTACAAGCCGTACGACGGCACTCGTTAAATCGCTCAAGCCTTTGCAATGGTACAGGATTTTAGAAAACACTTCAGCCCCTCTGTGATCTCGTGTTGAGCAGAGTGCGTGTCTTTAAACGCTTAAAGTCACCTGATGCCCACGCTTGATTTCATTAAGTTTGCCGAGCAGCTAGTGTGCTGCAATTCTCGTCATTCCCAAACAAATGAGCGGTGGCGCTAAGGGGGAGCACCACCGCTCACTCCGCAGGGACGAGGGGGGACTTATTCGGAGCGGCGCAAAACTATCGCATTAATAGAAAATAAAAACTTAAAAATCCCCCACAGGGTGCATTTCAACCTCATAGTTCCGGACTAAATTGGAAGTTTCCGCGGGCGCAAACAATGCGGCAGCGAGTGCGTTTCCTGTCGGCTGCAAAGCAAAGACCGCTAAACAGTCTGCGAAGACAGACAGCGTGCAGGTACGACTAATATTTTAAATATTTTCTGTCGGTCACGATCAACCGTTCTGGGTCAATACCTGAACCAGCCCATCAGCCGATCAATGTCGCTCAAAACCGATAGGTTGTGCAGCCTGGAACCAAAGTGAATTTGGGGTCAAGCGGCAAAGTTGCCAGCAAACCGTTCCGCCTTCCTGATCTAGGTCTAACACTCCCGGTTAAATATCAGGAATTCCCTGTTCCATCTTATATATTCCCTGCTCCCCCAAGCAGGGAAATTCATCCTAAATGCCTGGATTTAAGAGGGTTGTAGTTACTAAATTGGTTGAAAATGCCCTTAATCGACAAAAATTGCCTGTATTTAGCGTGTTAACAGGGAAAACACCGGGGACCGAATATCAGATTAATGATGAACGGTTATTCCATTTGCCTATTCAACCGTAACCGATTTAGCCAGATTACGCGGCTGATCCACATCGGTGCCCTTCAGCGACGCCACGTGATAGGCCAACAGCTGTAGCGGGACAGCCGCGATTATGGGCTGGGCCAACCTGTGGCATCCAGGCAGAATCAGAATGTCCTCAACGCTATCCCCAATCGCCTTCGCACCGGCAGGGTCGGTAATCAGGGTCACCCGAGCGCCGCGCGCCGCGACTTCCTGGATATTCGATACCGTCTTTTCAAACAGCTCATCGTGAGGTGCGACCACCACCACCGGTGAGCCATTTTCAATCAGCGCAATGGGCCCGTGCTTCAGCTCGCCCGCGGCATAGCCCTCAGCGTGCAGATAGCTGATCTCCTTAAGCTTGAGCGCCCCCTCAAGCGCCAGCGGGTAGAACACGCCCCGACCAAGATAGAGCACGTCCTTGGCCGAAACGAGCTGGTGGGCCAGCGCCTCGATTTCAGGCTCAAGCGCCAGCGCCTCATTGATGAGGCGCGGTGTTTCCATCAACGCCTGGGCGATGGCTGACGACTGTTCGTCGTCGAGCTTGCCCCGCGCGCGCGCTGCATCGACAGCAAGGCAGACAAGCGCCGACAGCTGAGCTGTAAAGGCCTTGGTCGAAGCCACGCCAATCTCGGGACCCGCCTGGGTAAAAATCGCCTGATCCACTTCGCGCGCGATGGTGGAAGTCTGAACATTGACGACGCCCAGCGTGCGAGCGCCTTCAGCCTTGCAATGGCGCAGAGCGGCCAGCGTATCGGCCGTCTCTCCGGACTGGGAAACAAAAAGCGCCGCGTCCTGGTCGGTGACCACCGGGCTGCGATAGCGAAACTCCGAGGCGATATCGACTTCCATAGGCAGGCGCGCGAGGCTTTCAAACCAGTATTTGGCCACTGCCAGCGCATAGTTTGCCGTGCCACAGGCCGACGCCAGAAGCCGCCCGGTTTGCGACCAGTCATGGTCACAGGTTTTCAGAAACTGTCCCGAAGATGCATCGATGAAGGCAGACAGCGTACGCGAGACGGCCTCCGGCTGCTCATGGATTTCCTTCTCCATGAAATGGCGATAGCCGCCCTTGTCCACCAGGCCAGCCACGGCGTTGGAAAACTGGATCGGACGGGCAATCTCGCGCCCATCGCGGTCAAACACGCGCGCGCCCTCAGGACTACCGACAACCCAGTCGCCTTCTTCCAGATAGATGACGCGCTGCGTCCACCCGGCGAGCGCAAGCGCGTCCGACCCCAGGAACATCTCGCCATCGCCGAGACCGACCACAAGCGGACTTCCCGATCGCGCCGCCCAGATCTTGCCCGGCTCGTCTTCACACACCGCCGCAATGGCATAGGCCCCGCGCAGCTGGTCCAGCGTTGCGGCAAAGGCTTCGGTCATGGTCTGACCCGATTTCAGCCCGTCGTGGATCAGGTGAGCTATGACTTCAGAGTCGGTGTCGCTGGCAAAGTTGGCCCCCTTGGCAGCGAGGCTCGTCTTGATGTCCTGAAAATTCTCGATGATGCCGTTGTGGACAATCGCGACCGGTCCCGACGCATGGGGGTGAGCGTTGGTTTCGGTCGGCTTGCCATGGGTCGCCCAGCGGGTATGGGCGATACCCACCACACCATCGGTCGGTGCCGCGTTGACGCGCGCCTCAAGGCCGGAGAGCTTGCCTTCGGCCTTGCGCAGCTGAAGCTGCTGCTGATCGTCGATGACGGCAATACCGGAGCTGTCATAGCCGCGATATTCCAGACGCTTGAGGCCTTCTAAAAGCCTGTCGCGAACCGGGTTCGACCCGACAATACCCACGATACCGCACATGATCGCCTCCTGGCGCGTTAAACCCGTCGCGAACCGACGTCCACCGCAGGATCAAGACCTGCGCCGGCGCTAGACTTCCTGATCGAAGCTTCCGATCTCAGGATGCTTAGCAAGCTCTTCTTTAATCGCTGTAAACACCGCGCGCATGTCGTCCTGACTGTCCGGGCTTTCCACCACGATCACCAGATTGGGGGTGTTGGAGCTGGCCCGAACAAGGCCCCAGGCCCCGCCCTCAAGGGTGAAGCGCACGCCATTGACGGTATTCACATCCACGATTTTACGACCGGCCACGGCCTCGCCTTCAGCCTCGCGACGTTCAAACTCAGCCACGATGCGGTCGATCACGGCGTATTTTTCCTCGTCCGAACAGGCTGGCGACATGGTCGGCGAGCCGTAGCTGACCGGCAGATCATTCTTCAGGTCCGCCATCGACTTGTCCGGGTTGCGATCGAGCATCTCCAGAATGCAGCGCGCAGACACCAGCGCATCGTCATAGCCGCGCCCGATCGGCGGCTGCAGGAAGTAGTGCCCGGACTTTTCAAAGCCCGCCAGCGCGCCCAGCTCGTTGGCGTGGCGCTTGATATAGGAGTGGCCGGTTTTCCAGTACTCCGTCTTTGCACCATTGGCCTTCAGCACTGGATCAATCGCGTAAAGCCCGGTGGATTTCACATCCACAACAAAGGTCGCATTGGCATGTTCAGCCGACAGGTCGCGGGCGAGCATCAGGCCGACCTTGTCGGCAAAGATCTCTTCACCCGTGTTATCAACGACGCCGCAGCGGTCTCCATCGCCATCAAAAGCCAGACCAATATCCGCGCCGGTTTCTTTCACCCGCGCCGACATCGCGTGCAGCATTTTCATGTCTTCAGGATTCGGGTTGTAGTGCGGGAAGGAGTGATCCAGCTCACAATCCATCTCGATCACCTCAGCGCCCATGGCCCGCAACACGTCCGGCGCAAAGGCCCCGGCCGTCCCGTTGCCACAGGCGGCCACAACCTTGAGCTTGCGCGTCAAGGTCACGCCGTCCGTAACATCAGCCTTGAACGCTTCGGCCACGCCGGTTTCGCGCACATAGCCGCCACCGGCACGCGCCACGCCTTCTTCGCCCAGCACGATCTGCTTCAAGCGGCTCATCTCGTCAGGGCCAAAAGTGAGCGGGCGCTGAATGCCCATCTTCACGCCGGTCCAGCCATTGGAGTTGTGGCTGGCGGTCACCATGGCCACCGAGTCGATGTCCAGGTGGAACTGCGCGAAATAGGCCATCGGCGACAACGCAAGCCCGATATCGTGAACCGTGATGCCTGCCTGCATCAGACCGACTTCAAGGGCCTGCTTGACCGACAAAGAGTATCCGCGGAAGTCGTGGCCAACGACGATGTGGGGCGACTTGCCCCGCTCGTGCATCAGTGTGCCAAGTCCAAGGCCCAGCGCCTGAATGCCATTGAGATTGATCTCAGGAGCCTTGTCGGACTCCGCGTTGCCGAACCACCAGCGCGCGTCATACTCGCGAAAGCCGGTTGGCTTGACGAGGGCTTCGGTTTCAAATTCCCAGGTATTCGGTTTCAGATCGCTGCGCATTTTGTCCCTCAATGCCTGCTGCCATGCGGGTTAGACCGGTCTGTCTGGCGGGCGTCAATCCCCGGCCACGTCCTCGTCCGGCAAAATCGTAACGGCAATTCGCTCCACCAGAACAGTTCGGCCCGCGCCATCAAGATCCGGCCACAGCCCGATCCAGTCATTATTCCCCGTCGGAGAGTCTGGCGGAATGGTGTGTGTCAGTGTAATCGAGCTGCCATCTTCAGGGATGGTCCGCAACAGCCAGCCCGTATCGCCAGCGCCAACAACGAAATAGCCCATGGCCACTTCGGTGTGGTCCGAATCTTCTGCGCGCAGCGTTATGGACACCTCGATATCACGCCCCAGGACTGCTGCCTCAAACTCAGGCGGGACCAGCGCCCCGACCCCAGCCGATTGATTGCCCGCTGCCTGAAGGCTCGAGGCCGCGCTGGCACGCGCAACGGGTCCGCCCATGGCCGCAGGATCGAACGCGGAGCTGGTTCCAGGACCTGGTATAAGCTGGGCGAGCGCTGCGCCTTCAAAGACAAGTCGGTCAGCCGTCATGACGGCATCATCGCCCGAGGGACGATATTCCAGAGCCAGATAAATCAGTCCCGCGCAGACCAGCGCAAAAAGGGGCAGGAAAAACCGGTCTGAAAGCGAGAGGCTGGGCACGACGGGATCGATGCCCTACCGCCCGACGCTGACATAGGTCATGCCGCGCTTGGTAAAGTCTTCGGGCTCGTAGATATTGCGCAGGTCGACAACCACATTGCCCGTCATGCGATCCTGGATTTTCTCAAGGTCCAGCGCACGGAACTCGTTCCACTCGGTGATGATCACCAGAATGTCGGCATCCTGAACGCACTGATAAGGACCGGTGGTAAACTCCACATCGGTGAGGAGCTTCTCAGCCTCCAGCGTGCCGGCTGGATCAAAGGCGCGTACACGCGCCCCGGCACGCTGCAGCGCCGGGATGATATCAAGGCTCGGCGCATCGCGCATATCATCGGTGTTCGGCTTGAAGGTCAGGCCCAGCACCGCCACCGTCTTGCCGTTGACGTCGCCATCAGCCGCCGCGATCACCTTGTCGGCCATGCGGATTTTGCGCTTGGCATTCACGTCGATCACCGTATCGACCAGACGCAGTGGGCGCTCATACTCAGTCGCCGTGCGCGACAGCGCGATCGTGTCTTTCGGGAAGCAGGAGCCGCCATAGCCTGGGCCCGCATGCAGGAATTTCGACCCGATCCGGTTATCAAGGCCGATACCGCGCGCAACCTGCTGCACGTCCGCACCAACAGCCTCGCACAGGTCGGCCATCTCGTTGATGAAGGTGATCTTCATCGCCAGGAAGGCGTTCGCGGCATATTTGATCAGCTCTGACGTGCGCCGCTCGGTAAACAGGATCGGCGTCTCGTTCAAAAAGAGCGGGCGATACAGCTCGCGCATGACCTCGCGCGCGCGGTCTTCCTCAACGCCAACCACCACGCGGTCAGGACGTTTAAAGTCTTCAATCGCCGCGCCTTCACGCAGGAATTCAGGGTTGGACACAACCGTGAACTGCGCGTCCGGGCGGGTCTTGGCGATGACTTTTTCTACTTCGTCACCGGTGCCGACCGGCACAGTCGACTTGGTCACCACAACAGTGAAGCCGTCCATGACCGACGCGATTTCTTCAGCAGCCGCGTACACATACGACAGGTCTGCATGGCCATCACCGCGCCGCGACGGTGTACCCACAGCGATGAAGACAACATCGGCCTCCTTCACCGCAGCGGTCAGGTCAGTGGCAAAATCCAGACGTCCTTCACGCACATTGCGCTCAATCAACAGGTCCAGACCCGGCTCGTAAATCGGGACCGTTCCGGCCCGCAGCATCTCGATCTTGTCTGCAGCCTTGTCGATACAGGTCACATGGTGGCCAAAGTCAGCCAGACAGGCTCCAGATACCAACCCGACATAGCCGGTTCCAATCATTGCAACGCGCATGTTTGCCTCAGTCGTTCAGGGACGCGAAAAGTCTGCCCATGCTTTTGCGCGTTCGGTGTTGGAAATACAAGGGCGGCTAGGCCCCGGACACATAATCACGGCGCAAGGCCGCTCTGACGCTAGCTGACCCCGGCCCGCAACAAATCGTGGATATGTAATAGGCCCACCGGCTTGCCTTCTGCTTCACAGACGAAGAGCTGGGTGATCTTGCGGCTGCCCGCTGTCATCCGGCGCAGCGCTTCGGACGCCAGCGTGTCCGGTTCCACGGTCATGGGAAAGCGCGTCATGACCTGGTCAACAGGCTGTGATGTCAGGTTGGCTGACATGTTTCGGCGAAGGTCGCCATCGGTGACGATCCCGGCGAGCGTGCCGTCTTCGGCTTTCACACCGATACAGCCAAAGCCCTTCGTGCTCATCTCGATCAGCGCATCACCCATGGAGCAACCACTGGCGATGATGGGCATGGTCTCACCGCCATGCATCAGGTCCTCAACGCGGGCCAGCGCTGAGCCCAGCGCACCACCCGGGTGATAGCGCGCAAAGTCCTGCGCCGTGAAACCGCGCGCTTCGATCAGAGCGACCGCCAGCGCGTCGCCATAGGCTATGGCCATGGTCGTGGAGCTGGTGGGCGCACGGGTTTCGCCGCAGGCCTCTTGAGCATTGGGTTGAAGCAGCAGAATGTCAGAGCCCTTGGCTAACGTGCTGTCTGCCCCCGCCGTCATGGCAATCAATGGCACGCCAAAGCGGCGGCAATAGGCGATCATGTCGCCCAGCTCGCGGGTTTCGCCAGACTTCGACAGGGCCAGCACGCAATCGTCCGGCGTGATCATGCCCAGATCGCCATGGCTGGCCTCAGCCGGGTGAACATACTGGGCCGGGGTACCGGTGGAGGCCAGCGTTGCTGCGATCTTGCGCGCCACATGGCCTGACTTGCCAACGCCAGCACAAATCACCCGGCCTTTCAGGTCCGCAATCAGGCGAACAGCATCGGCGGCGCGGCTATCAAGCCCGTCCGACAGCGCATCCAGCGCATTGATTTCGATTGTCAAAGTGCGACGCATGGCGGCGAGCAGACGCCCGTCCTCCAGCCGGTCAGAGCTAGGCTTTGTCATGGGGTGTGTTCAATCAGGACATGCGGGCAAGCGCAAGCCTGAAATGATCTGCCACCCTCGAAGCTCAGCGACTAGCTGCTCTGGATGGAAAGATGCGGTGAGGCAAAGGCAATGAATTGCTGAAGCGTTTCGAGGGTTTCGGTTTCAACCACCCGCGCTTCGCGGCCAAGAGCCGGCTCGCTGAGGCAAAACATGCATTCATCAGAACGCGCGGCGAGCTGTTCAGCGAACCGCGCGATCAAACGGTCCAGCTTGGCTGCATCCTTTGAACTTGTCAGTCTGACCGTAGCCCGCTCCATGCCCGCCCCCCATGTATGAGGCCGCCCATCCGCCGCCTCATAAACGCATTAACGAAACTCTAACGCCGTCAATTGAACGCGTGCAAGCAGTCTTTAATCATGACCCAGACCGCGTGCCGTAAATGCAACAGGTCTCGACGCCTGCCCGTGGATTGTCTAAACCGCGCTCAACGCGTCGACCTTATTGTTGGAGTCCTGCATGACCCGTCTCGTGCTCACCCGTCATGGCCAAAGCCAGTGGAATTTGGAAAACCGGTTTACCGGCTGGGTCGACGTGGATCTGACCGAAAAGGGCGAAGCTGAAGCCCGGCGCGGTGGGACCCTGCTTAAGGACGCCGGATTTGAGCCGGAGCTGGCTTATACCAGCGTGTTGAAGCGCGCGATCCGAACCCTCTGGTTCACGCTGGAGGGCCTCGATCGCATGTGGATCCCCGTGACGAAGGACTGGCGTCTCAATGAGCGTCACTATGGCGGACTCACCGGGCTCAACAAGGCCGAAACGGCTGAGAAGCATGGCGCAGATCAGGTCCATATCTGGCGGCGCAGTTTTGATGTGCCTCCACCACCGCTGGCTGAAACCGACGCCTATCACCCCAGTCACGACCCGCGCTATGTCGATGTAGACCGTGCCCTCCTGCCGGCCACCGAAAGCCTTCAGACGACGCTGGTGCGGGTTGAACCCTACTTCGCCGCCGAGATCGCGCCGCATCTGGCTGCAGGCAAGGACATTCTGATTTCCGCGCACGGCAACTCGCTGCGGGCCCTCCTGATGGTCCTGTTCAACGTCAATTCCGACGACATCATGGGGTATGAATTTCCGACCGGTAACCCGCTCATGATTGAGCTTGAGGGCTTGAAGCCCGTAAGCGCGGAGTATCTGGACGCAGACCGGGCGAAATCGCTCCCCGCCTGCCCGTGAACAGCCGCACCCCGACCTTAGGTGACCGGCGCTACATGGATGTGGCGCTCTCGCTGGCCTTTGCCGGGCTGGGACGCACTGCACCCAACCCGTCAGTTGGCTGTGTCATCGTGAAAGACGGGTGCATTGTCGGAACAGGCCACACGGCTCCAGGCGGTCGCCCCCACGCAGAGCCTCAGGCGCTCGCCATGGCCGGTGAAGCAGCCATAGGAGCCACGGTCTATGTCACGCTGGAACCCTGCGCCCACCACGGTGTGACACCTCCGTGCGCTGAAGCGCTTGTCAGCGCTCAGATTGGTGAAGTTGTCATCGCCTGCCTTGATCCCTTCCACCTGGTTGATGGGCGCGGCGTTGATATCCTCAACGCTGCGGGCATTCGGGTTGTCACAGGCGTGCGCGAGAGTGAGGCCGCCGCGCTTAACGCGGGCTTCTTCTCACTGCTCCGGGATAAGCGCCCGCTGGTGGTCAAGGACAAGCGGCGCGGCCTTTATGACGCCGACCTCAAGATTGAGCCTGGCCAGTCGCTGGACGACGCGCTTGAAGCCGCAGCCGCCAAACGCCTGACACGCCTGCGCCAGAGCTGACCCCCCAACACACGCAAGATAGCGTTAACGCAGATGTGGCAGGGTAGGCACTTGTTCTAACCCGCTGTTCCTGCGGGTGACGTGAAGAAAGCGCCCCTCAATGGTCGGCAAGCCGATCGAATACGAACCGATGAGCCAGGCCGAGGCCGACGAAGTCTGTCGTCGCCACGATTTTCTCATGTCTGGACGCATGGGCGGGCGGCGCGCGATCTTTTCCTACCGGGTGCTGACAGGGATCGACCTGTCCGGGCGCAATCTGGCCGATGCTGATCTGTGCGGCGCGATCCTGGAGGGGGCCAACCTGTCCGGCACCAACCTGACACGGGCCAACCTGTTTGCCGCTGATCTACGACGTGCCAACCTCTCTGGTGCCGTGCTCCATCGCTCTGACATGCGCGGGGCCGTGCTTCGCGGTGCAGATCTGACGGGGGCTGACCTCTCCCAGGCCGACCTGCGCGAAGGTGCCATCGCCCAGGTCGATAAGGAAAAGGGCCTGAGCTACATCACCCATGAGATGCGCTCCGGCGAAGCCACCGAAGCCTCGTTCAAGGGCGCCAACCTTTCCCAGACCAAGATGACCGGCGCAGTGGCCCAGTCGGCGGATTTTTCCGATGCGGTCCTGATCGGCGCGCGTCTGACCCGAGCCAACCTGCGCAACTCACGCTTTCCCGGAGCCAATCTGGAAGGCGCAGACCTGTATGGCGCTGACCTGACGGACGCGGACCTGCGCAACTCTGTGCTGATCGGGGCGAAGATGGACATGGCGCGCCTTAATGGTGCGGACATGACCGGCGCTCTCAAAGATGCGCCCCCGGCCGAAGTCGCGGACCCCGGCGGTGAAACGGCCAAGGCGCTCGACGCCCACGCCCGCTGGTGTGAAACCGGCGGCGCTGAAGGCCAGCCCTCCACCTTTGACGGCAAGGATTTGCGCGGCCTGAAAACCCTGGCCCGCCGCAATCTCACGGCGCTGCAGGCTCGCGGAGCCGTGCTCTACGGTCTCGACATGGAAGGTGCAGAGCTTCAGGGCGCAAAGCTGTCTGAAGCCGATCTGCGCATGACCTCTCTAAGGGGTGCTGATCTGCGCGGGGCGGATCTGAAGGGCGCCAAGCTGAACAACGCAGACCTGCGCGAAGCCAAGCTCGGTCCGCTGATCCTGCCGAATGATCGCCTGCTCGCCGCCAACCTGGCGGAAGCCTGTCTGCGCTATGTGGATCTGTCGGGCGCGGACCTGCGCCATCTGGAAGCCCAGGGGGCGGACCTGTCCTTTGCCCGCCTGCACGGGGCCGATGTGCGCAAGGCGAAATTCGCCGAGGCCTTCTTTACTGGCACGCGCCTGCCCTCAGGCTTTGCCGACGCGATTGACGACATTTCCGGGGCCGTTGACCTGCCGGCGGCCTAGGCCGTGAGAGCCACCGCTTGCCCGCAGGGTCGTCAGCCTATAAATACTCAATTTGAGCATAAGGGTCTTTCGACCCGCAGCGAGCGCGAGTAACGCCATGGTGCCGTTTCATAATCTCTACCGTCACGGCTTTGCGCGGGTCGCGGCCTTTGCGCCTGCACTGAAACTGGCCGAACCCAGCGCGAACGCACAGACGCTGATTGAGCACGCGACCGAGGCTCACAAAGCCGGTGCCGCGGCCGCTGTTTTCCCAGAGTTGTCCATCAGCGGCTATTCGGTGGATGACCTGCACCATCAAACCAGCCTTCTCGACACCGTTGAAGCGGCCTGCGGTACGGTGATTGCGGCCAGTGCAAAGCTGCGCCCCGTGATCGTGTTTGGAGCCGCGCTGAGGTCTGGCGACCAGCTGTTCAATTGCGCACTCGTTGTGCAGGGCGGCGCGCTGCTCGGCGTGGTGCCGAAATCCTACCTGCCCAATTATCGCGAGTTTTATGAAAAGCGCTGGTTCGCCGATGCCACCGGCCGGTTGAGCGATACGATCACGGTCGCAGGCCACGCCGCGCCGTTCGGCACCGAGCTCCTGTTTGACGCCCGCGACATCCCCGGCTTCGTACTCCATGCCGAAGTTTGCGAGGACTTCTGGGCTCCAGTACCGCCGAGCACCCACGCAGCCCTCGCCGGGGCGACGGTGATGGTCAATCTGTCAGCGTCGAACGCCACCATCGGCAAGGCGCGCGAGCGCGCGGCGCTGATCGATGCGCATTCCCGGCGCACTATGGGGGCCTATGTTTTCACCGCTGCGGGCGCGGGCGAATCCACGACCGATCTGGCATGGGATGGTCAGCGTCTGATCTATGAACTGGGCGAACAGCTCAGCGAAGGGCCACGCTTTGAAAACGACGGAGCCAGCGCCTATGCCGACATCGACCTTGATCGCATCAAAGCCGATCGACTGCGCCTGTCGACCTGGCGCGATAGCGTGGCGCGGTCTGCCGAGACGCTGAAAGGCTTTAAACGGATAAGCTTTGACGGCGCATCGATTCAGGACGAAGCCTTGCCGCTGGAGCGCCATATCGACCGCTACCCCTTCGTGCCGGATGACGAAACGCGCCTCGATGAGGACTGTTTTGAGGCCTATAATATCCAGGTTCAGGGCCTGGTTCAGCGCCTGAATGCAACCGGCCTGAAGCGCGCCGTGATAGGCGTTTCAGGCGGCCTTGATTCCACCCAGGCCCTGATCGTAGCTGCGCGCGCCTTTGACCGGCTTGGCCTTGATCGAAGCGGCATCATTGCCGTCACCCTGCCCGGCTTTGCCACCAGTGAGGAAACACGGTCCAACGCGCTTGATCTGATCAAGGGGCTCGGCGCAACCCATCGCGAGATCGACATTCGCCCGGCGGCTGAACGCATGCTTAGCGATATCGGCCACCCTTATTCTGAGGGCGGTAAGACCTACGACGTGACGTTCGAGAACGTGCAGGCGGGCCTGCGCACCGACTATCTGTTCCGCATCGCCAACCATAAGAGCGGGCTGGTGATCGGCACGGGTGATTTGTCTGAGCTGGCGCTTGGATGGTGCACCTATGGCGTCGGCGACCAGATGAGCCATTACAATGTGAATGCCGGGGTCGCCAAAACGCTGATCCAGCACCTAATCGCCTGGGCCGCACGCCGTGATGAGTATGGGCCGGAGGTGTCCAGGACGCTGGTGGCGATCCTCGGGACCGAGATTTCGCCAGAGCTGATTCCAGCTGGGGAAAGCGGAGCCATTCAGTCCACGCAGGACGTGATCGGCCCCTACCCGCTTCAGGATTTCACCCTGCACTATGTGGTGCGCTACGGGTTTGAACCGGCCAAGATCGCCTTCATGCAACAGGCCGCCTGGAGCAAGGCAGACCACGGCGCATGGCCGGCCCATGTGGCCGATGCCGACAAGCGCGACTACACGATGGCCGAAACCCTGAAATGGCTCGAAGTGTTTGCAAAGCGCTTCTACGGCCAGAGCCAGTTCAAACGCTCAGCCATGCCCAATGGTCCCAAGCTCACCAGCGCCGGTGCCCTGTCGCCACGCGGTGACTGGCGCATGCCATCAGACAGCTCGGCACGCGTCTGGCTGGACGCGATTGAGCGTTTGAAAGAAGAGCTTCTATAGGGCCCGAACTTCCGGACGCGCACCGATCTGAGGAGCTTGCGCAGAATAAAGCCATATCCTCATGGAGGCCCCGGCTCTGCGGCCTTGCCTTGGCCGGGGTTTCAATAAATTTCAAACGAAAGCGCCCCGAGCCCATCAGGCTCGCAAGGCGAAAAGCCGCCCGCAGCGAGCGGGGCCTGCCCCCGCGCAGCGAGGAGCGAAAATCCGGACGGATTTGAGCCGCAGGAAATAAGAAATCGGCGCGCCAGCGGGGAGACCGGCGCGCCAGTTTGTCAATCGGGGAACGAAAGGAGTGGGTCGACCGGACGCTGAGCGTTGGGGGGAGGGACGATGAACGCCCGGCCGACCCGCCAGGGTTTTAGGCCGCGTCGGCCTTGCTGCCCTGGATAAGCTTGGTGCCGGATTTTCCATTGATGGAAATCTGGCGCGGCTTCTTGGCCTCAGGGATTTCACGCTCAAGGCGGACCTGAAGCAGGCCATTGCGAAGGTCGGCACCACGAACTTCCACATTGTCAGCAAGGTGGAAGCGGCGCTCGAAAGAACGCTCGGCAATGCCACGATGCAGGAAGTTGCGGTCTTCGCCTTCACTCGGCGTGCGCTTGCCGGAAACCGTCAGAACGTTTTCCTGAACCTGGATGTCGAGATCCTCTTCACCGAACCCGGCCACGGCCAGTTCGATGAGATACTCGTGCTCGCCAAGCTGTTCGATATTGTAGGGCGGGTAGCCTGCACCGGGCTCTTGCTTGGCCGCAGTGTCAATCATGTCCGCAAGCCGATCAAAGCCGACAATGGTGCGGTACAGGGGCGAGAAATCAGTCGTACGCATAAGGGTGATCCTCCTAAAAGCGATCCAT
This sequence comes from Oceanicaulis sp., assembly GCA_965229795.1. Taxonomy (GTDB): domain Bacteria; phylum Pseudomonadota; class Alphaproteobacteria; order Caulobacterales; family Maricaulaceae; genus Oceanicaulis. The sequence continues at coordinate 444,281 of CBDDJM010000002.1, forward strand.
GCGCCGCGTAAGGCGCGTCTTTTCCAACAAAGCCGCTGTTCGGTGCCGGCCCATCATGGCCCCGGTCGTTTCAGCGATGTTCGAGACCCCATCTGGCGGCCTCGTGATATTGAGTTGGGAAGTGGTTTTGGACTGCGCAAGGGGTCAGCGTCATCTGATTGCCAACTTGCACATTTTATCTGCCTGTCAGACACTCTGATCTTATTGCGCTGCTTGAGGATTTTCTTCGCCATGTCGTCCAGAATTTTTTTCGTAATCGCCCCTTCCCTCGCTGTTTTTCTGGCGGCCTGCGGCGGCGACCAGCCCGCGCCAGACACCGAAAACGAGGCGGTTGAAACCAGCGAGGTCGCACCGGCAGAGCTGTACGACGCCTCCACTCTGACAGCCGCGATTGAGGGCCCGTGGCGCAGCGAAGAGGCACGGGCACGCGATCAATTTAGAAATCCGGCTGAAACGCTGGCCTTCTTTGAGATCGATCCTGCATCCACAATGGTTGAGGTCTGGCCAGGCGGCGGCTGGTATACCGACATCCTTGCCCCCTGGATTGCTGCCAATGGCGGACAATACATTGCCGCCTGGCCGCCGATTGCGGACGGCGATACCGGCGCGCAGAGCTTCCAGGATCGCTTCATGGCCCGGTTTGACGAGGACGTGTTCGGCACAGCTCAGCTGGTCGAGTTTGGTCCGGGTGCCGATGCCCTGGCAGAACCGGACAGCGTAGACGCCATCGTCACCTTCCGGAATATCCATTCGGTGATGCGGCGCGGCTATGCCGAGACCGCATTTGAAAGCTACCGCATCGCGCTCAAGCCCGGCGGCGTCCTGGGCGTTGTGGCCCACCGCCAGCCCGCCGGTGCGGTCCAGGATCCGCGCGCCAGCAATGGCTACGTCCAGCAGGACTATGTCATCGCGCTGGCAGCCGAGGCCGGGCTGGAATTTGTCGGCTCCAGCGAAGTCAATGCCAATCCAGCCGATACCGCCGACCACCCCTTTGGGGTCTGGACGCTGCCCCCGGTTTTGCGCAACGCCGCATTTGGTGAAGAGGCCGATCCCGATTTCGACTCAGAGGCCTATCGGGCCATCGGTGAGTCGGATCGCATGACGCTGTTATTCCGCAAGCCTGAGGTCGACGACGCACCTTCTGGTGAAGGCGAATGATCACGCCGCTTACGGGTCTCTTGATAGCTCTGGCCCTGGCTACATCGCCGGGGCCGGATGCCCGCTCGGCCCCCCTCGACGACGTGTTCGTCTTCTGGACCGATTATCAGGCGATGGCCGCCGACGAGCGCGATGCCTTTGACCTGAGTTACACGCTGGACGCCCCGCTGCGCGGTGATGGTCAGGCTTACCGTTTCTGGGTTGAAGGGGACGCGGAGAGCTTCACCGAACTCGATGCGACCGGCCCCATCACCCCGCCGAATACAGACGCGTTTGAGAGGGGCTACCGCCTTTTCACCGATGCGCCGCGAGGGGCTGTTCGCGTTGAGATGCGCCTCACTCTGCCCGCGCCAACGCGCACCGACTACGACATGGCCGAGCTGGAAGCAGCGCTGGCTCAGGCCGGCAATGCCATGCGCCGGTCGATGGGGCTACGCGCGCTCTTCATGCCGCGGCTGGATACGGTTCGCTTCGCCTTTGACGGCCCCGCACCAGAAGCTGTGTTTGTCCTGGATGACGGGACAACACGCTCGATAGACGCCGTGTTCAGCAGCGACGTGCTGGTCACACCGGGTGAGGATGAAAGCGATGGCGCGCACGCTATCCGCTTTGATACGGCCCCGCTCTACGCGGTTCTGGAAACGCGGCGCTAGGCGGCTGCAGGCTTCAAAACCTCAAGCGCGGCCGCATGAAGCTCGCGGCTTGAGGCGGCAACGACCTGCCCGCCATCATGGCACGGCCCGCCGCGCCAATTAGTGATCACGCCGCCCGCCCCGGTGATGATGGGTGTATGAGCCGCCACGTCCCAGGCCTTCAGCCCGCTTTCTATGACAAGATCTATCCCGCCCAGCGCGAGCGCGGCATAGCCATAGGCATCAAGGCCATAGCGACGGACTTTCGCCTGGCTGGCGATGGCGTCAAACGCTGTCGCCTCGTCGCCATGAAAAAGGCCTGGATCGGTCGTGGAGAGGATCGCATCGTCCAGCCGCGTGACACCCTGACGGACGCGGATGCGCTCAGGCGAGCTGCCGCGCGACAGCCAGGCGGCTTCATTCGCGATGCCGGTAAAGCGCTCACCAGTAAAGGGCTGGTCGAGGACAGACAGACGCGGACCGCTTCTGTCGGACAGCGCAATCATCACCATCCAGGTGGGAAGGCCGGCGATAAAGGCGCGCGTTCCGTCGATGGGATCAATAACCCAGGTTCGACCGTTGCGCGCCACGCGCTCAGCCTCCTCTTCACCGAGGACGCCGTCATCTGGATGATTTTCGCTGATAAGCGTGCGCAGCTGGCGCTCTATACCCCGGTCAGCCGCAGTAACCGGGTCAAACTCTTGCCCCGGCTTGGCATCTGCTGGCGTCCCAGCGCGGAAATATTCCAGCGCGATAGGACGCGCAGCATCAGCAAGGCGTTCGGCGAACGCCAAATCTTCCTTGGAAGAAATGACGCTCGCGTCTTGAATCACGCTGCAGTTTCGTCCGAGCGGGTCTCCGGATCGAGCGAGCGTGCAAGTTCAAGCAGACGGCGGCGCGGACGCTCGTTGAGCTTGTAGTAAGCCCGCACAAGGTCCAGCGTTTCTTTCTGCGAAAGGATATCGGAGGCGATCTCTTCGCCTTCGGGCACAGCAGAATGACCACTGCCTTGAATGCCTTCGTAGAAATACTGCACCGGCACATCAAGCGCCTCAGCGATTTCAAACAGACGGCTTGCGCTCACCCGGTTGGCACCGCTTTCGTATTTCTGAATCTGCTGGAAACGGATACCGACAGCTTCGGCCAGCTGCTGCTGGGTCAGGCCAAGCAAGCGACGCCGACGCCGGATGCGCTTACCAACGTGGTGATCGATTTCGTTCGTCATCGACTTATCCCTTAAAACTCAGTCCGAACATCACTGTTTTAGACTGGATTCGTTCATAAATGAACTCACCCCAAATTAGATATACCCATTCGCCCAATAAGTGAATGTGACAATTACATTTCAGACAATGGAGTTGCTGCCAAGTCACTCAGCCGCAAGGCTGACTCCCTTCGCTTCTGCAACCATGCGGCCCGTCCACTCCGCAAAACTTTCGCGCAAAGCGGTGAAGCCATGGGATTTGGTAACCGCGGCTTCGTCCAGATAAAGGCCGCGATTTATTTCAATTTGTAGCGCCTGCACTCCTGCAGCCGGCTGGCCGTAATGTTCGGTGGTATAGCCGCCTGCATAGGGCCGGTTTCGCACCACCGCAAAGCCGAGATCACGGAAATGGGCTTCGGCCCGCGCCACCAGTGCTCTGGAGCACGACGCCCCATAGCGGTCACCCAGCACAATATCGGCCCCACGCGCGCTGGCCGATGGCATGGAGTGGCAGTCGATGATGATGGCCTCGCCGAACAGGGCGCGCGTTGCCGCAATTTCAGCGTTCAGCCGCTGGTGATAGGGCCGATAGCAGGCCTCGATCCGCTGGCGGGCCTCATCATAGGAAATCGGGCCGCGATAGAGCGGGCGACCATCCGCGGCCAGGCGCGATACGACGCCAAGCCCCGCCGACGCGCGCGCGCTTGGCGGTCCGATAGCCCCCGACGGCGTATCATAGAACATCGCCGGATCAAGCTCATCCGGGGCACGGCTGGGATCAATGAAGACGCGCGGGAAGCGGGCCGCCATGAAGCTGGCCCCGAGCGAGGCCGGATCTCCCACAATCTCGTCCACATAGGCGTCTTCCGACCGACGCAAGGTGCTGAGCGGCGGCACGCAGGCTTTAAGAAAGCCTGCCGGATAGTCCCGACCCGAGTGCGGTGACGTGAAGATATAGGGGGTCGAGCGTGTGACTGGCGTCGACACGTGGACCGGCGGCCCTTCGGGCCACGGCTCACTAAAAGCGAAGGGAGATTGTTGGTTATCCACGGTCCATAATCTGGTGCGCCGCAATGTTTGGGTCAATCTGACGCCACGTCGCAGGCAAATCGCAGTTTGTTCAGCGGACCTTTACCCTGTGGGTCTATATTGGCCGGTGGTGGAATTAGATTAAGGGGGCGGCAATGGCCCGCATTCTTCTTGCTGAAGACGATGATTCAATGCGTGATTTCCTGGCCAAGGCACTTCAGCGTGCCGGTCATGAGGTCGCGTCCGTAGCCGATGGCGAAGAAGGCCTGGATGAACTGGGCGATGAAGCCGGGCGCTACGAACTCCTGCTGACAGATATTGTCATGCCTGGCGTGGACGGGATTGAGCTGGCCCGGCGTGCCGCTGAGGTCGATCCAGCGCTGAAGATCATGTTCATCACCGGCTTTGCGGCGGTGGCCCTGAACGCAGGCTCTGATGCGCCGAAAGATGCGAAAGTCCTGTCAAAGCCCTTCCACTTGCGTGATCTGGTGGACGAGGTGGCCAAGGTCGTCGAAGCGGCCTGATCGTCGTCAAAACCTGGCAAAGAAAAAGCCCGCCTGGAGATCCAGGCGGGCTTTGTTTTTTGCGAGCAAGTCGGTCTTACAGACCGCCCGGCCCACAGTCGTTGGCGAGATAGTCTTCCATCTCCGACAGCATCACCTCGAAGTGACGCGGATACCACGGCAGTGAGTGTGGCATGTCGTCGATCACGACGAGTTCAGCCTCCACATCATCACGGATCGCATTGTAGAAATCCGTGGAGTGGAAGAGCGGCACACGCACATCGCGATCACCGTGGAAGATGAGCGTCGGGATGTTGGCCTTATCGGTATTCTGGATCGGATCCATACCCCCAAGCGTTTGGCCCTGACGGACGCGCTGCAGGAAGCTTTCGCTCCAGTTGTTACCGATACGACCGAGATTGCTCACGCCGGCACCAGCAATGGCACACTGGTAGGGGCTGTTCTCACGGACAACCGCAGCCATGGCCGCAAAGCCGCCATAGGAGTAGCCCATGATTGCGAGGCGATCTGGATCGGCAATGCCCTGCTCAACAAGCCATTCAGCCGCATCATCCTTGTCGTCCTGCATCGCCTGACCCCACTCATTGTCACCGGCGAGCCAGAGCTGGCGGCCAACGCCAGTGGAGCCACGGTATTGCGGACGCAGAACGGCATAGCCGCGTGAGGTAAAGAACGGCACCCAGCCGGAGGCATCCCAGCCCCCGTAATCACGGGCCCACGGGCCACCATGGGGGTGAATGATGGTCGGCAGCGGGCCGTCTTCCGGGGTCCAGCCAGCCGGTAGGTCAAGGATGCCGGGGATCTGCATACCATCACGGGCGGGCGTGTAGACCCAGCGCTGCTCGCCAATATTCTCAGATTCGATCCACGGACGTGAAGACCCGAGGGCCTGTACCTGAGACTGGTCGCGCAGAATGTAATAGCTGGCCGGATTAGCAGGACCCGAGGTGCTGAACAGAATGGTGTCGTAGCCGTCCGTGTAGTCCATGATGGACACTTCCAGACCCGGATAAGCCTGTTCAAGACCCGCCTGGATGGACGCCATCGTTTCATCGATCCAGTAGGTTTGCGGTGTCATCGCCAGGTAGGTGAAGCCAAGAAGTTCGTTAAAATTGCTTGGCTGGTTACCGAGGCGCAGACCACCCACGTCAAAGTCGGGATGGGCCAGCAGAGGCTCGGTATCGAAGGTCTGGGACTCGATGTGATAGAGATAAACCGCATCCTTGTCGGAGAATTTATCGGTGATCACATAGAGATATTCTTCGTCTTGCGTTACCCCCGCAACAGCGACGGTCTGGCGTTCACTGATCAACGTATAGAGCGGTGGATGCGCGACCATCTCACCGGTCTCGCGGTTCATGAAGGAGATGCGCTCCTCAAAATCACCGCCGTCGGTTTCTTCAATACGGACCTCCGCCAGCGGCTCACCCGTTCTCGGGTCAAAATAAACCGGGACAGCACCGCCGCCAGATCGAGCAACGATCTCCTGCGCGCCAGTCCGCAGATTGTACCGGTAGTAGTTTGACTGGAATGTGGTCTGGTTCAGCTGGTTGATCAGAACGTGATCCGGATCGAGAGGCAGGGTATCAACAATCCCGGCAGTTCCGGCGATCTCGAAACAACGCTGCGTGGCCTCACTGACACCAACGGACCGACGCGAACCGGCAAAAGCATCTTCAAAATCGCTGTGCTCAATGTCGGTCAGGTATGGCTTAACGACAAAGGTCGCTGTCGAACCGGTGACCCGCCCTTCGCCACACCCGGCAAGTTGACCGGTCCACTCCTGACGGCCAACCACAAAGACGCGATCTGCGCCAAGCGCGTTCGTGGCAAGGAATTTCATCCGGTCACCGCTTGGCGTGATGGTCGGCTGAGCGCCAGGCGTCGTGAGGTCCCACGTTGCCAGCGCTGTATCGCGGTTGTTTGAGCCAGGCAGGGCGATGATCGCGGATAGCGCCTCGCCATCCGGGCTCAGCGATACTGACTGAATGTTCGGCACGCGCGCGAAATGCTCGATCGGAATCGGCTCTGCGGTGACGTCAGCACTGGCCGGAAGCGATACGCCAAGTGCGACGAGGACCGATGTCACGGTCTTTTTAAGCATGGTCTCATTCCCCTAAGACTTTTGCGGTTTTTGAAGGCGGTTTTGGACCGCTTCTTTGTTCCTGAGTTTAGGTCTGCACAGGCAGGACGGCAAGCGCATCGCACCGCTGTGCCACACACAATTTACGCCCAAAAAGAAAGGGCGACGCAAAGCGCCGCCCTTCCCCAGTCATACGCATGTCATGCGTCTGCTGAACAGTCCTTCGATTAGAAGGTCTTGTTCAGGCGGACGAATGCCGTACGGCCACGCAGGTCGTACTGGGTGCCGGAATTCGGCACGTTACCGCGACGGCCAGCAACACCAGTCGAGATCGTCGGCGGGTGCTCGTCGAACACGTTCGACACACCGGCCAGAACCGACCAGGTCGGCTGACGGTACAGGATCGAGGCGTCGTGGTAGAACACGGCTTCGCCAAAGATCTTGTACTGTGCGTCCGGCCAGCCGAAGTAGCTGCGCTCGGCGTCCACGAAGGCTGCTTCAGACACGCGGCTCACGAAGTCGGTGAACCAGGAGTAGGTGAAGTCGCCACGCTGGAACGCGATACGTGCGTTCGCAACGAAGTCCGGATCACCAAACGTGCCGTTGAAGTCCGTGGTATCGAAGCCGGTCTCGAGAGCCGGATCGAAGATGTCCACGACGTCGGTGAACGTCCAGGTGCCCTGACCTTCGATGATCAGATCACCGAAGTCGAACTCGTGGTCGTAACGAACCGTCAGGTCGATACCCTCGGTTACCTGAGAGTCGATGTTCAGGTAAGAGTCACGCACTTCCGTGATACCGCCAGCGTTGGTTGGCGAGGTCAGCGGGTTACGGTCGAACAGGTCACAGAACACGTTCGGGAAGGTGTCGCCGTTGTAGCAGCTGAACAGGATGGCAGAACCACCCAGCTGACCGATCTGGTCGTTCACTTCGATGTCGAAGTAATCAACGGCGATCGACAGATTCAGAGCCGTCGGGGTCACGACGAAACCGTAGGTCGAGGCGTCAGACGTTTCCGGCTGAAGCACGCCAGCACCACCACCGGTCACAACCGTTGCGGAGGTGTTACCACCGGCAAAGTTGCCCGGGAGACCTTCAGCAGCACAGTTCGCCTGGATGTTGGCGAAGTTGCTGTTCTGCCAGTCAATACACGGGTCAATGCCCAGCTGGCCAACAAAGGCCGTCTGGTCGCCGAGGAACAGTTCAAACAGGCCCGGTGCGCGGAAGGACGTACCCTGGGTCGCGCGGAAGCGCAGAACCGGGTGCACCTGCCAGTTAAGGCCGAGCTTGTAGACTTCACCGCTGCCTGCCGTGTCGTATTCGAAGATACGGCCAGAGGCGTTCAGGGTGACTTCTTCGAAGAAGGGCTGACCAGCGATCAGCGGAACTTCGATTTCGCCGAAGGCTTCAATCACGGTGTCGTCACCGCGGGTGAAGTCAGCTGAAGACGAACCCCAGAGGTTGCCGTTACGGGCTTGCTCATCCGGAGCATCGTCGATGGAGTAGGTGCGGTATTCAGCACCGAGCACCACGCCAACCGGACCAGCCGGCAGGTCGAAGATGTCACCGGTCACGAAGCCGGTCACGGTCGTCTGCTCGTAGATGGTCTTGCCTTCGATCTGCGTGCCGACTGCATCGACCAGCTCGTCAAGGCGCGAACCGTCAAGGAAGCCACGCTGCAGATAATCGATGTCGTCAGCCGCGTTGGTGTCGAAGCGAGCATCGCCCGACGTGTCAGCCAGGATGGCGTCACCTGCATACGTACCTTCCGAACGGGAGGTCACAGCGTCCAGGCCCCAGGACCAGTCAGACAGGAAGCCCATGTTTGCACCGAAGCCGCCTTCAAAACCGGTTGCGAGGGAGATGTAGTCAACCTCGATCTGGTTGTTGGAGCGGAACGGCATCACCGGCTGAGCCAGGCCAGACGGCGTAGCAGCGGTGAAGACGAGCGGGAAGAACTGACGCCAGCCGTCAGAGGTGGTCTGACGATTGTTGTACAGCAGTTCGGTGTTCCACTCGATACCATCAAAGATGGTGAAGTTGGACTGGGCGTAAATGCTGAAGCGCTCTTGCTTGTTGATCGCGTCGGTCGAGTTGACCGGCTCGAAGAACAGATCGTCTTCATAATAGGCCTGGCCCAGAAGCGGGTTGTTCGGGTCGTAGCGGTTGGTCTGACCGGTCGGACGCGGAGCGTATCCCGGCAGGCCGCTGCCAACACCCGTGCTACCGTCGCGGGTCTGGACGTAACGAACGCCCGTGATCGCGTCGATAAAGGTGTTGTGATACAGGTTCGAACAGCCGTCGAAGTCGGTGCCAGCGCCAATACCGCGGTCTTCGCGGTTGATCAGCGTACCATCAGCCGCACGAACATTGTCACGCGTACAGGCCAGATAGTCACGATCGCTCAGCGACAGGTCTTCACGCACCTGATACTCAGCCGCGATAACGATGTTGCCGCGATCCAGGTTGAAGCCGTATGCGCCGGAGATTTCAAACGACTCACCACCGCCTTCAAGCGGGATGTTCGTCTGAACAGAGATGGTCGGCTCGTCGACTTCGGTCAGCGTGATGAGGTTCACCACACCGGCAACGGCGTCAGAACCGTAAACCGAACCTGCGCCGTCCTTCAGGATTTCTGCACGCTGCAGAATCACCCGCGGGATCACGTTCAGGTCGAAACCACCAACCTGGCCACGCGTACCAGCCGGACCAGGGCGGCGGCCGTTCAGCAGGACCAGCGAACGCTGTGCGCCGAGGCCACGCAGCGAGATGGTGTTAACACCCGTACCACCTTCGACGACGAAGCCGCCGAACTGGTTGTTCAGCTGGAATGAACCAGCGGCAACGCTTGCCGACTGAAGGATTTCAGCGGTGTCCACGAGGCCTTCAAGCGTTGCGACTTCAGCGTTGATCACCTGAATCGGCGAAGCAGACGTAAATTCGCTACGGCGCAGACGCGAACCGGTGATGACGATGCGGTCTTCACCTTCTTCGGCCTGTGCTTCGTCTTCGTCCTCGTCAGTCGTTACCTGCGCAAATGCCTGAGCGCCGCTCAAGCTAAACGCAGCAACGCCAGCGAGGATGGTTGAGCGCAGCAGGCGCTCCTTATCCCAATTGCTCACGATCATTCCCCTTAGTTTTGGATCGTTTCCGTTTCACGCATGCGAAACGGTTCCATGCGGACTACACCACACTTGCGGCGGACTATGGGGATACGACACCGCGAACGTAAAGCACCTGCAGCACTCTTATTCGCACTTGCGATGGCTTTGTCGCAAGATTGTTGCACAAACGCCATACCAAGGACCATTCAGGTTAACCTTACCGCAGGACTCGGCAGTGGCCGCGCAGGGCTCCCTGCCCCGAATTAAACGACGCTCAAAACCTAGTGAACCCCATAGGTTGGTTGGAAATTTACCCGCCGAGAGAGGCGCTTGGCGTTCGCTGACTTGTCAGAAAATCGCCCACGCGGCTCAGCCCGACCACCGTGAGGCCCGCAAGCCACAGTGCCGGTAGGTTCAAAGCAATCGCGCCGTCCCAACCGTCTCCGCATCGACCTGCCCACACTACGGTGCCAGCGTTTGGGCCGAGGCGAACACGTTGGCAATTTCCCCACCCACTGCGTTTGCGAGCCTCAATGACGGGGCCGGCAAAAAGATGGGAGTCTCCAATGCGTAAGCACTACGCTCTGTGCCTGGGTCCGATAAGCCTGTTTCTGGTCGCCTTCGCTGGCGAAGCCGCCCTGGCCCAGAACTTCGCTGTCGCTGCACATTCAGACCAGCAAAATGCAATCGCCCTTGGGTCACGCAGCGTGGCACGCAACACCGTGGGCACCGTTCAATCGAGCCGCATCAACACCCTCCGAATCCGGGCACGCGCCGATGATACATTGGCCCTGTCCGCAGGCTGGAATACACGCGCCTATCTCGAAGTGGCCTCGGTCGGGCAGGATGTCCGCGCGAACAGCGTCTCCCTGAACGCTTCTGTGGATGACGCAGCCGCCCTTTCGTTCAGGCGCGGTACGGCCCGCATTACGGTCGGTTCGGCATGCCGGGCCCGCGGCGGTCACGTCGCAACAAATGCCCATGTTGATGATGTTGTCGCGCTGAATGTCGGCTTCTGGACACCACTACCTAGCCGTGTAAATATTGGCTCTGTAGGCTGCCGGTAGAGTAACCCCGCGCACAATCCCTAACGCTCTTCTGGAGACTTTCCATGTCCATTCTTACCGCTTTCATGAGTGTGGTGCTGGCGACCCAAACGGCTGGTCAGCCTGAACAGGATGCATCGACAGGCAGCCAGGCCTCTCAGATCTCCACAAACCGTTCAGCCACCCAGTCCATTACCCTGTCTCCCCATCTGCGCGGCCACGTGATCGCCCCGCCCCTTCCAGGCGTGGGCCCTCAGCAAACAGCGCAGTCGATCAGCCTGAGTCCCCATCTGAGGCGATATGTGGTGCGCTCAACCTTATTTGATCCGGCGGCTCCACCGGCAGCCTCTGGACCGGCTGTCACACCCGCAACCGCCATGTCAGCCGATATCGGTGCCATGCGCGCGCGCGCTATCGTCAACCGGTCCGGACAAAGCCTGTCGATCCGCAATCGGACGCTGTCCGGCTGCGAAGCGGTCAATATCGGCAGTGTGAACGCTGAGGACTTCAGAGGCCGGGCAGAGACCAATGTCGTGCTGCAAGATGTGATCATTATCAACAACGGCTGCCAGCGCTAGGACCAAATCTGATTCAACACCAATTCGGGGGGATTTCTCATGCGAGCGATCATCGCAAGTCTTTGCGCTACCGGCCTGCTTGCAGGGTGTGCCACAACGGCCGCGCCCAATCAGGAAGTCTTCACCGCGGGGCCGTCGACGCCAGCGATGAGTGCTGACAGCTATCTGCGCGACGCGCTGACTTGCATGGACGACCTTTTGTCCAGGGCCAACGACCGCCATAGAGGGGTTGTTCTTTTGGTTCTGCCTCCAGAAGACCCAACCGGCTCAGTCAACGCCGGCATGCGCTCAATGGTCATTGATGCGGCTCTGGAGATGACCCGGAGGAGCCGCTATTTCAACGTTACAGACTTTGTGACGGGCGAGGAGCTGTCTCGCAACGGCATTCTGGTCCGCACAGAGGTGGTTGAATACGATCAAGGACTCTATGGCGGCAGCCAGGGTGGCGGTATCGGAACAGACCCGCTTGAAATCGGGCGGCAATCCAATCAGACCATTTCCAGCCTCGCCTTGAATATCCGGCTCATCGACAGTGCGACGCGGCAGGTCCTGCCCGGTGGCAGTTCCACTCATCGTATCGCCTTGGAGGATCGTGATCGCGGGACAGATATGCGAGGCGAAATCGGCACAGTCGCTGGATTCCTGGAATTTCGCATTGCACGCACGCAGGCCCTTCACCAGAGCGCACAAGCCCTTGTAGATCTCAACATGATTGAGGTTATCGGAGAGTACGCCGGTGTCGCTTATGAGCAGTGCCTGGTGCGTTCGTCAGCCAATCTGGGCGGCGCGGATCAGGACGCGCAGGACTATGCCCGGATGGACCAGACGACCCTTGCCGCCTCAATCGCACGCGCCTTGTGGGAACGCGGGTACTATACCGGCCCAACTCAGATCAGCACACTGACCCCTCAGCTGCGCCAGTCAATTGCCGCCTACCAGCGAGATCATGCCCTGGCGGTGACCGGGTCACCAACCATGGAGCTCTTTGCGGGCCTTGATCTGGGCACTCGTGACACGGCGAGCGACCCATTCCCGACCGATGACGCCTTCTTTATTTCGCTGCGACCGGCAAACTCCAATCTCTTCCTGCCGCCGGACAACCCCTATCTACCGCGGCTGATTGCCAATCTGGGAGAGTCCTATTTTGCGCGAGCTTCAAGTCGGATTGAGGTTTCGGCGACTTTGAACCGTCCCGGCTACCTGCTGTGTTTCCATATCTCTTCCAATGGCGATATCGTCCGGGTCTATCCCAACGATCAGCGCCCTGAGCGGCGCATTGAAGCCAATAACGAAGTACGGATACCCAGCTCCCTGGACCGCTTTGTCATCCAGCCAAGCTGGCGCGCACGATATAGTGCCGGAGTGAGAACACCTGAGGAGCTGAACAAGCGCCTTGAGTATTTCTTCTGTCAGGCTCGCGAGCGACCATTTGCGCAGGACTGGCCGGCCGGCTGGGGCAGCATTAACGGCCCTGTTTCCGCTCTGCCCTACCAGCAGACAGACCATAGCCTCGGCGGAGCCAACGGACTGGTCGCCTTGTCCCAAAGCCTGAATGCGGAGTTTGGCCAGGGCAACGCCTGGGGGCAAGTGACCTACCTGACGATGCCGTCAGGATGGAACCTTGAGTTTGAGATCCAGTCTCTGGTGGACCAGTTCTCCAATCAGCCCGCGGCCTCAAGATAGATTTCGACGCGGCGGTTTTCCGCAGCATAGGGGTCGGCGGTGTTCTTGAGGGCCCATTCCCCGGCACCCGATGTCACAAGAAGCCGCGGGTCGACCCCGTAATCGCTCGCCAGATACGCTCCCAGCGCACGCGCACGGCGCACAGACAATGCGAAGTTATAGTCTTCATCGCCAGATGCATCGCTGTGGCCCATCATCATGATGCGACCCTCGGCAAATGACTGGCTGCCCAAGGCATCGCCCAGCGCCGCAACAGTTGGAACAGAACCTGGAGTAATGGCCACGGAGTCATGCTCGAACTGGATTTCGCCAAACTCCTCAACAAAAACCCAGCTAGTCGTGGTCTCAGGATCAGGCTCACCGGCTGAATTCGTTTGCACTGGCACGATGCTTCCGCCTGCATAGGTCACAACTGACCCTGGCCCGGCGTTGACACCGTCATTGGTGACAAGCACCTCGCGCATTGGACCAAACTGCCCACCCCGCGTCAGACCGAGCCCTCGCCCTTCGCTACGCGCGCGTTCGGCGGCTTCGCGGGCTTCTTGAATGGCACGACGAATTTCATCGGCGCTATGCTCCTGGGCATAGCTGGCACCAAGACAGGTGCCGCCAATGACCAGCGCCAGAGCGAATTTCAAAATCATGGTTACCCCCAAGGATGCGTATACCCAGAGTGTCTCTCATTCGATATATCAACTCAAGACTGTATATTCTGAATGCAGCTTTCAAAATTTATTCAATTTTTTCCGTGGTTTAATTCGCGCTCACCCTATGGCGACATATATTAAATCTCAAAAAAATTTCGATTGGGGACACTTCAGCGCTCCCCCCCCCTCCCATGACTTAGGTGCAGTGCTGAGCATCCCGCTCACACATCAGACCCTGAAGGGAACCAGGACCATGAAAACGCTCATTCTTGCTTCGACCATCGCATTGTCTGCTTTCGCCGCTGGTGAGGCTTCCGCTCAGGTCCTCAACCTGGCTGGCCAGGCCAACATCAATGTCCAGGTGGATGGGACGACGACCATCAATGCCAATGTCGGTGACATCAACTCAGTGGCTATCGGCCAGGACGTCATCGCAGTGGCCAATGTCGGCACCGTCGACCAGGCCTATATCGGCGGAAGCCTGCTGATCAACGCAAGCGCTGGCGATATCAACTCCATCGCGATTGGCCGTAATGCCATCTCTGTCGCCGAAGTGGGTGCAATCCGCGGTGCCATGCTGAACGGCGCAACCGAAATCAACGCGTCAGCTGGCGACATTAACTCCGTCGCGATTGGCGATCGAGCCTGCGCTGAAGCCCGTGTCGGCTCGATTGGTGGCGGCCGCTGCTAAGCCCCGCCTTTAACCCGGAAAGGATCGCCGCTCGGGTTTGACCCGGGCGGCGACTTTTTCTTAGGTTGTATTGTGCCATTGATTATACTCAAGCGAGCAGGGGCAGATCATGCAATCGGAGACACATTCTGAATGGCTGGAAAGGCGCTGGCCAAGCACTCAACGCCAGATCACGCGCCTGTTCATGAACCGGAGTGAAGCGGCGCTTGAGGCCCTTGATGGCGATGAACAACACTGGGCCGCGCTAACCAACATGCTGGCAGAGGACGCGGACAGGAAACGACAGACGGCTCGCACAGGCCTCAGTGGCATGTGGGACCTGATCTTGAGCCTGTTAGGTGATCTCAGCGAGTTGATCGCCATGCTGAAAAGCTCACGTAGCTTCATACTTGACGCAGAGGCCCCCGAGGCGGCCCTGTATACCGTGCTTAGCCGGCGTGCGGTCGGACGCCTCAAAATGGGTTTTGAACCCGGCAAGGCTCACCGCGCCAAGGTCTGGTCCCGTCTGGACCGGATAAGCCGGGACCTCGTTATTGAGCTCCTCAACGATCCGGTGGGCGAGCACCGCGAACGCAACGGCATTGATCGCTGCACCCAGAAGCATTTCAAGATGGTGGCTGAACGCATCAGGATGCACTTTCCGTCCGATCGCAACCTGCCGCGAACCGAGGCAACTGTTCGCGAGTATTTCCATGGATTTTGCGGCGACTGCGCGTCGTCACAAGAGACCGAAGACTACTCGCTTGCCGACTTCCAGGCTGATTCCGAACAGGTCGAGAGTGAAGCCTACGATAGCAGTGGCCTGCCTCAGAGCGAACGCATGATCGCCTTCATGGAAGAGTGCATGGAGCAGCTATCGAGCGAGCATAAAGACGCGCTCTGGGCCAGCGTCGGTGGCGGCAAAAATACCCGTGCCGACATGATGGACAGGCTCGGCCTCGGGCGTAAGGCCTTCGCCAGCCTGATCGAAAAGCTGCAAGCCGACGTCGGCAAATGCCTCGAAGAAAAAGCCAGATTACTCGGAGCCGGGCCTGAAATTGCCGTGCTTCGATGGGAGTAGATGTTGTGAACACGAAGATGAAACTTCTTGGCCAGCTGCTCGCGCAGCAAGAGCCGAAGGGCGACGAAACGCTTGATGACCCGGACTACTGGCGACGCCGATTGTCCGAGGCCAAACCTCTTTCCATGGCCGAAGTCTCAGCGATCTGGACAGAGCCCGAAACGCGTGACGCGTTCTACGAGGCCCGGGAGGACCGACTTCACCAGGCTCGCCAATCTTGGACGGACAGCGCCTATGACGCCCCAAGCCAGCTCATGGCCGCATCAAGTGACACTCAATTCCGCAATATAAAGGGCCCTGGATATGACGGGGTCCTCATTGCCCCCAAGCGTGAGGGGCGGTCGTGGATCATCTCGCTGGAGCTTACCGCGCAGTTGCTTGACCAAACACCGGCATGGGCGCGCTTGCG
Source organism: Oceanicaulis sp. (assembly GCA_965229795.1). Lineage (GTDB taxonomy): Bacteria > Pseudomonadota > Alphaproteobacteria > Caulobacterales > Maricaulaceae > Oceanicaulis. Next base: position 460,129 of record CBDDJM010000002.1, read on the forward strand.
CCTTTTTGACGACGGTGGCCGCACCTGGTTGGTCGGGCGCCCGGAGAATGGGTCAAATGTGCTGGAAGGTCGCTGGGATTATGACGATGAATCCCCGGTTAATCGCCTGATCAATCACACCATTTCGCTGGAGCTCGCGTGATTAAGCTCAGCGCACGTGAACGCCGCACACTTGATGCGATGATCGACACGGTGGCCTTTCCGGTGGTTGGGGCCAACGTCACCGACTTTGCCGAAGTGGAGGTCGAGCGCTTCCCCATGAAGGACCACAAGGACACCTTCTTCGTGGCTCCCTCGTCGAGCATCGACAGAAGCGACATCCTTGGGACACTCTTATCGTCGCGCAACACCGAGCCCCCCGACCACCGCCATGAAGGTGTCGTCGTATCGTTTCTTTCCGAAACCCGATTTGAATTTGAGGGTCGCAGCTGTGAGCTGGCTCTGGCGATCGCCGACAAGCGCGCCAGGGCCAGAGAGGGCGTGCCTGAACGCAGGATTATCGCGACGGGGCAACTGCGCCATGATCGTTCAGGGCGCATCGACCCGATCCAGCATTTTTCTGCCAAGTGCGAAGGTGTCCTCAATGAAGCCGCCCGGTCTGGCGGGCAGCAGATCTGGTTCTGCTTTTCCAAAGACAACTGGTCCGCGCTCGAGCCCGAACTTGCCGAGCGATTGACCCACCAAGAACGCCGGGGGCGGCTGATACTACGACCCGCCAGCCACATCTCAGAGCTTGATGACTTCTGGGAACCTCTGCCCATGAGGGTAACCCGGCACATGCGGCTTCTCGTGGCGCTCAGCTCAATCGGTCTTGCCGCCGTGATCGCAGCAAGCGCGGTAGGGGGTTATGCAATCTGGCGACAGGGTCCGGTCTGGGCCTGCGCCAATAGTCTGTCGGCAACCGAAGCCCGCGGTGACGGTGACTGGTCGCGAGCCGCAGCCCGTTGTCAAACCGCGGTAGCCCTTCGCCCGCAATCGGGACGCGCCCACAATCTGCTCGCGATCGTTTTCGCAGAGGACAACGCCACAGGTCTTGCGGAACACCATTGGGAGCGCTCGGCAAAGCTTGGTCACCCAGACGGCATGATGAGTTATGGCTGGCTGTTATGGGTAAATGCCCGCAGCAATGACGAGCAGGCCGAGGGATTGGATTGGCTCAGACTGGCCGCCGAGCTTGGCGAGACAGCCGCCATGGAACAGCTCGCGATTGCGCTTCGCGAAGATAATACCGGATTCACAGACCCTGAGGAGGCTGAAGAATGGTGGGATCGAGCCTTGCGATCGCAGTAATCGCCGCAACACTGGCGTGGCTTCCTGGGGAGGCCGCAGGCCTTGGAGGGGCGGCCTTGGCTACACAGAATAACTGCGACTCGCGGCGCAGCGCATCACGCTCAATCGTAGCGAGCCGGGCGGATGACCAGGCCAGGTCTGATCTTGGACTGCGCGCGCGCCTGAACCGGTCAGCAGGCATCTATACGCTCAACGAAGTCCTGCGGCTTGAGATCGAGACCGATATCTCCGCGTCCATTGAGGTATGGAATGTAGCGGCGAACAATTCCTCCAGCCGGATCGCACCGCTTTCTGATGACCCGTTGATCTCAACGCCCGGCGAGCCGCTTCGCCTTCCCGAAGCCCTCGGCAATTCAATTGAGTATCGTCTTGGCCCGCCGACCGGGCCCAATGAGATCATCGTTACGGCACGCGCCTTGCCGGCATCATCCCGGTCGGCTGAATTCCAGCCAAACCGGGTGGCACGCGGACAACGCCAGGACCTAGTCCTGTGTTTCACAATCTTGGAACAACCCTGACGTTTATGCGCGCTTGAATTCTGGAATTTTGTCCTTAAAGTTGTGTTCGTAAATTTGACAACTTGAGGCCATTTCATGACCGTTTGGCAGCATGTGCACGCACTCATTCTGTTTGTGGGACTGAGCTTCGGCTCGACAGCGCAGGCGTCCCAGGCGGAGGCTCCGCGGCTGGCCCTTGTTATAGGGATTGGAGCCTATGAAAATCTGGGCGACCTGCCCAATCCAGAAAACGATGCGCGCCTAATGACCCGCACACTCGAGCAGGTGGGCTTTCAGGTCACAACAGTCATCGACGCCGATCGTGCAACCTTCGCGCGGGCACTGAGCCAGTTTGAGGCTGACATCCAGGCGGCTGGTGAGCAAACGGTCGCTTTGATCTATTTCGCCGGTCATGGGTTGGAGATTGGCGGTGAGAACTATCTGCTACCGACCGATGCCACCAATGCCTCAGTTCGAGAGGCGCAGATCCAGTCGATCGCGCTCTCCCATGTCGCTCGAACAATCGAATACGCGGGGGCGCGGGTTAATTTCCTGATCATCGACGCCTGTCGTGAAAATCCGACCCGGGGCTGGCGCTCCGCCAGTAGCGGCGGCCTGGCTCCCTTTGCAGACCCGCCAAATGGAACCCTTATCGCCTATGCGACCGCGCCTGGCGCTCTGGCCGCAGACGGCATGGGTGATAACAGCCCCTACGCGCAGGCTTTGGCTCAGGTTCTGACCGCGCCGAATGTGCCTGCGGAGATGGCGTTCAAGCGAGCCGGCGATTTCGTGCTTGCAGCAACACTGGATCAGCAAGTGCCATGGTACAACTCATCCCTGCGTGGTGAGGACTTCTATTTCATCGAGGCCCCCACCGGGACGGTAGTCCTGCCGCACGAAGATGATCTGGGCCTGCAGGCTGATCGCGCGATGTGGGACGCAATCGCCGATAGCGGGCTTATCAGTGACTTTGAGCGCTACCAGCAGCGCTTTCCCGATGGACTCTTTTATTCGATCGCCCAGGAACGCATCGACGCGCTCAGACGTGCTGAGCTTGAAGCTGCCCAAAGCAACCTTGAAAACCCTTACGGCAACGACGACCCGATTGGCGTCCACATGGAACCGGCCAGCTCTTCGCGATCCTTTAACGGCTCAAGCGCCGGGACGGCACCCAGCTGGGCGTGGATCGTGACTGAGGTCGATCCTGCCTCGCCGTTCGCGGGCCAGCTTCACGTGGGTGATGCAGTCATCACCATCGACCACCGCCGTCTCTCAGACATCGACAATGCCATGGTGTTCATGCGTGACACCTACGAAACCCGCGGGCGGGTTGACCTGCTCGTTCGGCGTGGAGGGGCGAGCTATGCGCTCGCCATCCAATGACAGACCAATCCTATTTTCAACCAGCAGGGGGCTGAGCATGAAACACATTCTAAAACTATCGGCGATCGTGGGTATGGCCGTCGGGACACTTGCAGCATGTGCCACAGACGGGGTTACGGTCGATGGTCGCTTTCCAGCGCGTTTCGTCGACGCCGCCGAAATAGACCGGGTTGCTGTTCTGGGCTTCGAGGGACGTGGTGGTGACCTGTTTGCATCCGAGCTGAGTGCAACTCTTGGATCTGCGACGCTCGACGGTGAACTTCTGATCGAGGTTGTGAATCGGGCCGAGCTGCTGAGCAATGCCGGGGTCCGCAGCTTCCGAGGAGGCGATGCTGAGATCGCCGCCGCTCTACGTTATGGCCGCCAGGCTGGCGTCGAAGGCGTCTATATTGGTGAAGTCACCTCCCACGACGCCACCCGCACAAGCCGCCGGGAGCAGCGCCGCGAATGCGCCCAGTGGGAAGGCTTTTTGAATTGTGAGCGCTGGCGTGAATTCACGGTCAATTGCTACACGGAACGGGCTGTCGTCAGCGCAACTCCGCGTCTTATTGGCGTACAGACTGGCTCGGTGGTTTACACCAGCACTGTAACCGGTCGCGCCGAGGAAGACTGGTGTGATGACCGCCCGCGCACACAATCCCAGGCGGAGCTTCTCACACGGGCGCGCGCCGACGCTGCGACAGAAATCCGTCGCCATGTGGCACCCTTCAATGACACCTTCACCGTTCGGCTTATGACCGACGAGGACGGTGTTGGCGAAGCGATGCAGGCACCATTCGCAGGTGGCGTTGAGTTTGGCCTGGCCGGTCGCATGGATCGGGCATGCGCAATCTGGCAAGAGCTTGATGCCCTCAACGATCACCAGTCCATCGCCCTGATCTACAATCTTGGTGTCTGCGCCGAGGTTGTAGGAGATTTTGAGCGCGCAACCGAGCTCTATTCACGGGCGGATGCGATGCTGACAAGCCCGAACTCGATGATCAGCGAAGCGCTGGTGCGGGCTCGCAACATCCAGGCTGGTGAGCGCAGTATCAGCTAAGACGCTCGTCCGGGTGGCCTCTGGTGCGGTGAGAGCGCAAGAGGCTATTCCAATAACATCAGCCCAGCTGTTCACGCATCGTCGCGCGGTCAATACGCTCTATGCATCGCAATAGCTCAGGAGCGCAGCAATCGCGATTGACAGCCCAGTCACAGAAGCCTTATTACCCACCGCTCTCGCACGGGGCCATGCTCGCGTTGCGGGATCTTGAAAGCAAAATGCGTTTCAAGGGCGCGTAGCTCAGTTGGTTAGAGCGCTACGTTGACATCGTAGAGGTCACAAGTTCGACTCTTGTCGCGCCCACCATCTTTATGTCCTCCCTCGCCTTCGCTCGGTCGGGTCCTCGCTCACGCTGCGGGCGGCTATTCGCCTTGCGAGCGCTGCGCTCGGTTTTTCCCTGTCCTCCAGGACGTCCGTCCCGTCGGGTCCTCGCTCACGCTGCGGGCGGCTATTCGCCTTGCGAGCGCTGCGCGCTCGGGGCGCTGGCGATGCAAGAGCTTAGCGATGGTCTCGAGCGGTCAATAAAGCCTAAGGGGGCCAACATCGCGCCCGACTGGGCGGACGCGAGGGAGGACAAGCAAGACTTTCTAGAACAACGCCTTTTCAAGCTCGCGTTCATAGCGCTTGAGCTTGTTGCGGGCCTTGCGCCATTCAAGCCATAGGAAGGCCACCTTCGGCCCCTCCACCAGATAGCGCTTCCACATACGCTTGGGCTCTTCAGCCAGGCGATGAAGCCATTCAAGGCGAGCGCGCTGCATCCATTTGGGCGCACGGCGCGCCTCTCCGGACAGGAAATCAAGCGAGGCACCGACACACAGGCCAACACCGGTGCAGTCGCCCCGGTCCAGACACGCCTCGGCCACCAGCTCCTGCTGGGGTGAGCCAACACACAGGAACACAAAGCGCGCCGGATTCTTCGCCACGAATTTCGCGCACGCAGCAATCGCCTTGGGATTATCCTTCAGGCCCATGGGTGGCTCGTGCCAGCGCACATCAGTCAAACCGTAGCGGGCTTTCACACCCTCAACGACAGACTGACTGCCGCCGATAATCGTCACGGTCTCATCCGGCTGGATGGCGGTTTCGAACAGACGCTCGGTCAGGTCAGAGCCCGGCGTCACGTCGACTTGTTCGCCTGACATCGCCGCGATCAATTCCAGGACGCGGCTATCACATACGGTCAGCCAGGCTTGCGCGTAGAGCGGGGCGAGCACCCCATCGCGCCGCAGGCGCACAAGATGATCGACATTGGGCCTAACGACGAACTCAAACGGTTTGGCCGGGTCGCGCTCAGTAATGCGCTGAACCGCGGTATCAAAGCTGATCCGGTCAAAGGCTGAGTTTAGAAACCAGATATGACGCGCCTTGCGGCGGCGATCGCCCTCGCCAGCCGGGCGGGCATCACCAGCAGGAGCGGCCTTGAGCAGGTCTTCCAAAGACGTGTGCGCGTTCATGAGTCCCGTTTTGCTCCAGAGGTCGCTGTTTCAAAACAGGCTGCGCAAGATGCATACCGCATCCAAACCGGGCCCGGCGCGCATCATGACAGGTAAGCCATGTTGGAAAGCCCGCAATGCCCCTGTCCCGCCCGTTAATCACAGCCCTTGGCGCAAGCGCGGCTGCTGTGCTGGGGGCCGCGCTGCTGACCAGTGAGCCAACTCGCAGCGACGCGACGGTGGAGCTTCAGCTTGGCCCCATCCTGGTGGCGTTTGGCGGTGAAGACGACGCGCTTAGCGTGCGAGCCGAAGCGTGCCTGCGCCAGGGGTGCCCCCTTGTGAGCGTCAGAAACAGCCTGGTGTCAGGCCCCACGCTTCAAGGCACGCCAGGCGAAACGGGCCGGGTGCAGCGCCTGCAGCCCATCGCGCTCGAGACAGGCCGGCTCTCCGCACAGGGCGCTGGCAATCTCCTCAGCCAGGAGGGGCGCGTGAGCGAAACCTCTGGCCCCGAAAGCGCTGAGCAGAATTGGACCACTGAGGCCCTGCCCGACACCTGACGCGGGCACCCCGCCCCGGCGCGCGGTATCGCGCCACAGCCCGTCAAAGCTCTCATCGGGGGACGGTCCGCAAAGCGGGAGGCGATCAGCCACCGCCGCCCGCACCCCGCTCCAGACCTCACGGCAGTCGGTCAGCACCACCTGTAGCGGAGCCTCGCTCGCCGTCTGGCGCAGCGCTGCTTCCCCCTCTGACGGTGTGCCCGCGTCCGCGCCTTTGACATGGGTTGCCCCCACCAGCACATCCCCACCCGCCATCGGAGCGAGATAGCCGCCCCAGGCCGCCGGGGCCTGCAAGCTATCGCCCGTGCCAAAACGGGCCACCTGCCCGGCTGTGGCTTCAAGACTGATGGGACCCAGCCCGCTTGCCGCATAACCGCCCGCGACGACAACCGCGTCGAACGGCCCGTGTGTCGCCTCGTCCGCATCGGTCAGCATCCAGCCCGCTTCAGTCCGCGACAGCGCGGCAACCCGGCCATCAACCGGCTCCAGACCGCCTGCGAGCCCGCGAACGATCGTTCCGGGATCAAAGCTGCCGGCCGCCTCCATCCAGAGCCCGACCTTGGCTGGAACGCCCATACGCTGGCTTGCGACGTCGGGCTCGACCCAGATGAAGCCATCATCGAGGCGATCTGCGAGTGTCTGCAGGCGGGCCTTGCCCTTGTCATCGTCGGCACACCGCAACAGGCCTGAAGCCTCCAGCCAGCCATGCTGGCGATACAGGGTGGCCGCGTAGTCAAAGGCAGCCAGAAGCGCTCGATTATGGGGCCGGTCGGCAGCCTCAAGCCGCGGGGTCAAAAGACCAAGCGGAGCCCCCGATGCGCCCTTCGCCCAGCCGCCGTCTGCAAACACGGTGGCTGTTCGACCGCGCCGCGCCAGCGCTTCAACCAGTGAAGCAGCCGCGATCCCGCCACCGATGATCGCGATGTTGCCGGGGGCCGGGGCTGGTCGGGCGAAGCCGGCCTCTTCAATCTCAGGGGCATCGCCAGAGTAGATCGCTTCCAGCCGCTCACGCTTGCGGCCAAAGCCGGGTCGCTTTTCCACCGCAAAGCCAGCCTTAGCCAGCCCCCTGCGGACAAAGCCCGCGACAGTGAAGGTGGCCGCTGGCGCGCCCGGTTTGGACAGGCGGGCGATGTGTGAGAACAGCTCCGGCGTCCACATGTCGGGATTTTTGGCGGGCGAAAACCCGTCGAGAAACCAGGCGTCGGCCTTGAAGCCCATATTTCCAAGCGCCGCGTGGCTTTCATCGTGAAACACGGTCAGCGTGATGCGGCCGTCGGCGAAGACCCGGCGGTGGGCACCCTTGTGGGGCGATGGCCAGCTTTGCAGAAGCGGCGCGGCCAGCGTCTCCAGTTCAGGAAATGCCGCCAGCGCCTTCGCCGCATCATCACGGTGCAAGGGCCAGCCCTCAACCGACACAAAATGAAGCCGGGCCGCAGGCTTGGCGTGGCTTAGAAACTGCTGCGAAAGCGCGAGAAAATTCAGACCCGTCCCGAAGCCCAGCTCCCCCACCACAGTGAGGTCATCGTTAAACCGCTCTGGAAATCCGGCTCCGGCCAGGAAGACCGCGCGGGTTTCCTCCAGCCCGTTCTCAGCCGAGAAATAGACGTCACCGCTCAGGTCCGAGACAGGACCCCCCTCCCCCCAGGACAGGGCCGCGTGTGGGCGCTTGAGCGTGTGAATATCTGTGTCAGCCATGGCCTGCCATGCCAAAGCTTGCGCTTGCTTTCAAGCGCGCAGCACCCACGCTAAGCTGCCGCTTATCAAAAAGGGGCGTCCTGATGCTGACCATTTTTGCCGCGGCGATACTCGCGATGACCTCTACACAGGCCGAAGCGCCGCCAGGCTGTCAGATTGAACTTGCCGTCCTGGGGGCAGGTCAGGATGCCGGTGCGCCGCAGATCGCAAACCCTGATGATCCAGCCTGGCAGGACAGCTCGCTGAGACTGTTTGCGACCTCCATCGCTTTGATCGATTGGACTTCGGGCGACCGCTATCTGTTTGAAGCGACACCCCACATCACCGATCAAATTCAACTGCTTGATGAAATCGCACCAGGCCCAATCCCCGGACTTGGACTGGCCGGTATCTTCATCACCCATGCCCATATGGGCCATTATGGCGGGCTGCTATTTGCCGGGTTTGAAGCGGCGAATGCCGACGACATTCCAGTTTACGCCATGCCGCGCCTTGCTGATTATTTCGCGACCAACGGGCCATGGGACCAGCTCGTGCGCTACGACAATATCGAGCTGAGGGCGCTGAGCGCCGGAGACGTGACGCAGCTGGCACCATCCGGGATTTCGGTGACGCCCCAGCTTGTGCCCCATCGCGATGAATATTCTGAAACCGTCGGCTATGTGATCGAGACGGCGCAGAAATCCGCGCTCTTCCTACCGGATCTAGACAGCTATGATGAGTGGGCTGAAGAGCACGGCATGCGCATCGAGGACGTGATTGCGAGCGTCGACTACGCCTTTGTGGACGCCACATTCTACGACGATAACGAGCTTCCCGGCCGGGACATGAGCGCCATCCCCCATCCGCGCGTCAGCGCCAGCATGGACCGGTTTGACGCCCTGCCGATTGAGGACCGCTCCAAGGTCTGGTTCATCCACTATAACCACACCAATCCGGTCAGATTTGAAGACTCCAACGAAACGGCCCACGTCCTGGAGCGCGGCTACAACATCGCTCGACGGGGGGATCGCCACTGCCTGTCGATCATCGCACCGTGAGCCGGACACGAAAGCCGGCTCAGAGCCAGCACGTCAGTAGCTTCAAACCTTTTGGCGCACTCGAACCGGGAAATGGAGACCCAATTGCATCACTTTTTGCCAAGCATATTGCGGCCCTCTGCTCGGAGTAGGCAGGTGATTCAGGCCATGGCTATTGGCACTTCGCTGCTTGTGGGCAGCACGCCGGCCCATGCGGACGACACCTGCGAGCCCATATTGAGCGTGGACCTTTTACGCAAAGCGTCGACGCAATTTGTCATCGTGGGTGAGCGCCATGGGACCGCGCAAATTCCGCATTTCTTCGGTGAGCTGGTTTGTCGATTTACACAGGATGGTCCCGTCATCGTCGGGCTCGAGATTGATGCTGACGAACAGGATAACCTTGATCGTTTTCTGGCGTCTGACGGCGGGCCGGATGCGGTCGCTGCGCTGATCAGTTCGCAGCACTGGACCCTCAACGATGGGCGAGCAAGCCAGGCCATGCTGGACCTTGTGGTGCGCCTCCACGAATTGCGGGCACACGGGCGCGATATCGAGATCCTCGCCTTCATGTTGCCAGCAGACTCCCGAGAGGGGCGCGAACAGGTCATGGCAGAGGCGATGATGGACGCCGCCGAGGCGCGGCCTGAAGCCCGCGTTCTGTCCCTGATCGGCAAGGTTCACGCAGAGCGCACCAGCCTTGGCGGACTGGATCCGGCCGCAAGCTATCTACCTGAAGACCGGACATTGACGCTCAGCTACGTGCCCTGGCAGCTGTGCCGCCGCCGCTCCCAATGCGGTGCCTTCCAACGAGAGCCGCGCTATCGGATTGTGGCCAATCCACCGGCCGAATGGCAATGGCCGGTCTATGACTACTGGTACGCGGTCGCCGAGCCGTTTGCGCCTTCGGGTCTGGTCCTGCAGAGTCAGCCCCTGACGCGGACCCCCTGACCCCATGAAAAAGGCCGCCCGCGATGCGGACGGCCTTGGCCAGGTTTCATCCTGGTTCTTTCCTGGATCAGGCCGTTGGTGCGTTGGACACCGCGTCTTCAAGCTCGCCAAAGCTGGGCTGGAAGTCGCTTGGTACATTGCCGCGACCGATTTCAACCGAGATCTGGGCCGCATTGCCGTGCAGGTGCGCCACAAGCACAGCCTGGATGATCTTGTAGAAGGCGGCTTCCTCGTCATAGATCTGGCCCAGACGCGCGGCGATCGGGCCCACCAGGCCATAGGCCAGGAACACCCCGAGGAAGGTTCCCACCAGCGCTGAACCGATTTTCGCGCCCAGCACAGCTGGCGGGCTGTCGATTGCGCCCATCGTTTTGATGATACCCAGCACCGCCGCCACAATCCCCAGCGCCGGAAGGCCATCGGCCATGGTCTGAAGCGCATGGGCCGGACCGGCGGCTTCGTGGTGATGCTTTTCGATCTGCTTTTCCATGGCATCTTCGACCTGGTGCGGGTCTTCCAGATTCATGGTCATCATGCGCAGCGTGTCGCAAATGAAGTGAACCGCGAAATGATCCTTCATGATCTTCGGATAGGCCGAGAAGATCGAGCTCTCGTGCGGCTTCTCGATATGAGATTCCAGCGCGATCACGCCCTTGGTCTTCATCGTCTTGGTCAGCTGGAACAGAAGCGTCAGCAGATCGACATAGTCCTGCTGTTTCCACTTCGAGCCCGCCAGCAGCTTGCCGAAATCCTTCAGCGTCTGCATGACCGTGCCAAAGGCATTACCGATCAGAAACGCTCCGACGGCGGCTCCGCCGATCATCATCATTTCAAAGGGAAGCGCCTTTACAATGATGTCGAATTTGCCGCCGGCGAGCGTGAACCCCCCGAACACCATGGCAAAGACGACAACGACGCCTATGATCTGAAACATTATCCCACCACCCGTTCTGGATGGACGCGTCCTGGCTGACGGATTTTTCCGCTCTGGAGCCACCAGCACCGTCCGATTACGGGACGGTTATAGGCATGGGATGCTTAAGGTCCGGTTTTCAGGGCGTTAGACCTTTATTCAGAACCAGACCTTGCACGCCAAACGGCCGCCCTGTCTGGCACAAGCCCTGCATCGGCTGACGGGTTAGAGGGCCGACACAGCGTGTGGGAGCAGGTTTCATGTCGATCATGACCGTTGCGAGCATTAAAGGCGGCGTGGGCAAGTCCACGCTGGCCATTCATATCGCCGCGGCCCTGCAGGCCCAGCGCCTGAACGCCACGCTGATCGACGCAGACATTGACCAGCTTTCAAGCCAGCGCTTCCTGAATCGTCGCACAACGCGGCTCAATGGATCGGCGAAAGCAGTGCTGAGCCTGCCGGAAATTGAAATCGACAGCGGAACCCATGCGCGCATCCGGTTTGAAAACATGATCCGTGACGCGGCCCGCGCTGGCGATGTGATCATCGACCTGCCCGGCAGTCGCTCAGAGCTTATGGAACCGGCGCTTGTGCGCAGCCAGATCGTCGTGACGCCCATCAATGAAAGCTTTGTCGACCTGGATGTCATCGGATCAAGGGACGGCACGCCAGGTCCTCTGACCGAAAGCATACTGCAGGCCAGACAGGCTCGCGCGGATCAGGGCCTGCGCCCCTTGCGCTGGACCATCATTCGCAACCGTCTGTCGACGCTCTACAGCCGCAATGGCGAGGCCGTGGATGAGCGCCTGCGCCTGCTGGCTGAGACCTTCGACTTTGATATCGGCCCGGGCCTGACCGAGCGCGTGGTGTTCCGCGAGCTCCATGATGAAGGCCTGACGCTTCTTGATACCATGCATGACGAGACCGTGCGCCCCACCCTGTCGACGGTCGCGGCTCGATCCGAGCTTCGCGCCGTGATGGAAAACCTCGCGCTGCCCTCACGCTTTTAAGACCGGCACCAAACCGCTCTCCAGCCCAGCCTGGAATGACAACGTGGGTCAGACACCGCTTCTGGACCTTTGCGTCTGAAGCGTCTAAACCGCGCGCAAATTGGTGCGGCGGGCTGCCGCGCCGGGCACAGCTAACAGACTAAAAAGAGCAGGAGCGCATCATGGCCCTTCGTGTGGCGATCAACGGGTTTGGCCGGATCGGCCGTCTGGCTTTGCGCGCGGTGCTGGAGCACCAGCGCACCGATGAGATTGAAGTTGTCGCGATCAATAATTCCGGGACCGGCGAAGCGATTGCTCACCTGTTTGCCTATGACAGTGTCCACGGCCGTTTCAACGGCGAAGTCACCGCTGGCGATGACTGGATGGATCTGGGCCACGGCAAGATCACGAAGGTCAACGAGCGCGACCCGGCCAAGCTGCCCTGGGCCGATATGGGCATCGATCTTGTCATGGAATGCACGGGCGCGTTCAACGACAAGGAAAAAGCCTCGGCGCACCTGGCGGCAGGGGCCAAGCGTGTGCTGTGCTCTGCACCGGCCAAGAACGCTGACAAGACCATTGTCTACGGCGTGAACCACGACCAGCTGACCTCAGACGACACCGTCGTGTCCAACGCGTCGTGCACCACCAATGGCCTGGCCCCCGTCGCCAAGGTTCTCAATGACGCGGTGGGCATCGAGCGCGGTCACATGACCACGATCCACGCCTATACCGGTGACCAGTATACGCTGGATAAGAACCACAAGGACCTGCACCGCGCCCGCGCTGCGGCCATGTCCATGATCCCCACCACCACCGGGGCAGCCAAAGCGGTTGGCCTGGTGCTGCCTGAACTGGTGGGCAAGCTGGATGGCGCGGCAGTTCGGGTACCGACCCCTAATGTGTCGCTGATCGACCTGGTGTTCACGCCGGGCAAAGCCACCAGTGCTGAAGAGATCAACGCTGCGGTCAAGGCCGCCGCGAACGGCCCGCTTAAAGGCATTCTCGGCTGTGACGAAATCCCACTGGTCTCGATCGACTATAATCATGACCCGCGCTCATCCATCGTCGCGCTCGACAAGACCAAGGTCATCGACGAGAAGCTGGTTCGCGTCATGACCTGGTATGACAATGAGTGGGGCTTTGCCTGCCGCATGCTGGATACCGCCGTGGCCATGGGGCGCTTGATCTAATCGCCCTCCCTCCCCTTGATGGGGAGGGTGTCCGTGAAACGGACGGGTGGGGTGAAGATCATCAAGCGCAGGCGCTGCCCCCACCCGACCAGGCTTCCAGCCTGCCCACCCTCCCCACAAGGGGGAGGGAGACTAGCAGGCCCACCCAAGTGGAAAGTGAGCTAACCATGATCCGTCGCGTTCAAGATGCTGATATTGCTGGCAAGCGTGTGCTGGTGCGCGTGGACTTCAACGTGCCCATGCAGGACGGACAGGTCAGCGACGACACCCGCCTTCGCTCCGCCCTGCCAACGATTGAGCATCTGCGCAAGGCGGGGGCTAAAGTCATTCTGGCCGCGCACTTTGGTCGGCCCAAGGGCCAGCGCAATCTGGACATGAGCCTTGCACCCGTGGCCACCGCCCTTGATGCGCTCCTCGACGGCGTCGACGTGAAATTCGTCTCTGACTGTGTCGGTGAGGATGCCGAGCAGGCGGTGGCCCGCCTTGCCGCCGGTGGTGTGCTGCTTTTAGAGAACACGCGCTTTCACGCGGGCGAGGAAAAGAACGATCCTGAGTTCTCAGCCCAGCTGGCCAAGCTCGCCGACCTTTATGTGAACGACGCTTTCTCCGCCGCCCACCGGGCCCATGCCTCCACCGAGGGCGTCGCGCGGCTGATCCCGGCCTATGCGGGTCTGGCGCTGCAGCGTGAGATCGATCACGTCACGGCGGCGCTGGACAATCCGTCACGTCCGCTACTGGCCGTGGTGGGCGGGGCGAAGGTCTCCACCAAGATCGACCTTCTTAAAAACCTCGTCACCAAGGTCGATCGCCTGTTTGTGGGCGGGGCCATGGCCAACACCTTCCTGGCGGCCAAGGGCCATGATGTGGGTGCGAGCCTGCATGAAGCCGATCTGCTGGATACCGCGCGCGAGATCATGGACATCGCCGCGAAGTCCAAGTCTGAAATCCTGCTGCCTGTCGATGGCGTGGTGACGAAGGAGTTCAAGGCCAATGCTGAGCGCCGGGTGGTCAATGTCGATGAGATTGGCGCAGATGAAATGATGCTCGACTGCGGCCCTGAAACCGTGGACCGGCTGGCTGATGGCATCGCGACCGCACGCACGCTGGTGTGGAATGGACCACTGGGTGCGTTTGAGATCACGCCCTTTGACACCGCCACGGTGGAAGCAGCGCGATTTGCCGCAGACCGCGCGAAGAATCACGGCCTGACCGCTGTCGCAGGCGGCGGCGACACGGTCGCAGCGCTCAATCACGCAGGTGCAGCAAAGGATTTCACCTTCATTTCCACTGCGGGCGGGGCCTTCCTTGAGTGGCTTGAGGGCAAGGCGCTGCCAGGAATTGAAGCGCTGAAGTCTGACGAGGCTTGACGTTCGGGCCTGCCGACGCAATCAAGGGCGAAATTCTTCAGCCCATCTGACCTAACCGAATTGGGGGACGACCATGGACATGGATCTGGACCAACTTAACGAGATCGCTCTGCGCATGGTTGCGCCCGGCAAAGGCATTCTGGCCGCGGATGAAAGCACGCGCACCATTAAAAAGCGCTTCGACACGATCGGCCTTGAAAGCACCGCCGACAGCCGTCGTGACTGGCGCGAGATGCTGTTCCGCACCGAACCGGCCATGTCAAAGCACGTGTCCGGCGTCATCCTTTATGATGAAACCCTCCGTCAAAAAGCCGCCGACGGCACCCCGCTGACCAAGCTGATGGAAGATGCCGGTGCTATTCCGGGCATCAAGGTGGACCTCGGCGCCAAGCCGCTGGCTGGCGCGCCGGGTGAAACCATTACCGAAGGCCTGGATGGCCTGCGCGATCGCCTGGCCGAATATTACGAGCTGGGCGCCCGCTTTGCCAAATGGCGCGCCGTGATCTCCATCGGGGCCAATGGCGACGACAGCGTGCCGTCCCAGTACTGCATCAACACCAATATGCACGCGCTGGCGCGCTATGCCGCGCTGTGCCAGGAAGCCAACATCGTCCCGATTGTGGAGCCGGAAGTCCTGATGGACGGCGACCACGACATCGAGCGCTGCTACGAGGTCACCGAGTTCGGTCTGAAAACGCTCTACAAGGAGCTGTTTGAACAGGGCGTGATCCTGGAAGGCACCGTGCTGAAGCCGAACATGGTCATCTCCGGCACCGACTGCCCCGATCAGGCCAGCCGCGAGGAAGTCGCCGAGATGACGGTGCAGTGCCTGCTCAACGCCGTGCCTGCCGCTGTGCCGGGCATCGCCTATCTGTCGGGTGGTCAGTCAGACGTGGACGCGACCGCGCACCTGAACATCATGAATGAGGGCTTTGATCTGCCCTGGCCGATGACCTTCTCCTATGGTCGTGCCCTGCAGGCGGCTCCGCTGAAAGCCTGGAACGGCTCCAATGTCGAAGCTGGCCAGAAAGCCTTCAACCACCGCGCCCGCATGAATGGACTGGCCAGCATGGGCGAGTGGAATGAGGACATGGAGAGCGGCAGCTAGACTGCCCTCGCCCGCCCCATGGGCTTTCTTGAACCCATCGCCACCGTCCTGGGACTGGCCCACCTGTTTTTGCTGATCCGGCAGAGCCTGTGGGCCTTCCCGGCGGGCATTGCGATGGTCAGCCTCTATGCGCTGATCTTTTTCAACGCCCAGCTCTACGGACAGGTGGGGCTGCAAGGCGTGTTCTGCGCGCTGTTGGCCTATGGCTGGTGGTACTGGCTGTCC
Source organism: Oceanicaulis sp. (assembly GCA_965229795.1). GTDB lineage: Bacteria > Pseudomonadota > Alphaproteobacteria > Caulobacterales > Maricaulaceae > Oceanicaulis. Next base: position 475,788 of record CBDDJM010000002.1, read on the forward strand.
CATCGCAGCCAGGCTGAAGCCGACGAGAGGGCCCCGGTAAAGACGCTGAGCCTGAAGGCGCTGGCGATCTGGCTTGTGGTCGGCGTGGTTGCCACGGCGGGGCTTGGCACCGTGATGGATCACTACACCGACGGGGCCGCGCCCTATTTTGATGCCGGCATTGCCAGTTTCTCGCTGGTCGCGCAGTTTCTGCTGGCGCGCAAATATCTTCAAAACTGGCTGGTCTGGATCGGTGTGGACATCGTCGCGATCGGCCTGTTCTTCAGCCAGGGCCTCTACCTGACCAGCGGGCTCTATGGGGTGTTCCTCATCATGTGCGTATGGGGCTATATCGAGTGGCGGCGCGATCGGATGCCTGAGGCCACCACCGCATGACTGCCGCCCCTTTCAGAGCACGGACCATCGTCACCCACGGCCCGGAAAGCACCGGCAAGTCGACGCTGGCTGAAAAGCTGGCCACCCATTTTGGCGGCATACTGGTGCCTGAATATGGCCGCGAGTATTGCGAGATTCACGGCACCGATTGCGATGCTGAGGACCTGCTCAACATCGCCGCCGGGCATAACGCCGCCGTCGATGCCGCCGGTCAGAAGACCGACGGGCTGATCTTCTCTGATACCGATGCCCTGCTTACCGAAGTGTGGTCGCACATGATGCTGGGCGAAAGCTGTTTTAAAGCCGCCCCGCCGCGGGTTTCCGGTGCGCTCTACCTGCTCACCGACATCGACACGCCCTTCATTCAGGACGCGCTGCGCGTGTATGGCGAGGACGACAGCCGTAAGCGCTTTTATGACCTCAGCGAAGCGGCGCTGAAGCAGTACGGCGTCGACTATGTGAAGATCAGCGGCAGCTGGGCGGACCGTGAAGCGGCGGCGATGGCGGCGGTCGAGGCTCGGTTTTCAGGTATGCTGACCCCATGACCTCCAACCCCTTCACCGCAGGCGGTGCCAATTACGCCGCCCATCGCCCAAGCTACACGCTTCAGCTGGCTGCAGCCCTGGCGGGCGTTGCACCCGGACGCGGCCTTGCGGTCGATGTGGGGTGTGGGTCCGGGCAGCTGTCGGTCCTGCTGGGGGAGTATTTTGAGGCGGTTGAGGCCTATGACCCCAGCGAGAGCCAGCTGTCCGGTGCTGTGGCCCACCCCAAGGTTCGCTACGCGGTCGCCCCGGCTGAAGAGCTTCCAAGCGCGGACGGCTCAGCCGATCTGATCACCGCGGCGCAGGCGGCTCACTGGTTTGATCGGCCTCGCTTTTATGACGAGGTCCGGCGCATCGCCAGGCCCGGCGCGGTGCTGGCCCTGATCACCTATAACAACCCGGTTGGCGATGAGGCTGCGCTCGCCCCGTTCCGCGCGCTCTATGACGCGCTCGACCCCTGGTGGCAACCAGAACGCGTGGACGTGGAGACGCTCTACAGCCGCTTTGAGTTTCCATTTGAGGAATTTAACCTGCAGGTCAGCCCCATCCGCCGCGACTGGGACGTGGCGGCCATGAGCAACTATGTCCAGACCTGGTCCGCGCTACGTCTGGCCCGCGAGGCCGGGCAAGAAGCGCTAATCCAGAAACACCTCACCGATGCCATTGGCGCCTGGGGCCCCGGCACCCGCACCGTGGAATGGCCGATCGGCATGCGCATCGGGCGCGTTGTCTAAATTTTTGCCTGATTTGAGCGCCCTGAGCGCGTCAGCGGGCGGGGGGTGCCCCGCGCAGCGAGAAAAGTCCAAACGCAGGTGCGGGAGGGCAGGAACACTGGGTCCTGAATCAAGTTCAGGATGACGGTTGAGGGGGAGGTGATTGCACACCCCCGACGCTAAAGGCGTCGCGAGGCGAGCAGCCGCCCGCACCCCGGACTTGATCCGGGGGAGGAACCGACACCCCGGACGGGGTGGAGGACCACAAAAGGCGGTCTCTAAACCCCGGTCGAGCCAAAGCCGCCAGTGCCGCGCTCGGTTTCATCGAGGGTGTCGACTTCGTCCCACACCGCCTGAATGACCGGCGCGATGACCATCTGGGCGATGCGTTCACCGCGCTGGATCACGAACGGCTCCTTGCCGTGATTGATGAGGTTCACCCGCAGCTCGCCGCGATAATCGCTGTCGACGGTGCCCGGCGTGTTGACGCAGGAAATGCCCTTCTTGGCCGCCAGGCCGGAGCGCGGGCGGATCTGGGCTTCATAGCCAGAGGGCAGCGCCATGGAAATGCCAGTGGGAATGAGTTGCCATTCGCCGGGCTGGAGCGTCACCGGCGCGTCTTCAGGGACCGCCGCGCGCAAATCCATACCGGCCGAGCCGGGCGTTTCATACCGCGGCAGCTCAAGGCCCTTGAAATGATCGAGCGGTTTGACGCGAACCTGAACCATGAAAGCCTCCCGGCGTTTAAAGACAAGCGATACCGGGAGGCTTAGCGCGGTTCTTTGTGAAGGTCAGCCCTGATCAGCCTCTTCTTGAGCCTGAAGATAGGCATCCAGCGCCTGCTCGCCTTCGGCAAAGGCTTCAATCGCGGCGACGATGCCGGCGCGATCCTCATCGGTGAGCGTACCTTGCGGCAGCTGGGCCCCGTATTGCGGCGGGTTGACCGAGCCGTCTTCGTTCTGTGTCGGGCGCTGGAAATATAGCGCCAGCACCGTGGCATCCTCACCTTGCCCATCACGGATGAAAAGCGGCGTGGCGTGAAAGCGGACAAGCTCAAAATCATTGGCATCCGGCACGATGGTGTCACGGTCACACATCACACCGATCGACCCTTCGGCCAGCTGAGGTGCCGGCATCAGGCCCGGCTCAGCCGACAGCTCGGAAACGGTATAGCCCTCCAGAGGCGTTGCGGCTTCGCCTCCGGCACCAAGCTCATAACACTGGGCGCTGGCAACGCCCCCCGCCATAGCCATCAGGACCGTCGAAGCGGCTGCAGTCAGTAACGATTTCATGGGTGATCTCCGCTGCGAGTTGAGTTCAAGTCGTCTGCGTTGAGGCGCGCACCCTAACGCAGCATCCGCCCCGATCGCAAACCCACCATCAGTCAGCGAAATGAGCGGCAATCTCAGCGGCCAGCTGACGGGCGATTTCCCGCTTGGCGGCGCGGGGCAGCTCGACCTCGGCATCGGGCTTGATCACCAGCGCTGCGTTTTCCGCCCCGCCCATGGCATCGCCGGAGACATCATTGGCCACGATCCAGTCGCAGCCCTTGCGCAACCGCTTGGCCCGGGCGTGCTCGACCACGTCATGGGTTTCAGCGGCAAAGCCGACCACCAGATCAGGGCGCGCCTCGGCGGCCCGCCCAGAGATGGTCTTGAGGATGTCGGGATTTTCAACCAGCTCAAGGTTCGCCATCGCCGCCTTGTCGAGCTTCAGCTTCACGTCAGAGACCTCAGCCGGGCGCCAGTCGGCCACCGCGGCGACCGCCACGAAGACCTCAGCCGGCAGCGCAGCTTCGACCGCTGCCAGCATTTGAAGCGCAGTTTCCACCCGCACCATCGTCACCCCCGGCACGTCGGCAAGCGCCGTCGGGCCGGACACCAGCGTGACGTCAAAGCCTTCGACCGCCAGCGCTGCAGCGAGCGCATAGCCCTGCTGCCCGGAGGAGCGATTGGACAGGAAACGCACCGGGTCAATCGGTTCCAGCGTGGGTCCGGCAGTCACGACAGCGCGCATGGATCAGCCTTTCAGCGCGGCCTGAATGGCGTCGGCGATGCGATCAGGTTCCGGCAAGCGACCCGGTCCGAACTCACCACAGGCCATCTCGCCTTCATCAGGCTCCATGATGGTGTGGCCATAGCTGCGCAAGGTTTCGACATTGGCCCTGGTGGCCGGATGCTCCCACATGCGCACATTCATCGCCGGGGCCATCAGCACCGCCTTGTCGGTGGCCAGCAAAGTGGTGGAGGCCAGATCATCGGCCAGACCATGGGCGGCCTTGGCCATCAGATTGGCCGTCGCCGGACACACCACCACCAGCTCGGCAGAACGCGACAGCTCGATATGGCCCATTTCAGATTCGTCGGTCAGCGAGAACAGGTCGTCATAGACCTTGTCACCCGACAGGGCTGCGACACTCATCGGCGTGACGAACTGTTTGCCCGCCTCGGTCAGGATGCAGCGCGAGGCGACACCACGCTTTTTCAGCGTGCGGATCAGCTCCAGCGATTTGAACGCGGCGACCCCGCCGCCAATGATCAGAAGGATGCGATGATCGGCCATGCCAGACGCGCGCTCCGTGCGAGAAAAGACTATGCGCCCCAAGGTCTACCCGTGAACGCAAGCGCCGTCACCTCTCGGGTCCTTCAAGACACTGTGTGATCGGGGCACACCGCCGCAGTGCTCAAATCGGCCATTGCCAATTTCGCGCGAATATTGAAGGCTCGCACAACATCAGATTGCCGGAACGCGGGGCAGCAAGCGTTAGGCATTTTACCAGAATCGGAGAACGGGCATGAAGCGGCGTGATTTCCTGGCAGGGGCAGGCGCTGGCGCGCTCGGCTTTCCCTTCGTAGCAAGCTGTTCGCGGGCCGCAGCGCCTGAACCTGCGCCTGACGGCGCGACCATCGCCCGGGTGGCAATCTACCCGGCCATCGGCATTTCGCGGGTCGGCGGAAGCGCAAAATTCTTCCTGGCCCCGGAAGTGCCCGGCCTGCCGCCCCAGCCTGAGGACGGCGACTTCAAGGATGGTGAGCAGCTGATCAAGAAACAGGTCCAGCGCTTTCGCATCTATGCGTTTGACGATCAGGACCGGGTGATCGGGGAAGTCACAGCCAACGACGCGCGCATTACCTGGAACGTGCACGTCGCCAATACCAAGGCGGCCTGGTACGGCTTCAACAACCCGCTTGATGAAGGCGAGGTCGCGCCTGGCCTGCCCGGTCAGAAGCGAAATCCGTATTTCGTCAGCGATGACCAGCGCGAAGCCATGCTCGTCATTGATGGCGGGGCGACCGCGATCTCCGGGGCCAACACCAATGGCGACGGCACCGACAGCGCTTACGCCATGGGCGGGACCTTTTATGGCAGCGAGCCGGTTGGGCTGGGTCACCTGCGCACTGACGAGGCGGGCCGCCTGATGGTCTTCCCGCCCGATGGCGTCTCGAAAAGCCCCGTCAATGCCGGCATCACCAGCTTTGCTGACAATGATGGCTGGCATGACGACTGGTGCGATGGCCCGGTCAGCGCCAGCGTGGAGATTGCCGGCATTGGCACGCTTGAAGCGGACCAGGCCTGGATCGCCAGTGTGGGCCCCAACTTCGCGCCTGAAATCGCGCCGGTTTCGACGCTTTACGATGTCATCCAGGACATGAATGTGGACGCCGGATGGGTGGCCCGGCCCGACCAGCCCTATTTCCGCCGCGACATCTACCCGACCTTCCAGCGGCTGGGGCTGATGAAATGGCTCACCGAAGCGGCGCTGTTACGCGAAGGCTGGCTCGATGTCGGAGACTTTACCGACCCGGCCTATATCGCGCGGCTCGCGGACCCCAGCGCGGCGAACCGGGACTTCCGGATGAATATTTTTGCCCAGATCCGGGACCCCAATAATGTCAGCGACGACGCCTATATCACCGAGCGACTGAAGATGCCTTACATGATGGGCCATGGCGTGAATTACGACGGCAGCCCGCTGCAATGGTTCCAGATGCCCAAGCTGCAGTATGAGCTGTTGAGCCAGTGGGCGAACGGCAACTTCATCAATGACTGGGAGGACGGCACCGACCCGATTGAGAGCTTTGACGACATTCCGCTGAGCCTGCAGCCGGGGGCCCTGACCGAAGCGGCGCTGGAGCCCTGCTCTGGCGGGGCCTTCCACCCCGGTGTGGAGCTGACCTACTATCTGCGGCACACGCCCATGTACGCCAAGGCCTATGATAGCGCAGCCGAGCCCTTCCGCATTGCCCGCGGCGACCGCCCCTCCCTGATCCAGAATATCGGACGCCTGCTGACGCCGGAGAAGGCCTTCGACGGCTATGGCGACGTGCCGCCTCCCATAGGTCCGCAAATGCCCGGCGACTTGACCCGGTGGATGGGTCTGCCCTGGCAGTGCGACGCCTTCAGCTGCCAGGCCGTTTTGATGCAGGAGAATTTCCCGACCGCGACCTGGTGGCCGGCCCTGCTGCCGATCGACGTCCTGCCCGAAGATTATTACGAGCAGCTGCAGCGTACCGACCTGCCCAGCGACGATCGGGTTCAGTTCTTCAACAGCCGTGTCGCCTGGTCCAGAGACGTGGCCGGGATCGGCTACCACGCCAATGCCAGCTATTGGGACGGCATCACCAACATGATCACCCTGTGGCAGCGCATGGGCTTCGTGGTTCGCCGACCCGGCGTGAGCGATCCAGCCGCCCCGGCTTCGCTCACCGAAGACATGTTCGTGGAGACCGGTCGCAGCAATATGGAGCTGATGTTCACCTGGCGACCAGAGGACGGAGTCCTGCCCGAATAATGGACGGGTCAGCTTTCACCCGGATCAAGGTCAGGTGACGTGAAACATAGTTCATCGATTGCGGTCCTCGGCGGCGGAATTGCCGGCGCAGCAGCGGTCTTGTCCCTCACGCGGTGTGGGATCAGTCCGATCTGGATTGCACCGTCTGTCCAGCCCGGCGACCGGGTCGGGGAATCCTTAAGCCCGGCCGCTCACCGCACGCTAGAAGCCCTTGATGCCACTGACCTTTTGAACCCAGGCGCTCACCGACGCTCCAACGCCATGTTCTCAGCTTGGGGCCAGAGCCAGCTAGTGGAGCGCAATTCGATCACCCATCTGGAAGGATCAGGCTGGGTTTTGGATCGCCAACACTTTGAAACAGAAATGATTTCAAGAGCCGAGGCCCAAGCCCCACCCCAGCGCGGCATGGTGAGTTCGGCTCACCGCCAGGGCGCCCATTGGGTGATCGGGCTTGAGGATGGACGCCAGCTTGAGAGCGCCTTCATCATCGATGCAACCGGACGCAAAAGCCTTGTGGGCAAAGGACAATCGCGCCTCAACCGCGCTGATCAACAGGTTGCGGCATGGTCCATTCTAGAACAGACCCGTGACGAGGTTGAGCCAACCCGGGCCACCCTGATTGAGGCGATCGAAGACGGCTGGTGGTATGCCGCCCTGCTTCCAGATGGCCGCCTGTCTGTGGCCTGGTTCACCGATCCTGACCTTGTAAACAAGGGCTTAAGCCAGGACGTCGAGCCCTGGCGAGCAAGGCTAAAGCAACCGCGCTTCATTGCGCGCTGGATCAAGGAGGCTGGTTTTGAGGCATCAGAACCACCAAAGCTTGCCAGCGCTGGCACGACCTGGCAGGAGACCTGCGCCGGAGAGAACTGGGCCGCCGTTGGCGATGCCGCAGCCGCCTTCGATCCACTGTCCAGTCATGGCATGACGACAGCGCTCTGGACCGGGCATCAGGCCGCTGAGGCGATGGTGCGTGCCATGGATGGCGACCGCGCCGGGCTTGCCGACTACGCGGCCCATGTGAAGGCGGGCGTTGAGACTTTCCTGGCCCAGCGCAAGAGCTTTTACGGAGCCGAGCAGCGCTTTGCGGACCATCCGTTCTGGACCCGACGCCACGCAAAGCTTGACGCCGGTAAGGCGTCAGCGTTAGCCAGCGCCGAGTAGCAGCATCGCCGCCGCAGCACCGATTGCGACAAGACCGGCCCCGGCAAGTCCGCGCAGCACCCAGCCTCCCGCACCGGTTTGCGGCGGGTTGTGGCCGTGCGGCCCAGCGACCGTCTCGGCAATAACGCTCATGCGTTCCAATGTTTCAGGGAGCGCCAGCACAGCGTCTTTCAACCGATCCAGCTCGTCGAGCGCATCACGCACGCGCGCCTCAGGACCCAGCTCGCGGCGCATGAAGCGCTCCACCGACGGGGCCGAGGCCTGCCACATATTATGCTCGTCGCTGAGCAGGCGGCACACGCCTTCGGCCTGCACCATCGTTTTTTGAAGCAACACCAGCTGGGGTTGGAGATGCATATCGAAAAGATCTGTGATCTCAAAGAGCTGCATGAGCACGCGGCTCATCGGCGTCTCCGACGCATTCTTGCCGAAGATCGGCTCAGCCACCGCTCTCAGGGCGCTTGCAAAGTCCGCCTTGGAAAACTTGCCCGGCACATAACCGGCCTGGAAATGGGCATCTGCGGCCGCGTCGTAATTCTTGAACAGGAAGCCGTGCAGGATGGCGGCCAGATAGCGACGTTCGTCCTTGCCGAGCCGGCCCATAATGCCGAAATCGACCGCCCAGAGCCGCCCGTCTTCGCCAACAAAAAGATTGCCTGCGTGCAGGTCAGCATGGAAGACGCCACGCTCCAGAGCCGTGGTCAGGAAGGCGTCGGTGAGGTCGGCAGCCAGCTTGACCACATCAACGCCTGAGGCCTTCACCCGGTCCATGTCAGTCATGGGAATGGCGTCGATCCATTCGGTCGTCAGGACCCGCTTGCTGCTGCGCGCCCAGTCAATCTCCGGCAGGTGAAAATTGTGAGCCGCAACGGCCGCCTCAGCGAGCTCACTCGCACTCGCCGCTTCAAGGCGCAGGTCAAGCTCCAGCACAAGCGAGCGCGCGACCGTCTCCACAAAAGCCTTAGGTTCCATGCGCTTGGATGCTGGGAACAGCCCTTCAGCCAGCTTCGCACCCAGACGCATGGTCTCCACATCGCGCCTGATTTTAGCGTCGACGTCAGGGCGTAGCACCTTTACCGCAACGGTCTTGCCATCCACCGTGGTCGCCTTGTGGACCTGGGCAATGGAGGCAGCGGCCACCGGTTCTCCAAACTCGGAAAACAGCGCGTCGACGGGTTTTTCAAACTCAGCTTCGATGGTCTTTCGGGCGATGGCGCTGTCAAACGGCTCCATCTTGTCCTGAAGGCGCGCCAGACCCCGCGCAAAACGCGGACCGATAACATCGGCTCGGGTCGCAAGTACCTGACCGAACTTCACGTAGGACGGCCCCAGCTTTTCCAGTGCACGGGCCAGGCGCTCGCCGGGATTATCGGCCCGGCCCCGGATCGCAATAAGGCGCGCGAACTTGCCCAATAGCCGTGCGGGCAGCGGGAAGGCCTGCTGATACTCGGCTGGGAAAATCGCGTCGTGGCGGGCCAGCGTCCAGCCGGCGCGCGCCAGGCGGCCAAGATTGAGCAACGTTCTAATCACGGCTCAGTGTTTAGGGCGCAGCCGTGCCTTTGGCGAGGGGTGAGCCCCTCCAAGGCCGGTAATAATCAGGAAGATTGCAGCTGGCGCACGATATCCAGCACGAAGAAGCTCGCCGATTTGGAGACCGCCAGCTCCGACAGGCCGTGCAGGAGAACATCAAACGTCACCACCAGACCGCCATCATCCATGGCCACCGCCTTGCCCACAGCCAGCTGGCGATTCACGCGATTGGCGAACTCGGCATCATAGACGCCCTGAAAGCCCGCCCAGAGCTTCATGGCCGCGAATCGTCCACGCTCTTCCATGGTCAAAAAGGCGATAAAGCGCAGGCCTTCGGCTTCAAACACCATGGCTTCGGTGCCGTCTGACGTCGATTCTTCACCCACAAAACTGGCCCCGGTACGCCGGATGGCCGCCTCGACCTGTTTACGGCTTAAGGTCATGGCTCTTGTCCCCCCGGCAATGCGATTGACGCGTTCAGGCGCTCAGAACTGACCGCATCAGACCGCGTGAGTGCGGTCTGGAACGCACTGAAATCTGCAACGGCTTTTTGCGGATCATCTAGGCGCAGCGTGTTCCAACGAAAGGTGTCGCTGGTGTCCTGGATCACCGCGCTGTGGGTGGCCCCCGCCAGCACCGCATGCTCGGCCGCAAAGCTTGCGATGGGTGTCAGCTTTTCATCGGCGCGTTTCTTCTTGCCTGCAGCAAGACGCGCACGCAGCGCAAATGCGCCCACGGTCAACGCAGACGCCCCTACAGCCGACAGGCTGGTTGCCATGAAGATGATCGACATAAAAACCCCTCACCCGCTCATCTTGGGCAAGAGCTTAGCGCGCGATCCGCGTCAGACCAAGCTACTTGCAATAAGACGAGCCGATGAGGGGCTTTGAAACGAAGATGGCGTTGCGCCGGGCTTATCCCTTCACAGCAGCCGTAATCTTCTTGGCGGCGTCATCGAGGTCATCGGCTGAAGTAATGTCAAGGCCGCTCTCGTTGAGGATGGCCTTACCCTTCTCAACATTCGTGCCTTCAAGACGCACCACCAGCGGCACCGACAAACCCACTTCCTTCACGGCCGCGACAACGCCCTCAGCAATCACGTCACAACGCATGATGCCGCCAAAGATGTTGACCAGGATGCCCTTCACGTTCGGGTCCGCGGTGATGATCTTGAACGCCGCGGTGACCTTCTCCTTGGACGCGCCGCCACCGACGTCGAGGAAGTTGGCCGGTTCAGCACCATAGAGCTTGATGATGTCCATGGTGGCCATGGCCAGACCGGCACCGTTGACCATGCAGCCAATGTCACCATCAAGGGCGATGTAGGCGAGATCATACTTCGACGCTTCGATCTCTTTTTCGTCTTCCTCAGTCAGGTCGCGCAGCTCCATCACATCATCGTGGCGGAACAGGGCGTTACCATCGAAGGAGACCTTGGCGTCGAGCACGCGCAGGCGGCCATTTTCCATGACGATGAGCGGGTTGACCTCAAGAAGGCTCATATCCTTCTCGGTGAAGGCGCGGTAGAGCGTTGGGGCCAGCGAGAGCATGTCTTCGCGAGCCTGACCCTCCAGCTCCAGAGCCGAAGCGATCTTCGCCGCATCATCACCGGTCACGCCCGTTTCAGGATCAATATTCACCGTCAGGATCTTTTCCGGAGTGTCTTCGGCGACCTGCTCGATGTCCATGCCGCCTTCGGTGGAGACCACAAAGGCCACACGGCCGGTTTCGCGATTGACCAGAAGCGACAGGTAAAGCTCGGTCGCGATGTCAGCACCGTCCTCGATGTAGAGGCGGTTCACCTGCTTGCCAGCCGGGCCGGTCTGGTGGGTCACCAGCGTGTTGCCGAGCATCTCTTCAGCGTGAGCGCGCACTTCGTCGATGGAGAAAGCCAGGCGAACACCGCCCTTTGCGTCGGCGCCCAGCTCCTTGAACTTGCCCTTGCCGCGGCCACCGGCGTGGATCTGCGACTTCACTACATATAGCGGTCCAGGAAGGGTCTCGGCAGCTTTCACCGCCTCGTCCACGGTGAAGACGGCCACGCCTTCAGCAACCGGGGCGCCGAAAGATTTCAGGAGGGCTTTGGCCTGATGCTCGTGAATATTCATGGGACGGTGTCTCGCAGCTCTAATTCGTTATCAGCAAGATGCGCGCGACTCAAAAAGCCACACGCAGCGAAAGGTCGCGGCGGGTTATAACACTGAGACTGCGCTGCGCAATGCGGCGAACACGTCCGCCTTTGGTCTGAGTTCAGTCGTCAGATTTTGGACGTGTAAATCGTGCGCTCAAAGCCCCCGCACACCAGCCCAGACCACCCGACAGGCCCGCTGCCAGAAACAGGGCGGCATGTTCAGGTCCGCCTGTCTCGATCACCACCAGTGCCGCTCCCTGCCCCGCCAGGACTGGCACACCGGTGCCAATCAGCACATAGCCCACCCAGGTGATGAAGCTCGCCTTGCGTAATGGCGCGCGCAGCAGCAGCGCAGCGATAGCGCAGATCAGGGCTGGCAGGACGACCGAGGCAATCATCATGGGCGAGGCTCCTCGTCATGGGGCACTTCAATCTCGGCAAACTCAGCAGAGGTCGCCTGCATGTTGACGAAGGGCTCACGCTCTTCTTCCGCCACCGGCGCATTCTGTCGACGACGCCACAGCATGGAAGCCGCCAGAGCAAAGCTCAGCGCGGCGGCGAGTAAGAACAGTCCACGCGCACCCAGCGGGCCTGAATAGGCCACACCAAACATCAACGGGCCAATAATGGAGCCCGCACCCCACGCCATCAAAAGCCCTGAGGCAATGGCAGGTAGTTCTTCAACGCGGGAGCGGTCAGCCGCATGAGCCACAGCGATCGCATAGTAGGCCAGGCTCGACGCGCCCCACAGAGCTATGAGCAAGCTGCCACCAATAACGCCGGGGTTCAGCACCACAGCCAGCACCAGCGCCGCAAGCCCGGCGACACCGGCTAGAACCGCGATCACGAGACGGCGGTCGAGGCGGTCGGAAATGAAACCGGCGGGCCACTGGGTGATCAAAGAGCCGGCATAGGCACAGCCAACAATGATCGCGGCCGCCTGAGCCGTCGCCTCGCCCAGCTCTCCGGCCCAGATTGGCAGGAAGGCAAACAGGCCGGAGTTGATAATCCCAGCGGCGCAGGCTGCAAGTGCTGCGGCGGGTGAGATTTTGAACAGGCGCATCGGATTGACGACTTCGCCCTGGGGCAGCATCGGCTGGCCGCGCTGAGTAAATACCACCGGGAGCAGGCAAAGCGCCAGCAACATACCGCCGACAATCATGCTGCCAAGCGTGCCACTGGCGGGCATCGCCAGCAGGAAGGGGCCGGCGATCAAGCCCAAACGTCCAACGATCTGGTAGACCGAGACCACTGCGCCCCGGTTTTCAGCTGGCGTGGCATCGGCGATCCAGCTTTCCGACACCGCAAACAGGCCGGCAGCGGCAAGGCCGAACCCGGCGCGCAGGACGATCCAGGCAGTAAAATCAAAGCCCAACGCGAGGCCCAGCGTTGTGGCTGCAGCAAGGCTGGCAAAGGCGGCAAAGGCGCGGATATGGCCGATGCGGCGAATAATATCCGGTGCGCCAAATGCGCCAATCAGGAAACCAGCAGCGTAAGCGGTATAGATCGCACCGACCGAAAACCGGCTCCATTCAGCCGCATCCATCGCAAGCGGCAGGACAACCCAAAGACCACCGGCAGCAAGCTGGAAGAGCAGCATCGCGGCCATGACCACAGCAACATTGCGATAGACGAGCATGGCGGCCTCACGCGCACTCAACGACTTTAGGGCGCCAAGTCAACACGGTATGGGTACCGGTTCAAGGCTGGACGGTGTTTAGCCGAAGCGCGTCAGCCGCGACAGGATCCAGTCGATCGACGCTGCGCCACCGCCGCGCAGCACCAGAGCCAGAGCCATGGCGACATAGGTCAACGTTTGTGGCCAGGCATAAGGCGCAATGGCCACCATGTGCCAGATCGCACCCAGCCCAATGAACAACGCGGTGACGCGGGTAAATAGCCCCAACCCCAGTGACAGCGCACACAGCGTTGCAACCGCCAACAGCACAAAGGCTGCAAAGCCGGGGTCAATCCGGCCAAGCGTCCAGACCTCAACGGCTGCTTCCAGCCCGGCGGACGGGTTGAGCCAGTCGCGCCAGTTGAACGGGTCACTGACAGGTTGCGCGTTCGCTCGGGCCCATGTGTAGAACTGGACTACAAAGGCGAGGCGCAGCGCAGCCCCGACAATAAGGTCCACAAGGCCCGGCGCGGTTGCAGTCACAAGCTGCACCGGCCCCAAACCGGACATCTCCGGCATGTCAGCGTCGGCAAACAGGGCGCGGAAACGGCGCATCTCAATCATCGGCTTGCGTCAGCCTCCCCCAAAGGCGCGGTGATCATCACCGGCGGAAGACTGTACGCAAGCCCGATGCCACCTCAGGAGACGCCATCACCCGGCGGCGTGGCCAATTCGCAACGCCTGTCCGGCGCTAGCGTGCGCCAATCTCGGACAGGGAGATGATCTGCTCGCGCACCACTTCACCTGCATTGGACTTGATCTGCAGCGCCACTTCACCAGCGTCCCAGTCAAACCCGATCACGCCGTAGTTTTCCAGCGCGTACATGTCACCGATCCGGTGCGGACCCGGCTCGTTGTTTTCATCACGGAAGCTCATGTTGAGCGCCGAGGACGTGATCTCATAGAGCGGGTATGGAGCCACATCATCGCGCACATAAAGACCTGAGGAATGGCGGTCACCTGACACAAAAACCACGCCTTCAGCGCCGGTTTCCCCGATCAGATTGTACAGACGCTCACGCTCCAGCGGCATGGTGCGCCACGCTTCCCAGCCATGGCCATCGGCGTGAACCTGGATCGACGTCACGATCAGGCGTACGTCCGCAGGCTGTTGCAGCTGGTCTTCCAGCCAGGCCCACTGGGCCGCGCCCAGCATCGACTGCTCAGGATCAGAGCTCGGCAGATAGCGCTCACGCCCCACCGCGCCACGATCATCGGTCGGGGTCAGGTCAGAGCGAAAATAGCGGGTGTCGAGCAGGATAACCTGCACGCGCTGGCCTTCGGGGCCGTAGACATGCGCGTCATAGATACCCTCACGAGTGCGGCGCACATCGTCTTCAGGGGCACGCCAGAAATCGAGGAAAAGCTGCTGGGAGAAGCCCTTGAAGGCAAAGCGGCCACCCATGTCATTCTGGCCGTAGTCATGATCGTCCCAGGTCGCCAGCATCGGGAAGCGCGCGCGCAGGTTCTGGAACTCCGGGCGGTCGGCGAGCATGTGATACGCCTCACGCAGCTCCGGCAGGGTGGCATCGTCGCTATAGGTGTCGCCGTAAACATTGTCGCCGACATACATGAAGATGTCATGGTCCTCAGTCGCGATGGTATTCAGGATCGGGATCTCCCGCTCCGACGTGTTGCACGACCCGAACGCAATCGACGTCAGCGACGTCTGCGCGGACGGCAACGCCGGTCCGGCGGCCGCGATCGGTGCGTCATAATCTAGCTGCGCATAGAAGGGGGCGAGCGCCTCTACCGCGGTGCGCGGCGGTTCAGCCATGATGGTCGCAGGCTGGGACGTAGCCGGCACGCTGGCATCCGGTGCGACCGGCTCGGAACAGCCAGCGAGAAGTGCGGCGACACTGGTCGCGGCGAGCAGACAGGTTGTACGGATCATGGCGAGGCCCCTTTGGTCACATGACTTTCAAAAACAGGGTTTAAGCCTTTAGCGCAACAGATCAATGACGACGGTTGCACTCAGCCATCAAGATCAAGGCTCATGCGCGAGACATTCCGCCCAAATTCGACAGCGCGAAACGTCGTGAGCCGCTCGCCGTCAGAACAGCTGGCATCGCCATCGACAGAGGCGACGCGATCAAAATCGCCCTGCTGAGACACGCAGAACTCTCTGGCATTCGCGGTTGCTTCAAACGGCATGGAGCCTGCGCCGTGGACATAGACCACGTTCTGCCGGGTCAGCCCGCGCCAGACATCGGCGCATTGCCCGGCTTCAAGTGGGGTCCAGCCCTGGACCCGGTAGCGCGGTGTGGATGAGTCTTCACCGGCGGTGGCGACCACCACGGCCTCCAGGCTGAAATTGCACACCTCCAGCGATCGGATCGCCTCGGCAAAGCCGAGGCCATCGGTCCGACCGGTTTCACACCAGTTTCGATCGCCACGGCCAAGCTGGTCACAGGAGATCGTATGGTTCAGCTCATACCGCCCGCGCAAAGCAGCAAGCGAAGTGGTCTCAAAACCGGTTGCGCGCGTTCCATCGGGACAGGGCGGAGCGACAGCCGCGCTATCATGAGCGTTGCCGGGCAGGCAGGACTGCGCATCGCCCTCACCTGATGGCCACCGGTATTCACCGCTCATGGCGTGGACCAGCGCCTCGCCGCCGGTGGTGTTGCCAATCGCGCCAGACAGGCACTGGCCTGGCTCAACCGTCAACCAGCCCCGGCGGCGCCGGGATGTGGGACCGCTTGGGTAAACGACCGAATAGGCCACCCGGGTCGGTGTTTCATTGCAAAGATTGACCACCAGGGGCTGCATTGCTCCGGCTGGCTGGACGGTCGAAAGGGCGCTGGCGACAAGTAGGCTAAGCATGCGATTCCCCTGATGCGTGTTGTCGCGAGCGTAGCCAGATACCGAATGAAGAACCAGCCCCTCACCCGAACAGGGTCGCGTGCATCAGTCGTCCCGGGATGAAGGCGAACGCCCCGGGGATGAGGAGCGCCCCAAAGAACAGTGTCAGAGCGATCCGCTGGTGCCCGGTGGTCAGGCCTTTGCGCCCACGCCAGGACAGATGAACGATGCCGATCAGCACCAGGGGCACGAAGATGTGGATCCAGCTGAATGTCCCACCGGATTGAATGAAGATAGCGGTGATGGCGGTGATGGCCATCAACCCCACCCAGATATAGCCCAGCGTGCGGTGGGGCAGCGTGCCTTTGGGGGCCGTGAGCTGCACGACCCCCAGAACCAGCGCTCCCAGCGCGCACACGGCATGGAGCTGTATATGCCAGGGTGCAGTCAGGAGGGTGTCAGGGTTCATCCCCCAGCTCCCATCAGCTCGATCGTCATCTCATGGGATATCTCGGCACCTAGCTCAAACCGGGACTCCGCCCACGTGGCCCCGCGAAACCGCGGGCGCGGATTGTTGGAGAAACCGTAGCGCTCCATCGGGATGCCCAGGAAATTACTGTTGAAGTCATTGTCGCTATTGCTGTCGTGAAAGGCGACCAGGCTGTATTCACCAGACGGCAGGTCTGAGAACACCGTTTCAAGCGTTGGCTGGTCGGCAGGAATTCGGGCGGAGCGATACTCCTCACCGGCATCAAAGGCCGCTTCATCGGCATAAAGCCCGACCCAGATTTCACCAGCCTGATTAGACGGATAGACGACCCGCACGGTCAGCTCGTGAGTCTCAGATTGAACAACAGCCCCACACAGGGCGACGGCTGCGTTGGCGACTTGCGGCGGCGTGAAGGCGACGAGCGCGGCTCCGGCCAGGCAGATCGCGCTTAAAGCTTTCAGCGGGGTATTCATGACTTTGCTCCTTGTCTTTCGTCATCGCTACAGCTCGTTGTGCTGCAACGCCCTGACAAAGCGCTGAAACCATTGGGCGTAAAAGTCAGATTGCGTGGATGGACTGGACCTGTACGCGAGTTGCGGCCACCCTGCCGTTCACGCTTCGCGAACGGCAGGGACACTTCTCGGTGGATGACGTCAAATTCTCTCAGCTCTGGACTTCAAGCTGGCTGCGTGCCGCGATCACCATTCTGGGTGCCGGCACCTTCCTGGCGATCCTGGCCCCCTATGGAAGCGGCGGCATGGGATGGCCGTGGATATGGATCTACTGGGTCGGGATCATAGGTCTGGGCGCGCTTATTGGATATGTCACGAGCCTCTGGCTGCCGCGTCTGATGCCGAAAGTACCCGAGCTGGTGGTCTATGCCGCAATAGTCATCACGGTGTCGGTGCCCGTGACAGTCGCCGTACTTGGACTGGGCACCGACTTTTTCGCGCGCAGCCCGGGCCTGTTAAACATCCTCATATCCTATGGCATGGTGCTGGTGATTTCCTGCTTCGTGGCGGCTGTATCCTGGACACTTGAAAAAGTTTTCGCCGAGACGCCGCAGGCCGATATCGCAAGGCCATCACCTGCCCTGCTTGAAAAACTGCCCCATCGCCTGCGCAAGGCAGAGATTCTGTCGATGTCGGCGGAAGATCATTACCTGCGCGTGCGCACAGATGCTGGCGAAGATCTGATCCTCATGCGCCTGTCTGATGCGGTAGCGGCGTGTGACGCACTTGATGGCGCGCGCACACACCGCTCCTGGTGGGTCTCGAAAGATGCCGTGCATGATGTGCGCAAGGGTGACGGCCGCGCGACACTGATCCTCAGCGACGGCACCGAGGCTCCTGTCAGCCGCACCTATTATCCAAAACTACGCGACGCTGGCTGGTTTTAGTTCGGCAGCGCAGCGATGACGTCATCAGCAGAGATGCGCGTCGCATAGCCACGCCTCTGGCCAAGCCCGGCCTCGTGCCAGAACTTGCCGACGATCTCGCCATCTGGACGGATCGCAAAAGCAATCGGATAGGGCACGCCGTGCGCCATGTGATCGGGGTCAGCGTAGATCGGGTCGCGCACATCAAAGGCGTCAATGACCTCTATCGCCTCATCGCCCAGCAGCGTCAGAGTCAGCTCGCGCTGATCGGCCACACGGGCGAGCGTCTGCGAACTGTCATAGGTCAAAAGCGCGACACCCCAGCCGGCTGCTTCAAACGCCTCCTGGGCTGCATCGACCTCCAGCGCCTGTCGCAAACAGATCGGGCACCAGTCGAGCGAGCGATTGAAATAGATCACCACACCATTCTCACCGGATAGGTTTGCAAGAGTACGGACCTGCCCCGTCGCGTCAGTGATAGCAAACTCGGGCGCAATAGAACCAACAGCCGGTCCAAACTCAGACGCGGCTTCCATGGCCGCATCGGTTGGCGATTGTGCATGCGCGACAGAAATGGACAGCGCCGCAAAGGCAAAAGCAGCAAGAATTCGGCGCATGAGGACGTCTCCAGTTCAGGGCGCGGGTGCCACGCTCAAATCATTACGATCCTGCGCCAATGCAAGAGCGCTGGCCAGACGATTTACGAACTCGTGATCGACCTGTTAGCGGCGGCGAAACCCGCGCCACACGACATAGGCCGCAATCAGCAGCACCAGAGCAAGGATCGCCCACTCCACAGGGCTGACACCCAGAAATGAAGGCTCAACCCAAGGCGCAAAACGGCTCATCGCCTCGGCAACAACGAGCGCCAGGCGTTCACCCTGAAACCCGGCCGCCACGGCGATCGCCACCAAAACCATCGCGACAAAGCCGGCCAGCCGAATGGCCGCAGACGGATCAAATCCGTCGGGAGAGGACCGGCGAGCCTGACGGTTCTCTAGAATTCGGCTACGGCGACGGGGCATTTAAACGGCAATCCCTTTTACCCGCACTGGGCGCATTTGCTTGTGATTACGTTAGATTTGAGCCATAGTGTTGCCCGCACAAGCGGCCTCTTCAAGGCCCGGTGGAGATGAGTGAGCATACCGCGTGCCGAACGCCTACGCCGTTTTTCCTTCCCCGACCGTTAGACCGCATGCCGCATTTGGGACGCTGAATGCGTTATTTCTATGCGCGGGACGCCGCGTGGGTCGGGTATAAGGACTTCCCCTCATGGCCAGTGGTACTGTCAAATTCTTCAACATGGAAAAAGGCTTCGGCTTCATCACTCCGGACGAGGGCGGCAATGACGTCTTCGTGCACATCACCGCAGTGAAAGATGCTGGCCTGAATGACCTCAAAGACGGTCAGCGCGTGAACTTCGAGACCGAGCCGGATCGCCGCGGCAAGGGCCCGAAGGCGGTTAATCTGAGCGCCGCAGACTAAATATCCCGCTCAACTGAGTCGGACGACAAACGCCGCGCGGGGCCTCCTGCGCGGCGTTTTTCATGACATGTGTCACCCCTGAACCCTGACGCTCGCCAATCGATGGTGATGAATTGATGAGCCAGTCTGCCTTCAGTTGCTCACGCTACGGAGGCCCGAAGGCCATGTCGCACCCCATTCTCCAAGCAGAAGGTCTGGTGAAGCGCTTTGGCGCGGTTCGGGCTCTTGATGGCCTCGATATAACCATCAGCGAACCCGGTGTCATGGCACTGCTGGGCCCCAATGGCGCGGGCAAAACCAGCTTCGTCAATTCAGCCCTGGGACTCATCCGCCCTGCCAGCGGATCACTTCGTGTGTTTGGTAAAACCCCAGGATCGCGCGCGGTCCGCCAGCGTATTGGCGTCATGATGCAGGATGCTGAACTGCCAGATCGCCTCACAGTGCGCGAGCTGATTGGGCTTTTTGCAAGCTACTACCCGAACCCACTGCCGAGTGAGGAAATCATTGATCGCTGTGAGCTCGACGGTTTTGCGACGGCGCGCTTTGGCCGCCTGTCTGGCGGTCAAAAGCGCCGGACCCAGTTTGCGCTTGCGCTGGTTGGCAACCCGGACCTGATCTTCCTTGATGAGCCAACCACCGGCCTCGACGCTGACGCGCGGCGCAGACTTTGGTCCAATGTCCGTGGCGCTGCCAGCGCTGGCGCAACGATTATTCTGACAACGCATTATCTGGAAGAAGCCGATGCCCTGGCCGACCGTGTCGCGGTCATTGATCGAGGCCGGATCATCGCGGACGACACCGCGGATGCATTACGTGCAAAGGTCGGTGGCTCGGTGATCCGCTGCGCCACAGAGCTGGATACACCTGCGCTCTCACGTCTTCCAGAAGTTCGTCATGTTCAGCGCACCGGGCGATTTGCCGAACTGCTTGTAGGTGATGCTGTTGCTGCTCTTCGCAGCCTGATCGAGGCCAGCCCGGGCTTGAGCGATCTGACGGTGCGTCCACCCAGCCTTGAAGACGCGTTCGAAGCCTTGATCCAACCCAGCGCGGGAGCCCCATCATGAGCCAACACACACCTGCCCTGATCGCAGAGACACGCGCAGAGCTTTTAAAGCTCATGCGTGCACCGGAATTCATCCTGCCGACCCTGATCCTGCCGACGGTATTCTACACCCTGTTCGGTGTCGTCATGTCCTCCGGTGAAGGTGCGGCGGCCTATCTGCTGGCCACCTTTGGCGTGTTCGCCGTCATGGGACCGGCGATTTTTGGGTTTGGCGCAGGTGTCGCCCAGGAGCGCGAGCGCGGATGGCTGAAGCTCATGCGGGCCGTACCAGCACCGCCTGCGGGCTTCATGCTCGCCAAGACGGTTGCCACCCTCACAATGGCCTCGGTGAGCCTCGTTCTGGTTTACGCCGTGGCGCACTTTGCGGGCGGGGTCGAGCTATCGCCAGCGGTCTGGTTGCTGCTGTTTGGCGTCCATCTTCTTGCGGCGATCCCGTTTTTGCTGACAGGCCTGAGCATTGGGTTCAGCCTGAGTGCCAATGGTGCCGTCGCACTGGCCAACCTGGTCTTTCTGGCATTCGCGGTTCTTGGCGGCCTGTGGTTTCCGATCCAGGCCTTCCCGGCCATCATGCAGGATGCCGCCTGGTGGCTTCCCAGTTTTCACCTCTCAGAACTGGCGCTTGCGTCAACCGGCGCGCCCGGCGACCGTCCGGTTCTGCTTCACCTTTTCAGTGTGCTTGCCATGTCAGCGGGCTTGAGCCTGCTCGCGATGCTGGCCTGGGCGAGGCAGCGCTAAAGTCTGCCTTGACCTGAAGCCGAACACACGCACGCTTACAGCTGACCAATGGAGCCTGCCCTGAGCCAGAATATCACCCACGCTGACGCCACGTCCGGTAGGACGCCGGGCCTTGGCGCGCGCACGCAAGGACTGGAACAACGGCCTTACTTCTACCTGCTCTACATCCTGTTCTATTTCACCACATGGTTCTTCGTGGCACCGACGCTGGTCGACGTCATCGCTGGCATCGCAAGCGTTGCCGTGTTCAGCATCGTCTACATCTACGCGATGGGGCGAAACACGCCTGTGATCCTGGCCGCCACCGCGCTGGCGCTGGCGCTGGCGCTCGGTCTGACACCGTTTAACGGCATGACGGGAACATTTGCGATCTATGCGGTGACACTGAGCTCCAGCATTCGACCGGGGCGTCTGGCGCTACAGGCCATGGCGGGGGCGTGGGTGGTTTATGTCGCCGGTTCGCTCTTCATCATGTTCGGGCCGCTGGACATTGTCCTGAGCACCTTCGAAGTAGGGTTCACGGCGTTCCTTGCGATCATGGCCGGACTGGCGGCCTGGTCTGGCTACAACACATCAGAGCGCACCGACATTCGTGAGCGCCGCCTGCGGCTTGAGGCGGAACTGGCCGCCGTGCGCGAGCGCGAACGCATTGCCCGGGATCTCCACGACGTGCTGGGGCATACGCTGACGACGATTGCGGTCAAATCCGATCTCGCCGCCCGCCTCCTCGACAGCGATCAGGAGAAAGCACGCCAGGAGATCACTGAGATCAGGGATGCCTCGCGCGCAACCTTGAAAGAGGTTCGCGCGGCCGTGGCGGGTATGCATCTGAACACGTTGACCGCAGAGCTCGACCGGGCCCAATCTGCGCTGGAAAGTGCGAACGTTGCGCTTTCTGTAATGGGAACGACGCCAGCACTTGCGGCCCAGCAGGGCTCAGCGCTAGGGCTGGCTGTGCGCGAAGCGGTGACGAATATCCTTCGCCATAGCGAGGCAACTCACGCGAGCATTACGATTACCGAGAGTGCCGAGGGCATCAGCATCACGGTCGAGGATAATGGCAAAGGCGAAACGCCTGTGCCCGGTGCTGGCCTGAATGGCATGCGCAGCCGTATTGAGGCGCAAGGCGGGACGCTAGGGATCGGTCAGGGCGCTGCCGGCGTCCAGCTAAGGCTTTGGCTGCCCACCCAGACTGTGCTGGAGGGATCATGATCCGCCTCGTTGTTGCTGAAGACCAGTCACTGCTTCGTGGTGCGCTCGCCAGTCTTTTAAGTCTGGAGCCTGATTTGGAGGTGGTCGCCTCGGCCGCTGACGGTCGGGAGGCGCTGGAGATCGTCGCCCGCGAGCAGCCCGATGTCCTCGTCACCGATATCGAGATGCCCGAACTCACCGGCCTTGAGCTGGCTGATACGCTGCGCACCCAGGGCGCGCAGACCCGGGTGTTGATCGTGACGACGTTTGCCCGGCCCGGATACCTGCAGCGTGCCTTGCAGGCCGGCGTTTTGGGCTATGTCCTCAAGGATGCTCCCTCAGAAGACCTTGCGGACGCCATCAGAAAGGTCGCCGCCGGTCAGCGGGCCGTGGCCCCGGAACTGGCCGAAGCGGCCTGGAGCCTGCCGGTCAGTTTAAGCGAGCGCGAGCGCAACATCCTGCGGCTCGTGGAAGAAGGTCGCACCAATAAAGAGATTGCGCGCACGCTCGAGCTGTCACCCGGCACGGTGCGCAATTATCTGGCGGAAGCAGCCTCCAAGCTTGGCGCTGCCAACCGCATCGAGGCTTTCCAGATCGCGAGGGAAAACGGCTGGCTTTAACGTGCCATTGCGACCGCGGCCAGCTCACGAAGCTGCGTTGAAGAGATGGCAACCTTGGACAACGTCCAGCTTCCTTCAGCGATTTCTTCCAGCGTACGGTCAGCGCGATCGACTTCCGGGCTGTTGGCGCTGGTCCAGCTTTCCACCAGCGACTGAGCCCAGTCTCCATCAGGCTGTTCAACACCGGTTTGAAGAGAGCCGCCCGCAGCCGCGGCATAGCGCATCATGGCTTCCACCAGGGTTTGCTGGCTGGCGTACAGGTCCTCAATAAGGCGGCGCATGGCCAGTCGGTCCCAGTGCAGCCGCGACGACAACTGCCCGCCCGCACCGCGCAAGCGATCAAAGCCGAAGCGTGCGCCGACCCGGTGATAGAGCCAGGCCGTGGCTTCAAGCGGCCAGGTCATCCGGCGAGCAAGGTCAATCACGTCGGAGCTGGATGTCAGCGGCCGCAGGCGAGCCACGTAAAGCGCGAGGTCTTCCGGTGCCCCGCCCTTACGATATTGCGCAGCGCGGCGCTCCACCCCGGCCTTGTCAAACGGCGACGCGATATCGGTGATGATGTCTTTCAGCGCATCAACACCCGGCTGGTAGGCGGAGATTACGTCGTCAATCTTCTCTGAGTCCTGGTTCATTCCGCGCCGTGCCAGGAAATAGGTCTGGCGACGCAAAAGCCGGATGACTTCATCGTGGAGCTCGTTCTGGACAGAGGCTGGAGCTTTGTTGTCGAGCCCGTTGATCTGGTCGGTATAGTCCTTGAAGCGGAATATGTGACGACCAGCCTCAAAGGCGCGCGCAATGCCGCCCACGTCTTCACCGGTGCTTTCCTTGGCTCTGTGCAGGAAGGTGGGCCCACCCAGGTTGACCATGTCATTGGCCAGACGCGTGGCAATGATTTCACGCTTCAGGCGGTGGCCTTGCATGGCGTCGGCGTAATCGGCCAGATGCTTCGGGAAGTAGGTCACAAGCGAGTTGGTAAAGTGCGGATCGTCCGGCACGCTGGAGGCGACCAGACCATCAAACAGGGCGATTTTGGCATAGCTGATCAAAACCGCGATTTCCGGACGGCTCAGCCCCTGCCCCTGATCCTTCAGGGTGCGCATGGCTTCAGCGCCCGGTAGACCTTCGACCTTGCGGTCAAGGCGGCCCGCCGCTTCAAGGCGCTCCATCATCCGCTCGTGAGCGTCGATGTCTTCTTCCGCGTGATTACGCGCCAGTGTCAGCGCGAGGGTCTGGTCGTAGTTGTGCTCCAGAACATGGTCGGCGACCGTATCGGTCATCTCCTCAAGCAGCGCATTGCGAGAGGGGATGTCCATCTTGGTGTCCCGCACCATCGGATTAAGAAGAATCTTGATGTTGACCTCATGGTCAGAGCTGTCCACGCCGGCCGAGTTGTCAATGAAGTCAGCATTTACGCGGCCGCCTTTACGGGCAAACTCGATCCGGGCGGCTTGTGTTACCCCTAGGTTCGCGCCCTCGCCAATGACCTTCGCACCCACGTCGGGTGCATCCACACGCAGGCTGTCATTGGCCTTGTCACCGACCTGATAGTGCTGCTCGCTGGTGGCCTTGATGTAGGTGCCGATACCGCCGAACCACAACAGCTCGACCTCGGTCTTAAGAAGCGCGCTGATCAGGTCGCTGGGTGACAGCGACTTCGCATCGCTGCCGATCAGCTTGCGAATCTCATCGGTGAGAGGGATCGACTTGGCGCTGCGTGGGAATACGCCGCCGCCCTTCGAAATCAGGCTCTTGTCATAGTCCTGCCAGCTTGAACGTGGCAGATCGAAGAGACGCTTGCGCTCGTGCCAGGTGCGTTCGGGATCGGTCGGATCGGGATCAATGAAGATGTCGCGGTGATCGAAGGCCGCGACAAGACGGATTTGCTCAGACAACAGCATGCCGTTGCCGAACACGTCGCCGGACATGTCGCCCACACCGATGACAGTGAAGGCTTCGGTCTGGATATCCTTGCCCATCTCGCGGAAGTGACGCTGGACACTGACCCAGCCGCCGCGTGCGGTGATACCCATCTTCTTGTGGTCGTAACCGGCCGAGCCTCCCGACGCGAACGCATCGCCCAGCCAGAAGTCATACTCCTCCTGAGCCACACCGTTGGCGGTGTCGGAGAAGGTGGCCGTGCCCTTGTCTGCGGCGACGACCAAATAGGGGTCGTCGTCATCAAAGCATACGACATTATCAGGACGCTTCACTGCGTCATCGACCAGGTTATCGGTGATATCCAGGAGACCGCGCAGGAAGACCTTGTAGGATTCCCGACCTTCCTCGAACCAGGCTTCCCGGTCGCCACGATCCGGCAACTGTTTGGGATAGAAGCCGCCCTTTGAGCCCACTGGCACGATGACGGCGTTCTTGACCTGTTGAGCCTTCACCAGACCCAGCACCTCTGTGCGGAAGTCTTCGCGACGGTCCGACCAGCGCAGGCCGCCGCGGGCGACCGGTCCAAAGCGAATATGCACGCCTTCAACACGCGGGCTCCACACAAAAATCTCACGGTATGGCTTGGGTTCGGGCAGGTGACGGATCATACGGCTGGCGATCTTCAAGGAGATCCACGGCTTGGGCTGGCCGTCTGCATCCGTCTGATAGAAATTGGTGCGCAGGGTCGCCTCAATCAGGCGCAGAATGCGGCGCAGGGCACGGTCATGATCCAGGCTCTCCACCTGCTCCAGATCGCCGCGAACTTCTTCGCCAAGCGCTTCAGCCTTGTCCCGTCGCCCATCAAGCGCTTCGGAGCGCTCAGGATTGAACTTGATTTCAGCCAGCGCGAGCAGCTTGCGGGCAATATCCGGATGGGCACCCAGCGCCTCTTCCTGAATGGCCTGCGAGGGATCTAGGCCCGTCTGTTGGCGATAGCGAGCACAGGTGCGCAGGAAGGCCGCTTCGCGCCAGGTGACCCCAAGGCCCAGAACCAGCCGGTTGAAGCCGTCATCCTCAGCCCGGTCTTCCAGCACCGCCAGAAGCGCAGCCTCGAAGGCCTCGGCAATGGTGGAAATATCGTCCACGCCATCGCCGTCCAGATGAGCTTCAAACTCATGAACCCAGACAGTTTCAAAATTGCGCTCGCCAGCGTCGTCATGACCGGTTTCGCGTTTAACCGGATACCCGGCCTCGGACAGCACATGAAGGCCCAGATTTTCCAGAACCGGCAGCACTTTCGACAGGTGAAGCGCATCGGTGAGCTGATAGAGCTTTACCCGAATGCGGTTGGCACCCTCACTCTCACGGCGACAGGCACGCGCATCGAGTTTTTGCCCGTCATGCAGACGCTCCATACGCGTGATATCGGCGAGCGCCTCTTCGGGCTCGAACCGCTCGCGGTATCCAGCGGTGAAGCCATTCAGATAGTTCGGGACGGCATGGCGAAGGATCGGGTCAAGCGACTCGCGTGCACCGCCATGCAGGTCGTCTTCCCAGGTCCGAGCCATGGCCACGATGCGCCGTTCCAGCTCGGCCGGGTCCGGTTCGGGATGATTGAACGGGTTAAGCCCAATGATGAAGTGAACGCGCGCCAGAGGGCTGTCACCAAAGCTGGGGTAGAAGGCTGAAAGTCGGCCATCAAAGGCTTCACGGATCAGATCGCCAGCCTCGGCGCGCACCTTGGAATTATACCGGTCGCGAGGCACGAAAAGAAGGCAGGATACGAAGCGATCAAACTGGTCCCGACGCAGGAAAAGTTTGGTGCGGGGCCGATCGTAGAGGTGCAGGATTCCCAGCGAAATCTGAAGCAGGTCTGACTCTTCAGTCTGGAACAGCTCATCGCGTGGATAGTTCTCGACGATGTTCTGGAGCTTCTTGGCCGAGTGAGACCCCGGGGCCTTGGCTGCCTTTTCAAGCACGCGGCGCACTTTGCGCCGGATCAGCGGCACTTCGCGCGCCATCTGGTCATAGGCCTCGGCGGTGAACAGGCCCACAAACCGGGTTTCGCCGATAACGGCCCCATCCTCGCGGTAAATCTTGACCCCGATATAGTCCATGTAGACACGTCGGTGGACGCGCGACTTCATATTGGCCTTTGCCACGATCACCGGTGACGGAGCCTTCATATAGGCTTCGATCGCAGGCGTCAGAAGCAGCGGCTCGGCGCTCTTTCGAAGCACATTGCGATCTTCATCACGCAGAACGCCCCGGCCACTATCGGGTAGAATGTCCGGCTCCTTGCGCGCCGGCTGACCGTCCTCGTCGACCTCGAAAGTGTAGGTGCGGCAGCCCAGGAAGGCGAAGTGATTGTCGCGCAGCCAGGACAGGAAGCTCAGCGACTCTTCCAGCTCCTCGCGGGACGCCTGGGTCTTGGCCTTGGACAGGCGCTCAATGGCCTCATCCATTTGAGCGCGCATGTCCGACCAGTCATCAACAGCATCGCGTACATCAGAAAGGGTCGCGCGAACGCCCTCCTCAAGCCGCTCGCGCATGGCGTCACTCAGCGCGTCGATATGGACCTGGATCATGGATTCAGGAAGACAGCGCCCCCCCGCCTCGACCCGCTCACCCTCATCGGTGCGGCGCACCTGGATAACCGGGTGGAACATCGCCAGCACGTCGAGGCCCTGTGAGGCAATCTCGCCCATGACCGAGTCCACAAGGAAGGGGCGGTCCCGGCCAATAATTTCCAGAATATCCCGTCCCAGATCCTTGCCGTCGACGCTTTTTGCCGAGCGAATGCGAACCTTCAGATTTCCAACCCTGCGATCGGCACCAAACGCCCAGAACTGGGATGCCTGATCAACGAGGTCATCCAGGCTCAGCGTCACCAGGTCATCAGCCAGGGCATCGCCCCAAACCTGTATCAGGAAGCTTTCTGCGTCGGCCCCGACACTGGAGAAGTCCTTCTTGAACCGGTCTCGCGCCGCGGTAAGAAAGGCATCGCGATCAAAAGCGTAATTCACGCTGACGACAGCGGTCATGGTCAGATCCTCCTGATGCGTTCCGGTATTATTTCCGGATTCGCTGTGTGGTTTGCAGACTACTGCGCCAAACACACCATTCAAGCCGCGCTGGCCAGTAGACCTGACAGTCGCCATATGCTTCGTTCGCGTCGCGATAATAAATACTGAACGAGAAGGAAATCCCCCCATGCCTCACGCACTGATCACCGGTGCCAATCGCGGAATTGGTCTGGAACACACCCGCCAGCTCCTGGACCGTGGCTGGACCATCACCGCCGGGGTTCGCAATCCGGACGCAGCCACAGATCTCAAGGCTCTAGATCCCGGTGATGGCCGCCTGCGCATTGAGGCGTATGACGCAACCGATCTGAATGCAGCCAAAGCCCTTAAAGCCAAGGTGGAAGGCCCACTGGATATCCTGTTCGCCAACGCCGGCATCATGGGGCCCTCCGACCAACAGTTTGGAAGCGCAGCCAGCGAAGGCTTCATGGACACGCTGCGCACAAACGCACTTGCGCCACTGGCGCTCGCCGAAGCCTTCGCCGACCAGGTCGCGGAAAGCCAGCTGAAGGTCATAGCGCTTCAATCGAGCCGCATGGGCTCCATCGCCGACAATGACAGCGGTGGTCGCTACGCCTACCGCGCGTCGAAGGCCGCGCTGAATGCAGTGGGCAAGTCGCTCAGCGTTGACCTGAAGGACAAGGGCATCAACGTCCTGATCCTGCATCCTGGCTGGGTGCGGACCAATATGGGCGGCCCGAATGGAAATCTGACCGTAACCGAGTGCGTTGACGGTCAGCTGGACCTGATCGCGCGCGCCAACCCGGCCATGAATGGCCGCTTCTTCCACGTTAGCGGTCAGGACCTGCCCTGGTAGTCAGCGCGACCAGCCTATTACGTCAAAAAGCCCCCGCAGGATCCTGCGGGGGCTTTTTTGTAAAGGCGGCACCGCCAGACGGGGACAGGCTTGTCTGGCGGTGCCTGCAGGCCTCATCGGGCAGGCTGGGGGGACGCACTTTGAGGCCTGTTTTTAATCTTCAAAGGTGACCTAAGTCACCTTTGCCTACGAGATGTAAAGCGCTGAGCCGGAGTTGCAAGCCGCGACAACAGCCGCGACCACAAATATTCCGGCAGCAAGTGCCATGGAGAGATACTTTGCCATCATTCTTCTTTCGACCAATTTGCGCGTGTCTTCCGCGCTTTGTTTCAAATATGGGGTCCTGAAGGGTGATTACGAGTCCCAGTCTTTCACAGTCGCGTGAACATCTGGTTTTCCATCTGGGAATCAGTCGCTTTGAAGCCTCCTGCAAGGCCACAGCCCGGCAATCAGGTTCCCAATACAAATCAAACGGTTGGCAGACCACCCGAGGATCAGCCCAAAAGCCAAATCGAGGCGGGCTAGACTGACAAGGTCGCCTACAGAGGCCAAGCTGGGACTGTGCGCGAGGCGCGAGATGTTGTCCGTCGACACCTCGTCGCGCCTTCGCGCAACGATTATTCATCAGGCCGGTATTCGGAGATGTTGAAAGAAATGGAGCGGGTGAGGCGATTCGAACGCCCGACCCTCACCTTGGCAAGGTGATGCTCTACCCCTGAGCTACACCCGCTCATTTCTTCACGGCTCTCGGCCAGCGCCGAGGCGGGTGTATATGACTGAAGCGAAAATAATTTGCAAGCCCGGTAGTGCGGCTCTTGTGCAGATGATTTCAGTCAAGGTGCACTTGTAGCCTGATAAGCGGCAGGGTAACGCAGTGTCATGACTTCGCGTATATCACCGCTCAACCGTCCCGCGAGCCGTCAGGATCTGCTGGCCTGGTTTGACGCGCTTGGCTTTGAGCATCGCACAATCGACCATGAGCCTGTCTTCAAAGTGGCTGAAGGCGAGGCGATCAAGGCCGATATGCCCGGCGGCCATACCAAGAACCTGTTCTTGAAGGACAAGAAAGGCAATCTGATCCTGATTTCTGCGTTGCAATCGACAGAGATTGCGCTGAAGCATCTCCACCACCGGCTCGGCTGTGGGCGATTGTCCTTTGGAAAGCCGGAACTGCTGGAAGAGGCGCTTGGCGTGACGCCAGGCTCGGTGACCGCGTTTGCGCTTGTAAACGATCCAGACCGACGCGTTCGCTTTATTCTGGACGCGGCGCTGATGGCTTGTGAAGTCGTGAATTTTCACCCGCTTAAAAATGACGCGACCACGGCGATAGCCAGCGCTGACCTTTGTAAAATGCTCACAGCCCTGGGCCGCGAGCCGGAGATCATCGACTTCACTGAGTGAAGCGCTGTCGCTTGCATCTGGAACCAATTGCCGCCACCTAAGCGGTAACAGACACTCTCGGTCCCCATGGAGACCCGCAATGGAAATTCTTGGCGCTAACGGCGAACCGCAAACCGTCGACCAAACGGCCAATGGGCCATCTGGTGACCTTGTAAAAGACGGCACCGATCAGACCTTCATGGAGGATGTGATCGAGCCGTCAAAAGAAGTTCCGGTTCTGGTCGACTTCTGGGCCCCGTGGTGCGGCCCCTGCCGCCAGCTTGGGCCGGCCATTGAGCGTGCGGTGACCGGTGCCGGCGGCGCAGTAAAGCTTGTAAAGATCAATATTGACGAAAACCCGGGTATTGCCGGTCAGCTGCGCATCCAGTCCATCCCGGCGGTGATCGCCTTTAAAGATGGCCAGCCGCTCGATGGTTTCATGGGGGCTTTGCCCGAAAGCCAGATCAAGGAATTCATCAATCGCATCAGCGGCCAGGTCTCCACCGAAGACGTGGACGCCCTTGTTGAGCGCGCGAACGCCGCCCTGGCCCAGGGCGACCTCGGCGGCGCGGCTCAGGACTTTGCCGGAGCTCTGCAGATGGACCCGGAGCGCACTGATGCCATCGCCGGTATGGCGCGCATTCACCTGGCCGGCGGCGACGCGGACTCAGCAAAGCAAACGCTCGACAGCGTGCCTGACGCCAAGAAGTCCGATCCGGCCATCATGGCTGTTCGTGCCAGCATGGAACTGGCCAGCGAAGTCGAGGGCGCAGCAGATCTTGTCGACGCAGAAGCCGCTGCCTCCAAAGACGCAAGCGACCCGTCCGCCCAGTTTGAGCTGGGTCGGTCTCGCCTGGCGTCTGGCGATATGGGCGGAGCTACATCGGCGCTTTTAGCCAGCATCGGTGCGGACCGGGACTGGAATGATGAGGCTGCGCGCCAGCTTCTCCTGCGAATTTTTGATGCCGCAGGTCCGGACTCAGATGTGGCCAAACAGGGCCGTCGCCAGCTATCATCCATCCTGTTCAGCTAACATGTCGCACAGAGCGACACCTTTTTTTGAGGCACAATCCGCCTAGCTTACGCTTCGAAGCAAACGACATGATCGAGGCCCATGACTGAAGGCATTGAACCGCCCGGCGAACTTCCGCTCTTCCCGATCCGGGGCTGCATCTTGCCCCCGGGTGAGCATCTGCCATTGAATGTGTTTGAGCCGCGTTATCTCAACATGATCGACGACGCCATGAACGGTGATCGTCACATTGGCATGGTTCAACCCTGCGAGGGCGGAACAAAGGAAGTGCCCGCACTGGAACGCATCGGCACCGCTGGGCGCATTGTCAGCCATTCCGAAACCGAAGACGGCCGCTATCTGATTGTGCTTGAAGGTACGATGCGTTTTCGCATGATCGAAGAGCTGAATAGCCAGACGCCCTACCGCATGGCGCGCGCCGATTATCGCGGCTTTGAGCATGATATGATGCCCGAAGCCCTCGATGCCATGGGCGACAAGGCGGGTTTTCTGTCAGTGATGCGCGACTTCTTTGAGCTGACCGGTATCGAAGCTGATTGGGACAGCATTGAGTCAGCGCCCATGACCGCCATCGTCGATAAGGTGGCCATGGTTGCGCCCTTTGATCCCGGCGCGAAGCAGTCGCTTCTGGAGGCCAAGACCCGCGCCAAGCGCGCCGAGCGCATGACCGCCTTCATGGCTGGAGCGCTCCAAGCCTCGGGCTCGGCTGGGAGCGCCTAGACCGGCATCGACGAAAAGGGCGAGCGCTTGCGTGCCCGCCCTTCGGTGTCATCCCTTCACACAGACAACCTGTTTGAGCGTGTGGACCACCTCCACCAGATCGGTCTGCGCCGCCATGACGGTGTCGATATCCTTGTAGGCCGCAGGCGTCTCATCGATGACGCCTTGGTCTTTACGGCATTCGACCCCTTCTGTGGCTTTGCGGTGATCGCCAAGCGTGAAGGTCCGCTTGGCTTCAGTCCGGGACATCTTCCGCCCCGCCCCATGGGAGCAGGAGCAGAAGCTGTCAGACTGGCCCTTGCCGCGCACGATGAAGGACTTGGCCCCCATCGACCCGGGAATAATCCCCAGCTCACCCTCGCGCGCAGAGACGGCCCCCTTGCGGGTCAGCCAGACTTCGGCCCCAAAGTGATGCTCACGCTGCACATAGTTGTGGTGGCAATTCACGGCCGACTTGTCGGTCTTGAACTTGCCCAGCGTCTTACGCATCGCCATCAAAACCCGGGCCATCATGGCTTCCCGATTCAAGCGAGCGTAGTCCTGGGCCCAGCCTACAGCTTCCACATAGTCATCGAACAGGGGCTCACCTTCCAGGAAGAAGGCGAGATCCTTGTCGGGAACGTGAAAGTCCAGGACCCGGCGAGCCAGCTCTTCGCGCGCCCGGTTGATGAAGTAGGTCCCCACCATGTTTCCGGTTCCACGCGAGCCAGAGTGCAACATCACCCAGGCATCACCAGCTTCATCGAGGCACAGCTCGATGAAGTGATTTCCGCCCCCAAGCGTTCCCAGCTGCCCCGCAATCTTGTGAGCGCCGATCTTCGGGTGCTTGTCCTTGATGACCGAGAACCGCTCGGCGATCTCGGAGTCAACGAGCATGGTGCCGACCGATGCTGGGGCATCGAGATGATCGCCGCGCGGCCCGTTTCCGACAGGGACAGCCCGCTCGATCTCATCACGCACCTTCGCCAGGCCGTCAGGCAGGTTGTTTGCCGTCAGGCTGGTCCGGATCGCCATCATCCCACAGCCGATATCCACCCCGACCGCGGCCGGAATGATCGCGCCCCTTGTCGGGATGACCGAGCCCACGGTCGCGCCGCGGCCCCAGTGCACGTCCGGCATTACCGCCAGGTGGCTGTGAATAAAGGGCAGACCAGCGACGTTGCGCAGCTGCTCAACGGCCTGGTCTTCAACCGGCACGCCTTTGGTCCAGGCTTTGATGGTCCCTGAATGGGTTTCGATGGCTTCGTACGTGGTCGTCATGGGTTTGTTCCTGATTTTGGCAGGACCTCCGAATTTGAAAATAAAAAACCCTCCGCGAGCTTCGGCTCGGGAGGGCACAGACAATCCAGTTATGAGCGTTTGAAACGCTACCGGACTCCAACCTCCCGCGAGGATGCACAGCCTTGTTCACCACGCGCAAAGCGCTGGGCGAAAGCAGGCTGACGATTTGAGGTCAGGCGACACATAGCCGTCAAGACTCCTCACGGACAGGTTGGAGCACGGTGTATGGCGGGGCTCGCGGTAGCGTGCAAGCCGCAATCGAGCCAGCTAACCGTAGCAGAGCTGCGCGATGCATATTTGCCACACTCACGTGCCATGAAAGCCTCATTATTATTTAGCGTTCACGCTAATTAGCGATTTGCCTAATAAGAAGTATGAGCGATGTTTTTCAGGCCCTGGCGCACCCGGTGCGTCGCGCTGTTCTAAAGCGCCTGCGGTCCGGGCCCCTGAGTGCCGGCGAACTGGCCGATGCGTTTCCTGTGTCGAAACCGACCATGTCGCGGCACTTTCAGACCTTGAAAGACGCGAACCTGATCAGGGCGGAACGCTCAGGCACGACCATCCGCTATCGGCTCAACGTCACGGTAGCCGACGAAGCCATCGCGATGGTGATGGACATGCTTGGACGGGATGGCCGCGATGAGGAAAACAGCAACGAAGGAAACTCGACATGATCATGCGTGGTTTGATTGTTTCAGCGATCGTGGCTGCCGCCATGGCCGGGCTGTCCGCGTGGGCGTGGAGCGTAACGCCAGAAGATGCCCAGATCCCGGTTCACTTTTCCGCCAGCGGTGAGGTCAATCGCTACGGGTCGCGACTAGAGGCCTTTGGCCTGATCCCCGCGCTTACAATCGGATTGAGCCTGGTATTGGCCGCCGCCCCGAAGATCGATCCGCGCGGGCGCAATCTGGCCAGCTCAGGGCCCCTTCTCATGACCGTGTGGATGGGGCTTCTGGCCATTCTGACGGTCGCTCATCTTGCTTTGACGCTGCCAGCCCTTGGCATCATCGAGGCCGAGAACAGCCTCATGCCGCGGCTTGTACTGGTCGCAGTGGCCCTTTTTCTGGCCGTGGTCGGCAACATGCTCGGCAAAGCCCGACCCAACTGGTTTGTCGGCGTGCGCACCCCGTGGAGCCTGTCATCTGACCATAGCTGGGACGTGACCCATCGCTGGGCCGGGCGCGGCTTTGTGCTCTCCGGCATTGTGGGATCGGGCGTTATCCTGCTGGCTCCGGTTGAGATCGGTATCGCTGTCTTTGTGGGCCTGATATGCACCACATCGGTGGGCTCCATCCTGATCTCCTATCTCGCCTGGCGTGCCGATCCTGAGCGGGAGACCTTCAGCGAAGCGGATTGAGCCGCCCAGGCGGTGAGATTGCACGCTTTCACACACGGCTTCAGATCGCTAGATTGCCGCGCTGCACAATCCCCTTGAGCGGAGCGCTTTCATGACTGCCAAGCCGAAGAAGATCGTCCTTGCCTATTCAGGCGGGCTCGACACCAGCGTCATCCTGAAATGGCTTCAGGACCACTACCAGGCCGAAGTGGTGACCTTCACCGCTGATCTGGGCCAGGGCGAGGAGCTGGAACCGGCACGACGAAAGGCCGAAGCGGCCGGCATCAAGGACATCTTCATTGAAGATCTGCGCGAAGAATTCGTGCGCGATTACTGCTTCCCCATGGTGCGCGCCAACGCCGTCTATGAGGGCCAGTACCTGCTCGGCACCTCCATCGCGCGCCCGCTCATCTCCAAGCGCCTCGTTGAAATCGCACACGAAACCGGCGCGGATGCCGTCGCTCACGGGGCCACCGGCAAGGGCAATGACCAGGTCCGCTTTGAGCTCGCCGTGGCCGCGCTGGATCCGGGTCTGAAATGCATTGCACCCTGGCGCGAATGGGACCTGACCTCGCGCACCAAGCTGATTGAATATGCTGAAAGCAAGGGCATCGAGGTACCGTCTGACAAGCGCGGTGAAGCGCCCTTTTCGGTCGATGCAAACCTCTGGCACACCAGCTCTGAGGGCAAGATGCTGGAAGACCCGGCCGAGGAAGCCTTCAACGAGGTTTGCCTGCGCACCCAGCATCCTGAAGACGGCCCGGACGAACCAGAATATGTCACCATCGGCTTTGAGCGCGGCGACGCGGTCTCCATCAATGGCAAGGACCTGTCGCCGGCCACGCTGCTGACAGAGTTGAACACCATGGGTGCGCGCCATGGCATTGGCCGCCTTGATCTGGTGGAAAACCGCTTTGTCGGCATGAAGTCGCGCGGCATCTATGAGACGCCGGGCGGTACCATCCTGATGATGGCCCATCGCGGCATTGAACAGCTGACGCTCGACCGCGGGGCCATGCACCTGAAAGACGAGCTGATGCCGAAATATGCCAAGCTCCTCTATGTTGGCTTCTGGTTCAGCCCCGAACGCGAAATGCTGCAGGCGGCCATCGACCACTCCCAGCGCCATGTCAGCGGTGAGGTTCGCCTCAAACTCTACAAAGGCAATGTGATGGTGGTGGGCCGCACCTCGCCCAACTCGCTCTACTCACTGGCCCATGTGACCTTCGAAGAAGATGACGTGTACGATCAGAGCGACGCCGCGGGCTTCATCACGCTCAATGCGCTGCGCCTGCGCCTGCTTGCCGACCGTAAAAAGCGGCTGGGCCAGAACGACTGATTCAACGGACCAGATTTTTGAGTATCGGACCTGAAAACATCCTGATCCTGACCGGCGCTGGTATCAGCGCTGAGTCAGGGCTCGGGACGTTCCGGGAAAAGGGCGGGCTATGAGAAAAATTCGATCCCATGAAGCTGGCCACGCCGGAGGCGTTTGCCGACGATCCGGAACGCGTTCTGGAGTTTTACAACGCAAGGCGCGCCAATCTGACCGATGCGAAAGCCAACGCCGCCCACTTCGCGCTGGCTGAGCTGGAACAGGCCTGGATGATGGCTGGGCGCGGTGAGTTCACCCTGGTCACCCAGAATATCGATGACCTGCATGAGCAGGCGGGCTCGGCCAATCTTCTCCACATGCATGGCGAGCTTTTAAAGACCCGCTGCCAGGCGTGTGGGCATCTCTACACCGACCACGGCCCCATCCAGCACGGCGTGCTCTGCTCGGCTTGCGGTAAGCCCCATGGCCTGCGCCCACATGTGGTGTGGTTTGGGGAGATGCCGCTGGGGCTCGATCAGATTTACCGCGCCATGGACCGCGTCGATCTGTTCATCGCCATCGGCACCAGCGGCACCGTCTACCCGGCTGCGGGCTTTGTTCAGGAAGCCAAAAAGCTGGGGGCCTGGACGGTGGAGCTCAGCCTTGAGCCGGGTGAAGTCAGCGAAATTTTCGACGAAAGCATTTATGGCCCGGCGACGGAAGTCGTGCCGGAGTGGGTGGCGAAGAAGTTGGGATGAATGAAATGTCGCTCAAGAAAATCGCCGAATTTTTCGTGGAAAGCCACGACTGGAACGGAATTCCGTTAGGCGGATTGAATGACGCACATCAGAATGCTGACTGGCTCCGAGAACAAATCCTGCTTGGGACCATCGATATTCAGGACGCTCGCGCGGTTGTGAATCCGCACATCCGAAGGATTCCACTTACCGAGAGTGAACAACTCGATCTGCTTTCCGACTTCAGCCCTGGCTCAGTATGTGTCTACCCGACAGAATCGCTTCTTCGAGACCAAGGGTTTGGAGCTAAAATTGACACTAGCCCTCACTTTGCTCGTTTGCTTTACCAAGGGCACGCTCAAATTGAGCTAGTATATTTCAACCTCGAAGCACTAGACCGCTACATGCGAGACCCACGCTACGCCATTATTTGGGGCAGCACTCAGGGCAGTCTTTCCATTCGCGACAAATACTACAAAGATCCCTCTATACCTGAAAATGCGAGGCTTTCTTTTGACACTTTTGGATTAGCTATCGATGCATCAGGTTACAGGTGCATGGCAACTTTCATCAGATACTTATCCAAACTTGACAGATCTCAACAGGCTTACTGGGAAAGCTTCCTGCACCCAATTAAAGCAAAGCCCACTCGCCAGTATTTTCAGTCTGCCATTCTTGGTGAGTGGCCAGACGGCATTTCAGTGATATCGGCCATCCATCGCGAGATGGTATTGATCAACGAAATCCTCGATCAAGCAAAGCAACCTCATTTATTTTCGGTCATACCAGATCGGGAGAAGCTGCCGCATTACCTATCGTCTTTTATTAAGCCGACAAAGTATGATTTTGACCTTTATGCTGCATCACTCGAGCAACTGGTACTAGGGAAAATCAATAATACAGGCGTCACGCCATTCAAGGATGAACCGGAGTATGGACAGATTCATGGATTTAAAAAATTTGCTGAATGTTTTGTAGGCGCGCAATTTACGAACGAAGCCGTTAAGTTCTGCAAAGAAACGATTGATATTATAGTTAAATCAAGGCAGAATGTCGCTCACAATATAGGTGAAAATGAGTTCAATATCGAGTTTGACACCAAACGACGCGACCTCAACGAACGCACTTATAACCTACTCAACACTATTAGGGTAGCAATAGAACGACACTTCGACACCGACCTGACCGACCAAATTCTCGAAAAGAGTCTGATCCACAACTACTGAGATAAACGGTTGTGCCGGAGTGGGTGGAGAAGAAGCTCGCCTAACCCACGCTGTCCTCAATCGCGTGCATGTCCTCATCGCTGAGCCCGAAATGGTGGCCGATTTCGTGGATGAGGACGTGGGTGATCAGCTCTGCCAGGGTGACATTGGCGCGCTCGCACCACTCCAGAAGAATGGGCAGGCGGTAGAGAAAGACATAGTCCGGTTCAGGGCTAGGGTCGGAGACCGACTTACTTGTCAGGTCCACCCCGTGATAAAGCCCGGTCAGCTCATACGGGCTGTCCATCTCAAAATGCTTCAGGACTTCTTCAGGCGCAAAGTCCGTGACCTGGATCACGACACTGCCGCACATCTGTTTAAAGCCATCGGGCAGCTCGGCCCACGCTGCATCGGCGAGCGTCAGGAAATCATCAGCGGAGGGCGGCCGGGCCCTGAACCAGCGATTATGGGTCTTGCTTGGTTGTGTCTTGCTCATGGGGCTCTGCCTAGCAGTGACTGCGAGGCAGCGAAAGGGACGACTTGCGTGCGGAACATAAATCGAACACAGTACTGGCCATGGCTGTCACCGATCCCTCCTTCCCCGCGCGTGCGGATAATCCGAGCATTGATGATGCACGCGCCCTGATGCGCGGGGCCTCGCGGCTGTTGCTGGATCTGGGTGTGACGCCGATCCCGGAATTTACTCTGCCCTGTGGTCGGCGCGCTGACCTTGCCGGCCTTGGCCGCAAGGGCGAGGTAGTGATCGTGGAGGTCAAATCCGGGATCGCCGATTTTCGCGCCGATATGAAATGGCCGGAGTATTTTGACTGGTGTGACCGGTTCTACTTTGCCGTCTCTGACCGCTTCCCCAGCGATGTGCTGCCGGTTGAAACCGGATTGATCATCGCGGACGGCTTTGGCGGCGCGGTGGTCCGTGAAAGCCCGGTTCAGACCCTGGCTCCAGCGCGGCGAAAATCGGTGACACTGCGCTTTGCGCGCAACGCTGCAGAGCGCGCGTTGCGTCTGCTCTAGCTTTTTGCTGGCGATGACCCAAGTGCCCAGCTAGGCCTTAGGGCCATGAGCCTGACCCTTCTTGCCACCGCCGGACTTTCGGCAGCCCTTGCCGGAGCGATTGGCGCGCCTTTGCGTACGCTGGCGCGCCGCGAATACCGTTCGACACCCCAGCCGCCGACCTCTGACGGACCAGACGGGCCCGCCTTCAAGGGCCTGCCACCTGCGGCCTTCACTCATATCCACCGCCAGGGCGGATTTGGTGAGGCGCTGACCCTGATGATGATGGCTGCCGACGGGTGGCGGCCCATCAATGGCAAGCCGGGCAAAGGCCCGCAGGGTATCGATGGCATTTTCTGGCGACGCACCCATGAGGGCTGGCAAGCGCGCCTGATTGAAACCAAAACCAATACCAGCGGCTACAAGCCCCATGCGATGAGTCATGAGAAGCTTCTGGGTAATCTCGACGACCTGTTCGTCAGTGCAGACGAGAAACTGGGCGCGCTTTATGCCCATATTGCCGCTGGTCTGAGGTCTGGATCACCCGCCGTCACGACCGAGCTATGGCGTCATGATTTGCATCGCGGTGTGACGACGATTTCTCAACTCGATGCCACCGGCGCAGCAACCGGCCAGGCCCATTCGCGAAACGCTGTAACGCATATGGAGGCCCTTGCCGAAGGTGTTCGGGAGATGGACCCGTCGGGATCCATCCTGGCACCCTAGCGTCTGGCCAGCGCCTTGCTGATTGCATCGCCCATGACGCGGCGACGCGCGGTATAGACCTCGCTCGTTAGTTCCTGAACGGTAGCGGGCTCGGCAAATTCAGGATGGCCGGAATGGCGCGGCTGGGGATCATACTCCAGCGCCAGCTGCAGCCGCCGGGCAGCGTCCTCGCCGCGCTCCACAGCTACGATTTGAAGCGCAAAATCGATGCCGGCTGTGACACCGCCGCCCGTGACAAGCTGGCCATCAAACACAACTCGCTGCTTTTCGCGCCGCGCTCCAAACAGCGCCAGAAGATCGTGATAGGCCCAATGGGTCGTTACGCGCTTTGACCTTAGAAGGCCGGCGGCACCGAGGATAAAGGCACCGGTACACACAGACGTGACCCAATGGGCTTTTCCAGCTTGTGTCTTCAGCCAGGTGAGCGCCTCAGCATCACCCATGGCGTCGGCCACGCCATAGCCCCCTGGCACGCAGATCATGTCAAACTGGCCGCCGGTTTCAAACGTGGTCGTAGGGACGAGCGTTAAAGGGCCGTCGGTGGTGCGTGGGCGCAGATCGCCTGCGACGAGCTCGCCAGAAAAACCCTCGACCTGACTGAGCACTTGAAGCGGCCCGGTCAGGTCAAGCTGGGTGACTTTGTCAAAAACAAGAAAGCCAATGCGCACAGGCTCCGCCTAGCGCGGAGCGCGCTTGGCGAGAATACGCTGCAGGGTGCGGCGGTGCATATTCAGGCGACGCGCCGTCTCCGAGACATTGTGATTACACAGCTCGAACACACGCTGGATGTGTTCCCAGCGAACGCGGTCGGCGCTCATGGGGTTCTCAGGCGGTTCAGGCTTGGCTTCAGGACGCGCCAGCAGAGCCTTTGCAACATCATCGGCATCGGCAGGCTTGGCCAGATAGTCGATCGCGCCTGATTTCACCGCCGCAACTGCCGTTGCGATATTGCCATAGCCGGTCAGCATGACAGCGCGGCAATCGGAGCGGTGATCGTGCAGGACACGCACCACATCCAGCCCGTCGCCGTCTTCCAGGCGAAGGTCGACCACTGCGAACGCAGGCGGGTTGTCGCGAGCCACACGCATGGCCTCCGCAACAGTCGCGACAGACGCTGTGATTTCAAATCCACGCGAGGCCATGGCCCGCTCGAGGCGGGTGCGGAAGGGCGTGTCGTCGTCGAGGATAAGAAGCGTCTTATCGTCGGGAAGAATTAGGTCTTCGGCCACCGGGCAAAGGCCTCCTTTAAGGCTTCGGTGAATGCATACCAGTGATTTAGCCGAGTTCTTGAAGAATCAAGAGGGGGGTATGGCGCATTGTCGCACCTCAAGCGCACCTGCTTCAACACATTACCGCTAAGCGGTGGGCTTTATTCGGCCGTGCGCCCGTCGAAAAGTGGGCCGGCTTCGAGATCCGCACGCGGCAGGATCAGCCGTACAGAGGCGCCAAGCTTGGGCGCATTATCAAGCTCCACGCGCCCGCCAATCCGCTCCACCAACGTAATCGCAATGAACACGCCAAGCCCCAAACCGCCATGCCCTGGCTCCGCG
Source organism: Oceanicaulis sp. (assembly GCA_965229795.1). Taxonomy (GTDB): domain Bacteria; phylum Pseudomonadota; class Alphaproteobacteria; order Caulobacterales; family Maricaulaceae; genus Oceanicaulis. Next base: position 516,549 of record CBDDJM010000002.1, read on the forward strand.
CGACGGGTCGTGACGTAGGGCTCACCCAGCTTCGCCAGAATGTCTGGCGGAAAGCCCGGGCCGTCATCAACGACTTTGAATTCAAGGGTTTCTGCAGTCCAGCGGCCTGTGATCGAGACGCGGGCGTTGGAATAGTCCACGGCGTTTTCGACAAAATTGCCGAGCGCATAAATCACTTCGGCCCGGCGCTGCATGACCGGAGGCTCCGGGTCCTGTGGATCAGGCTCCAGCGTGACCACAATCTCCGCGCCCAGCCCGCGAAGGGGGGCCGCAGCCTCTTCCATGGCTTCACGCAAGCCGACCCGGTCATGCATGCGATCGGAGGCCTCATGGTTTTGAGACAGGCGCTGCAAAATCTCGCGGCAACGCTGCGCCTGGGACACCATCAGCTCGGCATCCTCGCGGAGCGTCTCGTCAGACGCCGCGCGCAGGATTTCCTTGGCTGTCAGCTGGAGCGTGGCCAGAGGTGTGCCCAACTCATGGGCCGCAGCGGCAGACAACGCGCCCAGCGCTGACAGTCGCTGTTCACGAGCGAGCACGGTCTGGGTTGCGGCAAGTGCGGTGCCCATACGACGGGCTTCCGAACCCACGCGCCAAGCATACATGGCGGTAAACGCAATCGCGATGGCGAGCGCCACCCAGATCGCGGCCTGATAAAGCGGGGGGAGATCAGGCTCCGGCCCACTCCATGGCAGCGGAAAATGCCAAAGGGCCAGAATGATTGAGCCCGCTATGGCAATCACCGCAAGGATTGCCCACCAGCGTGTTGGCAGCGCGGCCACGGCAATGACCACAGGCCCCACCAGCATGACCGAGAACGGGTTCGTCAAACCGCCTGTCAGCGCGAGCAGCACCATCAGCTGGATCACATCGTAAGCCAGCTGGAGGAAGGCCTCCCAGTCCTTAGCGAAACGCTGGGTCGGCAGCGCCAGCGAGACCCAGGCGTTGACCCAGGCGCTGGCCGCAATCGCCCCCAGGCACAGGCCGAGCGGAAGGTCGAACCCGAGCCCATAATAGACGACCACCACACACAGGGTCTGGCCCACTACTGCCAGCCAGCGCAGCAGGATCAGCGTGCGCAGACGCACCCGTCCGAAGACCGGTGTCAAACCGGCCTCGGCGTTGAGCTTTTCCCATTCAGGTTCAAGTGAAATCATGCGGTGTCAGCCGTGTTGGATTGAAAGCCATGGTGGCAGGTTTTTGCGGGCAATCGTCAAGCGGACCTTTGGACGCGGCCCCTGGCTGTGGTACGCCACCGCACTCATATAGGAGAGGTCGGGGTCCAGCCATCCACTGAATGTCGTATGGCGCGCCGCACAAAGATCATTATGCTGCACCGCGAAAGGGTTTGCTCACATGAGTCTGTCCAATCGGCCTGTATGGCTAATTCCCGCGCTCACCGCTGTTGTTGCAGGGGTGGCTGCGGTTGTTCTGATTGTCCTGCCCCAACTGCACGATAGCGGCCCGGTTACCAGTGGCGGGTCTGCTGTGCGCACATCGGGCGAAGCCCAGATCGGTGGAGCCTTCACGCTCACCAATCATCTGGGTGAAACGGTGACCGACGAAAGCTTTCGCGGTCGCCCGATGCTGATCTATTTCGGCTTTACCTATTGTCCTGACGTCTGTCCGGCCTCTCTACAGATCCTGGGTGCAGCGCTTGACCAGCTTCCAGAAGAGGTCGCCGCGCAATTCCAGCCGCTCCTGATCACTGTGGATCCGGAGCGCGACACGCCTCAGGCGCTGGCCGACTATGTCTCAGCCGATGTATTCCCCGATAATCTGATGGGCCTGACCGGTACGCCGGAACAAATTCGCGAGGCCGCCGACGCCTACCGCGTCTATTACGCCCGCGTGGACGCCAATTCTGAATTTACCGAATACACCATGGATCACCTGTCAGTCGTTTTCCTGATGGATGCCAACGGCGAGTTTGCCGATATTTTCCCGCATGGCACGGCCCCTGCCGCCATCGCAACACGGCTGCAACGGTTTTTAGAGGAAAATCCCGTTCAATCGTAATGAGGCGGTTCTGCCCGCTGGCGTCCTGACCGGTTTTTTAAAGGACTTTTCGATGCTTTACTCCTTCCTTGAACTTAGCCGGGCGGCCATGCTGCCCTGGCGCGCAGCAGCCAATGTGACGCGCCGCTCCCTGCGCAGCCCGCTCAACCCGGCCGGTGACACGCTGGCTGGACGTGCGATGGCCGCGGGCGCCGACCTTTTTGAAAGCCTGACGCGCTATTACGGAAAGCCCGACTGGGCGATCAGCCCGGCTGAAGTGGAAGGACACCCGGTCGACATCAGCATCGAAACCGTTTGGTCCAAGCCCTTCTGCAACCTGCTCCAATTCAAGCGCGACAGATCGGCCCTGGCCAAGGCACGCGGGATCAAGGCGTCTGAGATCAAGGACCCGAAAGTTCTGCTGGTGGCACCGATGTCGGGCCACCACGCGACCCTTCTTCGGGGCACGGTCGAGGCCTTCCTGCCCGATGCCGAAGTTTACATCACAGACTGGGTCGATGCGCGCCATGTGCCGGTGCTGGAGGGCCGCTTCGATCTTGATGACTACGTGCAATATGTGCGCGAAATGATTGAGGCTGTGGGCGAGAACACCCATGTGGTGGCGGTCTGCCAGCCTGGTCCGCCAACGCTCGCCGCAATCGCGCTGATGGCTGAGGACGAGGACCCGGTGCGTCCAGCGACCATGACCTTCATGGGCTCGCCAATCGACTCGCGCAAATCGCCTACGGTGCCCAACAAGCTGTCTGAAGAACGACCCTATGAATGGTTCCGCGATAATCTGATCCAGACCGTCCCGGCAACCTATCCAGGCGCGCTTCGCCGTGTGTATCCAGGCTTCCTACAGCTGACCGGCTTCATCAACATGAATTTTGACCGGCACGTGGACGCCCACTATCGCTTCTTCAATCATCTGGTTGAAGGCGACGGCGACAATGCAGAAAAGCACCGCAGCTTCTACGATGAATACCTGTCGGTGATGGACCTGACCGAAGAGTTTTACCTTCAGACCATCAAGGACGTGTTCCAAGAGCACAAGCTTGCACGCGGTGAGATGACCGTGCACGACCGTCCGGTGCGACCAGAGGCGATCACCGACGTTGCGCTCCTGACCGTGGAAGGCGAGAACGACGACATTTCCGGCATTGGCCAGACCCAGGCCGCCCACGGCCTGTGTTCCAGTCTGCCTGAAGCCCTGCGCAAGGACCACGTTCAGGAGGGGGTCGGCCACTACGGTGTGTTCAACGGCAGACGCTTCCGCGAAGAAATCGCCCCGATGATGAAAACCTTCATGGCCGAGCACGGTGGGCGCAAGACCAAGTCCAAGGCTGCCTGACCGACCCGGTTTAGCGCGGCGGGCTATGGGTAATGCTGACGCCGGCATCTGAGGGCAGTGTTCCATCTGAAAAGCGCGACATCTCCAGCGGCTCTTCCGGCTCAACGGCAATTGTCAGCGTCCCGCCACTGGCGACAAAGCCCATCAGCGCGCCCTGGGCGGTCTGGATCAGGGCACGGTCGGCGTAGTCACTGGCCAATAGGCTTGCAAAGGCAACGAGGCCGGACGCTTGGGCGCGCATGGCCTCCGGACTCATGCCGCGTTCAGCCGCCATGGATGCAAACAGATTGTCGAGCAGCGCCTCATCCTCTAGTTCGATCACGAAGCGATTAAGGGCCAGAAGAGCGAGCACGTCTGCAGGCGGAGATGTCTCACCTTCCGGCGCTTTCTTCAGCCAGTCTGCATAAGCTTGGGCATAAGCGGCAACGCCGCTGAAATCCTGGTCCACAGACAGGCGGAAGCCGTCTCGAAGGATGAGCGCATTCTCACCTTCGGTCCTGACCCGGTCGGCGGCTGCGTCATAGACGGTCGTCGACTGAAGCGAGAAGTGCAGCGCCTCAAACCCGGCCTCGTTTAGTCCTGTGGCCACCTGCGCTCCGGTCGCGCCGCCATCCGGGTTCGCTGAAATAACAAGCTCCGGCATGGAGATGGTTGCCGCAACGACATTGTCTGATCGCGTCGAGGTGTCACCGCGCAGCTCTGGCATGGTCACGCGCAACCCGGCGCTGTTGACCAGCAACTCGCTGACAAGAAAGCGCTCGTAGGCTTCGCCAATATTCAGCCCCCGTGCGAAGGGTTGAGCGTTGGCCATGCCAACGATGTTGCCGCCAAACCCGTCAAGCTCCACCGTCGCCAACGAAACGGTGACCAGGTCCTTGTTGGCGTTGGTGGTTTCCAGCGAAAGCGCATCAAGCCGGAAACGATCAAGCGCCTCGCCGTCAAAGCGCTCCGCATCCAACGCCGCCAGGCTCATCGTGAGCGGGTTGCCCTCTTCGGTGGTGGCATCGACCCGAAGATTGCTAACCGAAAGCCCACCAAAGCTCTGATCTGCCGGGTTATCCTCGTCGATGATCGCGTCGCGCCCCTGAACCAGCGCCGCAAAGGCCTCAGCGACTGCCGGTCCTGCATCGGTGACGCTAAAACGATCAAAGCTGGCTGTGCCCTCCTCAAACGAGACTTGGCCGCCGTTAAACACGAGGCCGTCAAAAACCGGGCCGTCATCGCTGAGTTCGGGCCGCTCGAAGGTGAAGGTGTCGACATTCAAGACACCGTCTTCGTCTGTGAGCGTGAAATCGGTAAAGCGGAACGCGCCGCCATCAGCATCCAGCGCTGCCCACGATACCCGGTCGTTCTGCTCGGTAAGCCCGAACGCCTCCAGCGCTGAGGCATAGGCCTCAGGGCTCATCGCACTCTGGTTTGAACTTGCGCCATCACCCTCAGGCGAACAGGCCGCGAGCCCCGCGACAACTGCAACCGTCATTGCTGTTCGTGAAAACGCCATCTCATCGCTCCTGATGCCTGATCAATTGCCAGCATGCATGCACTGACCATTGTTATCCAGTCAGAACAAGGCAGCGGTGTGACGGATGAAAGTCCGATCAGCCCAGATCGTCGAGCCGTGTGGCCACCCCGTCCTCAACCCGGACCCTCTGGACGCTCTCGCCGAAGGCCTCGAACAAACTGGCCTCAACCCCGGTAAGCCAGGCCTGAGCACCAAGGTCGAGAAGCCCCTGCGCGAGGCCTTCGCGCCGTGCGACATCAAGGTGCGCGCAAGCTTCATCAAGGATTAGAACCGGCGCTGCCCCGCGCACGCGGGCAATCGCAGCGGCTTGCGCCAGGGCCAGTCCAAGCACCAGCGCTTTTTGCTCGCCGGTTGAGCAATCAGCGGCCAGCTGATCCTTCTCACGGTGGCGGGCCGCAAGCTCTGTCCGGTGCGGGCCCGTCAGAGATCGCCCCGCCGCGCCATCGCGACGACGCGCATCCTGCAATGTCAGAATAAAGTCATCCTCGACCACACCAGCTGCCTCACCGGCCGCAAGACGGGCTTCCAGAAGCCCCTCCAGCTCCAGACCGGCTTTCGGGAAGGCTGTATCGGGACGCGCATCGATCTCTGACTGTAGGCGTACCAGCGCGTCAACCCGGGCGGCCGCCAAAGCGACGCCGCGCGCGGCCATCTCTGCCTCCAGCGCGTTCAGCCAGTCCGGATCAACGCGCGCCCCCTCATACTGCTTGTCGAGCAGGCGCTGGCGCTCTCGCTGGGCCTTTTCATAGCCGCTGGCTTCGCTGCCGTGGTCCGGCGCACCAGCGAGCACCAGCCTGTCAAAAAAGCGCATGCGATCAGAACGCGGGCCCGCCCAAAGCCGGTCCTCACGAGGAGTCAGCCACAGCATTGGAAACAGTCGCGCCAGCGCAGTCTGGGTGGTGGCAGCGCCATCAAGCCGGGTCTTGCGGCGACTTGGCTCTGCCGGATCAGACCCGGTGGCAAGGCTAACCGGGCCCTCAACCGTCATGGCTTCGGCATACACAGCCCAGATGGGATCATGCCCCTGTGACGTGCGCCGACGCACGGCATCTGCACCCGCCGCGCGCACCCCGCGCCCCGGGCCTAAAAAACTGACCGCCTCAACCAGGTTGGTCTTGCCGGCACCATTGGAGCCGAACAGCGCCACCGGTCGCGGATCAAGGGTCAGATCCAGCGCCGCGTAATTGCGAAAACCGGTCAGCTTCAGACGCGTGACGCCCGGCGCAGATTTCAGATCGGCGTTGGCTGTCTCGTCGCTCACACGCGCAGCGGCATCAGCACGTATTCTGCATCCGGATCACCGGAGTCCGTCACACGGGTCGGCGAGCCGGAATCGGCAAACTCGAAGATGGCTTCGTCACCCTCAATCTGTCCGGCAACATCCAGCAGGTAGCGGGCGTTAAAGCCGATCGCCATCTCATCAGACGCGTAATCTGCCACCAGCTCTTCGCTCGCCGCGCCGCTTTCAGGGTTATTCACGGTCAAGATGAGCTGGCCTTCAGACAGCGCCAGTTTGACCGAGCGCGACTTCTCCTGGGAGATGGTCGCGACACGGTCCACAGCCTGTGCAAACGGAGCCCGGTCAATGCGCAGGACCTTGTCGTTACCGCGCGGAATCACACGCTCATAATCGGGGAATGTGCCGTCGATCAGCTTCGAGGTCAGTACAGCCGCGCCCAGCTGGAAGCGGATCTTGCCCTCAGACACCGACACATCCACGTCGCCATCCAGGTCTTCGAGAAGACGGCGCAGTTCCTGGATCGGTTTGCGCGGGATGATCACGGCAGGCATGGCTGCCGCACCATCCGGCAGATCGGTTTCAGCCAGCGCCAGCCGGTGCCCGTCCGTCGCCACGGCGCGCAGCGTCTTTCGACCGTCCCGTTCAGCGGCATGCAAGTGAATACCGTTCAGGTAATAGCGCGTCTCCTCGGTCGACACAGCAAAGCGGGTCTTGTCGATCAGGCGGGCCAGCTCACTCGCCGGTGCTGAAAAGCTCACTGCCAGGTCTTCGCTCGGCATGACCGGAAAGTCACCCGCAGGCAGGACCGGCAGGTTGAACTTCGAGCGTCCGGCTGAAAGCGACAGGCGCGGATCGTCACCGCCGCGCTCCAGCGTCACCTGGCTTCCTTCAGGCAGCTTGCGGGCAATCTCGTAAAGCGTGTGAGCCGGAGCCGTGACGTCACCATCCAGGGAGATTTCAGCTTCAGCCTCTTCCACGATCTCCATATCAAGGTCCGTGGCCGTCAACCGCGCGAAGCCATCCTTGGCCCGGATCAACACATTGGACAGGATCGGGATCGTGTTGCGACGCTCCACAACAGCTTGAACGTGTCCGAGGGCTTTCAGGAGCGTTGCGCGCTCAATCGTCAGCTTCATCTGTCGCCTCTGCCTCTGGAGGGCGCTTTCCCCGGATCACCAGAGAATCGCCATGAAAATATAGTGAAGCACCATAAACCAAAAGAAACGACCGCAAGAAGGGCCTCTTGCGGTCATTTTTCAAGTTTGGCGTCTGTTTTAGTCACGAAGGCGACGGCGCAGCGCCTCAATGTCCTCAGACAGGACCGCATCAGAGGAGAGCTGATCGGTAATTTTGTTGACCGCGTGAATGACGGTGGAGTGATCCCGCCCACCAAAGCGACGACCGATATCCGGCAGCGAACGCGTAGTCAGCGTCTTGGCAAGATACATGGCAATGTGGCGCGGGCGCACAACGGTTTTGGTCCGCCGCTTGGAGCGCAGGTCCTCGACCGTAATGTCAAAGTAATGCGCCACAGCCTTCTGGATGTCGTCGACCGTCACACGCTTTTCTGAGCGCACCGGCAACTCGCCCAGTGCCTCTTCAACGGTGTCGATCGTGACAGGACGATCCATCAGAGCGGTGCGCACGATAACATTGTTGAGCACCCCTTCCAGCTCACGCGCCGAGGTGGTTACACGGGCCGCAAGGAAGTCCCGCACAGTCTCCGGCACTTCCAAAGTCGGGCAGAGCGAGCGGGCCTGAGCGATTTTGCAGTCAATAATCTTGCGGCGCAGATCAAGATCCGGCCCCTGGATCGGGCAGACAAAGCCGCCAGACAGAATATCGTGCAGGCGACGATCGGTGACCTTTAATTCAGACGGCGTGCAGTGCGACGCCAGAACCACCTGCTTGTCAGCGGCAATAAGCGCGGTGACGGTCTGCAGGAATTCCAGCTCTGTCGCGGCCTTGCCGGCGATGAAGTGCACATCGTCGATCAGCAGCACATCACAGTCGCGCACCAATTCCTTAAAAGGGCGTACGTCGCGGGCGCGCAGCGCGGACTGGAAGCCGTTGATGAATTCTTCTGCGGTCAGGCACAGCGCCTTTCGCCTGGCACCGCCAATTGACACCGAGTGGGCAATGGCCGCCAGCAGGTGGGTTTTCCCGACCCCATAATCGCCATGGAAGAAGACCGGATTGAAGGGCGGCGCGCTGGAATTGGCCACAGCCTTCGCCGCGGTGGAGGCCATGATATTAGCTGAGCCCACCATGAAGGTGTCAAAGGTGAAGCGCGCTTCGCGATCGTCCGCTTGCTCAGGAGCAGCAGCGCTGTCGGCCGGCTGATTTTGAGTGTCAGACTTTGGCGCAACTGGAGCCGTGGACGCCATCAGCGGCGCACGGGTGGCACGGGCAGCCTCAGCTTCAGTCGCCACAAGAATTTCGGTCACGTTCGGATCAGCGGCAATCCAGAGCGCGCGAAGGCGGCTACCGAGATTGTCTTCCACCCAGGCGCGGCTGAACGCATTGGGGCACACGACGCAAACACGGCCCTCGCTCATGTCGGACACACGCAGGCGAGCAATCTCACCAGCATAAATGGTCGGACCATATTCATCGCGGAGGCGCGCACGCACATTGCGCCAAACTTGAACCACTCGATCGGCTTCGGTCATCGCTGCGTCCTGCTTTCGGGCTGCAGACGCTGAATGCAGATTCCCCATTTCACCCCAACCCATCTCTTCATCTTGCCGTGGTAGACCACGATCAGGCTTCTGAATTGAGACACAGCTTTCCTGTTCAGGCGCACGCAGAAAGTCCGCCGCCTGCGGTCTTCTTTGATCCGTATTAGGATGACTGTCTCTGTCTCCACACAGTATCCACAGAGCCCAGCGAATCAACTCCATTAACCATGGATTTTGCTTGATTCGAAGCTTGACAGATTGATTCCGTAAGCAGCGTCGGCGTTTGCGTGATGAAAAAAAATTTTGGTGAATTTTTCGCTTGAAAAGAGTCTAAATTTGAGCGTTGGACGAAATTGCGGCGCGCTGTCGCATACGACGCCTGGAGGCCTTGCCATGCTGAAAATTCTGGCGGTTGGAGTTTGTGCACGGCACAAAAAAAACGCCCGCGATCTACTCGCGGGCGCTTCATAAATCTATCCGGCTTTGGACAGCTTTTTACTTGGCTGTCATCGCCTTAACGCGGGCCGACAGACGCGACACGGTACGCGAACCGGTGTTCTTGTGGATAATCCCGGCAGACACCGCTTTCATCACTTCAGACTCTGCCGTGCGCAGGGCCGTTTTGGCTTCCGCCTCGTCGCCAGCGGCGACAGCCGCGTGAAGACGCTTCACAAAGGTCCGCATGCGCGTGCGGCGAGCTTTGTTGAGCGCGGTGCGGCGCTCGATCTTGCGCGCCATTTTCTTCGCTGAGCGAGTATTCGCCATGTGAACCGTCCGAACTTGTTAGTGGCAGCGTGCGATGGCCCGCACAGCCGCAGGAAAAACATGAGGCGCGGCGTATAGCTCTCGCGCCGCCCCCCGTCAACAGCAAGCTGCCGATTACCGGTGCTTGAAGTGTGCAGCGCGCTTGTCCGCGAACGCCGCCATGCCCTCAGTCTGGTCTTCGGTCGCAAATTGCGACTGGAAGACACGGCGCTCAAAGCGCACGCCTTCAGCCAGTCCCATCTCAAACGCCATGTTGACCGCTTCCTTGGTCATCATAGCAATCGGCATGGACTTTGAGGCAATGGTTTCAGCTGCTTCCATCGCAACATCCATGAGGTCATCAACCGGTACGATGCGGCTCACCAGGCCCGCACGCTCGGCTTCTTCAGCCGGCATCATGCGGCCGGTCAGGCACATATCCATGGCCTTGGCCTTGCCCACAGCGCGCGGCAGTCGCTGCGTACCACCAGCTCCCGGCATCACACCCAGATTAATCTCAGGCTGGCCGAATTTGGCAGTTTCCGAGGCAATGATGAAGTCGCACATCATGGCGATCTCGCAGCCACCGCCCAGCGCGTAGCCAGACACAGCGGCAATGATCGGCTTTCTGAAGCGGGCGACACTTTCCCAGGTCTCTGCAAACGGGTCGTGCTTATAGAGCGAGATGAAGTCCTTGCCCTGAAGCTCCTTGATATCGGCGCCGGCGGCAAAAGCCTTTGCCGAGCCGGTCAGCACCACGCAGCCAATTTCCTCGTCCCGCTCAAAACCGGCCAGCGCATCGGCAAGCTCACTTGTGAGCTCGTCGCACAGGGCGTTCAGGGCTGACGGGCGGTCAAGCGTGATCACGCCAACGCGGCCCTCGGTCTTGGTCTGGATCGTGTTATAGGCCATGCGGCCCTCCTCAATCATTTATGCGCCCGATTGCGGCGCCGGTCAGACAGTTGCGCGTGCCAGATACACGAAGCCCGCGCCGGGGTCACCCTCGGCGCGGGCCAGTGTGCAGCAAGTGTGACTTTAAGCCTACTGTCGTGTGACGGTATGACCTTCAGCTTCCAGCAGGGCCAGCACGCCCTGTGGCCCCGGCAGGTGACCGGCACCAACGGCCACGAGCGCATCGTCCGAGCCGGCAAGCGCAGCTTCGATCTGCGGGATCCAGTCAATGTTCCGGTCAACAATGATGCGCTGGAAGAGCTCCGGCGAGGAATTGCTCATGGCGTCATTGAACAGCGTGTCGAGTTGATCAAGGTCACCCGCAGCCCATGCCTGAACCATATTGCTGAGGACGTCCGGTTCCTCGACCATCTGGCGGACACCAACCTCAAAGTCGGTCACCTGCAGCTCCATGGGGACATCGGCAAAGAAGCGCAGCTGCTGCTCGACGTCTTCAAAATAGCCAAACTCCTTGCCTGCGCTCTGTGCGAGACCGTTGAGCTGGGCTTCAACACCGGAGGCCGGGTCGTAACCGCCCATCTGGATCTGCAACACAGCCAGCGTCAGGCTCGCCAGCCAGGGCTGAAGCGGGTCCATCTGTGCTGCAAGGGCATCAGCCGGAGCACCAAGACGGCCCGCAATGATCGCCATATGGCCACGCGCCTCATCGCTGATCATAGAGGTCAGCGTCACGCCGGCCGGGTTGAGGCCCAACTGAGGAATAAGGGCCTGGGTGGCGGCCTGAGCCTCGGGTGAAAGAACATCGGCTTCAAAATAGATCGTCTCGGCATCCCCCAGCGCTGCGAGGACCGTCTCGCTTTGCCAGTCGAGTTCCGGCGGCAGGATATGCACGGTGCCAAAGATGTAGACCGTGGAGTCCTCATCGGAGATCGACCAGACACCGGGGTTAGCATCAATGGCCGCGTAATCCGTCTGGGCGACAGCCACACTGGCCAGCACCGTGCCGCAGCCGACGCCAGCAACGAAAGCCGCCGCGCCTTTAAGAAGTTTCTTCAACATGGGCTCATTTCCCTTTTGCGTTCGATGCCAGCTTTGACACCGTGGAGGTTGCAGTCAATTCGGGCAGAAGCGCGGCACGCCGCCTTCCAGATGCACATCATGTATCAGGACAAATATTGTATGTACACAACAAAAAGGGAAGTATGTATAAAATTTCATATTTGATCTGCAGCTAAGCCTCTCAACGCTGGCAGCTCGGGCAGTAAAAGGTTGAACGGCCTGACTGGACGATCCTGCGGATTGGCTCGCTCTCACATCGCCGACACGGCTCGGCCTCGCGGCCATAGGCATCAAAGCTGTGCTGGAAATAACCCATCGCTCCATCTGCACCGGCGTAGTCACGCAGCGTCGAGCCTCCTGCCTCGATCGCTTCAGTAATGACGTTGCGCACGGCGACCGCCAGGCGTTCAGCCCGGACCGCTCCCAGATTGGCGCATCGGCGTTTGGGTGAGACCTGCGCCCGCCAAAGGGCCTCGCACACATAAATATTGCCCAGACCCGCCACCACGGTCTGATCAAGGAGTCCGGCCTTGAGCGGGCTTTTACGTCCCTTGAACGCCTCCAGAAGGCGCGCGCTTGAGAACGCATTTCCTGTGGGTTCTGGCCCCAGATCCTTGAGGTAGGCCACAGAAGCTTCAGCCTCGGTCGGGAACATCACCATAAAGCCAAAACGCCTTGGATCGTTGTAGGTAACACGCACCCCGCCCTCCAGCTCAAGGACAACATGGTCGTGCTTGGGATCAGCGGCAGGCGCGTAAACAAAGTCGCCTGGTTGGCGCGACACATCATCGGCGTGGATCGAGAAGCGGCCCGACATTCCCAGATGCATAAGAAGCGTCTCGCCAGAACTCAGACGCACCAGAAGATATTTCGCGCGCCGGTCGATGCGCTCAACGACAGCACCGGTCAGTCGCTCGGCGAAGCGTTCGGGAAAAGGAAATCGCAGATCCGGCCTGTTGGCCCGAGCGCTCAGAACACGACGTTTCTCCATCGCGGGAGCCAGCCCACGTCTGACGGTCTCGACTTCTGGCAGTTCTGGCATGACAGCCCCCTTCGATTGAATAAGTTTACATATACGCTCAAAAAGGGTATTATTTTCACCCTAAGAATGTAGATTGGAGGCAGCTCTATGAGTGAACCTTGGATTTTCGACCTTGCTGACGGGGAAAGAGACCTGACGCCAGCTGAACTGGATAAAGTTACTGGTGGCTGTTCTCCCTCCCAATGGCCCCCGTGTGAAGACGACGAAATCTGGACTACGGGCGCAACATGCACCGCGAATGGGTGCAGCCGCGACAGCGGGCCTGATTATTAATTAATCACCCGGCCCAAAAGACCGCAAAGGGAAACACATCCCTTTGCGGTTTTATCTTAAGGATTTCCATGCTCTGGCTGGCCATATCAGTCGCTCTATTCGGTGAGGTGCACGACCCGCTGCCTACACCGAGGGTGACACCATCAACGCTCATCGAAAACGTTCGTCTGTCCCTTGGTCCAGTCGAGATCAATCGCTCAACGTGCCGCCCGGCGGTCGCACAGTCATGGCGCAATGCGATATTTGCATCATATTCAGGATCGGCAGCCAACCCGAGCGCCCATCAAATTGTTCGCACTGCTGAAACCGAGTTCCTGAATACACTGGCACCCATCGTTGAAGATGTTGAGGCCGCATACGATCCTATCGACGGTGTCTACATTCTTGACGCGACAGGAACACGATCCGGTGCCGAGACGATTGATCGTGAACTGCGAGTCGCTTTTGTCCAGGATCAATTTTGGCGAGGCCTTCAGCCAACCATAGTTTCCGAGTCTCCCCCGCCGGATGCCAACGAAATCGTTGAAGCTCTCTCGCTCATGCGAATGTGCGCGGTCGATACGGTGAACGCGGCATGGATGGCTCCCAGACTGGACCAACTTCTAACCTCAGAAGCATTTGAATCCGGGACAATCCGCGCCAGCTTCCCTCTTGTTCTGCATGCTGATCACGACCCCGGCCTTCAACTCAGCGCGATCGATACCCTGTTATCAGCTGAACTGAGTGACCGGCACAACGCAGACCGACTACGTCGCGTAGCGCGTTTGACAGACCGGCTTCTGCTTAAACAAACGAACTCCCAGGTATTTGGAACCGCCTGGGTCTGTAGCGATGGCGATGCCTCATCAGTTGGAACTTTGCCTGAGCTCGATACTCTTACGGCAAACCGTGAAGCATTTGGACTACAACCCTTCAGTGAAAGGCGTGCTGAGGTAGAGGCACTTTGCGGGTAACTGACATCAATAGTGAAAGACGCATTCTGCTTTATGGTGCAAGGAAGGATGTACACCTCAAATGGGTCGCCACTGAAATTTCGAATTTTGGTGGTGAGGCCATTATTCTTGACCTGCTCGCAGGAGACAGCTTTTCAGATCAGGTCGCTCACGGTGCGGAAAGAACTCAAGTGTCAGGCATTGACCTTGAGAGCTTCTCCTCCGCATGGAACCGTCTCAAAATTAAGCTTGATCCGGTATTTGTGGAGCAAGAGGACCGAGCTAAATACTTCTACGAGAAGGAAGCCCTGCATCAATATCGTGGCCTTTTAGAGCGTTGTGAGCAGCAAGGCATATTCGTCGCGAATTCAGGACGAGCCTCATACCGGGCATTCCATAAGCCTTTCCAACTGAGCCTTGCGCAGAGATGCGGGCTTCAAGTTCCAGAAACTCTTGCAACAAATGAGCTCAATGAGGCTGCAGCGTTTGCAGAGAAATATGGAGACGTCGCTGTCAAAGTCTACGATACTCCATTTATCAAGGGTGATAGTGACGAACCAAACCGATACATATTCACATCGCGGATTTCACCGAAAAAGCTCGCGGCTGTAGGCAAAGAACGCTTTTCACAATCGGTATCACAGCTTCAGCGATATGTTTCGAAAGCCTATGAACTAAGAGTGATCTGTTCGGCCAGCTTTTGCCACGCAATTTAAATCGACTCTCAATCTGTGGACACTAGCATGACGGACTGGCGACGGTCTGAATTTCTCCCGTTCTACTCACCTACAGAGATCGATGACGGCCTTTTAGGAAGATTGCGAAGATACCTGGACGAAAGCGAGTTAGCGTATGGGGTCTTTGATTTGATCATTGATCCCTCAGGCTCCCCATGGTTCCTTGAGTGCAATCCCGACGGCCAGTGGGCGATGGCGCAACGCGCTACCGGTCAAAACATCGCCCGGTCATTCGCCCAGATGCTATTGCAGGCCTGAGCAGAACTTAAACTCAACCCGTCTCGACTTCTGGCAGTTCTGGCATCACTTTGGCTCCTTGAAGGGGACGATCTGTCAGATCAGGAGATAAGGAATGGCGGCTGCGAGGGCGAGCCTCATCAGTGCAAAGGCGACGCGCGCCGTCATCGACCAGGCGCTCGCTCATCTGGTCGGATCACGAGGCGAGCAAGAGCATCCAGGGCTTTTCCCGATGGAGGGGCACCCCTGGACCGATCATCTGGCACGACTTCTGCGCGATGAGGTCGCACGCGAGATCAGCCAGACCTTCGACGACGACACAATCCATGTGGTCGCCGCCAACTGGCGCGCAGCCTCTCTATTAAGCCAGAGCCCGGTGCGCGCCGGTGAACATCCGCTCTATGATGTGGCCTGGCGCATCTATCCGGCCGATGGCGAGCAATTGCTTGCCCAGCCGCTGGCGGTGGAATGTGTGTGGAAAGGCGGATGGCCTGCGCTGGCGCGTGCGTGCGATCGGTTGGCGCAAGCCCGCGCGGAGGTCAAACTCATCACCGCCATGGACAACCCTAACAGCAAGGTGGGCGAGATGACGCTGGCTGAAGCCTGCGCCTTTCGCATGAATGCCTTCGCGCCAGCGGGCGACCGGCTCACCATGGCCTTTTACGGCAGCGGCAGTAAAGACAGCTGGCGTAACGCGCCCGGATTTTCACTTTTTGATTATGTCACTGGCGAGCGACAGGTCTCTGAGCGGTCCTGAGGCGCACTTGCACGCAGCTTCTGTGCTGGCGCGATGGCCTCTTGCGGCCTAGATTGAATGCCATGAGCAACGATACAGTTTCCTTCGGCTTTAAAGAGGTGCCGCGCGAGAAGAAGCAGAGCCTGGTGCGCCAGGTCTTTGATTCCAGCGCGCGACGCTATGACCTGATGAACGACCTGATGAGCCTTGGGGTTCACCGGGTCTGGAAAGACATCACCGTCACCAAGGCCGCCCCGCGCCCCGGTGCACGTCTGATTGATGTGGCGGGTGGCACGGGTGACATCGCTCGGGCCTTCCTCGATCGCGCGGATGCGCTGCAGGAACGCCGTGGCGGCGAAAAGGCCGAAGCGATTGTGGCGGATATCAATGAATCCATGCTTCAGTCAGGCCTGAAACGCGGCGGACGCGATCGCCTCGACTGGGTGACGGCAAACGCTGAGTGCCTGCCCTTTGATGATCAAAGCGCAACGGCGGTGACCATCGGCTTTGGCATCCGCAATGTCACCAATCGCGACAAGGCACTCAAAGATATGCACCGGGTGCTGAAACCCGGTGGCCGCTTTGTGTGTCTGGAGTTTTCACACCCCACCACACGCCCGCTGGCCAAGTTCTATGACGCCTGGTCGTTCAATGCGATCCCGGTGCTGGGCGAGTTGATCGCGAAAGACCGCGACAGCTATCAGTATCTGGTGGAGTCGATCCGCAAATTCCCGCGCCAGTCCGCTTTTGCCAAAGAGCTGGAAGAGGCAGGCTTCAGTCGCGTCTCGGTCACCAACCTGTCCGGCGGCATCGCAGCGATCCATACCGGCATCAAGGTGTAGCGCGAGACCGCTTCAGCGCTTGCCTCAAGCCAGTCACACATATTATGTGTTCCACATATCCTGTGGAGCCCTCCGACTTGGCCAAGAATATCACCCTCGCGATTGACGAAGACCTGCTCGACAAGGCGCGGGTCTTGGCGGCCATGCGCCGGACCACCGTCAACGCGATGGTGCGCGACTTCCTTCAACGCGCGGTCGACGCGGAAGTGGGCCAGGACGCCATCACCCGTGAGCTTCTGCAACTGTCACGCGCCAGCACAGCCAATCTGGGCGACGTAAGCGCAGCCACAGCTCAGCTTCGCGACGAGGGCTCAGCATGATTGCGGAGACTTTCCTCGACACCGGCATTCTTCTGGAAGCTGCGAATGGGGCCAGCGCTTCGCCGCACCGGCATGACATTGCTCAAGGGCTGCTTACGACGCCCTTTGGCACGTCAGCCCAGGTCCTGAGCGAGTTTTACACGCTGGCAACCCGGTCCACACCGCAGCCGCTGCCCGAAGAGACCGCGAGCCGTTGGGTCGAGCTCCTCAGCCAGAAAACCGTCCAACCGGTGGATGCCGGGCTTGTAACGTCCGCAATCGCTCTGTCTCGCGAGCATGATGCGGCTCCGGGTGACACCCTCATTCTTGCGGCTGCCGAAAAGCTTGGCTGCAAG
The DNA here is from genome assembly GCA_965229795.1 of Oceanicaulis sp. Taxonomy (GTDB): domain Bacteria; phylum Pseudomonadota; class Alphaproteobacteria; order Caulobacterales; family Maricaulaceae; genus Oceanicaulis. The sequence goes on from CBDDJM010000002.1 coordinate 533,513, forward strand.
ACGCTTTTTTCCGAACGCCTCACGCATGGAAAGACTTACGGGTCAGTGCGTGTGGTCAATCCTTTCCTCGAAGACACTCCAGCAGAAGAAGGCTGATCCATGTCCATTCTCGTCGACAAGAATACCAAGGTCCTCGTCCAGGGCCTGACCGGCAAGACCGGCACCTTCCACACCGAGCAGGCGCTTGCCTATTACGGCACCCAGATGGTGGGCGGCATTCACCCCAAGAAGGACGGCACCAGCTGGACCAGCGGCATGGACAGTTCTGCTGAGCTGCCGATCTTCGCCTCGGTTGCCGAAGGCAAGGAGCGCACCGGCGCCAATGCCTCGGTGATCTACGTGCCGCCAGCTGGCGCGGGCGCAGCCATCATCGAAGCCATCGATGCCGGCATTGAGCTGATCACCTGCATCACCGAAGGCATTCCGGTTATGGACATGGTCAAGGTGAAGGCGCGTCTTGAGAAATCGAACTCCCGCCTCCTCGGCCCGAACTGTCCGGGCGTCCTGACCCCGGAAGAGTGCAAGATCGGCATCATGCCAGGGTCCATCTTTTCCAAAGGCTCTGTGGGCGTTGTCTCGCGCTCCGGCACCCTGACCTATGAAGCGGTGTTCCAGACCTCCAATGCGGGCCTCGGTCAGACCACGGCTGTGGGCATTGGCGGCGACCCGGTCAAAGGTACCGAGTTCATCGACATGCTGGAGTTGTTCCTGGCGGACGACGAAACCAAGTCGATCATCATGATTGGCGAGATCGGCGGCTCGGCTGAAGAAGAAGCGGCGCAATTCCTGAAGGACGAGGCCGCCAAAGGCCGCAAAAAACCGATGGTCGGCTTCATCGCCGGCCGCACCGCCCCTCCAGGCCGCACCATGGGCCACGCCGGTGCCATCGTGTCCGGCGGCAAGGGCGGCGCAGAAGACAAGATCGAGGCCATGAAGTCGGCCGGCATCGTCGTCTCCGACAGCCCGGCTCGCCTTGGCACCACGCTGGTGGATGTCCTGAAGGGTTAACTGAGGCGCAATTTGTGCGAATTTAACGCCCCGTCTGATATCAGGCGGGGCGTTTTTGGTTCACAAGGTGCGACCTTCGTCCCAATTCCAGCGCTTTGGTCTTCCGTTTTTGGTTAAACCCGCATACATGTCGGGCAACAGATTGCGGTCGCGTTAGCGACCGCTCACCCGCCAAAACTGTGGGACCCATGACCGAAGACCGCTCTTCTCAGAACCAGACCTTCCTCGACACCTCATTTCTGTTCGGCGGCAATGCCGTTTATCTCGAACAGATGGCAGCGCGCTATGCCGACGATCCATCCTCTGTGCCCGAGAGCTGGCGCAGCTTCTTTGAAGAAGTCGGCGATGACGCGGGTGATGCCCGGCACGCCGCCAAGGGCCCAGGCTGGAAACGCGCCGACTGGCCGCGCCCTCAAAATGGCGAGCTGGTGTCCGCGCTTGGTGATATCGAACAGACCGCGCCAGCGCTTCCCGACGCCGTTGTCGAACACATGGGTCAGGGTGCTTCACCAGAAGCCGTGCAGCAGGCGGTAAAGGATTCCATTGCCGCGATCATGCTGATCCGGGCCTATCGTATCCGTGGGCATCTGGCCGCGGATCTGGATCCACTGAAGCTGACCGATTTTGGCCATCAGCCAGAGCTGGAACCGGCCACCTACGGCTTCACGCCGGACGATTACGATCGCGAGATCTTCATCAACGGCTATCTGGGCCTTGAAACGGCAACTGTGCCGCAGATGCTGGAAATCCTGAAACGGACTTACTGCTCCACCTTCGGCATCGAGTTCATGCATATCTCCAACCCGGAGGAGAAAGCCTGGCTTCAGGAGCGTATCGAGGGTCCGGACAAGGAGATTGCGTTCTCCAAGGAAGGCAAGATCGCCATCCTGAAAAAGCTCATCGAAACCCACGCGTTCGAAAACTTCCTCCACAAACGCTATCCTGGCACCAAGCGCTTTGGCATTGATGGCGGTGAAAGCCTGATCCCTGCGCTGGAACAGATCATCAAGCGCGGCGGCGCTGAAGGCGTCAAAGAGATCATTCTGGGCATGCCGCACCGCGGCCGCCTCAATGTCCTCGCAGCGGTGATGGCCAAGCCCTACCACGTGATCTTCCACGAGTTTCAGGGCGGCGATTCCTTGGGCCATGGCGATTTCGCGTCTGGTGACGTGAAATACCATCTAGGCTCCTCGTCTGATCGTGAGTTTGACGGCAACAAGGTTCACCTCTCGCTGACCGCCAACCCGTCCCACCTGGAAGCGGTAAACCCGGTTGTGCTGGGCAAGGCGCGCGCCAAGCAATCCAAGCTGCGCGCCGGCCTGGGCGAAGATGCCAACACGGCGAGCGCCGTGCTGCCGCTGTTGCTGCATGGTGATGCGGCCTTCGCCGGCCAGGGTGTGGTGGCCGAATGCTTTGGCCTTTCAGGCTTGAAGGGTCACCGCACCGGTGGTGCTATACACTTTGTGGTGAACAACCAGATTGGTTTTACCACTAACCCGAAGGACAGCCGCTCCTCGCCCTACCCGTCTGACGTCTCACTGATGGTGCAGGCCCCGATCTTCCACGTAAACGGCGATGACCCAGAAGCGGTCACCTACGCCACCAAGATTGCGACCGAGTATCGCCAGAAGTTCGGCAAGGACGTGGTGGTGGACATGTTCTGCTATCGCCGCTTCGGTCATAATGAGGGTGATGATCCAAGCTTCACCCAGCCGATCATGTACAAGGCGATCTCAAAGCATCCGACAACGCTGAAGCTCTACGGCGACAGGCTGATTGATGAAGGCCTGTGCACTCAAGATGACATCGACTGCTGGGCGAAGGAATTCGACGAGTTCCTCGATGCCGAATTTGAAGCGGGCAAGGAATATAAGGCGAGCCGCATTGACTGGCTGGACGGTGTCTGGTCAGGCTTGGGCCTACCGGAAGAAGATGACCGTCGCGGTCAAACTGCCGCCGAGCTGGAAAACCTGAAAGCCGTCGCCGACAGGATGACGACCGTCCCGGACGACGTCGCCATACACAAGACACTCAAGCGCGTCATCGCCAACCGCCGCAAGACGGTGCTGGAAAACGGGCACGGCATCGACTGGGCAACGGCAGAGCACCTCGCCTTTGGTACGCTGCTGACCGAAGGCTTCCCGGTCCGCCTGTCCGGTCAGGACTGTGGCCGCGGGACCTTCTCCCAGCGTCACTCCCACGTGATCGATCAGGAAACCGAGGAGCGCTACACCCCGCTGAACAATCTCAGCGAGGATCAGGCCCGCTACGAGGTGATCGATTCCATGCTGTCAGAAGAGGCCGTACTCGGCTTCGAGCACGGCTATTCACTGTCCGCCCCGAACACGCTGGTGATGTGGGAAGCCCAGTTTGGTGACTTCACAAACGGGGCTCAGGTCATCATTGACCAGTTCATCTCATCGTCTGAGCGCAAATGGCTGCGCATGTCCGGCCTGGTGATGCTGCTGCCCCATGGCTATGAGGGTCAGGGCCCAGAGCACTCTTCCGCGCGCCTGGAGCGCTTCCTGCAGCAATGTGCCGAAGACAATATGCAGGTCGCCAACTGCTCCACCCCGGCAAACTATTTCCATATCCTGCGCCGCCAGATCCACCGCGAGTTCCGCAAGCCGCTGGTGCTGATGACGCCGAAGTCATTGCTGCGCCACAAGCGCTGCGTCAGTGCGCTGTCGGAGTTCGGTCCTGGCTCCAGCTTCCACCGGGTGCTGTGGGATGATGCTGACACCAAGGCACGCGCCAGCATTCCAACCATCGCCGAAGGCCAGACCAGTATCAAGCTGGCCGATGACGACAAGATCCGCCGCGTGGTGCTGTGCTCGGGCAAGGTCTACTTTGACCTTCTTGAAGCGCGCGAGGCGCAAGGCATCGACGATGTCTACCTGTTGCGCGTGGAGCAGTTCTATCCCTTCCCGGCCAAGTCGGTGATTGATGAGCTGAAGCGCTTTGGTAATGCCGACGTGGTGTGGTGCCAGGAAGAGCCGAAGAATATGGGCGGATGGACCTTCGTAGAGCCCTATCTGGAATTCTGCCTTGATAAGGCCGAAACCAAGGTGAGCCGTGCCCGCTATGCTGGCCGCGCCGCTTCGGCGTCCACGGCAACCGGCCTTTTATCCAAGCACAAAGCCCAGCAAGAAGCGCTGATCGAAGACGCCCTTAACGGCTAACCCTTTTTGGCCACCCCTCGGCCTGACGAAACGAAGAAAGACTTGAAACCATGACCGACATCATCGTCCCAACGCTTGGTGAATCCGTCTCCGAAGCCACCGTGGGTGCCTGGCAGGTGTCTGAAGGTGACGCGGTGAAGAAGGATGACGTCCTCGTCGAGCTGGAAACCGACAAGGTCTCCGTCGAGGTGCGCGCCGAAGAAGACGGCACCATCGCCAAGATCGTGGCCGCCGAAGGCGACACCGTCGAGATTGGAGCCGTGCTGGCCCAGCTCGGCGAAGGCGGTGGAGAAGCTGCCCCGGCAAAGGAGGAGGCGAAGGACGACACGCCTGCAGAAGCCCCGGCTGAAGAGGCAAGCTCGGACGCTGATGGCGACGCCGACGGTGAACTGATCGACGCCAAGGTTCCGGTGATGGGCGAGAGCGTGTCTGAAGGCCAGGTCGGTCAGTGGCTTGTGCAGCCCGGCGAGGCGGTTGAACAGGACCAGGCGCTGCTCGAAATCGAAACCGACAAGGTCGCAGTAGAAGTGCCGTCCCCGGCCGCGGGTGTGCTTGAAAACCAGCTGGTCAGCGAAGGCGACACCGTGACCCCTGATCAGGTCATCGCCCAGATCAAGGCCGGCGCCAGCGCCAGCGGCAGCTCTGAAAGCAAGTCGGAACCCAAGAAAGCCGAAGCCGAAGACAAGCCCGCTCCAAAAACTTCGGGCGACACCAAGGCCATGCCGTCCGCATCCCGGATCGCTGAAGAAAACAAGATGGACCTGTCGAAAGTTGAAGGCACCGGCAAGGATGGCCGCGTGACCAAGGGCGATGCGCTCAAAGCGCTGGAGTCCGGCTCCGCCTCAGCGTCGGCTCCGGCCCCGGCGGCTGCGCCGTCTGCACCGCGCGAGACCGGTGAGCGTGAGGAGCGGGTGAAGATGACCCGCCTGCGCCAGACCATCGCGCGCCGCCTGAAGGATGCGCAGAACACCGCAGCCATGCTGACCACCTATAACGAAGCCGACATGAGCGCGATCATGAAGCTTCGCAAGGAGGTCCAGGACGACTTCGTGGCCAAGCACGGCGTGAAGCTGGGTTTCATGAGCTTCTTCGTGAAGGCCTGTGTTGCGGCGCTTAAAGACATCCCGGCGGTCAATGCCGAGATCGATGGCACCGACATCATCTACAAGAACTATTTCGACATGGGCGTCGCCGTCGGCACGCCAAAAGGCCTTGTCGTTCCAGTGGTTCGCGGTGCGGACACGCTGTCTCTGGCAGGTGTCGAAAAATCCATTATGGACCTGGGCAAGCGCGCCCGTGACGGCAAGCTCGGCCTTGATGAGATACAGGGCGCGACCTTCACCATCTCCAATGGCGGTGTGTATGGCTCGCTGCTCTCCAGCCCGATCCTCAATGCGCCACAGTCCGGCATTCTGGGCATGCATAAAATCCAGGATCGCCCGGTCGCGGTGAACGGCGAAGTCGTCATCCGCCCGATGATGTATCTGGCCCTGTCCTACGACCACCGCATCGTAGACGGCAAGGAAGCGGTCAGCTTCCTGGTGCGCGTCAAGGAGAGCCTGGAAAATCCCCAGCGCCTGATGCTGGATATCTAGGTCTCTTCCCTGTCCTCCGGGACATCCGTCCCGTCGGTCCTCGCTGACGCTGCGGACAGCTATTCGCCTTGCGACGCCTGCGGCGTCGAGATCTTAAGAGCCCCGGCCTGTCCCGCAGGTCGGGGTTTTTATTTGAAAGAGTGCAGGGGCGACCTTGCCACACACCCTAACCTCCCCGACCCTAGTGTCACCACAAGAAGGAGACACCCATGGGCTGGGCGCTGAGCATTGATCGGGCTGATATTTCAAAGGCGAGCGTGGTGGATATCCCCCATCGCGCGCTGGCCGAAGGCGAGGCGCGACTGGCGGTGAAGCGGTTTGCGCTGACAGCCAATAACGTGACTTATGCCGTGTTTGGCGATGTCATGCGGTATTGGGATTTCTTCTCCACGCCGACCTCGGGCCGCCTGCCGGTCTGGGGCTTTGCCGATGTGGCAGAGAGCCGGTGCGAGGGCCTTGAGGTGGGCGAGCGCATCTATGGCTATTTCCCGGCCAGCGATGAATTGATCGTCCAGCCGGGCAATCTGTCCGCGGGGGCCTTCACCGATCTGGCTGACCATCGCAAGGAGCTTCCGGCGGCCTATAATCGCTATGTACGCACGGCTGCAGACCCCAGCTATGCGCCCGGGCGCGAGGGGCTACAGATGGCGCTGCAGCCACTGTTTATCACCAGCTGGCTGATCGATCTGCACCTGCGCGATACAAATTATGGCGGCGCGAAATGCATCAGCCTGACCAGCGCGTCGAGCAAGACGGCCCTCGCCCTCGCCTGGCTTTTGCACGGGGATAAGCCGGACGGCGTCATCGTCGAAGCCATCACGTCGGAGCGCTCAAAACCCTTCGTGGAGAAGACTGGTTTTTATGACCAGATCACCCTCTATCCTGACTTGAATGAGGTGAAACCTGACCCGCGCCGCATGGTGGTCGATTTTGCTGGCGATGCGAGCGTCAATCGTGCCCTTCACGGCGCGCTGAAAGACGACCTCATCGCCAATATCCGCGTCGGCGCCAGCCACTGGACCGACAGCGCGCCGGCCGATGACCTGCCCGGACCGAAGCCAAGCTTCTTCTTTGCCCCCGACCATGTGGCCCAGCGCATGAAAGCCTGGGGGCCCGCTGAATTTGGCAAGCGCTATGGCGCGGCGTGGAGCGCCTTTGCCGATGCGGTGGACGGGATGTTTGACGAAAAGAGCCTAAACGGCGGCGAAGGATGCCTCTCGGCGTATAACGAACTGGTCGCGGGCAAAGCGCCCGCGAGCGCGGCGTTGATCGTGGAGGCTTGAGTCAATCGCGTACTGGGACTGTATAATGCACGACCTAGTACCACTTAGCGAGATTCAACCATGCGCAAACGTAGTATCACCGACCGAGAGATTGCGCTCATCAAAGGGATGATAGCGCGTGGGGATGCGAACAAAGACATTCAGTTTTATTTCAACCGGCCAGACCGATCAGTTAATTCAGGACGAATTTCAGGCATAAAAAGCGGCAGCTACAGCAACTCCGCAGAAATTCCCGCCGCGCCTCAAGTTGAAATAGAAGCTTTCATAACAGCCTTCGAGGAGGAGGCTGCCCTTTATGTAGACCAGTCCTCATCAAATTTGTCCGAGTCGCAACTGAAAAGCTTCTTCAAAAAGGTCGATGCTGTTTCCAGCACATGGCAATTTACAGAACAGGAGAACGAGCGGATTGAGTGCAAAACGAGCTTTCGGCTCAAACATCCAGACAAGTGGCTAAGAGCAGTTGCTGCCCTCGCCAACAACAAGGGCGGATACCTATTTTTTGGCGTTCAAGAAAAGGTTGAGAACGGCACTATGGTTCCCTTCCAAGTCGTCGGATTGAATGGGACAGAATTCCATCAAAGCGACCTAGTTGAGTTTACGAAACTTCTGAGAGGTACCTTTGACCCGACGCCCACGATAGCCCGCACATTATTGGACATCGACGGCAAGAAGGTCGGCGTTCTGTATGTGGAACAACATAAATCACGCCCAGTTATTGCTCTTAAGAATATTGGCAACCAGATTTCCGAAGGAGATATCTTTTTCAGGTACCCAGCAGAGTCACGACGAATTAAATATAGCGACTTGCGGGCGATGCTCGATGAACGTGATAAAGCGTCGCGCGTAGAAATTCTTCCGATGGTCGAACGGCTATTGGAACTAGGCCCGCAAAAAGCGATGGTTGCCGATCTCGGCGATGGAGTTTTGTCGAATGGCAAACAACAGCTTCTGATCGACCCCTCGATTATTGATGAGATCAATTTCATCAAGGAGGGCGAGTTTCATGAACAGTCTGGCTCAAAGACGCTCAAGCTTGTTGGTGAGGTCCAAGCAGTCGAAGGGAGCGGCATTATTGAGGAGCGAGGCGCATTGTTACCCCACGGAGTAATTGACGACTTTCTCCGACAGGAACTTCACGCGAAGCCAACGGAATACATTCGGTGCATCGTTGAGATTGCGAACAGAGCCTGGATGCCAGTATATTTCTTCGCGTCCAAGGCAAAACTGGCCGAGGACGATCTTATTGCGTTCATTAACGGAACATCTGCGCCCAAGTTCTCGAAGAAGACTTATATAGATAGGCTAAAGGGAGACGGTCCCGGCACAAAGGTCGGCGGAGCCATTGCTCAACTGGCCCAAGAGATTGCAGCAGGCACCCTCCCAGAAATTGTGGACGCAAAACAAGCTGCCAGTGCGGGGGCTGCAATCAACTCACTTGAATCAAAGCCAGAATTAGATTTGAAGTCACTTTTGGGATTCCTTACAGTTTGCATGGCAACAGTAAGAGAAAATGGGACCAGCAACGAAATTTCTTCAGTGAGGCGCGCGGTGGCGCTTGTTGATCGAATGTACTTTAGAGAAAAGCTACCTTCCTAGCGCTACCTAACCGCCCCTACCGGTTCCGCCCCAGCTTTTCGTGGCTGTCCACCCAGTCGCCAGCGACGACCGCTCCGGCCAGCGAGATTTCTCCGGCGAGCACTGTTGCGGCGCAAATTTCGATGAAGCGACCAACCTTGCCCTTGCCGTGGCAGCCGAGCAGATCGAGGCATTCAGCCTGTGTGGGCAGGCCGGTACCGCCGCCAAAAGTCGCCACGATCAGGGCGGGCAGGGTGATGGACCAGTAGTAGACGGTCTCGCCGGTCTCCTCGTCCTCTTCCAGGCGCACAAAGGTCATGGCGGTATGGCTTTCGGCTACATTGGCCGCGTCCTGACCAGTGGCGATGAACAGCGCGGCGAGCGCGTTGGCGGCATGCATGCCGTTATTGGCCGAGCCCGCCATCACAGAACCCGCAAACGAGTTTAACCGCACCTTGAACAGGTCCGCGGCGGCGACGCCCACACGCTCACTTAAAACCCGGTCGGGAATGCGCGCCTCAGCCACAACGCGGGCCCCGCGCGAGTGCAGCACGTTGAGCTGGCTGTGCTTCTTGTCGGTGTCCATGGCCCCGGAGAGCGTGTAGCGCACCCCGCCTGGAAAATTGGCCGCAATCCACTGACAGGCGGCAAGCCCAGCCTTGCCAGACATGTTCTGACCTGCCGCATCGCCGGTTTCAAAGTTGAAGCGCACATGGAGCATCGGGCCGACGGCATAGGTCTCGGCATGGGAGAGCTTCACCACGCTGGAGCTGGCTTCGGCCGCCTCGCGCACGCCATCCATATTGACCTCAAGCCAGGCTTTAAAATCGCGAGCGCCGCGCGCATCATCAAAGTGGAAGACCGGCGCGCGCTGCATATAGCGCTCCACAATCGTGGTCTTCACCCCGCCCGCTTCAGACAGGATGCGCATGCCCCGGTTATAGCTCGCCACCAGCGTGCCTTCGGTGGTCGCCAGCGGTACGTAGACATCCTCGTCCTCGATATGCTCGCCGCGCACCCTTAGGGGGCCCGCCACGCCAATCGGCACCTGGGCGGCGCCGATATAATTTTCGATATTCCCGGCGGTCACCGCCGGATCAATCGTCGCCCGGCCCACATGGTCGAAGCTCGCGCCAGAGCGCTGGCCTAAAAAGGCCCGGCGCTCCTCCGCCGCCTCATGGGAGTGATCGTTGTCCTTACGGCGCGGAATGCGCGCGCGAATGTCGTTGGGGCGGTGTGAGTCTGTCATGGGTGAGACGCTAGCGCGCTAACGCCCCACCGGCAAAGCGCCGGTGCGCTTGACCGCACTCAACGAAAAACTCGTCTCGATCGCCGCAACACCCGGCACATGGTTGAGGCGCTCGCGCAGGAAGTCAGCATAGCCTTGCTGACTGTCGGCGACGACCTCCAGCAAGTAATCCTCTGACCCCGAGGTGAGGTGGCATTGCAGCACCTCATCCATGGCGAGCACGGCGCGCTCAAACTTCGACACCACGTCGGAGGTGTGACCGGTCAGCTTCACCCGCACAAAGGCGGTGATGGGCAGGCCTGCGCGCTCCCGGTCCAGCGTTGCCGCATAGCCGGTGATGAGACCCGCCTCCTCCAGCGCGCGCACCCGCCGCAAACAGGGTGACGGCGACAGGCCCACCGCGTCGGCAAGCGCCTGGTTGGTCATGCGCCCATCTTGCTGCAGCGCGGCGATAATCTTTCGATCCATGCCATCCATGGGGCTTTTGTAGCAGATTATTGCACAAATACGAGCCTCAAGGGCTGATTTAGACAGCACCTGCTCCCCGCTCAGCGCTATTGTGCGCCATGGCCCGTTTTTAAAGAGGCCAGCCCATCCGGCCCGTCAGGGAGGCTGCCCTCTTCAGGACCAGACCGCACACGGTCGGCCCTGGAGGGGGATGAATTTTTAAAGGGGACCACCATGGATGGATCGAATGTTTTTCAGCGCAAGTCCGGCTTTGCCACCCGCGCCATCCATTCCGGCTATGAGCCTTCTGACGCAGGCGGCGCGCTGACCCCGCCGGTGCACCTGTCCTCCACCTTCACGTTCGAGACCGTGGAAGCGGCCGGCGCGGCCTTCAGTGGTGATCAGCCTGCCCACATCTATTCGCGCATCTCCAATCCAACGCTGGACCTTCTGGAGCGCCGCATCGCCGATCTGGAAGGCGCAGAGGCCGCCGTCAGCTTTGCGTCTGGCATGGGTGCGATCACCTCGGTCTTGTGGAGCCTGCTGGAGCCGGGCCAGGAAATCCTCGCCGACAAGACGCTTTATGGCTGCACCTTCTCCTTCCTGCACCACGGTCTGAAGAAGTTCGGCGTGAAGGTGCGCCATGTGGACATGACCGACGCCGAAGCGGTCGCCAGCGCGATCACCGACACGACCCGCGTTGTCTATTTCGAGACCCCCGCCAACCCGACCATGTCGCTGGTGGACATTGCCGCGATCAGCGCGCTTGCGCGCAATGCTGGCGCGATCAGTGTCGTCGACAACACCTACGCCACCCCGGCCCTGACCCGCCCGATCGAGCTGGGCGCCGACATCGTCGTGCATTCGGCCACGAAATATCTCGGCGGCCATGGTGATCTGGTGGCCGGGCTTGCCGCCGGTCGCAAAGAGGTGATGGACGAGGTCCGGCTCTATGGCCTGAAAGACATGACCGGGGCCGCGCTGGCCCCGCTCAACGCCATGCTGATCCTGCGCGGGTTGAAGACGCTGGACCTGCGCATGGAGCGCCACAGCCAGACCGCGCTTCAGGTCGCCCACTGGCTGAAGTCGCGCTCCGACGTGGTGTCGGTTGCCTTCCCCGGCCTTGAAGACCACCCCCAGCACGCCCTCGCCAAGCGCCAGATGGCCCGCTTTGGCGGCATGATCGCCTTTGAGCTGGAAAGCCTTGAAGCCGGCATCCGCTTCATGAATGCGCTGACCCTGATCAAGCGCGCGGTGAGTCTGGGCGATGCTGAAACCCTGATCCAGCATCCGGCCAGCATGACCCACTCCACCTACACCCCTGAAGAGCGCGCCGCGCACGGTATTTCAGAAGGCCTGATCCGCTTGAGCGTGGGGCTGGAGGATGTGGCGGACATCCTGGCCGATCTTGATACGGCGCTTGGGGCTGCGGGGTAGCGTAGACGTTCTGCTGTACTGTTCTGGGGGTCCTTCGAGACGGCCTTCGGTCTCCTCGCCGATGAGGCCTTCATAGAGCTCCAACATTCCTCATCTGCGAGGAGCGAGCCCTTGGCGAGCGTCATTAAAGGACGCACCGCGTTCCGTCACCTCTAAGCGTCATCCCAAACTCGATTTGGGACCCAGGGGCACAGCTGGTGTGACTGGGTCCTGACTTTCGCCAGGATGACGGAGGGCAGGATGATTGCGATGCTTCATCCTGAGGGTCCTTCAAGACGCACACCCTCCACCCCCGCAAAAACGGCACGCGAGCCACTATGGCCTGACCGGGTTCCACACCCTTCACAAATGGTCTAAACCCCAGCGCTCTTGCCGCCATTTTAGCCGTGTGAAGATCGCTCGCCATGAAACCGTTTCCCAACAAATACGACATCAAAGCTTCTGAAGCCGCTCTCCAGGCCCGCTGGGCCCGTGAGGAAGCCTTCAAGTGGGACCCGGAAGCCCCGGCCGAGCTTGATTATGTGATCGACACCCCGCCGCCGACCGTCTCCGGCGCGCTGCATATTGGCCACGTCTATTCCTACACCCAGGCTGACATCATGGCGCGCTATATGCGCATGAGCGGGCGCAACGTGCTCTACCCCATCGGCTGGGACGATAACGGCCTGCCGACCGAGCGTCTGGTGGAGAAGGTCAAGAAGGTGCGCGGCGGCACCATGGCGCGCGATGAATTCGTGGAGCTGTGTAAAGAGGTTATCCCGGAGTTCGAGCAGCAATTCCGCGATCTGTTCTCTCACCTCGCCCTGTCGGTGGACTGGAGCCGCGAGTATCAGACGATTTCGGATGAAAGCCGCACCGTCAGCCAGATGTCTTTTCTGGACCTGTTCCACAAGGGCCTGATGGAGCGCCGTCTGGAGCCGTCGCTCTGGGATCCGGCGGACCGCACCGCGCTGGCTCAGGCCGAGATTGAGGATGCAGAGCGCGAAGGCCTGCTCAATTACATCCCGTTTGCCATTGAAGGCGGCGAGCTGGAGCCGGTGACCATCGCCACAACGCGCCCTGAGCTGATCGGGGCCTGCGGCGGCCTGATGATCCACCCGGAGCATCCGCGCGCCAAGGAGCTGATCGGCAAGCGCGCCATCAGCCCGCTCTATAACGTGCCGGTGGAGATTTACGCTGAAGACAGCGTCGATCCGGAAAAAGGCACCGGCGTTGTGATGTGCTGTACCTTTGGCGACGTGACCGACATCCAGTGGTGGCGCACCCACAAGCTGCCGCTGCGCATGGTGATCGATCAGGCCGGCAAGATGATCGAAGAGCTCGCCATCGGCACCGACGAGTGGCCGAGCCTGGATCTGGATAGCGCGAAAGCCACCATGGCCGCTTTGGCGGGCCTTAAAGCTGCCAAGGCCAAGGAGACGATCCTGGACCTCCTGAAGGAAAAGGACCTGGTCCTGAAACAGGAGAAGACCGACCAGATCGTGCCCGTGGCCGAGCGTTCTGGCGCACCGATTGAAATCATCGTCACGCCCCAGTGGTTCATCAAGACGCTGGAATACAAGGACCAGATCCTTGAAAAGGCGAACGAGATTACCTGGCGTCCCGCCTATATGAAACAGCGTCTGGAAAGCTGGGTTGAGGGCCTGAAATGGGACTGGCTGATCAGCCGTCAGCGCCATTTCGGTGTGCCGATCCCGGTCTGGTATTCCAAACGCCCCGGCGAGGAAGGCAAGATCATCCTGCCGACCAAGGACGAGCTTCCGGTTGATCCCACCCTCACCCCGCCGACGGGCTACACCATGGATGAGGTGACCGGCGAAAAGGACGTGATGGACACCTGGGCCACCAGCTCGGTGAGCCCACAGCTCAATACGCGATCGGTCACTGAGGAGTATGCGCTGGACTATGAGGTCCACAAGCGTCAGTTCCCCATGGCCCTGCGCCCGCAGGCTCATGAAATCATTCGCACCTGGGCCTTCTACACCATCGTCAAAGCCCTCCACCACGAAGACGTCGTGCCGTGGAAAAACATCGCCATTTCCGGCTGGTGCCGCGCCGCGGACGGCGAGAAGATGTCAAAGTCCAAGGGCAATGTGATCGACCCGATCAAGCTGATCGATCAATACGGCGTGGACCCGGTGCGTTACTGGACTGGCACCTCCCAGCTCGGTCAGGACACGAACCTCTCCGACAACACCCTCAAACAGGGCAAGCGGCTGGTCACCAAGCTGTGGAATGCCATCAAGCTCGCGCATATGAGCTTCAGCGCGGCGGCTGAGGCCGGTGACTTCAAGCCCACCACACCCGCTGGCGACATTGCGTCCGGTGCGATCAGCCACCCGCTCGATCGCTGGCTGCTGGGCAAGCTGGCCGAGACCGTCGAGACCGCCACCAAGGCGTTTGAGGCGTATGAATACGCCGCCGCCCAGCGCGCGGTGGAGGACTTCTTCTGGCGCACCTATTGCGACAATTATCTGGAAATCGTGAAGCGCCGCACCCGCTTTGAGGGCAAGCCGAGCGACGAGGAAATGTCGGCCTGCCTGACCCTTTGGCATGCCTCCGACACGCTGATCCGGCTTTATGCGCCATTCACGCCTTATGTGACGGACGCGCTTTACGACATTCTGCACGGCGAAGGCGAAACCTCGCCGGGTACCGTCCACGCCCGCGGTAGCTGGCCGAAGGCCGACGACATGGCCGAGACCGGCTTTTACGCCGATGAGGGCCGGGCTTTCGTGCAAATCCTGGGGGCGGCCCGCAAGGTGAAGTCTGACGCCCAGGTCTCCATGAAGACCGAAGCAACAATGCTGACCGTGAAGGGCGAAGGCGCGCTGGAAAGCCTGATCGGCGACACGGTGGCGGACCTGCTGGCGGTGACCAACGCGCAGGCCGCTGAAGTAGGCGATATCCCGGCCGGCCTGACCCCGGCTGCGTCAGCCGACGAACGCTTCACGGTTGCGCTGGCGCTGGTGAAGCCGGAGGAGTAAGCGCCTCTTTAGGAATGGCCTGGAGTGACAGATGTCTGGCGCAATCAAACGAGCAATTGAGCTTGGCGAAAGTATCGAACGTTTTCCCCTCGGCGATTGCTCACCTAGCGATGACCCTGACAAACAGACTGCATATATCTATGCCTTCCTCGACCTGGCGCGTCCGTTCGCCTCAGCAATTAAACGGATAGGCGACCCTGAACTCTCTGATCAACTGCGGGAAATTGAGGTCGACATAGAGTTCTTGACTGACGCCTATTCGCTTAAAGCCCAGCTACAAGGGGTTATCGACTGTCTTCGCGAGAAAACGAGTGACACGGCTTATCTCGATAGAATCAATTCAAACATCTCATTTATCGACACCGACGTGCTTGACGGACTTCGAAAGGCTGAAAGTCGGAGATTTGACTTGAGAAAATTGATTCGGTTTTGCGACGAGCTCAACGATGCATACGGCAGAGGGAATTACCTTTCCTGTGCGCTTCTCATCAGAGCGATCATGAATCACGTTCCACCAATATTTGGTCAATCAACCTTTACCCAAGTGGTTTCAAATTCAGGCCGGAGCATGAAGGCAGTTTTAGGGAGGCTGGAGGATGGACTGCGGGATGTCGCGGATTTGCATACTCATTTGACTATCCGCAAGCACGAAGCTTTGCCAACTCGCCACCAAATTGAGCCTTACAAACCGAGCTTCGAACTGCTGCTTCAAGAGATTATAAGCGTCGTTTCAGAGGAATAGTTCATTTACTATGGCAGCGCAAAAATAAACCAAGCATTAGCTCAAAAGGAATGTCGCCCATGACCGCGCTCACCCGCTGGGTTGTCCGTCTGCACAAATGGCTCGCGCTTATTGTGGGCTTGCAGATCTTCCTGTGGGTGATGGGCGGTTTTGGCATGGCGCTGATGCCGATCGAGCAGGTGCGCGGCGAGCACACCATTGCCGAGACTGCACCGGCCGAGATCGACCTGGCTGGCGTGCTGGCCTTGAGCGAAGCGGCAGAGCGCGCCGGTCTCGCCGGTGTAGTATCCAGCGCCCAGCTCAGCCAGTGGCATGCCGGTCCGGTCTATCGCTTTGCCACTGAGACTGGACCCGTTCTGGTGGACGCTGAAACCGGCGAGCGCCTGTCGCCACTGGATGAAGCTACAGCGCGCGCCGTGGCGCTTGCCGGCTATGCCGGTGACGCTCCCATAAGCGCGGTTGAATACGTCCCCGAGCCCGCCGGAGAATATCGCCGCCCCAACCCGTCCTGGCGCGTCAGCTTTGA
Source organism: Oceanicaulis sp. (assembly GCA_965229795.1). GTDB lineage: Bacteria > Pseudomonadota > Alphaproteobacteria > Caulobacterales > Maricaulaceae > Oceanicaulis. Next base: position 549,544 of record CBDDJM010000002.1, read on the forward strand.
TGATGGCGAGGGCACCCGGCTTTATGTGAACGCCGAGACGGGCGTCATCGATGCGCGCCGCAACGACATGTGGCGACTGTTCGATTTTCTCTGGATGCTCCACATCATGGATTATGAGGAGCGCGAGGACTTCAACCACCCGCTCATCATCACCGCCGCCGGTCTGGCGCTGAGCGTGGTGCTGGCCGGTTTCGTGCTTTTGTTTGTCCGCATGCGCCGGACGATGCTGGTAGCGATGAAGCGGCGGGCATCTAACCGCCACGCTCCATGAGCCTGACCGCGCCAGAGTAAGACCAACCCTGTCCCGGCCAAGCCCGGATTTAATCCGGGGGCAGAGCCGGGATCTACCGACAGCACAGAGTGTTGAGCGCTATGGCGTTATCGGTAGATCCCGGATCGCTTCGCGTCCGGGACAGGTTGGCTCACATTTTATCGCCAGTGCCCTATTTTACTCACGTCACCCATTCAGCGCGCACCCCACCCCCATTCATCCTGAGTAAACCCTACAGGCTTTATGCCCTCAGCTCTGGCATCATTGCGCAAGGGCGTTATTCTGCGCGGCAGCTATGCGAGCGCGGTCCCTGAACCTGCGCCGACGAGGGATGAAATCTTGACTGACACGACCCAGCCGATCTTCCAGGTCGAAGACCTTAATGTCCGCTTTGCCACGCCCGACGGCGAGGTGCACGCCGTGCGCGGCATCGATCTTGAGATCAATCCGGGTGAGTGTCTGGCGGTCGTGGGCGAGTCCGGGTCGGGCAAGAGCCAGACCTTTCTGGCGGCGATGGGCCTGCTGGCGTCCAACGGGCGGGCGGAAGGCTCGATCAAGTATCGCGGTCAGGAAATCCTCAACCTGTCGCCGAAAAAGCTGAACCGGGTTCGCGGCAAGTCGATGACGATGATCTTCCAGGATCCGCTGACCTCGCTGACCCCGCACATGCGCGTGGGCGATCAGCTGAAGGAAGTCCTCGACGTTCACATGAATCTGAAGGGCGAAGCGGCCGTGAAGCGCTGCGTCGACTGGCTGGAGCGCGTGCGCATCCCCGAAGCCAAGCGCCGGTTAAAGCAATTCCCGCATGAATTGTCTGGCGGCATGCGCCAGCGGGTCATGATTGCCATGTCCATGCTGTGCGAACCTGACCTTCTGATCGCCGATGAACCGACCACTGCGCTCGACGTGACGGTTCAGGCCCAGGTGCTGGACATCATGGATGAGCTCAAAGACGAGCTGGGGGCCGCCATTGCCCTGATCACCCACGATATGGGCGTTGTGGCGCGCATGGCCGACCGGGTTCAGGTCATGAAGTTTGGCGAATATGTCGAGACCGGCGATGTCGATGACATCTTCAATGCACCCAAGCACGACTACACCCAGATGCTGCTGGATGCGATGCCGCGCATCGACCAGCCGGACAAGCCCGGCCATGAAGGCCTTCCGCCGCGAGAGGTGACCGGCGAGGACACGCCGGTCCTGATCGCTGACGATGTGAAGGTGCACTTCCCCGTCGCCGTGACCGATGGCCTGTGGCCGAAGCGCAAGCCGCTGAAAGCCGTCGACGGTGTCAGCTTTGACCTGAAGGAAGGCGAGACGCTGGGCATTGTGGGCGAGTCCGGCTGCGGCAAGTCCACGCTGGCGCGCGCCGTCTTGCGTCTGGTCCCGGCCACCGAAGGCGCAGTCAGCTGGATCGGCAAGGACCTGCTGGCCATGGGCGCTAAAGAGCTGCGCAATTCCCGCGAAGACCTGCAGATCGTGTTCCAGGACCCGCTGGCGTCCCTGAACCCGCGCATGACGATCGGGGCTTCGATCGCCGAGCCCATGCTGACCTTCCGCAAGCATATGAAATCGGCCGAGCGCGAGGTTGAAGTCAAAAAGATGATGGAGCGGGTCGGCCTCGACCCCAACATGATCAACCGCTACCCGCACGAGCTGTCTGGCGGTCAGAACCAGCGCGTGGGCATCGCTCGCGCCATGATCCTGCAGCCCAAGCTGGTGATTTGTGACGAGGCGGTCAGTGCACTGGACGTGTCGATCCAGGCGCAAATCATCGATCTGCTCATCGGGCTTCAAAAAGACTTCGGCCTGTCGATGCTGTTCATCTCGCACGACCTGTCGGTGGTACGGGAGATCAGCCACCGGGTCATGGTGCTGTATCTGGGCCGGATCGTGGAGATGGCCGACCGCGACGCCATTTATGACGACGCCCGGCACCCTTATACCAAGGCGCTGATCAGCGCGGTTCCGATCCCCGATCCCAAGATTGAAAAGACCCGCGAGCGCTTGAAGCTGTCTGGGGACCTGCCAAGCCCGATGGATAGCCGCGCCCAGCTGCGCTTCATGAAATCAAAGCTGATCGATGACCCGGATGCGGAGCAATACCGCCCGAAACTCATCGAAGTGGCACCAGGGCATTTCGTGGCCGAACATGACCCCATAGAAGAAGTGCTCGACGCGGACGCGTGATGAAGATGGCTGCGACCTAACCGCCAGCTTACCGCCGGATAACTGAGCTTTCATTTGCCCCGCTTGACCTTGTCGCTATCTTCGGCACGGTTCGCCCGTGTGTGTTGGCGTCAGGAATGACCATGCTTTTGAAACAATCGTTTTCCATCCTTGTCACTGGTGTGGCCGCGCTGTCTCTGGTGGCCTGCGGCGACAGCAATAACCGCAACGCGGACCATCAGGATCTGGAGGCGGTGCGCGCCGCCTTTGCGGCGGCCGACTTTGCCCACGAAGCCAGCGACCTGCCCGCCGATCCGGCGGTGCGCTACGGCGTTCTGGAAAACGGCCTGCGCTACGCGATCATGCCCAATGACACGCCGACGGGCACGGCCTCGATGCGGCTGATCTTCAATGTCGGCTCCTTCGCCGAGGACGAGGACCAGCGTGGCCTGGCCCACTTCATCGAGCACATGGCCTTTAACGGCACGACCAACGTACCTGAAGGCGAGATGGTGACCCTGCTGGAGCGCTACGGCCTGGAATTTGGCCCTGACACCAATGCTTTCACCAGCCAGGAGGTAGTTGGCTACCAGCTTGATCTGCCGTCCAACGAGGAAGACCTGATCAATATCGGTCTGTTCCTGCTGCGCGAGACCGCATCTGAAATCGTCTTTGACGCAGACGCCATTGATCGAGAGCGCGGAGTGGTCCTGGGCGAGATGCGATTCCGCGACACGCCGGTCAATCGCTATTTCGAAGCGTTTTACGATTTCCACTATCCCGACACGATCATTACCGACCGGATGCCCATCGGCACCACCGAGGTCATTACCACCGCCCAGCCTGAGCAGTTCCAACGCTATTACGACGAATATTATGTGCCGGAGCGGGCCTTCCTGGTGGTCGTGGGCGACATCGATCCCGATCAGATCGAGGACAAGATCCGCAACGGGTTCGAGCTGTCCTCGCCCACCATCGATCTTGAGTTTGCTGAAGGCTTTGCCACCTGGCAGCAGCCCGAAGACACCCCCGGCGATCCCGACATCGGGTCGGCGGGCTGGACCGAAGAGGCCACCTTCGGCTTTTTCCACGACCCGGACGTCTTCACCATCATCAATGTGGATGTGATGAATCCGGGCCTGGCCTTGCCCGATACTCGCCAGACGAGCCTGACGCGGGTGCAGTATCAGCTGGCCAATGCCATGCTGCAGCGCCGCCTTCAAAGCCGGATCAATAGCGGCAACTCCGCCTTTCTGCAGGCGAATGTGAATTACGGCAATGATTTCGGCATTGCCAATCGTGCCGGCGTGCTGGGCGTTGCCACACCGGATCGCTGGCACGAAGGCGTCGCAGAGCTGGAAAATGAAATTCGCCGCGCGCTGGAGCATGGCTTTACCCAAGGCGAGCTCAACGAGCAGCTGGCCAATCTGCGCACCGGCCTGCGCAACCGCGCCGACCAGGCCGACACCCGCAACACCGTGGCGCTGGCCACGGCCCTGTCAGAAGCCTGGAATACCGAGCAGGTCTTCACCCACCCCAGCTATGACGTGGCCTGGCTTGAAGAGGTAGAAGACGAGCTGACGGTCGAGGCGATTGACTACGCCTTCCGCAAGATGTGGAAGGCCTCAATGCCACGCGTTTTCGTAGCCTTGAACCAGGACCTGCCCGATGGCCCGGCCGCGGTGCGCGAAGCCTGGCTGTCAGCCTCGACCGAGCCGGTGGAGCCCCCGCAGGACGTCGCCGATGAGGCCTTTGCCTATACAGATTTTGGTCCGGCCGGCGAGGTCGTGGAGCGCGCTGAGATCGAGGATCTGGGCGTGACACAGGTCCGGTTTGAAAATGGTGTGCGCCTGAATGTGAAGTCCACCGACTTTGAGGACAATGTAATCCGCCTGCGTGTGGAGTTTGGTGCCGGTGACCTGACCGACCAGCCCACCCCGGCGGCCGGTTCGATTCTGGGTGCAGCCTTTGGCGGCGGCGGGCTAGAGGCCCATGACCGCGACGCGCTGCAGCGCCTGTTTGCCGGTCGCTCGGTCGGCTATGGCGTGGGTGTGGGCGAAGACAGCTTCTTCTTTGCCAATGCCACGACCCCCACCGATTTTGAGCTGCAGATGCAGGTGTTGGCGGCCTTCATGACGGCCCCTGGCTGGCGCGATGAAGGCCTCAACCAGTTCCGTGGCATCGCCGAGGAAGTGCGCCGGGGTCAGAACGCTCAAGCCGTTCAGGTGGCACAGAGCCGTGTGGCTCGCCTACTGCGCAATGGCGACCCGCGCTGGGGCTTCCCCACAGCCGAAGAGGTGGACGCCTTCACCATGGACCATGCCCGCGCTCTGCTGGAGCCGGCGCTTGAAAGCGCACCGATCGAAATCACCCTGGTTGGTGATGTCAGCGTTGAGACCGCCATCGAGGTTGTCAGCACGACCTTCGGGGCCCTGCCCGAGCGTGATGAGAGCTGGCCGAGCTATGAGCAGAATGCAGACATCAGCTTCCCTGAGCCCACATCAGATCCTGTGGTTCTGCGCTTTAATGGCGAGCCGGACAGCGCCATGGCCAACACCTATTTCCCGGTGGGCGACGGCTTTGATGCTGTGCGCCGGGCCGAGCTGGGTCTTTTACGCGGGGTTTACAGCCTGAAGGCCACCGATCGCTTCCGTGAAGATGAAGGCGCGACCTATTCGGCCATCGTTTCCAACCAGGCCTCCCAGACCTTTGAGGACTTCGGCTTCTTGTGGGTCGGGCTTGATGTGGACCGGTCTGACATCCCGGCCATGTATGAGATCACCAATGAGATCGCCGCAGCCATGGCCGCCGGTGAGATCACCGAGGACGAGCTGCAGCGCGCCCGCCAGCCCATTCTGGAGCGTCTGGAGGAGGGGCGGGAGAGCAATGGCTACTGGCTGGCCAACCTGTCGCGCTCCCAGACCGAGCCACAGCGCCTTGAAGATCTGCGCACGGTCCGCGAGCGCTATGAAGCGGTGACCGCCGCTGACCTGAGCGCGCTGGCTGCAGAGGCCCTCAACCCGGAGGCCGCCTATCGGGTGACGATACTGGCAGAGGGGGCCGAGGCTCCTTAAAGTCTGCACCATCGACGCGAACAGCCCGCAAGAGGCTGGCGTCGCACTGTTCATCATGGAAGGGGAGACACCCATGCGACTGACCGCTGTCAGCCTGGCCGCCATGGCCATGGCCGCTACACCTGCCTTTGCGCAAGACGCGCCGACGCGCATCACCGAAGGCAATCTGGTGATGGAAAACATTCCCGAAGTCCCGGCTGAGGTTCGCGGCCGCCTGCAGCAGTACAATAATGTGCGCTCGGCCGGGTTTTCGGACTTTGCGCCCGATGGCGGCATCTACATCACCACCCGCTTTGGTGAGACCACCCAGATCCACCACGTGGCCGAGCCCATGGGCATGCGCCGCCAGGTGACCTTCTTTGATGAGCGCACCTCCGGCGCAAATGTGCGCCCGGGCGATAGCGGCCAGTTCGTCTTCACCCGCGACACCGGCGGAGATGAATTCTTCCAGGGCTTCCTGTTTGATCCCGCCGACGCGTCCGCGACCCCCTTCACCGAAGCGGGAACCCGCAACTCCTCCATCAGCTGGAGCGATGATGGCAGCCTCGTCGCCTGGTATCGCCAGACCGATGGTGACCCGAACGCGGACATCATGATCGCCGATCCCACCGATCCGGATAGCCGCCGTGTTGCGCTGGAGGGCGAAGGCCTGATGATCCCGGCCAGCTGGTCATCGGACAACAGCCAGATCCTGATCCTGCGCTACTACTCCATCACCCATGCCGATATCTATGTGCTGGACGTGGACAGCGGTGAGCTGACCGAAATCCTGCCCGACCTGGATGTGGCCTATGGCGGGATCACCTTCTCCCATGATGATGAAAGCCTCTACGCCATCACCGACTGGGACAGCGATTTCCGCCGCATCCTGGAGGTGGAGCTTGATGACTTCTCCGTGCGCCAGGTGTCCGGCGACCATGACTGGGATGTGGAGGGCATGGCCCTTGCCCCGGACGGCTCCAAGCTGGTCTACACGATCAACAATGGCGGCAATGAAGAGCTGCACATGCTCAACCCGGACACCGGTGAGGCGCTGGATGTGCCGGAGCTGCCGCTGGGTCTGATTGGCGGGCTTCAGTTCAACGATGACAGCTCGATGCTGGGCTTTTCCCATGTCTCGGCCCGCTCACCGGGCGATGCGTGGAGCTATGACATCGCCTCTGGCGAGCTGACCCGCTGGACTCAGTCTGAAGTCGGCGGGCTTGATACCGACGCGCTTGTCGAGCCAGAGGTCATCACCTTTGAAAGCTTTGACGGGCTTGAAGTGCCAAGCTTCTACTATCGCGCTGAAGGCGACGGTCCGCGTCCGGTGATCATCGATATCCATGGCGGCCCGGAAAGCCAGGAACGCCCCGGCTTCAACTCGCGCATCCAGTATTGGGTCAATGAGCTGGGCATCTCGGTGCTGGCCCCCAATGTGCGCGGTTCAGCCGGCTATGGCCGTGAATATCTGTTGATGGATAACGGCTTTAACCGCGAAGACAGCGTGCGCGACATTGGCGCCCTGATCGACTGGGTGGAAGCCCAGCCCGATCTCGATAGCGACCGTGTTGTCGTCTATGGCGGCTCCTATGGCGGCTACATGGTGCTGGCGTCCATGGTGCATTACTCGGATCGTCTGGCCGGGGGCATCAATATTGTGGGCATCTCCAACTTCGTGACCTTCCTTGAAAACACGAACGGCTACCGCCGTGACCTGCGCCGGGCCGAGTATGGTGATGAGCGGGACCCGGCGATGTATGAGCATCTGCAGGCCATCTCACCGTCCAACAATGCCGATCAGATCACGGCTCCGCTCTTCATCATCCAGGGCTTCAACGACCCCCGTGTTCCGGCCTCTGAAGCCGAGCAGATCCTCGCGGCCGTACGCGAGGCAGGTGGTGACCCCTGGTTCCTGATGGCGATGGACGAAGGCCACGGCTTCCGCAAGCAATCCAATGTGGAATTCCAGCGCGAAACCGAGACACTCTTCCTGCAGGAGATTCTCGGGCTGGAGTAGGCGCTGGCCACCCCTCACCTGACCTCTCCCCTCCAAGAGGGGAGAGGGATAGCGCAGACGCTTTAAGATACAGACGCACGCGTGGATGCCCCCTCTCCCCCTTGACCAAGGGGGAGAGGTAAGGTGAGGGGGTGCGCCAAATGCCGCGCACCTCGCTGTCACCGAAACATCACGCACATCCCAGCCCCTCACGCGCTAAGGTCGGTTCAACGTGACGGAGGGTGTGATGCGTGTAATGGCGGTGGTTTCAATTCTGATGCTGGCAGCCTGTAGTCCCGATGGTGGCAACAACGAAGAACCAGGCTGGAACACCCGCAATGGCGAAGCGCCTCTGGTTATCGCCCACCGCGGAGCATCTGGTGAACGTCCCGAGCATAGCCGGGCGGCTTACGAGCTGGCGCTACAGCAAGGCGCAGACGTGCTGGAGCCCGATCTTCAAGTGTCAGCCGACGGCGTACTGATCGTGCGCCACGACCCGTATCTTTCGACCTCCACCGATGTGTCCGACCGGCCCGAATTTGCAGACCGCCGCGCAGAGCGCTTTGGCCAGAGCGATTGGTGGGTCGCTGACTTCACCGCCGCTGAACTGAGCAGCCTCAACACCCGGCAGGTCTTCGACGATCGCTCAGACGCGTATGACGATCAGGACCCGGTCCTGACGTTTGATGATTTCCTGGATTTCGTCGCCGAAGCCGAAGAGGCCTGCCGCTGCACCATCCCGGTGGAGCCGGAGGTCAAGCTGCCCGCACTGTATACAAGCGAAGGCCTCGACCCGCTACCGATCCTGATCGAAACGCTGGAGGCGCGAGGCTTGAACGAGGCCGACAGCGCGGTCGTCATCCAGTCCTTTGATCCAGACTTCCTGCAGCGCCTGCGCCCGGAGACCCCGCTGCCGCTCGCCATGCTGATCTCCTCACCCGAGGAGGCGGGCTATAATGCGGGCGGCCTGTCAGTTGAGGAGATCGCCGCTTTCGCCAACGGTATTGGGGCCAACAAGGCGATACTCCTCAATCCCGACGGCTCCAGCACCGGCTATCTCGAAGCGGCCCACGCGGCCGGGCTCGACGTGCATGTCTGGACGGTTCGCGATGATCGAGAGCCTCTGGTGGGCGAGAGTGTCGAGGACGAGCTGCGCGCCCTCTTCGCATTGGGCGTGGACGCGGTTTTCACCGACCATCCCGCGATGGCGGTTCAGGTACGGGACAGGGTTCGCACTGAATAAAGCCCGGTCCCGGACATCCAGGAGGACGTAGTCAAGACTCGCGCCTGTGCTGGAACGCCCCACAAAAGACCGACTGAGCCTGTATCTTTGGCCTCTTGGGCTTACCACAGACGGCCAGCTGGGCCGTCTGCTGTGTACTTCCCATTCCAAAACGGCAAAAGGGCGCACTCGCCAATCGGCCAGCACGCCCCTTTTCACCGAGGAAGAGTGTGTCGTCGCTCTTAGAGCGGCGGCGCAATCCCATTCTCACTGGCCCACAGGAACCAGTTATTCACGACAGTACCCGTCAGCAGGATGCCGATGCCGCCTGTCAGGGTGGTCAGCACCGCGAACCACCAGGCCCAGCGGTGGATGGATTCCATGGTCGCATTAAAGCCCATGGTCCAGCGCCAGAACAGGCCGGCACGCTCACTGGCGGTACCACGGTCGATGATCTGTTCGATCTCCCGGTCGCCGCCCAGTCGGCCGACAGCCAGGATGGTCGCCCCGTGCATGGCAAACAGCAGCGCTGAGCCATAGAGGAAGAAAATCGACCACATATGGAACGGGTTGTAGAACAGGTTCCCGTAGATCAACGAGAAATTATTCGTCCATTCCAGGTGCGAGAAGATGCCGTAGGGCACAGCTTCCGACCAGCTTCCCATAAGCAGCGGGCGGATAAAGCCCAGCACCAGGAAGAGCCAGATCGCCGAGGCGAAGGCCCAGGCCACGTGAGTACCCATGCCCAGCTCGCGAGCGCGGCGATAGCTGCGGACGAACCACAACAGGACCGACGCGGTCAGGAAGAAGCCGGTCATGATATACCAGCCGCCTTCTGCCAGCGGGACAAAGGGCGAGAAGCCATACTCAGGACCCGGCGGGTCCAGGGTCAGCCAGAAGAACTCCCGCATGAAGGCCAGCGGATTCCAGTCCACAGAGGCTCCAAAGTTCAGCCCGATAATGGTGATCGCGAGACCGCCAAAGACCAGCGAGAGTAGACCACTCAGGCCCAGATAGACCGGACCGATCTGGGCATTGCCCAGAATGCCGGCCCAGTAGTTGAAGGTGGTGTACTTGTAGCGCGGTTCACTGTCCGCAACGTGTACACCCTCTTCAGCCGGACCACGGAGCTGAACCTGAGTGAAGATGTTTTGATAAGCCATTTAGATCTCCAGTTCTCAGCTCCAGATCGGCAGCACACGCCACCAATCCCACCAGGCTACCCAGGATTGGATCCAGGGGCCGGCAATGATCACGCTAACAGCGCTAAAGAAGGCCGCAGAGATCGCCAGGAACAGGCCCAGGCGGTGAATGCCTAGCGGACCAATGGAGTAGCTGATGAAGTCGCGGAAGAAGGTGTCTTCGTGATCTGGGGTCTTGACCTCTTGTCCACGGCCCGGATTGGTCGCTGACAGGACCAGAGCCCCGTGCAGACCCAGTGCGAGCGTGTTGGTGAAGAAGAAGGTCACCGCGATCATGTGGACCGGGTTGTAGTGCCAGTTCACGAAGGAGTAGCCCAGATTGGAGACCCAATCGAGGTGACTCATGATGCCATAGGGGAAACCTTCCCCCCAGGCTCCAAGGAGGAGCGGCCGGAAGATATTCAGCGTGGCAAAGGCAAGGATCGCAAAGCTGAAGGCGATCGGCACGTGATAGCCCATCCCCAGCTTGCGACAGATTTCGACTTCACGCAGCGCCCAGGACACAAAAGCCCCTGTCGCGCATATTGTGATGATTTGCCATAACCCGCCTTCTCTCATGGGGGCCAAAGCTAGCCCGTAGCTGAGATCTGGCGGCTGAATGTCGATGAGCCAGAAATTCCACGTGTCGCCCAAAGAGGCGGCGAAGAAAATCAGGCCCGTACCCAGCGCGGTAAAAAACAGGGTCGTGACGCCGAAAAAGCCGACGTAGAACGGTCCGACCCAAAAATCGAACAAGTCTCCGCCGATCAGCGTTCCGCCGCGGACCCGGTATTTGCGTTCAAAACTAAGTAACGCCATTTGATAATTCCCCGGTGATGGTCGTCCGGGCGGAACCGAGCGCTGTTAAAACGCTCAGCTCCGCTGTACGGCCGGTTGGGTTAACCAGATCGCCCCTCCGCGTCCGGCTCGCAGCTCCAAAGGAGCTACGTTCAGCCAGTCAGCTCCTCACAAGCGGACTGTCTCCACCTCTTGGCTGATGGACGCTTGCGCGCCAGCACCCGCAGCACCGTCAATCCAGTTGTACCGATCTGAAGACAGAAGGATAAAATGGATGAAGATTGCTAAGGTGAACAGGAAGACCGCGAGAGCGATAAACGCACGACGCGGATCAAAAAGAAGCCAAACTCTCCACATAGTTTCAAGTCCTTAGGCTAAGGTTCACCTAAAAGGCGAGCCAGGGTTTATACATCCACATCGAAATGTGAGCGAGGAATGGGAGGAGCGACATCGCAATCGCACTTTTTACAAAGTAGCGATGGATCTCTTGCGCCTCTCCATGCGTGAGACCCGAAGGGGTCCCGCCATCTGAAGCCATTTTCACGACCTCCATTGCTTGCCTTTCGGCGTTACCGCGCAGAACCCTCGCGGCATGGGTGCCGGCTCGAAAACGACCCGACTGCATCCATGACCAGGGCGCACCCCGACCACGAAACTCGACTGTTGGCTGGAAAGAGCGGTCAGCACGATCATGCGCCCTGCCCTTCCAGAATGGCGGATTTGGCTCCGCTGACATCGTCAACGGTCACATCGCGGTCCCCGTCAGCGCGCGCGCGGGCTTCGGCCGCATCGCGCAACCGCTTGGCCGCAGAAATTCGGGTTAGAACCGGCTGGCGTTCCACCAGGGCATCAAGCGCATCACGCGCTTCCGCCTTCCAGGCCAGCTGGCGCTCCATGCGTGCTGGGGTTGGCGGAGCCCGGTCCATGTCGGTCGCCAGTGGCAGGATGTGGAACAGCGCATCGAACAGCGCGTTGCAGGTTTCCTGAACCAGATAGGTCGCGCCCGCATAGCCCATGAAGGGCGTGCCGGTGTGACGGCGGATCACCGCGCCCGGGAAGCTGGCGGGGATGTATTGCGCCCGTGCGCCGGTCTCGGCCAGATACATCCGCTCATTAAAGCTGCCGAACAGGATGAAAGGCGGCGTGTCCTTGATGGCCTGGCGCACAGCCGCATTGTCGGTTTTGGCACCAGACTGGCGGGCAAAGGCGAAGGCGCACGGCAGACCCATCTCTTCAGACAGGAAGTGCTTCAGGCCTCTGGCATAGGTCTCATTGGCCACAACGCCAAAATTGGCCGTGCCAAAGAAGTCCTGGGTCACCGAGCGCCACAGATCCCACAAGGGTTTGATCGTGGTGTGGCGTTCCTTCTCGATGAAGGGTTCCGGGTCAAGACCCAGAAGCTCGCCCAGCTTGCGCAGGAATTTCGTGGTCGAGTGCAAGCCAATCGGAGCCTGCAGATAGGGCATGTCCATCTCTTCACAGAGCAGACGTCCAAACTCGCGATACATGCAGATATTCACATCCGCATCGACCATGCGCGGCATGTTGGCCAGGTGGCTGCCCAGTGGCATCACCATGTTGACTTCAGCCCCGATGCCTTCGACGAGGCGGCGGATTTCAGCGAGGTCTGAGGGCATGTTGAACATGCCATAGGCCGGACCAACGATATTGATGCGCGGCTTGTCGCCTTCTTTGCGAGGCCGCGCCTTGGGCCGCTTGCCGTGCTTGGCACCATACTCGGTCCACAGCCACAACAGGGCGCGATCAGCGCTTTGCCACTGGTCCTCATCAATCGTTCGCGGCAGGAAGCGGTGCAGGTTCAGCCCTTCAGGCGTCACACCGCCGCCAATCATTTCAGCGATCGAGCCGGTCACCACCACGGCGGGCAGCTCAGGGTCGAGCACTTCATGGGCGCGCTTCATGGCGTCTTCGGTGCCAGCCCCCATTTCGTCTTCACTCAATCCGGTGACGACGATGGGCAACTCATGCGGCGGCAGAGCGTCCGTGTAATGAAGCACGGAGGTGACAGGCAGATTTTCACAACCCACCGGGCCATCAATGACGACCTGAAGCCCCTTGATGGCGGTAAACACGTAAACCGCGCCCCAGTAACCACCGGCTCTATCGTGATCGAGCACTAACATCCGGTTGGTGCCTCGATCGCTTTTTCTCGTGCCTGTTCGGCAGTGATCCGCTTGCGCTTCTCTTTCATGCGGAAGGTTCGACTGTCTTCAGGAACATCTTCCCAGACGCCTGCGGAGTGACCCGTACCCACGCCTTCAAAAAAGTCGCGCATCTCATCGAACCGGCCCTTGTTCGCCATGGCCGCATTGACCACGTCGGCCAGCGAACCGGCACCGGCCGGCCCCATCAGGGGACGCGCGGAGATCAGGTTGGTGAAGTACAGCGAGGGCGTGCCCGCTTCCTTGGCCTTCTGCACCACCGGTGTCGTCCCGATGGCCAGGTCTGGATTGAACTCTTCAAACGCGGCCAGGTCCTGCTCCAGCGATGCACGGAACTGAACCTGCACGCCGCGGGCTTCAAGCCAGTCACGGTCATCAGCCGACCAGGGCGTCTTCGGACAGGCCGTGCCGACATAGCGCACGTCGGCTCCGCTTTCGATCAGCAGGCGGGCGACAATCAGCTCACTGCCCTCATAGCCGGACAGGGTAATGCGGCCGTCGATCCGCTTGGACGCCAGCGCGCCCTTGATGGCAGGCAGAATGGCCTGTTTGGCCGCTTCGATCTTTTCAGGCGTTAAGCCAGCCGCCTTGCCGATATTCTCAAGCCAGGCCGCCGTGCCGTCATGGCCGACAGGCGCAGAACCAACGACGGTCCGGCCGGCGGCTTCAAACTCGCGCACAGACGCGGTGTAGAAGGGGTGGATCGCCGCCACGACCGGGCTTTCGAGCGCGGCATAGAGCTCGCGCCATTCACGGGTTGGCACGACCGGACCTGCACTCAGGCCGAGCGGCTCCAACAGGCGACCGATCACCATCGGGTCAGCCGGGAACATCTCGCCCAGCATGGTTACCGACGGACGGTCATCGCGCGGACGGTCAGGGGCCTGCACCGGGCCAAGCTCGGCTTCGGTGCGTGCATAGTTGAGCATCGCGCCGGCCAGCACGTCCTTGGCTTCGGCGTGGGTTGGCACGCCAAATCCCGGTACATCAATGCCGATAATGCGCACGCCGTTGATTTCCTTGGGCAGCAGACGAAGCGGGACGCCCGAGGCGGTTGGCACGCACAGATTGGTTATGACGATGGCGTCATAATTTTCCGGGTCGGCCAGGTCATGAACCGCCTCACGGATATCCTCAAACAGCTTGCCGGTGACCAGCGTCTCGGAGTTGAACGGCACATAGCCGACCGTGCGGCGCGCGCCGTAGAAGTGGGACGTGAAGGTCAGACCGTACACACAGCAGGCCGAGCCCGACAGGACGGTCGCCGTGCGGCGCATCCGCAAGCCCACGCGCAGTGAACCAAAGGCCGGACACATGGATTGCGGCTGGTCATGCGGACCCTTGGGATAGTCTTTCTCGAACTGCTCCAGCAGCTCTTTATTGCCGGCCGCCTCAGCCTGGGCGCGCATTTTTTCTGCACCGGCATGGCAACCCGCACCGTCACCGGCCGCTTGAATGTCCGCCGGCGCTGCCATATCCACGACATCGCGCTCAACAGCCCCGCCGGCAGGCGCAGGTGCGCTGTCCAGCTCAGTGTCGCTGGCGCCGTCATAGACATGCTCACCGCTGCTGCGGGTGGCGTCTTCGATGGATGTTGAACGATCGGTCATGAATAGCGTCTCAAACCTCGTCGTAGATCACTTCAAGGGAGGGCTTTTCGACATGGGACTTGCCACACATGTCAGCCGCGGTTGCCGGCTCCATTCCGAAGCCTTCGCCTTCCTCAGAATCAAACAGGGCGAGCAGGCCATCCTGGTCGAGCGCAGTGGGGTGAACCGGCGGCGCATCGGCCACATTCTGCCCCAGCTCTTCAAACAATGAGGCCCAGGGCGAGCCCGGCTTGCCGATGATTTCGTAGTTGGCGCTCTTGCGGCGGATGTCGTCGTCGGCGGGAATGGCGGCGAGGACCGGAATGCCCACCGTCTCTGCGAACGCCTGGGCTTCGCCGGTGCCGTCATCCTTGTTGATGACAAGGCCCGCGACACCCACATTGCCGCCCAGCTTGCGGAAATACTCCACCGCCGAGCAGACATTATTGGCGACATAGAGCGACTGCAGGTCGTTGGACCCGACCACAATCACCTTCTGGCACATGTCCCTGGCGATCGGCAGGCCGAAGCCACCGCACACAACGTCACCCAGGAAATCCAGCAGGACATAGTCAAAGTCCCATTCGTGGAAGCCCAGATTCTCCAGAAGCTCAAAGCCGTGAATAATCCCACGCCCGCCACAGCCGCGACCCACTTCAGGACCGCCCAGCTCCATGGCGTAGACGCCGTCGCGTTTAAAACAGACATCTCCGATGGAAACCGCTTCACCCGCGAGCTTTTTCTTTGACGAGGTGTCGATGATGGTCGGACAGGCCTTGCCCCCGAACAGCAAAGAGGTTGTGTCACTCTTTGGATCACAGCCGATCAGCAGCACCTTCTTGCCCTGCTGGGCCATCATGTAGCTCAGGTTCGACAGGGTGAAGGATTTGCCAATCCCGCCCTTGCCGTAGATCGCGATGATCTGAGTTTCCTTTTTGACCGGCCCGGTGTGTACCGGGTCGGGCTCCTGAGCTGCTTCGTGGCGCAAGGCTTCGCCCTGCTTGCCGCGGAAATCGCCGTCCATCATGGAGCACTCCAGTCCAGAACCATTTTTAAACAACCGCTCTCGGAAAAGGCGGTTTCATACGCCGCGCCAGCATGTTCAGGCTCGCTGCGGTGGGTGATCAGGCCGTCCAGAGACAGGCTTTCGCGCGCGATAAGCTGGCTGACGGCATTGAGATCGTGAGGGGTAAATTCGGCCGCGATGCGCAGGCGCGCTTCCTTCATGAAAGCTGGCGCGAAGGCAAAGCTGAGGCGGTCTGAATAAAAGCCGGCGAGCACAATCTCCCCGCCTTTGGCCAGACGCCCAACCAATTGATCGAGAAGACCGCTATCGCCGCTGACATCATAAATGGCGCGATAGTCGGTGCGCGTGTCGTCGTCCGGATGAACCACCGCATAGCCTTCGGCCCCATCTATGCGCGCGTCATTGATTTCCCAGACGGTCGGGGCAGGGCCACCGCGGGCCACGGCAATGCGCGCCAGCAAACGTCCCAGTGCGCCATGGCCAATAATGAGGTCCGGCGCGTCAGCCTTGTCCGCGGCAATCGCGTGATAGGCAGTTGCGGCCAGCGCCAGCATCACACCTTGTTCTCCGAGATTTTCATCCACGGGCGTGACGCGGGCACCCGGCACGGTCACGCGGGAGGCCGAGCCACCAAACAGGCCACGAATTTCGCCATAGCATTGCGCACCCGGGACAAAGACCCAGTCGCCAACAGAGCGGCCAGAGGTGTGACCGGCCTCAACGACGCGGCCAACCGATTCATATCCAGGAACGAGAGGGTAGCCCATGCCAGGGAAGGCGGGCATGGAGCCGGTCCAGAGCAATCGCTCGGTGCCGGTACTGATTCCACTCCAGGCGATTTCAACCACGACATCGCCGTCTTCAGGCGCAGCAATGGCCAAGCGCTTAAGCGCAATATGCCTTGGCTGTTCCAGTATGACGGCTTGTGCGTCCACGGCTTTCGCCTCCCCAAGGGCTATTTTCGAGAGCCCCTATTCTAAGAGTGTCAGTTTACATTGACACTCATGATAGTCAATTAGGTTTTACGCCGCATTCGCGCGCGCAGTGATGACATCGGTGACAAGCGGGATGCGCGAGCGATGGACTCGAACCCCTTCAAATCCCGCGTCATTCAACATTTCAGTGAGCCGTGCGGCTGTACGGGCTCGCCCGCCGCCCATGGCCAGCAGGTAAAATCCGAAATAGGCGTCGCCCATGGGCGCTGCGCCTTTTGCCTCTGCCATCGGCTCGGCCAGAAGCAAGGTGCCGCCCGGCTTAATCGCCGCCCGGCACGCCTTGAGCGCTGCCATGGCGTGGGCATCGGTGTGATCGTGGATAATCCGAACCAGCGAAATGAGATCCGCTCCGTCAGGCAGGGAATCGGTCAGAAAGCTTCCGCCGTAGACGTCGACACGATCCGCCAGACCCTTTGCAGCCAGCTGCGCTTTCGCGCGCTCGGCCACCGGCGGCAGATCAAACAGGGCAAGATCCAGATTGGTGATATGGCTCGCGACCTCAGAGACAAACGCCCCCTCACCGCCACCCACATCGAGCAATTTTGAATATTTTGACAAGTCGAGCGTGGCGAAGATTTCCTCGGCCACCATGGGCAGGGTGTCAGCCATGAGCTGGGAGTAGGCGTCAGGCCGCCCGGCCTCGCCTTCAGCTTCGCCATAGCCCCAGAATTCGGCCAGCTTGCCCTTCTTCTCGCCGCGCAAGAGCGCCAGCGGATCGAGCAGGTCTTCATAGAAGAGCTGGTGGTGCTGGATCATGGCCGCGAGCCCAGGCTCATCGACAAGCGCCGCACCGAGCGGGCCCAGCGCGTACCAGTCCTTGCCGCGCTGCTCCAATAGCTCGATCGATGCTGCCGCTCGCGCCAGTCGCGTGGCACCATCCAGCGGCAGGTCGCCTTGCGACGCGATAGCGCTTAGGGGCTGCGGCCCGGCTTTGAGGAAGTTGAACAGATCAATCTGGGTGCAGGCGAGCACGGTTTGCGAATAGACAAAGCCCGCAAACAGATCAAAAAGCGCGCGAGCATTGTCGCGAGCCTTCGCGCGCGTTGGCGCAAACGCCTTCGCAGAACGTCTGAAATTCGGATCAGAAACGAGCCGGTTTCGAAAGTCACCAAATGCGTCCGGCCAGGCCATCAGATTGCCTATTCTGCTGCAACAACAAGATTTTTGGGAACCAGACGGTTGGCCTGGGCCATAACAAGCTCACGCAGGCTGTCAGAGCCGTAGACCTCAGGAATGGAGTCCACGGCGTCTTTCACCAACGTTTTCAGGCGCGCAACCGATCCATTGATGCCAAGCTCAGTGACGCAGCTGGGGCGGCCCAGCAATTCATCCTTGCCGTGACCCTTGCCACCGTCCTCGCCCATGCCGGCCGCATCCAGAAGATCGTCGGCGACCTGGTAGGCCTCGCCAATCTTCTCACCCAGCGTACGCCACTTGCGCGGATCCTCGCCGGCAACAATCGCGCCCGCCATGGTCGCGCCCACAAAGAGCGCGCCGGTCTTGGAGCGATGATATTGCTGCACCGGGACATTGGGTTCGCTTTCCCAGGCCTGGCCCGCAGCAATGCCGTGCGGTGCGCCCACCGCGCGGGCAACCAGGGAGGTCAGGGCTGGCATGCGGTCTGGCGTCGCCACCCCCGCCCGCGCGATGGTCTCAAAAGCAAGCACAATCAGCGCATCGCCGGTCAGGATCGCCAAGGGTTCGCCAAAGACCGAATGCACCGAGGGCTTGCCCCGGCGCTGACTGGCGTCATCAAAAGCAGGAAGGTCGTCGTGAACCAGTGAGGCGCAATGGAGAAACTCCAGCGCCGCCCCGGCCGCATCGGTCAGAGCCGGATCAGGATCGCCGCAGGCCCCGGCCACAGCCAGCAAAAGCTGGGGGCGAACCCGCGCGCCGCCTGGAAAGACCGCGTAGGCCAGAGCCTCGGAGAAGCGCGGCGGGCATCCCTTGCCCCCGGCCCGATCAATCGCAGCATGAAGCTCGGCTTCAATTCGTGCATCAGCGTCCATGATCATTCCCCGTCGCTTGCAGGCGTCCAGATTACCTGTCACCTTAAGTGTCATGAAGACTGGACACTTTATGGTAGGCTGTCAATGACACCGGGGCCTGATAACGAGGGCGTCGTGATCATCGGCGCAGGCATGGGCGGACTTGGCGCAGCCATTGATCTGGCGGGCAAGGGCGTGCCTGTGACGCTGGTGGAGAAAGCTTCCACGCCCGGCGGCAAGATGCGCACGCTTGAAGTTGGCGGCCAGCATGTTGATGCCGGCCCCACCGTCATGACCCTTCGCAGCGCCTTTGATGATCTGTTTGAAGAGGCGGGCTCGCGCTTTGAGGATCATGTGGGGCTCATTACCGCTCAGCGGCTGGCGCGCCACGCCTGGGATGATCGTGACACCTTTGACCTGATGGCTGACCCTGAAGCCTCTGTTGAAGAAGTGGACCGCTTCTTTGGCGGCAAGCAGGCCCGGCTCTTTGCAAAATTCCTGAAAGATGGATCGAAGCTCTACGACGCCCTGACCCAGAATTTCCTGCTGCAGCCGCAGACTAATCCCGTCGGGCTGACCACGCGCATGCTGATGAATAATCCCGGCGGTGCGCTGACCCTACGGCCCTTCTCCACGCTGTGGAGTGCGCTGGGTGATTACTTTCCCGATGCGCGTCTACGCCAGTTGTTTGGGCGCTATGCCACCTATTGCGGGGCCTCGCCGTGGAGTGCACCGGCCACGCTGATGATGATCGCCGAGCTGGAACAGCGCGGCGTCTGGTATGTGAAGGGCGGGATGAGCCGCCTGGCCCACGGCATGGCGGGCTTTGCATCCCAGCTTGGCGCGGACATTCGCTATGACGCGCCGGTTGATGAAATCCTGATCGAAGGCGGCACAGCCAAGGGCGTCAGGCTTCAGTCTGGAGAAACCATCCGCGCGCGCGCCGTGCTATCGGCGGCTGATCCAGACGCCCTTCGATCCGGGCTGCTGGGCCAGGACGCGCGCAAAGGCCTGAAGCCCGCGAAAATGCAACGCAGCCTGTCCGCGCTGGTCTGGACGGCGACGGGCAAGCCCACCGGTTTTGAGCTTGATCGCCACAACGTGGTGTTCTCGCCCAACTACCGGGCGGAGTTCGACGCGCTGTTCACAGAGAACCGCATCCCCGATGACCCAACCATTTACATCTGTGCGCAGGATCGTGGCGCAGGGTCGAACCGGAACGGCGCGGAGCGCTTTTTAATCCTGATCAATGCACCGGCTGACGGCGACACTCACACCTATACCGCCGAGGAGACTGACCCATGGCTCGACCTGACGCTCAAACGGTTACGGGCCTCAGGGCTCAACCTCGACCTCGACGCCGCGACGGCCACCGGTCCCGACGGCTTTGCCAGGCTCTGCCCCGGCTCCAGCGGGGCCATTTACGGACGCGCCCTGCACGGATGGCAATCGGCGTTTCAAAGGCCGGGCGCGCGCACGCAGATCCCGGGACTTTATCTCGCCGGCGGCGGGACGCATCCGGGTCCGGGGGTGCCAACCTCAATGATTTCGGGTCGAACGGCGGCACGCTCGATCTTGGCCGATTTGGTTTTAACGCGCCGATCCCGCCCGGCGGGTATCGCTGGGTCTACGCAGACGCCTTCAGCGACGACGGACGCCACGGCCTCATCCTGATTGCCCTGATCGGCAGCGTGTTCTCGCCCTACTATGCCTGGTCTGGCCGCGGGCGACCGGAGAACCATTGCGCGCTCAATGTGGGCCTCTATGGCGGCGGGAAGACCCGCTGGGCGATGACCGAGCGCAAGGCCAAAGCCATCGATCGCGGCGATGATCACTTCATCTTTGGCCCCAGCAGTGTGCGCTTTGAAGATGGCAAGCTGATCTTCGATATCGCGGAGACCGCTGCGCCCATCCCCTACCCCGTGCGCGGGCAGATCGTCATCCACCCGGAGGTTCAGCAGGGCGAGCAATTCACCATGGACCCCAACGGTCGCCATGCCTGGCGTCCCGTCTGGCCGAAGGCGCGTGTGGAAGCCAAATTCGACAAGCCGGGTCTGGACTGGTCGGGTGATGGCTATGTGGACATGAATGCCGGGCTGGAGCCGCTGGAAGCCGGCTTCAAGTCCTGGAGCTGGGCGCGCACCGCCATGCCCGACGGCGCGGCGATCCTTTACGACTGCCAGCCTGCGGGCGGCGGTGAGTACGGACTGGCCCTACGCATTCACGAAGATGGAACGACAGAGCATTTTGACGCTCCGCCGGAAATCGCGCTTCCCGATGTGATGTGGGGGGTGGCGCGTCCGTCGCGGTCAGACGGCGCTGGCCGCGTGGTCAAGACGCTGGAGGATACCCCCTTCTACACCCGCTCCATGATTGAAACGCAGCTGTTGGGTGAGACCCGCATTTCCATGCATGAGAGTCTGGATCTGAAGCGTTTTGATTCCACCTGGGTGAAATGCCTACTCCCGTTCAGAATGCCCCGCGCTTTCTAGCTCTTTCCTGGCTTTGGCGCGCTTGATATCACGTTCGACATCCCACCATTGCCAGCCGAAGAAGGCGAAGATGCTGCCGAAGACCAACAGGCCCTTGAACAGGTAATATTCTTCCGAGCTCATGGGTGATCTCCCGTCTCTGGTTGTGACTTGGCGTCCTGATCCTTGAGCGCTTTCGCATCACGGTCCAGCTGACGAAGCTGCCAATAGCCGAAGGCGAGGATTAGCGCTCCACCCAGCCCAAACTTTAAAAGCATCAAAAGCGTACCGCCACTCATGCCGATGCCCCAAGACGGCGGCGAACGATCGCGCCGTTCAGAGCGGCCGCAAAGCTGACCCAGACCAGATAAGGCAGGAGTAACGCCGCTGAAAACAGGTCAACCGTGGCAAAGGTGAAGATCGTCGCGGCAACGCTGAGCCACAGCGCACTAACCTCCACAAGCCCCAGCAACGGGCTGCGCAGGCCAAAGAAGACCGCAGACCAAAGGGCGTTGAGCACCAGCTGAACGCCCCACACATAAAGCGGAATGCCAAAGCCAGCGAAGTCCCAGATCCGCCACGCAGCAACCGCCATCATGATATAAAGCACCAGCCAGGCGACCGGGAACAGCCAGTCAGGCGGCGTCCATGACGGCTTGTCGAGCTTTTTATACCAGGTGCCTGGACGGAAGTACGCGCCGCTCAGAGAGGCCAGAAAAACCAGCGCAAGGAAGGGCAAAATCGTCCAGAGCGGTGCATCCATTAATCGGGGGTACCTGGTTTATTCTTGTTGCGGTCCATACGCCGAAGCGTTCTTACCCCCCATATAGCGACCACGATCGCAAAAGCGATCTCGAGGGCGAAAAAGGCATAGTGGGCCATGGTTCTGGCTCCCTTACTTATACGCGTTTTGCTGAGGTTTGAGCGCTTGCGCGGCGACGCTCATTCACATCGTAAAAAATCGCCCATGCCCGATCCCAGTCCTCGTCCACACGCCACCAGGAAGGCGGCGTATCCGGCTCTGCCAGCACGGGCAGCGCATCCACGAGAAATTGGGTTTCAGGCAAGGGATCAAACTCTGAGTTCCCACCGCTCAGCGCTGCATCAACAAGCGCGCCCAGCGCCAGCCGGAGCTTGCGCGAGGTCGAAGTGACAACCCGCCGATTGACGGTATCAAAGCGCGCCTTCTCAGCCTCCACCCCGATCTCGCGATAGATGCGAGAAGCAGCGTGAATCGCAGGTCGGCAGCGCTTGGGCAGGTGGGCAATCCCGGGCCTTGCCCGGTCATAAAGCCGTTCGGCTTCAGCCAGGATCCGGCGTACGAACTCAGCCACCTGCACATTAAAGTCTGGCTTTTCTAGCCAGGCATCAGGGTCGATCCGGGCTTCGGCAAACCAGGCCCGCGGCAGATAGAGCCGTCCGTTTCGGGCATCCTCACCCACATCACGGGCGATATTCGTCAGCTGCATGGCAACGCCCAGATCACAGGCCCGTGCCAGCGCTTCAGGGCTGCGCACACCCATGACCAGCGCCATCATCGCCCCGACAGAGCTTGCAACACGGGCTCCATAGGCACGGACATCAGACAGGGTTTCATAGCGCCGCTCAGCGGCATCCCAGGCAAAGCCCTCAATGAGGGCGGCGGGGAGCGCCTGGGGGATGTCACACTCGCGCACCACATCGGCAAGAGCGCGGTCCACCGGGCTGTCGCCCGGCTTACCGGCATAGATCTGATCAAGCCGCGCACTTAAACGATTACACGCCGCCAGCGCATCATCGCCATCATCCACCTCGTCATCGGCAAAACGGCAGAACCCGTAGAGCGCGTAGGCGCGGTCGCGATATTCAGACGGCATCAACAGCGAGGCGGCATAAAAGCTCTTCGATCCCCCGCGAATGGCAACGCGGCAGGCCTGCATGTCGTCTCGGCTGGCAAAGCGTCTAGCCATGAACCTTCACTGAGTTTGCGTCCGGAACGATAGCATCGAGCACCCGGGCCGAGGACAGCACCCCGGGCACGCCTGCGCCCGGGTGGGTGCCGGCGCCCACCAGATAAAGCCCGTCGACTTCCTCGCTCTTGTTGTGGGCGCGGAACCAGGCCGACTGGGTCAGGATCGGTTCCAGACCAAAAGCGGCCCCGTGCGTAGAATTGAGACGGTCACGGAAGTCGAGCGGCGTCATGATGCGCGACACCGTCACCGCATCTTTCAGGCCGGGTAGAACGGTTTCCTGAAGCCGTTGCTCGACCGCCTGGCGATAGCGCTCGGCCTCGGTTTCCCAGTCTGTTTCGCCCTGAAGGTTAGGCACCGGCGAGAGCACGTAGAACGCTTCACAGCCCTCAGGGGCCATGGAGGGATCGGTGGCCGTCGGGCGATGCAGATAAAGGCTGAAATCGTCGGCGAGCTTCTTCTTGTTGAAGATGTCGTTCAGCAAACCCTTGTAGCGCGGCCCCAGAATAATGGTGTGGTGGTCCACGTCGTCATATTTGCGGTTGGTCCCGAAATACCACAGGAAGAGGCTCATGGACTGGCGAGCATTGTCCACCTTGCGGTCGGTCCAGCGCTTCCGCCTGGTCTCTGAAAGCAGGTATTTATAGGTGTGGCCGACCTCGGCGTTAGACACCACGATATCGGCCTTCACATGACGGCCATCTCCCAGCCGCACGCCCGTGGCTTTGCCGTTTTCAGTGGTGATCTGCGAGACTTCTGAATCGCACAAGACCTGCCCGCCCTGGCCTTTGATCAGATCCACCAGGCCATCGACCAGCTTGCCGGTTCCGCCCATCACAAAGTGCACGCCCCATTCACGCTCCAGATAGGAGATGAGGCAGTAAAAACTGCTGGCTGCGAACGGATTGCCGCCCACCAGAAGCGGGTGGAAGTTCAGCGCCACCTGCAGCTTGGGGTTCTTCACATATTGCGACACCAGCGAATGGACCGAGCGATAGGACTCAAGCCGGATCAGGTCAGGCGTGACCTCTGCCATGGATTTCAGCGTATGAAACGGCACGTGGGCGAGTTGCTTGAAGCCCACTTCGAAGATGTCCTGGCTCTTCTTCAAGAAGCGCTCATACCCGGCCGCGTCATCAGGCGCGATACGCTTGACCTCTTCACGCATGACATCAGCATCGCGATAGCAATGGACCACATCACCATCGTCAAAGCGTATGCCGTAGAAGGGGTTCATCTCGCGAAGCTCGATATCGTCTTCCAGCTTGCGTCCGCACATCTCCCACAGCTCTTCTAAGAGGAAGGGCACGGTGATGATGGTGGGCCCGGCATCAAAGACATAGCCTTCGTCCTTGAACACGTAGGCCCGGCCACCCGGCGCATCGAGCTTTTCAAGCACGGTCACCCGGTAGCCCCGCGCGCCGAGGCGCACCGCGGCGGCCAGTCCACCAAAGCCGGAGCCAATGACCACCGCATGGGGGCGATCATCCTCGCGATGGGTCTCTTCATGGGTACGTTTAAGCATGATGCGTCCTTTTTAGCGCACGACCGCAAGGCGGGGCGCTGTGTCAGTATCGGGGCCGAAAAGACCGGTCTTCCGGGCCGCCTTACGGATAATCTGGGCAATGGAGCCGGGGGCTTCCTCGTGGGCAAGATGCCCAAGTCCCGGCAGGGTTATGACTTCGCTGTTTGGCGCGAGGCGCGCAGGGGCCTGGGCATCGCGCGGCGGAGTCGCCTTGTCGCGATCGCCCACCACCAGCGTCAGCTTGGGCTTTAACGTCGGCAGGTCATCGAGCAGGGGGCGCAAGTCCCAGTGCGCCATCATGCGCAGCGCGCCTTTGACATGCTCAGGCTGCTTTAACAGCGCGGCGTAGTAGGCGGTTCCGCCAACGCCAATGCGAGAGCCGGTCTTGCGGATCAGGCGCTCTACACGCGTGGAGCTGGCGCTGCCGGCAAAAAGTCGTGGCGTAATCGGGTTCATGAAGGCAAGCTTGGCCAGCCGCGAAGCAATGCCGTTGGCCGCGCCGCCATAGGGCTTCAACGCAGCACCAATCCCGATGATCTCACGTGGATCGATCCAGCCATCAAGCGCCATGCGAATGGCGATCGCGGCCCCGGCTGAGTGGCCGGCGACCAGCAACGGCTTGACCGCCAGCTTGCGCATGAGCAGGCCCAGCGCTTCAGCGACACGCGGCAGGGTCGGAGCCTCCAGCGCGGAGGAGTAGCCATGGCCGGGAAGGTCGATCATCACGATCTCAAACTCACCCGACAGCGTATCGGCCAGCTTGCGAAAGGAGTGGGTAGACGCTGCTGTCCCATGGATCAGCAGCAGGACAGGGCCGACGCCGAAACGCTGGACATGCCAGCTCACGCTGCCAGCCTCGATCATCTCGCTTGCGCCCTGGTGGGGCCAGTCTTCCGGGACAGGCGAGGTCATGCCGCCGCCCCCCGTGCCAGGTCGGCGAGCGCGCCGGGATTATTGTTCGGCAGGCGGGCATAACGCGCGCCCATGTCCGTTGCCATATCGCGCGCGGCCTCGGCCCCGCGCTTGGAGACATCCACCAGAATAGCGGCGTGTCCGGCAGCGCGCAGCTGGCGCGCGGCCTGTCGGGCTTCAGCCTGGGCGCGTTCACGGCCCGCCTCCCCCTCTCGGGTGATGTTGGCCGCCCCATCGGTCAGAAAAACCAGCGTCACGCTGCGCCCCTGACGTTTGGCCGCGTGAGCCGCGGCTTCGGCGGCATCAATGGCGGCTGCGAGCGGCGTTCCACCCCCGCCGGGTAGAGCCGCGAGGCTGCGCTTGGCGCGGGTCAGCGAGCGGGTCGGCGGCAGCAGCATCTCAGCGCTCTTGCCACGAAACGCAATCACCGCGACCTGATCGCGGCGCACATAAGATTCAGCGAGCATCAGCTCCACCGCGCCTTTGGCTTCAGCCAGGCGATTAAGCGCCAGCGAGCCCGAGGCATCGACGATGAAGATCGTCTCGGTCTCCGCCTTCTGCTTGAAGCGTTTGATGCGGAAGTCCTCGGTGCGCACTTCCACGGACGGGCCGGGTTTGAAACGGGCAAGGCCCTTGCGACGCGCCTTGCCCCAGGGCGCGGCCGCGCGCAGCGTCGCCAGAACGTCGAGACGGCGGCCCTGCCCCACATCGCCGCGACGGGTCCCGGCTGGACGTCCACGAACGCCGTCTTTCTGGACAGCTCCCGCCTTACCGGCCCCGCGTGACTTCGGTGCCGAAGCGCCCGCTGCAAGCTTGGCGAGAAGCCCTGGCGGGATCGCGGTCCTGGCGGCCTCGGTAGTGATCTCGGTCAAATCGTCCGGTGTTGGCGCGTCGTCGCTATCGCCCTCGGGGGTATCCGCTCTGGCTTCGCCCTCAGACTCATCGGGAGCTTCGGGCTCTGGCTGGTCTTCCTCCTCGGCCGCGGGCAGGCGCGTCGCGCGAGGGGCCAGGATCAACCTTGCCACCAATGAAACATCTTCAGCAGCAATTTCGTCCCGGCCATCCAGCGCAGCAGCAGCACGGGCGGCGCGAAGAGCAAAGATCGGCGGGCGCAAGCTGTCGATCCCCAGCGCCAGCGCCGCAGCCGTCAGCGCCCGCTCGGCCCCGCCGTTAAGGACGTGGGGCAAATGCATGCGCGCCATGGCCAGGATCTCCGGATCAAGCTCCAGCCCGACAAACTTCAAATCTGCCAGCGCAACGCTCGATAGATCGATGTGAAAAGCGAGGCGTTCAGACAGAGCCTCTGGCACCGCCTCATCGGGATCCGCGCTCTCATCAAGGGCCACGATCACCGGCGGCGTACGGCTATCAAGCGCCGCGGCGAGCCGCCCGGCCAATCCGGCCTCTGCGCGTTCAGCCATGGGCAAAACGCCGACACCGGTACCGATGGTTTCCAGCAACCCGGCGCGTTCCACCGCCTTGCCGGTTTTCAGCGTTGCGGCCAGATCAATGCCGCCGAGCAAGGCTTCATCGCTGACGCCGGGGGGGATGCGCCGCCAGACCACATCATCGTTCAGGATGGCGTGATAAAGGTGGAGCCAGGCGTTGCGCACAGGCCCGGCGCGCGCGGTCAGCACCGCACCCCCAAGGCCTGGATCAATCGCGAGCAGTCCAGCGACCAGACGCGCGTCGGCCCACAGCCCTTGCGTATGGTCGCCCTCACTCACGCGACAAACACCTCTTCAAGACTGCGCTCAATGCGGGTGGAAGACCCCGCTTCATCGAGCGGATCACGGCGCAGGCGATGGCGCAGCGCTGAGGGTGCGACGGCCTTGAGATGCTTGATCTCAACCTGCTCATCACCATCGAGCGCCGCGCGGGCACGGGCCGCGCGGATCAGCGTCAGCTCACCACGCAGGCCGTCAGCCCCGAGATTGAGACAGAGCTCAGACGCCTTGCGCAGCACGTCCTCGCTGGCCTCAAGATTATTTACCCGAGCCTGGGCAGACGCGATGCGCTCGCGCAGCTCGGCCTGCGGCTCTTCCCACTCAGCACAGAATGCGTCCGGGTCGCGCTCAAAGGCGTCGCGGCGGCGGACAACTTCGATGCGCGCTTCGATGTCACGCGGGGTTTCCACTTCCACCGACAAACCGAAGCGATCCAGAAGCTGTGGGCGCAGCTCGCCTTCTTCAGGATTGCCACTGCCCACCAGAACGAAGCGTGCGGGGTGGCGAATACTCAGACCATCGCGCTCCACGACATTCTCGCCCGTGGCTGCCACATCAAGGAGCAGATCAACGATATGATCTTCAAGCAGATTGACTTCATCAATGTAGAGAAAGCCGCGATTGGCTCTGGCCAGCAGGCCTGGCTCAAACGCCTTCTCGCCCTTGCGCAAGGCCTTTTCGATATCGAGCGCGCCGACCACCCGATCCTCAGTCACACCCAGGGGCAGGTCCACGACCGGCGTCGCCTTGGTGACCTCGCCGCCACGATTACGGTCATGCCCGTTGATGGAGGGTGTGCCGGGTGCGGAGTTGTAGGGGCAATGCTCATAGGTCTGGATCGGTGGCAGCAGACTGGCCAGCGCCCGAACGGCGGTGGACTTGGCTGTGCCGCGATCACCAAAAACGAGCACGCCGCCAATGCGCGGCTCGACGCAGGCGATCAGAAGCGCCTGCTTCATCTCCTCCTGCCCGACAATGGCGGGGAAGGGAAAGGGTAAGGTCATAGGTGCGCCTTTGCTGGCTTAACACCTCATAGTGTCTAACAAACTGGACACTTCTACAAACCTTTTTCCCTTCTTCGCGTAGGGAAAAGCCGCTACAAATGCGCGCGCAAGGCGGTTGTGATATCGGTTTTCAGCCCCAGACGGGCCCCCAGAAGATATACACCGGCCAGCTTTCGCTGGATAAAAATCAGCTCCGGCGGCGGGGTATGGGTCAAATCGCGGGTGCGCAGCGTCATGGCGTCATCACGCACACTGGCGGTCACGCTGCGGTCGGTAAAATCAAACGGATATCCGGATTTGAGTGGCGCAAGCGACTGTTCTGTCAGGTCTATTACCTGCTCGCGGAAATCAGCGTCAGCGGCTGGGTCAATAACGCCCAGCCCCACCAGCGCCGCTGCAAGATCATCGCGCGTGCCGTCGAGAGCCGCAGCAAGGACGGTCCGGTAGGCCTCAGAGATTTCGCTGGGAATGTCGCGTACCGCTCCAAAATCGATCAGGCCGATGGGGAGATCGGGTCCGGCGTAAAGAAAGTTTGCGAAATTGGGATCGGTTTGCATCAAACCAAGGTCAAACAGCTCAGCCAAAGTCAAATCGAGGAAGGCGTGGAAGACACGCTCGCGCTCCTCAAGCGGTTGATCAGCCGCTTTCTCAATACCGCCGCCCTCGATCCAGTCCATGACCAGAATGGAGGGACCAGACCGGTCAGCGTGGACGCCCGGGATCACAAATCGCGGATCGTCACCAAGTACATCCGCATAGCGCCGCGCATTGTCAGCCTCGCGCTCATAATCGGTCTCGTCATGCAGCTGCAGGCGCGCCTCTTCCAGAATGGCCGCCAGATCAACGCCCTTGGGAACCAGACCGGACATGCGTAGCAGCGCGCCAACATTGGCCATGTCGCTGTCGATGCTTTCCTTGATGCCAGGGTGCTGGACCTTCACGGCTATGGCGCGCCCATCCTTCAGCCAGGCCTTGTGGACCTGGCCGATGGAGGCCGATGCGGCGGGCCGGGAGGAAAAGCGCTTGAAGGTCTGGAGCCAGCCAGGACCCCAGGCCCGATCCAGAGTGCGGCGGAGCTGGTGTGGGGCCATGGGCTCCACGCTGTCGCGCAAATGATCGGTGAGCTCGGCCAGCTCCGGCGGCAGGAAATCCCCGGCATCCATGGACAGCATCTGCCCAGCTTTCAGCGCCGCCCCACGCAAGCGCGCCAGCTCCTCGCCCAGTCGACGGACTGACGTGGGCGTGACCATCAGCTCAGACAGGCTGGCCTTGCGCCCGCTGAGCGCTGCGCCCGTCCCGGTCACCGCGGCGGCCCCAGCCGTCTGCACACCCCACGCCCCGAGGCGCGCGAGCCGAGTGAGACGCCCGGTTGGGACTTTGCGACCGGTATCGGCCATGACTGAGCCTCCATACACAAAACGACCCGCGAGGGGCCGCTTTGCGCCTGCTTGAAGCAGGAGAGGTAGTTCGGTTTATCTCGGTGTCCCGTCCGGTGGTCAGCCGGTAAAGGCCAACCACCGTCGAGGCGTCCCGCCCAGCCTACCAGTAGACGAAATAGATCCCGATCAGGATGACCGCGATCGCCACTGCCGAGATGTTGAACACCGGCTGGGTGGCGAAATTCATCTGGCCGAGCACAACGACGCGCTCCTGATCCGGCTTCGGCGTCAGAATCGACACGACAACACCGGCGACCAGACAGGTCAGGAAGACAATCCAGATGCGGATCACGAACGGCAGATTGGCCGACTCAAGGCCCATCGCGGCCAGGAGGCCCGACCCCACACCGCCCATGGCGGCCGGGTTCGCGATCAGCCAGAAGAAGAAGCTCAGCCCGATCGAGACCACCAGCATGGCAAAGGCCCCGAAGGTGTTCGCCCGCTGCCAGAACAGGCCCAGCAGGAAGACGCCGACGACGCCCGGCGCGACAAAGCCTGTGTATTCCTGGATCGTCTGGAAGGCGCTTTCCATACCGCCCAGGAAGGGCTGGGCCAGGATCAGCGCGATGACCATGGCGCTGAACGACGTTACCCGGCCCACGGTCACATAGTGATGCTCCGACTGGGTGGGGCGCGCTGCGCGGTAGACGTCCATGGTGAAGATGGTCGAGATGGAGTTCATCATCGACGCCAGCGAGGACACGATGGCCGCAATCAGTGCGGCGAAGACGAGACCACGAAGGCCGCCCGGCACCAGCGTCATCAGAACGCCATACGTGCTGTCTGGGCGGGCGTCGAGCGCGGTCTGGTCCAGCATCCCGTTTTGAGCCAGATAAAGCGCAGCGATGCCTGGCACCACAACGATCACCGGGATGAGCAGCTTCAAGGCTGCGGCAAAGGCGAGACCCTTCTGGGCCTCGTTGAGGCTTTTGGAGCCCAGCGCCCGCTGGATGATGTACTGGTTAAAGCCCCAATAGCTGAAGTGCAGCACCCATAGGCCGCCCAGCAGCGTCCAGATTCCTGGAAGCGATCCATAGCTCGGGTTCTCCGGCTCGAGGATCATTTCAAAATGACCCGGGAATTGAGCCAGAAGCGTATTGAACCCGGCGAGCGCGCCCGCGCCATCGCCCACAAGCGAGAGCGAAATCACGGTGATGATGGCACCACCGGCGATCAGGATCACCACCTGGATCACGTCGGTCAGCGCCACAGCCTTCAGGCCACCATAGATCGAGTAGAGGACGGCAAAGGCCGCGAGCCCAATCATGGCGTAGAGCACTGAAACGCCGGTGACGGCGTTGATTGCCAGACCGCCTAACCAGAGGATGGAGGTCAGGTTCACCGCGGTGAAAAGCGTGATCCAGAAGACCGCCATGATCGTCTTGATCTGACCGCCAAAGCGCAGATCGAGAAATTGCGGCATCGTGTAGATCTTCTTGTCGAGGAAGATCGGCAGGAAAAATTTTGCGACGATCAGGAGGACAATGGCGGCCTGCCACTCATAGGCGGCAATGGCCAGCCCCACCACATAGCCCTGTCCGGACTGACCGATAATCTGTTCAGCTGAGATGTTTGCCGCAATCAGCGAGGCCCCCACAGCCCACCAGGGCAGGGCCTTACCGGCCAGAAAATAGTCTTCGGCGTTCTTCTCGTGGCCTGCCTTTTCGCGGCTTACCCAGTTGGCGATTCCAAATAGTACAATCGCGTAAATGCCGACGATCAAAAGATCGATCAGTTCTAATGCCATTATGCGTCCCTCCCCGGACATTTATAGGCGCTATGTTTGGCGCAAATCGGCCGCCAGTAGAAAGGGATAATGCGTGAGTGCGCGGCTTTGGCGCGGCTCAGGCAAATCTTCCTACGTGGCCGAGGTCAAACGGAATTGCGCACCATTCTGTGTGGTGCTGTCTCCGCCAACCCAAACGTCAAACAGGCCCGGCTCTGCGCCAAAGCTTTTGTCCCGGCGCGAGAAGGCCAGGTCTGCTTCGCTGAGCTCAAAGCGCACACTCGTACTTTCACCCGCTTTCAGGGCGACGCGCCTGAAAGCTTTCAGCTCGCGCACCGGACGGGTCAAAGACCCGGCGCGGTCACGGATGTAAAGCTGGACGACCTCAACCCCATCACGCGCGCCAGCATTGGATAGCTCACACTCCACGGCCAGGGTTTCGCCCGCAGCAAACTCAGGCGCGCTGACCGTGAGGGGGCCATAGTCAAATCGCGTATAGCTCAAGCCGTGGCCAAAGGGGTAAAGCGGCTGATAGCCGTCATCGAGATGGAAGCTGCTCATCCCCAGCGAGGTCTGGCCCGCGCCCACCGGAATATCGTCGATATGGACGACAGTGTGGGGTTCAGCCGGGCGACCGGAATTCTTGTGATTATAGTGGATCGGGATCTGGCCTACTGAAACCGGGAAGCTGACCGGCAGCTTGCCCGACGGCGCGATCGCGCCCGAGACCAGATCAACCAGCGCCGGGCCGCCCATGCTACCGGGGTGCCAGGCATAGATAAGCGCATCAAAGCAGTTCTCGACATTGGTCAGCGCCAGCGGGCGACCGGCCAGGATCACGCCAATGACCGGCTTGCCAGTGGCCTTGATCACACGGGCGAGCTCCACCTGTGCGCCGGGCAGAGTAATGTCGGCACGGCTATGGGCTTCACCTGAAAGGATCGCCTCTTCGCCCAGACACAGGACGACAGCATCGCTGTTCAGCGCTGCATCGACCGCAGGACGAATTTGGGCGGCGTTCGTGTCGCGTGAATGCGTGAGCGCTGGAACGAATTTGACCTCCGCGCGACCGGCAAGCGCGGCCTTGAACGCGGTGGCCGGCGTGATGCTGCGCTCAGCCTCGCCGTCAAACACCCAGGTGCCCATCTGGTCTTCAGGCTGATCTGCGAGCGGACCAATCACGGCCAGGCTCTTCAGCGCGTCAAAGTTCAGCGGCAGGACGTCATTCTTGTTCTTTAACAGCACCATGCTTTCAGCCGCGGCACGCTGGGCCGCCGCCAGTGCGTGCTTGACGGGCGGCGTGCCGTCGCGATGAAGGTCGGCATAAGGGTCGTCCATAACACCGAGCTTGAACTTCAGAGTCAGGACGCGGCGCGCCATGGTGTCGAGCACGGCTTCATCCATCTGGCCTTCACGCACCAGCGCAGGCAGGCAGTCAACAAAGGCCGATGACATCATGTCCATGTCGACACCGGCCTCAGCGGCGACCTTTGCCGCTTCGGTCGGGTCTTCGCAGAAGCCATGGATGATGAGCTGACCGATAGAATCCCAGTCAGAGATCATCAGCCCCTCAAAGCCGATCTCACCGCGCAAAATCCCATTAATCAGATAGTCGTTACCGGTTGCCGGAACGCCATCAATATCGCCAAAGGACGTCATGAAGGTCGCCGCGCCGGCCTCCGCTGCGGCCTTGAAGGGCGGCAGGTAGACATTGCGCATCTCGTTGTCAGCGATGGTGGTGGCCGCGTAGTCACGCCCGGCTTCGGACGCACCATAACCCGCATAATGCTTCACACAGGCTGCAATGGAGCCTGGCGCGCTCAAGTCATCACCCTGGAAGCCCTTGACCATGGCTGCGCCCAAAACCGATGCGAGATACGGGTCTTCGCCGAGCGATTCAGCAATCCGGCCCCAGCGCGCATCGCGGGAAATGTCGACCATGGGTGCGAACGTCCAGCGCACGCCCGTGGCGGCCGCTTCAGCAGCCGCAATACGCGCGCCTTCACGCACAATATCGGGGTTCCAGCTCGAGGCCTGACCAATGGGTAGCGGGAAGACGGTGTTAAAGCCGTGGATCACATCGCGCGAAAACAGAAGCGGGACACCCAGGCGGGTTTCTTCCAGCGCAATATGCTGAAGCGCGCAAACCTCGTGCAGCTCCACCTGATTGAGAACAGCGCCGACGCGCCCCGCACGAATATCATCACCAATGCGCTCGGATGGCGTCGGATTGGAAGCGTCCACGCTGTTAAGCTGGCCGGCCTTCTCCTCCAGCGTCATCTCGCTCAGGATGGCCTCGACCCGCTCCTGAATGGAGCTTGGTACAAGATCGTCTGTGACTACAGCTTCAGCCATCGGCCTATTCCCCAATCGATTTAAGGATGCTGGTAAACGTTGTCATTTTGGGTTTCAACCCGTGCCGTGCGCCCGTCCGAGCTGTTCATTCAGCCGGAACTGCGGCAGGTGTACCGCGCCGCTCTTCCAGCTGAGCGCGCACGGCGGCAGCTTTTTCCTTGGAGAGGTCGAGAGAAACGACAAGGAAAATTGCCAACGCTGAAGCAACGGCCGGTATGAACACGTCGAACACCCGAAGCAATAACAATGTCGTCTCTGTCTGGTTGCCCTCCAGAGCGACATCAAAGCCCGTTGCATTGAGAAGGTAACCGCCCGCAGCCAACGCGACCGCCATGCCGAGCTTAACAACCCACCAGTAAATCGAGCCGTACATGCCCTCACGGCGCTGATGGGTCTTGAGTTCATCGCGGTCAACAATGTCCGCCATCATTGACGGCATCAGCGTAAATAGGCCCCCTAGACCGAATGCCAGCAGCGGAGCGGGCAGCACAATCATCCACGGC
The DNA here is from genome assembly GCA_965229795.1 of Oceanicaulis sp. GTDB lineage: Bacteria > Pseudomonadota > Alphaproteobacteria > Caulobacterales > Maricaulaceae > Oceanicaulis. Next base: position 583,630 of record CBDDJM010000002.1, read on the forward strand.
ATGTCTGGATTGTAACAGACCCACTTCGCCAGATAGCCAACAATCGATATGCCGATCGCTATCACAAACGCACCGCGTTTTCCCACAATTGTCGCGAGCCAAGTGACTACGATGATTGCCAAAAAGGTCGCTGCAGTCGTCGCAGTTCCTACATATCCAATATAGAGTCCAGCTGCCCCAGTATCGCCGCCAAACAAGTAGTAAATGATAACATATGACTGGAAGGCCGCGATCAGAATGAATCCGTTGAAGACGAGGAATGTCGCCCCGCAGAGCCGCAAAAATGGAATGAAAGAGAGTGCATCACCAAAGCTCTTGAAGAAGGCGCGGATGTTCGACCCGATAGTCGCGGCGTGATCGCCCTTTTGCTGGTTTTCCAGATTGATTTCAGCCATGGCAATGATGCGCATGCGCTCACGAAGGAAGATAGCTGGAAGCACGCCTATCAGGGCCACAACCATACCGATGACAATCGCAATGCCTGCCGCTCCTGACCGAAGGTCGGGGAAGATCGGCGTATAGCTCATCGCAAGGATTAGCCAAGGCGGCACAAAGTAGGCGAGCTGGCCAATAAAATTCTGCGTACCCATCAAGAAAGAGCGCTTGTTGTAGTCCGGCGTCAGCTCATAGCCGAGGGCAACCCAAGGCGTCGCGAAGATCGTATAGCACACATAAAAAATGAGCAGACCAACGAGGAACCAGACAAAGTAGAAGCTCTCCGACTGGCCCTGCGGAGCCTGCCAAATTAAGGCAAAAGCGATGCCGACAAGGATCGCACCAATAAAAATGAATGGTCGCCGACGCCCCCACCTGGACTTCGTATTGTCGGAAATGTAACCCATCAAAGGATCAGTAATTGCATCGAACAGTCGAGGCAGAAGTCCTAGGATCAAACCCGCAAGGCCGGGATCCATCCCGTAACCAAGATTGAATACAATAGCCATCGCGCCGATCGTTCCGGCCAGCAGGTTATTTGCGAATGCTCCTGACCCGTAAGCGAGCATATGCCCGAAATGGATGCCGTCCTTTTGCGCAGTCGCGCTTGTCGCTTCGGTCATGGATCAGCTGCCTTTATTTTTATTATATCAGGGCGTTATGCGTCGTCGGCATCGTGGCGGCAGGCCACGGCGGTGGGGTCACCAGCGCATTCATAGACGCGCACATAGTCGACTTCGAATTGCTTCGGGTAGCCGGTCATATCAACGCCGCCCGCGGTGTGGCTTTCGGCGAGGTGCCCACCGATGGCGAGGTTCAGGATCAGGTGAAAACGCTGATCGAACGGCGCGTTGGGATTACCCTGCGCCTCTGGCACATCAGACTGGGTGTTCCAGTGTTCCGGGGTGAGGTAGCCGTAGCTCTCTCCATCGAGGAACCACTCCACGCGGCCCTCGCTCCACTCAATCGCAAACTCATGCCAGATTTGCTCACCGTCTTCGCCGACAGGAAGGGTGCGGCGGCGGTTCTGGTACTGGTTGTGGGGCCAGGCTCCGCCGAAGTGGAGCGTGCCAAACATGCGGTTCTCAACGCCTTCCTCGCACTCAAGGCAGACCGCACCGAGATTGACCGCTTCAAGAATGTCGATTTCGCCAGACAGAGCCCATCCGCCATAGACATTGTCGGTTGGCAGCATCCAGATCGCGGGCCAGGTGCCCTGACCTTCAGGAAGGCGCGCGCGCACCTCTATCCGGCCATAGGTCCAGTCGCCCTTGCCGCTGGTATTGATCCGGCCCGAGGTGAAGGGCTGGGTATTGGTCGCCGTGCGATCATCTTCGGTTTGCCATAGGCGCTCAGGCAGGGCCGGGCCCGTGGCTTCTTCGAAATGCGCCTCGATGATCAGGCGGCCATCTTCGACGCGAGCGTTTTCTTCGCGCGGCAGGTAGCACTGGCGCTCTTCATTGCCGCCACCCCAGCAGTCATGCTCGCGGTTCCAGCGGCTGTCATCAAGCGCATCGCCGTCAAATTCATCGGCCCAGACCAGCTGCCAGCCGGCGGCGTCATCATGATCATCGGTGTCAGAAGCCTGGCTGCAGGCCGCGCCCAACCCTGCGACGGCACAAGCCGATGCCAAAAGCGCAAAGCGCCCTGGAATTCTCATCACGATGTCCTCCCTGGCGGCCGCAGATATCTTTTAAAGCGGTCCGTTATCGTGAAAGAAGACACCAGTCGCGCGAAGCGTGTCAAACAAAATGTCCACCGTTGTCAAAACGGTCGCACCTTGCCGATCCAGCTCTAATCTCTGAATTTTCAGGTCCGTGGAGGCGGCGCGGTCGATGCCCGAACCTTCAGCTCATGGCCAATGGTCATCGTTCTGGGCTCCCAGGACTGACCCGGACCGGTCGGAGTTTCGGAAATCAGCTCCACCATCGCTCTTGCCATGGCGTCAAACGGCTGGGCAATCGTGGTCAGAGGCGGCCACATGGTGGTGGCGATGGGCACGTCGTCAAATCCAGCCACAGACAAATCATCGGGCACCCGCAATCCCAGACGCGCTGCGGTAAAGCAAACAGCGGCGGCGGTATCGTCGTTCGCCGCGAAGATTGCAGTGGGACGATCAGATCCAGACAACATGGCCTCGGCCGATGCGACAGCTTCCTTGAAGCGGAACTGGCCCGGCTTGATCCAGTCCTCACGCACTTCAGCTGACGGGTGGTCCTTGATCGCATCCTCAAACCCGGCGCGGCGCTGAACCGAAGCGGTGTGGCCCACAGGACCAGTCAGGTGACCAAGACGCGTGTGCCCGAGATCCAGCAGGTGCTGGGTGATTTCACGAGCCGCACCATAGTCGTCCATCCGCACCGTGTGAGCGTCGGCAAAGGACGCGCTCGGCGAAATGACGACCGCGGCTATCTCATGGCTGGACAGCTCTTGTTGCAGTTCTTTGGAATCGCATAGCGGCGGGACCAGCACGACGTTGTCGGAGCGGGTGCGCCGCTGGAAGTCTTTAAATTGCTGGCTCCAGTCAGGCGACGATTCATCAAACAGGCCCGCCGCCAGGAAGTAACCCGCTTGGCTGCATGCCTCGAGCGCCGCGTGGTGAAGCTTGGCCTGGAAGCCGCTGGACGGGTCAGAAAACAGCATGCCGATGAAGCGCGAGCGTCCACTGCGCAGCTCCCGAGCGGCCGTACTCGGCTGATAATTGAGCTCACGAATCGCGTCGCGGACACGCTCAGCGGTATTGGCGCGCACATTCTTTGCGTTATTCATGACCCGCGACACGGTCTTGATGGAGACCCCTGCCCGGTTTGCGACATCGATGATTGTTGCCATGGTTTCTTTGCCGATACGCAGCTCTACTGGGTATATCTGACCCGTGAGTAGGGAAATAGCAAGTCGGTTGTAAGCCCATGATTTTCAAAATCATGGGCTTCGCAAGGGACTACAGCAGGTGGGCAAAGCGTTTGGCCACGACCGGTTTTGGCTTGCGACCCACTGTAAACAGGCCCCAGTGCTTTTCCGGCTCATCAGGGGCGCCAGACCCCTTCCAGGGTTCGTCAAAGGCTTCGAAAACGAAGGTCAGGATTTCGTTTTCATCCGCCCAGGCTGTCAGCTGCTGAAAGTAGATATCCTGCAGCGCCACATTGGCATTGTCCGGCTCAATGCCTCGGCCATTCGCCGTCGTGGTCCAGCCCGCCTCGGTGATGATCACCGGCTTGTGGGGGTAGCGGTCTTTGACGCTGTTATAATTGTCCTGGGTATAGGCCAGCGCCTCATCAATCGATTTGTATTCCCATACCGGATAGGTGTGCACACTGATCACATCCAGATAGGGCACCAGCGGCTCAAGCTTGTCGGCCCAGGGCACATAGTTCTCGCAAAACGTGACCGGATGGCGAGCCTTGTGCTGGAGCGTCTTTGCAAAATGTACCAGCCGTGAAACCGGGACCATGTGGTCATTCCAGTCCACGCTTGCCTCGTTCCCGATCGACAACGCCAGCACCTCGTCGCGGTAGCGCCGGGACAGCGCGATGATCTTGCGGAGCTCAGCATCGTTGGACCGCCGGTTCCGCTTTAGAACCTGCTTTGAATAGTCCGCGCCCCACGGGCAGTCGGGGTTGTTCACCTCAGCCTGCAAGCCCATGCCCAGCATAACCTGAAGCGACAGCTTCTCCCTGCGGATGACCTCCAGCACAAGATCGGCATGGGTGGTGCAGTCATAGATGCGCAAATACCGCCAGTGCTGAGCCAGAATGAGAAGGTCCTCGCGCACCTGCTCATAGCTCGGGAAGATGCCCGACGGCGGGCTCTGCCCCTCACGATATCCTGAGTAGCAAATGGCCGGCGCATAGTCGGGCGCAAAGCCACGACGGTGGGTAAACAGGCCAAACATCAGGCGAAGTATTTCGGGTTGCCGTCCTTGTCCCACAGGCCCCAATAGGCCCCGACATCGCCTTCCTTGGCGATTTTCCAGGCTTCATCAAAACCGGCAAAGTAAAACAGCTCGATGCCCTCTTCATCGGTCCAGCGCACCGCATCAATGAAGTATTTCATGGCGTTGGCGCGTGATGGAACCGCCCCGCGATCCGCCGTGCCGATATTGGGCCAGCCGGTTTCGGCAATGATGACCTTCTTGCCCTTGGCCACATTCTGGGCCCGGCGATACATCTCGCGCATATAGATGTTGGCGTGCTCGATCGGGTAGCCCTCCCAGAAGGGATAGCAATTGACCAGCACCACATCACAGGCGTCAGCCACGCGTGGATGGTTTTCAAACAGGAAGTAGGCGTCGACATAACCCACCGGCACGTCCACTCCCGCCTCTTTAAGCGCGGCCTTCGCCCGCTCGATATAGGCAATGAGCTGGTCTTCGGAGATTTCCTCGCGGAGCATGACTTCGTTGCCGATAGCCAGGATGCCGGCCTCACCACGCTTGGCGATCTCCAGCCCGTTGGTGAGCTCTTCTTCATTATGATCCAGATCGTCATCAATCCAGACCCCGACCATGGACTTCAGGCCCAGCTCTTTTGCCACACCCGGGCTTAACTCGTTGCCGCGGGTACACGAGAAGGTGCGGATCCACCTGGTATGGGGCGCCAGCATGGCCATGCGCTCGCGGATCTGACCAGCGCTCACTTCGGTCATATTGTCCTGGCCGTCGACATAGGGGCTGAAGGCCAGACCGTGGAGTTTGTCAGTCACGACCTCCTGGATGATCGACCCCATCGACGGCTCGTCAATCCGGCTCATATCAAGGCCAGCCAGTGCCAGCTTGCGGTTATACGGGTTCGACATCTGATACTCCCAAGGCATGGACGTGGCGGTTTATTCGCCTTGCCCGCACTAATGACAACGATGTCATTGCTTGTCCAGAGGGGTTTTTATTCCATTCACAGGCCGCGCACTGAGGCCTCGCCCCTTCCATCGGCCCAACACGGCAACGGCAGACGGATGGGGCGCACCTCAGGCCATCAGCCCCGTTACAGCTCGCAGGTCATATCGTCGGTCGCTTGACCGCCAACCGAGACATCATCCACCCAGAACTCCAGCCCAGCCGGCCCCGTCATTGCGAACGGCATTTCAACGCCGCCGAGATCCGCGCCGGCGTCAGCAAAGCAGGACATTGGAATAACGCCGGAGCGCCAGCCTTTACCCTCTGCCAGACGAATGCCTGCGGTGATGTCGAGCGCGGCACCGCCAACGGACACCGTAACCGGCCCTTCGCCACGCTCTGTGACCTGGTAGGAAATCTGCAAGAGCTGACCCGCATCAAGCGCCGTGGCACTTCCCGCGATCTGGAAGCCTGCCTCGGCAGTCCAGTTCACACGACGGCTGTCATCCTGAACGTCACGATCGTCGAGCGTGATGGCGATGGCCGCGTCCGCCGTCGCGGCATCGGGGCCGCTGACCACAACACGCTCGCCGCCGGACACCAGCGCCAGTTCAAGGCCCGCTGCGACGCGCCCATTGGTCATCAAGGCCGTAGCGGTGCCAGCATCGCTTTCGGTCAGACCGCTGTCTTCGCTGAGCTCACCCACCGGCTCACCCGGCTCGCCATAGCTCAGGCCATAGCCGTAAGCAAAGAGCGGATCATAGCCTTCATCATGGGGGTTCAACACTGTCTGGTCCGCGCGCTGCGGCCAGGAATAGGAGAGCTGACCGACAAAGTCGTGGCGCGGCGCGCCAGCGGCATCGCCCACCAGAACATCAGCGACACCGCCGCCTTCAGAGCCTGGAAGCCAGGCCGCGACAAAGGCGTCTGACGCATTCAGCTCGCGGTTCACCCAGAGCGGACGGCCTGACAGGAAGACCGCCAGCGTTGGGATGCCATCGGCCTGATACTGGCGCAGAAGATTGAGACCCCGCTCATCGGGGAAGTTCACGAACTCCTGGTCGCCGACAAACTCTGCATAGGGGTCTTCCCCGAACACCACGACCGCCACATCGGGACGCTCGGTGTAGGAGCCATCTTCACTCAAGGTCACGGAGCCACCGGCATCGGCAACCGCGTCGACAAAGCCGTCATAGATGGACTGACCGCCGGGAAAGACGTCATTGCTGTGGCCATCGCCCTGCCAATTAATCGTCCAGCCGCCCGACTGCTTGCCGATATTATCGGCACCATCGCCAGCCATGAGGATATTCAGGCTTGGGTCGAGCGGGAGCAAGCCAGCGTCATTCTTCAGAAGTACAAGCGAACTGCGCACAGCTTCACGGGCCACCGCGCGGTGGTCGGGGTGCCCCAGAAGGTCAAAGTCACCCGCTTGCGGGCGCTCAGACGGGGCAAGGCCTTCAAACAGGCCAGCGCGAGCCTTCACACGCAGGATGCGGGTCACGGCTTCGTCCAGACGCTCCATCGAAACGGTGCCGTCCTGAACATCTTCGAGGAGCGAGTAGTAAAGCTCCTGCCAGCTGCCGGAAGCCATATACATATCGACGCCAGCGATCAGGGCCTGAGGGCAGTCCTCATTGGTGCAACCGGCGATCTGCCCATGGCCTTCCCAGTCGCCCACGACAAAGCCATCAAAGCCCATGCGGTCGACCAGTACGTCCTGCAGCATGGCTCCATTGCCGTGCATCTTCACGCCATGCCAGGAGTTGAATGAGGCCATGACAGTTTGCACCCCCGCAGCAATCGCTGGCGGGTAACCGGCCGCGTGAATGTCGCGCATGTTCGCTTCACTGGCGCGGTTGTCACCCTGGTCGCGACCCAGATAGGTGCCGCCATCGCCAACCCAGTGCTTGGCCGTCGACACAATATGCGGGCCGTTCAGGAATTCATCGGTTCCGGCTGCGCCTTGCAGGCCTTCCACCAGCGGTGCACTAAGGTTAGCCACGATTTCCGGACGCTCGGAAAAGCCCTCATAGGTCCGCCCCCAGGTGTCGTTCTGAACGACCGCCAGGGTCGGCGCAAAGGTCCAGTCCTGGCCGGTCGCGCGGATCTCAAGCGCGGTGATTTCACCGATCTGGTACATCAGCTCGGGGCTGTTCGCTGCGCCAAGGCCGATATTGTGGGGAAAGAGCGTCGCCCCCACGATGTTGGAGTGGCCGTGCACCGCGTCTGTACCCCAGATGATGGGAATGCCAACGCCGTCATCAGACGTATCGGTGGAGGCTACGTAATACTCGTCCGCCAGCTGCAGCCAGTCTGATGGTGGCGCGAAGTTATTGTTGTAAGGCCCGGAGTTACCGCCGTTGAGGACAGAGCCGAGATTGTACTGCTGAGCCAGCTCCGGTGTAACTTCAGAGATATCAGCCTGCAGGACCTGACCGACTTTCTCTTCGACCGTCATGCGCGAGACCAGATCGGCGACAAAAGCTTCGACCTCAGGGTCACGCGCCACGCCGGACTGACCTTCAGGCCAGTTGGCTGGATCGACAACGACACTGCTTGTGCCATTGGACACGGTGATGGCTGTGCTCTGGCTTGCGTTCGACTGCTGAGCACTGTCTTCAGATGCTTCTGATGCTGCATCGTCTGCCGGAGCGCAGGCTGCCAGCGCCAGTACAGCAATCGACGCGGTAAGGCGCAGCGCATTGAACTTTGAAATCGGGGTCTTCATGTCGGTCTCCATGAGGGCCTGGCACCGGGGTTTCCCAGAGCCGATCGCGGGGCACGTCCCGTTGATCTTAAAAAGTTTAGAAAAGTGCAGCGCTAAACGCACCGCGACACTCTCGACAATGCTGTGGGGACATGCTGGGCAGGACCCAAGGAGAAAGGGGCAGACGCGAACGCCTGCCCCCTCTTGTCGGTGTGAGTTCAAGTCAGAACACGCTCTTAGAAGTCGTAGCGGATCCCGAACTCGAAGCGACGGTCGTTCACAAAGACCGAACGGGCAAAGGTTTGCCCAGCCTGATCGATCTGCTGGCTGGCCGTGGACTTGGTGTCCAGAAGGTTGGCAGCCTGTACGCTGAACTCAAGATTATCGGTGACGTTCCAGCGTGCCGAGGCATCCAGGAACCCGATATCGTCCTGACGGATCGGGTTACCCGTCACGAAATCACGATATGAGCTCCAGTACTCAGAGCGCCAGTTGTAGGCCAGACGCGCCTCAAAGTTATCGTCCTGATAGATACCGATCAGGTTATAAGATACGTCGGACAGGCCGAGCAGCTCACTCACACCCCAGCGGTAAACCGTCAGGAAGCCTTCGCCCGTGTTGCCATCGGCACCAAAGATGACCGGCAGCGCTTCGGACTCAGAGTTGATCAGCGTCAGGTTGGCCTGGACACCGAGATTGCTGAACGCACCAGGAAGTTCATCGAAGAAGTCCTGGTAGGCAAACTCGATACCGTCAACCTTGCCGTCGCGAGAGTTGAAGTTACTCGTGAAGACGACCGGAATATCGTAGCCATCGGCCTGCAGCGTACCACGGGTCTCGGTTGAGTAGACGATCACGTTGCGAAGTTCCTTGCGGAAGATCGACGCCGAGAACAGACCCTCATCGGAGAAATACCACTCGAAAGCAAAATCGAAGTTAGTGGATTCAATCGGCTCAAGTTCCGGATTGCCACCATACTGGTTGATCTGATTGGGAACGATGTCGGTAATGACAGGCGGAGCAACCGTGGTATCCGTCACAAAGCCAAACGCACCGATATTTACGCGCGAGGTGTTGATCGCCGAGATATCCGGGCGCGTGATCGCCTGGCTCGCCGCGAAGCGGATCAGCATATCATCGTTGATATCCCACTTCATGTTGAAGGACGGCAGGAGATACTCATAGCTGTTGTCGATCGAGGCGAACTCGTTCGGCTGATCGAGGAAAGCTGCAACTTCCGGCAGGAAGTCACGCTCCTGCGTTGGGTTGCCAGGATCGTCAGCCGCCACTTCGGCATAACCGATGAAGCCACCGCCGGTGTTTTCGGTCCGCACGAAGCGCAGGCCAAAGTTACCGGAAACGGCCTGACCGCTATCGAATTCCTGACCAAAGCGCACCATGCCGTAGAGGTTGGTCGTCTCTTCGCGCACGTTGCTGTCCTGGCCACGGTTGGCAAAGTCGACAACGCCGTTCTGAAGCAGCGGCACCCAGTCACCGATCTGCAGAAGGCCGTCGCCGTTAATGCCCGGGTTCAGGAGCGGCTCGCCAGCAAGGGAGTCGATATAGGCTTGCATGTCAGACATGTTGGCCTGGCTCGGGAACACGATGGACGTGATATCACCCTGGAAGACGCCGCCACGCTGGAAGCCAGCGAAGTCAAAGCCTTCATAGAAGCCCTGATCCTGCATGTTCGCATAAGGCAGATAACCGTTGCCGTCCCACGGCGGAGCGATTGCACCCCAGTTCAGGCCTGCATTGCGGTTATTCTGCTCGCGTTCGACATAGCGGGCACCAAACTTGATGGAGTCGAACCAACCGTCGCCGTCAAACTCATATTCGGCGTCGGCACGGAATGAGGTCAGATCACCGGTATTGTCCTGGTATTCATCAGCTGAATAGAGCAGGAAGCCGTAACGCGGATCACCGAGATCACCCAAAATGCCCGGATCGGCACCGCGGAACGTCCCGCCCCAGGTTGCCAGCTGGACCTGATCCGACAGGAAGAGCTCGATCTCTGGGTTTTCGGAGTCAGAAAAGTCAAAGCGGTAGTCGGCAAAGTGATTGCCACCAGCCCACAAGCGCTCGAGAGACGATTCCGCTTCAGTGTGCTGGGCATCAAGCTCAACATAGAGGCGGTCATTGACGCGCCACTTGAAGTTCGCGCTGATGTCTTGGGTCATGGACTCTTCGACCTGGTTGATCGCCAGCGACTGCAGAGGCGTCTGCAGATTGCCGGTCTGGCCAAGCCAGTCGCGCAGGTTGTTGGACACAAGACCGGATTCCATCAGCCCGCCATCAATCGGGAAGAGCTGCTCACAGATGCCGATGCCGCCGTTGGCAGCTTCACCGTTACCGTTACAGCGCGGGATGCCGTCAGACTCAAACGGCACGATGCTGCGGGTGCTGGCATCGCCGAGGATGGTCCAGTTTGCCCATGATTCCGCGTCGGTGAAGAATTCGATTGTGTTCTCGCGGGTGTTGATCTCGTTCTCAACACGCACCGCCTTGACCGTCAGCTCCATGTCACCATTCGGCGAACGCCACTGACCAGCCACATAATAGCTGTCGCGCTCACGGCCGATGGACGCATCACGCGCCTGCCAGCCACCCGGCAGCGCCATGGTCGTGCCCGGAGCATCCGGGTTCGGAACAGCCATCAGCTGACCATACTGGAAACCGTCCACGTTGGAGTTCAGCTCCGAGGTGGAGAAAGACGCGAGGAGACCAAATTCGCCGGCATCGGTTTCCCAGCGGTCACCAACGATGCCGCTAAAGCCCGGGCTCCACTCTTCAGCCAGGTCCGTATAGATGGTTTCTGCTGCCAGCACACCAAAACGGCCGTCGCGATCGAACGGCTCCAGCGTGCGCAGGTTCACGGTACCGGAGATACCGCCTTCAATCATGTCAGCTGTCTGGTTCTTGAAGACCTCAACCGCGCCGATCAGTTCCGGCGGGATGCTGGCCCACTCAAGCGCACGGCCACCGTTCGCAGAGAAGGCGTCACGGCCGTTGAATTCAGAGCGGGCATACTGCAGGCCACGAATAATATTACCGGAGCCTTCCGGTGACGGGAAATCACCGTCACTGCCGCCAAGCTCAAAGCGCTGGGTCACAACACCTGGGACACGCGACAGCGCTTCAGCGACGGACAGGTCCGGAAGCTGGTTCACGTCGGTCGACGTGATGGCGTCCACAAAGGTGTCGGCGTCACGGCGCAGGTTCCGCGCAGTCAGAAGCGCGCCGCGCACACCGGTCACGGTAATGACATCGGTGGTTTCAGCGGCATTCTCGTCTTCTGAGTCTTCGGCTTCCTGGGCCATGGCCGTTGGCAGGCTGACCGCCGCAACGAGCGCAGACGTGCCAAGCAGGGCACACTTTACCGACCGCCACGGGTCGGTGCTTTTCGGATCAATCATTTAATTCCCTCCCCAGGGCGCCTGCCAAATTGTCGCATGCAAAGGCAGGTTTTTTACCTCATTTTGAACGCGTTAGCTGACGCGCTATCTTTTTGATAATCGCAAATCCATAGTTGGCAAACAAAAAAAGACAACGAAGGACAAAACGTGCCCCCATTTCCACGCATCTGCATCCTCGGTGGCGGCTCGGCCGGCTGGATGACCGCAGCCGCTCTGGCCTCGAAATTCCATAGAGTTGGCGCGGATTTAACGCTGATTGAATCTGACCAGATCGGCACCGTCGGGGTGGGTGAGGCAACATTGCCACACATCCGATTTTTCAATCGAACGCTCGGGATTGATGAGCGCACCTTCATGAAATCCACCGAGGCCACCTTCAAGCTCGGGATCGAGTTTTGTGACTGGGGCAAGAAGGGCGATCGCTATATCCATCCCTTTGGAGATTATGGCCTTCCTGTGGATGGGCTCGACTTCCACCAGGCCTGGCTCAAGCTAAGACAAGCCGGCAAGGCGCATCGGATCGATGACTACTCCTTCCCGATTCTCGCCGCCGAGGAGGACCGCTTCAAAATACCCGAAGGCGACGTGAACGAGGTCGGATCGAACTTCGGATACGCCTACCAGTTTGACTCCAGCCTTTACGCAAAATTCCTCCGGGGCTTCAGCGAAGCTCGGGGCGTAAAACGCGTCGAAGGCCGGGTGGCGGACATCAAATTGGGCGCGACAACAGGTCACGTCGAGGCGCTGACGCTTGAAAACGGTCTACAGGTGGAAGCCGACATCTTTGTTGACTGCTCGGGTTTCAGAGGCGTTTTGATCGAGCAGACGCTGGAAACCGGGTATGACGACTGGAGCGAATGGCTTCCTTGCAACCGTGCGGTTGCCATCCCCTGCGAGTCGCATGGCGAGCTGTCGCCCTACACCCGCGCCACCGCACGCACCTCCGGGTGGCAGTGGCGCATTCCGCTCCAGCACCGCACCGGTAACGGCCATGTCTACTGCAGCGATTTCATCTCCGACGACGAGGCGACCGCCCAATTGCTGGGCAGCCTTGAAGGCACACCGCTGGCCCATCCCAATCAGCTCTATTTCAAAACCGGCCGCCGCAAGAAGTTCTGGAACCGCAACGTGGTCAGCATTGGCCTTTCCGCTGGCTTCCTCGAACCCTTGGAGTCCACCTCCATCCACCTCATTCAGGAAGGGATCACCACCCTGATCGAGCTCTTCCCCAGCGAGGGGGTCAACAGCCTCGATGTGGACGAATACAATCGACGCATGGGTTTGAACTTTGAGCGCGTTCGCGACTTCCTGCTCCTGCACTACATCGCCACCCAGCGCGATGACAGCGAAATGTGGCGCCATTTCCGGGCCTTGAAACTCCCCGACAGCCTCGAAGAGCGCCTGCAGGCCTGGCTGTCGCGAGGGCATATCCCGGCTTATGAATTCGGTGTCTTTCTTCCGCCGAGCTGGCTGGCCGTCATGATGGGGCAAAACCTGATGCCAACCGATCATGACCCGCGCGTTGACCGCTACGACGCAACGGACCTCCACCAACGACTGGAGGCGATCCGCATGGATACCCGGGCGGCCGTAAGCGCAACGCCCAGACAGGCAGACTTTCTGGCGCAATATGGTGCCGCTTCACAATCCCCGCGCGCCCGGGCGGCCACCTGATCCATGACCCAGACTCAAAACTCCATCGCCATTATTGGACGCGGGCTTGCCGGAAACCTGGCCGCGCTTGCGCTATCGAAAAGCCTTGGCGCTGACTGGCGCATTCTTCAGCTCGGCACCTCAGATGGCCCTCTTGAAGACAGCTTTTACGGCAGCGTGACTGCGCCGACTGCCTATAACTTCCTGCGCTCGGTTGGCCTGGAAGAACCCCGGCTTCTGCTTGGCAGCGCCACGACCTTTTCGCTGGGGAGCCATTTCAAACACTGGGTCGGCGGCGCGAGCTGGATGCAGTGCCACCACTCCCCCCTGCCGACGCTGGCAACGGCGCCGCTGCGCCACCAGCTGACCCGTCTCAAGCTTGATCTGGAACCCTTGCTTGTCTCGGCTCAGGTGGCCAAGGCTGGGCGCTTCGCCCATCCGCCTGAAGATCCAAACACCATCCTGTCGCGCGCCGAATATGGCTATCAGTTCGATCCGATGGAGTGGGCGGCCTTGCTCGATCATGACGTCGCGGACAGCACAGTTGAACGCATCGAGAGCGAAGTCCGCTCAATTGAAACAAGCGATAACGGGATCGCTTCGCTGGCGCTTGAGAATGGTGACGTGATCACCGCGTCGCTCTACGTGGATGCCAGCGGGCCTGGGCGACAGGCGTGCCTTGCTGTCGGCGCAGGGTTTGCCGACGACCGCACAGTCAGCGCCACCACTCACACGGCCCCAGCCTCGCAGATCGGGCCAGCCTGCCAGATCGTTGAGGCCACCCCTGAGGGCTGGACGAGCACGACCTTCCTTCAAAATCGTACTCTAGACCTCAGCGTCACGGCTGACAGCGAGACAAGCACCAATGGCGACAGCTACCTCGTTGGCCTCGGTCAGCTTGAGACAGCCTGGACGGGCAATTGCGTTGCCATTGGCCACGCCGCCGCTGTCGTCGAGCCGTTGACCCCGGCCCCGATGATGATGCTCCAGCGGGATGTGGAGCGCTTGCTGGCCCTTGTGCCGTCAGGTGTGTCCATGGATGTGGAGCGGCGCGAATATAATCGCCAGTACCGAGACGATATCGCGCATATCAGCCTGTTTCTCGCCGCGCTACTTAAGTCTGACGACATGCCCGAGGCTGGGTATTGGCGCGAGGCGCAGAGCCATCAACCGGATGAGAGGCTTGAGCGCAAGCTGGCGCACTTTGAGCACCGCGGGCTTCTGGTGAGCTATGACCTTGAGCCCTTCAATGAGGAAGACTGGACGATCCTGCATTGGGGCAAGGGCTTGCGCCCGCGCCAATATGATCGAACGGCTGATGCCATGAGCGACACAGAAGCCAGCCAGACCGTGGCGCAGATTCGCCAGTCGATCGAGCAGATCGTGCCAAGGATTCCTCCCCATGGGCTCTATGTGACCAAGCTGAAGCAGTATCTTGAAAGGCAGGCCCATGGCTGAGCACGCGGCCCCTTCCATCAAGCAGATTGTGATTGTCGGCGGCGGGTCAGCAGGCTGGATGACCGCTGCAGCGCTTTCAAGTCTTCTGCCAGCACATTCAGTTCAGATCACGCTGGTGGAGTCCGAGCAGATCGGCACGGTGGGTGTCGGCGAAGCCACCATCCCCGACATCATCAATTTCAATGCGATCCTGGGTATTCCGGAAGCCGAGTTCCTCAAAGCCACCAACGGCACCTTCAAGCTGGGCATCCAGTTCAAGAACTGGGGTCAGCAGGGCGAAACCTACTTCCATCCGTTCGGCAGCCACGGCGTGGATATGAACGGTATCGATTTCCACCAGTTCTGGCTGCGCTACCTTCAAGCCAACCCCGACAGCTCGATCGAGGACTTCAACCTCAGCGCTGTAGCGGCCAAGAGCGGCAAGTTTGCCATGCCGGATCCCAATCCGCGCTCAGTCCTGTCCCAGCTTCGCTATGCCTATCATTTTGATGCAACCGCCTATGCCCGGTATCTACGCAGCTATGCGGAGACGCGCGGCGTGCGCCGGGTCGAGGGCAAGGTTGTTGACGTTCAGCAGGACAGCGATAGCGGCTTCATAACCGGTATCGAGCTTGAGGGTGGGCAGGACATCCCCGGCGGTGTCTTTTTTGACTGCACCGGGTTTCGGGCACTTCTCATGGAGAAGACGCTGGGTGTTGGCTTCAAGGACTGGAGCCACTGGCTGCCCTGCGACACCGCTCAGGCGGTGGCCTGTGAGCGGACCGGGGACATCCTGCCCTACACGATCTCGACCGCGAAAAGCGCGGGCTGGCAGTGGCGCATTCCCACCCAGCACCGCACCGGCAACGGCCATATCTATTCCAGCAGCCTGATGAGCGATGACGAGGCCATCGAGAGCCTAATGGCTGACCTCGATGGCAAACCGCTGGGTGACCCGCGCAAAATCCGTTTCCGAACCGGTCACCGCGAGACCTTCTGGGAAAAGAACTGTGTGGCCATTGGCCTGTCGGGGGGCTTCCTGGAACCGCTGGAATCCACCTCCCTGTTTTTGATCCAGGAAGGCATCAGCAAGTTTGTGGCGCTGTTCCCGACCGCGGACATGCCGGACGTGGTGCGCGATGAATATAATCGCCAGCTGACGAAGAAGTTCGAGCAGGTGCGCGACTTCATCATCCTGCACTACAAGGCCACCGCACGGGACGACAGCGAGTTCTGGAACCATACCCGCACGATGGATATCCCGGACTCGCTGCAAAGCCGGATCGAGCTTTTTAGCCAGGCCGGTCGCATCTTCCGCTATGAAGATGAGCTGTTTGCAAAGCCCAACTGGATCGCGGTTTTCCTGGGCCAGAATATCTCACCGAAGTCCGTTGACCCCATCGCGAGCACCGTGGCCTCCGCCGACATCACGCGCAGCCTGAATTCCATGAAGGCGGCGATGGATGGCGCTGTAACCCGGATGTCCTCCCACGAAGCCTATCTTAAAAACTATGCGTGGGCCCAAGCGGTCACCTGATCAAACCTGGACAGAATAATGCAAGATCTGACCATCAAGAATATCGTTATTGTGGGCGGCGGAACCGCAGGCTGGATGGCCGCCGCCGGGCTTTCCATTCTACTCCGCGACCCGTCCATCAAGATCCGCCTGATTGAATCAGAGCAGATCGGGACGGTAGGCGTTGGTGAAGCCACGATCCCTCACATCCGCTACTTCAACAAGCTCGTCGGGCTGGATGAAAACGAGTATCTGCGCCGCACCAACGCGACCTTCAAGCTGGGCATTGAGTTCGTAAACTGGGGCAAGATTGGCGACAGCTATATCCACCCGTTTGCGCCTTACGGCGTTAATATGGAAGGCATCAACTTCCATCATTTCTGGCTCCGTGAAGCCCAGTCTGCAAACGCCCGTTCGGCGGACGATTACAATCTGGCGGTCCTGGCGGCCAAGCAGAACAAGTTTACCCATCCCCAGCCCCAGGCACGCAACTCACCGCTGGCATCGATGGAATATGCCTTCCAGTTCGATGCCGCCCTGTACGGTCAGTATATGCGCGAGGTTGCAGAGAAGCGCGGCGTCCAGCGCATTGAAGGCCGGATTGTCGACGTGAACCAGCACGCCGAGAATGGGCATATTCAAAGCGTGAAGCTGGAATCCGGCGAGGAAATTTCCGGCGAACTCTTTATCGACTGCTCCGGATTCCGCGGGCTCCTGATCGAGCAGACGCTGCAGTCGGGGTATGACGACTGGTCAAACTATCTGCCGGTCGATCGCGCCATCGCCCAGCAGTGCGAAAATGTCGGCACGCTGACGCCTTACACCCGCGCTACCGCGCACAAGGCTGGCTGGCAGTGGCGCATCCCGCTTCAGCACCGCACCGGCAACGGCCACGTCTACTGCAGCGGGTTCATCTCCGATGACGAGGCGCTGGAGACGCTGCAGGCAGGCCTTGATGGTGCCCCTACCGGCGACCCGCGCTTCCTGCGGTTTAAAACCGGCATTCGCAAAAAGCCCTGGAACAAGAATGTTGTCTCGCTGGGCCTGGCCTCAGGCTTCCTGGAGCCGCTGGAATCCACCTCGATCCACCTGGTGCAATCGGCCATCGGCCGGTTGATGACCAACTTCCCGGACAAGCTCTTCAATCAGGCTGATATCGATTACTACAACGCGCGAACGCTGGCCGAGTTTGAACAGGTGCGCGACTTCCTGATCCTGCATTATTGCGCCACGGAACGTGATGACAGCGGGTTCTGGGACCACGTGCGGACCATGAAGCTGCCGGACTCGCTGGAGCAGCGCATCGCGGTCTACAAGGAAAATGGTCGCCTCTATCGTCATGACAACGAGCTGTTCGGCATCGATAGCTGGTTTGCCGTGTTTGAGGGCCAGAATATCCGGCCCAAGCGCTACCACCCGGTGATCAACAACATGTCCGATGAAATGCTGGAGCGGCGGATGACCGAGATTCGCCGGGCCATGGGCAAATGTCTGGAGCAGTTTGAAGATCACGAGCCCTATCTGAAAAAGCGCGTTCAGGTTGCCTGAGCCTGAGGGGTTGATCCAACCTGACGCCGAGCGATCAGGGATTGCTTTATCCCGGCCACAGCGTAGTTAAGCCACCGCCTGTCAATAAGCGGGCGGGGGCAAGGCTGGACACTCCATGGCAAGACCGGACTCAGCGCGCGGCGCTTTTGTATTCAGACTGGCGATTATCGCTGGCCTGTGCCTGCTCGTCTGCGCCTATGTCGCCCTTTGGGTGCTGGGACAGCCGGATATTACGCGCCTCGGTGATTTCTGGAGCTTTGTCTTTGTTGGCCTTCTTGGCGCTCTGATCGCGAACTCCACAGGGGTCGGAGGCGGCGTGGTTTTCGTGCCGGCCTTTTCCATGCTGCGCGAGGCCGGGGTAATGGATTTAAGTCCCAGCCAGACGGTCGGGGTGAGCTTTGCGATCCAGTCCTTTGGCATGAGTGTCGGCTCGCTGACCTGGCTGAGCCGCCTGCGCGCGGTTCCCGACACGCCGATTGCCGACGCCGCAAGACTGCGGATTGTGGCGATCTGCGCGCCGCTTTCGATTACCACCCTGATCTTCACACAGCTGGTTATCCGCCCGGACCCGGCTTTCGCCTTCATCCTGTTCAAGGCGTTCTCCATCGTGCTGGGCCTGACCCTGCTCGCCCAGCTTTTATTCTCCACGAAGAAGGCTGACCGCCAGACCCAGCTCACCGCGACCGATCTTTGGGCGCTGGCTGGCATTGGCCTTGTCGGCGGGGTCGCGACGGCCATGTTTTCGGTCGGCGTGGGTGAGCTGATGGCGCTCTATCTCTTCTTGCGCCGCTATCCGTTGGAGGTCTGCGTCCCACCGGCGGTTATCGTTTCCGCGCTGTCGGTGATCGCGGGGACGCCCTACCATATTGGCCAGGGCAATCTGGTGTTTGAGATCCTGGTCTATGCCGCCCCGGCGGTGATGCTGGGCGGCTTCCTGGCGCGCCGACTGGCCCATGCGCTCGGCGCCCACTTGCTCAAGCTGTGCGCGGCGATCTGGATTGTGGCTTCCAGCCTCGTGCTGATCGCGATGTCCTTCTAGAGCAATGCGAGAAACCGCATCGCTCGACGCCTCTGACACGCTCGTGTAAAGTTTTGTTGACGCTTTGGCGGGGCTCGCCCGCCAGCGAGCACAGGACGCGCCCATGGGCAAGACGGTCCTTTTAACTCTGGGGCGCCTCCCCAAGGGTCTGGAGCTGGCACGCTGTCTTCACGGCGCTGGCCATCGTGTCCTTGTGGCTGACCCCTTCAGCCTGCATTTGTCAAAGCCCTCGCGTGCGGTTGCGCGCAGCTTTAATGTCCCCGCCCCGGCGCAGGATCAGGCGGCGTATCTGGACGCTCTGGCGGACATCTGTCGCGCGCATGGTGTTGACCTTGTCATTCCAGTTTCAGAAGAGGTGATGCATGTCTCGCTGCTGGCCGATCGCCTTCCCGACCACACCCGACTGCTCTGTGAAGCACATCCCACGCTTCTGAATCTGCACGATAAATTCGCCTTCATTGAAGGCGTGGTCGACGCCGGTCTGCCCGCCCCGGAGAGCTATCTGGGCAACGACGCAAACGCTGAAGCACTGGTGGCAAAAAGCGATACCGTCGCCAAGGCACGCTTTGGCTGCTCCGGAGCGAAGCTGCATTTCCTGACCGCCGGGGTGCCCATTCCGACCGCCTTGAAAACCCGAGACTGGGTCATCCAGACCGCCATACGCGGACACGAGGTCAGTACCCAGTCGATTTGCCGGAATGGCGAAGTGCTGGGCCACGTCGTTTATCGCGGCCTTATCTATTCTGGCACGGTTTCAGTGGCGTTCGAGCGCATTGATCGCCCTGCAGTCGACGACTGGGTTCGTGACCATGTGGCCGCCACGGGCTTTTCCGGCTTCACCGCCTTTGACTTCATCATTGATGAAGACGGCAAGCCCTGGCCGCTGGAATGCAATCCACGCCTGACGAGCGGCATCCATTTTTTCAATCACGATGATCTGGCGTCGCTGGTCACGGGCGGAACGCTGTACCATCCCATGCGCTTCAAGCCACAAACCCGCTTTCAGGAGGGTCATACCGCACTGACCAAGGCCTACAGCACGATTTTAAAGCCCCGGCGTTATTTTCAAACGCTCAAGGCCATCGCCAGCTGCCGCGATGTGCTGTGGTCATCGCGCGATCCGTTCGTGTTTCCGCTGATGACGCCCATGTCCTGGCCGGTGCTGAAACAAGCCATCTTCGAGGGCCGCAATTTTGGTGAGGCCGCTACGCTCGATATCGAGTGGCAGCCGGGTGCCGACGACATGAGCGCCGCCACGCCCCCTCAGCTGGAGGCGCGCGCCTCATGACGGCTAACCTGCATCATGATCTGTTCAGCCGGGCGGGTCGTCAGACGCGCGGCGGGCCGAATGCGGTTGGCATCCTGGATCTGGAACTCAAAGCTGCGGGTCAGGGAGGCGAGGATCAGGGCCGCTTCCACCGCAGCGAAGCCCGCCCCCACACAAGTGTGGGGCCCAGCGCCGAAGGGAATATAGGCACCCGGCGTCGTCTCACCGGGACCATCAGGCATGAAACGATCAGGATCAAACGTGTCGGGCCGGTCCCAGTATTTGACGTGGCGATGCATCGTCCACGGAGCGATCATCAACAATGCGCCCTTGCGGATCTTGTAGGGCCCGACCTGTCCGGCCTTCTCGGCCACGCGCGGCATGAAGGTGATTGGCGGGTAGAGCCGCAAAGTCTCTTTAAAAACGCTACGGGTGAAGACGAGCTTCTTGATGGCATCAAAGGTGATGTCACCACCGCCGGTGACCGCATCGACCTCGTCACGCAGGCGCTGGGCGACCTGCGGCTGCATGGCGAGCAGGTAGAAGGCCCAGGTCAGCGCGCTGGCCGAGGTCTCATGCCCCGCCAGGAAGAAGACGCCCAGCTGATCGATCAATTCTTCGCGGGTGAAGGCTTCGCCGGTGTCCGCATCGCGCGCGGCAATCACCGCGCTGGCGATATCGTCATATTCACCCGGCGCTGCGTTGAGGTGCGTGTCGGTGAGCGTGCCCAGATGCTTGCGGATGCGTTCACAGGCGGCAAGGACCTCAGGGTCCTGCTCCACCTCGGTCCAGGCGGGATCGACGATCAGGCGCCAGATCTTCACCTGGGCAACATTGCGCTCGAAGATCACAAAGTCCTCAAACACGTCCTGCGAGATTTCCGTATCCAGCGAAGTGGAGAAGACCGTGCGGCAGATGATGTCGGCGGTCAGTTCACTCGTAACCTGATCAAGCGACAGCGTGGATCCTGCATCAGCGGCGGCATTCAAACGCTGAATGTAATCGGCCACAGCGGCCTGCATGGACGAGAAAGCCAGACTAAGCCGCATCTTGGAGAAGGCAGGATCAATCATCGCCCGCTGGCGACGCCATTTGGGTCCATCGGACACAAAGATGCTATCACCGATCAGCCGCTCCAGCGCACCCACCATCAGGTCGCTTTTGGGATAGACGCCTTCGCTATCCTGAAGGATCTGCCGCACCAGCTCAGGGTCGTTGAACAGCTTGATGGAGCGGCGCGAAAAGCCCAGCTCCCCGGCGGCCATCGAGAAGGCTTCTCCCGGCAAAAGGCTGAGCAGATCGCCATCGCCGCGCCAGACGGTCCGCGCCAGCGACAGCACCGATGGCAAGCGCGAGGCGCGCGGCGGCGTGAATTCGCCCCTATCATCCATGCCTGTCACTCCAAATCGTCCTCCGGCCCAGCTTAAGGTCCAAACCCATGTCCGCGCACGATATTTTCATTGCCTTCATCGCCATTCATATAACCGCAGGCGCGCCAGGGCTAATTGGTTTTTGGATTCCGGTTGGATCAAAGAAGGGCGGCAATCTGCACAAGCTGTCCGGACGCTGGTTCGCCATCGCCATGCTGGTTGCGGCCACGACCGCGATTTGCATGTCCACCATGTCCCTGATCTGGCCAATGGAGACCCATCCTCACCTCCTCCACCACGAAGAGTTTTCCGATCCGGTGCTGGTGCGCGGCATCTTTGGCTGGATGATGCTGTATCTGGCGATCCTGACCATCAATCTGGCCTGGTATGGCTGGCGGCTGGCCGTCAACAAGATGGATCACGCCAGGAACCGCACCTGGATCCAGTGGGGCCTTCAGGCCGTGCTCACCGTGGCCGCCCTGCAATGCGCCATAGAGGGCATCCGCATTGGCCAGCCCATGATGATCGGCATTTCCACCATCGGCTTTGCCACGGTGGCGACGAATATGTGGTTCCTGATGAAAACAAAACCGAGCCCGATTGACTGGCTCCTGGAGCATATCAAGGCGATCGTGGGCACCGGGATTTCGGTCTACACGGCCTTCTTCGCCTTCGGTGCGGTGCGCTTCATCCCCGAACTGGCGCTGGCACCGGCCCTGTGGGCGGTGCCACTGGTGGTGGGCCTGTCGCTGATTTTCTATCACCGCTGGAAGGTGGCCAAACAATTCAATGACCGCCGCCGCGCGGCCGAAGCCCGGCGCATGAGCGCAGGTGCCGCCGAGTAGGGCTTGCGCCCTCGCCCTCTACCGGGGCACCTTTCCATACACACCGATTTAAGGCGCTGCGGGAGGGCGGCTTTACCCATGATGATGCTTCACTCTGCTTTGCTTGGCGCGCTGGCGCTTGGTCTTGCCGCTCCGGTTTTCGCCCAGGATGAAGCCTCGGGCATCACACCGGACATCCTGCCCCTGCGCGAGCGGGTCGAGGTGATCGACGACATCATCGAGGAGCGCCTCGACACGATTATCCCACAGATCATGCGCGAAGAAGGCGTGGACATGTGGCTGCTCATGGCGCGTGAGTATTTTGAAGAGCCGGTGATCGACACCATGCTCGACGCCCGCTCCATGGCCGCAAGGCGACGCACCATCCTGATCTTCTTTGACCCCGGTGACGGTCAGCCCATCGAGCGCATGACGGTCAGCCGCTACGGCCTTGCCGGCCTGTTTGAGCCGGCCTGGAACCCCGAAGACGAACCTGATCAATGGCAGGCCGTGGCCGATATCATAATGGCCCGCGATCCTGAACGCCTGGCGATCAACTACTCAGACCTCACCGCCTTTGGTGATGGCATGACGCTCAGCCAGTACCGGTCGATGATGGCGGCCCTGCCCACCGAGTACGAAGACCGCATCGTGTCTGGCGAGACGCTCGCCGTGCGTTGGCTGGAAACCCGCACGCCGTCAGAGATCGAGCTCTATCCCACCGTCGTCCAGATCGCCCACTCCATCATGGCCCGCGCTTTTTCCCGCGAAGTCATTACGCCCGGCGAAACCACCGCAGATGATGTGGTGTGGTGGTATCGCGATGAGGTGGATCGTCTGGGTCTTGTGCCCTGGTTCCAGCCCTCCGTCGCGATCCAGCGCGAGGGCGCGGACGGCTTTCTGCGGGGCGATGAAATCATCCAGCCAGGCGACCTGCTCTGGACCGATTTCGGGATCACCTACTTGAGGCTCAATACCGACACCCAGCAACTTGCCTACGTCCTGCACGAGGGTGAAACCGAGGCCCCCGCAGGCCTGCGTCAGGGTTTGGCCAATACCAATCAGGTTCAGGACATCCTGGTCCGAAATTATGCGGTCGGCCGCAGCGGCAATGAAGCGCTGCGCCTGACCCGGGAGCAGGCTATCGCCGAGGGGCTGGACCCATCGGTTTACACCCATCCCATCGGCACCCATGGCCACGGGGCCGGCCCCGCCATCGGCTTCTGGGACAATCAGGAGGCTGATCCGCGCGGGTCCATGCTCATCAACGCGAACACCGCCTGGGCCATCGAGCTGACTAGCTATGCGCCCGTGCCCGAATGGGGCAATCAAGTTGTTGATTTCAGATCAGAAAAGAACGCTATCTTCGACGGCGAAACCGTGCGCTATATCGACGGTCGCCAGACCGAGCTCATCCTGATCCCATCAGGCGACTAGGCGATTATTTGAACTCCAGAAGCAGGTCCTTGGCGTCGATCTGATCACCGGCCGCCACGTGGATAGCTGCGATCCGACCGTCAGCTTCGGCGTTGATTGCGCTTTCCATTTTCATCGCCTCGATGGTGAAGAGCTTTGTGCCGGCCTTGACCTTCTGGCCCTCTTTCACCGCGACCGAGCCAATGACACCCGGCATCGGCGCGCCAATCTGTTTGGCGTTACCGGCCTCAGCTTTCTTGCGCTTGGCCGTCTTGGCGGCGACCTTGCGGTTGGGCACCCGGATGGTTCGCGGCTGACCATTCAGCTCAAAGAAAACGCGAACTTCGCCATCGTCATGGGTCTGACCCACCGTCTGAAGCCGGATCACTAGCGTGACGCCAGGATCAATTTCCACCTCGATCTCTTCACCCGGCTGCATGCCATAGAAGAAGGCGTGAGTGGGAAGCGTCCGGACAGGGCCATAGTCCTTGTAGCGGGTCATGTAGTCGGTGAAGACCTTGGGATACATCAGATATCCCATCAGATTCTCGCCGGTGATCTCACGGTCGAGGGTTTCAGAGAGCTCAGCGCGCACCGCATCCAGATCGGTCGGCGGCACGCCTTTTCCGGGCCGCTCCAGATTGGGTTTTTCGTCTTTAAGGACCTTCTTGATGATGGTGTCCGGGAAGCCTCCGGGCGGCTGGCCCAGATTACCGCGCATCATGTCGATCACCGATTCCGGGAAGGTTACATCCGTGTCCGGGTCCTCCACTTCGGCGCGGGTCAGGTTCTGCGACACCATCATCAGCGCCATGTCGCCAACCACCTTGGAGGACGGCGTCACCTTCACGATATCGCCGAACATGTGATTCACCTCTGAATACATGTGGGCGACTTCGTGCCAGCGCTCTTCCAGCCCCATGGACCGGGCCTGAGCCTTCAGATTTGTAAACTGACCACCCGGCATTTCATGGAGATAGACTTCAGACGCCGGGGACTGCAGCCCGCTTTCAAACGCCACATAATGCTTGCGCACAGCCTCCCAGTAGTTGGAGATTTCGCGGATGGCTTCAGTGTTCAGACCCGTGTCGCGATCAGTGAACTCCAGCGCCTCGACAATCGTCCCCAGTGTCGCCTGAGAGGTATTGCCGGACAGCGCATCCATCGCCGCATCCACCGCGTCCACCCCGGCCGCCGAAGCCGCCAGTATCGTTCCCGACGCCATGCCCGACGTGTCGTGAGTGTGAAAATGGATGGGCAGATCTACGGCGTCTTTAAGCGCCGGGATCAGCACCTCGGCGGCGGCGGGTTTTAACAGGCCCGCCATGTCCTTCAGGCCCAGCACATGAGCCCCTGCCGCCTCAAGCTCTTTGGCCATGGCCACATAGTATTTCAGGTCATACTTGGCCCGGTCCGGGTCCATGATATTGCCGGTGTAGCAGATCGTGCCTTCACAGATTTTCCCGGTCTCCAGCACTGCATCCATGGCCACGCGCATATTCTCCACCCAGTTCAGGCTATCGAACACACGAAACACGTCGACACCGCTATCGGCAGCCTGCTGCACGAAAGCGCGCACCACATTGTCGGGATAGGTGGTGTAGCCAACACCATTGGCCCCGCGCAGCAGCATCTGGGTCAGGATATTGGGAGCACGTTCGCGAATATCGCGCAGGCGCTGCCACGGGCATTCCTGCAAGAAGCGATAGGCCACATCGAAGGTCGCCCCGCCCCAGCACTCCAGCGAGAACAGTTCCGGCAGCTTTTCAGCATAGGCTGGCGCGATCTTGACCATGTCGTAGGAGCGCATCCGCGTGGCCAGCAAAGACTGGTGGGCATCGCGCATGGTTGTGTCGGTGATAAGCAGGCGGTTTTGCGCCTTCATCCAATCGGCGACCGCCTGCGGCCCCTTTTCATCCAGCAGCTGGCGCGTCCCCGGCTTGAGTTCCAGCCCTGTAGACCTGGGCGCACGGGGGTCTTCAATATCAGAACGCGGCGTTGCCCGGCCTTCCGTCTCCGGGTGCCCATTGACGGTGATATCGGCGATATAGCGCAGGATACGTGTCGCCCGATCCCGGCGCGGCCTGAAATCAAACAGCTCTTCGGTGGTGTCGATAAAGGTCGTCGAATAGTCATTCGACAGGAAGGTCGGGTGCTTTAGCAGGTTGATAACAAAGTCGATATTTGTGCTCACCCCGCGAATACGAAACTCGCGCAGGGCCCGGTCCATCCGCTTGATTGCCGCATCTGGCGTTGGGGCCCAGGCGGTCACCTTCTCCAGCAGGCTGTCGTAATAGCGGGTAATCGTTGCGCCAGAATACGCCGTACCGCCATCAAGCCGGATGCCCATGCCGGTCGCTGAGCGGTAGGCAGAGATCCGGCCGTAATCTGGAATGAAATTATTGGTGGGGTCTTCTGTTGTGACCCGGCACTGTATGGCATGGCCCTCCAGCTTCACCGCGTCCTGACTGGACGCGCCGGTGGCGTCAGCCAGGCTCGCGCCTTCCTTGATCAGGATTTGTGCGCGCACGATGTCAATCCCGGTCACTTCCTCGGTGACGGTATGTTCGACCTGGATGCGCGGGTTCACCTCGATGAAGTAGAAGGCCTCGGTTTCCATATCCATCAGGAACTCGACCGTGCCGGCGCATTCATAATTCACGTGTGCGCAGATTTTGCGGCCCAGCTCACATAGCTCCGCGCGTTGATTGTTGGTCAGGTAGGGCGCGGGCGCGCGCTCCACGACTTTCTGATTGCGGCGTTGAACCGAGCAGTCGCGCTCATGCAGGTGGTAGATCTGGCCATGGGTATCGCCCAGGATCTGCACCTCCACATGGCGGGCGCGAGTGATCATCTTTTCAAGATAACCCTCGCCATTGCCAAAGGCGGTTTCAGCCTCGCGGCGGCCTTCCAGCACCTTGTCTTCAAGCTCATCAGGACCATTGATCGCACGCATGCCGCGGCCGCCGCCGCCCCAGCTGGCTTTAAGCATCAGCGGATAGCCGATCGCTTCGGCTTCCTTCGCGATAGCCCTCATGTCATCGCCCAGCACCTCGGTAGCGGGAATGACTGGAACGCCGGCTTCAATCGCGACGCGGCGCGCACTCGCCTTGTCGCCCAAAGCGCGCATGGTTTCCGCCCTCGGCCCGATGAAGGTGATCCCGGCTTCTACACAAGCATCAACAAAATCAGGGTTTTCTGACAGGAGGCCATAGCCTGGATGGATGGCATCGGCACCGCATTGCCTGGCCACGCGGATGACCTCTTCAATGGACAAATAGGCCGCGACGGGTCCCAGTCCTTCGCCGATCTTATAGGCTTCATCAGCTTTGAAGCGGTGGAGCGAGAGCTTGTCTTCCTCCGCATAGATCGCGACGGTTTTCTTGCCCATCTCATTGGCGGCACGCATGACCCGGATGGCGATTTCGCCACGATTGGCGACCAGAATTTTGTTAAACGTCACGATAAGTCCTTGGCGTTGCGGCGGGCGTTGAGAAACCTCAGGCCCGTTAAGGTCAATACTAGGTCAGATTATGCCAAAGGCCCGAATTAACTTGGGTGGCCGTCGAGCTGGTGCCGCCTTGGGTACCAAGCGCTGATCGGATAAACACACTTGCGATTACACACCGGTGCTAGCCAATCGCCCACCCCGGGTTACGTACCAGACCGATTGTTAAGCCCTTGATTTGGAGGATGTGCCCATGAAGACCCGTGCCGCTGTCGCCTTTGAGGCCAAGAAGCCGCTGGAAATCGTTGAGCTGGATCTTGAAGGCCCGAGGGAGGGCGAGGTTCTGGTTGAGATCAAGGCGACCGGCATCTGCCATACTGACGCCTACACGCTCGACGGGCTTGATAGCGAGGGTGTCTTCCCCTCCATCCTCGGCCACGAAGGCGCTGGTATTGTTCGCGAATTGGGCGCAGGCGTTAAGAGTGTCACGGTCGATGACCATGTCATCCCGCTCTACACGCCAGAATGCCGCGAGTGCAAAACCTGCCTGAGCCAGAAGTCGAACCTGTGCACGGCCATTCGCTCCACTCAGGGTCAGGGTCTGATGCCGGACGGCACCTCGCGCTTTTCCTATAAGGGCGAGAAAATCCACCACTATATGGGCTGCTCGACCTTCTCCAACTTCATCATTGTGCCGGAAATTGCGCTGGCCAAAATCGACAAGCAGGCCCCCTTTGACAAGGTCTGCTACGCCGGATGTGGCGTCACCACAGGCGTGGGCGCAGTGGTCAACACAGCCAAGGTCCAGCCGGGCGATACCGTCATCGTGTTTGGCCTCGGCGGGATTGGTCTCAATGTTATCCAGGGTGCCAAAATGGCGGGTGCGGGCCTTGTGATCGGCGTCGACATCAACCCGTCAAAGGAAGAGTGGGGAAAGCGCTTTGGCGCGGACCTTTTTGTAAATCCAAAGACCGTATCCGGTGATCTGGTCGCCCATCTGGTGGAGCTGACCGGCGGCGGAGCTGACTATACATTTGATTGTACAGGCAATACCGATGTCATGCGTCAGGCGCTGGAAGCCTGTCACCGCGGCTGGGGTGAGAGCATCATCATTGGCGTGGCTGAGGCTGGCAAGGAGATTTCCACTCGCCCCTTCCAGCTGGTCACGGGTCGGGTCTGGAAAGGCTCAGCCTTTGGTGGTGCGCGGGGGCGCACCGACACGCCGAAGATCGTCGACTGGTATATGCAGGGCAAGATCGAGATCGACCCGATGATCACCCATGTGCTTGATCTTGAAGAGATTAATAAGGGTTTTGACCTGATGCATGCCGGTGAGAGTATCCGCTCCGTGGTGGTGTTCTGATCATGGCACTCACCGAAGAAAGCCGCGTGCGAGCCCATGGCGGGACACAATATGTCTACAGCCATGACTCCGCCGAAACCGGCACCAAAATGACCTTTTCAGCCTTTGTGCCAGACCATGCAGAGGGCGAAACTCTCCCCGTGGTCTGGTACCTGTCAGGGCTGACCTGCACCCATGCCAATGTCACAGAAAAGGGCGAGTTTAGAGCGACTTGCGCCGAGCACGGCCTGATTTTCATCGCGCCGGATACCAGCCCGCGCGGTGACGATGTCCCCGATGATCCAGACGGAGCCTACGACTTCGGTCTTGGCGCTGGCTTCTATGTGGATGCGACCGAGGAACCGTGGTCGAAGCACTATCGCATGCGCAGCTATATCGAGCGCGAACTTCCTGAAGTTATTGACAAAAACCTGCCCGCAGACATGGGTCGTCAATCTATCATGGGCCACTCCATGGGCGGACATGGTGCGCTGACCATCGCGCTTCGCAACCCGGATCGCTTCAAGGCTGTCAGCGCCTTTGCACCGATTGTATCGCCCACCAATTGCCCCTGGGGCCATAAGGCGCTTGGGGGATATCTGGGCGAGGATGCTTCAGGCTGGTCCGACTATGATGCCTGCAAGCTGATCGAGAACGGGGCGAAACTTGACCATTTGCTTGTTGATCAGGGCGAGGCGGACACTTTCCTGGAAAACCAGCTGATGCCAGAGCGCCTGGAGGCGGCCTGCCGGGCTGCTGGCCAGCCGCTCACCCTGCGCCGCCACCCCGGCTATGACCACAGCTACTTCTTCATCTCGACCTTCATGCCAGACCATCTCGCCTGGCACGCAGAGCGACTAAAGCGCTAGCGCGCGCCTACACCGTCATCGACGTGCCGCGATAGATGCGGGCGCGGTAGCGACTGTCTTGCGAGTCCGGCAGCGGTGCGCCAACCAATAGCATGGCGGTGGTGAAGCGCTTCAGCTCCTCGGCGTGCTCTTCAGCATTGCGCGGCTCTTCAGAGCGCACCCGGCGGGTCAGGTTGATCTGGTTGGTCGGCACATTGTGGACCAGCCGCTCGTTCTCAACCGCCAGCGTCGCGGTAAACGCGTGCAGCGTCGACTTGATGAAGTTGGCAATCTCGAACGCGGCGGTCCGGGTCCCGAACGGCACGTCAGGCGTGACCAGCACCAGCTGACACCCATCATAGAGCGACGCCTTGCGCGAGACCCGGAAGTGACGGGTCAGATTGTCGTCGACCACCTTGGCAAAGGCCTCCGGCGACAGCGGGTTGTCGTCGTCAAACAGCGTTTCGGGCAGGGCATCACCCGGCACCGAAACCACGGTCGTCGGACGGCCCCACTTGGCCAGCGCCTGGTCCATGGTCGCTTCGATATCATCGCCCGAGACAAGAACGTGGACCGACTTGGCGGCCTTCTTGTCGATGAGGTCTGTGACCGCCTTGCCGCTTGCCTTGGTACGCGCCAAAACGACAACACCTTCAGCCTCGCACTCATTGATCAGGCGATCTGCGGCGGCGGCGATATAGTCGGCCAGGTGATCGCCCACAAACCAGACCATCTTGCCTTTCATCTTCTCAAGGCGCGCCTGGCTTGGGCCGCCGAACAGCTCACGTTCAACGGTGGAACGCTCCACGTTGAGACCACCTGACGGCATGAAGGTCTCGCCACTCACCGCACGGTCGGCCAGATAGAAGACGGTAGCCTGGGCCACATCGGCTTCGGTGGGCATCGCCCCCAGATGCAGCTGGGATGTCACGCCTTTGCCGATCTGTTCGGCATTGGTGTTGATCAGGTCTGTCGGCAGGAAGGGTGCATCATCAGGCGGCGTGATCTTCAGCCAGTCCCCACCGGTGACCTTGCCCCACTTTTCTGACTTCAACAGATAGCCACCGGTATGCAGGCGCGCGATCAGACGCTCAGCCAGCGTCGGGGTCAGCAGATACTGGTCCCAGGTGCACACGCCATCGCCCTGGCGAGCAAAGGTCAGCGCCAGCTTGCGCAGGCCTTCTGGAGCCAGCATGTCATGGGACAGCGTACCGGCCGTGTTGTGCGCGAGGCGGCTTAACACCGTGTCGAGCTCAGCGCCGTCGCGCACCGCCTTGATCACCTCTGCGTAGACGGCGTTGAGGCGCTTGTTCTCAAGGATCAGGCGCGCTCGGCGCTGGAACAGGCCCGGACGACCGCCGGTGCCAGACAGGCGGTCACCGTCCACCGGGCCCGGCGCAATGGCGTTATACTGGATCTTGTTCGGCCCTAAAAAGCGCGAGAAGCTTTCCACCATAGCCCGCTGACCGGCTTTCGAGACCGCATAGTCGGCCCGGTTCGGGTAGGCCACAGCGCGCAGCTTTTCACCGCCAAAGTAGGACGAGACGTTGAGCACATAGCCCCCGCCCTGCTTCTTCATCAGCGGAGCAGCGTGGTGGGCCAGGAAGTAGTTGGAGATCAGGTTGGCATCGAGCGTGAAACGCCAGGCGTCGATATCCATATCAACGACCATGTCTTCAGCGCCTGCAACGCCGGCATTGTTGATAAGATAATCCACCCGGCCCCAGGCCTTGATGGTTTCATCGAGCGCGGTTTTCAGCGAGGCAAAATCACTGACGTCGACATCGGCCATGATGCGCACCCGGCGCTCCACACCGGAAAAGCCAATATCATTGAGCTCGCCGATAATGCGCTCGCGGGCCGCTTCCAGCTCGCTCTTGCGACGCGCCACCATCATCACCTTGGCCCCGGCCAACGCCAGAAGGCGCGCGACCTGACCGCCAATACCGGCCGAGCCCCCGGTGATCAGCGCCACCTTGCCCAGATGAAGACCGGTGATGTTTTCCGCAAAGCCGACCATGCCGGTGCTGGCACCGGTCTCCTCGCCGATATTTTCCGGCAGGCGAAGATCGATGGAGCTGATCTTCTTTTCTTTAAAGATGATCCGCGAAGCGTGACCGGCGGCAAAGCGCGTGTTTTCCACCTCCCGGTTGGTGTAGCGCACGATCTGGTTACCCCAGACCGCCTGACCGCCCCGGCCCGCGTCCACATCCACGCGCGATTCATCGCGCCAGATCCGGATGAGCTGGGTGATGCCTGCAGATAGCACCTGGCTGTAGACATCGCCGACCCCGTCACCGGCATTGGTCATGAAGACACAGCGCGGCGGCTGGGGCATTTCAGGGGCGCTCTTCCAGTAGCGCGCCAACGTGCGTGCAGCGGCAATCGCGCCGGTCAGCTCCACCTCAAGAAATTCATTGATGGCCTCGTCTTCGGCATCCAGCAGCGCACCGGCAAAATAGCGCGCCGGCTTGACCGGCATGACGATGGCGCTGGAGATCGGGCCATGCTTGTCGGTGTAGGCTTTTAGCCGTTCGGCCATGGCGTCGGCATCAAGACGGCTAAGCCGCATGATGGTCAGGCCTTCAAAATCGTCAGAGACCTTGGCCCGGGCCTGAGCCTGGGCCGCATCGGCCTCGCGCGCCGTGCCCAGCAGCACCCGCGCGCCACAGGCGATCTGGGTGCGCGCCACTTCCAGCGCCTCATCCCATTTTTCACCGGCAATGATCAGCACCGACAGGCCCGCACCATCCAGTGTGCGCAGGGTCGGGCGGGTCATGTAGGTGGACTTGCTTTCCTTGGCCGCGCTGAGGCCATGGGCGACATCAACCTCAGCGCCATTGAGCGCCGCGCTTTCATCGCTCGCCAGGAACAGGCAGGTCTGGGCGATGTCGCTGGGTGTCGGCAGGGTCTTGTCCGGCTTGCCGCCATCCATGCTACGGCTGAGCGACATGCGGCCCATGAAATAGTCCGCTGTGGTGCCGGACTTGTTGCCCTGCACTTCGTCCATCGCGGCAAACACGGTCCGGATACGATCACTTTCGATGGGTCCTGGGAAGACGGTGTTGACCCGAACACCGCGCGCCCCAAACTCATGGGCCAGCTGTTTTGACAGCGCATTGAGCGCTGCCTTGGGCACCACATAGGCCGTGCGCCCGTAATAGCGGGTGTGGGAAAAGATCGTGGAGATATTCACCATCGAAGCGCCCGGTGCCATCAACGGTGAGGCCGCGCGCGCCAGATTCCAGGTCACCGCGAGGATGTTACGCATGGCGTCTGACACCGTCTCGGTGTCGCCATTGGCCTTCATCTCCGCTTCGGTCAGCGGCACGTTATCAAGCGGCTGCTTTGGACCGGCAGAGCCGGCGTTATTGACCAGCACATCAATACGCCCATGGCTGGCTTTCACCTCGTCCATGGCCTTGCGAACCGAGGCTGGATCACCGCCATCCAGCACCGCCACCGAGACCTGATCGGCAGGCACGCCAGTGTCCGCCACGACCGCGTCAGCGGCGGCCTGGATACGGTCGCGGGTGCGTCCGGTCAGGATCAGCGTGGCCCCTTCGCGGGCAAAACGGCGCGACATCTCGCTGCCCAGATTGCCTGCGGCCCCCGTGATCAAAACCACTTTACCGGTAAGGCGTCCTTGATTGGCACTCATAACGGTCGTCTCCAAAAATCAATCAAGAAAAGGCGTCCGGATCGAGCGCTAGCTGCGCTCGGCCGAGGCCCAATACTCCAGAAGTTCATCACGGGTGCGCAGGCCCTCAGCGGGCAGCGCGTGGTTGACCACATAGGTCGCACCAGAATGGGTGTTGTCCCACATCGCCTGGTGCGCCTCGGGCAGGCCTTCCCATGGCGTCATGGTCGGTTCGGTCACATCCAGCAGCCCGGCGGCGATCATGGAGTTCATGACCTCCACCTCGTGGGCGTTGCACAGGTGCGTGCCCAGGATCGACGCGGTCGGCATCAGGATTTTACGCTGACGGGTCCAGACCTGCGGCGCGTAGAAGGTATAGCGCTTGTTTGCCATCTCCTCGGCGTAAACCACGCGGCCGCCGAACGGGCGTACCAGCGAGGAGGAAACACCCAGCGTGTCCACCGCCGCGCGCTCGATCACCAGATCCGGCGCGCCGCGGGGATTACCCGGTGAGCGCAACAGCTTGCCCACCGCCGAGCCAAAGGGCTTGAGCGTTTTCTGCTGGTAGTCGCGGACCCCGCGCTTGAAGGCTTCGGTTTCGGTCTTGGAATCAGGAAGACGCGGCAGGCTGGTCGGCCAGTCAAAGTCCTCACCGCCGCGCTTTTTAAGCGCTTCGATGCTGATCACGCCTTCAACCGCATCTTCCAGACCCAGCGATTGTAAAAATTCACGCTGCGCATTGGTGTAGGCCACGACGGCGATGCGAGCCTTGAACAGGCGCGCCGCCTCGATCATCTCAAGACCCTTCTGGTCGGCCAGCTCGGTCGTGCCTGCGCCATAGTAGAGCAGCACCGACTCCCCGCCACGCAGTTCAGCGCGGGCCAGCATCTCTTCTGGCGAAGCTTCGCCGGTCTTGCCCATGAAGGTGAAGTGGTAGCCGGACGACGCCCCGTAGAACGCCAGCGATCCGCCTTCAGCCAGCAGCTGGAAGCTGCGCGGGAAGGCCCGCTCACCAGCGTGACTGACCACGAAGTCCGCCAGCTTGCCGTCATTCATCTCCCGATAGCGCTGAAGGATTGGTTCACCGGCCTTTTCCCAGGCGATCGCCTCGTCGGCATCATCAGGAACCGGCGTAAACGCGTCGGCGAAGGCCGGGTCCTTGCGGTTGATGGCACCCACCGCGCTTTGTGTCTTGATGAAGTCAGCCCGTTCCTCGCTCGACACCATGCCCGTGGCGGCAAGGCCGGTGCGGATGGAGCTTTTCAGCGCATCAAGTCCGGTCCCGGTCGCAGAGCCCTCCACAAAGATCGTATGGCCCGGCGTGATCTGAAGCGTGGTGAACAGGCAGCGGGTGATCGTGCCGAGATTGAGCGTGTAAGCCCCGGCTTGCTCCAGCGTCAGGTCTGACGGTGGCTTGTGAAGCTGGGGGGCCTGCACGTTCAGGAACTGGGCATGGCTGCCGGTTTTGGTCTCATAGCCCTGAATGGAGAAGCCCGCATACATCGGGTCATCACCCACCGCCGGTGACAGAAGATCGTTGGTGCCTGAGTAGACATTGACCAGATCGCCCACCTTCAGACGGCCCTGCGCCTTGGCTTCGGTGCCCAGCGCTGCGATCAGGGCCAGGCCGCCCGAGCCGGTGATCTGAACGTCTTCGTCATGGCCATCAAAGGGCGACACCGGGATGCCGGTCAGGGCCCAGTTGTCATTGAAGTTCACCTCACTGGTCAGCATGTAGACCAGCGCCTCATTGGGCTCCGGCTTGCGGACCGGGACGATGAGTTCCTTTTCATGGGTGGCAGGCGGACCAAAGCGCGGCGCGCCGGTGTCCGGGTCCTTGGCGATCCCGAAAGCCAGCTGATACTGCGGGATCGGGGTGATACCAGGATAGAAGGGTGCGCCCACAGGCAGCAATTCGCCCTCCTTGATGAGCTTGTCCTTGCGCGGCTCGTGCTCGTCATCAATCCAGACGCCGTCGCGGCGTACCGGCAGCGGCGGAGCCTGCTTGTCCATGAAGAGCTGGATGCCAGTCTTGCCGCCCTCAGGATCGATGATCGCCTCGGCAAAGGCTTTTGCCTCGGCGTTGAGACCGGCCTCCATGCCCTCGGCCCACCCCGTACGGATAGCCGCGAGTGCACGCTCGCCTGCCTTGTCACGGCCAGCCCAGTCCAGCTGTTTGACAATGCGCTGCACGAAGGGATCAGCGAGCGCGGCATCGAGATCCGCTTGCCCTGGCCCCTGCCAGCGTGCGGTGGCGTCGCGGCGCGCGGCGAAGGCTTTGCCCAGCTCACTGTCCTCGCCATGCTTGACGAAGTCGCGTACCGCAGCGTGGGCCAGAGACAGCGCGTCGTCGGCTCCGGTGGTTAGCCGATCAATCGCCCCAAGCTCCAGCGCCGCTTCGGCATCGATGGCCCGGCCCCCAAGAATGAGATCCAGCGCATCGCGCAGGCCCGTCTCAGGCTTGCGATCGGCCAGCAGGCGCGGCAGGCGTTGCGTCCCGCCATAACCGGGAAGCAGGCGCAGATTGATCTCCGGCTGGCCAAAGCGCGCCGTGCGTTCGGCAATGCGGTAGTGGCAGGCGAGCGCAAACTCCATCCCGCCACCCAGCGCCACACCCTGAATCGCCGCGATGCAGGGCTTGCCCATCTTTTCAATCTTGGCAAAGGCAAGCTGGGCGTTATTGGGCAGCGCCATGGCTTCAGAGACGGTATTCACCTCTTCCAGCATCTGGCGAATGTCGGCACCGGCCACAAAGCTGGCTGAACCCGACCCGGTAAACACCACAGCGGCCACATCGGCCTTGCGCGAGAGGTGCTCCACGATAATGCCGAGCTCATCAATCGCGCGCTCGTTGAGCGCATTGACCGGCGGGTTGGTCACCGTGACGGTGGCCACGCGCTTGCCCTCAGCAACCGTATTGTACTGGATCAGGAAGTAGCGATAGCGCTCGAACAGGGCCTGGTCTTCCGACAGCTTCTGGCGACGCTTCCACGCCTCCACAACGCTTTTCAGCGTCTCCAGGCTTTCCGGATTGCGTAGCGTGGTGGTGTCGCCCACCTCGCCACCTTCCACGATCGCGCGCACCATGCGGCGCATGTATTTGCCGCTGCGGGTTTCAGGAAATTCCGGCACTTCCAGGAAATCTGACGGCGCGGCAACCGCGCCCTTCTCGGTACGCACCAGATTGGTCAGGCGCCGCTTGTCGTCCACCGTCAGTTTCTGACCGGCCGCTGGCGTCACGAAGGCGACCGGCGTCACGCCCTTCTCACGGTGAGGCGCGCCAATCACCAGCACATTGCCCACCGGCGAGTTCGGATCGAGCGCCTTGTCGCGCAGGATCGCGCCTTCGATTTCTTCCGTGCCGATCCGGTGACCGGACACGTTGATCACATCGTCCGAGCGGCCGTGGAGCGAAAAGGAGCCGTCCTCATGGGCGATGGCGAAATCGCCCTGGGTGTAGGCCCAAGCCCCCTTCCAGCGCCGCCAGTAGGTGTCGGCATAGCGGGTCGCATCACCGGCCCAGCCGTCGCGCACTTTCGCGCCAGCGCCTGCGTTCTCGATCACGAAATTATCGGTATCGCCCCAGATGGTGCGCGCCAGATAGGGATAGGGCAGCGCGATAACGATCTCGCCCTTCTCCTCACCGGCTGCACCCCGGCGGAATTGGACACCGCCCTCTTCAGTGCGCGACAGGGGGGCGATGGAGGTGTCTTTCGCTTCTGCGTCCTCCACCCACACATCGCCGACAATCCAGGGCAGCGGGTAGGTGTGGGCGTCGGGCCGGAGCTCAAAATCGCCATTGCCGTAGAAATGCGTCCAGACGATGCCGCCATGCTCGGTTGCCCAGTAGGAATTGATGTACCAGGGGGTCACATGCTCCATGGCAAAGGCCTGGACCGGCGGCGAGACTGGCTCGGCACAGAAGGTGGAGACCTTCAGCGAGGACAGGTCATACTGCTTGATATCGCTGAGGTTTTCCGGGTTCTGCATCACCGATTTGAGGAAGGTGACCCCGGCCTTGAAGATCGTCACGCCGTGGCGCTCGATCATGGAGGCAAAGCGGCCTGAGTGCGGGAAGACCGGCGAGCCTTCGGCGATCACCGACGTCACGCGGGTGAGCAGAGCGCCAGCGATCAGATAGGACTGGCCGGTGATCCAGCCTGGATCAGCGACCACGAAGAGCACATCGCCCGGCTCCGCATCAAACGACACCGCCATGGTCGCCGCGACGCCAGCGGTATAGCCGCCATGGACGTGGACCACGCCCTTCGGCTTACCGGTGGAGCCTGAGGTGTAGATGATGAAGTTGGGATACTCGGCGTCGACCGGCAGCGGCGGACAGCTCGCCCAAAGGGCGCGCACAAAGTCCTGTCCCTCAAGCGCCAGCAGCGCCGCTTCGTCGGCGACATCAAACCCGGCCTTGCGCGCTTCAGCCAGTATCGTTTCAAGCGCCGCATCGGTGAGATCATCGCTCCACCGGTCGCGCGAGGGATTCCAGCTGAGGTCAGCCTGGCCGGTGTGCTTGGCCACGATCACCGCTTCGACGCGATCAGGTGAATCCACCAGCGCAGCCGCCGCCGCGATGCGCAGGCGTGCCGCCTGTTCGGCGTTTATGGAGCCGGTTTGACCCATCTCGGTCAACGCCTTGCCCACGCCGCGCATGACGTCGGAGCGTTCCACGGTGACTTCACCCGTCAGCGTCTCGTCGACGGCGCCCATGATGACGCCCGCGTCTTCTGCGGTGATGCCAAGATCGGGATCGCTGAGCGTGTCCTGAAGTATCTGCTTGGCGACGGAGACGGCCACGAAATTATCCAGCGCCGGGTCGGTATAGCTGGGCTTGAACGGCACCAGCTGCGCGTTGCGGAAACAGCCATCGGCGGTGATCACCACCTTCGCGCCCGCATCGGCGATGCGGTCCGACAACGTCTTGTCAGAAAAGCCGCCGAAGACCGGCGTGTAGATGATGCCCAGACGCTTTGCCGCTTCGATCCAGTAAATCTGCTCGGGGATGTTGGGCATGTTCAGCGCGATGCGATCACCGGCTTTCAGGCCCAGACTTTTCAGCGCCAGCGCGCATTTGACCGAGTAGTAGAGCAGCTCCTTGCGGCTGACCTTGAACTCGTCCACCGGGCCACCGCGCCCGTCATTGGTGGACATGTTCCAGCGGTCGCCTTCAAAGATCAGCGCAGCTTCCGCGCCATGACCGGCTAGCACATGACGGTCGACTTCGTTGAAGGCCGCATTGGTCAGCGCGCCCTCAAACCAGCGCCAGTTTGGCGGGTTGGAGGTGTTCAGCGCCACGTCCCACGGGGCGTAGTCCTCGGGCAGGTCGAGCGTGACCGGCGCGCCGGTTTTGCCGTCCCATCCGGTCCAGGATCCGGCCTCGTCATCGAAGAACGCCCAGGCGCCGTTATCGCCCTGATCGGCGAGGAACCAGCAGATATTGCGGCGCGCCATGCGCCCATGGAAATCGCCGGGATTGTCCAGGCATGCATCGCGCATGGCCTGCCAGCTGGCACGGTCAACAATGGTGTTGTTGCGCGCGACGGGCGGCGTCATTGCGCCGGCAGACATCATTGCGGTCTCGTTCATTGTGTCCCTCTCCCCAGGGTCGTTTGGCGACATGAGATAGGACAAAATGGCGCACCGCAATGTGCTGCACGTGCGAACAATCCGGGGGAATTGTCGCACCCCCACCAGATTCTCAGGCCACACAGGGTGCGACAGCCTGCCGCACTTTGTGAAAAAATTTCACCTGAAACGGCACGCCTCAATGATGTCTTTCGTTGTCATGACCTGGCACAGAGTCCTGTCAGGTCGCGACGCGTGCTCTAAGTCTTATCCGGACCAAGGCAGCGGGATCAGAATGCTTGTTAAGATCGACCATCTGGAAAAGGCCTATGGAAGCGGTGAGGACCGCCAGCCAGTCCTGCGCGGGATCAGCCTTCAGATCGACCGGGGCGAGAGCCTGGCGATTACCGGCGAGTCCGGGTCGGGCAAAAGCACGCTGCTGCATCTGATCGGGCTATTGGATGCGCCTGACGCCGGAACCATCCAGATCGACGGCGAGCGGGTTTCCGACCTTGATGACAAGGGCCGCGCAGCCCGGCGGCGCAGCCAAATCGGACTGGTCTTCCAGCAGTTTAATCTCATCCCCTCCCTGACCGTGCGCCAGAATATTGCCCTCCAGGCAAGGCTGGCCAAGCGCCTGGATGAAGGATGGGTTGAGACGCTGACCGAGCGTCTGGGGCTTACCACCTTTCTGGATCGCTTCCCCGAGCAGCTCTCCGGGGGGCAGCAGCAGCGCGTGGCCGTCGCGCGCGCGCTTGCAACGCGCCCCGCCCTGCTTCTGGCTGACGAGCCGACCGGCAATCTTGATGAGGAGACCAGCGCCCAGGTTCTCGCGCTGATGCTGGAGCTGTGTGCGGACGCTGAAACAGCGCTCATCATGGTGACCCACTCGATCGCTGCGGCTGAACAGCTCTCGCGGCGCGTACACCTGACTGGTGGGCGACTGTCTTGAGCCTGACCGTCCTCCTCACCCTGCTCTCCCACTGGCGGCGCAAGCCGGGCCAGCTGGCAACGCTGCTGATCGGGCTCAGCCTCGCCACAGCGCTGTGGACCAGCGTGCAGGCGATCAATGCCGAAGCCCGCGCCAGCTATGACCAGGCCAGTGCCACGCTGGGCGGTGGCGCGCTGATTGTGCTGACGGCTGAGACGGGTGCCATCCCCATTGAACGCTGGGCACGGCTGCGCCGGGATGGCTGGGCCGCCTCGCCGGTCATTGAGGGCTCGCTAGAAGTCGATGAGCAGGTCTTCACCCTGCGCGGCGTGGAACCGCTGAGTGCCGCCGGGCCCCAGACACCGCTTGGCGGCGACGGACCCGGCGCGGCCTTCCTGACCGCGCCCGGCGTTCTGCTGGCCGCTCCGGAAACCGCCGAGATCCTGTCGAATTCCAGCCTCGACCTGCCTCCGGTTCAGGCGAGCGCCAATGTCAGCCGGAGCGAGATCATCACCGATATCGGCGTTGCGGCGCGCCTTCTGGATCGGGGCGGCTTCATTGATACCATCACGATTGACCCTGAAGCGCGCCCCGGCCTGACGCGGCTGTCCGAGCTGGTGCCGGAGCTGCAGCAGGCGACGGGCACTGGCAATGGCGAGGTTGAACAGCTGACCGGCAGCTTTCATCTCAACCTGACCGCCTTTGGCTTCCTGTCCTTTGCGGTTGGCCTGTTCATCGTCTACGCGGCTGTGGGTCTGAGCTTTGAGCAACGGCGCGCCAGCCTGCGCACGGTCAGGGCCCTTGGCGCACCGGTCTCCTCCGTCATCATCGCCTTGCTTGCCGAAGTCGCCGTATTTGCCCTCATCGCCGGGGCCGCCGGGATCGTGCTCGGCTATGGGGTTGCAAGCGCGCTTCTGCCGGATGTGGCCGCCACGCTGCGCGGGCTTTATGGCGCGCCGGTTTCCGGCGAACTGGCGATCCGTCCTGAATGGTGGGTTTCCGGTTTTGCCATCGCCACGCTGGGCGCATTAGGGGCCACGGCGCAGTCAGTGTTCAAGGCGGCTCGCCTGCCGCTGCTGGCCTCGGCTCAACCGCGCGCCTGGGCCATGGCATCATCGCGACGATACGTGCTGCAGGCGGGAGCGGCCGGGCTTTTATTCCTGGCCGCCGCGATCATTCCCAATGTCTCAAGCGGCATTGTTGCCGGCTTTGCGCTGATGGCGGCGATCCTGTTTGGCGCGGCGCTTCTGCTACCCCCGGCGCTCGCGCTGGCGCTAAAGCTCGGTCAGCTGGCAACGCGCGGACCGGTGGCTGAATGGTTCATGGCCGATACCCGACAGCAATTGCCCGGCCTCTCCATGGCGCTGATGGCGTTGATGCTGGCACTGGCGGCCAATATTGGCGTCGGGACCATGGTCTCCAGCTTCCGTCTGACCTTTGAAGGCTGGCTCGATCAGCGCCTCGCCTCAGAGCTCTACGTGACGACGCGGGACGAGGCTCAATCGTTGGAGGTCCGCGCATTCCTGGAGGCGCGCAGCGATGCCGTCCTGCCAATCTGGAGCGCCGACAGCGAGATCGAGAACCAGCCCGGCGAGGTCTTCGGCGTTGTCGATCATGCCACCTATCGCGACCACTGGCCGCTTCTGGTGTCTCAACCCAAGGCCTGGGATTCGGTAGTGTCCGGCGAGGGGCTTCTCCTCAATGAACAGACCTGGCGCAGGCTGGGCATTCCCATGGGCACGCCCATCTCGGTGGGTACTGGAGCCCCTCTACGCCTCGTCGGCGTGTATACCGATTACGGCAATCCCAGCGCCCAGGCGATCATCGGGCTGGACGCGCTGACCAGCCGCTTCGGCGATGCCGTTTCGCGTCTGCGCTATGGTGTCCGGGTTGATCCGAGTGAGGCCGAAGCCCTGACCGAGGCGCTCCAGCAAAATTTCGACCTGCCCGCCAATGGCGTCGTGGACCAGGCCAGTGTGAAGGCCTTCTCCCTGTCAGTGTTTGAGCGCACCTTTGCGGTCACGGCGGCCCTGAATGTGCTGACCCTGTCGGTGGCGGCATTTGCCATGTTTGCCAGCCTGACCACGCTTGCGAGCATGCGCCTGCCCCAGCTGGCCCCGATCTGGGCGCTCGGTCTGACCCGCTCACGGCTGGCGCGGCTGGAGCTGGTGCGCGCCATCGTGCTGGCGCTGCTGACCTGGCTGGTGGCGCTACCCACGGGGCTGATCCTGGCCTGGGCGCTGCTCGCGGTGGTCAATGTGGAGGCCTTTGGCTGGCAATTGCCCATGCATCTCTTCCCCGGCGACTGGCTGCGTCTGGCGGTGATGGCGGCGCTGGCCGCGGTGGTGGCCGCAGCCTTGCCCGCCCGCGCGCTCGCCACCCGGTCGCCGCGCGCTTTTCTGCAGACCTTTGCTCAGGAGCGCTAGCCGATGCTCACGCGCGTTATCCTTGCCGGACTGCTGCTGGTGACCGTCGCCGCGCCATCACTGGCGCAAGGCTTTGCCGGCCTCGGCACCCGGTCTGAAGGCTTTGCGGTGCCGGTGGAAGGCACCGAGTTCACCTTTCCCGCCGACCACGGTGCCCATCCTGAGTACCGGATCGAGTGGTGGTATCTGACCGCCGTCCTGGAAGGCGAGGACGGCACCCCCTATGGCGCGCAATGGACGCTCTTCCGCTCTGCACTGGAGCCTGAGGCAGGCGAAGGCTGGTCCGCGCCCCAGCTGTGGATGGGCCATGCCGCCGTAACAACACCCAGCGATCATTTCTACGCCGAGCGCCTCGCCCGGGGCGGGGTCGGGGTGGCGGGTGCCAATGCCCAGCCCTTCGAAGCCTTTATCGACGAATGGTCGATGGCGAGCGCCACGGATCGATTGAGCGCAGATGAGGATGCTCTTTCAGCGCTGGACCTCACCGCCCGTGGTCCGGACTTCGCCTACCAGCTCAGCCTAAATGCCACCGGACCGCTGGTCTTCCACGGAAATGACGGCTTCTCGGTCAAATCGGCTGAAGGCCAGGCAAGTTACTACTACTCACAGCCCTTCTATGACGTCAGCGGCACGCTCGACCTGCCCGAGGGCGAGGTGTTGGTGACCGGCCAAGCCTGGCTCGATCGTGAATACTCGTCCCAGCCCTTGTCAGAAAACCAGCTGGGCTGGGACTGGGTATCCTTCCACCTTGATACCGGTGAGAAGATGATGGGGTTCCAGCTGCGCCAGACCGACGGCAGCGTCTACACCTCCGGCAGCTGGATTTCAGCCGAGGGCGAGCTGACCGCCTTTGCCGATGGTGAGTTGACGATGACCGCGCTGGAAACCGCACCGGTGCGCGGCCGCGAGGTGCCGGTGCGCTGGCGGGTGGAATTGCCCACCCGCGACCTTGATGTTCAGATCGAGGCGATCAACGCCCAAAGCTGGATGCCAACGCTGTTTTCCTACTGGGAAGGCCCGGTGACGATCAGCGGCAGCCACTCCGGACGCGGCTATC
This sequence comes from Oceanicaulis sp., assembly GCA_965229795.1. Classification (GTDB taxonomy): domain Bacteria; phylum Pseudomonadota; class Alphaproteobacteria; order Caulobacterales; family Maricaulaceae; genus Oceanicaulis. The sequence continues at coordinate 626,358 of CBDDJM010000002.1, forward strand.
TGGAGATGACCGGCTATGAGCCGGACCAGTCAGGCTCCAACGTCAGGACGCCAGCGCCAGATTGAGGTCGATAATCGCTGACGCCAGATTGGCCTGAGTATCCACGAGCGCTTCGCGGCTGCCGATCAGAGTGCGCTGGGCGTCGAGCACGTCGATGAAGCTGGCAAGGCCCTCGCGATAGAGCGCATTGAGCTGGTCATAGGCGCGCTCACCCTCATCCACTGCGATCTCAAGATCAGCAAGACGGGCCTGCACGCTTTCAATGGCGACCAGACCAGTTTCCACGTCTTCAAGTGCGGACAGGACGGCTTGCTGGTAACCCAGCGCCGCCTCTGCGGCCCGCGCCTCAGCTGCGGTCAGCTCAGCTTGCCGACGACCGAAGTCAAACAGCGGAATGTCCAGGACAGCGCTGAGCGATGCGGTCAGATCGGTGGATAGCCCGTCGTCAAAATCAGCGTTGATCGAACCTGGCAGGCGCAGAGACGGATAGAGATCAGCGGCCTGAATACCGATGTCAGCGGTCGCGGCAACAAGCCGGGCCTCTGCCACGCGCAGGTCCGGGCGCCGGCGCAAGAGTTCGGTCGGGGTGCCGACCGGAAGACCTGCCGTGTAGCCAAGGTCCAGCGCCTCAGTGGAAGCGTCACCTTCGCCCGCCAGCACGTCCAGCGGTTGTCCGGGAACCTCAGCGATCAGGACAGCGAGCCCGTTGCGGGCGCGGACTTCCTGAAGCTCCAGTGCCCCGCGCTGGGCGCGGGTGCGGGCCAGATCTGCGGTGGCACGGCGCACATCAAGATCGGCGGACAGGCCCGCCTGGGCACGCTGCACCACAATATCAAGCGTTCGCTGCTGCAGCTCCAGCGAGGTATCAAGAAGCGCCAGACGCGTGCGCGCACGGCGCAGGTCCACATACAGCGTCGCGGCAGATGCAGCCGTCAGGCGGCGGATGTCTTCCAGGCTGTATTGAGCGGCGAGGCGCTCAGCCGCGGCGCGCTCCTGCGCTCGGCGCAAACGGCCATTGGTGTCGATCACTTGGGACAGGGACAATGAGGCCCCCGCACTGTCGGCTCCGGTGCTGCGCAGGGCGTAACTTGCGCCGCCATCAATCGTTGGCAGGAAGTCTGAACCGGCCGCCCCCAGCAAAGCTTCAGCCGCGGCGAGGCGCTGCGCGCTCTGCGCGATATCAAGATTGGACTCAAGCGCGGCTTCAACGACGCGCGCCAGCGTCGGATCTTCAAAGCCTGACCACCAGGTCGACGCAGACACAGCGCCGCTGGCCTCGTCCAGGGAGCGCGAAAACGCGTCCGGCTCCGGCGTGGCTGGCGGGTTGTAATCCGGCCCGGCGGCACACGCGGTCACCGCCAGCGCGGACACTGACGCAAGGAGGGATGTAAGGCGGATCATTCGGCTGGCCCGTTATCAGCCAGCACCAACGCGTCCGCCGCATGCATCTCGTCCGCCAGACGCTTTTCCGCCGCAGAGCGCGGCGTGCCGAAGCGAGCCAGGCCCAGATAGACCACCGGCGTCAGAAAGAGCGTGAAGGCCGCAGCCAACCCGAGCCCGCCAAACACCGTCCAGCCGATGGAGATACGGGCCTGAGCCCCGGCTCCGGTCGCCAGGATCAGCGGCAGCGCGCCAATCACCGTCGAGATCAGCGTCATCGCAATCGGGCGCAGGCGGATGATCGCGGCTTCCTCGATCGCGGCACGCACCGACTTGCCTTCCGCGCGCAGCTGGTCGGCAAATTCGATCACCAGAATGCCGTTCTTCGCCATCAGGCCGATCAGCATCACGAGGCCGATCTGGGAGAAGATGTTGAGGGAAGTTCCGGTAAAGAAGAGCGAATAGACCGCCGCTGCCAGCGCGAACGGTACCGTCAGCATGACCACGAGCGGGCCGGTCAGGCTTTCAAACTGCGCCGCCAGAACCAGGAAGACGATGACCAGCGCAAAGGCATAGGTCAGCATCATGTCGCGGCTGGCTTCATTGAGCGTATCGGCATCGCCCTGGAAGATCATGTCGATGCCCGGGGGCAGATCAGCCGCGTATGCGCGCATCTCTTCCACGGCTTCAGCCAGCGTCGCCCCGCCGACAATGTCAGCTTCCATCTCGATAGCCCGGCGCTGTTCAGTGCGCTCCAGCTCAGCCGCGACACCTTCTTCCACGATGGTGGTCAGCGCTGAAAGCGGGATCAAATCACCGGCGTTGGAGCGGACATAGAGATTGCGCAGGTCGGATGGGTCACTCACCGCACCGGTTTCGCTTTCCAGCACGATCGGGATAACCCGGTCATTGACGTTCAGGTCGACGAGATTCTCACCGTCGACCATGGCGCGCAGGGTGACCGACAACTGGTCGAGCGACACGCCAAGATCGGCCGCACGGCGACGATCAATCTGGATTGAAAGCTGTGGCTGGGTCGGCTCATAGCCGATCTGCGGGTTGGAGATAATGTCGGACTCAACATCGAGACGGTCAGCCAGCGAGCGCGCGGCGACGAAGATGTCCTCATATTCCGGGCCCGTCAGCGCGACTTCGATGCCGTCACGCTGGCCGCCGCCACCGCCAAGGCTGATGCCGCCCCGGCCCCAGGCTGCGGCGCGCACGCCGGGGATTTCGTTAAGTGGACCGCGTAGCGCGGCTGCGATCTCGTCCTGGCTGCGGGTGCGCTCATCAAGGGGGGCAAGCCGCGCGGTTACCCAGATGCGGTTCGGGTCCCAGCGACCAACGATCATGGACACCGACGCGATCTCTCCGCTGTCCACGAAGGGCTGGAGGATAGCTTCAATCTGATCCGCCTGGCGCTCCATGTAATCAAGGCCAACGCCATCGGGGCCACCGGCCCAGATATTCACGATGCCGCGGTCTTCCTGAGGGGTCAGCTCGCGATCGAGATTCATGGCTGCGAACACCGCCCCGCCCGCAGCGATGACGCTGATCGCAATCGTCACCCAGGGGTGATCGAGCGCCTTGCGGATCGCCACGGCATAGGCGCGCGCGATCGCGCCGCCGGTACGCCGGATCGGTCCGCGCTTGTGATCACCAGCCGTCAGGTCGACGCGCGCAGCGAAGGCCGGAACGACCGTCAGCGCCACAAAGGAAGAAATGATCACCGCCAGCGCCAACAGGAAGCCAAACTCGCGGAACAGACGGCCCGTGGTGGAAGGAAGGAGACTGATGGGTACGAAGACCGCCACCAGTACAGCCGTCGTCGCCACCACCGCGAAGAAAACCTGGCGCGTGCCGATAACAGCCGCGGCGCGTCGACCGACACCCTTGGCTTGAAGTCGGTGAATGTTTTCCAGCACCACGATCGCGTCGTCGACGATAAGACCGGTCGCGAGCACCAGCGCCAGCAGGGTCAGGATATTGATGGAGAAGCCGAACAGCCACAGGCCCGCAATCGCGCCCACAAGAGCTGCCGGGATGGCCGCAGACGGGATCAGCGTTGCGCGAAACTTGCCAAGGAAGAGCCAGATGACGCCCACCACGATCAGCACGGTGACCGCGAGCGTCAAGAGCACTTCTTCCACCGAGCGGCGGATGAACTCTGCCTCGTCAGAGGTGACGGTGATCTCCAGATCATCAAAGCGCTCATTAAGCTGCGCCACGCGCGCCTGAACCGCGTCAGAGATATTGATGGTGTTAGATCGCGCCTGGCGGATCACGCCAATGCCGATCACCTCACGGCCATCAAGCCGATTATAGCTGCTGGCGTCAGCAGGCGCGAAGAAGGCCTCGGCCACATCGCCCACGCGGGTCTGGTCCTGAATGATCACGTCCTTCACGCGCTCTGGCGTGGCGGCGGTGGCTTCGGCGCGGACAATCAGTTGCTGATCGGTGGAGCGGAAGCTGCCTACCGGCACATCGAACGGTGCCTGGCGCAGGGCCGTGGCCACATCGCCGACCGTCAGGCCAAAACGACTAAGCCGCAGCGGATCGATGACCACTCGCAACTGCTGAGCCCGCGTGCCCGACAGGTTCACCGTCGCGACGCCATCAATGGCGGTCAGCTCCGGGACAATGTCGTTTTCGATCAGGCGGGTCAGTTCCTGCTGGTTATAGACATCACTGATGACGGCCAGGTCGACCACCGGTTCTGCGTCATCATCAGCTTTGACCACGCTGAGCTGTTCAACCCGATCCGGAAGGCGGCGGCTTACCTGGCTGACGGCCTCGCGCAGGTCCGCGGCCGCGTTATCAAGATCAACGCCCGGATTGAATTCCACCCGGATGCGCGAGCTGTTTTCTTCACTGGAAGAGCGGATGTCACGCACGCCGCTAACGCGCGCCGCAGCCCCTTCCAGAACGCTGGTCACTTCTGCATCAACGGTCTCAGGGGCAGCACCCGGCAGCACCGCGCGGATCGTCGCGATGGGGCGGTCCACGTCTGGCAACTCACGCACCTCAACGGCCAGCAGAGCGGCAAGGCCTGCGATCACGATGAGCAGGTTGAGCACAATCGCAAGAATGGGGCGCTTAACCGCAAGCGCCGGGAGATCCGATCCGGGAAGCGTCATTGTGCAAGCGCCCCTTGGGACACGACGTCCAGGGTTGAGGCCGCAAGTTGCGGATCAACGCCGGCCTGGCGCACCTCTATGGGTTCCACCAGCACGCCTTCACGCATGCGCTGTACACCTTCGGCGACAACCAGGTCGCCAGCCCCGAAGTCACCGCTCACCAGCACCGTGCCCTGACGGCGCTGTACAAGTATGATCGGCTTTTGCCGGGCACGGTTGTCTTCGATCACCCACACATAGGCCCCGTCACTCCCCCAGCTGATCGCAGCTTCCGGCACAACCGGCCAGGCATCAGACAGAATATCGAATTTCACCGCAAAGCTCATACCGGGGCGGAGCTCATCAGCGCTATTATCCAGTGACGCGCGAACCGTGAAGGTGCGGGCCGCCGGATTGATCCGGCTGTCCACATTAATGATCCGCGCTTCATAGCTTCGGGTCGGGCCAGCAAACGGCTCGGCCTCAACCACATCGCCCACTTCAATACGGCCAAAGACCTGCTCTGGAGGATTGAAATCGACATAAAGTGTTGTGCGGTTATCCAGCTCGGTGATTTCGGTGGTGGAGGTGATGCGCGCACCCGCATCAATATTGGTCAGACCCACATATCCATCGAAGGGCGCACGGACGGTGCGGCGGTCCAACGCGACCTGAGCCTGCTCCAGCTGGATTTCTGCGGCTTCCAGCGCGGTCACGGCCTCGTCAATCTGGCTGTCAGAGATCGCACCGGTATCTTCAATGCGTCGGTAGCGGGCGAGCAATTGCTCGGCTTCGCGTACGGCGACCTGGGACAGGCGCACAGCGAGGCGCTCTTCGTCGGCTTCCAGTTGAACCAGCACGTCGCCCGCCTCAACCCGGTCACCTGCGGCAAAGGCCACACGTTCAACTTCGCCGGACGCTTCAGAGAAGATGGTGGCACTGGCCATGGCGCGCGCAGTGCCGAGCGCCTCGATGCGCTCGGCCTCGCGCTCCAGAACAACTTCCTGAGCGATCACACCGACAGCCTGCTCAGCGCGTTCACCGCCGCGGGGAGCAGAATTTTCGCTGGTTTCCGAACACGCAACAACGGCGCATGCGGCCAGCGCAAGCGAGGCAAAATGTCTAATCATGTCGGAGTCTACGGGTGCGCCGCCCAACTGGATCACCCTTTGGTTCAAAGGACGGCATCGCGTGCAAGCTAACTGACGATGCTCTAGGCTTGTGCGAATGAGAGGTCTCCCATCTGTTGCCAGCCGGGGCACTCAGGTTAAGTCTGGTCGGCAACACAGGCAGATTTCTTCATGGCAGACACCCAGTCCTACGCCGAATCCAAACGGCCAACGTCACGCAATATCAGCGTGCTACGCGCACTCATGCCATTCTTGAAGCCGTATTCGCTGACGGCATTTCTGGCGATCGCGGCCTTGATCTTTACGGCCGCAGTTTCGCTGGCTTTGCCGCTGGCAGCGCGCACGGTTGTGGACGGTTTTGCCGCCGGCGACTTCTCCCAGCTCAATCGCTATTTTCTTGGCGCACTGGCCCTGGCGGGCCTGTTCGCGGCGGGCACCGCGCTACGCTACTGGATGGTGACGCGGCTGGGCGAGCGCGTGATCGCCGACATCCGCATCGCCGTGTTTGACCGGATGCTGACCATCAGCCCGGCCTTTTTCGATCGCCTGATGACCGGTGAAGTCCTCAGCCGTATCACCACTGACACGACCCTGCTGCTGACCGTCGTCAGCTCCTCGGCGTCCTGGTTTCTGCGCAATATACTGGTGCTGTTCGGCGGTCTGGCGCTGATGCTGTGGACGACGCCGAAGCTGACCGGCCTGGTACTCCTTATTGTGCCTCTGCTGATGCTGCCGATCATTGTGCTGGGGCGGCGGCTGCGCACGCTCAGCCGGGAGAACCAGGACTGGATCGCCGCCTCCTCGGGCAATGCATCCGAAGCCCTGTTGTCGGTCCAGACCGTCCAGGCCTTCACCCACGAAGGCGAGAGCCGCACCACATTCAGCGATGTGACCGAGCGCAGCTTTGAAAGCGCACGCAAGCGCATCACGGTACGCGCCCAGCTGACGGCCATCGTCATCTTCGTGGTGTTTACCGGCATTCTGGGCGTGCTGTGGATGGGTGCACGCGATGTCGCATCAGGCACCATGAGCGCAGGCGAGCTGGTCCAGTTCCTGTTCTTTGCTGGCATGGTCGCCGGAGCGGTCGCCGCCCTGTCCGAGCTCTGGACCGAGCTGCAGCGCGCCGCAGGTGCCACCGAGCGCCTGATCGAGCTTTTACAGGCCGAGGACAGCATCGCCGACCCGGCCCAGCCGGTCCAACTGCCTGATCCGGTGCAGGGCGCGCTGTCGCTTGAAGGCGTCACATTTGCTTACGAAAGCCGGTCTAAAGTCCCGGCCCTGCATGACATCTCGTTGTCGATTGCGCCGGGTGAAACCGTGGCTCTGGTGGGCCCGTCCGGTGCGGGCAAGTCGACCATGATCCAGCTTTTGCTGCGCTTTTATGAGCCGCAGTCAGGCGCGATAAAGCTTGATGGCGTGAACCTGGCCGATATGGCGCGCAGTGATTTTCGCCGGGCGCTCTCGCTGGTGCCCCAGGACCCGGTGATCTTTGCCGCCTCGGCGCGGGACAATATCCGCTTTGGCCGGCCCGAGGCGAGTGATGAAGAGGTGGAGGTCGCAGCGCGCGCAGCCGCCGCGCACGACTTCATTACCGCACTGCCTGAGGGCTATGACACCTATGTGGGGGAGCGCGGGGTCATGCTGTCTGGCGGCCAGCGTCAGCGCATCGCCATTGCCCGCGCCATCCTTAGAAACGCCCCCATCTTGTTGCTTGATGAGGCGACGAGCGCCCTTGATGCAGAGAGCGAACTGGCCGTGCAGGAGGCGGTGGAGCGACTGGCGAAAGACCGGACCACGCTGGTGATTGCCCACCGGCTTGCCACAGTCAAAAAGGCCGATCGCATTATTGTATTGGACGCAGGGCGCATTGTTGCTGAAGGCACGCACGACGATCTCGTCGCCAGCGGCGGGCTCTATGCTCGGCTGGCGCGCCTTCAGTTTACCGACGGCAAGGCGCGCCAGCCTGAAAGCGCGGCATCCTGAAGCCCGGACAAAGCGCGCCTGGCTAGAGGTTTAGCGGTGTCGACGCCGGATCGCGCCATTCCATCTCGTGGAAGGGGCCCGGATTGGGTCCGAAGTCCTTGAACCCCAGCTTGAGATAGAAGTGCCGCGCACGGTTCATGGGATGAACGCTGAGCGTGACCGGCTTGCGCTCCTGGGCGGCTTGCGCGCACAGGCCACGCACAATGATTTCGCCAATCTGCCTGCCGCGATACTGGGGCAGAATATTCAAATCGAGGATACGGATCTCCGCATCTCGAAAGTCAGCATAGATGCGCCCGATGGGCGTGCCGCACCACTCAATCACCGCGTATTTGGCGAGCGTAAACGTATTGAAATACTGGTCCTGTTGAGCCTCGGCCTGTTGCTTGAGGATCTTGGCCAGCAACTCCTCATCGCCCGCGGCTTTGAGCGGCTCAAACTCCCACGCGCGCCCTGCATCGTGAACCGAGCGAAGGAAGGCTTCGTCCCGAGCCTGGGCCGGGCGGAGAAAAAGGTCCAGCGGATTAACCGCCGGACCCTCATTTCGAGCAGAATGTGTCACGCCAACCGCCCTAGCTCAAAACGATCTCATAAGTCGGCGGAGCATCTGGATTTTCCGGGTCCTCGGTCCGATTCACCAGCAAGTCAAAATGCCCAAGCGTCGGATGAGACAGTCTGGCCACGTCGGCCACCAGACCAATGTCGTCCTCGGCCTCGAAAACCAGACAGAACTGAGCGCGAAACTTTGGATGGCTCGCCTTGCCCGCTCTGACAGACTTCAAAGTGACAGGGCTTTTCCCGATCGCGAAGCGCTCACCCTTGTGCGCCTCAAAGTCCTCATGCGTCAGATCTTCAATTGATTTCATGGTTTTCTCGCCTCTCCAGATCAATTGCGCGACGGGTAAAGGCCGTACATGCAGATCTGATAGTTCACGCCCTGATAGGGTGACTGCGTCTGGAACGGGATACTGCCGCCGGAATTCATGGTGTTACCGGCAAAGGAGGCGTTCCGGGATGGAATGACGGCTGCCGCCTGAGTGCCTGCAGGATTGGACAAGGTGTCGCTGTAAATCCGGGTGGTTGGCCCCGCTGCACCAAGAAAGTTCCCATCCGGCGTATTGGTGCCTGCGGCATCATTCGACACCTGAAGTGACGCCGTCGCTGCAGCCGTCGTCCCGCTCAGCGATACAATGTGATCGTGCGCCGGCATGTTGAGTGTGCTCAGCGTGGTGGACTCCTGCCCGCCCATCTGCCCCATCATCACCGGGTTGAGGCCGATGCCATTGCCCCGGCTGACCGGCGAACGGCCCCGAAGGTCAGGCAGGCCGAATGAATTGACGCCATCTCCCCCAAACTGCGTGCCAAGCAGCGAATAAAGCGCTTGCATCTGATTGACTGAAAGCAGCCCACCAGCGCATGCGCCCCAGCTTTGGATCGTGAAATTACACCCATAAGGGGTGATCATACTCATATAGGCTTCCATCGGTTCCTCCTGTTGAGAACGCGAAGGTTAAAACATGGCGCGCGATCGATGACCTCGTTGAGAGGCCCGACCACGCCCTTAATCAGGCAAAGACGATCTCGTAGGTCGGCTGCTCGGGGTCTGTGATCCGATGGACCAGCAGGGAATGTTGTCCCAGCTGATCGTGGCCAACGACCTGTACTCCGTCCTCCATCCCGATCTCCTCGTCTGCAGTCAGGACCAGGCTGGTCGGTGCCCGCATCGAGGCTGAAGGCGGATCAAGCTTGTCGACCGTTTTCAGCGTTACCGGTTGCCCGTTAATCGTGAAAGTCTGGCCAATGAGAGGCTCGAATGTCTCTGCGGTCATGTCGCTTAAATCGGTCATGATCGGTCTCCTTGTTTCGGGGTTACGACCGCGACGGATAAATGCCGTACATGCAGATTTGATAGTTCACGCCCTGATAGGGAGATCGTGTGTAGACTTGGGTGCTGTTGCCGGCATTGCCGGTCTGACCTGAAACGCTCACCGGCTGTGCAGGCACGGAGACTGCATCCTGCGTACCCGGCGGGGCCGACATCGTATCGCTGTAGATTCGTGTGGTGGGTCCAGCCGCACCGAGGAAATTACCATCCGGTGTGTTTGTGCCGGCGGCGTCGTTAGACACCAGAAGATCAGCGGTCACGGCCTGTGTTGACCCTGTCAGATTCACCGAGTGACTGTGGGCCGGAAGGTTCGCCTGGGTCAGGGTGACATATTCCAGCCCACCCTTCTGCCCAAGATTGACATGTGAAAGGCCGGGACCAGTTCCCCAGCTGACAGGCGACCGACCCTGCAGGTCCGGCAAACCAAAGCTCGTGCGCCCGTCACCGCCGTAATTGGTCCCGATGAGGGAAAATAGCGAGGTGTTCTGCGAAATCGGCAGAAGCGCACCTGCGCATGCGCCCCAGTTTCTAATCGTAAAGTTACAACCAAAGGCCGTAATCATACTGATATAAGCTTCCATAAGGAGTTCCTGTCCACTTTGATTCAATAATGAGGAGCGCAAATGCGCTCCTTGCGCGCACAGATAGTGAATAAGCGAGCGCGGCCTTACAAGCTTTAATTTCAAAAATTTAAGTGTGCAGCGCAACATCAACGCCAGTTCAATTTATATCTGTGGTCAATATCGCCGCAGCGCCAATGCAAACACGATCACCGCGCGCCGACACACCGTCGCTAAGAATTTAAAATATCAGGGTTCTAGGTTTGGCGTTTATGAATTGCTTAAATGATATTCTCCAATGAATTGAAGCAATGCGCCCCTTAAATTGTTCTTGTGTTTTTCCCCCATTAGTCGCAAGTTCCAGCGCAAGTGGCAGGTGTTATGGCCTGTCAGGGGATTTGCGCAAAAGGCGACCTAAAGCGCACAAACAATCTGTATTGGTTTGAGGCCGACAGGTCTGGCCGGGTGACTGATTGCGATCAGCACCGATTGGGGGAACACCATGAATATGTGGCAAGCAGTGCGCGCTAACATCAAGCGCACAACGGTGGCGGCAGCCCTTGGACTTTCAGCTGGAGCGGCAGCCTTCGCACAGCCAACGCTGCCGCAAACCACAAATTTTGAAGCAACCCCCGTCAGCGGTAGCACCGTTACAACCGTGACGGTTGATAACTTTATCTACACTCTGGATACCAGCGACCTTGAGGTCTTCAACGGTGTCGGGTCTTCGGGTTCGCGTGCCCTGCTCACATTCGGCTTTGGCACAGTGATGACAATCACAGCCGACGATAACAGCGCATTCGGCATCGATTCATTCTTCTATGATCCTTGCCAGGCCTACTACCAGATCGCCTCGGTCACTGCGACACTGTCAGGTGGCGGCACCTTTACAAAATCCTCTGGCTTTCCGGCGCGGGGCAGCACGAGCCTGACCGGGAATTGCAACGAGGGCGAGGGTGCCACGGTCACTTTGAGTGAACCCCAGTTTGATGACGTCACCCAGATCCAGATCGTTGTGAATTACGACGATGGCGGGTTCAGCGGTGACTTTATGCTTGGAGCGTTCGACGACTTCGTCTACTCGGCCGCAACCACAGCCCCCACCGTTACCCTGTCTGGCGGTGGTTCGGTGTCAGAGGCGACGGCCAGCCGCACGATCACCGCGACCCTGTCGGCAGCGGCCTCAACCAACACCACGGTGAATCTCGCCTACTCGGGCACGGCTTCTGGCTCGGGCACCGACTATTCGGCAGCGACCAGCATCACCATCCTTGCTGGCGCGACGACCGGAAGCACCAACATCACGGTTGTGAACGACGACATCGTTGAAACCAATGAGACGGTTATCGTCGACATCGCGAGCGTGTCTGGCGGCGACGGAGCCACCGAAGACGGTACCCAGCAACAAACCTTCACGATCACCAATGAAGACACCGCCACGGTGACCATTGCCGATGCCTCGGGTGCTGAAAACGGTGGCCCAATCACGGTCACGCTGACCATTGATAACGCAGTGGATGGCGGGTTCGACGTGGACGTGAGTAGCGTCAACGGAACCGCTGTTGCACCGGGTGATTTTACAGCGGTCACCAACGCGACTGAGACCTTCGCAGGCACGGCTGGTGAAACTCAAACCTTCACCATTACTCCGGTGGGTGACACCACGCCGGAACCCAACGAAACGCTGACGATCACGATGGGTAATCTGACACCCGCGTCGGTCTCTTCGGGCGCGTTCGACATTTCTGACACCGGCACCGTCACGATCAATAACGACGACAGCATCAATGCCAGCGTGAATGATCCGAGCGTCGCCGAAGGCGCGTCGGGATCAACAACGCTCACCTTTACCGTCTCGCTGGACAGTGCAGCGCTGACCGGTGGCGCGACGGTTGACTATGCAACATCCAACGGCACTGCCGTTGCGGGAACGGACTACACCGCCACCAGCGGCACCGTCTCATTCGCGGCAGGTGAGAGCTCGAAGACTGTTGATGTCACCGTTGCTGGCGATGCGGTTGTTGAGGCCGACGAAACCCTCACCCTGACCCTGTCCAACCCGACAGGCACAGGCATCACCATTGGCGATGCCACCGGCACCGGGACCCTCACCAATGACGACAGCGCAACGGTGACCATTGCTGATGTGGCCGTGAATGAAAACGATGGCACGGCGACGGTAACGCTAACGCTGGATAACGCTGTCGATGGCGGGTTCGATATTGATGTTTCGACGGCAGACGGTACGGCGACGACAGCGGATAGTGACTATACCGCTGTTGTCAGTGCGACCGAGACGTTCGCGGGTACGGCGGGTGAAACTCAAACCTTCACCATCACGCTGGGCGGCGACACCAAGGTGGAAGCCGATGAGACGATCAGCGTCTCCATGAGCGGCCTGGTTCCAGTGACGGTAAGTTCGGGTGACCTGACGATCACCGACACCGCGACGGTCACCCTCAACAATGACGACACGGCAACGATCACCATCGCCGACGTCGCGGGCAATGAGGACGATGGCGCGATCACAGTCACTGCGACGCTGAGCGCGGCTGTGGATGGCGGCTTTGATGTGGACGTGTCGACCACCGATGGCACGGCGACCTTTGCCGACAGCGACTACACGGCCATTACGAACCAGACCCTGACCTTTGCCGGCACGCCGGGTGAGACCGAGACCTTCACCATCACACCAACTGCGGACGTAACGGCAGAAGCCAACGAAACCGTCTTGATCTCCATGTCGAACCTGGTGCCGGTCACGGTCGGATCAGGTGATCTCGACATTACAGATGGCGCGACCCTCACGATCAACAACGATGATTCCATCACCGCCTCGATTGATGATCCCACAGTCGCGGAAAACAGCGGCCCGCTGACCTTTACCGTTACTCTGTCGGCTGCAGCTCCTGCCGGTGGCGCGACAATTGATTACGCGACCAGCAATGGCACCGCGACTGCTGGCTCTGACTTCACTGCCGCGTCCGGCACGTTGAGTTTTGCCGTTGGGGAAACCTCGCAAACCGTCGATATCATACTGGTCGGCGACACGACCGTTGAGGTGGATGAAACCTTCTCCCTGACCCTGTCCAACCCGACGGGGACTGACGTGACGATTGGCGACGGGACCGGCGTCGGGACCATCGCCAATGACGACAGCGCAGCCGTGACGATTGCTGATGTGGCCGTGAATGAAAACGACGGTACCGCAACGGTGACGCTGACGCTGGATAACGCGGTGGACGGCGGGTTCGACGTGAATGTCTCCACCGCCGACGGCACCGCAACGACGGCTGATAGTGACTATACCGCTGTTGTCAGTGCGACCGAGACCTTCGCGGGTACGGCGGGCGAAACTCAAACCTTCACCATCACGCTGGGCGGCGACACCAAGGTGGAAGCCGATGAGACGATCAGCGTCTCCATGAGCGGCCTGGTTCCAGTGACGGTAAGTTCGGGTGACCTGACGATCACCGACACCGCGACGGTCACGCTTAATAACGACGACACAGCGACGATCACCATCGCTGATGTGGCGGGCAATGAGGATGACGGCGCGATCACCGTGACGGTGACGCTCGATAACGCGGTTGACGGCGGCTTTGATGTGAACGTGTCGACCGCTGATGGTACCGCCACGACGGCCAATAGCGACTACACGGCCGTGACGAACCAGACCCTGACTTTTGCCGGCACGTCGGGCGAAAGCGAAACCTTCACCGTCACGCCAACTGCGGACGTGACCGCAGAAGCCAATGAAACGATCATCGTTACGATGAGCGGCCTGGTGCCGGTGACGGTCGCGTCAGGCGATCTGAACGTCACGGACACCGCCACGGTCACGATCAACAACGACGACGATATCTCGATCTCGGTGGATGATGTGGCGGTCGCGGAAGGCAATACAGGAAGCACCAGTGCGACCTTTACGGTCAACCTTGATGCGCCTGCCATCTCAACGATCACGGTCGATTACGCCACTAGCGATGGAACGGCGATCGCAGGCTCTGACTACACTGCGGCCAGCGGGACTGTGACCTTCAACATCGGCCAGTCGTCCCGGACCGTCACGGTTCCTGTGACCGGCGACAGCACTGTCGAGCTGGATGAATCGGCGACGCTGACCCTGTCCAATCCCGCCAACGCGGTCATTGCAGATGCAACGGGCGCGCTGACCATCACCAACGACGACACCACAACGGTGACCGTTGCCGACCTGGCGGTCAGCGAGGCCGATGGCACCGCGTCCGTCATCCTGACCTCAACGAATGCGGTTGATGGCGGCTTCCAGGTGACGGTGAATACCGCTGACGGAACCGCAACGGCCGGTGCGGACTACACCGCAATCGCGGGCGGGACGGCGACTTTTGCCGGTACCGCCGGTGAGACCGAAACCGTTTCGGTGACCATCGCTGACGATATCGGCATTGAGGGCAGTGAAACCTTCACCGTCACGATCAGCTCGCCGGTTGCAGGAACGGTCGACAATGGCGACATCACCGCCAGCGACACCGGCACCGTAACGATCAACGACAACGACAGCGCGCCGAGCATTGTTTCTGTCTCAGCCCCTGCCAACACCACCTATGTAGCCGGTCAGGATCTGGACTTCGTCGTAACCTTCAGCGAAACCGTGAGTGTTGTCGGCATACCGCAGCTTTCACTGACCGTTGGTGCATCGTCGGTAACCGCTGACTTCGCCACCGGTTCAGGTAGCTCTGCGCTCACCTTCACCTACACGGTCCAGACAGGCGACGAAGATACCGATGGTGTCGCGATCAGCTCGCCGCTGGTCGTTGGCGGCGGGTCCATTCAGGACGGAGATGGCAATAATGCCGATCTGATCCTGAATGGCGTCGCCTCGACCGCAGGTGTGCTGGTTGATGCGATCGCTCCGTCTGCGCCGTCTGCGCCTGATCTCGCCGCAAGCTCTGACCTTGGCACCAGCGACAGCGATGACATCACCGCTGACGAGACGCCAACCCTGTTGGGTAGCGCAGAGGCCAATGCATCGGTGGAAGTCTTTTCTTCCCTTGATGGCAGCCTCGGTACCACGACAGCAAATGGTGTCGGCGCATGGACCTTCACCCCGGGCACCGCGATCAGTGAGGGTGAACATGAGTTCACCGCTGAAGCCAGCGATACAGCGGGCAACACCTCGCCTGCATCAGGCGGGCTGACGGTCACCATCGACGTGACACCGCCGACACTGGACAGCGTTGACTTGTTCGCAGGCACCGTGTCTCCGACCGATGCCGATGTAGTCTCCTTCCAGGCGGTCTTCAGCGAAGATCTGGATCTGACCACCATCAGTGGTGCGGACTTTGTCTCAACTGGCACGACCGCAACGCCGACCTCATCCAGCGTCTCGAACTCCGAGTTCGAGATTTCACTGGCCGGTGGCGACATGGCGAACCTGAACGCGACGGTGACCGTTGCGCTGGCGGCCAGCCCGACCATCTCTGACATCGCGGGGAACGCCCTGGTTGATACGGCTGTTCAGGGGACCAACAACAACTCTGTTGACGTCCTGAACGACACGACACCGCCAGACGTTACGATCACGACGGCAAGCGCCGGTCCGGTGTCCGGAGCGTTTTCCATTACCATTGAGTTCACCGAAAGCGTCACCGGCTTTGCCGTTGGCGACCTCACCGTGGGTAACGGCGCGGCGAGTAACTTCGCGGGCTCTGGCGATACCTACACGGCTGACGTCACGCCATCATCCGATGGTACGGTGACTGTGGATGTGGCGGCTGGCGTGGCTCAGGACGCGGCTGGTAACACCAACACCGCGGCCACCCAGTTCTCCATTGAGAGTGACGGGACGGCCCCAGGCCTAGTGATCTCTACCGCCTCGGCCGACCCGGTTAGCGGCACCTTTGCTGTAACCTTCACCTTCGATGAAGCCGTCACCGGCTTTGCCGTGGGTGACATCACGGTCGGCAATGGCGCGGCGGGTAACTTCGCGGGTTCTGGCGACACCTACACCGCCGACATCACGCCAGGTGCAGACGGCACGGTGACGGTCGATGTTGCTGCTGGTGTCGCGCAGGACGCGGCCGGAAACACCAACACAGCCGCGACCCAGTTCTCGATTGAGAATGATGGGACGGCACCGGGTGTGGTGATCCAGTCCGTGGCCAGCAGCCCGGTGTCGGGACCTTTCCGTGTCACCATTACCTTTGACGAACCGGTCAGCGGCTTTGTGTCCGGTGACGTCACGATCGGAAATGGTTCTGTTTTGAACTTTAATGACGCTGGCATTGGCCTGTTCCAGGTGGACATCCTGCCGAGTGCAGACGGCACGGTGACGGTCGACGTGGCCGCTGGTGTCGCGCAGGACGCGGCTGGCAACTCCAACACGGCTGCGACCCAGTTCTCCATTCTGAGCGATGGGACGGCTCCGGGCGTGGTAATCTCTACCGCATCGGCTGACCCCGTTAGCGGCACCTTTGCAGTGACCTTCACTTTCGATGAAGCCGTGACCGGCTTTGCGGTGGGGGACATCTCTGTGGGTAACGGCTCAGCGGGTAACTTCGCAGGCTCTGGCGACACCTACACCGCCGACATCACGCCGACGGCGGATGGCACGGTGACGGTCGATGTGGCAGCCGGTGTGGCACAGGACGCGGCCGGTAACGACAACACCGCTGCGACCCAGTTCTCCATTGAGAGCGATGGGACGGCTCCGGGCATTGCGATTACGACAGCCTCGGCCGACCCGGTTTCCGGCGTCTTCTCGGTGACCTTTACCTTCGATGAAGCCGTGACCGGCTTTGCGGTGGGCGACATCACGGTGGGCAATGGTTCTGCGGGCAACTTCGCAGGCTCTGGCGACACCTACACCGCTGACATCACGCCTGCGGCAGATGGAACGGTGACGGTCGATGTGGCGGCCGGTGTGGCTCAGGACGCGGCTGGCAATCCCAACACCGCCGCAACCCAGTTCTCGATTGAGGCGGACGGCAGTGCGCCAGAGGTCGTGATCGCATCGGCAGCTATTGGTCCGGTCAATGCGGCCTTCTCCATCACCGTTGACTTCACTGAAGCGGTCACCGGCTTTGACCTGGCCGACCTGATCGTTTCCAATGGTACAGCCTCCAGTTTCGCCGGAAGCGGTGCCAGCTATACTGCCGACATCACGCCAACGTCTGACGGCTTTGTCACGGTGGAAGTCCTTGATGCCGTCGCTCAGGACGCCGCGGGCAATGACAACGCGGCATCGGAAGAACCCTTCTCGATCGAGTTTGATGGCACGCAGCCTGAGCTGAGCATCACCACGGTGAGCAGCGACGTGTCCGGCCCGTTCGAGGCGACCTTCACCTTCACCGAGGATGTGACCGGCTTTGAGCTGGCGGACATCATTGTGGACAATGGCGCGGCGTCGGCTCTGTCGGGATCAGGCGCGGTTTACACCGCGACCATCACCCCGGATGCCCCAGGGCCGCTTTTCATTGATGTGGCAGCAGGTGCAGCGGTGGACGCTGCGGATAACGACAACGTGGCTGGCCAAACCAGTGTTGATGTTGTGACCCAGGCTCCAACCGTTGTGCTGGTGCTCTCCTCGTCGATCGCCAACCCTGGCGATGTGGCCGGAACGGCCACGCTCAACAACCCGGGCAGCAACTCGCTCCCGTTCAGCGCTCTGGCCGATGTGAGCTGGATCGACGTCACTCCAAGCTCTGGAACCATTCCAGGCCTTGCTGACCTTGATCTGACCATTTCTCTCAATGATGAGGTCAATTCGCTCGAGCCGGGTGTCTATAACGGCATCGTCACGGTGACCCTTGGCACCGCAGACGCCACACCAACCTCCAGCCATGCAACGACGCAAAGTACGGTCACCCAGCTCGATATCCCGATCGAGCTGACCGTTGAGGAGCGCTTCGGCACGGTTGAACTGGTCGCGACCACACCGTCTGGCGCTTCAGGCGAAGCCAGCTTCGGCTACACCTCCGATCTGGCTGCCTTCGATGGCCTGACGCTGACAACGGCCAGCGGCCGGGCCAGCGCGGTTACCAGCGATGTCCTGTTCGGCAGCTATGCCATCACCCAGTCGGCTCCGGCAGGCTGGCGTGTGGAGTCGATCTCCTGCGCCGGTGATACCGATGGTGGCTCGACCTTCGATGCTGCGACCGGTCAGGCGACGCTGGATATCGATGCGGGCGAAGCTCTGGTATGTACCTTCCAGAATGTGCGTGACGAGGATGCGGTGCGTATCGCCACCCAACGCGCTATCCGCAACTTCATGGCGCGCCGGGCTGACCGCATCGTTGCGGCAGCTCCCGACTTCTCCCAGCGCTTTAGCGAGCGTGAGAGCACCGAGCGTGGCAGCTTTGCCGCTGACATGGACGGTTCGGGTCGCTCGACCATGGCGTTCAGCGCCTCGCTGTCGGGCATGCGCAACGCGGCTGAGGCGGCCACGCCTGAGATCGCGGGCGTGACCAACTATGAGCGTCCGTTCGCAGAGAACTGGGATGTCTGGCTGGCAGCTGAGTTTGCCAGCGTGAAGGACAACCGGGCTGGCGATGATGCGCGCAGTGACTTTGCCGTCACCCAGCTGGGCATCGACTACCAGGTCTCCGACACGCTGATCCTCGGCGTCATGGCGCAATACGACTGGATGGATGAGGTCTCTGACGAGATCAACACCGCCGCCGGTGCCATTGCCGGAGCCCAGGTTGAAGGCTCAGGCTGGATGGCCGGGCCGTATGGTGTGTGGAAGCTGGCTGACACGCTGACCTTCGACGCGCTCGCCATGTTCGGAACAAGCGACAACACCGTGAACCCGCTCGGGCTTTACGAAGATGACTTCGAGACCGACCGCTACATGCTGCGCGCCAACCTCACCGGTGAGTTCGGGACAGGCAACTGGCGGGTCCGTCCACAGGCCAACCTGACGCACTTTGAGGAGACGCAGGGTGCCTATACCGACAGCCTGAATATCGCGATCCCGGAACAGACCCTGACACTGGGCCGGATCACGGCTGGGCCGGAAGTGGCCTGGATGGAGCGTCGCAATGACGGCAGCTATCTGGAGCTCACCTCCAGCGTGCGGGCCGTCTGGGACTATCAGGCCGCCGACCTCCTCAATGAGGCGGGTCTGCTGGTCGATGGTGACGATGACATGCGTGCTGACGCCCGCGTTGGCATCGGGGCTGGCTTTGCCTCGGGCATGAACTTCCGCTTCGAGGCTGGCTTTGCAGGCCTCGGCGTGGGGGATTTTGAAGCCACCACCGCCCGCTTCCAGCTGCGCATCCCGTTCGGGGCCAGCGGCCGCGGAGGCGGCGGCGGATCACCGCTAGGTGCTGCCGCAGCGGCCCTCGGCCAGCAGCAAGGCTGCGATGATCCGGCCGGTCAGGGCTTTGCCTACGCAGCGGGCCAGATGAACCGCTGCGAAAACCAGGGCCTTGGCCGCTTGATGCGCTAAGGCACACAAACCAAAGGCGTTGAGAAGGGTGTCGGGAGCAATCTCGGCACCCTTTGTCTTTTCAGGCCTGCCAAAGTCTCTGCCCTCTTGATGAATTGACCCCGCCTTACGGGTCGCGACACAGTGGGGGCGGAGGACGCCCTATGATCACGCGCCGCGATACATTTTTGGCACTGGGAAGTGTCTCGCTTACAGGTCTGCCTGCCTGCAGCTCCAAAAACCTGCCGGATGCCATCGAGATCCATGACCCGCGCGCACAGGCCCTGTTTGACGGCTCCCCGGGCCTGCAGCAGCTCGCTGATGGCTTCATCTGGAGTGAAGGTCCCACCTGGGATTGGGAGCGTGACTGCCTTTACTTCACCGATGTTCCCGGCAACACAGCCTATCGCTGGTCAGACGGCGCGGGGCTTGAGGTTTTCCTCAATCCATCGGGTGTCGATCCGGCTCGGGCTGAGGGCATGCGCGAGGCTGGCGCAAACGGGCTCTGGTTTGGCAGCGATGGCTGGCTTTATCTGTGCAATCACGGCACGCGCTCGGTTGACCGACTAAGGCCAGGCACTGGCGAGCGTGAGACACTTGTCGACCGGTTTGATGGCCGGAAGTTCAACAGCCCGAACGATCTGGTCCGCGCTCGAGACGGAAGTCTCTACTTTACCGACCCCCCCTATGGACTTGAAGGACTTGATGCGTCGCCATTGAAGGAGATGGCGGCCAATGGTGTTTATCACCTGAGCCCGGACGGGCAGTGTATGCGCCTGTTTTCCGAGTTGAGTTTTCCCAACGGCATCGCCCTGTCACCGGATGAGCGCTGGCTCTACGTCGCCCAGTCAGATCAGGAGGCCCCGCATATTTTCCGTGCCGAGCGTCGCACCGATGGCGAATTTGGCCCGCTGGAGCTTTGGTTTGATACATCCGAATTTCTGGCCGCTGGCGATCCTGGACTCCCCGATGGCATGTGCGTTTCAACCGACGGGCTTGTTTTTGCAACGGGGCCCGGAGGGATCTTCGTTCTCGCCCCGGACGGGTCAATGCTCGCACGCATTCTGACCGGGCGAGCAACGGCAAACTGCGCCTTTGGTGGCAGGGATGGACGCATGCTCTTCATGACAGCCCACGACCGCCTGCTCCGTCTCTCAACCTCCGCAACCGGCGTGCAGTGGCAACGCTAGAGCGTGACAGGGATGCCGGTCTCGGCGGCCAGATAGGTTGCCTCAATAATGCGTAGATCTCGACGCCCCATGGCTCCGTCAGTCAGAATGGGTGTGTCTGAACGCACCGCGCTGGCGAAGTGATCCATCATCAGATGGAACTGAGTGGACGGATCACCAGGCGTGAGCGGCTCGCTGACGCCGTCACGCACCAAAGTCATGGCCTGACCGCCATAGGAGGTCGCCGGCCGCATGATCAGCTCGCCTCCCGTTCCTCGAACCAGCGCCTCGTTGGCTCCTTGCGCGTCATAGGAGGTGGCTAGCTCGGCGACCGCGCCGGATGGGAACTCCAGGCGACTTTCCACTGTGGCGAAGATTTCGGCAAAGCGGGGGTCATTGGTCGGTATCGTTGTGGTGGCTGAAATCCGAACCGGCATTTCGCCCGTCAGGTAAAGCGCAGCCTGTACCCCGTATAAGCCGTAGTCTTCGAGCGGGCCGCCCCCGGCCAGCGCCCTTGCAGCCCGCCAGTTTTGCGCCGGAGAGGTTGGCCCCATCGTGTATTGATGTTTGCTGCCGATCCACTCGATATCGCCCACTGCGCCGGATCGCATAAGGTCAATGGCGGCCAGATTATACGGTTCGAAATGGCAGCGGTAGCCGATCATGAGCTTGCGCTCTGCGCGTTCGGAGGCTGCAATCATGCGGTCGCATTCAGCCACGCTGAGGGCCATCGGCTTTTCACACAAAACATGCTTGCCAGCCGCGAAAGCCTTCTCAGTCCACTGAGTATGGAGACCGCTGGGCAGCACGACATAAACGGCGTCAATGCGATCATCGGCGGCAATGGCGTCAAAGCCCTCATATCCGTAGATGGCGTCCTCCGGTACGCCATAGGCACGACCGACCTCCAGGGCCTTTTCGCGATTGCCTGAGACCAGACCAGCGACATGGCAGGAGCGCGTACGTGAGATCGCCGGCATCATCTGGCGCAGCGCATAACCGCCGAGGCCAATAATCGCGATCCCGACACTGTCGGCATCCGGTGCGGCTGGCGGCGTAGCCGGCAGCGAAACACCGCGTGGCATCGGTTGACCCACCGCTTCAACACCCTGAGCGGCCGCGAATCCGGCCCCGGATACCGGACCAAGGATCAAGCCAGCGGCCGCCATCTGAAGGGCGCGGCGTCGTGAGACATCGGTTGGAAAGGCCATGGCTTGCTCCTGCCGAGGTAGAAATCCGCGGGCAAGCTTAGGCGATCACTTTGGTTGTCTCCAGCGGATTTGGACCCGGGCGAGTCCGTAGGCCTCTCGCCAGACCACTTAGCCCAACCTGGTGGGGCGACCGCGTGCGGTGGATCCCGCGTCTTCATTATGACGCTGCAGGAAGCCGATCAATTCCATCACGCCGCACGGCTTGCAAATCCCAAAGCCCTGCGCAAAGTCGCATCCCATCAGCTGCAGGGCGGCTTTGGTTTCGTCATCCTCTACCCCTTCCGCCGTCAGCGTCATATCCAGGTTATGGGCCAGATCGACCGTCGCCTTGACCAGCATCCGGTCACGCTGTGACTGGGTCACCTCGCTTATAAAAGCACGGTCGAGCTTGAGCTCGCTTGCCGGGAAGCGCTTCAGGTAGGCCAGGGATGACTGGCCGGTTCCGTAGTCATCGATCGAGAGCTCGATACCGGCCTGTTTCCACTGGTGAAGGGTTCTCAAGGCGGTTTCTACGTCAGCCATGATTGCGGTTTCGGTCACTTCAAAGATCAAACCGGTGCGTGACTGGGTCGCGAGCTGTGCGGCTTTGCTGGCGAAATCGGTATCGGTCAGGATGGCACCGGAAATATTGACCGCCAGTTTGACCTGGTGACCAGCCTTGTTCAGCGCATATTGATCGACCACAGCCTGCTTGAGCGACCATAGCGTCAGCTCCTTGATGCGGCCGGTCTCCTCAGCGAACGGGATATAGCTATCGGGTGGGATCGGGCCGTGTTCAGGATCGGTCCAGCGCATAAGAGCCTCGGCGCTTTTGAACTGGTTACTGCGAAGATCAAGCTTGGGCTGGTAGTGCAGCTTGATATGCCCTGCCTCCATCGCGGTGTGCATACGGCTCATCAAGGCGAGATTCCTGGCCGGATCGCCGAACCGCTCCGCATCAAATAGCGCGTATTTGCGCAGGCTGGATCGCGCCTGTTCAACGGCAATAATTGCGTTCTTGATCGGGGCGTTGGCCTCAGGCGCTCCCGCCGGGTTAAATTCTGCGCCAGCCACCGCTGACGTATCGATCGTAACGCCATCAATGACGACAGGTTCGTCGAAAAGCTTGAGGAGCTCCCAAAGCTCGCGCTCGACCTCCTCGATTGATCCTGTGACAAACTCATCTGCGTTTAGGAGCACGCCCAGAACGCCGGGCGAAATCAACCCAACATGCTCTGGATCGCGTCCAGCTTGCAGGCGCTCTGCCAGCTCATTGGTTAAGGCTGCAAAGGCCCCAAAACCCAGCGCGGAGCGCAAATGCTGATGCCGATCCAGTTCGAGCGCGACGACATAATAATCGAAGCCAGCCTCAGATAACTCACTGAGGCTTTTCTTGAGCGCGTGACGCGATGGCAGCCTCGTCTCGCCATCTATGTAAAGCGCATCAGCCAGTACCCGCTTTCGCGCCCGTTCGGCACGGTAGCGTGCGGCGCCCAGGATCAACAAGCCAATCAGGATTACCGCGCCGATCAGTGAGGCCATCAGATTAGTGCGCGCCCTCGCATCAGCAAGAGCGAGGTCCTGCTCGAGGCGTTCGCCACGCAGCTGTTGAATCTGCAATTCCTGCTCAGCAAACTCAAACTCAGCTCCTAGCAGCGCCGAGTTGGCGGAAGCGGCGACATTGCGGGCCTCATCGTCGAGGCGCTTGAACGCGCGCATATGGGCCAGCGCCTGCTCCCATTGACCCAACGCATCATAGATCTCGGCTCCAACCTCATGGAACTCAACGAAATTCTGCGGCGACCGGTCCAGCGGAACCCCTTCGAAGGTCTGTTCCAGATGGTCACGCGCGCCAGCATAGTTTCCCCGGCCTGCAGAGATTTGAGCCTCGACACCCTGCAAAAAGCGAAGCCATTCACCCGAGCCTGCTCCTTCAACGCGCCTGTAAGCGTCGTCGAGGACGACCTCTGCGAGGTCATAAGCTTCAAATTGGACGTGCAGCGCCGCGATATTGTTCAGGATCCGCGCCTCGAGCACGGGACTGCCCATCTCCTCGGCAATCGCCAGGGCCCCCTCATATTGGGATAGCGCGGCTTCGTAGGCGCCAATTTCGCGATGGGCGTTGGCGATATTATTAAGGGCGGCCAGATCAAGTGACGGATCACTATGGCGTTCACGGGCATCGCTGAAATAATGCAACGACCGCTCATACTGGCCAGCTGCGGTGTAGATTGAGCCCAGCGACTGGAGAACAATGGCCTGGCTGCGGGTGTCGCCCAGATCCTGGAAGACCTCATAACCTGCCGTGAAACTGATGAAGGCCGTATCAAATTCGCCCATGGCCATTGCGATCCGCCCACGGGCGACATTCAGGTCAGCGAATAATTTGGTTGGTGCGGGATTACGGCCAAGGCGCTCAAGCGCGCGGTCGACAATTTCGGCTGCGTCGGCCGGACGCCCAAGACGGGTTGTCGCTTCAGCCTGGAGCCACTCAACTTCAGCCAGCTGTTGCTGTCCGGCCTGACTTTCGGAATTTCGTACAAACGCCTCAGCGCCTTCAGCCAGCTCAAGCGCTGCTGCGGGGTCTCGCATCATGGCACCGCGCGCTTCAGCAATCGCGCTTTCAAAGCGCGATTGTTCCTGAGCACCGGCGTCCACGGAAAAGAGAGTGACCACCGCGAAGACTGCGATGATGGTGATGATGCGTAAACACATAGTCCTGACCCAGCCTGGAAATCCAAGCGAGCATCAGGGTCACACCCCCTTACTTAACATCTCTTGAATGAAGTAAATGAGTCCGATCAAAAGCCCGCCCTCCAGAATTGGAGCGCGGGCTTCAATTACCTAGACAAAAGAGGTGCTTGTTAGAACTGGGCCTTGAAGCGGAGGCCACCAATCACCTGAGCGTCTGGATCATTGAACCGGGCTTCAGGGCCTTCAACACGGCCAAAGCCACCCAGTTCAAATCTGTCGTCATTCAGGCTGAGGCCGTAGCTGACTTCTGCCGCAATGGAGCGCTCTCCGGACAGGTCCCAGAAGCGGGTTTCCTGGCCGATTTCACCCGTAGACCGATCGGTGACAACACCTGCTGTATATGCCAATGCGCCCGATTCCACGTGAAGCGGCTGGATGAAGCTTACCCGCAGGGTGTCGGTGCGCGAGAAGACCGCCTCCGTGGCCACACTGACCTGGAAGGCGGTGGACATCAAAGGCCCGTCGAGCTCCAGAATTGCGCTGCCATTCGCATCACCCAGCGTGCGACCGACCGTCGCAGACGCTGCAAAAGCCAGATCAAAGGGCAGGTCGGCTTCAAAGCCGGCCGTAATGGCGTCTGTCGTTGTCCGCCCGGCAAAGGCCAGTGCGCCCATCCCCTGAGCGCCCAGCAACGCGCCGTTTTCCGACAGGCGGGTATAGCTCACTTCTGCCGTCATCCCTTCGGACAGGTCATGGCGCAGGCCAGCGCCCATGGCCGATGCCTCATACGCATCCAGCGTGGAGAACATCGCCGTGGACTCACCGGTTATCGGATTGGCGTAGCGGTGCGCGTCACGGGTGGAAGATGCGATCAGGCGCAGGGAGGTCTCTGGCGACAAGGCCAGATCACCGGCCATGTAAGCCCCCCCTGACGCGAAGCCGAGGACCGGGTTCACACCACCTGAGTTCGGGCGATAGTCGCTCGACGCGTTGAACGCCGAAGTCTCAGCATAGGCAAGGCTCGCCTCGCCAATACCGAACTCAAGCCGATTGCCGCTCGAGCGGTCTTCCAGCTGGAAGCCGGCCTGGAACATCAGATCGCCGTCGCTGACACGCTCACCGGTGTCCAGCGGCGCGGCAAAGGCCGTCAGATAGACATCGCCATTGCGATCCAGCGCCTGGGTAAAGCGAGGCTTCTTCCCATTTCCGCGGGTCTGGTCCTCGATATAGTCCTGAGCGCCGTCATTGGCCGCTGCGGTGTCGTCATCACTCAGCGTGATATCGTCAACGCTGACCTGAAAATCGCGGAAGGTGCCACGGAAGTCTTCAAACACCGTGACGTAGGCGTCGTCCACGTTTGACAGGATGTGGCCATTAACGATGCCCAGCTCATCTGCGGCTGCCTGATCGCCATTGCGGTCGAAGACGTAGAGATTGTCCGGATTGAAGGGGCGGAAGGACGCATCCACGTCCAGCATCCCCCAGCCATAGACCGGGTCCACACCCTCTTCGCCCAGATCGCGGGCCGACCACAGCAGGACCGAGGCCACATCGCCAGCTTCCAGCCAGTTCCAGCGCCCTTTCACCAGGGCGGCGGCACCGGAAACCAGCGGCGCAGCAAAGGACGTCCCCGACATGCGGGTCACGCCGCCTTCGCCATCCGGCATCAGGATCAGCTCACCCGGGGCCACCAGGAAGCGGTCCATCAGACGATAGCCTTCGGCGCACTGGCCACCCGTCGTCAGGCACGCCTCGCCGGGACGGTTGGAGAAGGAGGAAATCTCGCCCAGCGGATTGACCGAGCCGACGATCAGCAGGTTTTCAACCTCCCCAACATCTGTCCAGTCCACATCAACCGTCTGGGTGACGCCGTCATTACCGGCGGCAAAAACGAACAGGATGTCGTCGGAGGCGTTCTGGACCCGACGGTTGGAGAATACATCCGCCCAGTTCTGATGGAAGGTCCAGCCTGGCACCCCCAGCGACAGATTGATGATGTCGGTGTCGGACTTGGCAAGATCGATCACACCCTGCCCCACATCACTCCAGCTGGCCGTCAGGCTCTCATCGAAGGGATTGTAGAGGCGTAGCGAAACATCCGGCGCGACACCCATGATGCCTTCGCCGTCCATGTCAGCGGCAATCAGGTTAGCAACGCCTTCACCGTGATTGAAGTCAAGATAGGCTTCGTTCTGGCCAGAGCCTTTCAGACCATCAATTCCATCGGCCAGCGAGAAGTCCAGCATCCCGACCGTGACACCATTACCGCCGCCCACACGCTGGGACAGGGCCGGGCTCCAGTTGATGGACGGCATCCAGTGGTCGACATGGTCAACACCGGTGTAATTCATCAGGCCATCATAGAAGGCCAGGAAGAATTCAGAGCGCTCAGCCGCGCTCAGATTGGCGAGCGACTCAGGATCGCTGGTGTCGATGCCAAAACGGGCTTTGAGGTCGTTGAGGAAGGCTTCGTCCAGCGACATCCCGGTCTTGACGGTCGCCGCAAAGCCAAAGGTCGCTTCAGCGTCCGCGAACATCTGATCGAGATCAGCGGCCAGCTTGGCGTAATCCTCGTCACTGAAGGCGTCGATATTGCCCCAGAACGCGTTGATGTCGCCCCAGAACGGACCGATGTCACCCCAGAAGGCGCTGATATCACCCCAGAAGGCATTGATGTCGCCGTAGAACGGGCTGATGTCGCCCCAGAACGGATTGATGTCGCCGTAGAAGGGACTGATATCCCCCCAGAAGGGGTTGATCGAACCATAGAAGGGGCTGATGTCGCCATAGAAAGGACTGATATCACCCCAAAACGGAGAGATATCCCCCCAGAAGGGCGAAATCGTTCCATAGAAAGGATTAATCGAGCCGTAAAACGGATTGATCGACCCGTAGAAGGGGTTGATCTGCCCATAAGACGGCAGGATGAATTCAGCCGGATCGCTCTGCTCACCGCTCGGTGCCTGCGCGGCATAAGCAGGTGACCCCATCGCGCAGGCCAGGGCAGCCATCGCGCTGCCGAGCTTCAAAATCTTTTTCATCTGCATCCCCATGCATGAATGAATGATGGGGTGACATTACCGGACCAGTTCTATGGGACTCGCTAAAGAAAATAGCTAACGCCGGGTAAACTAATGTGAGCGTTAGCAACGGGTTAACGGGAAAATCGCCGAGTAGAATCAATACACTGCATCACAGCATAGCCATATGGCTTCACTCGCGATCCAGAAACTCTTGGGTTACGTCATACGCGACTTCCTGGAGGAAGCGCGCGGTCTCAGGCTCAATCTCACCGTAATACGTGTAATCGAGGCCTACCGGCGATGTTGCGTACAGGCTTGCAAAGACCGTAGCTGCGGCAAGATAGGTCCCGGCCTGATTGGGGTGTGAGCCGTCGAAACTCGTGTGGAGCGATAACTCTGGACGCCTGCGATAGGCTTCTTCAAAAGCCAGGCCGACAGGTATCACCAATGCGCGGATTTCATTCCCGGTTTCGATGTAAAGTGTGGCGACCTGCTCAATCATGTCCGGGCTCGCGCGGCGATTGGGATCCACATAGGCGTGGGTCATGTAAAGTACTGGCACACCGCCTGCCACCTCAACATGACCGGCGAACCGCGTTGCAGCTTCGATGAAGCGCGCGCGATTATCCGGCGACAGGGCTGCAGCGCTATGGCCCTGCATGATCACCGCCTGAAACGGGGCATCGACCCGAAGATTCTCAGGCACCAGGAGATGCTCGATATTATGGTCGCGCAGAGCCGCGCCACCGATGGTCGCGGACTTGTAGGTTAAAGCGTCATTATCGTGCAGACCCGCGGCGATAACAAAGCGACGAACATGATTGTGGACGCTGTCGCCGTAATAAAGATAGCTGTTACCGACAAAAAGCAGATGCGTTGGACTGTCCACGGAAAGCTGCGTTACCTGCGGCTGTGGGAGTGCAGACAAGTCAGAGCGCGACGCAACAGCAGGCGCTTCCTGCGACTGGACCGAGGATGGCCCACACGCTGTCGCCAGCAAGGCTGTGGCACAAGCCGCAAGGGTGACAACCTTCATTCCCATCTGTGATCCTCCGCCAAGGGTCCTATCCAAAGACTGCTGGTGCCACGAAGACAGCAACAACGCTAAGCACGGCGACGGCGATAATATTCAACGCCAAACCAACACGCGCCATGGTGGGAATGGCCACGAGCCCGGAGCTGAACACCACCGCATTGGGCGGCGTTGCCACCGGCAGCATGAAGGCACAGCTGGCAGCAAGCGTGACCGGGATCACGTAGATCAACGGGTCGGCACCCGTCTCGACACCGATCGCAGCGATGACCGGCAGGAAGGTCGCCGTGGTGGCCAGATTACTGGTGAGCTCTGTCAGCAAGATGACCAGTGCGGTTGCGGCAACGATCAAAAGCACAGCGTTGACCGTACCCAGCACAGCCAGCTGCTGACCCAGCCATAGCGCAAGCCCGGAACTGGTCACTGCAGCAGCCAGCGTCAGCCCCCCACCAAACAGGATCAGCACACCCCATGGCAGCTTCGACATGGTGTCCCATGTCATCAGCGCCTCACCTTTCTTGTTTCCCGACGGGATGACGAAAGCGGCAAGAGCGGCCACCATCGCGATACCCGTATCGCTGAGATCACCCACAAATGGCAGGTCGGATATCCAGCGCCGGGAAAGCCAGCCAAACACCAGAAACAGGAAAAGCAAGGCGGTGCGAACCTCCGCCTTGCTCATCTTTCCAAGGCCCTGGCGCATGGTGTCGATATAGCGGGTGGTCTCGTCAGACGCCTGGAAATTGATCGGGAACATGACACGCGTCAGAAGCAGCCAGGCCAACGGCAGCATGGTCAGCGACACCGGCAGACCCACCAGCATCCAGCGGGCAAAATCGATCTGAACGTCGTAATTGTCCTGCATGAAGCCGACCATGAAGGCGTTCGGCGGGGTGCCAACAAGTGTGGCCAGGCCGCCCAGGGTCGCGCCATAGGCCAGACCCAATAGAAGCGAGATTCCGAAATTCTCACGCTGCTTGACGGACAGGTTCGGCATGGTCTCGCCAATCACTGTCACAACAGACACTGCAATGGGCAGCAACATCAGAGTCGTCGACGTATTGGAAATCCACATGCTGACGAAGGCAGCGGCAATCATGAAGCCGCCGACCAGCGCCCGGCTATCAGAGCCAGCGGTAGCAAACACAGCCAGCGCGATACGCCGGTGGAGCCCGCAGCGCTCGATAGCCAGTGCCACAACAAAGCCCCCGAAGAAGAGATAAATGATCGGGTGCGCGTAAGGGGCCGCGATCTCACTGATTGAACCAACACCCAGAATGGGTAGGGCAACCAGCGGGAGGAAGGCGGTTATGGCAACAGGCAGAGCCTCTGTCGCCCACCAAATCGCCATGAGCAGGCCGATGGCTGCCACGATGACCGCTTCGCGTGGCAAACCCTCGGGAGAAAACCCAAAGGCCACGATTAGAGCGACGACAGGGCCGAGAACAAGGCCGATGCGCTGGTAGAGGGCCTTACCGGCCGTGCTGTCCTGGGACATGGTCACCTTTATCAGGTTTAGCGTGATTGGCTTGCGCGCGCGCAAGCTTGGGAGGCCGTCACCTGCTCAGCCAGCAGCGCTCGGGCCGCAGCGGGTACCATAAGAGCATTGTCATGATCGGCCCCTTCGACACGGGTCACCGGCCAGCCGGTGCCTTCAGCCATATGAAGACCGCGATCAAAGCGGCCCGCACCCTGAGCCACGGCTTCAGGCGTGCGGCGCAGACTGCGGCCGTTCGGGTCATTGTCTTGCGTGCCAAGGTGAAGCTCGATCGGAAGTGCGGCCACCGCCTCAAACAAAGGAGGGGTTTCAGGAGCATTAGCAAACCCGTAAGGCCAGGCAATGGCAGGGTCTGGCACCGTGTACCATCCCGCATTGGCCCCTACCGCACGACGCATTCGCGGATCGGGCCTGAACATGGCGTAGCGATGGACAAACTGAGAGCCAGCGGAGTGGCCGAACATCACATACTCGGGCGTTTGAGGCGCGTAGGTCGCCTGCACAGCCTCGAAAATCGTCCCCACCACATCAAAGGCTGCAGGCTCATCGCCAGCATCGGCCAACCCGCCAAGATTATAGCGCGCTGAGCGGGGAAAGCGGTCCCGCGAGAATTCAGGGGCTGCGATAATAACCTCACAGGCTTCGGCCACCTCGATCCAGTTGTCGCGATACTCGTCAGCGTTGCGGCTCGCACCATGCATGACAAGGACGATCGGAGCGTTGGACGCGGCACTGTCAGGCACAAACATGTGCACCGGAAGTGGAGCCGTTCCACCGATCTCAACCGGCATGACGATGCGGCCACGCTGGATGCCATCGGCAACTGCCGATGCACCAATCAAGGCCAGCACCATAGCGCCCGCAAGCCTCGATGGAAGGATGGACTTCAAACCCATGGCTGCTCCCCGGTAGTTAAGACAAGTTGGCCCCGAACCCTTTTACAGAGCCCGGGGCCTACACTTGAGTCAGCGCCCTAGAGCGTGGAGCGGATCTGCACGTAGAACTCACGCCCCCGAACGGAATGAAGACCCGTGTCATAGCCACGGCTATCATCCAGGATGGGTGGACGCTCATCGGTGAGATTATTGATGCCTAACCGCACACGCAGCTGGTCAACAAACTCGGTTGGAATGCGGTAATCCACATACCCGTTCCAGCGAAGATAGCTATCGACCGGGAAGAAGTCGTCCTGGCCGTCACCGTCGAGGTCAGGGTCAGCGCTCGTATCGAAATAACCGCCTACATAGCGTGCCGAAAGCCCAGCACCGAAGGCATCCTTGCGCCAGGTCATACGCGCTGAATACCGCCATTCAGGATTACCGTTGAGCTCGATGCGATCAGGATCAAGCGCTGAGAAATTATTCCCGATCACCGGGTCATCAATCAGCTGGGTGATCAGCGGTGTGCGGACAAGCTCCAGCTCGTCCAGACGCGACGCGTCGAAGGCTATATCAAGAGTGCCGAAGCTTCCAAAATCGAAACCGGACTGGATGCCGATATCGAAGCCGGCCGCAGTCTGGCTGTCGAGATTGATGTAGTCATCGTTGACGAACAGGACCACGCCCGCTGCCGCACGCTGATCGTTCGGATTGGCGAGGTTATAGGCATCAAACGCGGCTTGATCAGCTGCAGTCACCGGGCCGCGAACGACATTCGGGTTCGAAGAGCCCTCCAGGCGGGCCTGGAAGTCGAGTGCGAGCTGGACTTCCGGTCCGAGCGTACCGATCAGGTTTTCCTGCTCGAACTGCCAGTAGTCCACGCTAATGACAAAGTTATCGATCCAGCTCACCTCGGCGAAGGTGTCGGTCAAATCCAGCTGGGCACCAATGACGACGGTTTCAGTGTCTTCATTTTCCAGATCCGGATTCGAACGCCGCACGGATGCGCGATAGGTCTCGCCTGTATCATCGGGATCGCCCGTGACGTCCGCGCGATAGAAGTCCTCGTCGCCCTGGTTCAGGCGGCTGATATCGCCGCGGTTCAGCTGGATCAGGTTTGGTGCCCGGAAACCCTGTGAGTAGGCGGCCCGGAAGTTCAGGGCCTCAATCGGGAACCAGGACAGGGCGATCTTCGGTTTGAACGCACCGTCCTCAATATCGTCGAAGCATTCACCCCGAACCGCGACCTGTAGGTTCAGCTCGTTGATGAAAGTGGAGTCGTTCGAGGCAAATAGTGGAACCAGCACTTCGCCATAGGTGGCGATGACGTTACGGCTGGCGTCGGAATCCCGTGTTGGGCTAACCCCAACCACGTCAGAAATATCCGATACGTCGCCAGAACCACTTGTGAACTGAGTCGTACCATCCAGGCGCGGATCGCGGTCTTCAGAGTAATACTCGCGACGGAAATCAACACCGAACGCAGCGCCCACCGGCCCTGCCAGCCAGCTCGGGTTGGCAAACTCGGCATTCGACATCCTGAAATCGGCGGTCGTAAGCGCGGTCTCGCCAATATTCTCCACCTGGATACGGATACGGTCGAGCTGCGCCTGAGAGTTCGCAAATGGCCCACCAAACGGGTTGATCGCGTCTGGCGTATCGAGCGAGAGCTGTTCAAACAGCAGCTGTTTGGACATGCGGTTGCGGGCTGTATCGACAGTGCGATTCTGGCTGTAGCCAACGGCAGTTTCCCAGTCCCACGCATTCCACTCACCTCGGAAGCCACCAAGCAGGCGGAACATGCGGCTGTCAGCCGAATAGATTCGCGGTCCGAGCTCAATCGGGCGCCAGCGAGAGATCAGGACATCAAGACCTGCGTCAGGCGCGTTGATACCGGCGACGCGGTTGGGGCTGCCGACCGGACCGACCGGGTTCCAGTAGTTCTGAGCTGGTACGATCACGAAGGCCAGACCGTCATCAATCGGCTGCGCTGCGCGTTGGCTCTCAGTCTCGGACTGGTAAAACAGGGCTTCAGCAAAGCCGGTCACGCCGTTATCGAAGTCGTGCTCCAGCAAACCGTAGGCATTGTAACGCACCGCATCTGAAATGAGCTGGCGTCCCAGCGCATTACGACCATCGAGCGGAATATTGATCCCGTTGCCGAAGGAGTCATTCGGCTGAAAACTGTTGAAGTCGAAGCGAAGCGTCGAGTTCAGATTGCCATCATCGAAGCCAACACAGCCAACGCCGGAGGCCACTTCGCCCAGATCGACGCGCGTGCCCGGGAAACTGCAAGGCTGAACGTGGAAGTCACCATCGCTTGCGGTCAGGCTGCCGACATCAATCGGATCGAAAACGCCATTTACCAGCTGCCCCACACGAAACTGACCAAAGGGCGACCGTGTGGACGTATTGCGAAAGTCATTATTGGCATCTGCGTACGGGCTACCCGCAGCTTCCAGAAACGCGCGCTTGTCTACTGTGTTGAACTGGCCATCTAGCTCATTTGAGTAGAGCCCCTCACGGACGAAGTAGGATGCCGTCAAAAGCAGATTGGTGGCCCCATCATTGAAGGTGAAGCCGCCCGCTAGATCCAGTTTGTTTTCGCGCTGACCCGTGCCTTCGATTCCGGACGACCGGAAGGTGATACGGCGCTCGTCATAATCCGCATTCAGGATCGTGTTGACCACGCCAGCCGTGGCATCCGACCCGTAAAGCGCTGATGCACCATCGCGCAGCACTTCAACGCGATCAATGGAGGCCGCCGGGAAGGCGTTCACATTCGTGATAGACCGCGGAACAGTTCCAACATCCTGGAAAATACCGTGCGCGGTGATCCGGCGCCCGTTCAACAGAACAAGCGTGTTGCCCGTTCCAAGGCCGCGCAGGTTAACCGTTGCAACGTCACCGCGCGCAGAATTTGGTCCGTCGGCGCTGTCGTTGATTTCAAACGTGCCTGCCTGTGGCAGATTCGCAAGCAAATCGCCGGTTGATACTTCACCCAGGGAGTCCAGCTGGTCCCGCCCGATAGTGGTCACAGCGATCGCACCTGAATCAGATGCCCCGGCAATGTTGGAGCCAGTCACAACAATCACGTCGTTTGCTTGCGGCTCGTCGTCCTCCGCAGCCTCCTGGGCCGCGGCAACGCTTGCCGACATCAACGCCGTGAGCGCCGCACTCGCCAAAAGATTGGTCCGCTTGAACATGGAATCTCCCCGATGTGTTTTTTGGTTACTGCGACCTTTTATGTCAAAAACGACAGTGTCAACGAAAAACATACACACGGTTCAAATTTCAAACGATGATGGTTGCAAGCTTGCGTCATTCCTGCTGATCTAGCGCGTATCTCGAAGCATAGCCTCCGAAGGGGCTCCACTTAGATGGCTGTTTTACGACCAGAATTTCCAGACCACAGCTCTCCGTTTTCGCGCGACCAGGAGCGAGAAAGAAAGCGGGCGGCCATCCTGTCGGCTGCAGCGAAGCGTTTTAACGAGCGTGGGTTTGCGCAGACACGCCTGGAAGATGTTGCTGGCGACCTTGGGCTTACCAAAACCAGCATTTCCTACTATTTCGCCAGCAAGGAAGACCTGGCAGAAGCGGTGTATAGGGCTTCAGCAGACTTTCTGAAGGATGCTGTTGATCCGGCGATGTCTGCCAGCGGCGATGCTATAGACGGCATCCGGACCCTGTTATCAGCCTATTCGGCACAGCTGATGGAGGCCGCTCGCGGCAAACGCCCTCACCTTGCCGCACTGCGCGACCTCGATGCCCTGCCACCGCATGTCGCTGAGCAAATTGCAGGCGAAGTTTCCCAGTGCGTGGCTCAGATCAACACGCTCGTTAGCGACTGGATTGAGCAAAGCGGTGCCCCACTCGGTCGCCCGGAGCCGGCTAGCTTTTTAGTCCTGGCCTTGCTGGACTGGATGGGTGAGCGACAGGAACCGAGGCGAAACGATAGCGAAATCGCGATGGAGCGCGATCAGCTCCTTGATTTGATAACGCAGGGTTTGACGACGAGGCCCTTCCCGGCGCTCACGCCCGCAGCGGACCTGACCCATGACGAGGCATCGGAGATTTTTGATCGCGACGCCCGAAATCGCATGAAAAAGGAAGCTTTTCTAAAGGCAGGCTCGCGCTTCTTTAACCAGCGTGGCTTCGGCGGCACCTCTCTGGCCGAAGTTGCGGCTTCTTTGGGTGTATCGCGCGGAGCTTTCTACTACCACATTGAAGATAAGGAGCAGTTCCTCGATCAATGCCTGGAGCGGTCACTCCAGTTGGTAGAGCGGACACTTCAGGCTGCCGAAGAGACCGAGCTTGATGGCCTCGATCAGATTTACGCGGTCATGGCCGATCTGATCTACCGCCAGGCCGCCGGCGTTGAGCCGCTATTGCGGCCGAGCATGGCCGCCGTTTTGCCCAAGCCTCGCCAGCGTCGCCATCTGACCCGTCTTCGCAATGTGGAGCGCCAGATGGGCGATGCGCTAACCGATGCCGCTGCAGCCGGTAACGCGCGAGATCTTGATGCAGGTGTCGTCGAAAACATCCTTGCAAGCGTAATTTTCCTGAATGGAGGCTACACGCTCGCAGCCGCAAAGAGCTTCTCCAATTGGAGCTTGTCCGAGGACCCTAGAACCGCGACCGCTGATTATCTCCACCTGCTCTTCTATGGGCTGAATTCAGACAAATGAGGGCGCTGCTTGTCGGCCTGCTGATACCAGCCGGACTGCTCGCCGGCAGCCCTGTGTCCAACGCGTGCACCGACGGCGACATTCACCTCATCACTGGCTATTCCGGCAGCCCGACAACATCCTGCGTTCTAACCACGCCGGGGCATTTTGAGCTCGATATCGCACCAGAGGCCGAACCTATTAACCCCAGCCCCTGGTACTTGTTCCAGGTGAGCGGGCCAGCAGGACAAGCGGCACATGTGACGCTGAACTACACGGTTTCACGCCATCGCTACAGGCCGTGGATCCGTGAGGCTGGCGGACATTGGTCGCTGCTCAGCGATGACCGGATTGAAACAAGTCAGGACCAGGCAGTCGTCCACCTCAGCCTGGAGCTTGGACAAAGCCCGATCGAAATTGTAGCCCAGCCGATTTATGGGCTAACGCGCTACGAGGCGCTGGAAACCCGCTGGCCAGGTGGATGGCAGACCGCCGGGCAAAGTGTGGAGGGGCGTCCCATTCGCGCATTGGTCCTGTCCCCGGACCCGCCCACACCCGCCACATCGGGACGAAGCTGGATCCTTCTTCTGGGCGGGCAGCACCCGCCAGAAGTACCCGGGGCGTGGGCTTTTGAGGCCTTCGCGGATGCCATGGTAGAACGACAGCGCTCGGGAGACGTGTCGGCTGGGCTGATCCTTGTCCCCCTTCTTAACCCTGATGGGGTTGAGGCTGGCCACTGGCGGCTAAACGCTGGTTTGGTAGACCTGAACCGGGATTGGACCACAGCAACACAGCCGGAAATCCAGGCGGTCGTCCGCTTGCTTGATCGTCTGGATATCCAACCGGGAGACATTGAGCTCGTGGTCGATTTCCACGCCACGGTGGCAGACAGGCTATACTTGCCACAAGCGGACGAACTGGGACCTGAGGCTCAAGAAAGACTGGACGCCTGGCTCACCGCCATGGACACCGAAGGTCTGTTTCAACACACAGAACCCCGGCGCACCAACCCCGCACGTCGCGTCAGCGCCAAAGCGGTGTTTACAGATGAGTGGCAGGCGATCGCGCTGACTTGGGAGGCTGGCGACAACACCCCTGAAGCGACCGTGCGGTCCACAGCCCGTCAGGGCGCAATGCTCTGGGAATAAAAAGGGAGGGTATTGGCGGTGCTGTCAGACTAAAGCGGAAAAATCTCGACCAGCGAGTGGCGCGTGAGTTCAGGCCGCTAACGAGTCCCGCCACGCGATGAGTGCAGCTTGGCAACGATCTTTAAATCAGGATCGACATTCTAAGGATCAGTCGGGGTTGAAATGGTTGTGGACATAAGCATGGGCGGCGGCGAATTCTTGTAGGGTCCGCATGTGCCGGAATCTGGCCATGGCCCCTCTTTCGTGGAAATCCTGTCCACCACCGCCGCGCCAAACGCCACGGTTCCATCCGAGCCGCCAAGGTCTTTGGTTCTGACCCCCTCAGTCAGCGCAACCGCGAGGGCGGCGTCGATGCGATCAGCGGCACCCGATTGGCGCAAGCCGTGACGCATCAACATCGCTGCGCTGGCAATCGCACCGCCTGGATTGGCGAGTCCGGATCCGGCGATATCGGGCGCGCTCCCGTGAATGGGCTCGAACAGGCCAGGCCCAGTCGCACCGAGGCTGGCGGAGCCCAGCAACCCAATGGACCCGGCAATGACGGCCGCCTCGTCGGACAGAATATCGCCGAACAGATTTTCGGTCAGGATGACGTCAAAACGGGTCGGCTCTGTAACCAGCGCCATGGCTGCCGCGTCCACATACAGGTGGTCCAGCACCACGTCTGGATAATCGGTCGCCACCCGGTCCACGGTCCGCCGCCAGAGGCGGGAGGTGGCAAGCACATTGGCCTTGTCCACACTGGTCACGCGCCCTGAACGCGCCGAGGCAGCGCGGAACGCCATGTGAGCGATCCGTTCGATTTCTGCGGCGCTGTAGGCACACCCATCAAACGCTTCGCTCTCGCCTTCGCGCTTCTCTCCAAAATACAGGCCGCCGGTCAACTCCCGCACGATAAGTACGTCCGCACCTTGAACCCGGTCGCTCTTCAAGGGGGACAGATCCTCAAGGCCGTCGAAAACTTTGACCGGGCGTAGATTGGCGTATAGCCCCAGCGCCTTTCGCAAACCCAGCAGGCCTTTCTCCGGCCGCTCTGGCGCATCGTCCCAGCGCGGTCCACCGACAGCTCCAAGGAAGATCGCATCGACAGCTCTAGCCGCTTCTAGCGTTCGCTCGGGCAGCGGCGTTCCGGTCGCATCGATGGCAGCACCACCGAACGGAGCGTCTTCAAAGTCAATCTCAAAACCCTCAGCCGCGGCTGCCGCCTCCATGCAGCGCCGCGCCATGTCAGTGACTTCAGGGCCGATACCGTCGCCGGGCAGGAGGAGAACGGAGTATTTCACGCCGCATACGCCTCCTCAAAGCGGGAGATGGCCTCCTCGTGACCGAGGATATAGCCCATGGGATCGACCCCTTCGATCAGGCAGGTCCGCGCAAAGGGTTCCAGCTTGAAACTGGCCTTGTTGTTTCCGTAGGTGACGGTTTCATCGATAACATTGACCTCGATCGGTTCGCCATCGCGATCCAGAAGCGCCGCGTGGGCCGCCTCATCCACCTCACAGACCACAAGGCCGTTCTTGAGCGCATTGGATTTGAAGATGTCAGCAGCGCGTGACGTAATCACCGCCTCAAAGCCGAAATCCTTCAGCGCCCAGGGCGCGTGTTCGCGAGAAGACCCGCAGCCAAAATTATCGCCAGCGATCAGAATACGCTGCGTGTCGGCATCCCTTGCATTCAGCGCATGGTCGGTCGGCTGCCCGGCATCATCAAATCGCCAGTCGCGAAAGCAGGCCTCAGCCAGGCTGTCGCGCCCGGTCGTAGTTAAAAAGCGCGCCGGAATGATCTGATCGGTGTCGATATTCTGCTCGCGCAGAGTAAAGGCATTTGAGCGGATGTTAGTGATGGGCTTACTGGGCATGGCTGGCCTCCAGGATGCGGCGTGGATCGGCGATGGCCCCGGCAACAGCTGATGCTGCGGCGGTGGCCGGGCTGGCGAGCACGGTGCGAACACCCTTGCCCTGACGGCCCATGAAGTTGCGGTTCGATGTCGAGACGACAACCTCTCCAGGGCGGCCGGCATCTCCATTCATGGCGATGCACATGGAGCATCCAGGCTCTCGCCATTCAGCCCCAGCCGTGGTGAACACCGCGTCGAGGCCTTCAGCCTCGGCAGCGGTCTTGATGGCCTGCGACCCGGGCACGACCAGCATGCGGACACCCGCTTTCACGTGACGGCCCGCCAGCACCCGCGCAGCATCCCTGAGGTCTGACAGACGCGCATTGGTACACGAACCCACGAAGACCACATCGATCTTCTCGCCCAGCAATTCCTCGCCAGGTTTGAAACCCATATAGGCCAGTGCCGACGCCGCCCTGTCCTGTCCGGCGCTCGGGGCCAGAGCATTGATGGGAGCGGCCATGTCCGGGCTGTCACCCCAGGTCACCATCGGAGCAATGGCCGAAGCGTCAATGCGAACCTCGGTGTCAAACTCGGCGCCGCCATCAGACTTCAACGCGGACCAGCGCTGCTTTGCCGCTTCGAATGCAGCGCCCTTAGGCGCGTATTTGCGTCCTTCAATCCAGTCGAACGTTGTCTGGTCAGGAGCCACCAGACCGGCGCGTGCGCCAGCCTCGATGCTCATATTGCAGACCGTCATCCGCTCTTCCATGGACAGGGCCTCAATGCCCGGACCGGCGTATTCGATGACATGGCCTGTGGCTCCGCCCGCCCCCAGCTCGGCGATAATGGCGAGGATCAGGTCCTTGGCGCTGACGCCCTGGCGCAGCGTGCCATCGACATGGACCCGCATGGTCTTGGGCTTGCGTTGCAGGATGGACTGCGCCGCCAGGACATGGCCGACTTCTGTGGTTCCAATTCCGAACGCCAGAGCGCCAAAGGCACCGTGGGTCGCCGTATGACTGTCACCGCAGACAATCGTCATCCCGGGCTGGGTCAGGCCGAGCTCGGGGCCAATGACGTGGACAATGCCGCGATCACCGCTGTCCCATCCAGCCAAACGGATATTGTTCCGTCGGCAATTATCCTCCAGCCGCTTGACCTGAGCCCTCGTGGCTTCATTGAAATACACCGGGGCGGAGCTGGGCGGGCGGGGCCGTGTTGGCGTGGAATGATCCAGCGTTGCGAACGTCAGATCAGGGCGTCGAACCTTCAGGCCACGGTTTTCAAGCTCGGCAAAGGCCTGGGGGCTCGTCACCTCGTGGATCAGGTGCAGACCGACATAGAGTAGCGCTGGCGCATCGGGCGTTTCTGGCGTCACCTCGTGGGCCTGCCACAGCTTGTCGAACAGTGTTGTGGGTTTTGCGCTCATGGCTCTCTAGCTCGCTTCTTCGAAAATCGGTTGGGTGGACGCAATGGCGGGCTCATCAACCGGCTCCAGCCAGCCCCAGTCATCGGCGCTCGTTCCATCGAACAGCCCGAAGAACCGGTCCTGGATGAGTTTGGTAACCGGGCCGCGCCCGCCAGTTCGTGTTGGCTTGTCATCGACCGAGCGGATCGGTGTGATCTCGGCGGCTGTTCCGGTGAAAAAGGCCTCGTCACACAAATACAACATCTCGCGCGGCAGGGTTTGCTCGATGACCTCAATCCCTTCGCGTCTCGCAATCCGGATTACGCTATCGCGCGTGATCCCCTGCAGGATCGAGCTTGATGCGGGCGGGGTCATCAGCTTGCCATCCCTGACCAGGAACAGGTTTTCACCCGCGCCCTCGGACAGCCGCCCTTCCACATCAAGGCCAATGCCTTCGGCATAGCCGCGCGATTTCGCTTCGCGGCTGATCAGATAGCTCGACAGATAATTGCCTCCGGCCTTGGCCGCGGTCGGGGCGGTGTTCGGGGCCAGGCGGTTCCAGCTCGATACGCAGACGTCCACGCCCTGCTGGCGAGCTGTCTCACCTAAATAGGCGCCCCAGCCGAAGGCCGCGATATGCACGTCAATTGGCGTGTCGTGAGCTGGCACAACGCCGATCGAGCCATAGCCCACAAAGGCAATCGGGCGGATATAGGCGGCACGCAGCTTGTTGGCCGAGACAACCTGTTTGCATGCGTTAATCAGCTCGGCGTCGGAGTAGGGAATCTCGAACGCGTAAATCCGCGCGGAGTCCTGCAAGCGCTGGATATGATCGGTCAGTCGGAACACTGCGGGGCCGGATGGCGTGTCATAAACCCGGATCCCCTCGAACATGGAGGTTCCGTAGTGCAAGGCGTGGCTGAGCACATGGATCTGTGCGTCTTTCCAGTCGATCAGCTCGCCATTGCGCCAGATGAAATTGGCTTCGTTGATGGCCATGATTATCTCGTCTTTCCTATGGGATCAGGCCGCAGCCGGTTTGCGTCCGGACCGATGGGCGCGGCGGATTGCAAGAGCATTGTTAAGCGCGTCGATATAGGCACCGGCGCAGGCGGGAATGATGTCCCGCGCGCGAGCGCGGCCAGCATAGACCTCGCCCTCGACTTCGGCCTTCAGGTCCACGAGGACGTCCGCGCCCTGGCCGCCAGGACCGGCTTCACCGGGATCAGCGGCGACATATTGCATGTCGATGTCGCAGACCCGGGCCGGCAGATCCATGATCTGGCTGATGGCGGTGTAGGCCGCGTCCAGCGCGCCCGGCGCCGACGCCAGATCACTGATGCGTCCCCGTGTGCGATGATCCAGCTCGATACGGGCAACCGGGTTGGCATTGGCGGCCACCGGAGAGCGGATATCCAGACGCGACAGCTTCCAGTCCGGCTCACCGACCTCCTGCTCAGCCAGGATCGCCATCAGGCGGGCCGCATCGACGATACCGACTTCGTCGGCGACCTGCTTGAACCGTGTAAAAGCGGCGTTCAACGCCTCGCCCTCCAGCTCGTAGCCCAGTTCACTGGCCCGCGACCTCAGCGCATGTTTGCCCGAATGCTTGCCCAGAATGATCTGGTTGGACGGCAACCCGATATCTTCCGGGCGCATGATCTCGTAGGTCTCGCGGTTCTGCAGAACCCCGTGCTGGTGAATGCCGCTTTCATGGGCAAAGGCATTGGCCCCGACCACCGCCTTGTTGCGCGGCGGATGGGTGTTGGTGACTTGAGACAGGGTCCGGCTCGCCGCCATGATCTGCTCGGTCCTGATATGGGTGGCAAAGCCGAAGACATCTCGACGGGTCCTGAGAGCCATGACGGCATCTTCCAGCGCGCAATTGCCGGCCCGTTCGCCAATCCCGTTCATGGCACATTCGATCTGGCGGGCTCCGCCGCGCACAGCCGCCAGAGAATTGGCAACCGCCATGCCCAGATCATCGTGGCAGTGGGCGGAGAAAACTGCGTCCTCAGGACGGCTGACCTTCTTCGACAGCATCGAGAAGAGCTTGAAAATTTCCTCCGGGGTAGAGTAGCCGACTGTGTCCGGGACGTTCAGCGTCATCGCCCCCGCGTCTGCAGCGGTGGACAAGGCCTCGACCAGAAAGCCCGGCTCGGTACGGATCGCATCTTCCGCGGAAAACTCTACATCGTCGGCAAACTGGCGGGCGTAATCGACCATGTCGCGGATGCGAGTCAGGATCTCCGCTGGCGTCATATTCAGCTTGTGCTCCCGATGAAGCGGGCTGGTCCCGAGAAAGACGTGAATGCGCCGGTTTTTCGCTGGCTTCAGCGCACTGGCCGCAGCCTCGATATCGCCTTTGACAGTGCGGGCCAGCGAGCAGATGGTGGGGCCCTCTACTTCTTCGGCAATCTGGCGAATAGCGGCATGATCGCCCGGACTGGCGGCCGCGAAGCCGGCCTCGATAATGTCGACATTCAGGGCCGCGAGCGCACGCGCCATCTTAAGCTTGCCCGCCTCGGTCATGGAAAAGCCAGGCGCTTGCTCACCATCGCGCAGCGTGGTGTCAAAAATTCGGATGATGGGTGTCATGATGCACGCTCCATCGCAGTCGCTTGGATCGCGGCCTGAACGCCGGTCACACCGTGGATCTTCGCCACATGGCGGCTCAGCGTTTCAAAACTGCGTGACGCATCACGCGGTTCCACGCCCAGGGTCAGGCGCGCCAGTCCGGCTCCATGGTGGGGCAGGGTCATCGAGGTGACCTCAAAACCACGGCGTTCCACCTGTCCGATGAGGCGAAGGACCGCGCCTTCACTTCTGTTGAAGTCAATGACGATTTCACCGGTCATGTCAGGCCTCCATCATTTGGGAATTGGCCGCGCCCGGCGGGACAAGCGGCCATACATTTTCGCGCGGGTCGATGCGCACATGAGCGAGAATCGGGCCCTTCGCCGACAACAAACGATCAATCGCAGCTGGCACGTCACGGCGCTGATCGACCGTGAACGCTTCAAGGCCGAAGGCACGCGCCAGCTCGGCAAAATCCGGATTGTCGTAGAGGTCGATCTCGGAGAAGTTCTCTTCGAAAAACAGCTCCTGCCACTGGCGGACCATGCCCAGCTGAGCATTGTCCAGCAGCACGATCTTCAAGGGCAGACGGTAGCGAACGATCGTCGCCAACTCCTGAATATTCATCATGATCGAGCCGTCGCCGGTCACCGTGACCACCGTCGCATCCGGCTCGGCAAACAGGGCACCGATCCCGGCCGGGATGCCGTAGCCCATTGTGCCGAGCCCTCCACTGGTCAGATGGGCCTGTGGCCGGGAGAACCGGCAATGCTGGGCCACCCACATCTGGTGTTGGCCTACATCACAGGTCGCGATGAAGTCATCACCGGCCTGCTCTGACAGCGCCTTCAGCAAGGCCGGGGCGTAGACGCCTGATCCCGGCGCGTCATAGCGCGGTGCGAAGCGCTGGCGCATGGCCGCACACCGGTCACGCCAGGTATGGATATGCAGCGAGGCCGGTCTCAACGCATGTAGAATCGCGCCCATCTCACCAATCAGGCTAACATCGGCGTCACGCAGCTTGGAGATTTCCGACGGGTCGGCGTCGAAATGGATGATGCGGGCATTGGGCGCGAAGGTGTCCAGCTTGCCAGTCGCGCGGTCGTCAAAACGGGCCCCGCAGGCGATCAACAGATCACTCTCCTGCACTGCCAGATTGGCGGCCTGACCGCCATGCATGCCCAGCATGGCCAGGTAATTCTCCGAGCCGGTGGGGATAGCGCCGAGACCTTTCAGCGTTGCAACAGCCGGTATCCCGGTACGGGCATGAAAGTCTCTCAAGGCCTGCTCGGCCCCTGCCATTCCAACGCCGCCACCGACATACAAGAGGGGCTTCTTTGCCCGCTCGATCAGCTTGATCGCTTCAAAGATGGCACCTGCAGCAGGTGGGGTATTGCTTCGGCGGGGCACCGGGCCGGGCTGATCGAAGCCGGGGGGAATAGCCAGCGACGCCTGGGTGACGTCCTTTGGCAGATCGATCAGAACAGGTCCCGGACGCCCCGCCATCGCCAGGGCAAACGCCTCGGCGAAAACTGTCCGAATGTCTGCAGGATCGCGGACGACGAAGGAGTGCTTCACGATCGGCAAGGTGATGCCAAACGTGTCGATTTCCTGAAACGCATCCGTGCCCATCAGCGGGGTCGCTGTCTGGCCGGTGATCGCAACCATCGGCACCGAATCCAGAAACGCATTGGCGATGCCAGTAACCAGATTGGTCGCACCCGGACCGGATGTCGCCAGACAAACGCCCGGTTTGCCACTGACCCTCGCATAGCCATCCGCCGCCAGC
The DNA here is from genome assembly GCA_965229795.1 of Oceanicaulis sp. Lineage (GTDB taxonomy): Bacteria > Pseudomonadota > Alphaproteobacteria > Caulobacterales > Maricaulaceae > Oceanicaulis. The sequence continues at coordinate 670,738 of CBDDJM010000002.1, forward strand.
GCCGCCCCCTGTTCATGGCGCACCAGGACATGCTTCAGGCTGGATCCGGTCAGTGCGTCATACACCGGCATGATCGCACCGCCGGGATAGCCAAAGACATACTCCACGCCCTCAGCTTCCAGTGCGCGCACGACCGCGTGCGCACCGGTGAACGGTACGGCTTCGGCGTGGGGCAGGGAGGTGGCAAGCACTGTCATGATTACTCGGCAGCCTCCGGTTTGGAGGTTCCCGAATTGGCCCCGGACTGCAGCCAGGCCATGCGCTCACGCAAGCGAGCGCCCGTCTTCTCGATGTCCTGATCGCAATCAGCGCGCAGCAAGGCGTCGTAATGCGGCTTGCCGGCCTGGTTCTCCACGATCCAGTCGCGGGCGAACTTGCCCGACTGAATGTCTGTCAGAACATCACGCATGCGCGCCCGGGTCTCTTCATTGATGACCCTCGGACCTGAAACCAGATCGCCATATTTGGCGGTCTCGGAGATGAAGTCGTGCATGCGCGAGATGCCGCCCTCATAGAGCAGATCAACAATCAGCTTCAGCTCATGCAGGCATTCAAAGTAAGCGATTTCAGGCTGGTAGCCTGCTTCAACCAGGGTCTCGTAACCGGCCGTGACCAGTTCGGTCGCACCGCCACACAGCACCGCCTGCTCCCCGAACAGGTCGGTTTCGGTCTCTTCGGCGAAGGTGGTTTCGATGGCCCCGCCGGTGGTCCCGCCATTGCCGTGGCAATAGGCGAGTGCGCGCTCCTTGGCCTCGCCGGACGCGTCCTGGTGAATGGCAAACAGGCTGGGAACGCCACGCCCGATTTCAAACTCGCGCCGGACCAGATCGCCTGGGCCCTTCGGTGCCACCAGGATCACGTCAATGTCGGCGCGTGGCTGGATCTGGCCGTAATGGATGGAGAAACCATGAGCGACCATCAGCGTTTCGCCCGGCGCCATATTCGGTTCGATGTCGGCCTCGTAGACCGCCTTGTGTGACATGTCAGGGGTCAAAAGAGCGACAAAACTGGCGCGGCTAGCGGCCTCTGCGGGTGTGAAGGTTCTGAACCCGTCGGTCCTTGCCCGGCTTTCGGCGGTGCCGCCCGGCCGCGCTCCCACGATCACCTCATGACCGGAATCGCGCAGATTGCGGGCATGGGCACGGCCCTGGCTTCCATAGCCAATGATCGCGATGGGGCCGGGTCGGATCGCCTGGGGCGAAGCATCGTCGTCGGTATAGATTGTCGTGGGCATCGTTCAGGTCTCCGTGGGGTGAGGTCAGGACCCTCCGGCGACGCACAAAGAAAAACCCCCGCTCCGGATGGAACGGGGGTCCTTGGCGTCTTGGAGGATTTTTTATCCGTCAGACAGGGGCCGCCGCTCCAGTTATGGAGGTAATAAGCACGACGACAAGAAGGAGGAGCGCAGACATCGCCACACCCATGCGGGTGTCGCGGTTTTCAGTCTTCGCAAGGGCCTTCACGTCACGCATGACGGTCGTCCTGTTTATCCGCGCGGAAGCGGGGCAAAATGAAATGCGGCCGACCCAGCCGGTCGTCCGCGAACTGTGGAAAACGGTAAGGGCGAAAGCGGCCCCGCGTAAACCCAAAAAATGTGCGGGCAGTGCAAAAAAATTTTTCCTTATATTTGTCATTACCTTACCAGATCACCTTCGCACTCGCAGCGGATAAATGATGCATTCTTGCAACAGGGTGGTCATTGACGGATCGTGGATAACCTAGTCACGGTTTCATGCGTTGATCGCGACCAAGTGGTCGGCGTTCACGGTGTTGAGGGAGACGGTCATGGGCTCTGCCCCGGCCTCATTTGCGATTGAAGAAACGGTGGCTCCGGCCGGCGTGAGCACGCACGCCCTTATGACAACTATTCTCACCATTACGACCACCCTTCGCGTGCGGGGGCGGACAGGTATGGGCTGAGGATAAACCTCTCAAAATCCCAATCCGAACCGACCCGCTCCCGACCTTCCGGAAGCGGGTTTTTTCTTGCCCAGTTTACAGCATTTCACCCGGTCAAAGGACACCCACGATGAAACATGATGGCGAACAACTCGACCCCCTTTGCAAGGCCGCCCGGCTTTGTGTTCTGAAATTTGGCGGATCGGTTCTTACCGACCTGTCTGCCTATGCCGAGGCGGCCGCAGAGACTTACCGGCACATTCGCGCCGGAGAGAAAACCATTGTGATTGTGAGCGCGCTCAACGGCAAAACCGACAGGCTTTTTGACGAGGCGCTACAGGTTGGCGAGGGCTGCTCACCGGAGGGCCGGGCACGGCTTGTCAGGCTTGGAGAATTTCATTCGGCCGCCCTGATGGGGCTGGCGCTGGAGCGGATCGGTGTGCGCGCGGCTGTCGTTGATCCCCATGAGATCGGCCTGTTTGCCGAGGGAAATCCACTGGATGCCGACCTTTGCGAGCTTGATAGAGCCCGCCTTGCTGACAAGCTCGATGCGGCGGACGCGGTCGTTGTCCCCGGCTTTACCGCCAGCCATGCATCAGCAGGTGCAGCGGTGCTAGGGCGGGGCGGAACCGATCTGACGGCCGTCGTTTTCGCAGCAAAATCAGGGGCCCAGCGGGTCCGGCTGATCAAGGATGTGGATGGTGTTTACACTGACGATCCAGCCCGGAATCCGGCCGCGGCCCGCTATGAACGGCTCGACTATGCCACCGCGCTGGACGCGTCCAACGGTTTGATCCAGGACAAGGCCATCCATGCTGCGCAAGAGGCCGGTGTGGTGCTGGAAGTCGCGGCGATGGGGGCTGCTGACGTGACGCGGGTCATGCCCGGACCGGCCGTTATCGCATCGGCCAGCGGGCCGCATCGCCAGCGTGTCGCGCTGCTGGGATGTGGCTCGGTAGGCTCAGGCGTTCTGGACCATGTTCGCCAGCGAGCTGACCTGTTTGAGGTGAATCCTGTCCTGGTCCGAAATCCGGCCAAGCGCGCCGACGACCAGCGCGCAACCTTCACGTCAAACAGGGTCGAGGCCCTGTCCGGGCAGCCAGAGGTTCTGGTGGAAATGATGGGCGGAGCCGATGAACCTGCAGAGGTCATGGTGAAAGCTCTGGAAGCCGGCGTCAACGTGGTCACCGCCAACAAGGCGGCCGTGGCAAAGCATTATGATCGACTTCACACCGCCGCGCGGCGCGGCGGTGTCCGCTTGGAATACTCGGCGGCCGTTGGCGGCGGAGTGCCCATGATCGAGACCGTTCGCCAGCTTCAATCAGTTGGCGTTGTCTCGGTCGAGGGCGTGATGAACGGAACTGCCAACTTCATCCTCTCAAGACTGGGCGAAGGCGAAGCGTTTGAAGACGCGCTGGCCGAAGCCCAGAGGCTGGGGTTTGCCGAAGCTGATCCCAGCGCCGACGTGGAGGGTCACGACGCGGCTGACAAGCTGTCCATCCTGATCCGTGAGGCCTTCGGGGTCGCCATGCCGCCTGACCACATCGCCAAGCAGTCCTTAAGCGAAGTGACGCCGGAGATGTGTGCGACAGCGGCGAAAGACGGCAAGGTTTACAAGCAGATCGCGCGGGCCCGCCGCATGGCAGGTGGAGGTGTGGACGCTCAGGTTTCAATCGAACCGGTTGGGCTGTCTCATCCCTTCGCCAACGCCCGAAACGAGCAGAACCGAGCCCTTGTCACGGATGCTGCAGGACAGGTTCACGCGGTCTACGGAAAAGGTGCGGGACGCTGGCCAACGGCAGCGGCTGTGTTTGCAGACATGATGGACATTCAGCGAGCCTCGGCTTGTGCAGATCGACCGGTCAGCGCACCCTTGCACCCTCGACCCGTTGCGGTGGGCCAACCCCGCCTGCAGCGGGCCTGAATTGCCATGAGGGAGTTTGCCTTGAACCAGTCTGCGCGGGCCAGCGCACCAGCCAGCATCGGCAATGTGGGGGTCGGCTTTGACGTCCTGGGCCAGGCCTTTGACGCGGTCCGTGACACGGTCACGGCTGTGCGCGAGGCCGAGTCCGGCGTCCGCCTGGGATCGGTCACCGGCATCGTCGACAGCCTGCCGTCTGCAGTGGACGCCAACACAGCGCTGGCCGCAGCCGCAGCCGTCTTGCGCGCCGCGGGAGCCAATTTTGGTGTCCGGCTAGACATCGACAAGCAAATCCCGGTCAGCGCGGGGATGGGCGGCTCAGCGGCCTCGGCCGTCGCCGGGGCCGCGGCGGCCAATGCGCTGCTGGAGACCCCCTACCCGGTGGCCGATCTGCTGCCCTTTGCGCTTGAGGGCGAGACGGTGTCAGCTGATCCGCCTCCGTGGGACAATGTCATGGCCGCGCTTCTGGGCGGCCTCGTCATTGCGGCTCAGCTGGACCCGCCACACATCGCGCCTGTTCCTGCACCCTCAGGCATCACCGCGATCCTGTTTCACCCCGACGCCAAGACGGAAACCGCCGCCGCCCGGGGCGTTCTGTCGAAGGCTGTCCCAATGCAAACCGCTGTCGAGCACGCACGCCGGATCAGTGCTTTTACACTGGGCTGTGCCACCGGCGACGCATCGCTCATTCGCGCTGGCCTCGATGACATTCTGGTGGAGCCGCAGCGCGCCTTCCTCCTGCCCGAGCTTGCTGACGTAAAAGCCGCCGCTCTGACGGCCGGTGCCCTGGGGTGTTCCTTCTCCGGGTCCGGGCCATCGGTCTTTGCCTGGGCAGGCGATGGCGACGCCGATCAGGTCGAAGCCGCCATGGCCGCAGCGTTCGAGACTGCAGGACGCGGTACACGGCGCTATCGCGCGCCTTTGACCAGTGCTGGCGTCCGCCTTGAGCCCGCACCGGAGGCCGTGCCGTGAAATTCCTGTCGACCAAGGGCGGAACTGACCCGGTCTGTATCAGTGAAGCGATCAAAACGGGTCAAGCCGGTGATGGTGGCCTGTTCATGCCCGAAGCCTTCCCGAACACCGCTTTCTCAGGCGCAGCCGTTCACACAGATTTGCCCGGCTTCGCCGCGGTCTTCCTTGCGCCCTTCTTCAAGGGCGATGCGCTTGAAGCCGCCCTGCCCGCTATCTGCGAGGAAGCGTTCGATATCCCCGTCCCAGCCGTTCAGCTGTCCGACGGTGTAAGCGCACTTGAGCTGTTCCATGGGCCAACCGGTGCGTTCAAGGATTTCGGAGCGCGCTTCTTGATGGCGTGCCTTGATCGGCTGGGCGATCCGGACCACCCCTTCACCGTGCTCGCGGCCACGTCCGGCGATACCGGCGGCGCAGCAGGCTGCGCGGCGGACGGACGCTCAGGCGTGCGGACCGTGATCCTGTTTCCCGACGGCAAGGTCTCGCCCTTCCAGGCCCACCAGCTCTCCTGTTGGGGTAATCCGGTGACGACGCTGAAGCTGGATTCGGATTTCGACGTCTGCCAGAGTCTGGTCAAGGCCGCTTTTCGCGATAAGGCGCTCAGCCAGCGGCACCGTTTGACCAGCGCAAACTCCATCAATATTGCCCGTCTCCTGCCCCAGGCCGCCTATCTCGCCTTCGCGGCGGCGCGCGCAATGTCCGAGAACGGCACCGCACCGGGCTTTGTGATGCCGACCGGCAATCTTGGTCATGGGGTGGCGGCGCTGATGGCGAGGGCCTGCGGCGCGCCTATCGGACCGGTGATCCTGGCGACCAACGCCAATGCCACCCTCCATGACTGGGCCCGGTCCGGCACCTACTCACCGCGCCCCTCTATCGCAACGCTCGCCAATGCCATGGATGTGGGGGCACCGAGTAATTTTGAACGGCTTGTCTCCGGTCAGCTCGACATTGAGAGCCTGGCGGTGGAGCGCGTTGATGACGAAGCGATAAAGGCGCGCATCCGGACCGACCATGAGAGGCAAGGGTATATCTGGTGCCCGCATTCGGCCTGCGCAGCTGAAGCCCTGGCGCGCCAGCCTGAAGCGGTGCGCCGAGAACCCCGGTGGCTGATCGCGGCGACCGCTCACCCTTACAAGTTTGCCGACGTGGTCGAGCCGGTCACAAGCGAGACAATTGCGCCAACCCCGGCCCTCGCGGCTGTGTTAGACAAACCGGCGCGCGCGCGATCCTGTGAGCCGACCCTGTCTGCGCTCGCCACCCATCTTGACCAGCTGGAGTCCCAGTACGCATGAGTGAGAAACGCCCCTCCCGCACCCTCATTGAAGGTCCTGCCCGCGCGCCGGCGCGCGCCATGCTGCGAGCGGCCGGTTATGACGATGAGAAGATGGCCAGGCCCATGGTCGCCATCGTGAATACCTGGACCACCGTCACGCCCTGCAACATGCACTTAAAGGATCTGGCCACCCATGCGGCAGCCGGGATCGAAGCGGCCGGAGGCACACCGGTGGAGTTCAACACCATCGTTGTGACCGACGGCATCGCCATGGGAACTGAAGGCATGCGCGCATCGCTTATGAGCCGGGATTGTATCGCGGATTCCGCCGAGCTTGCCGTGCGGGGCCATTGCCTTGATGCGGTGCTGTTCCTGGTCGGGTGCGACAAGACCCTGCCGGGTGCGGCCATGGCGGCGGCTCGTCTGAATCTGCCTAGCGTCATCCTGTATGGCGGATCAATCATGCCGGGTCGGCGCGGCGACAAGGCGCTGACCGTTCAGGACGTCTTTGAGGCGGTCGGGGCGTGTGCGGCCGGCAAGATCACCGAAGAGGAGCTGGTGGAAGTCGAGAAAGCCGCCTGCCCCGGTGCCGGAGCTTGCGGCGGCCAGTTTACCGCCAACACCATGGCGCTGGCGCTGACCGCGATGGGCCTGTCGCCCATGGGGCTCAATGATGTGCCCGCCGTTGATCCGGGCAAGCCGGACACAGCCAGACAGGCCGGGCGCGTCCTGATGGCGGCGCTAAACAACAATATCAGGCCACGCGACCTAATCACACCGACAAGCTTGCGCAACGCGGCGGCGGCGGTAACGGCAACGGCGGGATCGACCAATGCGGTCCTGCACCTGCTGGCGATCGCGCGCGAAGCCGGGCTGGCTCCGGGCGATTTCAACATCGACGAGTTTGACCGCATCTCACGCGCAACCCCCGTCATCGCCGACCTGAAACCTGGCGGGCGCTACATGGCACCGGACATGACCGCGGCTGGGGGCTCACCGCTTTTGATCCGGCGTCTGCTGGAGGGTGGCAAGGTCAGTGACGCCCCCACGGTGACGGGCAAGACCCTGTCAGAGGCGTGCGAAAATGCCCCCGAGGCCGACGGTCAGGACGTCATCCTGTCCGCCGACCAGCCGCTAAAAAAGCGAGGCGGGTTCGGTGTACTTTATGGCGATCTGGCTCCGGAAGGCTGCGTCGCAAAGCTTGCCGGCCATGACCGGCTCAGATTTGAAGGACCGGCGCGTGTCTATGACGGAGAGGAAGCCTGCTTTGCCGCGATCAATGCGGGCGAGATCCAGCCCGGCGACGTCGTGGTCATCCGCGGGGAGGGCCCGGCTGGCGGCCCCGGCATGCGCGAGATGCTGGCCGTGACAGCCGCCATTCAGGGCGCAGGCCTGGGCGATGATGTGGCGCTGATCACCGACGGACGATTTTCCGGCGCGACCTACGGCTTCATGGTAGGCCATGTGGCACCCGAGGCCGCACGCGGCGGACCCATCGCGTTCCTGGAGACCGGCGACCCGATCACCATTGATGTAGACGGGCGCCGGATTGATGTGGCCGCTGACCTCACCGCCCGCATGGCCAAAGGCTTCACTCCACCCGAACCGCGCTACCGCACTGGTGCGCTCGCCAAATACGCCGCGCTTGTCAAATCCGCCAGCGAAGGCGCCGTCACCAGCTTCCCGTTCGACTGAGGCAATCACAACGATTTTCGTAAATTCTGAAAAGACGCCTGACCGGCTGGTGTAGATGGCGGTATCATCAGACTGACGCGGACCGGTCTCTGAAGCCAGGGTGCGCAGCCTTATGCGGCCAGAAGCGCACACCACCCGACGAGAGCCGCGTTGCAAAGGTCCTTAGATCTGGATTGGCGTTCAATAGATCGGTCCTGGTTGAAATGTTTGAAGACGAGGGCGTAAGCGACGGCGAACTCCTGCAGACTTCGCATTTGCCGGAACCGGGCCAGCCCCTACCCGCGCCTCGGTTGGCCTGATGAATCTCGCTGGACAAGCTCGCACACGAAAGAGCTATTCGGTGGTGACTCAGCAGCGTCGACATTGTTGATCATGGCGATCAATCGATCGACGGCTGCCTCCGCCATCTCACGTATCGGTTGGCGCATAGTGGTCAATGCCGGCCAGACAGCGCTTGCAATTTCAGTATCGTCAAACCCAACCACAGAGAGATCAGTCGGCACCTTCAGGCCAAACCTGTGTGCCTGTGCGACCGCTGCTGCAGCCATATCGTCATTGGACGCGAAGATTACTGTTGGCCTGTGCGTCTTGCTCAATAGCACTTCAGCAGCGGCAAGACCGGACTGGTAGGAGAAATATCCCTGCACGACATTGTCTTCGCGGATCGGCAGTCCGGCTTCGGCCATGACGTCACGGAAACCGGCTTCGCGTGCACGACTGGCACCCTGGTTTGGGTGGCCTTTGATGAAACCGATTTCACGATGACCAAGACCGATGAGATAGCGGACCATGCTCGCCGCGGCCTCGCGGTCATCCGTCAAAATCTGGAGCCCTTTATCAGGCGCACAATCCGGACCAATGCGCACATATGGAACGCCCAGGCCGTCAACAGTATTTATGACTTTGATATCGTCACAGACCGGTGGCAGGAGGATCACGCCATCAACGTTCGCTTCCGCGAACACCGACTGGATACCTGCTTGACAATGCTCCAGTACCAAATGGTATCGATCAGCTTTTCCACGCGCCACGGCCCCGTTCAGAAACTCGCTTATATAACCGGCGCTTGGGTTGTCGTAGAGCAGTCCGATAAAAAATGATCGCGCCTTGGCAAGGCTGCGGGCAGAGAAATTTGGTCGATAGTCCAGGTCGCGAACAGCCTTCAGGACTTTTTCCCGGGTTGCGACCGTTACGACGGGCTCTTTGTTCAGCACGCGCGACACCGTCATGGGCGAAACACCCGCCGCCGCGGCGACATCCTTGATGGTCGCCCCTGACCGCCAACGCGAACGCGGTCTAGTCCCACTCATGAAGACAGCTCCGATTTTGTAACCGCACTCGGGCCTGGGCCGGGGAAAAGGCAACGCGTCATCAGCTTTGCCCAGCCAATGACGGCGTAAGGGCCATGGACACCGTATAGACCTCGCCGGGGGGCAGGCGCTTTAGGCCTGTTACAGTCTCATCGTTAAAATGGTTGATCGCATTGGACATGTGAGAGACGGGCTCGAAGCAGAAATACTTCTGGCCTGGAGGGATGAAAACTACAGCATGGTCCAGACTCCGGTCGCCGCTGATCGCAACGCTCAACCCTGATTCCGGCCAATCGATCCGGGCGCGTCCGGACCATCCGGCAAAGCAGTGGTCAATCTCTTCTTCAGGCAAAGCACAGCCCTCGTTAAATCGCCAGTGTTCGGGCACATCCATCAGATGTTCGCTCAAGCCCGCTGCTTCACCGGTCCAGACGCCGGTGCTGTCAAAGCTCAGACGGGTGTCGTCGTCGCGCGGAAAATATGGGTGAAAGCCCAGACCGACGGGTTGCGGGCCTTTATCGGTGTTGGTGAAGCTCAGGCGAAAGACAAGGCGGTCGCCCTCAATCTCGATTTCGTGGGTCACATCAAAGCGCCACGGCCAGGCCGGACCATCATGACTCAAGATTAACCGCGCAAGATTGCGTTGCGGGCGCTCCCCTGCCCACCGGGCCAGCCAGCCGACCCCATGCAGCGCGTGGTGATCGCCGGGGCGAAAGGACGGCATCTGATACTCAATACCCTCAAAATTAAACCGGCCATCGCGAACGCGGTTTGAGTATGGCACGAGGGGAAAGCTGGCATTGCACATCGCCGCGAACGCGTCCCACTGCGAACGGTACGGGCGAAGAATGTCGAAGCCACGCCAACTCGCCTGGCGTATCGCTCCACCTCGCTGGTCGACGTCTACGACCCAGTCCGCTGAACGAAGCTCCATGATCTCACCCACCCTGCATGCCCCCAACGCTTAAAATCGACCTTTGCGTGCCATAATGATAGCGCTATCATTTTGCCGGAGCCAGCGTCGTTAGAACGCCAAGAGAGGCGGCAGGAAGGCCAGATCGCCATGTATTTGGGCATCGACATCGGGACGTCTGGCGTCAAGGCGATGCTGATTGACGCCAACAACGTTATTCAGGCCCAGGCTAATGCTCCACTGGACGTTTCACGCCCGCACCCGCTGTGGTCTGAACAGGATCCGGAGGACTGGTGGTCAGCAACACAGGCAGCGGTGCTGAATCTACCGGCCGCGCACCGTCGCAATGTCCGCGCCATCGGACTGAGCGGTCAGATGCATGGTGCAACGGTTCTGGGCAAAGATGATCGGCCCCTGCGCCCGGCCATCTTGTGGAATGATGGGCGCTCGCACGCCCAGTGCACCAGCCTCAAAGACCGCATGCCGGACATCGAAGCGGTGACCGGGAATCTTGTCATGCCGGGGTTTACGGCCCCAAAGCTGATTTGGCTGCGTGACCATGAGCGCGACGTGTTTGATCAGATCAGAACCGTGCTTCTACCCAAGGATTACGTCCGCCTTCGGATGACCGGAGATAAAGCCAGCGATCTGTCCGACAGCGCCGGGACAAGCTGGCTGGACGTGGCGAGGCGAAAATGGTCAACCGATGCGCTTGCGGCCTGTGACCTCAGTCTGACAGCAATGCCCCGGCTCCATGAGGGCTGCGAGGTGACCGGACAGCTCCACCCTGACCTTGCCAGCAGCTGGGGCATGGACCCGGTTCCTGTGGCTGCAGGCGGTGGAGACAATGCGGCCGGCGCGGTGGGTGTAGGCGCTGTTGATGATGGTGAAGGCCTGATCTCGCTGGGCACGTCAGGGGTGATTTTCCTGGCCGGACGAGCGTTTCGCCCGGCTCCCGCACGCGCAGTTCATGCCTTCTGCCACGCCCTGCCTGACCGATGGCACCAGATGAGCGTCTTGCTCAGCGCAGCAAGCTGTGTGGACTGGGCCGCGCGGCTGGCGCAGATGAGCCGTGCGGCGGACCTCATCGAAAGGGCAGAGGCGCGAGGGCGTCTGGATGGCCCGGAGATCTTCCTGCCTTACCTATCGGGTGAACGCACGCCTCATAATGACCCTCACGCGCGCGGTGTTCTGTTTGGTCTGGACCATAACAGCGACCACGCCGCGCTGGGCCAGGCCGTCATGGAGGGCGTAGCTTTTGCTTTCGCCGACGGGCTGGACGCCCTGCTGTCGTCAGGATCAAGCGTGACAACACTGACAGCGATCGGCGGTGGATCTCGGTCGCGCTACTGGGGTCGCATCCTGAGCGCAGCTTTGAACCGCCCTCTCACCCTTCGCGACGGTGGCGATAACGGCCCTGCCTTCGGTGCCGCCAAGCTCGCAAGGCTGGCTGCTGGCGACGGAGCACCCGACGACATTCTGGCCGCTCCGCCGATAATCGATGTCATCGAACCTGAAGTCGCCGATAGCGATGCCCTTCGAGAAAAACGCACCAAGTTTTCAGCGCTCTACAACGCGCTCAAGTCTCAATTTTGATGGAGCCCCCCCTCATGGCTGACACCGCACCGACTGAATACTTTGCCGGGATTTCCCCCATCCGGTTTGAGGGCCCCGAAACGGATAACCCCCTGGCCTTTCGAACCTATGACCCGGATCAGGTTGTGATGGGTAAGCGCATGGAAGACCATTTGCGACCGGCGGTTTGCTTCTGGCACACCTTCTGTTGGGACGGGTTTGATATCTTCGGCGCTGGCTCCTTTGAGCGCGCCTGGCAGGCGGATGGTCCGACCCGCGCGGGTGCCGATCAGCGTCGCGAAGCCGCGTTTGCGTTTTTCACCAGGCTGGGCACCCCGTTCTACTGTTTTCACGATGTCGATATCTGCGAAGCCTCACCCACCGCGTCAGAGCTTGCGACCAATTTCGCGCGCGCCGTGGATGATCTGGAACGCCTTCAGGAGAAGACCGGGCTAAAACCCTTGTGGGGGACCGCCAACCTGTTCAGCCACCCGCGCTATGCGGCTGGCGGGCTGACCAATCCGGACCCGGATGTGGCGGCCTGCGCCTTGCGTCAGGTCCGCGACTGCCTGGAAGCGACCCACCGTCTGGGCGGTTCGAATTATGTGCTTTGGGGGGGCCGGGAAGGCTATGACACCCTGCTCAACACCAGCCTGAAGACTGAGCTGGATAACTTCGCCCGCTTTCTTTCAAAGATCATCGACCACAAGCACAAGCTAGGCTTTAAGGGCAAAATCCTGATCGAGCCAAAGCCGCATGAGCCGATGTATCACCAGTATGATTATGACACGGCGACGATTTACGGCTTCCTGAAAACCTACGGGCTAGAGGATGAAGTGCACGTCAACATCGAACCCAATCACGCCACGCTCGCCGGGCATAGCTTTGCCCATGAAATCGCGACAGCCGTGGCTCTCGGAATTATGGGGTCAATCGATATCAATTGCGGAAATGCCCAGAATGGCTGGGATACCGACCAATTCAATCTGGATACCCGGGACATTACTCTGGCGATGATTGAGCTCCTGCCTTCGGGCGGGCTGGACACGGGCGGGTTTAACTTCGACGCCAAGGTTCGCCGCCAGTCCACAGATATTGAGGACCTGTTCTACGCCCATATCGGCGGGCTTGATGCGCTGGCCTCGGGATTGCTGGCGGCCGCTGACATCATCGAGAAGGGGCAGATTGCGGCCTTCAAGGCCGAACGCTATGCCGGGTGGAGAACTGAATTCGGGCAGTTCCTGCTGGACGAAAACACCAGCCTTACCGAGATATGCGACCGGGCTGTAGCCGAAGACCGCGAAGGTCGCCACAGCTCCGGCCGCCAGGAGTATCTCGAACAACTGGTCGCCCGCAGCCTGGGCTGATCAGTCCACCTCAATCACGGTGAAATGCGCAGACTGTAGGTCAGCCGAGCTATGGCCGGCTGACACTGTGAACCGGCCAGGTTCGACCACACGCTCCATGTCGAGATTCCACACGCCCATGGAGCGGGGAGATATCTCGAACGTGAGCGTACGCGTTTCACCAGGCTCCAGCGTCACGCGCTGGAAACCTGCCAGTTCCAGGACTGGCCGGGTTACGACTGAGGCCTCATCGCGCAGGTAGAGTTGCACAACATCATCGCCGATCCGGGCACCGGTATTGGTTATGTCCACCTCGATGATTGCAGGTTCGCCTGGCTCGATCTGAGGCGTCACCGGACGGGGCGCGGAGATGTCAAAGCTGGTGTAGGACAATCCATACCCAAACGGATAGAGCGGCGCGGTATCGTCAAACAGATACCCTCGGCGCGCCGACGGCTTGTAGTTATAAAACACCGGGAGCTGCCCGACCTCGCGCGGAATTGTAACAGGCAGATGCCCACCGGGGTTCGCCGAGCCAAGAATGACATCGGCGACGGCATTGCCGGTTTCCTGACCCAGATACCAGCCCTCGATCAGAGCGTCAGCGTTTTCCGCCAGATAGTTCACCGCGAGCGGTCGCCCATTAAGGAGCACCACGATGGTCGGCTTTCCAAGCGCAAAGATTTCGCGGGCCAGATCGAGCTGCTGCCCAACAAGCTGCAGGTCTGCGCGGTCACCCAGATGGTTGTCGGCCCATGCCTCTCGCGACAGCTGTTCATTCTCTCCCAGCACCATGATGATGACGTCGGAGTCCCGGGCAACTTCAACTGCCTCTGCGATCAGCTGTGCATTGACCTCGGGGTCGATCAGATTGACCTCGTCAGCTGACCACTCGCGGCTCTCTGTTAGTCGCACCCCTTCAGAATAAACAACCTCAAAATCATCACCGGCCGCGTTCTGGAATCCTTCCAGAATGCCGACAACATGACGGGGAATATCAGAGTATCCGCCAATCGGCGTGTCTACAGCATGGGTCCCCAGAATGGCCAGACGGCCGATTTCAGGCCCGTTGAGTGGAAGGGTCTGGTCCCGGTTTTCGAGCAGAATCATAGCGCGGCGAGCGGCCTCACGCGCCAGCTCGATCGACTCTTCAGTCGCGGTTTGGGCCTCCGCTTCATCCGGGTCAGCATAAGGGTTCTCGAAAACGCCGGAGAGAAATTTCAGGCGCAGAACGCGGCGCACGGCCTCATCGATCTGGGCTTCGGAAATACGCCCCTCTGCGACCAGATCAGGCAAGCGCAAATAGGTGTCGCCCGCAGGCAACTCCACATCGACACCGGCCTCCATGGCCCGAACCACCGCATCGTCGACATTGTCGAACATGTTGTGGCGAGTCAGGGTTTCGCGAATGGCGAAATAATCGCTGACAACAAGCCCGTCATAACCCCATTCTTCGCGCAGAACGTCACGCAGGAGCCAGGGATTTACGTGGCTTGGAACACCATCAATCTCATTGTAGGAGGCCATGATCTGCATGACTGGCAACTCTTCAACCAGCCGTTCGAACGGCGGGAAGAAAATGGTGCGCAGCTCACGTTCCGAAATTTGCGCCGGGCCAATATTGATGCCGTTTTCTGGCTGACCATGGCCGGTCATATGCTTGAGTGTCACAAAGACGCGGCCGTCCTCAAGAGGCAGGCTTTCGCCCTGGTATCCACGCACGACAGCCAGACCCAGCTCAGACACCAGATACGGGTCTTCGCCATAGGTTTCCTCAATGCGCCCCCAGCGCGGGTCGCGCGCCACATCGACAACGGGTGACAAGGTCGTGTGCACGCCGCGGACCCGCATTTCACCAGCCGCGACTTCAAAAACATCCTCTAGCAAGTCCGGGTCCCAGGTCGACGCGAGCGCAATCGATTGCGGAAAGCTCGTGGCGTTTGGCGCGGCGTAGCCGTGCAGCGATTCCTCGTGGAACACGAAGGGTATGCCAAGTCGGGTCTCTTCAATGGCCCAGCGTTGTGCCGCGTTTACATAGGCCACTGTCTCGCGCGCGTTGCGGTTAACGACACCGGCATTGGCACCAGCAGCCGTCGTTCCCGCGGTCACCCCCTGACGATCATACGGCCTGGAAATCTGCCCCAGACCATTGGGGAAGTTTTCAGACGCAGCCTCAGGTGAGAAATTGCCCTCGTCGTCCTGGATCAGGCCCTTATTCTGCCAGATGCCCATCATCTGGGCGACCTTCTCCTCGAGCGTCATGCGGCTGAGCAAATCCTCCACCCGCGCATCAACGGGCTGGGAGGCGTCGCGATAGAGGGCATCTGCTGGCGGCACGTCTTCACCCGTCATCTGTGAGGCGCTGTCTGCCACCGAACAGCTGACAACCGCAAAGGCAAGCACACTCATCCCGGCGACCTGAAAAGTCTGTTTCAACATCCTGTTTCCCCCTGAATATGATGGGTTTTAACCCGTCATCTCTTCCAGCTCACGGCCCCGCGTTTCGCGCACCGCCTTGATAACGAACAGGATCGAAATAAGGGCAAAGCCAGCATAAATGCCATAGGCCCCCGCCAGCCCGATCGATCCCAGCATGATCGGGAAGGTCATGGTGATCGCGAAGTTCGCCCCCCACTGGAACAGGCCCGCCACCGCAAGACCGGACCCCCTGATCTGATTTGGGAACATCTCTCCCAGCATCACCCACATGACCGGTCCCCATGAGAAGTTGAAAAACATCACATAGGCGTTTGCCGCGATCAGGGCGAGCAGACCCATATCGTCTGACAAATTCAACTGGCCATCGACCAGCTCGCCGCTTGAAAAGGCGAAGGCCGCCAGCGCGAGCGTAACTGTCATCCCAATCGATCCGATGATCAAAAGCGGTTTGCGGCCCACGGTGTCGATCAGGAACAAAGCGAGCAGTACAGACCCTATCGACAGGCCACCTGACAACACGTTGGTCAGCAGCGCGTCACTTTCGCTGAACCCGGCCGCCTGCCAGAGAACGGCACCGTAGTAGAATATGACATTGATCCCGACCAACTGCTGGAAGACAGCAAGCCCGATACCGACCCACACAATTGGACGGACGCGCTTCACAACAGGGTCGATCAGGTCGGTCAGGCGCGGCTGGTGGTCGCTTGAAAGCGATGCGTTGATTTCGGCGATCTTCGCCTCGGCTCTGTCGGAGCCAAAAAGACGCCCCAGAACTGAAAGCGCCTGATCGTTTTTGCTTTTTAGAACGAGGTATCGGGGACTCTCGGGGATCTTGAATAGCGCGATCAGGAAGACGACAGCCGGGATCAATTCCACCCAGAACATCCAGCGCCACGCCTGGAACCCCATCCAGAATTCTGAGGTTGAAGATCCAGCAGCCTGGGCCAGGAAATAATTCGACAGGAAGGAGCAGAACAGACCGGCGATAATCGCAATCTGCTGGACCGTGGTTAGACGCCCACGCATTCGTGCCGGGGCGATTTCAGAGATGTAGGCGGGTGCCATGACGCTTGCAGCGCCAACCGCCAGCCCCCCCAGAATGCGGTAGATCACAAACTCTAGCGATCCATTTGCGATTCCTGATCCCCACGCCGAAACAATGAAGAACACCGCAGAAACAATGAGTAGGGTGCGTCGCCCGAATACATCCGCCATTCGACCGGCCAGTAGCGCCCCGACCGCACACCCCAGCAACATGGACGCGACGTTGAAACCGGTGCCGACGTCCTCAGAGTTGAACGCCGCTCGAAGCCCGTCGACTGTGCCGTTGATCACCCCTGAGTCATAGCCGAACAGAAAGCCACCAATGGTCGCCACAATGGTGATCAGCACGACGTAACCTGTGTTGCGCGATGAACTCTCAATCACGGCTGGGTTGTCAGATTGTGTCACTGCACGCCTCCCCACATTTTATTGATAGTGCCGAGAGTCTGCGATGATCTGCCTGTGTTTGCATCAAAAAAGCTTGCACTTGGGGTGCGCCATGCCAACGCACTGTTATTGCGCCCGGGCCGCAAACGAAGGCGCAAACCAGATTGTCATGCCCAGATCGCGAGATTGACCGGCTGAATATGTTGCGCCTAGCCTTACCGCAGATCAGATTGATCCATATTTCACCTGACCGCGTCCGTACGATGCCGAGCGTCGCCCGGGGCTGGCATGCCGACCGGAGATAGTCCCCTGCATACCCCGTTAACGTTAGCCGCCGTGCTTTCACTGCTCGCTGGCGCATCAGCTCAGGCGCAGGATCATGCCTATTTCGACTGGTTCGAGTACTCCGGTCACGATCCAGTTCATGACTCGGTCGACCTCCAGCCAGGGCAGTTCCTGAACCCAGTGCTGTCAGGCTTTTACCCTGATCCCAGCAATACACGGGTTGGCGAGGACTATTATCTTGTCACGTCCAGTTTCGCCTATTTTCCTGGTCTTCCGATATTTCACAGTCAGGACCTGGTGAACTGGCGGCTGATTGGTCACGCCATCGATCGTCCTGACCAGGTGGACTTTGGTAATCTGGGCCTGTCGCGGGGCCTCTTCGCGCCCGCCATAGAACACCATGATGGGCGCTACTACATCACCAATACCTGCGTCGATTGCGGTGGCAATTTTGTCATCACAGCTGACGCTCCCGAAGGTCCATGGTCAGACCCGGAGTGGCTGCCCGATCTCGAGGGCGGGATCGATCCATCCCTGTTCTTCGACGAGGACGGATCAGCCTATATCCTTAATAATGGCCCACCCGATCGCTCTCCGGAATATGACGGCCATCGTGCGGTCTGGATTCAACGCTTCGACACTGAGACCCTGTCCACCTTCGGCCCGCGGACTGTCCTGATTGATGGCGGCGTGAATTTCGAAGAGCAGCCGATCTGGATCGAGGGACCGCATATATACAAGGTGGATGACTGGTATTATCTGACCGCCGCTGAGGGCGGAACGGCCGTGAACCACTCCCAGGTCGTGCTAAAAAGCCGGTCCCCGGAGGGGCCTTATACAGCGTTTGAAGGCAATCCGATCCTCACCCAGAGGGACTTGCACAATGATCGACCCTTTCCAATAACGTCAGCAGGTCACGCGGATCTGGTGCAGACGCCCGATGGTGACTGGTGGGCGACTTTCCTGGCCGTCCGCCCCTATGAAGGCGATCTCTACAATACCGGACGCGAGACCTTCCTTCTGCCAGTGGACTGGACCACCGGCTGGCCAGTCATTACCCGGCCCGGCGAGGTCATCGACTACACGCTCGCCCGTCCCGTGCTTCCCGAAGCTGAGACCGACCTGCAGCCCATGACCGGCCCGTTCAACATTCGTGACGAGTTTGACGGTGATACGCTATCGGGTGACTGGCTGATGTGGCGAAACCCCCAGAGCGATTGGTACACGCTCAATGATGGGGCGCTTGAGCTCGAGTTGCGTGACGTCAGCTTGAGTGATTTTTCCAATCCCTCATTTCTGGGTCGCCGACAGCAGCACATTTATGGCGAAGCCTCGACGCTTGTGCGCCTGGATGGCCCCGGACAAGCAGGGTTGGCCGCCGTTCAGAACGATGAGTACTGGTACACGCTGACTGTTGTGGTTGATCAACGCAATGGCCGTAGCGTTGAAGTCCGACGCCGCAATGGTGCGGCTTCACCGCAGGCCGGTGCACTGCTTGCCAGCCTCCCGCTTGACGCCGATACGTCTTCAGGTATCCGCCTCCGGGTTGTGATGCGAGGGCAACAGATCGATTTTCACGCCGCAATGGCGCAGGATGGCTGGGTTGAAATCCTTACCGGTGCTGATGCGCGCCTCCTCAGCACCTCGGTGGCCCGTGGTTTCGTAGGGGTGACGATCGGACCCTATGCCCATGCGGACCGCAATTAACACTTACGCCTGCGTCGTAAGGCGCGGGCATCCGTCAGCGAGGCTGCAAGCAACGTTGAGCCTGTATTGCCGACAGATCAGATCTGGGGAGATTGAGTATGCGCATAGGCTTTCTGGCACTCCTTTCGATTTTAGTGGCCCTGGCGAGCGCCGCAGCAGCGCACGGGCAAAAACGCATCGTCCTGTCCTATGATGACGCCCCGCGCAGTGACGGTGCGCTTTACACAGGAAACGAGCGCACCACGCGCCTGATCAATGCCTTGGACGCCGTCGATTCCGGGCCGGTCGCCTTTTTTGTGACATCCGCAGGACTGACCAATAATGAGAACGGCCAGGCAAGGCTGGAGGCTTATGCAAGCGTCGGCCACATCCTTGCAAACCACACCCATTCACACATGTGGGCCCACCAGGCCTCAGCCGAAGAGTATTTAGCGGATGTCGATCGAGCGCAGGCCCATCTCTCAGAATTTCAGAACACCCGCCCCTGGTTTCGCTTTCCCTATCTCGACGAGGGTCGGCGCCCGGATCATGTCACAGCGTTGGCAAACGGCCTTGAAGCACGCGGCCTGGTGAATGGGTATGTGACTGTCGACACCTATGACTGGCACCTCGAAACGCAGTTTCAACAGGCCCTGCAGGACGGGCTTAGGGTTGATTATGACGCCTTACGCGACCTGTATATTCGGTTGTCGCTAGAGGCTGCGGAGTTTTACGACCAGATCGCAATGGAGGCCCTGGGCCACTCACCTGTCCATGTCCTATTGCTGCATGAGAATGATCTAGCGGCGCTTTTCTCTAGTGACCTGATTGCTGCCTTTCGCGCAGCAGGATGGGAAATTGTTCACCCCGATGACGCCTACACACATCCGCTTCCAGCGCCATCAACCCAATTGACCTCACAAGGCCGCGTCGCAGCGCTTGCCATTGATGCCGGTCGTGAGCCCTCGTCGCTTCAACATTGGGGCATTAATGCAGCCGCGATTAACAGGCAAATCGCGGATCAAGGTGTTTTCCAAGAGCCCTGAAGGTGGTGCTGTCAGACAGAAGCCTCGCGTACACGGATTACATATCCGCAGAGGCTGTAAAACCGGCGGTCAACGCTCAAGCCGGAGTTCCTCTGACAGGACCTAGGCGTTGTCCTCAGCTACTAGCCTCCACACGAAATCTCACAATTCCAGATTCAAAATCTGGCTCCTCAAAGACGAGGTCCAGAATAAGATTCCCAGGCCGGTCCTGAGTGAGCCAGACCCGACTATGGCGCAAGGCAATCGAGCCCTCGCTGGAGATCAGTTGCACCTCATTGGGGATAATCTGGCGATCTCCGGCATAAAGGCGCAAATTATAGCGCTGTACGTTGCACTGGGTGCGCACCCGCAATCGGCCTGAATCCCAGTGGGTGAGATCAACACCCAAGACTGCACAGCTTTCAGGGATTTGCGCGTTCACCGGTAGGCGCAGATTTGGGTCCACCTGAGCCGTGCTGATCCCTAAAGCAAGCGGCAGGAGGAGCGATGGGAAAAGATTCATAAATAAAGCCCCTGCTCAATAAGGAATAAAGCTGAGTGTCACCACATCTCGGTATTGACCTGCAAACTGATTGGGCGAGGGCGGTGTGGTCACCTGCAACTGGCCAGTCTGCAAACCCGCTCCGTAGGCAAGCTCGACGGGCTGGCTCAGCCCTCCCGTCAGATCGACAACGCGACCAGAAAGCGCCGCCCGGTAGACGATCCGCCCGAAGGCAGGGCCGCGCTCATGCACCAGCGCCCCGGCGTTTTCCGAATGCAGGGTCACCGACAACGCTGTATTGGTGCGAAAATAGAAATTTGCGCTGGCGCTAGCCCCGTCTGTAACATCGCCAAGGTCCAGGGTATGGACCCCAAAAACGCTTTCACGCTCGAACCGAAGGCTGGGCTCCACCTCGACAATGATGGGCAGGATTGTGACCTGATTGCCCGTGGTAATCCTCAAGTTTTGACGGTATTGGCCCGGCGCAATGAACTGCCCTGGATCAATATGATAAAGGGTGAAGGACACCGCCTGCCCATCCACCAGATCGCGGCGCGCCGACTGGCGAATCCGCCAGTGGTCTCCGTTGCGCAACAGGGCCGTACTGCGCTCCCAAACCGCTTCAAGACGGTTCGCGCCGTCAAAAAGAGCAGGATCACGCGCTGTGCCGCCAACGATCTCGATTTGAATCTGTACGCCCCGACAGGACTTTGGCAAGTCGCCATCGATCACGCGTAGCTCCAATTCGACCCGCCCTGCAACCGGATTTGACGCATCATAGCCGGGGCTGGATCGCTGAACCGCCTCGAGCTCATAACTCTCGCACGACGCCATGGCGACAGGCGCAAAGATACAGGCGAGTAACAACCCGGCCAGAATGTGAAGGGGCTTAGCCATTCGGCAACTCCGCTTGGATGGTGCCTATGTTAACATAGGCGGGCGCGTCTGCCTCGATCTCGAATCTGAAAACAGTGCCGCTTTGAAGACGAGCCTCATATGAGCCTGGAGCAAGCGCATTAAAGGCCGCGCGGCCGGCTCGATTGGTAAAGAAGCTCGCCTCTTCACCGCTTTCAAGATTCGTAAGCTGGCCAAAACGAAGCGCGACCGGTTCGCCTTCAAACCCGATCAGCGTGGCGACTGCCGTGCGGAAGGCAGCATTGCCGATCTGCAAGCGGACTCCGGTCAGTGCGCCGGGCAGGACAGTGTAGGCACCGGCACCGATCGAGTAACCCGGCTCCAGATTGCGCGCCCCGATCCGCAACTCCTGTGGACGATAAGGCGCGGCAAGAGGCACAACAGCAGGTCCAAACCTGTCCGATCGCGCGATTGGGCGCTCGCCTGAGCCAATGGAGACAAGGATTTCTGCGTCGTTCAACGAGGCATGGCGATCGATCATTGCAAAGCCCCGCCCCGGATCTCGGCCCATACCCCAGCGTCCGTCGACCATGGCGATGCCTGATTGCAAACGCAGGCCTACCGTCGCACGGTCGCCCAGACCGTTGGACCCGGGTCTATAGCTGGCATCGAACTGGGCCGTGCCACGGGAGGTTTCCCCCGAAAGCGTTCCGTTGAAATCTGTTGTCTCACCGGTTTGAACAGCGGAGGCTTGGGCGGCTAAATTGGGAGAGCCAGGCAGTCGTGAACGCCGCCAGTCCAGCCGACCGGTGTGCGAAAGGCTGTCATAGCTCGCCGTCATTTGCTGACGCGCGCCAAGCCGTCGGCTCAAGGTGATGAAAACGCCCGCCTCTGAGCGATCATTGCCAAAATCTGACCAGCGTGCAGCGCCCGATACGATAATGTCGCCGACACGGCGGCTGATCCCGACTGACACCGTCGTCGAGCGCACTTCGCCCAAGTGATCATCCTGCATGATCGAACTTAAAGTCAGGGCCGTACGGTCAGAGATGCTGAGCCGGGCATCTGCCCCGACACTCCAGCGGCTGGAGGACAGGCTGCTAAGGTCATTAAGCGTAGAAAAGTCTTTGCTTTGATAATTAATCCGAAGGTTGACCGTCATCGGGCGGCTATCTTGCAAGTAAGGGCCGCCAGAATAATTGAAGCCTGCGGCGAAGCCGTTGCCGGCCCTCTGGCTTTGACTGGTGGTAAGGTCGAGCTGGCTAACCCCGGCAAAACCGGCAATAGCCACAGCACCACTCAGAGCGCTGAAATCCGGCGTAATCGCAGTTGCCGCTCCCAGTGTCAGGCCGGAGCGGACCCCACGGGTGAAGCGCGCACCCGCAACCGGCGTCTCGAGGTCATAGCTCAATCCGTCTTCGCTTTGATTGCGGGCAAAGCCAGCACTCCATGCCCATTCGGACACCCCAGCCGCCAGCAGGGACACGTCTGCAGACAGCGCAAAGCTATCGACCTCCCGCCGCCCCAGGGAATCTTCGACCACGATAGTCACATCATTTGAGATATTCGCCAGGGGAATATCCTGCAGGTCAAGCGGGCCCGCTTCTGCCACGAAGCGATTGACCAGCGCGCCATTGACGAAGATTTCCACAGTGGAGCGTCGATCCAGCACGAGGGAGCGCGCACCGGTGGGGCGCACATTACGGGTGGGTTGAAGGGTCTGAAAGCTCTGCTCGGTGGACACGCCGACCACATCAAGCAAACCGATATCGCGGAACAGATCGGTCGAGATTTCACCAGCTGCATAGCGCCGGGCCGTCTCTACACGGTCAGTGAAAGCCAGGATTCGGTCACGCTGGAAATCCGTGTCACCGCTTGGACGCATGCGCAGGCGCCCTCCCCAATCGAGACTGATCCCCGAGGCCCCGCCTCGATTGGCAAAGCCGTCGAAGTTGAATTCGGCAGCCAGGCCGTCGTGATCGGTCAGCGTATCGGTGACAAGGAGAGCGCCAGTTACACCCAATGCCGTGCCTTCGGCCTGAACAGCATCGCGATAGGCATCCGATACAGACCGGGCCAGGGATCGAGTGCGAGCCGCACGCAGCCCGGCAGGGACATCAACCTCAATCGCCAGAGTCTGGCTGTTCAAGCGCAGGTCAAAGCCCAGAGCGCGGATGACGCTGACCTCAACAAGACTGGCACCCAATGCCCGCAGCGCGGCATCGGCCTCCGAATTAATCCGATCAGCAAGGGCATCGGCGAGCGCAGCGGGAGGAATCCTGACCAGCGCGGTCATGCTGGATTCAACCGGAATTGCGCCTAGAAGCTGATTGTCCGCCACCAGCGGCAAGCTCACGCTGAAGGAGGGTTCAACCGCTTGAAACTTGGCATAAGCAGAAGGATGGCCGAGCATTTCAATGCCCACCATTGAAGCACAAAGAAGCGCGGCATAGACCGCGCTCCTGTAAGCTCGCAATGCCCCCATGTCCCTCACCCTGGCCCCGGATCAGGACCGTCTGCCGAAGGTGACTGCCAGTGGCCCTTGAGGCAAGCCTTCAAGCGCAAGGTGGAAGTTGCGGGTCGTGTGTGGTGGGATGATGGGGTTTTCCACCAGGTCAATGATGCGCTCAGCCGGGATTGCCACAGACTGGCCATCAATGGATACGCGTACATCCAGATCGCCAAGCATCGCATAGCCTGAACCGGAGTTAACAGCCTGGAACTCAACGCCCCGCTCTGTACGGCTCACCTCGCCGACAGCGACTTCCGCGCGCGCTTCCGGGGCTGTCACATAAACAGCGACACCGAAATTATAGGCGAAGACCACACCAGTGAAGTCATCGCTGGTAACCGGCACTTCCTGAACCTCGGCAATGTAGGCTTCGCTATCGGCAATCGCGGGATCGCCAATGTAGGAGATGCGCACACCCTGTGATTGGCCCGGTTGAACCAGGGCCAAGGGCGGAAAAATCGAGAAGTCTGCGTTGGCTTCTACAAATTCCTGACGTCCATCCGGGTGAACAATCCGGCGTTTCATCACGATCTCGATCGGCAACGCCTGTTCGCGGGTATTGCGAACATTGATGACGGCGCTGGTCGTGCCATTGGAGATGTCCAGCGTCATGCGCATGGGCTCAACTTCGTACGCGTTGGCCGGTGCAGAGATGGATGCGATCAGGCCAATCGTGGCGGCCAAGTGGATGAAGATTTTGGAAAAATTGATCATGACGCCCCCCAAGGGCAAAAACTCAATTTACGGGCCTTCACCGGCGCGGACGGCTTGCTCGTCCGCACCGAAAGGGGCCCTTGGCATTAGCTCGCCGTCAGCGTGATGGTCACCACGTCAGAATAGCTACCTGCGAAGACATTCGTCGAGGGTGCGCCATTTGCGCCGGTGTCGATACGGACGCCGTCCACACGGAAATCAACGCTGCCGGTCTGGCCAGACAGGAATGCCGCGCCACCGTGATCAGAGTTGACAGCGCTGGACAGCTGGGTCCACCCCGTGGACAAGCCGCTGCCACCGCCGTGCCTGATTTCGTAGCCGATCTGGTTGTTATTGCCACCGCTGGTGCCATCCCGGAAGAGATAGCCGCCATTCGTAGAGTTGATCGTGCGGGTAAAGCCATCCGGTGCGTTACAGGCATAAGACACACTGCCAGCACTCTGTTCGACCTTCGAGTTCGAGTCGGTGCTGGACAGCTCTCCGAAATCAACGTCGATTTCAGTGCCCGATCCGTTATAGACGCCGCAGACTGAGCCCACCTGAGCGTTCAGATTGAAAGCCAGCTGTGCTGGAGTGTTATCTTGCGCGGAAGCGGCGCCCGTTGCCAATGCGATTGCTGACGCGCCAGCCAGAATAGAATGTTTCATGTTCAGCCCCAAAGTTTGGTCCTGACCTCAGAGAACCCAGCGCCTCTGTTCTTGTCAGTGTGGTAACCATAGGGACCAAGAAGGGCGGCAATTCGGAGCGGATGTGGCAAGAACAGAGCCAATCAAGGTTTCTTTTGGGCAGTTTGCACCACGGACGTTCAATCGGGCCAAGTTCAAACATATTCTATTAATGCTCCATTCATCAAAGCGGGACTGTCCGACAAAAGTCGACAAGTCTCGAATAGCCAACAGGGCGTGACTTTAGGCCACCAACGACTCACGCCACTCGACGAGAGCGGCGTTGCGGAGATCTTTGAATCGGGATCGGCGTTCTAGGGAGCGGTCGTGGTTGAAAGGGTTGTGGACGGAAGCGCGGGCGGCGTCGATGCCGCGTCCATGCAGCAAGTCTTCGACGTTCCGAAGTCACAGCGGGAAGCGGATGTACATCATCACCGCAAGACGCATGATCGCTGGTGATATTTTGAAATAGCGGAATGGGTTACTCATCCGCGCAGATTGTAGCCAAAGCGAATAACGAGCCGTTTAATCTGACAGGACCCAGGTGAGGTTACGAGTGGCGAAACACGTCATTTATTTGTCCAATTTCAGCCGGCATGACTATGAAATTTGCGATAGCCTCACTCTGCGTTGCAAGCCGCATTCGCTTGTATTTTGGGGACGCTTTTATTGACACCCGCATCAAAGAACAACTCTGCGGCACCCTGATAGATTTCGCGTCTTTGATCCTCCGTGAATTCCACATGCCTGACAGCATTCCTGACCAAGAACAGCTCGGCCCGTTGACCCGCATTCTCATAGGCAGGAACGACGTCGCACGCGCCCGAAACGACCAGCCCGGTTAAACTTGACCTTTCTTCGTCGGTTCCACAGGGAACAATCGGGTCAAGCTCCTCATGGGCGGCATACAAAAGCCCCGACCGGAGGTCCACGGTCGCGACATCAAAGATCGCCCCTGATAGCGGCATGGCCCCTTGCACCTGTGACGACGTTTCGCTCTGGTCACCTACCGAGCCATACACGCCGCCATTTTGAGCCGCAAAATCTGCCAGCGCCGGGCGTGAAATCACATCATCAGGATCGAGTGTCGCGGCGAGCATCGCCATAACGCCGCCGGCTGATTCTCCGCTTACAAAAATCGCACCCGGGCGTATTCCGCGTGGATTTGCGCCCTCACCTTCAGCGCGCAAAAACCGGACCGCAGCAAACATGTCCTGTGTTGCCATCAACCCGGCAATAGCAAGCTCGTCTGCATCAAATGGCTGTCGACCCAGCACGCGATAATCCATCGTCGCCGCGACATAGCCGCGACGCGCGAAATCCTGAGCGATCGGCTCCACGCTTTCGCGGTCCTGTTCCAAGAAACCACCACCTGAAGCAACAATCATGACTGGGCGATCTGTCACTGTATCGCATTGGGGCGTGTAAATCGTTAGCCGTAGCGTCTGCCCGTCCACGGTAGCGAAGGCCACATCATTCTCAACGTTCAGCGCGGTAAAAACAGGATCGCGATAACGAACCGGATCGCCCTCTTCAACAACATTCGTGACTGTGACTGTAACCTGTAATGACGCGCTGAGGCCACCTGGGTCGCGGGCCCTAAGCGCGGCCTCGTATACGTTATCACCGTTGCGGTCGCCAGGTGCTTCAAAGTCAGGCGCGGTCGCAAAACTCAGGCTTCCGGTCATGGCATCAAACTCAAAGGCTTCCGCATCGTCGCCGACAATTGAGAAAACGAGGGTGTCGCCGTCCGGATCGCCGGCCTCAATCGAGGCAATGGCACCATTTATGTTTTCCTCGACAGTGATTTGGATTGGCGGTGTCACAAAGGCGGGAGCCCGATTTTGCGGGGTCTCCGGCGGGGCCTCAATGCTGCCCCCACCGGAACATGCCACAAGACCAAGAGCGAGCAGACAAACACTAAGATGTATGATTTTCATGAATTTGAGCTTCCGGACTGGACTTAGATAAAATTCGTTGCAAGGGGGTCGAAATTCGTCAGGCCTGGCAGAGCCGCCAAAAGCTCGGTTTCGTTTAAACCAAACCACCGGCCAAGCTGGGCCGCATAGGTGTCGACCGCAATGGAGGGGATCAATCGTCCGCCCCCGCTGTCTGCGTCGTGGCCAAGCGTGGGAGGTGGAAGCGAGCCGTAAATCTCGCCGCCCTTTACGGCTCCACCGAGCACAATTTGGTGCCCCCCCCAGCCATGGTCAGTACCATCACCATTCACCGCCAAGGTGCGGCCAAAGTCTGACGCTGTGAACAAGGTCACATCACGGCCAAGCCCAAGGGCCTCCATGGAGGCCTGAAAGGCGGCCAACGCCCCATCAATCTGGGACAGCAATCTGGGAAGGTTCCGCGCTTGAGCTGAATGGGTATCAAACCCGCCGAGCCCGACAAAAAATATCTGTCGTGAGGCGAACAAGCGGTCACGCACACTTATGGTTTCAGCGACCGTCTTGAGCTGCGCGCCGAGCGGCGTCGGCGGGAAGCTCGTGGAAAGCGCCATTCCCTGCTGCCGAGCCTCGCTATAGGCCTCGTTTGTTTCAATACCGCCTGAAAATGCAGCGGCCATGTCACGCTCAAGCAGGTGATCACCGCGAAAGCTGCTGGCCGTCAACTGATCACGCACCGCCTGGAGAAGCTCCGCGCGTTCGCCCGCCATACCGTCGTAAAAATCCTCAAGAAAATCCACGCGCGCGGCTTCAGCGACGCTGACGCGGTAGGGAACCGCAGAGCGTCCTGTCAGGAACGGGCCAACATCCTCGGTGGTGATCGTGGTGAATTGCGGCAACGAGGCATTGGCCCCCGACGCCAGCAGCGCATCGGCGAACAGACCGCCCCAACCGAACTGGGCCCCTTCAGGCTGATTGGCCTGCCACACCGTCTGCTGGTCATTGTGGGAGAAGAGCCGCGGGGGCAGGCGCGCAGACCCACTTTCAAAACTTGCGCGCGTCACCGGTTCCACCAAGGGGCCAACATTGCCAACAATAGCCGCCCGGCCTTGCGCAAAAAGCCGCTCCAACTGGGGCATCTCCGGGGGCAGCGCAACCTGGCGCCCTCCAAGCACCGTGTTAGTCACGGGCGTAATGGGCAGAAGGCTGTTGCGTTGGCGTGCCGTGCCTTGCTGGGCCAGCAGTGACGACCTCAACTGGGTATATTGACCATAGGATGCGGGGTCGTATGGCAATATTAAATCGTGGCAATCCAGTCCGCCAAACAGGAAGACGCAAACCAGCGCCTTGTAGCCGCTGCGATCTGCAGCATGGGCGGTAAAGGTTGTAGGCGCAGCACTCAGCGCGGTATGGGCAAGCGCACTGGCACCCAGGGCCTTGATAAAGTCTCTACGGTTGCTTGCCATGGCTTTGTCCTAGCGCTGTACGAGATAGTCAGGAGACGTCATGACCAGCATCACCGCGAGCGAGACGCGATCCTGCATTGCATCCTGATCACCAGGCCCATCAATCACTTCTGCTTCTATCGCCCGGATGATAGCTGCTTTGGTGTCCGCCGACAGGGAACCGTAGGCAAGCAAACCATCAAGATGGTCGATCAGCGCTGACGCGTCGTTTGCAAGCTCAAGCTCATCGGCATAGTCCGGAACAAAGGCACGCTCCAAGGCGGCTTGATTGACAGGAACCCCCATCTCCTCAAGCTCGAGGGTCAACTCGTCGATGGGGATCATTGACTGGCCGCCAAAAGCCCAAAAAGTCATGAAATTGATGTAGCCAGTGGTCGAGGTTGCATTCACGATCTGCAGCTCTGGGGCTGTCAAACCTGCCGCGCCCGACTCTGTGCCTGGTGCCACATAACCCGGCCGGTAGAAGTTGAAGACTGACCGCGCGCGATAGGGGTGCTGAGACAGCGCATCCGGCGACGACAAGTCGAACAGCTCCAGTCCATATTCTGGCCGGGACGCATCGGCATCGAAGGCCCGCGCCCACTGTGTAAAGCGCAGCAATGGCTCGCGTATCTTGCCAAACCGAGTGTCCGCAAGTGCGGCGTCGTCTCGAACGTCGGGGTCAAAGAGAATGGCGGCTAGAGTGGCAGTGAGATCGCCCTTGCGCCCATCACCCACCCGCGCCTGATTGGGCAGGGTGTAAGTGCCCGCATCAAAGGCGTTTGCCACGCGCTGGACATAGTCTGGGTCAGGTGCCGATGTGGTGAAGCGTTGTATTAACTGACGAGAAATGAAGGGCCCGACATTGGGATGCGCCATGATGCAATCGAGCGCTAGATCAATGCTTTGCGCAGCTCTGGTTCCGGGGGGGACGGCGCAATCCAGAAACCGTTTCTCATCGTTCGAATGGCGGTCCTCAATAATCTCCATGGGATTCAAGAGAGCCTGCTCAAGCCCTGGCCACTCGTCCACGGCATCGGCCACCGTGGGAAATAGCTCCCGGTCCAATCCATCCAGATCCAGGCCGGTAAAGACCCGGGCCAGACCGGTGACGTCCATATTATCGTAGAGCTCCACTGGTCGGCCGTCGACGACGACCGGCTCTCCGTCTGGTCCAAGCCGCACTACACCAATCGTAAACAGCTGGAGGATTTCACGGGCATAGTTTTCGTCAGGCATCCGGCCGGTGGCTGGGTCGCCTTTTTGATTACCCATATAAGTCAGGTAATAGCCCATGGCGGGCGAGTAGGTGACTTCCTCCAGGAGGTCGCGATAATTTCCAAACGCGCCTTCTACCAGAATATCCTGATAACCGACGACTGGCTCCGGGATATCAGTCAGAATCTCACCTCCGAAATTTGACACCACGAGGATTTGGGACAGCGCAAAGGCCATGCGCTGGCGCAGCTGATCGTCACCCTCTATCGCGTTGCGCCAGAAGGAGAACGTGCTCGACTGCACTGCCAATAGCGGAAATTCCTCACTGGGCTCGGAGATCATCGCCCGGTAGGCCGCGAGCTGTGGTCGATGCAGGCTGGCGGGCTTTTCCAGCTCAGACAGGAACCAGTCGGATGCACTCGTGCCCGTCAGCGAGCTCACATCGTCTTGCGTCGGCCCAAAAGTCGCCTGCGTGAGGAAGCGCGCCGTGCCAGCTTCCGTCGCGAAGGCCCCTGCTGGTCCGGGTGGTGGTGGTGGCGGCGGCGGAGGGGGAGGAGGTGCACTGATCGGGTCGTTCGCGACGTTTGACGGACCACCATCAGAACAGCCGGTTGCTAGTACAAGGGCACTAACGCACGCGCTCACCAGCGCGCTGGAAATGGAAGGGCGGCTTTTCATTCGCACCGGCAACTCCTGAACAGTAACCTATCTGTTGCAAGAGCGTTGTAACCCGATGCGGGTGGCGCGGGTTTTACAAGTGGGGCCGGAAACCCATACAGATTTGTATGCTTTGCTAGCCCTCGCGCAGGGGAAAGCTCACTTCAAACACGGCGCCCGGCGCGGTCTGCGCAACGCGGGCTTCACCGTGATGCAATTCAGCGATCGAGCGCACCAGGCTTAGGCCAAGGCCGTTGCCTGGTGTCGTTCGACTGGAGTCTAGGCGAACAAAGCGGTCAAAGACGCTATCGACAGCCGAAGCAGGCAAGCCTGGACCGTCATCGCCTACCTCAAGCCAGGCGCGACCGTTTGATGTGCGCAGCTCCACCCAAATATTCGCACCGTCCCGAGAGTGTTCCAGCGCGTTTTCCAGCAGATTGGAGATCAATTGGGTGAGCAGGTCCCGATCTCCATTCACCGGCACCCGTGCTTCTATGCGCACATCAAACCACTTGTCGGCGTCTTCAAAAACGGGACGGAAGCTCTCGGCAACGTCCGCGATCAGGTGCGACAGATCCATTGGGGCAAAAGCTCCGCGGCGCCCGCCGGCTTCCACCTCACCCAGACGCAGCATCGCGTCCAGTGTGCGCAGGAGTGTCGTGATATGCGCCTGGCTCGCTGTGACATGGGCGACAACCGCCTGCGGATCACCCGCGTCGCGTTCCAGCAATTGAAGGCGCCCCGCGAGGTTCGAGACCGGCGTTTTCAAGTCATGCGCCACGCCAGCTGAAACTCCTTCGAGGTTTCGGGTTAGTGCCCCGATCCGATCGAGCATATCGTTTACGGCAGACGATAACCGGTCAAATTCGTCCCCATTGCCTTCGAGTGGAACGCGCGCATCCATCCTCCCTTCATCAATGGTTTCAGCCGTTGCCGATATTGTGTCCAGGCGCCGAAACGCCGTTCGGCTCGTGAAAAAACCGGTGAGAAGAGAAATCGGGACGACCGCCAGCAGAACCAGCCAGCTTGCACGAACCAACCATTCTTCCAGGATCAGCAGTCGGTCGGGCACAAAACGCGCCACAACAAGCTCGACTTCGCCGCCGTCTAGCGGCAAGCGATAGGACAGCACGCGATGGCCAGACAGCTCTTCATGGTCGACAAATGTGCTTGCACTGCCGCCGGGCGGATCAATCCCCTCGAAGCCGGCCAATGTTTCATCATCGCCGGTGAGCACCCGGGCGATGAATTCATCCTGCTCAAGAATTGCGTACAGCCAATCAGGGTCCCAGAGAGACCGACCATCAAAGCTGAGTGCCCGGACCAGACCGTCAAGCCCTTCACTGGCGTGCAGAGCTTCGAGATTTTCCATTTCCTCTTCAAGGCTGGCGCGTACGTCGCCAAGGGTGTGGACTGTGTGGGCGGCAAACCCCAACCAGACCAGTGCGATTAAGCCGACGGCACCTATAGAGCCTGAAAGGACAGTGCGTCGGAAAATCGTCGATCGAAGCAGTGCGCTAGGGCTCGCCAATGACATAACCAGCTCCCCTGACAGTGCGTATAAGCTCAACATCGAAGGGCTTGTCGACTTTGGTCCTCAAACGGCTCACATGCGTCTGTACCAGGCTGGTTTTAGGATCAAAACGATACCCCCAGATTTTTTCCAGTAGCATGGTGCGCGTCACGAGCTGGTCCGCATTCATCATGAGGTATTCGAGAATTTTGTACTCGCGTGGCAACAAATCCAGCTTCACACCTGCTCGAGTCACAACTTGGGTCGAGCGCTCCATGGTAAGATCACCGACCTGAAGGCGAGTCGGCTCTGACTCCATTATGGGCTGGCGACGCGCCAGAGCGCGCAACCGCGCATACAGCTCCGCGAAGGCAAAGGGTTTCGTAAGATAGTCATCCGCGCCCGCCTCCAGGCCGGTCACACGATCATCAATCCCGTCGAGCGCAGTCAGGATCAGGATAGGCGTTTCAACACCCGACTGACGCAGCACGCGAACTGCATCCACGCCGTCCATTCCCGGTAGCAGGCGGTCAAATATGATGACGTCAAACGGATAGGCTGCCGCTTCAATGAGGCCTTGATTCGCTGATGTGGCGACGGAAACCACATCGCCTACCTCTTGCAATCCACGCGTGACAAAGGTCACGATTTCTTGGTTGTCTTCGACCAAAAGAATATTCACGAATTAATCCGTATCAAAACAGCCGCTCAACAAGCTGCGGACCAAAATACGTCCGCATGTTATTTGTTTCACCTTTCAAGGCAAAAGTCTTGCGGCGAAGGCTCTGGGCCAAACCCAAAAAATGCCACGTCGAGGTCGGCCAATGGTCCCTATTGGTGCTGTCAGACAAATGCGGACCGGTCTCAGACGTCAGGGCGTGTCGGCTTGTGCAGCCAGGAGCTGACGCCACTCGGCGAGCGCTTCGTCGCGGAGGTCTTTGAAGCGAGGCCGACGTTCCAGGGCTCGATCGAGATTGAAGTGGTTGTGGACTGAGGCGTGGGCGGCGGTGAACTTCTGCAGACTTCGCATTGGCCGGAACCGCGCCATCGCCCGCTCCCGTCGTCGAAACGGTAGATGGCAGTTCTCAGCCCGATTGTTCTCGTGACGACTGGTGACCTGGCGATCTTCGTTCCAAGTTTCTCGCTTCGCTGCGCCGTACGAGCGTAATCGGTCGGGGCCGACTTCCTCAGATCGGCCGAACCGATTCCACCAATACCGAACCGTCTCATGGCTTATGTCGATGCCGCGTTCATGGAGCAGATCTTCGACATTCCGCAGCGACAAGGGAAATCGGATGTACATCATCACCGCGAGGCGGATGATCTCAGGTGAAGTTTTGAAGTAGTGGAATGGGTTGGCCATGCGGGCAGATTGGAACCCAACCCGATAACGAGGCATTTAATCTGAGAGCACCGCGCTTTGAGACTAATGTGGGTTTGAGGCCCAAACGGGCTGCATTCACCGCGTCTCAGAGGAGTATTGCCGCGACAAGTCCCCGCGAGTACGCGAGTAATTTGCCGCTATCCGCCGGAACGGGAAATTTGGGGAAATGGCTGGCGGTGCTGTCAGACAAATGCGGACAAGTCTCGAATAGTTAGCAGCGCGCGAGTCTAGACCGTCAGAAGTTCACGCCACTCGATGAGAGCAGCTTGGCGAAGGTCCTTGAAGCGGGTTCGTCTTTCCAGTGATCGGTCGTGGTTGAAGTGATTGTGGACTTCAGGCGTGGGCAGCAGCGAACTTCTGGAGACTTCGCGTTTGCCTGAACCTGGCCATTGCTCGCTCCCGCCTTCGAAACGGCAAGTGCGAGTTTTCCGCCCGGTTGTTCTCATGCCGGCCTGTAACCTGGCAATCAGCGTTCCCAATCTCGCGCATCGCTGCACAATATGATCGCAGTCGCTCAGTGACGACCTCCTCCGGCCTGTCGTAGTGCTTCATCGCTCTCTTTAGAAATTTCAATGCTGAAGCCTTGTCTTGCGTCTTCGCAACATAGGATTCCAGCACCTCACCTTCGTGGTCCACGGCCCTCCAGAAATAGTGGGTTTGGCCGTTGATCTTCACGAACACCTCATCCTGATGCCAGCGCCATTGTGTGACCTGGCGAAGCTGTTGACATCGACGCTTCTTGATCTCTCGCGCCATCATCGGACCAAACCGGTTCCACCAGAAACGCACCGTCTCGTGTGTGAAGTCGATCCCTCGGTCATGGAGTAGGTCCTCCACATTCCTGAGCGAGAGCGGGAACCATATGCACATCATCACCGCAAGGCGGATGATCTCAGGCGACGTTTTGAAATAGCGGAATGGATTACTCATTCCGCCAATCTGGCAGCAGACGCGCTAACGCCGTGTTTCCTCTGACAAGACCTGCACCGGTCAAAAAACCGTCCGGTGCGTTATGGTCGATATATCTTCCTACGCCCCGTCCCTTACAGCAATTGGGGCGGCGCACGCCAAATTCATTAAATTTAGACTTCTTTCTTAATTCAATTTGTTTAAACAACTATTTTTTGCCGCATAGGATGACAGACTGGCGTCTGTCCTATTGCCAATTTACATGAAGCAATACATGCATGGCAGGCCGTGTCGTTGACTACTCGCGGCTGCCCCCAGACAGCGCGAGTCATCTTAGCTTCCTGTCCCAGCTAAAGGTCACGGCACGGTTTTGGATTTCAGCGAAATTTGAATACATAATTAAAATTTTTCTAAAAAATAATTTGAATTTCTCTCGCTCAACAATTTTTTGTGCCAAAGTTACATTTATCTCTTATAATTTTGTTTAATCTTTATCTTCCGCATTGATGGAGATAAAATTGAATTTAAAGACAGTACTTGGACAATTTCCTATTTCTAAAATTTTTCTTGAAAATACGAAAGATTTTTTACTTTGCAGGAGCGGAAACATTGCAGTTACATTCGCATTAACAGCGTCAACCGTCGTGGTTGGCTTGGGTGGAGCTCTTGACTATTCAAGAGCTGGAATGCTATCTGCCAAGCTGCAGTCTGGATTAGATTCAGGGGTACTTGCTGCAGCGTCAATGTCTCAGGAGACCCCCTCCCCGGAAATTATAGCGGCGTTCGTTGCAGCCGCTTTGGAGGACCACCCTTCATTCCGTGAAACGGTTCAAATACAAGCCGATATCAACGAGACGCTAAACTCAAGAACAATCACAGCAACTGCAACAGCTGACGTCGAAACCCTATTGCTGGGGATCACTGGCATTAATAATATTAGGATTCAGCGCAGTGCCCAGGCTCGAGAACAAATAAAAAACATTGAAATTTCGTTGGTTTTAGACATCTCCTCATCAATGAATTCTGGCCGCTTGGAAAATTTGAGATCAGCAGCCATAAATTTTGCAGATACAATGCTAGAGGGATCTTCCAGCACAGCAACGACCCTATCCATTATTCCATACGGGGGCACTGTTCGCCTCCCGCCTAGCTTTTTTGACTTTGTAGTTGATAACGACACGTTCCAGCATCCCAATTTCTCTTGGGAGCTGAATGTTCCAGATGACATTAATGGTTGGAATGGATGCCTGGAAATGAATTCGGACCAAGTTCGTTCAATTACGCTTGGGCAGAATTCTTTGGGTATAATCCCAGGGTTTACTGTTTGGAATCCGGACAATGGTTGGTGCCCGGACCACCCATCAGCAGAAACACTTTTTATCTCCGGTGATCTTCAAGAAGTTTCAAACCACATAAACAATCTGCAAAGCAATACTAGATCAGATGGGACCGGCACAGACATTGGGGTCAGCTGGGGACTGCGCGCACTGCACCCAGAGTGGCGCGGCACATTTAGTAACAATCCTTTACACCTCAACAGACCAGCTGATTTTGACGATCCTGATACTGTAAAAGTGCTGATTGTAATGACAGACGGCGGTACAACCGCTCAGCAACGGCCCGGGAATTCCTTTACCCCACCCGACTCGCTGTTAACACTGACTCACGTCGGCACCGGTGGAACTTCATTACAATATCATAGGAATGAAGCACGCGCCAACTTCGATCACCTCTGCGACGAAGCGAAGATGAATAATATTCATGTGTACACTATCGCCTTTCAAGTTCGAACAGGCTGGCAAAAAAGCGACATGGAGACCTGCGCGACGTCAAACAGCCATTATTTCGAAGTTGAAGATCTTAACATTGAAGATGCATTCTCTTCCATAGCCGGAAATATAAGCTTTTTGAGGATATCTCAATGAACTATATTTTATTAAATTTTCGCACCTTAACCCTGGTATTTAACCGACACTGATTGGCTGGCAGTACTGGTGTTTGGCTTCTAGAGCTACACATTGTGCTCGTGCAGCCTCAAGGGACAACACGGGCCCGGCTATAAGGCGATAGTAGAGACCACGCCCCTCGATTTCAGTCGGAACGATCAACGGAAGAAGGCCCTCAAGCTCTGCGCGATAACCCGATTGGAGCTGCGTCCATCCGCGTCTTGCGTTCTCAGGGTTGCGATAGGAAGCGAGGTGCATTCCGATTTCTGATGTCGCTAAAGATTCTGAGCGATGGGGCGGGCGCGAGTACGAGCTCTGCACGCCGCGAGGTGCTGGCACCGTGTAGTCTGCCGGTTCACTAACAGAGGCAGCTGAGCTGTGAATGCGCGCCTGCGGATCTGCCAGATGGCCACGTGTAGGCGATTGTACAGGCAGGCTGCGCCCATCAAGACAGGCATCGGCCGGCAAATTGTAGAGCGAGCCAACAAACTCGAAAATCGCACGATCAATCATCGTGCGCACCGCCGTCTGGACTGGCTCTAAAGCGCGTTGACCTGCCGCTAGGTCGACAACCCCTCCCGACATGAACTCAAACACGCCCAGCTCAATTTCACGACCTACGATCTGTTTGCGCAGCGCCCGAACGGACAAGACCTCACTTGATGTTGCATCAACAAGGCGCACATCCATTGCCACATCAATGGTGTGAGTGTTGACCCCGATAGACGCAGCGGCCCCCGTGGCCCTTTCATCTGCGCCATAAAGATCAGAACCCCGTGAGCGGATGTTTGGATTAAACTCAGTCAAGCCACCAACGATGTACAGATCAGCACCTTGAAGCATGCCGGGGATAAGCTCGCGCAACTGCGTCTGGGAGTCTCTGACAAGCCCGGTCTGGGCGTAGTTCATCTCTGCTTGGATTACCCCCATATCAAAGCGCTCAACCACGCGCACACCAGCATCAGACAGCGCTGTGATCGCCATAAGCGATGCACCCTGCGTGACCCGTGCACCATTGAAATAGTCAGTTGCCCCGGTCATGTCGCTGATATGGCCCACCGCAATGCGCGGAGCGGGATAGGACTGAGCCCTTACATATTGCCCCAAGCAGCGAAGCGCCGCGGTGTAATCTGTTTCAACAACAGTCTCCTGAGGCCCCCTCAACGGAGCAATCGGATCAGGTCGCTCAGTGCTGTCGGTTGCACAGGCTGACAAGACACAGGCAGCCGCAGCAACAGTGGCTCGAACAAAACGAGAGGTCATGGATTATCCTCCACGATTGACTGTGGCGGATTGGCGCCCAGTATTCTGCTGATTGATAATGATGGTACTGTTGCGAACATTTCGAATATCAACGCTATTGCCTATCGCGGCAGCCGTTAGCGTATGTCTCGACAGAGTGCTGGCGCCCATGCTGGCGACGCCACCGCTGAAAACAGCCGCTTGACTGGATGGCCCACGCCGATCGTTTGGCAGGCTTACAACCTGTCCATTATAAACGATCCGATTGCCCCCCACGTCGCGCCCATTGGCCCGATAGGGCTCAGAAGCCTCCCGGTTCGACCAGCCATAAGGCTCGCCCCACCCTGCTGGGGGTTGCTCAGCTTGTGCGGCAGCCGATAACACCCCACCGAACAATACTCCGAGCGCTATACTCTGAATGCTTCTACGCGCCATAACACCTCTATCCACCCAATATTGATTTGGGACACTGAATAAAAGTGAGTGCAATAGACGTGCCGCTTACAGATTTAGCAGATTTATAGGCTCATAAAAGCCGCTTATATATAAAGTTTACTTTTGCTCCGCCGGGTAAGCAGTGCCTACATCAGGGAGTGCGGATAAAAATTCCCAAAAAGAAACACTCTTGTGCCTTTTTGGGGCGATCTATATTTTATTTGTTACTACAAATTTAACGATGTTTAACGAGAAATTCGAGATCTGACAGGGCCTTGTGGAAATTAAACGGAACCCAAAAGAGTAAATAAAATTGGGACCTATTTTTGCGCTCACTTCTTGCGGCACAGACAGCGTCGCCATGACTGGCGGCGATGACATGAAACAAGGAGATCGTCATGAAAAACCAAATGAGCATCCTGCTCGCCGGGGTCGCCGCTTGCGCTATCGCAGCGCCAGCAATGGCCCAACAAGAAAACCAAGTCCGAAATGAACAGCGCACGTGGGCCGAAGCACGCGCAGAACTCAACGGCCACGTACGCAACGTCACCGAAGGCGTCAGCATGACCGCTGCAGCTATCGGCAACTCATTCTCCGCCGAGCT
Organism: Oceanicaulis sp.; assembly: GCA_965229795.1. Lineage (GTDB taxonomy): Bacteria > Pseudomonadota > Alphaproteobacteria > Caulobacterales > Maricaulaceae > Oceanicaulis. The sequence continues at coordinate 709,004 of CBDDJM010000002.1, forward strand.
CGGTGGATCGGCGAATGTCACCAGCTACCAATGGGGCAATCGCGATGTATCGGCCAGCATGTACCTTGATGCCAGCGACACGCTTGGCTCGATCGAAGCCACTACGGCGGCAATTGGCAACTCCGCCTCCATCTCCATCGACGCGTTTGAGGGTGATGGGGGTTCTTCAATGGTCAACAACACCCAGATTGTCAGCGGCGCGTTTCATTCGAACATGACGTTCGATGGTACCGACATCTCTGGCGTTGATGATGTTGCGATCTCAGCCACCTCTGCTTCCATTGCAAACTCGCTCAGTGTTAATGCGCGAGGCGATGTTGATGCGAATAATTTTCAGCGTTTCTGGGGAGATTCCGCGCTCAGTATTGAATGCTGGGTTCAACGACGTGGCAGGCTCCGTAGAGTTTACTTCAGCAGCTCTCGGCAACTCAGCCTCGTTCGATATTGAAGAAGCTGAAACCGTAAGAATCAACAACACCCAGTTCACTAACTACGACCCTCAAGCCTTCTCCAATATCGAAGTTGGCCAACTTGAAGGCGACTTCACCTCAACCACAGCAGCGATTTCGAACTCGTTGAGCGTCTCGACACTGCCCGCGACGGCTAGTCTTGCGGTAAACAATCGCCAGATGAACCGCGCGTACACCGGGGCTACAGCAAATATTCACCTCGGTGATGTGGTCGGATCTGCAAGCGTTACCGCCGCAGCGATCGGCAACTCTGCCTCCATCAGCAATCTGCCGGACGGCTTCTAAACCTTCAATGCCGCTCGAGGTTTAGAATCTCGAGCGGCATCTTTTCAATTCAAGAATGGAGGGCAACACTATGAAAAACTTCTTCCGGATCAACGAGACTGCCCACTTTCCGTCTCTTCAAATGGCAAGCAATGAGCAAACCGTTCTTCGAAGAAGAATTAATCGGATTAAGTCGAATTCAATTTATGCGAACCTTGAGAAATCGGATCTTGATAGAAAAAGTAGCTGACAATTCGAAAGGCCATTTCGCCATAATCAATTGTGGTTACGCGCTTTTCTTGCCTCGATGAGGAATATCTATCAATCGGCCTGGCTTAGGCTGCGCCGGTCAAAAAACCGTTCGGTGCGTTATGGTCGATATCTCTTCCTACGCCCCGTCCCTGTCAGCAGTTGGGGCGGCGCGTGCTTCAACAACTCAAGCCACTAACGTCGCCACCAGCTATGGTGAGCGACCGACATATCGTGATGATGCCGTTGCCGCCGGCACGGCGATCCAAGCCATGAGCAGCAAGATCAGCCGGCTCAACGATGTGCGTTCACTTGAGCGCATCGATGGCTTGCTGGATGTCACACTCGCCACAACAGATGCCATCGTCGACACCCTGACCGAAATGAAAACGCTTGCAGCCCGCCTTCAGGACCAGAGCCTGTCAGACGACATGCGCGCAACGCTCACCAATGAGTACAACGCGCTCTTGCCACGCATCAATGAGCTGAGCGAAATGGCCAGCTTCGGCGGCCGCAATATCCTCAATCCCGATGCAGCACAAATCTCCGGCGATCTGGAACTGCCAGATGGTCAAGTGATTGAGGCAAGGGATTTGCGCAATGGGCAAGGACAGATTCTTGCGCTTTCAGGCGGGGGGCAAGGCGGGTCTGGAGGCGGCGGCTCAAGCGCACAGGCCCCGTTTATCGGTGATCTCAGCGGCGCTTTTGCATTTGAAGGCGATTTAGATCAGGTCGGTATCGGCAAAGACACCCTCTCACCTCTAACCGTCGGTCCATATTCTTTCTCCAATGGAGGATTAGAGACGGCTGGCGGCGTGTTTATCGCTTCACCCGCTTACGCCGCTCATTCGACTTTCCTCAATATCAATGCGCTGAGCGGTGGGGACCTAGCGGAGTTCACTTTTGGTAGCGACACAATTAACATTAGCGTTGGTGCTGGTGGTCTTAACGTTGATGTAGAGCTCGCCGGCGAGATCTTTTCCAGCGGCTTGGGCAATCTAACTGGCTCGTCCTCCGGAGTGCTCGGGATCACATATCAATCCGCGCCGGGAGAAACGGCTGTCAACATTTATGTCGGCCCCAACAGCGGCGTTCAGTTCCGAGGTCCGGGACAGTTACCTCAAGGACATAGCTCCAATGGCTTAACCCTGCAAAGCGCAGCTAGATTCAATGATGTTGCGATATATGAGGGGAACATGAGCCAACTCGAAGTGGCTGCCGTTATGGCCAGCATGGCCTCAGGGGTCGAAAACTGGGTATCTGGCTCAGGTGGCGGAAGTGGAGGCGGAGGCTTTGAATGGGATGCGGTGCATGCCGCGTTAGATGTTTCCCTATCGAATGCTCTTGCCGCACAAGCCAATTATGGCGGGGCCGCGCGTTCAGCCGAGCTCAAGTCCCAGATACAGCAGCGCATGGTGGATGCCATCGACAGCGCTACCGCGCGCTTAGTGAACAAAGATATTGATCGCCTTGGCGCATTACGGGCTGCAGGTGAAGTGCGTGAGCAGCTGGCTCTAGCCATGATGCAGACACAAACGAATACCCTGTTAGCGCAAACCAGCTTATTCTCGAATGCCCTTGGTATGTTCGATGCCATCAATCTTGGAGGCTTTAAGCCGCAAGGGCTGAGCTTCGACTAAAGCACTGTAATATATTTATTATTGCAAGGGCTTAGCAGGCAGCAGAATGCCCGTGCCTACAACCGTGTGCACCGACCCATGTGGGTGGGATAAGCTGGGCCGGTGCACATGAGCAATCGCGCTAGTGGAACACAACACCATGCCGGCATTGCTTGGATATGTATGGCCTCACAGTTCGCGGGTCGAGAAATACCAATCCACGGTGTCATAGCCCTCTGAGCTGCGCTTCTCGGCAGCTTCAGCCGTCGCTGGCGGGGGCACGATGACTTTGTCCCCGGGCTTCCAGCCTTCAGGCGTGGCGACTTTATTGGCGTCAGAGGTCTGAAGCGCCTCTACCAGGCGAACAAACTCATCAATCGAGCGGCCATTGCTCATGGGGTAGTAGACCATGGCGCGAAGCACACCTTCAGGATCAATGATGAAGGTTGCACGCACCGCTGCCGTATCTGAGGCACCCGGCTGAATCATGCCGTACGCTTTGGCAACCTGCATGGATAAATCGGCGATGATCGGGAAGTTGATGTCGACATCGAACTTTTCCTTGATCGCACGCACCCACGCGATGTGGGCGTAGTGGCTGTCAATCGAAAGGCCCAGTAGCTCAGTGTTGAGTTCCGCAAAACGGTCCTGTGCTTTGGCAAACCCAATGAACTCAGTCGTGCAAACCGGTGTGAAGTCAGCCGGATGCGAGAAAAGAACCAGCCACTTGCCGTGATAATCGGAAAGAGAGCGCTCACCATGGGTCGTCGGTGCCGTGAAGTTAGGTGCTGGCTCGTTGATGCGCGGCAGCGCTACAGGGGTTTGATCAGTCATATCGGTCTCCTTTGGTTTCGTTGCGTTGGAGGGTTCCAACGTCACAACTAAGAGGATGCCCTTAAAAGTCGTATTTGTCTTACGGCTTTTTTGAATGACTTGTATAGGGCTTTCCGATAGCGACATTCAGTCCCATCGAAAACCGGTCAGGTTTCCATCCCATCGGATAGGCGTGCCAGCAATGTGCCCCGGTTTTGAGCGATATCTGCGATAGTGACGTTTTCGAGTTCCGCCATAAAAGCCCGTGTCGCCGTCTGCAAAGCAGCAGAGAGCTTGCATACGCCAATAAGCGGGCATGTGTTGCTTTCAGCGTTGAAGCACTCGACAAGTTCGATCGGACCCTCTGTTAGGCGAACAATTTCCGCCACCGTCATCGCGCTTGGATCGCGGGCCAATCGAACCCCGCCACCTCTCCCGCGTATAACAATCAAATAGCCATGTTGAGCCAGCACATTGGCGGCTTTAAGCAAGTGGTGGCGGGAAATCCCATGAGCACGCGCAACGTCCTCCATCCGCACGTGGTCAGGATCGCGCAAGGCCGCGAATTGAAGAATACGCATGGCGTAATTGGTGAAATTAGTAAGTCTCATGTGAGAAAGGTGCGCGCGATAGTCCCTTGAGGCAACCCAGAGCTCACAGAGAGTTCTTTCGGAAATGGGTGCGAATGGTTGCGACCTACCGCACGTACCAATTGGTCCTTGGCGTGGAACCAACCCTCCCGGCATCGAACATCGGGTGAACGAGCAAAACGGCAGGCGCCTCTGTAATGGGTCTCGCCATTGATTTTCACGAACACTTCATCCAGAGGCCAACGCCATTGCACGATTTGTCGAAGCTGGTGCGACCGGCGCTTCATGATTTCGCGCGCCATCATTGGACCGAACCGGTTCTACTAGAGACGTATTGCTTCTTGATTGTTGTCGATGCCGCGCGTGTGGAGCAGATCTTCCACGTTTGACAGTGACAAAGAAAATCGGATTTCCATCGTCACCGCACGGGGTGATAATTGCCGGGGAAGTTGTAAGGTAACGGAATGGGTTGACTATACGGGTAGATTGGAACCCAACCCGACAATTAGGCGTTTAACCTGTCAAAGGCTCTTAAACCTCTAGGTCCAAGTTTGATAGAGGTGCCGCCAGGCCGTTTACGATGTCCAGCGCTCGCTCGGTTGGAAGGTGTCGACCCTTAATATCTTTAAATGCGAACTGCCAATAGTCGACACAATGGCTTAGTATGCTCGCTGACACCCCAATTTTTTGGAACATTTCATCCGCATTGCTTAAAAACGCGCTAAACCCTTCGACGTCACGGTGTTCGTGTATACGTGTAATCGCCGCATCATAATATGCGAGCTGCTCTCCAACATTCACCATTGATTTGTTTAAAGATGAAACAATCAAACGGCTTTGATTTCGTATGAGGCGTTTTGTCTCATAATCGCCATCAAAAGGTTTTATATTCTTCAAAGACTGAACAATCGGGAGAAAGTATGAATTCATATCGTTCAGCTTCCATTGGTAGTATAGGATTCCCTTCCAGGCATAAGTGGCTTTTCGGAAGTCTCCTTCTGTCATGCGCAGGGCCTTCTGGAGTGGCCTCAGCTGTCCGTCATTACCATTCTTGAGGAACGCACTTGCGAGCCTATCAGCCGCTACGTTGACATTCTCATCGATCGCAAGTGCGGCGATGTTTGAAAGCGATTTTGAAATCTCCTGCCGCATCTCTATCAGGTCATGATCGGAAAGATCGATTAGTCCATAAGGCAAATCGACCTGGTCAAGAGCTGCCCTCTCTGCAATCAAAAAGGGATCGAAAGCAGGGATTTCATCTAATATGTTTAGCAGTCGCTCGTCCCGGCTGTAGCTTTCATCTTTGGCCGGCAACCCAATGAATTTCAAAATTCGCTCAAGAAACTGTGGTTCGTTAATGAACAGTGAAAAGGCACCATGATTCAAGTCGGCGAGCGTTAGTGGAAACACCAGTTTCGTGGCGACAAATTTTTGATGATCAAAAATTAGCCGCTCGTGGGGACGCAAGCTATGTTTTATAACAATCGCTCTGTTTAAAACAAAATTCTCAAATGGCCGCGCAGCATCGGTGCTTCCAGGTTGTCGGTGATATCGATCAATTAAGCGAGGCAAATCCAACACCCTTGCGGTGGAACCAAACAAACGAGCCCGCGACAGCGAGCGCACTCCAGCATGTGACGACATTCTGCACCTTGAGGCTACTAACTTAGTGAATAACTTACACTGTCACCGGAAAGTTTTCGGCAAACAGGGCATCACAAATCGTCCTGCTTAGGACTATTGCTGATGGATCGATAAACGAATTCTTTACTTGCTTGTCAGATCGGGCGCGGGGGGGGGATCCGACGCGTGCATTCTGATCAGGACTAGTTCCTCGCTTGCAATGTGGAACCTAACGTCACGCCCAAGCGAATAGCTTCATTGAGAATGAACTATCCTTTTGGATGCACCGTGCGTGACCATCACGCTGATAATGGAATCTGGGCTGTATCCGGGGCGACATTGCTTCGAGCCATGATAAATCGGACGGCCCTTTGTGCCGCTGCCGGCGAAAGCTCATCATAGATTCGAGTCAATGCCTTCGCCGCACTGAACCGAGCGTCGAGGTCTTGTTCTAAGGCGTTAGTATCAGCGTAATGATGTCTACCGAGGATTGCAATGGTTACAAACTCCGACTTGCGCAGCCCGGCGGCCTTACAGAGCAGCGCCACACCATCTGGGCTTGGGTGGGCGAGCGCACGCGTGGCCGTTTGACGGCTAACGGACGCAATCTCGGAGAATGCGATCAGAAATTCGTCGAAGCACTTGTCTTTAAGGAGAGACACCAGAAGGGTGCCATCGAGAGCGCGTCGCAGTCGTTTCGCCGACAAACGCTGTCGAGCCTCATCTAATGCTTTTTCCCCAGCGAAACGTCGCAAGAGCCGCTCGTGGGACGCGATCATTGCGGCCTCAAGCACGCGCTCATCAACTTTCGCAAGCTTGGCGACGATCTGCTCGCGAACCACCCGTTCAACGACAGGAATCAGATCAGCCAATAGATCCAGCGGCGTATTGTGGCGACTAACTAGCGCATCTTGAAGGCTTTGATTGTCTTCTGCGCGTAATACAGCGATCTCGAAAGTCTGACGATCAATGTTGGCAGCGGTATTGGCGAGTATTCGCACCAGGGCGCTATCATGCCCTGTCTTCGCGATTGCGTTTGAGACAGTTGGGCTAAGGGTTTGACGGCCGGCGACAGCTGATGCGTGCTCTGCGCCTTTGCTCTCGACGATATCAATCAGATCCTCATCCGTCAGCGCATTGGAATTCTGAAGGATTGGTGCGGCCACCTCGATGGCATCTTTTGCCAACATCAAGAGGAGCCCGCGTGGCCCATCTGCTGCAAAAGCGAGCTTGTGCGCGATCTGCGCGCGAAGTTGCTCGGAAACCGCCTCGCAGAGCGACTGCATTAGATGATCAAAATCAGTGTGCAGCTTGGTTCCTGAGGCAGGTTTATAATCCAGAAATAAATCCGCAATTTGCGTTAGGACAATCCGCCTCGAATCTGCAGATCTTTCAGATGCAAGTTTATTTAGATCTAGAAGGCGTACGCAATGAGACGACATTTATTCCACCCTAATTACGTACATCTTTATAGGTGGATTATGGGTTTAAATCCATAATTTTAGGGGAATATTTTTTTCAAATCAAAAAACTATTTTGAAATTCTTAATTGGTCGAGGTCGGATGCAATCGAAATGCAATCCGTGGACACATTAAGGTCTTCAATTTCAAAGTATCGCGACGGTAGGCCTGTGCAAGGCCTCAAGTAAGATCCTTTGCCATTGCTGGCGAACATAAAATGCAATCGTGTAAACCCGAATTCCGTTAGACTGCACCGTCATGCATAACTGGTCAAAGTTCTAACGGGCTTGCCAAAGGCTATACAGCTGGTCGGTCCCGCCAAAGGGAATTATCGAAACCGATGTCGTCGGACCGCCAAAGGCCACCGCATCTAGAAATTCAAGCGCTACTGAGCGAAGCTGATGGATCCGGGTGCCAACCATGGATAAGGAAATATCCAGCACCATGGCGATCTCCTGCCGGTCGAAAAGGCTTGAGCTTTGAACCGTAACCTCAAAATTCACAAGCGCCATCGTGATCCCCGATTCCAGCCGCGACATATGCCGTAACGACCTCTTCTGCAGGTCGGTCCTCAGAGAGCGATGCTGCGGCGAGTACGCCTGATTCGATCGCATGCTGAACCTCGGCCCCGATAGTCAGCGACCTCGAAAAGTCGACAGCGCCACAGACGCTGATCATAAAAGCTGATGCGGACAGCGCGACCATGGCCGCTACATTGCCGCGCGGATCCTGCTCAAACGCGCAAAAAATATTGCTAAGCATTGAGGTCGGGGGCCTACGAGGCGCTAGTCATCTTCACCTCGAAGGACTTTGATCTTGATGCCGTTGGTCTCGCCAAGGCTTATCCAGGCGCGCTTGCCCGACTTGATATCCTGCAAGCGCTTTGAAGCAGGGTCAGGCTGAGTGCTACGCTTTCCAAACAGGCGTTCGAGAAGACTGGGTTGCGACTTCATTTTCGACTCACAATTTGGCGAGCGGCGGCTGACGCTCCCTCCCACTGCTCAAGGCGACGGTGCATTGACGGACACGTCTATCATTACCAGGCTCCGTTCCAAAACGCGAGCGAACCGTCGCTCGCAATGTATAAGCTCCGCAGCTCGACGCCGCGTTAGCCGGTCCCGGCAAAATTTATTGGGTTACAAAAGGCAGGTGTAATCGGCTTTGTCGCTAGAGCACCGCGCGCGCCCCTGCGGTTTCCAAGCCCATGGGGCGGAAGCCGCCGATATTCATCGCGTCGAAGAAACCGAGCGCGCTCGAGAATAGGCTTGTCTGGGCTGAAAGGGTCGCGGTCTGGCTTTGCATCATGGCTTGAGCCAGTTGCTCGCGCACCTCGCCTGCAGCCCGTAATGCACCAAGGCGATCAATGTCCTTATTCACTAAGCGCGCCGTGGCGCTGTCGATGGCATCGACCATGCGCTGCTGAATCTGGGTTTTAAGCTCGGCTGTACGGGCAGCGCCGCCGATCGACGCCTGTGTGGCTAGGACGTTTGATAAGGAGGCGGAAACCCGCTCAGCAACCGAGGCCCAACTGCTGGCGCCCGGGCGATCTTCGGTCCAATTGTGGACGCCCGCGCGCGCGGCGGTCATATAATCCAACACCGTCAACTCGTCCCAGCCATCCGCAGTGTCAGATCCATAGACCGCAACGTCGTCATAGGCCGCCCCCGCGTGCATCAGCAGGCTGATTGTCGTCGGCGTCGGTGGGGGAGTGTATGAAAAGGCGGTCATCTGATGCCCATTAAGGTAAACTGAGATGTCGCCGGACGGAAGATTAACCAACGCTACCTGATTCCATTCGGTAGCATCGATTGGCGTTGCAGCAATAGTGGAACCATTACGGAGCACTTCGAGCTCGTCGTTCAAATTCAGGCTGAAGACGATCCTCTGGCCGCCATAGTCATATTGGAAGAGGCTTCCCTCAGCATGGGCCTTGAATGAGCCTGCGACGCCGGATGCGGCTTTAGGGGTGAATTTCAGGTCGTGATAGATGCCATTTTTTTCATGGCGAGATCGCCCCGCTCCCGAGTGATGTACTCGAAGCTGCTGCCTCCTCCACGCACGATGTTCGAAGTCATGCCCCCAGCCCCGAACGGTTCCGCGGCGAGTGAACCGTCGAACGCGAACGCAGCCATCAGCTTATTTATTCCGGGCGCTTTGATTGGGGGATCTAGCGCTTCCACAACGCTCCGACCGGAGCGCAAATCCCTCGCCTCAATCACTTGGCCGTCTGGCAGTTCCAGATCGCCTGAGATTTGAGCTGCGTCAGGATTGAGCAGATTGCGGCCGCCGAAGCTGGCCATTTCGCTCAGCTCATTGATGCGTGGCAAGAGCGCGTTGTACTCATTGGTGAGCGTTGCGCGCATGTCGTCTGACAGGCTCTGGTCCTGAAGGCGGGCTGCAAGCGTTTTCATTTCGGTCAGGGTGTCGACGATGGCATCTGTTGTGGCGAGTGTGACATCCAGCAAGCCATCAATGCGCTCAAGTGAGCGCATATCGTTGAGCCGGCTGATCTTGCTGCTCATGGCTTTGATGGCTGTAGCTGCAGTGACGGCATCATCACGATAGGTGGGGCGCTCACCATAGCTGGTGGCGACTTTAGTGGCTTGAGTTGTTGAAGCACGCGCGGCCCCAACTGCTGATAGGGGCGGGGCGTAGGAAGAGATATCGGCCATGGCAAGACCTCGTTTTGAAGTCGCGAACTGCTAATTAATTAAAAGCCTCATCACTGGACGTTGCGTTAGCCGTATCCCAAGAAGTTTCTTGGGATACAAAAGGCTCGCAGATCGTAATGACCTTGGTCGGTGAGCTATTCTGCCCCGATCGAGCCGGGATCCGATGCCGCGCTTTCTTTGTAAGGCACGGGCGCGATTGGCGAGGGCGTGGTGCCGATCGGAACGCGACAGGAGCCCAGCCAATTCGTGTGCTCCCTGATAAATTTTGTATCAATAGAAGTTTGAACGACAAATTTTTTGCGACCGTGGCAAGTGCTTCGTTTGTCAGATTTAGTAACTGTGAAGGCTGTAGATTCAGGGAAGATCTGGTCATGAATCAAATGCATATAAAGTTTTTGAATGCTCGTTCAGAGCTGAGCATCTCAAACGCGCAAGGCGCGTCAGGCGCGACGGTCTGGCTTGATGAGGGGTGCTTGCAAATTCAGCTCGGAGGTATAGCGGTAACAGCTATCCTCGGCGAAATCAGCGCCCAACTCGCGAAGCCCGAGCTGGACATCATACTACTCCTCAACCCTCAGGCTGATGCCAATGCTTCCCTATTAATGCGCTCATGCACTTTTGGGTGTCCGATGTCAGAGGCGGCCGCCGTCCGATTGGCGCGGGACCTGGAGGTCGGTTGTGATGAACTATGCATCGACCTCGAACTGCCATATGACCTAACAAACGCGTCGGAGGCTTTCAGTAAGAGTGTATTAACACAGCTCGCAACGGTTACGGCCGGTGAAACCGAGATCCGGTGGACGAAGGCGTCTCGATCTGCGGCTGACCCCGTGATGTGTAAGGTCGCTTCCCGGTAACGCCACTGCTCAATAGCCGAGGAATTCATTCGAGTTCGGCCCTTTAAGTCAAAAGAAAGCGAGGCAGGCGAATTCTGGGCTACTGGAGTGGCGTCTGGCCTGGCCCCCTGATCCGGGCCGTGGGTTAGTTGAGGCTGGTCAGTTGAACTATGTTTTCCACCCTCCAAGGCGAAAGCGATTACAAGTTTAAGCCTTAAGCACCGTTTGAAACAACAAAGGCGGTTAGCCCGCGACCAGCATGAAGCAATAGCCGCAATGGGGCCATTTGCTCTGACCGTGCCAGTCAGGACGGTTCTATGGCGCTACATGCATTGGGCGAAAGCATTGTTCACTGGCTTCAAGAGCCTCACATCGACGGCGCGCATCTTCGGGCGACGGAATTGGCCCGGCGATGAGGCGATAGTAAAGTCCACGACCTTCGATCTGACTGGGCAGGATAAGGGGTAGCAGTCCTTCAAGTTCGGCGCGGTGCGCGCCATGAAGCTGGTCCCAGCCACGTTGAGCATGTTCCGGGGCGCGGTAGGAGGCCAGATGTACGCCCAATTCGCTCGCAACTGCAGCGCCTCCATCGCCCCGCATTGCATTTGGCGCTTTTTGCGTGAGGTGGTGGCTGGTGGCTTGCGGGGTTTCGCTTGGCATAGCCTGCGAGGGTTGGTTCTGCGGCTCGAAAATTCTGCCTCAAGCTTGGGTGGGGGCGCGTTGTATGGGAGCCTCTCGACCATTAAGGCATACATTCGCGGGAAGGTTATAGAGCGGCCCCACGAATTTGAAGATCGCCCGATCGATCATGATGCGTGCTGCGGTCTGGACCGGTTCGAGGGCGCACTGAACTGCAGCGATATCGACAACACCGCCTGACCTGAATTCGAACACGCCAATTTCGATCTCCCGACCGATAATCTGCTTGAGCAGCGCGCGCACGGCCAACACTTCTCTGGAAGTCGCAGCGACGAGCCGCAGATCCATCGCAACATCGATCGTCTGCGTGTTCAGTCCGATCGAAGCCGCTGCGCTGGTTGCGCGTTCATCGGCACAATATAGATCGCTTCCGCGCGAACGGATTTTGGGATTGAACTCAGTCAGGCCGCCCACGATGTAGAGATCGACCCTCGGAGCGGGGAAGGGCTGAGCGCCGATATAGCGCCCTAGGCATAGCAACGCGGCGCTGTAGTCTGTTTCCACCATGGCCTCCTGCGGCCCTTGTAGCGGCGTCACCGGTTCGAGGCGTTGGGTCTGAGATGTCGCCCATGCGAACAGGCCTGCCAGGGAAAGCGCTGCGGTACGAAGAGCATGTGAGGGTTCATGACTTATCCTCCACGGTTCACCGTGGCGCGCTGAAGCCCGGTATTGCGCTGATTGATCATGAAGGTGCTGTTGCGGACTTTGCAAATGTCGGCGCTGTTTCCGATCGCGGCGGCGGTCAGTCTGGCGCGCAACAGAGTGCTGGGGCCCAACCCGCTTATGCGGTTGTGGAAGCTGGCGGCGCGGCTGGAAGGTCCGACTTGCCCGCTGGGAAGCGATACCGGCCGGCCATTGTAAAGGATGCGGTTGCCGGCTGCATCCCGGCTTTCAGGCCGGTAGGGCTCAGCCGCCTCGCGGTTGGACCAGCCATAGCGTTCGCTCCAGCCTGGCCGAGGTTGCTCACCTTGCGCTGATGCGCTGAGCATGCTGGCTGCGAACGCCACGCTTAGAATGCGATTGCCTGTGCCCACCGGACTGCCTCCAACTGCCCTAGGTTGATTTTGGGACATCTAACGCAAGCAAGCGCAATTGATGCGACGTTTCAAAATATAGAAGCAATGGCGCTCACCAATAGAGACAATATTTATATTTTGTAAATTCTGTGTCTACATTTCTCGGCGCGAGTCAATTTCTTCTAGATTCAGATGATCCAAAATAGAACGCTAGTGTACCGATTTGATATGATCTATATTCATTTTGTATATACAAATTTAACGATGTTTAACGAGAAATTCCAGATCTGACAGGGCCTTGTGGAAATTAAACGGAACCCGAAAGAGTAAACAAAATTTGGATCTATTTTTGCGCGTGCTTCTTGCGGCACGGACAGCGTCGCCATGACTGGCGGCGATGACATGAAACAAGGAGACCGTCATGAAAAACCAAATGAGCACCCTGCTCGCCGGGGTCGCCGCTTGCGCTATCGCAGCGCCGGCCCTAGCCCAACAGGAAAACCAAGTCCGAAATGAACAGCGCACGTGGGCCGAAGCACGCGCAGAACTCAACGGCCACGTACGCAATGTCACCGAAGGCGTCAGCATGACCGCTGCAGCTATCGGCAACTCATTCTCCGCCGAACTCGGTGGATCGGCGAATGTCCGCAATTTTCAGGACAGCTGGCGGAATGCGACCGCTAACATGTATGTGGACATCAGCGACACGGCGGGTTCGCTGGAAGCGACAACCGCAGCCATCGGCAACTCCGCCTCCATCTCCATCGACGCGTTTGAGGGCGACGGTGGTGCGTCACAGGTAAGCAACACCCAGTTTACGCATTGGGGGCGCTTCTATTCGGACATGATGATCGAAGGCGGCAATATCATCGCTCCCAGTGCTGGTGATGTTGCGGTATCGGCAACGGCCGCATCGATCGCCAACTCATTAAGCGTGAACGTGCGCGGTGATCTGGCGGTCGGCGGAGCTGACGAGAATATTGGGGATCTGAACTCATGTGATCCGGCCAACGAAGGCGCTTGTGAGGAGGAGCTGGGAAATCTGGATCAAATTGAGGCTGTCGGCGGGTTCGAAGACTGGTCTGCAAACAGCCGCCAGTTCTTTCGCGGCGATTCGCGCTCGACGCTTAATGCGGACCTGAACGACGTTGTTGGCGCGGTCGAACTCACGTCAGCTGCGCTTGGCAATTCTGCGTCATTCGACATTGAGGGCGCTGACACTGTGCAGATCAATACCTGGCAGTTTGCTGGCTATGATCCCCAAGCGTTCTCTAATGTAGAAATTGACGCCCTTGAAGGCGACTTCACCTCGACCACTGCAGCGATCTCCAACTCCCTGAGCGTCTCAACCCTGCCAGCTACGGCGGCGCTCGGCGTAAACAGCACCCAGTTCAATCGAGCCTATACCGGGGCGACAGCCAACATCCATCTCCACGACGTGACCGGTTCGGTGAGCCTCACAGCGGCCGCCATCGGCAACTCCGCCTCAATCAGCAACTTGCCCGACGGGTTTTAGCAGCCTGTCGCCGTCCAGAGGTTTCCGCCTCTGGGCGGCATGCCAAGTGCGAGGTACGGCGAGTCGCCAACAGGTGTTAAAATGAATCTTTAATATAAATAATCTTGTATTTGTCTATCGCCAGATTCCTTCATGAATTCGATGAAGTCGGCAGCGCTCGCAGGTCGGTGAACTCCAAAGCCCTGAACGGTGTCGCATCCGATAACCCGCAGGATTTCTGTGGTCTCGTCATCTTCCACCCCTTCGGCCGTAAGCGTCATTCCAAGGGAGTGGGCCAGGTCCACCGTCGACTTAACCATGTGTTTGTCGCGTTCGGACGTCGATATACAATCAACGAAAAAGCGATCCAGCTTCAATTCTGAAGCTGGTATGTTTTTGATATAGGCTAATGAGGACTGGCCCGATCCGTAATCGTCGATCGAAATCTTAATTCCGGCACGCTTCCATGCGGACAGCGTTTCCATGGAGCTCTGAATATCCTCCATCATTCCAGTCTCAGTAATTTCGAAGATGAGACCTGAACACGATAGCCGAGATGCTTGAAGAGCATACTCACAGAAAGCCTTGTCTCCAAGGAGGCAGGCCGAGACGTTTACGGCTACAGGCGTTGGGTGCCCGGCGTCGAAAAAGCGATTCTGATCAGCGATTACTGACTCAATAGACCATTGGGTAAGCTGACGGATTTTGCCTGCACGCTCCAAGACTGGTATGTAGAGGTCAGGGGAAACATACCCCTTCTCTGGATCATTCCAGCGCATCAAGGCCTCAGCGCTTGTAATTTTTCTAGAATGAAGATCCATCTTGCCCTGATAATGCATTTTTACATGTCCATTTATAGCGGCATTTCTAAATCCTGATATCATCATTATATTATTGCTGAAATCGCTTGAGATCGATTCGTTGAAAATTGCAGGCGTAGATTTTGTATTGCCAGACTGCGTAATCGCTAGAATCGAATTTTTTATCGAGTTCTCGATAATCCCTCGATCGGTCTCGTCAAGCGATATTTGTCTAATGCCACAGCCCGCAACAATCTCTACCTCTGTTCCATAAATCTTCACAGGTTCCTCAAGCTGCTGCTTGAGACTCAAGGCGTACTGAGGAAGCACGCTTGCTGCTTGCTGCTTGGCCCCAGGTATGGCGAAGCATATTGAAAGAAGCCCCGGCCCAACGAGGGCGACAAAATGAACGCCATTTGAACGAGAAAGCCTATCGGCCAGTTGCGTTTTCAGCTCGATCGCGGCGGCAAAGCCGAAGGCTGACTGAAATTGAGTGAAGCTTTCGATCTCGAAAGTGATTATTGCGGCTGGGCCTGCCTTTAGGTCAGAGCGCCGAATTCTTTCAACCAAGCCTGCGCGGGAAAGCAGTCCGGTCTCCGCGTCGAAGTAAAGGATTTTCGCCAGCGCTCGCTTGCGTGCCGTTTCGGTGCGATAACGCACGAAACCTACAATGAGGACCGCGACGACCAAGGCGATGACGGCCAGTAGGGCCATAGTGTTTCCGCGTGCACGCTCGCTTGCCAGCAGCAGATCCTGCTCCAGGCGCTCAGCGCGCAGTTGCTGGATCTGCAGATCCTGCTCGGCGAACTCGAACTCAGCGCCCAGCAGCGCGGAGTTGGCAGAGGCGGCGACATTGCGCGCCTCATCGTCCAGACGCTTGAACGCAAACAGGTGTGCCAGCGCCGCCTGATACTGGCCAAGCGCAGCATAGACCCGCACGGCGGCTTCATGGAATTCGACGAAGTTCTGCGGCGAGGCGTCCAGCGGAACACCTTCGAACGTGCGCTCCAGATAGCTGCGCGCCAGCCCCGGCTCGCCGCGGGCCAGCGCGATCTGGCCGCGCATGCCGTCGAGGAAGCGCGACCATTCCCCCGAACCAAGGCTTTCGGCCCGGGCGTCAGCCTCTGCAAGCGCGGCCTCAGCGGCGTCGAAGTCGCCGAAATTCGCGTACAGAGCCGCGATATTGTTAAGGATGCGGACTTCCAGCACGGGGCTGCCCAAAACTTCCGCTTCTTCTAGGGCCTGCTCGTAGGCCTGCACCGCGTCACTATGCCGTCCAAGTTCACGCAGCACATTCGCACGGTTGTTCTGAGCCGCCAAAATTATCATTGGGTCAGAGAAGCGCCCTATGGCGTTGTCGAAATATTCCAAGGCCCGGTAATGTTGATTAGCCTTGGAATAGATTGTGCCAATCTCGAGGAGCACGAGAGCTTGTTTGCGGGGCATCTCCAAACCCATGAAGACATCGTATCCTTGGATGAAGCTGACGAATGCTGTTTCGAAGTCGCCCAATGCCGTGGCGATTCGGCCGCGCGCGAGCTGGAGATCTGCCAGAAGCCCTGTTGGCGGATTGGTGTTGTCGAGGCGCGCCAATGCTGCATCTGCGATTGGTGCAGCTTCGGCTGATCGACCCAGCCGGTATAGGGCCTCTGCCTGCAGCCATTCCGATCTCGCCCGCATCTCGGCAAGATCCCCGTCCTGCGTTTCGTCAGCTAGAAGCTGTGCAGCTTGTTGCGCGGCTTCCAGGGCGGCGCTGGGGTCACGCATCATGGCGCCTTGGGCGACCTCGATTTGCGCTGAATAGCTTGAGGTCTGAGCATTTGCGATTTGCGGCTGTGAAAGCGACATGCTGGATGCGCATAACAAGGCGACCGCAAAAAAATGGATTCGACGCATATCAACTACCCCTCAAAACGAGTGAGAGCATAGCTAGGCTTCATTACCGTTCCAAAATGAGACGCTCGAATTAATTTGTAGATACAAACACGCCGATTTCTCTCCATCGGTGGCGCTTGATGATGACGAGAGCCCCCCCCCCGCACACTGTGGACGTATCCTCGTCAGGGGGAGGGCGTGACTGGCCCTTCTGCTTCAGAAGTCCAGATCGATGCGCCAGCCACCGGTGACCTCGGCTTCACCGCTGGCGAAGCGCGCTTCGGGCGCTTCAACGCGGCTGTAGAGGCTGAACCCGGCCCGGCCGTCAAAGACCGCAGCAACGTAGAGCAGCTCGGCGGCGAGATCACGCTCGCCGGAAAGCGCCCAGCGCCGGGTCTCGGACCCCAGGGCGCCGGTTGAGCGATCCGTCACTACGCTGGCGGTGTAGTCGATCGCCCCGCTTTCAGCATGAAGCGACTGGATCAGGCTGAAGCGCAGGGCATCGGCGTCGCCGAACACGCCGCCCCGCTCGAGGCTGATTTGGAACGCGGTGGACAGGATTGACTCGCTGAGGCGCAGTGACGACCTCGTCTCGCCGCCGGCCCGAGTGCGGCCCAGCGTGGCCGATCCGGCGAGCGACAGGGCGAAGGGCAACTCCGCCTCTGCGCCTAGCGTCAGCGCATCGGTGACAGCGTCGGAGAACGCGAAATCGCCAAGACCCTGAGCGCCCAACAGCGCCTCGGTTTCGTCAAGGCGGGTATAGCCCGCGCTCAGCGAAACTTGGTCGGAGACCTGGCCGCGGAGCTCTGCCGCCACCGCGCCGGCCGCATAGGCGTCCAGCGAGGTGAACAGGTCCGTACTTTCCCCCGTGAGCGGGTTGGCGAAGCGATAACCGTCGCGCTTGGCAGTCATCATGACGGCGAGCCCGATCCGATCGGTCAGAGCCATCTCGCCGGCCGCATAGGCGCCGCCGGACGCAAAGCCGAGCACCGGGTTGACCCCGCCCGTGGCCGGGCGATGGTCGCTGGCGAGGCCGAATCCGGAGCCTTGCGAAAAGGCGAGCACGCCCTCGCCATGGCCGAAGCGAAGCGCCGCCCCGGTCACGGCGTTCTCAACCGCAAAGCCGGCCTGGAACGTCATGTCGCCGTCGGTGGCGCGCTCCCCGGCGTCGAGGCGCGAGGCGAAGCTCGTCACCGTGACGTCGCCGGAGCGGGCGATGACGTACGAGCTATCCGATGCGAAGCTGAACTTCTTCCTACCGTTTCCGTTGCCCCGGTTTCCGCGGTTCTGCTCTTCGATGTACAGCTGAGCGCCGTCATTGGTCGCTGCATAGTCGTCCGCGCCGAAATTAATATCGTCCACGCTGACCTGGAAGTCGCGGCGCGTATCGCGGAGATCCTCGTAAAGAGTGACGTATTCAGCCTCGACATTGGCCAGCACCTGTCCATTGACGAAGCCGTATTCGCCCTGGCCGCCGGACCTGCCGTCGCCGCCCATATGATAGAGGTTCGACAGGTCGAACGGCTGGAATGAGGCCTCGACGTCGAGCAGACCCCAGCCATAGACCGGGTCCACGCCGGGCTCGCCCAGATCACGAGCCGAACGCAGCAGGACCTCGGCGACGTCGCCGGGCTCCAGCCAGTTCCAGCGGCCGAGCACCAAAGCCGCAGCGCCGGAGACCAGGGGGGCGGCGAAGGAGGTGCCGGACATGCGCACTACGCCGCCCTCGCCGTCGGGTACGAGAAGCAACTCACCCGGCGCCACCAGAAAGCGGTCCATCAGGCGATGGCCCTCCTGGCAGGTCCCGCCCGTGGTCAGGCAGGCCTCGCCGGGGCGGTTGGAGAAGGAGGAGATTTCGCCAGCTGGATTGACCGAGCCCACGATCAGCAGGTTCTCAACCTCGCCGACACTGCTCCAGTCAACATCGGCCGTCTGCGTGACGCCGTCATTGCCCGCGGCGAACACGAACAGGGTGTCTGAGGCATGGCGTGCGATCTTGCGATGAGAAAACACGTCCGCCCACGCGCTGCTGAATGCAGTTCCACGAACGCCAAGAGACAGATTGACGATATCCGACTGAGGCAATAGCCGATCCAGACTGCGCCGAACGTCGGCCCAGTTTGCTGTCAGCGTTTCGTCAAAGGGGTTCTCAACTCGCAGTGCGGCATTCGGCGCAACGCCCATAAGGCCTTGGCCGTCCATGTCCGCGCCAATGAGTTCAGCCACGGCGATACCATGATTGAAATCAAGATACTGGTTGGTGTTGTTTGCCGAGCCTCTCAGACCTGGCATTCTGTAGGGTAGACTGAAGTCCACGACGCCAACGGTGACCCCTGACGCTCCGCCCACACGCTGAGCCAGCGCCGGCGTCCAGCCGATGGCTGGCATCCAGTGATCAACCCGGTCCGCGCCGGTGAAGCCCATCAAGGAGTCATAGAACTCCAGGAAGAAGGCGGAGCGCTCTTCGGCATCGAGTTCGGCCAAAGCGTGCGGATCGGAGGTGTCGATGCCGTAGCGCGCATTCAGCTCAGCCAGGAAGGCCTCTTCCATGGAGTGGCCGGTGGCGGCCTGGATCGCCGGGCCGAAAACAGCGTCGGCTTCCGCGAAGAGGGTATCGAGGTCTGAAGCGAGTTTGACAAAATCCGCCTCTGTAAAGGCGGAGATATTGCCCCAGAAAGCGCTAATGGTGCCCCAGAAAGGACCAATTTCGCCCCAGAAGGCGTTGACGTTGCCCCAAAATAGACCAGTTTCACCTTCGAATGGGCTGATATTGCCCCAGAACGGACTGATATTGCCCCAGAACGGGCTGATATTGCCCCAGAACGGGCTGATATTGCCCCAAAATGGAGAAATGTATCCGTAGTGAGGATTGATCTCTCCATAAAACGGATTGGTCGCTCCGCTGAAGGCACTGATGTTGCCATAGCTCGGCAGAACGAATTCGTAGTCTTCTGCGCCGTTGTCCAAATGGGGCGGTGAAGCGGCAAGTGCTGGCGCGCCCAGAGCCGTCAGCAGCGCTGCGCCCGCGACCGAGGATTTGAAGTAATCGACCATATCAGCCTCCGTGAAATATGTTCACGAAGCATGGTCAAACGAAGCCAAGGTTTAAACCGAATAATCCGAACAGAGTGAACGGCTAGATTTCATAATACAAATTTCTCGTATGAGGTAGGACATCATGTGGTCGTTATGTTAACATGTCATCAATCATTTAGCTTTGACGCACGAAAGTAATCATCATGGAAACAGAGAGCAAGTGTCATGCCATCATGCTGTGGGTCGGCAATGATGCACACCAAGACAGTCGTTGGTACGAGGTCTTTAGTGCTTATACTTAGAGCATGGATTTGACCGGGGTCGATTATGCGCACAACCGTGCAGGTTCGGTCAGTGTGACCTGTGACCGATCGAGAACAAGGCCTTCCTTCAGCGACATGGCCTTGTCACGAAAAGATAAGATATTTTCTAATTGGGCGTTAATTTGATCTGAAAATTTTGATTTTCATTTATAAAGATAAATTGCACATCTAGAGCGTCAAAAATAAGATCAAATAGTTCGCGGCAGCACAGCTCCTTAAGTGAAGTGCACGATTCGTGGGAAACAACATCGTATATATGCGCACCCAAAAAATTATAAATGTCTGAATAACCAACATCAGAGTAGCACTGAATACTAGAAATTTTTTGCCCATCAAGATTTGCGCGCGCCGTAAAAACTGTGCTTTCTTCGTTTATTATCTTTAAAAATCTATAAATAAATAATACACTGAGATATGCGTTTTTGGCACGATCCTCGAGAAGTCCGTCGAAATCAATAAAAACGCCCGCCACTTTGTCAATTTCAGATAACTCCGATCGGACTCGGTCAGCGCGCCCAGGATGTAAAATCCAGGAGGCAGTGAAGTACAAATCGCGCCATTTCGCGATACTGTCGATAGATGAATTAGCAATAATGGATGCAACTTCAGCGCCCTCGTTGTCTCGTCGAGCAAAAGCAACGGTCGCTGACCGCAAGGCTGCACGCAGCTTCTCCAGCTCACTGGACATCAAGTGAAACAAGTTCGACCTTGACGCCTGCTCCACGAAAGTCGGCTCTTGATTCTGCAAAACGTGCGGCTTCTGAATCAGGCTGAACGATGCGAGGCATCCAACGCGCTCAGTTTCGGTCGGCCATTCAACCGGGATTGCGTTGACACGAATCCACCGCCGGTCCCCACTAGGTAATTCGACACCCATTATCGAGGGACCGACTGGCGCATTTAGCTCAATGGCACGCATGGCGGGGTGGTTTTGTCCCGGCAGTTCAGCGCCCTCACCATCCAAAGCTCGCCATCGGGGGTCAAGCGACTGCCTCCCCATAAGCGTTTCAACCGTTAAGCCGAGCACATCCGCAGCTTTCCTATTGGCTGCGACAATCTCTCCAGAGGGGCTATGTAGGACAGAAGGCAGAGGGATCGCTTCAATCAGCGATGCAATAAGTGGTTGCTCGGCCATTCTCTTACCTGCCTCAAACCGCGCCTGTCATCTGCTTTGGTGGCTGTGCCGCTATGCATAAGCGCCCGATGTGCTCAGCCAGCGTTCTAACGTCATAGCCATGACCCTGAGCTATCCCGAACATGATACCATAATCAACCACCTCAGGTAACCAATCGACTGCTTGGCAGGGCAGCCCCCAATACCCTTCAGCATGTTCAAGAGAGTCTGATAGAAAGAATAGTGCAGCATCAAATGACCGCATAATTTCTTTCGCAATCGAGCGCTCGGAAAGGCGGAAGCGCGCGATCGGCATCTTCCCCGTGCTCTCAATGCATCTATCCGCGATTTCCTGTTCGAAACGTGGCGCGCGCTGGCCATAAATGAGTTGATGGTCGGCGAGCTTCCTAACGTCTTCTGCGATTTCATTAACAGAATTCCGGTCTCGACCCACCACGAAGTAGTTAAGACTCCCAATGCGCAGAAAGTTTCCTTGGTCGCGATCTCCAAAGAATCGGATGGTCGCAGCGACATCGATTTCATTTGAATGCATATCGTTTAGAAGATCGTGGTGGTTTTTCACAGCAATTGAAGCTTGCCGGACACCAACGCGATCAAGCGCGAGCTTTATTGGCGAGAAGCCTGGCCCGGGTAGCCAGGCTGGACTCAGTCCAATGCGAAGCATTTTTGGGGCAGACTTCTTGTTTAGAAACTTGTCGATATCACTATCGAAGCGTAAGATGAGTGATTGCTCGAGCCCGACAAACTCTCGCCCATCGGCCGTTAAGCGCGCACCATTTCTGCCCCGGTCTATCAGTGCGACGCCCAGCTCTTCCTCGAGGAGCTGAATTGACCTTGAAAGGCCCTGCTGAGTGATGCCTATTTGCTCGCTCGCGCGAGATATAGACCCATTGTCCGCGACTGCCAGAAAATATCTAAGACGCTTAAGATCCATTACAATTCCAAATTATACACCCATGAGGTCGCTCTGCTGATATTGGGCTGATTTGGATGCCGGCAAGCATAATCGCGTACATTTATTAGTCGTTCGTACAAATTTTATGCGGGGCCCCTCCAAGCGTTGATTTTACATGTTTAATTAGAGGCAGCGCGCGCGGCGGTCACCACGATGTCAGGCATGGGGACTACTATCGAGGCGTACGGCAGGATAGGCGTGCCGGATACCGCCGCGCGCCATGCTAACTGTAGAGCCGCGTATCAGGTCGAAAAGAGACTTATTTTTGTATGGGCACCGACTTCGCTGATTCGGGAAACTGACTCCATTTAGGCCGCTGCCTAGGTGGCGGCTTATACGGCGTTTAGGCCACGGTCATAGAGTTGCTTAGTCAAGAATGCGGATGGCTGAGCCCCCGGTCAAAACACGCGGTAACGTAAGGGCTAACTTCGTTTATTGTTCTGGAGGGCGGCCTGAACAGAAAGTATTGCAGCCGCTGGCGCTTCGGTCCGTGTCAAGCGTTTCAAAACGTGACCTGATTTCGGCCGCCTCGCCTGGACAGGCAACGATTGGCATCCGCGCGTGTGACAAGAGCCTCTACCGACTCGTCATTTCGATGGCTCGCAACCCCAAGAGAAATTGTAATGGCGCTAAGCTTCTCTTTCGTGCTGCGCCGAGTCAGCCGCTTTGCGCAGACCTTCCTTCTGACCGTCTCTGCATACAGGCCAGGCTCCCCCGATGATGCATTGGGTATGATGATGGCGAACTCCTTGCCGCCATAGCGACAAACCACATAGTCGGGTCCGGCTTCCGCCTTAAGGACGCTGGCCACGAAACGGATAACCTGGTCGCCGACTTGATGTCCCCAAGTGTCGTTTAAGGCCTTAAAGTGATCGATTTCAGCCATGACGACTGATAGGCTGCAAGGCTGACATCCATCTGACTTGCCCACGAGGCGTGCAAGGGACTCGCCGAAGCGTGTGCGGTTTGCCAGTCCGCTTAGCGTATCGACACGGGTCTCCGCCTTCAGGCGCTCGAGATTAGTGTTTAGCCCTGCAATCCTGCTCAGAGTGGCCTGTAGCTCGTGTTCGAGATGGGCTGAACGGCGCTCAATTTTCTGGTTTGCATGAATTAAATCAAAAATGGCTGAACGAATGCGTTTAATATCAGTGGAACGTTCTAGGTTTTGTAGACCATTGCCAAGCGACGCAGCATACTCGCGACGATCTAGTCTAGCTCTGCTCAGCACCTCCTTGATACGGTTTAACGTGTTAGAGGCAGTGCTTTCAGCCTCGGTGGCGAACGCCGCCGCATTTCCACGATCCAAAAACTGCCCATAGAGAGTTTCACTGAAAGTATCATCAATGAGGTACCCGCTATTCAGATGCTGTTGCACAGCTTTACCTAGCCCCTCGTCAACGCCGACGAGGTATAGCGTCCAAAGCTCAAAATTCTCCGGGGTCGGAGCTATTCCGTGATCAGCCATAAAGCTGACGGCTTGTCGCGCAATATCCGTTTGATATTGCAAACCTGCACTCATCGATGACCTCCGGGATCTTTGCCGATCCAAGCTTGAAGTGCACCAGAGCGCTGGCTCGTAAGCTGTGTGCGAATCCCGATGCGTCTCGCATGCCTGCTGAGGCGATTCCATAGCTTCATATTTGAACTAATCGACGTCATGCCCACCACTTTTTCAAAAATAGCAGACAAGGGTCGACCAAAGGCCGCTTGGTCGGGAAGCCGTCTTTTGTGTTTTCATAACCGAGCAAGCAAGAGCGGCTCGGACGATAAATCACTTTCAATTGGTGCGCCTTGGTCGCTGCTAAGATGCAAAACAGGAAACCCCGATACCATAGAAAGAGCCGAGGGGCAGATCTGCCCCTCGGTTTGCAGGTCAGGTGTTTGGGGTCTCCCCGCTTGGCAAATAGGGGGCTACTAGCCAAGCCCACTTAACTTATTCGCTTTGCCTTGCGGTTTCACTAAAGGCTGTACAAACTTATTCTGTATCCACACTCATAGTCATCACCACATTCGATTGTGGTTACGCGCTTTTTTTGCCTCGATGAGGAATAGCTATTAATCGGCCTGACTTAGGTTAGAGCGGTCGAAAACCGTTCGGTGTGTTATGGTCGATATCTCTTCCTACGCCCCGCCCCTATCAGCAGTTGGGGCCGCGCGTGCTTCAACAACTCAAGCCACTAAAGTCGCCACCAGCTATGGTGAGCGCCCCACCTATCGTGATGATGCCGTCACTGCAGGTACAGCCATCAAAGCCATGAGCAGCAAGATCAGCCGGCTCAACGATGTGCGCTCACTTGAGCGCATTGATGGCTTGCTAGATGTCACGTTGGCCACAACCGATGCCATCGTTGACACACTCACTGAACTCAAAACGCTGGCAACCCGCATGCAGGACCAGAGTCTAACAGACAACATGCGCAGAACTCTCACTCACGAGTACAACAAGCTGCTGCCGCGCATTGATGAACTGACCGAGAAGGCTACCTTCGGCGGGCGCAACCTACTCAACCCAACAGCATCACAAATCTCAGGTGATTTGGAGCTGCCGGATGGGCAGGTCATAGAAGCAAGAGATTTGCGTCTAAAGGACCCGCCCATAGTCGCTCATGAAAGCTTAGCTTCTGCTTATAACGGTAGATCAGCGGTAGCTGGTACACCAACCCTAGCCAGGCCGGGCACCACTTTAGAGACAACAATGAATGACGGCTCCATTGCCGCAACCAGCGATGGGACAGGTAGAATTTTATTTGGGAGGGTGCCCGGCACCTTAAGTGGCTCAACCATCACCGTGCGGATGGAGGCGGAGAACTATGCAAGCCAGGTCATCTTTACATTAGAGGCGACTGGAGAATATTTCCGGACGTTTTTCGTAGGATCCATCGACGATCAAAATCGCTTACGTGTAAAGCAATCTCGGGGCGTGGACACAGATGGCAACTTCACGGGTGGCGCTAGAGCGCTCGTTGGTCCAACTGTAGAAAATGGATCAATTGTCGAATGGACCGTAAAGCTAGATGAGTCAGGTACAATTCATGGCTATCTGAATGGCGAAAAGTATGGCACCGCAACAGGCCCTTACTTTGGCGTCCATGGTTCCGGAAATGAGACAGACGTCACAATCGGAGGTTCGACTACTTTTGCGGCAGCCCCAGCAGGTCACTTTGGTGGCAATGTGGGCCACTTTGCATTTTTTGATGAAGCTCTGAGCGAAGAAGAGATCTCGCAGTTACATCAGGACACAACTCGAGGCATCGGAGGCTGGGTTGCAAGTGGTGGCAGCATAAGTTCGGGCTATGACGCTAAAATCAGAGATGTCCTTGCAGTTCAAGCATCGATTGGCGGCGCAGCGCGCACAGCCAAGCTGAAGGCTCAATTACAACAGCGCATGGTCGACGCGATCGACACCGCTACAGCCCGACTGGTTAACAAAGATATTGATCGCCTTGGTGCGTTACGGGCTGCAGGTGAAGTCCGCGAGCAACTGGCTCAGGCCATGATGCAAACACAAACGAATACCCTGTCAGCACAAACCAGCCTGTTCTTCAACGCCCTTGGTCTATTCAACGCCATGAATATCGGCGGCTTCCGCCCCATGGATCTTGAGACTGCAGGAGCGCGTGACGCACTGCAGACGCAGCTATCACCTTCGCAAGAAATTTTGAAATCATTGAACCAAGCCGTTGTGATGCGCTGATCAACCGTACGTATCATGCGTCACATGGATCCATGCAGGCCGATTGAGGCTTAGGCGTCTCAAGCTCAATAATGCTCGCTTGAGAAAATATGTCACACAATGGTGGCGTCAGACAAAAACGGATCGGTCTCAAATAGCTAGCGGGGTGCTGTTATGTGTGGACGGCCTCTGTGCTTCAAGGCCTGATTTGAGTTATTCTTGATCTTTGCGGGTTGCAGTCATGTGTCCGGCCTGTTGGCGCGGTGCTGTGACCACTGGCCTTGATGAAGTCCGCTTACACAGGTCCCTCTCAGACAATCGAGCTCTTACGCCCTGACAGCACCTCGGGTTTTACTGGCTGCGGTCCCGTTTGATCATCATCACTTACATCTGCCCTCACAGCTCTTAAGCGCCGGCATGTTGCAGGCGCGACTGCAGCTTCACGCCATCGCCGGCGCCCGATAGGTCTCGCCGCGGGCCAGCACAGCCCGGGCGATGCACACTGTCTTGAGTACTCGTTTCGGTGCGTGCCGCATTCGAACTGAGCGTCCGGCTACCCGCCTACGCATACTGCCTATTATGCGCCTTTTGTCGGGTGCGCCTGCCAAGGTGGAACGTCCGCTAGATCCCGAAAGCGGACGTTAGCCTTCAAAAAAATTGATTGATTTCAGTGTGATTAATTCGGGTCTTGATCTATTTCGTGCTGCTCATAGCCTGAAAGACGACACTTTTATTGCGACATCCAAGAAGCTGCTTCTGCCAACTTGGAAGTGATGATTTCCCCTGTGCCGCAGCAGGCCAAGACTACTCGCGCATCTGGCAAGGGTGTTGTTCTCAGAAGCATGCGAGCCTGGTGCTTCATGTGACGTGCGCGCGTCGGCGATACTTCACGGTCCATGAAGCTGAGTGTGACGGGCGTGAGAACCTCGGCCCACAAAAATCGCCATCTGTGTCGCGGCGTGTCTCGCGAAATCAGCACTCACTTGGCTTGACGTCAGGTCGAACAATGTTCAGGTTTCGCGCCGATAAACTAAGCATATGAGATGCCAGCATAATGATCGGCTCCCTGACGCTCGGCATGACAGCGGTCGGCCTTTCGAGTGACGCTTTCGCCGCGTCTGTCGCTCGAGGCTCGGTCAGACGCAAGATCGCTCTGGGCGACGCCGTGAGAAACGGTCTGACATTTGGCGGCGTCGAAGGCTTGATGTGTCTGACGGGTTGGTTGCTGGCGTTCGCCTTTGCAAGCTGGGTGACCGCGCTCGATCACTGGATCGCGCTGGCCCTACTGTCTGTGATCGGCGGAAAGATGATCCTGGAGTCGTTTGAAGCTGAGGACGATTTTGAAGATGGAGCCGAGGACGAAGCGCTCAAGCTCAACTCGAAATCGTTTCTCAGGACGCTCGTCACTGCGGTGGGCACAAGCGTGGATTCGGCCGCGGTTGGAATTGCTCTGAGTCTGTCAGGCGCCAGCATCATGATCGCTGCGCTTGTGGGCGCCGTATCGGCCTTGATCAGCATGGTGGGCTTTCTGATCGGCCCGATTGTCGGCGCTGCGCTTGGCAAGCGGGCCGAGCTGGTCGGGGGCTTGATACTTGTCGGCATCGGCGTCTCGATCTGGGCTGATCATACGCTTCTCGCGTAAGGAAACTCCATCGAGAAAACTGCCCCGCCCGCGGCCGCATCGTCGATCCTGAGCGCGCCTCCATGTGCATTCATGATCCGGCTGACGATGGAGAGCCCCAATCCTGCGCCTTGTCCGTCGCCATAGCTCTGTCTTGAGAATCTGCGAACGATCTGGGCGCGCTGTTGCAACGGCACGCCCGGACCCTGGTCTATGACCTGAATCTGGCGATCATCCGTGACGCGCAGAAAGATCACGCTCGCAGGCGGCGAGGCTTTCAGGGCGTTGTCGATCAGATTGCGTAAGGCATGCGCCACAGCGTCCCTGTCCGCCACGACGATGACAGCCCCTTCTGGCGCCTGGACTTCCACTTCCAGACCGTGTGAATAGATAAGCGGCGCCATGTCGGCGGCCACTTCGCGGGTCAAGGCGATGAGGTCGACCCGAAGATCTGCCGAGACCACAAGGCGTTCGGCGGCGGCAGATGCGAGCAGCTGGCTGGCCAGCCGTGTGAGCTCCTCGACCTCTGAGGCGATGTTCGCGGCTTCCACGCCGCCAGCCTCCAGCCGCGCTTTCAGAGCGGCGAGCGGCGTTCTCAGCGCATGCGCGGCATCCAGTACAAACTCGACTTCGCGTTGCGACGCCCGCCGGATCTTGTCGAGCGCATCATTGAGCGCAGACACCAGGTCTTCGATCTCCACGGGCGCATGATGGACTTCAAGCAGGGCCTGCGCATCGCGCGGACCGATCAGACGCGCCTGCCGTACTGCATCCCTGACGGGCCGGAGCGTTCGACGCGTTACTGAGAATCCCAATATGGAAACCAGAACGGCGAACGGAGCCAGCGGCAGGACCACGTGTACCAGCGCTTCTCCCGCGACGAGCCGAAACAGCAGCCCGGCCGGATCATCATCGGCCTGCACGATAAGATGACGTGCTGGCGCTCCGCCGCCGCCCAGGCTGACGCCTGCCGCCCAGCCAGTCTGGCCGATTTGTCCCGTCCATTCCTCTGGCGGCGGCCAGGCGAGCCGCGCAGCGGCAGTGGGAACGCCCCCGGGCGATGTACTCAGAATCGAGCCCGCCTCGGTGAACATCGCCCAGCGGTAAGCGTCAGGATGTTCGCTGAACAGAGTGGCGTCTTGTGATTGTTCGATCGCCATGCCCGATGCACTGATCTCGGCGAGTCGCTCGGCCAGTTCCAGAACCTTGCGCTGTCTCAAGTCTTCCGTATCGGATCCATAGTGGATCGCCACGGCCACCCCTGTTGAGACGGTGGCGGCGATTGTCGCCAGCATCAGCCGCCAGGTCAGGCGACCCGTGATCGTCCAGGGTCGAGACGTCATTTCAGGCTTCTTTCAACATGTAGCCGACCCCCCGTACCGCCACGACATAAACGCCTGCGTCCAACGCGTTCAGCGTGCTGCGCAAGCGCGAGGCTGAAACTTCAAGCGCGTTTGGGCTTACCGCTTGATCACCATCGTAAAGGACAGCTTCAAGCCGGTCGCGAGTTACGACCCGCTCGCTGCGCAGGGCCAGCGCTGTCAGAAGCTGGCTCTCACGACGATTGAGCTTGACCGGCTGCCCGCGGATTTCAGCTTCGTATTTCAAGGGGTCTACGCAAAGCGCGCCGAGGGTTATGCGCTCCGCCGCCCGGTCTTCCGGTCGTCTCAAAAGAGCCCTGCAACGCGCCAGAAGCTCTTCGATTGCAAAGGGTTTTACCAGATAATCATCAGCCCCGGCGTCCAGACCAGCCACGCGATCGTTCAGGCCCCCGCGCGCAGTAAGCACAAGCACGCGTGTTCCGATCGGCCCGCGACGCCATTCTGCCAGGAGTTCCAGGCCATCGCCATCGGGCAGCCCCAGATCCAGCAGATGCAGATCGTAAGTCTCGACCGCACTGAAGGCCGAGGCTTCACTCGCCGTTCGCGCCCAATCAACGGCGAAGCCGGCGCCAGCAAGGCTGCGCCGGATGCTGTCGCCAAGGCTTGGATGGTCTTCGGTGAGCAATATCCGCATCTTGACCCTGACAGGTTGGTGTAAGCTTCGTGACCTAGATAGACGGCTCGTTCCTATTCTGGAGGGGCCGCGATGCTCGCGCAATTGCTTCCGTTTACACCCTATCCCTATGTCGGCGAGGCATATCCCTGCAATCTCTGCGGTGGCTATGAAAGCGTCGTGCTGTGCGAGACGGATCGGCGCTGGAAGCCGCTCAAAAGTGTAGCCTGCGCCGATTGCGGGCTGATTCGCACTGATCCCATGCCCACAGAAGAAGAGTTGGAACGCTATTACGCTCATGAGTATCGCGCCGACTACCAGCTGGCCGGGGCGGAACCTCCGAAGTTTCACCGGACCCGTTCGCTCCGCGAGGCTCGCAAGCGCGTTGATTTGCTGCAGCCTTGGCTCCTTCCTGGGACGCGAGTTCTGGATGTTGGATCTGGGAGTGGCGAATTCCTTCATCTCGCCCAAGGCCTTGGCTGCGATGTTTTGGGGGTGGAGCCCGGAGCTGACTACGCAGCCTACGCTCAAAAGAGCTATGGCGTTCAGGTCATCGCGTCAGGATGGGCGGGCGCAGAGCTGGAAGCGGAGCTGTTTGATGTGATCACATGTTCTCATGTGGTCGAACATCTTCGCGAACCGGTTGCAGCCTTGCGGGCGTTCAGCCGCTGGCTAAAGCCTGAGGGGCGCCTCTATCTCTCCGTACCTGACATGCGTCCCAACGCGAAACCCAGTTTTGAGCGGTTTCACTTCGCTCATATTCACGGTTTCACGCCCCAGACGCTCCAGGCTGCCTGCCGAGCCGCCGGCTTGATCCCAGTGCATGGCGATCTCGATGACACGACCGCTGTGTTCCGAAAAGCATCCTCGGCGGAGAGCGCTGAGTCAGCCGTGCTCTCCGCCGTTATTGCACCGGATCGCGCCAGAACGCTTCAGGCTGGCTATCCTTCTCAAAGCATTCTCGGATACGTACTTGGGGGTGGATATTTCCAGGATATGGGGCGGCGGTTCGCCAAATGGCGGCGCGACACTTTCACGGCGCAAACCTAGAGATCGTGGCCAGGGACCAGAATGACCCTGCAGGCGAGAGTGACGCGACCAAGACCCTGGATCGACCTCATCTGATTGGTCGCTTCCTGAAAGACCGTTTGCGTCCTCACTGGATGCTCGCTCTGCTTTGTTTCGGGCTGTCGGCGGTTACCGCGGCGGCGGCCAACGGCTATGCGCTGGTCGTTAATCAGCTCACAGACATGCTTGAAGCCGGGGCGCCACAGCTCATCTGGTTTGGTCCATGCCTGGTGGGCGCGGTTGTCCTGGTGCGTTCAGTCGCTTTGTTCGCGCAAACCGTGATGACCAATCGGCTAGCCTTGACGATCATGCGCGACCTCCAGGCGGCCATGTATACAGCAGCACTCGAGGCGGAGTTCGCCTGGCATGAAGGGCGTCGTAGCGGCGAACTCGTTTCACGGTTCACCAATGACGTCGCACTGTTGCGTGAAAGCCTGGTGCGTGCGTCCAACAACCTCATGCGGGATTCGCTGCAACTGATCGGCGCAGCTGGCGTGATGCTCTATCTCGACTGGGTGCTCGCGCTTCTCGTGTTCGTGATGGCGCCGATCGCCGTGCCAGTCGTTGCGAGAATCGGCGGGTTGATCCGGCGCCGCTCAGATACCGCCCAGCATCAGATGGGTGATCTCACCGGCTTCCTGCAAGAGACGTTCGCCGTAGTCCGGGTCGTCAAGGCCTTTGATATGAATAAGGCCATGAACCGGCGCGCAGGAACTGCGTTTGATAAGCGCCTCCGACTGTCGCTCGGGGTCATACAGATACGATCCCTGGTCGAGCCTTTTCTCGAGATCATCGGGGGCGTTGCGCTGGCGCTCGTTTTTGCGGTGGCGGGGTGGCGCGCCGCTTCAGGCCAGACTGATGTGGGTGACTTTCTGGGCTTTATTGTCGCCCTGCTGATTGCAAGCCCGGCCTTGCGCGCTCTCGGGTCTCTTACCGGCGCAGTGCAAGAGGGCCTTGCGGCCCTCAGCCGGGTTTATGAAGTGATCGACATACCGGCAGAAGAGGATGAAACGTCGTCGGTGACCGTGCCGCCCCTTCAGCACAGCCTCGCGTTTTCAGATGTGTCATATGCCTACCCGAACGGCCCCGACATTATTCAAGACATGAACTGGACGATTCCGGCAGGCAGCTTCACCGCCATTGTCGGCCCTTCTGGTTCAGGCAAGTCGACGACGTTCGACCTGCTTGTGGGTCTGCGAGCGCCCTCTCACGGTGCAGTCCTGATTGATGGGGCGGACACGGCGCGCTATTCGCGTCGGAGCGTGCGCGCGCAATTCGCCTTGGTCAGCCAGGACAGCATTCTGTTTGAAGATACCCTTGCCGCTAACATTGCAGTCGGAGACTCGCATCCAGATCTCGACCGTGTGCGCAAGGCGGCCGAAAGTGCAAACGCCTCAGAATTCATCAGCCAAATGCCTGAAGCTTATGACACGCGCCTTGGACCTTTCGGCAGCGGTTTATCCGGGGGGCAGCGACAGCGAATCGCACTCGCCCGGGCGCTGTATCAGGAACGGCCTTGCATTCTTCTCGACGAGGCGACATCGGCCCTCGACACCGAATCTGAAGAGGCGATTGTGCAAGCCTTGCGAAGACTAAAAGGTCGCGTGACGATTTTGATGATCGCGCATCGCTTGAGTTCTATCCAGGATGCGGATCAAATCCTGGACTTTGCCAAACCAGTTTAAATATGCGTTTGCGCCGGACCGGGGAATCCCGAAAGCGGATATGAGACAGCCGCTCGCATGTAATCCTTCAGTGATCCAGGCTAGCCGCCTGAGGGCACTCTTCGGGCCGTTATTGCAAAAATAGTGCTTTGTAGCTATATAGCTTCCAAGGTATGAGTATCGTATGACGTGGACCGTTTCGTTTTCAGAGGAGTTCGAGCTGGAGTTCGACGAACTCCAGCCCGAGGTGCAGGACGCAATCCTTGCCCGCGCCCTTCTTCTGGAGCGTGAGGGGCCATCGCTCGGTCGCCCGCATGCCGACACCCTGACCGGGTCGAAACATGCGAACATGAAGGAGTTGCGATGCAATGCCGCTAATGGCGTGTGGCGTATTGCCTTTGCATTCGACCCTGACCGGCAGGCGATCCTGCTTGTCGGCGGGGACAAGTCAGGTGGCAGCGAGAAGCGCTTCTACAAGCAGTTGATCGCCCGGGCCGATGAGCGGTTTGACCGTCATCTGGTGAAACGGAAAGGATGAGGATCATGGCACGGACCCTGAAAGACAAGCTGGCCGCGCTCGAACCGGCCCGTCGCGCGAGCGTCGAGGCCGAGGCTGACCGCCTCCACACCGAATATCTGACGCTGAAGGAGCTTAGGAAGGCCAAGGACCTGACGCAGGTCCAGCTAGCCCAGACTCTCGGCATCCAGCAAGCGACCGTCGCCAAGTACGAGCGCCAGAGCGATCTATTGCTCTCGACGCTTGCAAGCTATGTACAGGCCATGGGGGGCAGCCTGAAGCTGATGGTCGAATTTCCCGGCAAGGCACCGGTGGCGCTTGAGGGTTTTGGCGAGATCGAGGAGCCTCGCCGCCGCCGTTCTGCACGCAGCAATGAACAGGCCGCCGCGCGCGGCTGATTAACGCGGCCGGTCCTCCACCCAGTTCGCCACGGTCAGACCCGGCAAGGCTTCGTACGCATGCACGGGGTTTGTGTCAGACAAAAGCAGACCAGTCTCGAAAATCCCGAAAGCGGACACTTCGCGACTGACGTGACCCTAATCTTTCATCCAGCCGAAGCGAGAGTCCCAGGGTGATTTGGTTGACCACTTCAGTTTTGCGCTTGACCTTTTTAAGGCTCTTGTGCCTGGTATTAGCTTGGATCATGAAGGTTCTGGCTCCAGCTGGCGAGCCAAGAGAGCGCCTTGTAGAAGGTTTTGCTGGTGCGGAAGATCATGGGGCCTCGATCCTCATCGACAGCGCTTCCGGCAGCGCCGCCGCGTGCTTCAGTACAAGCGCGGCGATACGCTCTGCACCCAGACGGTCGACCCCGTCGTCCGGAGCCTCGCCGCCCCAATCGCACAGAACGGCGAACACACGCCTCATGCCCTCGGCGGCGTCTTCAGGCTTTGGCCAGGCCTCCTGCGAGCCGTAGAGTTTACACTGGATGATCGCCGCCGTTCGTCCGTCGGTGCCCACCGCCATCCCGTCCACGCCTCCGTCCCCGGGGCCGCCTGTGTGCATCCAGACCTCCTCGGGATTTTCGAGCTGCATCAGATTGACCATCAGATGTTCGAAGGCGCTCGCTGTAAGCGTATCGGCAAGGCGCTTCTTTATCTCGCCAAGGTCCGCGGTCGGCGAGCGCATGACCGCTCGACCAGGCGCTTCCAGCAGATGGTTGAGCGCGTCGTAGGCTGTTTCCGTTTCATCGAACGGATGGTGATGGAGTCGGCCATAGGTCGAGCGGCCGAATAGGGAGCGGCGGATCCAGCCCGGGACTGCCGCGAGCGGGACGCTGATCCAATCCTCCACTGGCCAGCCTTGCGCGACGTCGGCGGCGTGTTGATTGCCTGGCTCGTCGAGATAAAGCCCCTGCGCCTCGCGGAGAGTCATGTAAGTTTCGAGCCAGGGTGGATCGTTCTCGATCACAAACGGGCCCGCGATCCGGGTCAAATGCGCCAAAGCAGACCTAACTCAACAACGCCGTAATCGGTACCTCAAGCGCTCTAGCAACCCGGTCCACGCTCGTGATTGTTGGATTTCGCGTGCAACGTTCAATGCCTGACACGTAAGTCCGATGCAGGCCTGCGCGATCCGCCAGCTCTTCCTGAGACCAGCCTCGCTCCTTGCGGAGGCGCTTTATGTTGTTCGCGAGGCGCTGACGGATTTCCATCCGCCAATCGGATCGCGATGCATACCATTGATCTACAGACTAAGAGTCTCATTTTGGGTTGACCGATCTGAATTCGCACGCAGAAATGCACTCTATGAGTCACGCTTATGGAGTTCTTATGCCTAAGTTTGCTGCCCCGTTGTTGGCGATATCCACTTTAATTGTCGCAACCACACCGGCCAATGCTCAAAGTCGGCATTGGGAGTATGTCACAGTGGAAGACAGCTTCACCGATGTTGAACGGCATCTCGCCGGCACACAGGGATCGGGTCGACAAGCTGCATTCATTTGTGCCGAAGGTGAAGAGCCTAACTTTTTGGTGCGCAACAACTATCTGGACATCGAGATTGGTGACACGCGAACTGTCACGTGGCGGGTTGATCACGAGCCGCCCGTAACGGAGATCTGGGAAAATCTATCTGGCAACCAAGGGGGAGCTGGTCTTTTCGATGAGCGAGCATTGACGATTGCTCGGGCTATTCGCGATGCGTCTGAACGGATCATCATTCGATCTGGTGGTGAAACCAAGACCTACACTGTCAGCGGATCGACGGCTGCGATTTCTCAAGCGCTAGAGGCCTGCGGCTACGAGGACTAATATCGACCACCAATCAAATTTTGAAGCGGGTCCCTTGCGACCCGCTTTTTTCCTTCCTATTTCCCTGATGTCGCTGAAACAGCGATGGATATTTCAAGGCTGCAGTGAGACCGCTTCCGGTGCGCATTTGGGAATGCCGCATCAAGAGGCCCTCATAGGCCCCAGGACGAGACCCGTAGGTGCCCCTCTCGCACCGGCATGGAGATGCCGGCTGATGAAGGTCATTTAGGCGACCCCACACTCATCACATGTCCCTGCCCAAGGGATGCCCCTCCGGATTGGCTGGCGGGGATGATGAAGGAGGACGCCTATGGGTATCCATCAAACGCATATAAACCAACTTCCGGGATTTAACCACCTAAGCCTTGTCGACGCCCGGCTTGGCGATCTGGTTGTGCCCGACCGCGTGTTAAGAGCTCACCCCAAAGAGCAGATCAACAAGATCGCCCGGTCGATCGAGGAGTTCGGCTTTGTCACGCCGATCCTTGTGGATTCCCGCAACAACATCGTCGCGGGCGTTGCACGGATCATGGCGGCCAGACAGCTCGGCCTTGGCTCAGCACCTGCAATCCGGATCGAGCACCTCACAGACGCTCAGATCCGGGTTTTCAGGATCGCGGATAACCGCCTTTGCGAAGATGCGAACTGGGATCGCGAAGCTCTCAAGTTCGAGATCGAGGAGTTATTGAGCCTGGACATCGACCTTGGACTGACCGGTTTTGAGATGGGCGAGATAGACGTCTTGCTGGACGGAGAAACCCCGGTTGATCGCGACACCCAGTTACCTGAGCTCCCAACCACGCCGGTCAGCGAGGTGGGAGATATCTGGACGATCGGCGATCACACGCTGATTTGCGGTGACGCCACAAAATCCGAAACATACGCGATGCTTGAGGAGAAACCCGTCGACGCAGTCTTCACGGACGCGCCCTACAACGTCAAAATTGACAAAAATGTCTGCGGGTTAGGCACAGTCCGACACGATGAATTCGTTCAGGCTTCCGGTGAAATGAGCCTGGAAGAATTCGCGAGCTTTCTTCGATCCGTGCACGACCGCCTTGCCGAAAACACCAAGCCCGGCGGCATCATCTTCTCTTGCATGGACTGGCGTTCAATCTCGCCGCTCATCCTGGCTGGCGAGGGTGCCGGGCTGGAACTGATCAACCTCGCCGTCTGGGACAAGAGCGTCGGTGGAATGGGCAGTCTTTACCGGTCCCAACACGAGCTCATCTGCGTCTTCAAGAAACCTGGCGCCTCCCACACCACCAATGTCCAGCTCGGCAAACACGGACGCAACCGAACGAACGTCTGGCCGTATGCGGGAATGAACTCCGGCACGAAAGCGCGCGGAGAACTCCTCAAGCTTCACCCAACAGTCAAACCCGCAGCAATGGTGGCTGATGCCATCAAGGACGTCACCAGTCGAGGCGATCGCATCCTCGATTGCTTCGGCGGGTCCGGCACAACAATGGTTGCCGCGCAGGACTGCGGGCGAAGCGCCACTCTCATCGAACTCGATCCCAAATACGTCGACGTGATCATTGAGCGCATGAGCGAGACATTCAGGATCAGGGCCACGCTTCATGACACGGATGAGAGCTTTGAAGCCGTCAGAGCACGCCGCGTGCCTCCTACCCCAATACCGCTCGTTTCCGAGCAATCCCTTACCGAAGGTCAAAAAGGAGCTTCCAATGGCCAATGATTTGATCACCCTTAGCGAGTCGAATCAGCGTCTTCGCGACGATGCCGACAGCCACATCGAAGCGGCGGTTGACGCGCTCGTCCATCGAACCATTGAGTGGCGCTCGGAGAACGGTAGCGAATTCATCCCGCTGATCGACGCCTACATCATCCATCTCGATCAAACCGCCGCTAACCCAAAGGGCGAGGAGGCTATCCGCCGCGGCTGGCTGCACCAACTCCAATCCATCCTTCATCGGGCATCGATTGGGGCATCCACAGATACTGTCTCACGAGCTTCCGATCTGGACCTGATCGCCGACATTCTGGCCTGGGCCGACCGGCGTCCGCTTCATCCTCTGGCGACGATGGAGGACGATCATGTCTGAAACCGGTTCCGGGGCGGCAAATGCCGCCTCGGCATCCTCCGCAGGCCACGATCCACATCGACCGGTCGGCTACGCCAACCCGCCTGTGAAGAGCCAGTTCAAGAAAGGCCAGTCGGGTAATCCGCGCGGTCGACCTGGCGGACGTAAAAACCTCACGACGATCCTCAACGAAACTCTCTACGGCAAGATCACTGTCCGCGAGCGGGGCCATACGCGAAAGATCACGATGATCGAAGCCCTGCTTTTGCGGCTACGCAAGGACGCGTTGGAGGGGGACCTTCGCGCCGTTGATCGCCTGCTCCGCCTGATACAAATGCAACAGGCACTAACCCCGGACCAAGACAAGACCGAGGCGATCGCGTTCGATCCAGTTGATGACCAGGCAATATTGAAGGAACTCGCCGGGTGGTCTGTGTCGACCGACATCCAATCGCGCGATCTCACGCTTGACGATGAGGACAGCTGATGAGCCCGGCATCGCGCGCCGCAGCGGCCCTTCGCCGTGAGGTCTTTTATTTCTTCGTCAAATCCGTGTTTGCCGAACTTCATGGCGGCGCTCAGCCGAGCAATGCGCCTTATCTGGAGACGATGTGTTACGCGCTGCAGTCATCGGCCGCTAAAGAGGGTGGGCGCCTTCTAGTGACCATCCCACCACGCCATCTCAAATCCATCGCGGGCGCGGTTGCCCTGCCCGCGTGGATCATGGGGCGCGACCCGTCCGCCAAAGTCATGGTGGCGACCTATGGCGATGAACTTTCTCGCGAGCATGCTGATGCCTTTCGGCGGGTGATCACTGCCGGATGGTACAACTCGCTCTTTCCTGGCTTCAAAATCCGATCCAGCACAAATACAGAATTGCGAACGACGGGAGGCGGCATCCGAAAGTCCGTCACACTGGGCGGTGCCACGACTGGCTTTGGCGCTGACCTGATCATCATCGACGACCTCATGAAGGCCCAGGACGCAGGATCGGATGTAAGACGCGAGACAGTCCGAGGCTATTATCGCGATGCCCTCTTGTCCCGCTTCAATGATCCCAAGCGCGGGTCGTTGATCTCGATCCAACAACGCCTGCACGAAGACGACTTACCCGCGGCCCTTATTGAAAGCGGCCGATACACACATCTCAATCTGCCCGCCATCGCCGAGACCCAGCAAAAGCTTCGGCTTTATCAGGGGAGGCGCTGGGACCGGCCGGTCGGCGAGCCCCTTGACCCACACCGATTGCCCGCCGCGCAACTCGATGTCTTGCGTGATGAAATCGGAGCCGCAGCATTCTCGGCACAATACCAACAAAACCCTGTACCGCCGGATGGAGCGATCATCGCAATCGACAAGCTTAGCCTCACCGAAAACATTCCAGATCGCCTGGAGTGTCAGCGCGTTGTTCAAAGCTGGGATACGGCAGCCAAGACCGGCCCGCATTGCGACTTCTCCGTTGGCACAACGTGGGGCTTTTTCGAGCAAGCGTGGCACCTGCTCGACCTCACGCGCGCACGGCTGGAGTATCCCGACCTCAAGGCACGGATGCGCCACCTCAAAGCTCACTGGCGCGCCGAAGAGGTTCTCGTTGAGGACAGCTCGAACGGCACGGCGCTTGTCCAACAATTTCGATCGGAGGGCGAGTTGGGCTACCGGCTTGTTCGCGCACGCCACACAAAGCTGGAACGTCTTATTCCCCAGCTCGACTTGCTCCACTCCAACCAGGTCCGCTTCTCGACGAATGCACCCTGGTGGGAGACGCTTCGCCGTGAAATGGCAGCATTTCCCGATAGCCGGTTTGACGATCAAGTCGACAGCATCTCTCAATTTCTGGGATGGATCCGCGGGCGGCAAGGCCAAGGCTTCATGGACCGCAACCCCAGCACAGGCCGCCGGCGCATGCTCAACCGTCCAACGGGACGTCACTGACGTTTATGCTTTTCGGCCTGGACCAGCGCGGCCAATCCGAGCGGTGCTACGACCATGACCGATGCACCTCTCTCCTCCGCCGAACACTTTTCCCATATCTGTGCCGCACTCGAAGATGCGCTCTCCATCGCGATAAAAGGACAGGCCGCGAACCGAACGCGCGCTGAGAACAAGAGCTATCGAGAAGAAACCCGAAGGCACATCGCCCGGGCCTTGGGGTGGCTCAGCGCACTACCGATCAACGATGACGCCGGCACACGGCGCGAGAGGCACCCGTTTCACCCCAAAGCCGAGCTGAATGAACCGCTCCAACAGGCACTAGGGTGGAAGGTTGCGTGTATGAGAAACGTTATCCGAGATCTGAATGAAGACGGCTTCCTCCTTGTCCGGCATCGCCGTTCTGGCTCCTCTCAATCCCGGCTTCGGATCATCCGGATCGAAAAAACTTAAGCCCAAGTGCTCAATTCGACTGGACTTCCCCGCGACCTCGAGCATGCATGCTGTCACGCCCGGCGCTGATCGCATCGATCGATCCCGGGCTCGCCTCAGTGCAAGGGGGTAGACGAGCTACCCCCGAAAACACGGGAGGCTCCAATGCCCAAAACCACGATACCGACAGATCAGGTTCTCGCTTCTTCACCGCGACGTGTGCACAAACCCACATATCGCCCGGGCACCAAAAAGGCGCGCCTCATCGACCTCCTCGCATCAGCCAAGGGCGCGACCGTCGGTCAGATCGCCACCACCCTGGGCTGGTTACCGCACACGACGCGCGCCGCACTGACCGGCCTCAAAAAGGACGGTGTGGACATCGAAAAGCTACCGCCCCGCAAAGACACGACACAAAGCCGGTACCGCCTTGCGCGGGAGGGCTCGTAAAATGGCCGCGATCACCGTCAAAGAGTTGGCCGGCAAACCCCACGCAGAGCTCCTTCCAATCTGGAAAGATCTGTTCGACCGCCAGCCGCCCAAGCGCCTCAGCGCCCCCCTCATGCGCCGCATTCTCGCCCATGAGGTCCAATTGCGTGCCTCGAAGGGCTTTCCCAAGCGCAAGCAAACCCAACTCATCAAGCTTGCGCGAGGAGAAGCGCGTCAACCTGTGCCCAGCCTCCTGCCGGGCGGGAGGCTCATTCGTGAATGGAACGGCGCGACCCATGAAGTTGAAGTTCTGGAGAAGGGCTTCTCTTGGCGCGGCCAAACCTACAGATCATTATCGGCCATAGCCCAAGCCATCACCGGCACACGCTGGTCAGGGCCGCGTTTCTTCGGTCTGGCGAGTAGGAGGGACGCGTCATGAGCGAGACCAAAGCACGCTGCGCGATCTATACCCGCAAGTCCTCTGAGGAAGGGCTGGATCAAGACTTCAACTCACTCGATGCACAACGCGAGGCCTGCGAAGCCTATGTCGCCTCTCAACGTCATGAAGGCTGGAAACTGCTTCCAGAGCGCTATGATGACGGTGGTATTTCCGGTGGCACGCTTGATCGACCAGCGCTGCAGAGGCTGCTCGAAGATATTGATGCCGGTCGGATAGACCTGGTTGTCGTTTACAAGGTCGACCGGCTAACCCGCTCGCTTCCCGACTTCGCCAAGCTCATCGAGCGTCTTGATGCGGCCGGGGCTTCCTTCGTCTCGGTGACGCAGTCCTTCAACACCTCAACATCGATGGGGCGCTTGACCCTCAACGTTCTGCTCTCCTTCGCTCAGTTCGAGCGCGAAGTGACGGCAGAACGCATCCGAGACAAGCTGGCCCAATCAAAAGCCAAAGGGCTCTGGATGGGCGGGTATATTCCGCTTGGATATACGCCGAACGGACGGACGCTTGATGTGGTTCCCGCAGAGGCTCAAACTGTCCAGCGGATGTTTACGCTCTATGACGAACTGGAGTGCCTTCGCCTGGTAGAGCTCGCCGCCGAAAAGGAAAGACTGCGCACGAAGACCAGGGATGCCGCGGATCCGAAAATGCGAGGCGGAAAACCCTTCTCGCGAGGCCGTATCCAGAACCTTCTTCGCAACCCGCTCTACATCGGCAAAATCAGACACAAGGCAATCGTCCATGAGGGTCAACACGATGCCATCATCGACGATGAACTCTTTGAACGCGTTCAGAGCAAACTTGAGGCTGCCTCGCGCCGTTCTGCGAAAAGCCAATCATCGAAGCCGGGCAAGATCACGAGCCCGCTGGCCGGCAGGATTTTTGACGGGGAGGATCGCCGCCTTACCCCCTCGCATACAACCCGAGGCCAACGCCGGTTTCGCTACTACGTCTCTCACGATCTGATCCGTAAATCCGGAAACGACACGACCGACGGGATGCGTCTCCCTGCGAAACGGCTTGAAGCTGCCGCAGCCGCGAGCCTCTCTGCGCACCTGACGAAAAATCTGACCACGCTCGTCGCACAATGTGGCGCTCCACTATCCGGGATTTCGACACGAACGAAAAATCTTGAAGCCCTCGCAATAGCCGACGAAGAGACCCGATTAGCGGCGATCCAGAAGCTCAATGTCGAACCGGGAACACTTACAATCACCGCCGTCCTGCCAATACCCGACGTAAAATCTGACAACCCCGAAACGCAGATAACCTTTTCGGCGCCCTTCACGTATCGGCGCCGCGGCGTGGAAGCCAAAATCATCTTGTCCGATCAGGCGCCAACGCCCGATGCCAACTTGCAGAAGAACCTGGGACGCGCGCTCGTATGGCTCGAGGAACTCCATGCAGGCATCCGCATGGAAGAAATCGCGGCGAGCGAGAACCTGTCATCACGCTTCATTCGCGATCGCCTACAGATGGCTTTCCTCTCGCCGAAGATCATGGACGCCATCCTGACCGGCACCCAGCCAGCGCATCTTTCAAGCAACGTCTTCGTACGCTCGGACATTCCACTCGACTGGACAGAACAAGAGCGTCTCTTTGGGTTCGCGGCATAAGCCAAACCTGTCTACCTGATCAGGCCGAACGCCTCCCTGATCGCGTTTGAATTTTCCCTGTTCCAATTTTCAAATTCCCTGTTTTGATTCACAGGGAATTTCTCTTTTTCAAAACAAATACAGACACCTATCGGGTGCACAAACGCTCGCGACGAACAGCAACGGCCTCATATCCCTGTTTTTACGCGACATCAGGGAACCCGTCTACGGTACTCGGACCACCGAACATGGCGGTTTGAGACTTTCCGGGTTTTCAGGGGTGTTCGCACAGTCTCGGTTCCAGACACGGCTTCGCAAGCCCCGGAAAGTTGGGGAGGAAATTGCCAGTTCATGGAAAGAGACAAGACCTGCCGGTCTGAGTGGCGGTGCTGTCAGACTAAAGCGGACAAGTCTCGAATAGCTAGAGGCGAGTGAGTTTAGGCTACGAGCAATTCACGCCACTCAATGAGGGCGGCATTGCGAAGGTCTTTAAATCTGGATCGGCGTTCTATGGATCGGTCGTAGTTGAAGTGATTGTGGACGGAGGCGTGGGCAGCAGCGAACTTCTGGAGGCTTCGCATTTGCCTGAACCTAGCCATTGCCCGCTCCCGTCGTCGAAACGGCAGGTGCGAGTTTTCCGCCCGGTTGTTCTCATGCCGTCCAGTGATCTGCCGCTGTTCGTTTCCAAGTTCGCGCATCGCTGCGCGGTATGACCGCAACCGATCAGTCACAACTTCCTGCGGGTTGCCAAAGCGCTTCATCGCTTTCTTGAGGAACTTCAGCGCTGAAGCCTTGTTGCGTGTCTTAGTCACATAGGATTCCAGCACCTCGCCATCGTGGTCGATCGCGCGCCATAGATAGTGAGTTTGGCCGTTAGTTTTGACGAAGACCTCATCCAAGTGCCAGCGCCATTGCGTGACCTGGCGAAGCTGCTGGGATCGGCGCTTGCGGATCTCTCCCGCCATCATCGGACCGAACCGGTTCCACCAGAAACGGACCGTTTCGTGTGTGATATCGATCCCGCGCTCGTGAAG
Source organism: Oceanicaulis sp. (assembly GCA_965229795.1). Classification (GTDB taxonomy): domain Bacteria; phylum Pseudomonadota; class Alphaproteobacteria; order Caulobacterales; family Maricaulaceae; genus Oceanicaulis. The sequence continues at coordinate 751,646 of CBDDJM010000002.1, forward strand.
CAGGTCTTCGACATTCCGCAGCGAAAGCGGGAAGCGAACATACATCATCACCGCCAGGCGGATGATCTCAGGCGACGTTTTGAAATATTTGAACGGACTAAGCATCGAGCGACGCTATGAAACCGACGCCCCACGCTCAAGCCCAAGTTCCTCTGACACCGCCCTAGAGTATTCCGAATGCGAAAAGCCGATTGCCAATCGGTGTTTTAGGATTTACCCCTAGCATGTGGAGGAAGCGTGTATGTCTTGTGCTGAATTGAAGCTCGGCGAGCTTGAGATTTCCATTCTGGAAGAAATCTGGCGCGCCGGAATCGGTGAAGCGCGCGGACTTCACGCGCGCGTTGGAGCCGAGCGAGGCAACTCGCTGCAGACAATTCAGTCAACACTGGAGCGCCTCCATCGCAAAGAGCTTCTCTCACGCGAACGTGTTAGCCACGCCTATGTTTACACCCCTGTCCAAAGTCGCGAGACGGTGATGGCGCGGCTTATTGAATGCTCGCTCAACAGGTTCAGCACGGGCCATGAGGGCGGCTTGATGGCGGCCTTTGCCGGGTATGCGGCCCAAACTGATCCGAAGATGCTGGATGAACTTGAAGCTCTCATTGAGCGTCACAAGCGCAAAACCCAAAGGGGTGATGCGTGACCGGGTCAGAACTGATTATCGCTTCGACGGCGGGGCTGAGTGTTTTTGCCTGCGGAGTATTCGGTCTCAATGCCATCGCGTGGTGGCTGCGGTCCCGATTACAGCCTGTGCGACCGGCATTCCGAGTGCATCTGATCGTACTGGCGACGCTGGCTCCGTATATGATCGCAGGCTTTGCAGCGTTGGGAGTCATCTTCTTCCCACACGCATCACCAATCAATTTTGCCCATCTTCATCAGCACGACAGCTTTGGCCTGTGGACAGGCGAGGGATTACTTAGTGGCTCAGGTATTATCGCATTCTTGGCGTTGCTGATACCGGGTCTTCTAGCGCTTCGTGTCGTACAGATCGCCGTTACCAGTTATCTCGATATCAGACAGCTCACGCGCACGCTGCGCCTTACCGGATCACCCATTGCGCCGAGGCTTCGGCTGATCGCGTCGGAGCGCCCAATCGCGATGGCTGTAGGACTGCTCCGGCCTGAAGTCTTTATCAGCCGATCGATAAAAGACCGGTTGCCCTCAGATCGCTATGAAATCGTTGAAGCGCATGAACACGCCCACGTCGCGCGGGGCGATCTCCTGACACGCTACATCACCACAGTTCTGTGTGGTCTCTATCCTTCTACGCTGGCAAAGACGCTGCAGCACGCTTTGGTGCTGGCTCAGGAACAGGCCTGTGATGCACTGGTGGCCCAGGCACATCCACCGGTGAAAATAGCCGAGACACTCCTTCTGCTTGAACGCAGTCTGCATACCACCGCTCCGGGAGCTGCCGCGTTTCAGGACGCGGACATTACTTTGCGGGTGCGTGCTCTTTTGGAACCAGCCTTTGAGCCATCGCAGCATTCTGCCGTACGGGCCGGACTGATTACAGCCGGCTTGCTCCTTTCTGTGTTCGTGGCATTGGAGCCATTGCATCACACCATCGAAGCGCTTTTTGTCCTTATTGGAGGCTAGGCCATGCTACCCTCAACGAACCGCCGCGTGAAGAAAAGGCCGATTGCGGGTCGGTGTTTTGCAGGCATTTTGTCTATTCCGCTTCTGACCGGGCTTGTGGCTGCTCAAGACCTGACCGCAGAGGACGCGATTACGCTAGCCCTCAGCAATGCTGAGAACCGGATACTGCTAGAGGCACCTGTCCAGCGGGCCGAGGGCAGTCTGACCAGCCTTCAAACCTGGCGCAACCCGACCCTGTCTGTTGAACGCGAAGGCGAGAGCGGTTTTGGCGGTGAGGGGTCAGAGACTTCCGTTATGGTTGAACGCGAGTTTGATGTTTCGGGACGCCGGGCCCTTCAAGCCAATGGGGCCAGATCGGATATCCAGGCAGCGCGCTTCAATGGCCTCGTCACACAGGCAGAACTTCGCGCAGAAACACTGTCCGCATTCTATGGCGTTCTTGCAGCAGAAGCCGAGCTCGCGACCGTCGAAGCCTTGCAGGAGCAACTGGCGAGCCTCGAAGCGGCAACGCGACAGCGGGTGGCCGCCGGAGACGCATCCCAACTCGACCTTGAAAGGGTGCGGCAGGAAACGCTTGCGCTTCCAAGCCTCATCTCCGAGACGCGAGTCGAGTCTCAAAGCGCACGCGACCGTCTGTTCATTGTGACCGCGTCAGAGCGGGCCTTGTCCGCGCCTATAGCGGGCCAATTGATACCCGATGCGTCTGCACTGGCGACGGCAAGTCCGACAGAGCAGTCCGCACGCGTCGCCGCCCTTGAAGCGGAAGCGCAGGGTGCACGGTCGCGCGAAGAGGCTGCGTCGCGATTCACTCCGGATGTGAGCGTTGGTGTGGGCTTGCGCCACACCGAGGGCATGGGAGGGGAGACTGGGGTTCTCGTGGGAGCCAGCGTTCCTCTTCCGCTATTTGACCGGAATCAGGGAGAGCGTCAGGCCGCTGCCGCCGACGCGCGCCTTGCCGAGGCCCGCCTGCGCCGCGAACGCCGTCGGATTGAGGGTGAAGTAACAATGCTGAGACGGCGCGCTGCGGCGCTGCATGAAAGCGCCGTCGACTATGAAGCCGAAGCCCTCACTTCAGCGCGTGACCTTAGAAGGATCGCCCTTGTTTCCTATCGCGCCGGTGAAATTGGAGCACTTGAAGCAATCGATGCGACCCGGGCGGCTCACGAAGCAGAGCTACGGGCCATTTCTCTGAAACACCGTGCGCGTGAAGCCTTTATCGCGCTTGATGCGCTTCTGGCGGAGATTGAATGATGCACCGTACAAAGTCCCTTACAATTCTTGCTCTCGCAGCGGCTCTCGTGGCGTGCTCAAACGCCGACGACCATGGACATGATCATGGTGCAGGTGACCACGCCCATGGAAATGACGCGCATGATCACGGCTCAGACGATCATGGGCACGCTCATGGTGACGAGGGTCATGGCGGAGACCACCATGCCGATGGCGAAGATGATCATGGCCATGGTGGAGGAGTTGTCGTCACCGACTTCACCGATGCTACGGAGCTGTTTGTCGAGTTTCCGCCATTCGCAGTGGGCCGGGAGTCTCCGTTTGCAGCCCATTTCACGCGTCTTGATGATTTCCGCCCCGTCGGTGAAGGCCAGGTGACTGTGCGTCTCGCCGGAGGTGGCGCGCCTGAGGAAATCTTTACGGCAGGCCCCTCCCCGACGGCAGGGATTTTCCGTCCGGTTGCTCGACCGCGACATGCCGCGATCCGCGAAGTCACGGTAATCCTTCAATCTCGCAGCCTCGTGTCAGTGCACCAGCTGGGTCGCTATCAGGTGTTCGATACCATCGCCGAAGCTGACGCCTCGCTCTCAGAAGAGAGCTCTGATGAAGAGCTGATTCCCTTTCTGAAAGAGCAGCAATGGCAGGTGGGTTTTGCCACTGCGGCTGTCCGTGAAGCAACGCTGTTTCGCTCTGTTCGAGCTCCGGCCACGCTCGAACCGGCACCGGGTGGGGATGCCTCAGTGACAGCTCAAGCTGACGGTATTGTTCTGGCTGCCGACACTGGCTTCCCCCAGATTGGTGACGCCGTGACGGCTGGGCAGGTTATTGCTCGGATCGCACCCAACCTGTCGGGCGAACGTGATTTTGCCAGCCTTCTTGCGGATCGTGATGCAGCCCGTGCGGCGTTCGACGTCGCGCGAACCGAGCTTGCCCGCGTGGAAGAGCTCCTCGAAGCCGGGGCCGTGGCACGCAATCGGGTTGAACAGGCCAGCGCCGACCTTCAAACCTCTCGCGCCCGTCTGAATGCAGCACAGGCGCGTCTCGATGGTGCCGAAGGAGGCTCCGGTGGCGGCGTCGCCGTTCGAGCCCCGGTCAGCGGTCAGATCGTGAGGGTGGATGTGGGTCCGGGCAGTTACACACAGGCTGGCGATCCTCTTTTCCGAATTGTCGATCCGGAACGCATGCGCCTTGTGGCTCAGGTCGCAGAAATTGATGCGCCAGGTCTGGGTCAGCCTCAGGGGGCCTGGTTCAGCCTACTCGGGCAGAGCGCTGCCTATGACTTGGTGGACCATGGTGGGCGTCTGGTTGCGGCAGGCGGTGCCGTTGACCCGGTCCGCCGTACAATGCCCGTCATTTTTGAATTTGAAAATTCAGCGACCTTTGCTGCGGGGGCGCTAGCCACAGCACGGATTCGGATCGCCGAACGTTTTGACGGTCCGGTGATACCGGTCAATGCTATTGTGGATGAGGCCGGTCAGAATGTCGTCTTCGTTATGGAAGATGGGGAAAATTGGCGGCGTCAGCCCATCCGCATCGCGGTGCGTGATGGCAACCTGATTGGAGTTGCATCGGGTCTTGAACCGGGCGAGCGGGTCGTGACCGAAGGCGCGTATCTAGTGCACCTTGCCGCAAGTGGTCCGGCGGAAGCCGGTCACGGTCATGCACACTAGGGCGAGGCAAGCATGATCCAGCAAACCATCCACTTCTCGCTACAGAATCGGGCCTTTGTCCTGATTGGTGGCCTCGCTTTGCTCATCTGGGGTGCATGGGAATCCATGCGTATGCCGGTTGACGTTTTCCCTGACCTGACCGCGCCAACGGTAACCGTTGTCGCAGAGGCGCACGGCATGGCTCCGGAGGAGGTCGAAACCCTTATCACGCTACCCATCGAAACGGCACTGAACGGTGCGTCCGGTGTGCGCCGCGTGAGGTCCTCAACCTCGGTTGGCAGCGCTGTGGTTTGGGCTGACTTTGAATGGGGCACGGACATCTATCTGGCCCGTCAAATCGTGGCTGAAAAACTCCAACTGGTGCGAGAGTCTCTGCCGCCAGATGTTCCCTCCCCAGTCCTCGCCCCGGTTTCCTCCATCATGGGCGAAGTGATGTTCATTGCGCTGGGGTCCGATCAACACTCAGAAATGGAAATTCGTACTGCGGCGGACTGGACCTTGCGGCGGCGACTCCTTGCAGTGCCTGGTGTCGCTCAAGTCATCCCCATTGGGGGCGAGGTGCGCCAGTACCAGGTCGATGTGCGACCTGAACGCCTCGCAGCCTATGGGATTACGCTTGAGGAGGTGATCGAGGCGGTAGCCGAAACCAATGCAAATTCCTCGGCTGGCTTTGTGGAACAGGGCGGGCAGGAATATCTCATTCGGGGCGTTGGCCGCGTCCAGTCCATTGAGGATATTGCGGCCACTTCGGTAGGGCAGGTTGACGGGTTACCGGTTCTTGTCCGTGATATTGCCAATGTTCAGATGGGCGCGGCGATCACACGCGGCACCGGGTCACAAAACGGCAGCCCGTCCGTGGTGATCGGCATCCAGAAACAGCCTGACACCAATACCCTTACGCTTACCGACGAATTGGACCGGGTTATCGCCGAGGTCGAGGCTGGACTGCCTGAAGGCATGTTCATCGAGACCAATCTGTTTCGGCAGGCCAACTTCATTGATGTCGCGGTCACCAATGTCCTTCACGCGCTCCGGGACGGAGCCATTTTGGTCGTCGTCATCGTCTTCGCCTTCCTGATGAGCGGACGTGCAACGCTGATCTCGCTGCTCGCCATTCCACTCTCGCTCGTGGTTTCGATCCTGACCCTTCGGCTTCTGGGTGCCAACATTAACACCATGACTTTGGGCGGGATGGCGATTGCGCTTGGTGCGCTGGTCGATGACGCCATCATCGTGGTCGAAAATGTGGTGCGCAGGCTGAGGGAGAACATCTCGCAGCCAGAACCGAGGCCCACTCTCAATGTGGTCGAGGACGCCACGCGCGAAATCCAGGGCTCAATCGTTTTTGCGACCCTGATCATTATGCTGGTTTTCCTGCCGCTATTCTTCCTGTCCGGCGTGGAGGGTCGACTGTTGCAGCCTTTGGGGCTGGCTTACGTCATCGCGCTGGCAGCTTCGCTTCTGGTGGCGGTAACGGTGACTCCGGCTCTGGCAGCCATTCTGATGCCAAGCTCCAAGACCATTAAGTCCAAGCGTGACCCGTGGCTGGCACGAATGACCCAGGCCGCATACCGCCCGGTGTTGACCTTCACCGTAAAACGCTGGGCCACACTAGGCGGATTGTCTCTTGTCGGCCTTGCGGGATCGATTCTACTGATTTCCAACGCCGGACGCGCCTTCCTTCCTGACTTCAACGAGGGCAGCTTGACGGTCAGCGCTGTCACCCTGCCGGGCACTTCGCTGGAACAGTCCGATGAGTTGGGGGCCATGGTTGAGCGCATCCTGCTGGATCAGCCGGAAGTGATCGCAACCGCGCGCCGAACAGGACGAGCGGAACTGGATGAACATGCCCTGGCGGTCAGTGCGTCTGAGATCGAAGTGACCCTGTCCATGGGCGAGCGTTCCAAGGAGGACTTCCTGGAAGACGTGCGCGGCTCCCTAAGCGCGCTTCCGGGGATGAATATCACCATTGGTCAGCCGATCTCTCACCGCATTGACCATATGCTTTCTGGTACGCGGGCAAATATCGCGGTGAAGCTATTCGGACCAGACTTGTATGAGCTGCGCCGGGTGGCCGAACAGGTTCGCGCCCAGATGGAAACGGTTGAGGGGGTTGTTGACCTTTCGGTCGAGCAACAGGCCGACGTGCCGGTCCTAACCGTGGATTTCCAGCGCGAAGCCATTGCCCGCCATGGCTTACAGGTTGGTGATGTGGCCGAGGCCGTAGAAGCCGCTTTCGCCGGGGCGGAAGTCAGCCAGGTCCTTGAAGGCAGCGCCGCTTTTGATCTGGTTGTCCGATACGCTCAGGAGAACCGGTCTGATCTCGAAGCTGTGGGCGATACGCGTTTCCTGACCCCGTCGGGAGCCGAAGTCCCGTTGCGGGCCTTCGCGGAGATTCGCCGGGATCGTGGCCCCAATACGATCAGCCGCGAAAACGTACAGCGCAAAATCGTCATCATGTCGAATGTTGCCGGTCGCGACCTTCTGGGCGTCGTGAATGACATCCAGGACAATGTGACAGCCAATATCGATCTGCCGCAGGGCTATTACATCGAATATGGCGGCCAATTTGAAAGCGCGAACGAAGCCACAGCACGTCTGTCCATCCTGTCCGCAGCGGTGATCGTGGGAGTCTTCCTGCTGCTTTATATGGCGTTTAACTCCGGGCGCGATGCAGCTCTTGTGATGGCCAATCTGCCCTTCGCCCTGATCGGTGGCGTTGTGGGGGTTTTCGCCGCTGGTGGCGTGCTCTCGGTCGCCTCGATTATTGGCTTTATCACGCTTTTCGGCATAGCGACGCGTAATGGGGTGATGATGGTAGCTCATATCCGCCACCTGACCTTGAGCGGCGAAGCCGCCAGCTTTGAAGAGGCCGTGCGTCGTGGGGCCATGGAGCGACTGGTGCCGATCTTGATGACGGCGCTGGCGACCGCACTCGCACTGGTCCCTCTGGCTTTGCGCGGCGGGGAACCGGGGAGCGAGATTCAAGCACCTATGGCCGTTGTCATCCTGTTTGGGCTTGTATCCTCAACCCTTTTGAACATGATCGTCCTGCCGGCTCTCTATGCCCGCTTCGGGTCGGTTCGGGACCATATTTCTGACACCTCTCAGCGCGATGCTGTCGCATCCGATCTGGAACCTTCAAGGAGCTGAACCCATGCGCCTTCCTCTTGTAAGTCTTTCCGTCTTGGCGGCTGCACTGGCTTCTACAGCGGTTTTTGCTCAGGAGAATGGGCATGGCGATCATAGCCATCAGCATGATGACCACGGACACGACCATGGCCACGATGATCATGGACATGATCACGGCGGGAATGACCACGACGAAGACCATCACTCGAGCGGTCTTCGTCTGAATGTTGAAACCGGGGGCGATTTGGCTGCGGGCGAGGCGGCAATCCTGACACTGCAACTGACCGGCCCCGATGGAGAGCCGGTCGCAGGCTCAGACTTCACTGAAAGCCATGAGCGGCTGGTCCACGTCCTGATCGTCGATGAAGGTCTCGAAGACTACCACCATCTGCACATTGAACCTGACAGCAATGGCGAGGCGTCTCTGTCCTTCACGCCAGCGCATTCCCGCATCTATCGCGTTTGGGTCGATGGACGCCTGGCTGAACCGTTCGAGGTCGACAGAGAAGCTCACGATCACCACGATGGACATGACGACCATGGCCATGATCATGACAGTCAAGACGGCGATGATCACGCACATGACCATGGCGCTCACGCGGAGCAGGAGGGCCATGGCGATCACGGGGGTGACCACCACGCCGCACATGCTGACGGTGCCGTAAAGGCAACCGACTGGGTGCGCGTCGGAGACGAGGCCGCCCCCTATATCATCCCGGTGAACGTGCTGACAGCGGACACCGCGGGCCTAAGCTTCACACTCACACCTGAGGGTGAGGTGGATGCCGGTCACCCTGTACGTATGTCCTTGAATGTGTCGGGTGCCGAGGGCGCTCTTGAACCCTATCTCGGCGCATTTGCGCATGTTGTCGGCTTCAACACCGGTGCATCACAAATGGCCCACGCCCACCCGCTCGGTGAAGAACCGTCCAGTGCCGATGACCGCGCCGGGCCGGACCTTGCCTTTGAGGTGAGTTTTGAGACTGCTGGCGTCCATCGTCTCTTCGTCGAGGTGCGCCATGACGGAGACATCGTCCGCGCGCCGTTTACGGTGGTCGTGGCTGAGTAACATTTTCTCCGCCCAGGCCCTAAGCGACCCGCGCAGGATTTGAGCCTCTAAAGCGGTTCAGACCGGTGCGCAGGTGCGGCTTCATGGCAAGGGCTGGCTTCTCGACCAGGCGGCGCAGTATCAAGGCCATCACAAGTGCGCTGGCCCCCATGATTGCGAACATCGGCGCGGTTCCGATTTCCGGGTTCGACGCGACCAGCATCTGACCGACGGGCCAGTGAAGAATGTAGAGACCGTAGGAGACATCCTCGACCTCGCGCACCCCATGACCAAGCCGCCCTGGAATGGCTTTGTACCCGAGCCACAGGAAGACGTAGGCACTCGCGATTTGGCCCGCCAGCATGGACAGTGGCGTTGCGTATAACGCGACCGCCATCGCTGCCAGAAGTGCCGCGCCGATTGCATTAAGAGCGAGCAGGTGGCGGAACCTGAAGAACATGGAACCGATCAGGAAGGCCGGGGCGAAGCGCGCCATCACCTCCACGGTGTCATCCCCCGGACCTGAGTATGGGAAAACCTGAACCACCAATGAGGTGATTACCGAGGCGGCAAACAGAACAGGAATGCCCCAGCTCTGCCGCCAGAGGCCTATGCTCGCAGCCACGCCTGCCATCACATAGCACACAAGCTCGTACCGGATGGTCCAGAGCGGGCCGTCAATCTCTGCCATTGGGTTGTTTTCAAACACGCCAGGCAGAGTGCCCTTGGGCTCGAGCTGGCTTATGGCGAGAAGCGGATAGGTCCAACTTTCAAGCGACGTGAAATATTCTGCGACAGACAGCTGGGTCATTATGGGACCCATCACCAGCCAGCACAGCAGCACCGTGACGATCAAACCGGGGAAAATGCGAAGCCCGCGTGATAGCCAGTAGCTGGTCATGTCGCGCGAGTGGAAGAGAGACGCCGCCAGCATATAGCCGGACAGAATGAAAAATCCGTCCAGGGCATACTGGACAACGGTATCGACCCCATTGGCCCACGCCCCGTTCATCGGCAGCCCCTGAGGCAGCATCAGCGCGTGACCGTAGAGGATCAGAACAGCAAACCCAATCCGCATGGCGGTGAAATTATTCGACCGATCTTCAAGTCGGCCATGTCCCTTGGCGGTTGGCATCTGGTGCCTCCTTTGTCGTGTGACCGCTGTGATGCAAGACTTGTGCCGTCGGGTGCCCGTTCTGGACAGAAGGCCGGTCTAATCTGCGAATGAGGGACATCCCCGATTTGCGCGTAAGTCATACTGAAACGGCAAAGAAGTCGCTGTCGAAACCCCAAGGATTTGAGAGGACGCCCCGCCGATGGCCCACAAGAACCGATCAACACAGTATCAGGAAAACAGCCTGACGCTCGCCGGTGCGGTGGCGATGGGCACAGGGGTCATGATCGGTGCGGGTATTTTCGCGCTGACCGGACAGATCGCCGAATTTGCTGGCCCGTGGTTCCCGGGAGCATTCCTGGTCGCTGCCGTTATCAGCGGATTTAGCGCATACACCTATATCAAGGTGTCGAACCGCTACCCGTCCGCAGGCGGCATCGCGATGATCCTGAACAAGGCCTACGGGCCCGTCGCCGTCACCGGTGGTGCAGGCCTGCTCATGGCCTTTTCCATGATTATCAACGAAAGCCTCGTCGCGAGGACTTTTGCCACCTACACCCTTCAGCTCTGGCCGGGCGGCACACCGGCATTCTTGGTACCGCTTCTCGCGGTTGGCCTGATCGTGTTCGCCTTCCTAGTGAATGTTGCGGGCAACCGCTATGTGGGCGGCCTCTCGAAGGCTGCGGCTGTCGTAAAAATCGGCGGGATACTGGTCTTCGCCATTGTTGCGCTGGCCGCAGCTGGCTTCAGCTTTGAGCCAGCGATGCGCGAAGACCCGACGCAGTCCGGGTCCGTTGGTGGTTTCCTCGCAGGTGTCGCCCTCGCGATCCTGGCCTATAAGGGCTTTACCACCATCACCAATAGCGGCTCAGAACTGAAAAACCCGCATCGGAATGTGGGCCGCGCGATCATGATTGCGCTGGTGGTCTGCCTTGTTGTGTACATGCTGGTGGCCTGGGCCGTGGGCTCCAGCCTTACCATCGAGGAGATAATTGCCGCGCGCGACTATTCGCTCGCCGAGGCCTCGCGCCCCGCTATTGGCGACTTGGGTGTCCAATTCACGGTGGGATTGGCGATCATTGCGACAGCCTCGGGTGTGATCGCCAGTATTTTTGCCGTCTCCCGCATGATTGCGATGCTGACTGACATGGAGCTGGTGCCTCATCGCCATTTCGGCATGCCGGGAAACATCCAAACCCACACCTTGGTGTACACGGTTGTGGCAGCAAGCGTGCTTGCCGCATTTTTCGATCTTGGCCGGATCGCGTCGATGGGTGCGATCTTCTATCTAGTGATGGATATCATTATTCACTGGGGCGTCTTGCGCCGTCTGCGCGAAGACGTGGGTGCCAGCCCGGTCATACTGATATTGGCGATTACGCTCGATGCGGTCGCACTAACGGCTTTCATCATCATGAAGGCGCTTAACGACCCGCTCATCATCGTGATTTCTCTTGGGGGCGTAGTCGCAATTTTTGCCTTTGAAATGCTCTTCCTGAAACATCAGCGCTCAATCGGCAAGCTGGATGACAGCACAGGCAGCTAGCCGCTTGGACCGCTAATTGTGGTGGCCCAAGCAATAATTGCGAATACGGCCAGGAACAGCACGATATCTGTGGTGAGTGTGAGCCGCAGCAAACGCTGCGCATCGGCAGGATCTTTGGCGAAGCGCCGCGATACCAACTGCTTATTGATAGCCCCCAAACCCAGCGCCACAGTTGCAACGGTCAGTTTCGCGAGCAGGAGCTGGCCATAGGTCGTGGTGAATAGCGCGAACGCGCCGCCAGACAGGCGCAAAGCCAGATAAGCACCCGCCACGAACACAATCGGGACAAGCCAGACGGCTACCGCGCTGAAGTGCCGAATACAGGCCGCATCCTCGTCCAAGACGACTCTTGGCCAGAGAAGAAGGGGTGCCATGACCCAAAAGGATGCGGCCAGAACGTGAATTGAGACCGCCATCCGGGAAAGCCAGACGGGCTCAGCACTGGACGTGTGACCGCTCAGCGCCAGCGATACGCTAATGAGTACGACCGCGAAGCCCGCGACGGGGCGAACAGACCAGACAAGCCCTACCATGGCCGCCACGAGCCCTGCCATCAGGACATACGATTTGGCTTGGTGCGACGGCCATATCCATCCGAACGTTACCGGATCAAGGGCAGCCGCCCAGGTGCCGCCAAGCTGAGCATTTATCGCTGTCAGGTAGACACCGTATGCGAGTGCGGCGACTAGAGCCGCGCTGCACCCCCAAACAAGCTTAATCCGCCGGGCTAGGGGGCCGCCAAAAGCAAGCACAAAACTGCTCCCGCCAGCTCCCAGCGCGGCGATCAGAAAGACAAGCTTTGCTCCAAAGACAAAAAGCGCAAACGCGTCAGGCATCACCAAGGGCCACTGAGAATTCGATCTCACCGGTCATGACGTGACCATCGCGCGCAAGGGCGCGCCACTCAAGAACGTAATCGCCACTCCCAAGGTCTGGAAGCTCAGCAGTATGAACCTTGGCAAATCGCCGGTCGGCTGAAAAGCCGGTCTCCAGAGCCCTGCCATCGGCGGTCTCAAACCCGATGGCGGCAAGGCCCACCTCGGCGGTAAACTCCAGCGTGATGTCATCCGGGGCTGTGCTGAGTGTCGCTCCGTCTTCAATGGAGGACGACTTGAGCCCCGCGTGCGCCAACGCCGCTGCTGTAACAGCGAGCGCGGCACACCCTGCTGCAATCAAGCGATAGATCATTCGCTCGCCTCGACTGAAGTCATCTCAACAATCCGGAACACGTCATCGCGGCCCCGGCGGACCGTAAACTGCACGGCGTCGCCATCATTAAAAGCAGACAAGTCAACCGTTCCGCTGACCGGGATATCCATGGTCATCTCAGGCCAGTTGATTTCCGGCATGGGCGGGTGAGTGATGTTGACTAAACCACCCTCGGCGTTGACGGAATTGATGACGCCTTCCGAGCTGGCTTCAGCCGCCGCCATGCCGCCTTCCATCGCACCATGGTCCATCGTGCTGTGATCCATATCGGCCTGCATATCACCGTGATCCATATCGCCATGGTCCATTTGCGAATTTGCAGGCATGTCCGACGCGTTCGGCGCTTCGTTTTCAGGCTGCGAGCAAGCAGCCACCAAGGCTGCGGTGGATGCAGCGACCAGGAGGTGAGGTATCAGTTTCATGTTCAAGTCTCCGTTTGAGGATGGGTTGGAGTGCCGTTCGAAAGATCGTCCTGGCCAAGTTTTCGCCTGAACGTCTCCCACAAGAGGTAAATGACGGGAACAACAAGGAGGGTCAGAACCAGCGTCGAAATCATGCCCCCGACCATGGGAAGGGCAATGCGCCGCATGACATCAGCTCCGAGACCGTCAGTGATGAAGACCGGAGCCAGGCCGGCAAAAATCGTCAGGACCGTCATCAGCTTGGGCCGCAGTCGCATGACAGCGCCGGTAACCACGGCCTCGAACAGATCGCTTTGTGTGGCCGGGGGATGCTCACGCACCTGTTGATCAAGATAAAGCACCATCACCACCGCGGTCTCTACGGCAATCCCGCCAAGGGCGATAAAGCCCACCGCGGTTGCGACTGACATGTCATAGCCAGCGATCCACAGCGACCAAAGTCCGCCGATCATGGCAAAGGGTAGCGAAGCCATGATGATCAGGGTTCGGTCCACGCGGGCAAAATGCAGCATCAAGAGCACAAACACGATCAACACCGCCGCCGGGATCGCCAGGGACAGGCGCTCTCTGGCTTCGATCATCTGCTCAAACTGCCCAGACCACGCTACGGCATATCCGGCGGGCAGCTCGACCTCGCTCGCGACCACGCGCTGGGCGTCAGCGACAAAGGAGGCCAGATCGCGCCCGGCAACATCGACGAACACCCAGCCGGTCAGCCTGGCGTTTTCTGAACGGATCATGGGCGGACCGTCGACGAAGGCAATGTCGGCCAGCTCTGACAGGGGGATGTGCGCACCATCGCGGCTGGGCACAAGCAGATCGCCAACCGAGGAGGGCTGGTTCCTGAACGGGCGGTCATAGCGAACGGCAATGGCGTAACGCTCCCGCCCCTGGACGCTTTCGCTGACCGGTCGTCCGCCCATGGCTGCATTGATCACGGCCTGAACGCTGGCCAGGTCCACATTCTGCCGGGCAAGCTCGCGCCGGTCAGGATTGATCTCCAGATAGCGCCCGCCCATGGTCCGGTCGGCAAAGGCGGAGCGCGCACCGTCGACCCCCTCAACCACCCGCGCGATATCAGCTGCCACCCGCTCAATCTCGCCCAGATCATCGCCGGTGACCTTCACACCCACCGGTGTGCGAACGCCGGTGGAGATCATGTCCATGCGAATTTTGATCGGATAGCCCCAGGAGTTGACCAGGCCCGGCATCGAAACGCGCGCGTTCAGCTCGTCAATGAGGCCTTCAGGGGTCAAGCCTTCACGCCAGGCCTCGCGCGGCTTAAGCCGGATCCAGGTCTCGATCATGGACATGGGTGCGGGATCGGTTGCTGTGTCGGCACGCCCGGCCTTGCCAAAAGCCTGCTCCACCTCAGGAACAGTCATGATCAGGCGATTGGTAGTGGCGAGAATATCGCGTGCCTCAGCCGTGGACACGCCCGGCAGCGTCGTCGGCATGTAGAGCAGCTCGCCTTCATAAAGCGGCGGCATGAACTCACCGCCCAGACGTGACAACGGCAGGGCCGAGCTGGCCAGAAGCAAGACGGTCACCCCAAGGGTCACCCAGCGGAAGCGGAGCGCCAGCTTCAGCAGGGGGCGATACCCGGCAATGAGCACCTTCATGATCGGATTGGACTGCTCGGCGCGGATACGCCCGCGCACGAGCAGCATGATCAGGACGGGCACCAGCGTCACCGACAAGGCCGCGGCAAACGCCATGGCGTAGGTCTTGGTGAAGGCCAGCGGTGAGAACAGGCGGAAGCTCTCACCGGTCAAGGCGAAGACCGGCAGGAAGGAGACCGTGATTATCAAAAGCGAGAAGAAGATGCCCGGTCCCACCTCCTGGATGGCCTTTAGACGCGCAGCGTTCTGATCTGCCCGTGAGGCGCCAACGGGCAGCTCTGACAGTCGTCGGTTGGCATTTTCCACCATCACGATCGAGGCATCGACCATCGCCCCGATGGCGATGGCGATCCCGCCCAGCGACATGATATTCACCGTCACGCCTTGCGCCTGCATGACAATAAAGGCGGCCAGCACGCCCAGCGGCAGGGTGATGATCGCCACAAAGGCCGAGCGGATGTGAAGCAGGAAGATCAACACCACCAGGGTGACGACAATCGCCTCCTCGATCAGCTTGTGCTGAAGGTAATCAACCGCGCCTTCAATCAGCGGCGCGCGGTCATAAACCGAAACGATCTCAACGCCTTGCGGTAGCCCGGGTTCAAGCTCGGAGATGCGCGCCTTGACCCGATCAATCACTTCAAGCGCATTCTCGCCGTCGCGCATCACGATAATACCGGAGACGACCTCACCCTCGCCATTAAGCTCCGTCACCCCGCGGCGCAGGGCCGGTCCCTCGATCACGCGGCCCATGTCCCGGATCGTGACCGGTGTACCGTCATCGGCGTAAAGCGAGACCTGTTCCAGATCGGCGGCGGTGGTGACATAGCCGCGGGCCCGCACGAAGAACTCCGTCTCGGCCTGCTCGACAATGCTTCCGCTCGCCTCAAGCGACGACCGGCGCACCGCCTCGATGACCTCTGGCAGATCGACCCCAAAGGCGCGCAGGCGATCTGGATCAAGCAGCACCTGGTATTCACGCTGGAAGCCGCCTGCCGAGGCGACCTCGGCCACACCGTCCACCGCAGCCAGCTCATAGCGCAGGAACCAGTCCTGGAGCGCTCTTAAGTCCGCCAGATCCCGTTCACCGCTGCGGTCCACGATGGCGTATTGATACACCCAGCCCACGCCGGTCGCGTCCGGGCCCAGCTCTGGCACGGCACCTGCGGGAAGCTCGGCCTGCATGCGCGAGATCGCTTCCAGCACACGAGAGCGCGCCCAGTACTGGTCAACGCCATCTTCAAAGACGACATAGATGAATGACGAGCCGAACATCGACACGCCGCGCACATCCTCGGTTCGCGGCAATCCCAGAAGCGCGCTGGCCATGGGATAGGTCACCAGGTCCTCGACCAGCTGGGGGCTTTGGCCTGGAAACTCGGTGCGAACAATAACTTGGGTGTCCGTCATGTCCGGAACCGCATCAAGCGGCGTGGACTGAACAGCGCGCACACCGGCCACCAAGAGGGCAACCGCCCCGATCAGAACCAGAAGCTTGTTCTGGATCGACCAGTTGATCAGGCTCGCAACCCAGCCCGTTGAGGGATCGCGCAGGTCATTATTAGTGGTTGGCATGACCGCCCTCACCACCCATGGCGTCATCATTCATGGATGACGGGTCCTGAGATCCGTCAACCGAGACGTCAGGCCATGGGACACGGCGCGGCGCGCCGTCACCATAGGGGTTGAACGCGGGTCCGCTGCCGGCCTCAAGCCACATACGGTCGTCAGCCTCGTAGATAGAAAGTCCGAGCTGCTCGTAACGCTGAGGATGGCTGATCAACCAGGGGCGGATGGCCTCTACTAGCCCATTCAACCCGGCGCTTAACTCGGTTGAGCCTTCGGCGTCCATCAATATCGCAAGCTCTTGTGTGGACGCCTCCATGACGCGGCCAAGTCTTCCTGGATAGCGACGTTCGATCATTTCGGCCGCATCGACCGCGGGCTGGAAGAAGGCAGCTCTGACCGCATAGCCATCGCGCAGGGCCTCATGGACATACAGAGCTGCATCAACCACATGGTCGACCATCGAAAACTCGGCATCGGACAGTACCAGAGAGGCCAGTGGCGTGTTTGCGCCCTGCATCCGGGCAAAGCTTTCACGCAGTCGGCTTTCGCTATCGATGAGGAATTGACCAGACGACACGATAGTCTCGTCCTCTGATAGGCCGGAGCGTATCTCGGTAAAACCGGCCTCACTCAGACCCGTCTCGATGGCGCGTGGTTCAAACCGGCCTTCGCCAAGCGCCACAACGACGCGTGCACCCTCTTCGCTGTAAAGCACCGCCTCACTTGGAATCGCCAGTCGGCGTTCGCTATCGCCCAGGAATGTGACGTTGGCGAAAGCGCCAGGGCGAAGCGCGCCGGATGGATTGTCGACGACAACACGAACCCGACCGGTGCGCGTGCGGGCATCGAATGTCGGGTAGATGTAGTCGACCTGCCCACGGATCGCGGCCCCACCGCGGGCCATGCGAACATTTGCGACCTGACCTTCAGCAAGGTGAACCAGATCACTCTGTGGCGCTTCAGCAATCACCCAGACGGTCGAATAATCCTGCAGCGTCAGCACATCAGCGCCGACCGGCAGATAATCGCCTTCCGCAACGACCAGCTCGGAGACGATGCCGTCGCGTGCTGCAAAGACCGGAACCCGGTCGAGAGGCTCACCGCGCTCCTGCATTCGGGCAATGGCTGTACGCCCCATGCCGAGGGTTTCAAGCCGACGCAAGGCGGCGTCGGCGCGGCGTGCATTGGCACCTCGGGCAGAAAAATAGTCCAGCTGCGCCGCGACCAGATCAGGGCTGTAGACTTCAAACAGCAGATCTCCCGCTTCGACCCGATCACCGACAGCGCGAATGTAAAGTCGCTCGACCCAACCGGCGGCGCGCGTAGAGATGGCTGATTGCAGGCGCTCGTTGGCGACGATCTGTGCGAACGCATCAATTTGCCCGCCAAACTCGGCGCGCTGAACTTCAGCCACCCGGACACCAACGCTTTGCAGGGTCGCTGGTGAAATCGTCACCGCGGCCCCGCGCGCACCAGACTGGCCATCACCGCCACCGCCAGAGGAGTCCATGGCAACCAGATCCATGCCGCAAATCGGACAGGTACCGGGGTCATCCGAAATGTAATGCGGGTGCATCGGACAGGTGTAGCTCTGGGCCTCAGCCTGCTCTTCCTGGGCCTCCGCCCGCTCGGTAATGAGGGTGGCCGGAAGCGGAGCTGCCAGGACAGCAAACGTCGCCGATGCGAGAAGAAGGGTGCGTTTCATGGGATCAATCCAGAGATATAGCGCGCATGCGGGCTGCGGCCCGGTCAGCCTGGAGCTGAAGCTGAAGCGCTCTGATTTGAACACCGATGGCGTTAGCGCGCGCCTCCAGGACGGGTCGCAGATCGCCCGCGCCGGTTTCATACTCGCGTTGAGCCGCCTCTGACAGGGCTCCCAGCGCTGCAATCCGGGTTTCAAGCGCGGTGCGCGAGCGCTGAGCCGCAGCATAGGCCGCCGCCGCCGACTGGTATTCATCTAGGGCTGACCGGTGAGCATCGGATACGCGCAAGCGAGCCGCGTCTGCATCTCGGCGTGCTGCATCGAGCGCTGGTTGCTGGTTCCATCGTGACCAGATCGGGACAGACACGCCCACGCGAGCAGAGACCCAGTCGTCACCATCGAAATTTGCGCCCGCTTCGCGTTGCGAATAGGTCAGCGACACTTCGTATCCGAGGTCGAAATCGCGTTCGCGAATATTGACGCCAGCTTCTGCGGCCCGCGCCTGGGCCTCGGCAAGTTCAACAGCATGGAATTGAAGGCCGCCATTGGCTTCAGGGAGCCTTATTGCGTCAAGCGCTGGCAGCCCATCAATCGGTCCAACCAGGCTTTCGATCCGGCTCCTCGCCTGCGCCTCAAGGCGTGTCGCATCCGAGGCGAGGGTATCAGCCTCAGCCCGGTCCGCATCCATGTCGGCCAGAGCGACAAAGCGGCTACCGCCGGCTGCGGTCGCACTTTCCAGCACCTCTGCCAGCTCGTCATAGACAGCCAGTTGTTCGCGGACCAAAGCGTCAACGTCTTGAGCGGTATGAACCTCCCTGAGGGCAACCAGCAAGGCCGACTGCAACTCATCACGCTGTGCCGTCAACCGAGCGAGCACAAGGCTGGCCTGCGCCTCATCGGCGGCCGACCGAGCCTGACGAAGGCCCCGGCTTGGTAGCGCCTGTGTCACCGTTACCGATCTTGAGCTCGGGAGGTATTCATCAAACTGCAGCGGGTCAGTGACCGGTACGTTGTTGATGCCCACCGCCACGTTCGGGTTTGGCAAACCCATCCGGCTCTGACCATCAAGCCTGCGCGCGTCAGCCTCGGCCTCCAGAGCGACCAGCGCCGGATGCTCTTCAAGACGCGCATAAAGGGCGTCGAGCCCAGGAGCCGGATCAGAGGTCAAAGAGATCGCGAGAGCAGCAACAAGAAGCATTGTAATATCCCAGCGTGTTCGCCACCCTTACGCGGTCGGCAGGCCTGTCCCTCACCAAAAGTGCAGCGACAGACCGTCCACTGTAAATTCGCGTGAGGGATTTGAAGCTATGCCACGTAATTTGAACGCGTACACCAGTCAGGAAGTTTACAATGGCCGACCTCGATAAATTACTCGACCAGCTCTCTAAGGAGGCTGCGGGAAAGGATTTAACGCCGCTTGAAGCCGAGGTCTGGGCGCGAATCGACGCTGAGGGTTCACAGAACAACGATCTGTCTGGCTTTGGCGCGGGGCCGGTTCAACTCCTGCGCAGCCCTGCGCTGGCAATCATATCGGCACTCCTGATCGGGGCTTTGATTGGCGCGACCAGTTTGCAAGGCGCGCAATCCGCCGGGCCTATGGGGGCCTTTTCCGCCTCCGCACCCTATGCGCCGTCGACGCTTCTTGGAGGGGCGCGCCAATGAACAAGCTTCATGTTTATCAAGCCCTCTGTGTGGTGCTGGCGCTTTGTGCTGGCGCGCTGGGCGCGTGGTGTGCCACCCATTATTTTGTGCCGGTGGAGCGCGGTCCGTCGCTCCATCAAATGGTGCATGAAGAACTCAACCTGACCTCCGAGCAGGCTGCTGCGATCGAGGATATCGAGGCGCGCTACCAACAGCGGCGTGGTGCCCTTGAGGATGACATGCAGGCCGCGAACGCCCGGCTTGCCTCCGCGATTGATGCAGACAAGGCCTACACAGAT
The DNA here is from genome assembly GCA_965229795.1 of Oceanicaulis sp. GTDB lineage: Bacteria > Pseudomonadota > Alphaproteobacteria > Caulobacterales > Maricaulaceae > Oceanicaulis. Next base: position 771,452 of record CBDDJM010000002.1, read on the forward strand.
GATGTGCAGGCCGCGATTGACGATTTTCATGGTGCGATGGGCGATCTGCAGCGTGAAACAATCGTCTTTGTGCTGGAGATGCGCGAGACCCTGACGCCAGAGCAGCAGGCGCGCTTTGATCAAACTGTCACCGCATCGCTGACCCAGCCCGACTAGCCATGCACGGCGACGAAACGGCATCGGATCGCGAGCTAGCCGCCAGAGTGCTGGCTGGCGACGACCGGGCATTCACCTTGCTCATGAGACGTACGAAAGCGGCGCTCTACACTTTCGCGCGCCGCTATGTGGGTGATGACGATCTGGCCTATGACCTTTTACAGCAAGCCTATGCCGCGGCGTGGAAAGCACTCGCCCGGTACGACAGCAGTCGGTCCTTTGAGGCCTGGATGCGAACCATCGTCCGTAACAAGTGCCGCGATGCCCAGCGCAAGGCTGCAGTTCGACGACTGATCAATCTGAGCCCTGTCTCACCTCAGGGCCACGAGTATGATGCCCCCACGCCGGGTCAGGACCCGGAACAAAGCCTTGCTATCCGCGATGATCTACGCAGAACAAGCGACGCGCTCGCATCATTACCCGATGGCCTCAAGACGCCACTCATTCTTACAGCCATTGAGGGCTGGACCATGGCGCAAGCCGCCGATCATCTGGGCTTGACTGAGAAAGCGGTTGAGACGCGTCTCTATCGCGCGCGCAAGGCCCTCAACGAAAAGCTGGGCCGGTTGCGCTGACAGCGCGCCCGACGGTGCTGTCAGACTAAACCGGACTGGTCTCGAAAGACATTCTTTGCCTCTGACTCAGGCCACGAGTTGGCGCCATTCGGCCAAGGCGACGGAGCGGTTTTCCTTGAAGTCGGGTCGCGAATAGAGGTGGCGCTCGAGGTTGAAGTGATTGTGGATGGACGATTGGACGGCGGCGAACTTCTGGAGGCTTTTCGGGCGCCTGAACTTGCCCATGATTTTCTCTCGGCGCCGTAGGGGCTGGTGCGAGTTTTCCGCCCGGTTGTTGCGCCACCTCCCGGTCTCCTGGCGACCCACAATCCCCAGCTCCCGCAACGCAGATTTGTAGCTGCGCAACTTGTCGGTGACGACCACTTCTGGGCGGTCATATCGCTTCATCGCCTTGCGCAGAAACTTCAGCGCTGCCTTGCGATCACGACGCTTGGTGACATACGCCTCCAGCACCTCACCTTCATGATCGACGGCCCGCCAGAGGTAGTGGAGCTCGCCGTTGATCCGGACGAAAACCTCATCCAGATGCCAAGTCCAATTTGAGTAGTGCCCATTCTGAACGCGGCGCTTGCGGATCGATTTCGCAAACAGCGGCCCGAACCGGTTCCACCAGAAGCGAACCGTCTCGTGGGTGATGTCGATGCCGCGCTCGTGGAGCAAATCTTCAACGTTTCGAAGCGACAGCGGGAAGCGGATGTACATCATCACCGCAAGGCGGATGATCTCGGGCGAAGTCTTGAAATACCGGAACGGATTACGCATCGGAAAAGGCTACGAAACCGGGATTCGGCGCTCAAGCGATTTTCCTCTGACACTGCCCGTCGAAGGAGTCGAGATAGGGGCCGGTTTCAGCCTGTATCAGCCTGGCCGAAGGGTGGCGGCGGTTCGTGGGGATGGCCTTCAGCGCAGCTTCCTCAGGGTCAGCGCCAGTGCCGCCATCTCCTCCGCGTCGAGTTTTTCCGCGAAATGCGTCACAATGGCCTGCCGATAGGCCGGCCACATGCTTCGCAGCAGCGCGCATCCCTCTTTGGTGACTTTGAGCACCTGTCCGCGACCGTCGTGAGCGCAGTCCTCGCGTTCGATGTAGCCCGCCTTCTTTAGCCGGTCGGTCAGTCGCGACAGGTTGTATTGCGCCAGGAGCATCCGCTCCTGAAGCTGATAGGGCCGCAGGCCTTCGGGTTTGGCGCGCTCCAGCTCTAGGAGCGCGTCGTACCAGGAGAGCGGGGGAAACCCCGCCGCATTCAGATCAGTCTCCACCCGGGACAAAACGGCCTGTGAGACGCGTACGAGACGCGCCCAGGCCGTGACCGCCTCATTCGAGAGATTGCAAACCTCGCTCCGCATGCCCCCACTTACCAAAAAGATGCACCTACATCAAGATTGACACTGAATGCATCTGCATGCATATATAGATGCAGTTGCATAATGGAGACCCCATGCCGATCGATTCCAAGCTCGCGCCCTTCGCCGTCACTCTGTTACGTGTCGCCCTCGGCGCCATGTTTGTCGCCCACAGCCTTTTCCTGAAGCTCTTCGTGTTCACGCTGCCGGGTACCGCCCAGTTCTTTACCTCGATCGGTCTGCCCGGCTGGTTCGCTTATGTCGTGTTCATCGCCGAGGCGGTGGGCGGCACGCTGCTCATCCTCGGTGTCCAGGCCCGTTGGGTGGCATTGGCGCTCGTCCCGGTCCTCGCGGGCGCGACCTGGGCGCATTGGGGCAACGGGTGGATGTTCGGCTATGAGAATGGCGGCTGGGAATATCCACTTTACCTAACGCTACTGGCCATCTGCCAGTTCATGCTCGGCGACGGTTGCTATGCGCTCGTTCCCTCCCGCCCCGTCGCCTCGCTGTTTCCGGGCTTCGCTGAGGAACAGCGGACATGACCGCGCTCACGCTCATCAGCCATCATCTGTGCCCCTACGTGCAGCGCGCGGCGATCTCGCTTGCCGAGAAGGAGGTGTCGTTCGAGCGCATCTCTGTGAACCTGGCCGACAAGCCGGACTGGTTCCGTGCCCTGTCTCCGCTGGGCAAGGTGCCGCTGCTCAAGGTGGCGCTGGACAGCGGGGATGCCGTGATCTTCGAGTCTGCCGTCATCCTCGAATATCTCGAAGAGACGCAGGCGCGGCCGCTGCATCCGGCGGACCCGCTCCAGCGCGCTCGCCACCGCTCGTGGATCGAGTTCGGCTCGCAGATCCTGAACGGCATCGGCCGCTTCTACAATGCGAGAACGGATGAGGCTCTCGACGACGAAGCGAGGGCCTTGGCCGGCATGTTCGGGCGCCTGGAGGCGGAGCTGGACGAAGGGCCCTGGTTCGCAGGGCGGGACTTTAGTCTGGTGGATGCCGCATACGGACCGGTCTTCCGCTATTTTGACGTACTCGATCAGGTCGCCGAATTCGGGGTGCTCACTGACAAGCCGAAGACTGCCGCGTGGCGGGCGGCGCTGGCGCGGCGAGCCTCCGTTCGCGGCGCGGTCGCTCCCGACTATCCTGAGCGACTTTTGACCTTTTTTCGCGATCGCAAGAGTGCTGTCTCGCGCCGGATCCCGCCATCGCACCAAGCAAGATGATGGATCAGCGGCTAGCGCTCGTCCAGTCAAGGACGGTAGCACACTCGCGCCTGCTCCCGCATCACCGCATAATCGGTCATCATCTTTACGTTAGCCGAGGCATCCGGCAATACGTTCATTTCCTCGGCCGCGCGCGCCTGGACCTCGCGGCTGTATTCGACGACGGGCGGACACGCCCCTGGCCCGTTGCCGTCAGAGGTGGTGTCAGACGGGGGCGAAAAGGTCTCTGAATTTCTCCTAAGCGCGATGCCGCTCGCCCCAGACAAGGAACGCGCAGCACCCAGCAACGAAAACCGGGCGACACCTGGTTGAAATTTTCTGCTGGCGGAGCGAGTGGATTTCATGCTGATCGCGTATACGTGTGAGAGGCCAACCCACCGAGAGGACCCATGTTTATTTTTGTTGCTTCTGCCCTGTCGTTGTCGGCGCCGGCTGACCACCACGATCATCATGGTCACCATGGCGATCATCATCAGACTGAGTCCCAGGTCAGCTCCACCGTTGCGGCGGATGTCCGGGCAGTTGATGCCGAAAACCGAGCCGCCGTGGTGCGCCACGACGCCCTGACAGAACTGGGCATGGGCGCCATGATGATGCGCTTCAGTGTTGCCGACGACGTGGACTTCGACCTGTTCCAGCCCGGCGCAGCCCTGACGATCACCGTCGTCAGTGGCGATGAGGGCTATGAGATCATTGCCGCGGAAGCGCGCGACAGCTGATCGACCAAGGACGACAAAGGCCGGTGCGTCCGGCCCTTCCCTGTCAGTCGAGGCGTACCGTCAAAGTCGCCTGATCGCTGTGGTAGTTTCCATCCGGGCTTTCCGGCAGATCGATCCAGACAGCTGACAGCAGGACTTCACCACTAATGTCCGCCGCGACCGAGAACTCGCCGGCATCATCTGTATGGGCATCAGAATACCGACCGTCCGGAGTATGGATTGTGACCCGGTGACCCGCCAGCGGTTGACCGTCCTGATACAACGCGAAACGACCTTCCCAATCGCCTGATGCGACAAATTCCAGCGGGATTCCGAGCGGCTCACGCCATGCGGCAGCATGACCCTCACACGCTTCCACACAGAAGAAGGTCTTTGTCAGCTTGGAGTAGCTGCGCATCAGGGCAGGTGTTCCTGTCAACGCATGGAAGGCGGCCTGGACCTGCGGGTCGGCATCGATTTCCTCGAAATAGACATCGACGCTCTCCGGCGGGATCTCGCCTGACCTGGGGTGTGTGACGACGGCCAGCACGCCGTACCCGGTCGCAACAGGCCGAAACCGGATGTCCAGGGATGTCTCGGTTTCACTGAAATCAAATGCGTTGATTTCGGTTGTACCGATCCGAGCGGTCGCACGGGCGACACGCTCCCGGGCGAGAGGCGATTCCATATCGGGATATTCCAACGCGCTGGTCATGGCGATGGTGACAGGTTGCCCGGCTGGCCAGACGGCCTGCGGTGACGCGAGAAACGTCTTGTGCGCCAGCGCTCCACCGGCGACGAGCGTCGCGAGGACACTCGCTGTGACACCCAGCAGTGCGCGTGCCCGCAAAACTGACCGCTGTTTCGTGAATGTCTGCATGCGTTCCCCCTAATTCGATGATGGACCGCGCCCGATCCGCTCGAGCTGCCGACCCAGTTGCTGCTTCAAGCCGAGGCTTGGCTTCTCGACCAGACTCCAGGATATAGCGGACACGAGGCAGGTCACAGGCGCTGCAATCAATCCGACCTTAACCGGATCCGCCTGTGGGTCCAGAAACAAAACGATCTGCATGATCGGATAGTGCCAGATATAGATACCGTAGGACCAGTCAGGCAGGTCGGCACCCGTGGGCCACCGGTCCAGCGCGACAAAGGCGATCGCAAACAACCCTGACGCCAGGGCAACGTTCAGAAAGGTCTCGGCCAAAGCGTGTTCGCCCAGGAGCAGCCATCCCGGGATCGCCAGCAGTACCGGCCAGGGCAGGATATGCACGCGATCACGCCAGGCGTGTACGACCATGCCGAGAGTGAATGCGGACGACAGGCGCGCTGCACTGGATATCAAGGCGGGCGCGTCAGACCAGAACAGGCTGACGAACAGGTAGGCCAGTGTCGCCAGCCCGAACCAGGTCAGGCTGGCATACCGCCCCCATGGCAAAGGCGAGAAGAACAGCAACGCCGCCGCGGCATAGGCAATCACCTCATAGCGCAATGTCCACAAGGTCGCGGAAAACTCTCCGGCCCACGGATGTGTGGAGAATATGCCTGCTGGCCCCTGCGTTGTGTCGAGAAACCCGAGCACATTGACCGGAAACATCCAGGTTTGGGGTGACCGAAAATACTCTCCAACCGACAGCGATGTAACAGCGGGCCCGACGATGAAGACGGCCGTAAAGGACAGCACCAGCAAGGCCGGCCAGAGGCGCAGTGCACGCGCCGCAATGAATTGCGCGACATCTGCCCTGCGCTCAAGACTGTCAGCAATCAGAAAGCCACTCAGGATGAAGAAGGCATTCACGGCCGCATAGCTGAGCGACCAGCCATGGATCGCCAGCGGTGGTGGCGGGAGCGGCCCCTGTGTGACGATGATCGCGTGTTCCACGAGCACGGCCGATGCGAGCGCCAGCCTGATCGGTGTCAGGCGATTGTTCCGGCTGGTAAAAGCCGAACCGATAGTTTTCCAACCGGTGATGGGGCGCCCTCCCGATGCGACCCTGTTACAGATACGCGGGTATGGGCCGCCCCCCTCAAATGGGGCTGGTCACGACCGGCGTTTGGCCAATTCCATGCGCACGAGGCGCTGAAGGCGCAGCACCAGCAACAACAGGCCCGCCAGCACGGTGAACAGGGCGAAAATCGAGGCCGTGATCAGGAGCGGATTGTTGAAGTTCTCCCGTTCCTTGTAATCCATGATGTGAAGCATCCAGAAGAAGTCGAAAAAGCGCCAGTCATCATTGCGCCGCGCCATCACGAGGCCGGCCTCGGGAGAGACATAGATCCGGGTCCCTTCGCCGTCCGCAAAACTGATGCGCCAGGCTGATCCTGGCCGGCGATATTCCCAGGTCGGCTCCTCGAAAAACTCGACAGCTGCAATTTCGGGCGTTCCCGCATAATCCGCCAACGCGATCTCGATGGCGCGTTCGCGGGAAATCGGTGTGATCACCTCACCCGTGCGCGCATCCACGAGGGCACTGGACCAGTCAGGGCGATAGACGTTGTACACAGGCTGCCCCTGCCAGGCCTGGAGGCGAATCTCGGCCACGCCTGCATCAAGCTCCAGGGCCCGCGCTGCATCGGCGGGGCTGATCAGCTCCCCCGGATCGATGAGAAGCTCTTCACGCTCGGCAATATTGTGCTCGCCCCGGACCTGTTCGATGGGGATGACACTCATGACCACACCACCCGCGATCCAGAGTACGATCTGGATGCCGACGATCAGTGCGAGCCATTTGTGAATACGGATGGTCCAGCGAAGCAGCGCCGTCATGCTTTCCCCCTCAAAGTCCCGACTATCATCGCGTTCTTCCCGACAAGATCCACCCCTGAACAGCATCTAGCCTGCACGGGCAAACAATTCCTTCAACCGCTTGCGGGCGCGATAAACACGCACTTCTGCCGCCTTCGATGATATCCCCATCACCGCCCCGACTTCGGCCAGTGACAGTCCTTCGACGGCCGACAGCAAGAGCGGTGTTCTCAAGCCTTCCGGCAGCGTTTCCAACACCGCACCGGCTCTGGCAAGCTCCGCCTTGTCGCCTGCAACCTGTTCTGGATCCGGGGTTTCGGCCGGAAGCAACGCCTCTCTGTCCTCGAGGCCGATCCAGTTCATGACCGCTCGTCGGCGATGATGATCCCGCGCCTTGTTGCGGGCGATAAAAAACATCCAGGTGACAAAGGACCGCGAGGGGTCGTAGCGAGCAAGATTGCGGTGAATGGCGATAAAGGTGTTCTGAGCCACATCCTCCGCGTCGGCACGGCTGCCCACCTGCCGCCCGAGAAACTGCACCAGTCTAGGCGCATGGCGCTGCATCAGCCGGTTGAACGCCTGTGCATCACCATCCCTGGCGCATATCGCAAGTTGTTCGTCGGTCGGATCGAGTGCGGATCCGTCAGCCTCATTCCTCGACATCAAAGGCGTCAGCGAGGCGGGCATCAAATTCTGCGCGCTGCTGCTCGGTCATGACCTCGCGCATCGCCATGATGTGGTGGAGCGTGGCCATCTGAAGATCCCCCATCACATCGTGAAATGTCTCGGCAGCCTCGGCGACGTCATCAGTCATTTCACGGTCGGCCAACAAGGCCCGACCGATCGCGCGCCGAGCGTCACTTACCTGCTGCTCATATCCAACCCGCTGGGTTTCAAAACTCGCCTCCAGCGCCTCGATCGCGGCTTCCTGCTCCCGGTCCAGGGCCAGTTCATCATGGATGATCGCATGCAGGCCGGCAGAAGCACCGTCATGGTGACCCAGTACATTCATGCCAAGCCACACTCCGGCAAATCCGCTCGTCAGACCCAAGGCTGTCGCCAGTATCCCTGCCCGCCAGATCATCGCACCCCTCCCTCATCGACGAGTGCCGAGAAAGACCACCCGGCATCCTCATCGAAGACAGCAAGAAGGTCGGGCTCGGAATGCCCCATAGCGCCGGCGCCCAGAGCGCCTCCAACAATCAGGGCTAGAACAGCTGGTGCCGCCCGCAGGGCGAGCGCCCGGCCCAATGTCGCCCCCGCGGCTGAACGCGTGTCATCGCTATCGATACGCGCCCAGACAGCGGACTGGAATTCAGCCATATCGACACCGGTTTCGTCGGATTTCAGCGCGCCGAGAACACGCTCGAGATGCTCGTCAGACATGAGTGACTCCGTCAAGACGTATGGAGATGCTTGATGCGCCATCCCGCACCAGTCCTCACAAGTATAGCCGTTCCGTGAGCATCGCGCTCGCGCGGCTCGCCTCGCACCTCATACTCCATGCGGATATCGAATGTGGCATAGGCCAGATTCCGGTCCGCATTCACCGAGTAGCCGGACCAGTCATAGACATGGAATGTGACATGCTCGGCCGCAAATTCGGGCGCCAGGTGATGATCTCGATATTCAGCCCAGCCGACATCACTGCCACTGCCTTCGAAAATCGTGAAGTCGGCTCCGTCGGGGAGAACCCAGCGTTCCGCCTCGGCGACACTCTCCTCTGAAAGGGCTCCGGAATATTGCTCAAGCACCGTGGTGATGTTTGCGACATCGTCTGCCAGCGAAACGGACGCGCTCATCAATGCTGCGGCCAGGCCGCTCAGAATCAGGCTTTGCATTTTCTTACACCTTTGCTTGTCGTGACGCCGCGAGCTCACCCACCGAACAGGTGACGCAAACCGCCATGAGCCAGCGCACCTCCCAGGAATCCGTTCAGCAACAGCGCGAGCGCGGATCCGAAGAGCGCGACATTGAAGATCAACGCGCCCAGCTGATTGTCCGGGCGGCGCGACCACTCGCCAAGCGCAGCCAGGCCAACCAGTCCGAACAACAGAGCCGTACCCAGGAACCGGTGCGCGAGCATCACGCCCGCTTCATCTGCGCCCATGGGGCCGGAATGTGCCCAGCCGAGAAGACCTGCGGCCACACCACCGGCAGCGCCGGTCCAGACCAGAAAGCGCACCGTATCGGCGCCTGTCGCAAATCGACCTGTGAGAACAAGCCCCTGCGCCAGTGCTGCGGCGAGGATCAACGCGATCGGAAAATGGACGGCGACAGAATGGGAAACGCCGATGCGGGACATGGCCCGTTCAAACGGCGTTGAGGCCCCGTCCTCGCCCCAGTGGGCATGCCCTCCGGCGGGGATGGCCGCGCCCTCATGATGTCCATCATCCACACACGGATCGGCGGCATCCTCTAGGGCATGCCCCGCAACATCCTCCAGCTGGCCATGCTGATGCTCGACTTCGCTGGTCGCGTCTGCTGTGGGCTCCACGCCCGCATCGACCTCGGGTTCAACCGCTTCTTCGGTCGGTGGTGTGTGCTCGGTGGGCGGATGCGACACTGCCGCGCTCGGCATCATGAATATGATTGCCATGCCCAGAACGGCCGCCCAAATGATACGAATCCCCAAATCGATGCCCTCCTGCCAGTGCACCTGATCGATTACGCAGGACCGGGGCGCCCCCCTCAATCGAGCGGCGCAGACCGAAGCCGAAGCGCGTTTGCTATCACCGACACCGAGGAAAGGCTCATCGCTGCCGCTGCTATCATCGGCGACAACATAAGCCCTACCAAGGGATAGAGGACTCCCGCCGCCACCGGCACTCCGGCCGCGTTGTACACCAGAGCAAAGAACAGATTCTGCTTGATATTGCGCATGGTCGCGACAGAGAGCTGGCGGGCCCGGACCACGCCCGTCAAATCACCCTTCACCAGCGTGATGCCGGCACTTTCAATCGCGACATCTGCCCCGGTTCCCATGGCGATGCCGACCTCGGCCTGCGCGAGCGCCGGTGCGTCATTGACCCCATCCCCGGCCATGGCCACACGCTGACCGGCTTCCTGCAGAGCCTTGACCAGAGCGGCCTTGTCACCCGGCAAGACGTCGGCGCGCACGTCATCAATACCGAGCTGATCAGCAACAAAGCGCGCTGTACGCTCATTGTCCCCGGTCGCCATGACAATGCGCAGACCCTGGGCATGCAGGCTGGCAATCGCTTCGGGTGTTGTGACCTTGATCGGATCCGCAACACAGACAAGCCCGGCCAGCCCACCATCAATAGCGACAAACATTACCGTCTCACCGCGCTCCCGGCGCGCATTGGCGAGCGCAGAGGATCCCTGCGGATCAAGGCCCAACCCTGCCAAAAGGGCAGCGTTGCCCAGCGCAACATCGCGCCCCTCGATCACACCACGAACCCCCTTTCCTGTGATCGCATCGAAGTCGGAGGGTTCGACCAGATCGAGCCCCTGGTCGACCGCCCCAATCACGATCGCTTCTGCCAGCGGGTGCTCCGAACCGCGCTCAAGGCTCGCCACCAGACGAAGTATCTCGGCCTCGCTGCCGCCGTCCGTGGGCAGCACAGCGACCAGCTCCGGGCGTCCCTGGGTGAGCGTTCCAGTCTTGTCGACAATCAGCGTGTCTACGCCTGCAAAACCTTCCAGCGCCTCTGCGTTCCTGATCAGGACACCCGCCTGCGCGCCACGGCCGGTGGCAGTCATGATGGACATCGGGGTCGCCAGCCCCAGTGCACACGGACAGGCAATTATCAGAACGGAAACAGCTGCAATCAGCCCGTAGGCGGAAGACGGTTCCGGCCCCCAGATCGACCAGGCGATGAATGCCATCGCAGCGATTGCAATGACCGCCGGCACAAAGCGCCCGGACGCGATATCGGCGAATTTCTGGATCGGGGCACGGCTACGCTGAGCATTGGCAACCATCTCCACGATCTGGTTCAGAGTCGTATCCCGCCCAACCCGTCGCGCCTCGATGACAAGACTGCCGGTGCCATTGATTGTCGCCCCGGTCACCGGTTCGCCCTCGGCTTTCTCGACCGGCACCGGTTCGCCCGTGATCATCGACTCGTCGATGGAAGAACGCCCGGACACGACCACACCATCCACCGGCACTTTCTCGCCCGGACGCACCCGCAGGTGGTCGCCGGCTCTCAGCGCGTCCAGCTCAACCTCTTCCTCCGAGCCATCCTCATTCAGACGGAGGGCGGTTTTCGGAGCCAGGTCCAGCAGCGCCCTGATCGCTGAGCCGGTTTTCTCACGCGCCTGCAACTCCATCAGCTGCCCCAGCAAGACCAGAACGATGATGACGGCCGCCGCCTCGAAATAGACCGCCACATGGCCATCGCCATGCCTGAAAGCCTCCGGGAACACACCAGGGGCGATAACGGCGACAAGGCTGAAAACATAGGCGGCGCCGACCCCAATCGCGATGAGGGTGAACATGTTGAGATTTCCGCTGATGACCGACTTACCACCGCGTTCGAAGAAGGGCCGGCCCGCCCACACGACCACAGGTGTCGCCAGCAAAAGTTCGACCCATCCAGCGGCAGCCTCACCTATCCACGACCGGAAAAAGCCAAGGCCGATCATCGGCCCCATCGCCAGCAGGAAGACTGGCAGCGTCAGGAGCGCGCCGATCCAGAAGCGACGCGTGAAATCGACCAATTCCGGATTGGGGCCCTGATCCGCAAGGTTGATGCCCATGGGCTCCAGCGCCATTCCGCAGATCGGGCAATCGCCCGGTTCATCCGTAATGATCTCGGGGTCCATCGGACAGGTGTACTGGGTGCCTTCCGGCATATCCTCATAGGCCTGCAGATGTGCCCCGCTGAGGAAGTGCTCAGGGTCAGCCTCGAACCGGTCATGGCACCGCTGCGAGCAGAAATGGTAATCCTCCCCAGCGTGCTCCAGATGCGGCTTTCCGGCGCCAAGGCGGACATCCATTCCACACACGGGATCGGTGACAACCGGCGTATCATGCATCGGTGTCTCGTCAGTGTTTCCATCGCAATGCTGGCAGCTCATGATCTTGTCCTCTGGCTATGCGATGCACTTGTGAAGCTTCCAGTCACTGGAAGGTCAAGCCTTCGTCCGACAAGGGGGGCTGTCAGACGAAAACGGATCGGTCTCGAAAGACCGGGATCGAACCTAACTCAGGCCGCGAGTTGACGCCATGCGGCCAGGGCTTGAGTACGGTTTTCCTTGAATTCTTCACGGCGGTAGAAATGGCGTTCGAGATTGAAGTGGTTGTGGATGGAGGACTGGACGGCGGCGAACTTTTGAAGACTTCGCATCGACCTGAACCGGTTCATGATTTTCTCTCGTCGCCGCAATGGCTGGTGTGAGTTTTCGGCCCTGTTGTTGAGCCACCTCCCGGATTCCTGCCGGCTGGCAATTCCGAGTTCACGAAGCGCCGCTCTGTAGGACGAAAGCTTATCGGTCACGACCCGGTCCGGCGCCCCATATCGCTTCATCGCCTTGCGCAGAAACTTCAACGCTGCCTTGCGATCACGGCGTTTGGTGACAAACGCCTCAAGCACTTCACCCTCATGGTCGACGGCCCGCCAAAGATAGTGAAGCTCGCCATTAATACGCACGAAAACCTCGTCGAGATGCCAGGTCCAGTTTGAGTAGTTCGTGTTCCGGACGCGCCGCTTCCGGATCGACTTCGCGAAGAGTGGACCGAAGCGGTTCCACCAAAATCTCACTGTTTCATGAGTGATATCGATGCCGCGTTCGTGAAGCAGGTCTTCGACGTTCCGCAACGAGAGCGGGAAACGGATGTACATCATCACTGCGAGGCGGATGATCTCGGGCGAAGTCTTGAAATATTTGAACGGCTCACGCATACGCGGAGGCTACGAAACCGCTACCTTGCGCTCAAGGCCAAGTTCCTCTGACAACGTCCGCTCACCGCACGCTGGGCATCGGCGACATAAGTCCCGATATCCACGCCGGATATGTCGATATATATCCACCCATTCAGGCGGGGATTCTCGCTTCTGATCACCCCCGGTCCATCAGAGATAGAAATGTCTGCGACACGGCTCAGCGGGATTTCGGCGCCTGTGGGTGTTATCAGGGGCAGAGCCCGCAATTCGTCGGGTGACCCGCGATAGTCACGCGGATAGCGCAGATTGACCGGATAGCGTTCCAGCCCTTCCACGCTTTCGGTGATGGTCATGCCGCCGATGGCGGTTCTGACAAAGTCGTGCACGTCGGCAATATTCAACCCAAAACGTGCGGCCTCTGTGCGGTTCACATCGATATTGATGAAACGGCCTCCGGTCACGCGCTCGGCATAGACCGATGCCGTACCCGGAACATCGCCGATCACATCTTCGATCTGCTGGCCGATTTCCGCAATGACATCGAGATCAGGCCCCGACACCTTGATACCGACCGGCGTCTTGATCCCTGTCGCCAACATGTCGATACGGTTGCGGATCGGCATTATCCAGACATCGGTCAGGCTGGGCACATCAATCAGTGCGTCCAACTCGGCCCGGATATCATCCATCGTGACGCCCGGACGCCACTCCTCGCGCGGTCGAAGCTGGATCGTCGTTTCGATCATGGTTAGTGGTGCCGGGTCTGTCGCCGTCTCGGCTCTGCCCGCCTTGCCATAGGTGGTCAGGACTTCCGGAACGGTCATGATCAGCTGGTTGGTCTGTCGCAGGATTTCTGCCGCCTCACTCGCTGACACGCCCGGATAGGCGCTTGGCATGTAAAGCAGGTCCCCCTCGTCGAGATCGGGCATGAACTCGCTACCCATACGCGAATAGGGAATGATCGCGCTGGCAAGCGCAATCGCAGCCACGCCGATCATTAGCCAAGGGTGTTTGAGTACGCCGTTGATGAAAGGTCGGTATCCAGCAATGAGACCGCGATTGATCGGGTTCTTGTGTTCTGGCGTGACCTTCCCGCGCACGAACCAGCCCATCAAGACCGGGACAAGTGTAATCGACAGCCCGGCAGCTGCCGCCATGGCATAGGTCTTCGTATAGGCCAAGGGGTGAAAGAGCCGTCCTTCCGGTGCTGTCAGACGAAAACGGATCGGTCTCGAAAGACCGGGTTCGATCCCATATCAGGCCGTAAGCTGACGCCATTCGGCCAAGGCGGCGGAGCGGTTTTCCTTGAATTCTTCACGGCGGTAGAAATGGCGTTCGAGATTGAAGTGGTTGAGAACAGAGGATTGGACGGCGGCGAACTTTTGAAGACTTCGCATCGACCTGAACCGCGTCATGGTTTTTTCTCGCCGCCGCAAGGGTTGATGTGAGTTTTCGGCCCTGTTGTTGAGCCACCTCCCGGTCTCCTGGCGATGGATCACACCAAGCTCGCGAAACGCGGACTTGTAGGACGGAAGTTTATCGGTGACGAGCATCTCGGGTCGACCGTAACGCTTCATCGCTTTGCGCAGAAACTTCAGCGCTGCCTTGCGATTTCGTCGTTTGGTGACATACGCTTCGAGCACTTCACCTTCGTGATCCACAGCGCGCCACAGGTAGTGAAGCTCACCGTTTATCTTCACGAAAACCTCGTCGAGATGCCAGGTCCAGTTTGAGTAGTTCGTGTTCTGGACGCGTTGCTTCCGGATCCACTTCGCGAAGAGTGGACCGAACCGGTTCCACCAAAATCTCACTGTTTCATGCGTAATATCGATGCCGCGTTCGTGCAGCAGATCTTCAACGTTGCGCAGCGAGAGCGGGAAGCGGATATACATCATCACCGCAAGGCGAATGATCTCGGGCGAAGTCTTGAAGTATTTGAACGGATCACGCATCAAACGACGCTATGAAACCAACGCCGCACGCTCAAGCCCAAGTTCCTCTGACACTGCTCGGCATATTCTTCGGCAACAATAAGGAAGCGTTGGCGTTAAAACAGCGTCAAATGGAGACGATTGCCTTCACGATCCAAAAGCGAGCGTGGCGAAAAGCCCAATTATGCCCTTTCGGGAAGTTCCCGGTTGAAAGAATTGAAATACGCGCACACTATGCATTATTGTGTTTTTATTTCCAACTAAAAATAAAGATAAATTTAGATATCAAGTATACTTTCTCGCGTAACGTTATTTTGTTGCATTTGAAGTCTTGTGTGAGAAAAGGAACTTGTTGTTGCGGATTATCTGAGTTAGCATTCACGCATGAATGATGTCGTGAAGCTGGTTATGGTTGTCGTCATGCTGCTCGCCCTCGGGGGTGAAGGGCTTGCTGCGGCTGCGCCTGATCATGATCATCATATCGATGTCGAGTTCGCCGATGAAAACCGCGAGGCGCTTGAGTCCGATCACGGCAAACACGCTGTGCACGGATGCGGTGTGTGTCACCACATGGTGGACGGGCGAGCGCAGCTATCAAGCGTCGCATTGATCTCGTCACTTCATCAGTACGAACGAACGAGCGACCGCGTCTCGTCACGTGCGCTAGAGCCTCCGTTCCAGCCTCCGATTGAAGTTTCAGCCTGACCTTAAGTTCAACTGAAACAAACAACCGGAAACCAATTTAATGAACTCAATATTTGTAACCTGGCCAAATCGGCTGGGGCAGGCCGCCATGGCTGTAGCAATGCTCGTCACGGTCTCTCTCGAACCTGCTGAGGCGCAAAATCACGCCCCACAGCAGCTCGGTTTGTCAGAGGTGCTAAGCCGCGCCTTAGACAACAACCCAATAACGGAGGCGGCAGATCAGGAGATCCAAGCCGTTGAAGCAGAGGCGCTTCAAGCCGGCCTTTGGGATAACCCAACATTCTCCGCAGAGATCGAAGATTTTGGTGGTGACCGTGAAGGCCTTGGCGATGCCGATACGACATTGTCAATCAACCAGACGGTTCCGCTCGGAGGAGACCGGGGGCGTGCACGAGATGCAGCTAGCGCTTGGGCACGCGCTGCTCGCGCAGACCGTGATGCGCAGCGCACAAGGCTTCTAGCCGACACCGCGCAAACTTACGCTGCAGCGTACGCAGCATCGGAGACACTCGCCGTACGGTTAGAGCTTCTCGATATTGCAAATAGCTCAGCAGAAGCCATTCACTCGCGGGTTGAAGCTGGCCGCGCATCTCCCATCGAGAGAAATCGTGCGAACGTGCTTGTGGGACGGGCGACAATTGCCGCAAACCAAGCAGCCAGCACCCAGTCGGAAAACCATAGTCGGCTTGCTGCGATTTGGTCGGGTAGTCCCCTTCACGCTGATCTGGTTTCGCCTCTCGGTGCATTTGATCTAGCTGACATCCAGAATGCAGATCTAAACGCGTGGCTTTTGGACAATCCCGAACTCTTGAAGCTGAGAGCGATCACACGAGCACGCTCCCAAGAAATTCGTCGTGAGCGTGCAGCCGCCGTTCCTGATTTGACCGTTGGGGCTGGTGTGCGCCGGTTCGGTGGAACCGACGAGACAGCTTTTGTCGCGACCGTTGAGGTGCCAATCCCAGTCATCAATCGCAATCAAGGTGGTGTCGCTGCGGCCGCGTCGCGCGAGAACGCGGCTCGTCTTGACGAAGAGTCGACCAGGCGCGCGTTGATAGCCCAATTCGCATCCGCAATGGGGCGGTTTGAACGCGCTCAATCAACCTATGCGCAGCTCAATGAGAATATTCTTCCGGCTTCGGAAAACGCCCTATCGGCAGCTCAAGAAGCTTATCGAGAGGGTGCACTAGATGTTCTCAACTTTTTGGATATCCAGCGCTCCTATTTCGATGTGCGTGTGGATCTAATTTCCGCACAGTCGGAGCTAGCAAGCGCAGTCATAGAACTCGATGCGCTAGCAGGTGCGCCGCAGCTAAATCGATTGGTCAACACAAACTCAGAGGAGGAAAACAATGACTAATTTTAAGATCAAACTCCTGCTGATTTCGGCCAGTGCCTTGGCAGTGGCCGCATGCTCGCAGGAATCTCAAGACCACCAAGAAGAGCATGGTGACACAGTCGCGCAAGCCCATAGCGATAGCGCTTCCGACGGTCATGATGACGACCATGGTGATGACGACCATGGCGATGATGATCACGCCGACGGCGACGGACATGATGAAGACGAGCATGACGACGACGAGCACGGTGATGAACGCGGTGAGGGCGTTGAAGTCCATCTAAGCCAAGACCAAATTGACGAGCTTGGCATTGTCATTTCTCCAGTCGCTCGCGGCGCGGTTGACGGCGTGATTGAGCTTCCCGCAGAAGTTGGTTTCGACCAAAATCAATTGGCGCACGTTTCACCGCGCGTTTCTGGCGTTGTGCGGAGCGTGAGTGTTGCGGAAGGCAACCGGGTTGAGGTCGGCGATGTTCTTGCTGTGCTAAATAGTCGCCCATTGGCCGACGCTAAGGCGACGTACCTCTCGGCGAGAGCCCGATTGGATCTCGCGGAAAGCTCGTTCCAACGTGAGGAGCGCCTTTGGGAGCGCCAAATCTCAGCCGAGCAAGACTTTCTCGATGCGCGTTGGGCGCTGGAAGAGGTTCACATTGAGGTGCGCAGCGCCGGACAGCAGTTGGGCGCGCTTGGTATCGACGTACAGTCTTTGCCGCCAGTTGGCGCATCAAGTGACGTGTCACTCACAAGATACGAGCTGGCTGCGCCAATTTCTGGAACGATTATCGAGCGGCACGCTGTGTTGGGTGAGGTTCTGGAAGAAGGAGCACAACCGCCAGCGTTTATCATCGCGAACACGGATTCTGTCTGGGTTGATGCTGCAATTTATGGGGCGGACCTTGGACGGCTCCGAGCTGGTGCAACCGCATCCATTGATGCGGGTGACGGTGGCGCGCCATTTGAATCGGTGATCGATTTTGTGAGCCCACAAATTGGAGAGCGCACCCGAACCGGACGGGCACGGATTGTAATCAATAATCCGGGCGACCGGCTCCGGCCCGGCATGTTCGTGACGGTCTACGCGACCGCGACGGATGCTCTTCCGACCACGCGTGTGCCCGTGACGGCAATTCAGACGGTGGATGGCGAAACTGTCGTCTTTGTTCGAAGCGAAGACGGTTTCGATGTTCGAGAAGTACGCATCGGTCGTCGATCGGATCGGTATGCGGAAATTCTGTCAGGTGTCGAGGTTGGCGAAAGGATCGCCGTGACGGAGGCATTCTCCTTGAAAGCAGAGCTGCAAAAAGGGGAGTTTGATGATGGACACGCACACTAACTCCACCGGATTGACCCAGTTTCTGCGCCGCATTGCTGGCGGCCGTGTTTTGGCTGCTCTTGCCTTTGCATTCGTGCTGATCGCTGGTGTGGTGACATTTAGATCGATGCCAGTGGACGCGTTTCCGGACGTAACACCAACGCTCGTCCAGGTGTTCACTGAAACAGAAGGTCTCGCACCAGAAGAAGTTGAGCGATACGTCACCTTCCCCGTTGAAACCTCTATGAATGGCATGCCGAGATTGCAAGAGGTCAGATCGACCTCCAATTTCGGACTCTCTGTGGTCAATATCTACTTCGAAGACGGAGTTAATATCTATTGGGCACGCCAGCTAGTCGGCGAACGCCTACAACAAGCGCGCGAAGAAATACCGGAAGGGTTCGGGGATCCTGGAATGGGACCGATCACGACCGGCCTTGGGCAGGTCCTGTTCTATTTTCTCGACACATCAGATGAAGCTATCGACGGCGTGGAATTGCGAACAATCCAGGATTGGCAGGTCAAATTTGACCTTCAAACCGTCCGTGGCGTGACCGAGGTTTTGTCGCTTGGCGGTTTCGAACAACAGTATCAGATCAATGTCCGACCCGACGCCTTGCTGCGTTATGGGCTGGCGATCGGCGACATTGTTGAGGCGGTCGAGGAGAACAATGGAAACGCCGGCGCTCAGTTTCTCATTGAGAACAGCGAGCAATACACCGTTCGTGCGGTAGGCTTGGCCCAAGGGATTCATGACCTCTCCGACATCATCGTAAAGGTCGAGGATGGCGTGCCTGTCCGCGTACGCGATATCGCCAACATCGAGATCGGTGGCGCGCCGCGTCAGGGTCTTGCGACCATGGACGGCCAAGGCGAAGTTGTCGCTGGCCTTGTTCTCAAATTACTCGGTGCCAACACCAACGAGGTGATCGAACGTGTCCATGATCGGCTAGAGCGGATCAACGCCGCACTACCGCCGGGCGTGACGGCTGTGCCGTACTATGACCAATCGGAGCTGGTAAGAGCCGCTGTGCGCACCATGACCACAGCGCTTTGGCAGGGTGCATTGCTTGTGGCCATCATCCTGTTCCTCTTCTTGAGGGGTTGGAGACCAAGCCTAATCGTTGTCGCGTCTATCCCGTTTTCAGTGGGTTTTGCGCTGCTCGCGATGCAGTTTTTCGGCGTTTCAGCGAACCTCATGTCGCTAGGCGGTATTGCAATCGCTATCGGCATGATGGTCGACGGCGCGGTGGTGATCGTCGAGAACGCCAATCGAGTTTTGTTGTCTGCCAAGAAGAGCGATGACAAACGGGCGCTCATCGCTGCGGCTTGCGCCGAGGTGTTCCAACCACTGGTCTTTGCGATCCTGATCGTGGTGATAGTGTTCGTGCCCATTCTGACGCTCGAAGGTGTGGAGGGTAAGACCTTCCGACCGTTGGCGTTCTCGGTGGTTTTCGCGATGGCGGGGTCGTTGGTTTTTGCGGTCCTTCTTGCTCCGGCAGCGTCTATGCTGGGACTAAAGCTCGGTGGAGGCGAACAGGCCTCTGACAAAGCTGATTTCTACGAGCGGCGCTTTGCGCCTTTGGTGCGCTTCTTCGTGAAGAAGCGTTGGGCCGCGCTCACCCTTGCGGCCGCAATGCTGTTGGTTGGGGGCGCAATTTTCCCGCGTTTGGGTTCCGAGTTTACACCCCGCATGAACGAGGGTGATTTGCTCGTTCGCCTGACGATGGCACCGTCGATTTCTTTGCCTGAAGCACGATCGACTGTGACGCGGTTCGAACAGCAATTGCTCGCGAATTTTCCTGAAGTCGAGCGCATCGTGACGCGTGTTGGTCGCGGTGAAGTTGGCGCCCATGCTGATCCCGTCAACAGTGCCGAGGCCTTCGTAGCCCTGGCACCACGCAGTGAGTGGGAATCGGCTAGGTCGCAAGACGCGTTGCTCGCACTGATGAGCGAGAGCTTTGAGTCCTTTCCTGGGGCTCGGTTCAATTTCACTCAACCGATCGCTGCGGCGACTGATGAGCTATTGACCGGTACCAAGGCCGATCTTGCGATCAAGTTGTTCGGTGAGGACATGTCTGTCCTCGAACAATACGCGGCGCAGATCGCGAATGTCGTCCGCGACATTCCGGGTTCAGCTGATGTGCAAACCGATCAGGTAACCGGAGCGCCTCAGCTCCGCATCACCGTCAATCGCGAAGCGATCAGCCGGTTTGGCTTGAATGTTGAGGACGTGCTGTCGGTCGTGCGAACGGCCATCGGTGGGTCCGAAGCGGGCCAAGTATTTGAGGGCGTGCGCCGGTTCGACATTATTGTCCGCTATCGCGAACAAGACCGGATGAATGCGGAGCGCATCAGCCGGATAGTCCTCAATGGTCCGGGTGATGAGATTATCCCGCTAGGACAGGTTGCGAACGTCGAGCGGATTGAAGGACCGAGACAGGTCACCCGCGAAAACGGCCAACGCTACATCGCCATTCAAACCAATGTCCGCGAACGCGACATAGGCTCGTTTGTACAAGAAGGACAAAACGCCGTTGCCGAAAATGTCGCCTTGCCGCCAGGGTATTTTATCGAATGGGGTGGCCAGTTTGAGCTTCAGCAACAAGCCAATGCCCGGTTCGCAGTGGTCATTCCGGTCACGTTGGGCGTGGTGTTCTTGTTGCTGCTCTTCAGCTTTGGACGTCTCAAAAGCGCGCTCTTGATCATCGCCAATATCCCGTTGGCGTTGGTCGGCGGTATCGCGGCGCTTTGGCTGACAGGGCAAAACCTTTCGGTTCCAGCTTCCGTTGGCTTCATTGCTCTCTTCGGCATCGCCTTGGGCAATGGGATGATCTTGGTTTCCTTCCTCGACCGTTTCGCCAAAGAACGTACGGATGTTGATGTATTTAGTGTGGAGGCAGCCGTGCGTCGGGCTCAACCGGTATTGATGACAGCTACAACGACAGGACTAGGGCTCATGCCCCTTCTGTTTGCGTCAGGCATCGGCTCGGAGGTTCAACGACCTCTCGCCGCTGTGGTCATCGGCGGGCTTGTGACGTCCACTGTTTTGACGTTGCTGGTCCTGCCAGCCGTCTACAAATGGTTTGCGCCGCACCCGCAAGGTCGCGGATCTGGCGGCGTGCCAAGCTAGCGGAAGGCAAATGCGGAAATGGCGGGAGAGTCCACCTGCCATTTCCACTGCCGAAGGCGGAACCCATTATCTGACGGCGTGTCACTCGTTTAGTAGGCTTTTCCCATGTCAATTTTTCAGTCGAAATTTCTTGATCTCACCGCGACTAGCCTAAGCCAAATTCGCGGCGGCCAACTGGTAATGTTGCCAATTCTGATCGCTTCCGATCTTCTCGTGAAATTTAAAGTTGAGCAAATTCTTACCGAGGTTGGCGCGTCGATCCCGATCTTCCCTGGGTTCAACTTCACCTTAGGCCACAATCGGGGCGTTAGCTTCGGAATTCTGGACAGTACGCATTGGATTGCGCCCTACCTGCTTTCAAGTTTCGCCATCGTCTTGGTTGTGTTTGCATTGAGCTGGGCTGCCCGGCAAAGCTCTAAACTTATCAACTTTGCCGGCATTCTGGTTGCTGCGGGCGGATTGGCAAACGCGATCGATAGGCTTGGCGATGGAGCAGTCACAGATTATTTGGATTTTGGATGGCAGGCGCTCCGCTGGCCCACATTCAATTTGGCCGACGTTCTTATCTTCATCGGCGTCGCGCTGTTACTGATCGCATGGAGAAAAGGGTCTCAGAATTTGGAAGGCGGCGAGCAGTAGTCAACTATTGCTCTTTGAGAGCCTTTGATTTGTGATCCGATAAGCACTTGGAGTGGTCAAAGAGGCTTGTGACGATTTCACAGGAGCCGACTTTGCCGCCGGCACAGCCGTCGATCATGCGCATAAGTTCGCTTTCGAGCACACGAAGCTGCTCGATGCGTTTTTGCGTTTCAACTAGATGATGCCGCGCAAGTTCGTCCGCCTTGGTACAATCTGTGCCAGGGTTCTCCTGAAGATCGATCAGGTCTCGAATGGCTTCGACGGTAAAACCCAGATCACGCGCATGTCGGATAAAGCCGAGCAGGTCCACCGAGGCTTGCCCGTAGACGCGCCGTCCGCTTTCAACCCGCCTCGGTTCTGGCATAAGGCCGACACTCTCGTAATACCGGATCGTCGTCACTTTGACGCCTGACGTTTCTGCCGCTTGGCCGATGGTGAATTCTTTTTGCACTTTTCTCTTGCTTCTACAGTCGCTGTAGAAATTAGACTCCATCTTAAACGTAGGAGTCAAGAAAATGAGTTGTTGCCCAAGCGACCAAAAATTCGATGGATCATCGGTCGCGTACAGACGCGCCCTGTGGGCCGTCATTTTTATCAATCTTGTGATGTTCGTCGTCGAAATCTCGGCAGGCTTCGCTTCAGGTTCGCAATCGCTGAAAGCCGATGCCCTGGATTTCGCAGGCGATACGATGACCTACACAATCAGCCTTCTGGTCATTGGCTCCGCACTTGCGGTTCGAGCCAAAGCCGCTCTCTTCAAAGGTGGCCTTTTGTTCGCGATCGCGATTGCCGTGCTGAGCATGACACTGCTCCGCGCATTCTCTGGCGAGCCGCCAGTCGCAGAGACCATGGGCATTGTCGGGTTCGCGGCACTACTCGCCAACGCTATCAGCGTGCTGATCCTTCTCAAATGGAGAGACGGTGACGCAAACGTTCGTTCGGTCTGGCTTTGCTCGCGCAATGACGCCATCGGCAATGTCGGCGTCATGATCGCCGGTGGCCTCGTCGCCCTGACAGGGTCGGCCTGGCCTGACCTCATCCTTGCATTCGTACTCGCAGGCATTTTCACCCGCTCAGCATGGTCCATCTGCTCGCAGGCATTGGCCGAGCTGCGCAGCCGCAGCCACCCCATTGCCGAAACTGGAGATGCCTAAATGTCACCCTTGCTTACGATCGTTGTGGGGTATGTTCTCATCAATGCGGTGCTCTCTGTTCCGTTCACGCTGCAGGCGCGCGCTGACTTCCAACGTCAAGGAAAGTGGTCGCGATCGACCGCCGTCTTTTCGGGCCTCATCATGCATGGGCATTTCCTCGCCACGATCGCTCTCGCGTGGCTCGACCGCGGCAGCTTGTACGCGCCAAGCTTGATCTCGCTAGCGCTCGGAGCAGGGCTCTTCCTAGGCGGCGCTTACATCATATTTCTCGGGCGCTACGCCTACGGTTCACAGGAACGCGTTTATGGTCTGCTTGAAGATGAGCTGATCCAACACGGAATTTATCAGCGAACACGGAATCCCCAGTATGTCGGCTACGGTGCCATGTTCGTCGGGAGCGCGATTGCCGCCGGTTCAACATTTGCGTTGCTTTCGGCAATCTCCTTCCTCGCAATCATCCATGTGTTCATCACCTGGGTCGAAGAACCCCACATGCGCCGGACCTTCGGAGATACGTTTGATCAATATGCGGGCCAGGTCGGTCGGTATTGGTAGCGGAGCGTAGAACCTCGAATCCTGATCGCGAATTCGACATCAGGCGTTAGTTTAGAGCTCTACTCGATGTCTTCAGCGACAGTACCAGCGCACAATCCGGCGTGTCTGTGCGCTCGCACTGGTTCGTGATCTCTTCCAGAGACATTGCGAGCTGTCTGAGATCGTCGATCTTGCGATGTATTTGAGACAGATGGATCTCCGCAATTTCTCCGACCTGCTTGCAGGAAAAGGTCTGCTCTTCCGTCATGGTGAGAAGCTCTCTGACTTCCGCGAGGGCAAACCCCAGCTGTCTCAGCCGGAGCGCAAATCGTAGGCGTTCTATGTCCGCCTCCGAATACAGCCGGTGGCCTGAATCTGAACGTGCGGAAGCGGCGACCAGGCCGATGGTCTCGTAGTAGCGGATCGTCTCGATATTGCTGTCCAGCAGCTCAGCGACGGCGCCGCGTTTCAAAGGTCGCTTCATCCTCATATTTCGCTCTCACGCATTTTTCTCTTGAACCTGTAGTTACTACAGAGAGTACCATCTTGGTGATATGAGATCGAACAAAAGCAGTATTTTTCCTTCATCCGTCGTGTCTGGCGGGGGTGCCGTCAGTGGGTTTCTGGCCTTTATCGGCGCGTCCTGCTGCGTGGTGCCCATCATTCTTGTCCATCTGGGGGTGGCCTCCGGCTTGGTCGCAAAGCTCGGCTTCTTTGCACGCTGGCAGGATTGGTTTGCATGGGGGGCGACGGGCTTACTCGCTCTCTCACTCACGCTCGCCTTGTGGCGCGGCAGCCCGGGCCGCGCATTCTGGATATGGTGGAGTGTTGGCGCGGTGTTTTTGGCCGTATCGCTCATTCTTCCAAACTACGAGACGCGGTTGCAAAGCTGGTTGTTGGATTGGCTTCGAGGTTGATATGGTAAAATCACCACCGACGTTTGAGTTTCATGGCGCTGGCACGCTACCGCCGCCCGGGCCTATCGGCCGTCTCTCCCGCCTGATTTTCGGCGCAGGCGCACTCTACTGGGCGGTGCAGCTTTTTCGCTTTGGTGAGATGGATGCTCTCACCAACGCATGGGTGATCGGACTTGCGGCGTTTGCCGTTCACCTGGTACCGTACACGCTGAACATCGGGTTCGGCCTGCGGCTAGGTTTCTGGCCAAGAGTTGTGGCACTGGGTTTGATTCTCGCCGCTGCGGTTGTCGGCTGGCGGTCATCAGGCGAATGGATCAATCCACAGCTTTGGGCGACCGTCTATTGGACCAACCTCTATGTCTATGTCTATCTCCATCTCGGAGGATCATTCCTGCTGGCCGCTCTCTTCGGAACAGCCGGCTGCGAGATGCGTGCTATTCCGATATTGATCGGCCGGATAACGCGGCGTGAAATCCGCGACCACGAATGTCCAGGACCGATTGGTGCAATTGATCGATGGGAGCGCTCTTTAAAATCCGATGGCTGATATCCAACTCGAATCAACGCTCACCTGTCCTCAATGTGGCGGCGTACACGCCGACTTAGAGATGCCGACGAATGCCTGTCAGTTCTTCTGGGACTGTCCGTCATGCGGCACGCTGCTCAAACCGAAGGCGGGCGATTGCTGCGTCTTTTGTTCCTATGGAACCGTTCCGTGCCCTCCCATCCAAGAGGGCGATGGTTGCTGTGCAACGGGGTGACCCTCGCGCTCGTCAGCTCGGCTCCAAATCGCCGACCAGCGCCTGATCAGCAATCAAGAACAGCACTTATTTCACACTATGCACATCATGCGCGCTTTGTCCGGTGAACCTGACAACACAGATATCCGCTAAATCCCGGGAGGGGACATTGGCGATCAACACTATGGACGGAGATTGCTCGCCGTAAGCAGTGATAGATGCATCCAGCGAAGAACGGCAAGATTGAGCCCTTTGCCGCCACGCAAGACGGGCGCACGAAATACGACGCCCGTTTACTGCCTGGCACTAAACGGCGTGCCAGTCTTGATGTGATCTCGCTCGTATCCGAGCACCGCTTCCGCGATGTCCTGCTGGCCGGCTCCCATTCGCGAGATATAGTACCACCAGAAGTCTTCTGTGCTCAGCATTTCCTGAAACTTGGCGGACTTCATCGTGAACACCCGATCTTGAGCCGCTGTGATCTTGGCTGGTGTTTTTTGCGCTACGTGGCGGTGCGCATAGGCGACGCAGTTCTCCGCGAGCCTGACACAGTCCCGCGCGGCGCTACCGCGGACAACCTCGCGCGGCGCCTGCACTCGATCCGGGTCGGTGCGTAGGTCGCTGTACATCGAGGGTTCGCGCCCGTGTTTAAGGTGAACAATTAGATCAAGCGCCCCCTTCAGCGCTCCCCGCGGATCCGGACTACTCAAGGCCCAAGTGCTCAATGCATAGTTGATCTTGAACTCGTGGCTTTCCATCGACTTTTTGAGCTTTGTACAGACCGCTGGATCGGACAGGTTTCGGTTCCTTGACTCGAAAGCGATCAGCGCTTTGCCCACTTCCTCAACGCACGCCACAGACAAAAAGTAGGCTCGAGCCATATGGTCATGGTCACGCAAAAGCGACGCTTCGGCGAGCAGTTCATCAGCATTGCGGAGCGCGGCTTCATGGTAAGAATGGAGAAGCGTCGGTGTCAGCTTGGGCAGATGCGGTGAACCCATGGGTAGTCCTGAATGTGGTGGAAACGTGAAAGGTAGTTTAAGCGAAAATACCTAGCTTGTCCGCAAAGTAGCCGCGGGTACCAATTGACCCGATCAGCGGTTTAGGATTGGTCCTAGTCATTCAGGAGTTGGGTTTACTTTGTCCGCCTCTGCGCCAAAGCAGACCTAGTCCACCAAAACACCCGCACTCACCCCAAGCGCCACCGCAATCTTCTCCACCGCCACGATCGTCGGGTTCCGCGTGCAGCGTTCGACGCCTGAGATATAGGTCCGGTGCAGTCCTGTCTGGTCCGCAAGCTCTTCTTGCGACCAACCCTTCTCTTTTCTGAGACGCTTCATGTTCGCCGCGAGGCGTTGTCCGATATCCATCGGATGATGGGACAGCGACGCAGACTATTCATCTACAGACTATAAGTCTCATTTTGAGTTGACCTTATGCGAATTGCACGCAGAAATGATGACTATAGGTATCATTCTGGAGAGTGTGAGATGAAACGATTTTTCGGTGCGGCGGTCTTAGCCGCAAGCATACCAACGCCAGGGGCGGCACAATCATCCGATTGGCAATGGGTCAGAAATGTCGACCAGATGTCGGATCAGGTTCGATACATGGCATTCACGCAAGGCGAGAACCGCGTCGCAGCCTTTATCTGCGAACCGGACGGAGGCTTTCGCACCGCACGGGTCAATAACCGGCTTCTTGATATCGAATTGGGTGATCAACGTGATTTCACCTGGCGCGTTGATCAGGCTGATGCGCGCGAGTCTCGCTGGTACAATGTGGATGATGGCGGAGCGATCACGACCGGGCCTGAGGCGATTGAGTTTGCCGTTGCGATCAGAAATGCACAGGACCGCCTGGTCGTCAGGTCCGGAGGCGTTACCGCTCGATACTCTGTCACAGGCTCAACCGCAGCGATCGATGCAGTGTTTGAGGCCTGCGGAATTACCGATTTTTCTGAATAAGTCGCACGACCTTACAATCGTGGTCTTGGTAGTGCTTCGCTAGCTGTGTTAGCTAGTCTCCGTCTCTTGTTTTTAGAGGCATCTCCATAGCTGGCAGCACTTCCTCGAAGAGCATTCAGTCCAAACTAGAACTGCGTAGAGCCACTTCCTCTTTCCAAGCGGGTTGTGTCTTGCGCAAGATAGAGGACGAGTGCTCATGAGCGCCCAATCCAACGAACTTCTTGGCTCCAACTCCCTTCACCTTATCGAAGTTGAACTTGACCGGCTTTGTCTGCCTGAACGAGAACTTCGCAACCATTCCTCCGCGCAGATTGAGAAGATCGCGCGCTCGATCGAACAGTTTGGATGGGTATCGCCCATTCTCGTCACCGCCGATCACGAGGTCATCGCCGGCGTTGCTCGGGTCAGCGCCGCCCGCAAGCTCGGCCATGTCACCGCACCGGCTTTGCGCGTTGATCACCTTACCCCTGAACAGGTTCGCTTCTACCGCATCGCCGACAATCGGCTGGCTGAAGAGGCAGAGTGGAATCGCGAGGCCTTGCGCCTGGAGATCAGCGACCTACTCGAACTCGACATCGATATCGAGCTGACGGGATTTGAGACGGGTGAAATCGATGTCCTTCTCGATCTCGACGATGAGAAGGGTGACGACGAAGGAGACACCGAGGATGTCAGCTCCCCCATTAGCGAAGTCGGAGACATCTGGCGCATCGGCAACCATCGCCTGATCTGCGGTGACTCGCTCGCGCCGGAAACCTGGGCAAAGCTTGGCAGCATTGAAGCCAACGCCGCGTTTGTCGATGCGCCCTACAATGTGAAGATCGACAAACACGTCTGCGGTCTGGGCAAGGTCAAGCACCGCGAATTCGTGCAGGCCTCGGGCGAGATGACAGCGGAAGAATTCGCGCAATTCCTCGCAACGGCCCACCAACGCCTTCATGAGGCTCTGAAACCTGGCGGCGTGCTCTTTTCCTGCATGGACTGGCGCTCGATCGACAGCCTGATTGAAGCCGGCGAGCACGCAGGTTTCGAGCTCATCAATATGGTGGTCTGGGACAAGACGACCGGTGGCATGGGATCGCTCTACCGGTCGCAGCACGAATTGATTTGTGTGTTCCGGAATGCAGGCGCTTCGCATCGCAATAACGTCCAGCTCGGAAAGCATGGTCGCAATCGCACCAATGTCTGGACCTATGCCGGGATGAACACGGGCGGCAAGCAGCGCGACGAATTGCTGTCGGTCCACCCGACGGTAAAACCGGTCGAGCTGGTGATCGACGCCATCAAGGACGTTACCGCTCACGGTGAGACGGTCCTGGACTGTTTCGGCGGTTCGGGAACGACCATGGTTGCAGCCGAGAAGGCGGGCCGCAAATCCGTCTTGCTGGAACTCGATCCCGTTTATGTCGATACGATCATTGAGCGAATGGCGTCGGTTTTCGGGCTTGCCGCAACGCTGGAAGGCAGCGGCGAGACCTATGCCGATCTCAAGGCTGAGCGTGAACTTAGCGCCGGAGGGGACGCGTAATGTCTACTCCCAAGCATAACATTCGTCATCGCCAACGCCCGCAAGTCTCAAAGCCGGACACCGCAGGCCACGACCCTCATCGCCCGGTCGGCTATGCCAACCCTCCCAAGGCCGGACAATTCAAGAAGGGACAATCGGGTAACCCAAGGGGTCGCCCGAAAGGGGCCAAAGACATGGCGACGATTCTCAACGAACGCCTGAGTAAGCGGATCAAGATCAGGGAAGGCGGGCGCACCAAGACCGTTTCGGTGCTGGAAGCCAAAATCATTCAACTGACCAAGTCGATGCTTGAGGGCGATGACAAGGCAACCAATCTGATCCTCAAACTGCTTGAACGCCATGGCAATGCAGCAAACGGAAATGGGAACACCTCCCAACCGGTCTTTAGTGCTGAGGAGGATCAGAAGGTTATCGACGACCTCATCAGGATGGTCTCCTGCGCCGACCCTGCCGAGGGGGACGCGTGATGGACGTAGCCAACACGGCAGCATTTCTTCGGAAGTCCTATTTTCATTTCTTTCTGGCGGAGGTTTTCAAAGAGCTGCACCCGGGAAAATCACTCACCGACGCCGCTTACATGAATGCCATGAGCTTCGCACTCCAAAAGTGTTGGGAGACGCCGGGCGATAGGCTGCTGGTGACCGTGCCGCCACGGCACCTGAAATCGATCGCAGCAGCAGTTGCTCTTCCCGCTTGGGTGCTCGGCCGGGACCCCTCCGCGAAAATCATGGTCGCCACCTATGGCGAGGAGTTATCTCGCGAACACGCCGCAAACTTTGCGACCATCATGAGATCGCAGTGGTACCGCGCCATCTTTCCGCGGACCCAGATCAAACAGAGCAATCAGAGCGAACTGCGCACTTCGGCGGGCGGCGGAAGACGTTGCGTTACGCTTGGTGGCGCGACTACGGGCTTCGGAGCAGACTTGATCGTGATCGACGATCTGATGAAGGCACAAGACGCAACGTCTCAGGCTATGCGGGACAAAACACGCGATTACTACTCATCAGGCCTGCTATCACGCTTCAATGATCCGAAAAATGGTCGCGTCGTCTCGATCCAGCAGCGTCTGCACGAGGATGACTTGGCAGCGAGCCTTCTGGACACTGGACGGTTTCGGCATCTCAACCTTTTCGCAATCGCTGAAGAACCCGTAGACTATCCGCTGAACTTTGACCGGACATGGCGCCGCCAGCAGGGAGAAGTGTTAGAGCCAGAGAGATTAGATGTGGACGCCCTCGCTGGCCGGCGTGAAGAATTGGGCTCCCGCGTATTTAGCGCCCAATACCAACAAAACCCCATCCCGCCGGATGGTGCGATCGTCCGGATCGAGAAACTCTCACTTGTCGAGGACGTTCCCGACGGCGCGGAGTTCGAGTTCGTGGTCCAAAGCTGGGATACTGCGGCCAGCATTGGACCTCGTAGCGACTTTTGCGTCTGCATGACTTTCGGCTACTACCGAGGGGCCTGGTATCTTGCAGACCTTTTTCGGAAACGATTGGAGTTTGATCAACTCGAGGCGACCATCTTCGAACACGTGCAGATTTGGAAGCCGGAGAAAGTGTTGATCGAAGACAGCTCCAATGGCCGCGCCTTTCTTCAGCGCCAACGGATCAAGAAGTTCACAGGTCTTTTTCAGAAGGTCATTGCAAAGGATTCCAAAGAGGAACGCCTGATCGCACAGACCGATTTCCTTCACTCAGATCGCATTCGGTTCTGCACAACTGACAATTGGTGGCCGGAGCTCAAACGCGAACTCGCTGCCTTCCCTGAAGTCGCTCACGATGATCAGGTCGATAGCCTTTCGCAATTCTGTGGCTGGGTCACCGGCAGATTCGGGCGAAAGCTTCTCAACACTAACGGCAAAACAGGAAAGACCGATTTGTTGAAGGGGCCTGACGGGCGTTACCTGCCCTTCTCGGGTGTCCGCTAAGACGTTTATGCTTTTTGGTCTGGACCAGCACCGCTCAATCGAGCGGTGCTGTTTGCGTTATGAGCCCGTCTACCGACATCGGTGAACTTTTCGCCAATGCGACAGCCGCGATTGAAAACGCGCACACAGCTTCAGTGGCCGGCCATGTTGCGCCGTCGAGAGCCGCACTTCGATCCACACGGCTTGCGATTCTCCAGGCGCTCCTGGAATTACACCGAGCCGGGCAGTCACTCGCGTCGGTTCATGAGCCCTTTTGCCCACCTCAGTTGCTGACGCGCGAAGGTCTGAAACTCGCAATCTCCCTGTCGAGCAGTTCTGCGCTGGACTTCAGCGAATAACCGAGCATGCATGGACCCACACCCGGAGCTGATCTCGTCAAACGATCCCGGGCTCGCCTCAGTGCAAGGGGGCGGATCAACCGCCTCCCACAACACGGAGGCTTCAATGCCAACCACATCTATCCCAGCAGACCAAGTCCTCGCCCCGGGGAAAACCCAGACGCGCAAGACTGGGTATCGTACCGGCACCAAGAAGGCGCGCCTTCTTGACCTCCTCGCACCGGCAAAGGGCGTGACCGTCGATCACCTCGCCGCAACGCTTGGATGGCTTCCGCATACGACACGGGCTGCCCTGACCGGTTTGAAGAAAGACGGCGTCGTCATCGAGAAGTTGCCACCCCTCAAAGACACCAACCATAGCCGCTACCGGCTCGCGCGAGAGGGCTAGAAGATGACAGCTCAAGCGATCGAAGCACTCAAAGACATGTCGCACGCCGAACTCTGCCCTCTCTGGATCGACACCTACAAAACGCAGCCCCCCAAGCGCCTGAGCGCCACCCTCATGCGACGCATCCTTGCTCACCAAATACAGGCAGATGCGAAGCGGCGATTTCCCAAACGAGATCAGAAGAGGCTCATGAAGCTCGCGCGAGGAGGCGCCCGGCCGAGTGCTCCCGGCCTCGTCGCCGGCGGGCGGCTCATCCGCGAATGGAATGGGGTCGCGCATGAGGTAGAGGTTCTCGAGAAAGGCTTCTCCTGGCGCGGTAAGACCTACCGTTCTCTTTCCGCGATCGCGCAAGCCATTACCGGCACGCGATGGTCTGGACCGCGCTTCTTCGGCATCTCGACACGGGAGGCGTCAGCATGAGTGAGACCACGCTTCGCTGCGCTATCTACACCCGCAAATCCTCAGAAGAGGGATTGGATCAGGACTTCAACTCGCTCGATGCCCAGCGCGAAGCCTGCGAGGCTTACATCGCCTCTCAGCGCCATGAGGGCTGGAAACAACTCGCCGAGCATTATGACGATGGCGGCATATCCGGCGGCACGCTTGAGCGCCCTGCACTGCAGCGTTTGCTTGCAGACATCGATGCAGGCCGGATTGACCTGGTCGTCGTTTACAAAGTCGACCGGCTGACACGGTCACTTCCAGATTTTGCCAAGCTTATCGAACGCCTCGATGCCGCAGGTGCCTCCTTCGTCTCCGTCACCCAATCTTTCAACACCTCGACCTCCATGGGCCGCCTCACCCTGAATGTCTTGCTTTCTTTCGCTCAGTTTGAACGGGAAGTGACGGCGGAACGCATCCGAGACAAGCTTGCGCAATCCAAAGCGAAGGGCCTCTGGATGGGCGGCTATATCCCACTGGGTTACACACCCAACGGACGCACGCTGGATATCGTTCCCGATGAGGCGCAAACCGTACGGAGAATCTTCAATCTGTACGATGAACTGGGATGCCTTCGACTGGTAGAACGAGCGGCTGTAGAACAAGGGCTTCGCACGAAAACCAGAGAGGCGAACGACCCGAAAATGCGAGGCGGCAAGTCCTTCTCACGCGGGCGCATTCAAAACCTGCTCCGCAATCCGCTCTACATCGGGAAGATCCGGCACAAGGACATCATCCACGAAGGCCAGCATAGCGGGATCGTTGATGACGAGGTTTTCAAAAGGGCTCAGGAAAAACTCGACGCCGCATCACGTCGGGCGGACAAACGAAGGGCAGGCAATCCTGGAAAGATAGTTAGCCCGCTGGCTGGTAAGGTCTTTGACGATCAAGGACGACGCTTAACTCCCTCGCACACCTCGCGAGGTTCAAGACGTTTTAGATATTACGTGTCACGCGATCTGATCAGGAAATCGGGAAACACGAATGTGGACGGGCTACGCCTGCCGGCCAAGACGCTCGAAGACGCCGTTGCCGCAAGCCTGAGCAAGTATCTCTCTGAATGCCAGGGCGAACTCTCTGCAGGACAGAACACGTCAGTCACTGAAATATCAAAACGGACGAACACGCTCGAAGCGCTGGCAAAATCCGATCAGGAAACACGGCTGGCTACCATCCAGAAGGTCGTGATTGAGCCCGGTAAACTCACGATTACCGCTGAGCTCGTTAGGTCCGATGGAGATGCTCGCGCTGATGAGGAACTTGTGACCTTTGTGGCTCCATTCACTCACAGAAGACGCGGCGTTGAAACCAAGCTCATTCTTTCCGACCAAGCGCCCACGCCGGATGCCAATCTTCAAAAGAACCTCGGCCGCGCCCTCGCCTGGCTCGAAGACATCCATGCTGGCGTCCGAATGGAAGAGATCGCAGAAAGAGAAAACCTCTCCTCCCGGTTCATCCGTGATCGCCTTCAGATGGCCTTCCTATCACCGAAGATCATGGACGCGATACTTAAAGGCACGCAGCCCGCTCACCTGACCAGCAACACTTTCGTGCGCGCCGATATTCCGCTCGACTGGTCAGACCAGGAGGCTCTCTTCGGGTTCACGAACTAGCGGGAAATCAAATTTCCTGATCGAGCATTTTCCTCCCTCTTCTCGCCTGAAAATTCCCTGCACAGAATTTCGAATTCCCTGTTCCGTTGAGCAGGGAATTTCTCATTTTATCACGTAAATACAGAGACCTGGAGGCGCTCCGGATCAATCCGGAGAAGCGTATTGGTTCAAAATCCCTGTTTTTCCGCCACCATCAGGGAAATCTACAGTACTCGGACCACCGAACATGGCGGTTTGAGACTTTCGGGGTTTTCGGGGGTATTGGGGTGCGTTGGGCGCGTCTCAGTTCCAGACACGGCTTCGCAAGCCCCGGAAACTTGGGGAAGAAATTGCCAGTTCATGGAAAGAGACGAGACCTGCCGGTCTGAGTGGCGGTGAGGGTGGGATTCGAACCCACGAGACGGTTACCCGCCTACACGCGTTCCAGGCGTGCGCCTTCGACCACTCGGCCACCTCACCAGCGCAGGCGCGCGAACCTAGCGAAAGGGTCGGTACAGTCAAGCTGAACTCGCCGCTCAGCTGCGTTCCATTCACCGGTGTCGATTTTGGGCGCGAAAAGCTTGCGCAGGGGAGTCTGGAGAACCAAATCACATCGTGACGCTTCGAGACTGCCGAAGCGGCCGATGTCCCCCTGTCCACGCTTGGACGTTTAGCCCTGGAGCGCCTTTGCCATGTTCGACGTGAACAAAATCATCACCGCCCTTCAAACCGACCCCAATGCACAGCGCACTGCGATGGCCGGTGGGGGCGGTTTTGCGGCCGGACTCGCAACCTCCATGCTTATGGGCAAGAAGGGCCGCAAGATGATGGGAAAGGCAGCCAAGTACGGGGCTGTGGCAGCGGTTGGCGGCCTCGCTTACCACGCCTGGAACAAGCACCAGCAGAATAAGGCGGCGCAAGCCGGCGGTGGTGCCGCGCCTGCTGCGCCAGCGGGCGGGTCGGTTCCAGCTGTGCCTGCTGACTACGAGGCCGCGCCGACTGAGACCGCCTTTCTGCCTGCGCCGTCTGACGAAGCCGCGCAGGACGCGCTGGGCCAGTCGCTGGTCCGCGCAATGATCGCGGCAGCCAAAGCGGACGGCAAAATCGACGCGGACGAGAAGGCGGCCATCTTCGAGCGCCTGAACGCCATGGATCTGGATGCAAGCTCCAAGGCCTTTGTTTTTGATGAGCTTTCAGCGCCGCTTGACATCAATGCTGTCATCGCTGGTGCCACCTGTCCTGAGACCGCTGCTGAGATTTACGCCGCCAGCCTGGTCGCGATCGAGGCCGACACAGCCGCTGAGCAGGCCTATCTGCAGATGCTGGCTGCCCGGCTGGAGCTGGAGCCGGGGCTGGTGGAGGAAATTCACCGCTCTGCCGACGCAGCGGCGAGCTAGACCAAAAGCTGAGCGGCCAAAGCGTCGACACTGTCTGCCCAGGCGTGTGCCTTGGCCTTGACCGGAGCGCGCGTCACCACACCGCCAAAGCCGACGAAGTGGTCTGCGACCCCGGTGCCGTAGGCTTCAAAATCGGTCATGCCATCGCCGACCATGACGGTGCGGCTTGCGCCTAGGCTGGCTTTTAGCTGGGCGACCACCTGCGCCTTGCCGCCGGAGCGAGAGGTCGGGCGATTGCGGTCAAACCCGGTGACAGCGCCATCTGACGCGTAGGTGAAACGGTTGGCGTGGATGGTGTTGGCGTCAAAGCCCAGATGGAACAGCGCCGGGTTGATCAGGTCCTCAAACCCACCCGAGACCGCAAAGACCGACACGCCCCGATCCCGCAGGCGGGTGAGCATCCCGGCCATGCCGTCCGTGATATGTTCGGTGAGCGCCTGCGCCCCGGCCTCAACGCTGTCACGGGTCAAACCGGCAATCGCGATCCTGCGCTCCAGCGAGGTGCGAAAGTCGATCTCGCCAGCCATGCCCTGATCGGTGAGCGCCGACAGGGCTGCGGCGCGTTCAGGCCCATCGGGGGCTGAGCGCAAGGCACGCTCCACCGTAAAATCCAGGCTCTCAACGCTTAAGAGCGTTGAGTCCACGTCAAAAACGACAAGGGTGTCAGACACCTAGCTCGCCTCGACACCCACACCAATCGGGCAGACGACACCGGTGCCGCCAATGCCACAATAGCCATCCGGATTCTTGGCGAGGTATTGCTGGTGGTAGTCTTCTGCAAAGTAGAAGGGCCCGGCTTCTCTGAGCTCGGTCGTGATCTCGCCCTTGCCTGCCTCGTTCAGCGCGGTCTGGAAGCGATCGCGGGAGGCCAGCACGGCGGCCTTCTGGGTCTCGCTGGTCCAGTAAATCGCAGAGCGGTACTGGGTGCCGATATCATTGCCCTGTCGCATGCCCTGGGTCGGGTCATGGCCTTCCCAGAAGGCCACCAGAAGCTCATCAAGGCTGACGATCTTGGGATCAAACACCACGCGCACGACCTCGGTATGGCCGGTGCGCCCCGAGCAGACTTCCTCATAGGTCGGGTTTGGCGTGATGCCGCCGGCATAGCCCGCCGCGGTGTTCAGCACGCCGTCAATCTGCCAGAAAATCCGCTCGACGCCCCAGAAGCAGCCCATGGCAAAGACGATTTCCTCAGCGCCTTCAGGTAGTTCACCCTTAAGCTTTGCGCCATTGACGAAATGGGCCTCAGCGGTCGGGATCGCCTGAATACGGCCCGGCAAAGCCTGGTCAGCCGGGATCAGGCTCGTCTTGAATTGTGTATCGCTGCGCAGGCGCATGGGGAGCCTCCACTCCGTTGGGTTCAGCCATCTAGATAGGAACACAGCACTCTTTCTTGTACCAGCAGGCAAGTTCACTTCGGTGTGATCTGCGCTTACGGATTACAGATAGGGCATTCGCCGGCGCTGGCATGGGTGCGACCGTCTTTGCGGCTGCGGTTTTCGCGATGCCCGCAGGCCCCGCAGCTCCAGATCTCCTGGCTGACCAGCTCGGTTGGGGTGAAGCAGGATTCACAGGGCAGGCCCCGCTCGACACCGGTCAGGCCGAAGCCTGGCTGGGCGCAAGTCGGGCAGGGATAACCCAGTCGCTCAGCCAGCTCAGACCCGAGGATAGAAATCTCCCCCATCCGGGTCGGATTGAGGTGAGCGCGCATGTCAGTCTCAAGGCGTATCGGACCAGAAAAGGTCGACGCTAACCAGGACAGGGTGAAACCTGACCTGTGCGCTTTTTTCACCGGCGTGTGGCCTTCGCGCACAATGAGGGCGTGGTCCGAAAAGCCGATCCGGGCCAGCCAGGCGGCAAGCTCAGCGTCGGTCGTTTCGCCCGTCACATCGAGATGCGAAAAATTGGTCTCAAAGCTGGTGCGCGCGACCACCACCTCGTGATCATCGCCAGGTCGCCAGGCCAGAGCGAGCTCTCTGGCTTCGGCGAGCATCGGCACGACCCGGCTGGGTCCGAAAGCCCCTTCGCTGGCGATGACCCAGTCGACAATCTCGCCTGCATGCAAAAACGCCGCCCGGGCTTTCGCGCGAGCGGCGTTCAGCATGTCGCCGGAGCGTTTCACCTCTCCTGAGAAGGTTCCGAACTGGTCGGTATCGAACCCCTCAGGCGTTTGGACGGTGAAGCCGAGCTGTGTCAGTGGCGCAGCGAAGGCGGCCTGCTTGCCGTGCATGGTCGCGATCAACGCAACCTGTCCGGTGAAGTCCGCCTTCGCTGCGCTCAAGTCACGTCCCTACTGGCCCTGGCCGAGGCTGTAGCCCGGCTCGCCATCAAACTCGTAGAGATGCTCGGTCTTGATGAAGTCGACACCTTCACTCACCAGACGGGCCATCAGCTCGGACACGTCAGAATGATCGCCCTTGCCCTCAAACATGAAGCGGCAGCGCCAGTGGTCGGTCTTGAAGGTTTCCGGCATGCCGTTCGGCCACACCTTGGTGCCGCGGTTGGAGATCATGGCGAGCTCCAGCTTACCGGCCGCATTGACCTTCTGCATGATGTCAGCCAGCTGATCGGGGTCCTGATGGGCCCAGTGGACGAAGATGTCGATGCCAACCAGGTCCTTCTTGGCGGCCGGCAGACGCTTGGCGGCCGGGATCGCCGGAGCGCCTTTGGACTTGTCGTAGACAGCCTTGTTTAGCTTGGACGGGACCTGGCCCAGGCGCTTGATGATCTCGTCAGCAAACTCAGACGTCGACACCTTCTTGGCGGATTCGCCTTCGGTGTAGATGTCATAGGTGTGCATGCCGTCTTCGATCGTCTTCAGCCAGGCATTGTGCACCTTCTCGGCGACGTCCGGCTGGCCGATGTGAACCATCATCTGGACACCCGCGAGGAGGAGGCCCGTCGGGTTGGCCACATTCTGACCAGCGCGGCGCGGAGCCGAACCGTGAATGGCTTCGAACATGGAGCAGTATTCGCCAATGTTCGCCGACGAGCCGAGGCCCACCGAGCCAGTGATCTCAGCAGCCACGTCAGACAGGATGTCGCCGTAAAGGTTGGCCATCACGACAACGTCGAACTGGTTCGGGTTGGCCGCGAGCTTGGCTGCGCCAATGTCGATGATCCAGTGCTCGTTTTCGATCTCCGGGTACTCTTTGGCGACCTCATCAAAGATCTTGTGATAGAGGCCGTCGGTCAGCTTCATGATGTTATCTTTGGAGAAGCAGGTGACCTTCTTGCGGCCATTGGCCTTCGCGTACTCAAAGGCGTAGCGGATGATCCGCTCGGTGCCCGGACGCGAGAAAATCTTCAGGCACTGGAAGACTTCGTCAGTCTGGCGGTGCTCGATGCCGGCGTAGAGGTCTTCTTCGTTCTCACGAACAACAACCACATCCATGCCCGGGTGCTTGGTGGCGATATAAGGGTGCATGGAGGCGCAGGGGCGAACGTTGGCGAACATGCCCAGCGACTTGCGCACGGTCACATTCATCGACTTGTAGCCGCCGCCCTGCGGCGTGGTGATCGGAGCCTTGTAGAAGACCTTCGTGCGGCGCAGGGATTCCCAGCTGTCCGGCTCGATGCCTGCGGTATTGCCCTTCAGGTAGACCGCTTCACCGATTTCGATGACTTCCTCGGCAATCTGGGCGCCTGCAGCTTTCAGAACGCGCAGGGATGCTTCCATGATTTCCGGGCCGATGCCGTCGCCGTAAGCAACCGTAATCGGGACGGGAGTGGTGTTCGTAGACATGTTTGAAATCTTTCCTCAATCCAGCGTGAGAATTCCAACTGCCCCAGCCGGCCAGCATGGCCTTCGCGACAATTGGGCGTGTTCTTACCCGAATTCGGGCAAGGGTCCAGATGACGGGGTGTGGCGCAATGGCGCGATTTCCACCCACCAGCCGGTTTTCGCCAGCGCAGCATGAGAGGGCGTTCTGGCATGGTCAAAACCCAGCCCCGACCCGGCTGCACCAGAGCATGCGACAAAATCTCCCGAGGAGCACAATTTTAAAGATGATTGCTTCCTCAAAAAGAGAAAGGTTTTTATTAATTAAATCTTAAATACCTTAAAGGAGAGACTTCGATGAGAGAGTTGACACTTGCGGAATGCGAGTTCGTATCCGGTGGGCATGATGATCATGAGCACACGCCGCGCGAGATTGCGGCTGAACAGTTCATGCTGGATTGGACCGGTGATGAGTACCATTGCGAAGAATCGGGTACGAGCTCCAACGGCAACGTCCTCGTAACATGCACGCCGGTGGAATAAGCAGGGACGCTTGAATAATGGGGTTCGGGAGTGCGCTTTTGGGTCTGGCTCTGGCCAGTCAGGAACCGATTACAACTGAACCTCATTCCCTGAGCCCCGATCAGGTCACACAGGTCATTACCGATTGTCGGGATTTTGGAGAAACCGGAAGCCCCCGACCCGGCCTTGCCTGCCTGACCGGCTCAATCACCGAAGACAGCGTTGCGGCGTTAGACACGATTGAACAGCCTTGGCGCATACTGGTTATCAATTCACCGGGCGGAGACTTGCTCGCGGGAATTGAAATCGGGCGCATTCTCAATTCAAACATGGCGGCACTCGTTATCGATACCGTCTGCCTATCCTCATGCGCCAACTACCTGGTGCCTGGTTCACGCTATCTTTACGTGGCTGAGAACTCGGTCATTGCGCTTCATGGCAGCGCACCCAAAACCCATCAGGGGTTTGCCAGCATGCGCGCTTCGGCACTGGGCTACTCCCGGCAGGACTTTCTCGCCGACCCAAATCTTGTTTATGAACTTTTCGATCAGTTCGAGGCTTTCCGTCAGGAATTCGTCAGTCCCGAGGCCGACTTCTTTGTTGAGACCTACACAGATGAGGGTTACCTCAACCGGTACTGGGAAGTGGAGCGGACGCTCAACCATCGCCCAAATTATAATTGTGCGCCGACCAGGGGGCTCTTTTTAATCCCCGGCCCCATCTATCTTGACGCATTTAGCGTCGATGTCATCGACATGTGGTGGCCCGAAGATCGAACCAAGCTGCTTCAACCCATCGAGCGATATCTGGACAACTATTCGGTCATTGCCGACTTTGACGAACACCCGATCTGGGACTCTGAAACGGGCCTGACTGATCCTGAGGCCTGCGAGACTGCGCCTTAACGCAGGCAAGGCTTGCCTCATCACCGCAAGTTCGTAGGCTTTCGCCGAGACAGACCGGGGAGGGCTGAATGCGGACTTCGATATTGGCTTTGATGGGGGCGGCAGCCCTTGGTCTTGCCGCCTGCGCCGAGCGAGAGGTCGCGCCGGTCGTCGCCGATCCTGCAACCGAGCGCACGGTTGAAGAAGGCCGCGTGGTCGGCTTTACCCATACTGATAACGGCGCGCAGGTCTGGCTCGGCCTGCCCTATGCTGACGCGCCCGACGGTGATCTGCGCTGGCGCGCGCCACGCTGGGCTGAAGGCTGGCTCGGCACCCGTGAGGCGCTGGAGCACAATGCCCCCTGCCCGCAACTGACCAATGCGCTGAATGCCGAAGCCTTTGGCGTTGAGCCCGGTCAATTGATCGGCTCAGAAGACTGTTTGATCGCCGACATCTACGCGCCGCCCGGCGCAGGACCGGACAATGCCGAGCGCCCGGTCATGGTGTGGATCCATGGCGGGTCGAACACCTGGGGCTCCGCGCGCCAATATGACGGCAGCCAGCTCGCCGTGGATCAGGATGTGGTTGTGGTGGTGATCCAGTATCGCCTGGGCCCGCTTGGCTTCTTCGCCCACCCGGCCATCGCAGAAGACATCGAAATCGAGGAAGACAGCGCTGCCAATTTCGCGCTGCTTGATCAGCTCGCGGCGCTCTACTGGGTGCGCGAGAATATCAACCAGTTTGGCGGCGATGCTGGCAATGTCACCATCTTCGGCGAAAGCGCGGGCGGGCATAATGTGGCCAGCCTGATGGCAAGCCCGCTGGCGGACGACCTGTTCCATCGCGCCATCATCCAGTCGGGCAGCTTCAGAAGCGTGCCACTCAGCGACGCGCAATCCCACCCGCAATACGGCGCGGTGCAGGCCGCTGTGCAATTTGCCGGCCCGGACGCCAGCGCCGCGGACATTCGCACGTCGGACCTTCAGGCTGTCTACCAGGCCTATGCCGGTGAGTATGGCTCGATCGAGCTACCCACCATCATCCAGGATGGCGTGACCATCCCTGAAACACCGCTAGCCGACGCGTTCAACTCAACTGACACCTTCCATGCCGTACCGGTTATCACCGGCACAACGCGCGATGAGATGAAGCTGTTCAACGCCTTTGATCCAGAGCTGACCTCCACCCTGTTTGGCGTGATCATTCGTTCTCGCGATCCTCAGTTCTACGACACGGTGGCGGACTACCAGTCGCGCATCTGGCGTGCGCTGTCGGTGGA
The DNA here is from genome assembly GCA_965229795.1 of Oceanicaulis sp. Classification (GTDB taxonomy): domain Bacteria; phylum Pseudomonadota; class Alphaproteobacteria; order Caulobacterales; family Maricaulaceae; genus Oceanicaulis. The sequence continues at coordinate 812,442 of CBDDJM010000002.1, forward strand.
TGAAGCGGCAGACACGATGAAGTCTGCAGGCCATGACGAAGTCTGGGCCTATCGCTTCGACTGGGATGAAGGCGGGTCGATGTTTTTCATGGACTTCTCCCATCTGCTGGGGGCTGGCCACGCGGTCGAAATCCCGTTCGTGTTCAACCATTTTGATTTCTTCGGCCGCCTTGATGGGGCCATGTTCAACACCCGAAACGCTGAAGGGCGCACCGCGCTGACCTCCAGCATGGGGGCCTATTGGGCCGAATTTGCCCGCTCCGGTGACCCGGCCAGCGCTGGCGGTCCGGACTGGCCAAACTGGCATGAAGGTGGCCGCCTGATGCGCTTCGACAGCCCGGAAGACGGCGGCCAGGAGATCATCACCGGCAATGAGCTGGTGACCGGCATCCTGCGCGATCTTGCCAATGATGAGACCCTTGATGAGACCCAGCGCTGCATGGTCTACACCCGCCTCACCGGCTGGTTCATCGAAGAGGACGACCCCCGGTTTGAGTGCTGAGGGAGTGCGACTGGGACGCAATCCCTCTCCCCTCCCAGAGGGGAGAGGTCAGGTGAGGGGTGTGAGGTGCCGACGCACAGAAGGCAGCCCACCTCCTGTCCCGGCCAATCCCGGATTTAATCCGGGTGCAGAGCCGGGATCGATCGTATGCACCAAAGCGATCCGTACCTTGCGCTTGCGGTAGATCCCGGATCGCTGCGCATCCGGGACAGGGCGCATTGGATTTTCGACTGACGTCTCGGGCAAAATTCATCTTTCCCTCCCCCAACGTGGGGAGGGTGGCCCGAAGGGTCGGGTGGGGGGCAACCTCTCTACCAACGCCTGCGCTCGATGACCCTCACCCCACCCGTCCGGTTCCCGGACACCCTCCCCCTCAAGGGGAGGGAGAAGGGCAAAGCAGCTCAGAAGTTCCAAAGGACCAGAATTCCCGCGCCACATCGCCGCCTTGCCAAGCAAATGTGAACAGTGTTCACTTCGCGCTGAAACGCACTGGAAATATCCGGGGCGGGGAGGAATGACATGGCGACGAACACCGCTAACCAGAAGCCCGATCCTGAGACCGAGCTCGACGTCCTGATTGTTGGCGCAGGCCTGTCCGGTGTCGGGGCTGCCTGGCACCTGAAAGACAAGAGCCCGGACCGAAGCTTTGTCATTCTGGAAGCGCGCGAGGATCTGGGCGGGACGTGGGACCTGTTCCGCTATCCCGGCATCCGCTCCGACAGCGACATGTACACCTTCGGCTATAATTTCCGCCCTTGGGTGGACGGCAAGGTGTTCGCCGATGGCCCCGCCATTCGCAATTATGTGCGCAACACCGCCGACGAGGCCGGCATTACAGAGCGCATCCAGTTTGGCACAAAGGTCACCCAGATCAGCTGGGACACCCGGACCGCACGCTGGACGGTAACGGCCCAGCGCGGCGAGGAAACCCAAACCTGGACCGCGCGCTTCATCATGATGTGCTCAGGCTATTACCGGTATGAGTCCGGCTATATGCCCGACTTTCCCGGCATGGATGACTTTTCCGGCGACATCATCCACCCCCAGCTCTGGCAAGAAGACTACGACTATACCGGCAAGAAGGTGGTGATCATCGGGTCCGGTGCGACCGCCGTGACGCTGGTGCCTGCGATGGCGGAGCAGGCTGAGCATGTCACCATGCTCCAGCGCTCTCCCACCTATATCGCCGCGCGGCCTTCGCGCGACTGGCTCGCCGACTTCCTTCAAAAGACATTGCCCAGCCGGGCGGCCTACATGATCACCCGGGTGCGCAATGTGCTGCAGGGCATGTTCTACTACAGCCTGGCCCGCTGGCAGCCAGAGATGGTCAAAAAGTCGATCCTGAAAGAGGCGAAAAAGGCGCTCGGCGAGGATTTCGACGTCGAGACCCATTTCTCGCCGAGCTACAAACCCTGGGACCAGCGCTTCTGCATGGTGCCCGACGGCGATCTGTTCGACGTGCTCAAAGACGGCTCGGCCTCCATCGTCACCGACCATATCGAGCGCTTTGATGAGACTGGCATCACCCTGAAATCGGGCGAGCATCTGGACGCCGACCTGATCATCCCGGCCACCGGCCTTGCCATGCAGATCGGCGGCGGCATGGAGATGGTCGTCGACGGCCGGACCGTGAACCCTCCTGACCACGTGACCTATCGCGGCATGATGCTGTCGGGCCTGCCGAACGCCGTGATCGCCTTTGGCTATACCAATGCCAGCTGGACGCTGAAGATCGACCTGACCTGTGAGCGCGTGTGCCGAATGCTCAACCACATGAAGAAGACCGGCGCGGACTACGCCGTGCCCGAAGCGCCGGCGGATCTGGAAACCCAGGACCTTCTGGATTTCTCATCCGGCTATGTCCAGCGCGCCCTGCCCGCCCTGCCACGCCAGGGCGTCGAGGTGCCGTGGAAGACCTACCAGAACTACATCATGGACATGATCACCATCCGCTACGGCAAGCTGGATGACGGCCATATCCGGTTCGGGAAAGCTGGCGATCGCGCCGGTGTGGCAACGCCGGAGGTGGTGGCTGAAGCGGCGGAGTAGCGGTTCAGGCAATGTCCGCTAGCACCCTATGCGGCCTCGACATTCGAAACTCTTCTGCGTCACACTCCAACCATGGAACAGAACGATTACAAGGATCAGCTCTACGGGCTTCAGATCGGGCTGGCAGCCCTGCAGCGCCAGCTGATCGCGGAGGACCGGCGCTTGCTGGTTATCCTTGAAGGGCGTGACAGCGCAGGCAAGGACGGTGCGATCAAGCGCATTGTGGAGCATCAGTCGCCCCGCGAAACCCGTGTCGTTGCGCTTGGCAAACCCACCGAGCGGGATCGCTCCAGCTGGTATTTCCAGCGCTGGACAGTGCACCTTCCGGCAGCTGGCGAATTCGTTCTATTCAATCGCTCCTGGTATAATCGCGCGGGCGTGGAACGGGTGATGGGCTATTGCTCGGAAGTTGAATATGCCCGTTTCCTGTCTGATGTGAGCGCCTTCGAGGACCTGCTGTGCGACGACGGCATCATTCTTCTGAAATACTATCTGGATATTTCGCGCATCGAGCAGGCGGCCCGCCTTGAGGACCGGCGAACCAACCCGCTCAAACAATGGAAGATCTCTCCGGTCGATGCGGTCGCGCTTGAGAAGTTTGACGCCTACTCTGAAGCCCGGGACGCAATGCTGGCGGCCACAGGCGATGCCGTGCCCTGGCGGGTCGTGAAGGCCGATGACAAGCGCCGCGCACGCCTTGAAATCATCCGCGATATCCTCGCCAGCGTGCCGTCAAAAGGCTTGCCCGAGCCCATCGATCCGGCTGACCCGGCGGTGGTGCGGCTGTGGAAGAATGGCGACCGGGCTGAGGACTTTTTGAGCTACTAGGCGGTTCATTTCACCATCCCTCCGGCAGCTCCACTTCAGCTTCCAGCTCCACCGGACCGGCCAGATGCACATGGCCATGAGCGTCCCAGCGTACCGGCAGGACGCCACCATCGGCCTCGACCAGGGCCTCGCGACCGGTGAAACCGCGACGATGCGCAGCGACCAGCGCAGCCGCAGCGCCGGTGCCGCAGGCGAGCGTTAGCCCCGCACCGCGTTCAAACACCCTCAGGCGGATGGAGTCGCGCCCTCGAACTTGCGCAAAGCCCGCATTCACACGCTCCGGGAAAAGCGGATCATGCTCCACCTTCGGGCCGATTTTGTTCAGCGGCAGCACCTCCACGTCATCCACAAAGAAAACCGCATGGGGATTGCCCATGGAGACTGCACCCGGCCAGGACAGCTGACCACCACCGGGCAGGTCGACGGCAAAGTCGAGCTTTGTGGTGTCCATCTCGCGGCTCAGCGGGATTTCGCGCCAGTCGAGGCGTGCGGAGCCCAGATCCACCTCGGCCATGTCCTCGGCAAGCCGTCGTGCCGCCATGGGACCGCCGAGGCTCGACAGGGTCAGCGTGTCCGCGCGGCTTTCCTGGAACATCAACCACGCTGCGGCACGCGTGCCATTGCCGCACGCGCCGACCTCGCCGCCGTCGGCGTTCCACACCCGCAGGCGGGCATCGGTGTCAGGGTCAGCTTCCAGCGCCAGCAATTGGTCAAACGGGTGGAGCGCCGCGAGCACGCGCACCTGCTCCTCCGACGGCGTCAGCGCAGCCGTCCGCTCGCGCGCGTCGAGCATGACAAAAGCGTTTCCCGCCCCATTCATCCGGTAAGCTTTCATGCCTGCCTATGTAGTCCTGACGGGGTGCGCGCGCAAAGCTTACGCACTGGTAATGCGGATCGCTTTGACGTTAAGGCGGACACGGGCTTTATTGCGACTGAAAATCCATATCCAGGGGAGACTATCCATGCGCCGTTATGGCCTTGCCTGCACCGCTGCTATCGCCGCTCTGGCAATTGCGGCCTGCTCACCGTCCGGTGAGTCTGAAGGAGACACGATGACTGAAACCGCCGAAGCCGAGGTTCCCGCTGCCGGGGCTGAGCTGAACGCTGCCATTCAGGCTGAAACCGAAAGCCTTGTCTGGCTGGAAGAGGTTGAGGGCGAGCGAGCGCTTGAGTTTGCCTTGGGGCTCAATGAGCCGACGCTGGCGCGCCTGCAGGCTGATCCGCGCTATCAGGAACTAAAGGACTCCGCTCTGGAAGTGCTGCAAAGCTCTGATCGCATCGCCTATGTGGGCGTGCGCGGTGGCGAGCTGTGGAATTTCTGGCGCGATGCGGACAACACCCATGGCCTGTGGCGCAAGACCACGGTCGAGAGCTACGCCACCGACACGCCTGAATGGGATGTCGTGCTGGATCTCGATGCGCTCGCCGATGCTGAAGACAAGAACTGGGTCTGGCGCGGCTCGTCCTGCCTGGCCCCGGACTATAATCGCTGCATCCTGACCCTGTCCGATGGTGGCTCTGACGCCGCTGTGCGCCGTGAATGGGACATGAAAACCCGTAGCTTTGTCGAGGGTGGCTTCGAGATCGAAGAGACCAAAGGCGCAACCGCCTGGATCGACGAAGACACGCTGCTGATCGCGACCGCGCTCGATACGGCAGAAGCCACCACGTCCGGCTATCCCTTCGTGGTCAAGCGCTGGGAGCGCGGCACCGATATCGCCGACGCCACCCCGGTCCTGACCGGTGCGGCTGACAATGTCGGCGTCTGGCCGTCGCGCTTTGAAGCCGCGGACGGCACCGCCTACATGGCGGCTGTCCAGTCAGAGAGCTTCTTTGAGCAGGTCTACTGGTATCTGCCCGACGGTGCGACCGGTGAGCCGGTGCAATTCCCGCTGCCGCGCCGCGTGTCGCCCTACGGCCTGTTCGGCGATCAGCTGGTCTTCGGCCTTGATCAGGACTGGACCCCGGTCGACGGCGGCGAAACCTATCCGGCTGGTGCGGTGATGTCCTACTCCATGAGTGAGTTCGCCTCGACCGGCGAGCTGCCGCAGCTGCATGAGGTCTTCGTGCCGAACGCGCGCCAGTCGGTGGGCTCGGTCGCGACGACGGCTGACAATCTTCTCATGGTGATCAACGACAATGTCGTGGGCACGCTCAACGCGTTTCAGTTTGGCGAAGACGGCTGGACCAGCCGCGCCATCGACGCGCCGGAGAACGCCTCGATCTCCATCGTCACCGCCGATGATCAAGGTGATCTCGCCTATGTGAATGTGGAAGGCTTCCTCACGCCGGAAACCCTCTACCGCCTGACGCCGGAGCTGGAGCTGGAAACCGCCAAATCCGCCCCGTCCTGGTTTGATACCGAAGGCCTGGTGGTTGAACAGCGCGAAGCCACCTCCGCCGACGGCACGCAGGTGCCCTACTTCATCGTGCGTTCTGAGAACGCCACCGAAGCGGGCCCGACGCTGCTTTATGCCTATGGCGGTTTCCAGGTGTCCCTGAACCCGAATTATTCGGGCACGCTGGGCCGCATGTGGCTGGAGCAGGGTGGCACCTATGTGCTGGCCAATATCCGCGGCGGTGGTGAGTTTGGTCCGGCCTGGCACCAGGCAGGCCTCAGAACCAACCGTCAGCGCATCTATGATGACCTGATCGCGGTGGCTGAACAGCTGATCGACGACGGCGTGACCACCGCAGGTCAGCTGGGCGTTGAAGGCGGCTCCAATGGCGGCCTTTTGACCGGCGTGATGTACACCCAGCGCCCGGATCTTTTCGGCGCGGTGATCAGCCAGGTGCCGCTTCTCGACATGCTGCGCTACCACACCATGCTGGCCGGTGCGAGCTGGCAGGACGAATACGGCTTCCCGGATGAAAACGAGGAAGAGCGTGAATTCCTGCGCTCCATCTCGCCTTTCCATAATGTGGAAACCGGCGGCGATTACCCGCCAATCTTCCTTCTGACCTCCACCAAGGACGACCGGGTCCACCCGGCCCACGCCCGCAAGATGGCCTATCTCTTGAATGAGCTGGGCGAAGAGGTCCTGTATTATGAAAACATGGAAGGCGGCCACTCAGCCGCCGCGAACTTGGAAGAGACGGCCAATCGCCTGTCTCTGGAGTTCACCTTCCTGATGCAGGAATTGATGGACGAGTAAGTCTCGCCATCATCGAAAACGAAGAGCCCCGGAGTAGAGATGCTTCGGGGCTTTTTGTTTGGGGGGAAGGACGCAGCAAGATCCCTCTCCCCTCTCGGAGGGGAGAGGTTAGGTGAGGGGTAGAAACCACCTCACCCTGCACGCCTTCAGCAAGTTTGAAACGCACCCCCTCACCGTACCTCTCCCCCTTGTTCAAGGGGGAGAGGGGCATCCATGATGCGCTTGATTTTGAAATGCCGACGCAATCGGGACAGGGATCAGGAACCAGCTTTACCCCCTGCCCAGCGCGCGGCGAATAGCTTAAGTTCCCACTCCATGAGAGTGAATTCGCTGCCTGCGGCCCTGGATGGCCTTCGCCTGCGTGCCGAGCTGGCCTCGGTGACGCGTGTGGGCTGGGACAAGCCCGCGGCGCGCCAGGCAGCGCTGACCCGGCTGAAGCGCTATCTCGCGCGCGCTCAGGAGCATGCCGAGGCGCGCCTGATTGGCAATGAGGGCGGGCTGGAAGCCGCCCGCATGCTATCGGCCGCGATGACCGCCGCGATGCGGGCAGTGTACGATTCCATTGCGCTGGACCTGCACCCGGATGGAGCCGCCGCCCCCGGCGTGGTCCTGTGTGCCGTTGGCGGATTTGGGGCCGGTGAGCTGGCGCCCCAGTCGGATGTGGACCTGGTCTTTCTGGTCAAGGACAACGCCCCTGACTATGCCGAGCCGTTGATCGAGCGGATGCTCTACGCCCTGTGGGATAGCGGCATTCAGGTTGGGGGCGGTGCGGTGCGAACCGTGGATGAGGCCTTGGCGTTGGCCAAGGAGGATTTGTCCGAGCGCACAGCCCTTCTGAACCTGCGCGGCGTGTCTGGTGATGAGCGTCTGGCCCGGCGACTTCAGACCCGGTTTGAGAAGGCCGAGCTGGGCGAAAACGCGCCCGCCTTTGCCAGCGCCAAGCTGGCTGAGCGTGATGCCCGCGTCGATCGCCAGGGCGACAGCCGCTATGGCGTGGAGCCGCACCTGAAGGACGGCAAGGGCGGCCTTCGCGATCTTCAGACCCTGCGCTGGCTAGCGCAAATCCTCTACGGCGCAGACGCGCTGGAACGCTGGGTGGGGGAAGACCTGTTCCAGGTGGAGGACGTGAACCGCTATCTTTCGGCCGCCGACTTCTACTGGACCACGCGCTTTCACATGCACGCCATCTCCGCCATGAAGGACGACCGGCTCAGCTTTGATATCCAGCCTGAAGTCGCCAGCCGCATGGGCTATGTGAACAGCGCCGACCAGCTCGGGGTGGAAGGCTTCATGCGGGACTATTTCCGCAAATCCATCGATGTGGGCGCGCTGACCCGTCTGGTCTGCGCCAAGCTGGAAGCCGATGAGCTGAAAGACCCGCCAAGCCCTGAAGGCCGCTTCCTGCCCGCCGCCAATCAGGTGGAGGACGACGCGCTGTTCGAAACCGGCTTCCGCATCCGGGCCGGGCGGCTTGATTTCTTCGACCCAAAAGGGCTTGAGACCGATCCGGTCTTGATGATGCGCCTGTTTGAAACCGCGGCGGCGCGCAATGTGGACCTGCACCCGGCCGCGGTGGCCGCCATCAGCCGCAATCTGCGCCTGGTCGATGACAATTTCCGGTCCGATCCGCGCGCCCGACGCAGCTTTCTGGCCGTTTTGCTGGATGCCGATGATCCGCGCATGACGCTTCGCGCGATGACCGAGGCCGGACTTTTGGGTGCCTACATCCCCGAGTTTGGCAATATCGTCGCGCGCACCCAGTTCAACATGTATCACCGCTTTACCGTGGATGAGCACACGCTCAACGCGCTAGGGCTGATGCGCGAGATCGAGCAAGGCAAGCACGCGACCGAGCATCCGCTGATCAGTGGCTTTGTTTCCGAGCTGAGCCATCGCCGCGCGCTTCACCTGGCGGTGCTGCTGCATGATACCGGCAAAGGTAAGGCCGACCAGTGCATTGAGGGGGCCGAGAACGCGCGCGTGGCCTGTCCGCGACTGGGACTTGATGAAGACGAGACCGAGCTGGTCGCGTGGTTGATCGAAAATCACCTGGCCATGAGCGACACTGCCCAGCGCCGAGACATCTCCGACCCGCGTACCGTGCTGGACTTTGCCGAGCTGGTGGGATCGCTGGAGCGATTGCGGCTGCTGGCTTTCCTGACCGTGGTGGATATCCGTGCGGTGGGGCCCGGCGTCTGGAATGGCTGGAAAGCCCAGCTGTTACGCGACCTCTACAAGGCAACCGCCTCGGTGCTGGCTGAGGCCGGGCCGCGCGATGAGGCCGCAGCCCGGGCCCGGCTTGAAGAACGTGCGGCCAAAGCCCGCGACCGCTTCCTTCAAAACTCCACCCGGCTTGATGGCGAGGTGCTGACCGCCTGGGCCGAAAGCCTTGATCCAGCTTACTGGCTCGCCTTCGGTGAAGCTGACCGCCAGCGCCATGCCGCGCTGGCCCGGACGACCGCGCGTACCGGCGAACCGGTTGCGGTGGGTGTGCGCATCGACAAGCGACGGTCGGCCACCGAGATCATGGTGCTGGCACCGGATCGCCACGGCCTGTTTGCCGACATTGCCGGGGCCATCGCCAGCGAGGGCGCAAATGTGGTTGGCGCACAGGTGACCACCACCAGCGACAATCGCGCCTTTGACGTTTTCTTCGTTCAGGAACCGGGCGGTCATCCCTTCGGCTGGAGCGACCCAGCTGCCCGTGACCGGCTGAAAGACGCGGTGACCCTGGCCGCACGCGGTGAACTGGAAATGGGCAACCCGTTCGCCAATCCGACCGTGCGCCGCCGCGAAGCAGCGTTTGCCATCGCGCCCTATGTGAAGTTTGACGCCGAGGCCGCTGATCAGGCCCTGGTCATCGAAGCCTCGGGCCGGGACCGGACCGGTCTTCTGCACGATCTGGCGCGCACGCTGGCCGATCAAAAGCTGTCGCTGATCGCGGCGCGTATTGACGGCTATGGCGAACGGGCTGTGGATACCTTCTACGTGACCGAAAACGGTCGCAAACCCACCGACACCGAGCGCCTTGCGGGTGTGGAAGCTGCGTTGATGAGTGTGCTGTCTGAAGCTGAAAATGCCGCAAAGCGCGGTCGCGAGACCTCCGGTCTTGCCCACGCCCCCATGAGTGTGGGGCGGTAAGGGCATGCGGCTTTTACGATCCTCTGCGGTGGTGGGCGGCTTTACGATGATCAGCCGCGTTCTGGGACTTGTCCGGGATATGCTGCTCGCCGCGCGGCTCGGGGCAGGGCCGGTCACCGACGCCTTTTTCCAGGCCTTCCAGTTTCCAAACCTGTTTCGTCGCATCTTTGCCGAAGGCGCGTTCAACGCTGCCTTTATCCCGCTCTATGCCGGGCGGCTTGAGACCAAGGGCGAGGATGAAGCGGCGCAGTTTGCCCGTGAAGTGCTGGGCGTTCTGACCACCTCGGTGCTGGCCATTGTGGTGATCGCACAGCTGGCCATGCCCTGGCTGATGTATCTATTGGGCCCCGGCTTTATCGAGAACCCGGACCTGTTCGCCTATGCGGTGCTGCTTACCCAGATCACCATGCCCTACCTGTTGTGCATGTCGGTTGCGGCGATGTTGTCGGGGGCCCTCAATTCCCATGAGAAGTTTGCCGCCGCCGCAGCCGCGCCCATCATCCTGAATATCGTGCTGATTTCGCTGCTGGCTTGGGGACCAGGCTCCATCGGGACGCTGGCCTGGCTGTTATGCATCGGGATCAGCGTGTCCGGACTGCTGCAGGTGACCTGGCTCTGGCTGGCGGCAAGACGCGCAGGCATCAAGCTGGGCTTTTCAGCGCCGCGCCTGACCCCGGCGGTGAAAAGGCTTCTGATACTCGGCGTGCCGGGCGCAGCCGCAGCAGGCGTCACCCATATCAACCAGCTGGTGGCGAGCTCCATCTCCACCCTTCAGGAAGGCGCGCGAAGCTGGATCTACTATGCCGACCGGCTTTACCAGCTGCCGCTGGGCGTCATTGGCATTGCCATGGGCGTCGCACTTCTGCCCGCTCTGACCAAGCGCTTGCGCGCAGGCGCGGAGGATGAAGCCAACACCGGCATGAACCGGGCGATTGAAATCTCGCTCGCCCTGACCCTGCCAGCGGCTGCTGCGCTGCTTGTCATCCCGGACCTCATCGTGTCGGGATTGCTGGAGCGCGGGGCGTTTGATCCCGCGGACCGGGCCAACACCTCCATCGCCGTGATGATATACGCCGCCGGCCTGCCCGCCTTTGTCATGATCAAGGTGTTCTCGCCCGGCTTCTTTGCGCGCGAGGATACCGTCACGCCGATGAAGTATGCGGGCCTGTCCGTGGCGGTAAATCTGATCGTGGGCATCGGGCTGTTCTTTGCGCCGGTGTGGTTTGCGATCTTCTCCAGCCTTGAGGGCTATCGCTTTGTGGGCCTGGCGCTGGCGACGTCGATTGCGGGCTGGCTCAATGCGGTGATGTTGATGACGACGCTGGCAAATCGAGGCCAGTTCACGCTTGATCCGCGCCTTGTGTACAAGCTGCCACGGATTGGCGGTGCGGTCCTTATCATGGCGGCCTGTGTGTGGGGGCTTGATACCTATCTGCGCGATGGGGTGGAGCCGGGGCTGGCCATCCTGCTGCCTGACTTGCTCGTGCGACCGGCCTTCATGCTGTTCGTGGTGGGCGCAGGGGCCGCCATTTACGGCGCAAGCGCCATTCTGCTTGGCGCTCTTCGCCCATCAGAACTGCTGGGTGCCATGCGCCGCCCCGAAGCGACCGCCAGTCCCCCCTCTGACACCTGATGGCATGAAAGCCGCTTGAGCCTTCACCCTCACCCGGCTAAGACCGCTTTCCACAACAACCTCCAGCCCTTTGGACGCGACCCATGAGCGAGACTCCGACCGATTACGCCGGTCCTGACCGGATCCTGTCTGGCATGCAGCCGACCGGCGGCCTGCACCTTGGCAATTATCTGGGCGCGCTGAAGTGGTGGGTGGAGCTGCAGAACTCCGGCGCGGAGTGCTTCTACTGCGTGGTGGACATGCACGCGATCACCGTGCTCCACGATCCGGCCGAATTGCCCAAGCGCGTGCGTTCAGCCGCAGCCGCCTACATGGCTGCCGGTGTGGACCCGTCCAAGTCTGCGATCTTTGCCCAGTCGGCTGTGCCCGCCCATGCCGAGCTTGCCTGGATCTTCCAGTGCGTGGCGCGTCTGGGCTGGCTGGAGCGTATGACCCAGTTCAAGGATAAGGTCGGCAAGGACGCCGAGCGCGCCAGCGTTGGCCTGTTCACCTACCCGGTGCTGCAGGCCGCTGACATCCTGGTCTACAAGGCGACCCACGTGCCGGTGGGTGAAGATCAGAAACAGCATCTGGAGCTGTCGCGGGACATTGCGGCGCGCTTTAATCGCGACTTTGGCAAGGGCGATGCGATCTTCCCGCTGCCGGAACCCGTGATCCAGAAGCAGGGCGCGCGCATCATGAGCCTGAAGGACGGCTCGGCAAAGATGTCCAAGTCTGACCCCAGCGACAACTCGCGCATCAATCTTGATGACGACGCGGACACCATCGCGCGCAAGATCAAGAAGGCGAAGACCGATCCTGAACCGCTGCCCGAGACCGAAGCTGAACTCAATGAGCGGCCTGAAGCGCGCAACCTGGTCGGCATTTATGCCTCGCTGACCGGTCAGAGTGTTGAAAGCGTCCTGGGTGAGTTTGCCGGTCAGGGCTTTGGTGCGTTCAAGCCGAAGCTCGCCGATGCGGCGGTGGAGTTCATCGCGCCTATTTCTGGCGAATACGCGCGTCTGATCTCCGATCGCGCCGAAATCGACCGTGTGCTCGCTGCTGGTGCTGAGCGCGCCCACGAAGCGGCTCAGCCGGTGATTACCGAAGCCCGCAAGCTTGTGGGCTACTGGCGCGCCTAGGCAGCGCTGTCTTCCAGCAAGCTCGACTTGCGTGACAGCAGGCGCTCAACGACCAGATCGGCGAAGGCTTTCATCAGCTCGATTTCCCGCTCGGTAATCCGAAAGCGCGGCTCGTCATCCATGACGCAAAGCGTACCCACCGTCTCTCCAGTCGGGAGTGTCAGCTGAGCGCCAGCGTAAAAGCGGACAAAGGGCTCGCCGAGGACGAGCGGGCTATCCCTGAAGCGGTCATCGCGCGCCGCATTGAGCACAAAAAAGGGCTCGGCCTCTTCGATCGCGTGGGTGCAGAAGGAAATATCGCGTGTGGTTTCTTCGGCGTCGAGGCCGCAGCGCGCCTTGAACCACTGCCGGTCCTCGTCCACCAACGAGACCATGGCGATTTTAGTATCCATGGCAAGCGCAGCAGCGCGCGCCAGATCGTCGAAGCTCTTTTCAGGCTCGGTGTCGAGGACGCTGAGGCCTTTAAGAGCCTCAAGCCGTTGCGCTTCACCCATTACTCTTTGCCCTCCCACAAGCATCGTGGCGGCGTAAACTCAACAGGTTAGAAGTTCCTGAATTTCAGAGGCATAAAAGTATTCATTCAGACGTTTCTGGGGCCCGCGTCCAGGTCAGAGCGCTCGTATACCCGCCCTGATACATCTCGCCAGCGATGGCATCGTCGTCGATCAGCGCGCCCTCAAAACGCAGCGCACCAAGCGGGGTGGCAAAGCCGATCTGCGGGCCATTAAGGCGAACCTGCTCAAAGGCAATCACCGCTCCGCCCTGCGCCGACGAGGTCAGCGCGACGACAGGCTCAGCACCAGAAAGCGTGATGGTCAGGTCCAGGGGCCGCGGCTCCACCGAGGTGGTCAGGACAGCATGCCACTCTCCTTCAAGGCGCGGATCTGGTGCGTCGGCGGGCTCGCCCGCATTATTCAGGCTGGAGACCGGCTCCTCATTGACCCGATTGCCGCCCGGACTACACGCGGCAGCGAAAGCAACAAGCGCGAGCAGGAGGCATTTGACGATGAAACGCATGGCGGCGATCCGAAGCTGCGGGCATTGGCCCCGATATAGGAGCCGGTCGGAGCGTATGTTAGGGGTAGCGCGCCGTGTCTGGACGTTTTGCCCATAAGCGCCTACCTAGACCGTCATGAGCGATACAGAAAACAACCCATCTGAAGCCCAGGGCACCGGCGTTGATCCCAAGCTCTTGGAAATTCTGGTTTGTCCGGTCACGCGCGAGCCGCTGACCTATGACCGGGACGCCAATGAGCTGATCTCCAAGGCGGCAGGCCTCGCCTACCCGATCCGCGAAGGCGTGCCGATCATGCTGCCAGAAGAAGCGCGCGAGCTCGACGCTTAACGCCCATGAGCACTGTCTGGCCCACCAAGCTGGCGTTCAAGCGCGGCGCGAAGGCGCTGGAGATTGCGTTTGAGGATGGCGAAGCCTTCGCCATTCCCTTTGAGCTGTTACGTGTGGAGAGCCCGTCGGCCGAAGTCCAGGGCCATCACGCCAGCCAGAAACAGCTCATTCGCGGCAAGGAAAACGTCCTGGTCACCCAGGCTGAACCGGTGGGTCGCTACGCCGTGCGCCTCATCTTTGATGATGGGCACAGCTCCGGCATTTTTTCCTGGGACTATCTTTACGAGCTTGGCGAAAACGCCGAAGCCATGATGGCCGAGTATCGCGCAAAGCTAGCAGGCTAGACCTTGATAAACTTGGTCCGCTTGGGCGTGGCGCGAGGCTTGGTGGCCGGTTCCGGCGGACCCTGCTCAGCTTCCATCTTCAACCGGGCCGCCCGCAGGCGCTCGGTCTTGGACTGGCGGGCATCCGCCTCCGCATCGATGATTTCCATCGCGGCAGCATGGGTGCGCGCAGCCCTGTCCTGGGGTTTTACAGGCTTGAAGACCGGTTCGTCAGTGTCTTTGGTCATCGGTATGACTCCCTTCCTGTCCCAGATAAAAATATGGCGGGACCGGCCATAGACCCGTCCCGCCACACGTCGTCTTTAGGCAAGCTCAAGTGCCGTAGCGGACTGACGGCCGTCGCGGCCTTCTTCAATCTCGAACGTCACTTTCTGGTTATCAGCCAGCTCGGTCAGGCCAGCAGCCTGAACAGCTGTGATGTGCACGAACACATCCTTGTTGCCGCCGTCCGGCTGAATAAAACCAAAACCCTTGGTGGGGTTGAACCATTTCACGGTGCCAGTGGCCATATCCGTGGTCTCCTTAAATATTTGCCGCCCGCAGGATGCGGCGACTCCGGCTTAGTCAGTCTGGTCGAGAAACTGAAGCGCCGAGAACGGAGACAGTCGGTCGAAAAAGAATAACGGTAGCGAGAGGGTGTATGACACAATTACAGACAAAAGGGAAATTATATTTACCGATCGATCTGTTCCTTTACCCGGCATCATCAAAAAGGCGGCGCGGATGCATGCCGTTCACATGGCCCATAAAGGGCGGATGAATCTGGTAGCCCAGCAGAGACGGCAGCGGGTCGGCCATCCGGGCCACCGTCTTTGGCGGAATCGCCAGGCTCATATTCTCCTGGGTGCGTAGCCAGGGCGCGCAGTATTGTGAGGTCACCGCCAGACGGTATCGATCCTCGGTGTGATTGGCCCCGCCCGCATGCCAGAGCCCGCCATTAAAGACGATCGCGTCACCGGCCTCCATGACCGCCTGGATCGAAGGATCGTCATCGGTCGGCATCCGGTCGGCTTCCCACATATGGCTGCCCGGCCAGACACGTGTCGCCCCGGTCTCAACCGTAAAGGTGTCCAGCGCCCAGATCACCGACAGGCCCAACATCGGACCGGGCCGCTTTGCCTTGTAGAAGCCGTCATCATGATGGGGAATCTGCTGCGTCTCATCGGGACAGATATTGATCGCCAGGAGGGCCGACAGAAGCGGCTCATCATGGAGGCGGGCTTTAAGAAAGCCGAGGATTTGCGGGTGGGCCGCCAGGATATCCAGCTCCCGCGACTTGGCGAGCAGGGCGTAGGCGCGCTGGGTTTTGAAGCCTTCAAAATTATTGCGCCCCGTCGGCCCCAATAGCGCACGTGTGGCTTCGGCGACCCGGGCAAGCCGATCCGGGTCCAGAAGCCCCTTCAAGATCACATAGCCGTCGCGGTCCAGCGCTTCGAGATCCGCCGTGCCTGGCGCAAGGCCTTCAATCGCACGCTTTTTATGCGTGCCGGCAATGTCTTCGTAGAGGGCGTTTTGATCTTTCAGGATCAGGCGGTCTGTTCGAGCCATGGTCCGGTCTCCGTCGAAATTAAATCTGGCTGCCCAGCGTGCGCGCGATCAGCTGCCAGCAGGCATCGGCGAGCGCGTGTCTGTCAGGATGGGCGTCTTGAGCCAGCGCGAGCGTCAGGCTCTGGCGCACACCGCCGAGCACAAAACCGCCAGCCAGCGCCGGATCGAGTGCGGGATCAAGCTCGCCGCTCTGCTGGCCTGCCGCAATATTGCGCGCCCCCAGCTCAATCATCGCCGCCATGCAGCTGGCTTCGGCACTGACCACTTCCGGAGACCGCCCCAGCGGCCCGAGCAGGGTGCGGGCGAAGGGATCATCGAGGAAGAAATCCACCAGCGCTGCGGTCCGCGCGCGCTCTCGCGCCGCCCAACGCTCGCCCTCAAAACGGGCGTTCACAGTCTCGGTATAGCGGGCGTAGAAATCCTCCACGACCGCCGCGATCAACCCGGCCTTGGACCCGAAATGATGATAGGCAAGCCCGACTGAGGTGCCGGCCCGGCGCGCAATCGCACCCATCTCCGCCTCGCCCTCGCTCGCCGCCAGCTCAGCGCGCGTCGCCGCCAACAGGCGCTCCCGCGTCGACGCCTTTTTCGACGGCCTGGATGTTTCGGTGGCGGGACTGGTCATGGTGCTGAATGCCTCATTCAATCCTGGATCACGGTTAGGGGGCGTGGTTAGCGAGTCGCAGTTTGCGTTTTGCGGTTGGGGCCTAGGGGTAAGGGGCTAGGCGTATGCAATTGACGCTTTTATATCAGTCTTTGAATTGAATTCAATTCAAAAATTTTTGGGGGCGCAGAGAAGAATGATGGAGCCAGCGGCTGAGTGCTGAAATCCCGGTGGGTCAACGACACACTTGGCGCGTCGACGGTGGAGCGCGTGCCACTGGTCGCGGACATTTATGCCGAGTTCGGCATGGCCGACTTCAACTCCCTCATCCTGCCCGGTGTCGAACACACCACGCCTGACCCCATGTTGGCGGCGATGCGCGGCTTCTACCCCTGCGTCCTGGCCGGTGAGACGGGCTGTGCGGCACAGGTACAAGCGCCGGAGCTTGAGTGAGGGTTAGGCCCCTGTCCCGGACGCCGCAGGCGATCCGGGATCCATTGCAAACAGCGGGGTAACCGTCGCTAAGGCGCTATCAGTCGATCCCGGCTCTTCGCGATACATCGCTCGGCCGGGACGGGTTTGAGATGGCGGGTCACAATGAAAGCGGGCAAGGACACCAACCTGGCAGCTTTAGCCCCCCTTGCCCTTAACGCCATAAACCCCTAAACCGCCCGACCTTCACGAACGCCCCGGTCCGAACCCGGCCGCTCGAAACGAAAGAGGTCTTCATGAAAGCCCAATCCCAACGCCAGCTGCGTGCCGGTGAGCTTGTTCGCCGCGCCGTTGCCGACATCATCCGCGAAGGCCATCTGCGCGATGGCGCGCTGACCGGCGCATCCGTCACCGTGTCTGAGGCGCGCATGAGCCCGGACCTGCGCCACGCCACCGTGTTTGTCTCTGCGCTGGGTCAAAGCGATCCTGAGCGCGTGGCTGAGGCGCTGAACCGCGCGAGCGGCTTCCTGCAAAAGGAATTGGCGCGCCAGATCGACCTGAAGTTCACGCCGAAGCTGAGATTCCTGGCCGATGATCGCTTTGATGAAGCCACCCATATCGATGAAGTGCTCGACCGTCCCGGCGTGAAGCGCGATCTCGATCACGGGGACCTTGATCACGGGGACAAGGACTGATGGGGCGGCGCAAAAAGGGTGATCCAATCCATGGCTGGCTGGTTCTCGACAAGCCGCTGGAGATGACCTCCACCCAGGCCGTCGGCAAATGCCGCTGGCTTTATAACGCGAAGAAGGCCGGACACGCCGGCACGCTGGACCCGCTGGCGTCGGGCATCCTGCCGATTGCGTTCGGCGAAGCGACCAAGACCGTGCCATTTGCCCAGGAAGCAGGCAAAACCTATCGCTTTACGATCCGCTGGGGCGAGAGCACGACCACCCAGGACGCCGAAGGCGATGTGGTGGCCACCAGCGATGTGCGTCCGGCGCGTGAGGCCATCGAGGCAGCCCTGCCCCAATTCATTGGCGATATCCAGCAGGTGCCGCCGAAATTCTCTGCCATCAAGGTGGATGGAGAGCGCGCCTATGATCTGGCCCGCGCCGGTGAAGAGGTGGAGCTGAGCGCCCGCCCTGTGCGCATTGATGACCTGACGATCCTGGATATGCCGTCGACCGATTTGTGCGTTCTGGAGATGCGCTGCGGCAAGGGGGCCTATGTGCGCTCCATCGCGCGTGATCTGGCCCACGCGCTGGGCACCGAAGGTCATGTGGCGGCGCTGCGCCGAACCCAGGTGGGACCGTTCACCACAGAGGATGCCATAACGCTTGCCGCGCTTGAGGATTTGGTCCATAAGGCCCGCGCGCTGGAAGCCTTGCTCCCGGTCGAGACTGCGCTGGACGACATCCCGGCGCTAGCCGTGACCGATGGAGAAGCCTTTCAGCTGAGGCAGGGACGGCCAGTCGTTCTGCCTCCCCGGCAAGCTTCTAAGCTTCGCGACCTTCGCCAGCCCCGAGTGATCGGGGACAAGGATTATTCGAAGGCCGTGCTGGCGATGGGCGATGACCGGGCCGTTGCGATTGGCGAAGCACGGGCAGGGAAGCTTTCCCCGCTGCGTGTCTTTCAATGGGATTAGGAGCCCGATAGACGATGTCGATTACGGCTGAACGTAAAGCCGAACTGATCAAAGAGCACGCCCGTGGCAACGCGGACACCGGCTCTCCTGAAGTTCAAATTGCAGTGCTCACCGAGCGGATCGTGAATCTGACCGAGCACTTCAAGAGCCACAAGAAAGACAACCACTCCCGCCGGGGCCTTCTGAAGATGGTTTCCCAGCGCCGTCGTCTCCTTGATTATCTCAAGGCAAAAGACGAAGGCCGCTACAAGGACGTGGTCAAGAAACTCGGCCTGCGCCGCTAGGGCGCGACCGATCAGAACGCCGGCCCCACGATGGGGTCGGCGTTTTGCTTATCTGGCGACCGCAATCCGGCGGCGCTGAACGCAAGACGAAAAGAAACACATGTTCGATATCCAAACCGAAACGATTGAATGGGCCGGCCGTACGCTGACCCTCGAAACCGGCCGCATGGCGCGCCAGGCAGACGGCGCAGTGCTCGCCACCTATGGCGAGACCACCGTTCTCGCGACGGCGGTTGCACAAAAAGAGGTCAAGCCGGGGATGGATTTCTTCCCCCTGACCGTGAACTACCAGGAAAAGTATTTTGCTGCCGGCAAGATCCCCGGTGGCTATTTCAAGCGCGAAGGGCGTCCGACCGACAAGGAAACGCTGACTTCGCGTCTGATTGACCGTCCGATCCGTCCGCTCTTCCCGAAGGGCTTCAAGAACGACACCCAGATCATGCTCACCGTGCTGAGCCACGATCTGGAAAATGATCCCGATATTGTCGGCATGGTGGGTGCCTCTGCGGCGCTGTGCCTGTCCGGACTGCCTTTCCTTGGCCCCATCGGCGCTGCGCGCGTGGGCTACAAGGATGGCGAGTATGTCATCAACCCGGCCGTGGACCAGATGGACGAGCTTGATCTCGACCTGGTCGTCGCCGGTACCGCAGATGCGGTGATGATGGTGGAATCAGAAGCCAAAGAGCTGTCTGAAGAAGTCATGCTGGGTGCGGTCATGGCAGGCCACGAAGCCTTCCAGCCGGTCATCGACATGATCATCCGCCTGGCCGAAAAGGCCGCGAAGGATCCGTGGGACTTCACCCCGGAAGACAACTCCGCGATCGAAGCTGAAGTCACCAAGCTCGTTGGCGACGATATCGCCAAGGCTTACACCATCACCAACAAGACCGAGCGTCAGGCTGCGGTTGCCGAGGCCAAAGCCAAGGCTGTTGAAGCGATGGCCGCCACCGAAGACAACCCTGATGGCGTTGACCCGTCGGTGCTCAAAGACGTCCTCAAAGGCGTTGAAGCCAGCGTGGTTCGCGGCGGCATCATCAAGACCGGCAAGCGCATTGATGGCCGCAAGCTGGATGAGGTTCGCGACATCGTGTCGGAAGCCACCGTGCTGCCGCGCACCCACGGTTCAGCCCTGTTCACCCGCGGTGAAACCCAGGCCCTGGCTGTGGTCACGCTCGGCACCGGCGAAGATGAGCAATTCATCGACGCCCTGACCGGCACCTATAAAGAGCGCTTCCTGCTGCACTATAACTTCCCGCCCTACTCGGTCGGTGAAACCAGCTTCCGCCTGGCTCCAGGCCGCCGCGAAATCGGTCACGGCAAGCTGGCCTGGCGTGCTCTGAACGCGGTCATGCCGAACGCTGAAGAGTTCCCTTACACCGTGCGTCTAGTCTCGGAGATCACCGAGTCCAACGGCTCGTCCTCCATGGCGACCGTGTGTGGTGGCGCGCTGGCCCTGATGGATGCCGGTGTTCCGATCAAGCGTCCGGTATCCGGCATCGCCATGGGTCTGATCAAGGATCCTGAAGGCGTGGCGGTTCTGTCCGACATCCTGGGTGACGAAGATCACCTGGGCGACATGGACTTTAAAGTGGCCGGCACTGAAGAGGGCATCACCTCGCTTCAGATGGACATCAAGATCGCCGGTATCACCAAGGACATCATGCAGACGGCCCTGGATCAGGCCAAGGGTGGGCGCATGCACATCCTGGGCGAGATGAACAAGGCCCTCGATTCTTCGCGCACCGGCCTGGCCGAGCACGCTCCGAAGATCGAGACGATGCAGATCCCGACCGACAAGATCCGCGACGTGATCGGGTCTGGCGGTAAGGTAATCCGTCAGATCGTTGAAGAAACCGGTGCCAAGCTGGACGTCAACGATGATGGCCTGATCAAGTTCTCCGCCGTGGACGCCAACGCGATCAAGGCGGCTATGGACTGGGTCCACTCGCTGACGGCTGAGCCGGAAGTGGGCGTGATCTACAAGGGCAAGGTCGTGAAGGTTGTCGATTTTGGTGCCTTCGTGAACTTCTTCGGCCCGAAAGACGGTCTGGTGCACGTGTCTCAGATGAAGAATGAGCGCGTGAACCACCCGTCTGACGTCGTCTCCGAAGGTCAGGAAGTCTGGGTGAAACTCCTCGGCTTTGACGACCGCGGCAAGGTCAAGCTGGCCATGAAAATGGTCGACCAGGAAACCGGCGAAGAGATCACCGGCGACGAAGGCTAAGGCCTGAGACGTTCTGCGGGGTCGTTAGGCCGCGCATGATCCAAACAAAGCCCCCGTCAGTGAAAACTGGCGGGGGTTTTTGTCGTGGTCGCCAGCGAAGTGCGCGAGCTCGCCGACCGGTCCTCGAAGTCCACCGACGAGATCACCCGCGTCATCGACGCCACCCAGGAAAAACTGCGTACGCTGGAAGGCGAGGCCGGTGAAGCCGCCCAGGGCCCGGCAAGCACCGCAGACGAGGCCATGAAAGAGGTTGGGTCGGCTAATCGCGTGGGCCCCAAAAATGCCAAAGATCACGCCAAAGCCAGCGCGGCGGCAGGCAGCTCATGTCCTCGCCCGGGTCCACCCGCATCAACAACTCTGTGGCGACATCGTCATACGTCCGGCAGCCGAAATAGTCGGTCTCGAACATTGTGAGTTCCGGGCTAAAGTCATGGAGATTCATGAGCCGATAAGAGAGTGTTTCCCGGTCAAGATCGACCAGATGGCTATTCAGACGTTCTGGCTCCTTACCGGTGGCGCGATAATACCGATAGAGCATTTCAAACTCACCATAGCGCCCACGTCCTTCGCGTAGCGCAAGCGAGCAGATGAACGCCGCCGGCTCGGCGCGTTCCGTCGCATCCCACAAATTATCCACCAGCGTCGCAGGGTCATCTTCACCCGGCGGCGAATAGTCCCTCATGCACTCCATCGGGTCAGGAAGCTCCAGGCGTACGGTCTCGCGCGGTGTCGGCTCGCTGCAACCTGGAACAAGCGTCAAGGAGAGCGCGCCGACGATGAGTTTTCCAACCCTCATTTATCCTCCCCCTTTACGCGAACGACTATCCTTCATGTCGACTATGGAGGATATGAATGGCGCGATGCAACCTGGAACTGATGGCAAGCTTCAGCTGTGAAGACCTGCGAGAAAAGCGTGAGCGGGCTGAAAGCAACATCCGTGAGGACCAAAGACGCAAGCAAAGTCTCGAAGCGCAAATCCGGCGCATCTAGATTGAGATCGCCAACAATCGAGCAGAGATCGGGCGACTGAGAAACCAGACGCCATTGCCCAGTCTTCCTGGTCCTGTCAGGCGTGCCGATGCCGGTCGCTCCAAGCCGCCCAAGCCCTATGAGATTGTTCTTTCCGCCGCCCAGGCGGCCGCAGATTATTTTCCAAACAGATCGGAAATTCGCCGCCTTGAGAGGGAGATCGAGGCCCTTGAACGGCGACGCCAGGGTCTCCTGCCTCAATACATGAACAGGCTGGAGCGGTGGAATGAAGCGATCGATAGCCGCGGATGCATCATTCGGGCGATGCGCGAAAAAGGCTGTATCGGCGCGTAAACAGACAAAAAACCCCGCCGGATCGCTCCGGCAGGGTTTCTCGTTTCTGGCTTTGGCGTAAGCCTTAGAAGGCGGCTTGAGCGCCCACGACGATGGCGTTCGTGGTGGCATCAAACTCAGACCAGGCTGCGCCGCCGGGCAGGTTGCCACCGGACAGGAAGTTCAGCGGCACCCAGCCATTGGCGTGGATGACTTCGCCGAACAGGTTGACTGACGGCGTCACAAAGTAGGACGCGCCGAGCACCCACTGGTCCTGACGTTCCCACGGGGAGCCCTCGTCACCAGAATTGTAGCGGCTGAACTCAAACGACAGCGCCAGATCATCGGCGTTGCGATGGGTCATCCAGTAGCGCGCACCCAGGGTGAAGGCCTCAGGGGCGACCGCTTCAAACGCCGCAAACTGCGGAGCTGGCGACGCCGTACCCGGCCAGACTTCGGTCGTCTCGGCGTATTCACCGAGGAATTCAAACGCGCCAATGCGGCCCTGGGCATAGATGGCCCAGGCCGGGTTGTTGTCCTGGCACGGGTTGAAGTGGAAGACCGGGTAATCCTGGCAATACGGGCTGCCGTGGGTGTAGCTGGCACCGACGGTCGCATGGCCATTGGTCAGCTGGGCGGTGTAGCTCGCATCGACAGCGAAGTTATTCAGGCGTGACGGAACGCTGGTGCCTTCCACCGGAACATTGTGGGAACGGAACTGCGCCCCGCCCTGGATCGCCATGGCGCGCAGGTGGAACCCATTGTCGTAATATCCAACCATGCCGCCATAGGCGAGGCCGGCAAAGGCGTGCCAGCTGGTGGAGTTGGTGAACGGGCTGACCGTGTCCTGAAGACCGAAGGGCGTGTCCATCTTGCCCAGCGCGACATAGACCGGGCGCTCATCAAGATTGCCCCACATCACGAACGCCTTGCGGACCTGAACCTGGTTGCGGTTCAGATCGGTGATCGTGCCCTGACCAAAGCTCTGCTGCGGATTGTAGAGGAATTCCACATAGGTGGTGATGTCGTCCGTCAGGCGGGCCGTGGTGGCCAGCTGAGCCGAGTGAACCACCATTTCCGACACGGTTTCACCAATCTGGTTATTCGACGTCGGGTGACGCATTAGCCAGCTGAACTTGGTGTTGGAGTTGCTCTCCTGATAGTCGGCGATCGCGGTGATGGCACCCGACAGGGTCACGCGGCGATCCAGCTCTCCGTTCTGCATGGCTTGCAGAATGGTCAACTCGCGCCGGTTCACGCCCTCGGCGTGGTCAAGAATGCGGTAGCCATAGTCCGGGCTGACGCCAACGAGATTATTGTGCCACTCATCATCGCGCATCGCGTGGTGGCCGTCCGTGGTGTGGACACCCTGATGCTGTGCGGTGTGGACCGGAGCTGCCGGTGCCGCGGGTGCGGCCTGTTGCATCGGCATGCGCGCACCGCCCTCAGCACCTGGCAGCAGGCCTTGGGCACGCAGGATCTCGATCAGCTGAGCGTTGGTTGCCTCAAGCTGCTCGATACGCGCTTCCAGTTCTGCGGTGGATGCCGGATCGTGGTCATCGGCCAAAGCTGGTGCCCCAGCCACCATGGCCAGCAGGCTGATGCCTGCAATCATCTGATTTTTCATAAGATAATACCCAAATTGTCCCCGTGCGGGAAACCCGCACCAATTTTCAGGTTTTATAGTCATTGGCCGGGAATTGGCGTAAAAAATAAGCGGTTGTTTGCCGCAGCCCTAGAGGTTGGCCCGGTATCGTCGACTGACGGGTAAAATGTCACCGTTACTCAACTCGACCTCAGCATTGCCATCCGAGGCCGGTACGATCGCGCGTATCGCCGAGCGCACCGTCAAGTGAGAGCGATGGAGGCGAACCACATCGATCCCGGCCCCTTCAAGCAGTGTCTCCAGTCCAGCCAGAGTCGAGCGCGCAAGATGGCGACCCGTAACCGTTTGAACATCAACATAATTGCCCGCGGCATGGGCCGACACGATATCAGCGGCAGGCAGACGAAGCTCCCGCCCGCCGGAGCGAAGTGTAATCACCTGATCACACCGCGCATCCGCGAGCGCGGCGCTAGCGCGCTGAACCGCTTCTTCGCGCGAGCGGACAGCCGCCAGAACCGCGAGGATTAGCGCGTAGCTTAAGAGGTCCTTGCGGTACTCGTAGAAGAATTCTGCTGGAAGAGTATCAAGCCCGTACTCGCGCCCAAACAGCAATGGCCAGAACGCCACCCGTAATCCCCACATGGACAGCACATGGCTCAGTGAGAAAACCAGGCTTCCCGCGAAATGAACCGGTATGGCCTCTCTCCAGCGGCCCGGCGTTGCCGGCGACCATCGCTCAAGCAGGGCAACCGGCACAAAAAGCGCCAGAATGACCACATTGCTGGTCCCCTCCAGGGTCAACGCTCGCACCCAGCCACCAACCTCTCCGGCCCGCCGCCACTCTTCAGCTGCGGACAAACCGTTGACCAGCCAGAAACCCAGCGACGCGAGGGCATAGACCATAAAGGCGCGATACAGGACCCGGGTTTCGATCTGAGGTGTCGTCATGGGCTGATCATGCCGCTTATCGGTGTGAGCGCCTAGAGGCGATGCCTGTCACTCATCCCGGGAGGACTGTCTTTCGTCCCGGCGCCGCAGAAATCCGTCCCGGCGGGCTGTCAGCTATCCCAGCGAGCGCGACAGATCAGGCGCGGTCATGTGGTCTGGATCGGCAACAGACCCAAGGAGACAGCTATTATGACCGAGGCCCAGATCCCGGCTCCAACTTTCCCGTCCCGCCGCCATGATCTCGACTGGCTTCGGATCGGAGCCTTTGTGCTACTGGTCTTCTACCATGTGGGTATGTTCTACGTGAGCTGGGACTGGCATGTGAAAAGCGCCCATGCGGGACCGGCCTCAGAGCCGCTTATGATGCTGGTCAATCCCTGGCGGCTTTCCCTGCTCTTTTTCATCTCAGGCGTGGCCTTCGCCTACCTGCTTCACAAGCGTGGTCCAGTAAAATTTGCCACCGAGCGCGCGGCTCGCCTTTTGCCCGTTATCCTGTTCGGCATGCTCGTGATCGTTATGCCTCAGACCTATTTTCAGCTGCGCGAGATGGGCGAGATAGAGCCCGGCATTCTGGCTTTCTGGCCGCGCTATATCACGGCCTGGGAGATCGCCGATATCGTGGTGCCAACCTGGAATCACCTTTGGTATGTGGTCTATCTGTTTGTCTATGCCGGGATCGTCGCTGTTCTCTGGCCTGGCATAAAGCAGATTGGACGCCTTTTCGGCCCGGTCCTGGGTGCCCTCTGGTCGTCGCGCGCAGGGCCAATGCTCTTGCTTTTAATCCCAGTTCTACCGTTTCTGGCCTATCGGATCTGGCTGGTTCCGCATTTCGAGACGACCCATAACCTAACCTCAGACTGGGCCAATCACGCGATCAGCTTTACCATGCTTTTGTTCGGTGTCTGGGCCGCTCGCGCGGAGGCGTTCTGGCGTTCCGTGGACCGGGCCCTGCCGTACGCCTTGGTCGGAATCCTGTTCCTGGGCAGCACGCTGTCGATCGCCTGGGCGAACTGGGACACGGTGTCTCAGGACATCCTCATCACCTGGGTCGCCCGCGCGGGACGTGTTGCCTATGCCTGGATCGTGATCGTCGCTTTGCTGGGGCTGGCCCGACGCTTTTTCACCGGTGACGGGCCCGTTCGCCGCTACCTTACCGAGGCGGTCTTCCCGGTCTACATCCTGCACCAGACGATCACGGTCAGCGCGGGCTATGGCCTCTCTGAACTGGAACTGGGTGCCTGGCCCGAGTTCATTGCGTTGACCACCATCACCTTTGCCGGTTCGTTTGCAGGCTTTGAGCTCGTGCGCAGAGTCAGCTGGTTGCGGCCTCTGTTTGGGCTTAAGGGGGGGTGTGAAACGCAAAACCCCCGCAGCCGAAACCGCGGGGGGTTGAGGGACTGAAATTTCGAGCAAGCAAAGCGCAGATCCGGGACCGTCACTAGGCTGGCGCACCCGGTTGAGCCTGGCCCCGGCTCTTCAGGCTTCGCGTGTGGCCGGGAGTTCAGGCCTTACTCTTCGATGTCTGGCACACCCACGGCGTGGAATCCGGCGTCCACGTGGAGGACTTCACCGGTGCACGACTTGCCCAGATCTGACAGGAGGTAGAGGGCAGAGCCCGCCACACCTTCCATCGTGGTGTCCTCTTTAAGCATCGACCAGTCCTTTCCGGTCTTCATCAAGGTGCGGCCGCCGGAAATGCCCGCCATCGCCAGCGTGCGCATGGGACCTGCGGAGATCGCGTTTACGCGAATGCCCTGCGGTCCCAGATCGCGCGCGATGTAGCGTGTGGAGGCTTCAAGCGCGGCCTTGGCGACGCCCATGACGTTGTAGTTGGGCACAACGCGCTCCGACCCCAGATAGGTCAGCGACACCATGGCACCACCACCATCCTCTTTCGACGGCATCATCTCACTGGCACGGCGCGCCGCATCGACAAAGGAGAAGGCGGAAATATCCATCGCGCGCTGGAAGCCCAGGCGCGAGGTATTGTGGGTGAAGCTGCCGACCAGCTCATCCTTGCCGGCAAAGGCAATGGCGTGCACCAGGAAGTCCAGCTGGCCCCACTTTTCCTTCAGCGCGGCAAAGCAGGCATCCATGCTGTCGTCATTGGTGACGTCGGCGGTGACCATGAAGGGCTCATCGCCCAGGCTTTCCACCAGCGGACGCACGCGCTTTTCCAGCGCCTCGTCCTGATAGGAGAAGGCCAGCTCTGCGCCCTGGGCATGCAGTTGCTGGGCGATGCCCCAGGCAATGGAGTTCTTGTTGGCCACACCCATGACGAGGCCACGCTTGCCCTTCATCAAAGTGCCGGTTGGAAATTCGCTATCGGCCATGGTCATCTCCCTGTCCAAAGGCTCATCTGGCTGCAGCGCGTTAACTGCGCTTTGCTTTTCATTCTGACGCAATAGCGCAGCTTGATAAGATCGTCGAGCATCGCGCCACTGTGAGCGCACCTGCGGCGTTTTGCGATTGGCATAACGCTGCAGCGCATGGCAGGCTCGCATCGTGTTGGGGGCTTGCCTGCTGATCGCAAGGGTCAGCGTTCGCAGCTATAAAAAACGAACGAGAGACACATTCATGAAACGACAGCCGCTGCCGCGGTCTATCGCCATACCGAAGCGCTGGTCCAATCTCGACTGGCCCAGCGTGTTTGCCGCCATCCTCTATCCCGCCCTTGGCGTGATTGGTCTAACCCTCGCCATCATTCTGGGGCTGGCCCTGGAAAGCCTCACCATACGATGGTGGTACGCGCTGGCCGCCCTGTTTGCCGGGGCGGTGACGCTGGTCATTTGCAATCTCGGCATCGGGGTTCTGCATCGCATCTGGCACCACAAGGCTGGCGAGCTGTGGGGGCCGGCCAAATTGATCACGGCGCTCAATTGCGTCATCGCCATGCAGGGCAAGCTGAAGGACTGGGTCAATTACCACTCCCAGCATCACCGCCTGTCGGACAAGGCAGGCGATCCGCACAACCCGGCCGAAGGCAAGCTGTGGGCCTGGATGGGCTGGCTTTTATTCCGTGATGAGAACGACATGCAGCGTCCGCTGGCCCTTTGGCTGCGCGACAGCAAGACCGTGACGATCTTTGACCGGCACTACAACACCGCGACTTTGCTGGTGCATCTGGTCCTGCCCGCCCTGATCTACGCCATCGTGGCACTGACCGGCGGCTCGCTGATCCTGACCCTGATGCTTCATGCGTCAGCGGTGATTGCGCGGGGCATCCAGTTCCACGCCACCATCCTGGGCGTGAACGTGTTTGGCCACCTCAAAACGCCTTTGTGGGCGGACTATGTTCTGGCGATGCTGACCGGGGGCGAGGCTTTTCATGACCATCACCACGATGAGCCCGCCAGCGCGCTGCACCTGCCGCGACGCGGCCTGATCAATCGACTGGTGGACTATAACGGAACCGCCATCCTGATCTTTGAAAAGCTCCGCTGGGCGCGCGATCTGAAAATCGCCGATCAGTTCCAGACCCAACCGGCAATCGCCCAACGCTAACGCGGCGTTCACCACCCCGCTCACACAGGGCTTTGCTAAAGCCAGAAAGCCGTGGCAGCGTCTTCCTCTAACGGAGACCTGCCATGAGCCCTCGCCACGTCAGCATTCTTTTTGTCTGCACCGGGAATATCTGCCGCTCACCGCTCGCAGAAGCGGTCGCGCGCGCCAAGGCAGAAGAAAGCGGCAAGGCCCTCCACTTGGAAAGTGCGGGGACCGGCGACTGGCATGCTGGCGAGCGCCCCGACCCGCGCTCCATCAAGATCGGGCAGGCCCGCGGCTATGACCTGTCCGACCAGACGGCTCGCGCGGTGGAGGATGAGGACTTTCATCGCTTTGACTACATCATCGCCATGGATTCAGGTCACCAGCGCTGGCTGATGTCCCGGCGTGCGGCGATCCGGGCTCCTGAACGCTCCAT
This sequence comes from Oceanicaulis sp., assembly GCA_965229795.1. GTDB lineage: Bacteria > Pseudomonadota > Alphaproteobacteria > Caulobacterales > Maricaulaceae > Oceanicaulis. The sequence continues at coordinate 841,078 of CBDDJM010000002.1, forward strand.
CACGCGCCTGATGGACTGGTCGGTGGGCATGGCCGGGCGCGATGTGCTCGATCCCTATTACGGCGATGAGACCGATTTTGAAGCCGCGCTCAACCTTGTGGAGAAGGGTGTCAGTGGACTGGTGGCACGGGTTTAGGTCTACAGAAGTGCCCTTCCCTCCCCTTGAGGGGGAGGGTGTCCCGCCAGGGACGGGTGGGGTGATGATCATTGAGCGCTGGCGCAAACTTATAAGCCTCCACCCCACCCTCGCCCTCCCCCTCAAGGGGAGGGAAGGATGTTGAGCCGAACTTCATCAAAACACCTAGCCGGGCGTGGATTGGATCTGGGTGCCGTCATCGTGCGCCAGCACTTCCCCGGCAAGATAGAGCGAGCCACAAATGACGATCCGCGGCTGGTCATAATCCTCAAGCGCGTCATGCAAAGCCTCCACCAAACCTGCAGAGGTTTGAGCCGGGATTTCGGCGCGCCGGGCAGCCTCGGCGACCGCCTGAGCGGTCTGCGAACCTTCACGGCCCCCGGCAAAGGTGATCGCCACCACCCGACTGGCCAGCCCGGTGAAATACTGGAAGAAGGCCGCCGCGTCCTTGTTGGCGGAAAAGGCGCTGATCAGCACCAGGGGGCGGTCCCCGGCTCCGGCCATCTGCCCAAGCCCCGAAGCCAGCACTTCACCGGCGGCCGCGTTATGCCCGCCATCCAGCCAGAGCTCGGCGCCCTTTGCGCCAGCGATATCGGCCAGCGAGCCGGTTTTCAGACGCTGCATGCGCGCGGGCCAGCGGGCGCGCTTTAATCCCTCACGCACCGCGTCATGGCCATAGCCGCACAGCCGGGCCGCCGCGATGGCGACGCCCGCATTGACGATCTGGTGCGGACCCAGCAGCGCTGGCGCCGGCAAGTCCCACAACAGCTCGTCTTCCTCATAGGTCAAGCGGCCGTGTTCGGGATAGGCGCGGAACTGCTCGCCCCAGGCCAGCACGGGAGCACCAATCTGCAGGGCGGCCGCATCGATCACGCTGCGCGCTTCAGGCCGCTGCGGGGCCAGCACCAGCGGCGCGCCCGGCTTGATGATGCCCGCCTTTTCACCCGCGATCTGTTCTACCGTGTCGCCCAGAAAGCCCTGATGATCGAGGCTGACCGGCGTAATCACGGTACACTGGGGCGCATCCAGCACATTCGTGGCATCCAGCCGCCCGCCGAGCCCGGTCTCGAGGATCAGGCGCTCTGCCGGGGTCTCGGCAAACAACAGGAAAGCCGCCGCGGTCGTTGCCTCAAAGAAGGAGATCGGCGCGTCGCCATTGGTCGCTTCAACCCGGTCAAACGCCGCCTTCAGACGCGCGTCATCGACGATCTGTCCAGCTAGCACAATCCGCTCATTAAAGCGCACCAGATGGGGCGAGGTGTAGACATGCACCCGCTCGCCAGCGGCCTCCGCGATCGCACGCAGGAAGGCCGCGGTGGAGCCTTTACCGTTCGTCCCGGCCAGATGGATGGTCGGCGGCAGCCTGTCCTGGGGCCGACCGAGCTTCTCCAGCAGCGTCTCAATCCGGCCCAGCGACAGGTCGATGGACTTGGGGTGAAGCTGAGCCAGACGCTTTAAGGCGCTGTCGATGGATTCAGGGGCGATCATGGAAGGCTTTTACGCCGAGTGCCAACGTTCTCAAAGCCGGGTCGGCAGGGCGTCTACCTTAAAGCCCTGTCCCTGACGCGCAGCGATCCGGGATCAACCGAGGGTCTGTAGTCAGAGCAAAGCGCACCCGTGAGGTCCCGGCTCAGCGCTCCGCTTGGCCGGGATAGGTGGTGTCTCTAGCGGGCTTGTGAGGCCTCAGCCCTCAACCGGCTCCGTCGTCGCAGGCGCATTCGCGCCCGGTGCCGGGCGCTTCATCATGATGCGCATCAGATTGCCCAGCGTTTCGGGCAGGTCCTTGCGGTGGACGACCTTGTCGACCATGCCCTTTTCCAGCAGGTATTCAGAGCGCTGGAAGCCTTCGGGAAGCTTTTCGCGGATGGTCTGTTCGATCACGCGCGGCCCGGCAAAACCGATGAGCGCGCCCGGCTCGGCCAGATGCACATCGCCCAGCATGGCATAGCTGGCTGTCACACCGCCGGTGGTCGGGTCACACAGCACCACGATGTACGGAAGGCCCGCGTCTTTTAAAAGCTGGATGCCCAGCGTCGTGCGCGGCATCTGCATCAGCGACAGCGCGCCTTCCTGCATGCGGGCACCCCCGGCTGCGGTGAAGGCCACCAGCGGCGTGCGCTTTTCCAGCGCCACGTCGCAGGCCTTGATGAAGGCTTCGCCTGCACCCATGCCCAGCGAGCCGCCCATAAAGGAGAAGTCCTGCACGATGACAGTGGTATCGATGCCCTTGATCGCGCCATGGGCAATCGCCATCGCGTCTTCGCGATTGGTCTTCTTGCGGGCCGCAGCCAGACGCGAGGTGTAGGGCTTGTCGTCCTTGAACTTCAACGGGTCCTTGGCGACCTCGGGAATTTCAGTCGTGGTCCAGCTGGAATCGAAGAGGTATTTGAAGCGAAGCTCCGGCCCGATACGCATATGATGGCCCGCAGGCGTCACATGGTAGCCAGCCTCAAGGTCTTTATTGAAGACCATCTCGCCGGACACCGGGCATTTGACCCACAGATTTTCCGGCGTATCGCGCTTTTCAAACATGCGCTGCACGCCAGGCGGGGTCAGTCTTTGAAGCCAGCTCATAAAATGCCTCGTCGTTTATTTCTGTTCGCGCGCGGTGTGGGTGGCGTCTGCCAGCTCGCCGCACAGCGAGACCGCGGCTTCTACCCCATCTTTGTCCAGCGCGTCCACTATGGCCGAGCCCACGACCACCGCATCGGCGACCCGCGCGATCTCTGCGGCCCGCTCTGCAGTTTTCACGCCAAAGCCTACCGCAACGGGAAGGCCGGATGCCTTGCGCACGCGCGCCACCGCCGTTTCGATGTCCGCCGTCTGGCCAGACTTCGCGCCGGTCACGCCGGTCGTGGAAACATAATACACGAAACCGGACGCGTGGTTCACCACTTGCGGCAAGCGGTCGTCGGAGGTGGTGGGTGCCGCCAGGCGCACAAAGCTTAAGCCATGGCTTTCCAGCGCCCCACGCAGCTCGGCGTCTTCTTCCGGCGGGATGTCCACACAGATCAGGCCGTCAGCCCCGGCCTCGGCCATGGCGTTTGCTGCCTCCTCATAGCCAAAGGCGTGGAAGGGATTGGCATAGCCCATCAGCACGATAGGCGTGTCGGCATGGGTCTGGCGAAACTGCTTCACCAGCTCCAGCACGCCCTTCAGGGTCATGCCGCCATCCAGCGCCCGGATCGCGGCGCGCTGAATGGTCGGGCCATCGGCCATGGGATCGGTAAAGGGCACGCCCAGCTCAATCACGTCCGCGCCAGCATCCGCCAGGCCCTTCAGGGTCTCAAGCGTAGTGCCAGCATCCGGATCGCCAGCCATCACATAGGCGACGAAGCCAGCTTGGCCTTCAGATTTCAGGCGGTCGAAAGTGGGGGTCAGTCGGGTCATTGGAACAACTTACTGTAGGTCAGGGCCAAATCTAATGAGGATGCGAGCGGTTCAGAACATCTTGGTACATGTCATGAATACGCGGGTCTTCGACCCAAATTACATCAAGCAGCTCGAACGTCTTGTCGGCATGAAACGTGCCGATAACCTCTTCGCGCTTTAGCGACCTCACTGCAAGGCTTCGGTAGAAATCAGGGTTTGCGTCCACTATTCGGAAGGCTGGGCCAGATTCAGTGACGTTAAACTCGGCGCTAATCAAGATTCGATCAGCTGACGACGTTCCGTCACCCCACTCCCCAATGACCAAATCAAATTGTGGGAAGTCAGTCGGGCACGCTGCAACCCAGGTCACATAGTAAATTGCTAGGGTTTGATCAGATTGATCAATCACTTCACCCCAGACGCGGCGGCCCGCTAAACCGCATGTTTCGCAGGAAAACTCGGACTCTTTAGTAGGAGAAGCCGTCAGTTGGCTCAAAGCTCCACTCCGAGCGCCTTGGCGACGGAGAAGACGTCCTTGTCGCCGCGGCCGCACATATTCATCAAAATGGTGCCGTCTGGCCCGAGCTCTGTGGCGAGGTCACGCACGCGGGCGAGCGCGTGGGCCGGTTCCAGCGCCGGGATGATGCCTTCAAGCTTGGAGCAGAGCTGGAACATTTCCAGCGCCTCGGCGTCCGTGGCCGAGCGGTACTCGGCGCGACCCATATCGTGCAGGAAGGCGTGTTCCGGCCCGATGCCGGGGTAATCAAGCCCGGCGGAGATGGAGTGGCCTTCGGTGATCTGGCCATCCTCGTCCTGTAAGAGATAGGTCTTGTTGCCGTGCAGAATGCCCGGCTTGCCGCCATTCAGGCTGGCTGCATGATCGGGACCATCAAGGCCTTTGCCGGCGGCCTCCACGCCAACAAGCCGCACGCTCTCGTCCTCCAGGAAGGGGTGAAACAGGCCCATGGCGTTTGAGCCGCCGCCGATACAGGCCACCGCCACATCGGGCAGCTTGCCGGTGCGGTCCAGCATCTGCTCGCGCGCCTCGCGGCCAATGACGCTTTGAAAATCGCGCACCATCATCGGATAGGGATGCGGCCCGGCGACCGTGCCAATCACGTAGAAAGTCTCGTCAGGATAGGTCACCCAGTCGCGCAGCGCCTCATTCATGGCGTCCTTCAGCGTGCCGCGCCCGCTGGTCACCGCGTGGACCTTGGCACCGAGCAGCTTCATGCGGAACACATTCGGGGCCTGACGCTCCACGTCTGTGGCCCCCATGAAAACCTCACACGGGATACCAAAACGCGCCGCCACCGTGGCGGTTGCGACGCCGTGCTGGCCTGCGCCGGTCTCAGCGATGATGCGGGTCTTGCCCATGCGCTTGGCCAGCAGCACCTGGCCCAGGCAGTTATTGATCTTGTGCGCGCCGGTGTGGTTCAGCTCGTCGCGTTTGAACCAGATATCCGCCCCGCCAAATTCCTCGGTCAGGCGCTCTGCAAAGTAGAGCGGGCTGGGGCGGCCCACGAAGTCGCGGCTGAACAGGTCAAACTCGGCAACAAAGTCCGGATCATCCTTGTAGCGCGCGTAGGCGTCCTCGAGCGCGAGAATGTTCGGCATCAAGGTTTCCGCCACATAGCGGCCACCAAACTCACCGAAGCGACCGGCAACATCTGGAAACTGGGAAAAGGCGTTCGGCTGGGTCATTTCAAATTCTTCTTTGAATTCCCGGTCGCGCCATCGGCGCGCGCCGGGACCTGTTTGTGTTAAGCGCCCTACGCTCTTCAAGGTCCCGGCTCTGCGCGCCTCGCGCTTGGCCGGGATTTCACATGGACTTAGTCTTACTGAAGCCCGCGGACAGTGGGGAAAGCAACCCTTACGCGCCCCGAACTGCAGCGATAAAGGCTTTGATTTTCGCGATATCCTTAACGCCGGGGGCCGATTCCACGCCGGAGACGACATCCACGCCCTTGGCACCGGACTGGCGGATCGCCTCCGCCACGGTTTCAGGGGTCAGACCGCCAGCCAGCATCCACGGTGCGCCGGCATCAAATCCATCCAGCAGGCCATAGTCCCAGGCTTCGCCCAGACCGCCGGGGCGGTCCGCATCTTTGGGCGGCTTGGCGTCAAATACAAAGCCATCGACATAGCCGCGATAGGGGTCAGCAGCGACGAGATCGTCTGCGGTCGAGACACCCATCGCCTTCCACACGCCGTGTTCGGCATAGTGGTGGGCGTCCAGACAGCGCGCCGGGCTTTCCCCGCCATGGAGCTGGATGATGTCCGGGCGCATATCGCGCACCACCGCCCCCAGCTGCGGCTCGGTCGGATCGACCAGCACCGCGACCGATTTTGCACCACCCTTGCGCGCCGCGAGCCGCCCGGCCTCGGCCGGGCTGACATGGCGCGGGCTTTTAGGAAAGATGATGAAGCCCAGATAATCTGCGCCCGCCGCCACGGCTGCATCCACCGACGGCGCGTCATTCATGCCGCAAATCTTGATCAGGGTCCGGGTCATGGCCGCTGATGTAGTCCAGCGCCTTGCGATCGCCAAGCAATAAAGGCGGGCATACCCGCAGGCCCTGAAACCGCTTGGCAACACACCCTTTGGTGATACCGTAATCGCGTTTTGAGGAGGCAGATATGAGCAGGCCGGTATTGTGTCTGATGCTGCATGGCATTGGGACGTATTTCTCCGCCGCGCGCGACGGAAAGTTCAACAAGGACGATTTCGACTACGACCTGTACGCAGCGCTGAGCGGCAGCATTGAGATGCAGACCCTGCCGCGCCTTAACGATGACGCCATCACCGCTTCACTGACCGGCAAGGTCTTGTGGCAGCCGGTGCTGTGGGCGCAGGAAAAGCTGGAGATCCGGCAGCTGGAAATCCAGAGCCAGCGCCACACCCACGCAGGCTGGGGCAAGGCGTTTGAGATTATGGTGTCAGGCATGGGCGATGCGGCCGCCTACCAGTTCCGCGAACGCAAGAACGGCTTCTATCCCGGCACCACATATTCCGACACTCAGCTGGATATCTACCGCTACCTGAAGCGTGCCGAGGACGCGCTGACCGCTGACGGGATCGACCCAATGACGGTGCCCATTGTGGTCTTCGCCCATTCCATGGGCTGCCACGTGATTTCAAACTATGCCTGGGATGCCCAATGCCGCCCTGAGCGGGTCAATGAGACAGGAGAGGTCTCGCCCTTCTGCCGCCTTGAAACGCTGGCCTCTGTCGTGTTTGCAGGGTGCAATATCCCGCTACTCAGCATGGGTGTGCGCCCGGAGTGGAAAATCCCACTGCGCGTGGCCAGGGGCGACTGGGGTGGCGAGCAAATGTGGGAGTCGATCTATGATCCCGACGATGTGCTCGGCTATGCAATCGAGACCGAGTACGCGGCCTGGTTCAATAATCGCCACCCCCATACCGAGGCTTTTAGAACCGACCCACCGCTCAATGACTTTACCCGAGACCCGGGCGAGGAAATCGCTCCAACCGACCGCAAGTGGGAGCTGGGCGAGGGATTCGGCTTCGGGATAAGACGGCTCGCCGCAGCAACGCCCATGTCCCACGAGCTCTACTGGCATGACCGACGCGTGATCGATACCGCCAAGCGCGCGATCACCTATCTGATGGACTGAGGGTCTTACGCAAACAGCTCCAGCAATCCGCCCACATCGCTGGTGCCGGACGGGCCATAGCCGCCGAGCGTCGTTACGGGCGCTGCGCTCGGGACTGACGCGCCGCCAACACCGGTCGCATCGGGCGGAGACTCACCACGGGCTGCCGCCTCGGTGGCTTCGCGCTCCATGTCCATCTTGTCCTGACGGGCCGCCTGGGCGGTGGCATCAGCTTGCGCAGCGACCGCGCGGTCCTGGCCAGAGGGTTCAGCCGGCGCGAGCGCGGCACGTTTGACGATTTCCATCTTGGAGATGGTGGCGTCAGGATCGCCCTCCACCGTGGCGGTATCAATCTGGACCGAGCCACCGACCGCGTAATTCTTGCCGTCAGGGCCCTGTTGGAACTCATAGGACGGCGCGCTGGCATACTGACCGCCCACGCGCTGGTGAGCCTCTTCATGGCGACGCACTTCAGCATCGCGCTTTTTCAGCTCATCGACCTGTTTTTGCTGCTCTTCAGTGAGATCCTCGCCCGTCGCCGAGCGTGCGGCGGAGGACAAATCCACCGTGTCACTCCGCGTGAGGCTTTCAGAGCCCTGCGGGTTGGTGCCGGTCAAGGCGCGCGCACGCTCGCCTGCCTGAGCGCTCGGGCTGACCCCGATCGCGGCATTGGGCTGGGCATAGGCTATGGTCGGGGCCGTGAGCACGCGTCGTCTTCCGCCAGATTGACCTAACCAACAGGCTCAATCATCGCGGTCAGGCGTTAAGGAATGGGAAAGAGATTAGGTTCCCCGCGACGCCCAGTCAGGATGCGCGGAGCTCTTCAACGGACAGGAAGATTGCCCGCGTTCCGGCGGTCTGCTCGACATGCTGACCCAATGCGATCATGGCCGCGTCGATGGCCTCAGGGTCAGGCTCTGCACTCCAGCGCGCCCGGAAGGGACGCACACGGGTCGTGAAACCTTCAAGCCGTGGCTCAAGCGTCCACATCAATAAAAAGTCGGAATAGTAGATGTCGCCCTGGATCGTCGGATCCATTCCATCGCCAGAGCGGACGACAGTCAGGTCAGAGCGGACGACGTCCGGCAGACTAGCCATATCAGCCACAAGCTGATCGACCTGCTGGACGTCATAACGCAGGATCAGAGCGGGTTGATGCCGGGTCAGGACAGGCACCTGCCCATACTCGAAGACGGCCTCGGCGAGGTAATAAAGCGCCAGAAGGCCGCCGCCGATAAATAAAAATGCGCGGGCACGCGTCACGATAAACTCAAGGAAAGCGGGGAGGCTGGAGCGTTACGCGAAGTGGCACCCTACCCCTTGCCGTCGACGCGCTCGCGCAATTCCTTGCCGGTCTTGAAGAAGGGCACGTGCTTTTCCTTCACGGCCACCGCCTCGCCGGTGCGCGGGTTGCGGCCCTGACGCGGCGGGCGATTGCGAACCGAGAAGGCCCCGAAGCCACGCAGCTCCACCCGGTCGCCGCGCTCCAGCGCCTGGGTGATCTCTTCCAGAATGCAGTTCACCACCCGCTCCAGATCCTTCTGGTAGAGGTGGGGGTGGTCTTCAGCCAGTTTCTCGATGAGTTCTGATTTGATCATGTCCGCACCCTGAAAAGTTAATATCGAAGAGTTTGGGACCCTCTGACAGCGCCGTCAACGCCAGAAACGCCCGTTTGATAAAGAAAATCCCCCGAAGCAAGCGCTCCGGGGGATAATCGTTGTCAGAATTCGTCAGTCGGCTGCGAGGCCGAAAGCCTTATTCCTTGTCAGAGTCGTTATCCTTCAGAGCCGCGCCGAGGATATCACCCAGCGAAGCACCGGAGTCAGACGAGCCATACTGTTCGACGGCTTCTTTCTCTTCAGCCACTTCCAGTGCCTTGATGGACACCGAGATGCGACGCGAGCCCTTGTCGATATTGGTGACGCGCGCGTCGACCTTGTCGCCAACCGCAAAACGCTCCGGACGCTGCTCGGCGCGATCGCGCGACAGGTCGGACTTGCGGATGAAGGCTTTGACCAGATCGTCCGGGCCAAGGGACACCTCGACACCGCCGGAGGTCACTTCGGTGACGGTGCAGGTCACGGTCTCGCCGCGCTTGATGCCACCTTCGTCCATCGGGTCGCCGCCCAGCTGCTTGACGCCGAGGGAGACGCGCTCCTTCTCAATGTCCACATCAAGGACCTTGGCGCGAACAACGTCGCCCTTCTTGAAGTCCTGGATGGCTTCTTCGCCGGAACGATCCCAGTCGAGGTCGGACAGGTGCACCATGCCGTCGATGTCTTCATCAACGCCGATGAACAGGCCGAATTCGGTGATGTTCTTGACTTCACCTTCGACTTCAGAGCCGACCGGGTGAGCTTCAGCAAACAGCTCCCACGGATTGCGCTGAGTCTGTTTGATGCCAAGCGAAACGCGGCGCTTTTCCGGATCCACGTCGAGGACCATGACTTCGACTTCCTGAGAGGTCGACACGATCTTGCCAGGGTGGACATTCTTCTTCGTCCAGCTCATCTCAGAGACGTGGACCAGGCCTTCAACGCCAGCTTCCAGCTCAACGAAGGCACCGTATTCAGCAATGTTGGTCACGCGGCCGGTGAAGGTTGCGCCCACCGGATACTTGACGCCAACGCCGTCCCACGGATCGGACTGCAGCTGCTTCATGCCAAGCGAGATACGCTGGGTGTCCTTGTTGATCTTGACGATCTGGACCTGAACAGTCTGGCCAACTTCGACCACTTCGCTCGGGTGACCCACGCGGCTCCAGCTCATGTCGGTGACGTGCAGCAGGCCGTCGATACCGCCCAGATCCACGAATGCACCGTAATCGGTGATGTTCTTCACGACGCCTTCGCGAACTTCACCCTCAGCCAGCTGGCCGACGAGTTCTGCACGCTGTTCGGCACGGCTCTCTTCAAGCACGGCGCGGCGGGATACGACGATATTGCCGCGCGGACGGTCCATTTTCAGGATCGCGAACGGCTGTTCCTTGTTCATCAGCGGGGTGACATCGCGCACCGGGCGGATGTCGACCTGCGAACCCGGCAGGAAGGCGGACGCACCGCCCAGATCCACGGTGAAGCCGCCCTTCACGCGACCCACGATGGCGCCGTTGACCGGCTCCTTGCCTTCGAATTGCGTTTCCAGGCGATCCCAGGCTTCTTCGCGGCGCGCCTTGTCGCGCGACAGAACGGCTTCGCCGAGCGCGTTTTCAATGCGCTCCAGATAGACCTCGACTTCGTCACCTGCGACGGGTGCGGTCGAGCCCGGGCCGGTAAATTCGCGAAGCGAGATACGGCCTTCGGTCTTCAGACCAACGTCAATGACAACGGCATCATTTTCAACGGCAGTGACGGTGCCTTTGACGACAGCGCCTTCCATCATGTCGCGGCCAGCCATGCTGGCTTCGAGCATCTGGGCGAAATCGTCAGTGGTCGGGGTTGAGGTTTCAGTCATGAGTTAGAGTGGCTCCGAGGAGATGAAATCGTTTCCGGCCAGCCGGTTATGCCCGGCGGACTTGCCGCTTGCGAGCAGCGGATGATCCTGAAAGCTGCTGCGAGCAGCCGGATAACGGTTACAGGTGAACGCCCCTTAAAGACCTGAAGCTAATAGCCAAATCCGCTTCAGAGCCCCGGGGTTTGTCCAGTGGAACGAAAAACGGATGAGGCCAGTTGCGCTTCAGGAAAAGCGCGTCCGGCGAAACGGTCTGACTTTGGCGCAACACGCACGCCTCAGCAAAACCGCGCGCGTACCTACTCCATCAGGCCTCAAAGGGCAAGGCAGGGCTGTGGTTTGGGAGTCAGTTGGGCCCCGTCAGGAGATCACCCCGCCCAGCGTCGCCACATCGTCAAAGAAGGTCGGATAGCTGGTTGCGATCATGGCGGCGTCGTCGACGGTGACTGGTGCTTTGGAGGCAAGGCCCATGACAAGTCCGCTCATGGCAAGGCGGTGGTCGTGGAAGGTTTGCACCGTTCCACCGCCGGGCACGCCGCCAGCACCGCAGCCCTCAACGATCAGATAGTCGTCGCCAAGCTCCAGCGTCACGCCATTCACTTCAAGCAGCTTTGCTGACGCCGACAGGCGGTCGCTTTCCTTGGCGCGCAGCTCCTCAAGACCCAGCATTGTGGTGCGCCCTTCAGCATGGGCCGCGAGAACCGACAGGATCGGGTATTCGTCAATCATGGACGGCGCGCGCTCAGCTGGCACTTCAACGCCGTTCAGCGTGCTTGACCGCACATGGATGTCGACCAGCTCTTCGCCAGCGCGCGTACCGGCGGGGGTCAGCGTGATATCGGCACCCATGTCCTGCAGCGTCTTGTAAAGACCGAAGCGGGCCGGGTTGGTCATCACACCGGTAATCGTCACGTCGCTGCCCGGCGTAATCAGGGCGGCCGCCACGAGGAAGGCCGCCGAGCTAGGGTCGCCGGGCACTTCCAGATCATGGGCCGTCAGCGTCCTGCCGCCGCGCACTTTGATCACGGCGCTTGGGCCGTCGCGCTCAACGGTGAAGTCAGCCCCATAGAGCGGGCCCATGGTTTCAGTATGCGCCCGGGTCAGGCGCGGCTCGCGCACAATTGTTTCACCGTCTGCACCAAGGCCTGCCAGAAGGATCGCGCTTTTTACCTGGGCGGATGCCACAGGCGGGGTGTAATCGATGGGTTTTAAGCCAGAGCTCCCAAAGACGGTGGCAGGTAGGCGCCCGCCTTCAGCGGCCTTGCTGCGCACCCCCATGTCGGCGAGTGGATCAAGCACGCGCGCCATGGGTCGCGAGGACAGGCTCTCATCGCCGGTAAACACCGCTTCAAGATCAAAGCGCGCCGCAGCCCCCATCAAAAGGCGCACGCCGGTACCTGAATTGCCCAGATCAAGCGGGGCCGCCGGGCTGCGCCAGGGCGCGCCTGTCACCTGCCAGCGACCATCGCCAAGCTTCTCGACACTTGCGCCGAGCTGCGCGACCGCCCGAGCCGTCGCCAATACATCATCACTTTCCAGCAAGCCGCGGATCAGGCTGCGGCCTTCGGCCATTGCAGAAAAAATCAGCGAGCGGTGGGAAATCGACTTGTCAGCAGCCGCGCGCAAGCTGCCGGACAAGCCTTTTGAAAAGCTTGCTGTTCTGGGGCCGTGGGGGCGTTCTGCGGAGGCCGCGACGTCAGCGTTCATTGGAGTTCCGGAAAGCTTGATTGGGCGAATAAACGAAATACGGTTTTGACAGCGCGCGGAGAACGTGGCAACTGCCCCACCGCTTCAAGTTAAACCGTCTTATTTCACGAGGACGTCCCGCAATGCCTAAAGCCGACCTTGGCGTAAAGCGCGTCTGCCCGGAAACCGGGAAAAAATTCTACGATCTGAATAAAGATCCGATCGTGTCTCCTTACACCGGTATGGAATACCCGCTCTCCTACTTCGAGGAAGTGGTCGCCAAGACCCCGACCAAGCCATCAAAGGCCGAGGCTGAAGACAAGGACGAGACGGACAACGAGGCGGACGAGTCCAAAGACGATGAGGACGAAGACGAGGACGTGGACACCCCCGAACTCGACGAAGTGCCGCTGGACTTGGGCGAGGATGACGAAGACGACGACACCGCGCCGAAGGCCAAGAAAGCTGCGCCGACGGACGATGACGACGACCTGGACGGCTTCTCGGAGGGTGAGTCCGACCTCGACGATGATGACGATGATGACGGCCTGCTGCTCGACGATGATGACGACGACGATCTCGGCGACGTTGCCATCGGCGATGACGAGGACGACGACTAACGCGGGCCATGTGCACAAGAGCTGACTCGGCGCTTGATCAGGTCAGTTCTCGTGACTATGTTCCGCGCTCTCGAAACGGCGAGCCGCCCAAAGCGCGCCAATCGACACAGAATTCGGGGCCATAGCTCAGTTGGGAGAGCGCTTGAATGGCATTCAAGAGGTCGGCGGTTCGATTCCGCCTGGCTCCACCATCTTACTGTCCTCAAGCCCGTCCGGGCTTTTGGGCGCGATGATATCCCCCTCAGCCTTCATCAAGCGCTCGAGACCATCGCTGGGCTCTTGAGGCGTCGCGCCATCTCTTTCCTCCCCTGCTTGCGGGGGAGGTGCTCCCGAAGGGAGCGGAGGGGGCGTGCTGCGGTTCGGACTTTCTTCCTCCGGCTCCACCATCCTTCGCTCGCTAGCGCGAGCTTCGGCTAGGCAAGCCGGATCATCTCATTAGAGCGAAGGATGCCTCGCTGAAGCCGAAGGCGAAAGCGGGCCGCGCCTTTTCCAAAAAGCGCCTTTGATAGAGTCGCTCGCTAACGCGACCTTCGGGCCACAAAAACCCCTCGCTAGTCAGCGCGGGGTTTTTTCATGCCTGCGCGTCAAGCCTTGAACCTTCCCGTAACGATCGCCACCTCATAGTCGTGACTGATATGAAAATTATGAGGTTTGGAAAGATGAGTGAGACCGACACCCAAACGCCCGAAGCGCCTGCAACCTCTCCGCTGGTCTATGTGCGCGAGGTCCTGGGCGCTGAAATTCAGGATGAAGCCGCTCAGAGCGGGATCGAGCTTGATGCCGATGCCACGCTTTACGCCATCCACACCGAGGACGGCACCCGCCGGGCGATTTTCTCCGACCGCGACGCCGCCTTTGAGGCCGCGATCGATCACGGTGCCCAGCCGGTGAGCGTGCACTAGGCGCAGGTCGCTGATTGCCCTTCAGCGCGCGCGCGGCTATCGATCCCGTCATGAGAGGGTATTTCGCAGTCGGCGTTGAGGGCATTTCAAAGGCCCGCAATCTGGGCGCAGTGATGCGCACCGCCCACGCTTTTGGCGCAAGCTTTGTGTTTTCAATCAAGGCTGAAGACCGCGCCCGCGAAATGTTCCAGACCGACACCGCGAAGACGACGCTGAATATACCCTATTATGCGTGGGACAGTGTCGATGATCTGCTGCTGCCTAAAAATTGCCAGCTGGTCGGTGTTGAGCTGACCGATGACGCCATTGAGCTGCCAAGCTTCCGACATCCGCGCGCGGCAGCCTATGTGATGGGGCCAGAACGCGGCAGCCTGTCGTCAGAAATGCAGGCACGCTGCGCCCACATCATCAAAATCCCCACCCGGTTCTGTGTAAACCTGTCGGTGGCGGCAGCCATTGCCCTTTACGATCGAACCATCAGCATGGGCGGCTATCCAGAACGCCCCGTCATGCCCGGCGGCCCGCTAGAGGCCAAGCACCATATCTGGGGCCCGCCGAAAAAGCGGACCTAAAGGCTGAGCCGCTCACCCCTGAGCAGCGCGGGAAGGTCACCGGTAGCCCCGCCGGCCGTGCGCATGAAGAACTGGCGAGCGAAGGGAATTTTATCAACGACCGACAGTCCCGCACCCCGCGCCAACCGGATAGAGGCATGGTCGTTGGAAAACAGCGTGTTGAAGAAGTCGGTCCCCAGCGACAGAGCCGCCGTGTCGGTCTTGCGCCAACGCTCATAGGGCTGGAGCGAGGCTTGCGCGCCCAGATCAAGCCCGGCGCGCTTGGCTTCAACGATGGTTTCAGCCAGTGCCGCGGCATCGCGAACGCCCAGGTTAAAGCCCTGACCGGCGATCGGGTGGATGGCTCGGGCGGCATCACCCACCAGCGCCAGACGCTCACCAATGAAGGTCTCTGAGACCTGCAAGCCCAGCGGATAGGTCCAGCGCGGGCTATCCGGTTTTACCCAGCCCAGGAAATCACCAAAGCGGGCCTCGAGCGCTTCCTGGAAATGGACATCGTCCATCTCTTTTAGCGCATCAGCGGCCGCTGACTTTTCCGTCCACACCAGGCTGGAGCGATTGCCGGGCAGGGGCAGGATCGCAAACGGCCCAGCTGGCATGAAATACTCATAAGCGACCCCTTGATGGGGCAGCTCATGGGCGACGTTGAGGACGACGCCCTTCTGTCCGTATTCGCGGCCCATGGTGCGGATACCGGCCTGCTCGCGCAGGCGGGAAAACTTGCCGTCACAGGCCACAACCAGCTGGGCATCGATAGCCTTGCCGCTTTCAAGGTGAAGACGCGCGCGACCGGCCTTGCCCTCACCCATGCGAGAAATGCGCTCCGGCGAGAAGACCGGCATGTTTGCCTCTTCGGCCACCTTGGCGAGGGCAATGCGCGTCCAGCGGTTTTCTGCCATCCAGCCCAGTGGCTCGCCATCATCATCCGGTGAGATTTCGCGGCGATCAAAATGAAGCTGGTCGCGGCCCGGCCCGCCAGGCTTGACCCCGTCATAGGGCCGACCATCAACGATCAGGATGTCTTCGATGCGCTGGACCTTGCCGTCCATATGCTCAGCTGCGCCAACCGTCTCCAGCATGCGCCAGCTGGTGTAGGCGAGCGCAGACGCGCGGCCGTCAAAGTCCGGTGCGGTACGGCTTTCAAGGGGAAGGGCATCCACAAGACAGACCGTCAGGCCCGCCTTGTGAAGCGCGAGGCTCAGCGTCAGACCAGCCAGCCCACCGCCAGCCACAACCACATCGCCATCAAAGATCAGATCGTTATCCATAGGACAGAGCATAGTGCGCCCAGCCACAGAGGGAAGCGGCCCGGCGCCGCAGTCTCAGTACTAACCACCACCGGGGTAGGGTGTCATGACGGCGGGCGGCCTCTCATAGGCCATGGACCGCGGGCCCGGTATGTCGCCGCCGAGCGCCTGAATGAGCGTCAGCATCGCCTGGGCGCGTTGAAAATCACCCTGGGAGACAAAAGTTACGTATTGGCCAACGAGACGCTCCATAGTCGGGTTTGCAACCCGGTCGAGCACGCCGTTGCAGAACTCGGACAGGTCGCCCTCTGCGTGGGGTCGATACCCTGTGCTCTGCGGTCCGGCACGGAAGTATTCAAAGCAGAGACTGGCTGAATGATCCGCTCCAGCGACCTGTGTCACGATATTTTCCACCGACTGCGCCACAGCGGCGATAGCGGCGGTGTTATTGGTCTGAAAGACATTCGGTGCGATTGCAGCGGCCCGGCTCAGTGCGGCTCCAGCGGCGCTACTATCACCCGCAGCGATATCGGTCAGGGCATCGGAGACCACAGTGCCGGCCGCCGACAGATCCGATTGTTCCTGTTGCAGGCGGGTACGTTCGCTGATCAGGGCCTGGCGCTGGGACGCGCCGGTTTCAGGATCATCAAGGTGCGCACCGATCTGGCCCAGCCGGTTGGTAATCTCACCCTGGCGGCGGGTGATGTCTGAAGACGCTGCAGTCAGTCCCAGCACAAAGTCACCAGGGGTCGCACCCGCCGAGGTAAATGTTGATCCGCCGCCTGCGGTCACTGCACCGGTGAGCTGTTCGACGGCCAGCACAGCCACCAACTGGCTCTGATAGCGACGCATGAGAACGGCAGAGTTGAACGCATCAAGCTGGCCATTCTGGGCCTGCAGGCACAGGGTAAACAGGGTATCGCGCAGGAGCTGAATGGATTGGGTTCGCAGCCCGATATAGGCTGCGGACTCAGACAGGCTCGCCGAGGTAGACGCGCCGCCTTGACCGCTCTGGCCAGTAATCTCAGCGAGCAGGCCACCAGAGGCAGCGACCGAGGACAAACCGTCTGGCGATGGCATGACGCACGTCTGGTCGCCGCGATTGATGACGACAAATTGCTCGGCATCAAGGACCAGGCTTTGCCCACGATTCAGGTCAGGCTGGCGATAGACCGATGTAAGATTGGCCGCGTTACACGCGGTCACACTCAGCGCGCTGAGTGCAATCAGGCTGGTACGGATCATGAATGCCCCCGGATGTCCCCACGTCTGGGTTACGACGTTAGGCAGCCATTCAAAACTTAACAACGAAAAAGGTTGATTAGCCGCCAAGCGCGCGCTGGACCCAGCCGAGCGGACCGGTAAAGGCCAGCGGCCCATCGGTTACCGCCAGCGCGATGCAGACTTCGCCATACTCAGCGACCGGCTTGTGCTCCACTGACGGATCGGCGGTACACATCTCGCCCGTGCTGAAGCGCTCGCGGCCATCATGGAACGCGCCCGTCAGAACCAGCGTGAATTCACGGCCATCATGGCTGTGGCGCGGAACCCCGCAGCCGGGCTCCAGACGGATAAGCTGAGCCTTGGCCGAGCCATCTTCCATCAGGTCCATGGTGCGCACGCCCGGGCCCGCGAAGCTCCAGCCGCCCTGCTCGAGCGCAAGGTCACGGACTGCCTCAGGCAGATCCAGAAGCTCGTTGATGGCCTGACCGGCCGCATTGGCAGCTTTCTGCGAGGCCTCGTCGCCAGCGCTCATCGACGCGCGACCGGCTTCGCCAACGCAGGCTTCTTCGGCATCAATGGCCGCGAACACTTCAGCGAGGGCGGAGTTGGACACAGGCGCAGGCTCAGCAGCCTCAAGCAGCAAACCAGACACGGCTTCAGCTTCACGTCGCTGCGCGTCGATATCAGCATCGACTGCGGCTTGCGCGTCGACCAACAGGCGCATCGGGCCTGAGAGCGCGCCGGAGGCGTAGGCAGCGTAGAGCTCCTCTCCCAGCGGATGATTGGTCATGGCGTCTACTCGTCGTCGCTTGCTTCTTGGGCGGTTAACATTTTCGTGATCATGTGCCGCGGTCGAAGGAAATTGGTCGCATCCCTAGCCTTTCAAGGCCAAGGGGTCATTATATCGCACCTAATTTGATTTATTCACAGCAGGTCGTCATCCAGAACCCGGCGCAATTTGTCGAAAGCCAAGCGCAGGCGGGACTTTACGGTACCCAGCGGTGCCCCGATCCGGTCAGCAATGTCGCGGTGGGACAGACCATCGAAAAACGCCAGCCTGAGCAACGCCACCTGCTCTTCAGGCAGGGTTTTGAGCGCTTCTCTCACCTTCGCCTCGCGACCCATGGCGTGAGCCGCATCGTCGGGCATTTCCACTTCGGGCGGCTGAAGCGCGGGATCTTCACCGTCCAGCGCGGGCTTGGCAGCCCGGCGCGCCGCATCGATCCGACGATTGCGGGCAATGCGGAAAATCCATGTGGAGGCCGAGGCCTGGCTTTTGTCAAAGGTTTCGGCCTTGCGCCACACCGCGAGCATAACCTCCTGGGTCAGCTCTTCGGCCAGGCTGTCAGGCGCGTTCAGGCGAAGCAGGTAGGACTTGATCCTGGGCGCATAGAAGTTGAACAGCACAGCAAAGGCGTCCCGATCCTTACGAGCGGTCGCCTCGACAAGCGAGTCGAGCTGATCCCGGTCGAGAACCGGGTCACTGCCTGCGGGCGCGTCGGGCAAATTTGCCCCTTTGCTAAATGAGTTTTGCCAAAAGAGCGCACATGATACGTGGGGTCTTTGTCAACCGTTAGTGCCATGTTTTCAACACGAGTACAGCGTTTAATCCTTCAAATGCGCTGGAACCAGTGCCAAATGCCTATCATTGTTCTGATGCCAGACCTAGCGGAGCGTCCGACCCCATGCGTGTCATTTTGCCCTCGATCGCCGTTTCTGCCCTTGCGCTTGGCCTGTGCGTTGCCCCGGTAGCAGCGGCCCAGGACGCCGTCTTCCATGGCGAAGAGCGCGATTGGCGAGTGTTTACCCGCGGCGAAGGCGACGCTCGCATCTGTTATGTGCAAAGCACCCCGCAAGAGGCCAACCCGGCGAGCGCCAACCATGGCGACGTGTTTTTCCTGGTGGCCAGCTGGGTCAATGGCGATGCGGACGAGCAGCCCAGCTTCCTGTCCGGCCAGCTTCTTCGCCCTGACAGCCCGCCGCGCGTTCGCATCGGGTCTGATCGCTATCGCATGTTCGTTTC
The DNA here is from genome assembly GCA_965229795.1 of Oceanicaulis sp. GTDB lineage: Bacteria > Pseudomonadota > Alphaproteobacteria > Caulobacterales > Maricaulaceae > Oceanicaulis. The sequence continues at coordinate 859,928 of CBDDJM010000002.1, forward strand.
AGAACGCGAGGGCTTTGTCGAAAGTCCTGACGACGAAGAAGATCTTGTCGCTGACATGCGGCGCGGCTCTACGATGCGGGTTGAAGCGACCCACTCTGACGGAACCCTTGTTGCCTATGAGTTTTCTCTGTCCGGGGTGACCGCTGCGCTCCAGACCGCAGACCGGCTGTGTCGCTAACCATGCCTTGACGACGCGCGCGCTCTGAGACACAGAGCAGCGCCATGGCTGATATTATCAAAGACAGTGACCACCGTGCCCGCCTGATTGATGGCAAAGCCGGAGCCGCAGCTGTAGATGCGGCTGCCAAATCTGCTGCTGAGGACCTCGCCGGTCGCTTAGGCCGCGCACCCGCTCTTGCAGTGGTTCTGGTGGGCGAAGACCCGGCCAGCCAGGTTTATGTGCGCAACAAGATCCGGCGCACCGAAGCGGCGAGCATGACCTCGATCGAGCATCGGCTGCCGGCCGATACGACGCGCGAAACGCTGCTGGCTCTTGTGGATCAGCTCAATCGCGATGATGGTGTTGATGGCATTCTGGTCCAGCTACCCCTGCCGGAGCATCTCGACGCCACCGAAATCGTCGAGGCCATTGATCCAGCCAAGGATGTCGATGGCCTGACCGCCAAAAGCGCGGGCGCTCTGGTACAGGGCGCTAATGGCCTTCGCCCATGTACGCCGTCAGGCTGTGTGTGGCTGGCCCGTCAGGCGCTGGGCGACCTGACCGGCAAATCGGTGGTCGTCATCGGACGCTCGATCCTGGTGGGCAAGCCGGCGGCGCTTTTATTCCTTGAAGCCAACTGCACGGTGACCCTCGCCCATTCGCGCACGGCTGACCTGCCAGCAGTCTGCGCTGAAGCCGATGTTCTGGTTCCCGCCGTTGGCCGCCCGGAAATGGTTCGCGGTCACTGGATCAAGCCGGGGGCCACCGTCATTGATGTTGGCATCAACCGGGTTGATGCAGGCGAGGGCAAGTCACGCCTTGTGGGCGATGTGCACTTTGGTGAGGCCGTTGAAATCGCAGATTTCATCACGCCGGTTCCAGGCGGTGTGGGTCCGATGACGATTGCCATGCTGCTGGCCAATACCTGTGTCGCGGCGGCGGCTCGAGCGGGTCTTGAGACCCCGGAAAGTTTGCGGGCGTTGGAAATCGCTTAACAGTCTGTAAAGGGCATACATTTAATCATAACCTCAGGTCGAAGGATACACGTATGAGCCACACTCTGAACGTGCTTCACATTGAGGATGATTTTGGAGACGCCATGCTGCTGCAGCATGCGCTGTACGATGCCGTTGTGGACAATCTAACCCTTGAAGTTGTTCGCACCTTGAAAGATGCGAACACCAAGCTTTCCAAAAAGCATTACGATTTGATCGTGGCCGACCTGCGCCTTCCAGACTCAATCGACCCCAAAGGTACGGTCTTGAATCTGCTCAAAGCCGTGTCGGGTACACCCATTCTCGTCCTGAGCGGTTCGATTGGCGTGAAACTGGACGAGTTGGCCGACGAGATCACCGTCCTTGATAAGAACGACTTCTTTCACCGTCGCACACCCACGAAAACTCAAGCTCTGGTGTCGCGTCTCAAGACCGCCATCGTGGGGTGTCGTGGTGCAGTTTCCAATGATGGTGCAGACGCGCTGATGCTTTAGGCGCTAACGGGGTGGCAAGCTGGCAGGTGCGGTCTATGTGCTGAAGCCATGACGTTGTCACTCTCCTCTCTTCCTGAGACTTATCGCGCTGTTGTCTTTGGCGCGACCGGCGGCATTGGCCGGGCCCTTGTCGATCACATCCAGAATGATCCGCGCTGCGGCAGTGTTTACGCGGCCTCTCGCAGCGGAGTCTCTGTGAGCGGCGCGCCGGGCGTCGCGTTCAATCTTGATGATCCAGCAAGCCTTTCGGCCGCCATGGACACGGCCGCCGCCGATGGCCCCCTGCACCTGGTGATCGCAGCCACAGGCGCCCTGCATTCAGAAGGTCATATGGAGCCGGAGAAAAGCTGGCGTCACATGAGTGCGCCGCGTTTTGCCGACGCCTTTGCGATCAACACCATCCTGCCCAGCCTGATCATCCAGGCCGGGCTGGGTCGCCTTGCGAAGGGGTCTAGAGACGCGCCGGAAAAAGCGATCGTAGCGGCCCTGTCTGCCCGTGTCGGGTCCATCTCGGACAATCGCCTGGGTGGCTGGCATGCCTATCGTGCCTCCAAGGCTGCGCTCAATCAGGTGATCCGCACCTGTTCAATCGAGCTGGCTCGCAAATCTAACAATGCGCTCTGCGTTGGCCTGCACCCAGGCACGGTTGATACAGCCCTGTCTGAACCCTTCCAGCGCGGGGTGCCCGACGGCAAGCTCTTTACTCCGGCCTACTCGGCTGAGCAACTTTTGACGGTGCTCGATGGACTAACGCCTCAGGAAAGCGGTCGTCTGTTCGACTGGGCAGGCGAAGAAATTACGCCCTGATACGTTCGAGGATAAGCCTGTGATCAAGCGCTTTGCACGTCAGCCTCATGGAATGAACGCCCGTCTTTGAGCCGCTCAACGCAGGTCTTGATAAGTCGGGTCTTGTCGACCGGCTTTGGCACATAGGCATCCATACCGGCGGCCAGGTAGCGGGTCTCATCGGACGAAAGCGCATCGGCTGTAATCACGATTACCGGCAGCTCCTGCCCCCTTGGCAGCGCACGCAGCTTAACCAACGTGGCGAGGCCATCCATCTTAGGCATGTGGGCGTCCAGCAGAACCAGATCAAAGGCCTGTTCTTGCAAGGCTTCAAGCGCCGCTTCGCCAGACGCGGCTTCCGTCACGTAGGCCCCCAAGGGCTCGATAAAGCAGCGCGCCACCATGCGATTGACCTCATTGTCATCGACCAGAAGGATCTGTGCGCCATTGAGGGCCTCGTGATCGGTTTCGTCGACGGTGCTGCCTTCAGCGGCTTGAACTTCAACCGCTTCAAACGTGAACGTAAAGCAGGCCCCTTTGCCAGCCTCGCTTTCAACGCGGATATCGCCGTCCATCTTCTGGGCCAGCTCGCGCGCGATCACCAGTCCAAGGCCGCTGCCGGACTTTTCGGTCAAGGCACCCCCTTCAACCTGGCTGAAGCGGCGGAAGAGGCGGCGCTGATCGTCCTCGGAAATACCGCAGCCCGTGTCGGTCACCGACAGCGAGATTTGGTGACTCATACCATCTGAGGCCGGTTCATAGCCTGCAGAGACGGTCACCGAACCGGTGTCGGTGAACTTCACTGCGTTGGCGACGAGGTTGGACAGGATCTGACGCACACGCACCGGATCAGCGCTGACTGCATCCGGAAGCGCTGACAATTCCATGGTCAGCGACAAGCCTTTTTTCTGAGCTGCAGGTCGGAAAAGGGCGCAGCTTTCACGCACCAGGGCCGCAATATCGGTTGGCTCTGGGCGCAGCTCCATGTGCCCGGCTTCAATCTTGGACAGGTCGAGCACGTCATTCAGCACCGCCAGAAGCTGGCGACCCGCTCCGGTCAATGTTTCGGCCGCTTCACGTTCCGTTCGGGTTGAAGCGGTCTCTGCGATCACGTCAGCCATACCCAGCATGCCGTTAAGCGGCGTGCGCAGCTCATGGCTCATATTGGCCAGGAAGGCAGTCTTGGCGCGACTGGCAGAGCGGGCAGCCTCCGCGGCTGCTTTTAGCTCCTCAGCCAGCATCGCCACGCCAATATACTGGGCGAAGGCCGAGGCGAGCGAGGCTTCCTCATCACTCCAGCGGCGTATACCGCCCACGTGCTCGCAGCATACAACGCCGCGAATACCATCGCCGGTGCGGATCGGCGCATCCAGCATGGCTCCGATGTTCAGCGGGCCCAAATAATCTGGGCCGAAGTCACGAGTGACCGGATCGGTCATGGCGTCAGGCACGCTGACGGTGGAGCCTGATTCAATGGCGTCGAAATACGCCGGGTTGCTGTCGCGCTGCAGGCGCATGCCCTTGGTGTGCTGGTTCGCGTCGCGCGCATAAAGGCTCAGGCATTCAATTGCGCCGCCATCAGCATCACACGTCCAGACGCTGATCCGTGCCACGCCCATCAGCTGGGACAGGCGGCGCGTAGCCTCATCCATGAGCTTAGCTTCGCTCCATCGGTTCTGGATGTGATCTTTGCCCAGCGCTTCAAGGCCAGCGTTAAAGCGGCGGCTGACATCCAGCGCCCGGTTCAAGTTCGTTTCTGCACGCGCGCGACCGGCCACTTCCCGGTCGAGGCGCTTCAAAATCGGCATCCACCGCGTCAGGCCAAAGGCCAGGCAGACCGCGCCCAGCGAGTAACCCGCATAGGCAATCCCTTCAGTCATGGGACCGCCAATAATCGGCGCAAACGGCACCGGTCCAAAGATTTCGATGGCATCAACAAACGCCGAAACGGCGATGGCCCCTAGGCCGAAGCTGATAATCCGCGTGCCTTCATTGGCGCGGCCCATGCGCTGGCTCGCGCGCCAGAACACCAACGCCATAAACAGCGATGCTGCGAGAATCACCAGGTCCCCAAAGGTATTCATCATGCCCCGTCCACCTGTAAAAAAAATCAGGTCAGACGCGAGTAAATCACAATCAGATAAACGAAGGGTTAGATAACCCCTACGCTTTATAGGGTTTCCGCGCGGAAGGGCCGGTTCAACAGCGCTTCTATGGCTGAATTCAGGTCCTTACGCTGCGACAACACGTCGTCAATGGCCTGACAAATCGGCAGGTCAACGCCATGTCTCGCCCCCAAAGCCACGACGGCTGGCGCGCTGGCGACCCCTTCGGTGACGGCTTTTCGAGCTGCAAGGATATCGCCCAGCGCCTCGCCCTGCCCCAGCGCCAGACCGCACGACATATTGCGCGACTGAGGTGATGAGCAGGTCAGCACCAGGTCGCCCAGCCCGCACAGTCCCGCCAGCGTTTCGCGGCGCGCGCCCAGCGCTTCACCCAGGCGGGTCATCTCAGCAAAGCCGCGTGCGATCAGGGCCGCATGGGCGGACTTGCCCAGCTGCTTGCCCTCGACCACCCCGGCAGCGATCGCGAGCACATTCTTCACCGCGCCGCCCGCTTCCGCACCGATCAGATCGTCGGTCCAGTAGGGCCTGAAGCTTGGTGATCCGATGGCCTCCATCAGCTGCTCACCCAGTTTTTCATCAGCGCAAGCGAGCGTCACGGCCGTTGGCAATCCCTTGACCACATCAGCCGCAAAACTTGGCCCGGAAAGAACCGCAGGGATGGCATGGGGCAGCACGTCGGCCAGCACATCGGTCATCAGTGCCAGGCTCTCGCGCTCAAACCCCTTCGAGCAGAGCAAGACCGGCGCACCCGATGCGATGACGTCCTTGAAATGGGCCAGCGTTGCGCGCGTGTGCTGAGCCGGGGTCACCACCAGATAGGCGTCACAGTCTGCAAGGTCTGACGGATTTGAGGTCGCCGTAATCGCCTCATGCAGAGCCGCATTGGGCAGATAGACGCTGTTTTCGCGGCGGATGTTGATCGCCTCTACGACCTCAGGCTCAAACGCCCAGAGACGAACATCGCGGCCGCCCTGCGCACAGGTCTGAGCAAGCGCGGTGCCCCACGCCCCTGCGCCAATCACACCAATGGTTTGCATACCACTCATTCGCGTCATCCTGTCCGATCTGCGCCCAGCTTAGGCCTTGGGGCCCTTGCGTCCAGAGCCCGATGCGGGAGCGTTTCGCGCTGCGTCTGCATCCAGCGGCCAGCGAGCCCGCGCCGGCGCATCAAGCCCATCCACCTGGCCCAGCGCCAAACGCTCAGCCCCCGCCAGCGCAATCATGGCCGCATTGTCAGTGCAGTATTTGAGCGGCGGGGCAAGCCATTGAAAGCCTGCCCTTTTTGCTTCAGACTGCAGAGCCTCACGTACGGCACCGTTCGCAGCCACACCGCCGGCGACCACCAGCCGGGGCGAAGCCTCGCCAGAAAAGCGTGACTTGAACGCGTCCATGGCTCGCCGGGTCCGCTCAGACAGATGCCCAGCGATGGCCGCCTGCATGGCGGCAGCCAGATCGGCGCGATCGGTATCATCGGGATTTTCCAGACTATCCCACGCGCGCCGGGCCGCGGTCTTCAGCCCTGCGAACGAGAAGTCGCAGCTTTTGTCTCGTGCGAGCATGCGCGGCAGCTCAAAGCGTTCCGGGTTATTGGCCTGGCGCGCGAACCGCTCCACCGCCGGGCCGCCGGGAAAGCCGAGCCCCATGACCTTGGCGGTCTTGTCAAAGGCTTCGCCCGCCGCGTCATCAATCGTGGAGCCAAGTCGGGTCATCTGACCCACACCCTCCACGATCACCAGCTGGGTATGGCCGCCTGACACTAGCAGCAGAAGGTAGGGAAACTCCAGGGTTTCGGTCAGGCGCGGTGACAGGGCATGGCCCTCAAGGTGGTTGACCGCCACCAGAGGCACGCCAGCACCGAGCGCGATCCCCTTGGCCGTCATCAGAGCGGCCATCACCCCACCGATCAGGCCCGGCCCTGCCGTGGCGGCGACGCCATCAAGCTCAGATGGTTTCAGGCCTGCGGTCTCCAGCACCTGGCGCGCCAGACCATCAATCTTTTCGGAGTGGGCGCGCGCGGCAATTTCTGGCACCACGCCGCCATAGGGCGCATGGGCCTCGTTTTGCCCGCTCACCGCTTCGGCCAGAACCTCCATGCGCCCATCTGGATGCCGGTGCACCACAGCCGCAGCGGTATCATCGCAACTGGACTCCAAGCCGAGAACAGTAAGACCCTTCGAAGACAGGGGGATTTGCACAGATGTGGAAGCATGGGATAAGGCCATGACTATCCGTTACCGTCGGCAGGCCCGACACACAACAGCATCGGTCAGGCCGATGCGCGCCAGACACAAGTGAGTTCGAGCCCTTTGATGCATTCTCCCATGGCCATCGCCACGCGCACCTCGCCCCTGGCGCTTGCCCAGACCACCATGGTTCAGGCCCTTCTGGCCAAAGCCCATGGCCACGCCGACGCTGAAGCCGCCTTTCCCATCATGGGCATGAAGACCACCGGCGATAAAATCACTGACCGGGCCCTGCTGGCTGCGGGCGGCAAGGGGCTTTTCACCAAGGAGCTCGAAACCGCGCTCCTTGATGGCTCGGCGCGCTTTGCGGTTCACTCCATGAAGGATGTCCCGACAAAACTGCCCGACGGTCTGGAGATCGCGGTGATCCTGGAGCGCGAAGACCCCCGCGACGTGCTGCTCAATCGCGACGGGATCAGCCAGGTGGCTGATCTTCCACCGGGCGCGATTTTGGGGACGGCCTCCATCCGCCGCCAGGCCCAGGCGCTGGCCATTCGCCCGGACCTGAAGATTGAGCTTTTACGCGGTAACGTCGACACACGGCTTGAAAAGATGCGCTCCGGTGAAGTCGATGCCACCTTCCTGGCCCGCGCCGGTCTACGCCGTCTGGGGCGCGCTGAAGGGGCCCTCGATCCCGTTGATCCAGCCACCATGCTGCCCGCCCCGGCTCAAGGCTGTGTCGGCATTGAAATCCGCTGCGACGATGAAGAAGCCCGCGCCGCACTCGCGCCTCTCAATCACGCCGACAGCCATATCGCTGCGGCAGCGGAGCGCGGCGTGCTTGAAGCGCTCGACGGTAGCTGCCGTACACCGATTGCCGCCTACGCGATGATTGACGGAGCCAATATCTATCTGCGCGGTGAGGCAGTGGCACCGGATGGCAAGCAGCGCTGGTTTGAAGAGGTGCGCGCCACACTGCCAGACACCACACCGGCCGCCGCCGCGGCGCTTGGCCGGGAGCTCGGCTCAGCCATTCGCAAAGCGGGCGGCTCGGCGCTGGAGCAGGTCATCGCCGGGACCGGCTAATGACCAAGGTGCTGGTCACCCGAACCGCGCCGGGCGCACTGAAGACTCTGGCCAAGCTGGACAGGTTGGGGGTGGAGGCTGTGCCGGCCATCACCGCCGAGATCAGAGCAAAGTCTGTGGGTTGGCCCGCAGCCGCTGAGGCTATCGCTGTGACCAGCCCCAATGGCGCGGCCTGGGCGGCCTCCAACTCTCCATCAACCGAGCTTACGGTATATGCGGTGGGCTCAGCAACCGCCGCAGTGATGCGAGAGGCGGGCTATCACGACGTCACCAGCGCGGACGGCGACGCTGAAGCTTTGTCCCGCCTGATCGCGAGCGAGAGCGTCAATCGGCGCATCGTGCATGTCAGGGGGGGCGATCAGGCCTTTGATCTGGTCGCCGACCTCAATCGCCGCGGCGTCGAAGCGGTCAGCCTGATCGCCTATGAGGCCGTGACAGTGGACACCCTGCCCGGCGCAGCCCTCGACGCCATGAGTGCCGGAGCGGTGATCCTTATTCATTCGGGCAAAGGCGCTGAACGCATGGTTCAGCTTGCCAGTAATCGACTGGCGGGTCTTCGTGCGGTGGTGATCTCCGCTGCGGCGGCCAGACCGCTATCCGAGGTCGGGCTATCGCGCATCGATATTGCTGCTGCACCCGATGAGGACGCGCTTTTACAAGCCCTCTCCGCCACGCTGGTGTAAGCTGGTGAGTATTGGTGGCGCCAAGACGCGACGCAGCCTAGACTCACGCCTTCTGTTTTTAGCACGCAGACCCTAGCTGACCGCCATGAGCGACACGTCCAAATCCAAATCCGGCAAGGCCGAGCCCGTCGACGCCGAATTCGAACCGGCACCGGGCAGCACAGACGCGCCCAAAACTCCCAAACCGGAAAAGACCAAAGGCGAGAAATCCGGCGGCGGCCTGCCCTGGCTAACGATTGCTCTGGTCACGGTATTTGCCGGCAGTATTGGTGGCGGCACCGGGTATCTGATGGGCAAGTACGGCCCGGACCCGGCCAATGCTGCGCTGGAAGACCGACTGGTTGCGCTTGAGGCTGCTGCGACCGAGGATGACGCCGTCACGGCGCTGGAAACCCGGCTGGTTGCTCTGGAAGATCAGGTTCAGGGCGCGCAGCTGCGCGCTGAGGGCCTGGAGCAGCTGATCCGCGACGTTGCCGACCTTCGTGGCCGCGTTGAGGCCATAGAGGCAGCACCGGCTGGCGAAAGCGACCCTGTTTCCAGCGATGCGGCCGCCGCGATTGCCGCGCTGGAGCGCCAGCTCAACGACACGCTGTCAGCCTTCCACGACCGGCTCAACACCCTTCGCAGCGATACTGACACTGCACGCTCCATCGCCGACCAGGCCCAGTCATCCCTGCAGCAGGCGATGAGTCTTATGTCTCAGGCCGGATCGAACACGGGCGGTGAGCCATCAACGGGCGGCGCATCACAGGCGGCGGTTTCAGCCATTGAAGCACGGGTTGCGAACCTCGAAACGGCCCTGACCCGGCTCAACACCCAGGCCGATCAGCTGCGCGCCATGCAACAGACGGTGACCAGTCTGGCAGAAGCCGAGCCGGACCTGTCCGGCCTCGACCAGCTCCAAAATCGCGTCAATGCGCTGGAAGCCAGTCTTGCCAACATGGAGGACACGCCCCCAGTCGCAACTGCGCCTGCTCCGGCCAGCCTCGCTGAACGCGCGCTGGCCTTTGCCGCTGTGAGCCGTGCGGCGGCTGGCTCGCAGCCCTTCCCGGTTGAGGTCGCCAATCTCAGCCGACTGTGGCCAGGCGCGCCAGGCATTGCCGCGCTTGCCGAACCAGCGCGCACCGGGGCGCCGACGCTCGATCAACTGACCGCGACCTTCCCCGGTGACGCCATCCGCGCGGGCACGGGCGAAGCTCAACTGCTGTTTGGCATAATCCGGGTCGAGCGCGATGGCACCACCGGCCCGACCCCGGCCATCGAGGCTGCGCTGGAAGCGGGCGATCTTGCCGCCGCCGTCACTGCAACGCGCGCTCTGAGCGGCGAGGCTCGCACGGTTGCTGCCCCATGGCTGACCCGGGCCGAGGCACGCCTTTCCATGGAACGCGGCCTTGCCAGCCTTGCTGATGCGCTGTCCCGCGCCGAGGAGACGAACCGATGATCCGGCTTTTCATCACGGTTGCCCTGTGTGTCGCCACCGCGCTGCTCGGCGCATTCCTGGCGCTGAATCCGGGTCAGGTGACGGTGGAGTTTCTGGGCATCAATGCTCAGGTGCCCTTTGTGGTCGCCGCGGGCGTTTTGATCATCCTGACCTTCCTGCTTGCCTTCCTGTGGTGGTTGATCGCCAAGATCTGGGGCGCGCCAGACGCGTTTCGCACCTTCCGAAAACGCCGCCGTCGCGAACAGGGCTTTGATGCGCTCGAGCGAGCCCTGATCGCATCTGCAGCCGGGCAGGGGTCCATGGCCGTGCGCCAGGCCTCTCGCGCCGAAGCATTGCTGGATCGCCCGGCCCTATCGCGCCTTCTGGCGGCCCGTGCCGCAGAGGCCGCCGGCGATCTGGAAAGCGCGCAAATCCATTATGAGTCCATGCTGGAGGACGCCAAGACACGGCTTGTGGCCCGTCGCGGCCTCGCTTCAATCGCGGAATCGCGCGGTGATGATCAGGCGGCCCTGACCCATGCTCGCGATGCCTTTGATCAGGCCGGGCAGGCGCGATGGGCCTATGAAGCCCTGTTCGCGGCTCAGGTCCGGCAGGCCCGCTGGGCCGAGGCTGAACGCACCCTGTCTGAGGGCGAGCGCCGCGAACATGTGGCGCGCGACATTGCCCAGCGCATGCGCGCGGTCCTGCTCACCGCCGAAGGCCGCCGCATCGAGGACAGCAATCCCGAAGAGGCGGCAAAGCTGGCTGACAAAGCCGCCCACGCCTCACCCGGTTTTGCCCCAGCTGCCGAACTGGCCGGACGCCTGCTTGCTGATCAGCGGCGTCATCGCCGGGCGGCAGAAGCCATCGAGAACGCCTGGAAGCATGAGCCACACCCGGCACTCGCCAACGTATTTGCGGCCCTGCGCAAATCTGACAGCAAGGCCAAGCGCGCTGAGCGCCTGCGTGGTCTGGCAGCGTTGAACCCCGATCACCGTGAAAGCCGCATGCTGCTGGCCGATGTGGCGCTGGAGCAGTCCAATCTGGACGCCGCGCGCGCCGCACTGACCCCGCTGATGGGCCAACCTCCCCTGTCGGCGCGCCTGTGCACGCTGGCCGCACGCATGGAAACGCTGGCTGGAGATGAGTCTGCCGCTCGCCGCCACATGGCCCGCGCCTCCCACGCGCCGGGTGAGGCAGACTGGTCGGACATTGACGAGGCAGGTCGGGCCTTCACCTACACCAATGCAGACTGGGCACGCATGGTCGAGGCCTGGGGCCGCGAAGCGCGCCTTATCCACCCACGCCACGAGCGCTATGAGATCCCGGCCGCCGCTGCGCCAGAGGCCGCTCTGATCGAAGGTCCAAAGCCGAAAGCGAGACCTTCTTCAGTGGTAGAGGGCGACAAGTCAGAAGCCAGCTTCTATGAACCCTCCCGCGCACCGGACGATCCCGGTGTTGATGGTGATGACGACAAGACGGCCTGATCTTCAGGCGGCGAGGGCAGACATGGGCGAACGACTTCTCATTGGCGTAACCGGCGGCTCCGCGTCAGGTAAAACCGAGATCGCAAGGGCGGCCGCCCGCGCCGCAAGCCCGCTGTCGGCCATCGTGCTGGCTGAAGACGATTATTACGGCGATCACGGCGCGAAGCCGGACTTTGATCCTGCCGCGTTCAACTTCGACCATCCTGAAAGCCGCGACCATGGCCTGCTGGCAGAGCATCTGGCTGCGCTGAAAGCGGGCGAAACCGTCGAGGCCCCCATCTACGACTTCACCATCCATCGCCGCCGGGACGATACGCGCGTGATCTCCACCGCTGACGTGATCGTGGTGGAGGGCATCCACCTGTTCTGCGATCGGGAGGTCTGCGACCTGTTTGATCTGCGCGTCTTTGTCGAAGCACCCGACGATGTGCGTCTGGCTCGCCGTCTCCTGCGCGATGTGGAGGAGCGCGGACGCACCGCCTACACCGTTGTCCAGCAATATCTGCGCACGGTGCGGCCCATGCATCACGAATGGACCCAGCCAACCCGCACCGAGGCCGATCTGGTCATCACCAATGCTGAGGCCGCCGCCCGCCCCGCTGATCACCTGAGCGATTTCTTCCATGACCTGGCCAAGCCGGTGGCGGAGAAAATCGAGGCCTTCAAGGCCGAGCGCGGCGTTTAAAATCGCGCTGCAGCTTGCCTCTACAAAACCGTCTTGCGATCTGTGCAATCCGAAGGTAGGTTCCGCGCCCTGTCCGGCTGGCGCATCCGCCCGCACTGGCAAGGCCGCTTTAGCTCAGCTGGTAGAGCAACGCATTCGTAATGCGTAGGTCGCGTGTTCGAGTCACGCAAGCGGCACCACTTCTTCCATGTCCTCCCTCAAATCCGTTCGGTCGGGTGCGATGTTGGCCCCCTCAGACTTCATCGACCGCTCGAGGCCATCGCTAAGCTATTGAAGCGCAAGGTGCTGGTTTTCCTCCCCTGCTTGCGGGGGTGAGATCGCCGAGATTGATCCAGGGGTTCAATCGAACGGTCGAACGCCAGCGAAGCGGACTGAGGGGGGAATGAACGGTTCGAGTTTAGTCCGCTTGCCCACACCACCTCTTTCCTGATCTTCAAGCCCGTCCGGGCTTTCAGGTCCTCGCTGCGCCGGGGCAAGCCCGGCTCGCTGCGGACGGATGTTCGCCTTGCGAGCTTTGCTCGGTTGTCCTGTCCTCCCTCACATCCGTTCGGTGGGGCGCGATGTTGGCCCGCTCAGGCTTCATCAAGCGGTCGAGACCATCGCTAAGCTCATGCAGCGCTGCGCGATGGGTATCCTCCGCTGCTTGGGGGTCAGAGCTCAATGATCAATCTAGGAGATTGATCGAATGGTCTAACGTCCGCGAAGCACACGGAGCGGCCATGCAGCGGCTTGCTACACCCGCCCTATTCTGGTTCTCCCTGAGCGCCGCCGCTGAGGCTTCCGGTGTTGAAGTGGAGGCCGCGAATTGCCTTCTGGAGCGATTTCGGCCGATATTCATCAATATTCCAGTTGCAGTCATGGGGGTCACGCCACTCAACCGGTCTGGCAACAGCACAGGATTGAGTGATGAAATTTGGTGACTTTATACGCGATCGCCGCGTCCAGCTGGGTTGGACCCAGCCTGATGCCGCCGCCAAGGTTGGGATCGAGCAATCCTACCTGTCCAAGCTAGAGAACAGCCGCTCGAAACCGTCTGCAGAGGTCTTCGCGCGTTTGTGCGAGGCCTACAAAATCGATAGCGCGACGGTCTACGCCGCCATCGATGATGCAGCCGTAGAAGAGCTCCTGGATATCGAGGAGATTCGCCAGCTCGCCGCAGCCGCCGCAACGCATAAACGCAGCGAGGCATTCTTCTGGCGCGCCTTTGGTGTGATCGCTCTCGCGCTCGGAGCCGCACTTGTCGCGGGTGCCCAGATCGGGCCGAATGAGGAGAGCCGCTTTGTTTACCGGTCCACGGGCGTAATCCAGGACGGTGAACCGCTGGGCGTGTTCGACAATCTCGATGAAGCCTCTCCAGAAATCGTCAGCCGCATTGATGAGGCCACCCGGTCGCGGACGGACTATCAAGGTCCCCACTATATCGAGCCGGTCGAGCAGGGGCGGCGCATCTGGATGCTGGCCGGCGGTGAAACCGTAACTGTGCGCGCCTGGATGCGCTGGCTGGGGATACCCGGACTGGCCTTTCTGGTGGCTGGGGTGGCCGCCCTGATCAATGGCTGGCGTCGGGCCTAGAGCCGGCCGACGACCCAGCCATTTCCTAAAATTATCTGATGGAGTCGCACCTGCGCTGACCTGGTGCGGCCCTGAAAACACGCGAGGATTCCCATGAAATCGACCTTCTTCACCCACCTTCTTCTGCTGGCTGTGCCCACAGCGCTGGTTGCCTGTGATTATCCAGCTGTAACGACCGCCCCGGTGACCGCGCCGTCCACAATTGAGCGCGGGGCAGACCTCGACGCCTATATCGAAGATCTGATGGCGCGCGAACAGGTTGTGGGCTTGGCGGTCAGCGTGGTTGAGGGGGGCGAGATCACGCATCTCAACGCCTATGGCTATCGCAATCTCGAAAACGGCCTGCTGCTGGAAACTGACACCGTCATGTATGGCGCATCTCTCACCAAGGCGGCCTTTGCTTACATGGTGCTCCAACTGGTGGATGAGGGACGCATTGGGCTCGATCAACCTATCGCGGAGATGCTGGATAGGCCTTTGCCTGAATATGACATGTGGGCGTCGCTTGAGGGCGATGAGGAATGGCGTGATCTGACACCGCGCATCCTGTTGTCCCACACCACCGGCCTTGCCAATCTGCGCTTCCTCGAACCGGACTGGGACCTGCGGTTCCACTTCGCTCCCGGCACCAGCTACGCCTATTCCGGGGAGGGGTTCTGGCTGCTCCAATTCGCGCTTGAAGAAGGGCTGGGCCTCGATGTGAAGGCGGAGATGCAGGCGCGCATCTTTGACCGCTTCGCCATGACGCGCACCGATATGCAATGGCGCGAAGAATGGCGCACTAACCTTGCCGATGGATACGCCATGGACGGCAGCTTTGAGCCCCATGACGAACGCTCCACGGTCAGCGCCTCAGGCTCCATGGACACCACCATCGCCGATCAAGCCCGCCTGTGGCAGGGCATGCTCGCCGGTGAAGGGCTGTCAGATGCCATGCGGGCAGAATGGGTGTCTAGCCAGTTCGATATCCAGACCGCGCAGAAATTCCCAACCACGCTGGTCCATGAGACCCGCGATCCGCGCGGACCGGAGATCGGCCTGTCGGCAGGTCTGGGGGTGGAAACCTGGGAAGGCCCTTACGGCCCCGCCTTTGCCAAGGGTGGCCATAACGACTGGACCGGCAACATCGTCATCTGCCAGCAAATCCAGGATCGCTGCTTGATCATGCTGGGCAATAGCGTGCGTGCCGAGATCATCTTTCCCGCGATCGCCGAGGCAGTCCTAGGCGAGACCGCCTATCCATGGTGGTGGACCTATCCGGCGCTGCACGGTGAACCGATTGATCTGGAGGCGCTTTAGACTGGGTTCACGCTGGAGCGGGCGGATGGCGTCAGTCGCGCGGAACTCACCCGCCCCTCAACGCTTTTGCGCGTGTTTCGCCTTGCGTCCGCTGACGCGCTTGCGCCACATGCGAAAGCTCGACGGCTTCATCTCCCGGCGCATGATCGCGATGACCTCAGGCTCGGACAGCCCGGTCTGGGCCTCAATGGCGTCAAAGCTGATATCATCCAGCCACGCCATTTCGATGATTTCGCTTATGTCGGTGGGGGTCATGCACCGCCCCTACTCCGCCGCGGCGACCCTCGCCGCACGCCGCTTTGCACGTTGGTAGCGCTTGATATAGGGCTCGAAGAACATCCAGATACCGGTCAGCCACAGGAAGAGCAGCACCACGCCCACGGGCAGGAAGACAAAGGTCTTGACCCAGTCGGCAAAGAAGCTGCCGTCATGGATCTGCTCAAACAGGTCCGAGCGGCGGTATTCCAGCGACAACACCTCCAGCGTGGTCATGTCGATCTGGGCTTCCCAGCGATTGGGGGCAATGAATTTGATGACGCCGCGGTCTGACTTGACATCGATACGGTCAAACTGGTCCCAGGCGGTAATCTCCAGCTCTTCGATCGCGGCAGCGGCCTCGTAAAGCTCAGCCAGCGTGACGTCGGGTGGCCCCTCCACGGCAATAGCGCTGCGCTGGGTGGGCGGCTGGATCCAGTCGACATCCTTTTTAAGCATGAGAAACAGCCCGGCGATGATGATCACGCCAAGCGGCAGCATCAGGATGGGGGAGCCCCAGTGGTGAATGTCGCGGATAAGCTTGTTGATTTTCATACCGCCCATCGTCGCCAGAGCCTGTCCGCGGTCAAGCGGCAAACCCTCAAGACAATTGAGCCTTTTCGTCGCGCCGCTCTTCTTTTTTCTCACAAAGAGCGTAGGGTCTTTACCAGCATTGACCATCAGGGGCTGTTTTGTGATGAGAAAATTGATTACCGCCGCCGTGCTGCTGGGCGCATTTGCGCCCGTCGCGTGCGGAGCTCAACAGGCTGAAGAGACTGACGACCAGGGCGTGATGAGCGCCGGTAATTTCTCCGGTTTTGAATTCCGCTCCATTGGTCCGGCCTTCATGTCCGGGCGTCTCAGCGATATCGAAATCCTTCAGGATGACCCCTCGACCTGGATCGTGGGCGTGGGCTCCGGCGGGGTCTGGCGCACCGATAATGCGGGCACGACCTGGGTGCCGATCTTTGACGATACCGGCATGTATTCCATCGGCACGGTCACCATCGACCCGAGCAATCCGCATCACATCTGGGTGGGAACCGGTGAAAACCATGGCGGCCGACACTTGGGTTACGGCGATGGCGTCTATCGCTCCCGCGACGGGGGCCAGAACTGGGAGCATATGGGACTGGAGAATTCAGAGCATATCTCTGAAATCATTATCCACCCGGAAGATCCCAACACGATCTGGGTCGCCAGCCAGGGGCCGCTCTGGTCTTCAGGCGGCGAGCGCGGTCTCTATAAATCCACCGATGGTGGTGAGAGCTGGGATCTGGTGCTGTCGGCCGGTGAATGGACCGGTGTCACCGACATCGTCATGGACCCGCGCAATCCCGATCGCCTGGTCGCCGCGACCTGGCAGCGTCACCGCACCGTGGCCGCCTATATGGGCGCGGGCCCGGAAAGTGGCCTGCACGTATCTGACGATGGGGGCGAGACCTGGCGCGAAGTGACCACCGGCCTGCCAAGCGGGAATATGGGCAAGATCGGTCTGGCCATCTCGCCGCAAAACCCGGACATCGTCTACGCCGCGATTGAAACCAATCGCCGTCAGGGTGGCGTTTATCGCTCCACCGACCGGGGCGAGAGCTGGACGATGATGTCCGACACGGTCTCAGGCGGGACCGGACCGCATTACTATCAGGAGCTCTACGCCCACCCGCACCATTTCGACCGGATCATCCTGGTGTCCAACACGACCCAGATTTCCGACGATGGCGGCGCGACCTTCCGCGATATCAATAACGACAACAAGCACGTGGATGACCACGCGATCGGCTTCCACCCCACCGATCCGGACTACATGCTGGTCGGTTCTGACGGTGGTCTTTATGAGACGGTGGACGATGAGCAGACCTGGCGCTTCATCGACAATCTGCCGATTACCCAGTTTTACGACATCGCCATTGATGACGCGGAGCCCTTTTACAACGTGTATGGCGGCACCCAGGACAACAACACCCAGATGGGCCCGTCGCGCACCGACAGCCGCCATGGTATTCGCAATTCAGACTGGGTGGTGACCCTGTTTGGCGATGGCCATGAGCCGGATATCGAGCCAGGCAATCCCGACATCGCCTACTCCAGCTGGCAGCAGGGCAATCTGGTCCGCTTTGACCGGACCACGGGCGAAATCGTCTATATCCGCGCCCAGCCGGAGCCGGGCGAACCGGCCGAGCGCTTTAACTGGGATGCACCCATTGTGGTCTCGTCTCACCAGCCGACCCGGCTGTATCACGCCTCCCAGCGCGTCTGGCGCTCCAATGATCGCGGCGATAGCTGGGAACCGATCTCAGGCGATCTGACCCGCGATCAGGACCGCATGCTGCTGCCCATCATGGGCCGCCAATGGTCCTGGGATGCCGGTTGGGACATCTATGCGATGTCGGTCTACAACACGATCAGCGCGCTGGCCGAAAGCCCGGTGGACGAAAATGTCATTTATGCTGGCACCGATGATGGTCTGGTTCAGATCACCACCGATGGCGGTGAGACGTGGACCGAAACCGAAGTCGGCGACATTCGCGGCGTGCCGGACATGGCCTATGTGAATGATTTCGAGCCATCGCGCTTTGAAGCTGGCACCGTCTATATGGCGCTGGATAATCACAAGTACGGTGACTTCTCACCTTACCTCCTGCGCTCCACCAACTACGGCCGCAGCTGGCAGATGATCACCGATGGCCTGCCCGAAGATCAACAGATCTGGCGCATCGTTCAGGACCATGAGGACCCTGATCTGCTCTTTGTGGGCGGGGAGTTCGGCGTCTACTTCACGATTGATGGCGGGGACAACTGGACCCAGCTGCAAAACGGCATGCCGCCCATCCCGGCGCGCGATCTTCTGATCCACGAGCGTGAAGACGATCTGGTCGTCGGCACCTTCGGCCGCTCCATCTATGTCATGGACGACATCTCGCCCCTGCGCGATATCACCGAGGACATGCTGGAGAACGAAACGACGCTCTTCCCGGTACGCCGGGCCTGGTGGTATCAGGAACAGCATGAGCTGAGCTTCGGGCCCCGCGGCTCTCAGGGCCATGGCTATTTCCAGGCCGAGAACCCGCCCTTCGGTGCCACGATCACCTACTACATGCCTGAAGCCCTTCAGACGTCCGAACAGGTGCGGCAGGAGGCTGAGCGTGAAGCCAATCAGGCCATGGAAAACACCCCCTTCCCCGGCTTCGACGTGGTTGAGGCTGAGCGCCGCGAAGCACCGCCACGCATGTGGCTGGTGATCCGCGATGCGGACGACAATGTGGTGCGCCGCATCTCCGGCCCGACGGGCAAGGGCTTCCACCGTGTGGCCTGGGATCTGACCTACCCAAGCGCCAGCGCGGTCACCCAGCCTGATGGCCCGGACGCCGACACGTCCGGCTTCCTGGTGGCTCCGGGCACCTATTCGGTGGAGCTGGTGCGGCACCATAATGGCGAGGCAACCGTCATGGGTGAGCGCCAGACCATTGAGGTTGAACGCCTGACCGAAGGGGCTCTGCCAGGCTCACCGGATGACGAAGTGGTGGCCTTCTGGGAGCGGATTGGTGAGCTGCAGCGCGGTGTATCCGCTGCCAACGCCACCATTTCTCAAACCCGCGAACGCATTCAGACACTGCAGTCGGCGCTGAACCGGTCGCGGACCGCACCGGGTGCCCTTGATCAGCAGCTGGAGGCCCTGCGCCAGGAGCTGTTTGAGATCGAAGAAGCTCTGAACGGCAACCAGACCACGCAAGGCATGTATGGCGCAGAACCGTCCACGGTCAGCTCCCGTCTTGGCTTTGCCAATCTGGGCACCTCAAACGCCACCTATGGCCCGAACCCGGCCCACCGGGCTCAGCTGGGCTATGCGGAAGAGGACTTCGGACCCCTGCGCGATCGCCTGACCGCGCTGGTGAATGAAGACCTGCCGGCGTTTGAAGCCGCACTGAACGGTGACGTGCCCTGGACCCCGGGCCGCGCCATCGGTCCGCGCTAAGCCCAAGGCTTAAAACCGAAAAGCCTGCCTCAGCGGCGTTCGCTAACCAGCGGACGCCGCTGGTGTTTGTGCACCTGCGTCAATGATTTGAGAAACCGCATAAAACCAAGCGGTATAGGATTTCGCTATCGCAGCATTTGAAACTATCGATTGGTCCTTTGTGTCGCACCCGCATACGTCCGAACCCACGCCGCCTGCCCCTTTTCAGGTGTGCCAATTCATTTGGGAGTGACATCGACCATGAAATCTTTCGCAAAATCTCTGGTGGCTTCGGCCTCCGCTGCCGCAATCATTGCTGGCGCTGCGCAAGCTGCGACCCCGCCGGGCTTTGCCCAGAGTGCCGATCCACAGGCCGCTGAAGCCATGGCTGGCCAGCCGCGCTCCAACCAGTATTGGTGGCCGGAAACCCTGAACCTGTCTGAACTGCGCCGCAACGCCTATGCCGGTGAGCTGGCCCAGGACGCCGCTGAGTATCGTGCGCGCTTTGAGGCGCTGGACCTGGATGAGGTCAAAGCCGACATCGGTGAAGTGCTGACTACGTCTCAGGACTGGTGGCCGGCCGACTACGGCGCGTATTTCGGTCTGATGATCCGCCTGTCCTGGCACAGCGCGGGCACCTATCGTGCCGGCGACGGTCGCGGGGGCTCTGACGGTGGTCAAATCCGCTTTGACCCGCTGCGCAGCTGGCCGGACAACGGCAATCTGGACAAAGCCCGCCAGCTCCTCTGGCCGGTGAAGGAAAAATATGGCGACAGCCTGTCCTGGTCCGACCTGATTATCCTGGCCGGTAACGTCTCGCTGGAAATGGCCGGCTTTGAGACGCTCGGTTTTGCTGGTGGCCGTGTCGACCATTGGGAGCCGGAGCTTGTCTACTGGGGTCCCGAATCCCGCATGCTGTCTGACGAAGGCCGCTATGACGAAGACGGCAATATGGAAGAGCCGCTAGCGGCCTCTGAAATGGGCCTCATCTACGTGAACCCGGAAGGCCCGGGCGGCAATCCGGATATTCTGGGCGCGGCCCGTGAAATCCGCACCACCTTCACCCGCATGGGTATGGATGATGAGGGTACGGTGGCCCTGATCGTCGGCGGCCACACGCTGGGTAAAGCCCACGGTGCCCGCCCGGCTGCGGACTGTGTCGGTCCCGAGCCGGCCGCTGAAGGCGTTGAAGCCCAGGGCATGGGCTGGGAGAACAGCTGCGGCACCGGTAATGCCAGTGACACCACCACCTCCGGCCTTGAGGGCGCGTGGACGGCGACCCCGGCAGCCTGGTCCAACAACTATGTTGAGAACCTCTATAACTTCGAGTGGGTTCAAACCGAGAGCCCGGCCGGTGCCATCCAGTGGATCCCGGAAAATGCCGAGGACGCCCGCTTCGTGCCGGACGCCCACGACCCGGAGACCTATCACCCGCCGGTGATGCAGACGACCGACCTGGCGCTGCGCTATGACCCGGCCTATGGCGAGATCACTCGCCGCTGGCTGGAAAACCCGGGCGAGATGGATCAGGCCTTCGCTGAAGCCTGGTTCCAGCTGACCCACCGCGATCTGGGTCCGCGCGCCCGCTACGCTGGTTCGGAGGTCCCCGAAGAAAGCTTCATCTGGCAGGACCCGCTTCCTGAAGCCGATTATGACCAGATCGACGCGGACGATGTTGAGCGTCTGGAAGCCATGATCCGCGACACCGATCTGACTCCGGCAGAGCTGGTGCGTACGGCCTGGGCATCGGCCTCCACCTTCCGGGACACCGACATGCGTGGCGGTGCCAACGGGGCGCGCATCCGCTTTGCCCCGCAAAACGGCTGGGACGTGAACGATGCTGAAGAGCTGAACCGCGTTCTGGACACGCTGGAAGAGGTCCAGACGGACTTTAACGGCAACGGCATCATGAACCGCCTGCGTCGAAACAACACCAAGGTGTCCATGGCTGACCTGATCGTGCTGGCGGGTGGTGTTGGCATCGAGGATGCCGCCGCTGCAGCCGGTCACGAGATCGAAGTTCCGTTCACCCCGGGTCGTGTCGACGCCTTGGAAGAGCAGACCGATCCGGCTTCGTTTGAGTATCTGCGTCCGGCCGCTGACGGCTTCCGCAACTACTATTCAGGCCGCGCCCGCCTCGATCCGGCAGAGATGCTGGTCGACCGCGCTGATCTTCTGACCCTGACCGTGCCGGAAATGACGGCGCTGGTGGGCGGTATGCGTGCCCTCGGCGCCAACGCTGGCGGCGCTGAGCACGGTATGTTCACCGATACGCCGGGCCAGCTGACCAATGACTTCTTCACCAACCTGCTGGACATGTCGGTTGAGTGGGAAGCCTCGGACGACAACGAGATGGTCTATGTCGGTACTGACGTCGCCTCCGGCGAAACCCGCTGGACGGCTACTGAAGTCGACCTGGTCTTTGGCTCCAATCCGGAGCTTCGGGCCGTGGCCGAGTACTACGCCGTGAACGGGGCCGAGGCGCGCTTTGTCAGCGACTTCGTCGACGCCTGGGTCAAGGTGATGGAGCTTGATCGCTTTGACCTGGAAGAGGCCTCCTAAGGTCTCTCCCAACTCAAGAATGAGGAAGGGCGGCGCAAGGGTTTGCGCCGCCCTTTTTCTATTGGCGGATTTAGTCGGCGGCCTGTCGTTCGGCTTCAGCCGCGAAAATCGCCTCCATGCCTGTATCAATCCCTCGCGAATAATCGGCAAACGTTAGAGCGGCGGGCAGATCGACCCCAACCTCACCCACTACCACGCCGAAAAGCGTATTGATCCAGAAGCAGCGCGACCAGTCTGAACAGCCGTTCTCCCAGTCATGATAGCCGGTTGAGACATAGACCCGGATGTCAGAGTTTGGCAGGCGCATGGGTGTGCCACCGCCTTCGGCCCAGAACTGCATGTCATCGCCCATGGGCGCCCCGACCAGCACCGCCCGCTCGCCTGCGCCATGCAGCGCGTAGAAGGCCGTCACGATCCCGGCAGAGAAGGTATCGCCATCGGTCAGCACGTAGACCCGGCCATCCGGAACCACGAGATCACCAATATTACGAGCCACCTGCATCGCCCGGGTGTAGTCGCCCCCTTCATTGGCCCTGAGATCCAGCACCAGATACTCCGCCGGGTCCTCGCGCAGCGCGGCCGCCTGGTCTTCAAGCCAGCCGGGTAGGGGCGTGTCGTCATTGCCGAAGACATTGCGCATGCGCCAGTGGGCCCCTCCTCGCTCCAGCACATCGGCCCAAAGCGCCTGATCGGGATGGCGACCAAACCAGGTGGCCTGCGTCATGGCGGGATCCAGAAAGCGCCAGTCATGGCCGCTGTCGTCTTCGGCCCGGTAGGTCCTCGACACCGCATTACGCTGAGCGCCAAAAAAGCCGGTAGGCTCGGCTTCAACCTGTATGACTTGAGTAGAGACCTCACCGTCCTGACCCACAAGATCGAGTGTGACTTCATCAGGCTCCGCAATAAGACCAGCAGCATGCAGCGAGGCCGGGGCAGCAAAGAAACTGGCCGAGTTCTGGCGCAGGAAGGCATCATTACCGCCAAAATACGGGTCCATTTGCGGGTACAGTGCTTCGGGTGCCTCGCCGCCATAAGCCAACACCCGCATGCCGATCAGGTCAGCGTGTTCAGCGCGCGCGCGAACAATGTGGAGCCCATCCGCGAACCAGTAAAAGCGCACCGGCAGGCTGTTCAGGCGGTTCATCGTGCCGCTCATGCTGACGCCGCTATGCCCGTTCTCCGTCACTGCGCCCGCTGCCGAGACGCCCATTACGACTTCCGCCTCGGTCATGGTGGCAGCGCGCGCCGCAAGATCGTCAATCAGGGCATAGAAGGCGGCCAGCTCCTGTTCAGAAAAGCTTTTGTCCACCTCAGGCATGCGGCGCAGATAATCGAGATCCTGTAGCCGGGCTTCGGTCCTGTCGGCAGGTTCGGCATAGCTGACTTCAGGAATGTGCGGCGTGAACTTCCACAGGAAGGTTCCAAAGGCACTCCCGATCATAAGGGAGACGACGCCGAGAATACCCAGAAGGATGAGGACAATACGAAGCACGATGTGAAGCCTTTTATTTTGCGACAGGCATGTAGCCTGGCAGGCGAACCCGACAGAGCCAATAAAATCTGAGCAATCCTTGGGGTTTATGCGCGAGCGGGGTGGTTCAGTTCGCCAGTTGCACAGGTTGGCGGGCGTTTTAAGCTGCGGCCGCGATCTAACCAAAGGCCAAGATCATGCCCCTGCCGATTTCCCTCGACGACTGGCGCGCCGCCGGATCGACTTTCACGTATCGTGGGCATGAGATTTTCGTCCGCACCGGGGGCGACTGGTCGAGCGACAAGCCGGTACTGGTGCTGATCCATGGCTTCCCCACCGCCAGCTGGGACTGGTTGTACCAGTGGGAGGCGCTGTGCGAGCGCTACCGGATGGCGACGCTCGACATGATTGGGTTTGGCTTTTCCGACAAGCCACGCGATTACGACTACTCAATCATGGACCAAGCCGACCTGTTTGAGGCCTGGCTTTCAGAGCTTGGAGTGAGCGAAGCGCATATCCTGGCCCATGATTATGGCGATACCGTCGCGCAGGAATTGCTCGCCCGGCATATCGACCGCGAGGCCTCCGGTGAGGCGGGACTCAAGCTTCAGTCCGTCTGCTTTCTCAATGGCGGCCTGTTTCCTGAACAGCACCGCGCCACCTTTACCCAACGCCTGCTCCACTCCCCGCTTGGGCCGCTCGTATCATCTCTGATGACGCGCAAGCGCTTTGAAAAAGGACTGAGTGAGGTCTTCGGGCCCAACACCCAGCCCTCATCTGAAGAGGTCGACGCCTTCTGGACTCTGGCCACGGAGAAGGGTGGCATGCCCGCCATCGGCCACAAGCTGATCCGTTACATTGCCGAGCGCCGCGCCCACCGTGACCGCTGGGTGGGTGCCCTGGTCGAGAGTCCGGTGCTGTTGCGGGTCATTGATGGCGCTCTCGACCCGGTTTCGGGTGCGCACATGGTCGCACATTATCGCTCGCTCATACCCTCGCCGGACACTGTCCTGATTGACGATGTCGGCCACTGGCCCCAGCTGGAAGCCCCCGCTCGCGTTCTTGACGCCTTTCTCGATTTCCAGTCGGGTATGTCGAACGCCTGATCAGGATCAGGCCATGAGCGGTGACAACACCGCCAGCGGGGAGGAGTGAGGCCATGGCGAAGGCCTTTGATTATGTCATCACCGGCGGGCTTGTATTCGACGGTCTGGGCAATGCGCCAGTTCGCGAGGATGTTGCGGTCAAGGATGGGCGCATCGTCCAGCGTGCCGCATCGATCGACCAGAACGAAGCCGACGAGATCATTGATGCCAAAGGCCAGTGGGTCATGCCCGGCCTGATGGATATTCACACCCATCTCGATCTTGAAGTGGAGTTTGATCCGGCCCTGAAAGAAGCGGTGCGCCACGGCACGACCAGTGTTCTGATGTCCAACTGCTCACTGGGGCTGGCTTACGGGAACCAGCGCCGCAACGGCGAAGACCCGCTGGTCGATTGCTTTGCGCGCGTTGAAAACATGCCAAAGCCGGTGCTGCGCAAGATCGCCGCGAAGGCCAGCTGGAAGACATCGGCCGGCTATTACCAGCATCTCGACGAGTTGCCGCTGGGGTGCAATGTCATTCCGATGATCCCTCACTCCATGCTGCGCACCGAGGTGATGGGCCTGAAGGGCTCGGTCAGCCGGACCGCCAGCAAGGATGATCTGGCGCAGATGGAAGCCCTGCTGGAAAAGGCGATGGCGGAGGGCTATCCGGGCTTCTCAACCGACGCGCTGCCCTTCCACTTTTTGTCTGAAGACCCCAACCGACGGGTGAAAATCCCTTCCCAGTTTGGCCAGTATAAAGAGCTGAAAGCGCTGACCGGGGTTTTGCGCAGGCATGACCGGCTCTGGCAGGCGACGCCGCCAAAGGATTCCCCGCTGGCGGTGATCCGCAACTTCCTGCTCACCTCAGGCGCACTTTACAAGAAGCCGTTGAAAATCACAGCGGTCGCAGCCCTTGATGTGGCGGCAAACAAATCAATCCGGCGCCTGGCGCTGACGCTGACCGCCATCTTCAACTCCAGCCTTTTAAAAGGACGCTTCAGGCTGCAAGCGCTGGCGGCACCCTTCAAGGTGTTCTGGGACGGCCCCATCAACCCGTTGGCTGAAGAGATCCCGGCGCTGCGCGAGCTCAATGAGCTCGACCTTGAAGATGTTGAAGGTCGCCTTGCCCTGCTGGACGATCCCGGCTTTATCAAGCGCTTCTCGAAAATGTGGATGACCGGCAAGACCGGCTTCGGGTTGGCGCGCCTGAAACGCATGATGAAAATGGAAACGCTCGCCTTTGATCGCGATTTCAACGAGATGGTCTTCTATTCTGGTGGCCCGGATATCTGGACCGGCGAGACTTTTGCCCAGGTGTTGGGGCGCTACCAGGCCTGGCGCGACGACGCGTCCATGGCCCGCACCGAAGAAGAGCGCGCCGTGTTCGAGGCAATGCCGGACGACGCCATCGAAGAACCAAGATTCATGCTGCACCTGTTGCGCACCTACGATCTGGGCCTGCGCTGGTGGACGATCTCGGCCAATCGCGACCCGGAGATTGTGCGCGATCTGTTAAACCACCCCAAGATCATGCCCGGCTTTAACGATAGTGGGGCGCACATTACCAATATGGCCTTCTATGACGGCAATCTGCGCTGCCTGCAAATTGCTCAGAGCGAGGGCATGGAGCGGGTCGCCAGCCAGATCCAGAGGCTGACCTCCGAACCGGCGGATTTCATTGGTGTGGACGCCGGGCGGCTGGAGGAAGGGGCGCGCGCAGACATTACTGTGGTCGATCCCAAAGCCCTCCAGGCCTATGATTCTGAAGCTCATTCTCGCTTTATCTGGCGGGAGGACTATGAGCATGAGCAGATGGTCAACCGATCTGACGGTGTCGTCAGCGCAGTGATTGTGGGCGGTGGTCTGGTCTGGGATGGCCAGCGCTTTACCGATGCGGCCGGGCGGACCCGTCTCGGCCGGGCTTTACGCCATCGCGACTGGACGCCAAAGTCACAACCAGAAGCGCTCGCGGCTGAGTAGTCTGAACACCGACAAGGAAACACCATGGCTCGCCCCCTCTGGATCGCTGGCATTGTCGGCGTGCTTGCTGTTGTTATTGCAGGGCTTTTCGCGTTCGGATTGCGGCTTGCCCCGCTCCATACGCGTAGCTTTGATGCAGATGCAGCCATCACTCAAGCAGAGCGCTATGATGTTGAAATCACACGCGATGCGCTGGGTATCCCGCGAGTTATTGGCCAGACGGATGCCGATGCCGCCTTTGGCATCGCCTGGGCCCATTCGGAGGACGATTTCACCACCATTCAGGAGTCCCTGCGCGCCTCCTTAGGCCCTGAAATGCTTGCAAAAAACGAGAGCGAGGCGCGCACCGCCTACCTCGTTCAGCTGTTGCGCATCCGAGAGGATGTCAACGAGCGCTTCGAGACCGACCTGTCGCCAGAAGTACGAGCGGTTCTAGAGGGTTATGCCGACGGCCTGAACTTCTACGCCGCCCACCACCCCGACGAAGCCGAGCCCGATCTCTTCCCGGTCACAGCGCGCGATGTGGCGACCCTGTCGGGCTTCTTTTCACCCTTGTTTTACGGACTAGGACAGACGCTGGCTGACCTTGCTTCACCTGAAACCCGACCCGACCCGTCGCGCGGCCAGGAATTACAGGTCATGCTGCAGAATGGACCCGCCACAGAGCTGGGCTCGAACGCGTTTGCGGTGGCCCCGGCCAGGTCCGATGATGACCACACCCGGGTGATCGTGAACTCTCACCAGCCCGTGGACGGCGCGCTTGCCTGGTATGAAGGCCACCTGATCTCAGAGGAAGGTCTGAATATTGCCGGCGGCATGTTCCCGGGTGCGCCTGCCGTGCATCTGGGGGTTAATCCGGGCCTGGCTCAGGCGGCAACGGTCAACTATCCCGATCTCATTGACGTCTATGAGCTGGCGCTGGAAGGCGAGGGCTATGTGATGGATGGGCTGGTGCACGAGTTTGACCGCCGGACCGCCTCCATGACGGTGCGCCTGTTTGGCCCCTTTGCGTGGCGGGTCACCATGGATGCCGACTGGAGCGAGCATGGGCCCGTGCTTCATACCGAGCAGGGCAGCTATGCCATTCGCTACGCCACGATGGGCGATGTACGCTTTATCGAGCAGGCCTATCGCATGATGCGCGCCCGGACCCTGGCAGAATTTGAAGCCGCGCTGTCCCTGCAGGCCATGGGCAATACCAACCGCATTGTCGGCGACAGCCAGGGCCGGATTGCGCGTTATTATATCGCCCGCATGCCGTCGCGAAATCCGGAGGCCAATGTGGACTGGACCGGCACGCTTCCCGGCGATCGCTCCGACCTGATCTGGACGGGGTTTGAGCCGTTTGAGGCGATGCCGCACATGATCGACCCGGAGGCGGGATATGTGCTGGATGCCAACCACTCTCCCTTTGAAGTGACACTGACCGCTGAAGACCCCGACCCGGCCTCGGTGCCTGACTGGTACGGGGTGGAAACCCATATGACCAATCGCGGACTTCGTGCGACGCGCCTGATGTCTGAGCTCAATGCGGTCAGTCGCGAGGCGCTGCTGGCGGTCAAATATGACGACGTCTTTGCTGAAGACAGCTATGCCGGACAGGTCCAGACCCGCGTTGGCGAGATTCTGTTCCGCGGTGAGGATGCCGATCCGGCGGCCGTAGTCATCGACTGGGACCGCAGCACCACGCTGAATAACAGGGAGGCGGCGCTGTCTGTGATGATGACACTGCACCTGTTCAATCAACAGCCTGACGCCAATGCGCTGACCGATGACGATATTCATGAAGCTCTGGCCGAAACCGCAGACCTATTGATGACCCACCATGGCCGTATCGATCCGCCCTGGTCGGACGTCAACTTCCTGCATCGCGGCGAGCATTTCGTGGCCCTTGAAGGCGGTCCCGATACGCTACGTGCGGTAAACTCGGCGATTGATGAGCAGACAGGAACGCTGACCATGCTGTCTGGCGATGGCCTGCACATGCTGGCTGAATGGGGCCCGGGTGCGGATTATCCCGAGGTCTTCGCTGTGCATCAGTTTGGCGCGAGCCAAGACCCGGCCTCACCCCATTATGCCGATCAGATGGAGGCCTTCGCCGCAGAAGAGCTGCGGCGCGTGCCCATGCGTGTTGAGGATGTTAGAGCCGCAGCGGTGCGAACCTATCGTCCCGGTTAGGCGGCGACCGGCTGGAAGATCAGATTGATCCGCTCGCGCAGCAGATTGCTGGCCGCAAACAGCTCCAGCTCCTCAGACGCACAGCGGCGCAGCACACCCAGATAGGCGTCCTGTAAAAAGCTCATCAGCGCGTGAATATTCACGTCATCGCGCAGCGCCTCAGCGTCACGGGCCTCGCGCAGCAGGTCACGAATGGGGCCCCAGGCCCGATCCATATTGGCATAAAAGCGCTCAAACTCACCGCCTTCGGAAATCCAGCACTCAGCCAGCAGCGGTCCGATCATCGGCTGAATGTCGTAGTGCCGGTTCAGATGCAATTCCAGAAGCGCAGCAAGCGTAGCATCAAAGCCGCCGGACAGGCCGGCGCGCATATTTTCCGTGTCGTGGCCGAGCGCCTCGAATTCCTCGGCCATTACCAAGTTCAGCAGTGCGATTTTCGTCGGCGCTGCGTTCAGCACCGTTCCTGGCGAAACGCTGGCTTCATCGGCAATGACAGCAATGGTGGCGGCCGCATACCCGCGCTGGCGAAAAACACGCCCTGCTGCGGCGATCACAGCGGCGCGCGTCGCCGCTTTTTGTAGCGTTCGCTTGTTAACCGGCATATCCATTTAAAACTGTCACTCAAGCTGCTGGGCAGTAAAAACCCCTAAGTCTGTATGTTCTTTCAAGCTGTGTGGTATGAAAAGGCGTTCAAACGCCGCATGCGACACTCTTGACGCAACCGAAGCGAAAGCCGCCCCTGTCGAACCATGGATCAGCCCGTCGCCCTTGGATCCGATCTGGAAGTGGACCTGGCCATTATCGGGGCGGGCGCAGCGGGCTTGATGCTGGCCGCTGCGCTGGCTTCGCGCGGACGTCGCCTGCGCCTGATCGTTCTGGAACCACGCCAGCTGACCCCAAACCCGCGCCTTTGGGTCTTCCCGGCCCAGCCGCGCCATTCGCTGGAGCGCTTCGTCCTCCATCGGCTGGATCAGGTCCAGATGCTCGATCGTGTCCGCCCCTTGGGCCGTACCCGCCTTGATGTGGTCCGCGCCGGAGACGTACAAGCCGCTGCCCTTGATCGGCTGAGCGCTGCTGGCCTTAACCCGGTGGAAGAACAGGTCCGCATTGACGGGATGCTACCGGTTCAAAGCGGCGCGGTGGTTCAGACCGGTCGCGGCACCATCCACGCCAATTGCATTGTTGATACCCGCCCAGGTGCCTTTGGTGCGGTTCGCGACGGGCTGTGGACCCAGATCGGCTGGTTTGCCGCCGTTAAGTCTGGCGCAGTCCCACCCGGGTTTGCGCTATCACGAGCCCACGCCGCTGGCCGATCAGTGATGCTTGATCAATCGCTGAGTCTCGATGATGGCACGACCCTTGTAGAAGTCGTTGGACTGTGTCCGCCCGGTGATGACGGTCAGGCGGTGAAGACGCAGCTGGAGCAGCGCCTTGCAAACCTTTGCGTTGACCCGGAAGCCACAAAACTGATCCGCGCCGTACTGCCGCTGGAGTTCGGAATCCGAACCCATGCGCGCGGCCCCATCGTGCACGCTCCGGCTGGCGCCGGTGGCTTGCGCTTCGGTCCAGGTCTGGCTGCCCTGCAGCTGGCGCGCTGGGCGGAGGTGGCTGCTGAAAGCTTTACCCAGACGGGCCGTCTGATCGCGCCGCCGACCGCACCGCGCGCCCAACGCATGGCCGCAGCCCAGCTGATCAAGCGGCTCGAAGCCGGGCCGGACTCAACGGCGCGCTGGCTCAATGAAACGGTGGAAGCTCTGCCGGCGGGGGCTGCGCTGCGCTTTCTGGGCGGCGTGCCGGGCTGGGGCGATGCCTTCACCCAGATTCGCCATCGCTGGCTGAAACGCCCATCCTGAAACACAATTTGGGCCCCGCCTTGATAGCTTGGGGAGCAAGCGGGGCCCTGACGCGTTGTGAGCGACATGGACGAACCGCAAGCGGCCCGTCAGAAGCTAGATGCGCGAGGGCCGGCGTTTGGATGCAGGATTTTGGCGGTTCGAGAAACAAAGAACGCTGGTTGCGATAGCACTTTCACCTGTCATCCCGGACGCTAAGCGATCCGGGACCCTCAACTTGAATAGGGAAAGGCAGTAGGTCCCGGATCAAGTCCGGGATGACAGATGTTGGAGATCCGAAGTTCGGCATCCCGACGCCATTTCGCGTCGCAAGGCGAACAATCGCGCTCACGCTATGACCAAACCCGCTCTTTCCCAAACTTGATTTGGGATCCAGACATCACAAAGCGCAGAGTTATGGGCCCCAGCTTTCGCTGGGGAAAAGAGATAGGCCCTGTTTTCTATCTCCGCTCGAACCCATAGCGCAGGCGTGAGGCGAGGCCGGTGAGGTCGGGCAGGTTTGAGGTGAGTTTCAGCGCCTGGGCCTTCACCTTCTCAAACTGCATCACATTGTCGATGCGCCGATCCAGAAACTCGCGGGTACGCGCCTTGTCCGGATCGGTGTCCTCCACCCAGACCATGAAGGTGGTGGTGTAGACGCCTGAAAGAATGGTGCGCTTGGTGTAGAAATTATAATCCGTCGATTTATCGCCAATGGCCCGCCAGATCATGTCTGACGTCGCCCAGGTCAGCTTGCGGCCGCGGTCCAAGGCGTCAGGCAGCAGCAGACGCCCGCGAGCGCGAGACGCCGCATCTTCATACCCGTCCATCTGCTCCAGCCGGGCGAGCACGGCACCTGAGACCTTGTCGCGAATGCGATTGGCGTTGCTGGCCTGGATGACCTCACGCGCGCCGTCATCACACTGGCGTGACCACCATTCGATCAGGTCGAGCACGCCATCAGGGCAGTAGAGCTGAACCTCACCATCTGAATAGCCAGCGGCGGCCGCCGCGCGCGACAGGGTGCGGGCATTCCAGCCATCAAAGGCGGCTTCATCCAGCGCCGCTTCCAGGACGCCATTGCGCACGGCATCAGCACGGGGAGTCGAAGAGTCAGTATCTTTTTCAGTCATAACCGTCTAAATAGTGCGCATCCGGGCGCGCGTCACGGGCGTTTTCGCCCTGCATGCATGCTAGACACGGCGCGAAGGCTCTGCTAGATCGCCCGGCCTGTGTTGGAAGCGAACCGGCGCGAGACCGATGGGATAACCCCGCTGGTCCTCGCCAGTCATTGTTTTTTCGGTGGTTTTCGCCACCGCTTTGAGGATCTAGGGAGAGTACACCATCGTTCAGATCGTCGTGCGCGATAACAATGTCGAGCAAGCGCTCAAGGCATTGAAAAAGAAAATGCAGCGGGAAGGTACTTTCCGCGAGATGAAGCGCCGTAATCACTACGAAAAGCCGTCCGAGAAAAAAGCACGCCAGAAGGCCGAGGCGATCCGTCGTGCTCGCAAGCTGGCTCGCAAGCGCGCCCAGCGAGAGGGCCTTCTGCCCAAGCGCGGTGGTGGCCGCCGCTAGACACTGTTTTGAGCGCGGCTAACGCCAGCGCTCAACAGGTCTTGCGCCTCAACGCTTTCCAATAAGCGACACAAACGCCGCGCTGACTAAAGTCAGCGCGGCGTTTGTGTTTGTCCTCTATCAAGACTGTCAGGCTTACGCCTTCTTGCGTCCCAGCTTGAAGATGCGGCGCACGGTGTCGGCATCGGCCTGGCGCAGCGCGCCCTGGCGGAAGACCGCCGCAGCCAGCCACAGCACCAGTACGGTCGTCAGGACCATCAGACCGCCGGCGCCAAATAGCTCCCAGAGCGGCGGCTCGGTGGGCAGGCGCGCCATCATCACAAAGGGCGTCCACAGCGGCACCCAGCTGGCGATGCGCACGAAATTGGAGTCGCTGGCTTCAATGGAGAAGAACAGGAAGAGCATGGGCAGCATCAGCGTCCAGATCACCGGGCCCATCAGCGTCTGGGCATCCTGAAGCGTGTCGCACAGCGAGCCCATCGCGAGGAAGATCGCGCCATACATCAGGTAGCCGAAGACGAAGAAAACCAGCGCAGCCAGCAAGAGGACCGGATCAAAGAGCGCGCCCACAAAGCCGGCAATCTCCGGATTGACGGTCGCGAGCGCAGCACCACCCAGCGCGGACAGCACCGAGCCGACAAAGCCCCAGATGCCGAACAAGGTGAGGGAGACCCCCGCCACGCCCGCCAGCTTGCCGATCAGGATTTCATGGAAGCGCGCGGTGGACAGCAGCACCTCGATGATCTTGCCGCCCTTTTCTTCGATCAGGCTGGTCAGCAACATGTTGGCGACCGAAAACACCGCCAGCCACAGGATGAAGCCGAGCATGATCGCGACGATGAAGGGCGCGCGATCGGCCATCGTTATTTCTGCATCCTCACCGGCATCAACACTTGCGTTGAGTGACGTCACCTTCGGTTCCAGCGACAAAAGGCGGTCCACCTCATCCGGGCTCAGGCCCTGTGCGATCAGCGCCGCGTCGCGGACATAGCCGGTGAGAATGCGATCAATCTCCCGGCGCAGGTCTGAATAGTTCACATTTTCAGACAGATACAGGATTTCCACCGGGTGGGTGTCTGACGGCCGCAGGACGAAGGCGGCGAAGAGCTGGCGCTCACCCTCAGGCGTCTGCAGCATCTGATCACCGCTGATATAGGGACGCAAATCGTCAAGGTTGGCGCCGGGTGCCGCCACCATCACCGCATCGCGGCCTTCCAGATTGAGGCTGTCTTCAAGGCCGGGAACGCCCGCAGCTTCAAGGGCATCGCTGATCGCCTCGCCGGTGTCCGGATTGGCATCGAAGGCGTCAAGCGCCGCCCGGCGTGCCGCATCATCCCCGGTCAGACGGGACATCATGGACAGCTGTTCGCGAATTTGCTCGCGGCGATTGGCGTCGCGGCGTTCTTCAATCACCCGATCAAGCCCCCGGCCAGTTTCGTCAATGACGGCGAAATAGCGCGTCGGCTGGGAGTTCTCGATCAGCGCCGGGAGCGACGCCCCGATGGTGGCAAAGATCGGCACCGCCAATAGCGACAGCCAGAAGCCCCAGGTGGCCACGTAGGACAGGTATTCGCGCCGGGCGATGAGAAGGATGGCTCGCATGTCAGACGTCCTCCGCCGAGGCTTCTAGCTCGCGCGCGCCTTCTTCACCCACCAGCGCCACAAAGGCGTCGTGCAGGTGCGGGCGTCGCGGTTCGAAGTGGGTGAGTTTCAGGCTGGCCTCCACACAGGCGCGCAGCACCGCCTGGGCATCGATGCCGGGTTTCAGGGTCAAACGCCAGTGGATGTCCGTGCCGTCATCAGAGCGGCTTTCCTCGGCAAGCTCGCCAAACTGGGACAGCGTCTCCTGCATCGGCTCGCCGGGTGGGGCAGCGAGGAAGACCTGACGCGGCACCTGCGCCAGCGCCTCGTCTACCGTTCCATCAAACACCTTCTCACCGCGGGCCATCAGGATGATGCGATTACACAGGCGCTCGGCATGCTCCATCACATGGGTGGAGAACAACACCGTGCGACCGGCTTCGGCCTGCTCGCGGATCATCTGCTCGAGAAGGGACTGATTGACCGGGTCGAGGCCTGAAAACGGCTCATCGAGGATGATGAATTCGGGCTCATGGATGATCGCGGAGATGATCTGGACCTTCTGGGCCATCCCCTTGGACAGCTCCTTGATCTTCTTTTTTGCCGCATCGCCCAGGCCAAAGCGCTCCAGATAGGCGCGCGCCCGCTTGCGAGCCTCACCGGCCGGAACGCCTTTAAGGCGCGCAAAGAATATGATCACGGCTTCGGCCGTCATCTTGCGATAAACGCCGCGCTCTTCTGGCAGAAAGCCCACCCGGTCCATTCCGGCAGCGTCCGGGGCCTGACCGAAGAGTTCTGCCCGGCCGCTATCAGGCGCAATCACGCCCAGCGACATGCGCAAGGTCGTTGTTTTTCCAGCGCCATTGGGACCCAGAAATCCTGTAATCTCACCACGGGCCGCCTTGAAGGACACGTTACGAACCGCTGGCTTGCCGCCAAAGCTCTTCGTCAGGCCTTCCACCTCCAGGGCGTATTCAGTCATGGCTCGGTCCCTGTTGTTAACGCTGTATCGTGTTTAGGGTGTAACAAGAGCCTGATCCAGTTTTCAATCAGGGACCCATGACCGAACAGCTAAGGACCCCTCATGGCTGATCAAACCTTTCCGATCGATTTCGCCGCGCTGGAGCTGACCAGCAAGCCCAATCAGTTTCTGGTGCTGCCCGATGGCTTTACCGCCCGGTCAAAGGCCCACTACACCAGCCGGGTGTGGCGCGGCACCGACCCGGCCACCCTGCTAGCCAACTTCAAGAGTGTCGCGCTGGATGCGCCGCGCACCGAAGTGACCAACGAAAACGACAGTCAGGTCGAGCTTTGCCAGAAGAGCGCGCTGCTCAAATTCCCTGACTTCATCACCGCAGAGGCGGTTGAAGTGCCCGGCGGATCGGCGCTGTGCGTCTACTCACGTTCAAAGCTTGGCTATTCCGATCTCGGCGTGAACGCCAAACGCATTCAGGGCTGGCTCGAACAACTGGACGTCCGGCTTTAGACGCAGATCAGGCCGTCGGCAGCGCGAAATACAGAAGATCAAGCGCCGGCGGCTCGGCCACCCCCAGCTGGCGCATCATCTGAGTGGCCTGACCGCGATGGTGGGTCTGATGGTTGAACAGATGGGACAGGATCACCTGGCGCGGCAGGACTTTGTCCTCGCCGCGGGTGTTCGTGTAGGCGAGCTCTGATTCCAGCGCCACACCATCCAGCGTCGCGACAAACTCTGAAAGGCGCTGGTCTTCAGCCTCACGGGCTTCGCGCAGATCTTCAAACTTTTCGTAGTGGATCGCGGACAGCGTGGTGGGCAGTGGCCCTTCCCCGGTCAGGCGATGAAGCCAGATGCGGTCAGCTCCGATCAGATGGTTCAACGTGCCATGCAGGCTGCCGAAATAGCCCTTGATATCGCGCTTGCGCTCAAAGTCCGTGAGCGCAGTGGCGGCATCGTAAAGGCGGGCATTGGCCCAGGCATTGTAAGACGCAAGACGCTTGAAATGATCCAGCACGGCGGTCCAACTCTTGTTGCTTGGCCCCCATGATGCAAAGTCTTGAGCCATGACGAAACCGGAAAATACCGCGTATGAACGCTTATTAAGCTTGAAGGCCGAGCTGATCAGCCTGTCTGAGACCGCGTCAGACGATCGAAAACCAGTGGGGCTGGACCAGCAATCGGTGGGCCGCCTGTCGCGTCAGGACAGTCTCCAGGTGCAGGCTATGGCCAAGGCCGCCGATGCCCGCCGCGCCCAGGAAATCCGCCGCATCAAGGCTGCGCTCGCC
The DNA here is from genome assembly GCA_965229795.1 of Oceanicaulis sp. GTDB lineage: Bacteria > Pseudomonadota > Alphaproteobacteria > Caulobacterales > Maricaulaceae > Oceanicaulis. The sequence goes on from CBDDJM010000002.1 coordinate 895,645, forward strand.
CGGCTTGAAGACGGCGAATACGGGTTTTGTGTCGAATGCGGCGAAGACATTGCGCCCAAAAGGCTGGAGATTGATCCAGCTGCGCCACGGTGCTCGGGATGTGCTTAGTATTCTAATCCTCCGCCCCATCCGGGGCGTCGGGTCCTCGTTGCGCGGGGACAAGCCCCGCTCACTGCGGGCGGCTATTCGCCTTGCGAGCGCGATGCGCTCGGTGGCTTAATTCTGAACCAAACCATTGTCATCCCGGACTTGATCCGGAACCCACAGCCTTTGCCTGCTGAAGTCAAAGGTCCCGGATCGCATCGCGTCCGGGATGACACCGTAGAAAATTCTAAACCGCACTGCCTGCATAATTAAACGCGGCAAACCTGGGCGCTTTGGGCAGATAGTCCGCCGTCAGGCGTTCAATCCTGAAACCGGCCTCTTCGATCATCTGGTCGGGCTTGCGGGTGAGGTGGCAGCCACCGGCCATGGGTTTCCAGATCGGCTCGATCCGCCGCTGCCATTTGGCCACCGCTTCGTCGGGGGCGGCACCGTGTTCTGAAAACAACAGCTTGCCGCCCGGCTTCAACACCCGGCGCATCTGCTTCAGCGCGGTCGCCGCATCGGGTATCGTGCAGGCGGTATAGGTCAGGACGACGGTATCAACGCTGTGGTCATCAAGCGGGATTTCTTCACCGGGCAGGCCCAGCCACTCGATAGCGAGCGGTGAGGCCTCCACCGCTTTGGCGGCCTTGCGGCGCATGCCCTCACTGGGCTCCAGCGCGAACAGGTGATCAACTTTCCCAGGATCGTAAAAGCCCAGATTGGTGCCCGACCCGAAACCGATTTCCAGAACGCGCCCTTCCGCGGCCGGAACGACCAGGCTGCGCTGTTTCATGATTTGCGGCGTCGCGCAGGCAAAGCCGATCAGGTGGGGCAGAATATGATTTTCATAAAACGACATGCGCGCAAACTAGCGCCTAAGGCTCGCCGGGGAAACTCTCCACAAACTCGATCTTGAAGTCTGGAAAGCTGGTGACGAATTGCACGGTGAAATCGGGAAAGCTGTCCACAAATTCCCATTCCCCACAGCTGTCGGCAAAGCTTTCTACCGCGCGCACCTTCAGATCGGAAAAACTCTCCACGATCTGAACCTTGAAGTCCGGAAAGCTGTCGACAACCTGCACCTCGCCATAAAGCGGGGTGCCGTTGAAGGCGCAGTTTTCAAGGTCATCGAGGATCAGGGCTTCAAGCATGACTGCGAGGCTGCACAGGTGTGGCTGAATGGGGGATGAAGGCCTAAATCCTGCGCCCGGTTCGGAAGGCGTCTTCTGTGTCCCTCCCCTTGATGGGGAGGGTGGGCAAGCCTTCAGGCTTGGTCGGGTGGGGTGGAGACCTATCCGGCAATGTCTCGTTCGATGATCCTCACCCCACCCGTCCGTTTCACGGACACCCTCCCCATCAAGGGGAGGGAAGAGCGCTTACCCCCCAACTTCACCCGCCCTCTCGCCATCTTCAACGGCCCTCGCTAGGGTCTGGCGCAAATCAATTCGCCACATCGGGGAGGAATATCGATGGCTGACAAGGATCTTTCGCTGGACGGTAAAGTCGCACTGGTGGCCGGGGCCAGCCGGGGCATTGGCGAAGCGGCGGCCAAACGCCTGGCGCGCAATGGTGCGATGGTCATCTGCTCCAGCCGCAAGATCGGCGATTGCGAGCGCGTCGCCAATGAAATCATCAAGGCGGGGGGCCAGGCCCGCGCCATGGTCCTGCACCTGGGCGAAGCTGAACACCGCGAAGCGGCAATTGCCGACATCAAGGCCAAGGAAGGCAAGCTGGATATCCTGGTCAATAACGGCGCGACCTCACCGCATTTTGGTGAAGCCATCGATTGCCCGGAATCGGCCTGGGACAAGACCTTTGACGTCAATGTCAAAGGTCCGTTCTACCTGTCCTCGCTGGCGATCAAGGAATTCATGAAGCCGCAGATGTCCGGGGCTATCGTCAACGTCGCCTCGATCAACGGCATGCGTCCAGGCTTCTTCCAGGGCGTCTATTCCATCACCAAGGCGTCGGTCATCTCCATGACCCAGGTGCTGGCCCAGGAATGCGGCGGATTTGGTGTTCGCGTGAACGCGCTTTGCCCCGGCCTGACCGAAACCAAGCTCGCGTCGGCCCTGACCGGCAATCCGGAATTGGAAGACATGATGAAGCGCAACTTCTCCATCCAGCGGGTAGGCCAGCCTGAAGACATGGCTGCGGCCATCCATTATCTCGCCAGCGATGCCTCCAGCTACATGACCGGCCAGTGTCACATCGTGGATGGCGGAATCACCGCGCGCGGGCCGCTTTAAGTCGATGCTGACCCGCGACGACTGCCTGGCGCTGGATGCTGCTGATCCGCTTGCGAAGAAGCGCGATGAATTCGCGATGCCCGAAGGCGTCATCTATCTCGATGGCAACTCGCTGGGCGTGCCGCCGAAAGCCGCGCTGGAGCGCTTGCGCCACACCGCCGAGACCGAGTGGGGCGTAGGCCTGATCCGGTCCTGGAATGACGCAGGCTGGATGGACCTGCCCCAGACACTGGGCGCGAAGCTGGCCCGGCTGATGGGAGTGGGTGCTGACGAAGTACTGGCGGTCGATACGGTCACCATCAACCTGTTCAAGCTGGCCGGGGCGCTGCTGGGGCGCGCACCCGGCGGCATTGCGGCTGAGCAGGGTGAGTTTCCCACCGACAACCATGTGATGGAGGGCCTGTCGCGCTTTACAGGCGCAGACATGCACCGTGTGCCGCCGGGGACCCGCCCCAAAGACCTGCCCGAAGGCGTAACCGTCTTCATCAAGAGTGGCGTGCATTATCGATCGGCCGAAATCGCCGATTTTGAAGGCTATGAGCGCGAAGCGGCCCAGCGCGGCATCGCCATCATCTGGGACCTCAGCCACGCCACTGGTCTGGTGAATCTGAAGCTGAAAGAATGGGGCGCGAAATACGCGGTCGGTTGCGGGTATAAATTCCTGTCCGGCGGTCCGGGAGCCCCGGCTTTCCTCTACTGCGATGCAGGCGAAAATGGCGTGCTGGAGCATCCCATCCCGGGCTGGCTGGGCCACAAGCGCCCCTTCGGCTTTGAAGATGAGTATGAGCCGGACAGCTCTATCGTGCGCTGGCGCACCAGCTCACCACCAATCCTGGGGCTCGCGGCGCTGGATGGGGCTGTCAGCGTCTATGACGATGTGGACATGGCCGAGGTCGAGGCCAAGGCGCAAAAGCTGGGCGATCTTTTCATTGAGCGTGCCAACGCGTTGGGTCTGCAGATCGCCTGCGCCGGTGTGGGCCAGCGTCGCGGCGGCCACGTAGTGATTTCCCACGATGATGGCTACGCCATCGTCCAGGCCCTGATTGCCCGCAATATCATTGGCGATTTTCGCGAGCCAGACACCATGCGCTTCGGCTTTAACCCGCTCTACAACGGCTACACAGAAGTCTTTGATGCCGGGCTGGCGCTGGCAGAGGTCATCGAAACCCGCGAATGGGACCAGCCGCAGTTTACGGCGAAGAAGGCTGTGACTTAAGACGTCTCTCTCATTGGAAACGACGCTACTCCCTCCCCTTGAGGGGGAGGGAAGAGGTAGCCAAACCAAAATCTCCCAACTCCTGCCTTGGCTTTGCCGAATTGTGTGCCATGGTGAACGAAGGGGATGCATTAACGGCAGGCAGGAGCGACTTCATGCGCATTTGGGCTCATTTCACCGGAGCGGCGTGCGCTGCTCTGCTCGTTGCGGCCTGTGGCAATGAGGGCGGTAGCCCACCAACGCCATCGCCTGATGGGGCCACGATGGACGCCCGCGCTGCCGATGCGCCCCGCGCAGAAGCAGACATCAGCGCGTCCTTTGAGTATCTGCGCTTTAGTGTCGATGCCTCGGCGGCCACACCAGAGCTTTGCCTGACATTCTCAAGCCCGCTGGACCCAGAGGTCGACTACAGCCCCTATCTGGCCGTCGATAATGCGGTTGCGGTGTCGGTCAGCGGGTCTGAGCTGTGCCTGGGCGGTCTATCCTATGGTGGCTCCCACGCGATCACTCTGCGCCAAGGCCTGCCCGCAGCCGATGGCCGGGCGCTGGAGCGCGACATCCAGACTGAACTCAGCTTTGAAGACCGGCCGCCGCGTGTCGCCTTTTCCGGCAATGGCATCATCCTGCCGCGCATTGATGCTGACGGGCTGGCGATTGAAACGGTCAATGTCGACGAGGTTGAGGTCACTGTGCGCCGGGTCAACGACCGGGCTCTGGTCTTCCGCCAGATCGGGGAGGGCTACAGCGCCGGGCGCGGCGAGTGGTACTGGTCAGGCGGCAATGAAAGCCCCGGCGAGCTGGGCGTGACCGTCTTTGAAGGCCGGGTCGGTACCGAAGGCGCACCCAACGCCCGCGAAATCACCGTTCTGCCGGTTGCCGACATGCTCGGCACCCTGCAGCCGGGTGCTTACTACGTCTCACTGCGTGATGCGGCGGCCATTGACCAGAACCAGCGCCAGGACCCGGCTCGGGCCGCACGCTGGCTCATCGTCACCGATCTCGCCTTTACCGCCTATCGCGGAGAAACCGGCCTTGATGTGGTCGTTCGCTCGCTCGACACCGCCGCGCCTGTGGCCGGAGTTGAGGTGCAGCTGGTGTCCCGCGCCAACGAGATTCTGGCGACCGCGCGCTCCGGACGCGATGGCCGCATCCGCTTTGATGCACCGCTCCTGGCCGGGGATGAGGGCGACGCGCCACGGCTTCTGACCGGCTATGGCCCGGCGGGCGACTTTGCCATCCTCGATCTCAACCGCTCCCCGGTAGACCTCAGCGATGAGCCGATCAGCGGACGTCGACCGTCTGGCGGTGTGGAGTCTTATGTTTATCTGGATCGCGGTATCTACCGCCCCGGCGAAACGGTGCAGGCAAGCGCGCTTCTGCGCGGTCCGGCAGGTAATGCGATTGAGAATCGTTCAGGCGCGCTGGTGGTCTATCAGCCCAATGGCCTGGAACAGGCCCGACATCGTTTTGAGCGCGCGCCAGATGCTGGCGGCATCGTTCACAGCTTTGACATCCCCCGCGCCGCCGCCCGCGGCAGCTGGCGCATCGCAACCGAGATTGACGGTATCGGTCAGATAGGCAGCGTCAGCTTCCAGGTGGAGGACTTCGTGCCCCAGCGCGTCGCGCTTGAGCTCGACACAGACACCGAAAGCCCGCTGCGCGCGGGTGAAACGCGGATGATCGACGCCAATGTGCGCTTCCTGTATGGCGCGGCGGGCGCGGGCCTGCCGCTGGAAGGCGAAGGCCGTCTGCAGCGTGAGCCGAACCCCTTCCCGCAATGGCAGGGCTTCAGCTTCGGCCTCCATGATGAGCGCTTCTCCGAGCTTTTCGTGCCGTTTGAGCCCACCGTCGCGGATGGGGCGGGCAATGCGCAAATCCCCGTCACCATGGGGCGGCGTGGCTCTGACTCCACACTCCCCCTGCGTGTTCGCGCCGTCGTGCGCGTGCAGGAACCCGGCGGTCGGGCCGTTGCCGACGATGTGCGCATCCCCTACCGCCCGCGCGACCTCTATGTCGGTCTCAGCGCCGCTTTTGAGGGCCGGGTCAGCCGCAATCAGAACGCCAACTTCACCCTCATCGGCGTTGATGCCATGGGCGAGGCGCGCGAGACCGAGTTCGCCTGGCGGCTGGTCCGCCGCGACTACGAATACGACTGGTATCGCACCGATGGCGGCGAGTGGCGCTGGCGCCGGTCAGAGCGCATCGTGCCCATCAGTGAAGGCGTGGGCTCCACCCAAGGCGGTGAGCCCGCCACGGTCACGACGCCAGAGCTCGACTGGGGCAATTATCGCCTGATCGTGTCGGTGGGCGGCGAGGATATCGCCTCGCGCGCCTTCTGGGTGGGCTGGGGCGGTCAGACGCGCACCGGAGATCCGGCCCCCGACCAGGTTCAGGTCTCCGGCCCAGATACGCCGGTCAGCGTCGGCGACACCACCAGCGTGGTCATTCAGGCCCCTTATGCCGGTCTTGCCGATATCGTTGTGGCCACCGACCGGGTGCAGAGCGTCCAGCAGGTCGACTTGAGCGATGGCGGTGTCGAAGTGGATTTGCCGATCACCGCGGACTGGGGCCAGGGAGCCTATGTCATGGTCACCGTGCACACGCCGCGTGACCCGGTGGACCAACCCCTGCCGCGCCGCGCCGTGGGCGTGACCTATATTCCGGTCGACATTGGCGCACGCACCTTTGAGGTCTCAATGACCGCGCCAGACGTGGTGGAGCCCAACCAAAGTCTTGAGATCGAAATTGCCGCTGAAGGCGGTCCGCGCGAGGCGGTCTATCTGACGCTGGCGGCCGTTGACGAGGGTGTGCTCCTGCTGACCGGGCATCAATCACCGGACCCGGTGGCGGCACTGCTCGGTAAGGAAGAGCTGGGCGTGGATCTGCTCGACGACTATGGCCGCGTCCTCGATCCCAATCAGGGCGCAGCCGCGGCGCTACGCTCGGGTGGTGACCAGATTGGCGGCGCAGGCCTGTCGGTGGTGCCCACCCGCACCGTCGCCCTGTTCTCAGGACAGGTGGATCTGGGCCGCGATGGTCGCGGCGTCGTGACGCTGGACCTGCCGGACTTTAATGGCGAGCTGCGCCTGATGGCGGTGGCCTGGTCTGAGACCGGGCTCGGCTCTGGCTCCCGTCCGCTGACTGTGCGGGACGATGTCCCGGCCGAGCTGATCCTGCCGCGCTTCCTGGCACCGGGCGATCAGGCTCAGGCCACGGTCACGCTGGATAATATCGACGGGCCTGAAGGCGAATACGCAGTTGCGGTCCGTGCCGACGGCCCGGTTTCAGTTGATGGCGGTGCTGTCTCCCTTGGTCTTCGCCGGGGGGAACGCGAGGATGCCCGGACCCGCATCTCGGGCACCGAAGAAGGCATCGCGCAACTGGCGCTTCAGGTTTCCGGCCCGGACGGCTTTGAAGCCGCTAGCCAGTATCCCATAGAGGTACGCTCGCCCTTCCTGCCCGAAAGCCGTCTGGAGACAACCATTCTGCGGGCCGGGCAAAACTATACGCCGGATCCGGCACTGCTCGCTGGCTATGCGCCAGGGTCAGCCCAGCTGACCGTTAGTGCATCGGCCAGTCCGATCAATGCAGTCCCGCTCTACCAGTCGCTTTATCGCTACCCCTATGCCTGTACTGAACAGCTGGTCAGCCGCACCATGCCGCTGATCTATGCGAGCAATCTGGCAGAGCTGGCCAATGTGGATGGCCCAGACGGGGCGAGCGGCGAAATTCAGGCGGCCATTGAAACCCTGCTGTCGCGACAGGATGGCGGGGGAGCCTTCGGCCTGTGGCGTGTGGGCGACCGCGATGCCCGGCCCTGGATCGGGGCTTATGCGGCAGACTTCCTCTACCGCGCCCATGCGGCAGGCTATCCGGTGCCGGAGGCAGCCTTGGATCGCGCCCTTGCGGCCATGCAGCCGATCAGCCAAGGCGAGTTGTGGCGCGCTTCAGGGTATGACGATTCCAGCCCCAACCCGCGCTGGTCCAGTGACACGATGCAGCGCATTGAGGACCGCAGCGCAGCGTACGCCCTCTACGTGCTTGCCCGCGCCGGTGAGGTGGATCGGTCACGCCTACGCTACATGCATGATGAGCGGCTCTCCTCCATCGAAAGCCCGCTGGCCCGCGCCCATATCGGGGCCGCGCTGGCCGCCATTGGCGACCGGGCGCGCGCGCTAAGCGCTTTTGACGCGGCCGTTGCCGCGCTTGGCTATGAAAACGCGGGCGACTGGTATCAGTCCGCCCTGCGTGATCGGGCGGCTGTGCTGGCGCTGGCCTCAGAGGCCGGGCTTGAGGATCTGGTTGCCGAGCTCGCCCAACCTCTGGCGCGCGATGTGCCCGAGCCGCGTGAGCTGCATACCCAGGAGAAAGCCTGGCTGGTGCTGGCGGCAGCCGCCCTTTCCGGCGGTGAGGACAGTGTTTCGATCACCTATGCGGGCGAGCCGGGCAATCCCTACGGCGTGATCTTTGATCAGAGTGAAATTGGCGCGGCGCAGGCCTTCACCAATACCGGCGATCGGCCGATCTTCCTGTCCATGCTCAGCCGCGGCACGCCAGGTAGCCCGCCCGCCGCGGTCTCTGCGGACCTTCAGATCACCAAGCAGATTACCGACACCAGTGGCCGCTTCGTCAACTTGTCTGAGGTTCGCCAGGGCGATCGCCTGATCGTAGTGCTGGATGTCCGGCCTCAGCGCCGGGCGCTGGCAAGCTATGTGGTGGCCGACCTGCTGCCTGCCGGGTTCGAGATCGAAGCGGTGCTCAGCAATGCCGACACGGGCGAGAACCGGCCCTACAGCTTTATCGGCAATGTCGCCTTCACCCAGGTGGCCGAGGCCCGCGATGACCGCTTCGTTGCGGCGCTCAACGCCTCGAACTGGCAGAACCGGACCTATCGCATCGCCTATCTGGTGCGTGCGGTGACGCCCGGCGATTTTGTCATGCCTGGCGCTGTGGCCGAAGATATGTACGCCCCCACCGTCTTTGCCCGCTCCAACGCCCAGCGCGTACAGATTGAGCCGTGACTTTAAGTGGCTGGCACATCCGATGTCCTCCCCTGCTTGCGGGGGAGGTGGTCCTGAAAGGACCGGAGGGCGCCCTGCAACGTCGCAACGCCCCCCTCGTTCGCTTCGTGGATACTCCCCCCGAGACCGGGAGGAGACACCCGCACAAGCACCAAGACCACGAATGCCCGTCCCGGACGCCGGAGGCGATCCGGGATCCACTGGGAGCACAAAGTGATCTTCGCTCAGGTGCTATCGCGCGATCCCGGCTCTGCCCCCGGACAAAATCCGGGGTTGGCCGGGACAGGGGTGAGGTATGAAATTCGCCCTGCCCACCACTCGCTGGAAGCGATGGGGTGCCTTTGTGGGTGCCGCGCTCCTTTCAGGCGCAGTGTCACTTATTGCCATCGACCAGCTTTTCCCACCACCGATCGCGCGCGGACAGGTCGTGTCCTTTGTGGCTGAGGACCGGGAAGGGCGTCCTTTGCGCGCCTTTCCGGTGGAAGACGGGCGCTGGCGACTGGCGGCGGATCTGGAGCGGATTGATCCAGACTTCATCGAAGCTCTGCTGTTGATCGAGGATAAACGCTTTTACGACCATTGGGGTGTTGATCCGCTTGCGGTGCTGCGCGCCTCCGGTCAGGCGATCCAGCGCGGGCGCATCGTATCAGGCGCTTCGACCATCACCATGCAGACGGCGCGGCTTCTGGAGCCAAGGCCACGCAATCTCGGTTCAAAAATCATTGAAACCTTCCGCGCCATCCAGCTGGAACGGCGCTTGACCAAGGATGAAATCCTGGCGCTTTACCTGACCCACACGCCCTATGGCGGGAACCTTCAGGGAGTAAGGGCCGCAAGCTGGGCCTGGTTCGGGCGCGAGCCTGATACGCTGACGCCTGACCAGATCGCGCTCCTGATCGCTTTGCCACAAAGCCCGGAGGTGCGCCGTCCTGATCTTCGCCCGGCCTATGCGGAAGCCTCGCGCGCGGCCATCCTGACCCGCCTTGCAGACGCTGGATGGATCAGTGCTGAACGCACCAACGATGCAGCCAGCGAGGCCTTGCCGCGAACACGCAACGCCTTCCCGGCTGAGGCCTGGCATGCGGCCGATGCCGTGAGACGTCGCGCCGGCGATGCGCCCTTTGCCCGCTCAACACTGGACATGCGGCTTCAGGCCGAGGCTGAACGCATTGTCGCTCAGGTCGCAGATGCGGGCGGTCTCGGCGTACAGGCGTCGGCTCTGGTGATCGAGATTGAAACCCGCGCGGTGCGGGCGCTTGTGGGCTCTGCCGGACGAAATCGCGCAGGCGGCTGGCTCGATCTCACCGCCGCGCCGCGCTCGCCCGGCTCAACGCTGAAACCACTGGTCTATGGCTTGGCATTTGAAGACGGGCTCGCGGCTCCAGAGACCCTGATTGAGGACCTGCCTGCCCGCTTTGCCAACTACCGGCCAGAGAATTTCGACCGCAGCTTCCGAGGGGAAGTGACCATTGCCGATGCGCTGCAGCACTCGCTGAACGTCCCTGCGGTGAGAGTGCTGGATGAAGTCGGCGCGGCGCGTTTTGCCTCAGTTTTGGACCATGCCGGGGCTCGCCCCCAGATTCCCGGCGCACTGGAAGGCGCCTCTGGCCTTGCCGTGGCGCTGGGCGGTTTGGGGCTGTCGGCTCAGGATCTGGGCGTGATCTATGCCGCGCTGGGCGATAGCGGACGGGCCCGGCCTTTGGCTTTTCTGGAGGCGGACGCGATTACCATCGACGGTGCGCCGCGGCGGCTGCTGAGTGCTGAAAGCGCGGATGATATTGTCGATGTGCTGTACGGCTCGCCCGCTCCACCGGGCCGTATGCCCGCGCACCTGTCCCAGTCCGCGCCCGACATCGCCTACAAGACCGGCACTAGCTATGGCTTCCGCGATGCGTGGGCGGCCGGGATGAGTGGCGGCTATGCTGTAATCGTCTGGACCGGGCGGCCCGATGGCGCGCCTCGCGCAGGCGTGACCGGGCGTGTCGCAGCGCTCCCAGCCCTGTTTGATCTGGTGGACGCCATTGCCCGCACCGATCCTCACTTCAATCCGCGCCGCCCGGTTCGGCAGACCGCACAGACGCCCAGCGCGCTTGATCGCTTTGCCCGGGACGGAGAGCCGCCGGTGATCCTGTTTCCGCCCGAAGATGCCGAGCTTTGGGCTGAGCATGAGGGCCGGGGCTTTGTCCTGTCGGCCCGCGGAGAGGGCGTGCTCGCCTGGTATGCAGATGGGGAGCCGGTCGCCCGCGATGCAGGCGGTTCGCCTGTCTTCACGCCCTCGGGGCCAGGATTTTTTGAGCTCGCCGTGGTGGATGAAGCGGGGCGCACCACCCGCTCAACCATCCAGGTGCGCATGCCAGACACCGCGTCGTAAAACCTGAATTTGAGCCCGAGGTCAGGCCCGGGTTGAAGTCGGGGGCGGTATTCGTGCTAGGCTCAGGCTTTCTGTTTAGCGGTTAGGATATTCGATGGCCGGATCTGGCCTCTTCGACAATTGCACCCTGCCCGAAACCTTTTGCGAGGTCTCGGGGAGAAAATCTGACTCTGAAGTTGATCGCCTCTTCACCAAGCGGCTCGCGAAGCAAAGCCGGGCCGGACTTGACCGCCGCAAGGCGCGCGCCGAGGAGGAGATGTATAATCTGGGCATCACCTTCACGCTCTATTTCGGCGAAGAGACAGTCGACCGGGTTCTGCCCTTTGACGTGATCCCGCGCCCGATCATCGCCAAGGACTGGGCGGTGCTGGAAGAGGGCGTGCAGCAGCGTATCGCGGCGCTCAACCACTTCCTGCACGACATCTATCACGACCGCAAAATCCTGAACGACGGCGTCGTTCCGGCCGATCTGGTTCTGGATAACAAATATTATCTTGAGCAGATGGTGGGCGTGGACCCGCCCGGCGGGGTCTACACCCATATTTGCGGCACCGACATGATCCGCGATCACGACGGCAGCTTCCTCATTCTGGAGGATAACTGCCGCACGCCATCAGGTGTGTCCTACGTGATCGAGAACCGCCATCTGATGATGCGCTCCTTCCCTGATCTGATGGAAAATGCGCGCGTGCGCCCGGTGTCAGACTATGGCGTACGCCTGCGCGAAAAGCTGGCAGATTGTGCGCCGCCGGGCGTCACCGACCCTTCAGTCGTGCTGCTGACGCCGGGGCTCTACAACTCGGCCTATTTTGAACATGTCTTCCTGGCGCGCGAAATGGGTGTGCCCCTGGTGGAGGGGCGTGACCTCTATGTCGATAAGAATGACGGGGTCTTCATGAAGACGGTGTGTGGCCCGGCACCCGTCCACGTCATCTATCGGCGTGTCGACGATGCCTTCCTGGACCCTGAAGCCTTCCGCAAGGATTCCATGCTGGGCACGCCGGGGCTGATGCGTGCCATGAAGGCGGGCAAGCTGGCGATCGCCAACGCGCCGGGTACAGGCGTCGCAGACGACAAGGCGGTTTACGCCTATATGCCCGAGATCATTCGCTATTATCTCGATCAAGAGCCAATCATCTCCAACGTGAAGACCTATGTCTGCCGGCGTCCGGACGAGTGCAAATACGTGCTCGAGCATCTCGATGAGCTGGTGGTCAAACCGGTGGGTGAAAGTGGCGGCTACGGCATCGTAGTGGGTCCGAAGGCCACCAAGAAGGAAATCGCCGAGGTCGCCAGGGCTATCAAAGAGGATCCGGCCAACTATATCGCCCAGCCGATGATCAGCCTTTCCACCTCGCCGACGCTCACCAAAGAGGGGGTGCAGCCCCGCCATGTGGACCTCCGGCCGTTTGCTGTCACCGGCAAGGGCACCTGGGTGCTGCCCGGCGGCCTCACTCGTGTGGCCATGAAGAAGGGCAGCATCATCGTCAATTCCAGCCAAGGCGGAGGGTCAAAAGATACCTGGGTCCTCTCTTAAACTTCTCGCGCGCTACGCAGAGCACGCCTTCTGGCTCGGTCGCTATGTGGAGCGCGCCGATAATCTGGCGCGCCTGTTGTCAGTGGCCGAAGGCTTTGCCACCGGCGATGACGACAAGGCGGCCTGGCGCGGCGTGCTCGACACTTTTTCTGACGGGCCAGCCTTTGCCAAAACCGGCAAACAGCTCACCGGCCTGAACGTTGTGCGCTGGTATTTCATCGACAAGAAGAATCCCAACTCCATCGCCAGCGCCCTGGCTGCGGCGCGGGAAAATGCGCGCGCCCTGCGCCACATCACCCCCACGGAAACGTGGAAGCAGATCAACATGCTTAATGGGATCATCGCCAAGCTGACCGCGCGTCAGGTGACTTTGCCCAAGCTGGCTGATCTGTGTGAGCGGGTGCGTCTGGGCTGTCAGGCGCATCAGGGCGGCGTTGATGGAGCCTGGTATCGCGACGAGGCCTGGCTCTTCCACCGTCTGGGCTATGAGCTGGAACGCGCGGATCAGACGACCCGCCTCGTCGATGTGAAATACTACCAGATCACAGAGCCAGGCGATGACGGTGACGCGATTATTCCGCCGGATAGTGTCTGGTGGAACTCGCTGTTACGCTCCGCCTCCTCCTATCACGCCTTCCGTCGCCGCCACGCGCTCAGCGCCGGTCCGACCGAAGCCGCCTCCTTCCTCCTGTTTGATGAAGACTGCCCGCGCTCGGTGCGCCTGTCGGTCAATGAAGCGGCTGAACGCCTGCGCGAGCTGGAGGACGATTATGGTGCTGCGCCGAGCCCGGAGCTGCGCCAGATCTGCCATTCACTTGTGGATTTACTGACCCGGACCGAGCCGGTTAAACCCGGTCGTGCGCTACATCGCTATCTTGATGACGTGCAATTACAGCTCATTAGCTTCGCCCAGGCGCTGTCCGAACGCTATTTTGGGCCCGATTGACTGATGGGTGACGCGGTCTCCACGGACGGGAGCGAATCAGCGCAGTCTCAAAGCTCCCACGGACCGCGCGAAAGTCTATACATGGGCCAGCAGCCTCAGGTCAGAACCGACCTCTTCCGGGTGCGCCACATCACCCGTTATCGCTATGCCCGACCGGTGCAATTCAGCCAGCACAAGGCCATGTTCCGCCCTCACGAGACGCAGGACCTGCGCCTTCTGTCGATGAATGTGTCCTCCTCGCCCGCCTCCATGGTGCACTGGATTCACGACGCCTTTTCAAACTCGGTCACACTTTTCGATTTCTCTGAGCCCTCCGATCATCTTGAAATCATTTGCGAGTTCGATCTGATCCGGACCAGCTTCAAAGATGTCGAATTTCCCATCGCCGCGAACGCGCAGAATTATCCCTTTGATTATGCGATGGAAGCCCTGCCCGATCTGACCCCGTGCCGTGTGCCCCACTACCCCGACCCGGACCGCAAGCTTGCCGCCTATGCCCAGCGCTTCGTTAACGAGAGCAAGGGCAACACCTGGATGCTGCTCGCCGGCATGACGCAGGCCATCCAGCGCGATTTCAGCTACCAGCGCCGTGAAGAACCTGGCGTGAACGCGCCGCTCCACACGCTTGAGACCGGCGCTGGCTCCTGCCGGGATTTTGCCGAGCTGATGTGTGAAACCGTTCGCCATCTGGGCCTCGCGGCTCGTTTTGTGACCGGCTATCTGTATGATCCGGCGCTGGATGGCCAGGCGGACGCGAGCGGTAATGTGGTCGGTGCCGGTGCCACCCATGCCTGGGTGCAGGTCTTCCTGCCGGGTGCAGGCTGGATCGAGTTTGATCCGACCAATGGCGATGTGGCGTCCAGCAATCTGATCCGAACCGGTGTCGGGCGGATGCCAAGCCAGGTCGCGCCGGTAACCGGTAGCTATTTTGGATCAGCCGAAGACGCGCTGGGCCTTGAGGTGGAGGTGGAAGTCACCACCCTCGCCCCCAGCATCAGTCAGTGAGCCCCAAGACCATGGGACAGGCTGACCTGACCGCCGAGGACCGCATCGAGCTCAAACCGCGCCTGGTGCTGGTGGCGACGCCCATCGGCAACCCGGGCGATTTGTCGGCCCGGGCTCGCGAGACGCTGGAGGCCGCCGACGCCATTGCCTGTGAAGACACGCGCACCACGCGTACTCTGCTGGACAAGGTGGGGATTACCAACAAGCGCCTGATTGCCTGTCACGACCATAATGAAGCCCAGAGCGCAGCGGGGATTGTGAAACTGATAGAAGATGGCGCGACAGTCGCATTGGTCTCTGATGCGGGCACCCCGGCGATTTCTGATCCCGGCTACCGCGTTGTCAAGACGGTGATCGATGCAGGGCTGCCCGTCACCGCCGTCCCAGGGGCGAATTCGGCGATCATGGCCCTGACACTGTCGGGCCTTCCCACCGATCGCTTTGTCTTTCTGGGCTTTCCGCCGCGCAAGGGTGGCAAGCGCAAAGCCTTTTTTGAGCCCTACGCCCAGCTGCCCGCCAGCCTGATCGTCATGGAGAGCCCCCAGCGTCTGGCCGACATGATCGGTGACGCCATCGAGGTTCTGGGTGACCGCGACGCCGCGCTTTGCCTTGAAATGACGAAGACCTTCGAGCGTGTCTGGCGCGAACCCTTAAGCGCACTACGCGACCGCCTCGCCGAGCCCCCCAAGGGCGAAGCCGTGCTGGTGATCGACGGGATCAAGCAAACCCGAGAGCGCAAGAATAAATACGCTGAGTTTTCCAAAGCGCCGGAGCGGGATTGATCCCAGGCTGGCTTTATCGAAGTTCCGGCGCCTCGGGATCATGGGCACCTGGGACACAATCGGCCATACCTTCAATCCCGGTACTATCGAGAACGAAAAACCCTTCTCGTGTCCTCACGCCTACATGCGACTCATCGACCTGCCCGGCCCAAAAAGGCTGTGAAGGGAGCTCATCGAGGAAATCCACCAACCACCCTTCGTCAGCCCGATAGAGACGATATGCTGAACCTATGTTAGATCCCATATGGGCTAACCCGGTAAAAACAAACAGTTCGGTTGGGGTGAGGCGGACAACATAGCTGATATTGGCATCCAACACTTCTATAGGGTCTGCACCGGCTTGCTCCCAAACAAGGCTTCCACCCCATTCGCCGTGGTTAATTGCCAGGAATTGACCGTCAGTCTGAGGAATCGCGGTCGGATTGGACGGCAAGCCACCTTCATAGAACTGAGCCGCTGAGCGCCGAACCACATTTGAATTCCAGCCAAAAGCTTCAGAGCTGCAGTACTCCCAAGGATAATCTACATCAAGTAGCCAAATTGCGTTCCAACCAGTGCGAGCCTCCTCGCCCCAGAGAACATGAACTGCCGCCGGGCTCTGGCCTGGAATGGTTTGATCAAACGTGCGCCTTAAAAGGCGTTCAGTGATTACTTCTCCTGCCAGTTGCCGGAGCGCATTAAACCAGTGTTCGGCGGCGACATCATGAAGCGGAGCATTCTGATCCCTGGGTGCCAGACGGCCATAGGCTATGATCGCGGCTTCGACTTCGCGCCAGTCGTCAGACTCTAGCGCATATTCAATCGCAGGTAAGGCCTCGACACCGCCCAACGCACCGACGGCCTCTATCCCAAGAATCCGAGCTTGCCGATCCTCATCCTCAAGCAGCGGAAGGATTATCGGGAGCGCCTCATTCGCGACCCATCCAAAGCTGATCAAGTTTTGCATACAAAGTTCTAGTCCAAATCGCCTATGACGGACGTATTCGCCTACCTGTTCATACTCACCCAGATGCAGGTCGGCCCGTTGCCTCATGCATTCAGCTGCGACGTCGTCAGCGATTTCCGGATCACCCGCAGCGACCCTCAACTCGTAGCTTTGTTCTTCGGTTAAACCAGGGAGCGTGTCATCACCCAATGACGCCAGACGGTGACGGAATGGAAATACATATACACTGATATCATAAAGGGCTTTCGCAGCATCTGAACGCGCTGAAGGCGATGCGGCTTCATCAAGAGCTATTCGGGACCATCGATCGGCAAGCACATAGCCCCAATAACGGTCGCGCATATCGCGGCTGAGGTGAAAGTCATCACGCCGAGACATTAAATCTGGGTTATTCAGCAGCTGAGCGACCCGGCGAGAAAAGCCCGTCGAATAGTACCCTGCCTGTGCAGCATCAACAGTTGAATTTATCTGTTCCGGCCAACGGAACAACGCAGCGTTGGCCAAGCTCGAGCTCGCATACTGATCGCTCTGACTGACGGAATTAAGCGCGTCATACCCGGCTTCCTCAAACTCAAGGAAGCGAGCCATAACGACATTCGCCGCCATGCTGTCAAACAGATCCAGATCCACATTTGGCATGGCCATCAGCTGGGCTTCACAACGCTCCAGCGTCGGACATTCGACCATTTCGCTCAGCCAGACCTGCGTCTGCGCATCAACTTGAGCCAGATAGAGTGGCGCTGAAGACAACAGAACAAAAAGCATCGAACACCTCTGAATTGTATGTTTGAGGTTCGCAGTCTTTTAAGGATGAAACAAGGAGAATCCAGAGATTTGGGACCCAGCGGCTCTGCCAGTGCGGCTGGGTCCTGACTTTCGTCAGGATGACGGATTGGGGTCGGGAGGGACGCTCTGAGATATGCCCCTCAGGCTCGACGCCTTGCACGTGCCTGTTATGGTCGAGCCAACCTTGTTTTTCTTTATGGAGTGAGCCCGCCCATGACCCGACTTCTGCTTGCCGCGTCCGCATCTGTCCTGGCGCTGGCCGCCTGTTCCAACGATGCCGAGACCGAAGCCCCGACCACACCGGTTGCCGCCGAGGAAGGTGCTTCGGCCAACGAAAGCGTTCAGGCTCAGCCGCTGGAAGACATCCTCGCGATTGAAGATGCTGCCGAGCGCCGAGAGGCGCTTCTGGCGCGCGGCGACGCGGTTCAGGCCGCCATGCAGGCCCGCTTTGAAAACCGCATTGCGCCCCTGCGCGATGAGCTGAACCAGATCGTGGAGGCGATTGAAGCCGCTGAGAGCGATCTCGCCGCACAAGCGCTCGACTCGGCCCAGCCGATCATTGCTGAAGCGCGCGCCTGTGAGGGCGAAAACCCGGATGGCCCTGACTTCACCCCGCCCATGGTCGATGAAGGTCTGGCCCCCGCTGAAAGCAATGCGCTGATCGGTGAGGCCTATCTGGCTGCCGCTGATGCCGCGCCGTGCGTCTATCAGCTGCCGTCGGGCCTGCGCCTGCGTGTGGACGTCGCCAACCCGGACGGGCAGAGCCCGCAATCGGGTGAAACCGTGCGCGTCCACTACGAAGGCACGCTTCCCGATGGCACCGTGTTTGATAGCTCCTATGAGCGTGGCCAGCCGGCTGAGTTTCCGTCTGATCGCCTGATCCGCGGCTGGGTGGAAGCCCTCGCGCTAATGAATACCGGTGAGACCTGGTCGCTCTTCATCCCGTCCGATCTGGCCTATGGCGCACAAGGTACTGGCGGCGATATCGGCCCGAACGCGACCCTGCGCTTCAAGGTGGAGCTTCTGGCCCTGCCGATGCGTGAAGAGGCTCCGGCCGAGATGAGCGAGCCCAGCGATGGCTAGGGCCTGGCCCACAGACAGCCGGGGGTGGCTGGAGCGCCTGGTGGCGTTCGACACCACCTCCCGGCACTCCAACCTCGCCCTCATTGAGGACGTGGAGGCCTTCCTGACCGAGCTTGGCGCACGCTCTGAGCGCACCGTCAGTGACGATGGCGAGAAGGCCAACCTCCATGCCGTTCTGGGCCCCGATGTGGACGGTGGCGTGGTGTTATCCGGCCACTCAGACGTGGTTCCAGTGGACGGCCAGGACTGGTCCACCGACCCGTGGGTGCTGACCGAAAAAGACGGCAAGCTTTACGGGCGCGGCAGCTGTGACATGAAGGGCTTCATCGCCTGCGCACTGGCCGCGGCCCCCGCCTTTGCCAAGACTGACCTGAAGCGCCCCATCCACTTTGCCTTTTCCTATGACGAGGAAGTGGGCTGTCAGGGCGCACCGAAAATGATCGCGCGCATGGCCCAAAGCCAGCCGCGCCCGTCCTGCGTCATTGTTGGTGAACCCACCGAGATGCAGGTGATCACTGGCCATAAGGGGCTGTACTCGGTACGCGTGACCCTGATCGGCAAGGAAGCCCATTCCAGCCTGGTTGAAGACGGAGCCTGCGCAGTCACCAACGCCGCCAAACTCATGCACCAGCTGGTAGAAGAGGCTGAAGCCCTCAAAGCGGCTGCGCCCGCCGACAGCCCCTTTGATCCGCCCTATGGCACGCTGACCATCGGGCGTATGGGCGGAGGAACGGCGATGAATATCCTGGCCAAAGACGCCTGGTTTGAAGCGCTGATGCGCCCGGCCCCGTGGGACGACGGCCCCGGTCTCGGGCAACGGCTCACCCGGCGCGCCGCCGAGGTGCAAGCGGAGATGCGTCAGACCGCGCAGGAGGCTGAGGTCCGCGTGGAGCTGATCTCCAACGTGCCGCCGCTCATGCCTGAAGACATGGGCGAAGCTGAAACCCTCGCCCGTTCCCTCACCGGTGATAACGCACGGCGCGTCGTCGCTTACGGCACCGAAGGCGGGCAGTTCCAGGAAGCCGGCTTCTCCACCGTCGTGTGCGGCCCCGGCTCCATCGCCCAGGCTCACCAGCCCGACGAATTCGTCGCCGTCAGCGAACTGAAGGCGTGTGATGCGTTTCTGGAAAAGCTGCGGGTGCGGTTGGGGGCTTAAAAGCTCGTCCCCTGTCCCGGCCAAGCCCGGCTAAGTCCGGGCGCAGAGCCGGGATCTCGTGTTTACGCCTGTGTGATGATCGCTTTGTAGTGTCTGCAGATCCCGGCTCTCCCATTGGTCGGCCGGGACAGGAACACACTTTCCTACACTGTAAACACCTGGGCATCGTCGGCGAAGGCTTTGAACTCCAGGGCGTTACCGCTGGGGTCGCGGACGAACATGGTTTTTTGCTCGCCCGGTTCTCCAGCAAAGCGCAGATAGGGTTCGATAACAAAGGCGGTGCCCGCCGATTTCAGCCGCCCGGCCAGCTCGTCAAACCGCTGATAGCTTAGCAGCAGGCCGAAATGGCGGACTGGCACCTGTTTACCATCAACAGCGCTGGTAGCCGTACTGTCGCATAGCTCCGGGGCCAGATGGGCGACGATCTGATGGCCTTCAAAATTGAAGTCGATCCAGTGATCGCTTTCTCGGCCCTGCGCGCAGCCCAGCGTTCCGGCATAGAAGCTGCGCGCGGCCTCCAGGTCGTGAACCGGGAAGGCGAGGTGGAAGCGGGGGCGATCTGACATGGCGGGCATCCCTTGAAAATCAGCTGTAAGCTTTGCGCATTGATCAGCAACCCCCTAGATGGACGGTGTAACCCCTTGCTGGCAAGAGCACCGTTCCATGACCGACTTCTCTCCGCGCGAAATTGTCCACGAGCTGGACCGTCACATCATAGGCCAGGCCGACGCCAAGAAAGCGGTCGCCATTGCGCTGCGCAATCGCTGGCGCCGCAAGCGGGTGGCTGAAGGCCTCCGCGAAGAGATCACGCCCAAGAACATCCTCATGATCGGCCCGACCGGGGTGGGCAAGACCGAGATTTCCCGCCGCCTCGCCAAGCTGGCTGGCGCCCCATTCCTGAAGGTGGAAGCCACCAAGTTTACTGAAGTTGGCTATGTCGGCCGGGATGTGGACTCTATCGCTCGCGATCTGGTGGAAGTCTCCCTGGGTCTGGTGCGCGAGAAAAAGCGCGAAGAGGTCAAAGCGAAAGCCCACGGTGCCGCTGAAGACCGAGTGCTGGATGCGCTTGTGGGGCCCAATGCCAGCAGCGGAACCCGCGAAAGCTTCCGTAAGAAGCTCAATGCCGGTGATCTCGACGACAAGGAGATCGAGATCCAGGTCGCCGACGATGCCTCACCGCTTCAGGGGCTTGACATTCCCGGCATGCCTCAGGGTGGGGCGAGCATGATCAATCTTTCTGATCTGCTGGGTAAAGGCTTTGGCGGTCGGACCAAATCGCTGCGCACCACGGTGAAGGAAGCCTATGAGCCGCTGATCAACGAAGAGGCCGACAAGCTTCTGGATGAAAGCCAGCTTCAGGCCGATGCGATCAAGCTGGCCGAGGAAGAGGGCATTGTCTTCCTTGACGAAATCGACAAGGTCGCCGCCCGCGCCGACGCCAAGGGTGCCGATGTCAGCCGCGAAGGCGTGCAGCGCGATCTGCTGCCGCTGATCGAGGGCGCGACAGTGTCCACCAAATATGGGCCGATGAAGACCGACCACGTGCTCTTTATCGCTTCAGGCGCTTTCCACGTGAACAAGCCGAGCGATCTTCTCCCGGAACTACAGGGCCGCCTGCCGATCCGGGTGGAGCTGCGCGCCCTGACCCGTGAAGACTTCAAGCGCATCCTGACCGAGCCGGAAGCCAGCCTGGTCACGCAATATGTCGCACTGATGGCGACCGAAGGCGTGGAGCTGAGCTTTGATGACAGCGCCGTTGATGCGCTGGCCGATTTTGCCGCCGAGGTGAATGCCAATGTGGAAAACATTGGAGCCCGCCGCCTGCAAACCATCATGGAAAAGGTGGTTGAGGAAATCAGCTACACCGCCTCTGATCGCGACGGCGAAGTGCTGGCCATCGATGCGGCCTATGTGAAGGACAAGGTCGAAGCGCTGACCCAGAACGCCGATCTGTCGAAATTTATTCTGTAGGCGCTTTAGGCGCGCAGCATTACGTAGAAGGCCCCTGAACCGCCGTGGCGACGGTGGCTTTCAGCATAGCCTGAGACGTGTGACGCAAAGGCTGGATCGTCCATCCACTGGGTGAAGGAGCGGCGGAGAACACCGGGCAAAGCGCGATCTTCCGGGTTCCACGGCTCAAACCGGCGCTGATCCACCGCCCGAGCACCGGCCCCCTTACCGGTAATCACCAGCACCTGGCGAAAGCCGTTTTCATGGGCGCGTCGCAGAAAGCTCAAAAGCTGGGAGCGCGCCTTCTTCTGGGTCATGCCGTGAAGGTCGATGCGGGCCTCGATCTCGACCCGGCCCCGGCGAATTTTCTTCTCGGAGCCCCGGTCCACTGGCGTGCGTTTGACCGGTGCACGATCGCGATACCCAGCACCATCCTTCAAGGGCGCAGACTGGCGCATCAAATCTGACTTACTGGAGGGCGGTGCTGGATCCTCCAGCCGCTTTAACCGGCCTTCATCCAGCGGTTTGAAGCCCTTGGCCGTGCGCCGCCAAAGCTCATGCTCCTCAGCAGAAAGAGGCCGATGGGGAGAGCGACGGGCCATGACACCTAGCGAAGCCGGTTAGCCAGATCATTGGGAAGCAGGATGATCCAGCTGGCGTCAGAATCATTTTGACGTCCCGCGCGTGCCCCCGCCGCGTGGCCCCACCCGTAGAAGAGGTCACCACGAGTCTGACCGGTAATGGCACCGCCCGCGTCCTGGGAAATCACCAGGCCGGTCCAGTTCGGCGCGTCGGGAAGATCGGCGGTCAGCAAAATCGGAACACCCCAGGCATGGTATTGCGGATCAATCGCCAGCGAAGCCATGGGCGTCAGCGGCGCGCCTTGTGCACCGGTTGGCCCCAGCGTGGGGTCTTCCAGCGTATCCAGCGTGAAGAAGACATAGCGCGGGTTCTCGTTGAACAAAGCCTCCCACGCACGCGAACCGCGGCGCTGAAGCCAGTCTTCGATATCCTGCTTGGAGGCATTATGGGGCGACAGCTCACCGCGCTCGATGAGGATCCGGCCGATGGAGACGTACTCAAGGCCATTATGGGCTGCGAAGCGCACCCGCGCTTGACTTCCATCAGGATAGAGCAGACGCCCTGAGCCTTGAATCTGCAAGAAGAAAACATCGATGGGCCGACCCCAGGCAAGCGGCACGCCCAGGTTCAGCGCTTCAATTTCGCGGCGAGTGCGATAAGGCTCAAAACGCTGCTGATTGGCGCGCCCGACAATGCGCTGACCCTCAAGACCAGCGATAAACTGGCCCAGATCACCGGTGAGCAAATCGTTGGGCCGCGCCCGGATCGCCATGGAAAATTCCTGCGTCGGGTGAGCGCGCACATCCAGATATGGCTCATAGTATCCCGTCAGGCGTCCGGTCGGCCTCCAGTTTAACGGGCTGAAATTGCGCTCAAAGAAAGCACGGGCCGCCTCCGCATCCGGGCCGGCTGGGGCGATCATGGCTGCTTCCAGGCAGACGCCGCGCCAGTCGCCCGCCGTGCCAGCATAGGGCGCGTTGGGATTCATCGGCGCTGCGTCAGGTCGGTCTTCGATGCGCTGGCAGCTCTGGACAAAGGCGCTCAACGCACCGCGTGCATCAATTTGTGACCATCCCGCGAGCAGATCGAAGCTGGAAGCTTGGACCGGCGCTTCAGAGCGCGGTGTGGGGCGTGCAGGCGCGACTGGCTGCGGCACAGGCCTTGTTTGCGGTGTCGGGATCGGCGTTGGAGTCACAGGCGGCGGTGTTGAGCCACATGCGGCCAGGCCCACCAGCGCAAAGATGAAGAGAAGAGCCCTAGGCAGGCTTAACGGCCGACAAGCGCCAGTTCGGGTTACCGCTGGTGACATCGCGTTCAAAGCTCCAGATCTCCTCGACCGTCTGCAGGGTGGTCAGATCACCATCCACAGCCTTGTCGTCGGAGTTCCGGGTCTCCCGGGCAAGCTCCACGCTAAAGGCCACCTTCACCTTGGCCCGATTATCGTTAAGAGAGGCTTCAACAATCTCGCTGCGCTTCAGACGCTCGATTTCAATGGTCAGCGTCTGGTTCGCCGCCTCGCGTTCGCTGATGGATGCGTCATAGGCCTTGAAAACCCGCTCGCTCAAAAGAGGCTCAAGGGCTTCGCGATCACCACGCGCATAGGCTTCCACAATCATGGTGTAAGCCTGCTTGGCCCCTTGCGCGAAGACTTCCGGATCGAATGAAGGGTCAGCCTTGGCAATCGCAACCAGGCCTTCACCTGCAGGACCATTAAATGCCGCAGCTGGCGGACGTGCCTGTGCCTCGTCACCAGCCTCTGCTATGGGATTAGCCGCGGCGCGCTCCTGTTCTTCACGCACATGCTCTTCATGGGATCGTCCCACCGGCCGGCCCAGCACCCGATAGAGCTGAACGCCCAGGAATACTGCAAGTCCTGCAAAGAAAAGGATTTGTAGGATATCCATCGGTTTTTAACGCATCCGCTTGATCAGGGGCCAATCCCCTCTGGCTTTAACATATAGGCGGTCACTGCCGTGGCGTCACGCGCTGCAGTGCAATGTCGTCACCTTGCGAGGCGTGTGCGGCCATGCTACGCGCCCCAGCCTGATAAAGTTTCACTGTGTTCAGGTTGTCTGGCACCCGCCACGATCCGAACCCTCAAACGACGAGTTTCAAAAATGACCGACGCGCCTGCCACTCCGCCTGCTGGCGATTCCCAAGCACCGGTGATCCGTGTTCTGGGTCAATATGTCAAAGACCTTTCCTTTGAAAATCCAAACGCGCCAGCAAGTCTGCGCGGTGGTGGCCAGCCACAAATCGACGTGTCTGTGGACGTGCGCGCCCAGCCGCTGGAGCAGGACAGCTATGAAGTCGAGCTTATCCTCAGCGCCAAGGCGGACCGTGACGGCGCTTCGCTCTTCATCGGTGAACTGACCTATGGCGGCATGTTCCTGGTTCAGAACATGGATGATCGTGCTCGTGATGCCTTCCTGCTGATCGAAGGCCCGCGCCTGCTCTTCCCGTTTGCACGCCGCATCCTGGCTGACGCAACGCGCGATGGTGGCTTCCCGCCGCTGATGCTTGAGCCGATCGACTTTGCAGCGCTCTATCGCCAGAAGGCGGCGCAGGCCCAGGGCGGCGCGGCACCGGAAAGCCCGGCCGGCAATGCCTAACTGACGTCTTCAGGCTCAGCCTTCGGCTGATCCTTCAATAGACCCAGCATCTTCCAGAGCGGGGTGTCCATTTCGTCGATAAAGGCGGCATGGGCAGCCCGCTCTTCTTTTGTGGCCCGCGAGTCCAGTGTCTTCGGGCGCGCAGGCCGAGGCGGGTAGACCACGTCAGTGCCTTCAGACCCGGATCCGCTAAAGCTCAATCCCTGCTCGCGGCCGCCATTAAGCTCCAGATAGACCTCAGCCAACAGATAGGCGTCGATAAGCGCGCCGTGCTTGGTCCGGCTCTCCAGCGAAATCTCAAAGCGCTTACACAGAGCATCGAGGCTGGCAGGCGCGCCGGGAAATTTCTTGCGCGCCATGGCCGCTGTATCAATGAAGCGTTCGGGCGCAATCGGCGCTTTTCCGCAACGCTTGAGCTCCATATTGATGAAGCCCATGTCAAAGCCCGCATTGTGCGCGACCAGCTCGCTGTCCTGCACAAAGTCGAGGAATTGATCGGCGACCTGGGCAAAAAGCGGCTCGTCTTTGAGCATCTCCCAGGTGTGGCCGGTCACTTTGGTCACTTCCGGCGGAATATCACGCTCCGGATTGACCAGAATCCGCAATTCCTGGCCGGTCGGGATCAGATCAATGACTTCCACACAGCCCAATTCGGTGATGCGATCATCCCCGTCATGGTGAAAGCCGGTGGTCTCGGTATCGAAAATGATCTGGCGTTCGGTCATTGATCACGCTCAAGCAAGGCTGTCATGACCTGTTCAACCTGCGCTCTGGCATGGTCGAGACCCTGGCTGGTATCGATGACGAAATCAGCCCTGTCCCGCTTGGTCGAATCAGGGGTCTGGCGGTCCAGTATGGCGTTGAACTTGGCCTCTGTCATACCGTCTCGGGCCAGGACGCGCTCTCGCTGCAGCTGGGGCGGCGCGCTGACCACAATAACCGCATCAACCTGATCGGCCTGGCCCGTTTCAAACAGAAGCGGCACGTCCAGGATGACGATTGCATGCCCTTCAGCTTCGGCTTTTTCAAAGAAGTTGGCACGGGACTGAACGACCAGCGGGTGAACACTATGCTCCAGGACCTCAAAGCCCTCCGGTGCGGCTTGCAACGACGCTGATAGCTTTGCCCGATCAACGCCGGTCTCACGGTCAGCACACCCGGGAAAGGCCTTCGCAATGGGTTCAACCGCCGCTCCGCCAGGCCCGTAAAGCTCTGCAACGGCCTTATCGGCATCAAACACGGCCGCACCGGCCTCTGCGAACATCGCCGCCGTTGTGGACTTTCCCATCCCGATAGAGCCGGTCAGTCCAACGACGATCATGTCCGTTGCCCCAGCGCTTCAAGCAGTGTGGATTTGATCGGCGTGTCAGCTGGCGGTCGCGCGCCAAAGAACGCTTCAAAACTCGGGCGGGCCTGACCGATCAACATCTCAAGCCCATCCACACATTGCCGTCCTGATCGCGCACCCTGCTTGAGCAGTTCGGTTTCAAGCGGTGCGTAGACCATGTCGAAGATGAGGGCATCGCTTGTAGTCGTCGAAAGATCAGGTGCCAGTTCCGGCTGCCCTGACATTCCAAGCGACGTGGCATTGATGACAAGGCCGGCGCCCATCAGCGCCTCGTCGAGGTCGGTCGACACCCTGATCGATGCGGGAAAGGTCGCAGCCAGCGCCTCCGCCCTCTCCCTAGTTCGATTGACGATGGTGATTTGTCGATCCTGTCGGGCCAGATAGTAAAGGGCAGCTCGCGCCGCCCCGCCTGCACCGATCAGAACCGCAGGCGTATCGGTTTTATCCCCCATCAGAGCCGCCTCGATCCCGTCGATATCGGTATTGTCAGCTTTCAGTATTCCTTCTGACGTCACAGTCAAAAGGTTTGCGGCACCAATCGCTTGTGCCGCATCGGTTACGTGATCAGCGCATTGAAGCGCAATCTCCTTGTGGGGAACCGTGACATTGACTCCGGTCCAACCCAGCTCTGGCAGTGCTTTAAAGAAGCGCTCTGCGTGGCTTGGCGCGATTTCCACACGACCGTAGTCACCAGGACATCCAACATCAGCCAGCCAGCGTCGCATCATCACCGGCGAAAGTGAGTGATTAACCGGAAACCCGGCGACAGCAGCAAACGGCACATCCCTCATGGGGTCAGGACACCCTGCTCTCTCAACGCATCAAGCACCGGTAAAAGCGGCAAGCCAAGGATGGAGAAGAAATCGCCTTCGACAGACTGAAACAACTGAGCGCCGAGACCCTCAAAGGCATAGGCCCCGACGCCCTTGGTCAGGATATCGCCAGCTTCGGCCATGTAGCGCTCGTGGAAGGCGTCTGACCATGCGCGCATTGTCAGCTTGGCTGAGCTTTTATGTTCCCAGACGATTGTCTCGCCACGGGCCAGGACCACACCGCCCTGAAGATAATGAACACCCCCGCGCAGCATCTTTAGACGATTACTCGCCTCGTCGATCGATTTGGCCTTGTCATAGGCCTTGCCATCAAATTCCAGCACCTGGTCAGCGCCCAGGATCAAACCCTCGCGCCGTGTGGACACCGCAAGCGCCTTGGCTTTCGCCAGATGAAGCGCAAGCTCGGACGGACTACCGTCGAAGGCATCCTTGATTGCGCCTTCGTCCACGTCGGCTGGGTCGACCTCGAACTTAACGCCTGCATTGGTCAGGAGAGATCGGCGGGATGCTGATCCAGACGCGAGGATGAAACTCATGACAGTTGCCGCTTGTGCTCGTTGATAAGGTTGATAATTTTTGCCGCGGTTTCTTCAATCGATCGGCGGGAGACATCAATATAGGGCCAGCCCTGGCGCGCAAACAGCCGCTTGGCGAACACAACTTCTTCTTTCACAGCGGATTCATCAACATAGTCTGTCGACCGATCCTCTTTCAGGTTCAGCAAGCGGTTGCGCCTGATCTGAACGATGCGGTCGGGTGAAGCCGTCAGGCCAACGATGAGTGGTTTTTTTAATGTGTATATCTCATCTGGTATTGGCACGCCTGGAACCAGCGGGATATTCGCGGCTCTGAATCCTCGATGCCCCAGATAGACGCTCGTTGGGGTCTTGGACGTGCGGCTGATCCCCAGCAGAATTACATCAGCACTCGCAAAATCATCGCCCTGCCCGTCATCATGGGCCATGGAGTAATTCATCGCCTCAATGCGCTGATAGTATTCAGCATCGAGAACCCGCTGAGCCCCGGCTTTACCGCGGATAGGAGCGCCCAGATAACTCGAAAGCGTCGCCTGGATCGGATCCAGGACGGCAATCGCAGGGATATCGAGACGGGCACAGAAGTCTTCCAGCTCCCGGCGCAGCTCGAAATTTACCAGCGTATACATGACGATACCTGGGTACTCTGAGATATGCTTCAGCGCGCGCTCCAACTGTTTAGAGCTTCTCACCAGCGCAAACAGATGCTCGATCGGTTCGACCCGCTCAAACTGCGCCACCGATGCATGCATGACTTCAATCAGGGTTTCACCCGTAGAGTCAGAAATCATGTGAACATGAAAATGAATGAGAGAGTCACTGCGCGACATGGCCATCACCGATCTGGGTCTTTTGAAAGCGCGAAAAGCCTCGCGCCCAGCTGTGAACAAGTCACGAGCTTTTTCCACGCTAACCCGATTTGACGCGGCTTTGGCAGGCTTTCATCCAGCCAATACCTATTTGGCGCCCAGACTCTCACAACAGGCAGCATGGATGGCTGTGGGTATTTGCAGGCCTGTGGATCGAAGCCCTTTAACCGATTCAAACAGGTTAATGAACTCTTAATCTGTTCACAGTTAACACTTTGTTTACGCGAGTTAAGAAAGCGTTAATCCCAAATTTTCCAACAGCGCTTTGCGCGGCGTGGAGAAGATTTTCCCACAGGCTGTGAATTTCGGGCGCCAACATGATTTATAAGTGGTTTTCCACGCTAAGCGCTGCTCTACTCCTAATCACCCCTTTTTCAAAAGGGAAAAAGAACGGTAAGAGTCCGGACAGGTGATTGGGGAAAACTCCCAACGAATGGCGTATGAGGACCACTATATGGCTAGCCAGACGACGAAACCCTTCCTGCGTGCACTGGCTGGAGAGACAGTTTCGCCACCGCCCATCTGGCTCATGCGCCAAGCTGGACGCTATCTGTCTGAATATCGGGAAATCCGCGCCAAGCAGCCGAACTTCATTGATTTCTGTCTGAACCCGGAAGCTGCTGCGGAAGTCACTCTGCAGCCCATTCGGCGCTTTGGTTTTGATGCGGCTATCGTATTCTCTGACATTCTGGTGATCCCGTACGGGCTTGGTCAGAAAGTCTGGTTTGAAAAAGGCGAGGGGCCAAAACTCGATCCCATCGCGCTGTCAGAGATTGGCAAGCTGAGCCGTGACCGGTCCCGTGAAGTACTTCAGCCGGTCGGTGAAACGCTTCGACGGGTCAAAGCCGAGCTTCCAGATGAAGTGGCGCTGATCGGATTTTGTGGCGCGCCCTGGACGGTTGCGACCTATATGATCGATGGCGGCGGTTCGAAGGATCGCTTCAACCCGCGCCGTCTGGCCTGGTCTGACCCTGAGGGCTTTGATGCGCTGATGGATCTTCTGGCTGATGCCAGTGCCGATTATTTGATGGACCAGGTGGCAGCCGGAGCTGACGCGGTTAAAATCTTTGATAGTTGGGCGGATAGCCTGCCCGATCCGCTGTTTGACCGGGTGGTGATCCGGCCGACCAAGCGCATTGTGGATCGACTACGGTCTGAAGGCGTTTCGGTGCCGATTATCGGCTTCCCGCGTGGTGCGGGCCCACAAGGTGTCCGCTATGCTGCGCAAACTGGTGTGACGGCACTGGCGCTGGATCACGGCATGGATACTGGCTGGGCATCAGCTAACTTCCCGAAAACATTACCGCTTCAGGGACAGCTTGACCCGGCAGTGTTGCGTGCAGGTGGCTCTTTGCTGGACGATGAGATAGATCGGCTTCTTTCCGCATGGGCCGGTCGGCCCTATGTGTTCAATCTCGGACACGGAATTCATCTGGAAACGCCGACGGATCACGTCTCGCAGCTGATTGAGCGCGTACGGTCCCACGGTTAATCGCGAGGGTAGCCCCATGGGCCGACGCATTGCAGTCGTCTTGTTCAATCTTGGTGGACCGGACGGTCCTGACAGCGTGCGCCCATTTCTGCGCAACCTGTTCAAGGACCCGGCCATTATTGGTGCGCCCGGCCCGATCCGCGAAGCGTTGGCGTGGCTGATTTCGACCACGCGCACCAAGGAAGCGTCGGAAAATTACGCCAAGATGGGGGGTGGTTCTCCGCTGGTCCCAGAAACTGAAAAGCAGGCGGCTGCTCTCACCGAAGCGCTAAGCGGCGTTTTGCCGGACGACGAGATCAAATGCTTCCTGGCCATGCGCTATTGGCACCCCTTCGTTGAAGAAGCAGTTGAGGCGGTAAATGGGTGGGCTCCGGATGAAACGGTGCTGCTGCCGCTTTATCCGCAATTTTCAACCACGACGACGGGCTCATCGCTTAAGGCCTGGAAGGATGCAGGCGGGCCTGAGGCACGCACCGTGTGCTGTTATCCAGAGCAGGATGACTTCATCACTGCCCATGCCAAGCTGATTGAAGAAGCCTACGAGAAGGCAGGTCGCCCCGCCGATCCGCGCATCCTGTTTTCAGCCCACGGCTTGCCGGAAATCACCATCAAGAAGGGTGACAGCTATCAGTGGCAGGTCGAACAGACCGTTGCGAAGGTGGTGGAAAAGCTCCCTGAAGAGCTGAAAAACCACGAGATTTGTTACCAGTCTCGCGTCGGTCCGCTCAAATGGATTGGCCCGTCCACCGAAGAGGCGATTGAGCGCGCCTGTAGCGATGGCAAGCATATCTTCCTGACGCCAATTGCCTTTGTCTCTGAGCACATTGAAACATTGGTGGAGCTCGATGAAGAATATGCCGAGTTCGCCGAGGAGTTCGAAGCGCGCGGGTATGATCGCGTCGCGGCTCTTGGCGCACACCCTTATTTCATTGAAGGCTTGAAATCACTGGTGATTGGGGCTCTCAATGGACGTGTTGGATTAAATCCGCCCAATGGAGCGCCTGTTTGCCCCGGCAAATTCAAACGCTGCCCGTGTCTAGAGGCCGGGATGGGTGTGGATGAAGCGGAGAACGCTGCGTGATTGAATGGCTGGGTTCTGGGTCGGTCTATCTGACCATCAAGGCGCTTCACATCGCCGCCGTCATTTTCTGGATGGCCGGCATGCTCTATCTGCCCCGGCTTTTTGTGTATCACCATCAGGCTGAATCAGGCGGTGAGCTTGAAGGCGCGCTCCAAACCCAGGAGCGAAATCTTCTGAAGATCATCATGAACCCGGCGCTGATTGCGGTCTGGTTGCTGGCCATCACAATGATCGTTGCCAATCCGGCGCTGTTAAGCGCTGGCTGGTTCCACGCCAAGCTGCTTCTGGTTCTTATTTTGTCGGGTTTGCATGGCTTTTATGCCGCAACAGCGAAGAGATTCCTTGCTGGCGAGCGTCCGCGAACCGAGAAATTCTGGCGTATGATCAATGAGGTACCGGCTATCGGTGCAATCATTATCGTCGTCTTCGCCGTGGTGAAGCCATTCTAGGACTGACGGTTGCCGACTTGACCTGCCTGACAAGGCGTGGCACGGCTTAGGTCAAGGTTCGCGCTCGCGCGAAATCCCTCCTTTTATCACCAGCTCGCTTTTCTACGGGACAGCCTGCTACGTGATCCCAACCCAGATCCATAACCTGGCTTCGATCCGTCAAAGACAGGTGTTCAGTGTTGATCCGTGATCCTGGTCGCTGCCGGGTTTGCGGCGCGGTGTTCGCCTTTCCTCAAACGATCCGGCCAGTTCATTTGAGACATGAGTCATGAACGACGATCTTTTTGACGACGATGATCACGACGAGGACGAAATCGAAGAGGTTTCTGAAGGTCCGGGCAAGCATGCTGGCGAGCGCATGTCGCTCCAGGAGCTGAAGGAAAAAAGCCCGGCCGAGCTCGTCTCTCTGGCGGAAAGCCTTGATATCGAGAATGCGTCCTCGCTGCGTAAGCAGGGGATGATGTTTGCCATCCTCAAAGCGCTTGCCGATGAGGGTGCGGAGATTTCTGGTGGCGGTACGCTGGAGGTGCTGCAGGACGGTTTTGGATTCCTGCGCGCCCCTGAATCCAACTATCTGCCAGGCCCGGACGACATCTATGTTTCGCCGAGCCAGATCCGCCGCTTCGGGCTTCGCACCGGTGACACGGTTGTTGGCGAGATCCGGGCTCCGCGCGACAACGAGCGGTATTTCGCGCTGGTGAAGGTCAGCTCTTTGAACTTTGAAGAGCCGGAAAAATCCCGCCATAAAGTTCACTTTGATAATCTTACACCGCTTTACCCCGAAGAGCGCTTCCATATGGAGCTGCCTGATCCGACCAAGAAGGATCGGTCCGGGCGGGTTATCGATATCGTGGCACCGCTGGGTAAGGGTCAGCGCGGTCTTATTGTGGCACCGCCGCGCACTGGTAAAACGGTGCTGATGCAGAATATCGCCCACGCGATTGAGACCAATCATCCAGATAGCTATCTGATGGTTCTCCTCATCGACGAGCGTCCCGAAGAAGTCACCGACATGCAACGCACCGTGAAGGGTGAGGTCGTGGCCTCCACCTTTGACGAGCCGGCCACGCGCCACGTCCAGGTTGCTGAAATGGTGATCGAAAAGGCCAAGCGCCTCGTTGAGCACAAGCGCGATGTTGTGATCCTT
The DNA here is from genome assembly GCA_965229795.1 of Oceanicaulis sp. Classification (GTDB taxonomy): domain Bacteria; phylum Pseudomonadota; class Alphaproteobacteria; order Caulobacterales; family Maricaulaceae; genus Oceanicaulis. The sequence goes on from CBDDJM010000002.1 coordinate 927,729, forward strand.
CTGGACTCCATCACTCGCCTTGGCCGCGCTTACAACACTGTTGTGCCAAGCTCTGGCAAGGTTCTGACTGGTGGTGTCGACGCCAACGCCCTGCAACGGCCCAAGCGCTTCTTCGGTGCGGCCCGTAACATCGAAGAAGGTGGCTCTTTGACGATCATTGCCACCGCTCTGATCGACACCGGCTCGCGCATGGATGAAGTGATCTTCGAAGAATTTAAAGGCACCGGTAACTCTGAACTGGTGCTGGATCGCAAGGTGGCGGACAAGCGCGTCTTCCCGGCGATCGACATTCTCAAGTCCGGCACCCGCAAAGAAGAGCTGCTGGTCAACAAGGTCGATCTTCAGAAGACCTATGTCCTGCGCCGTATCCTGAACCCGATGGGCACCCAGGACGCGATCGAATTCCTGCTGGGCAAGCTGAAAGAAACGAAGACCAATTCGGACTTCTTCGACAGCATGAATACGTAATACCAGTCGGCGCTATCGCAGCTGGCTTACAGCGTACAAACCCCGGTTGGGCACCTGCCTCGCCGGGGTTATCTTTCTTGGGCTGATCTTCGCCCCTTGCCCTTTGGCTCGACCCGTCGTCTCTTTGCGCGTCCCGTCCAAGCAGGAGCTCTTTGATGACCGACACCCCAAACCTGACACTCTATCATGGTCCGATGTCCCGCTCGATCCGGGCGCGCTGGTGTCTGGAAGAAATGGGCCTGCCCTATACGCTGGAGCGGCCAGAGTTCAACCACGGTAATGTGGGGGGTGAGGCGTATAAGGACGTCAATCCGCTTCAAAAAATTCCTGCGCTGAAAGACGGTGATGAGGTTCTGCTGGAATCGGTCGCGATCTGTGAATACCTGGTCCATCGTTATGGACCGACCGATCTGGTTGTGACGCCCGATGAGGCGGATTTCGGTCGCTATCTGGAATGGCTTCACTTCGGCGAGGCGACCATGTCCATGCCGGTCAATCTGATCCTCGCCCACACGCTCCTGCTTCCTGAAGACCGCCGTAACCCGGCACTGGCTGCCTGGGCGCGTCAGACGGTCGACAAGCAGCTTAAAGTCATCGCTGAGCGCGGCCTTGAAAATGGCAAGCGCACTTTCCTCGCAGGCGAGCGCCTGACAATCGCTGATATGTCATTGATGTATATGTTATTCCTTCTAAAAATCACCAAGCAGTTCGACGGGGCTCCCCAGGCCGTCACCGACTACTTCAACCGAATCCGTGAGATTGAAAGCTGGAAGCGTGCCAGCGCGGACTAATAGGGGCTGCAAATGGGCCGCGTTGCCGTTTTCCTGCGCCGTTCAGGCGCTTATCTGACGGATAACCTGTGTATTCTGGCTTATGCGGCCTGCCTAGCGTTGGTTACCCTGACGGTATTTCCCAATGCTGATCTTTCCAGGCTTCAAGCTTATGGACTGGCTCTTGCAACCCTCACACTCCCAACAGTCCTGACGTTCAGTTTCTTAGAGGCTGTCTTGAGCGCGTCTCCGGGCAAGCTCATATGGAGATTACGCGTTAGATCCGGTGAAGCGTCGCCGTCTTGGGGTCGAGCTTTACTGCGCAATGGGATAAAATTTCTTCCCTGGGAGCTTGCACATATCGGCATCTGGCTTACCCCCGGGGAACCTTTTTTAACCGCGCCCGAAGGCGTGAGTGTCATTTTGATCGTAGCATCATACGCGCTTCTAATCACTCAGGCTTTGCTGGTACTTGCGTTCGGTCGGGGCATTCATGATTGGGCAGCTGGCCTCCGAGTCGTGCGCCGTTAGGCCCGCGCAGCGGGACAGTTCTCCAGCACCGCCCGCGCTTGATTGAACGCATCAAGAGCTTCGGCGGCGGCGGGTACATCATCGACGCTGATAACTTCAGCGCCATTATCCGCCATAAGCTGGTAATCAACGCTGCCATCACGCTCGGCGCGGAAATCGCCATAGCTGGTCTCGATGCCACGTTCTGCGAGCACCACGTCGAGTTCGGGGTTTCCTGTTCCCAGACCAAGCCAGGCTTGCACCCGGGTCAGGTCAACGCCGGCCGCTTCAAGTGTTGCTAGATCATCCACGCTTCGGATACCAACCGACATCATCACGTCCGGCAGAGCGGTGTGAAGGGCGATCGCGTCCTCAATTGTATAAGTGATGACGATGGATCGGTGTGCGGCCTCGGCCTGTGAGATTGCTGCTGCAATCGTCTCCATGTCGATGTCTTTAAGATCAATCTGGGCGATTCCGACGCCATCGAGCGCATCGAGGGTCTGATCAAGCGTCGGAGCGGCTTCATCAAGCGTGGTGCCGTCCATATCAACCAGCTGCAGAGCTGCGATCTCTTCATAGGTCATCTCGGTGACGGTCCCGGTCCCGGTTGTCGTGCGATCCACCGTCCGGTCATGCATCAGCACCAGCACGCCATCACTTGTGCGAGCCACATCAATCTCGGAAAAGACAGCACCATCACTAAAGGATGCGAGGCTGGCCCCGATGCTGTTTTCCGCGGCCCCGGGCCGGTCGCCCGCACGATGGGCCTGCAGCAGCGTGACATCCTGCTCGCGGGCACAGTCCATATAGGCGGGCAGGTTCACTCCGCTGAGCCACGGGTCCACTTGAGAGGCAGCGCTGCTCGGCGGCTCGATAGGGCTGCACGCGGCGATAAGAGCAAATGAGGGGGTGGCTAGAAGAGTGCGGCGGATCATGGGCTGACGTCCTGTGGTCGAGTGCTTTGTGTATCGCGGGAAGCGGCGTAGATTGGTGGCTGAAGCTACGGCTTGGCGCAAGAAAGGCGAGGCGGTCATGAAGGTCAATATCGAAATCGAGTGCACCCCAGAGGAGGCCCGCTCCTTCATGGGCCTGCCAGATGTCAGTACACTGAATAATCAGCTCGTCGAAGAAATGTCCAAACGCATGTCTGCGAAAGTCGGGGTGATGGAACCTGAGGCCCTGATGAAGAACTGGATGAGCGTTGGCGGTGAATGGCAAAAGCAGATGATGGATATGATGACCCAGGCCGCAGCTAAGCCGGGCTCGAAATCCTGATTCCTACCCATGACTGATACCATCTATGCATTGGCCAGTGCGCCGGGTCGTGCCGGTGTGGCTGTGGTTCGCGTTAGTGGACCCGATGCGAAGGCGGTTGCATCGGCCATCGCGGGACGCGTTCCCGAGCCGCGCAAGTCCAGCTTACGGGCCTTCAGAAACGCCGCCGGTGAGGTCATCGACCATGGACTTTTGCTCTGGTTTGAGGGTCCGGCCAGCTTTACCGGTGAAGACAGTGCCGAGTTTCATATCCACGGTGGGCCAGCGGTGGTGGCTGCATTGGCTGAAGCGCTTGGTGCTGCTGGTGCTCGCGCGGCAGAGGCGGGCGAGTTCACACGGAGGGCCTTCGCCAAAGGCAAGCTCGACCTGACCGAAGCTGAAGGTCTTGCCGATCTGATTGACGCTGAGACAGAGGGCCAGCGGGCACAGGCCCTGGCTCAGCTCACCGGATCCCTCAAATCGATATACTCCGGCTGGCGGGAGGAGTTGATATCGATCTTGGCTGCCCTTGAGGGAGAGATCGACTTTCCAGATGAGGACGATGTCCCGGACCATTTAAGTGAGGCGGCCGGGCAGCCGCTCCAGAATTTGATCGCATCTTTGAGTGACCATCTGGATGATGACCATCGAGGGGAGCGGGTGCGAGACGGGTTCGTCGTTGCGCTGATTGGCGCGCCGAATGCCGGTAAGTCTTCGCTGCTAAATCGAGTCGCTCGACGCGATGCCGCGATTGTCACCGATATACCGGGAACGACGCGGGATGTTGTCGAGGTTCGGCTTGTACTTGGGGGCTTCCCGGTGATCCTGGCAGATACGGCTGGCCTTCGTGTGGCTTCTGACGCGGTCGAAGCTGAGGGCGTTCGCCGGGCTCTGGCCCGTGCCGAGGATGCCGATTTGCGGCTTGGGGTGGTCGATGTTTCACGTGAAACACTGGATGCCGGTGTTGTCGAGAAGCTCCGCGAGGGCGATGCGCTGGTCCTCAACAAAATTGATGAGGCGGGTGAAGCGAGCGCTAGCCTGAATTTTGAGGGCGTTCGCTTTGAGCTTTCCGCCCGTGACGGCCAGGGCGTGGCCGCCCTTGAGGCCTGGCTCTGCAATGAGGTGACGCGACGGCTGGGGCGCAGGGAGGCACCAGCGATCAGCCGGGCCCGACATCGCGAAGGCGTTTCTCGCGCGTTGGGTCATCTTCAGGCGGCACAGGGGCAGTTGGCCTTCGCACCAGAGCTTGCGTCAGCGGAGATCCATCTTGCGCTGCGCGCGATAGACGGCCTTACAGGCCGCATTGATGTTGAAGATGTCCTTGATCGCGTCTTTAGCCAGTTTTGCATCGGCAAATAAGAACGTTGGAGACGTCAGCGTCTCGACTCTGAGGGGCGCAGGGCCTATATGAGCGGTCCGTTGCGACGAGCTGAATTGTCGCGCCGAAGGCCAGACATCAATGAAGATTTGCGACTTGGATACCGCCCGGGCTCAGACCTGGGACGTGATTGTTATCGGTGGGGGACACGCCGGCTGTGAGGCGGCGAGCGCATCTGCGCGTCTGGGCGCGCGCACCCTGCTGTTGACGCACAAGGCGTCCACAATTGGCGAGATGAGCTGCAATCCCGCGATTGGCGGGCTTGGCAAAGGTCATCTGGTTCGTGAAGTCGATGCCCTTGATGGGGTCATGGGCCGTGTGGCCGATGCCAGTGGGATCCAGTTCCGACTGCTCAACCGGTCAAAAGGGCCAGCTGTCCGTGGGCCGCGCACGCAATCCGATCGCCGCCTGTATCGTGCGGCCATGCAGCGCGAGCTTGGACTGACGGCCAACCTGTCCATTGCCGAGGCGGCTGTTGAAGACCTCCTTGTAAAGGATGGTCGGTGCGTCGGGGTCGTTGATGGTGTTGGCGGTGAGTATCGAGCCGGCTCTGTGGTCCTGACGACGGGCACATTTCTGAAAGGCGTTATCCACCGAGGCAAGGACCGTATTCCGGCGGGCCGGGATGGGGAGCAACCGGCCATTGGCCTTTCGGATCGTCTCTACGGTCTTGGTCTGCGGATGGGCCGACTGAAGACCGGCACGCCCGCTCGCCTCGATGGCTCGACGATTGACTGGGCGAGCCTGGAAATGCAGGCGGCTGATGAGGAGCCGGTGCCGTTTTCTTTCCTCAATGACCGGATCACGGTGCCTCAGATTTCTTGCGGCATAACGCGAACGACCGAAGAGACCCATGCGATTATCGCGGGAAATCTGGATCAGTCCGCCGTTTACGGCGGAGGTATCTCCGGTAAGGGCCCCCGCTATTGCCCGTCGATTGAGGACAAGGTCGTTCGGTTTGAGGATCGCACGAGCCACCAGGTCTTTCTTGAGCCTGAGGGCCTTGATGACGACACGGTCTACCCGAACGGCATCTCAACGTCGCTGCCGGCGGGTGTTCAGGATGCCTTCTTGCGGACCATTCCTGGTTTAGAGCGTGCTCAGGTGCGCCGTTACGGCTATGCCATCGAATATGACTATGTTGATCCGCGTGAGTTGAGCGCCACGCTTCAGGTGAAGGCGCTTTCAGGCCTCTGGCTCGCTGGCCAGATCAACGGTACAACGGGATATGAAGAGGCGGCGGCGCAGGGCCTGATGGCCGGATTTAATGCTGCGCTGGCGGCATCGGGCTCCAAACCCTTCATACTGGATCGGTCGGAAGCTTATATCGGCGTTCTGATTGATGACCTGATCACGCGCGGCGTGACCGAGCCCTATCGGATGTTTACGTCCAGAGCTGAGTATCGTTTGACCTTGCGGGCAGATAACGCGGACCAGCGTTTGACTGACAAGGCAATTGCTCTGGGAGCTGCGAGTGTTTCACGTGAAACAGCTTGGCTTCAGAAGCGTAAGGAGCTTAAGTCGGCGCGAGATCGAGCGCGTGAGCTAACGCTTACGCCAGCCGAAGCCTCCAGGCGCGGCCTTAAGGTCAACCAGGATGGCAAGCGCCGCGATGTTTTCGAACTGTTGAGCTATCCAGCGGTCAGTTGGGGGCAGGTCTGCGAGATCTGGCCTGAGTTGAAGGGCCTTTCAGCCTCGGTTGCTGAACAGATCGAGATTGATGCAGTCTATCACGGCTATATCGAGCGCCAGCAAGCCGACATTCTCGCTTTTCAACGAGACGAGGGCGTGCGTATCCCTGCTGGCTTTGACTATGCGGGTGTCGGCGGCCTGTCCAATGAGGTTCGCGAGAAGCTGATTGCCGCCTCGCCCGCGACGTTGGGACAGGCTGCCCGTATCGAAGGCGTTACTCCCGGGGCGCTGACGGCCTTATTGGCATTCCTGAAGCGGCGCGATCGTGAGCAAAGGTCAGCATGACAGACGTGAGTTACGGCGCTGAGGAATTTGCCCGCGATACCGGTGTTTCACGTGAAACATTGGAGCGGTTTGAGGTCTGGCGGACCCGTCTGGCCGACACAAATGCCCATACCAATCTGGTTGGCCGCTCAACGTTGGATGACTTCTGGTTCCGTCATGCCCTTGATAGCTGGCAGGTATTCAAACTGGGCGGTGACTCCAAGCGCTGGGCCGATCTTGGATCAGGTGCGGGCTTTCCAGGCTTCGCGATCGCCTTTGGTTTGATGGAGGGGGGGCGCGCGCGTGCGCAGGTCGCACACGTCCACCTGGTCGAATCCATCGGTAAAAAGGCGCGATTCCTGAACGATGTTGTCGCGGCGACGGATGCGCCCGTCACGGTCTATCCGGTCCGTGTAGAGGCCATGATTGAGGTGCCAGCGGTCGATATCGTGACGGCGCGTGCCATGGCACCCCTCACAAAGCTTCTGGGTTATGTCCATCCATTTGTGGATAAGGGGGCGTCTTGCCTGCTCCCGAAGGGTCGAAACTTCAAAGAGGAATTGACCGAGGCTCGTAAAAGCTGGACCTTTGAAGAAGAGGTCATACCGAGTCTCACCTCCTCGGAGGCCGTGCTTCTCAAGATCAGGGATCTCCGCCGTGCCTGACACCAAAAACTCAAACGCTCCCAAAGTTATTGCTGTTGCGAACCAGAAGGGGGGCGTTGGAAAAACGACGACCGCCATCAACCTGGCCACGGCCCTTGCCGCCATCGGGCAGAAAGTGGTTGTCCTGGATCTCGACCCCCAAGGCAACGCGTCGACCGGGCTTGGCGTTGGACGCGCTGAGCGGACCGCTACCAGCTATGATATTCTGGTGTCTGAAAAGCCGATGGAAGATGCCCTGATCGAGACCGATGTGCCGGGTCTGGCGATCATTCCGTCAGATGTCGATCTGTCTGGTGCCGAGCTGGAGCTGTCGAATGCGCCGCGCCGATCCTATCGGTTGCGCCACGCTGTGGAACGCTTCCGGCGCGCCCTCGCGCAAGCTGGTCAGACCTGTGATTACATCCTGATCGATTGCCCGCCATCGCTGAACCTTCTGACGGTCAATGCCATGACGGCGGCCGATAGTGTGATGGTGCCTCTGCAGTGCGAGTTCTTTGCGCTGGAAGGTCTGAGCCAGCTGATGAGAACCATCGAGCTGGTTCGCAGCAACCTCAATAAAGAGTTGGTTATTCAAGGTGTTGTGCTGACTATGTATGACAAGCGCAATAACCTCTCCAGCCAGGTGGCGGCGGATGTTCGCGAGCATTTTGGCGACAAGGTGTATGACACGGTCATACCGCGCAATGTCCGCGTCTCCGAGGCTCCAAGTTTTGGCCGGCCGGTCATTCTGTATGATCTGGAGTGCGCTGGCTCGCAGGCGTATCTCGGCCTTGCCCGTGAAGTGGTGCGCCAAGAGCGCGATCCTGAAGGTGAATTGACACCCGCATGAGTAACTCAGACGAAAAGCCCCGTACCCGCGGCCTCGGCCGTGGATTGTCTGCCCTGCTTGGCGAAGGCGAAGCGGTCGAGGCGGCCCGTGAGTATGAAGAAGCTGCAAGCGGCGCGCCGGTGACCGGGCTTCGCACCCTTCCGGTAGAACTCCTTGAGCCCAACCCTGATCAGCCTCGCAAACAGTTTACCGAAGCGGAACTGGCTGAGTTGTCGGAATCAATCGCCGAGAAGGGCTTGCTGCAGCCCATCCTTGTTCGTCCGCTCGAGGGTCAGACCGAGCGCTACCAGATCGTTGCGGGTGAGCGTCGCTGGCGTGCGTCTCAGCGTGCGCGGCTGCATGAACTTCCGTGTATCGTTCGCGAGCTAACCGATCGCGAAACCTTGGAAATCGCGATTGTTGAGAACGTCCAGCGGGCCGATCTCAGCGTGGTTGAGGAGGCGCGTGCGCTGCGCCAGCTGATCGAAACCTTTGGTCATACCCAGGAAGAGGTGGCTCGGGCGTTGGGCAAGTCTCGTGCCCATGTGGCTAACACGCTCCGTCTTCTGGTGCTATCGAAGGGCGTCCTTAAGCGCCTGGAGGCTGGTGAGATTACGGCCGGCCACGCGCGCGCCATTCAAACCGCACCCGACCCCGATGCTCTGGCCGAGCAGATTGTGCGGGAGGGCCTGTCGGTTCGCGCAGCAGAGGCTCTCGCGCGAAGTGCTGGCGGGCGCACTGAGACAAAGGGCGGGTCCAAACCGCCAGCTCGACCCAAGGATCCAGACACCCGTGCCCTTGAGGCCGACTTGACCTCGCGGCTCGGTCTCGATGTTGAGATTGTCCACTCCGGTGAGCGCGGCGAAGTCCGCGTGAAGTTCAAGTCGCTCGACCAGCTTGATGATGTGTGTCGCCGCCTGACCCAGGACGGTCAGACCGGGTCTTACTAGCTGTAAACCAGGTGACTCTGAAGGCTGCTGAAATCCAATTTAGCGTAGGGCTGTAGGGCCCAGTGCGTCAAAATCGCGCCACAATAAAAAAGCCTATTAAAAAAATAGTTTACGCTGTTAGCGATCGCTCGCACCAACGCGCGAGAGGCGCTGGAGCAAATGTCCGACAATGGCTTCGGCCGGCGAACCCGATCGCTTCACATTGCGCTCTGCTTCGAAGGCGAGCCGTCTTGCCTGGCCAAGCCGCCGACCAGTCCACAACCGCGTGCTCTTTCTAAAGGCGTCGGCGGCCGGACCAAATCTGGGAACACCGGTTCGGGCGAGTGCACCGGCGTCGCCTCCTGAGGTGTGGAAGACTTCAATCTGGTCGATACGCCGCTGAAGCATGCGCAAAACCCCAACGGGACTTGCGCCAGCGGCGAGTGCGCGCGCATAGGCCAGGTCCGCTTTGGCTGGCTGACCGCCCATCGCAGGCTCAAGGATGGCATCAAGGGCGGCTTCAGAACCCACCGCGGAGACGGCGGCGATGTCCGATGCGTCTATAATCGAATCCTCACTGCCCCGCTGGATGGCAAGGCCTTTGTACAGGATGAGCTTTTCGATTTCAGAGCGTGCTAGCGCCCGGTCACCCTCCAGATAGGGTGCGAACATCGCACGGGCATCTGGAGACAGACTCAACCCCTCTTCCGCAAATGACGCTTCGGCCATGGCAATCGCATCTCGCGCGCCATCGCTATAGCAAGGCGCTGCAACGGCGCATTTGGCCGCCTCAGCCGCCTTGCGCAGTTTCGAGGTGGGGCGTAGCGAGCCGGTTTCGATGACAAGTCTGGCTTCGGCAATCATATCGCCAGCATCAATAGACTTGATGACGTCTGCAGCGGTCGCGTTATCGCCTGACAGACGCAGCCGAACCAGGCGTTCGCCGCCGGCCAGCGAAAGTGCTGCTAGCGCATCAGCGAGGCTTGCCGGATCGGCCTTTATGTCATCGTCGGTTAGCCGGGTGACGGCAAAGGGATCGCCCAGATCTGGAATAATGCCTCTGGACACAATCTCGGCGCGCTCGCGTACCAGGCCGGTGTCTTCGCCATAAATGAGGAAAATTCTAGTAGCAGCGTCAGGCTTTTTTAGGACGCGTGCGACCTCATTTGCCTTTAACTTCAACGACGAGCCTCACTCTCATGGCGCTGAATTAGAGAAGTAAACTCAACAACGAGCTGGTCTGCGACCAGGTCGGCAGCGCGTTCTTCAGCAGCCTGTCGTGCTGCGATCAGGGAAAATGGATCGCCCGGTGCGTCATAATACACGCTCTCGTAAAACGCTCCGTTAGCTTCAAAGCCATCCCTTGTATAAAGGCGGTAACTCACCTCGACGCGACCTTCAAACCGACTAGCGCGCCCAACGGCAGATAAACCAAGCGGGCGTATAACAAACTCAAGATCGATATCGGTCGTATAAGCTGATTGCCCGTCACCGAGGTGATCGCGAAGCGCATCCTCAACCAGGTAGCCGAGTCGATCGGAGGGGGCGTTAATCTCCAACCCGGGGAGCGCACGATAGGCCATGCCGCCATACATGGGCTGAAATCCGCAAGCAGACACCGAGCCAGCAATCATGAGGCACACTAAAGCCCTTAGGAGGAGACCGCTGGTTTTCATGGCGCTCGTTCCCGGCGAATTCTAGTCCTGAATCTGAGAGATACGCAGCTGGCGAGCCCGGGTCAGGATTGCATTCTCAATCTGAATGCGGGTTGCAGGATCTACAGTAGCGTCAACCCAGCGACCATCTTCTGCGGCAATCTGCTTGAAGATCTGAACAGACAGGGCATCAGCACGTAGGCGGGTATCGAGAATATAGACCGTCGCGCGAAAGCGTTCGGTCGGTAGCTCTGGATTGGCGTAGTAGTCGGTGATGATGACGCCGCCAAACGGGTCAACTTCCGACAGCGGCATAAAAGACAATACGTCGAGTGAGGAGCGCCACAGATAGCTGTTTACGCCAATACCGGCTTCAGATTGCTCAGAGACCGCTTCGCCACCACTGCCAAAACCTGGTAGCAAACCCAAAAAGCCACCCTCTTCAGACTGGGCGCTATCGCGCGATTGGCAGGCCGACACCACCAAAGCGGTTCCAACGAGTGCAGTGGTGAGGCGGAGCAAGCGAGCAGAGTTCATATTTCGAAGCCTCCAACAAGGCCGTAAAAGGTGGGTGCGCGTAGCGCGATACGTTACTTGCCTCTATACCATGGTCTTAGCGTCTGGCCAGCCGGTCACACGCAGCCACGGGCAGGATGATCGTGACATTTCTGACACGCTTAACATCTCACGCCGTTCTCAGGCGCCTCAGAGCGCTTGATTCTCACTCGCGGTCGTTTGAATACTCTGCGCGCACGTCCGGGGGGACGGGGCCGACTGGCGAGGCCGCGCACCATGAATAATTCCTGCGACGCTGCAAGGCTCTATGTCGCGGCGATTTGGAGCGCGGCCACGCTGGCATCTTTCCAGCCTGCCTTTGCACAAACGAATGACCGGCCTGCGTCCTTCTCCGGGTTTGAATTTTCATCTCAGCTTGATCTTGATGTGGCGCTGGCAGCGGGTGATCGGCGCGCTTTGCGTGATACGGCGGCCGTCGACTTGCGTTATCGCCTGGGGGCCGAACAGATCACAGCAAGCGGTCTGCGCTGGGGTGTGCGCGCCCATGTCGCAGCCCAGTCTGGCGATGGGCGGCGGGGGTTTGGTCAGGATTTCCAGACGGGGCCCACACAGGGTGGATTGGCGCTAACCGGCTTGGCGACGGGCTTTTCTTCAACCTCTGCTCTGGATCCTGGATCTGCCCAGGTTGAACTTTCGCGTGCTGAGCTTTTTATAAAGCAAAACTGGCTGGAGTGGGGCGTGGGGTGGGGCTCGACGGCCGCTAACCAGACGAATTCGCCTGCCATTCTTGCCATGCGCCTGTCGCGCGCGGACCGGGCGCTTGCTGATCCGGTTGGCGGTGGTCTGGCCCACACCGGCTTGACCTTAAGTGCGCCAGCACCGCGAATAAGTGTCCAATCGCGCCGCATTATCGGTCTTGCAGTGGCGGCCAGTTTCACGCCTGAAGGTGTACGCTGCGGCGTCGACAGCTGTCGGCCTGCGACCAGTGCTTTGATCAATACTCCAAAAATTCAACGCCTTATCTCGGGCTCGGTCGATTTTGATCGGCGCATCCCATCCAGTGGTGTGCGGTGGCGGGCCTATCTGACCGCAGAACATGCTCAGGCTGAAAACACTCTAGCTGGCCAGGATGACCCTTGGATCGTCTCCGCAGGCGGATCGCGCGAGGCTGACAGCGTCACGCTGTCTGCCTCTTATCTGTCCACCAATGATGGACTATCAGGTGGTCGATATCGCGCCGCATCCGGACAGCTCTCCTTTGAGCGCGGAGACTGGTTTTACAGCATTGAAATTGCTCATGGTGATCATGCGGTCTTTGACGTAGAGGGCACCAGCTTTTCCGCTGGGGCCTCGCGTTGGATCGGCGATAATGTGCTGTTGTCCGGTGGCGTCCTCACCCACGAAGCCGGCGGTGTCGGCGCGGTTCTGGAGACCGGGTTGCGTTTTTGACACGCTCCAACCCAAATTCTCATGTCACGCCGCACAGGCCTCTTACGCAAACCGTCGCGATTCGGTATATGGTTCATCCAGGTCTAAACGACGGCCTGATTAAGAGGGGTGCCAATGGCACGCGTGCGAACATCATTCGGGCTTGCAGGTCTCGTGACCGCGCTGGTTCTGGCCGTGCCGGTCGGTGCTCAGGCGCAGTCCGACGATGACTCCGTGCGCCTGTCTGGTGCCGTGCGTTTTGCCAGCGACCTGCCGAGTGTTCAGCTGACGGCTCCGTCGATCGACTTTGATGCTAATGCAACCGAGGTCGAATCATCTGAGCTTCGGAGCTACCCGTCAGAGCCACTTCAAGCCGATCAATCGGGAACCGCGACGGCTTTGGCCTGGTATGAGCGTTTCACCGTTGCGCCGTCTGAGTCTTATGCGGTTTGGGGTGTGCGCCAGCGCGAGTTTCAGCTTCAGGGCGGTAATCGCTGGGGCGTGACCATCGGTTACACCGAGTCCGATCGTCTGCCCTCGAACCTGAGCCTGGATGACATCAGTGCTGGGGCCTTCTACGACTTCTCCGAACGCTTCCGTTTCGGGGGTGAACTGCGCTTCACCTCACCGGAAGAAGAGATGTTCGGCGAGGACACTGAGCAGAAGCAGCCTGAATTGCGCTTCGAAAGCGCCTTCCGCTTCTAATCAAGCCTTATCCACCAGTCCTTCAATCGCTGCCGCGCCGCTGATACCGGTGTGCGCCAGGCGCTTTGCTGTCCGTTCATTAATTCCACCAAGCGCATAGACCGGCAAAGTGCTTCGCCTGGCGTAGCTGGCGAGGCGAAAGGGTCCGAGAGGCCTGCCGGCGCTCGGGCTGTTTGATGAAAATGCGGCTGACACAAACACCGCATCAACAAGGCCCTGTGCTCGCCTCACCGCTGACGGGGAGTGGGCGCTCGCAGTTTGAAGGCCTTTAAAGCGGGCTTTTGCGGCCTGATGAAGCCGGCTCTCTGGCCAATGCACACCACCAGCGCCAACTTCGGCTGCCAGATCTGGATCTCCGGCAATCAAAAGCATCACCTCGCGACGTTCAGCAATCGCTGCGATGACGGGTGCCTTTTGCCTAAGCCCCTGATCCCCAAAGGTCCGAAGGACAAGTCCACTTCCAGGCGGCAGGCATTCAGCGAGCTTCACCGGATCGGGTGTCCGGACGGGATCTGTAAAGGCAAAAAGGGCTGGCAGGTTGGAATTGGACCGCTGAATTGCGCGACAAACACTTGCCAGCCTCGCCGCCGCGCCATAGGTCGAGTTTGTCATGACAATACCTCAAGCTCCAAAACAGATCGCGGCGGCTCGTGCAGACATTGTGAGCCGCATTGGCGATGCCGCCAAGCGAGCGGGTCGCCAGCCAGACGATGTGACCCTGGTTGCGGTCTCCAAAAAGCAGCCCGACGACCGGATTGAGGCCATGCTCGCTACGGGTCAGCGGGTTTTTGGCGAAAACCGCGTGCAGGAGGCCGAGGCGCGCTGGACTGAACGCCGAGCGGCTCACCCTGATCTGGAGCTGCGTCTGGTGGGTCCGCTTCAAACCAATAAGGCTGATGATGCGGTTGCGCTATTTGATGTCATTGAGACACTCGACCGCGAAAAGCTGGCTCATTATCTCGCGCGCTCCATGGAGAAGCTGGGGCGTCGGCCCCGGCTTTATGTCCAGGTGAATACCGGCGATGAAGAGCAGAAAGCGGGCATTCAACCCTCACAGACGGCTGAATTTGTCACCCGGTGCCGTGACGAATATGGTCTCGAAATTGAAGGCTTGATGTGCATCCCGCCGGTGGATGAGCCGGCCTCCCTGCACTTTGCGCTCCTGCGCAAGCTGGCTGAGCAAGCCGGTGTTGAAAAGCTATCCATGGGAATGAGCGCGGATTATGAGCTGGCCGTGCGACTCGGCGCGACTTCTGTGCGTGTAGGCTCGGCTCTGTTTGGTGCGAGACCGGTTCCGGGATAGGGCCAAATGGCTTGCTCAGTCCATAGCGAAATTACCAGCTTGGTGGTTGCGCTTTTGGACTTGAAAACTCTCAATATCACCGGACGCTCACACTTTGTTCAAATCGCTCACCCAACCGTGACGGGTGCGTGAGGGTCAGATCGGTTATGTCACGCCTTATTATTGAAGCACCGATCCATGTTGCGCTTTGCTGTGTATCGGGCAAGGCTCGTGACGGCGGGCCGACCAGGCTGACGAATGAAAGTGGACAGATGACGAAGAAGACAATCCTGCTGGTCGACGACGATGACACACTCCGAGAGGCACTTGCGGAGCAATTTGGATTCGAAAATGATTTCCACGTTCTGACGGCTGACGCCGCGCGGCCGGGTATGGACCTGGCCCGCAACGAAGCGGTCGATCTCATTATATTTGACGTTGGCCTTCCCGACATGGATGGCCGAGAGGCCTGTCGCCACCTTCGCAAGGATGGAGTGACCGCACCGATCATTCTTCTGACCGCCCAGTCCGGCGATGCCGATCACGTGCTGGGCCTGCGCTCTGGCGCGGATGACTTCCTCGCCAAGCCGATCAGCTTTGTGGTGCTTCTGGAGCGGGTGAATACCCAGCTGCGTCGTCACCAGCAAAGCGAGGACGCTGTCCTTCAGCTCGGGCCCTATCGCTTCAAGCCGGCGATGAAGCTCCTGGTCGATGCGGACGAGAAAAAGATCCGCCTGACCGAGAAAGAGACCAATATTCTCAAATACCTCTACCGGGCGGGTGGCAAGCCGGTAGCGCGTGAGGAGCTGCTCGATCAGGTGTGGGGCTATCACCGTGAAGCCAACACCCACACGCTGGAAACCCACGTCTATCGCCTGCGCCAGAAGATCGAGCCAAAAGGCTCTGCGCGCTTGGTGATTACCGAAAGCGGTGGCTATCGCTTGCAGATGTAGGGCTCTAGAGCCCGCCACCGCCGATACGGTTCTTCCAGTAGCCGACATCTTCGGCGTATTTGCCAACGACCTCTCCCAGAACATGGTTGAGTTTTAGCGTGTGGAAGCTGATCCACTCTCCCTGATCGATTTCATCCAGCGCATTCAATGCGTTGGACAGGAAGAACGAGTAGAGCGCGGCCACAAGGAAGAACAGGACGGCAAACACCCAGCCCAGCTGATAAATCGACTGGAAGGGGGCAAGGCCGGTAAACGCTGAAAGCCCGCCCAGGATGACGCCGGTTGCGATGACAACGCCCAGCGGCACAAACATCAGATAATAGTTTGAATTGCGCCGGATCTGGAACACGACATTTCGCACATAGGTCTCCACAAAGAAGACCCTGAGCGCGATCCAGGTCATGTTCAGCGTCCACAGTTTGGCCTTTTCACCAAGCTTCTTGGGCTCGCGTTCTTCACCCACGGTCACAGAACGCGCCTTACCGACAGCCGTGCGATAGTGGTCGTTCACGCGGGCCAGATAGCGGGTGAGAAGATTGGCCATTTCCCGCGCGGTATTGCGCTGATAGGGCGCGAATTCTGCATAGTAGAGCGCCCACATCACCATCGCGCCCACCAGACAGCTGGCAGCTCCGAAGACCAGGGAGCTTGCGGTCTGGCTATCCATGAAGGCGAGTCCGTCGGGAAACAGCCCCAGGCTGCGAACGAGGCCGAACTGGTGGGCGAAGACATTGCCAACCAGAACAGTGCCAAGGATCACTGAGAAAAGCGCCGACAGGATCATCACATTGGCGTTCATGATCTTGCGCGCTTCGTTTAGCAGATAAATGAGGCCCGCATCGCTGGACTGGAACTGTCCGGCGATCACCTGACCTTCAATATCTTCAAAAAGCGCTCGCTGGTCAGCCGTGATCGGGACTGCGCGCCCAAGGAATTGTTCGGCGAGCGCGCCGTATTCCTCGGCCGTCTTGTCATCAAGCTCCTCTGGCATGCGCATGAAGCCTACGCGCACCGACATCCATCGGAAGATAAAGCCCTGGCGGTTCATGTGGGCCTCCTCCTGCTCGAAACGATCGCCGCCAACGCCCAGCGCCTGCTCGGTCAGGGTCTGGTGGCGACCGGCGGCGCGGGCCTTGATCGCCTCAACGGAGTCAGAGCCGACCGCTTCGGCATTGACCTTTCGACCAACCCCAAGGCGGCGCAGGCTGAAGCGGAAAGGGAAGCTGAGCGCGCGGAACATTCCGCTGGTGAAATACCAAAGCGTCCGGCGACCCAGATAGGCCAGACCTGCAAAGCCAAGCCCCAGGGCGAGGCCCAGAACAAAGACAACTTCGGCGGACATCTCACTCATACTTCAACCCTCTTTCCCGGTGGCCCCTCAGCGCACCGTTAACATTAACTTAAGGGTTGAATCGGGTTTAAGCGAGCGTTTTAGAACGGAATCCAGCTGCGCCGTCGCGAGTAGGACACATAGCCCACATTCGCCCCGGCCCTCAGGCCAACACCCGAGCGGATCGGTGCCAGTGTAACGCCATCGGCGCGCTGGTAGGTCACCGCCAGACCGCCCACCAGATAGGCCGAGCCTTCAACGCCGGGGAAGCGCTGGTAGAGATCGTCGGTATCGGTGAGGTTATAAACCAGTGTGAAGGTCCGGCTGGCGTCACCGCCAGCATCAAAACCAATGGTTGGGCCCGTCCAGTAGACTTTCTGGCTTTCGCTGGCCCCTTTCATGGTGAGGTAGCCTTCGCCATAGCGCACGCCGACCCCAGCCGCGCCAGAGACCTCTTCACCGGCGATATAGCCCACCGGACGCCCGAGATCTGAAAAGCTTCGCTCCAGGACGCTGGCGGCAGCTTCTGCGGTCACTCCGAAGAAGTCGGCGGTGACTTCGACCAGCTCTTCTCGCGAATAGGTGTCGATATTGTCCTGGTAGCGGCTCGGCTGGCCATAATCAGGCTCGGGTGAGCTTTGTGTCGCACAGCCCGTCAAGGCCATAAGGGCCGGTAGGGCGGCTATCAGTACGGATCTAAGCATGTCGCGGGCCTCCCGGCTTTGCACTGGCACACAGCCTGTGCATGCAATGTGACCGGGTTGAGGCGAAAGCGTTACGAATGTCTTAAGCGCTGGCTTATTCGGCAGCCATGTGGCTTGCCCGTTTCATCGTGTTGAAGCTTTGGAACAGGACGCGCAGATCGGGGGCCATCTCCGCTGGCAGGAAGGACTCCAGCGCCTGATCGTCAATGGTGAAAATCTGATTGGGGCCATCATTGGCCGTCTCGATCACGCGCAGGGCCATGGACCAGTTGGGGCAGGATCTCTCTTCGACCGGTTCGGCAATCAGGCGGGCAATTGCGTTGTGGCGCCGGTCCTGACAGATCATGTCGAAAACGGCTTCCACCGCATCTTTGGGGCCTTCCAGCAATTGCATGAAATGTGTACCGGTAAAGACCAGGAGCCCGGTGATATTCAGCGCTGCGTTGCGCCGCTCAGCGGTTTCCAGAAGATGTTCAAGAACATCGTTGCGCATGTCAGGATCAGCAGTGCTGACGTAAAGCAGACGGTGAAGCATGGCAGGCATCGTCGATTGCTGAGGCCATATGCGGCACCCTGTCGCAGCTAAGCACAGAAAAACCCACATGAAAAGTAGGTACACCCCACGAGCATTTTTCTGAGCGCCTACAGCCGATCCCGCTTGGCGAGCCGCCAGCCCAGTGCTAACTCCCGCACCATGACAACAGATCCGTCCCGTATCCGTAATTTTTCCATCGTGGCTCACATCGACCACGGCAAGTCCACGCTGGCTGATCGCCTGATCCAGGTGACCGGCGGCCTGACCGACCGTGAGATGAAAGAGCAGGTGCTCGACAATATGGAGCTGGAGCGTGAGCGCGGCATCACGATCAAGGCCCAGACCGTGCGCCTGCGCTACAAGGCGAAGGATGGTGAGGACTATGTCCTGAACCTGATCGATACGCCCGGCCACGTGGACTTTGCCTATGAGGTCAGCCGTTCGCTCTATGCCTGTGAAGGCGCGCTTCTGGTCGTGGACGCGGCCCAGGGCGTGGAAGCCCAGACGTTGGCCAATGTCTATCAGGCGATTGATGTGGATCTGGACATCGTACCGGTCCTCAACAAGATCGACCTGCCAGCTGCTGAACCCGATCGTATCCGCGCCCAGATCGAGGATGTGATCGGCATTGAGGCCCATGACGCGCTGGAGATCAGCGCCAAGACCGGTCTCGGGATCGAGAATGTGCTTGAAGCGATTGTGGAGCGTCTACCCGCTCCGCCTGCGGGCGATCCCGATGCGCCGCTCAAGGCGCTGCTCGTGGACAGCTGGTATGACACCTATCTGGGCGTCATCTGTCTTGTTCGCGTGATCGAGGGCACGCTTAAAAAGGGCCAGAAGGTGCGCATGATGGGCACCGGGGCCAGCTATGGCGTGGACGGCGTGGGTGTATTCACTCCGTTGAAAACCGAGACCGCAAGCCTCGGGCCCGGCGAGATTGGCTTCCTCAACGCCTCGATCAAGCAGGTGCGCGACACCCGTGTCGGCGACACCATTACCGAAGAAAAGCGCCCCACCGCGAACATGCTGCCGGGCTTCAAGCCGGCGGTGCCGGTGGTGTTCTGTGGTCTCTTCCCTGTCGATGCGGCTGACTTTGAAGATCTGCGTGATGCGGTGGAGCGTCTGGCGCTCAACGACGCCTCCTTCAGCTTTGAAATGGAAACCTCGGCTGCGCTGGGCTTTGGCTTCCGTTGCGGCTTCCTGGGTCTGTTGCACCTGGAAGTGATTCGAGAGCGTCTGGAACGTGAATACGGCGTTGATCTCATCACCACCGCCCCGTCAGTGGTCTACAAGATGGCGCTGACTGATGGCTCTGAAGTCGAGCTTCACAATCCGGCGGACATGCCCGATCCGGTGAAGATCGACTCCATCGCCGAACCCTGGATCAAGGCCACCATTCTGGTGCCGGATGAATATCTCGGTGGCGTTTTGAAGCTGTGTGAAGATCGGCGCGGCGTTCAAAAAGAGCTCACCTATGCGGGCAGCCGCGCCATGCTGGTTTACGAGCTACCGCTGAACGAAGTGGTGTTTGACTTCTACGACCGCCTGAAGTCGGTCACCAAGGGCTATGCCAGCTTCGATTACCAGTTCATCGAGTATCGCACCGGTGACCTCGTGAAGATGTCGATCCTGGTCAATGACGAGCCGGTCGATGCCCTGTCCATGATTGTCCACCGCGGACGGGCCGAAATGCGCGGCCGTGCCATGTGCGAGAAGCTTAAAGAGTTGATCCCGCGGCACATGTTCAAAATCCCGATCCAGGCCGCCATCGGTGGCCGCGTGATCGCCCGCGAAACCCTGTCGGCCATGCGCAAGGACGTCACCGCCAAATGCTATGGCGGCGATGCCACCCGAAAGCGCAAGCTTCTCGACAAGCAGAAGGCGGGCAAGAAGAAGATGCGCCAATACGGCAACGTGGAAATCCCACAGGAAGCCTTTATTGCAGCGCTCAAGATGGATCAGGATTAGGGGTGTAAACGAAGCCTTTGGCGTGCCGAGGCTTTGATTGGATCGCCGCCAATTCCGCCTTTGTTTTAGGTCGGAACGGCAGAACAAAGTCCTTGCCTAGCTTGACATTGAGTGCCCTCAATAGGGGGCCATCTTGAGTGCCGCTCAAAACTACAATGCCCATTGGGTGAAGCACGTCCCTTGCACCTTGATTGGCCCTCAAAAACACTAAAGAGCGCAACTATTCGTTCGGTTCCGCTTGAGGGCTGAAAAATCGCTTTTGCCTCACGTTCTGATACTGACTCCCAGATGTTTGAAGGGAATGGCTGCTCGAAAGCAAACCAATCGACGGTTTCCCGCCCGGCCTTACTGACCCCCAGTTTTTTATCTCGGTTCTGACCCTTGGTTAGATTCTCAGGTTTCGCCTCGATAAGACCAATGCTGAAAATGGATCGCCGTTCGTCGGTTTTCGCGAGAAGGCAAACTTGTCCAACTGCCTCAGGCGGAATCATCCAGCTATTGTTCGAAGATGTGAATTTCACATCAACATCGTAGCCTGCGATCAAGAAATCGAGCTTGCCTCGGGGAAAATCGAGAAACTGCCGAAGCGCCGCCTCGACTTTGATTCCAAGCACGGCCTTTTCATTAGGTTCTAAGTCTGAAAGCCGGAGGCGTCGGGTGCGTGGCGCGTCGATGAGCTCATCAATTGCCTGTCGGAACAGAAATGGCAGCTCTGTTTTAAACGCAGTTTCGCCACCCGCAGCCGCGTAAATGGCTGCACGAATTCTACCAAGTTTTTCCGACACTATTTTCTCCTTCGCCTTAGGCGACGAGAATATTGTTGGAATAGTGTTAACGGGATTTAGGCAACGGTCCTGACTTGAAAAATATTATCGCCAGCCATCAGCGCGTCGCCCAGCTTTTTACCGACGGCAGCAGCAACCGGTGGGGGAAATGCATTTCCGACTTGCCGGTAGGCCGAAGTCTTTTTGCCATAAAATTCCCACTCATCAGGAAAACCCTGAATTCGTGCAACCATTGGCACAGTAAGTCGGGGTAATCCGACGAAGTCCTTTTCGGGTGCTTCAGGTGCAATTGATTTACCGTTCACGCCGAGAGTTTCCCAGGCTCTTTTTGCGCGCGTTGGTCCCAAGTCCGGGCCTCCGTGCTTTTTAGAGCCGCCAACGATTGTTGGGGCGATATCATCGGCTTGCTCTGCCCATCTTTTGGCACCCACCCAGTTGTTGGCTGCCATGAGGTCAATCAGCGTTTCGCCAACAGTTTGCGGGTTATGGGTGTTGGCCTCAGGCCATTCAAATTGATCTGCAAAGGCATGCTTTATCGCGATAATGATCACGCGTGGCCGCAGTTGAGGCACGCCGTAATCGGACGCGTTCAGGAGCCGCCAATCGGTTTTGTAACCAAGGCTGTGAAGCTTTTGCTTCAACCCGTTTCGATAATCTTCAAAAACAGAGCCCAGAAAGCCGCGCACATTTTCAATCATGACTGCGCCAGGGCGAACTTCATCGACGATATCGAGTGCAGTCGGGAACAAGTTTCTTTCGTCAAGCTCACCGAGTTGCTTACCGGCGACCGAAAAAGGCGGGCAGGGCAAGCCTCCGGCTACTACGTCGACACCCTTGTAGGGTGACGGGTCGAACTCTTTGATGTCGCCTTCCCAAACGGTCCATTCTGAGCGGTTTAGACGCAGCGTTTGGCAAGCGTCTTTATCTATCTCGGCAACACACTCATGAGCAAAGCCAGCTTTCTCAAGCCCAAGGGCTTGGCCGCCTGCGCCAGCGCAAAGCTCGATCGAACTAAGCTGGTTCTTTAATTGTGGCGGCTTGGTCTGGCGCGACATGTAGCGTCTCCTTTAACGGTTTACACTAAATAGTGCGCCGCCCACTCGTAAACAGAACATAAATAGAACATAAATAGAAGATTATGCTTTTCAACAAATTCATCTAGCGATCGATGGTTGTATTTTTGCGCTGACAATATCGAAAATCCTCCCCCCACTTGCCACCACCTCCCTCACCCCCCACCTTCTGCGCATACCCGCCGCCTTACAGAAGGACCCTCCCTCATGGCCCGTCGTCTTGTTCTTGTTACGGGTGCCTCATCGGGCATTGGTGCTGCGTTTGCTCGCACTTTTGCGCGCAAGGGCTGGGATCTGGCTTTGGTGGCGCGGCGTGAGGAGCGGTTGACCGATCTGGCGGAAGAGGTGAAGGCGCAGTTTGGCGTTGAGAGCCTGATCATCGCCGACGATTTGTCCGACCCTGAGGCCCCCGGCCGCATTGTAAAGGCGGTCGCCGATGCCGGGCGTCAGATTGACGGGCTGGTGAATAATGCCGGGGCCGGTGAGCCGGGCTTTTTTACCGGCAGCGACTGGGCCGATCAGGCGCGTTTTATCGAGCTGATGGCCACCAGCTATCTTAAACTCATGCATCTGGTCGCGCCGGGCATGTCAGAGCGCGGCTTTGGCCGCATCATCAATATCTCCTCTGTGTCCGCCCTGTTGCCGACGGCCAAGGCGCATATGGTCTATTCGGGCACCATGTATCCGGGCCTGAAATCACTGCTGATCAAGGCGTCTGAAGGGCTGGGTGCGGAGCTCGGTGACAAAGGCGTGCACGTGACCGCCGTGGCCCCGGGCTATACCTGGTCTGAATTCCATGATGTGAACGGCGCGCGCGGGACGGTGTCCCAGCTGCCGTCCTACTGGATGCTCACCGCTGAGGAGGTCGCCGAAACCGGCTATGACGCAGTGGAGCGCAATGTGCCGCTGCGTGTGCCGGGGGCCTGGTATAAATTTCTGGTCGGTCTGATGCGGGTCCTGCCCGATCCGATCGGCCGCGCCCTCATTGCCCGCCAGGACGGGCGCATGGGCGACCAGAGAGCCCAGACGGCAAGCTCTGAAGCCTGATTTTCAGGGTGTTTCCACCCCGACACTGGCCTTTTCGATGGCGGCGTTCTTTACTGGCCTTCAATTGAGGTCAGGGAGGGGTCGTCCATGGGCATTGAAGACGAGATTAATCGCCAGAACGCTGAAGACCAGAAGAAGCTTGATGCCTTGTTCGGCATACCGTCCGAACTTGATGACACTCAAAAAAAGCTCAAGCCCCTCATTGACCGACTGGAAGGCGCGCGCGAAGACAAGTTTCAGAATACCGGGCGCTGGACGCCCACGCAGGATAGCGCGTTCAGGACAGGCTTTGCTTCGGTTTGGACCGAGGGCCTGCCTAACCTGATGGACTATGTGAAGGCCGCTTTTGAGCCTGACATGTCCGGTATTTTCTTCAAGGCAGACCTGAGCAGTGGCACTTTGAAGGCTCCGGGTGCTACCTACAGCTCACCAACCAACATTCAGATTTATAATGGGGATTACTACCTTCCCACTCAATCGCTCCATCTGCGATATGAAAATGGAGCGGTGCATTTCTACAAGGGTTGGCTCAAGGCAAACCTTAGTCCTGATGGTCGCGTGTCCGTTCAGATCCAGCAGCGTCTGGGCGGCAAATACCACGACCTTGAAACCGCCTATGAGCAGATCTTCCCGGTTTACGCTCAGCATGTTTTTCATGAAGAAGAGGACCAGACCAAGGCCGACAATGCGATCAAAGCCATTGCGGAGGTCTGGCAGGCTCGCAATGCGCGCGCCGATCAGGCCGCACAAGCTCATGGGGCAGGGCCTCAAACCCGGCAACAGACTCAAACAGCGAAGCAAACCATGAGTCTAGCAGACTGGATTGGAACTTTCGTCATAGTGATTGCTGGAACCGCAGCCTTTGGCGTTGCTGCGATCTGGGCCATTGACCATTTTGGACTATAGCCGCTTTACCGAAGCCCGCGTCTCACCCTAAAACGCTCCAAATAACAGGAGCGATGCCATGAGCCATGACCCCCGCCTGATCACCGCGCTGGATTTACCCAGTGTTGCCGAGGCTGAAACACTGGTGGGGCGTATCGGCGCGGCCTGCAGCTATTACAAGATCGGGCTCCAGCTTCTACCCATTGGCGGGATGGAGCTTGCTTCGCGCCTCAAGGGCGGGGGCTACAAGGTCTTTCTGGACTTCAAACTCCACGACATCCCGGCCACTGTGGAGAAGGCGACCCGCTCCATCGCGACGGCAGGTGTGGGTGATCTGCTGACCGTTCACGCCGAGCCGCCGGTCATGCGTGCGGCTGTGGACGGGCGGGCAGGCTCGGGCCTGCAGATCCTGGGTGTCACGGTGCTGACCGCCTATGACGACGCCATGCTGGCTGAAATGGGCTATGGCATGGGCGCGCGCGATCTGGTGATGCGCCGGGTCGATCAGGCGGTGGAGGCCGGACTTGATGGCGTGGTGGCGTCCCCACTGGAAGCTGAAGCAATCCGCGCGCGCGTGCCGGATGGCTTTCTGATCGTCACGCCGGGTGTGCGCCCGGCGGGTGCTGCGCTGGGTGATCAAAAGCGTGTGGCGACGCCGGCAGACGCGCTGAGCGCCGGGGCGAGCCATCTGGTCGTAGGCCGCCCGATCTCCGGTGCGCCAGACCCGGCCAAAGCGGCTAAAGCCATCGCCGCTGAGATGCAGCCTGTTTAAGCCCGCGCGATAGCGACAAAGAAAAACCCCGGTGCTGAGACCAGCGCCGGGGTTTTTTTGTGTCTGATCAGGGCGAAGCTCTAGAGCGCGCCGTCAATCCACTCGACAATCTTGCCCTTGGCCATGGCACCGACCTGACGGGCGGCTTCATCACCGTTTTTGAAGATCAACAGGGTCGGGATGCCGCGGACGCCATACTTCGACGGCGTCATTGGATTCTGGTCGATATTGACTTTGGCGATCTTGATTTTGCCGTCCATCTCAGAGGCAATCTCTTCAAGAGCCGGGCCGATCTGCTTGCAGGGGCCGCACCATTCCGCCCAGAAGTCTACCAGGACCGGGCCATCGGCCTTCAGGACGTCGGCTTCAAATGAATCGTCGGTAACAGCAATCGTCGACATGCGGGTCGCTCCTTAAACCTGTCGAGCTGTTGTCAGCCCGGGGGCAATTCCTTGACCGCAGACCTAGGAAGCCATGCGCTGCCGGTCAAGCACCCAGAGTCTGTTTGGCCCGCATCAAAACACGCTCCATCAGTTCAGCGGGAAGCTCCATCAGGCGCGGCGCATCGGTCCACAGCAGCGCACACCGCACCGGGCGATCCGGGTGAAGCGCCTGTAATAGCGCGCGATATGCCGCCATTTGGGCCACATAGCCCGTCGCCACGTCCTCAACTTCGGTGGGTGGAGGTCGGTTGGTCTTGTAATCCACAATCAGTACTTCGTGATCGGTGATCACCAAACGGTCAATCTGGCCGTTGATGGTAATACCCTCAGGCAAGCCCGGTGCGCGCCCGGACAGAGCCACCTCGGCTCGTGATCCGTGCCCGAACAGGTCTGCGAACGCCGGATCGTCAATTACGCGCAGGGTTTCGCGGACGATCTCTTCGCGCTGGATCTCGGTCAGGTCCGGCTTGGAGGCCAGGAATGTCTTCGCAGAGTCCTCGCGCCGGTCCTGAGGTAGATCAGGCAGGGTTTGTAACAGTTTGTGGATCAGTGAGCCTCGCCGGAAGCGATCCGGACCACCCTCTGCGAGGGGAGACAGCGGCGGTGGATCAAATCCGCCATCCTCATCGTCCAGAAGCCGCGATGGTGCCATCGGGCGGGAGGACGGCGGATCGACGGGGGCTGGCTCACTCATCCACACGGGCCGGGTCATGGCTGCGCCATCATCGACGACGGCCTGGCCCAGCGCTTTGGGGCGCGTGCCAAGGCGCAGGCCCTGGGCCACCGGCCAACCATTCTCTTCCGCCTGGCGGGACAAAACCGTATCCACCGGTTTCCAGCCATCGCGTGTTGCGGCGCGCCAGAGTCGATCGTGCCAGCTGCCCTCGTCCACGCGCCCGCCATTTCCGTGGGTATGGCCACACACGATCAGCCGGTCGCGTGCCCGGGTCATGGCCACATAAAGCAGGCGCTGGTACTCACCGTCGGCGGCCAGATCGGCGCGATCCTTCAGGCTCTGTACTAGGGGCGGACGCATCTTGCTGTCCGGAGCCCAGATAAAGCCAGCCTTGTCATGGACATAAAGCCCGGCCGCGCGGTCTTTTGGGCTCTGGGTGGTGTCGGGCAGGAAGACGATTGGGGCTTCAAGACCCTTGGCCCCATGCACGGTCATGACCCGCACCTCGCCGCGTCCAGCCTCCATCTCGCGCTTTATATCCGACGCGTCGCCGCTGACGGCCTGGACAAAGCGGGTCAGCGAGGGGGCCCCGTCGCGCTCGTGATCCAGAGCGCGGGACAGAAACTCTTCAGCCGGGTCCCGGGCTTCTTCGCCCAGGCGCGCATACAGGCGGGCAAGCCGGGTCTCGCCGGTATCGCTCGCCTCGGTGAGAAAGGTGGCAAAGAAGGCATAGGGCGCAACCGTATCCACCCGCCGGCGTACGCGTTCCAGTGCTTCACGCGCTTCGGCAAAGCGCGGGTCATCGCTGCGACGCAGCTTCTCCCACAGACCCCGGCCAGACCCGCGGCTGAGATCAAACAGGGCGTCGTCATCAATGCGTGGCCGGGTGTCGCCCACCGGATGGAAGAAGGGACTTTTAAGCACTTCAGCGAGCGACAGCCCGTCTTCAGGGAGCAGCGCAAAGCGAGCCAGTGAGAGCAGATCCTCCACCACCAGCTGATCGGGCAGGGTCATGCGGTCAGCCCCGGCCACCGGGATCTGCTTAAGCTTCAGCTGGCGGATAATCTCTTCAAACAGGCCGCCACGCTTGCGCACCAGGACGATAATATCGCCGGGCGTCGCAGGCTTTTGAATGCAGGGGTCGTCACTATCGCAGACTGCGTCGCCCCGCTTCAGAATGGCTCCGATTTCATCAGCGACGGCAGCGGCAAGCTGGTTGCGGGCGCTGTCCTTGCGCTCATGATCCACCGGGCGCAGGTCGAGCTCATCAATCTCGGGGGCCTCAGGCTTAGGAATGGCGGGCCAGACCTCGACACATCCAAAGGCTTCGGCGCGCGCGGCGCTGTGCCCGTCATAGCGATGGAAAGCCAGGGCATCGCGCTCAGCCTCCGTTTCCGGATCCGTCATGAGGAATTTGGTCTCAAGACGAGCCGCGTCGTCCTTGCGCTCTGGCGCGTTCAGCGCTGCCGCTTCAGCGGCAAACGCGGCATCCACAGCGGTCAGGACGCGGCCGGAGGAGCGGAAGGACACGTTCAGTCCCGGGCTTTCAAACCGGCGACCGGCGGCCTTTGCATCTCGCTCCAGGCGGCGGCGCTGGGCCAGGAACAGGGCCGGGTCTGCGTTCTGGAAGGAGTAGATGGACTGCTTCTCATCGCCCACGCAGAAGACACTGCGTTCCAGCTCGCTGATCTCGCGAGCGCCTTCGCCAGCAAAAAACTCCTCGGTCAACGCGTTGATGACGGCCCACTGGTCCGGTGCAGTGTCCTGGGCTTCATCGACGAGAACATGATCAAGGCCCTGATCAAGTTTGTAGAGGGCCCAGACCTTTGCGTCGGTATCAGTCAGGAGCGCGCGGGCCCGTTCCACCAGGTCGGCGAAATCCACCTTGCGGACCCGGCGCAGGCGATGGGCGTATTCACGGATCATCGCACTGGCCAGCGTCAGGCCGGCGCGTGTGGCGCTGTTGGCCTTGGCATTGGCCAGAAAGTCCATGACCTCACCGTCAATGCGGTGGCGCTCACTGCCCTCCTCCCCAAACAGGGTGACGAGGATCTTGTAGGTTTCACCGGTCTTCTTGCCGTAAATGGAGCTCGGCTTCTTTAAGGTTCCACTGGTGGTCAGCCAGAAATCGAGATAGCGGCGCGCCGCCTCTGCGGGCTTGCGCTCACTGGCCTCAAGTGCCCAGGCGAGCTTGTCGGCATTGACGATCTCGGTCTTGCTGCCTCCGGCCTGCAGTCCGCTTAAAGCGGCTTCCAGATCATCCACCGCGGTCTCGGCCCATATGGTTTCCAGTGCCAGGGTCTCATCAAGGTCCGGCGGAACGCCTAGCGCCAGGCTGGCGCGGTCGGTGAAGGTCTCGATGCTGCCCGCCTCGTCCAGCAATTCTGACAGGCGGCCGCGCCGGGCCAGCGCCAGGCTAGCGATCCGGTCGATGCCGTCCGGACCAGCGGCATCCAGTATCACATTGATCGCATTGGCGATTGAGCCATCTGGAGCCATGTTTGCATTTGCAAGTAAGCGGTCGAGGCAGGCGGTTTTCAGGGCCGCGGCTTCGGCATCGTCCTGGACTTCGAAGCCGGGCGGAAGGCCAGCTTCAAGCGGGAAGCGTCTCAAAAGGCTTTCGCAGAAGGCGTGAAGGGTCTGGATTTTCAGCCCACCGGGAGTTTCCAGCGCGCGGGCAAACAGACGTCGGGCCGCGGCTAGGTCTGGATTGCCCTCACCACCAGTCAGCTCCTGGAGCTTATCTTTTAGTTTTTCGTTGGGCAGCGTGGACCACTCACCCAGTTTTTTGAAAAGGCGTGACTGCATCTCGCCAGCCGCTGCCTTGGTGAAGGTGACGCAGAGCATGCGGTCGGGCCTTGCCCCTTCCAGAAGAAGGCGCGCCACACGGTCCACCAGAACGCGGGTTTTGCCCGAACCGGCATTGGCTTCGACAAAGACGGTGGCCGATGGATCTGCAGCCGTGCGCTGGTCCTGGCTCGCCTTTTTGACGATTTCGGGATTAAAGCCAGCGCTCATGTGTCGCCTCCCGTATCGTCGCCGGGGGCGCTCGCCCATTCCTTGCGGCGCGCCAGATGATCATAATCACCCCAGCGATTGGTGAATTTGACCCGCGGCTGGCTCAGATATGTCCGCTTGGGATCATCAAACTCTGCCACCCATCTTTTCAGCGCTTCTAGGGCATCTTCGGCCAGATCGACCGGCTCCTCGGTACCAGGCTTTTTGACGATGGAGCGGTCTTCGCCGGGGGTGCGTGTGCCTGAGACGCGCACATAGATCATGTCGCCTGCTTCGTGCGGTGGGCAGTCTTTAAACGCCCCGCGCGCAGCCATGGCCGCCTGGAGGGGGAGTTGCGGGGCAAACCCGGCTTTGACTTCCTGGCCGCTTGGCGTTGCGCCGGTCTTGTAGTCGATAATATCAAGCGCGCCATCGGGACGAAGATCGATCCGGTCGGCTCTGGCTGTGAGTTCAAAGGGTCCGGCTGGACCTTCAATCGTGATGGAGCCTTTGGTTTCCAGCACGACGGGCTTAAAGCGCGTGTCTTCGGTTCGACGACGTTCTGCCTCCCATTCGACCAGGAATTCAGCAGCGCGGGCAAAACGCGGCAATTCCAGGCCCAGGCGCGCGTCGGGGAAACCGGCTTCATCAAGCGCAAGCCGGGCCTGATCGATCAGGCGCTGCAGCGCATCTTTGGGCAGGCCAACACTGTCAGGCAGCGACTTGGTCCAGCGCTCAATAGCGGTGTGATAGGCGGTGCCGCGCTCAGCCGGGCCGGGCTCGCGATCCAGCGGATCAAGCGGCTCCAGCCCGAGGATTTTGCGGGCGAAGATGGCATAGGGGTCACGGATCCAGGTTTCGATCTGGGTGACCGACAGCTTGCGGGGCCGGGCCTCGACCGGCGGCGCGGGCTGAGGCTGGTCGAGGCGCGTGTGAGACGTTGGCGTATCCATGGCGCGGGCGAGGCCTGTATAGTCGACTGAAGGCCGCATCAGCTCGTCCGCCTGACCATCACGCAACGCCCCTCTCGCCAGCGTCTGAAGCCGCCACAGCCAGCGCGACGCAACCGCGGGCGCTCCGTCCTGCCGGGTGGATCGGGTCAGGATGACTTCCGGGGTACAGGCCAGCTGGGCAAAGTCATGGGCGGCCAGACCAAAGCGGCGCTCCGGCGCGCCCAGCCCGGCGGCCAGGCGCATACCCCGGCTGAGGAAGGGGTCCGCGCCTCCACCAGCTGGCCAGATGCCTTCGTTTAACCCCGCCAGGATAACCCGATCGGCGTTGACGAGACGGGCTTCCAGCGGACCGAGGATTTGCAGCCTCGGGTGAGCACCGAAGCGAGGCCGGACCAGGCCGGTTCTGGCTGTTTCCAGCAGCGCGCGCCGAAACTCAATGGCAGACATGGGCGGCAGGGCTTCAGCCTGATGTAGAAACTCACTGACAAGATCGGCGGCGGCTTCACCCGCATCACCGGCCCATAGTCGTTTCGCCCCAACCTGTTCATCGCTGGACGCCAGATGCTCGCTCGCGAGTGCCAGCGCCCGCGCCCACTCAGCCGCAGGGCGATCGGTGTCCACATCGGTAAAATCGCCCAGCGCGTCAGCGGTGCGGGTCAGGATTGAGCCCCAGCGCTCAGCACGCTCTGGCTTGTCGCCAGCTGCATCCATTGCGGCTTCGTAGAGCGCATCCATCTCGTAGCCCGGGCGACGGCCCCGCAGGGCTCTGCGTTCCAGTGTCATAAGGTCCTGGACCAGTCGCGCACGGTCTTCACCCAGCGCAAACAGGGGCGAGGAGGCCAATGCGGAGAAGGCCAGCGCCGATCCGGGGTCAAGCGCCAGATCCAGCACACGCATCAAGAACGCGCCGGGCGGCGTGTCAGACAGCGGCGCGCCGGCGGAATCGTCCAGCGTGACACCAAAGCGGTTCATCTCCACTGTCACCCGTCGCGCAAGCGCGCGATCTGGCGTGACCAGTACGCCGCGGGCCTTTGGTGTGGCGAGGGTTTCGCGCATGGCCAGCGCTATTGCCCGGGCTTCATCGGCGGGGGTGTCGGCCTCGATCACTGAAAGGCCCGACAGCGCGCGCTCGAACATGTCTTCGCCGTACGCTGCCTTTAGCTCGTCGACCCGGCGCAGCCAGTCCGATGTCGCCTCAGCCGGACGCAGAGCCTCTGCAATCAGGCGCGCGCGCGGGATATCAGCGCTCCGCTCTTTACCCTCCGGCCAGAACTCCACGGCTTTGAGATCCAGTCCGAGAGCCTCAACGAAGCTCTTCATGGAGCGTTGGGGGTGGCTGTCATCGATTGCCACCCAGCCCTTGGTATCCATGTCCCGCGCAAAACCGGGCAGGACCACGCAGCCCTGAGGCAGATTCGCCACGACACTGAGCAGCTCAGCGGCCGCCGGGATTGACCCGGTGGAGCCTGCTGCGATCACAGGGCCCTCTGGCGGCGCTGCCTTCCAGCGTTTCGCCAGCGCTTTCAGGATCGCTGAGCGACGCCGCGCCGGGTCAATCTCGCCGCGCTCTTTCAAACGCGCGGGCCAAGCCTCGAGCACGATATCGAGAAACAGGGCGGCTTCCTGCATGTGAGCAGGCAGCGCGGCGCGGATTTCCTCTGAGAGCGCGGAAAGATCGTCCACTTCTTCAGTGGCAAGGTCGTCGATCAGGCGGGCGAGATCATCGGCAAGAGCCAGGGCTCCGCCCACACCCATTGAGCGCCCCGCTGCATCTTCGCGCTGCAGGATCAGGCGAGCAAGCTCAAAGCGGCGGCGGGCCGACGATACAGCGTCGGGCGCGACATCTGCCAGCTCACCGGGCTCAAACGGCGGATCATCGGCATCGACATCACCGATGGGGCGAATCATCGGCAACAGCGCTGCTCCTGGGTCCCTCTGGGCAAAGGCTTCAGCAAGCGCCCGCCCGGCCCGGCGCGTCGGGGCGAGGACCGTCACCGCGGCAAGGTCTTGTGGATCCGGGAAGGCTTTCAGGAGCCCCGCAGCCAGTGCATCCACAAAATTGGCCGCGGGCGCGATCGTGAAGACATTCGGTCCAGGGCCGGCGAACAGATGGTCGGCACTCATGTCCCCTGCTCCAGCCGCCACTCGGCGGCATCACGGGCATGGGGATCGCCCACATGCATCCAGAACGCCTCCATCACGTGGCCGAAGATACGGCCCTTTTCGAGCGCTTCATTCCAGAGAAGATTGGTCGAGAAGGGCTCAACCGTGCAACCTTCCAGAACGCTCGGGTGCATGATCTGCACACCGGCATAGGCATAGGGCGCACGACTGTTCGATGCGCGCCGACGCAGCTGGCCATCCGCTTCAAGAAAAAAATCACCCGCTCCATCAAAGCCCAGCTGATGATCCATAGAGGCCAGCAGGAGCAGAAAGTCCATGCGATCTGGATCGAAAGCATTCGCTAACTTGTTGAGCTCTGGCGATGTCCCATCAAGCCAGAGCGCGTCAATATTTGCCACAAAAACGGGACTTTGCCCCAAGAGGGGCGCAGCTTTGACCAGGCCGCCACCGGTCTCGAGCAACTGGTCGCGCTCGTTGGAGATATTGATCTCCGGTTGGGATCGTTTGGCCAATTGAGCTTCTAGCGCATCGGCAAAATGGTGGACATTGACCACTGTCTGCTCAACACCCGCGGCCACGAATTTGTCGAGCGTCCAGTCGATCAGCGCTTTGCCGCCAACCTCTACCATCGCCTTGCAGCGTTCATTCGTTAGCGGCCGCATACGGGTACCGAGCCCGGCTGCCATGGCCATGGCACGCTTGATCTTCATTGATCGGCCTCCGCAAAAACGGTTGGGGCAAGGTCGCGCACGACCGCCCGAACCGGTTCGAGAGCCGGGTGGCTGATGTCACGAACGAAATGGGCGGCGACCCGCGGCAGAAGATCAAGATAACGGGGCTTTCCGTCCCGCTTGGCCAAACGTACGAAAATACCGAGAATTTTGGCGTTGCGCTGGGCGGCGAGAATGGCCGCTGCAGCATTGAAAGCATCGCGGTTCGCCAGGCCCGCCGCCTCAAAGAAGCGGTTGCTAACGGGCGTGATCGTCTCTGGGGACACATCTCGTCGGGCATCTTCCAGCAAGGACACCAAATCATAGGCCGGGTGCCCAAACAGGGCATCCTGAAAATCAAGAAGACCGACGCGAGCCTCGGCGTCTCGATCGGGTAGCCAGAGCAAGTTCTCGGCATGGAAGTCGCGCAAAACAAGGCCGGGAGCATGGGTATCCAGGACAGGCAGGACGTCTCGCCATGCAGTTAGCCAACGCTCACGGTCTTTCTCGTTAAAGCCCTTGCCGCGCCCGCTCACATACCAGTCAAGGAAGAGTTCGGTTTCAGCCAGCAGGGCGGTCTCATCATAAGACTGCACCGTCCAGCGTGACCCGTAAGCCTCCAGCTCCCTGGCAAAGCTTGACCGGTAGATTGCACCCAGCGTCTCGGCGGCGGCGAGATAGAGCTCAAGCTCGTTGTGTTGATCGGGTATAATCTGGGCAAACAAGTTATCACCCAGGTCCTCAAGGATAAGGAAACCCGATTGAATATCAGCGGCATGGATGCGGGGGACTGAAAAACCACGGGCCACGAGAGCCTTCGCTAATGCTGCAAAGGCAGCCGTGTTGTTGCCCGCTAGTCGGGCCTGGGCGTTATAACCTAGTGATTTCCGCTCTTCTGGTGCCGCATCCGGCGGGCAAGCTGGGCTTTCAGCTCCTCCCGGCGCGTCCATCAGCATGACGTGTTGGTCGCCGCGATGAAGCCGGAAATAGGACCGGGTTGAGGCATCGCCGGGAAAGGGTGTGACGTGCGCCTCGCCAAAGCCCGCCTCGTTCAGAAAAGCTTCGCGTTGAGCGGTGCGCGACAGGTCAGAGCTCACGGATCAGGCCCTCCCAGCGGCCATGGCCATCAAGGCGCGCTTCGCGCACCCCGACTTCGGTTTCAACCAAGCTTAGGTCCAGCCGGTCCGGCGGTGCAAATGAGGGCGCGTTTCCCGGCCATTCGATCAGCGCAAAGCCGTGCTCGAGCGCATCATCGAGGCCTAACTCGTCCAGCTCGTCTTCATCCTCAAGGCGATAAAGATCGGCGTGGGCGAGCACGTGGCCGACCTTGGTTTCATAGGTCTGTACAAGGGTGAAGGTGGGGCTCGGCGCATCGGTTTCACCGGTCAGGGCTTCAATCACGGCGCGCGCGAGCGTGGTCTTTCCAGCACCCAGATCGCCAAACAACCTGACCACGTCGCCCACGTCCAGCAGCGCGGCGATCTGAGCGCCCAGAGCCCGGGTCGCAAATTCGTCTTTGAGGGTAAGCGAGCGAGTGACCATGTCGTGAGCTGTAGGATGGGCTGCGGTGTGGGGCAAGCGCTGCGGCGTGTCGGTCTTTAACAGACTGCATTTGGAGGCTATCTGTTGGGTTCAGCGAGCTGACAGCGACGGAGCGCAGACCTACGTGCCACATACCCTGATCATCGGGGCCGGACAGGCCGGATTGTCGGCAGCTGCCGAGCTGCGCAAGCGCAAATATGAGGGCGCGATAACCGTGCTCGGTGGGGAAAATGCCCTGCCCTATCAGCGTCCGCCGCTCTCCAAGGCTTATCTGTCTGGCGAGCTGCCCCTGGATCGCCTCTGGCTGAAGCCGCCGGCTTGGTATGAAAAGGCTGAGGTAAAGGTGCGCACCGGGACGCGGGTGACCGCGCTTGATCGGTCCTCGAGTGAGGTGATTACCTCCGATGGCGACCGGCTGTCCTATGACAGTCTGATCCTGGCCACGGGTGGTGAGGCGCGGCGGATCCCAATCCTCGGAGCTGACCTGCCGGGCGTCTTCGTGCTGCGCAATCTGGCTGAGGCTGATGCCCTGTCAGAGGCGCTGAAGACGGCTGGCCGGATTGCGATTATCGGGGCCGGGTATATCGGCCTTGAGGTGGCTGCTTCAGTCCGCAAGCGCGGCCATGAAGTCACCGTGCTGGAAGCGGCCGACCGACCCATGGCACGCACGGCGAGCCCGCTTTTGTCAGGCTGGTTTGGGGCGATCCATCGTGGCTATGGTGTTGATCTTCGCGTCAGCACGCCCGTGGAAAGCATCACAGGAACTCAGCGGGCAACCGGCGTGATACTGGGCGATGGTGAGCATGTTGAGGCAGATCTCGTGCTTGTGGCGGCGGGGCTGGTGCCGTCGACCGGTCTGGCTGAAGCCGCCGGGATCGCCTGCGATGACGGCATTCTGGTGGACCGCCAGGCGCGGACCGAGGACGAGCAGATCTATGCCATCGGCGATGTGGCGCGTTTCGAGCTGGCGCGATACGAGCGCAGCCTGCGTCTGGAAAGCGTTCAGAATGCCATTGAGCAGGGCAAGGCGGCCGCAGCTTCCATTTGTGGCGCGCCCTTTGATTACAACCCGGTGCCGTGGTTCTGGTCGGATCAGTATGAGCTCAAGCTGCAAATCGCCGGCCTGATCGACGGAGCCGACACCATGGTGCGCCGCGGAGACCCTGAAGAGGGTAAGTTTGCCTTGTTTCACTTGAAGGAAGGGCGACTCATTGCCTGCGAAGCGGTTAATTCGGCGCCCGAATATATGGCCGCCCAGCGCATGATTGCACAGAATATCAGCCCTGATCCCGAGCGTTTACGGGATAGCGGTGTAGCGATGCGCGAATTCCTGTCCTAAATAAGCGGTGAACCGGCGTGTTCCGTGCGCCCAGCATTTCCAATCTCAAACGTTCAAGGACCAGCTTCGGCCCATGACGAAAATCACCTATATCGAGCACGACGGCACCGAGCATACGGTGGATGTCGATAACGGCATCACCGTCATGGAAGGTGCGATCCGTAATCTGGTGCCTGGCATTGATGCCGACTGCGGCGGCGCGTGTGCCTGTGCGACCTGTCACGTCTATGTGGACGAGGCCTTCAAGGATAAAACTGGCGAGCGGACCTCCATGGAGGACAGCATGCTCGATTTTGCCTCCGACGTACGCGACAACTCGCGTCTTTCGTGTCAGATTAAGGTTTCCGATGCGCTCGACGGCCTTGTCGTGCGTCTTCCGGAAGAACAGGGCTGACGCTGCGTCCCTTGATGCCGTCGGCCTCGAGGCTCTGGTGTCGGGGGACACCGCGCTGTTGAGGGGATGGCCATGGTGCAGGACAGGTGGACACGACTGACCGCGATCCAAAAGGTGATTGTGGGTCTGTGCGCGATTGCCCTGTCAGCCTGCACCGGTGAGGGGGATGCACCCCAAACGGCTGTGGTGGGAACCGAGGAGGTTCCCGTTCATCGCCTGAAAAGTCTCACCGATCCGCTTGCCGACCTCTACGTCTCGATTGACCGGGAGATCGTGCTTGATTTTGGCCGGGTTGAAGCGGTGATCGAGTGTGAGCGCCGCGGCTATATCTGTCTTGAGTGGCCGTTTGTGTTTGCGTTTCCTGAGAGCGGCGAGCCGCCAGCGACTGGCTGGTCTGCCGGTGGGTATGACTTCCGGGTGGTCACGCGGGCTGATCGAGACTTCTGCGGCCGCTTGCGCAATGCCTATCTCATTGAAGGGGCAAACGGAGTCGGTTGGGCAACCCGGGTCTGGTATCATCCCGGCTTTGGGGTCTACGCGGTCATGACCGGTCAGGCCGAGGACGGCGATCTGGTGACCATTGAGCGGGCCTACACCACGTGTGATCGCGGGCTTCTGGCGCGGGATGGTGGCGGTGTTCTGGGCCTGGCTGGCTAGCGCACCCAG
Organism: Oceanicaulis sp.; assembly: GCA_965229795.1. Classification (GTDB taxonomy): domain Bacteria; phylum Pseudomonadota; class Alphaproteobacteria; order Caulobacterales; family Maricaulaceae; genus Oceanicaulis. Next base: position 963,952 of record CBDDJM010000002.1, read on the forward strand.
AGCCCAAGAAACAGGTCGCGGAGCGTCTCAAGGCTCCACAAGCCAAAGGCTGCACCGATCAACAGGATGATCAGGATTTTCAAGCGATGGCCGCGGGTGAAGCGCCATGCAGCGACGACGCTTCCCCATACGACTTTCCAGCCGAACAGCCGCAAGGGAACACCCAGCGCCACCGCACCCAGCAGCGACAAACCGCCAATCCAGGCAAGCTCTTCGGCCATTGGCATCCCCCCGAGGATGACCCGCCTTCTAAGATGAGGCGTGAGCTTTATACCACCTTAAGAACGGTCTCGGGCGGGCGACCAATTGCCGCCTTATCGCCGTTGATGAGAACCGGGCGCTCGATGAGCTTGGGTGTACTGGCCATTGCGGTAATCAGGGCCGCTTCGTCACTAACGCTCTTAAGGCCTTGATCTTTATAGTCAGCTTCACCAGTTCGCATCAGGTCACGGGCACTTGCAAGGCCCAGCTTGGTGATTACGTCGCTGAGTTCAGCCTCGCTAGGTGCGTCTTTGAGATATTCGCGAACCGTGGGCTCGATGCCGTTTTCCTGCAACAGAGCCAGGGCTTCACGGGACTTGCGACAGCGCGGATTATGCCAGAATTCCATGGGCTTCCTCGTTTTCAGTTTTGAGCAGCGGCGAGAACCGCGCGGGCAGCATCCAGGTGCATGGCCTCAACCATCTGACCCTCAACCGGGATCGCACCCTTGCCAGAATTGTGGGGATCTTCAAAGGCTTCGACGACTTTGCGGGCCCAGGCCTGTTCCGCGTCGTCCGGCGCAAAGGCGGCGTTGGCCGCTTCGACCTGCGATGGGTGGATCAGCGTCTTGCCATCAAAGCCGAGACTGCGACCGGCGCGAGCCTCCGCAGCAAAGCCGTCTGCGTCCTGATAGGCGTTGTAGACTCCGTCGAGAACCCGCAAGCCGCCTGCCCGCGCCGCCAGAATGATCTGGGCGAGGTGCGGGGCGAGCGCTGAACGCTGGTCTGGACCGGTGGGAAGACGCAGCTCAGAGGCCAGATCATTGGTTCCGGCCACAAGCGCTCCAAGGCCCAGCCCGGGGGCATCTTTGGCAAACTCGGGCAGGGCCAGCACGGCGCGAGGCGTTTCGACCATGGCCCAGAGCGACCCGCTCCAGCCCTTTATCTGCAGCCGTTCACGAATGTTGGCGAGCTGTGACGGATGCTCGGCTTTGGCCACGACAATGACGTCTGGATCTGCTGCTACAGCGGCGGACAGATCAGGCTCCAGATCGGATGAGCCGGGCTCTGCAACACGAAGCGCGGCCAGGGCTCCAACTGCCTTGAAGCGGGCGATGGCGTCTGGTGCAGCGGCTCTGGCGGCGGGTTTGGCCTCAGGCGCGACGGCGTCTTGCAGGTCGAGAATCAGCGCGTCTGCCTTGAGGCTTGGGGCCTTTTCGATGGCGCGTGATTTGTCGCCAGGTACAAAAAGCGCAGAGCGCAGCGGGTGTTGGATATCGTCAGACATGGTCAGTGTGCTTACATAAGGCGCATGGATAAGACCAGCCCGCCTGCGATCATTGCCATCACCTCCCACGTTGCCGGAAGCACCGTTGGCGGGCGAGTGACGTCCGCGGTGATGCAGGCGCGCGGAGTCGACATGGCGCTGGTGCCGACCGTTTTGATGGGGCGTCATCCGGGCAAAGGTATCCCCGGTGGAGGCCCTGTGTCTTCCGACCAGGTAGCTTCGATCTTGAGCGGGCTGAAATCGGACGGTTGGGTTGACCGTGCCGATGCTATTTTCGTGGGATATCAGGCGCTTCCAGAACAGGTTGAAGCCGTCGCCGCGTTTTTGCGCGAGGTGAAGGCTGACCAGGAAAAGGTGAAACCTGACCCGTCCAGATTGCGGATCGTGCTGGACCCGATTCTGGGCGACGGACCGGGCGATCCATCCTCCAATCATCTCTATGTGAGAGAGGATACGGCCCGATCTATCCGCGATCTACTCGTGCCTTTGGCCGATGTGATGACGCCTAACCTGTTTGAGCTTGCCTGGCTGTCAGGCCGGGCGCTGGAATTCGAAGACGAGATCGTTGCTGCGGCGCGCGCGCTGGGGCCGGAGGTCATTGTCACCTCAACGCCCGCCGAGCGGGGTCGGATCGGCACCTTGGCGGTGGATGGCCTCACCGCGCAGGCCGTTTCAACGCCCCGACTGGAGGGGGCCCATAATGGCGCGGGCGATTTGTTTGCCGCCGAAGCGCTGGCTCAGCTTTTGAAAGGCGAAACACTGGTAGGGGCGGCCAGCGAAGCGGCGGCGCGGGTTGGGTCAGTCTTTGCCTTGAGTGATGCTGCCACAGGCGATCTCGATATCCGTCAGCAAACGCTAACAAAGCCCGTCGCCCGCCCGCTGCCACGCCGAGTGGGGGCCAAAGGCCCGGCCTGGGCCATGGGTGTGGACGGCGCGCCATCGGGTTGGTGCGCGGTGCTGATCGACATGAATGGCGTAGCGCCACCCCGCCATGCGCTCTACCCGTATTTCGCCTCTGTCGTTGCAGCCGGGGCGCAGGTCATCGCGGTCGACATGCCTATCGGATTTTCGGGCGCGCCTGGCGAGACCGGGATGCGTGTGTGCGAGAAGGAGGCGAGGGTTATTCTGGGCGCTCGGCGCTCCAGTGTCTTCCCGTCGCCGCTTCGTCCAGCTTTGGCGGCCGCCGACTATCGCGAAGCGTCAGCGTTGAACCGGGCCGCAGGGGGCAAGGGCCTGTCAAAGCAAAGCTGGAATCTGTTTGCGAAGATGCGCGAGATCGACGCGATTATAACGCCGGAAAAAGAGAGCTATCTGTTTGAAACCCATCCTGAAACCGGCTTTGCCCTGATCGCAGGTCACCCGGCACAGAACGCAAAGAAGACCGCCGAGGGGCGCGAGGAGCGCCTCGCCCTGCTGGAACAGTATGGCCTTCCACGTAGCCTGTTTGAACCGCATCCCTATCGCCGCAAGGACGCCAACCCGGACGATCTGGTGGATGCAGGCCTTTGCGCGCTGACGGCTTTGCGCATTGCTGCTGGAACGGCCAGGAGCCTTCCGCCGGACCCGCCGCGTGATGCTCGCGGCCTTCGCATGGCGATCTTTGCTTGATGTTCTTGTCGCGGGGCGCTACCCCGCGCGCCATGAGTATCGAGATCCATGGTCAGGTCGCGCCGGGCTTTGAGCCCGTCCGTGAGGCCTTCGCAAAGAATTTCGCTGACACCGACGAGATCGGGGCCGGCTTCTGCCTCTTGCGTGATGGTGAAACGCTGGTCGACATCTTCGCTGGCCATGCAGACCGCAAGCGCACAAAGCCCTGGGTAGCCGACAGCATCGTACCGGTTTTCTCAACTGGCAAGGCCGTCACGGCCATGGTCATGGCCTGGCTGGTCGATCAGGGCCGCCTTGATTACCACGCGCCCGTTGCCGATATCTGGCCGGACTTTGCCCAAGGCGGTAAGGCCCGTGTGACGCTGGCTCAGGCGCTGTCGCATCAGGCGGGTCTGTCTGGCTACCCCCATGAAATGGAGGCATCAGACTGGTTTGACCGCGAGCTGATGGAAGACCGCTTTGCCGCGATGGAACCGCTATGGCCGCTGGGCGAGGGGTCTGGCTACCATCCGATCAGCTATGGCGTGATTGCCGATGCCGTGGTGCGCCGGGCCGACGCCAAGGGGCGCACGGTGGGCGGAATTCTGCGCGAAGAAATTTGCGGTCCCCGTGAAATCGATTTCCACATCGGCGTGTCCGATGCCGATCAGGCGCGCGCTGCCGAACACATGCTGCCGCCGCGCCCGCCGCATCTGGGCAAGATGAACCCGGCCCGCGCAGCGGCTTTCCTGAAGCCCTGGTCATCGCCCGGCCGCCGGGGCGCCGCGGCGTGGCGCTCCGCAGAGTTACCCGCCGCTAACGGGCACGGAACCGCCAATGCCATCGCACGTCTGATGGCCCCGTTTGCCACCGAAGGCCGCCTTGATGGGGAGTGCTTCATCGGCGCTGAAACGATTGCAGCCGCCCTCACCGAGCAGGTCAGCGGACCCGACAAGGTCCTGCCCTTTGATCTGAGCTATGGCTGCGGTGTCATGATCAATCGCGACAGCGGGGCCTACGGGCCAGAGCCGAAAAGCGTGGGCCATTATGGCTTTGGCGGCAGCTGCGGCTTTGCCGATCCGGTGCGCGGTGTTTCGGGGAGCTACGTCATGAACCGCCAGATGGACGTGCTGGTCGGCGACGCGCGCGCTGTGGCACTGATCGATGCGGCTTACGGGTGTTTGTGATTAATTGAACCCTGTGCTCTCCCTCCCCTTGATGGGGAGGGTGTCAGCGATAGCTGACGGGTGGGGTGAGGATCATCAAGTGTTGGTATGGACGGTTCAGCCTCCACCCCACCCGACCCTTCGGGCCACCCTCCCCCTCAAGGGGAGGGAGAATGCTTTCAGCCCCACCCCTTTAACGTTTCCCGCCATGTCTGCGACAGCGCCTTGGGACGACGCGTGTCGCGGTCCACATAGACGTGGGTGAAATGGCCTTCGGCGATGGCTGAGGCTTCGCCTTCCTTGAAAATCGCGATTTCGTAGCGCACCGAGCTGTTACCGATGCGCGCCACCTTCACCCCGGCCTCAAGTCGATCCGGGAAGGCGGCGGACGCGTGGTACTGGCAGCCGGTTTCCACCACCAGGCCGATCGTCTCGCCATGTTTGATATCCAATAAACCGGCAGCGGCCAGGCACCGGTTCACGGCGGTGTCGAAATAGGCGTAGTAGGTCACATTGTTGATGTGGCCGTAGGCGTCATTATCTGCCCAGCGGGTCTCGATGGGTTCGAATGTCTTGAATTCGCTGCGGGATGCAGGAGCGGGCCGGCTCACAGGATCGCCTCATACATTTCAACGATAGCGTCATAGGTCATTTCGCGCGGATTGTTGGGCAGCAGGCGATCATTGGCAGCCACGTCTTCGGCCATGCCCGGCACGTCATTATGGCTGATTCCCAGCTCAGACAGGCGGCGCTCAATACCGACGGCCTCGGCGATCCGGTCCATCTCGTCGATCAGTCCGGCCGAGCCCGGCTTCAGGCCCAGATGCGCAGAAATCTCGCCATACTGAGCCTCGGCCATGGGCGCGTTGTAGCGCAGCACGGGCGGCAGGACGACGGCATTGGAAAGCCCGTGGGGCACGTGGAACATGCCGCCCAGCGGATAGGCCATGGCGTGGACGCCCGCGCAGGGTGAGTTGGAAAAGGCCTGCCCGGCCAGCATCGCACCCAGCAGCATGTCGCCGCGCGCCTCCACGTCCGACCCGTCCTCGCAGGCGCGCAGGATGGAGCCATGCAGCTTTTTCAGCGCGGTCAGGGCAAGCGCATCGGAGACCGGGTTCTTGGCACGGCGGTTGGTATAGGCCTCGATCGCGTGAACCATGGCATCGATGCCGGTATAGGCGGTGGGATGCTTGGGCAGGCCCAGCGTCAGGTCCGCATCCAGGATCGCCATATCGGCATAAAGCGGATCAGCCGCGATGCCGCGTTTTGACGTCGCCCCGGTAGTCAGCACGGCCACATTGGTGACCTCAGACCCGGTGCCTGCCGTTGTGGGCAACAGGATGAGAGGCGGACGGCTGGCGCGCACCTGCTGGACGCCATACATTTCGGTAAGCGCCTGCTCACCGGAGAGCAGGACGGCGACAACTTTGGCGGTATCCATGGGGCTTCCGCCCCCAAAGCCGATGACGGCCTCAGCGCCAAAGTTCTGACCAGCCTTGACCGCATCAAAGACCGTCTCCTCGGGCGGATCGGCGACCACCTTGTCATAAACCAGAACCTCCAGCCCCGCCGCTTCAAGGCCCGCCAGAGCGCCGTTCGCAAGACCGGCACCACGGACGCCGGCATCGGTGACAAACAGGATGCGCCTGGCTCCTTGAAGGGCGGGCGCAGCGGTTTCGGCCAGGCGCGCGCTCGATCCGGTTTCGAACAGGATTTTGGGAACGGTGGTGAAGGTGAAGGCAGACGTCATGGCGGGTTTCCTCTGGCTCCGTGACGCATAGATATATGCAGGGGCTTTATGGATATCGACTTTCGACGCATGCTAGAGCCATCTGCGTCACCAATGCCAGCCCGCGCCAGCAGCGCCTCAGGAGCCAGTCATGCTTGACGAGTCCACGACCTCAATCCCGGATATGGGCGATGCCTATTTCGATCCGCTGAAGCAGGACGAGGGCCATGGCCTGACTGGACCGGGGGGTGCGCTGCATCGTTATGCCATTCGCCCGGAAGGCTACCGGCTGGGCGATGAGGATTTTGAGCGCGACGGCTGGACGCTGAAACGCCAGCCCACCTACACCGAAGCTGAGCATGCGCGCTGGCGCCTCCTGTTTGAAAACCAGCGCCAGATGCTGCCCGGTCGCGCCTGCAAGGATTTCATGCGCGGCTTTGAACAGCTGGAACACCTGTTCAAGCAGGGCATTCCAGACTTTGACGACATCAATAAAATCCTGGAACCGGCCACCGGCTGGACCGTGGTGCCGGTGCCGGAGCTGATCCCGGACAATGTCTTCTTCTGGCATCTGGAAAACCGCCGCTTCCCGGCCGGGGCCTTCATCCGCGGTGGCAAGCCGCGCACCAAAAAGGTGATTGAGGCCAATGCCGGCCGTGCGCCGGAGCATGTGGAATATACGGCCGTAGAGGATGACCTCTTCTACCTGCAGGAGCCGGATATCTTCCACGATGTGTTCGGCCACGTGCCGATGCTGATGGATCCCTTCTTTGCCGATTACATCATGGAATATGGCAAGGGCGGTCGCCGGGCGATCGAGTTCAATCGTTTAAAGAATTTCGGGGCCATCTACTGGTACACGGTGGAGTTCGGCCTGATCGAGGAAGAGGGCGAGTTGCGGGTCTATGGCGCGGGCATCCTGTCATCGCCGGACGAAACCCTGTTCTCGCTCTACTCAGACAGCCCTCACCGCATCAAGATGGTGCCTGAACGGGTGATGCGTACGGACTATGTGATCAGCGATTTTCAGGACACGTATTTTGTGGTGCGCTCGATCAAGCAGCTCTATGAAAGCACCGCCGGTCGCGACTTCACTCCGATTTATCAAAAGCTTCCCAAAGGTTTCACCTACGCCACCACCGCGCTTCTGGACACCGATACGGTGATCACAGAGGGTACCCAGGAATACAAATTCTGCGGCGGCAAGGGAAAACCACGCGCTCAGGCGCACATGGAAAAGATCCGCGCCGAGCACGGGTGAGGGATTGTGTGTCTTTTAAAGACGCTCGCCAAAAATCCTGTCCCGGCCAAGCCCGGACATCGTCCGGGCGTAGAGCCGTGATCTCCTGAAGGCATTTGGTTTTGAAAACCTGTTACATGCGGGAGATCCCGGATCAGCGCTTCGCTCGTCCGGGACAGGTTTATTGCTCAGGTTTCCATCATCCCTTTCAGCGCATAGAGCAGATCCAACGCCTCTCGCGGTGACAGCCCGTCCACGTCGACGCCTTTGAGCCGCGCCTCAACCGCGCTGGGTTTGGCTTCAGGCTCGGGCGGGGCGGCGGAGAAGAGGGGAAGGTCCGCGAGTGCGGCGGCTGGAGCCCCATCGGATTCCAGGCGTTCCAGGATCTCGCTGGCGCGCGCCACGGCTGCCTTGGGCAGGCCTGCACGCTTGGCGACTTCGACGCCATAGCTGCGGTCGGCCGGGCCGGGCTGAACCTCGTGAAGGAAGACCAGCTCGCCTTTCCATTCGCGCGCTTTGAGCGAGACATTCCCGGCCGCACCCAGCTCATCCACCAGCCGGGTCAGCTCGTGATAGTGGGTGGCAAACAGCGCCCGGCAGCGATTGACCTTGTGCAGATGCTCCACCGCGGCCCAGGCGATGGACAGGCCATCAAAGGTGGCTGTGCCACGCCCGATCTCATCGAGGATCACCAGCGCGCGGGGACCGGCCTGGTTCAGGATGGCCGCCGTCTCGATCATCTCCGCCATGAAGGTGGAGCGGCCCCGGGCGAGATCATCAGCTGCGCCTACACGCGAAAACAGCCGGTCCACCAGCCCGATGCGCGCCGACTTGGCGGGCACGTAAAGCCCGGCCTGGGCCAGGATGGCGATCACCGCGTTCTGGCGCAGGAAGGTGGACTTACCGGCCATGTTGGGCCCGGTTACGAGGGTCAGGCGCGGGGCAACTTCACCGGCCCCGTCGAGCGAGCAGGCGTTGGGGGTAAACCGCCCCTCGCCAGAGCGCTTCAGCGCGGCTTCCACCACCGGGTGGCGGCCCTGCTCGATTTCGAACGCGCAGCTGTCGTCGACGACGGGCCGCGTTGCGCCACTTTCCACGGCCCAGTCGGCGGTGGCCGCGGCAACATCAAGGTCGGCGAGTGCAGCTGCGGCGGCGCGAATACTGGCAGCGTCAGCCTCGACGCGGGCGCGAAGTCTTTCAAAGATTTCAAGTTCTAGTGCTAGCGATCGCTCACCTGCCTTGGCGATCTTCGCTTCCAGCTCCCCCAGCTCCGGCGTGGAGAAGCGGACAGCGTTCGCTAACGTCTGGCGGTGAATGAAGGCGTCATTGGCCATCAGGGCGTCGGCGTTTTTCGCGCTCACCTCGATGAAATAGCCCAGCACATTGTTGTGCTTGACCTTAAGCGCGCTGACCCCGCTTGCCTCGGCATAGGTCGCCTGCAGACCGGCAACGATCTTGCGGCTCTCATCCCGCAGGCTACGGGCTTCGTCGAGTGGGGCTGACCAGCCCGGCGCCACAAAGCCGCCATCACGGGAGAGCAGCGGCGGCTCCTCCACCAGCGCTCTGGCGACGTCTTCGACCAGAGCGGCGAGTGAGGGGCGCTGCGCCAGAGACAAGGCGTTGAGATCTGCTTCGATGCGCGCAGGGGGCGGGTTCAGCTTGTCTTTTGACAGGCCCGCAATCAGCCGCTCGCCTTCTTTCAGCGCGCGCGCCAGCGAGGCAAGGTCACGCGGTCCGCCTCGCCCGAGCAGCAGGCGAGACAGGCAGCGCGCGGGATCGCCAGCCGCTTTCAGGCGCTCCCTGACCCCGGTGCGAAGCGCCCGGTCGTCGGCAAACCAGCTTGCCGCATCAAGGCGTGCATTGATCTCATCCAGATTGAGGCTGGGCCGGGCGAGCCGTTCCGCCAGCAGGCGCGCACCGGGCGCGGTCATGGTGCGGTCGATGGCATCACAGAGCGAACCTTTGCGCGCGCCCTGCAGCGTGCGTTCAATCTCAAGACTGGTGCGGGCGGCTGGATCAATGGCCATCACCGCGCCAGGCGCATGGCTTTCCGGCGGGCGCAGGCGGGCTGGCGCACCGGCTTGCGACAGCTCCAGATAATCCAGGATACAGCCCAGCGCTGAGAGCTCGGCTTTGGTAAAGTCGCCAAAGGCCTCAAGGCTTTGCACCTCAAACCGGGCCTTCAGGCGGCGCTCGCCCGCGCTGGCGTCAAACTTGGTGCGCGCGCGCGGCGTGATCACCGCGTTGGGGGCGAGGGTTTCGGCCTGTTTTGCCGCGTCATCCAGGCAAAGGAGCTCTGACGGGTTCAGCGCGGCGAGCTCGGCTTCCAGATCAGCCTCACCGACCGGGCTGGATCCGAACTCCCCATCGGATACGTCCGCCCACGCAATTGCGTACTCACCCGTCGCCAGCTTTGCCAGCGCCGCAATCCGGTTGGCTGACCTGGCATCGAGCAGGTCATCTTCGGTGAGTGTTCCTGGCGTGACGATGCGGGTGATGGCCCGGCGCACAACCGCTTTCGAGCCGCGCTTTTTGGCTTCAGCCGGGTCTTCCATCTGCTCGCCAACGGCGACCTTGAAGCCGGCCTTGATCAGACGCGACAGATAGACCGGGGCGTTGTGAACCGGCACGCCACACATGGCGACCTTCTCGCCCTGGTGTTCACCGCGCTTGGTAAGCGCGATATCGAGCGCTTCGGCGGCCCGGACAGCGTCATCAAAGAACAATTCATAGAAATCGCCCATGCGATAGAAGAGCAGGGCATCCAGCGGGGCTTCGGCGCGCAGCTCCAGAAACTGCACCATCATCGGCGTGCCGCCTTCGGCCGTGGGGAAGGCGCGCTGCATCATCTGATCGGGGTCCGCCACGTGAGTCATGACCGAATCGTAAACGCGCTTGGCGGGCGTGAGAACCACTTCTCACAAGCCATTCACAGCAATGCAATTTGCCGCCTGCATTAAAGCGGCTAGGTTGGTCGCAAATTCTATCGCGCGTCCGCGCAACGAAGACCAAAGGCTCCAGAAGCGATGACACCCAACCGCCCCCGCGTCGACGACGAAGAAGCGCTTGATTTCCACCGCTACCCACAGCCGGGCAAGATTGCCCTGGCGGCCACCAAGCCGATGGCCACCCAGCGTGATCTGTCGCTCGCCTACTCGCCGGGTGTCGCGGCACCGGTCAAGGCCATCGCAGAGAATGTGGACGCAGCCTACGACTACACCTCCAAGGGCAATTTCGTGGCGGTGATCTCCAACGGCACGGCCATTCTGGGCCTGGGCGATCTAGGCGCAGCGGCCTCAAAGCCGGTGATGGAAGGCAAGGCGGTGCTGTTTAAACGCTTCGCCGACGTGGACGCCATCGATGTCGAGGTGGAGGAGTCTGATCCCGAAGCCTTTATCGAGTGCGTGCGCCGCTTTGGAAACAGCTTTGGTGGCATCAACCTGGAAGACATCAAGGGCCCTGATTGCTTCATCATTGAAGAGCGTCTGCGCGAAGAGCTGGATATTCCGGTCTTCCATGATGACCAGCACGGCACGGCCATCATCTCGGCAGCCGGCATCCTCAATGCCTGTGAACTGACCGGGCGCAAGATCGAAGACCTGAAAGTCGTCGTGAACGGCGCAGGTGCTGCGGGCATTGCGGTGCTGGAGCTGATCAAGGCGATGGGCGTGGCCCATGACCATGCCATCCTGTGTGACAGCCGCGGGGTCATCTACAAGGGCCGCGAGCAGGGCATGAGCCAGTGGAAATCGGCCCATGCCGCCGACACGGATGCGCGCTCACTGGAAGAGGCGATGGATGGTGCCGACTGTTTTATCGGCCTGTCGGTAAAGGGCGCGGTGACCAAGTCCATGGTCAAGTCCATGGCCGCCGATCCGATCATTTTTGCCATGGCCAACCCCGATCCCGAAATCACGCCGGAAGAGGTTCGTGAAGCGCGCTCAGACGCGATCATGGCCACCGGCCGGTCTGATTATCCCAATCAGGTCAATAACGTTCTGGGCTTCCCCTACATCTTCCGGGGGGCACTGGACGTGCGTGCGCGCACCATCAATGAGGAAATGAAGGTCGCGGCCGCCCGCGCCATTGCCGATCTCGCTCGTGAAGATGTGCCCGATGAGGTGGCGGCCGCCTATCACGGCTCGCGCCCGACTTTCGGCAAGGACTATATCATCCCGGCGCCCTTTGATCCGCGCCTGATCAGCCATGTGCCGCCCTATGTGGCCGAAGCGGCGATGGAGAGCGGCGTTGCCCGCAAACCCATCGCCGAAATGGACAAGTACAAGGCCTCGCTCGCGCGCCGTCTCGATCCCACCGCGGCGATTCTTCAGGGCATTCAAGACGAGGTTCGGTCGGTTGATCGCAAAACCATCGTGTTTGCCGAAGGTGAGGAGCCCAGTGTCATTCGTGCCGCCTTCGCCTTCCAGAATCAGGATCTGGGCAAGGCCATCCTGATTGGCCGGGAAGACACGGTTCACGCTAATATGCGGCTTCTGGGCGTGCCCAATGACGCGATTGAGATCATCAATGCCCGCCTGTCCGACTATAACGCGGACTATGCCGACTTCCTGTTTGAGCGCCTGCAGCGGCGGGGCTATCTGCGCCGCGATGTTCAGCGTCTTGTGAACAATGACCGGAACGTGTTTGCCGCCTGCATGGTGGCCCATGGCGACGCCCACGGCATGGTGACCGGCGTGACGCGCAACTACGCCCAGGCGCTGGGCGACGTGAACCTCGTGCTCGATCCGGCAGAAGGCGAACGCGTCATGGGGATGAGCCTCGTGCTGTCGCGGGGCCGCACGCTCTTTATCGCTGATACCAACGTGACCGAGTTTCCAAAGCCGGATGCGCTGGCCGACATGGCGGTGGAAACCGCAGCCGCCGCCCGTCGCTTTGGCGTGGAACCGAAGGTTGCCTTCCTGTCTTACTCCACCTTTGGCAATCCGGCCGGTGAGCGTGCCGATGCCATCCAGTCAGCGGTCGCGGCGCTGGACAAGCGCGATGTCGACTTTGAGTACGAAGGCGAGATGAACGCCGACGTGGCGCTAGATGCCGACCACCGCCGCATCTACCCCTTCTCGCGCCTGACCGGTCCGGCCAATGTGCTGATCATGCCGGCCATTCACTCCGCCTCCATTGCCACCAAGCTGTTGGGGGCCGCGGGCGGGGCCACAGTGCTGGGCCCGATGCTGCTGGGCCTTGAAAAGCCGGTGCAGATCGCCCGCCTCGGTGCCAGCGTCAGTGAAATCCTGAACCTGGCGGTCATGGCCGCCCATGACCTGTCGGTCAACGCGCACAAGGAAGCGGCGGAGTAGAGTTACTCCGCCTTTGCGGTTTCAAGATATCTGGGGCTTATGGGCTGCCATAGCGCGCGCGCGCGTCCAGGTCATCGCGATGATGACGCAGGCAATCGCGGGCACACCGATAAGGGCGGTGATCAGGTAGAACTGGGTGAAGCCAGCGGCTTCAACCATAAAACCTGATACCCCGCCAAAAAGCTTGCCGGGTAGCGCGTAGAAGCTTGAAAACAAGGCATATTGCGTCGCGGAGAAAGCCCGGTTCGTCAAACTCGACATATAGGCTATCAGCGCAGTGCCAGCCCAGCCACCGGACAGATTTTCCACGGTGATGGCGATGATCAACTCTTGCAGGCCTGGGCTGTCGAGGGTTGATAACCAGGCAAAGGCAAGGTTTGAGCCTGCCCCCATGACTGCGCCGATGAGCAGAACCGGGTAAAGCCCAAAGCGGTTGGCCGCCACACCGGCGACCAAGGCACCGGCGAGTGTGACCCAAATCCCGTAGAGCTTTGAAATATTCGCTATATCGGAAAGCGAATATCCCATTTCGATATAGAAGGGGTTGGCCATAAACCCCATGACAAAGTCGGTCAGGCGATAGAGCCCGATTAACGCCAGTATGAAGATTGCGAGCCATTTGTAACGCAGGATGAAATCTACAAAGGGCGCAACGACGGCCCCGTATAGCCATGTTGCGGCCCGCGCCACCGGATTGTCTCCGGTTACTTCGCGGACCGTCCCGACGCCGCCAGCATCAGGGTCCGGGTCGGCGGGACGTGGTGCCAACGCAACCCCGACAAGACCGATCACCATAAGGGCGGCCATGACGAGATAGGCCAGATTGAAGCTCACCAGATCGGCAATCCATAGAGCACCGGCACCGGCGGCAATCATGCCGATACGATAACCCCACTGGTAAATCGCAACCATGAGCGCTTGGTCATCGGGCTCGGCCACGTCGATGCGCCAAGCATCGAGCGCAATGTCCTGCGTTGCCGAGAAAAACGCGATCAGGACTGCGCCCACCGCAACCAGTCCCAACGCGTTTACCGGATCAAGTGTCGCGGTAAATCCAATCACCCCGATCAGGCATATCTGCGCAATAACCAGCCACGCACGTCGGGGACCAAGAAGACCGCTGAGGACCGGAACTGGCAGCCGGTCGACAAGCGGGGCCCAGAGGAATTTCAAGGAGTATGATAGCGAGGCATATGCGAACAATCCGATCGCGCTCTTGGAAACTTCTTCTATGGCCAGCCAGGCTGAGAGCGTGGAAAACACCAGCAGAATGGGAAGCCCGGCTGAAAACCCAAGCAATCCCATGGCGCTGCCGCGCCTCAGGCCCAGTGCGGCGATGGATTGGACCAACGTCTTTCTGGCGGGTGTCTGGATAGTCTCGGTCATGGTGTCGGGCCGCTTGAGGTGAAGGGGTTAGCCGACCCTCGCCCGGTTTTGTGGCGCACACAAGGCGGTCAGGCGGTCTGTCAGCGCCGTCGGGTCCAGCGGTTTGGTCATGAAGGCATCCATGCCCGCGCTCAGGCAGGCATTGCGGTCGGTCTCGGTGGCGTTGGCCGTCAGCGCAATCAGCGGCAGGCTCGTCACGCGGGGGTCGCGGCGGATGCACTTCGCCGCCTCAATGCCACCCATTTCGGGCATGCGAAGATCAAGGAGCGCCGCATCAAAGCCCCCTTGTTTAGCCAACTCCACGGCGGCCGTTCCGGTTTCCACATGGGCGACGTCGGCCCCCAGCTTGGCAAGCACGGTTTTGGCAATCATGGCGTTGACCGGATCGTCTTCAGCCAGGATCAGGTTGAGGCCAGCCAGTGGACGTCCGGCGGGGCCAGATTGCCGGGCCTCTTCGTTGCTCCGGGTCTTGCTGGCTGCCGCCCAGTTGGCCAGCGACGCGGCGCGGACCGGGGCCACCAGCCAGCCATCAACACTGGCCGGACGTTCAGCGCCGGAGAAGAGGTCCTTCGTGCGTGGCTCTGCCAGCGCGAGGATGTGCGCGGTTGGTGCCCTGGCTTTCATCTCAGGGGCATGGCTGGCCCAGCTTTCGTCGAGAATAATGGTCAGTGCGTCTGATACCGCTTCGGCAACGCTCAAGGCCTGTTCCACGCTCTGCGCCCAGCGCACGGTTGCGCCCAGCGTCTCAGCCTGGCGGCAGAGGCCCTTGCGCTGCAGCTTTTCAGGGGTTGCCACCAGCAGCGTGCGACCTGCCAGGCCGCACTGGTCTGGCGCGGACTCCAGACTCGGCAGCGGTGCCGTAACCCAGAACACAGCACCTGACCCCAGTGAGGATTTAACCCCGACTGTCCCGCCCATGGCTTCGGCCAGGCGCTTGACCATGGCCAGACCCAGCCCGGCACCGGGCGCGGCCTTGCGCTCTGCCGCTCCGCGCTCGAAATGTTCAAACAGGCGGCGCTGGTCATCCTGACTGATGCCGGGGCCACTATCGCGCACGGACAGCTGAAGCTGATCACGGGGCATTTCGACTGTGATGAGCACGCCGCCGGTTTCGGTGAACTTCACCGCGTTTCCGGCAAGATTAAAGACGATTTGCTTTAGCCGCGCTTCATCGGCTTCGACGAGGGCGGGGACATCGGCGGCGATGGCGTGGCTCAGGGTCAGGCCGCGATCGACTGCGCGCGGGGCGAGGACTTCACAGGCCTCTTCGATGAGCTGGCGCACATCGACCGGGCCTGGGCGCAGGTCGAGGCGGCCCGCCTCCAGCCGCGTCAGGTCCAGAATGTCGTCGATCAGGCCAAGCGCATGGGCCGCGCTGTCACGAACCGCCTTGAGGTAGGCATTCTGGTCCGGAGCGAGCCCTGTATCGGCAAGAAGGTCCGCTGCCCCCAGCGCACCGGACAGCGGCGTGCGCAATTCATGGGTCACGGCGGCAAAAAAGACGGACTTGCCGCGCGCCGCCTCGCTTTGCTGTTCACGGGCTTCGCGCTCGGCACTGACATCGCGGCCAACCGAGACGCTCGACCCGTCACCGGTCTGGGTCTCGGACCACTCGATCCATAACGGCCCGTCGCGGGTCTTCATGGCGACGTCATAGCGCTGGGCTTCGCGATCGTCCGAGCTTGCCGGCGCAACAGCAAACCAGCATCCGATCCAGTCGGTGCGTGTGCCGCCAAACGCATTTAAAAACGCCGTATTGACCTCGATGATGCGACCCTGCGCATCGCGCATCAGGACCAGCTCGGCCATGGCATCGAGGGCGGCGCGTGCGGCACCGCTCTCGGCCTCGCTAAAACCCGGATTGGGTTCAGTATCTGAACGCTCGGACGTCATGTCCTGAGGTGTAACCCCATCAGCGTTAAGGAAAGGTCGAGATTGCCCGTGGTTTGGCAATGGCCTGCTGTCCGGCAGCGGACGATTTGCGCGCGCTCAGGGCTTCGGCCACATGGATGCGCCGCACGGCATCTGAGCCTTCAAGGTCAGCGATGGTGCGGGCCACTTTCAGTATCCGGTGATAGGCGCGGGCCGTCAGCCCCAGAGCCTCACTGGCGCGGGCCATCAGATTGCGGCCGTCATCGTCAGGCGTCGCGATCCGGTCAAGCCTGTCGCCCCCCAATCGGGCATTGAGGCAGCCGCGCTCGGTCTGAAGCGCCCGGGCCGTGGCGACCCGCGCTGCAGCTTCAGCTGTGCCCTCCGCTGACGGTGGCAGCGCAAGATCGGCTGGCGTGACCGGCGGCACGTCGATCTGCAGATCGATGCGGTCCATCATCGGGCCAGACACGCGGGCCTGATAGCCCTGGGCACATTTGGGGCCGCGTGCGCAGGCCTGACCGTTTTCGCCCGCCCAGCCGCAACGGCAGGGATTCATCGCGGCTATGAGCTGGAAGCGCGCGGGGAAGGTGATGCGCGCATTAGCCCGGGCCACGGCGATCTCTCCAGTCTCGAGCGGCTGTCGCAGGCTGTCGAGCACCTGGGGGTGAAATTCGGGCAATTCATCAAGGAAGAGCACACCATGGTGAGCGAGCGACGCTTCGCCGGGGCGGACCCGTGTTCCGCCTCCCACCATCGCCGCCATGGAGGCCGAATGGTGCGGGGCGCGAAACGGGCGCGTCCGGGACAGGCGCCCACGCTCCAGCAGGCCAGCGACCGACTGAACCATGGAAATCTCAAGAAGCTCATTGGCATCCAGCGGCGGCAGCAAGCCCGGCGCGCGGGCTGCCAGCATGGACTTGCCGGAGCCTGGTGGGCCGACCATCAGCAGATTATGACCCCCGGCAGCCGCGACCTCCAGCGCACGCTTGGCTGTTTCCTGGCCGCGAACATCGCGCAGGTCCGGCACGCTCGGTCCGTTATCAAGCTCGCCCGGTGCGGGGCGCGCCAGCACCTGGCCGCCCTTGAAATGATTGATCAGCTGGATGAGAGAGGCCGGGGCCAGGATTGGCAGCTCTCCCCCGGCCCAGGCCGCTTCCGGGCCGCAGGCCTCGGGGCAGATGAAGGCCTTGTCGCGTTCCTGGGCCAGCATAGCAGCTGGCAATGCCCCCGGTGTCGCGGCCAGTGAGCCATCCAGCCCCAGCTCTCCCATCGCCAGATGATCTTCCAGAATGTCGGGGGGCAAAACCCCGAGTGCGGACAACAGTCCCATGGCGATGGGCAGGTCGAAGTGGGAGCCTTCCTTGGGCTGGTCGGCCGGGGCAAGGTTTACGATCAGGCGTTTGCTGGGCAGGGACAGACCAATGGCAGCGAAGGCGGCCCGAACCCGCTCCCGGCTTTCCGCCACCGCCTTGTCGGCCAGGCCCACGACCACAAATGTTGGTGTTCCACCGGCCAGCTGCACTTGCACGGTAACCGGTTTGGCGCTGGCCCCTTCAAACGTCACAGATTCGGTGCGGATGCTCATGATTTTACTCACTGACTCAATTTATCAAGGAGTTCGGCGAGTCCATGTTATCCACACGCACCTGGAACATGTCTGACCAAAACCAGAACAAGCGTGGTACATGTTATCAATAATGTCAATCAATAGGCGAGTTATGCGTTTTTAATCGCTTATTGGGCGTTATCCACGATGGCTCCAGCTGGCATCCACATCTGGCAGATCCTCTTCGACCTGAACCTCGATCGGTTGCGGGTCGATGGGTTGCAGGGGCGCGTCATCAACGGTTTGAGGTGCGGTGAAAGGTGGGGCAACGCTGGGCGCAATGCCACCGTCACAGGCCGCAGCCTGAAGGGCACCGCGCGCTGGCATGTCCGATGTTTCGCCCCAGACCCGAATTAGATCGACCACCTCTTCAACGCCTTCAGCCAAGGACGCGTGGAGTGCCACACGCTCGCGCTCCCCATCGGTTCGGGCAAAGCCGAGCAGATGAACGGTGCCGTCATGGGTTTCAACATTGAAGTTAACTGACCGGACCTCGGAGTCGGCGACGAGGCGCGCACGCACTCGCTGGGTGATCAGGGCATCGCGGGCGGCCTGTGTCGCGCCACGCCCGGCACCCACATCAATGCGATTGCTGACTTCACGAACCGAAGGTGCGCTCCAGGTCAGGCATTCAGCGTATATTCGATCCTCGGCGCGTGGCGCATGTCCGGTCAGGAGGGCCACGCCTTCGGTGACCTCTACATCGACACCGCCCAGCCGATAGCCATCGGCGCGCAGCATGGCCGACTTGATGCTGGTCGCAGCATTAAAGTCGTCAATCTGCCGCCCGGCCGAGCGTCCCGGCTGGATTGCGGCACAGCCCGCCAGTGAGACGGCGAGTGAAACGGCGATAAAACGGGTGGACCAGGACACGATGCATCTACCTTAGTGACTTCCCCAGCTCAGGCAATCGTTGCCCACCAAGGGTTAACCTTGCGTTCACCCTAAATACGTTGCGCTGCACTTTCAGATTAAATCGAGGCCATGTCCGCTTTCCGCGGTGAAGGCACCCTTCTGGATGCGGGGCCAACGCCACGGAGCACACACCACAAGATCGAAGCGGACTTCCAGGTCGGCCAGATCCGCGCGCCTGCGCCGCCACACGGCCGCAGCTCGCAGCAGGCGTTCGCGCTGGCGCGGTGTGATCGCACCAAGCGCACTGTCGATCGTGCCTCGCGCTTTGACTTCCACAAAAGCCAATACCCGGCCCCGCTTTGCTACAATATCAATCTCACCGGCCCCGGTTCGCGCGCGTCGATCAAGGATCGACCAGCCCTGAAGCTGTAAAAGCAGGGCTGCCAGTGCCTCTGCCTGACGGCCCCATCGTTCAGCGCTTTGCCGCTTTCTGGTCTCACTCATGTAGCAAACCCGGTGCATGTCGGTTGCGGGTGAACGCCGCCGAGGCTAGCTTCGCGCCATAGGGCGTCGGACAGAGGGTGAAGTGTCATGACCGGTCAAGCATCGCTTAACAAACACGTCGCGCCAAGACGCGGCCTCGGGCTTGTTGCCGGATTTGGCATGCTAGCGCTGGCCGCCTGCGGAACCACGCCGTCCGATCCAACGCCGGTGGTCATCGCTCCGCCGCCGGTGGTTGGCGCGCCGCCCGCACCGGCTGTCCTGCCTGTGGAGATCGCCGAGCTTGGCTATACGCCGGAGCACATGCGCGGGCTTGAGATAACGCGCGTGGCCATCTTGCTACCGTTCAGCGCCAGCGCGCGGGGGGCCCGCAACGAGGCTGAAAACATCCTCAACGCGGCCGAGCTGGCGCTTTTCGAACAGGCCGGTGAGGGCGTCCTGCTGCTGCCAAAAGACACCGGCGGTACGCCCGCGGGTGCTCGCCGTGCGGCGCAGTCAGCTCTGGCTGATGGAGCTGACCTGATCCTCGGGCCGCTCTTCTCCGGCGCGGTGGCTGCAGCCGGCGAAGTGGCTGCAGAAGAGGAT
This sequence comes from Oceanicaulis sp., assembly GCA_965229795.1. Taxonomy (GTDB): domain Bacteria; phylum Pseudomonadota; class Alphaproteobacteria; order Caulobacterales; family Maricaulaceae; genus Oceanicaulis. Next base: position 983,282 of record CBDDJM010000002.1, read on the forward strand.
GTCCCGCTGATCGCCTTTTCGACCGATGCTACGGTCGCGGGTGACGGCACCTTCCTGTTGAGCTTCCCGCCCAATGAAGAAGTACGCCGCGTCACCGAGTTTGCACTGAGCCAGGGCGCGACCCGTTTTGCTTTCGCGGGTCCGGCAACCGCCTATGGCCAGGTGGCTTATAATGCCTATGCCGAGGTGATTACCGAAGTGCTGGGTGAAGAGCCCGAGCCTGAGCTGGCGATGGTGGAAATCCCGCTGCCGGAAGGTGAAGAGCCAGCGATTGACCCACTGACGGGTGAGGAAGTCGAGCCTGAACTGGAAGAGCGCGAGTTTGCCACCGGCCTTGTCGCCGAAGCCTTCTATGTGGAGGGCATTTCGGCCATGTCTGAAGCCGCAGCGCGACTGGCGTCGGTGGGCGTAGAAATGCTCGACCCGGCTGAAGCTGCGGAGATGACCGGGGCAAACTGGATGCCGTCTCCGGCCTCGCCGTTTCAGGTTTTGATGCTGCCGGAGGGCGGAGATGATCTGCGCATGCTCGCGCCGGTCATGCTCTATGAAGATATTGACCCGCTGCTGGTGAAATTTGTTGGCACGGGCCTGTGGCGCAACCCTGATCTGGCGCGTGAACCGGCGCTGGCCCATGGCTGGTTTGCCGGGCCAGAGCCTGAAGCCCGCGCCCGGTTTGAGGCGGTCTATGAAGGCATTTTTGGGGATGAGCCGTCGCGCCTTGCCGGCCTTGGCTATGACGCGGCTTCGCTGGCTGCGCTTATGGCATCAGAAGGCCAAGGCTATACGATCGAACGCCTGACGGACCCGGAGGGCTTTCTTGGCGTTGATGGCCTGTTCCGATTCCGCGAGGACGGCACAATTGAGCGCGGTCTTGCCGTCTATACCGTGCGCGCGGGCGGCTTCACCGTGCTGGACCCGGCCCCTGAAGCTTTTGAATTGATGGAAGAGCCGGATGATGTGGAGCCGGACCCGGCGTCATAGAGGTTCGATTGAAGAGCCTTCTCGCCCTTAGGGTGCTGGAAAAACCCTAAATAAATTAGCTAATTCAGGCATATCCAAAACCAAACATTAACTATGGAAATGCGACTATTCCTGCGTCCTTTTGAACCAGGTTGAAATCGCTGTGTCGTCCCGTCTCCCAATGCTGTGTCTTCTTGGTGCCTTCGCCCTGATTGGCGTCGCGCCTTTGACCATGGCTATTGGTGACGCGCCGAAGACCGGTCAGGCTGCTGTCCTGTTCAATCCGGGTCTGGATCGTGCTGCTGTGATGCGCGCGGTGTCTCAGGCCGATGTCTCGCTGGTGCGCTTTGGCGCATTGCCAGGAAGCGTCGTTGTTGAGCTGGGCGAGGACAGTGCGGCGCGGTTGAATGCATCGGGTGCCTGGATGATCGCAGATCCGATCATCCTGGGCGGATGCCAGCCGGAAATTCTGAATAATTCAACAAGTCGCGGAGTGTAATGCGATGACCCGTCTTGAAAGTATGCGTGCGCGTGCCCAGACAATCCTGCTCGGTGCCCTGGTTGCCTTTATCCCGGTTTACGTCGTCGCGGCGCTTTTCGTCTCGCCAACCAAGGCCGTTATTGGTGGCGGCATTCTCGCCGGTGTCGCGGGGCTGGCCTTCATGTCCTCTCGCGCGGCTCCAGGTGAATGGACAACGCGCGCCGTGTTCGGGGCTGCGATGATGGCCTTTCCCGCCTGCCTGACCTTCCTGATGAGCGGGAAGACCTGGCAGCTGGACATGCACATGCTGTTTTTTGCCGCTCTCGCGGCGGTGACGATCCTGTGTGACTGGCGCGCCCTTGTGGCCGCGGCCGGTGCTGCGGCGGTTCATCACCTGGTGCTGAACTTCGCGCTTCCAGCGGCGATCTTCCCTGGCGGTGGTGACTTCTTCCGGGTGGTATTCCACGCTGTTGTTGTGGTGGGACAGACCGCACTTCTTATCTGGCTGGCCGATGCTGTTACGAAGGCGCTCAATGAGGCCGATGAGAGCCTGGTCGAGGCGACAGCCGCAAACACCCAAGCCGCTCAGCTAGCCGAAGCTGACAAGGAGCGCCAGCAAGCCGCTGAACAGGCCCGCATTGATATCGCGCGCGTCGCCAACACGTTTGAAGGCGCTGTCCGCAATGTGCTTAACGAGTTGCAGGCCTCGGCCCAGGAGATGGCGGAGCTGGCCAATAATCTGCGCACCGATGCCGGTGAAACCCGGAATAGCGCCCAGGCCGCGTCAGATCAGGCGCGTGAAACCAGTTCCAACGTGGAATCGGTGGCCTCTGCCGCCCAGGAGCTGTCTGCCTCCATCGCCGAAGCCAGCCGGACGCTGGGCGAAGCCGATTCCATCTCGGGCCGTGCCGAAGAGGAAGCCACCCGCGCTGGTAGCTCCATGATCGAGCTGGAAACGGCCGCCCGTGAGATTGAAGACATCATCGAAATGGTCACCTCGGTCGCTGAGCAGACTAACCTGCTGGCTCTGAACGCCACGATTGAAGCGGCGCGTGCCGGTGAAGCAGGCAAGGGCTTTGCCGTCGTGGCCAGCGAGGTGAAGGATCTGGCTGATCAGACGGGCAAGGCTACCGGCGAGATTCGCAACAAGATTGATGCCATGCGCAAGGCAGCTGACGAGGCGAGCTCTGGTTTGCGTCAGATTTCAACGACCATTGGCGATGTGCGCACCGCGTCGTCGTCAGCCCGCGATGCCTTTGCTGAACAGGCCAGCGCCACAGACGAGATCGCAAAGCTGGCCGCAGATGCGGCAGGCTCCACCTCTCGCGTGGATGCTGAAGCCGCGGCCGTGACCGGCGCGGCTGAGCGCACCAATAGTGCCTCAGAGCGCTTCTCTGGCGCGGCTGAGGGGCTGTCGGAAGCTGCGGAGCGTCTTGCCCGCGAGCTGGCGCAGTTCCGTGCTGATCTGGATAAGGCCGCTTAAGACTAGCTGGCCGGGCTGATCGGACCAAAGGTCTGAAGACAGGCGTCGGAGAGCTTCCATTCACCCCCTTCATTGGTGAATCGGCAGGCGATGTGATCGACGCCCGCCCGGCCCAGCTCAGCGCCGGCCATGTCGACATTCTGCAGGCTTTCAAACCGGCCTTCGGGGAAGACGTAGGTTATGCGCTCTGAGGCCGAGACCTCCTGATCGTAGAGACAGAGCGGCGGTTGCATCAGCACCGTGCGCACCGAGCGGTCACCCATGCGCTGACCGAAGACCTGGGCTTCGATGGCCGGATCAAGGGCCCGCAGGCGCTGGGCCTGGGGTGTCTGGGCCATCATGTCGGCGACCCGGGCCTCATCATGGGCCACGATGGCACCAAAGATCGAGCGCTCGGCGGCGTCTGCCGTCCGGCAGGTGGGCTCGCTTGTGGTGCAAGCTGTGGCAGCAAGGCCGCCGATGGCAGCAATCAGGACGGGTCGGAACATCAGGCGGTCTCCGTGAGGGGGAATGTCGATAGCGCTACCATGCCCGGCGAACTTCATAGCGCCAAGTCGCCAGATGCGGTTTTGCTTAACCGCAGCTTCCCGCCATGGCGTTAATCCACGCCGCGACCAAGGTCACGCCCGCTTCATCCACCGTGGCCCGTCCCAGTTCCGGCATCATGACGTCGGCGCGGGTAGAGGCCATGCGGTAGGTGAAGATGGAGGCGTCTGCGTCACCCGGCACAATGCCGAGATGGCGATTGCCCGTGCCGCGCCCGGCCGCGATGGGCGGCTTGCAAATCCCCAGATTGGCTCCTGCAGGTTCCCACGGTTCCAGATAAAGCCCGGACGTGTCCGCCTGGCCGGTGCGCGAGTGGCAGTGGGCGCAGTTGATATCCAGATAGCCGCGTGCGGCTGCGTTAAGCGCGCTCGGGTCGCTGAGGGTCTCCCCGCGCCAGATCGGCGCTGCGGGCAGATCGTCCGGGACTTCGGTAAGCAGCCCAAGCTCCACCCAGTGCTGAAGCTGGCTTTGCGTGTCGTCGGAGCCGTCCAGTGGACCGTTGAGATGGCGCGCCTTGGGTCCAATGGGACGCGTCCCAAGTCCGTCGCTTGTGTTGGTGTTATGGCAGTTGGCGCACTGGTTCACATTGGGCACCAGATAATCAAGGCGTTCTTCGCCCATGGCCGTGCTGATCAGCGTCAGGTCCACAAAGGCTCCGGTGCGTGCCAGCTCCGCCTCGCTTTGGTCCTCGTTCCAGACATAGCTGACCGCATCCCACTGATCGTTTCGATGGACCAGAATGCGCGTTTCCACCAGCCGAACAGACGTCAGATCCAGTGTGCCCTCGTCAAAATGCTGCATGGAATAGCCATCACCGCTCACCTGCGTCGGATTATCGCCAGCGCGCGGGTAGTAGAAGGTCTTGGTGATGACGGTGCCGTCGGGAAAGTCGAAGACCTCGCGCTCGCGATAGTTGGCGGGCTCGGCACCGTCGGGCAGCCAGACCGTGCGCAGCTTTAAAGCGTCGTCGGTAAAAAGCCCGGTGTTGAGCGTATACGGCGTGACACCCTCACCCAGAACGAGCCAACCTTCGCCCACCGCCATCTGCCCCCAGTCAGACAGGATCGCGGGCCAGCCTGCGTCGATCAGGGCCGGTGTCGGTGGCGCAGGGGGCGGGCCCTGCGGCGCATCGCCGGAGCAGGCTGAAAGCCCCAGCGCGAGAAGGCTGCAAGCAAACCCGGGACGCACGCTAAAGCTCCAGCTCAACCGGGCGCAGGCGGGGGAGCTCACAGCGCATGGCTTCGGTGGCGACCTGCGCGTTGGCCGCGTCATTCTCAAGGTCGACATCAAGCACCGGCGCGTAGGGCGAGCAGATCCGCAAGCTCTCAGGCAGAGCCCCATCAACGAATTTATCCAGATCCACATACCCATCCCAGATCACCGGCGGAAACCGTCCGGTCGGGTCAAACATCGCCACGCGAAGCGCCTGCAGCTCCAGGCCGTCAGGGTTGCCGCCGCCGTCTTCATAGACGTTGCGCCCCACCCAGATGCTTTCAGGATAGGGATCGTAATCGCTGTTGAGCTCCAGGTTTTCAAAGCCGGAAGAGAAGAAAGAGGAGATGATGACGTGGCCCGTGCGGTTGTCGCGCAGCACATTGTCGTAAATCTCCACGCCGTCGCCTGAATTGATCAGGATGCCGGTGCCTGCCGGAATGCCCGCAACCGGCGTGCCCGCATGGCCGAAATTGGCGGTGTTGTTCTCATAGACTTCGTTGTTGAACACCCGCGTGCCAAAGCCGGGGCGCGGCAGGTGGGGCATGTCGAACACCAGAATCCCGCCGGTATTGTGCCGGGCAATATTGCCGTAGACGTCGGCATTGCGAGAATTCTCAATCTCGATCCCGGCCACATTGTATTCAGCGATATTGTTCCGGACGATGATGGTGTCTGACTGGCCCACATAAATGCCCGCATCAGACGCGCCGATGGCGATGGAGTTCTCGATCAGGATGTTTTCGCTCTGCACCGGATAGATGGCGTAGGCCCCGTTTTCGGTGGAGGGGCCATTGGTCCATTCCACGCGCACGCCCCGGATGACGATATTGGTGCCGTCGGTGATTTTCAGCGCGTCACCAATCGTGTCCTCAATGGCGAGATTCTCGATGGTGAAATCATTGGATCCAGAGACCAGAAGACCTTCAGCCCCCTGACGTTGTTCGGCAAAGGACAGGATGGTCTCATCTGCGCCTGCACCTCGGAGGGTGACGCCGTCCACGCCGGACAGGGACAATCCGCGCTCAATGATGAACTCACCGGCTGGAATCTCGATCACCGTGCCGGGCTGAGCATCCAGCAATTGCTCCATCAGCGTCTGCTGATAGTCCCGGTCAAAGCCGGACACGTCCCGCGTCTGCTCGCCGCCGCAGCCTGCCAGTAGCGCTGCCGCCAGAATACATGCCCAGATGCGCAGACCTGCCATCACCTATCCTCCCCTCGTCGCGCAACGTCCCCACGACGTGCGCGTTGAAGATCAGGATAGGCGCAGCTGAATGACCCTGTCGAGCGTCAGGGTTTGCGACATTTACTCTGCCGCGAGGCTCATCATGATGAAGAAAACGACCGGGACGCCAATCATGGCGGGCACGACCAGGGCTTCAAACCCGAACACAAGGGCGATCAGCGCGAAAACGAGCACAGTGTTCAGGCCAATGATCGGCGCGGCCCGATCCGGGTTGGCAGCGGCTTCACGCCAGAGCGTCCCGACGATTGGCAGCCGGGTGGCCACCGTGCCCAGCGCATAAATGCCCCGGCGAACCAGCTTGCCCGGGGCCGCCATGACGGCGGCGCTGCGGCGCGGGCGGCGAGCCACGGCCATTACAGCGCTCATGAACAGGCCAGCGGCGGCGACGGTCGCGACAGCCCACAGCGGCTCACCCTGCATGACCAGCCAGGCCGAAGCGGCAATGGCGAGCACCGCGCTGAACGGGGCGAGGGCGCGCTGGGTCCAGCGGGCCGGACCCCAGACTGGCAATTCCTCACCGGCACGACCCGCCATGGAGTTGGCGATATAGCCCAGCGCCGCGATGTAGTGGAACAGCACCAGCGGGATGGACGTTGCCAGCAGCGCGAAGGTCAGCGGCGCATCGGTAATGCCCGGCTTGGGACCTGGAAAGGCCATCCACAAACCTGCCCAGATGAAGAAGGGCAGCAGCATGAACGCGCCAATGGCGTAGGGAATGTAACGCATGGGGAGGGTCCGTCTTGAAGAGGATTTTGCGCTCTCCTACCCGCACCGTTTCGCACCCGCAACAAAAATCGGTGCGGGAAATTCCCTTATATGATTGGGGATTTTACCTCTCACCCCTCCTTCTTGCGCCCTTCAATCAGCTCTTCCACAACACCAGGGTCGGCCAGGGTTGAGGTGTCGCCCAGCTTGTCGAACTCGGTCTCTGCGATCTTGCGCAGGATGCGGCGCATGATCTTGCCGGAGCGGGTCTTGGGCAGGCCGGGGGCGAACTGGATCACGTCGGGTGTGGCCACCGGCCCAATCTCTTGGCGGACATGGGCTTTCAGGGCCTTGGCGGCGTCGTCGCTGGGCTCAGCGCCCGCGATCAGCGTGACGTAGCAATAGATGCCCTGGCCCTTGATATCGTGGGGGTAGCCGACGACGGCAGCTTCGGCGACGCTGTCATGGGCGACGAGCGCACTTTCGATTTCTGCGGTGCCAAGGCGGTGGCCGGAGACGTTGAGGACGTCATCCACCCGGCCGGTAATCCACCAGTAGCCGTCCTTGTCGCGGCGCGCCCCGTCCCCGGTGAAATACATCCCCTCATAGGCGGAAAAATACGTATCGACGAAGCGCTGGTGGTCGCCATAGACGGTGCGCATTTGCCCCGGCCAGCTACCCAGCAGAACCAGATTGCCTTCTGCTTCGCCCTCGTCGGGTAGCCGGTTGCCCTCTGCGTCCACCAGGGCGGGCTGAATGCCGAACATGGGAAAGCTCGCCGATCCCGGCTTCAGCTTGTGCGCACCGGGTAGCGGCGTGATCAGATGGCCGCCGGTTTCGGTCTGCCACCAGGTGTCCACGATGGGACAGCGCTTCTCGCCGACCACCTCATAATACCAGCGCCAGGCTTCGGGATTGATGGGCTCACCCACCGTGCCCAGCAGGCGGAGCGAGGAGCGGTCATGCTTCTTCACCGGCTCATCGCCTTCACGCATCAGCGCGCGGATGGCCGTGGGGGCGGTATAGAGCGTCGTGACTTTATGTTTGGCGACAACCCGCCAGAAACGGTCGGGGCCTGGGTAATTCGGCACGCCTTCAAACATCAGCGTGGTCGCGCCATTGGCCAGCGGTCCATAGACGATATAGCTGTGCCCGGTGACCCAGCCGACATCGGCGGTGCACCAGAAAATATCGCGCTCTTTTAAGTCGAACGTGTACTCACACGTCATTGCCGCCCAGACCAGATAGCCGCCGGTGGTGTGCAGCACGCCCTTGGGCTTACCCGTGGAGCCCGAAGTGTAGAGGATGAAGAGCGGGTCTTCGGCCTTCATGGGTTCGGGCTCACACACCGCATCGACTTTAAGCGCCAGCTCGTGGTGCCAGTGGTCCCGGCCTTCAACCCAGCCGACCTCAGCGCCGGTATGCCGGACGCACAAGACGCCCTTCACGACGTCGCCAGCGATCTCGATGGCCTTGTCGACATTGGCCTTCAGGGCGATGCCCTTGCCGCCGCGCACGCCCTGATCGGCGGTGATGACCCACTCGCTGTCACAGTCGGTGATACGCCCGGCCAGCGCTTCGGGTGAAAAGCCGCCAAACACCACCGAATGCACCGCCCCGATCCGGGCGCATGCCAGCATGGCGTAGGCCGCTTCCAGGATCATCGGCATGTAAAGCGTGACGCGGTCGCCCTTCTTCACGCCCATGGCTTTAAGCTCATTGGCAAAGCGGCAGACATGGTTGTGCAGCTGGGCGTAGGTGATGGCGTGGTTATAGGCCGGGTTATCGCCCTCCCACAGGATCGCAACCTTGTTGGCACGCTCGGGCAGGTGGCGGTCGATGCAGTTGGCACTGACGTTCAGGACACCGTCCTCAAACCAGCGGATATGCAGGTCATCCTTGGCAAAGGAGACATTAGAGATTTTCGTGGGTTCCTTGATCCAGTCGACGCGCTTTAGCTCGGTCCGCCAGAAGGCGTCCGGGTCGTAGATCGACTGCTTGTACAGGGTCGCATAGCGATCCGCGTTGATCTCGGCGTTCTCGAACCGCTTTGGAATCTCGATGATATCCTGACCCATCGCGTCCTCCCTTGAGTGCTTTGCTCGCGAGCATGGCGCCGGAGGTGACCTTGGGGCAAGGGAATTGGACTTATGCGTTGAAGCACACGGTCAATCTGGCCATACTCGTAAAAGGGGAGATTGATATGGCTATTCTACTTGCAATTCTGGGCGCTGTGGGCGGCGCGATCTTCTGGCTCTGGCGTATCCAGCAGGCGGCCCATATGGCGCGCGATGTTGCCGACGCGGCTGAAGGCCTCGCCAACCTTCCGCGCAAGATGCGCTTCAGGCATAAGGCCGGAAAACAGGGCATCGACCATATCGATGACCCGCGTGAGGCAGCCGCTGCGCTGATTTATGGGGCCGCCAAATGCGCTGGCGAGGTCTCCTCAGAGCAGAAATCGGCCATTGAGGCGGACATGATAGCGCTGTTTGAAATTGATGCCGAGTTCGCTGCCGAATTGTTGGCCCGTGCGGCTTGGCATGTCTCCACCCTGATCGACCCGCTTAATGCGGTGAACAAGCTGACTGACAAGCTGGCCAACCAGGTCGACCGCGCCGCGATGACAGACCTTGCAGGCTTGATCGAAAAGGCGGTGGACCGCTGCGGCTCGCCGTTGCCCGATCAGGTTCAATATATGTCCAAGTTCAAGCGGCGGGCCGGACTGGTCTAACCCAAGGCCTTGCCATCGTTGTCACTTTGCTATCGAGTGTCGCCTGCCGTTTCTGCAGCGGAGGCCCCCATGCAACTCCACACCGCGTCCTGGCCTGAAGTTGAGGCCTATCTGAAGACCTCGACCGGGATCATTATCCCCATCGGATCGACCGAGCAGCACGGGCCCAACGGGCTTGTCGGCACCGATGCCATCTGTCCTGAAGTCATTGCCCGAGAGGCCGGTGAGGCCAGCGGCATGCTGGTGGGGCCCACCTTTAATGTCGGCGTGGCTCAGCATCACATGGCGTTTGCCGGATCGATGACGCTGCGGCCCTCCACCATGATTGCCGCGATCAATGACTGGATCGACTCGCTGGTTCGTCATGGCTTCACCCGGATCTATTTCCTCAATGGCCGTGGCGGTAATATCGCCACGATCCAGGCGGCTTTTGCCGAAAGCTATTCAGGCTGGTCCCTGGATGCTGACCCCTGCCCCTACCAGCTGAAGCTGAACAACTGGTGGGAATTGCCCGGCGTCATGGATGTGTGCCGGTCGATCTTTCCGGTGGCTGATGGCAACCACGCCACCGCATCGGAAGTCTCGGTGACCTATTACGCTTATCCAGACGCGGGCAAAGACGTTGAGATGACGCCGAAGGTCGCGCCGGTGGGTGGGTTTACCGATGCGGCGGACTATCGAACGCGCTTCCCGGACGGCCGCATCGGCTCCGACCCGTCCCAGGCGTCGGCGGAAAAGGGCGCGAAAATCGTGGCGGCAGCGCGTGATGCGCTGGTGCGTGAAGCTGGAAACTTCTTTAACCGCTAAGCGGGTCACTTCGTCGGGGTGTTACGTGATTTTTCCGTGACAGTGGACGATCGGCTCTTTTCGTTGTGTGTGCTTGGGGCTAGAGGCGATATCTGCAGTCTGAATAAGCCAAAAGGGTGTCCCATGCCTGATCTTCGTTTCCTGTCTGTCTCCGCGCTGGTTCTGGCGCTCGCGGCCTGTGCCCCTGAAGCCGAGCAAGCTGAGGCCCCTGAGGAAAACGCCCCTGTCGCTGAGACGACGGACGCCGCCTCGGGCGATGAGGCGCTGGAAGCGCTGGAGATCGCGGCCCGCGATGTCTGCGCTGCTGGCGATGAAGGGTTTGCGGCCTTGCTGCCGGACGGCACCGGCTTTGCCTCCCGCGGGCCGGATGCGCGCGTCCATGCCGCGTGGAATCTCGATGGCGAGACCGGTGAGGCGATCATCGCAACACCCGATCTGGAAATGGAAGAGCGCACGGTCTTTGACTTCGCCGTGGCTGATTTCCTGCGTCACAACATGGTGGCGGGCTTTGACCGCACCGGCCTGACCGGGGCCTTCCGCTATCGCGACGGCCGTTTCTGTGTGGTCCAGTCCGAGCGTGAGGTCATTGAAGCTCTGCGCGACGCAGTCCAGGCCGCTCAGTAAGCCATAAGGCCGCGACAACCGTCTATTCTAATGCGGTTTCACAGTAGGGCGAACCTTGTAGTGGACGCACAGGGACTGCTGGGCCAGTATTAACGGTACGGTCAAATCCCGGCCAAGGGCCAATTAGGTTTTGAACTTCGTTGATCCCGCATCCGTCAAAGTTGCACCCGTATCGTCCGCCTAATTCGTGACCCAGCATAACTGTTTCTACGGATGCACCGAGAAAGTGTGCCGCCCGGATACTTTCGGACCCTCCAAGTTCATCGGGAAATGCGGTTATGCTGCGGCTACCATGATAGTTGCCAATCACTGCAATAAAACGCGCCTCATCATGGGTGCGCTGTATGTGTTGGAGAGATGCTCCATGCAGAGCTGATACAAAGTTGCTGCGTGTTGCAATCGTCTCAAAGTCGGTGGCGTAGGGGGGGGCTTGAGCAAAAAGCTCTATTTCAAGGTTCCTCTGGCGTGTGGCTATCTTGAGGCGCGCCAGGTGTTCGATAAGCTCGACCGAGGTTCGACCGTCATTCAGTTCGCACCAGCCCATGCTCCTGACCTCGTTGGCAGACAAGTGCGACGCATTGCTCGCCCAATAGGCGTCCATAATCTCCTGCCCTGCCTCAGGAAGCTCCAACCCCAGGACAACCGGCCCTTCTGCGGCGGAGTTCAGTACGACCTCTTCGACATAGGTTAGGTTGCCAACAATACCGTGCACTTCACCAAAAAGAATATCCGGTCGAAGGTCTGCAGCTTGGAGTGTTAAAGCAACGCCAACGACAGCGAGATGGCTGACCACGACATGTCCCTCAATTTCGAAAATCTCTTGTCAGGAGATTTCAGAGCGATTATTAGTTGTTTCTCTAATGATAGGAGAAGAAAATGAAAAACTCAACGCTTGCGGGTGCCCTGTTGTCGGATGAACAAGTTGATTCAGTAGCCGGTGCCGAACCGCCACCCATGTGTTTCATCACACCTACAGTTTGTCCGGCGTCGTCTGGTGATGGGTTCATCGTTGATGATGATCGGCCGGTGGGTGACTGCCCGTCGCCGCCGGTTTCCAGTATCACCTAAGATCTAAGAGATCGGTTCTGAGCATGCGGATAGATACATTGATTGTAATTGGCAGTCGACGTGATCCGCATGTTCAATTTATATCTGAATCAATAAAGTCTTTAGACGTATATATATTTGATTACAATGAGTTACCTCGTGTTTCCGTTGACCCTGTAAAGTTTAAATTGGACGGAAGAGAGTTTTATTGGGGTAATGTAATTGTTTTATGGCGCATGAATTTTTTGGATCGCTCCGGTTCAACTGTTGTATTGCAATCAAAGGATGAAGAAGACTACTGGCGAGAACAGTGGAATGAAGTTATTAATTACATTGGAGGAAAGGTCCCTGTTGAGCAGCAGATCAACCAAAGAGGGCTAGCACATCGAGCCGGATCTAAAATCTTTCTTGCCGATTTTGCTGAGCGTGCAGGTATACGATTTCCTCGGTCTTGTGTTTCAAATTGCGTAAAGGAATTGACCGAATTTCAGAACGGAAGTGATCTAGTCTACAAACGGCTTGGATCGAGATTGGTTTCTACTCAGAAGGCGCAGTATACTCTCCCGGTCAAGCAGGATATCCGTGAGTTAGAAAGTTCGGTTTCGATTGCGCCAAACTTGCTTCAATACAGAGTTGATGGAAACCTGGAGCTGAGGGTTCTCGTCATTGGGGATCATGTCTTTGTGATCGAGATAAGTACTGATAAAATCTCGGAGATAGACTGGAGACGAAGCCAGCACGATCAATCAATTTACCGTCTTTCGGAAAACTATCACGAAGTCCAAGCCGCTTCACGTCGATTTTGTGAGGCAGCGTCAATCGATATCGCGGCAATTGATTTTATGATTGATGAGGACGGTGATCCGCTTATCGTTGACTGTAACCCATTTGGCCAGTTCTTGTTTATCGACGCCTTTCCTAGGCCTGCGCTCGCAAAGGCCTTTGATGCGTTGGCTGTGTCAAAGGCTAGCTAGCAGCTCAGGCCGCGACGACCGTCCCGTCGACCACCTCAATCGCCACGGGCTTCAGGCTGGATTTGCCCGCCGGGCCGCCTGCGCAAGCGCCGCTTTCGATGTCAAAGCTCGCGCCATGAAACGGGCAGACGACAAAGCGCTCTTCGCTGACCAGCGTCTTGCCCGACGGCAGGCTCAAGGGCCGCCCCTGATGCGGGCAGACATTCACGTAGGCCTTCACCGTCTCGCCCGTGCGCAGGATGATGATCGGCAGCGCGTCATAGTCTGCCGGACTGCCGCCCGGATTGGGGATGTCGTCCAGGGATTTCAGGACAGTGCCGGGGTCAGGATGGGGCGAAGTCATGGGGGCTCCGTGCTTGGACTAACAAGCGTTAGATAGCAGGCCTCGCCCCGGTTCCAAATGCCTCTATCCTTTACGTTCCGCCATCGCTCTGGCGTTCTGCGGAATAGGTTGGTGAGTATCTCTCGTAGAGCGCCACACATTCTGCGCAGACGGGTAGGGGCGTGTGACTTGCCTGCGCCTGCTGCCAGATCTGGTCCATATCATACATCTCTTCGACCGCGATGAGGCGGCTTTGCACTTCAATCAAAGCGCCGGCCTGCGCTTCGAAGCGCTCAGGGTCTGCAGCGATTTCACCCGGCCTCGGCAGGTTCAAGGTGTGGCGCTCGAAGGGGTCGGTGTAAGCAAGACACGCCGCCAGCCGGAGCAGGCGATCAGCATTTGGTTGATCAAGGAAAATTGCAATCTGCGCATCGACGAAGTCGCGATAGTCTTGCGCTGGATCAACATGCCCCATCATCGCATCGCGCCGATAGGTCGCCCGGTCAGCCATAATTCGAAGCGCGTCCGGATCTGGCACCAGAAGATGGTCGCAGGGCTTATCAAGCTCGCGGCGTTCAAGTTCAGACAAGGCTGCGGCCTGGAGCTCGCTGAGCTCAATCTGCCCGAACTGCAGCATCTCCCGATCAAGCTCGGTAAATATCTGCTCGGAGTCCGGAAACACTTCGCGTGGCCCAAGTGTGCTGTAATAGGGATGGTTCTTGGCGCGCTCGGTAACCCAGCACAGGGTGTAATCTACAAGGGCTTCGCCATTCGGCTGTGCGTCAAGGACAGCGAGGCCAGCCTCCGGTGCGGCCTCAGCGGGCGACTGTTCATGAGACGGTTCGAACCCCGACACCATCGCCGCCGTTATGATCAATTGCACCAGCATCCGCTTCTCCCGCAGTTGAGTGAAAATCGCACATCAGGGGAGAATTTGCGGCAAGGAGCCTAATAAATCGCGAACCGGACTTGGCGCCGGTGGGCCTAACCCTTCAGCCCCTCCGGTGCCTTCACCGTCCACTTGAAGGGGATGGTGAAGACCTCTTCAAACAACTCAGCCTTGGCGTAGGGGTCCTGCTTCATGATTTCGTGCAGGTGCTCGGCATCGTCCGCCTCCACCACCAGCAGCGAGCCGACCGGATCACCCTTGGGGCCAATCAGGGGGCCGGCCATTTTCACCGGGCTGTCTTCAGCCTCGGCCCATTCCAGATGGGCGGCACGGTTTTCAAGGCGCACGTCTAGAGCGCCCAGGCGGTCGGTGCAGGTCACGGCAAAGAGCATAATTATCCCCTTACAGATTGAATTTGCGTCTACTTAGGCGATTGAGGCGGCGACGGGAAGGAAGAGCTTGCACATTTGTGGCATTTTGGTCGGAGGGAACGGCCATGCTGTTGGGCATGGAGCCGAATAGCTCCCGCGTCAAACCTGGGAAGAAAATGACCTCTACCGCCGCCGCTTACCCTTCGCAGGCTTGTCCGGTGCTGGCTCAAACGGCTTGGGGCGGATCTTCGTTTTGTGATCGGAGGGGCCCTTGGAGCCATCGGGCATCAGGCCGCGATAATAGCCTTTCTGCCACTTTTCCTCGACCGCATCGGGGTCATTCTGCTTCAGGCGGCCGGCAAAGTCAGAGCGGCTTTCGCGCCAGATTTCCATCTGCTGGTAAGCTTTGGGATCGGTGTGCAGGCTTTTGATCTCAGGGGTGAAACGCTCAAACAGGTCGCGGCGCACAGGGAAGACATGGGCCACCGCTTCACCGGCTTCAAAGCGCACCTCGCCAGGGCGGGTGAAGCGCCAGTTCATGGTAAAGCTGTAGGGGCTCCAGTCGGTTTCGATGACGCCGGACAGGGCTGCAATGCTATCCTTGGGATCATTGACGGGGCCGCAGACCCAGATATTCCACCCCGGCGGCGTGCGCATCAAAAAGCCCATCTCAAACGTCAGGATTCCCGACCCGAAATTGGCCATTGCCGAGCCGGGCGTGTTCATCGCCAGCGGCTGATCGAGCTCCACCTCGACATCCTCAACCCGGTCGCCGCCATTCCAGCGCGCGGTGACGCCGGTGGGGGTAAACACCTCCCAGCCATGCTGGTTGGCCACCGCCAGCGGCAGGCAGCGATAGGCAAAGCTCTCCGGCGTGTCGTCCATCCACTGGCGACGGGACTCGGCCGGACGGATCGGCGGCTGCTGGTCTGACAGGGGGTAAAGCGTGAGTTTCATGACGCGGATAAAAGCGCGCGCCGGGGTGCGGGGGCAAGTCTGGTCTGGTGTTCCAAACGCACACCGCTAAGATCGCTCCTAAATTGCAACGCGTACAGCGCTGGGGAAATTAAATGAATACATTGGTTTGGGCGATCGGGTTCGGTGTCCTTTCGGTTTTTCTGCTTGGGGCTCTTGCGTGGCTTGCCCTGAGGTATTTTCAGCTAACGAAAAGAATGGATGGAATACCTGACATTGATGTCGAAAAGGTTCGTTTGGAGCGTGAAATCCAAAAAGTTAGCAAGCAGATCGAAGACCTGCGTGGCTCGTACAAAGATAAGTACGCGACCTTTGATCGCTTAAAGTCTGAGCTCGCAGTTTATGACGAGCGTCTTTCTTTCGCAGAACTGGGTGTTTACGAGCCTCACTTTGAATTCCAAGACTCAGAGAGTTTTAAGCACGCAATCAAGGAGATCCGCGAGCAGCAGAAAGCGATGGTGAAGGACAAAACCGCGGTCGTTTGCAATGTTCCCTGGACAGTTGATGGGAGCAAAGCGAAGGGAAAAACAATGATTAATCGCCAGATTAGACTGACCCTCCGCGCATTTAACAACGAATGTGAAGCTGCGATCGCGAATACGCGCTGGAATAATATCAATGCGATGGAAAAGCGGATTGAACGCGCAAAAGAGCAGATCGATAAAATGAACGCCTCTCAGAGCGTCATCATTATGCAAAGTTACCTTCGGCTGAAGTTGAAGGAGCTATGGCTAACGTACGAATATCGAGAGATGCAAAAGAGAGAAAAGGATGAGCGAGCAGAAGCGGCTCGCCTGGCGCGAGAGGAAGCCAAGCTTATTAAAGACGCTGAGCGAGCCGCCAAAGAAGAGGCTCGATATCAAGCGCTTTTGGATAAGGCCAGAGCCGAGATTGCAGGTGCCCAAGGTGTGGATGTTGAGAAGTTGAACGCCAAGATCGCTGCGCTTGAAGAGAGTCTTGCTGAAGCTCATGCGGAGACGGAACGCGCCACCTCGATGGCGCAAATGACCAAGTCTGGTTATGTCTACATCATTTCGAATATTGGCTCTTTTGGGGATGATATCGTCAAGATTGGTCTTACTCGTCGGCTGGACCCTGAAGATCGCGTTCGAGAACTTGGTGACGCGAGTGTGCCATTTAAGTTCGACACGCATGCGATGATATACAGCGAGGACGCGCCAGCACTTGAAGCGGCATTGCACAGTGAATTTGAAGCTGATCGAGTTAATGCTGCAAACTATCGCAAGGAATTTTTCAGAACTGATCTGGGTTCGGTTGAAGCTGCGGTAAAGAAGCTCCAGCCCGATGCGGTCTTTTTCAAAGATCGAGAAGCGCAAGAGTATCATGAGACCCTTGCAAGGCGTCATGAGGAGGCAGCAAAGCTGGCTGAGGATGCCGCAACAAAAATTCCATCTGAAATCTAATTGAACCAAGGGCTACAAGCCCCCACTCAGCCCACCCCCTCGCACTTCTTTCACTTTTCCACTATATGCAGCGCCCATGAACGCGCCCGTAAAATCTCTCGACCTGTCCTTTGATAACCGCCCGGAAACCGGCGGCCCCATTCCGCTTGCCGGACTGACGCGGGCGCAATTGCGTGACGCGCTGATTGAGCATGCCGGGGTGGATGCCAAAAAAGCCAGGATGCGCGCCGAGCAGCTGTGGCGCTGGATCTATCACTATGGCGTGCAGTCCTTTGATGAGATGACCAATGTCTCCAAAGACTTGCGCAAGGTGCTGGTGGAAAAATTCACGCTGGCCCGTGCTGAAGTCGTGGAGCGTCTGGTCAGTGTCGATGGCACGCGCAAATACCTGATCCGGTTTGCACCGGGCGTGGAAGCGGAAACCGTTTTCATCCCCGATGTGGGCAAATCGGGCGCGCTGTGTGTGTCGAGCCAGGTGGGCTGCACGTTGAACTGCACCTTCTGCCACACCGGCACGCAAAAGCTGGTGCGCAACCTGACCGCTGCTGAAATTGCCCAGCAGGTGATGATCGCCCGCGATGATCTGGGGGAGTGGCCGACCTCCAACGAGGATCGGAAAATCACCAATATCGTCTTCATGGGTATGGGCGAGCCGCTTTATAATCTGGATCACGTTTCCGACGCGATCGACGTGATTTCCGACGGCGATGGCATCGCCATTGGACGGCGGCGCATCACGGTGTCCACCTCCGGCGTGGTGCCGAAGATGCATGAATTGGGTGAGCGCACGCGCGCCATGCTGGCGATTTCGCTTCACGCGACCAACGACCCGCTCCGCGACGAGCTGGTGCCGCTTAACAAGAAGTACAATATCGGAACCCTGATGGACGCGATCCGCGCCTATCCGGATCTTTCGAATGCGCGCCGCGTGACCTTTGAATACGTGATGCTGAAAGGTGTGAACGATAGCCCGGCTGAGGCTCGCGCGCTGGTGCAGCTCTTGAAGGGCGTGCCGTCGAAAATCAATCTGATCCCGTTCAACCCCTGGCCGGACAGCCCCTATGAGTGTTCCGACTGGGACACGATTGAAACCTTCGCCGACATCGTCAATCGCGCCGGCTACGCCAGCCCCATCCGCACCCCGCGCGGCCGCGACATCTTCGCCGCCTGCGGCCAGCTGAAAAGCGAAAGCGTGAAGATGCGAGCGTCCGAGAAGCGCAAGCTGGAGCGCGGCGAAGCCTAGCGCGGGAGCCGACAACCATGCTGGCCAATCGTTCTGACCTGTCTGCGCTGAAGTCTCTCTTTGCCGAGACCGGGCGCGTGCTAGTGCCAAACCTCCTGACAGAGGCCGCCGCTGAAGCGGTGCTGGATGCCATTGTAAAGCAGGCCACATGGACGCTGGTGACGCGGGTTGAGGATCAGCACCGGGCATTTGACGCCGCAGGCATGGATCAGGTGGCGGGTCCTCAGCGCGAGGCGTTTGACACGCTGGTGGCCGCCGAGGCCCGGGCAGGATTTCAATATCTGTTTGAGCGCTACCAGCTCATGGATGAATTTCCCAAGGGGCGTGTGCCTGACGGGCCTTTGCAGGAGCTGGCAGAGCTGCTCAGCGGTGACGACTTCGTCGATCTTTTAAAGGCAATAACCGGCGTGCGAGGGGCCTGCTTTGTGGATGGCCAGGTGACGCGATACCGCGCCGGCCATTTCCTGACCGAGCATGATGACGACGAACCCACCATGGGACGTGAAGCCGCCTATGTGATGAATTTCACCAAGGAATGGCGGGCTGATCTTGGGGGGCTGCTCCAGTTTCTTGGCCCGGAAGGCCATGTGGCCGAGGCTTTTGTGCCGCGCTTCAACACCGTGGCCCTGTTCAAAACACCTGCGCCCCATGCGGTCAGCTCTGTCTCCGCCTTCGCCGACCAGCCTCGCCTGGCCGTTACTGGCTGGCTCAGGCGCAGCTAATCTGCTCGCCTGTGGGCCTTCGGCCTGCTAGACGCCGCTTATGACAAATCCGACACCCCTTACCGCACGCGTGTCTGCGCTCAACGCGGTCATCACGGTCTTCACCAAGGCAACAGCGCTGGATGGCGCTCTGGCGCAGGATCGCAGCTTGCAGGCGCTGGAACCACGCGATCGGGCGTTTGCGCGGGCGATTGCGTCCGCCGCTGTGCGCCGGGTGGGGGCGTTGCAGGCCGCGCTGGACACCCTGATCGACCGGCCCCTGCCCGAGAAGGCGATCTGGGCTCGTCTGGCGCTTTTATGTGCCGCGGCTGAGCGTCTGGTGCTGGATGGGGCAGCCCATGCGGCGGTCGACAGCTGGGTCTCCATCATGGATGAGCACAAAGACACCCAGCGCTATAAGAATCTGGCCAATGCGGTGCTTCGCCGGGTGGTTTCGGGCAAGGCCCGCGCTGCATTTGACGCTGCTGACCCGCGCGCCGACCTGCCCGACTGGCTGGGCGAGCGCTGGACAACCGCCTACGGCGAGGCGGTAGCCAAAGCCATGGCTGCGGCGCGTGCCGTTCCGCCGACGCTTGATCTCACGCTGAAGCCTGAAACGGACGCCAGCGCTTTGGCTGACGCCATCGGTGCTGAGGTCCTGCCGCTGGGGACTGTGCGTCGCCGGGAAACCGGCGCGGTGGACGGCCTGCCGGGTTTTGATGCTGGCGACTGGTGGGTGCAGGACTATGCCGCCGCCCTGCCTGCGCGGCTTCTCGGCGTCAAAGCGGGTGAGCGCGTGGCCGATTTGTGTGCCGCTCCTGGGGGCAAGACGCTTCAGCTGGCAGCGACCGGGGCTAATGTTGTGGCCGTTGAAGCCTCTCCCAAGCGTATGAAAAAAGTCGCCGCCAATCTGGAGCGGACAGGCTTGCGCGCGCAGCTCGAAACCGTCGATCTTTCCCAGTGGCAGCCGGATGCCCCCTTTGATGCGATCCTTCTGGATGCCCCATGTACGGCGACTGGTACCCTGCGCCGCCGCCCCGATGCGGCCTGGGCCAAGCAGGATGGCGATGTTGCCAACCTCGCCGCACTTCAGGCACGCCTGCTGGATGCGGCCTTTTCCATGCTGAAACCGGGCGGACGCCTCGTCTACTGCACTTGCTCGCTGGAGCCGGAAGAGGGCGAAGAGCAGCTCAGCGCTTTCCTGGCTCGCACCCAGGATGCCGCGCTCGACCCAATCCAGCCAGATGAGCTTCCAGAGCTAGCAGAGGCGTTGACGCGTGAAGGTGCGGTTCGGACCCGTCCTGACCTGTGGGCAGAGCGCGGCGGTATGGACGGCTTCTTTATGGCTCGCCTGACCCGGGGCTAAACCAGACCAGCGCGCTTTGCCAGATTGGCGAAATGCTTGCGCAGCTGGGTGTTGAGCCGACGGATTTCGCCTGTAAAGCGGCGCACGCGGTCATCCTTATCGACGCCGTCTTCTTGGGCCGCTGCGATCAGGTGCACATCGGCGGTATCAAAGGGCGCGGTCGTCAGTGTCAGCATGACCTGGATGAGGTGCAGCTTGGGCTCTTCGGTGAGGCTCAACAGCGCCTTGTCGTCAAACGCCTTGCTGGTTACGCGGGCATAGGCGTGGCGGCTGCGCGTGATGGCGGTCGCCATGGCATCGCCCACGATGAGCGGTTTGGCGCCTTCTGGCTCTTCGCCGGTAAGCTTGCGGGCTTCATACTCGGCGAGCATGGCGTGTTTGATCAGCGCCAGCGTGCTGGAGTTGCCATAGGTCAGGCTGTTGAGCGCCTGGGAGAAGCCCAGATGCAGCCGCTTATACTCCACCCATAATTCAATCCGCTGGCGCAGTTCGGCCTGCTTGCGCGCGGCCATCTGCTCTGCATCTGAGCGGGATTTGGCGAAGTTGAAGTTATTGAGCAAGCGTTGGTATCCGACCTGCGGCTGTGGCAACAAGACTTCATCATTTCACGATTGTCTTCACAGTGTGTTAGCCGAAGCCGCTGAAGCTGTCGGCCATTGAGTGGGCATGCTTGCCCGCGGTCGGGGCCACTGGTACGGATAACTCATGTCTGGCGTCATCATTTCACCCTCCATCCTGTCTGCTGACTTTGCCCGTCTGGGTGAGGAGGTGAAGGCTGTGGATGAAGCGGGAGCGGACTGGATCCATGTCGATGTCATGGATGGTCATTTCGTTCCGAACCTGACCATTGGGCCAGCCGTCATCAAGGCGCTTCGGCCGTGGTCAAAAAAGCCATTTGACGTTCACCTGATGATTTCTCCGGTGGACCAGTATATCGCCGACTTTGTGGATGCCGGGGCCAACATCATCACCGCGCACCCTGAAGCCGGTCCGCATTTCCACCGCACCGTGCAAAACATCAAGTCTCACGGCGTGAAGGCGGGCGCAGCGCTCAATCCCTCAACACCGCTCAACGTCATCGACTACGTGCTGGACGAGCTGGATGTCGTTTTGATCATGAGCGTCAATCCGGGCTTTGGCGGGCAGAGCTTTATCGACGACCAGCTGCGCAAGATCGAGATGCTGCGCCACAAGATTGATAGCCGCGGCCTTGAGACAAAAATCGAGGTGGATGGCGGCGTGAAGCCGGGAACGGCGAAGGCCTGCAAGGATGCCGGTGCGAATGCGCTGGTGGCTGGATCTGCAGTGTTTAAGGGCGGGCCGGACGCCTACGCTTCCAATATCACAGCGCTGCGCGAGGACTAGGCGATGACAGCCGCGCATGGCTCGGCGAGGGAGTTGGCGGGCGCAGCCGCACGGCGGCTGCGGCGCGAGAGCTCTGACCTGGCCAACTCGCTCGCGGTCTATCGGATGCCGGCGCTGGCCGGACGTGCGCCGGACAGCCTGTCCGTGGCTCCCAAGTCGCTGCACAAGGGCGACAAGGGTCGCGGGGCCGCCATCCTCGGCGGACGCTTTACGCTGGCCGGTGACACGCTGGATGTTCCTACTGGTGAAAGCGTCTGGGACCTGACCGCGCCGTCGCGCCGGTTTGCGGCTGCGCTTCACCGTTTTGAGTGGATTCACGATGTCCTCGCGGTGGACGACGCCGAAGCCAGGCAGGCCGCCGGGCTGTTCGTGGAGGACTGGATTGACCGCTTTGGCCAGTGGAACTGGTTCAGCTGGTCACCGTCAGTGCTGGAGGGGCGCATTCGCGCCTGGCTCTTTGCTCACGAGGCTCTGCTGGATGGCGTTGAAGGCGTGGCGCGACTGAAAACCCTTAGTCGACAGGCCCGGCGTCTGGTGCGCGCCTTACCGGTTATCGAAGACAGCCGCACCCGCCTGGATGCGACGATAACGCTGGCTCTGGCCGCACTAGCGCTGGATCTTGGTGGGTCCAAAGCTGCGCAGGTCGGGCGAGCGCTCGAGCTGGCGCTGAAGTCCCAGATCCTTCCTGACGGTGGCCATGTCAGCCGCAATCCTGAAGCGGCGGCTGATATCCTGATCAGTCTGGTGGAACTTGATCAGGCCGCCGATGGCGTCGCGCCGCTACCCGACGAGGTTCGGCGGGCCATGGATCGAGCTGCGGGCTTCGTGCGGTTCTGCCGGATGCCAACGGGCGCTCTGGTGGGCTTCCATGGCGGTGGTGAGGGGGATGGCCGGGCCATTGATCTTGCCCTGCGCCATGTGGCCGGCGGCAAGAAGGTCCCGGCGCGGCCCGCGTTTAATGTGGCACCTCACTCTGGCTATCACCGGGCTGAGGCTGGCGATGCCGTCATCCTGTTTGATGCCGCCGGACCGGCTTCGGGGTTGCAAGGTGGTGATGCTCATGCCAGCGCGCTGGCGTTTGAGTTTGCCGCCTCCGGGGCCAGGCTTGTGGTCAATTGCGGCTGGTCAGCGGACCAGCCCAGTGCCTGGCGTGACGCGGTGCGCGCGACGGCCGCCCATTCTGCCATGACGCTGGAAGAAACCAGTTCGGCGCGTCTGATTGAGCAAGGCTGGCGCCGGGATTTGCTGGGGCCGTGCATGGCTGAAGGACCTGAGCCGGTTAAGCCCCGCCGCAATGAAGAAGACCTCGGGGTCTGGCTGGAAGCGACCCATGACGGCTATCGCAAGCGGTTCGGTCTGTCGGTGCGCCGCCGCCTCTTCCTCGCTATGGATGGGGGGGATCTGCGCGGTGAGGATGGACTCTTCAGACCTGTCGAAGATGGTGCGCCCGATGATCCTGAAGCGCGGCTTCGCTTCGCAATCCGCTTCCATCTCCATCCTGAAGTGCGCGCTTCGCTCTCGCGCGATTCCATGAGTGCGCTATTGGTCGCACCCAATGGCGATGGCTGGCGTTTCAGGACCGATGGCGGGCCTGTCAGACTTGAGAAATCGGTTTATCTGGCGGCTGGTGCTCCGCCACGGCGATCCACACAATTGGTGATTTCAGGTGAAGCTGAAACTTTTGGTGGTGGGGAAAGGCCGCCTAATCGTGTAAGGTGGGCTTTTCAAAGGCTTGGTCGCGTGGGTGGTGCGGCTGGCTGAGGGGCAATAAGCGCAATGACATTCGATAAAAATACCCGGCCACCGGTGAGATTTCGCTCGCTGACGCCCTTTGTGATTCTAGCGTACGACGCATTCGCGGCTGCAATTGCAATGTTTGGTGCAATTGTTGTGCGCTACCGCTTCAGCGAGTTCGGGGCCCCGCCGGGCAATGTGGAGTTCATTGCCCCTGCCATCTTCGCGGTGTCTTGTGCTGCGACCTTTCTGGTCGCTGGGGTAAACCGGAATCTGTGGCGCCACACCTCGCTGCGCGACGCAGCCCGCGTGCTTCAAGCCATTGTTTTGGCTCACCTGATCTTCCTGGTTTTATTGTTTGCGTTCACGCGCCTGGACGATCTGCCACGCACCAGCCTGGTGATTTCTGGCCCCATCCTGGCTGCCTTGATGCTTGGTCCGCGCGCATTTGCGGTCAGCTTGCGCTCAGGAGATCTGAGAACCCTGTTCCGCAATGAAAGCGCGAGCGCTCCGATTGCTGTTCTGGTGGGCAGTCGCGAACGCCTTGCTCAGGTATTGCTGACCCAGATGCGCCGCTCCGGCGGACCGGCCTTCCGCTTTCGTGCCCTTATTGAAACCAGCGGCGCTGATGGCGGGCGCGCGCTGCACGGCGTTCCCTTGGAAGGTGGCATGGACCAGCTTGAGGCGGTGGTGTCCGGCCTGCGTCGGGAAAGCAAGGGCGAGCGGGTTCGCATTGTGCTGGCAGACCGTGAACCGTCGCCCTCACTGGTCAATGCAGCGGCGCGTGTTTGCGGTCAGACCGGTGCCAGCCTGACCCGGGCGCGTCAGGCTGATGGGGCTGCAGCCTTCACAGCTGTTGAGGCCGGCGACCTTCTCGCCCGGCCCCCGCGTGCCATGTCCAATGCCGGTGCTCGCGGCCTGATCAGTGGCAAGCGCGTTGTTGTGACAGGCGCTGGCGGGACAATCGGGTCAGAGCTTGTGCGTCAGGCCGTCGCGCTGAGCCCTTCGCGCCTGGTCCTGTTTGATAGCTCTGAGAGCAGTCTTTATGAGATCGACCAGTCCTTGAAGCGTCTCGATACTGCGCCGAGCTGGCGGCCGGTCTTGGGTGATATCCGGGACCGGGCTGCACTCGACGTTCTGTTTAAAGAAGAAAAGCCAGAGGTGGTGCTCCATGCGGCGGCGCTCAAACATGTGCCCCTGATGGAGATCAATGCGCCAGAGACCGCGCTCACAAATGTGGCTGGCACGCGCAATGTCGCCGAAGCTGCCGGTGAAGCCGGTGTCGGGGCGGTGGTCCTCATCTCGACGGATAAGGCGGTTGATCCAAGCTCTGTGATGGGTGCAACCAAGCGCGTTGCCGAACTGGTCATTCTGGCCGCTAGCCAGCGCTGGACTGAAACGGCATTTTCCTCGGTTCGGTTTGGCAATGTGCTGGCCTCGGTTGGGTCCGTGGTGCCCCTGTTTGAAGCCCAGATCGCCGCTGGCGGTCCGGTGACGGTGACCGACCCGGAAACCACGCGCTATTTCATGACCGTTGACGAGGCTGCCGGCCTCGTTCTGGAGGCTGGGGCCCAGGCTCAGCGAGGCAGCGAAACCGGCGCACTTTTCCTGCTCGACATGGGAGAGCCGGTGCTGATCTCCCGTCTGGCGCGCCAGCTTATCCGTCTGCGTGGTCTAGCGCCGGACGAGGATATTGAAATCCAGTTCACAGGGCTTCGACCTGGCGAAAAACTGCACGAGAAACTGCTCTATGCGTTTGAGACCAGTGAACAGAGCGATGTTGACGGCGTTTTGCGTATCCAGACGCCGCGGCTTGCCCTGGAGGCGCTGGAACCGGCTTTGAAGCGCTTGCTCGACGCAGCCGCCCGTCGGGACGAGGCAGGTGTACGCGCTGCGCTCGACGCGCTGATGCCAATTGGTTGGCCAGAAGGTGTACATGGTATGGCTCCGCGTCTATCGGTAAGTTAATGACCGTGATACGCGGCGGGTCGGCGAAGCAATTCGGCCCGCCCACCAGGTATGAGACAAGCCATGACTGCGAGCACCCTCACCCCCATCAAACGTGCCCTGATTTCAGTTTCGGATAAGGAGGGTTTGGCTGAGCGCGCCGCAAAGCTCGCCGAATCCGGTGTCGAGCTGGTGTCCACTGGCGGCACCTTGCAGGCTCTGCGCGACGCCGGTCTTGAAGCGCGCGATGTGTCCGATGTGACCGGGTATCCCGAAATGATGGACGGCCGGGTCAAGACGCTTCACCCCCGGGTTCATGGCGGCTTGTTGGCGCGCCGGGAGCGTGAGGATGACCTCGCCTCCATGGCCCAACATGGTATCCCTCAGATCGATCTCCTCGTGGTCAATCTCTACCCATTTGAGGAAACCGCTGCCTCTGGCGCTGAAATCGACGCCTGCATCGAAAAGATCGATGTCGGTGGCCCGGCGATGATCCGCGCCGCGGCGAAGAACCACGCCCATGTGGCTGTCTGTGTCGACATGCGCGATCTCGACAAAGTGCTTGAGTCGATGGCCGAGCATGATGGTGCCACCTCGCTGGAGTTGCGCCGCCATCTGGCCGCAAAGGCTTTCGGGCGGACCGCCGCCTATGATGCTGCAATCAACGCGCGCCTGCTGACCGATGTGGAGCGCCCCGCACGCAGCTATTTTGCGCAAGGTGGCCCGCGTCTTCAGGACCTGCGTTACGGCGAAAACCCGCATCAGGAGGCTGCCCTTTACGCCTCGCCGGAAAGCGGTCCGGGTGTGGCCTCAGCCCGTCAGGCGCAGGGTAAGGCGTTGTCCTTCAACAATATCGCCGATGCCGATGCCGCCTTTGAGCTGGTCAGTGAGTTTAACCCCGATGACCAGGCCGCCTGTGCGATCATCAAGCATGCCAACCCATGTGGCGTCGCCGTGGCCAGCGATCTGTCCCGGGCCTATGAGCGCGCCTTCGATGCTGATCCGGTATCTGCCTTTGGCGGCATTGCTGCGTTCAACCGTCCTCTGGATGCCAAGACCGCAGACGCCATCACCAAGATTTTCACTGAGGTGGTGATTGCGCCAGAAGCAGACCCGGCTGCGCTGGATATCCTGTCGGCGAAGAAGAATGTCCGCGTCCTGCTGACGGGTGGTCTGGCCGATCCCGCCCGAAAGGGCTGGTCTCTTAAGACTGTCGCCGGTGGTCTGTTGGTGCAGGAGCGGGACTTTGGGCATGTGACCGAGGGTGATCTGAAGGTCGTGACCAAGCGCCAGCCCGATGAAGACGAGATGGCTGACCTGATGTTCGCCTGGCGGGTGGTCAAGCATGTGAAATCCAACGCCATCGTGTTTGCCCGCAAGGGCGCGACCGCCGGCGTTGGCATGGGCCAGACCAGCCGGGTCGAAGCTGTCCGCCTTGCCGCTCGCAAGGCCGTCGATGCGGCAAAGGAAAACGGCTGGGACGGCCCGCGCACCGAAGGGTCTGCGCTGGCGTCCGATGCTTTCTTCCCGTTTGCAGACGGTCTGATGGAAGCGGTGGAAGCCGGGGCGCGTTGCGTCATTCAGCCCGGCGGTTCCATGCGCGATGAAGAAGTGATTGCCGCCGCCGATGAGGCCGGCATCGCCATGGTCTTCACCGGCATGCGCCACTTCCGGCACTAGATGATGGTGGGCCGTCCCCTTCTCTTCCTGGGTGCGGGGCTGGCTCTCCTTCTTGCGGTCGTGCTGGCCTTTGCTGCACGCGGGGAGGCGATACCGCCGGACCTAAGCGGGCATATCGATATCCGCATGCCCGAGGCGGTTGAGGGTCCGGTGCCTGCGGTCATCCTGATGTCAGGCTGCGGCGGGCTGCGCCAGATCCAGGATGATTACGCCGCCATTGCGGTTGATCAGGGTTGGGCGGCGGTGATCGTGGACAGCTTCGGGGCCCGCGGTATCGGTCGGCGCGGCGCGCTTAATACAGTATGCACCGCCCTTCGCATGCGCGGCCAGGGCCGCGCACAGGATATATTCTCAACGATTGAAATCTTGCGCGAGGATCCGCGCATCGATGCCGATACGCTTGCCATGATTGGCTGGAGCCATGGCAGCTGGGCGATCCTGGATGCCATGGCGATTGCCCAGTTCGAGGACACGCCTGAGGGCGTGCTTGATGGGATGAAGGGCGCGTTCGCCATCTATCCCTACTGCGGTTTCCTGAGTGTTGCTGACACCCATCCCCTGGGTGACGAGATCGAGCTGACCATCCTTAATGTGGGGCGCGATCGTGTGGTCAACACTCAAGCCTGCCGCGATCTGGCCGAGGCACGTGCCGCTGAAGGCACGCCCATCACCGTGATTGAAGAGCCTGACCTCACCCATGCGTTCGACGAGGAGCTCGACCGCTGGGATCCGCGCATGGAGCACGATCCCGAGGGCATGGCCCGTACCCACGAGCGCTTTGCCGCGTTTTTAAACGGGCTTGAGGGTTGAACGCCTAAAAGGGTGTTTGTGAGGCTTTCCAGGCAGCCAGCTGGCCGCGGGCCTTTTCAGAGGCCTCTTGTTCCTTGCCAGGAATAATCGAGTGTTTCCGATTCAGCTTTGGCTCAAAGAACCAGACCCCAATCGCGCCAAGATATCCGAGCAGGGCCAGGGCGACGACCGGAATCAGGACGTAGAAAAGCGCCCCCTGTTCCAGCATTAACCAGGCAAGGCCCAAGACCCCAAGACAAACCCCGGCCCCGATCAGGTGCCCCATTAGCGCCTTCTGGTGTGCGCTGCGCATTTCAGGGTTCAGCGAACCACACGCTGGGCATGGGGCCACGCCAACCGAGTTGGCTACCGCATCGCGGACCTTGGCATCAAATTTCTCGCTATCGTACTCATCGATTTTCAGGCTGTGGAAATAATAGAAATTTGTCCCGCAGGACCGACAACTTGCATCGCGGCGAATATCAGCTTTGAACTGGCGTGCCATCTTCGTGTCTTTCGAATACCGCCTTGATCAGCCAGGGGCGGGTTGGGTTGAGCACCGTCGCACGGGGTGCAGATTGGCCTCACATCTGATCCCAACAGCAGCGCGCTGGGAAGCTGTATTTTCTACAATCTTCAAGTCCTTGTGCCGCGTTTGCGCTTCAAGGGTTGAAAGCATGGGCCGGGGCGCGCTTCTATAGCTTATGAGCCCATGTCCATGACCTCCGCCCTCTATATCGCCCTTGTCCTGTTTGGAATGCTTGGCCTCCTTGGCGTGGCCATCGCGCGGCATTTATGGCGCCGCCTGACTGGTCAGCATCTGCAGCGTGACGCCTTCAAGCGCCATCGCGCACTGATCGAGCCGCATCTTCAGACCCGCTATCCCCCGGGCGATGGGCCTTTTCCCGTTGTACTGCTGTTTCATGGCTGTGGCGGTGTGCGCCAGGTCATGGACGAATACGCCAAAGCCGCCGTGAAGGCGGGGGTCGCGGCGGTGATTGTCGACAGCCACACACCGCGGGGCATCGCCTATGAGGCCGCGCTGGCTCAAGTTTGCACCGGTCGCATTCTGTGGGGGCGGGAGCGGGCCGCGGACGTGCATGCGGCTCTTGCAGTGGTCCGCGATGACCCGCGGCTGGATGCATCGCGGATCGTACTGGCCGGCTGGAGCCATGGAGGCTGGACCCTCATGGACGCCTTCGCGCTTGATACCAATGGGCAGAGCCCGGATGGACTGAACAGCGTCCCCCAATCTGCCTTTGCCGGGGTGAAGGGCGTGTTCCTTGTCTACCCTTATGTGAGCGGGCCAGCGCTCGCCCGGCGGCGGGAGACACAGCTACCAGCTCCCACCGAGGTGGTGCTTGTGGCCGATGACAGCATGGCCAGCGAACATGAGGCGGCTGACGTTTTCAAGCGCATGAAGGAGGCCGGAGCTTCGGTCACCTGGTCCACGCTGGGCGGTGTGACCCATGGTTTTGACGAACCGGACCACCACCCGACCTCCCAGCTGCGCTATGATGAAGATGCCACGCGCCAGACCCGAGGGGCCTTTGTCGAGTTTTTAAAGCGCCAGCTTGACCCCAAACCCCTTTAGCCGGAGCCGACCATGTTTCGTATTATCCTGACCTTGATCGCCCTGATCCTGACTGCGTGCAGCCCGCCTGCGATTGAGGCTGGCGATGGACCGGTTCTGGTGACGGTCTTTTCGCCTGGCGGTGAGGCATCGCCGCCGCGCGAAGGCCTGTTTGCAAGCTATGGGACCGGCATCGGTCAACGGGCGCATTTTCTGGATGCTGAAGCGCTGGCGGGCCTGTCCCGCCATGACATTCGCGCTGATTTCCCGGTTGATGCCCCGCCTCGCGTGTTTTCAGGGCCCAGACTGTCCGACCTGATGGCGGCGGTTGGGGCAAGCGGCGCTGGCGCGCGCCTGACCGCTTTTGATGGCTATCAGGTTGAAGTCACACCCGAAATGATCGCCCGGCATCAGCCAGTTGTTGCCACCCATGTTGACGGTGAAGTTTTGGCAGTTGGTGGACTCGGACCGGTGATCCTCGTCTGGCCGCGCCAGAGCGATGAGCAACTGGCCGATATGAATGATGACCTCTGGCCCTGGGGTGTCTTTGCAATTGAGACGCTTGAGTAACACCTCAGCCCCTTTGCATTTGCGCCGAGACGTTTAATCTCCCCATCCAAACATCGCGGGGAGCGGGATTTATGGAAGCCTTCTACGACTTGGTTGACGACGTCAGTGGATTCATCTGGGGCGGCCCGATGATTATCCTACTGCTGGGTACAGGCCTGTACTTCATGATCGGCATGCGGTTCCGCCCGATCCGGCGCCTGTTCCCGGCCTTCGGTGAACTCTGGGCTGGTCGAAAGGGTGGCGGCGAGGGTGACATCACGCCCTGGCAAGCTTTGTCCACGGCGCTGTCTGGTCAGGTGGGTACCGGTAACCTCGCCGGTGTGGCCACGGCCATTACGCTGGGCGGTCCAGGCGCCGTCTTCTGGATGTGGATCACTGCCATGATCGGCATGGCTGCGGCCTACTCAGAATCCAGTCTCGCTGTGCGCTATCGCGAAACCCACAAGGATGGCCGGGTCCATGGTGGCCCGATGTATTACATCAAGAACGGCCTTGGTAAGTGGTGGATCTGGCTGGCTGTGATCTTCGCGATCGGCACGCTGTTTTCCGCGCTGGTGACCGGCAATATGACCCAGGCGAATTCCATCGCCATCTCGGTGACGTCGGCAACAGGTGGCCTGGTCCCGGTCTGGGGCGCAGGCCTGATCATTGCCGGTCTGGCTTTCATCGTGATCATCGGCGGCATCAAGTCGATCGGTTCGGTGGCCGGCAAGGTCGTTCCGATCATGGCGCTGGCCTATATCCTGGTGGCCATGATCACGTTGATCATCAACGTGAACTCGCTGCCGAACGCCATCATGGTGATCTTCCAGAGCGCCTTTACCGGCCATGCTGCGGTTGGCGGCTTCATTGGCGGTGCCTTCATCGCGGCGACGCGCTACGGCGTTGAGCGTGGCCTGTTCTCCAACGAGGCTGGTCAGGGCTCCACCGCCATTGCGCACGCAGCCTCGCAAACCGATAGCCCGGTGCGTCAGGGCGAAATCGCCATGGTTGGTACCTTTATCGACACCATGGTCATCTGCACCATGACCGCGCTGGTCATCCTGAGTGTTCAGGGCAATTTCTATCACAACCCGGCTCTGACCACGCTGAAGATCTGTGAGGCTCAGGGTGTTGAGGGCGTGAACCGCTCGCTGATCGGGGAAATGCCGCGCGCCATGATGGCTTCGGCTGATGACCGTGCCGCAGCGCGTGACGCCACGTCGGAGCGCGCCCTTGCCGCCATCAGCGCCTGTGAGGCCGCGGTGGCTGACGGCAGCGTGACGATCGACGCTGAGCTTCTGGCACAGGCCCGTGTGGCCGCTGTTGACGATGTGCAGGCTCCGGTTGAGCGGGCCTGGATGTCTGACGCTGAAGCCTCAGCTGTGACGACCGCCGTGTACGAGGAAAGCCGCATTCCGCTGGGGGGTATCCTGATCGCGGGCTGCCTGACGCTGTTTGCCTTCACGACCATTCTGGGTTGGGCCTACTACGCAGAACAGGCGTTGACCTTCCTGGTGGGGGACTGGGCAACCATGCCCTTCCGGATAATCTGGGTGGGGGCTGTTTTCCTGGGGTCGATCCAGCAAGTCGACTTCATATGGCGATTAGGCGGGATTGCGAACGCTGCCATGGCGGCACCAAACCTGATCGCTATCTTGCTGCTGTCCGGTGTGGTGTTTGCCTACACCAAGAAGGCGGACGAAGAAGGCCAGGGTTCCAACCCGGCCATGTTCGACCCGGACAAAAAGTAAGCTGAGCGATCGGCTTGATCGGAAAGGGCGCAGCGAGAGCTGCGCCCTTTTTGTTTGGCGCGGTGCAGGATCGATGCTGAAACCCCGGCCGAAGAGCCGGGGCCTTTTAGCCGCATATGCGCCTCGTTCTGCTCAAGGTCCCGGATCATCGCTACGCTTGTCCGGGATTTCAGTCCCTGGTGTGACGTGCCGTGAGCTTTTTTAAACGCCCCAAATCCCAAACAGACCTTCGACGAGCCTATCCATCGCATCCCAGCGTTTGTAAGACCGACCGTCGCCCTGCAGGGACCGCCAGGCGGCGGCCAGTGGTGGCCGGTCTTCCGATGGCAGATGGGTCAGCGGATCCAGGCACACGCGGATGGCGAACAACACAGCACCTGTCTTCGGTAGCTTGCGGATCGTCTGGCGCTCCACGCGCAGATGGAGGGTGGCTTCCGCGTCGTCAGGGCGGACCGTTGCAGCACGAGCGCGCAGCGGAGCGCCATCTGGCGTATGGCGATCGGGGCCACATTGTAGTGTCCAGTTAAACCGCTCCAGAACGGTATCGGGCTGCAGGCCGTCAAAGACCCGACCAATGCGCTGCGCCAGCTTCGGCCCATCAGGGACTGGGCCATGCAGCGCGCTCAAATCCCGATCAAAGGCGTCATCGATGGAAAAGAAGGTGGGCGCGGTTAGCGTCAGGCTGGTGCAGCGCCATGCCTCATCCAGCCTCTCCATGACGACCAGGTCGTCGCTGAAATGCGCTGAAGCGTCCAGAAGGCTCTGCGAGACCCCCCCGCTTACCAGCATGGCTGCTTCGCTTGCGGCAAGCTCATGACCGGGCTTCTGACGCAAAATGAGATCTGGCCAGCTTAGAAGCTCGCCTTTCCAGCTCAGGACATGAGCTTCGGTATCTGGAGCCAGCCAAGCGCCCAGCGCGATGGGGCGCATGCTGGGGGTGAAGGTCGGTGCGCCTGATCGATAGGGCGCGTGGGGTGGAATGCGTCTAGGGGGTTCGATCACCTCTAGCCCCGCCGTGGCAGCCAGCTCATGGTCCGCGCCACTCGTCCCAGCCAGAACGCAAGTGCCAGGCCCAGCACAATCCCGACGCCATTGGCAGCAAGGTCGGAAAACGACGCCGTGCGGCCGACAAAGTCGGTGCTCTGGCCAAGCTCGATTGCGATGCCATAGGCAAACAGGGCAACGGCCGTGGGGGCGCGCCTCGCCATTGGCCATCCGGAACGGGCCAGAAGCGCAAGGGCGGCAAAGCTGGTGACATGGTCCAGCTTGTCCCAACCAATCAGGGTCGGGCGGCCTTCTGTGCCTGGAATAAGCGCCAGAATGGTAATCAGGGTGAGCGCTGCAAGCAGGGCCAGGCGCGCCTCTCGACGGGACAGCAGGGTGCGCTGGCGCGGTTGCGAGCCTTGAGTGCCCTGCCTACTGTGCGCGCTCTGCTTGTTTGAGGATTTTTGACCCATGACTGCGTTGCTTGCTGACCCGTTATCGCTTGCCAAAGCCCGTTTCGACTGGACGCGTGAAGAGGTCGAAGCCATCCACAACGCGCCGTTCAATGACCTGATCTTTGCGGCCCAATCGCTGCACCGCCAGGTTCATAACCCCAACAAAGTGCAGAAATCGCGCCTTTTGTCGATCAAGACGGGCGGTTGCGCCGAAGACTGCGGCTATTGCAACCAGTCCGCCCACTTCGACACCGGCCTGAAGGCCTCCAAGTTGATGAGTGCTGACGAGGTTGAGTCCAAGGCGAAGGAAGCGAAAGCCGGCGGCGCGACGCGCTTTTGCATGGGGGCGGCCTGGCGCGAGCTGAAGGAGCGCGATGAGCCAGCCATCGTGGAGATGATCACCCGGGTCAAAGCGTTGGGCATGGAAACCTGCATGACGCTGGGCATGCTCGCCGAGGGTCAGGCCGAGCGCCTCGCTGACGCCGGGCTCGATTTTTACAATCACAACCTGGACACCTCGCCGGAATATTATTCGAAGATCATCACCACCCGCACCTGGCAGGACCGCATCGACACGCTTAATCGTGTGCGCGGGGCCGGCATTCAGGTCTGCTGCGGCGGCATTATCGGTATGGGCGAGGACGAGGCAGACCGCATCGGCCTGCTGACCGAGCTTGCGACCCTCATGCCCCATCCTGAAAGCGTGCCGATCAATCACCTTGTGGCCGTCGACAATACGCCTCTGTCCGGTTCCCGGCCGCTGGATGGCATCGACTTTGTGCGCGCCATCGCCACCGCGCGCCTGATCATGCCGCAAAGTGTGGTGCGCCTGTCGGCGGGCCGCGAGACTATGAGCAAGGAGCTGCAGGCGCTCTGTTTCCTGGCCGGTGCCGGATCAATCTTTGTCGGCGATGAATTGCTGACGACGCCAAATCCGGAGCTGGCCAGCGACAATGCGCTGTTCGACACGCTTGGCCTTGAAGGCGATGAGGCAGGCGGTGCGAAACGGGCTCAGGCGGCGGTGAACGCTTAGGGGCGTTTACTCCGCCGCACCGGAGCGTTCCGGCAGCATCAGTTCGGGCGCTGTGGCTTCGCTGGCGGCGCTCACAGGCAGGTGGGCGGTCACCCGCGTGCCTTCACCGGGGGCGCTTTCAAGCGCGACCCAGCCGCCATGCAGACGCACGATATCGTTGACCAGTGCCAGACCCAGACCGGCACCCCCGCCCTCACCGCGCTCAAAGCGCTCAAAGATGGTGGCCTGGCGGTCCGGCGCGATGCCCTGGCCATCATCGGCGACCCACAGGCGCGCTTCACCGTCTTCAACCTCGGCCCCGACCTCGATCACACCGCCGGAGCTGACATGGTCCAGCGCGTTGGTCAGCAGATTGTAGAGCACCTGTTTCAAGCGCGAGGCGTCCGCGCGGATCAGGTCAGCCGCGCCTTCGGTATTCAGGTTGATCGTGACCCCGCCATGTTCGGCCCGGCTGGCGATGAGCTGTGAGGCGGCTTCAGCGACCTCCACCAGCTTCACATCGCCCAGATCCAGCTCCAGCTGACCGGCATCAATGGCGGCCACGTCCAGAATGTCGTCGATCAGCTTGCCCAGCTGTTCAGACGCGGATTGGATCGCGCCCATATATTCCGCCTGGCGCTCGCTCAGCTCGCCGGCAAATCCGCCGCCAATCAGATCGGCATAGCCGTGGATCGTGGTGAGTGGCGTGCGCAGCTGATAGCTCACATGCTCCACGAACTCGCTCTTGATGCGCTCAGAGGCTTCCAGAGCCTCGGCCCGGTCGCGCAGAGCGGCCTCGATGCGGCGGGAGTCGGTAATGTCATCCCAGGCAATGAGTGTCGCGCCATCGGGCAGCGGGCGGGTCAGGAAGGTCAGAACTGAACCATCCTTGCGACGTACTTCGCCGGTGACTGGCTTGCGGGCTTCAGGGGATGGATCCGTGACACGGGCTTTCAGCTCGGCCCAGGCTTCCGGATCAGGCAAAAGCGCCTGACACTGCTCTGCAATTTCATCAAACGAGGCGTTGTCCAGCATCTCGGCATCGAGCGACCACATGCTTTCAAAAGCGGCATTGCGTAGGGTCAGCTTGCCGTCGGTGCCAAACACGGTGACGGCCTCGTGCAGCTTGTCCAGCGTTGCGCGTTGCACCTTGATCAGCGTGTTATAGCGGGCCTGCAGCGACAGCTGGTCGGTCATGTCTTCAAAGATGAGCAGCACACCGCCCAGGGGATGGCGCTGGCGGGCGACGCGAAGCGTACGTCCGTCTGGCAGTGACCACAGCTCATCAGGCTGGTCCTGGCCGGGCGCGGCTTCGTAGTGGGCCAGCTCATTGGCTTTCCACTCACTGAAATCAGCCTGCTCGGGCAGGCGGCGCTTTTCGCGCAGGCGATCAAGAAGCGCCCCATGGGCCGGGCGCTCATTGAGGAACGCTTCTTCGAGACCGAACAAGGTGGCGAAGGCGCGATTGTAAAAGACCAGCCGCTTGGCCCGGTCAAAGATAGCCACCGCCTCGGCCATGTGATTGAGCGTCTCGTCATGGGCCTGACGGAAGCGTTTGAGCGCTGCCTTGGCCTCCTCGCCCTCGGTGACATCCACCGCAAAGCCTGCGGCGCCACCACTGACTGGATAGACATAAAAGCGCATGACACGGCGTTCACCGGAAATGACCGCACCGCGCACGCTTGTCTGGGGTTTGCTCGTGTTCAGGGCCTCGCGAACCAGCTCGGACAGGCTCGGCTCCAGCAGGATCTGCTGGTCAAGCGCTTCGCTCGCCGCCTTGACTTCCACTGCTTCAGCATAGGCCGGGTTCACCCAGACCAGCTTGCCCGAGGCATTTATGCGCCAGGCCGGTGACGGGGCACGGCCAAACGCTTCCACCAGGGCAACGGAATCTTCGCCACTTTGAGCAGGCATGGCGTCGACCTGACCGGCCCCGCTGCGCGCTTCGAGCCCGCGGATGGCCGGATCGGTGAGCCACAACACCAGCCGACGCCCGGCCGGGCGACCATCGGCTTCAATTCGGCGTCCGGACGGGCCGGCGATGGACAGCGAAAAGGGCTGACCGGTTTCTACCAGTGTGCCCATGCGAACCCTGAGGGTCGACAAATCGCCATCGGGGGTGCGGGCATCAAAATCGGCCAGGGCATCGAGGATCTGGCTGGCGGCATCGCCACTGGCGGCAGCGCCAGCGCCTAGCTCAGCGAAGCTGACCATCGAGGCGAGGGCCGCTGGGCTGCCGTGAATGGCGGCGGTGTCCCAGCCGCGGTCGCCGCCCTTGGGGGGGGTGTCCCAGACCAGCACCAGACCCGGGTGGGCGGCAAACACGCTCTCCGACCGGATCGCCCGATCTTCGGCGCTGATCAGGCGGCTGCGCCATTGCACGCGGGCTTTTCGCGCTCCTGCCGTCAGCCGATAGGCCCAGACAGCGGCGGACAGGGCAAAGGCCACGGCTCCGCCGGTTACAATCAGGGTTGCAAGTTGCAAGGGCTCAGCGGCAGTCATGGCGCGACCTTCTCACCGGGGCTGGCGCGAACCAGAATTGTCTTGGCACGCGGCATAAATTTGCGCAGACGAATCACACCTTACCGGAAGGTGAATCGTCAGGCGACCTTACTTTCCGGAGTTCAGGTTCAGCGCGTCTTTGGGTGTGGAAAACCGGCCTAACGGATGCGCACGATGCCTTGGGTAAACTCGATCAGGACCACGCAGCCGGTCAGCCCGTTCTCAGACGCTTCAAAGACCCAGTCATCGACACCGCGCCGGGCCTCGCGGTCAAAGCTGCCGCCGGGAACACCGCGGGCGACGCGCACATCGGTGGTTTCGCCGCTGGGGGCGACATCAAACTGAACGATGGACCAGCCCTGCAATCCCCGCGACCAGCCGCGTACGGGGTAGTCGGGAAGCCCTGCAGAGATCGCGCCGACAGGATCGCCCACACAGCCTTCAGTGTCGGCGGCGCGCTCCACATTGGGCGGCACCGGCATGTCGCTGATGGCGATAAAGGGCCGCTCGCGCGGATCGGCGATGGGATTGATATCCGGCGTCGAGGCGCAAGCGCACAGGCCAAGAGCGGGAAGGAGTGAAAGATAGCGCATGGCGCTTTTATCGACGGGCAGGGCCGCGAGGTCCAGCCATGAGTGCCGTGCGGGCCTCAGAAGACGGGATCGTTTTCAGGCGCATGCTGTCGGGTGCGAGGAGTTGGGCGCTTCAGCTCGCTGCGGTAGCGCGTCAGGTTGTTTTGGCGCGAGATGGAGAGGCGGGCCGTCATTTCACCCTCGTTTTGGGCCATGCGTCCCGCCATACACGCCTCCAGCTCCACTCGCAGGCGTTCCATCTCCTGCGCCTGCAGGGTTTGAATACAGGACAGGGCGCTGACCCGGGCGAGCCCGTCGATCGGGGCATCACCGGCCATGACGGCGCTGTGATTATGCTCCAGCACCCAGTCTGGCCTGTCGTCTTCTGTCGAGCTCGCAAACGCAAACTCGACGGAGCAGTCCATGGAGAGCGGTAGTTGGCGATTGCCGCCGATCCTGTCGAAGGTGCTCGGGCAAAGGCGTCGACTCTGGCCCGAGGACAGTTCACCTGTTTGCACAATCAGGTAGAGGCGATGAGCCACCGGCCAATCGCTTGGAAGGCAAGACGCATGATCTGGCACACGCCGCACCTCCGGGGCCTGAGTCATGAATGCACCGGAGGCCTCCACCACGCTGGCACCATTGATCACCGTGGCAAGACCAACGCCGGCCAACCCAACAAGAGCGGCTGCCCCAACCGCGCCTGAACCCAGTCTCAGCATCTCTACCCGTCCGTCGCGTTCAACGGCTTCACCCTAACAGAAAACCCCGCCAGCGTGCACTGGCGGGGCGTCCAATGGATCATCGGTCTGCGTGAAGATTCAATCGCGCCGAGGCGTTATCGATCATGGGTGTACCAACCAACCGCCTGCTCACAGACTCGAGCCTTTCCAGGCGCGTGACGCCAGCTCGCTTCGATTTGCGGAGGAATGTCCTCGCGGATGTCTCCCAGCTGTCGCGGGCTCAGCGCACGTGCATCTTCGCCCAGCGCGACCGAAGTGACGACTGCATCTTCGATGGAGCCGTCTTCCTGAACGTTGTAACGGACGCTGAGATAGAGCGAACCTCGGGTGAATCCGACCAGCGTGTCGGGTTTGAACGGAAGTGGCGAAGCAATCGGGTCATCTGTACAGCTACGCTGAACCGCTGATTCAAACGCGACAGATGTGCCTGGCTGCAGGCCACCTGTAGCCGAGCAGCTCGCAATAAGGAGCGCCGCGGCTGCGATTCCTAGGCTTGGACTAAGTTTCATCATGCTTGCGTCGCAAAGCGCGAGCTGAAGTTCACGGTTTCTGTGCAGCCACGGGCATACTCGCCATTATTGCCCCTTGGCCATTCATACTGGGAACTCAGGAGCCACTCCGCCCCAAATTTGATCGCGTCGCGCCGAGAGCGGCTGCGCGTCATATCAGGATCCCCAGCAAACACCGCGTTCACGACCTCGCCCTCAGGCGTAATATCGAAGGTAAAGGGAACGTTGACCCGAAAACCTTCGCGGTTCTGACTGAAATAGGCCGCGTCCAGAAGCGCTCGTGGAAAGGTCAGCGTCCCGCGCTCGGTTAGAACAACGTTAGCTGCGCTGCAGTCAACCGCCGGGCCATTCAAGGCCAACGGACTGGCGATCCCGCCAAATTCAACACGGTCCGATGTGCAGGCTGTGAGCCCCAGGACAGAAGCGGCGGCAAGTAGGGCAATACGCATGTGTAGTCTCAATTCAGGCTGTGAGTATCGGATTTGGGGAATTTATCCCACCTTATTACATCTTTACGAGAGTTCGCGACAAGTGCAAGCTGGAACCTGTCTCGGGGAGCGCATTCGATACGGTTGTGAAGAGGCAGAGGTCTATCGCCGCAAGACTGGTTGAGAAATATAACGAATACAGGGTCTTGCTGACTTTATTCTTGCGCTCGAATTTTTGGAGGTTTTGACATCCGGGATTTAAGGCTCTGCTTAAAGGATGTGGATAAGGTGATCGCCTTGAGAGTGTATAATTTTATTTTTATTGCTTTAGGTTATGTGGCCCTGTTGGGCTGTTCAGAGACTGCCAGCCGGGTCGAGCTAGGCGAGATTGCGCGTCCTTTAAACTTTAACCAGCCGACGGCGGCGTGTAAGACAGCGCACTACCGTGTCACTGAGCAGCGCGAAGCAAGCCTATCGGCTGAGGACGCAAATGATCTGGACGGCGTGGTGTTCGCCTTTGATCACGACATCGGTGCCGATGGGCGCGCGGTCAATATCCGCTTTGCTGGCGATGATCCTGGCAGTGTTGATCGACGTGCTGCGATCCGGGCCGCTGCGCGAGCGTTGGAGGGCTGGCGCTTTGACGTGGCGGATAATGCCGGAGCGGCAGTCCTGACCGGGTGCAGATCCGAGCTGGAGATTACACCTCTTAGCGCCAACTGGCGGTCGGATAGAGGCTACCCGGATTAAGAAAAGCCCCGCTGGCAAGTACCAGCGGGGCCTTTCGTGTCGCGATTTAAGCAAACACCTAGTAGCGGTAATGCTCGGCCTTGAATGGGCCTTTGACTTCCACGCCGATATAGTCAGCCTGCTCGCCGGACAGCTCGGTCAGGTTAGCACCCAGCTTGGGCAGGTGCAGGGCCGCAACCTTCTCGTCGAGATGCTTGGGCAGGATGTAGACCTGGTTGTCATACTGATCGCCACGCTGCCACAGCTCGATCTGGGCCAGCACCTGGTTGGTGAAGCTGGCCGACATCACGAAGCTCGGGTGGCCGTTGGCGTTGCCCAGATTCACCAGGCGGCCTTCAGACAGCATGATGATCTTGTGGCCTTCGGGGAACTCCACCATGTCGACCTGCGGCTTCACATTGGTCCACTGGAAGTTCCGAAGCGCTTCAACCTGAATCTCGTTGTCGAAGTGGCCGATATTACAGACCACAGCCATGTGCTTCATGGCGCGCATGTGGTCGACGGTCACAACGTCCTTGTTGCCGGTGGCGGTCACAACGATGTCGGTTTCGCCGATGACGTCTTCCAGACGCACCACCGCAAAGCCGTCCATGGAGGCCTGCAGCGCACAGATCGGGTCCACTTCGGTCACGGCCACGCGGGCACCCGCATTACGAAGCGATTCAGCCGAACCCTTGCCCACATCGCCATAGCCGCAAACCACGGCGGTTTTGCCGGCCATCATCAGGTCGGTGCCGCGGCGGATCGCGTCCACCAGGCTTTCACGGCAGCCATAGCGGTTGTCGAACTTCGACTTGGTCACGCTGTCGTTCACGTTGATCGCCGGGAAGGCCAGCTCACCACGCTTGGCCAGCTGATACAGGCGCATAACACCAGTGGTGGTCTCTTCTGACACCCCCTTGATGGCGGCCTTGGCTTTGGCAAACCAGCCCGGGCTCATCTCGATGCGGCGGCGGATCGCCTTGAAGAGATATTCTTCCTCTTCCGACTTCGGCTCGCCCAGGGTGGACGGGTCGCGCTCTGCGGCTTCACCCAGCTGGAGATACATGGTCGCGTCGCCACCATCGTCCAGGATCATGTTGGCGGTTTCACCGTTCGGCCAATGGAAGATGGCGTCGGCGTATTCCCAATACTCTTCGAGCGTCTCGCCCTTGTAGGCAAAGACCGGAATGCCCTGATCGGCGATCGCGGCGGCCGCGTGGTCCTGGGTTGAGAAGATGTTGCACGACGCCCAGCGCACTTCAGCGCCCAGCTCCACGAGTGTCTCAATCAGAACCGCAGTCTGGATCGTCATGTGAAGTGAACCGGCAATGCGCGCGCCAGCAAGCGGCTTTTTGCCTTTGTGCTCTTCACGGAGGGCCATCAGGCCTGGCATTTCAATCTCGGCCATCTCAATTTCGAGACGACCCCAGCCTGCCAGGCTGATGTCTTTGACGTACTGATCTTTTTCAGCACCGGCTGCTGTGAGAAGGGTCATGTAATCTGCCTTACCTGTCTTGGGTTTTAAGCGCCATTGAAAGGCGCGCGACGCGAGTGTTTGCGGCGATATAACGCCGCATGGCCGCTCTGGCAAACCTTACAAAGTCAAACAAAGGACTTGAGTCAGGTTTAAGAAGCGGCAAGCATCTTGTATAACCTTTTGTTAAGAACTTCCGGGCGGCCCAAAACGGGTCAGTTCGGCACACACAACGGGTGTTCAAGGCCGATGGACCGGGGGGATCATCAGCCGCTGAGGGGAAGACATAGCCATGGCAAATTTGCCAACTGCTTACGCAAGCCAGCGTTTTGGCCGCAAGACTCTCGATTTTTATGCTGTGGAAGGTGACGTCGTCGGGGCCGATCCGCGCGCTCGCGGTGATGAGCGTCGCTTGGAAGATATTGATGGTGCCCGCCACACAGTGCGCCTGATGGAAAAAGGTTTTGAGCTGGAACCGGGCCAAACTGCCACGGTGTTGCGCATGCAGCCCGGACCGGCGCGTCGCTCCCGCCCGGTCGCTGTGGTCAATCATACCGCGAGCGGCTGGTGCCGCACCCATCCCGGTGCTGAAGGCCTGCTGGCGCGCGCTGGCGTCTCACGGACTTTGAACTGGGCGTTGACGATGTTGCTGTTCGCAATTGCTGCGATGGCGCTGGTCTGGCCGTTTTTGCGGGCTTTCCTGGTTGAGGTGGATGCCGGATTGTTCGGAGCTTCACCTGATTTCAATGTTGCCGACCTTGCCGTTGCTGCGCTGCCGGCGCTTTCTGGTTGGAGCTTCTCGGACATCGTCGCCCCGGTAACCGGACCGCTTGTCGCAGCTGTGCCTGCGCTTTCGGGCTTTGCCGACATGCTTGTGTTTGGTGCTGGCGTGCTTGTGGCGACCATCGGTGTTTACACGCTTCGCTCCTGGCGGCTGCTCTGGGCCCCGTTGTTTGTTGGCGCGCTTGGGGCTGTCTCGCTTGGCTATGGCGGTGTCTCCGGCATGGTGGAGCCTGCGCTATCGGGCCTTGGTCTTGCTGCGACCGTTTTTGTATTGGGTGGCCTGATCAATCGCATTCGCGATGGTGCGCGCCTGGAAGCCCGCATTGCTGTCCTGTGCGATCACCTTCTGCGTCAGGGCCCGCAGGACGCGGTCGTTCCCGCCTCAACGGATGAGGCTGTGAAGCCTGTTGAGCCGGACACCGAGGCTGAGGACGCTGTCCCCGCTGTTGCTGCGACGGTTGCGGCCGCCGCCAGCTTGCGCGAACCGGAGGCCGACGAGCTCGACGCTCAGGCGGTTCCGGTCGAGGCCGAGGAATCCGAAGCTGTCGCCGAACGCAGTGTCCTTGAAGACATCGAAGCGATCGAAGTGGAAACCGTCGACGCTGAGGCTGCTGAAGAGCCATCGGTCGAAGATGTTGAACCACAAAGTGAGCTGTCACCCGCAGACCAGACTGCCGCTGAGGCTGACGGGCAAAGCGACATCGAGCCGGAGGTCGCTTCTGATGCCCAGGCAGAGGATGACGCTGTTGCGGAGACCGCCGCTGGGGCTGAGGAGGACACCTCTGACGCTGAAGCAGATGAGGCGGTGTCGGATACAACAGCCGAAATCGCCGCGGCCGAGGCTGAAATTGATGATGACGCTCAGGCCAGCATCGAGACCCGCGAACCTGAACCGGCCGATTTAAGCGCCGACACAACACCGGCTGGCCTTGATCCAGAAGAAGCTGAGCGCCTTCGCACCGATCCGCGCTATGCCTCGCGCGCGATCGTATTGCCGCCGCCGCCGCCGATGCCGTCTCCGTCCAGCGCGATGGGCGAGGGAAGCGGCGAAGCGATTGGCCGGGGCGAAACCACCACGCTCAAGCCGTCTCAACCGCTGGCTGATAATGTCATTCCGATCTTTGCTGCGCCGTCTTCCTCTCAGGTGGAGGACAAGTCCGGAGCCGAAGCCAGAAAACAGGACGACGAAACCAACGAGCCCGCCTAGGACTCACTCGTCAAAGCCGCGCTCAACAAGATCGGCGAGGGCCTCGACTGCCGCATCGGCGTCGGGGCCTTCAGCGCCGATTGTGATCTGAGATCCGATCCCGGCAGCCAGCATCATCAGATCAAGCGCTGAGTCTGCGGTGACGGTCTCGGCGTTGCGGGTGACGCTGACCTCGGCATCAAAGCGGTCGGCTTCGGCTACAAATTTGGCCGAGGCGCGCGCATGCAGGCCCCGCTCGTTACAGATCGTCACAGTACGTTGAGGGGTCACGAGGCGTCCAGAATATCTGAGGCGATGGCGATATAGCGCTTTCCAGCTTCGGTTGCGCTCTTGGCCAGCTCATCCACGGTCAGCCGGGTGCGCGCTTCAGCCAGCTTGATCAGCATGGGCAGGTTGGCCCCGGCAATGACCTCCACCTTGCCCTTGTCCAGAAGCGAAATGGACAGGTTTGAGGGTGTGCCGCCAAACATGTCGGTCAGGATCACAACACCGGAGCCGGTATCGGTTTCCTCGACTGCTTTGCGGATATCATCGCGCCGACGCTCCATGTCGTCATCAGGCCCGATGGAGATCGATGTACATGAGTCCAGGGGGCCGACCACATGTTCTGTGGCGGCGACAAGTTCGTCTGCGAGACGACCGTGGGTGACGACAACGATGCCGATCATGTCTGGGATCTTGCCCTGAAACAAAATTACACGACCGTTATGTAAGCCTTCTTTTGCACGTGCGAAAAGACCCTATCGGCATAAGGCCGCAGTCAGTTGGTCAGAACCGCCGCTGGCAGGTCCACGGTAAAGCGCGCTCCGGTCCGATCTGAGCGATTGGACGCGTGAATGTGGCCGCCAAGGGCCGTGACGATCTGCCGGGCAATCGCCAGCCCCAGTCCGGAGTGCGATCCGAAAGCCGCTCCGCTGGGGCG
Organism: Oceanicaulis sp.; assembly: GCA_965229795.1. Lineage (GTDB taxonomy): Bacteria > Pseudomonadota > Alphaproteobacteria > Caulobacterales > Maricaulaceae > Oceanicaulis. Next base: position 1,027,106 of record CBDDJM010000002.1, read on the forward strand.
CTGGGTGTAAAAGCGCTCAAAAATCGTTTCCAGATTCTCCGTCGGAATGCCGGGGCCTTCGTCGAGCACCTCGACCCGGATCCAGCCATGGTGCTGCCCGCGTCGATGGATGGTGACCTGAACCAGCCCACCTTCCGGCGAGAAGGTGATCGCGTTTTCAACCAGATTGATGAAGACGCGGCTGAGGGGGCCTTCATGTCCGCGGATGCGAAGATCCAGATCCCTGGACACAAGTTTGACCTTCACGCCCGGCTTGCCTTCGGCGCGCGTAGACCCGTCCGGGTTCATATAGATGGACACGATCCCGGCCAGCAGGCGGTCGATGTCGATGACGGACAAGTCCTCTCGCGCAAGCTCTGCATCCAGCCTGGAGGCATTAGAGATGTCGGTAATGAGCCGGTCGAGACGCTTTACATCGTGCTGGATGACGCCAATCAGCTTCGCGCGCTTTTCATCATCCTTGGCCAGCGGCAGGATTTCGGTGGCCGACCGGATCGAGGTCAGCGGATTCTTGATCTCGTGGCTGACGTCGGCCGCAAAGCTCTCAATGGCATCAAGCCGGTCGTAGAGCGCGTCCGTCATGGCGTTGAAGGCCCGGCCCATATCACCGATTTCGTCGCGCCGCTTGCTCATGTCTGGGAGGGGGACGCGGCGCCCGCCGGCAAGTCGCACAGCCCGCGCCGCGTCGGAAAGGCGGCGCACGGGGCGAGCGATGGACCCGGTCAGCCATAGCGCGCCAGTCATGATGGCCACGAAAGCGGTGATCGCAAACGGCAGGATGGCCCGGCGCTCTGCGGCGATCAGCTGATCAAAATCGTAGGATTCATATGTCACCGTCCCCACCACCGCTTCGATGAGCTGGATTGGAATGGTTACCGAGACGATGCGCTCGCCGTCAGGACCACGCCTCAACCCTGTCTGCGCTTCGCCAGTTTCAAAGGCTTCCTTGACCTCCTCGATGAGATCGCGGTCCAGCCGGGCGCGGGTTTCGCGATTTAAAAACAGGCTGCCCAGCCAATCCTCGAACTGACGCAGCAGGCTGCGCGTCTCGCGGTCAGGGGTGCCCAGCGGGGCAAGAACGCTCTCTTCGACCTCGCCAAGGATCAGGTCGCTATCTGCGATGCGTCGAGGCCCGGGCTCATAAAGCAGCGCGCGGGTTTCATCGGGCACATAAAGCTGGGACAGGCGGCGCAGCACTTCGCGCGCGCCTTCTGCATCCATGCGCGGGCCTGGCGCATTGCCGGTCACGGAGGTTTCCGTGATGACGTTCGCGATAATCTCCGCTTGAGCGGTTAGCGAGTCGACCTTGGCGTCGACGAGGCCGCGGCGGTTCTCGGTGATCGCTACCATCCCGCCGAGCAGAACCACCAGAGAGGCGAGATTGACGCCAATAATGGTCCACGCCAGCCGTGACGTGAATGACCGGCGGAGCCATGCCGTCGAGCGGATCAGGGCGACGCGGGCGCGCCTAAGCTTCTTTGTATCGGTATCCGACGCCATAAAGGGTCTCGATCCCGTCAAAGCTGGTATCAACCTGGCGAAACTTCTTGCGAATTCGCTTGATGTGGCTGTCGATGGTGCGGTCGTCGACATAGACCTGATCATCGTAGGCGGCGTCCATCAGATTATCGCGGCTTTTCACAAAGCCCGGGCGATGGGCCAGCGACTGCAGAATGAGGAATTCTGTCACGGTGAGCCGGACCGGACGCCCCTCCCACAGGCAGGCATGGCGATTGGGGTCCATGGTCAGCTTGCCGCGCTGGATGGCCTTCTGGTCGCCGCCATCGCCATCCATGTCCGGATCGGACTGGGACCGCCTCAGAACCGCCTTGATGCGCCGCGCAAGCAACTGTTGGGAGAAGGGCTTGGCGATATAGTCGTCTGCGCCCAGATCAAGACCGAGCGCCTCATCAAACTCATCGTCCTTTGAGGTCAGAAAGATCACCGGCAGGTTCGAGCTTTGGCGGACTCGACGCAGAAGTTCCAGCCCGTCCATGCGCGGCATCTTGATGTCAAAGATCGCAAGATCTGGTGGATTGTCGATCAGCTGGGGTAACGCGGTCGCGCCATCATTGAAGGTATGTACGTTATAGCCCTCATTCTCCAGGAACATGGAGACAGAGGTCACGATGTTTTCGTCGTCATCAACCAGCGCGATCGTGGCCATGGGGTTTTCTTTCCTTGCCGTCTGAAAGCCTGCAAAGCAGACGGAATGTGTCCAGCTTATCGGCCACGACCGCTGTGGCAAGCCACGGTTACGCACGGTTAAGCACGTTCAGGGCAGGCTCTCAGCCTCGATACCTTTGACAGGCGGGCAGCAGGCAATGGCGGGCAAAGATACCCATCACGAAGTCTTTGTAAAAAAACACAAAAAGGCCTCGTGGACCCTGGTTGAAGCGATTGCAGATCGCAATGATGCCATGGCGCTGGGACAAAAACTTAAGAATTCGCACCCGCAAGGCTCGGTCCGTGTTGTGCGCGAAGTCTGGCAGCCGTCTGAGGGCGAGTTCCTGGGCACGACGATTTTTGAGTCGGGCAATGAACCCTTCTCCGACCCAGAAGAAAAAAAGGGTGAGGCGTCCATTCCCTGCCTGACGCCTGATGATCTGAGCGGCCCGGCGGCGCGCGACACGATGCGCCGTGTTCTGTCAGGATGGCTGGAGCGCAATCAGGCTGTCCCGATGGAGCTGTTGCACCGGGCTGACCTGATTGAAGACCTTGATGGGTCTGATGCTGACCTTCAGCACGCCATCCAGAAAGTCGCTTTGGCCCGCGCCAGCCAGTCTGAAGCCTCGGTTCATGCTTATGTGCGCCTGATCACAGAGCTGGTGGAAAAGGGCGTGACCCAGGCGCGCAAGGAAGCCAAGGCCGCCAAGAAATCGCCGAAGGGCAACTCCTTTGCCGAAATCGCCAGCAAAATTCATTCAGAAGGTGCCCCGGAGAAGCGACTGCGCAAGGCCATCGCTGAGCAGCTTAGCGACGCCAGAGACTTTGGCGCGAAGGCTGAGCTGATCCTGCAGATGCACAAGGATCTGCCAGATGACCCCGAGGCGCGCGCGTTTGCTGCTCGCGAGACGGATAATTTCCTGGCCGAAATTCTCAGCTTTGACGGCGGCCTGCGCGGTGTGATCGGCGATGCGCCCGAGTTGGGGGACCAGGTTACCCGCATGACGGCACTTTATGAGGGCAAGCCTGATAGCGAAGATTTGCTTGGTGCCCCCAAATCATCCCGTGAGCTGGCTGCGAGCTTTGCTGAAAAGGCTTTCCCCTCAAGCCATATCGAAATCGCCAAGCGCATCCTTGATGCCCTGCGCGCACCCAAGCGATTCCGTCCGGAAAGCGTAATGGATGAGATCACGCTGGCGCGAAAGCTGGCTCAGCGCCTGATCGTGGCGGCCGGACCGAACCTTCACCCGGACTCTCTGGTGGATGCCTTCACCCATCGCTCGGCGAAATTCCTGGCTCCCGAAGTGATCGATGAAATCCTGGAGCCCGCCAAAGGCATTGAGGAGCAGATCGAGCGCCTCTACCAGGTCGAAGACAATATCGTGGGTGACCAGAACAAGAAGAAGCTCGCCTCCTATATCCGCGCGCGAATTGGCAGTCCTCAGGCTGAGAGCCATTTTGTGCGAGGCCCGGGTCAGCCGCTGGAGCGCCTCGCCCGCCTCACCAGTCTTCAAAAGCGTGCCTTGAAAAGCAGCTTTCCCAAGGACGCCAAGGCGGAGCTGGCGGCTGCCTTTGATGCGCTCGGTCTTAAAGTCCTTGATGAAACCAAGATTTTCACCCGGCTTGCCAACGCTGATCGCCCCCCGCTTGAAAGTGCGCGCGCGCTGTTAAAACTCGCCGCATCCGGCGTGCTGCCTGCTGGTCAATGCTGTGAAGACGCCAAAGCACGCGCTCTGAGGCTACTGAGCAGCGACCGGGGCAAGGCGGCTTCTGGCGAAGCTGAAAACCGCCCGGTGCTCACCGAGATCCAATGCCTGATGGGCCAGATCGCGGCGGCTTAGCCGATCCAAACTGCCCGCGCGCCTGATCGGCCTGCGTCGGTTGTCCAGGCGCGATGGGCTAGTTCTCGCCTAGTCCTGTCCCCAGGACTGCGCCAGATCGCTCTCAGCATAAAGTGGCTGGTGGTTTGAAACCCGGCCCCTCAAATTGGAAGCCAACCCGGTTGAAAACCCGCCCTGGTCCGCCAGGTCGCCGAACACCTGAGCGGCTTCAGCCTGCTCTGCCTGCCAAAGATCACTGTGATTATAGATGAACCAGGCAGCCCACCTGGCGGGGGCAGACAGGTCGCCCTCCCGCGCGCGTTCAAGCACGTTCTCGCTTTCTGCCAATGCCAGATTCTGTGCGCGAAGTTGAACAACGACTGCATAAGGTGGCAGGCCGCATGCGCTCTCTGTTCTATTCCGAATCCTGTCACTGGCCTGGCCCGTTAGCCGCTCGTCGAGCTGGGCTCGCCAGAATAATTCGCGCTCAATGGTATCAGAAAGTTCAGATGAACCCTGTGTGTAGGCATAAGGTTCACTCAGGCCCATTGGACCGTCATTGCGAATTGAATTAACGGCGGACTGGTACTGGTTCGCCAGCTCCGTCGAGCAGGCTTCGGGGTCTTCTGATGCGCTAATACGCTGCGCGAGTGAAAGTGTTTCGGTGCGCACTATCGCTTCAGCGCGACTGCTTAGCCCTGAATAGCCACAGGCTTGATTAAGCGTTGCTGGCGCGCAAATGCCGCTTGTGCACTCCAGCTGTTGCTGGAAGCAGGCATCTACAGACTCAAGTGCGGCACCCATCCCGGGGGATGAGGCCGCATGCATGCTGACAGCAGCGATTGCGATTGTGATATTCATTGGTTCAGCCCCTTCTTTTCAAACCAGGTGCCAGCGATGGCATCGGCCAGCCCTTTTGAAAGTTCATGATCTTTGATGCGATCTAGCCACGCCCATTGGCCGTCGCGGTTACACTCAAGAAAAACCCACTGATTGTCGGGTGTTACGATGAAGTCGAAGCTCCCATAAAAGAGCCCGAAATACTTCAAGAAGGCTTGTGTAGCCTCATGGATGTCTGTCGGGATCGCGCACGCCTCCCAGCGCAAAAGGGAGGCACCATGACGCCAGTCCGTGCTTGTGAAGTTTGCCTTTTGGGAGTCAACGCTGAACGCGTGGGCACCGCCTTCATAGGCAAAAAGCCGGATCTCGTAGGCTTTTGAGATATTCTTTTGGAAGAAATGCGGGGCCTTTTCGAACGCGCTCGCAGGCGCCTCGTCCACCTGGTTTGCATCCACGGCCATGGTCATAAGCATGTCGGTGCGAGCTGTTTGATCTTCGCGCCGCTCGAACCGACCACCGGATAGTGATTTCAGGACAGATCTCGGGTGCTTCTCGAAGAAGCGGTTAATCTTCACCTTGTCATTGGAAACCAGGCTTGGCGGCGTTGCCATGCCCAGGTCATTGGCAACGAGTTGCTGGACTGGCTTCAGCATCCCGTTTCGCAAGAGTGGGTGGCTTACATACTGGATTCCGGGCAGCGTCATCAAAAGCTGATAGCTTCCCTTCCACTCGGTTTCCTGAAGCTGATGGCGTCGCCTTGTTTCAGCATCAGTCTCTCCGTCTTCGCGGTCATCGAAATAGTAGGATGTGTTCACAAAGAACTTGGATCGATCCCAAATGAGCAGGTTCGTAGGCAGGCGTGTTCCACCAATCTCGATGGCGACCTCACCTGGATCGGGGAAGTCAATGGAAACCGATGTGTACTGGTAATAGTCCAGGACGTGTGCCGTAACGCCGTGTGACGTCAGGCGGTCCACGACTGCTGACACTTGCGGATCGCGAGACTGGCCCAGTACCAGGATAGCGTCTGCGGCATCTCTTGGTGCGCCATTGAGCCATGCCATGGCCGAGCGCATTCTGGACATGTCCTCAGCCACCGTCGCAATCCATCATTGGCTCCCCGTCGCCGCCCGGTGTGATGACCGCGCAAGCGCACATCGTCGTGTCGCAGGTGTCGTCTCCGATCGAGTCGTTGCCGTCATCGGCACCGAACACCTGGTCGATCTCTCGTTGCGAAAGAACTCTGGTTTCTTTTCTCGAAAAATCGTGTCTCGCTAGCATAAATAGATTCATGATCGCCTCAAGAGGGATTTTTACAGCTTGGTAAACGGATGCGAAGAGCCCAAACATCGCGGGTTCCCGAAGCGATGTTTGGGCCTAGGTGACCAGGACCTGTCTTGGCTCGCCGAGCGGCTAGCCGGCGTCGCAGTCCGTGGAGATGTCTCCACCGTCGCCGTTTGGCGTTACGAGCATGGTCTCGCAGGTGGTCTGGTTCGGACAATCACCTGGACCATCAGGGTCATCTCCAATGCTCGCATAGCCACCATTGCCACCAAAGACGGCCTCCATTTCGGCGGGGGCGAGCTCGCGGATTTCGTCAGTCGACTTGTTATGGCGGTCCAACATGAAAAGTGTCATAGAACACTCCTAAGTTTAAGTTGTGACGCAGCGCCCAGAACGGTATTGAGATAATTAAAGGTTGTAAATTACCGAAACGCAAATTTTTCGCGTTTATGCGAACCTCAGTGCTAAAGCCGGGTGCGGGGGTCTGAAAACAAAAACCCCGGCGGATGGCTCCGCCGGGGCTTCTCTTTTCAGCGATGTCGCTTGCAGGCTACGCGGCGGCGCGCTGGCGCAGGACGTAGTGGAGGATGCCGCCGTTTTGCACGTAGTCGAGCTCGTTCTCGGTATCGATGCGAGCCACCAGCTCGGTGGTCGCGGTGCGACCGTCCTCATAGGTGATCTCAAGGGTCACGGTGCCGCGCGGAGTGACACCCTCAACGCCTTTCAGCGCCACGGTCTCCTTGCCGGTGATCCCCAGGCTCTCCCAGCTTTCGCCGTTCTGGAACTGCAGCGGAAGCACGCCCATGCCGATCAGGTTGGAGCGGTGAATACGCTCAAAGCTCTCGGTGATGACGGCCTTCACGCCGAGCAGGCGCGTGCCTTTGGCGGCCCAGTCGCGTGAAGAGCCGGTGCCGTATTCCTTGCCGCCGAAGACGACCAGCGGCGTACCGCTTTCGGCATACTTCATGGCCGCGTCATAAATCGGCATTTCTTCGCCAGACGGCTGGAACTTGGTCACGCCGCCTTCAACGCCAGGCACCATCTGGTTCTTGATGCGGATATTGGCAAAGGTGCCGCGCATCATGATGTCGTGATTGCCCCGGCGTGCGCCGTAGGAGTTGAAGTCGCGAGGCGTGACGCCGTTGTCCTGCAGGAACAGGCCTGCCGGGCTGTCAGCCTTGATCGAACCGGCCGGAGAGATGTGGTCGGTGGTGATGGAGTCTGCAAACAGACCCAGGATGCGCGCGCCGGAAATATCCTTCGGCGGAGCGACATCGGTGGTCATGCCTTCAAAGAAGGGCGGGTTGGCCACATAGGTGGAGTCCGGCCAGTCATAGGTCAGACCGCCAGAGGTCTCGATCGCCTGCCAGGTTTCATCGCCGAGGAAGACGTTGGCATAACGCTCGGCAAACATCTCCGGCGTGACCGAGTTGCGGACCACTTCAGCGATTTCAGCAGAGCTCGGCCAGATGTCTTTCAGGTAGACCGGCTTGCCGTCGGGGTCCTGACCAATCGGATCTTCGGCCACATTGATATTCATCGTGCCGGCAATGGCGTAGGCGACCACCAGCGGCGGGCTCGCCAGATAGTTGGCGCGCACGTCCGGGCTGACCCGGCCTTCAAAGTTGCGGTTGCCCGACAGCACGGACGTCGCCACCAGATCGCCGTCCTTGATCGCCTTGGAGATTTTTTCCGGCAGCGGACCGGAGTTGCCGATACAGGTCGTGCAGCCATAACCAACCAGGTTAAAGCCCAGCGCATCAAGATCGTCCTGCAGACCGGCACGCTCCAGATAGTCGGTCACGACCTGGGAGCCCGGGGCCAGCGAGGTCTTCACCCACGGCTGAACTTTCAGGCCCTTTTTCACCGCATTGCGTGCGACCAGACCGGCCCCCAGCATGACGCTCGGGTTGGAGGTGTTGGTGCAGGAGGTAATCGCGGCGATCACAACATCGCCATGGCCGATGGTGTAATCCTCACCGTCCACTTTCACGCGGCGGTTGGCGTCGTCGGTCTTGGAGAATTCACGGTCGAGTTCCACCGCAAACGCTTCTGCTGCACCGTCCAGCGGCACGCGATCCTGTGGGCGCTTGGGGCCGGCGAGCGACGGCACGACAGTGCCCAGATCCAGCGACAGGGTGTCGGTGTAGACCGGGTCTTCGGTACGGGTCGGGCGGAACATGCCCTGGGCCTTGGCGTACTGCTCGACCAGCTGAACGCGGCCCTCTTCGCGGCCCGTGGCGCGCAGATATTCCAGCGTCTCGTTGTCGACCGGGAAGAAGCCGCAGGTCGCGCCGTACTCAGGGGCCATGTTGGCGATCGTGGCGCTGTCTTCCAGCGACAGATTATCAAGGCCCTCGCCGTAGAATTCCACGAACTTGCCGACCACGCCCTTCTTGCGCAGCATCTCCACGACCGTCAGCACCAGGTCGGTCGCTGTTGCGCCTTCAGACAGCTTGCCGGTCAGCTTAAAGCCGATGACTTCCGGGATCAGCATGGAGATCGGCTGACCCAGCATGGCGGCTTCAGCTTCGATGCCGCCAACACCCCAGCCCAGAACGGCCAGGCCGTTGATCATGGTGGTGTGGCTGTCGGTGCCGACCAGCGTGTCCGGGTAGGCGTAGGTGACGCCGTCTTCATCTCTGGTCCAGACCGTCTGGGCGAGGTTTTCCAGGTTCACCTGGTGGCAGATACCGGTGCCCGGCGGAACAACGCGGAAATTATCAAACGCGCTCGCGCCCCACTTCAAAAACTTGTAGCGCTCACCATTGCGTTCGTACTCGCGCTCCACATTGCGCTTGAAGCTGTCTTCGTGGCCGAAATAATCCACCATCACCGAGTGGTCGATCACCAGATCAACCGGCACCAGCGGGTTGACTGATTTGGGATCACCGCCAAGCTGGGTCGTGGCGTCGCGCATGGCGGCCAGGTCCACAACCGCCGGAACGCCGGTGAAGTCCTGCATCAGCACGCGGGCCGGCCGATAGGCGATCTCGTGGCTGGACTTGCCGTCCTTGGTCCAGGCGGCAACGGCTTCGATGTCGGCCTTGGTCACCGTGCGCCCGTCTTCAAAGCGCAGCAGGTTCTCAAGCAGGACCTTCAGCGTGTAGGGCAGCTTGGAGGCACCAGCGAGCCCGTTCTTCTCGGCCTCCTTCAGGTCAAAATACACATAGGTCTCGCCCGCGACGGTCATTTCGCGGCGGCAATTAAAGCTGTCCAGTGAAGCCATGGTCTGTCCTCATACTTGGGGGCCGGTCGCTTGCATCAGGCACGCACGCAATCGGTCGGCACAGATCCCTGTGAAGGCCACAGGGCGGAAGGGGTTTCGCGCGCGTTTTAACGCCGTCATTTGTGCTCTGCAATGCGGCGAAGGGACTAGGCCTGCAGTAAATCTCTGAGAATAGGTCGCAAATGCGGGGGCGGAGGCGGTTTGGGGTTTGGACACAGGGCCAAAACCGGCCTAATTCTGCGGCCATGAGATTGCCTTTTCCCACCTCGTCTGACCGCGCCACCGTGCGCGCGAGCAGCGTGACCCTGTCGCGGGGTGGGCGCACGCTGGTGCGCGATCTGAATTTTGAAGCCGGGCCTGGCGACGCGCTGGTCATTACCGGACCCAATGGTGTGGGCAAAACGACATTGCTGCGCGCGATTGCGGGCTTTATCCGTCCCGATGGCGGCGACATTCATATAGAGCCTGCTGTCACGGGTCGAATCGCTTTGCTTGGGCACGCCGATGGCCTGAAACCCGGTGAGGGTGTGCGCGATGCGCTGAGCTTCTGGTCGCGGCTCCAGGGAGTCGACGGTGCCGCGGTGGAGCCTGTCATGCGGCGCATGGCTGTGGCTCATCTGGAGAACCGGGCGTGTGGAACGCTGTCGGCGGGCCAGCGTCGGCGGACCGCGATTGCCCGTCTGGCGCTGTCCAATGCCTCGATCTGGATTCTGGATGAACCGACTGCGCCGCTTGATGCCAAAAGCCGGGCGCGGCTGGCTGACCTCCTTGCAGATTTTCGCGCCTCAGGAGGGCTGGTGATCGCCACCACCCACGCCGAGCTTGACTGGCCGGACCAGACGCAGCTGGACCTCACCGAAGCAGCTACGGCCGCAAGGGTAAGCCCATGAGTGCGATGGCCCTCTTTGCCCGTGAAGTCCGGCTCGCCTGGGCGGGCGGTGGCGGTCCGGCAGGCCCGGCTGCGTTCAATCTCGCCGCTCTCGCACTGGCACCGCTGGCCATTGGCCCGGACGCAGAAACGCTCGCTGCAGCAGGTCCAGGCATCATTACCTTCGCCGCCCTGCTGGCGACGCTGCAGCCGGCGGAGCGTATTTTCGGTGAAGATGTCGCCGACGGCACGCTGGAGCTTTATGCGCTGTCTGGCGTCGGGCTCGCGCTCGCCAGCCTGATGAAGGCGCTGGCCTTTACCCTCGCCGTCTTCTGGCCGCTGCCGGCTCTGGCGTTTCTGGGCGGGCTTGCCTACGGGCTCGAGCCTGTTTCGGCACTTGTCCTGTCGGCGGGTCTGCTTTTGGCGGCTCCGGGCCTTGCGCTGGTTGCGGCTTTTGCGGGCGCGCTGGCAGCGGGGCTGAAGCGCGCGGGCCTGCTGATCGCGCTCATCGCAGCGCCTTTACAGGTGCCGCTTCTGGTCTTCGCCGCAGGCGCAGGGCGCGCCGCCATGGACGGCACGCCGACCGTGCTGCCCAACCTGATGATGGCCGCAGCCTTCACGCTTGCCGCGCTGGTTCTGGCTCCGCTGGGAGCGGCGGCGGCGCTGCGCGCGAGGCTGGAGTGACGATCACAGCCGCGTCAGGCGGTCGCTCACCTCTTGCTCAGCACAGCACAGGACGCTAACTGACGGCTCATGTGGTCCTATTTCGCCAATCCGGAACGGTTCGATCGCCTCGCAGCGGCCATGCTGCCGTGGACGTGGGGTTTGACGATTGTACTGTTTGCGATCGGTCTGCCCTGGGCGCTGGTGTTTTCACCGGCCGACTACCAGCAGTCGGAAACCGTTCGCATCATGTATGTCCACGTGCCGGCCGCCTGGCTGGCCATGGCGGCCTATGCGGGCCTTGGGGTGTCGAGCTTTGTCTACTTCATCTGGCGTCACAATCTGGCGGACCTCGCGGCGCGGGCGCTCGCCCCTGCCGGTGCGGTTTTTGCGTTTCTTTGCCTTGTTACCGGGGCTTTGTGGGGCCGTCCCATGTGGGGCGCATGGTGGGTGTGGGATGCACGTCTGACCTCGATGCTGGTGCTTTTCCTTTTGTATCTGGGATACATGGCGCTGCGCGGGGCGATCGAGGATGAGAAGCTGGGCGCCCGTGCCGGATCGATCCTCGCCATGGCGGGTCTGATCAATCTGCCCATCATCAAATTTTCGGTGGATTGGTGGAATACGCTGCACCAGCCCGCCAGCGTCATCCGTTTTGATGGTCCGACCATTCACGCGTCAAAGCTCTGGCCGCTCTCCATTATGGCGTTGGCCTTCACCGTGCTGCTCACCGCTCTGGTGCTGACCACCATGCGCACGATGATTGTGGAGCGCCGTCTGGAGCGTCTGGAGCGCCAGCGTGAGAGCCGCCTGGAAGCAGAGGCCGCCCTATGATTGAGTGGCTGGGCATGGATGGTTATGCGGCCTTTGTGTGGCCGGCCTATCTTCTAACGCTGGTGTGCGTGGGCGGGCTGGTTCTGCACACGGTTTTGCGCCGCCGGGCCACCGCAAAGCGTCTGGCTGAGCTGGAACAGGTCGAGGGCGAGGCATGAACCGCATCCTGATGGCTGCGCCACTGATGACGATTGCGCTGATCCTCGGCGTCATGGGCTATGCGCTGTTCAACAATAAGGGTGGCATCGACCCCCAGGTGGGTCAGCCGGTCCCGGTCTTGCCGCTGACTGATTTTCCCGGCGGTGAAGGCGACTTTGATCCCAACGCGGTCGAGGGTCCGTACCTGTTGAACTTCTGGGCCAGCTGGTGCCCGCCCTGTGTGGTGGAGCATCCCCTGCTTCAGGCGCTCCACGATCAGGGCGTGCCGATCATGGGGGTCGTTTATAAAGATGAGCCTGCGGACGCGAACCGCTTCCTCAATCGTCTGGGTGATCCCTTCGCAGCCCTGGCTGCGGACGCGGAAGGCCGTGTTGGCTTTGAGCTGGGCGTGACCGGCCCGCCGGAGACCTTCCTGGTGGACGCCGACGGCATTGTGCGCGCGCGCTGGCGCGGCGCGGTGACCGACCAGGTCTGGGTCAGCGTGTTTGAAGAGGAATGGAACGCATCCGGTGGAACGCCCGTTGATGTGCGCCAGCTACCCAGTCTTGGGGCTCCAGCCTCGGCGTCCTAGCCGTCAGCCTTCTTCTTTTTCGCCTTTTTCTTTTTCTTCTTGGCTTTTTCAGCCGCCTTGGCCTTGGCTTTCGCCTTCTTGGCCTTCGCCTTGGCTTTTTTCGCTTCAGCCCTGGCTGCTTCCGCGCCCAGATCCACAGCGCGCGAAATCCGGCTCAGCGCTTCGGCAAAGCTGGCGCGCTTGTTTTTGGGAAGCGCCGCGAGAATGGCCGCATCGGCCGCCTTTGCGCCTTCAATGGCGGAGTTGAACAGCGTGCGCCCGGCTTCGGTAAAGCGGATTGAGTTGGCCCGGGCGTCGCCAGGGGCTTTCTCACGCTCAAGATAGCCTTTCTTGGCCATCCGCGAGACCAGCTCAGCCAGCGTGGAACGGTCGATCCCGGTGGACTTGACCAGTTCGGTCTGGGTCAGGCCTTCCCTGGCGTTGACCGCACACAAAACGGCAAACTGGCGCTGTGTGATCTCGACACCGCCAGACGCTTCGGCAAACTGGTCAGAGGCAAATTGCTGGGCGCGATGGAGGAGGTGACCTGGCGATGCAGCAAGGTCGTAATCGACATCTTCAGCCATAAATCCCACCCTCTGGCGACCGAACGCGTTGAAGATTACCAGCAATTCGCGACGGTTCCATTACACAAACGTCTTGAGACGGAATTTCTTTTTAACGGGTATCCCACAGGGAGATCGCCATGGCAGACCTCAACCCCGCGTTTTCCAACCGTATTCCCAGTGACGATGATCGCGAACGCCAGATTTGTGACCATTGTGGTTTCATCGACTATGTGAACCCGAAAATCGTCGCCGGAGCCGTGGTTGAGGCCGAGGACGGGCGGATCCTGATGTGCAAGCGAGCGATTGAACCCAGAAGCGGCTTCTGGACCCTGCCTGCTGGCTATATGGAAAACGGAGAGAGCGTCGCGGACGGTGCAGCCCGGGAGGCTCGGGAAGAAGCCTGCGCCGAGATCGAGATCATCGACATGCTGGGGATGTACTCCATCCCGCGCATCTCACAGGTGCAGATTTTCTTTCGCGCGCGGCTTGCCACTCCGCACATTGCGGTGGGTCCTGAAAGCCAGGAGGTTGCGCTTTATCACTGGGACGAAATCCCCATGGATGAGCTGGCCTTCCCATCGGTTCGCTGGGCGCTGGAAGACTGGCGCGCGCGCAAGGGCACAACCGGCCAGCCGCCAGCCCTGCGCACTCAAGGTGTTGATTTAAAGCTTTACTAGCAGGCCGCTAGCCGCGACCACCGGTGGGGTCGATCGGATCGTCCACAGGGCCAGGACCACCGGGATCAGCCGGTGCGCAATAGGGCCAGCCGGGAGTGTTGGGGCCGCCATCGGTGCAGGTGGATTCGCCGGCTGGAATAATCGAACAGGCCCCAAGGCCCAGCACAGCTACCAGAAGCACGCCTGCGCGCGCGATGTGTTTGACGTCCATGGTCTACCCCTCATGGCGATGCGCAGTCCTGTCTGCGACATGGCGTGGCCATGATTGCGCTCTATCGCAGGCGGAGCAAGCCACTCACCCATCAAAGTTCACGCGGCCTTAACGCCGTTCGGGTTTGGTTAAGGCTTGATTGATGCCCGCACAAACGCTGGACCTACCCTCATGCCTACCCGTCGAAACCGCCGTCGCTCTGCTGCTTCAAAACCCCGCCCGATCCTGCGCACGGTGGTCTCGGTCTGCATTGTGGTGAGCCTGGCGGTCGGGGCCTGGGTCATTCATCTCGCCCGCACCCTGCCTGACCTTGGTGGCCTTGAAGCGGCCCCGCGCTCTGGTGAAGTGGTTCTGGTGGACCGCAATGGCCGCACGATCGCCCGCCGGGGCACCGTCTCTGAAGACGCAATCCGGGCCGATGCCCTTCCTGAAAGCCTGGTGGATGCCGTCCTGGCGGTCGAAGACCGGCGCTTCTATGGCCATTTCGGCGTCGATCTTATCGGTACGGGGCGCGCCGCGCTCGCCAACCTGCAAGCGGGCCGCGTGGTGCAGGGGGGCTCGACCATAACCCAGCAGCTGGCGAAAAACCTGTTCCTGACGTCTGACCGCACCCTCACCCGCAAAATGCAGGAGATGATGCTGGCGCTCTGGCTGGAGCGGCGCTTCACCAAGGATGAGATTCTCGCGCTGTATTTAAACCGGGTCTATTTTGGAGCTGGGGCGTGGGGCGCTGAAGCTGCCTCGCGGCGCTATTTTGGCAAGCCGGCGGACGAACTCTCCATCGGCGAGGCGGCCCTGCTGGCGGGTTTGCTAAAAGCGCCGTCGCGCTATGCGCCGACCAATGATGCAACACGCGCCAGCGTGCGGGCCACCGTGGTGCTGGATCTGATGCTGGCGTCCGGGCGCATCACCGAGGCTGAGCGCATTGCCGCTGCACAGGTCCCCATCCGCGTGTCGCGTGGAGCCTCCAGTCCCGGGGCGGGCTGGTTTGCCGACTGGATTATCCCCCGGGTGCGTGAGCTGTCTGAGGGCTATACCGGCGACCTGATCGTGCGTACGACACTCGATGTTAATGCCCAGCGCGCCGCAGAGGCAGCGCTGCGTCTGGGGCTTTCAACGCCAGAGTTGTCACGCGGAGCGAGCGAAGGTGCGCTTATCGCGCTGGATGGGGCGGGCGGTGTGGCCGCGATGGTCGGTGGATCAGATTACCGCGAAGCGCCGTTCAATCGTTCGGTCAATGCGTTGAGGCAACCGGGCTCGGCCTTCAAGCCTTTTGTCTATCTGACAGCGTTTGAGGCCGGATATGGCCCGGATGATGTCTTTGAAGACGCGCCCGTCCGCTATGGTGACTGGGCACCTGAAAACTACAACGGACGCTATGAGGGCGAGATGACGTTGGAGCGGGCCTTTGCCCGATCCTCCAACTCCATTGCGGTGCAGGTGTCAGAGGCGGCTGGCCGCGGCTGGGTTATAAGGACAGCACGCCGCATGGGCATCGACAGCCCGATCCAGAACACGCATTCGCTGGCGCTCGGCTCCTACGAGGTCACCCCGATTGAGCTGGCGACGGCCTATCTGCCCTTCATGAATGGCGGGCGGGCGGTCGACCCCCATGCAATCCTGACCATTGAAACAGCGGACGGGACGCTGCTCTATCAGCATCAGCGGATTCAGGGTG
This sequence comes from Oceanicaulis sp., assembly GCA_965229795.1. Lineage (GTDB taxonomy): Bacteria > Pseudomonadota > Alphaproteobacteria > Caulobacterales > Maricaulaceae > Oceanicaulis. The sequence continues at coordinate 1,042,654 of CBDDJM010000002.1, forward strand.
ATCTGGTGTTGGCTGGGCGGGTACTGGGCCAGATGGAACAGCTCTTCTCCGCCACGGTCGACTATGGCACGGGCCGCAGTGCCCAGGTTGTCGGGCGAACAGTTCGCGGCAAGACCGGAACCACCAACGACTCACGAGACGCCTGGTTTGCGGGCTGGTCTGAAGGCCTGACGGCTGTTGTCTGGATGGGTAATGACGACTTCTCTGCGACCGAGAATGCCGTCGGAGGTGCTGGTCCGGCGCGGGTGTTCGCCCGCTTTATCGAAGCCGCCCCGATTTATCCGGCGTCGCTGGACAGTCTTCTCGCCGACCGCAGTTTTGATCCTGTGGCTTCATTGCTTCAGGGCGAGGATGAGGTACCAATGCCGGGTGCCGAGGGGCAAATGGAGAATGCTGAGGTCGAAGAGACCGAAGCGGAATTGTCAGACCCCTTGGCCGATCTTCTAACCCGCCTGGACAGTGGACTCCGCCCTTGAGTCAGTTGGGGTGGATCACAACCGTATCAAGGACGATCTGCGCGCGGCCTTCGCCGAGGAGCCGGTCTGTATCCTGTTGCAGCATGTCTGCGATGAGTTCTGCGTCCGGCAGATAGCCCCACTGATACATGCGCCCACCATAGATAAGCAGGGATTCTGCATAGGCGTCCTGGAGCCAGACCTCGCGCTCTTCAATCAGGCGGCGGGTGCTGCGGGCCGGCGCATCAAGCGCAACGCGCACCTGAAGCATGCCTCGTGTACGACGACCATCCTGAACGGATGTCTGTAGCGCAGGTATGCGTACATAGCTCGCGGCAGCAGAGAGAGCGCGACCATCTTCATCTGATGACGGTTCATTGGCAGGGGGTGCCGGAGCAAGTGCCATGACGCCTGGCGCAGCGGTCATCGCCAGAACCATGGCCGCGCCAAGGGCGCGCGCAGAGGACAGGAACTCGATCATCATGGGAAGGATGCTCGCACAGCGGGGTAAAAATTCCGTTCGCATCTGACTTGTCGGCGCACCTTCCCCGCCTTACCTCTCGCGCAACAATCTTTATTGGAGTGCGCCCATGCCCCGCTTTGCCCGCCGCCTGTTTCTGTCTGCTGGCCTGATGGCTTTCGCCGCGACGCCAGCGTTCGCCCAGCTTGCCGGTGGTGCAGCAGAGGTCGACCGGTCTTTGAATTTCTGGTCGGTGGGCGCGGCCTACCTGCCCGATTACACCGGGTCAGACGACTATCGCGTCATCCCCTTTGGTGCTGTGCGCTGGGAAGTTGGCGACGTTGTGGTGCGCTCTGACGGACCCGGCCTTGCTGCTGATCTTTACCGCGAGGGCCCTGTAACGGCGGGCGTCTATGGGCGCTGGGCGGCCGGGCGAAATGATGTGGATGACGTTGTCGTCTCGCTCCTGCCGGAGATTGACAACTCCATCATTGCCGGTGGCTTTGTGGACATCACGCTGGCGGAAAATCTCCTGACAGGCTTTGACCGTTTCACGGTTGGTGCTCGCGTTGGTGCCGACATTCTGGGGCGCTTTGATGGTGCCGCGTGGTCAACCTCCGCGACCTACACAACAGCCTTGTCGCGCACCAGCCTGTTCGTGCTGTCTGCGTCGGTGTCCGGCTTCTCTGACGACTATGCCGATACGTTGTTCTCGGTGGATGCCGCCGGTGCAACAGCCTCCGGCCTTCAGGCCTTTCAGGCCGAGGGCGGCGTTCAGGATATCGGCCTCACCTCCATCCTCACCGTCGGGATTGGCGGCGAGTGGAATGTCAGCGGCATTCTGGGCGTGTCCCAGCTTCAGGGCGACTTTGCTGACAGCCCCATCGTGGCGGTGCGCGGTAGTGAGACCCAGGTCTTCACCGGCGTCGCGCTTGGTCGTCGCTTCTAGGCCATTCAGGGTCAGGGCTGGCGCTTAGCCAGCCCAGCCTGACCGGCACACCACAAAGCTGAGCGCTGGCACCTCTACCGCGTAGCTGCCTGGCGCTGACGCATTGGGTGCGCACGCTCCTGACCGGCTGGTCCACTCCAGCGAGCGGCCATCCACGGCGATATTGGCGCTGCGGCTGACCTCATTGGCGTTATACGCTGCCACCACTTCGGTGCCGCTTTCCTCATCAATGCGAGAGATCACGAACAGCCCGCCATGGGTGGAGACCGCTTCGCTTTCGCCCTCGGCAACATCAGCTGAGTTGGCAAACATGCCCTGTGACCCGGCGTCCTGAGGGCTGTCGAAATGGCGGACCAGCTGGCTGCCCCGTCGCAGCGCGCGCTCTGACGTGCGGATCTGAGCCATCTCGGCAATCGCCCGGTAGAGCGGGTGTGACGGATCGAAGTTGTCGTCAGCGGGTGTCGCATCGGTGCCGATCTGGTCATTATCGAGATAGATCGGCGTGACTGACGGGAACATGGTCTCCCGCGCGCCCTGGTCGTTGTAATCGGACACAAAGCCCTGCTCGTCGCCGTAATAGATAGTCGGCACGCCGCGCGTGAACATCATCAGCGCGTGAGCAAGCTCCATGCGGGCCAGGGCCTCAGCGTCGGACATGTCCGGATCGGCCTGGCGCAAGAACATGGAGAAGCGGCCCATGTCGTGATTGCCCAGAAACGTCGGATTGATGCGTGCGGTTTCGAAGCCTTCGGCATAAGCCGGGTCAAACTCATAAAGGCGCGACAGAAGGGCGGTCGGCTGGCCGCCCGCGATTACCGCCTGCGCGGCCCCCTGAAAGGCAAAATCGAGCGTTGAGGGTAGGTGGCTTTCCGCCGTGTGCGCGCCAAGGCGACCGGGATCAAATTCGTAGATCTCGCCGAACACATGGAAATGATCGATCCCCAGGCTGGCGGCGTGATCGACCATGGCCGGATTGAACTCGGCCCAGAATTCAGGGCGCACATGCTTGACCGTATCGATGCGGAAGCCATCGACGCTAAAGTCGCTGATCCACTGCCGGTACACATCAATCATACCGTTTACCACGGTCGGGTGCTCGGTGTTGAGGTCATCCAGGCCTGCAAAGTCGCCATAAAGCGCGCTTTCGCCGAACCAGAAGCTCTCCCCGCGATTGTGATAGAGCGTCAGATCGTTGAGCCAGGCCGGATTGCGGACGTCTTCGTCCTCTGGGTCGATGGCCACCGTGTAGGCCCAGTTGGGGTTGATCAGGTTGGCGTAGTTGTCTTCATTGAGATTGTGCGGATCATCGCCCAGGAACCCCTCATTGATGGGCTCGCCATCTGGTCCACCAATCGTGGTCCAGGGATAGTCGGCCTTTGATCGGTACGGGCAGCCGCCCTGTGGGTCGATAAAGCCTTCAAACTCCGGATCGTGGCATTCGCGCATATAGGCGACGTCGGCGGTGTGGTTTGTAATGATATCCATATAGACGCGCAGGCCGCGGGCCTGGGCCGCATCCACAAACTCGGCAAAGGCTTCACGCCCGCCCAGATGCTGGTCTACCCCTAGGAAGTCGGTGATCCAGTAGCCGTGATACCCGGCGCTTTCCTGACCCGGTCCGCCCTGAACCGCGCGGTTCTGGAAGATCGGGGTCAGCCAGATCGCGGTGACGCCGAGGCCTTCGATATAATCAAGGCGCTGGGTCAGGCCCTGCAGGTCGCCGCCCTGATAGAAGCCCTGGTTGGTGGGGTCAAAGCCATGATCGAGTGGACCGCCCTCAATGCCGCCGGTGTCGTTGGACGGATCACCGTTTTCAAACCGGTCCGGCATGACGAAATAGATGATTTCGTCTTCCGGGCGGCGATCGGGCTGGGAGGCGAGACGTTCAGCATTGGTCGGACCAGTTATCCCGGGGGGCTCGCTCGATTGCTGCGCGCAGGCTGGAGTGGCCAGAAGGCTGACCCCGGCAACGCCGCATAGCAGGGCTTGCGCCAATTTGCGCTCTATCATGATGAACCTCCCGAAGCTTTATTTGCGCGGCAGTCTACTGATTGGTGCGGCGAAGTCACGCAAAAGTGAGCAGGTTATTGCGTAAATTTGCAACATGTGCGCACCCTGTCATCCAATGAAAGGTTGCCGCGCGCCCTGCGCGGTCGCAACAAAAACAAAGGGAGATATGGCATGGCCACTCAGCTTGGCGGGCCTCTTACATCAACGGCACAGCTCAAAACCCTCTTGTTTGCAGGAATTTGCGGTAGCCTGCTGGTCGCCTGCGGCTCATCGGAGTCCGTCTCGAACTCCGACAACGGCGCGTCTCCCGCTGTTTCGGGCTCGGTGAGCGGCCCGCTCGCAAACGCAGCGCCTGAGCCGCTGGATGTGGGGCCCGTCATCACCGATCCGGTGAGCGTTGCTTCGCCGGATGGGCGAACCATTGTGCGGGTCTGGAGCGAGGCGGGTGAGCCCCATTACGCAATAGAGCGCGACGGTGTGTCGGTGCTGGCCAACTCCCAGATGGGCTTTCGCTTCGCCGAAGGCCCGAATCTGGAAGCCGGGCTGGTGCTGACCGACGTGCTGACCAGCTCCCACGATGAAAGCTGGGAGCAGCCCTGGGGCGAGCGCCGTGTGGTGCGTGATCACCATAATGAGCTAGCCGCCACCTTCACCTCGACCGAGTTCGAGGGCGGTGAGATCACCGTGCGTTTTCGTGTTTTTGATGCCGGTGTCGGCTTCCGCTTCGAGGTGGAGCGCGGTCCTGACGGCGATTCGCCGGTGGAGATTACCGACGAGCTGACCGAGTTCCATCTGGCCAGCACTGGCGAAGCCTGGTGGACCCCGGCCCACGAGTTCAATCGCTATGAATATATCTACTCCAACGGGGCGGTAGAAGACGCAGCTAACGCCCACACGCCCTTCACCGTGCGCCTGGAGGGCGGGCAGTATCTGGCGATCCACGAGGCGGCGTTGGTGGATTACTCGGCTATGTCGCTGGACCAGCGGCGCGACCGGGTGTTCGAGGCAGAGCTGCGCAGCTGGAGCGATGGCGGCAAGGTGCGCACCTCCGCCCACTTCAGCACGCCCTGGCGCACGATCCAGATCGCCGATGATGCGCAGGGCCTGATTAACGGCACCGATATCACGCTGAACCTGAATGAGCCGAACGTGCTGGGTGATGTCAGCTGGCTGGAGCCGGGCAATTATATCGGCATCTGGTGGGGCATGCACCTGAATGAATATACGTGGGGCTCCGGCCCGAACCATGGGGCCACGACTGAACGGACCCGTGATTATATCGACTTTGCTGCCGAGAACGGCTTTGTCGGGGTGCTGGTCGAGGGCTGGAATATCGGCTGGGACGGCGACTGGTTCAACAATGGTGAGATCATTGATTTTACAACGCCCTACCCGGACTTCGATCTTGAAGGCCTGTCTGCCTATGCCGAAGAACGCGGCGTCCGCCTGATTGGTCACCACGAGACGTCGGCGGCCATCACCAACTACGAAAGCCAGATGGAAGACGCCTTCGCGCTGTATGAGCGCATGGGCATCCGCGCGGTGAAGACCGGCTATGTAGACGATGCTGGCGAGGTCTTGCGCCGGGATGAAGACGGCCATGCCCGCTATGAGTGGCACGACAGCCAGTTCATGGTCGGGCACCACGCCCGGGTTGCCGAAGTGGCGGCCCGTCACCGGGTGGCGATCAACGCGCATGAACCTATCAAGGATACAGGCCTGCGCCGGACCTATCCCAATCTGATGACGCGAGAAGGTGTGCGCGGACAGGAGTTTAACGCCTGGGGCGATCCGCCCAACGGCCCGTCTCATACGCCGACTATCGCCTATACGCGTATGCTGGCAGGCCCCGCCGACTTCACGCCGGGTATCTTCGATCTGACGTTTGAGCGCAGCGATGGACGCCGCGGCGTGCAGACCACGCTCTCCAAGCAGCTGGCGCTTTATGTCGTGCTTTACAGCCCGCTTCAGATGGCTGCTGACCTGATCGAGAACTACGACAACCATCCTGAGATGTTCCAGTTCATCCGGGATGTTCCGGCCGACTGGGAAGAGTCCATCGCGCTGCAGGGCGAGGTCGGTGAGTATGTGGTTCAGGCTCGCCAGGACCGCGCCAGCCAGGACTGGTATCTGGGGGCGATCACCGATGAAACCCCGCGGGGTCTCTCGGTGCCGCTCGACTTCCTGGAGGACGGCGTCACCTACACCGCCCAGATCTATCGCGACCGGGCCGATGCCCACTGGCTGACCAACCCTTATGCCTATGTGGTGGAGGAGCGTCAGGTGACGTCTGCTGACGTGATGGAGCTGCCGCTGGCGGCCAGCGGTGGGGCGGCGATCCGCTTTGTAGCGCCATGAGGCTTCTAGCGAGCGCCCTGATTGCAGTGGTGCTCGCCGCCTGCGGGCCTGAGGCTAAGCGCGTACCTGTGCTGCCGGTTGAGGCGGAGGCCGGGATGGTCACGGTGACCATCAACGCAACGGTGCCCGACGACGCAGGCGAGATTTATCTGGCTGCAAACATTGATGCTTTGGGCCCCTGGCGCGCCGATGGTCAGCTGATGACCGGCGAGGGGCAAGACCGCACCACGACGCTGGCGCTGATCCATGGGTTTGCACTGGAATTCAAGCTCACCGGAGGCAGCTGGGATACAGAAGGCACCGGGCCGTCTGGCACCGTTTTGCCGAACTTCTCCCACACCGTGGACGCGCGCGGCAACAATGTTGTTGAAGTCGAAATCGTCGATTTCAAGTGGCCAGCCGACGCCTATATTGCCGATGTGGACGGTTCTGGCGTGTTGGGCACGCTGATCTACTGGACTGATGTTGAAAGCCAATTCTTCGATGTGACCCGTCATGTCTCGGTCTGGCTGCCGCTGGGCTATGACGCGGATCCGGAGCGCCATTACCCGGTCATCTACATGCATGACGGGCAGAATCTGTTCGACCCCCGCATCGCCAATACCGGGACCGACTGGGGCGTCGATGAAGCGATGATGCGCAATGTGGAGGCGGGGCTTCACGATCCGGCCATCGTGGTGGGCATCTGGAGCACGAATATTCGCGGCTTCGAGCTGTCGCCCTGGCATGGTGGGGCGAGTTATGCCGCCATGATCATTGAAGAAATCATGCCGCGCGTGAATGCGCAGTTTCGCACCCTCACCGGCTCGGAGCACACCTTCACCATGGGCTCGTCCATGGGCGGTCTGATCAGCCAGTATCTGGTGCGCTCCCATTCTGATGTGTTCAGCGCGTGCGGCTGCGTGTCGACCCACGTGCCCTTGAGCCCGGCGCAGGCGGAGGGGTTTCTCGGTCTTGATCCGGGCGATTATGCCGATCCGGAGCGGCCCTATCTGTTAGTCGCTGCGGACCAGGATACACCGATCCCTGATCAGATTCGGCTGTATTTTGACTATGGCGATATCACGCTCGATGAGACCTACCCGCCCATCCATGACGCCCTGCGTCCGTGGCTGGAATCCCAAGGCCTGGTCGAAGGTGAACGCTACGCCATGCGCCGCTTTGAAGGCGCTCCCCACAATGAAGCCGCCTGGCGTGAACGAGTGCATTTGCAGCTCGCCTGGCTGCTCGGCGGACACGACCCGAACGGGATGGAGTGAGGGGGATTTCGTAGTGCTGGGAAAGATGGCGCAAATGACCGCCGTCATCCCAAACTTGATTTGGGACCCAGCGGCTCCACCGGTGCGACCGGGTCCTGAATTGAATTCGCCGATGACGCTGGAGTTTAGGGCAAACTCGTTCGTCATTCCCGCGAAGGCGGGAACCCAGAGTTCATTTGGTCAGATCGCTCTGGGTCCTTAGATCAAGTCCGGGATGACGTTGCAGGGTGACGCGAGCGCCTACACCTGTCCCGGCCGACCATTGGGAGCGCCGGGATCTATGGTCAGCATTTCTGTGAGGCTGTCAGGCGCATGCGGCAGACCCCGGCTCTGCCCCCGGATCAAATCCGGTGTTGGCCGGGGCAGGTATTATTCCAGCCGTTTCTCTCATTTATTCAAATGAGGAGTGTGACCCCTACCGCCGTAGCCACCCCGCGTTCACGCACCCCTCTGCGATCTGCACGGCATTGAGGGCTGCCCCTTTGCGCAGGTTGTCCGACACGATCCACAGGGCGAGGCCGTTGTCGACGGTGGGGTCGTTGCGCACGCGGCTGACGAAGGTGGCAAACTCACCAACGCTTTCAACCGGCGTGACATAGGCCGGGTCGTCCTCATCAGCGCGGTCGATCAGCATCAGGCCGGGCGCTTCGCGTAAAAGGTTTTTCGCGTCCTCTGCGGAGAGCTCTTCATTCAGTTCCAGGTGGGCCGCCACGCAGTGGCCGACAAAGACCGGAACGCGGGCGCAGGTGGCAAACAGCTTGATCTTCGGATCAAGGATTTTTTTGGTCTCCACCGTCATCTTCCACTCTTCCTTGGTGGAGCCGTCCTCCATGAAGGCGTCGATTTTGGGGATGACGTTAAACGCGATCTGCTTGTCGAAGGCCTGGGGCTCGATGGGGTCGTTCACATAGATGGCGCGGGTCTGGTGCCACAGCTCGTCCATCGCCTCCTTGCCGGCGCCGGAGGTCGACTGATAGGTCGCCACGCTGGCGCGCTTGATGCCGGCCCGGTCGTGGATCGGCTTTAGCGCCACGACGGTCTGGATGGTCGAGCAGTTCGGGTTGGCGATGATACTCTTCTTCGGGCGGGCCGATAGTGCTTCGGGGTTCACCTCTGGCACCACCAGCGGCACATCCGGATCCATGCGCCAGGCCGACGAGTTGTCGATCACCAGCGCACCCGCCTTGGCAATCTTCGGGGCCATCTCTTTGGACAGCTCACCGCCTGCGCTCATCAGCACCAGGTCCACCTGGGAGAAGTCGAACGTGTCCGCGTCCTTGATCTTCAGCGTCCGGTCGCCATAGCTGACTTCACGGCCCACCGACTTGCGGCTGGCCAGCGCATAGACCGTGTCGGCCGGGAAGAGGCGCTCTTCCAGAATGGTGAGCATTTCAGCGCCCACCGCACCGGTGGCACCAAGAACAGCGATATTGAGGGGCATGGGGAGTCCTCTGGGTGGAATCGAATTGATCCTGAGCGTGTATTCTCGTTAGGATAAGCCATCAGTTGGGAGATCAGTCATGAACGCCGTGATGCTGAGCGTTATCCTGTACTACGCATTTTTGGTGTTTGTAGTTTTGACGATTGCATTTGTCATCCTGCGTGTGACGCGCATGATCGTGTCTCGCAATCAGCTCGCTGCAAACAATAAACCCCCGAGCGGCTAGGCCCGGGGGTTTTAATTTGGGGTGAGCGTCGCGCTTACGCCAGGCTTGGGTCGATGCCCTTACAGGCTTCCACCAGGCCCTTCACCGAGTCTACCGAGTGGTCGAACATGGCCTGCTCGTCTTCATTCAGGCTGATCTCAACAACCTTCTCGACACCGCCAGCGCCGATCTGGATTGGCACGCCGACATACAGCCCGTCCACGCCGAACTGGCCGGTCAGGTGCGCGGCGCAGGGCAGGATGCGTTTTTTGTCGTTGAGGTATGACTTGGCCATGGCGATGGCGCTTTCAGCCGGTGCGTAGAAGGCCGAGCCATTGCCAAGAAGGCCGACAATCTCACCGCCGCCCTTGCGGGTGCGATCCACGATGGCGTCGATCTTCTCATCGGTGGACCAGCCCATCTTCACCATGTCCGGCACCGGGATACCGGCGACGGTGGAGTAGCGGGTCAGCGGCACCATGGTGTCACCGTGGCCGCCCATCACAAAGGCGGTGACGTCTTCAACCGACACCTTGAACTCTTCAGCCAGGAACCAGCGGAAGCGTGCCGCGTCGAGCACGCCTGCCATGCCGACCACCTTGTTGTGGGGCAGGCCGGAAAACTCGCGCAGGGCCCACACCATGGCGTCCAGCGGGTTGGTGATGCAGATCACGAAGGCGTTCGGGGCGTATTGCTTGATGCCCTCGCCTACGGCCTTCATGACTTTCAGGTTGATGCCCAGAAGGTCATCGCGGCTCATGCCCGGCTTGCGCGGTACGCCTGCGGTGACGATGCAGACATCTGCGCCTTCGATCGGGGAGTAGTCTTCCACTGAACCACCGGTCAGGTGGCTGTCCTTGCCAAACACCGGGCTGGCTTCGCACAGGTCCAGCGCCTTGCCCTTCGCGGTGCCTTCAGCCAGGTCCATCAGGACCACGTCGCCCAGCTCTTCACGAGCCGCGATGTGAGCCAGCGTGCCGCCAATCATGCCAGCGCCGATAAGGGCAATCTTCTTGCGAGCCATAATGTTCTCCTAAAGTGATCCCGGTGCCGGGAGAGAGGAAACGGGTGCGCCTTCGCAGACGCAAAACATCTTGCGCGAGGGTCTAACGCCCTACGCGAAAGAGGGCAATGCGGCGAAAGGGGAATGTCTGCGCTTGACGAGATTTCAGGCCGCCGCGTCAGCCTCTTTGCGCTCGGCGGCGAGATAGTCATGGCTGCGCATTTCCATCAGGCGGCTGGCGGTGCGCTGGAATTCAAAGGCGTAGTCGCCGTCGGGGTAGAGGCTATCGGGCTCAGCCGCGGCGCTCATCACCAGCTTGGTCTTCACCTCGTAGAGCGCGTCGATCAGCGTACCAAAACGCTTGGCCTGATCGCGCTTGTCGGGGGTGAGCAGCGGCGTGTGGTCGATCAGGATCGTGTGGAAGCGTTCGGCCAGGGCCAGATAGTCCGCCGGACCGAGCGGGCGTGCGCACAGCTCCTCAAACTCGAAGCGGGCCACGCCAGCCGCTTCACGGGCCACATCCAGCACCCGCCCCTTTACCGTGATGGATGTCGTGCGCGCCTTCGCACCCATCGTCAGGCGTTCAAAGGCGGCATCCATGGCCGCATCGGCGTCCGCGCCCAGCGGGGTGTAGTAGACCGGAGCCGCTTCCAGCCGCTCCAGCCGGTAATCGCGCCCGCTATCAAGCTCATAAAGCGACATGCGCGCCTTGATCATATCAATGAAGGGCTCAAAGAGCTGGCGATTGAGCCCGTTCTTGTAGAGCTCGTCCGGGTGGCGGTTGGAGGTGGCGACCATCACCACGCCCTCGGCGAACAGGCCTTCAAACAGGCGGCCGAGGATCATGGCATCGCCCACATCGGTGACCTGTAGCTCGTCAAAGCAGAGCAGGCGCGCCTCTTTTGCGATGGCCTGCGCCACACGCGGCAGCGGATCGCGATCCTTCTTCTCGCGCTCGGCGGTAATGCGGGTCTGAACTTCCTGCAGGAATTGGTGAAAGTGGACGCGGCGTTTGTGCTCCACCGGCGCGGTCTCAAAGAAGAGATCCATCATCAGCGACTTGCCGGTGCCCACCCCGCCATAGAGATAGACCCCCACTGGAGAGCGCTCACGGCGACCGAACAGGCCGCGCCTGCCGCCCTTCCACTGCTCCAGGTTTTTCCAGAGGTGGGTGAGAAGGTCCGCCGCCCGCGCCTGAGCGGAATCGGGCTGGAGCCGACCTTCATCAATGCCGCGCTGCAGCGCCTCGTGCGGCGTCATCACAGCCCCCATACCAGAACCGCCGCGCCCAGCAGCCCAAAGGCGAGCACAGCAGCGATAATCAGGGACACAGGGCGTTCAATCCGGCGCATGGGTGTTCTGTAGCGCGAGCCGGGGTGAGGGGGGAAGGGCTGCGTTGACGTGAGCTGAGGCCAGCGGCAGATTATTGTTCGCGCAGGAGGGGAATATCGATTGCTCATGCCAAAACAGACTGTCAAACAAAGGCTTGAACAGGCCGGGTTTGGCCCTGCCATCATTCGAGAGTGTCAGCGCTTTGCTGAAAGTCACTCTAACGCGAAGCGGGTTGCAGGTGGCAGCTTGCTTGGTCTGCTTGTCTCGATGGCCCTGGCCTACCTGTTGGAGCGCTGGCTTGAGGCCTTCAACCCTGACCGTCTTTGGTTTTGGATTGCGTTCTTCGCGTTCTTTGCACTAGTCGCGGGCTCAGCCCTAGTCGGCTCGATCTTCAGGAAACCGGCCTCCGCCGCAAAGCTGGAGCAGCTAGAGGCGCAAGCGATCTTCTACATCTATCGCATGGCACGCGATGCTGAGCGCGATCCGTCCGGCCAGCCTGAAACCATGTTGCGAAGATTCGCAGTCCGGCTAGATGGCATCCCAGAGGGCCGCCAACCAGCAGCTTTGGTCGACATTCTGGAGCTGGACCCTAAGCCGATGGGGCCGATGGGATGGTATCAGGTCGGTCTCGTCATCGCGATCCTTGGGGCGCTGGCGCTTGCCATCTGGCTGTTCGCGCCAGCGCTATGAGCCCTACTGCATCGTCGGAATAACAAACGCCTGATCGGCGACCTCGCCGGACGGCCAGCGGCTGGTGACGGTCTTGATCTTGGTGAAGAAGCGCACGCCTTCAAAGCCGTGCTGGTTGCTGTCACCAAAGGCAGACCGCTTCCAGCCACCGAAGGTGTGATAGGCGACCGGCACCGGGATCGGCACATTTACGCCGACCATGCCCACATTGACCTTGGACGCGAACTCGCGGGCGGCCAGACCATTGCGGGTGAAGATCGCAACGCCATTGCCATACTGGTGGTTGGAGGCGAGCGCGGCGGCCTCTTCCAGCTCGTTGGCACGCACGATCTGCAGGACCGGGCCGAAGATTTCCTCGCGATAGCTCTGCATGTCCGCAGTGACATTGTCGAACAGGGACGGGCCAATGAAGTAGCCGTTTTCCAGTCCCTGAAGCTTCAGGCCGCGGCCATCCTTGATCAGGGTCGCGCCTTCGTCGATGCCCATCTGGATATAGCTTTCCACCTTCTCCTTGTGGGCCTGGCTGACCACCGGGCCATAGATGGCGTCTGGATCGTGGGAGTGGCCAGGCACCAGATTTTCAATCTCCGGCAGCAGCTTTTCGATCAGGCGTTCAGCGGTACCCTCGCCCACCGGAACCGCCACCGGCAGCGCCATGCAGCGCTCGCCGGCCGAGCCATAGGCGGACCCGACCAGATCTTTTACGACCTGATCCATGTCGGCGTCCGGCATGATCACGCCGTGGTTTTTCGCGCCGCCCATGGCCTGCACGCGCTTGGCGTTCGCCGTGCCGCGTGAGTAAACATAGTGGGCAATGTCGGACGACCCGACGAAGCTGACAGCCTTGATGTCGTGATTGTCCAGGATCGCGTCGACAGCTTCCTTGTCACCGTGGACGACGTTGAGAACGCCTTCAGGCAGACCGGCTTCCAGCATCAGCTCAGCCAGGCGCACCGGCACGCTCGGGTCTTTTTCAGACGGCTTCAGGATGACCGCATTGCCGCAGGCCAGCGCCACGCCGAACATCCACATCGGGATCATGGCGGGGAAGTTGAACGGTGTGATGGCGGCCACGACGCCCAGCGGCTGGCGCATGGAGTAGACATCAATGCCCGGGCCAGCGCCTTCGGTGAATTCACCCTTGAGCAGATGCGGGATGCCGCACGCGAACTCGATCACTTCCATGCCGCGCTGGATGTCGCCCTTGGCGTCAGCGACGACCTTGCCGTGCTCGATGGAGAGCAGGCGGGCCAGCTCATCCATGTTCTCCTCAAGCAGCTGCTTGAACTTGAACATGACGCGGGCGCGGCGCTGAGGGTTCACCTGGGCCCAGGCGACCTGCGCGTTTTTGGCGATTTCAATCGCCTGATCCATCTCTGACTTGCTGGCCAGCGATACCTTGGCCTGAACCTCACCGGTGTTGGGGTCGTAGATGTCACCGAAGCGGCCAGATGTGCCAGGGGCGGCCTTGCCATTGATGAAGTGGTGGACGTCGCGCTGTGCGGTCATGGGGATCCTCCGCGAGAAGTTATACGGCGCGCGAGTGCGCGCTCTTCATTTGCGGTGGGGTGTAGCGGGCTGGACACGCAGTGTCGAGATGTCCGGCCTGTCCGGGTCAGTCGCCGGTCAGTTTCGGGTCAACTGGACCTCGTCACCACCGGGCGTCTGACCCTGCCAGACACGATCTTCGAGCGTTGCGGTGACAAGCGTCTCGCCTGCCCCATCAACCAGCGTCAGCGTCCGGGATTCATAGGCATAGCGCCACAGCGAAAGCGTCCCAAGCCCAGCCGGGCAACTCGGGCTGGCAAACGCGAAGCCAGAGACGGCATCGCCCTCGACATTGGCTTCAGGAAGGCTGGGCAGGCTGTCCTGCAGGCGGACCGTGCAGCTGGAGACACCCTCAATCTGATAGCGGCCAGCCGGATCAGCGTCCTGAACAAGGATGAGGGCGGCAAGAAGGCTGATCATTGAGACGGCTCCATGTGTGACCTTTCCTGCCTAGGCGGTCTGTTGCCGCCTGTCGAGGCATGCTGGCCTAAAAGCCGTAAGCGATTTGGGCGTAGCCGAATAGCGTCGTGTCATCAGATGGCGCGTTGGGCACGTCACGAGCAAAGCCGTCCATGAAGAGGGCTGAGGCCCCGAATTCAAACTCCAGCCCGTCAGGGCCGGGCCGCCAGCGCAGGCGTCCGTCAATCATGGTGCCAAGGAACTGACCCGACTGGCCGCTGGGATCCCGCCGCCGGGCGATGACCCAGCTATCGGTTGCGCTGGCCAGACTGGGTGCCGACAGCTTCAGCCAGAAATCGGTGTTCTGGGTTGGCTCACCGGAAAAGCGGACGCCGGGGACCGACAGGTTGGCGGGCGTCAGTGGCCCGTGCAGGCTGGTATTGTTCAGATCGGTACGCCGACCGCCAAACAGGCGCTCATACTGATCAAAGCGGCCATCATTGGGGTCTTCATCACCGCTTGCATAGTAGTATTCAGCCCCGACGCGCAGCCGCCAGGGCGTGTCGAACGTATAGCCCAGCTTTGCCAGCACCATGCCGGCGGCAACATCCAGATCGGTGGTGTCTGTAGCTGCGCTGCCTGCGCGTCGCGTCCCAAAACGCAGGGCGGCCTCCACATCCAGATCCCATTCACCGACCGATGGCGCGCGAAAGGCCCGGATGCCCGGCGTCACATAGCGCCGGTTCGGTGTCGGGACGGTGTCACTATCGGATTCGTTCAGACCGTAGACGAAGCCCTCCAGCCACAGCCCGTCCAGCTGATGGCGATAGTGTGCGCCCCAGATCAAACGATTCCACTGTTCGGCATCGGCGACGATCTCATTATCCCCGACCGAAGCCCGGTCGCCGGGTCGACGGTCAATCGGCACCACCGCAATGACATGCAGCCCCCGGGTCTCGCTGGTCGCTGCATAGTGAAACCCGGTATAGGCTTTGATTACATTGGCGTAGCTGACCCGCTCAATCTGGCGCTTGGACCCAATGGAGACGGTTTGACGGCCAAGGGTGACAGAGGCAATACCGCTCTCAAACGGGCTTGGAACTTCGGCCTCGACATAAGCCTGCAGGATATCGAGCGCATTGACATAGCTGGCCGACAGCGGTGTGCCAGCGTCATCAAGATAGGCGCGGCTGTCCTGAAGCTCCACGCCAAGGCTGAGGCCGTCCAAGTTCGCGCGGCCATGGACAAGCGTGCGCAGCGCGAGCAGCTGATCAGATCCGTCGCGCCCGGCGCGGAACTGACCGCTTAGCGATTCATAGCGAACCCGGGCTTCCCCCTCGAGCTCAAAGCGCGGAGCCGGTTCACCGGTTTGTAAGCTGATCAGGGCGGCAAGAAGGATCATGAAGCAAGGTCAGGTGTGTGGAAACAGATTGCGGGTCCGATTCGCGATTGCAACAAGCGATAGCATGACCGGAACCTCGACCAGGACGCCCACAACCGTGGCCAGGGCTGCGCCGGAATTCAGGCCAAACATGCTGATGGCAACGGCCACGGCGAGTTCGAAAAAGTTGGATGTCCCGATCAGGGCGCAGGGAGCCGCGATCGAAAACGGCGTGCGCCAGATCCAGGCCGCACCGTAAGCCACGATGAAAATGCCATAGGACTGAATGAGAAGCGGGACGGCGATCATGGCGATCACGGCGGGTCGCTCCAGAATGACATTGCCCTGAAACCCAAACAGGATGACCACCGTGGCGATGAGGCCCAGGATGGAGACCGGCTTGATCCGGCCGGTGAACGCTTCCACCGCATGGTTGGCACGCGCTCCGGTTTGGTCCTTCACTAACCACCGGCGGGTAAAATACCCTGCCATCAGCGGCAACAGCACGTAGAGTCCCACCGAAAGCAGCAGCGTCTCCCAGGGCACTACTATGTCCGTGACGCCTAGCAAAATCGCAACGATGGGGGCGAAGGCAAACACCATGATGACGTCATTGGCCGCCACCTGTGCCAGCGTGTAATTGGCATCTCCGCGCGTCAGCTGGGACCACACAAACACCATCGCAGTACACGGTGCCGCGCCCAGAATGATCAGGCCGGCAATGTATTGCGTGGCATCCTCTGGCTGAATGAAGGGCGCGAATACGACTTCAAAGAATAAGACTGCAAGCGCGGCCATGGTGAAGGGCTTGATCAGCCAATTCACCAGCAGCGTGATCACAAGACCTTTGGGCTGTGAGCCGATCCGGCCCAGGCTGGCAAAATCCACACTGACCATCATCGGGTAGACCATGGCCCAGATCAGAACCGCGACGATCAGATTGACTGAGGCGATCTCAAACCGGGCCAGCAGGGCGAACAGGTCCGGCACCAGCGCGCCCAGCGCCACGCCGATGGCAATGGCCAATCCAACCCAGACCGACAACCATTTCTCAAAAAAGCCGATCCCGCCAGGTGCCGCTTCGTTCACTGGCTCACTCATTGTGCAAAAGCTCCGTGAACATCACGAAGAATATCGGTCCGGGCCTCAGGCGTCGCTGAGAGCAACCCGGCATTCAGCGCCGCCGTCACCCGCTGGTCGAGCGCCTGAAACGTCGCCTCAAAGGCCTTGCGCGCCGCATCTGGCTCGGTAATGGCCGCAGGATCGGGCAAGCCCCAGTGGGCGCGAACGGGAGCACCGGGCCAGACCGGACAGGTCTCTGACGCTGCGCTGTCGCAAACGGTAATCACGGCGTCCATGACCGGCGCGTCGGCGGCATTAAACTCGTCCCAGGATTTCGAGCGGGCAAATCCGGTATCAATGCCATGGCGCTGAAGCGTTTCAAGCGCGTAGGGGTTAGGTGTTCCGGTGGGGTTTGATCCAGCAGAATACCCCTGAATCTGCCCGTTTGAACGCGCGGTAAAGAGCGCCTCACCCAGGATGGATCGCGCGCTATTTCCAGTACACAGAATGAGGATGTTCATGACTCAGACCCTGCCGTCGCTCCATGTTCGAGCCCGATACTGCACCGGCAAAGTCATTTCAAGTTTATTTGAAGCGGATCAGGCCAGCTGCGACTTTTTAATCAAATCCCGAAAAATCTTCTGATTGAGGCTGTTCAGCGCGGCAAAGCGCTTTATCGTAAAGTGAACGTATCTAGTGAAGCGGGGGCACGCTTGGAGCAAGCAGCGCTTGGGTTTGGAGCCCTATCCCACGAAACCCGGCTGACCGTGTTTCGCAAAATCATGGGTGCCGGGACCGAGGGGGTCACGGCCGGTGAACTGGCTGAGCATGCCGGGGTAACCCCGAGTAATCTGTCAGCGCATCTGACCGTCTTGACGCATTCAGGCCTCATCAGGGTGCGGCGTGATGGTCGGCGGCGAATTTACACGCCGATCGTGGATGCCGTGGTGGATCTGGTGACGTTCCTCGTCGAAGATTGCTGTGACGGCCATCCTGAGGTTTGTGCGCAATTGCCGTCCTTCCAGCAACAGCGCCAGGCCAGCTGATGATATCGGCCTTGCGCTTGGTTGGCGCATTGGTCTTCATTCATCGGCGATGCCAGAGCCCAAGATCCATATCGTCGATCAGCTGATTGAAGAGCGCGCCGTGCGTCTGCGCCAGAGCGCGGCACTCTGGCCATGGGTGAAGCGCGTCTTCTATCCGCTTCTGGGCTATGACAAGGCGACCCATATCGCCGATCAGATCGCCCCGCTGACCGGCGCTGAGGCGATGGACTGGTCGGAGGGTTTCCTGTCCATGCGCGTTCAGGCGTCCGGGTTTAAGGCCATCCCCGCGACAGGGCCCTGCGTGATAGTGGCCAATCACCCCGGCGGGATCGCGGACGGGATCGCGCTTTGGTCCGTCCTCAAGCAACGCCGACCGGACATGGTCTTCTTTGCCAACCGCGATGCAATCCGGGTGTGTGAGGGCTTGAGCGATCTTGTCATACCGGTGGAATGGCGCTCAGGCTCCAAATCCCGCGACAAGACCCGCGACACGCTCCGGGCTGCGGTTGAGGCGTTTCGCGCCGGACGCTGCGTTGTGATTTTTCCGGCCGGACGCATGGCGGCCTGGGACTGGCGCAAGTTTCGCCTGGTGGAGCAGCCCTGGGCGGTCACCGCAGTCTCCCTGGCGCGCAAGTTCGATGCGCCTGTCATCCCGCTGGGACTGAAGCAGCGCATGTCCCTGATGTTCTATGGTCTGGGTCAGGTCCATGAAGAGCTCAAACACATGACCGTGTTTCACGAGCTGCTGGCCAAGAAGGGCGCACTCTACCGCATGAAGGTCGGGGCTGCGATCTCGCCCGACGACCTACCCGATGACGAGACGGTGGCCAGTGAAGCCTTGCGCTCGATGACCGAAACACTGGCGCGTGCGGCCCCATGAGCCTGTCCGTTCTCGAAGATCCGGTCCGGGCCGATGATGCCGCGGCGCTGGTCGATGCCATGATTGAGGAGCGCGCGCCAAAGCTCAGCCAAAATGCATGGCTCTGGCCGGTTCTGCGCGGCACGGTTCTTCCGCTGCTCGGCTATCGCGAAGCCATCCGCCTGGTTGAGGCGGTGCGCGATCTGGATGCCGACGGCTGCTTTGCCTGGGGTGACGCCTTCCTGAACCTCTCGGTTGAGGCTGAAGGCCTCGACCATGTGCCCGCCACCGGCCCGGCGCTGATCATTGCCAACCATCCCGGCGGCATCCCCGATGGCAATGCGCTCTACAACGCCATCAAGCCGGTGCGCGATGATCTGATCTTCTTTGCCAACCGCGATGCCTTGCGTATTTGTCCGGGCCTGAAGGACCGGATTATTCCGGTGGAATGGCGCAAGCATGCGCTGTCCCGTCAGCGCGCCCGCGAAACCCTTAAATCTGCCATGGAGGCGTTTAATGCCGGGCGCTGTGTGGTGATCTTCCCGGCCGGCCGCATGGCCGACTGGAGCTGGAAGACCCGCGCAATTGTGGAGCCGGAGTGGTCTCCGGCTGGTGTGTCCATCGCCCGACGGTTTGACGCGCCGATCATCCCCATGGGCGTGACCCAGCGCATGCCACTGGCCTACTACATCCTGTCTCACATTCACGAAGAGCTGCGCGATATCACCCTGTTCCATGGCCTCTTAAACCAGCGCGGCAAGCACTATCGGCTGGCGTTTGGTGAGCCGGTCAAGGCGCGGCAGCTTGCCGGCGATGACGCGGGCGCGACTGAAGCTTTGAAGGCGATCTGTGAAGGGTTGGCGTGGGAGCCATCTCCTGCGGGTCCTTCGAGACGCGCTTCGCGCTCCTCAGGATGAGGGTGAAATAGAACTCCTACATCCCTCATCGGTGAGGAGGTCCGTCAGGATCGTCTCGAAGGACGCACGCCTTCTACGTGTTATGGCCCGATTAATTTGGGCCGCCCATGCCGGTTGGGTTGGAACTGACTGAACCGTCACAGAATGGATCCCCCGGACAAGCCGGGGGATGACAATGGAGGGGCTTATTCTGAACAAGGTCCCGGATATTCGCTGCGCTCGTCCGGGATTTCAGGCTGTTCAAGCGAAAACGCCCCGGCCATTGACCGGGGCGTTTCTCGTTTGAATTCAGCGGGGTGCCTACACCTGGCGCTCTACGATCAATTCCTTGATCTTGCCGATGGCCTTGGCCGGGTTGAGGCCTTTGGGACAGACATTCGCGCAGTTCATGATGGTGTGGCAGCGATAGAGCTTGAAGGGGTCTTCCAGCTCATCAAGGCGCTCACCGGTGGCTTCGTCGCGGCTGTCCGCAATCCAGCGATAGGCTTGTAAGAGCGCGGCCGGGCCCAGATATTTGTCCGAATTCCACCAGTAGGACGGGCAGCTGGTGGAGCAGCTGGCGCACAGGATGCACTCATAGAGACCATCCAGCTCAGCGCGGTCTTCCGGGCTCTGGCGCCATTCCTTCTCCGGCTGAGGCGTCTCGGTCTGGAGGAAGGGTTTGATGCTGGCCAGCTGCGCATAGAACTGGGTCAGGTCCGGAATGAGGTCCTTGACCACCGGCTGGTGCGGCAGGGGTGAGATCGTGATCGCGCCCTTGTGGTCCTCAATGCCATTGGTGCAGGCAATCGTGTTGCGGCCACCAATATTCATCGCGCAGGAGCCACAAATGCCCTCACGGCAGGAGCGGCGGAAGGCCAGCGTGGTGTCGATCTCGTTTTTAATGAAAAACAGCGCGTCCAGAATCATCGGACCGCACTTGGCGGTGTCCACATAATAGGTGTCCCAGCGCGGGTTGGAGCCCGTATCCGGGTCGTAGCGATAGACCTTGAACTCGCGCAGGTCCTTTTCATCCGAGCCTTCCGGCTTCGGCCAGACCTTGCCCTTTTGAACCTGCGAGCCTTTCGGCAGTGTCAGTGCGACCATGTCAGTCGTTCCGTTCTTTTTTGTCTGTGCCGGGCGGCGGGCTTAGTAAACCCGCGCCTTCGGCTCGATATAGGCGATGTCATTGGACAGGGTGTATTCGTGGACCGGGCGGTCATCGAGTTTCACCTTGCCGTCGAACCAGGCGAGCGTGTGCTTCATCCACTTCTCGTCATCGCGATCGGGGAAGTCCTCACGGGCGTGGGCACCGCGGCTTTCAGTGCGCGCTGCGGCCGAGCCCACCGTAACCGCGGCTTGCGCGATCAGGTTGTCGAACTCCAGCGTTTCAAGAAGGTCGGTATTCCAGATCATGGAGCGATCCGACACCGAGATGTCGTTGGCACCTTCATAGACCTTGGCCACACGTTCCACGCCTTCGTCCAGGATTTCCTGGGTGCGGAACACCGCGCAGTTTTCCTGCATGGCACGTTGCATATCAAGGCGCAGCTGAGCGGTCTTGGTGCCGCCAGACGCGTGACGGCGGCTGTCGAGCCAGTCGAGCGTCTGCTTGCCAGCGCTTTCCGGCAATTCCGGCTGGCTGGCGCCGGCTTCGGTCGTTTCTGCGGCGCGCAGACCCGCCGCACGGCCAAACACCACCAGGTCGATCAGCGAGTTGGAGCCCAGACGGTTGGCACCGTGCACCGACACGCAGGCCGCTTCACCGACAGCCATCAGGCCCGGCACCACGGTGTCGGCATCGCCGTTCACCTTGGTCAGCACTTCGCCGTGATAATTGGTCGGGATGCCGCCCATATTGTAGTGGACCGTCGGCAGCACCGGGATCGGCGCTTTTGTGACGTCCACACCGGCGAAGACCTTAGCGCTTTCGGAGATTCCCGGCAGGCGCTGGGCCAGAATGTCCGGGTCCAGGTGATCAAGGTGCAGGAAGATGTGGTCGCCGTTCTCACCAACGCCGCGGCCGTCACGAATCTCCATGGTCATGGAGCGTGAAACCACGTCGCGGGAGGCCAGGTCCTTGGCGTTCGGGGCATAGCGCTCCATGAAGCGCTCACCTTCAGAGTTGGTCAGATAGCCCCCCTCACCGCGCGCGCCTTCGGTAATCAGGCAGCCTGCGCCGTAAATGCCGGTCGGGTGGAATTGCACAAACTCCATGTCCTGCAGCGGCAGGCCGGCCCGCAGCACCATGGCGTTACCGTCACCGGTGCAAGTGTGGGCCGACGTGGCGGAGAAGTAGGCGCGGCCATAGCCGCCGGTGGCCAGAATGACCTTCTGGGCGCGGAAACGGTGCAGCGTACCGTCATCAAGCTTCCACGCGGTCACACCGCGGCAGACGCCTTCGTCATCCATGATCAGATCAAGGGCGAAATACTCGATGAAGAACTCGGTCGCGTTCTTCAGTGACTGGCCATAGAGCGTGTGCAGGATGGCGTGACCGGTCCGGTCAGCCGCCGCACAGGTGCGCTGCACCGGGCCTTCGCCGAAATTCTTGGTCATGCCGCCAAAGGCGCGCTGATAGATCTTGCCGTCTTCGGTGCGCGAGAAGGGCACGCCCCAGTGCTCCAGCTCGTACACGGCCGCCGGGGCTTCCTTGCACAGATACTCGATGGCGTCCTGGTCACCCAGCCAGTCTGACCCCTTCACGGTGTCATACATGTGCCAGCGCCAGTCATCCTCGCCCATATTACCCAGCGAGGCGGAGATGCCGCCCTGGGCCGCCACGGTGTGCGAGCGGGTCGGGAAAACCTTGGAGATACAGGCCGTCTTCAGGCCAGCCTGTGCTGCCCCCAAGGCCGCGCGAAGGCCGGAGCCGCCTGCGCCCACAACGACGACATCAAAGGTGTGATCGATAAACTCGTAAGACGCCATTTAAACGACTGCCTCTTTATTGCTGTGCCGCGACTGACAGGACCGCCCAGAGGGTGGCCAGCCAGAGACCTGCTGCGATGAAAGTGTTCACGAGCAGGAGCGCGATTTTCGTTCCTGGCTTATGGATGTAGTCCTCAATCACCGTCTGTAGACCCAGACGCATGTGATAGAATGCCGCAGTGAGGGTCAGAAGCGTCACGATGGCACCCAGAGGCGAGCCAATCCACGCGATGGCCGCGTCATAATCCCCAAAGCCATGCTTGGCCAGCGACCAGGTGAACAGCGGCACCAGAATGATCAGGGCGATGGCACTGACGCGCTGGGCGATAAAGTGGCCCGCTCCGCTTTTGGCGGCGCCAAGGCCGCGAGCGCGAGCAAGAGGGGTGCGAAAATCACTCATCCGATGACTCCCAGAGCCAGAACCCAGATGATCACGGTCAGGATGACCGAACCCATCATGATGAAGACCGAGCGCTGGTTGGACGCGGCCGGGTCAAAGCCCTTGCCTGCATCCCAGACCAGATGGCGAATGCCGTTCAGCATGTGGTAGATCAGCGACAGCGTGAAACCCACAAGCGCCAGGATCACCAGAATCCTGATTGGGCCGTTCAGCACATTCATCAGGCCGGTATAGGTGCTTTCACCGGACGCCAGCGCGATCAGCCAGATGGCCACAAGGACAGCGCCGACATAATTCACCACACCCGATGCGCGGTGCAGGATGGATGACAGCATGGTCGGGTGGAATTTCCACACCTGAAGGTGCGGCGATAATGGACGTGACGGTCCGGAAGACTTGGCCATTCGGCCCCCCTTCGATCAACAAGTTACCCCATTGGCTAAACAGCCAACAGCGAATTTGGGGCGGACAATAATCTGGGTACCCTCAAGGTCAACGGGCACACCGCCGCACCTGGCGGCAATGTTTGCAGATGTAAATCATTCCTAACTCTTAACGCCCGGACGTTGACCGCAGTCGCGCAGCACAGGCCTACAATGCCGATAGCTTAGGCTCTGGCGTTCAAGGCTGGCGATCCTGCCGCAGCGCGCCGAGCCGGTGCAAGGCTCGCCAACAGTCCCGTGATTGATCCCGCGATCAGCACAGTCACCGCCACCGATGGGCTGAGATCAAAGGGGAAAGCCGCAACACGACCAGCGATCACGGCCACACCAGCCACCACCGCCACGCCAACGCCGCCCCCGGCAACGCCGAGGATCAAACCTTCTAGAAGCACCTGCCCGAGAATACTCCGACCTGTCGCACCGCTCATCATCATCAACGCAATCTCGCGTTTCTGCATCTCAACCGCTGCCATGGAGGCTGCCGCGTATCCAGTTACGGCGACCAGCACTGAGACAATTGCAATCGCGATAAGCAAGCGCGCGATCAGATCGCGTTGACGCGCAAGCGCTTCGGCTGGGGCCGCGGGGTCTGCATAAACGAAGGGACCGACATTGGCCTGGGACGCCCCGTGGGCCCGGCGCAAAGCGCGATCGGCAGCCACCAGCGCCTCCGTACGATCAACCCCGCGATGGAGAATGATTGTAAGGCGCTCGGCTTCATGCGGTGCTGGCTGGAGACCGGTAAGGTCGGGCAACTCAAAATATCGCGCTACGGCTCCAAACGGTGCAAGAATCGAATTGCGGTAGCGCTCTGCCAACTGCGATTGCGGCTCGCCCAAAACGCCAATTACAGAACAGTTCACCCCGTTGATACGGACAGTGGACGGTGCCTCACCTTCTGGAAAAAGCATGCGATAGGCCCCAGGGCCCAACATGCAGACACGAAGCGCGCCTTGGGCTTCGCTTGAGTTGAAGCCACGGCCCTGCACCACGGGCATATCGACTTCATGCTTGAATGATCCGGTTACACCGTGAACCTGAAGCGTCGCCTGGTGGGATCCAGAGCGCACATCGGACCGCGCGCGCCGCCAGGCGGCATGACCTTCGACACGTTCACCCAGCGCTTCTCGAATATGCTCGATATCGGACAGGCGCGGCGGGCCGAACCGATCCTCCACAAAGGCATTCTCTGAAATGATGAGAGATCTTGAATAGGCCCCAAAGGTCAGGCGCTCCATCGCGGTGGCATAACCTTGAAGCACACCTGCTGTCAGCGTGACACCTGCGGCACCGCCAGCAAGCGTCGCAATCATGAGCGCGGTTCGCATCGGCCGACTGAACGCGGACCAGATGGCCAATTGCAGCAGAGCAATAAACCGCATCATGGCGCGACCGCAACGTGCTGACGCTGGTCATCGACGACCCGGCCACCGGTCAAAGTAATGAGCCGGTCCGCCGCTTCGATCACAATCGGGTCATGGCTTGCGCAGATAATGCACGCGCCATCGCGCGAAGCGATGCGGAGCCGTTTGATCACCAGGTGGGTCGTATCCGCGTCCAGAGACGCGGTCGGTTCGTCACAAATCACAAGATGCGGCGACAGCAGCAAGGCTCGGGCCACACCAACGCGCATGCGCTCGCCTCCCGATAACTGCCCAACCAGGCGATGCGCCTTGTCCGCCAGATCGACCTGTTCGAGAGCCTTGGCCGCCAAGTGACGCGATTCGTGTGTGGACAGGCCAGCGTAATATCCGGGCAAAGCGACATTAACGAGCGCGGTCATGCGCTCAATCACGCCAGAATCCTGGAGCACAAACCCCAAGGATTTGCGGCGCAAAAGCGCCAGCTTGCGATCACTCAAGCGTCGTGTGTCCTGCCCGCGAAAGCTGATAAGCCCATGCGTGGGCCGATCCAACAAACCTGCCAGATTGAGCAGCGTACTCTTGCCCGATCCGGATCGGCCCTGCAGCACAGTGAATTCCCCCGCCATGAAGGTCAGATTCACGTCAACAAGGGCGTTCGCAGCGTCACTGCCGGAGCCATAGATGCGCCCGACCTGCTCGGCCTTTACGACCGCGTCATGGTCAGTATCAGCCGCCATTGCCGATGATAACCTCGTCACCGACCGCTAACCCCTCAACGACTTGCACATGGGTCTGGTCTTCACCGCCAATGCGGATTTCACGCGCCTGCCAGCCACTATCGGTCAGCACAAAGACACGCCGGAGGCCCTGACGGGCCAAAAGTCCGAAGTCCAAACCGGTCAGCGTCGCCGCCCGCATGTCGGGATCTTCGGGCAGGGTTTGACCTGTTCGCCGCTCAAATTCGGCGATGGTGGCGGCTGGAATTTCGACCTGAAAATCGCGCGGGCGAAAATACAGCGCTTCAATCGGGATGCGCATCACTTCACGCGCTTCGGCCCGGACGAATTCCACTGACGCGGTCATGCCTGGCAGCAATGTGCCGGAACGATTTCCCGCTTCGACTATAACAACATAGCTGACGAAGCGTCCGCGAACGACCGGGGCGCGTCGAATCTCTTCGATCGTGCCAGAAAAAAACCGACCCGGATCTGCGTCCACGGTCGCGCGCACAGTCATATCCGCTTCAATGCGATTGATGTCAGCCTCGGGCACGCTGGCCTCGATGAGCATCCGGTCCAGACTGCTTGCAACCACAAAGACTGTTGGCGCACTTTGCAACGCGTTGACCGCCTGGCCAACCTCAATACGCCGATCCAGAACAAAGCCGTCGACCGGGGCTCGTATGGCGGTCCGCTCCAGGTCAATCTCGGCTCGGCGTAGAGCCTCCCGGGCCAGGTCCACACCTGCCCGCGATCGTTGAAGTTCGGCTTCGAGGACGCGTTCCTGGAATTGGGCTGTCTCCAAATCGACCTGCCGGGCGGCAGACCCACGCGCCAGGCGCGTGAACCGAACCACTTGGGCGCGGGCCTCATCAAGCGTCGCCTCTGCGGACCGCGCTGCAGCGACCTGCGCGGCCAGTTGCGCCTGGGCTTGCGCAACCGCGCTTTCAAACGGTGCTGGATCAATTCGAGCCAGTAAATCGCCAGCCTCCACGGGCTCGTTGAAGTCGGCGTGGACCTCCAGGATGCGCCCGGTCACTTCAGCGCCGATCTCAACCTCGGTGGCGGCTCGAACTGGACCTACCGCCGGGATTATCTCACGAATATCGCCAATCTCGACGGTCTCGGTCTCAAACTCCGAAGCCCCTTCCTGCGAAAAGCGCGCCTCCAGATAACCGCAACCACTCAGTAGCGCCGTAGCGACACAGAGGATCGGCCATATGGCGACAGGGCCAGATGCCGACTTCATGATATCAATCCCTCACAAGGGCCCCGCAATCTTACCGGGCCCGATATCCCTCAAGAATTGTACCCTGCTGCATGGGATGATTTCCAGCGCTATGGACTGCATAAAACCAGGGGGCACCCTCCGGTATGTGATAAACCTGAACGCGATCTCTTAATTGCCACGCACCGCCACGCCTGCTGACATAGCGTGGATAGGCGACTTACAGCAGGCGTGTCGTCACCATGCCACCAGTCTCGTCCACAAGGGCACCGCAGCCAATGTGACGCAGAACATACTCGCCTTGATTGCGTTGGCGCATCCCAAGTCTCCCAGGAACTGATTGACGGACCGGAATGCGCAACTCTTCATTGATGTTTAGAGTTCTGACCTCCAGCGGAGGAGTTAACTCGGCAAATTCAAGCTGGCGTTCGGCGACTCCGTTGAAAGAATCTGCGCCACGCAGAACAGTCCCCGCAACAACCCACCGATCGGCGGGTTCGATCCACTGTTCATTAATCAGGAAAAATGAGTCTTCGGCCCGGACATCACCGGGATTGGACCGGGTTATCTCAATCCGATAGAGCCCAGGCTGGGTTTCATTATCGCGCCAGAAGGCGTAGGTAAACTGTGACCCTATCGGCGGGGCTAGCTCACTGAAATCAAGGGGTGAACAGGTCGAACTCAGCGCGATTGACGCAAAAAGCGCACTCAACATTGGCTTTCCTCTCAAAAGCCCCGTAGCCCCAGCTCCACACAAGCTGGGGCTACAGGACCACAGTGGCTTTAGTCGCCGATACAGGCGAAGGCGCAACCATTTTTACAGGCAGCCGCCTGATCAGGGTCGTCGTACCATCGATCACATTGAGCGTAGCAAGCCTCGCAATTCGCCCAGGCAGCGCCACCATTGCTGAGAGCCATCAGGCCCGCAGCGGTCACAGCAAACAGACATTTCATTTTCAGTCTGCTCCTACTGGATAAATGAGTGCCCTGCAGAGCCCCTGAATTATGTCTCGACGCCGAGACAACACAACCATAAAATTTATACGGGTATAAAAATTCCCTCATTGGGGAGCCTCTGTGCCAAGTGGATAGCCCGCTCTGAAAAACCAAAAGAACTGTGCTATTGCTTGCAGCCTTGACGGTGGCTTGGATCGAGCCGGACGGCATATTGTGGGGGGAATGAAATAATGACCGTTTCCAAAGCGGCGATGATCACCGGAGCATCCACAGGGATCGGCTATGCCACGGCGGCGTATCTGGTCGAAAAAGGCTGGAATGTCTTCGCGGGCGTGCGCAAACCTGAAGACGGTGAGCGCCTGAAATCAGAGCTGGGCGAAGCGGTCACGCCTGTGATCTGTGACGTCACCGACGATACTCAGGTTAAGGCCGCTGGCGATCTGGTGCGCGAGGCCCTTGGCGATGAAAATCTGGCTGGCCTGGTCAACAATGCCGGCGTTGCTGTTGCCGGGCCGCTCTTGCACCTGCCGATCGAGGACATGCAGCGTCAGCTGGAGATCAATGTCACCGGTCAGCTGCGGGTGACGCAAGCCTTTGCGCCCTTGCTGGGGGCTGAAGCTGGCCGCAGCGGCAAGCGGGGGCGGATCGTGAATATCTCCTCGGTTGCGGGCTTGAGCGCGACACCGCTGGTAACGCCTTACGCCTGTTCCAAGCACGCGCTGGAAGCCTTCACCCAGGGCCTGCGCCGGGAGCTGATCATGTATGGCATCGACGTGGTGGCGATTAATCCCGGCCCCATCGCCACGCCGATCTGGGACAAGGCCGAAGAGATGGACCCGGCCCAGTATGCAGGCACTGACTACGACGCCGCGATCCGCAAAATCTTGGGCTATATGCTGGACCGCGGGCGCAGCGGCCTGCCGCCGGCCAAGGTGGCCGAAGCGATCTACGCCGGGCTGACCGATAAAACGCCAAAGCTCAACACCATCCTGTCGCCGGAACCCTTCCAGCAATGGCTGATGTCGGTCCTGCCGAGCCGCATGGTGGATCGCCTGATCGCCAAGCGGCTGGGGCTGACGCCAGACGCGCGACGTTAAGTCCTTTCAAAGTGTTAGTGCGTCGGATTGGCGTGGCGTAAGCTAAGTCCCTACATGGTTTGAAGTCTGAGGGGTTTCCATGATCATCACATCCTTGCTCGCGCTGGCCCAGACCAGTGCGCCTGCTGGCGACTATCATGTCGAGATCCGGCCTCAGGACGGCGCCAGCGCCGAGGTCTTCATCACCCTGCGCATCGAGGGCGACAGCGATGGAGAGACGATGCTGGAGCTGCCGTCCAGCTGGGGCGGTGAGGACGAGCTGTGGCGTGGCTTTACCGGGATCAGCGTCGAGGGCGGCACGCTTCAGCCAGCCGAGCCCGAAGCGCCCACAGAGCGCGTGGTCGCCCACCAACCTGGCGCAGACCTGACCATTCGCTGGCAGATCATCCAGGACAGAGAGGGCACCCCACCGCCGCGGCGCGCGATAACTACCGGCCCTGGGTGCAGCCCACCTATGTTCACCTGCTGGGCCAGACGGTTTTCCTGCGCGCCGAACGGGACGGCAGTCCGCTGTCCGGTGATATGCTTGTGAGTGTCAGCTTTGATGTTGGGGGCGATTGGGCCCTGGCATCCGATCTGGAGATTGGCAGCCTGCCCTATGACAGGCTCAATGCGTCGGTGATCGTCGCCGGAGATTTCCGCGTAAGTGAGCAGATCATCGACGGCGCGCCGGTGCGCGTGGCGGTGCGCGGTGAGATGAGCGATGCTCAGATCATGTCTGTCACCCGATCTGCTGTTGAGGGCAATCTGGCCTATTGGGGGGATGCGGGCGAACCCTATCTTGTGACCGCCCTTCCCATCGAGGTTGAGCCGGGACGTTCAAGCTTTGGCGGGACCAATTTAAGAGACGCGTTCGCGATCTTCGGCACCAATAATGTGCCTGATGAGATCATTGCCCGGGTGCTGGTCCATGAGCATTCCCACAGCTGGGTTCCCGGTCGGATGGGCACACTCACCCAAGGCCCGGAACAGCCGCAGGACTACTGGTTCTCTGAAGGGTTTACAGATTTTGTGACCACGCGGGCAGGCCTTATGTCCGGGGCCTGGGACGCAGAGGCGGCTATCGGCCAGCTCAATGAGTTTCTGGCCGAATATATGGCTAACCCCGAGCGTGAAGCGCCAAATTCGGTGATCCGCGATGGGTTCTGGCAAAGCGCGGAGGTCAACCGGCTGCCCTATCTGAGGGGCAATCTGTTCGCGCTTCTGGTCGACCAGCATATTCACGCCGAGACCGATGGTGCGCAGGACCTGGATGATGTGCTCTTTGCCATGCGCGATGCGCCGGAGCAGGGGCTCGTGGCCCATACCTTCGTTGACTTTGTTCAAGCGGTGACAGGCGTGGATATCACTGACTTGCACCGGCGCCATATCATTGAGGGTGAAACCATCATCCTGCCTGCAGACACGTTTGGAAGCTGCGGCGTGGTGGAAAGTGGCATGCAGCCTGTCTTTGTTTACGGCATGGACCTCGGGGCCAATCCCGATGGCGAGGGCTCTCTGGTGACCGCTGTTGATCCTGGCGGTCCAGCCGCAGCTGGCGGGTTTGCGCCTGGAATGGTGCTTCTGGAGCGTGTCGCCGGTGCGGTCGGCGATGCGACGCAGGACAGCGCTTTTCGGATGCTCGACCTTGAGGGCAATGAACGCGTCATGAGCTATCGCCCAACCAATGGCGAGATGGAGATGGCTCAGCGCATCGTGCCTGCAGACGCCGATCTGATGGCCAATGGTTGCCTGGAACGGCTGGCTGGCCGGGCCCTATAAGGCCCTCGACCACATCGCGAGGCTGACGGGGCGGCGGCCAGAGGCTAAGCTCTGAGACAAACATGATCTCAGGGGAGACTTCCATGCGCCGTATCACGACCTTGCTTTCTGGCAGCCTTGCGCTTGTCCTGTCTGCGCCCGCCTTCGCCGATCCGGTGGAGGATTTTGAGGCACTGATCGCCGACTACGAGGCCTTTGTTGAAGAGCGAAATGTGAACGCGCGCGCCCGTCGCGGAGATCTGGAAGCCGCCGCCCAGTGGCCGGACGCCAGCTATGAAGCGGCCCAAAGCTGGGATGCAGCCATGGTTGCGTTCGATGAGCGTGTGGATGCCATTGACCCCGATGACCTGCCCCAGGCTCATCGCGCCAGCTATGCGGTGATGGCTTATAATCTTGATACCGCCGTTGAAGTACCGCGCGTTCAGACCGCAATGATGCCTTTCACCAACGATAGCGGTTTTCATACCGGGCCGAGCTTTGCTGCCTTGACCGTTCGGGTGCGCACGGTGGAAGAGGCTGAGGCCTGGATTGCGCGCCTTAATGCGTTGCCGGACTATTTCGCCCAGCATACCGCCTGGTTGCAGCGCGGCATCGACGAAGGCTGGACCCAGCCGCGCGATATTCTGCCGGGTGTCGCCGATCAGATTGAAGCCCAGATCGTTGAGGACGCTGAGGACAGCCAGCTTCTAACCCCAATCAACAACCTGCCGGCATCTCTGCCGGAGGCCGAGCGGGTGCGCCTGCGTGCCGAAGCGATTGACGCGATTGAAACCGCAGCCCTGCCAGCGCTTCGCGAGCTGCATGACTTCTTCACCGGCACCTATATCCCGGCGTCGCGCAACAGCCTCGGTGCGCGCTCCATGCCCGGCGGTGAGGACTTCTATCGCGCGCTGGTTCGCCAGCACACGACGCTGGATATGACCCCTGAAGACGTGCACGAGCGCGGCCAGGCTGAAGTCGCTCGCATCCGCGCGGACATGGAAGAGGTGATCGCGCAAACTGGCTTTGAAGGCAGCTTTGCTGAATTCCTGAACTTCCTGCGTACCGACCCCCAGTTCTACGCGGAAACTGAGCTGGAGCTGATGATGGTGGCCTCCTACCTGTCGAAGAAGGCCGACGATGCGATGCCCGCCTTCTTCAATAACCTGCCGCGCCTGCCCTATGGCGTGCGTGAGGTGCCAGCCGCCATTGCGCCGAACTACACGACGGCTCGCTACTGGCCAGGTGATGCGGAAAGCGGCACGGCCGGTGGATATATGGTCAACACCTACCGGCTCGATCAGCGCCCGCTGTATGAGATGCCCGCCCTGACGGTGCATGAGGCTGTGCCGGGCCACCACCACCAGATCGCCATTGCCCAGGAGCTGGAGGATGTGCCGGAGTTTCGCCGCAACACCTATATCACCGCCTTTGGTGAGGGCTGGGCGCTCTATACCGAGTTTCTGGGTCAGGACATGGGCATGTATTCAACGCCCTATGAGGAGTTTGGCCGCCTGACCTATGAGATGTGGCGCGCCTGCCGCCTTGTCGCCGATACCGGCATTCACTGGTATGGCTGGGACCGGGATGAGGCTGAGGCCTGCTTCCTGGAAAACTCTGCGCTCGCGCCGCTCAACATCACCAACGAAGTCAGCCGCTATATCAGCTGGCCGGGTCAGGCGCTGGCCTACAAGACCGGCGAGCTGTTGATCCGCGAGCTGCGCGCCGACGGTGAGGAAGAGCTGGGTGAGGCCTTTGATCTGGCTGACTTCCACGACCGCATTCTCGATGAAGGCGGGGTCCCGCTGGAATATCTGGAAGACAAGATGCGCGCCTGGATTGAGGAGCGCGGCACCGATATGGAGGCGGGCGAATGATTGAGCTGGCCCTGTCTGCCGCGCTTCTGGCGACCCAGCCAGGCGTGCAAGGCTCAACTGAGATCACGCCCGCCGACGCTGCATTGATGCTTCAGGGCGTGTTGGCTCAGGGCATGAATACGACCTATCACGGCAGTGACAATGTTGAAGGACGCTACATTTCCTTTGGGCATAACAGCCTGACTGTGATGCGCCGCGGGTATCAAACCCCCTCTTCCGAATGGCCGGGCGGATGGTATGCGCAGCACTTGCATATCCATCGCTTTGACTTGGCCCCCGTCGAGGTGAGTTACGATCCCGGGACCTACCAGCTGGTTCTTACGCTGACCTGCGAAGCTGGGACCTATGACTGCATCGGTGTAACCGGTGCTAGTGCCCAGCAGCAAACCTTCATCGAGGACCGCGGTCTGGAAGCCGTGTCGATTGCCTTCGACATGCATCACTTCGAGGACGATTATGCCGACGAGATGGAACGGCTGTTTGAGGTCTGGCGCAGTGCGCCTGAAGAGCCTGAGCTAGCCGCGTACGATTAACCAGGCCCCGAGCAGCAGGATGGGCACCCCCGCCATGCGCATCAGCGTGGCGGACTTCTGTTCCAGGCCCAAAAGCCCGTAGTGATCGAGCACCAATGCCATTATGAGCTGCCCCGCATAAAGCGCGGCGAAGAAGGCCCCTGCGCCAATCTTCGGCGTCGCCCAGGTGGCGGTTGATACAAAAATCGCACCCAGCGTTCCGCCGATCACCCACAGATGGAGGGGAACCGAGCTGAGCCGCTCCACACTCGGCATGCCCTGACGCATCGTGAAGAGCGTCACCACCGATAACAGGACCAGAGCACCGGCGCTGAAATTGATCAAGGCTGCGCGCAAGGGGGAACCGAGATAACCCGACAGCTGACCATTAAAGGCCGGCTGCATCGATGACAGCGCGCCGGCAGCCAGTGTCATGAGGAGCGGGATAGTCAGCGACCAGTTCATGGCAGGCGTCCTTGGACAAGGGATAAAGCAAGGACGTGAGAGGTATGGCGGCGGGCCCCAAAAGCAAAACGGGCGGCCCATCGGACCGCCCGTCTGCATGTCTGGATGAGTGAAAGCTGTTTCAGCTTGCGCTCTAGCCCCTGGACCTAGAAGCGTTCCGTTTAGGATGCACGATAGCGCATCGCAATGGCGACAAATTAGCGTTCAGGCGGAAAGATTTAAATTTATTGCTTCAAATCTAGGTAGATTTCAGCATACTTAAATCTCCAAAAAAGAGAAAAGTTGTAAAATGCGCCTACTAAGCAATGTTGAGCTGAAACAAGTTTCAGGTGGTCTCTTCGATGGAGATAAGCCGCCTTCTAAGCCTCCATCGGAACCCACGAAACCAGGACCGACGTCAGATCCTTATGTACCGTCCGATGATCCCATCAAGATTTTTGAGGAGATCGGCGAGGCAATTGAGAACCCGTTTTCCAGCCTTGGAGAAGCAATAGATGAATTTTTCGAGTGGGGTATTTATGGAGATCACCCTCCTTTTGATGCTGATGCAGCAGCGCAGGGTTTAGGATGCGCAGGCGCGTCCGATGCATCGTGCCTGGCAGGCGTTGGTGACTAGTGACACGAAGTCCGCGAGGGTCGGGTTCCCGACCCTCGCTTCGTTGCGAGTCTAGAAAATGCAGCTTTTAAAGTTCCGCGGTGTACGTGGCTGGGTGGTGGAGCCCGCCTCGGTGGGGATTCTTGCGAAGATCGTGGGCGTATCCGCGTTCGCCGTAGTTTTATTGATTCAATCGAGATTTCACAATTTAGAAAATCTGCATTTGGCGTTAATTTCGTTCAGTATTTTTGAAAAGTCCGGCGATATATTTGGGATTATTTTTCTCCACATTTTGGTTTCTCCGGTATTTGAAAATCTGTTTATGGCTTTTATCATTCATTTGGTTCAAAGGTTTACGTCGCGGGCTTGGGTCGCAATTTTTCTCGTAGCAATTATTTCGTTTTTCGCCCACGGTTTGGAGCTGAGCTCAATATCGGCGGCATTCGGATTCGCAATATTTGCTGTGTATTACCTTGGTGCGTTGAAGGCGCGCCGTTCGTGGTTCCTTGCTTGGGCATTCACGGCGATCGCTCATGCGGTATCCAATTTAATTGCGATAGTTGCGAGCCTTGTCTGACAGAAGCAACAATCCAGATTGAATACCGTCTATCTAGTTCGTCGGATGAATCGGTTACATATCAGACTTTGGGCGGAAATGTTTGGGCCAAGCAAAACGGGCGGCCCAATGGGCCGCCCGTCTGCATGTCTGGATGAGTGAAAGCTGTTACAGCTTGCGCTCGATTTCCTGGACTTCGAAGCACTCGATCTGATCGCCGACCTGAAGGTCGTGATAGCCGACAAAGCCCATGCCGCACTCGGTGCCGGCGCGCACTTCAGGCACTTCGTCCTTGAAGCGTTTCAGCGTTGAAAGCTCGCCTTCGTGGATGACCGTGTCGTCACGCAGCAGGCGTACGCCGCAGCCACGCTTCACGACACCGTCGGTCACGCGGCAACCGGCAACCTTGCCAAGCTTGGTGATGTTGAAGACCTCTAGGATCTCGGCATAACCGATGAAGCTTTCGCGCTTTTCCGGAGCGAGCATGCCCTGGAGCGTATCGCGCACATCGTCGATCAGGTTGTAGATCACCGAATAGTAGCGGATCTCCACGCCTTCTTTCTCGGCAAGCTCGCGGGCCTGCTTGTTGGCACGCACGTTGAACGCAAAGATTGGGGCACCCGAGGACTGGGCCAGCAGCACGTCGCTTTCCGACACACCGCCTGCGGCGTGGTGGATGACGCGGGCCTGAACTTCCTCGTTGCCGATTTTCTCAAGCGCGCCGACGATGGCTTCGCCCGAACCCTGAACGTCAGATTTGACGAGCAGCGGCATCTCTTCGATTTCGCTCTGCTTCAGCTTGGCCATCATCTGCTCAAGCGAGGCACCACCGCCTGAACGGGCGGCTGCGGACTTGTCGCGCTTCAGGCGCTGGCGGTAGTCCACCAGCTCACGGGCGCGCGCCTCGGTGTCCACCACAGCGAAGAGTTCGCCAGGCTCCGGCGCGCCATCCAGGCCGAGAATTTCGGCAGGTAGCGACGGACCGGCTTCCTTCATTTGCTGGCCACGCTCGTTGACGAGCGCGCGGACCTTGCCCCACTGGGCCCCAGCCACGACGATATCGCCGCGCTGCAACGTACCGCGCTTGACCAGCACGGTCGCAACCGGGCCGCGGCCCTTATCGACCTGGGCTTCGATCACAACACCGTCGGCAGAGCGCTTCGGGTTGGCTTTCAGCTCAAGGAATTCAGCCTGCAGCGAGATGGCTTCGGTTAGCTCATCAAGGCCGGTTTTCTTCGTGGCCGAGACATTCACCGACTGGGTGTCACCGCCCATGGATTCCACGAAGACTTCGTGTTGCAGCAGCTCCTGCAGCACCTTGTCCGGGTTGGAGTCCGGCTTGTCACACTTGTTGACCGCCACGATCATCGGGGCACCTGCCGCCTTGGCGTGGTTGATGGCCTCGATGGTCTGCGGCATCACACCGTCATCGGCGGCCACAACCAGGATCACAATATCGGTGGCCTGCGCCCCGCGCGACCGCATGGACGAGAAGGCCGCGTGGCCCGGCGTATCAAGGAAGGTAATCTTCGCGCCGGTCTTCAGCTGCACCTGATAGGCACCGATGTGCTGTGTAATGCCGCCCGCTTCACCGGCGGCCACGTCGGTGGAGCGCAGAGCGTCCAGCAGTGAGGTCTTGCCGTGGTCGACGTGACCCATGACAGTCACGACTGGCGGGCGACCCATCTTGGTGCCCTCAGGATCATCAGCCTCGATGAAGCCTTCTTCCACGTCGGCTTCGGACACGCGTTTGATGGTGTGACCAAATTCTTCGACGATCAGCTCCGCGGTGTCAGCGTCCAGTATGTCGGTGGCGCGCATCATCTGACCTTGAGCCATCAGATACTTTACCACGTCTGCGGCGCGCTCGGTCATACGCTGGGCGAGATCCTGAATGGAGATAGCCTCAGGCACGACAACTTCGCGCGAAACTTTTTCACGGGACGCGCCACCGGCGCGGCGCTGTTTTTCACGTTCACGAGCCCGACGCATGGAGGCCAGCGACCGCTGACGATCGGAATCGTCTTCCACCAGGTTCTGGATGGTCAGCTTGCCCTGACGGCGCTTGGGCTCCTTGGTGCGCGGCGGCTGCTGCTTTTCAGCGGCCGGGTTGGAGCGCTTCTGCTTAACGCGCCCGCCCATGGCTTCAAGCATGTTGACATTGTCCACAGGTGGCTCTTCGACCGGCGTGGACTTGCCACGCGGCTTGTCGGCCTTGCGGTTCGGCTTTTCTGCCTTGGCTTCCTTGGCTGCAGCGGCTTCAGCTTCAGCAGCGCGCTGGGCCGCTTCGGCTTCTTCCTTCGCCCGGCGTTCAGCTTCTTCAGCGGCCTTGCGTTGGGCTTCTTCGCGCTCTTTCTGCTCCCGCAGACGGCGCTGGTCTTCCTCTTCGCGCTGCTTCAGCGCTTCAGCTTCAGCCTTCTTCTTGGCCTCGCGTGCATCGGATTCCGATCTCGCGCGCTGGATAGCGGCCTGACGGCGCAGCAGCTCCTCCTCAGACAGGCCAAGCTGCTTGGCTTTGGCCGCCAGAAGGGCGCGCGCCTTGTCTTTATCGGAGATCGGCGCCTTGGTTGCACCTGCGTCCTTGCCCCCGGCCGTTGGCGCAGCGCCGGGGCGCTTGCGCTTCTTCTCGACCACGACAGCCTTCTGCCGTCCGCGCGCAAAGCTCTGCTGCACGGTGCCGGACGAGGAGCGTCCGCTTAAGGAAAGGGGCTTGCGGCCCGAGGTGTTGCGTTCGTCAGAGTCGCTCATGAGCGTCCTTGTTGCGGCAGATCGTTCATCCATTTCACCGCCGCCGCGCGCCGTGAAATGTATTTCATCTCTGGCTCCATCGCGTCGCGCTTGTGATCTTGTCCACAAGCGCCTCGCCAAAGAGCCGCTAAACTACTCGCCTTGAATGGCGATTCAACCGTCCTGTGCGCCTTTGTCAGACTGTGTGTCAAACGGGTTGATAGGACGAAAGCCAGCCAGCTTGCTGACAACCGCCCCAAACCCGTCTGCCTCAGGCCCAACGGTTAAAAGCGCGTGCACCACACCGGAGCGTCCCAGCGCCTTGCCAATAGCCTCGGCGCTGAAACATCCCACTGTGGCCAGATGGGGCCATGCGGCGGCGCTGATCCGGTCGAGCTTGCCTCGCCCGTCAGCTGCGCCGTCACTGGCTTCGATCCGCCAGGCTGGTGTGTCACCCTTCGACAATGCCAGCTTGACTGTATCGTACCCCATCGCGAGCCGTCCTGCACGCCGCGCCAGACCCAGCATGGAAAGCGCACGCGCTTCCAGAAGGGTCTCAAACTGATCGGCGAGGCCTTCGGGCGCTTCGACCGGCTTTTCAAAAGCCCGATTGAAGAGCCGCTTGCTGACGGCCTTGTCGATCAATGCGCGATCGGCTGTGACCCAGGCGCCGCGCCCGGGAAGGCGCGCGGCAATGTCTGGTGTCACCACCCCGTCTGGCGAGAGCGCTACGCGCAAAAGCCGGTCAGGCCCTGCCGTCTCGCCGGTCGCCACGCACCGGCGCTCGCGCACCGGTTTGTCACGGGATGTGCGTGCGCCTCGGCTCACTACTCCTTGTCGCCCTCCTCAGCGCCATCACCGGCTTCCAGAAGTTCGCTCAGCGAAACGCCCAGGCGCTCGGCTTCAGCTTCCAGAGCCGATAGATCCAGATCGCCAAGATCAGCGTCGTCGCCAATTTCGGCATCGGCCTCGGTATCGGCACCAGCCTCTTCAGCGCCTTCGCCGTCCTCGGCTTCCGGCTCAAGATCTGAGGCCTCAATCCAGCCCGCCTGTACGCGCGCCTTCATGATGAGGTCTTCAGCGATTTGCGGATCAACGTTGAGGCCATCCAGGATGCCCTCTTCGCGGATACGCTCGCCGTCGCGGGTCTCATACCAGCCGCGCAGATCGTCTGGCGTCAGGCCAGCGACGTCCTCAACGGTGAAGACGTCGTTCTCGCCAAAGCGAACCGCCATCGGCAGGTCGACACCTTCAAGCTCGAGCACGTCGTCTTCAACGCCCAGCTCCTTGCGCTTGGCGTCCTGTTCGGCCGCCTGCTTTTCAAGGAATTCGCGAGCGCGGGTCTGGATCTCGGAGGCCGTGTCGTCATCAAAGCCTTCGATGACCGCAATCTCGTCCAGCTCCACAAAGGCCAGGTCTTCCATGTCTGCAAAACCTTCGGTGGCCAGCAGCTGGGCAATAACCTCGTCCACGTCCAGCGCTTCCATGAAGAGCGAGGTGCGCTGGGCAAACTCTTTCTGGCGACGCTCGGATTCTTCTTCCTCGGTCAGGATGTCGATGGCCCAGCCGGTCAGCTGGCTGGCCAGGCGCACATTCTGGCCACGGCGGCCAATGGCGAGCGAGAGCTGCTCGTCAGGCACCACGACTTCAATGCGTTCAGCTTCATCATCGAGCACGACCTTGGCCACTTCAGCAGGCTGCAGGGCGTTCACGATGAAGGTCGCAGGATCCGGGTTCCACGGAATGATGTCGATCTTTTCACCGGCAAGCTCGTTCACGACGGCCTGCACGCGGCTACCGCGCATACCCACGCAGGCACCGACCGGGTCGATGGAGCTGTCGTTGGAAATGACGGCGATTTTCGCACGGCTGCCCGGGTCGCGAGCAACGCGCGGGATTTCGATAATGCCTTCGTAGACTTCCGGCACTTCCTGAGAGAACAGGGCAGCCATGAAGTCCGGGTGTGCGCGCGACAGGAAGATTTGCGGACCCCGCACTTCCTCACGCACATCGTAGATGTAGGCGCGAACACGATCGTTCAGCTGCAGGCTCTCGCGCGGAATACCATCAGAGCGGCGGATAATGCCTTCGGCCTTGCCCAGGTCGACGATGACATTGCCATATTCGACGCGCTTGACGATGCCGTTGACGATCTCGCCCACGCGATCCTTGTACTCTTCGTACTGACGGGCGCGTTCCGCTTCACGAACCTTCTGGGTGATCACCTGTTTGGCAGTCTGGGAGGCGACGCGACCGAATTCGATCGGCGGCAGCTCTTCCTCGTAATAGGTGCCAATCTCCGCCTCTGGATCGGTCTTGCGCGCCTGTTCCAGGGTCAGCTGGTGGGTGTCGTTCTCCACCTCTTCGACCACGGTGATGCGGCTCGTCAGGCGCATTTCACCGGTTTTCGGGTCGATATTGCAGTGGATGTCCAGCTCAGCGCCATAGCGCGAGCGGGCCGCTTTCTGGATGGCCTCTTCAATGGCTTCCAGAACAATCGACTCGTCGATCAGTTTTTCCTGAGCAACCGCGCGGGCGATTTGCAGGATTTCCAGCTTGTTGGCGCTGACCCCGATGGCCATGAGACGCGCTCCTTCTTGCTTTTAGTCGTTCGTTTCGTCGCTCTGTCCGCTGCGGGCTTTCAGGCTCGCGTCGACCAGCTCGTCGGTCATCACCAGTTTGGCATCGATAATCCACTCAAAGGGGATGAGGGCCGTGTCCTCTTCGCCTTTGAGATTGATCGCCACGTTTTCATCGTCAATTCCGGCCAGAATGCCGCGGAAGCGCTTGCGCCCTTCCACCAGACGATCCAGCTCCAGCTTGGCTTCAAACCCTTCCCAGCGCTCAAAGTGAGGCAGGGCGGTCAGTGGCCGGTCGATCCCGGGCGAGGACACTTCAAGATTATACTCGCCAGAGATCGGGTCTTCTTCTTCAAAAACGGCCGATACAGCGCGGGAGAGCTTGGCGCAGTCTTCCACCACCATGGTGCCGTCGGACTTGCGCTCGGCCATGATCTGCACCGTCGTCTTCTTGCCGCCCATGACCCGGATACGCACCACCTCAAGACCCATTGCATCGGCAACGGGCTCTACCAGCGCCAGAATGCGCTCGTCCTGGGGTGAGCTGGTCTTCAAGGGCATCTCCAAAGCTGGCCGGTTGAAGCTACGAAAAAAGCGGCCCGGGGTCCCGAGCCGCTCGATTGCGTCATCCGACGTATCGAACCTGTTGAGGGCGGGATATACGCGTCTGCCCGGTATAAAGCAAGGCCGGTGCGCGGCTTTGCGCGCTTGGCCGGTGTGGCGCACGTCTTTAACGTCTCGCGCCAACGGGCTTTTTAAGGGGATGATCATGCTGCGTACACTTTTCGCGACCACCGCGCTGGCGCTGTGCTTTTCCAGCGCGCAGGCGCAATACCAGACCGGCGCAGACCTGGGTGAGGGCATTGATGAAAACGCCGCCGCGCGGATGGCCGCGTGCGGCATTGATGCGCCGGAGCTGGAGCGTCTGATCAATCTGCCGCAGCAGGACTTTGATCAGGATTTTAATGGTGGCTGGCGTCCTTATGGCAATATGGACGGCTGTCAGACCGCGACCGCAGAGCTCATCCTGACCTATCTCACTCACTCTCCACAGGTGACGCCCGGTGGCCTCGGCATCCTGCGTTGGCATGCTGCGCAGATGTTTGCTTCGGGTGGCGACTATGACGCGGCGATCCCGCTTTTTGTAGCCGCTAAAAATGATGAGCCCTCGGCGTGGAATGTTTATGCGGACGCGACCATCGCTTTCCTGCGTGGCGACTATGATGCGATTGTCGCGGCTCGCGGGGCGCTGATGGACTTCGCCCCAAGTCCTGAGGAGCAGGCCGCAAACCAGCGCTTTCTGGATGAAAACCCCAATATCCGCATGCCGGATGGCTTTGTGACCGATCCGCCTAACCTGCCGGTTGTCGACCGGCTGATCGCGTGCTGGGGCGAGGATTACTGGACCGCCTATACCGGCTGTGAGGCACCACAGGATAAGGCTCCGATGCTTGATGCCGCGGCCACCTCACCCTTGGCCTGTGCCTTCCTGGTGGATCGGGTTGGCGACTTCGTGGGGCCGTCTGAACAAAACGGTCACCGCATGGCGGTCAGCGCAAACTGGCTTGCGACACCCGGCGAGCGCGACCAGCTTGCTGCTGTCCTGCGTCAGGAGGGGCGCCAGAGTGGGCCCGATGCGCCGTTCGGCATGGCCTATAACGAAGACTTTGCTGCCGCGATCGAAGCGATGACCGAGACGGATATCGATGCGTTTCACGCTGGCCTCACGACAGAAGGCCCTATCGCGTGTGATCGGCTCGATACGTCAGCTTCACCTTTTGAAGCCGACATTGCCGGCGTTCAGCGCTGGGCTGAAGCGCAAATGATGGACCCGGCTCCAGATGCGCCGCCGGCGGTGGAGACGCTCAGCCTTTCGCGACCGACCTTTTTTGACGGCAATAACCGCGTGCTGGTGGCTGAGGCTTACAGCTTCACGCCGATCCCGATTTCCCGTCCACCCTCCGGCCTGATCGGTTTTTCGGTCTATGTGCGTGAAGGCGGAGAATGGACTCGGGAGGCTGGAATTCTACTCAATCGTATGGGCTAGGCTTTTACAAAATCCATGAAGACCGGCGCGATATCGCCCAGCTGCTTGGTCTGGTAGCGCGTCACAATGTGATCGGTGGGATTATTGCGCCAGTCGCTCGCCTGCTCGGCCGTCCAGGTCAGATCTGGATGGGCTTCAAGCAGCGGGAAGGCATGATCGGCATAGGAGCGCACATCGGTCGCCACCCGCAAGCGCCCGCCTGGCTTTAACAACCGTGCCAGCTCGTTCGCCGTCTCGGTTTGTACAAAGCGCCGCTTGGCGTGGCGAGCCTTGGGCCACGGATCTGGGAAAAGCAGGAAAATCTGGTCAAAGCTGGCGTCGGGCATGCGCGCCATTTCATCGCGCGCATCCTCGCGTTTAACCCGCACATTGGTGAGGCCGTGCTCTTCGATGCCGGTGAGAGCCTTGGCCACACCGTTCAGGAAAGGCTCAATCCCGATGAAGCCTGTTTCAGGTGCTCGTGCGGCCTGACCAATCAGGTGCTCCGCGCCCCCGAAACCAATTTCCAGCACATGACGATCGTAGTCCGGCAGCAGCGCCCTGGGGTCAACCGGGCCCTCATCTGGCCAGCTTAAACGCGGCAGACTTTCGTCCACCGCGCGCTGCTGTCGTCCTGACAGGGTTTTTCCTTGCGAACGCCCGAACAGGCGCTTGCCTTTGGGGTGATCGCTCAAAGCCAACAGTCCTCCAGGCCAGTTGCGAACTCAGGCCAGGCTTTTCAGCTGATCGACGAGATCAGTCTTTTCCCAGGAGAAGCCGCCATCATCGGCCGGGTTGCGCCCAAAGTGGCCGTAGGCTGCCGTGCGTGCATAGATCGGGCGGTTCAGCTCCAGATGGGTGCGGATGCCGCGCGGGGACAGATTGACCATCTCCGGCAGCTTCTTTTCCAGGATCGCTTCATCGATCTCGCCCGTGCCGTGGGTGTCGACATAAACCGACAGCGGCTTGGCCACACCGATGGCGTAGGACAGCTGGATGGTGCATTTGCGCGCCAGGCCGGAGGCCACGACATTCTTCGCAAGATAACGCGAGATGTAGGCGGCAGAGCGATCCACCTTCGTCGGGTCCTTGCCCGAGAAAGCGCCGCCGCCATGGGGGGCGGCACCGCCATAGGTGTCAACGATGATCTTGCGACCGGTCAGGCCGGCATCGCCGTCAGGGCCGCCAATGACGAACTTGCCCGTCGGGTTCACATAGAACTCGTCTTCGGGCGGGAACCAGCCATTGGGCAGCACATCGGCAACAATCGGGCGAACCAGTTCGCGAATATCGTCGAGTGACACGCCGTCTTTATGCTGGGTGGAGACCACCACGCTAGTGACTTCAGCCGGGCGACCATCTTCATAGCGCAGGCTGACCTGGGACTTGGCGTCAGGCTCAAACTCGGGGCGCTCGCCACTTTTGCGCAGGCGGGCCATCTCTTTGAGGATCTGGTGGGAATAGATGATCGGCGCAGGCATCAGCTCCGGCGTTTCATCACAGGCAAACCCGAACATGATGCCCTGGTCGCCGGCACCTTCTTCTGTAAAGGAGCCGGTGCCTTCGTCCACGCCCTGGGCGATATCGACCGACTGCTCGTGCAGATAGTTATGGAACTCGGCCGTCTCCCAGTGGAAGCCGTCCTGCTCGTAGCCGATGTCGCGAACGGCCTCGCGAGCGACAGCCTCAATCTCGGCATTGTCGATTTCGCCAGCGCAGCGGACCTCGCCAGCCAGCACAATGCGGTTGGTCGTGGTCAGCGTCTCGCAGGCTACGCGGGCAACCGGGTCCTTGCTCAAAAACAGGTCAACGACCGCATCAGAGACACGGTCACAGACCTTGTCCGGGTGGCCTTCGGAAACGCTTTCGCTAGTAAAGTGGTAGGACGTACGGGCCAAGATCAGAGCTCCATATAAAGAGTGCTTTATATGGCGGGCTTAAACCCCATTCGACGCGTTATGGCAAGTCCAGATGTCTAGACTTCACCAGACGCTGCAGCTTCAGCTTCTTCAGCCGCGAGTGTGCGCACAAGCTCAAGGATGCGACGACGCACCTTTGGATCGCTGATGCGGGCAAAGGCCTGAGCCAGCGCAACGCCATCGGCCGACTGAATGAAGTCGTCGACGATCGGGGTCTGATCGCCTTCTGAGAAGCCTGGCGCAGCCATGTTTTCCGAGACACCGTCGTAGAAGAAGGAGACCGGAACATCTAGCACACGCGCCAGGATGAAGAGGCGACCGGCACCAACACGGTTTGTACCACGCTCGTATTTCTGAACCTGCTGGAAGGTCACGCCGAGTTCTTCACCAAGCTTTTCCTGGCTCATGTTGAGAAGCTGGCGGCGGAGGCGGATGCGGGATCCGACATGGCGATCAACAGCATTCGGGCCGCGAGGATTAGGTTGGCTAGTCATCTCACTTTACCTTCTCATTTTACCACTCAGCGGCGTTCCCGCCGAAACGATAAATCAATTTCTAGACTCACTGAACTAAATTTAGTTTCGAGCCAGTCCGCGAGCCGCCCATGGCAATAAATGGGCCAACCCAATAAAGATCAAGCAGATGATCAGCGAGGGAATATGCCCAATTTTTGCGTAGAAGGGTTTGTCCACGCTTGCAAGTAAAACAAGATCAAGGACTTGGCTCTCTTCAACGTTTGCAATGTGCACCACTCGACCGTAGGGGTCAATAAGGCCCGACATACCCGCTGTAGCTGAGCGCACCAGTGGAAGGCCCTGCTCAATACTGCGAAAGCCAGCCTGATTAAGCAATTGTGCTGGACCTGCTGAGTGACCGTACCAGCTATCGTTTGAGACATTGAGTATCCATCCAGCATCATTGCTCGCGTTAGACGCGTATTCTGGATAAATCACTTCATAACATATCAGGGGGGCAAAGGCGGGAAGCGTGCCGAGCTGGATCGCTTGGGCTCCCCCACCAGGATCAAAGCCAATGCCATATTGCGACAGAGTATCCAAACCGAAGGGCCGCGTCAGCGCAGCAAGCGTGTTCGCCTCCCCAAAGGGTACAAGCCTTGATTTGTCGTAGCGCGCTTCAACCACCAGCGTTTCCGGCGCAACACGCAGAAGGTGAAGCGAATTAAAGTAGGCGCGCGGTGTGTCGTCCGGTGCCCATTCCACATGCGGTGCTCCCGCTGCGAGGCGTGTTCCAAGCGGCAGCCGACTATGGATGCGCTGGAGAAGCTCGGGCTCATTCTGCAAATAGGCGGGGATGGATCCTT
Organism: Oceanicaulis sp.; assembly: GCA_965229795.1. Classification (GTDB taxonomy): domain Bacteria; phylum Pseudomonadota; class Alphaproteobacteria; order Caulobacterales; family Maricaulaceae; genus Oceanicaulis. The sequence continues at coordinate 1,087,463 of CBDDJM010000002.1, forward strand.
CCGGCCAGATGACCAGATTGGCGTCCTCCAGTCCCGGTCGGGTCGTAAGGTCGAGATACTCGTCAAGAATCTCATTCTTGGCTTCAGGGCGCAGCTCGCTTTGCGGGCGGTTGAGCTGAACGATGCGAAGACGGGTTTCGGTCTCATCTACCTCTGCGCTTGCAACGCGCAACGCGCCCCAGCTCCACAGGCCGGTAAGAGCGAGCGCGGACAGGACAAGCGGATAGGCGCGCTGGAAGAGTGAGCCTCTCCCAAACAAGGCCGCGGGTGCGCTGAAGGCATAAAGGGTAATCGCGGTCAGCCCGAGCGCGCCGAAAAGACTGGCGCTCTGGCTCATAGCGCCACCAGCCTGAAACACGTGGCCAGCCAGATTCCACGGAAAGCCGGAAAACACATAAGAGCGCAGGATCTCGACGCCGAGGAAAACGCCAGTGAAAACGAGTACTCTTATATTTCCTCTGGGCGTCAGCGCTGCATACGACAAACCGGCAACGCCCCAGAATAGAGCCAGCCCGCCAGGAAGCAGGGTGAGCGGTGCCCAGATCAGCCAGGCGTGGTCTTGCGCGCTGACCAGAAACGCGTTGGCGACCCAGAAGGTTCCCGCCAGAAAATGCCCAAAGCCGAAGGCCCACGCTCTAAAAAAGGCGGCACGCAGAGGGTTAGGCTTCGACCGAGCGTCATCAAGCGTGAGCACAAGGACGCTTAGGCCGAGGACAAGTGCAAGGTGGATATGGTAGGGGGCGTGGGCCAGTGCACTGATGGCACCGAGGAGTACAAGAAGGCTCGCCATTGGCCATAGGCCGAGGGTGCGCAAGCGGGCCCGGCCCCGCTGGAGCACATGCAAGGCTGGTTTGAGCCCCTCCAACCAGCTCGCACTCACGAGGCGTCGCCGTTGCCGCTTTCGCTATCACCGGGCTGCGCGGTGGCGGGTCTGGTCGCTCTGACCCGAACCCGCTTGATCCGGCGTGGATCAGAATCGAGCACCTCAAACTCAAAACCTGAAGGGTGTTCCAGGACCTCGCCGCGCTCTGGCACCCGGCCCGCCAGCCGGAAGATCAGGCCGCCGAGCGTGTCGACATCGGCCTCTTCCTCATCGGTCGCGATTTCCTTGCCGATCACCTCTTCCAGGCTGACAATTTCGGCACGGGCGTCGGCTTCCCAGCACCCGGCCTGCTTGGCCCGGATCATGGGGGCGTCGGTCTCGTCATGCTCGTCTTCGATGTCCCCAACGATGGGCTCCAGCAGGTCTTCCAGCGTCACGAGCCCGTCCGTTCCGCCGAACTCGTCGACGACAAGGGCCATGTGCTGGCGCCGCGACTGCATCTTCAAGAGCAGATCCATCGCGCGCATGGAGGCTGGGACGTAGAGGAGCGGCCGTTTGATCGCGTCCAGAATGCGCGCCTCGCCCCAGTCAGCATCCCCGGCCTGTTCGGCATAGCGCGACAGGTGGCCGACCATGTCCTTGATGTGAGCGACACCTACCGGGTCGTCCAGCGTCTCGCGATAGACCGGCAGGCGCGAATGGCCTGCCTCGCTGAAGATGCCAGCAAGCTCGTTCAAGGGCGTCTCAATCTCCACTGCGACGATATCGGCGCGCGGGACCATGACGTCCTCAACCTTTTTGGTCTGGAACTCCTGAACATTCAGGATGAAGGCACCGCCTACAGCTTCGTGGGGCGCGGGGGCGGAGGGCAGTGTGGCCGAACCGTTTTCCGGTCCGGAGAAAGCGCGCTTGATCTGTGAAAACAGACTTCGCGACGAAGGGTCTTCGCTCATGGCTCCATTCTGACGTTATAGGGATCAGCGATCCCGACCGATTTGAGGGCGTCGCGTTCCAGCGCTTCCATCTCCTCGGCCTCGTCCTCCTCAATGTGGTCGAATCCATTCAAATGCAGAACGCCGTGCAACACCAGATGTGTTGCGTGATCCAGCATGGTTTTTCCATCGCGCTCCGCCTCGGCCGCACAGGTCTCAAAGGCCAGCGCCACATCGCCGGGATAGCCTTCGGCCTCTGGCGCGGGAAAGGAGAGCACATTGGTTGGCTTGTCCTTGCCACGAAACCGGGCATTCAGCGACTGCACGCTTTCATCATCCGTCAGCAGCACAGCCGTTATGCCGGGGCGGGCATCTTGAAGCTGCGACAGGGCATACTCGATCACGGCTGCGCAGCGCGCCTGCAGCCGGTCGATTGCAGTCCAGCCGTCATGCTCGATGATGAAATCAAGCCGGGGCCGGGCCTCACTCATCGGATTTGCCTTCCCGCCGGGCATCGTCGCGCTCATAGGCATGCACTATGCGCGCCACCAGGCCGTGTCGAACGACGTCCGCCCGGCCAAAGCGGTGCACGGCGATGCGCGGCTCATCAGACAGGATCGACAGCGCGTGGGGCAGGCCGGATGGCTCGCCGCGCCGAAGGTCGGTCTGTGTCGGGTCACCGGTGACGGCCATGCGCGAGCCTTCACCCAGACGCGTCAGCACCATGCGCATTTGCGGCACGGTGGCGTTCTGGGCTTCATCGACAATCACAAAGGCACGGTTCAGAGTCCGGCCGCGCATGAAGGCGAGCGGCGCGACCTCGATCCGGCCTTCTTCGCGCATCTTTTCAGAAACGCGCTGGCCCAGACTGTCACGCAGGGCGTCCCAGATGGGTAGCAGATAAGGATCGATCTTCTCGGTCAGGTCACCGGGGAGAAAGCCAAGGCGCTCGCCCGCTTCCACCGCCGGGCGGGTGATCACCAGACGCTCCACCTGTCCCAGTGCCAGCTGCGACGCGCCATAGGCCACGGCGAGCAGAGTCTTTCCTGTTCCTGCCGGCCCGACGCCAAACACCATGTCATAGGACTTGTCGTCCTTAAGGGCGCGGACATAGGTCTTTTGACCATCGGTGCGGGCTGAAAAGCTGGTGCCCCGAGGCACACGAATGACGCTATCGATGGTTTCACCGGCATCGTCTTCGGCCATCAGACAAGCGGCGCGGGCATCCGCCGGTTCAATCGGCAGGCCTTCTACAGCGCGGCCATAAAGCGCGTTGATGACACGGCGTGCTTCGCGGCGTGCGGTGCCATCGGCGGCGGTGACCACGACGGTGCCGCCACCGGGGGCTTCAAGCTGGATGTCCAGCTCGGCCTCGATCAGTGCGAAATTCTCGTGATTGGCCCCGGCGACCAGACGCACCAGATCGCCATCATCAAAATGAAGCGTCTCAGACGGTTCCCGGCGGGTGCGGCGCGGTTTAGCTGAACGGCTCACGCGGCGCGCGTCTCCTCAGGGACAAGTCGGCCAGCGAGCGCGTTCTTGCTGGCACCAGTGATTTCCACGTTCACAATCTGCCCGATCAGCTCCAGTGGCGCTTCGCAGTGCACGGCCTGAAGATAGGGGCTGCGGCCGTTGAGCTGGCCTTCATTGCGGCCTTCGCGCTCAAACAGCACTGGCAGCGTTTTGCCAATCATCGACTGGTTGAAGGCTTCCTGCTGTTCCGTCAGCAGCGCCTGCAGGCGCGCGAGGCGCTCAGAACTCACCTTCTCGTCAACCTGGCCGGCCATGGCGGCACCCGGTGTGCCGGGGCGGCGGGAGTATTTGAACGAGAAACAGGAGGCGTAATTGACCCGACGTACCAGCTCCATGGTCGCCTCGAAATCCTCGTCGCTCTCACCGGGGAAGCCGACAATCATGTCGCCGGAGATCGCAATATCAGGGCGCACCTCGCGCAGCCGATCGATAATGGCGATGTATTCCTCAGCCGTGTGTTTGCGGTTCATGGATTTCAGGATGCGATCCGATCCCGCCTGAACCGGCAAGTGGAAGTACGGCATCAGCTTGGGCTCATCGGCGAAGCTCTGAATGAGCTCTTCATCCATGTCGCGCGGGTGCGAGGTGGTAAAGCGGATGCGATCAATCCCGCCGATCAGAGCCAAATGACGCACCAGGCGTCCAAGACCCCAGGTGCCGCCCGCTTCGTCGCCGGAGGGCGCGTCGCCGTGATAGGCGTTGACGTTCTGACCCAGAAGCGTGATCTCGCGAATGCCCTTGGCGGCCAGCGCGCGCACTTCAGCAACGATCTGATCAACCGGGCGCGACCACTCAGCACCGCGCGTATAGGGCACAACGCAGAAGGTGCAGAACTTGTCACAGCCTTCCTGCACGGTGACGAAGGCCGAATAGCCATCAATCTGGCGCTCCGGCGCGGCGAGCACGTCGAACTTGTCTTCGACCTCAAACTCGGTGTCGAGGGCCTGGCCGGTGCCGCGGTGAACCTCGGCGATGAGTTCAGGCAGCTTGTGATAGGTCTGCGGACCCACAACCAGATCCACCACCGGCGCGCGGCGCTTGATCTCAGCGCCTTCAGCCTGTGCCACACAGCCAGCCACCGTGATCGTCATGGACGAGCCGTCGGCTTCCTTCGCCTCTTTCAAGGGGCGAAGACGACCGAGTTCTGAATAGACTTTTTCTGCTGCCTTTTCACGGATGTGGCAGGTGTTCAGGATGACCAGGTCCGAGCCTTCGGGCGTGTCCGACGGCGCATAGCCCAGCGGGCCGAGTAGATCACGCATACGCTCTGAATCGTACACATTCATCTGGCAGCCATAGGTCTTGATGAAGACGCGCTTCTTGTCACCGTCGCTCACCGGCGCGGCGTCCATCACAGCTGCTTCAGCGCCCTGTGGCGCAGTCGTGTCGGAGCCGCCAGACTTCGACGGCCGATGATTGATGAGTTCCATGGCCCGCTATATGCGTCGATCAGCCTTGCCTGACAAGCGTAGTGGGGAGTCAAACCAAAGTTATCAAGTCATCGGGTTGGGGGGTGCGTTTCTTACGCTTACGCCAAGTTGGCTCAATCACGCCATCTTTGGCCAGCGCCACGCATGCCTGCTTGATTTCAGTTAGCCTTAAGGGCAACCGTAGCAGTATTTGTTCCGCAACAATGTTGAAAGGTACTGAGAGTTTTCGAGGTAATATGACTTCCACAATGTAATTTTTTGCATAGTCACGCAACTGATCAAGATCCTGTTGCATTTGGCGCTCGGCGTCGTCCTCGGCGGTACTCAATAGTAGCCCTTGATTGCCAGCAGCTTTTGTTTCCTGCAGCAAAGCGCGAACCCCCGCGTAGTGAATTTGAGCCTGGCGCTCTGCGTCTCTGAACACTTCCAGCCCAGCGATGCTGTGTGTCGCGTATGCCAGAATGAAGTGAGTTCTTTCGCTATCCGCTCGAGAAATCGGGGCCGGAACAACGTACTTGAACCCAGAGATTTCTCGTAAATTTCGACAGAAAAGCTCTGTGATGGCCTGCTCTCGATCCACTCGACTTTCGATCTCTGTCGGGAAACTCTCACCTAAAATGGGCATCAAAGAGGCGCGGACTTTTGACCTCTGGTCGCCCACAAACCTATTGATGTGTTCGTACATGAAATTGATGATGACCTCGGCATTACGGTCGCGCAGCAAGGGTGCGATTTTCTGGAGGCTGTAACCGGTCCATCCTGTTGGATCGATAAATGTCATCCGAAAAGCCGAGCCACAAAATTCGATAATTTCATGGATGAAGTTTTCGAATTCACCATGCAACGTGAGCACATGGAACTTCTTTTCCGGTGCGTGGAAGGCCGCTGCAAACTCTCTTAGACGTTCGAACGATTTCCTGTCGCGCTCGACGAACACGCACCTAACTTCTGCATGCTTCTTGAAGGCCGTGGTCGCACCAGCTTGTACTTCCTTCAGCTTGCGGAGCGCCCTCGCGAAGGAGGTGTCATCAAACTTGTCTGAAGCGTTGCTCCAAGGTCCAGAGAAGCCGTCAACGTATGCAATTGAGTCAACACGCCGCGACAAAACTTTGTAGGCGAGCCTCTCAATGTAGGCCTCAAGAATCCGATGCTTGACTTCACTTTGTTCCCGGCCGCGATAAAGGTCTTTCAAGAATGCCCCCTATTCGGCGGCCACACCCCTTGCGTTAGCCGCTTGCATCTCCTGAGGGTATTCGTTCCATTCGCGACCTTCAAGCAAGCGACCGCCAGATTTTGGTCTAAAGCCGCCCCATTGCTTAAAAAAGAAGGGTACTTTCTGGGCAACACAAAGGTCTCGCACCTCCGCAGCCCACTCTTCTTTCATGGGTCGTGCGAACGGGCCGCTTTCCCCGCCAACAATCACCCAGTGAATTCCAGTGAGGTCAACCTCCCCCAAAGAGCCAAGTAGAGGCTCCACAGACAGAAAGCGAACTTCTGCCTGAGTGTCGCGTAAGTGTTCGATGCGTTTGGACTTTTCTCGGTTCTCAACCGATACGCCGAGCCATATGTGAGCAGGGCATTTCCCATCAGAATATCGACGATTGATGTACTTGCGCATTAATGAGCTGCGCTTGGTGAGCAGTTGGAATTGATGCCAGTCGGCGCGCTCCATCGTGGTAAATACCTGGTCAATAAAATCTTTCGGGATATCCTTATGGAACAGGTCGCTCATCGAGTTCACGAAAACCCGTTTAGGCTTACGCCAGCTCATCGGTTGCTCAACGCGCTCCGGACGTAAGACCAGATCGAACCCATGCTCAAAGGGATGCCCAGGAACGCCACGGAAGCGTTCAGAAAAGCGCTCTGCGTAGCAGTTGTCGCAACCCGGACCGACCTTGGTGCAGCCTGTCACGGGGTTCCACGTGGCGTTGGTCCACTCGATTGAAGATTGAAGAGCCATCGTGCATTTGTAGCACAGCGGATAAAGACCGCGTTAACGCTACGCACCGTGCGGGCGCATTCGCCGCAAGGAAGCTCGCGCTCAACGCTACCCCTCACCCTCCTTGATCTTCACGCCGTAAAGCTCCAGGCGGTGGTCGACGAGCTTGTAGCCGAGGCGTTTGGCGATTTTCTCCTGCAATTCCTCGATCTCTTCATCGAAGAACTCGATGACGTCGCCGGAATTCATGTCGATCAGGTGGTCGTGGTGATCGTCCTGGGCTTCCTCATAGCGCGAACGGCCATCGCGGAAGTCATGGCGTTCGATAATCCCGGCGTCTTCAAACAGGCGCACCGTGCGATACACCGTTGCCAGTGAGATGCGGCTGTCCACGCTGGAGGCACGGCGGTGCAGCTCCTCGGCATCGGGATGGTCTTCGGCTTCAGACAGCACGCGGGCAATGACCCGGCGCTGTTCGGTCATGCGCAGGCCCTTGTCGACACAGAGCTGTTCAATGCGGTCGGACATGAGGGGGTCCCTTCGTGCGAAGCCGTTCAAGGCCCCTGTGATAGCCGCGCCTGCGACCAGATGTCCATACTAGGGTAAGCCGCTAAAGCGGTCGGGCAAGCACCCTTGCATCGCTGCCGTCACGGTAATAGGCCCTGCGGCGGCCGATTTCGATGTAGCCGGCCCGGTCATAGAGCGCGATGGCTGGCGTGTTGGTGTGGGAGACTTCAAGGATCATGCGCCGGGCTCCGCCAAGCCGGGCCTCGGTTTCGCTTGCTGTCAGGAGCTGGCGTCCAAGCCCTTGTTCCCTTGCGGCTTTGGCGATTCCGATGGTCAGGATTTCACACTCTCCGGCAATGGTGCGAATGAGTGACAGCCCAGCGGGCTCGCCATCGGCCTCCAGCACCAGCCCGACAACGCCAGATGAGGCGAGCAGCCGGTCAAAGTCTTCCTCCGGCCAGGGCGCGCCGAAGCACTGCACATGCAGGTCAGCAAATAGCGCAGCCGCCTCTTGCCCCAAACGCGTGATCTGCGTCTGATGGCTGTGAGTGGCTGATTGGCCGGGTTTTTCTGGAGGCGTGTGTTGGCCCATGGCGTAATTTTCGACTGTGACGGTGTGCTGGTGAATACCGAGGCCATTGTGACAGAAATCGAGATGGCCGCCATGGCAAGTCTCGGTGTTGCCTATGAGAAAGCCACCTTCATCAGCCGATTTGTTGGCACGAGCATGCCCGATTTCAAGGCGGGCCTGAACGCTGACCATCGCGCTGTGCATGGCTGCGATCTGCCTGACGGATTTTTCGAAACGCTGAAAGCTGACGCCTATGCTGCGCTCGAGACCCGCATTGAAGCCCATACGGGTGTGCATGCCTTCGTTTCCAGCCTTACCGCGCCGCGCGCGGTGGCGTCCTCGTCCGAGCGCAAGGTTCTTGGGGTGAAGCTTCAGCGCACGGGGCTGGCCGATCTGTTCGGCCCACATGTCCATTCTGCTGATGATGTTGAGAACGCCAAACCTGCACCGGATATCTACCTGCGCGCGGCCCACGGTCTGGGCATCGACCCGGCCAGAAGCCTAGCGATTGAGGATAGCGCGCCGGGCGTCCGCTCCGCAGTTACTGCGGGTATGACATGCTGGGGCTATACCGGGGGTGAGCATTGCCCGCCGGGGCACGCAGATCGATTGCGCGAGGCCGGCGCTGCTGCCGTGTACGACCATTTCGATGAGGTTGCGGCGGCCTATGCGGCTGGCTTTGCGTCCGGTGGTCGGGCGTAGATCGGCGCTGGGGGCGGGGCGTCTGCTGGTGCGGCCTCGGTCAAGGCAAGCAGTGCGGAAAGCGGCGGACGCGTATCAAATTCGGGCCCGCCAACGGCTTCAGCGCCGGATCCGGTAATCAGTGGATGGGGGAGCTCTGCGACCGCAGCCTGCGCGGCCATCCGCATGCCACGCTCCAGCGATGCTTCTCGCTCACCCGGACGGAACACGCTCCACAGATATTCACCGCGTTTCGCGTCATGGATGGCGAAAACCGCTCGCTGGGATCCGCCACCATCGCGCTCTGCCAGAGCTGGAAGTAGCCCGACGCCGATCGCCTGAGCTCCGCTCGCCAGCGCCAGTCCGCGCGCAAAGGCAATGCCCACGCGTGCCCCGGCAAAGCTGCCGGGGCCTGTGTTCACGCCAATGCGGTAAAGATCTGGGGCTGCGATGCCCGCCTCGGCCAGCAGGGTCTCCACCATCGGTGCCAGCCGTTCGGCATGGCCACGGCCGATGTCTTCAGCGTGTTCGAAGACCTGATCTTCGACACGCAGCGCGACCGCGCACCACGGGCCGACTGTGTCGATAACGAGGATGGGCTGGGTCATGGCCTAGTCGAGAATGCGCGCGCCTTCGTCAAAGCTGAGCTTGGGGAGGCGCGGGAACAGCTTCTCGGTGGTGCCATAGCCCAGATTGATCAGGAAGTTGGAGCGCCAGGCCCCCATCTCCGGATCGTTTTTAAAGAAAGTCTCGTCGACGCCGTCCTTGTCGAACCCGCTCATCGCGCCGCAATCAAGGCCAAGCGCGCGAGCGGCCATGATCAGATAGGCACCCTGCAGCGAGCTGTTGCGGAAGCCGTTTTCAAAGCGGGCATCGTCAGACGCGAACCACTCTTTGGCTTCCGGGTTGTGCGGGAAGAGCTGGGGGATTTTCTCATGGAAGTTCCAGTCCCAGGCCAGCACCACCGTCACCGGCGCGGTCACGGTCTTTTCGATGTTCGGCTCGATCAGGTGCGGCACCAGCTTTTTCTGGCTCTCACCTTTCAGGAAGAGGAAGCGTGCCGGGCTTTGATTGGCGCTGGTCGGGCCATATTGCAGCAGCTCATAAAGCGCGCGAAGCGTGGTATTGGAGACGTCTTTGTCTTCCCACGAATAAAAGGTCCGCGCACCGCGAAACAGCTGGTCCAGCGCCTGATCGGACAGAATGGAATGGCGGTCTTCAAGCGCCAGCGGGGCGTCAGATTGAGCAGTTTCGGACATGGGGAACTCCTGAAAACGGGAATGACTTAGTCGATTATTGGATAACTAGGGCGTGCCAGCGTCTTCAGCCAGCGTTGAAGGCCGCGCTACAGCACCGCCTCAACAGCCGTCACCTCTGGCACATAATGCTTCAGCAAATTCTCGATGCCGTGCTTCAGCGTCATTGTCGATGCCGGGCAGCCCGCGCAGGCTCCGCGCATGTGCAGGTGAACGACGCCGGACTGCTCGTCATAGGACTGGAAGGTGATGTCACCGCCATCATTGGCCACTGCCGGGCGCACGCGAGTGTCGATCACGTCGATAATCTCTTTGACGATGCCCTGAGCCTCACCCTCATAAACGGCGTGTCCGTCGCTGGTGGCTTCCTCAAACAGCGGCACGTCAGCTTCCAGAGCGTCGGCAATCGCGCCTAGAATCGCCGGGCGGATATGGATCCATTCGACGCCTTCGGCCTTGGTCACGGACACGAAGTCGGCCCCGGCAAAGACACGGATCACGCCTTCCACCTTGAACAGGTCGCGGGCCAGCTTTGAGTTCTCCGCCTCTTCCGGGGTTGCAAACTCGCGCGGGGTGTCCGGCGCGATGTCGCGGCCGGGCAGGAACTTCAGGGTTTCCGGGTTCGGGGTGGGTTCGGTCTGGATGAACATGGCAAAACCTGAGCGTTGGGGTTGGATATAGCCCAAGAGGTGGACCGCTCACGCCGCTTGCGCAAGCCCTTGTCACGTAAATGTATGGGCAAGACGGCCTCAGGCCAGAGCCTTGATCGCCTCTTTTGACAGATCGCCCGGCACCACCGTGACCGGAATCTGGCGGCCCTCAAACAGACCTTTGCCGGTGGCGAGCGCGGTGACCAGGGCACCGGGTTCCTCGCCCTGGGGCGCGGCACCGATCACCAGAATGGCAATGTCGGGATCGGATTCCAGAAGCTGACCAAGCGCCTTGATGAGGTTGTCTTCTTTCAGATGAAGCTCCGGGCGCACTTCCATCACGCCTTCCACATCTTCAGCCAAGCTCTCCAGCGCAGCCTCAGCGGCCTCCATGGCTTCGGCGCGCATGGTGTCGCCCACGCCCAGCCAGTGCTCGAACCCGGCTTCCATCGAAGCGGTTGCCAGGATGGCCACACTGCCGCCAGTCTTGCGTGCACGGCGGGCGGCGAAGTATGCCGCTGTCCGGCTTTCATCACTGCCGTCGGCGATCACCAGGAATTTACGCGCGGTCGTCATGGGGTAAAGCTGACCTGTTTCAGCCCGTTCGGGCAAGCGCTTTGTTATCAAGGAGGCCCGCTATGGGCGAAGACGCTCTGGCTCGCATGTCTGACCGGCGCAATCCGCTTAGCCCAGAACAGGCGCTGATCCTGCACGCAGACCGGCTGGAATGCTGGACCGATAACAGACTGACCCGGCGTATTGATCTGGGTGCTGTGACGCAGGTGCGCCTGGCTGTGGAGATGGCTGGTCAGGATAAGCAGGTGGTCTGCCGGGTCACCGGCCCTCAAAGTGAAATTGTGTTCGGTAGCCGCCGGGCCAATAAAGGCGCCTTTGATGACAATGTGGTGGAGTTTCAGGCCGTCATGGTGGCCCTGCACACGGCGTTGAAGCCTCGCTTTGACGAGGTTGCCTTTGTTGAGGGCCAATCACTGGGCTTCCGACTGATCATGGCCGGGCTTGGCATGGTCATGGCCGCTGCCGCGCTTTTCGTGATCGGCTGGTTCGCGATTGTCGAGGAAAGCGCACTTCTGGCGTTTGCAGGATTTCCATTCCTGCTCATCGGTGGATCGCTCGCCTGGGTGTTCAGGCCCATGCGCCCGCTGCCCTATGATCCAGACAAGCTGATAAAGCGGTTTTCAGACGGTGCCTGAATCTGACTGTCCTTTAAAGACGCGCTTCGCGCTCCTCAGGATGAGGGTGTCATCGGGCTCCTGCGTCCCTCATCCTGAGGAGCGAGCTCATGGCGAGCGTCTCGAAGGACCCACACCGTTTAAAGTTTTTTCTTTAGTCCCCTGACAAAGACTTCACCCATATTCGGGCTCTGCTCAGGATAGAAGTAGGGCTCAATCAGCTCCAGCTCCATGACGGCCAGCTTTCCATCAAGGCCGCGCGCCATGTCGATGCGCGCGTAAAGCAGGTCCTTTTCACCGGTGATCTCTTCAGCCGCATGGAGCACCTGCATCGCTGTGGCCCGCTCCTCGTCTGACGGTGTCCAGACCTCTTCGGTGGCCCCGTACATGGACTGCACGCGGTAGTCGCCGGACTTGGGCTTTTTCACAAGCGCGTGGGACAACTCACCGCCAAAAACCATCAGCGAGTATTCACCCTCTTCCGGGATGGCCGGCAGGAAAGGCTGCAGCATCGCTGAAGCGGGTGGCAACATGTCCGCAGCTGGCAGCGGATCGCCCTTCTTAACGCGCGCCTGGCGCCATGCGCCGGCCCCGACCTGCGGTTTCACAACGACTTCCTCGGTCCCGAAGGTCTCAAACGCCTCTGCGATGGCGTCAGCCGTGGCTGCATCACGCCACAGCGTGGGCACAGACGGCGCGCCCGCCTCGTCGAGTGAGCGCAAATAGGTCTTCTCAATATTCCAGCGCACGATGGCCGGGGAATTCAACACTGGTGCAGTCGCGTTCAGGCGATCAATCGTCTCAAGGAAAAGCTTCTGCTTGGGTGGATAGTCCCACACGGTTCCGATCATGAAGGCATCGAAGCCTTCAGGGTCAAACGGCTGGTCCCAGATGGTGCTGACCAGCTCGATCCCTTCGGCGTTACAGGCTCGGCTCAGGGCCCCGAACTCCAGATCGTACTCAAACCAGTCCTCCCGTGCGCCGGCGCGTCCCTTCATCATGTCAGCGGAGGTGAGGAATGAAACGCGAGGTCTGGACGTCATTGAAAGGGCTCCTTGAAGATCTGGCGCGCGAGATAGCGTGAAGCCGGGCGCTTGTGAATGGGGGCTGGCCGCGCTAGGTCACCGGCGAACAGTTTTCCCCTCCCAAATCCGGAAGAGCATTCATGACCGAAATTCGCTACGACGTTCTGGGCGTTGGCAATGCCATTGTTGACGTGCTGGCCCGTGTTGATGACGCCTTTGTTGAAACCCACGGCCTGGCCAAGGATGCCATGCTCCTGATCGATGAGGAGCGTGCTGAAGCGCTTTACGCTGCCTTCCCGCCGGGTGAGGAAATCTCAGGCGGCTCAGCGGCGAACACGCTGGCCGGTATTGCCAGCCTCGGCGCGCGCGGTGCCTATATCGGCAAGGTCGCCAAGGATCAGCTGGGTGATGTTTTCGCCCATGACTTGCGGGCGGCGGGTGTGCATTACGACACCGCACCGCTGGAAGGCGGGCCTGCGACCGCTCGGTGCCTGATTGCCGTGCCGCCAGATGCGCGCCGGGCCATGAACACCTTTTTGGGGGCGTCGGCTCTGATCGCTAACACCGACATTGATGAGGAGCTGGTCAAGGCCTCCACCGTGACCTTCCTTGAGGGCTATCTCTTTGACCGCCCAGAAGCCAAGACGGCTTTCGTGCGCGCGGCTGAAATCGCTCAGGCCCATGATCGGCGCGTGGCGCTCACCCTGTCGGACATCTTCTGCGTGGAGCGTCACCGCGACAGCTTCCGCCAGCTCGTGAAGAACCATATCGACGTGTTGTTTGCCAACGAGGCTGAGCTGAAGTCTCTCTACGAAGTCGACAGCTTTGAAGAGGCGCTCGCCGCCGTACGCGCCGAAACGCGCGTCGCGGCTGTGACCCGCTCTGAAAAGGGGGCGGTTGTTGTCTCCGGTGATTTTGAAGTCGCTGTTCCGGCTGGCGATGTCGTCAGCGTTGAAGACACCACGGGCGCAGGCGATCTGTTCGCGGCTGGCTTCCTGGCTGCCTATGCCCGCGACATGGATCTTGAGACTTGTGGCAAGCTTGGCGTTGTCGCCGCCAGCGAGATCATCTCCCACATAGGGGCGCGTCCACAGATGGAATTAAAAGCGCTTGCGGCCAGACATGGCATTGAGCTGAAGGCTGTCTAAAACGTCAGATGGCTGTGGAAGTCTCTGAAAAAGCCTGACCGCGGTCTGCTTTAACGAGATTTTCAGTCTGTTGGTTCTAGGGTCCTCCTTGAACGTGCGCGCACAACCGGTGCGCGCCAGCTTTCTTGGGGGCCCTATGGCGCCGATACGGCACGCATTCGCGCGGGTCATGCGCTCACTGGTGATGAAGTTCACCCTGCTCTGCGGCGTCATTCTGGTGGCGGCGACGGCGTCCCTTATGGCTGTTGAATTCCAGCTCAAGCGCTCAGAAAACAACGCTTCGGGACTGCGTCACGCGACGCTGATCACGGAGTTGTTTGCGTCAAATTCTGCAAGCTTTATTCGCTCCGGCGAGACGAGCCGTCTGAACAGTGTGGTCAACGAATTTGGTGCGCGCGAAGAAGTGACTGGCGTCTATGCGGCTGATGTGAACCGTCGCGTTCTGTCGGCCTTCGGAGATGTTCAGTATGCGGTCGGCGACCGGGCTGCAGATCACTTGATCCAGTCGGCCATCGGTGCGGTCGACACGCGCATGGAGGTCGTATCTGGAAACATCCGGGTCGCAGAGCCGGTATTCAACGACGGTCGCCTCGTCGGGGCGGTCGTTGCGAACATTCCTCTGGCGGCTGTGGCCAGACCGGCAAGCGCGCTGATTGTCCGTCAGATATTGATCGCAACCATTGCGCTGGTGATCTTTCTACCGCTGGTGGCCTATCTCATCAATCGGGCGCTAGCTCCGGTGGCCAAGCTGACGGAAGCAGCGCGCCTGGCCAGTTCGCGCAAGCTCGACCTGCGCATTGATGTGCAGACCGGTGATGAGCTGGAAGTGCTGGCAAACGCCTTTAACCGCATGTTTGCGCGCCTCGATGCCAGTGTGAAGCGCGTCCATCGCCTGGCCTATGTGGATATGATTACCGAGCTGCCGAACCGCGAACGCTTCCGCAAGGAGCTGGAGCAGGTTTCGCGCGACGCGATCGAAAACGACCAGGAGGGCGCGATCCTCTTCCTCGACCTTGATCGTTTCAAGCGCGTCAACGACTCGCTGGGCATTGGTGAAGGTGACCGGCTGCTTGAGGCTGTGGGCCGCCGCCTGCGCGAAGCGGCCCGCGCCTGGGATCTTGCCAATGGCGATGCCAGTGCTGGCCCCTCCATGGTCGCGCGCCTCGGGGGTGATGAATTCACAATTCTTATGCCGCGCCTCCGCGATGCGACGGACGCTGCGCGACTGGCGCGCCGGGTCATTGATACTGTGCGTCGCCCATTTGAGATTTCCGGCCACCAGGTCTTTCTGGGCCTGTCTGTCGGCGCGGCTGTATTTCCGCGCGACGGGGCCGATCCTGAAACCCTGCTGCGTCACGCCGACCTGGCCATGGACTCAGCAAAGCGCGCGGGCGGCAATGCCTGTGAGTTCTTTGAAAGCTCCATGAATCAGAGCGCTTTTGAGCGCCTCGTTCTTGAAAACGAGCTTCGTGAGGCTGTGCGTGAGGACCAGCTGGTGGTCTATTATCAGCCCAAGGTTGGCATGAATGACGGTGCGCTGTCCGGTGCTGAAGCGCTGGTGCGCTGGCAGCACCCCACGGCGGGCCTTTTGTCGCCAGGTGCCTTTATCCAGGCGGCTGAAGAGTGCGGCCTGATCGGTGAGATCGGGGACTGGGTCCTGCGCCGGGCCTGCAACGAGACGGCAGCTTTGATGGCCAAGGGGCACACCGTGCCAGTCGCCGTTAATGTCTCAGCGATGCAGTTTGAAAGCGAGACCTTCGCCGACACGGTGATTGATGCGCTGAACGAGTCCGGTCTGCCGCCTGAAATGCTTGAGCTTGAGCTGACCGAATCTACGGCCATGCGCGATCCTGAACGCGTCATCAAGCAGATCGAGCCTCTGCGTGAGATGGGTGTGACGTTCGCGATCGACGATTTTGGTACCGGCCACTCCAGCCTGTCCTACCTGACACGTATGCCGTTTGACGTCTTCAAGATTGATCAGACCTTTGTGCGTGACATGTCTGAAGACGAGCATGCCCGCGTCGTGGTCGAAACCATTCTGGCGCTGGCCAAGTCGCTGAACCTGAAGACGGTGGCCGAGGGCGTGGAAACAGCTGAGCAATATGCCCAGCTGCGCGGGCTGGGTGCCACGCTGGCCCAGGGTTATCTGTTTGGCCGCCCGATGCCGCTTGATGACCTGGAGCGCTTTGCCGAGCCCGAGGCTGGCAGCAATGTCGGCTAGGGACTTTGGCGTGGCCAGAATGCCGCAAGCGCAGCAATTAGCGGCAAAAATGCCACACGCAAATTCTTTCACGAATTTAATTGAACAAACCCATCTGAATGTGGCACAAATACACCTGCGGCCCACGGGCTGCTCCTGAGCTTTAAGTGCCGTCCCCCCGCGGCGCTCAGGATCGCAACGCACCGGGTCACCCCCCATTATCCGGTGCGAGGCGCGTGCTCTCCCCCCCGGAGCTCGCGTTAACAGAGCGGCGCCCGGCGAAACGCACCCCTCCTCGCCGGGCGCCAATTCTCTCCTTCGTTAACTGAACTCGATACAGTTTGCCGCGTGCGAAATGCGTCAAGGCAAGCTAAGTAGGCGGTATGACGTTTTATCAAAATCCCGAGGCCTCAGGCGGTCTGGACGGCTCTGAAGACGAGATCGCCCGGCTGCTAGAAGAAATCCCTTTGCTTTACAAAGCGAAGGCTTTTGCCGAGTCGATCAACGACCCCGCCTACTTCTCGCGTCTGGGTGAACCGCTGGACGAGCGCGAGCTGAAGCTGGCGCGCGCCTATCTGGATGGGCTGGGCTTTCCTGACGCTGACCCCGCCTCGCTCGCCGACTGGTCAGATGCTGTGGCGGCGGCCGAAACCCTCGACCGTGATCCCATGGCGTGGGAAGCCGAAGAAATGCTGCGCGCAGGCTTGGTGGAACAAGTGCTGGAGCGGCTTGATCAGCAGGCGCTTGAAGCCGCACTCGCGCTCATCGCCTCCAAGGTGGGCGATGCGGCCCGCGATGGTGCCGAAGCCAGTGCCGCGCTGGACGATGTCTATGACGAGACGGTGATCAATGCCGCCGCGGGCGGGCTTGTCCAGGCAGCCAATGGCGCCGCGCTGGTGATCCTGGCAGAAGCTGAGGATGATCAGCCGACACATCCCTTCCTGGCGCGTTGGCGGCTCTATGTGCGCGGGCGCTGGCCGGTGGGTGTCGCCGGGTCCACCTACAATATTCTTTAATGCAAAAAGGCGATTTGCGATGGGCGGTCTGACGATTGCGACGTGGAATATCAACTCCATCCGTATGCGCCATCCGCTGGTGGCCAAATGGGCTGCTGATGCGCGCCCGGATGTGATCTGCCTGCAGGAAATCAAATGCCTGCCGGACCAGTTCCCCACCGCCGCCTTTGACGAGATGGGCTACCCTTACGTCTCCATCGTGGGCCAGAAGGGGATGCACGGCGTCGCCATCGTCTCAAAACTACCCATTGAAGAGCTGGACAATGACGCGCTGTGCCCGCGCGGCGAAGCGCGCTTCCAGCGTGTCAAAGTCGACGGGGTGGAGATCCAGAATTTCTACATCCCTGCAGGCGGTGATGAGCCTGATCCAGAAATCAATCCGCGCTTTAAACACAAGCTGGATTTCCTGGACAATCTGGAAGGCTATGCCGCTGACCGGGCCAAGGAAAACTCCGACATCGTGCTGGTGGGCGATCTCAACATTGCCCCGCGCGAGCATGATGTCTGGTCCCACAAACAGCTTTTGAAAGTGGTCTCCCACACGCCGGTGGAGACCGAAGCGCTGGATCGGGTTCGTGATGCGGGCCGGTTCATCGACGTGGCCCGCGCCCTGATTGAAGAGCCGGAAAAGATCTTCACCTGGTGGAGCTATCGCAATCGCGACTGGACCAAGTCCAACCGCGGCCGTCGCCTCGACCACATCTGGGTCAGCCCGTCGCTGGAGAGCGCCGCCCTGACCGGCGGCCGCGATACCTTCCGCGTCTGGGACTACACAAGAAGCCTGGAAAAGCCGTCAGATCACGCACCGGTAACGCTGGAGCTTCGGGGTTAGGCGGATAGCGCTTCAATCGCCGCCACCAGCCTTTCCAAGTCCTCCTCGCCCGACAGCCGGTGGTCGCCCACTTTGGTGAGCGTCACCGTGACGTCCTTGCTCGCCAGGGCCTCAACCGTGCGCATGGCGTGGGTCCAGGGCACGTCCGGGTCGGCATAGCCTTGCAGGATGTGAACGGGGCAGGTGACAGGAATGGTGTCATTCAGGATCGACCAGTTGCGGCCATCCTCGATGAGCGTTTTCGTGATGGGGTAGGGGTCGCCGTAGGCGCTGGGGGCCATCCAGACGCCTTCGTCTTCGATGGCTTGGCGAACATGGAGCGGGAATTGCTCCCACAGCAAGGCTTCGGTGAAGTCAGCGGCCGGTGCAACCAAGACCAGCGCCTTCACGCGCTCAGGCCGAGCCTTCGCCGCCAGCAGCGCCATCCAGCCGCCCATGGAGGACCCGACCAGTACCTGGGGGCCGTCCGTCAGCGCATCGAGAACAGCCAGACTGTCCTCCCGCCAGCGGGAGATGGTGGCGTCGTCCCAGCTACCTGTGGACTGGCCATGGCCGAAATAGTCAAAGCGGACGAAGCTGCGACCTGCCGCGCGCGCCCAGTGATCCAGATGGGTCGCCTTGGTGCCGGTCATGTCGGAGCGAAATCCACCCAGAAACACGACCCCGGGCCCGTTGCCGTCATGCTTTGCGTAGGCGATTTTCTGGCCGTCGTTGCGGTGCAGCAGCTGGGTTTCGTTACTCATAGCGGTCCTTTCGCATTGGCGCAGCGGCTCAAGGGCGGTATGTGACGGGGCTTAATGCTCGCGGCAAGACCCGGGCGCGACAGGTAACAGGCTTTGCACATTCTTCAGGTCATACCCGAGCTGGATGCCGGGGGCGCAGAACGCACCACGATCGAGGTGGCCGAAGCCATCGTGGCGGCGGGCGGTCGCGCGCTTGTGGCCAGCCGCGGCGGACGACTGGAAGCGGATCTGAAAGCGGTCGGTGGTGAGCTTGTCCGTCTTGATATGAAGACCAAGAGCCCGCTTTCGATCTGGCTGAACGCAGGCCGCCTCGCAAAAATAGCCAGGTCTGAAGGGGTTGAGATCATCCACGCGCGCTCCCGCGCCCCGGCATGGAGCGCCAAGTGGGCGGCCCGCCGCGCTGGTGTGCCCTATGTCACGACTTATCACGGGACCTATAATGCCAAGTCGTCTTTGAAGCGGGCTTATAATGCGGTGATGGCCGCTGGTGAGCGCGTGATCGCGAACTCCTGCTTTATCGCTGACCATGTCCGCGCCGAACATGGTGTGGGGGACGATCGTCTACGGGTCATTCCGCGCGGCGTTGATCTGGCCAGGCTCGATCCGGCGAAGGTTGATGCCGATGCGGTTGCCAGCCTTCGCAGGAGTTGGGGCGCGGACGCTAACGACAGGGTCATCTTGCTGCCCGCGCGGCTGACCCGCTGGAAAGGACAGGCCTCTTTTATTGAGGCTCTGGCAGAGCTGACGTTGAAGGATCGCTGTCGATTGGTGTGCCTTGGCGATGCGCAGGGGCGTTCTGATTATGTCGGCGAGCTCAAGGCCGCGGCTGAGCAGCGCGGTGTGCGCCTGAGCCTTCCTGGTCACGCCAGTGATATGGCAACGGCCTATGCGGCAGCGGACGTGGTTGTTTGCCCTTCGCTGGAACCGGAGGCGTTCGGCCGGACGGCGGCTGAAGCTCAGGCCATGGGCAAGCCGGTGATCGCCAGCAATCACGGTGGCGCCCGCGAAGTCGTTGCAGCAGGCCGGACCGGCTGGCTGGCTGAACCGGGTGATGCGCGCCTGTGGGGTCTTGCACTCATCGAAGCGTTGGCGCTGGATGAAAAAGCAGCCGCCGCCATGGCAAAAGCGTCACGCGAACGCATCACAGAGAAGTTTTCCACTGCCGCTCTGCAACACGCGACCTTGCAGGTTTATCGCGAGTTAATAGAGTAGCGCGATGGCTTTGAGCGAACCGCAAAAAGAACAGATCCTGATCCTGCATGATGGCGGGCTGGCCGACGTCGTACGGATGCTGGCCAGTGCGCGCGCTATTCGCGAGCATCATCGCAAGGCCCGGATCACGCTTCTGTGCGGCGAGGAGTTTGAAAAGCTTTTAAAGCACTGCCCCTATTTTGATGCGGTGGAGCCAGAGCTGGAAACCACAGCCAAGCAGGGCTTTTTCGATCGCCTGAAGGCCGCGCGCAACTCCCGTGTCGACGTGATTTATGATCTGGGCGGTGGTGCAGCGGCCAAGAAGATCAAAAGTGCGGCACGCTTTGCAAAGGGCGGCTGGATCGATGCAACGCCCGGCAAGCTGGAAGAGGGTCACCCGCTAGATCAGATGGCTGCCAAGCTGGCAGGTGCTGGTCTGGGTGGTCCGCAAGTCGTCCGCCTCGGTGAGGCTGAGCCGCCAGATCTCGATTGGGTGGATTTTGTCGCCAAGCGCTCGCGCACGCTCGATCCGGCCTATTTTGGTCTCCATGGGAAGTTTGCCCTGTTTGCGCCTGTGGGCGACGACAGCCTGCCGGCCCTGCGTTGGCCAAAAGAGCGCTGGGCGTCGCTTGCCCATGCCCTCATTGAAGAAGGCGTCGAGCCGGTGGTGATTGGTGGGCCAACCACGCGTGAGATTGGCCGCTATGTGGCGCATATGGTGCCTGGCGCGCGCGACCTGACAGGGCGCGCAGATCTGGTGCAGCTGGCGGGCCTTGGTCGCAAGGCGAGCTTTGCCTTTGGTGAAGATGTGCCCCTTCTGCATCTGCTGGTGGCTGCTGGCGCGCCCGCTGTTCAGTTCAACGCTGGCGACCGCGCGCCGGTTGAAACAGCGCCCCGCGGTCGCGCGCCAACCGTCATGATGTTCGCGCCAACACTGGCTCAGATCAGCGCGCCGGAGGCTGTTCAGGCCATGCGATGTGCCGGCGGCTTCAGCGTCAATGACGCCGACGCGGCGTGAGATGCTTGATCTTGCAACTATGATTGCGATATTCGCTGTTTCCCGCGCCAAGGATGAGGTATCCTTGCGCTTTAATTCGACCTGCAGTCACCATGGAGAAGACGCATAGCTCGACGTCCGCACGCCGCGCCGCCGCCCAAGAAGGAAGGCCCGCGAATTAACAGAGAGATCCGGTCCGCCCGGGTCCTACTGATCGATGAAGAGGGTGAAAAACAGGGCATCATGCCTGTTGAAGCCGCGCTTGAAGCCGCTCAAGAGGCTGGGTTGGACCTTGTTGAAGTGTCCCCCAACGCTGACCCGCCTGTCTGCAAGATTATCGACTACGGCAAGCTGAAGTATCAGGAACAGAAGAAAAAAGCCGAAGCGCGCAAGAAGCAGAAGACCCAGGACGTCAAAGAAATCAAAATGCGTCCGAACATCGATGTGCATGACTATCAGGTGAAAACCAAAGCCATGACGCGCTTCTTTGAAGAAGGTGACAAGGTAAAGGTTACCCTGCGGTTCCGCGGTCGTGAAATGGCTCACCAGAGCCGGGGTATGGATGTCATGAACCGGGTCAAGGAAGATTTCGGTGAAATCGCCAAGGTAGAACTTGAGCCCAAGCTCGAAGGCCGCCAGATGATCATGGTGATGGCCCCGCGTTAAATCGCGAACACATTTGAGATCAATGAAAACCCCGTCGCATGCTTTGTGCGGCGGGGTTTTTCGTGTTCCGGGCGGTGTGGAAAAGCTCTTTCTTCTTAAAGCTTGCGTCATTGCGCCCCAGTTTCGCCTTACATTCACGTAACGTTGGATTTTGGGAGATGAAGGTCGTAGGGTCTTCAAAGGGATTGATTTTATTTTGCTGGGTCCTGAATGCTTGCGCGATTGGGATTTCAGCCAGGTCAATGGGGACTGATTATGAAGACCATGATTGGACTGGTGGCGAGCCTTGGGCTGGCCGCAGTCGCAGCAACCGCCACCGCTCAGGATTATAGCGCGGACCCGTCCTTTGGGTCGGTGACGTTGTCGGCCGGTTTTACGCCGGACCCTCACTCTCGCAATCTGACGGCTGGCGGCTCCATCCGCGCGCAGGACAGGTTTTCCACCTGCCGCGGTTACATCGCCAACGCACCGGACTACTCAGTCTACTACACAGCCGGCTCGACCTTTCCGCTGATTTTCAGCGTTGATTCTGATCGCGATACGACGCTGGTCATCAATGGGCCGGATACGCGCTGGTACTGCGATGATGATGGCGGCGAGGGCGTGAACCCGATGGTTCGTTTTAATAGCCCTCAGTCTGGCCGTTATGACATCTGGGTTGGCACCTACTCGCGCGGCTCCAATGTGCCGGCAACGCTGTTTGTTTCTGAAGTTGGCGAGCATACCCGCGATGGTGCCTCGTCCTGGGGCGGGTCGAGCTATCCAGCTTCGACTGCCGATATCTCGCTCCCGGCTCGCTATGGCAACCGCACCATCAGCGGCGGCTTCCTGCCCGATCCCTGGTCAATGGATGTGACCGCAGGCGGTCCGCTGCGTGCGAACGACGCGATTAATTCCAATACGTTCTGTTCTGGTTACATCACTGCCGAGCCCACCGTTCAGGTTCGCTACAATGGATCGAGTGACTTCCACATTTACACGTCCGGTTCTGCTGACGTGACGCTGGCGGTCAACGGCCCCGACGGAACCTGGTACTGCAATGATGACGGCGCAGAAGGTGCGAACGCCGGGGTCAGCCTGACCTCCGGGACCACCGGCACCTACGACATTTATGTTGGAACCTTCTCTCAGGGTGATCGCCAGACCCGGCTCAACATCTCTGAGATCGCCATGGATTATGGCACAGGGTCCGGCTCAAGCGGCGGCAGCCCGTCGATGTCCGGTGTCGATATTTCGCTTCCGGCTCGCTACGGAAACCGCACCATCAGCGGCGGCTTCCTGCCAGATCCCTGGACAATGGATCTGACCGCAGGCGGTCCGCTTCGCGCCAATGACGCGATCAATGCGAGCACCTTCTGCTCTGGCTACATCACCGCGGAACCCACCGTTCAGGTTCGCTATGATGGGTCCAGTGACTTTCATATCTACACATCTGGCTCTGCTGACGTGACGCTGGCGGTCAACGGACCGGACGGGACCTGGTATTGCAACGATGACGGTGCATCCGGGGCCAATGCCGGCGTCAGCCTGACCTCCGGGACCACCGGCACCTACGACATTTATGTCGGCACTTTCTCTCAGGGGGAGCGCCAGACCCGGCTCAACATCTCTGAGATCGCCATGGATTATGGCATCAACAGCAAATAGCGCGAACCAGCCCCGTCTGACCTCCAGGCGGGGCAATTCGTTTCTTCAATTGGGACTGAAACCTTAGGGGAAGGAGACCCTCATGCTTAAAACAATCGCAACCGTCGGCCTTGTGGCTGGCCTCTTTACTGGCGTCGCTGCAGCCCAGGATTACGGCCTGGTACCAAACTACACGACGATGAATCTGAGTGCGGGCTTTTCTGATGACCCGCGCACGGTTCGCTTGAGCTCTGGTGGCAGCAATGATGCCTCGCAGACAATCGGCGGCAGCTGCCGTGGCTTCGTTTCAAGCGCGCCGGATGTTCGCGTGAACTATTCGGCCGGATCGACCTTCCCGCTGATCTTCTCGGTCAACTCGAACTCTGACACGACGCTGGTCATCAACGGCCCTGACGGTCGTTGGTATTGCGACGATGACGGTGGCAATGGCCTGAACCCGTCCTATCGCTTCTCCAACCCGCAATCGGGTCAGTACGACGTCTGGGTTGGGACCTACGGGAACTCCGGCCTTGAGAGTGCCACGCTCTACGTGTCGGAAGTCAGCAGCCAGTAAGGCACCTCGCACGCAATGACTTCAGGGGCGCACTCGCCATCGTCTGGTGGGTGCGCTCCTGAAGGCCCTTTCAAAGTCACGACAGGAGCCACCCATGCGGATGCTGCTCGCCGCCAGCTTGCTGGCCACCACCTCTTCTCTTGCCTACGCACAAAGTTTTGAAGGCCCGCCAGCCTATGGTGACGTGACCTGGTCACCGGGTGATGATCCCGCCAGCGTCGTCGTCCTCGCGGCCGGTGCCATGCCGGCCGAATGGCTAGACAGCAATTGCTACGGCTATATCAGCCCGGCTCCCAGCGCCCGGCTGATCCTGGGCGCGGACGGTGATGTTTCGATTGCTGCCGGTGCCGAGGAAGACCTTGTCATGGTGGTTCGCGGCCCTGATGGCAGTGTGACCTGTAATGACGATGGTGCCGGCAATCTCAATCCGGGCATTGCGCTGAGCGATGCTGAAGCGGGCGCCTATGAGGTCTGGGTCGGCAGCTATAGTGCGGGCGTGGGCCATCCCACAACGGTCCTGCACGTTTCAGATGAGTTCATTACCGACAATCCGTTTGTCGTTTCGCCTGATCCGATGCTGGCGGCGAACCACACGGTTCGCCTGCGTGCCGGGTTTGACGACGATCCGCGCCGTATCGCGGTGCGTGCCGGCGGCGAGGCCTCGCTCGATGGTCTTGATGGCAGCTGCTACGGCTATGCCGGTGCGGCACCCAATGTCTCCGTCGACTATCGGGCCGGAGACTACGATCTTTACTTCCTGATGGAGTCCGATGCCGATGGCGTCATCGCCGTACGCACTCCATCGGGGCAGATGCTTTGCAATGACGACCAGGTCGGGCTTGACCCGGGTGTTCATGTGGAAAGCCCTGAAAGCGGGCAATATCAGGTCTGGACGGGTCTTCTGGGCGAGCGCCGCCGCATGGTGGATGGCGAGCTGACGATTTCTGAAATCGGGTTTTCCGGATTTGATAATCGCGTTGACCTGTCGGCTGAGGCCCGCTTCGACACCCTGACGGTTGAAAGCGGCTTCACGCCGGATCCCATCGTGATCAATGTCGAGGCTGGCGGCCGTGTCGATGCCGATGTGGCGACGGCTGGCGGCATGACCGACGGGTATTGCTCGGGCTATCTCTCGCGCGAGCCCAGCGTTGAGCTGACCTATGAGGCGGGTGCATTGCCGCTTTATCTGGCGGCGCGCGGTGACGCGGACCTGACTTTGGCGGTCAATGGCCCGGACGGCACCTGGTATTGCGATGATGATGGCGGCGGCGATCTGAACCCGGAGATCATGTTCGATAGCCCGCAAAGCGGTGTTTACGACATCTATGTCGGCACATTCAGTGATGATCCCTATGGGTCCACCAGTGCCGAGCTGTTCATCTCAGAGCTTGAAGGCGTTCCTGCCGGCCCGCAGATCGACCTCTCGCTTCCAGCCCTGTTCGAGACGGTCTCGTTGAGCGCTGGCTTCCTGCCCGACCCTTACGTTATCGAGCTTGAAGCGGGCGGCCCGCTGGACGCTGATGAGTCCGGTGCCGGTGGGGGCGACGACTGGAGCTGGTGTGCTGGCAATATCACCCAGGCCCCGAGCGTGGAGCTCGACTGGGATGGCAATGGGGACGCACTGTCCTTCTTTGTAAGCTCGGACCGTGACACCACGCTGGCCATTAATCTGCCCGACGGTAGCTGGGTCTGCGATGACGATGGCGGCGTTGGCGTTGACGCTTCGGTGACGCTGGAGAGCGCGCCTTCGGGTATCTACGACATCTATGTCGGGCTCTTCTCGGGCAGCGGGACGGCACCTGCACAGCTTAATATCACTGAGTTCGACGCACCGACGGATAACTGGGAAGAATAGGCGCCCGCCGCATCTTCCACCTGAAAATGGGCGGGCGCAGCTTTATCGGCTGTGCCTGCTTGCGTTTTATGGCGGGACGGGTATAACCCCCGCTCCCATAAAACAGCTCGTCCCGGCCATATTCGACATGCCGGGCGGGTGTGGAACGCCTCGGGACGGCTTGCCGTCCCAAAACGAAGGAGAGCGAAATGTCGAAGTTGAAGACCAAATCGGGCGCCAAGAAGCGCTTCAAGGTAACGGCGACGGGCAAAGTCCTGGCTGCCGGTGCTGGCAAGCGCCACGGCATGATCAAGCGTACGCCGAAGCAGATCCGTCAGAAGCGTGGCACCTCTGTCATGGCTGAGCCGGATGCACGCATCGTCAAGCGCTGCTATATGCCGTACAACCGCTAAGCGGTTGGCTTTTCAAAGAATTTAAGGAGAGCGACCCATGGCACGAGTGTCTTCCGGGCCCGCCCGTCACGCCCGTAAAAAGAAAATCATCGACAACGCCAAAGGTTATTATGGCCGCCGGAAAAATACCTTCCGCGCTGCTAACCAGGCCGTCGAGAAAGCCGGCCAGTACGCTTATCGCGACCGCCGCAACAAGAAGCGCGTCTTCCGCGCTCTGTGGATCCAGCGCATCAACGCCGCAGCGCGTCTCAATGAGCTGACCTACTCCACCTTCATGAACGGCCTGAAGCAGGCTGGCATCGAGCTTGACCGCAAGGTCCTCGCCGACATCGCCGTGCGCGAGCCGGAGGCCTTTGCTGACCTGGCCAAGCAAGCCAAGGCTGCGCTGGGTTAAGAGCAACCGCTCAACACCAAACACCAAAGCGCCCGCCTGGCTTATGTCAGGCGGGCGTTTTCGTATTCAGTCCCCGCTTTCATCTTCAGCCTTGCTCGTCTAAACACGCCCGGTAACGCTGACATATTCGGACCAAGCCCATGACCGACACTGCCACCGCCGACCTTGAAGCCCTCGAAGCACGCTTTGCGACCGATATCGCTGGCGCAAGCGATCTTGCTGCACTGGATGCGGTGCGTGTGGCCGCTGTTGGCAAGAAGGGTGAGGTCAGCGTGCTGATGAAGACGCTGGGCAAGATGACCCCGGAAGAGCGCCAGGTGATGGGCCCGGCGCTCAATGGACTGCGCAACCGTCTCAACGAGGCGATCGAGGCACGCAAGGCAGCGCTCGAAGCCGAGGCGCTCAACGCTGCACTCGCCAGTGAGACGGTAGACGTCACCCGCCCGGTTGCGCCAACGCGTATCGGTCAGCTCCACCCGGTCAATCAGGTGATGGAAGAGCTGGCGGTGATCTTCGCCGATATGGGCTTTAAAGTCGCTGAAGGCCCGGACGTGGAAGACGACTTCCATAACTTCACCGCGCTGAATTTCCCGCCCGATCACCCGGCGCGCGACACCCACGACACCTTCTTCATGGAGGCTGCCGACGGTGAAACGCCAAAAGTGCTGCGCACCCACACCAGCCCGGTTCAGATCCGCACGATGGTCTCGGAAGAGCCGCCGATCCGCATCATCGCGCCGGGCCGGGTCTATCGCTGCGACTGGGACCAGACCCACACGCCCATGTTCCACCAGGTTGAAGGTCTGGTGATCGACAAGAACACTCATATGGGCCACCTGAAAGGCTGTCTGGAGCAGTTTGTCGGGGCCTTCTTCGAGACCGATACGGTCGAGGCCCGCTTCCGCCCACACCACTTCCCCTTCACCGAGCCAAGCGCGGAGATGGATGTGCGCTATGAGCGCGTGGGCGACGCGGTGAAAGTTGGCTCTGGCGACAAGTGGATGGAAATCCTCGGCTGCGGCATGGTCCACCCCAATGTGATCAAGTCCTGCGGTCTGGACCCGGAAGAGTATCAGGGCTTTGCCTTCGGAATGGGTGTGGATCGCCTGGCCATGCTGAAATACGGCATGAGCGACCTGCGCCCCTTCTTTGAACCCGACACCCGCTGGTCAGGCCATTACGGCTTCTCGCCGCTACTGCAGGCGAATCTGGCAACGGGCTTGAGCTAGGGCCGTGACCGAAAAGCGCCCCACTCTCTCGCGTCTCAGGTTTGAGACGGTTGGCTCCATCACAGCGATTGTGGTGGGGGTGATCGCCCTTTGGGTGAGCTATGATCAGGCCCAGGTCATGCGCCAGGATATCCGCGCCAGCGTCTGGCCGGCGCTTCAGGTTCAGGGCTTTGTGGATACTCAGAACGGTCTGGCGATCGGCCTGAATATCGAAAACGCTGGCGTGGGTCCGGCCCTGATCGAACGCATTTCCGTGCGCCAGGGGCAAAGCCTCGTTGCTGACATTGAAGATTTGCGCTCACGCATCGATGAAAGCGCGGATATCTCCTTTGATACCGCCACCGGACGCATTCTGGCCTCCGGCAATGCGTTTCGCCCCTTTGTGTTCCGAACCGATGACCCGGCAGGGCTTCTGGGCGTTGAAGGCCCGGTTGATCCTCTGATGGCGAGCCGTGCGATCGCGGGCTGGACCGCAGAGGTCTGCTACTGCTCCAGCCTTGGCGATTGCTGGCTTTCCGACACCACAACAAATCCACCCGCTGAAATCGACAGCTGCGATGCCGATGAGGCAAGCGCTTTGTAAGCCGCTTCAGATTTGAGACCGAACCGATGAAATTCACCCAATCCTGGCTCCTTGAGCATCTCGACATCGACCTGACGCTTGATCAGCTGGATGAGGCCATGACCATGGCCGGTCTGGAGATTGAGGATATCGACAACCCGGCTGAGAAGCTGGCGGAGTTCTCGGTCGCCCATGTCACCGACGCCAAGCCGCACCCTGACGCTGACCGCCTGCGTGTGTGCACGGTGGAAACCAGGGACGGGACCAAGCAGATCGTGTGCGGCGCGCCGAACGCGCGCGCGGGCATGACCGCGATCTATGCGGCCTTGGGTACCTATATCCCCGGTCTGGATTTCGCGCTGGATAAAAAGCCGCGCAAGATCCGCGGCATTGAAAGCCATGGCATGCTCTGCTCCACCAAGGAGATTGAGGCCGGTGAGGACCATGACGGCATCGCCGACCTTGAGGGCGATTTCGCTGTCGGCACCCCGGCAGCTGAGGCGCTGGGTCTGGATGATGCAGTCATCGATTTTGAAGTGACGCCGAACCGCCCGGACTGGCTGGGTGTCTACGGTATCGCGCGCGATCTGGCCGCCGCCGGCATCGGCACCCTGAAAACCGGCCCGGTTGAGCCTGTTAAGGGTGAGGGCGCGTGCCCGGTCAAGATTGAACTGGATTGGGACAAGGCCTGCCCGGTCTTCGCTGGCCGGGTGATCAAGGGCGTGAAGAACGGCCCGTCACCGGCCTGGCTGCAGGCGCGCCTGACGGCGATTGGCCTTCGTCCGATCAACCTGCTGGTCGATATCACCAACTATATCTCATACGACCGGGCCCGCCCGCTGCACGTTTATGACCTTGCCAAAATCGGTTCGACCATCCGCGCCCGCAAGGGTGCTGGCGAAGCTGATCGCTTCGAGGCGCTGGATGGCAAGGACTACGATCCGGCGGCGAACCACTGTGTCATCGCTGACGATGAGCGCTGCCTCGGCTTTGGCGGCGTGATGGGCGGCGAGTATTCAGGCTGCACCCCAGAGACGACCGACGTCTTCATTGAAAGCGCCTGGTTCGACCCGGGCATCACCCGGGTGACCGCGCGCGAGACCGGTATCGAGTCCGATGCCAAGTATCGCTTTGAGCGCGGCGTGGACCCTGAAAGCGTGCGTGACGGGATCGAGCTCGCCACCCGGATGATCCTGGAGTATGGCGGTGGCACGCCAACTGAAGTCACGGTCGCCGGTGAGGCTCCGGCTCGCAATGCTGATATCAGCTTTGATCCTGCCCGGGCCGAGCGCCTGCTGGGTATCAAGCTCAGCGATGACCGCGTTGAAGAGATACTGGTGTCGCTGGGCTTCACAGTGAGGCGCGGTGACGTCTGGACCGTCGGCGTGCCAAGCTGGCGGCGCGATGCCACCATGGCCGCTGACCTGATTGAGGAAATCGCCCGCATCGCTGGCTATGACAATCTGCCCACCACGCCGTTTGGCCGCGTTGTGGGGGAGCGTTTTGAAGCGCCGGCCACGACGATGCAGAACCGGGTGCGCGCGGCACGCCGGGCTGCGGCGCTGGCCGGGTATGACGAAGCGATCAGCTGGTCCTTCTGTCGCCATGACGAGGCAGATTTGTTCGGCGGCTATGGCGAGGGCCTGAAGCTCGCCAATCCGATCAGCTCTGAGCTGGACGTCATGCGCCCCACCGCGCTGATCCACCTGCTGAAAGCCGTCCAGCGCAGCGCCGATCGCGGTGTCGAGGATGCGCGCTATTTCGAAGCCGGTCCGATCTATCTCAACGACAGTCCGGATGGTCAGCAAACGGTTGTTGCGGGCGTGCGCCGTGTTGTCATCGGCCGTGACTGGCAGGGAGCGGAGACGCCGGATATCTTTGCGATCAAGGCTGATCTTCTGGCCATTCTGGAGGCTGTGGGTGCCCCTGCCTCGCTGCAGGTGACGACCGATACCAGTGCCTGGTGCCACCCCGGTCGTTCCGGCGTGATGCGGCTTGGCAAGAATGTGCTGGCTCAGTTTGGTGAGGTCCATCCGAGCCTTCTCAAATCGCTGGATATTGATGGGCGCGTGCTCGCGTTCGAAATCTTCCTCGATAACATCCCCACACCGAAGAAGAAGGCGCTGAAGGCGCGCCCGGCGCTCAATCTGCCAGAGCTCAATCCGGTCAAGCGCGATTTTGCCTTCCTGGCTCCGGTGGATATGCCAGCGGCGAACCTGATCAAGGCGGTGCGCGGTGCGGACAAGCAGTTGATCACCGACGCCCGTCTGTTTGACGTCTATGACGGTAAGGGCGTGCCTGAAGGTCAGGTCTCGCTGGCGATTGAGGCTGTGATCCAGCCGCGCGACAAGACGCTGACCGACAAGGAAATCGAACAGATCTCCGCCAGGGTGGTTGCTGCGGCAGAAAAGGCCGGGGCTCGCCTGCGGGGTTGATCATGGGCTTCTTCGCGATTTTCGTGGCGGTGTTCCTCGCCGAGCTGGGAGACAAGACCCAGATCGCGGCGGCTGGATTTTCCGCCCAGCGTCCAGGCCAAGCGCTACAGGTCTTTGCCGCGTCGAGTCTGGCGCTGGTGGCCTCAACGGCGCTTGCCGTTTTCGCGGGTCAGATTGCGGGGACCCATCTTGAACGCCTGCCACTCAAGCTCATTGCCGGGCTTATTTTCATTGCGCTCGGCGTGCTGGCCATCGTTGATCACTTCCGCACGGGCGCATGACAGACCGGGATAGCCCCCATCGCATGATGGGCGCGTCTCCGACGGCCCAGCGTGACTTCGTAATCGACGCCACGCTGGCCGACCCGGTGTGCCGCGCGATCCTGGACGGTGCGCCTGAGCTGGGTCTTCACAGCTGGATGCTGTGTGCCGGGGCGATTTATCAAAATGTCTGGAATGCCCTGACCGGCCGTCCGCCGGGTTATGGGATCAACGACTACGACTTTGCCTATTTCGATTCTGACCTCAGCTATGAGGCGGAGGATGCTGTCATCAGGCAGGCTGCGCAGCTCTTCGCGGATATCGATGCAGAGATTGAGGTGCGCAATCAGGCGCGTGTCCATCTCTGGTTCAATGAAAAATACGACGCCGACCGCCCGGCCTTCACGTGCGTGGAGGACGGCATTGATGCCTATGCCGCCGACAGCCACAAGCTGGGCGTAACGCGCAATGACGGCGGCGAGCTGGAGATCTACGCCCCGCTGGGGTTTGAACCGGTGATGAGCCTGACGGTTGCACCCTGTGCAAACGCCTTCGATCTTGCAGGCTTTGCCCGCAAGGCTGAACGCTGGAAGGCGGCGTGGCCGGAGCTTCAGGTGGAGATTGAGGTTGGCCTGACTTAGCTTGCCTCAGGGCGCACAATCAGCGGGCCCAGATTCTCGATCACCTCGCGCGCTTCGAAGGCTTCCGGCGTGTCTGGTGCCGGACCCCGGCCCATGAAGATCTCGGCCTGGGCCTCATAGCGCGTGATCTCGCGCATATTCACGTCATCCCAGAAGGGATCGCGACGGCCATACCAGCCAAAGGTCGGGTGGAAATAGCGATAGCGGAAGCCATACGGCGAGTAGAAGGGATCTGGCCCGGTGCCGACGGTCCTACGTTCGGCATCGGTCTCGCGCTGGGCGATGGAGAAGTGGTCAAAGCCCCGCTCCAGCGTCAGCTCCGCGGCGCGGTACAACAGATAATTCTCCACCGTCGCGCGATCTGTCAGAGAGTTGCCCGAAAAGCTGACGCGGTAGCGATCACTCTCAATCGCAACCTCTTCAAAGCCATAAGAGCCCTCAGCGGCCTGCTGATAGGGGGTCGCCGTGGCGCATGCGGCAAGGCTGGCAACGGCGGAAAGGCAAATCAGTGTTCGAAACATCGCGGGTTTTCCTTGTGACGGCTGTTCCCCATCGCCATTATGCTTAACAGCACCCGTCAGGGGAAGGGTGTAAGGGGAGGCCGCGGGAATGGACATTATGACGCGAAGCGCAGTGTTGGCGGTCTTCCTGGTAATTATTGCGGCTGGGGCCGGTGCCAGCTGGTATTTCCTTGGCGACCGGATCACGGGCGAAGCCCCCTTGCCTGCCGACAGTGGAGCCTTCCGCGATTTTGACAACCGCGAAGGATCGCTGCGCGACGAGTTTGGAGAACCGGGGCGCGACTCTGGCTCTGATGGTCGGATTACGATTGTCCCCGGTCCAGGTCTGGACATTCCACCCCCGACTGGCCGCCCCATCGTCGGCCTTCCTGATGGCCCCCGATTTGACTGGAATCAGCCGAGCCAGAGCGGTTCGGTCTTCGGTTCAACCTCGACAGAGCCCATGCCCCGTGGCACGGCGGCTGAACGGGTGGAAGCGGATTGCCGGGCGCGCGGCGGCGGGTCTTATGCCTGCCGCTGTCTGGTGCGTCTGGCCCGCGCGGCGCTTGATCCGGCCGAGTTTGAGTTTCTCTCGCTGGCTGAAGAGCTTGAGCCGCGCGTCGACCGCCTGACCACCTCAGGGCTGGAGCTGACGCAATTGCCTGCGCTTAATGTCCGGCTTGTGGAGCTGGACGCCAACGCCCAGAGACGCTGTGGCTCGGGCCTGAAGCCTGGACGCTAGCCCGCGGTCCGACGCGCCTCATTGATGCGGCCTCGCAGCAGGAGCAGCGGAATATCGTCTGGCGCGATTTCGCGCGCCGCTGCCATGTCGGCCTCCGCTCCGTCCAGCTCGCCAGACTGAAGCCGCGCTTCGGCGCGAACACGCAACGCCTCCAGCTCTTCAAGGGCAACGGGATTGCTCGCAAGCGCCGCGCTGGCTTGCTGCTTAGCTGTTTCGAGATCGCCGTCGGCCAGTGCCGCCTGGGCCGCACCGCGGTGAAGGCCGGCATCGCCTGGCGCAAAATCAAGCCCGCGGGTAAAGGCGCTGAAAGCCTCGCCATGGGCTTCAGCCAGAAGAAAACCATCGCCGGCCTGGCCGAACATGATGGCGCGGCTGGCATCGGTGGCCGAGAGAGCCCCTTCTGCGTTCGCGCGCAGGCGCGATGCGCCAAATTCGTGTTGATCAAGAGCCATCAGCGCCAGAGAGACGCAATGCTCTGCGGGCCATCCGCCACCCTGGTGGGTCCAGGCGAGCGCATCTTCGTAGGCGATCTCAGCGTTTTGAGAGATACCAGCGAGGCATTGGGCGTGGCGGTCAGCGGCACCGTTGGCCACAACGACCTGAAGGCTGGCAGCAGCAATGAGCGCGAGCATGGCGACGTCCCTTGATTGTTCGACTACAACGGCGACAGTGACGAAGAGGAAGCGGAGCGTCCATGCCCCAGCCGCAGTGCATGTTAATTATTGGTTTCGGCTATAGCGCCAATGCCACGGCTCGGGCGGTGAAGGCCGCCGGTTGGCAGGTTGCTGCCTCGACCCGAAGCCCTGACACGGCGGGACAGATAACCCAAAGCGGCTACGAGGCTGTGGTCGCGGATCCGGCCACAGATGACGGCGCGAAAGCGCTGCGAGATGCGGTCGAAGCTGCAGATGCGGTTCTGAGTACAGTTCCGCCCGGTGAGGCTGGAGACCCTATCCTGCCTGCGCTTGAAGGCGTGGATCTGGCGAGCAAGCGCCTGATCTATCTGTCCACCACCGGTGTTTATGGCGATCGTGATGGCGGCTGGGCCTTTGAGTGGGAGGCGGTTTCGCCAGGTCAGAAGCGCTCTGAGCGACGGGCCGACGCGGAAGCAGGGTGGCTGTCGAAAGGCGCGCTCGCGCTGCGTCTTGGCGGCATTTACGGCCCCGGTCAAAGCGCGCTGGAGCGGCTGAAATCTGGCCGGCCGGTCATCGACAAATCCGGCCAGGTCTTCAGTCGCATTCATGTGGACGACATCGCCGGGGCGGTGGTGAAGGCGCTGGAGCATCCCGATGTGACCGGCCCGATCAACCTTGTGGATGACCGGCCTTCCACCCAGCTCGAGCTGATGGAAGCTGCGGCCCGGATGGCGGGGTTGCCCATGCCAGACGTGGTCGCGTTTGAAGACGCTGACCTTAGCCCCATGGCCGCGAGCTTCTTTGCCGAATGCCGCCGCGTTTCCAACGCCAAAGCCAAAGTGGCGCTCGGCTGGCGGCCACAATACCCGACCGCTGTCGAGGCGCTAAAGGTGATGCTGGGTTAGTCAGGCCTGGGCAGCGATGCCGTCCATAGCTGGATCGTACCTTCACTCATCCCTGCAACAGGTCGGTTGGACGGAAAGACGATCTGGCGGCTGCCAGGATTCATGGTTGCAGTCAGCTCTGTATAGGGCGAGTTAATCTCGCACCCGAGATTTTCGGGCTCCGACCAGCGACCCTCTTGCAGGTAAGAGATGAATAGGTCGCTGCCACCACATCCACCACGATCAGAATAGGTGATCAGCATCAGGTCTCCGCCCGGGGAGACCCATGCTCCGTCGTCCGCCGTTGACGAATTGATGGGAGAGGGCAGGGGCTCGGGCTCTTGAAACCCTTCATTGCCATCACTGCGCGCCACATACACGTCCCGGTCACCGCGCCCATCAACGCGCTCTGACCAAAAGTAGAGATCTCCATCTTCTGTCAGGCTGGGCTGCGTCTCGTTGTTCACAAAGCGCAAAGTCCGCACGCGCCCGTCTCGGACCCGATTTAGATCAGGTCCAATAAGGGGTTCCGGTGTCGCTGAGGGGTCTTTCAGATCAAGTGACCAGAGATCAAAATTGCCTTGCGAGTCTGCGGTTTCGTTGCCGGGATGGGTTACCATCCAGGAAAACAGGAGCCGTTCTCCATCGGGAGTGACGCTGGGGTAGTCCACGCGAGAGTTGACCGGGAGCGGTACCAACTCGGGCGACGACCATCCGCCAGAGATGCGCCGCGATCGCTTAAGGCGCTGGGGGCACTCCCAGATTGGTAGGCATTCTGTCTGTGAGAAGTACATGGTCTGGCCATCGGGACTGAAGCCCGGCGTGAGCGTGAAACGCCCGTTTGCTTGCAAGGCCTCGGCCGCGAAAAGTTCGACCTGCAAGCTGTTTTGGCTAGCGGGCTTTGGCTCAGTGTGTGCGGCCCAGATGGCCGGCAGGATCATAAGAACAGTCTTGTATATCATAGAGAAATTCCTGGCTCGAAGGCGTCAAGGCCCTGAATTGCTGGTGCCGAGCTAGAAGATTTAATTCGCGTACTTGCAGAAATCTGATCGACTTTCAAAGCTGAATGACGAATTCTGATCCAGTACGCCGAGCTGACAACGAAAATGGATCATCATGACACTCGACAACTTTGACAGAGCCATTTTGTGGGAGCTGCAGCAGAATAATCGCCAGTCCAATGCCCGGATTGGTGACGCCGTTGGCCTTTCAGAGCCTGCGGTGCGTCGTCGCGTCCGCCAGCTGCGCGAAGCGGGGCTCATTCTGGCAGATGTCAGCCTGGTCAAGGTGGACCGGCTCGGCATTACGGTCGCTGTTCTTGTCCGGTTCGAAAAGGAGAGTCAGCAAACCTATGACGCCTTTAAAACGCAGATGTCACAGACCCCGCAAATCGCTCAGTGCTACACAGTCACGGGCGATGAAGACTTTCTGCTGATCGGGCATTTCCCGGACATGGTCGCCTATGATGACTGGGTGAACTCAGAGCTTCTCACCAATCCGGACATCTCGCGGTCAACAACCCATGTGGTCTACCGCCGCACAAAATTTCAAACCGCCATTCCGCTTTAGCAGTTTGCCGCACCGGCTAGGATTTAGGCTAGGTGCTCAATAACATCTGCCCGTCGTCTGTGATGGTCACAAAGGGATTATAAGCGACCTCCCAAGGATGGCCGTCAGGGTCAGCGAAGTATCCAGAATACCCACCCCATGAGACACTCTCTGGAGACTTCAGAATGGTCACTCCATCCGCCCTCAGCTTTTTGAAAAGGGTATCAACCTCTTCTCTAGAGCTGACGTTGTAGGCCAGCGTAATACCGTTGAAGCCAGCTGTTTCGGGCATTCGGGTATCGCCACTGATATCATTGGCGAGTTCTTCCATCGGGAATAATGCAACCGCGAATCCGCCCATATCGAAAAATATGCAGCCATCCTGATCTGATGTCTGCCAGCCGAGCACCTGAGTGTAAAAGGCGCGTGATACCGCAAGGTCGCCGACACCAAGCGTGATTAAACTGAGTCTCTGCTGGAACATGGTCGCTCCCAGGTTGGAAGCGCTGATCTTTGACATCTTTCGGTTATTTAACCAAACAAAAACCCCCGGGGCTTGCGCTCCGGGGGCTGATGTTTCTGCGATGTGGTGGCCCTTATTTCGGGGGCATGCGTGCACCGGCGTCGAGGCGGACGCACTCGGCATTGATGTAGTCGTTGGACACCATGAAGTGCACGAGATCAGCGTACTCGGCTGGCGTACCAAAGCGCTGCGGGAATTGCAGATTGGCGGCCAGGTTGGTTTTCACTTCCGGCGGCATCTGCTCGTAGATCGGGGTTTCAAAGAAGCCCGGCAGGATCGTGTTCACGCGCACGCCTTCACGGGCAAGATCGCGGGCCATCGGCAGGGTCATGCCGTAAATGCCGCCCTTGGAGGCCGAGTAGGCGACCTGACCGATCTGGCCATCCTGAGCCGCCACCGAGGCGGTGTTCACGATGATGCCGCGGCCCGATGCGTCCGGCTCGTTTTCCAGCATGCCGGCCGCAGAGATGGCTGCGCAATTGAAGCTGCCGATCAGGTTGACGTTGATGACCAGCGCGAACTTGTCGAGCTGGTGCATGACAATCTCGCCCTTGGAGTTGCGGCGCGCGGTCTTTTCAGCCCAGCCGATGCCGGCGCAGTTCACCAGAACGCGCTCCTGGCCGTGGGCGGCGCGGGCGGTCTCAAAGCCAGCCTTCACATTCTCAGCGTCGGCCACATTGACCTTGGCAAAGACGCCGCCGATTTCGGACGCGACCTGGTTGCCGCGCTCTTCATTGAGGTCAAAGATCGTGACCTTCGCGCCCTCAGCGGCCAGACGGCGGGCGGTGCCCTCGCCCAGACCCGATGCGCCGCCGGTCACAACCGCTGCAATACCCTTGATGTCCATGTGAAGTCCTCCCGGATAAATTGGTTGGTCGCAGACATAGCGGGGATGGCGCAGTGAGAAAAGGCGCGAGGTAAGTCGCTGGCCACCGTCCAAATCTCGCGCGATAAGATCGATTGGAAAGCGTGGAGTATTTTCATATGGCGACGTCCCGTCCGGTATTCATTCTTCATGGGGGCGCTGGCGTGCTGGCCGAGCGCAGCTATGAGCGCGAGCAAGCGCATATGGCCGAGCTTGCCGAGATCGCGCGCAAGTCACTCGATGCCGGGGCCAGCGCCATGGACGTGGTGTGTTCTGCGGTCCGAACGCTGGAAGCCTCCGGGCTGTATGTGGCGGGAAAGGGCTCCTCGCCGAACCGGGCGGGACATTATGAGCTGGATGCCTCGGTTATGGACGGGCCCTCCCGCAAGGCGGGGGCTGTCGCCGCGCTGGAAGGCTTTATCTCGCCGGTGGACGTGGCGCGAGCCGTCATGAACGAAACGCCCCACGTGATGCTGGCCGGTGCGGGTGCTGCCAGCTTTGCAAGGCAGCACGCCTTTGAACGCGTTGCCGATCCCAAAAGCTATTACACACCGGCCGGAGCGCCCGACACGCGCGAGCTGCCGACTGGGACTGTGGGTGCAGTGGCGCTGGATGGTCGCGGGCGGCTTGCCGCTGCGACTTCAACCGGGGGCACGCTGAACAAGGTTTGGGGCCGGGTGGGCGATACTCCCATTATAGGCTCGGGCACCTGGGCCGATGAGCGCGTGGCGGTCAGCTGTACCGGCCAGGGCGAATATTTCATGCGCGCCAATGCGGCAGCAGACGTGTCCGCCAGGGTGCGCTATGGCGGTGAAGCGCTGGAGGCGGCGGTTAAGGGCGCGCTTGATGATGTGGCGCATCTGGGCGGCGATGGCGGCATTATCGCCATTGATGCGGACGGCAACGCCTCGGCCCAGTTCAACTCCGCGGGCATGAAACGTGCGATTGTCCATGCCGACGGCCGGATCGAGGTGGCGGTGAAGACGCGCTAGCTTCTGCAAGCGCCAAAAAAATTCATCGATGCCCTTTTATAACCAACTAAATTATATGCGTTATTCAATAAAAATAGAGTAAGTGCGGGTTTTTATAGCGAAAAATCGGTGAACAAGCCCTTGAATGCGTTCAAAATCGGCCGAAATACAAGAGCATGTGTTCATGAAACGGGGAGTTCATATCCATGCGTATGTGTCTTCTGGGCGTAAGCCTGTCTGACACGTGTGAAAACCCGCTGCTGCGCGTGGAAGCCCAGACTTTCCTGGTGGTGAATGATCCAAATGCGATCGACTTTACCACGCTGGACTATTCAGGCAGCGCCAATGATGCGGGTCTTCACCAGCCAGCAGCACTTCCCACCGGCACCGGTGAGCCTGTGCTGTTCCGCGGTTCGACCACCGGCCCAAGCTATACTCAGGCGACCTGCTCGCCGCTTCAGGTGACGTGGAATGTGCGCCCGCAATGCGCCAAGGTCGACATTGGTTCGCTTCACCGCTGGGCGGCAGAAGGCAATGTTTTCAATGAAACAGAGAGCCACGGCGTGCGCCAGCTGGTGACGGCTCCCGAGCTCCTCAGCGAGATCGAATAATGCGCCTGGACCTTTCTGGTCCATATGGATAACACGAAATTCACCACCTTCGGGTCTTATGCCTTCAATCGGGCGTGGGACCCGATGAAGTGGTGGAGATAAAAATGATCAGAATGATCGCTGCACTGGCTGCGCTGGTGCTCCTGCCGACGGCCTCGCTGGCACAGAATGTGGGCGGTGTGTTTGGACCAACCGTCAATGAGAACGACAAACAGCTTGAATTTCGCCTCGGCCTTGCGCCGAACCAGAATGATGACTGGGGGGCGGTCGCTCGCCTGCACTATCAACAGGCGTTCAATGACAGCCTGCGCCTGCGTGGAGTCATTCAGTATGCCGACCCGGTGGGCGGTGACCTGGAGCTGAAGCATTTCCAGCTGGAGCTGCTCTGGCAGACGGTGGAGCGCACCGAAAGCGGATATGAGTCTGCCTTTCGCTTTGATGCCCGTGTTTCAGAGAATGATGATGGTGCCGATCGCGTTGGCGTGAACTGGATCCATCAGTGGAGCCTGGACAATGGTTGGCGTATCCGCGCCCTTGGTCTGTTCAATACCGAGGTTGGTCCAGCAGCTCGCGACGGGATCAATGTGGGTTTCCGCTCAAGCGCAACCCGCCGGATTGATAACGGTCTGCGTGTGGGGGTGGAGAATTTCTCCAGCTTTGGCAATACCGACCGCGGCTTTGGCAATTTCGACGACCAGAGGCACTCAATTGGCCCCGTTGTGACCGGTAGCTTCAGCCCGGACTGGGGTTGGTATACTGGCGTACAATTCGGTGTGTCAGAGCGTGCAAACGACCACGACTGGCAGTTCCGGGTGACCCGGAATTTCTAAGTCAATCGTGACCTAGGCTGCGTTGGCATCGACTGCTGAGAACAGGATCGATGCCAGCGCGGCGCTATCTGGAGCCGAGCGCAAGCTGCGCCGGATATCCTCACGACGGAACAGACGAGAGACCTGGGCCAGTGCCTTCAGGTGCTCCGCGCCTGCGTCTTCAGGGGCCAGCAGCATGAAGACCAGGTCGGCTGGTCGGCCATCGACGCCATCAAAGTCGACCGGCTGCTTCAAACGCATGAAAAAGCCGGCGACTTCGCCAACAAGATCGGTGCGCGCGTGGGGGATGGCCACGCCGTGGCCAACCCCTGTCGAGCCAAGACGCTCACGTTCGACCAACGCGTCCACAATGGGACGTGCGGGCACGTCGAGCGTCTTGTGCGCCAGTTCACCCAGCGCATGAAGGGCCTGCTTGCGGTTTGTCACAGACATGTCTGCAACAATGCCGCCCGGGACGATCAGGTTCGTTAGAGGCATAGCTCGCTTCATCTCAACCGCGCCACGATAGCGCACATGCAACGGTCAGGAATATCTATTGCGACGTACGCGCGTTCCTAGCCAACCGCAGCTTTCGCCGCCCCTGTAGCCGCTCGAGCCGGATCAATCCAGCCCACATGACCATCTGGGCGCCGATAAACGATATTTACTGCATCGTTTGCTGCATTTTTGAAGCATAAAAAGGGCGCATCGGCCAGATCCATTTCCAAAACGGCCATAGAGACGGTGAGGGTTTTTAGCTCTGCGGGCTGTTCAGCAATGATCACCGGCTCTTCGCCCCCCTGTGCGCCACCGTCATCGTCCTCATCATTGATGGCGGACCGGCCTTCAGAGCGCAGCACGGCGACCGACATATCCGCCGACTTGTTGTCGGCGTGGTGGTCCTTCAGCCTGCGCTTGTAGCGCCGCAATCGCTTTTCCAGATGGGTAGAAGCATCCTCAGCCGCCGCATGGGCGTCGCCCCCTGTCCCTGACGCCTGGAGAAAGGCACCTGACGGTAGGTGAACCGAAATATCCACCTTGAATCCAAACCCTTCCTTGGAGGCGACAACGAAGGCTTCGGCCGGACGGCTGAAATACTTCGAGGCGGCTTCAGTAACGCGCGTGTCGATATGCTCGCGCAGTGCAGCTGAAACGTCGATGCCTTTGGAAACGAACTGGATATGCATGGGAACTCCCTTTGGCTTGCATGCCGAAGTCGCGCGGCGCGCCAGAGGGAATATCGTCCCAGCCCGCGCCTGCCGCGCGGCCTGATGTCCACATCGGACATCAGGGACTTACGGTATCGCTCGACCGCGGCACCCGTCAATCATGCACTGCGGCAAGGGTTAAGCGATTAACCCATGCCCTTCATGATGCGGCGGCGCTGGACGCTGGAGGGGATATTCATGGCTTCACGGTATTTTGCGACCGTGCGGCGGGCGATATCCACGCCATCTTCGTGCAGACGCTCGACGATCTTGTCGTCGCTCATCACCTCTTCAAGGCTTTCACCGTCAATCATCGCCTTGATGCGATAGCGCACGGCTTCAGCCGAATAGGCCTCGCCGCCGTCAGAGCTGGCGATGGCGGAGGTGAAGAAGTATTTCAGCTCAAACAGGCCGCGCGGTGTGGCGACATATTTGTTGGAGGTGACCCGGCTGACGGTGGACTCGTGGAGCCCCACGGCATCGGCCACGGTCTTCAGGTTCAGCGGGCGCAGCCAGGCGACACCTTTGGCAAAGAAGGCGTCCTGCTGGCGCACGATCTCGCTAGAAACCTTCAGAATGGTCCGCGCGCGCTGATCGAGGCTCTTAACGAGCCAGCTGGCGTTCTGGGCGCATTCGGTGATGAAGACTTTCTCTTCATCACTGCGCGCAGCCTTGGAAATCTGGGCCGCGTAGCGGTTATTCATCAGGACGCGGGGCAGGGTGTCAGTATTCAGCTCCACCGCCCAGCTGCCATCTGGTCGCTCCTTGACGGTGACGTCGGGCTCAACACTGCGCGTGCTGTCGGTGCCAAAACCCAGGCCCGGCTTCGGGGTCAGGCGCTTGAGCTCGGCAATCATGTCGGTCAGGTCTTCACCATCCACCTCGCACGCCGCTTTCAGCCCCGCATAATCATGCTTGGCGAGCAGCGGCAGATTGTCGACCAGAGCCGCCATCGCCGGATCGAGGCGATCACGATCCTTCAACTGCAGCGCCAGACACTCCTGCAGCGAACGCGCCATGACGCCGGCGGGCTCAAAATTCTGGACACACGCCAGCATCGCCTCGACTTCAGACCGGGTTACGCCCAGGCGTTCTGCGGTCTCATCAAGGTCGGCGCGGAAATAGCCGTCATCGTCAGCTAGGTCGATCAGATGGGCGGCGATCATGCGGTCAGCTGGCTGCAGCGCCAGATCGGCAAGCTGATCGTGCAGATGCTCGCGCAAGGATTTCTCCTTGCTGGCATTGGCCGCGGCATCAAATTCTTCTGAGTTGAAGGAGGCGCTGCCACCGGTTCCAGCCCGTGACCAGTCCACGCTGCCACCGGCGTCCGCGCCCTGCATGTCAGATTTGGAGTCCGAGTACATCGTCTCGGTGTCTGCATCGATGGCGTCTTCGGCCTTGGCCGGGGCATCAAAGCTGAGCTCATCAGAGCTCGTAGCGGCTTCGCCAGCCTCAGCCGGCTCGAGGCGCTCAGCATCGCCAGCGTCTGCGCGCTCATCGCGCTCGAGCAGTGGATTGCGCTCCAGCTCTTCTTCGACGAATTCGGTCAGTTCAATATTATTGAGCTGCAGCAACTTGATCGCCTGCTGCAGCTGGGGCGTCATCACGAGCCCCTGACCCTGGCGCGCCTCTAGTTTTTGACCAAGCCCCGCCATGAATCCCCCCTAGTTGAAGCTTTCGCCGAGATAGTATCGGCGCACATTTTCATCTGTGCGCACGGCCTCGGGTGAGCCCTCAAACAGCACTTCGCCGTCGTGAATAATCGTTGCACGGTCGCAGATCTGCAGCGTCTCGCGCACATTGTGATCGGTAATCAGGATGCCGATGCCGCGCTCTTTGAGAAACTCAATCAGATCTCGGATGTCGGTGATGGCAAGCGGGTCGATACCGGCGAAGGGTTCGTCCAGCAGCATGAAGCTCGGCTGAGCAGCCAGGGCGCGCGCGATTTCCGCGCGGCGGCGCTCGCCACCAGACAGAGCCATGGCCGGGCTGTCTTTCAGGTGGTCGATGTGGAGCTCTTCCAGCAGGTCATCAACGAGCTCCTTGCGGCGTTCTCGGTTCGGCTCAACGATTTCGGCCACGGCCGCAACATTGTCGTGCACCGATAGCCCCCGAAAGATCGAGGCTTCCTGGGGCAAATACCCGATGCCCAGCCGGGCGCGCTGGTACATGGGAAGGCCGGTAATGTCCTCGCCGTCGAGCATAATCGTTCCGTGGTCAGCCTCAATGAGGCCTGTGATCATATAAAAGCAGGTCGTTTTGCCGGCACCATTGGGACCAAGAAGACCTGCCACCTCGCCTCGCTTGAGGCTCAGGGAGACATTCTTGACCACAGCACGCCGACCATAGGACTTGGCGAGATTGGAAACCTGGACGCCATCGCCCTCAAATGTCGGCACGGGTGCGGAATCGCGAACTGCCGTCTCAGCCATACTTAACTCCTGCACACCTAAAAATGTGTGAAGCGGGGATTGGGTTTAACCCTCTTCGGACTCAAGGGAACGCGGTCCGTCCCCGGGAATCGTGGGGGCGGGGCAGTCGCGTTGGGCGCTGGCGGCTGCGTCCGGGGTGTCGAAAAATACTGAGCGGACACGCTGATTGCCGCCTTCGCCATCAGACCCTGTCAGGCGCGCAGAGCCGCCATTCAGGTCGGCCACGAGACGCTGGCCGGTGGAGACATTGCAGCCCTGCGTCAGCACCACATCACCGGTCAGGGTGATCCGGCCGTTGACCAGGTCGTAGACGCCAGCATTGCCGCGCGCGATTTCATTGGGCGTGACATAGAAGACGTCGCCGGAGGCTTCAAAGCGCTCGAAGTTTGAAAAGCTGCCATTGGCATCGCGAATGAAGAAGATGTCGATACGGTCTGCGCGAAGGC
The DNA here is from genome assembly GCA_965229795.1 of Oceanicaulis sp. Taxonomy (GTDB): domain Bacteria; phylum Pseudomonadota; class Alphaproteobacteria; order Caulobacterales; family Maricaulaceae; genus Oceanicaulis. The sequence continues at coordinate 1,130,938 of CBDDJM010000002.1, forward strand.
GTGTGTTTCCGCGGGTCACATTCACATCACCGGTGTAAACCGCGCGGTCTTCCTCATCGATCACTACAAAGTCATCAGAGCTGACATCAATCGGACCTTCGCCGGGCACGGCTTGAGCCAGAGCAATGCCGCCCCACGCAAATACGGACAGGAGCGTTACAAGCAGGGTGCGGATCATGGCTCGGTCTCCTCAGACGAGTTCAAATACAGGCGCGTACGCACGTCCCCTGAAAGTACGATGCGTCGACCGTCATCGTATACCTCAAAACTGTTCGCCCGGATGATGCCCCACGGTGCGGTGCCAACAACACGAACATCACCGGAGATTTCGCCTTCTCTAAGGCGAATGAGCGCGGCTTCTGTATCGAACTGATAGCCCGACTGCGTCTCCATGCTGACATTTCCGCTAAGCTCAAGCGATTGCGCCGCGTCATCAAAAACACCGGTCTCCGCCAGAACGCGAGATGCATCGGTGGCATCAAACAGCTCATAGTCAAGCGTCGGACGTTCCAGGTCGGCAACGCTGCTCACTCCGTTCTGTCGGCGCACGGCGCTGTCTGCGGTGACCGTGAAGGGGGCTCCACCCTCATCACGTCCAACAAAGCGCGGGTTAACGATGCGTTGCGAGCCAGTGGCCTCAGCCGGTGGCGTGCGCCCGCCTGACAGGCTTTGCTGAACCAGCTGTACGCCTGCATTGATAACCACCGCCAAGCCCAGGGTTAGTAGTATGATGCGCAATGCCTGAACCACACGGCTTCTGCGCCGCGCAGCCGCGAGCGATCGGGAACGGCGCGCTCCCAGAGTCGATGTGCGGTTGTCGGCGGTGATCGCAGTCATGCGTGTGTTGAGCTCTCTACGAGTGGGCGAAAATGTCGACTTCATCCCAGCCGGCCAGGTCGAGCCGGGCCCGTGTCGGCAGGAAGTCAAAACAGGCGCGCGCCATGTCCAGCCGACCTTCGCGCTCCAGCATGGCGGTCAGCCCGTCGCGGATAGCGTGCAGGTGGAGCACGTCGCTGGCGGCGTAAGCGAGCTGGGCATCGCTGAGGTCGCTGGCGGCCCAGTCCGAGCTTTGCTGCTGCTTGGACAATTCAACGCCGGCAATTTCGCGAGCGACATCCTTCAGGCCGTGGCGATCCGTATAGGTGCGCACCATCTTTGATGCGATCTTGGTGCAGAAAATAGGCGTCATCGTGACGCCGAGATCGCGCTCACAAACGGCCACATCAAAGCGAGCAAAGTGCAGGATTTTCTCAACGTTCTGGTCGGCGAGAAGGCGCTTCAAGTTCGGGCAGTCATAGGTCGACCGGTCGGGCTGGACGATGTGAGCATCGCCGTCACCGGCTGAAAGCTGCACCAGGCAAAGCCGGTCGCGCACCAGCGAAAGCCCCTGGGTTTCAGTGTCGACCGCGACAGAGCTGCCAAGGTCCAGATCAGCGGGCAGGTCGCCCTTGTGAAGATGAATAGCCATGAATTGCAGTTCGCCTGTGTCAGCAGGAAAAATCGAGAAACACACCACGGTATCGGGCTTTACGCCCCTGCGGTCAACGCCGGGCCTGTCCCGCGCTCAAATTCATACTGCTATTCCGGCTTTAACCCTAAGCTGACCTGGGTCATAGGCGCGCCTAATCAAGAAGCAACCTGGCCTCTCCTCCCCATGGACCACTCAAACATGGCCCGACCCCGGGTCGATATCGAGCTCGACCAAAGCGGCGCGCTCGCCACTCTTCGTTTTTCAGGACCCATCCGCGGTGATGACCTGCACCGCGCCCAGCGCGGGCTGCATGATCGGTTGGGTGGGCGGACGCTGTCGGGCCTGTTGATTGATGCGCGCCAGTCGCAACCGGACTATACGCCCGGTCAGTTGGCTGACGCGCTGGAAGCCTGTCTTGAAAGTGCGTCGCCCCACCGCCTGGCCTTTGTGTCTGGAGAGATGCGCGAAGACACCGTGTCGCTCATCGAAACCGCGGCTGTGCCTTATGCGGTGAGGGTGCGCGGGTTTCTGGATCTGGATGAGGGTGAACGCTGGGTCGCCGGTCGCTAGTCGCGCCAGCCCTTCACGCTGAGCACCTTGGTCAGCTCGCCATCGACAAACACCCCGGCGCTCAACTTGCCGCCATAGGCCGCTGCCGTATCAAGGCCGACGCGCATCTTGCCGATGACGGCGCGGCTGGTCGGGCTGTGTCCGTGGATGACGCGCAAGCCCTCCACCCAGGCCGGGTCGCTGTCTGAGGTGCGGTCGGAGGGTCGCATCCACAGCATCGCCTGATCGCCCTGCTCGCTCAGGGCAAGCTCTGGCTGAACCCCGCCGTGGACGAAGAACAGGCCGTCTTCACGATCAAGATGATAAACCGGGCGTCCATCAAACAGGCGCTTTAAAAAACGCCGATGGCGGCCGGGAATGGCCTTGCGGGCTTTCTTGAATGACCAGGCGTCTTTCTCGCTCAGGCCATAGCTCGCCAGTGCGCTGTCACCGCCGCGAGCCCGCCAGCGCTCCAGGATTTTCGGGTCGTTGAAGCGCTTCTTCAGTGCGGCATACATCAGCCAGTCGTGATTGCCGGGCAGGACGATATGGCCCGCTTTTTCAAGCTTTATGACCCGGTCCAGAACCTTGGCGCTGTCCGGCCCGCGGTCGATATAATCGCCGAGGCACACGATCTTGTAGTCGCGGTTGGGGTGCTTCTTCCTCGCGTGCGCCTTGATCTTCTTCAAGAGCGCCTTCAGCGATGTCGCGCAGCCGTGGATATCGCCGATAGCGTAGTAAAGCATGGTGGCAACACTTTGCCTGCGTTGGCCGATTGATCAAGCCTTTGAGCGTCTATTGGCCGGACTCAAGCTCTTCGCGCTTCATCTCGATTTCAAGCCAAAGCTCTTCCTTGGCGTGTTTGTCCGCCTGCAGCTGTTCCAGCTCTTTGGTTAGCGCAGAAAAGCGGTCGGGGGCCTTGGTGAAGAGGTTTGGGTCAGCCATTTCGGCTTCGATCTCGCCAATGCGCGTCTCGATCCCCGCGATTTCATCGGGCAGGATTTCAAGCGCGTGCTTGTCTTTAAAGCTCAGCTTCGCGGTGCGTTGGCGCGGCTTTTCAGTTCTTGCCGACTTCGTCGCTGCCGCCTTCTCCGCCTTGCGGGCGGCGACGCCGGCTCCGCGTTGGGCGACCATGTCTTCATAGCCACCGGCATAGACCCGCCACTGGCCATCGGATTCCCAGGCGATGGTGGCCGTTGCCGTACGATCGATGAAGTCGCGGTCGTGGCTGACCAGCAGGACCGTGCCCTGATAATCGCTGATCAGCTCTTCCAGGAGGTCCAGCGTCTCCAGATCGAGATCGTTGGTCGGTTCGTCCAACACCAGAAGATTGGACGGCAGCGCCAGGGCTCGCGCGAGCATCAGGCGCGCCCGCTCCCCACCGGACAGGGCATGGACCGGCGTGCGCGCCTGTTCGGGGGCAAACAGGAAGTCCTTCATATAGGCGGCCACATGCTTCACGCTGCCGCCCACGGTAATGCGCTCGCCGCCGCCCGGCGCAATGGCTTCGGTGACGGTCCAGTCGGGCTTCAGCGCGGCGCGGCGCTGGTCGAGGCTCGCGATTTCCAGCTGCGTACCAAGCCGCACCATGCCTTCATCAGGCTCAAGATTGCCGGTGAGCATGTTGATCAGCGTCGTCTTGCCCGCGCCATTGGGGCCAACCAGAGCAATGCGATCCCCGCGCGCCACCTTCAGCGACAGGTCCGATACGATGGCGCGGCCGTCATAGGCCTTGCTCACGCCTTTGGCCTCAATCACCAGCTTGCCGGAGCGATCCGCCTCACTGACCGTCAGCTGGGCTGCACCTTGTGGTCCGCGCCAGGTTTTCAGCTGGGTCTTTAAGTCCTTCAGCTCTGACACGCGCCGGACATTGCGCTTGCGCCGGGCGGTGACGCCGTAGCGCATCCAGTCTTCCTCGCGGGCAATCTGGCGGGCGAGCTTGTGGCGTTCAGCCTCCTCGGCTTCGAATACGTCGTCGCGCCAGCTTTCAAACTTTGCAAAGCCCTGATCGAGGCGCCGTGTCTCACCCCGGTCGATCCACACGGTCTGGCGGGTCAGGTTCTGTAGAAAGCGGCGGTCGTGGCTGATCAGCACCATGGCCCCGCGCTTGGCCGCCAGCTCGCTTTCCAGCCATTCAATGGCGGGCAGATCGAGATGGTTGGTCGGCTCGTCCAGCAACAGGATGTCAGGATCAGGGGCCAGCGAGCGGGCGAGCGCCGCGCGCCTCGCCTCACCGCCGGACAGGTTGGACGGGTCGGCATCGCCAGCGACGCCCAGATGCTCCAACAGATAGTCGGCGCGATAGGCCTCGTCTCCGGGCGCGAGACCGGCGCGCACATAATCGATGACGCTGTCATAGCCAGACAGGTCCGGCTCCTGGGGCAGGTAGCGCACGGTGGAGCCGGGGTGGATGAAGCGCTCGCCCTCATCGGCCTCGATGATCCCGGCAGCGATCTTCAAAAACGAGCTCTTGCCCGATCCGTTACGCCCCACCAGACCAATCCGCTCCCCCTCACGCACGATCAGGGAGGCGTCGGTCAAAAGCGGCGTTGCCCCGAAAGTCAGGCCGATATGATCAAGGGTAAGGAGCGGTGCGGACATGGCCCGCGATATGGCGCGGCAATGGGGGTTTGGGCAAGGGGCAGGGTGAGTTGGGTCGCGGTTTCGCCATTATGACCCCAGCTGTCATCCCGGACGCAAAGCGATCCGGGACCTTCGACATGTCCGGTGAGCCCTGTAGGCCCTTAGATCAAGTCCGGGGTGGCGGTGTGGGATTTACGCCAGAGCCTGCACCTAATTCGAAGGACGCAATTCCCCCTTCACCTACTTCGTGAGCACCTCCCCCACAAACGGGGGAGGACACGGTCGGGCAAGGGTTTGAGCGCCAGCCTCGACGATCAACCACCCCATTCTCTTCCCCAGCGAAAGCTGGGGCCCACGGCAACATTGGCACTCGGCACAGGTCCCGCATGGATCCCAGCTTGCGCTGGGAAAGAGGCGTGGGGCGTTAGAACTCTGCCTCCCCTCCATTGTGATCCAGGACTTGATCCGGGATCCACGCAGCGCTGAGCGCGACCGCTCTGGGTCCCCGCCTTCGCGGGGATGACGACGTCGGAGTGCTTTGACCTGCGTTCGCCGCCGAGAGGGTATTCCTACTTTTCGGGCCGCTCATTTGCATCCGTCCAGCCTTCCTCAGTCTTCCCCTCCCAGCCGACCTGCGCTCCCATACCCCATCACTCCCCCGTCCTTTCCCCCATCCCAACACCCCCGATCCACTTCCCCCTTGCCTCCCGCCCCAAATCTGCTATTTCTGTTTTGACAGAAATGACGGAATGATTTGATGCAGCTTTCACCGGCCATGGAGCGCTTTGTCCTGCACTGGGGCGAGATGGGGGATCGCTGGGGGGTGAACCGCTCCATCGCCCAGATCCATGCGCTGCTTTATCTCAGCGAGGAGCCGGTGCGGGCCGACCAGATCGAGGAGACGCTGAAGATTGCGCGCTCCAACATCTCCAACTCCATGCGGGAACTGGAAAGCCTGGGGCTGGCCGAGCGGGTTCATGTGCTGGGCGATCGCCGCGATCACTTCAAGACGCTGGCCGAGCCCTGGGACATGCTGATGACCATCGCAGAGGCTCGCAAGAAGCGCGAGATCGACCCGACGCTGGCGGTGCTGCGCGCCTGTGTGAACGAGATGGAAGACGACCCGCAGACCCCGGCCCATGCCCTCAAACGAGTCAAGCACATGCTCGACTTCATCGAGACGCTGACCGGCTGGTACGAGCAGGTTCGCCGCCTGCCGAAAAACACTCTCATCAAGCTTATGAATATGGGCGCACGCATTGCCCGCTTCGTGGGCGGATGAGTTTTTTTGACCATGGATTTCTGTCTAGACAGAAATTACTGAATGGAGGGAGTGGCCGATGATCGAGATCGAACGCATGCGAGATACCGCTGAAGGCGCGGATGCGGTCGCTGGCAAGGTTTGCTGGGCGCCGGTCCAGTCGCTCTGGACGCTGGGCATGGCCGGAGCCGGCCTGGTGGGTGGCGCGATGACGGTGTCGCTGGACGGCGTTGCGGTGTTTCTGGTGTCCACCGCGATCACCATTGGTCTTGGCCACTCGATTGGCATGCACCGCCTCTTGATCCATCGCAGCTTTAAAACGCCACGACTGGTGGAATATCTGCTGGTCTGGCTTGGCTGCCTTGTGGGCATGGCAGGGCCGCGCGGCATGATCCACACCCATGACCTGCGTGACTGGGCCCAGCGTCAAAGCGCCTGCCATCCCTATTTCGCCCATCGCTACAGCTTCTGGGATGATGCGTGGAAGCAGATGAATTGCCGGATTGAACTGGATTCCCCACCAGCCTTTGTGCTGGAGGAGCGGATCGCCAGGGACCCGGTCTACCAGTGGCTTGAGGCCAGTTGGCGCTGGCACCAGCTGGCGGTGGCGATTGTCTTTTTCCTGATCGGCGGCTGGACCTGGGTCTTCTGGGGCGTGTGCCTGCGCGTTGCGGTGTCGCTGGCCGGTCACTGGGCCGTGGGCCATGTCGCTCACCGCCATGGCCATCAGGGCTGGCGTGTCGAAGGGGCGGCCGTGCAGGGCTATAACTGGCCGCTGTTTGCGTGGATCACCTTCGGTGAAAGCTGGCATGCCAACCACCACGCCTTCCCCGGATCTGCGCGTCTGGGGGTCGAGCCGGGGCAGTGCGATCCTGGCTGGCGGGTGCTTCAGATCATGCAGCGGTTTGGGCTTGCGAGCGATCTGGTCACGCCCCAGAGCCTGCCGCCGCGCGACGCTGTTGCCCGTGTTGATCCTCTAAACCCTCACACGAGCTCGGAGGTCAGTCATGCCTGACCCTCTCTATCGCACTATTCTGGGGGCAGGGTTTGACGCCCTGCCGCCCGTGACGAAGGCGCTGCATAGCCCGATGCCGGAGCGCGTCTTTGTCGGCCGCGCCCAGATCCGGCGGGGCCGATCACCGCTCGCACGATTGGTGGCCAGCTGGCTGAAACTTCCAAAGACCGGAGACGGTGTGCCCGCGAGGGTCACCATCAGCCTTGATGGAGAGGCAGAGCGCCTCGTACGCGACTATGGCGGCGCGATTTTCGAGAGCCGCCAGTACACTGCGCCAGGCCCTGATGGACCGCGCCTGATGGAAGCGATTGGTCCGATTGCCACGCGCCTGCGCATAGAACCTCGCCACGACGGTCTGAACCTGCATGCCGAGCGCGCCTACTGGCACGGCATACCGCTCCCGCGATGGCTCACCCCACAGGTTGCCGCCAGCGAGCGGGCCTATGGCGGCGCGCATCTGTTTGACGTTTCAGTCAGTCTGAAGCTTGTCGGCGAGGTGATCGCCTATCGCGGCCGACTGGTGGAGCAGGCCTAAAGCGTTTCCACCGTCAGGTTCTCGTTGGAGAAGACGCAGATTTCCGCGGCGACCTTCATGGCCTTGCGGGCGATGACTTCGGGGTCATCCTCATAGTCCAGCAGGGCGCGGGCGGCGGACAGGGCGAAATTGCCGCCAGAGCCAATGGCGGCAACGCCATGCTCGGGCTCCAGCACATCACCGGCCCCGGTCAGGATATAGGTCTCGGTCTTGTCGGCCACGATCAGCATGGCTTCCAGGCGCCTGAGATAGCGGTCGGTGCGCCAGTCCTTGGCGAGCTCCACACAGGCGCGGGCGAGCTGGTCAGGATAGGTCTCAAGCTTGCCCTCGAGGCGCTCAAACAGGGCGAAGGCATCCGCTGTGGCCCCGGCAAAACCCGCGACCACCTTGCCGCCGGCGATGGGCCGCACCTTGCGGGCCGTGGACTTCATCACCGTGTTGCCGATGGAGACCTGACCGTCGCCAGCCAGCGCCAACTTATCCCCCTTGCGCACACACAAAATCGTGGTGCCGCGCCAGCCGGGAAAAGCCTTGTCTTCGCTCATGGTCATGTTTCACCTAATTTGAGGTCAGCTTCACCCAAAGCTAGTCCGTGGCTTCAGAGAACTGGCCACCCTTGCGATAGCGATAAAGATACTCCGGGACGATGGATTCCACGGTCTCCGGTTCGATGCCCAGATCGGCCAGAGTGCCGACCTCTTCACCACTGATACCGACGATATTGTCCTGTTTCAGCAGCCTGACCTGATCGCGGGTGAAGAAGGGCTCCACGAAGGGGAGCATACCGCTGATCTCACCCCCCAGACCCATCAGGGACGCCACCGGGAAGGGCAGCGGCACCAGAAGGCGCTTGCGCCGGATCGTGGTCAGGATGAACTCCATAACCTCTTTGAATATATAGACTTCCGGGCCACCCAGCTCATAGGTCTTGCCACGTGCAGCATCGCTTTCAAGCGCCGCCACGGCGGCCGCGGCCACATCGGCGCACCACACGGGCTGGAATTTCGTCTTGCCGCCACCGATCAGGGGGAGGGCCGGAGCAAAGCGGGCCATATCCGCGAATTTGTTGAAGAATTGATCCTCAGTGCCGAACACGATGGAGGGGCGCAGCACGGTCGCGCCCGGGATTGCGGCGCGTACAGCCTGTTCACCCAGCGCCTTGGTGCGGGCATACTTGCTCTTGCTGTCGGCGTTCGCCCCGATGGCCGAGATCTGCACAAAGCGCTCAATGCCAGCTTCGGCAGCTTTTTCGGCAACCAGCTTGGCCCCTTCAGACTGCAGCGAGTCGAAGGTCTGGCGTCCGCCTTCAAACAGGATACCAACCAGATTGATCACGCCATCGGCCCCCTCAACAGCGCGGGCAACACTGTCTGGATTGCGCAGATTGGCTTGAACCAGCTGGACCTGACCAACTACACCCATGGGCTTGAGCTCATGGGCCAGGTGCGGGCGACGGGTTGCAGCACGCACCCGGTAGCCAGCCTTTGCCAGCGCGCGCACCACATAGCGGCCAATAAAACCGGAGGCACCGAAAACGGTAATCATTTCATCGCGAAGTGTCATCGCTATAACCTTGACTCAAAGGTGGGCATTTGCGCGTGGGTAGACCAAAAATTCGCCGCTCTGTCCATGTGGTGTGGCCGCGCGCCGCAAAGGTGAACTAGAGCGCACACAGCTTATTGACAGCCCGCCCCTCGCGCCGTATCACCCGCGCCTCGTGACCTGCCCAGGTGGCGGAATTGGTAGACGCGCTGGCTTCAGGTGCCAGTTCCCGTATGGGAGTGGAAGTTCGAGTCTTCTCCTGGGCACCACTTTCACAGCGCTAAGCAGCTGTAATCACAGACACTCTTGCTCAATAGATCGCGCCTCAAGTACAAAACCGGGTACAAGAGGCGGTACAAGTGGGCGTGGTCGTGAAGCACCTCAAACAACTCAGCGACGGTCGGTGGCAATATCGTAGGGTTTGGCCGAAAAACGTCAAAGCCGCTGTCCCGGACCTGACCAACGAGGTCAAGAAGGTCTTCCCCAAAAGCACCTCTAAGAGCGCCGCCATCCAGTGGGCTTTACGGCAGGATCAGTCGGCTGATGCGTTGATCGCCAAGGTCCGCTCCGGTGCCGCCGAGATAGAGCGCGAAGAGCATTCAATCGAACGCGTCGCTCGTTGGTTCCAGCAGGAACGCAATGGGTGGGATGAGGTTGCCAGCACCCAATGGTCATCCGACGACTGTGGCCAGCCGATTGAGGTGGAGGAGACCTTCAGGGAGCTGGAAATCGAACGTATCGTCGCAGAAGCTGCGCGGCGGTCCGGCACAGCACCGGACGGCAGTCCGAAGGCCTTCACAAGCGAGGAGCGGCTCAAACTCGAGGCCTTGCGGCGTGACGAAGCACCTCGCGTGCGCATGACCCTCCGCAGAGCGATCGACTTCTATGTGGAGCGCCAGCGCGGCGGTCGTGATGACAAAGCCACAGCCGCTGCGCGTGAGCAGGCACTGGAGTACTTCGGCGATATTCCACTCGATAGGTTGTCGCGCGCAATGGCGTCAGACTGGACACATGCGCTTGCCAAGTCGCGGGGGCAGAGTGCGGCGACGACCAAGAAGCGGATCGGCAGCCTCAAGGCAGTGATCAACTTTGCCAAGGTTCAATGACGCGCGAAGCTACAAGCAGATTTAACTAATATTCACTATTGTAACGAACCGTTATTGAACGCAAAGCGTGGGCAGCTAGCCTCAAGCCCATGAACGGCTTCCAGCTAGCAACCTCAGTCCAAGCCCGCCTGCATTCTGTGCGCATCGGGATAGTGGATGACAACATTCACATGGCCCGAATAATCCAGCAGATGTTTCGGGGCTTCGGCGTTCTCCAGTCAGAAATCTGGTCGGACGCAGCGACAGCGGTTTCCGCGTGCAAAGACATAGAGCTCGATCTGATTGTTCTCGACTATCACATGGAAACAATTGACGGCATCGACTTCACGCGGCTCCTTCGTAAAAACACCTCGTCTCGCAACGCTTTGACGCCAATTTTATTAGTTAGCGCGTTTACCGAAGCCTGGCGTGTAAAGGCCGCTCGCGATGCTGGGGTTACTGAGGTCTGCGCAAAGCCGCTTTCAGCGCGGGAGCTTTGGGTCAAGTTTGCTGTGATCGCTAATCAGCCCCGCCCCTTTATCCGTGCGGGTGACTTTTTTGGTCCAGATCGGCGCAGGCGGTTTGATCCCGTTTCTCACTGCGACCGGCGAAGAAATACGGGCGAACCCGAAATGATCGAGGCCCCTATAACGCAAGAGCATAAGTCGCGGGACGCCGCATAGTTGTTAGAATGTGTTTGAGTGATCACCTAAGAGCAGACTTAGCTGTGCCGTCACCGGTCCGTGAGCTTGGGCAGTGGGGGCACGGGGGGAGCTTGCTGGCCCGATAATGATCGAAAGGCTCTCAGACTTCTGGACCAAAACCGAAGGCATGTGCAGGTACAAAAACGGCCACTCCAGACGATGCACTTGCCTTTTGAATTGGGCTTAAAGTGCAGATTTTATTATGCTATATAAGCCTCATCAAGAACGGCGCGATCTTCTCCTGGGCACCACATCTTCTTTTGTCATCTCGTGCTCCGCGTGGTCGATTCCTCGCTTTCGATGAGCAGGCTCATCTTCGCTGCGGGCGGCTGTTCGCCTTGCGAGCGCGGCGCGCTTGATTATTCAATGTCGTGCAATAGGTGCAGTGCGCCGCGGACCCCTTTTCGAGCAGGGGTGTCATCCTGGTCGAATGAAGTCTCCGCCAGTCAGGCTTGATCAGCTGCGCGAGCGCTCGCAACCTGCCAACATCATTGACGGGAGCACCCCATGGACAAGCCATTAAGCCTTGCTGATCTCCCTGAAACAGATCTCGTCGGGCGGTGCTTTTTGCATGAGCAGGGCCGTTATACGGGCCGCGGTTTCGTGTCTGGCTTTGAGGTTGAGACGGATCGCTGGGACATGCAGGTCCGCGATATCGAGTGCTACGACAGCACCAGCCGGGCCTGGGCCGCAGACCGTGCCAGCGATGAGTATTGCAGCACGGTTGACCCAGATGAGGCTGCGACGATCGACGCTGACGGCATCATTTCGCTGAGCGGCTATGGCATGGTGGTCCACATCGCGCCGGCCGGGCAGGGCTGGTCACAGGTCAACTGGCCTGAAACTGACAGCTACCCCGGCGGGCCCATGTGAGGCGGCGGGTTACACCAAAGCGTAGAGTTGCGGCACCACCCATCCGCGTACGAATGACACCAAGAGCAACAGGATTAGCGGAGAGAAGTCCATTCCGCCCAAGGGCGGCAAGACACTGCGCAGAGGCCGCAAGAATGGCTCCGTAACCGTGGTGGTGATGCGCCAGATCATTGCCACGAACTGATTGTGTAGGTTGACCACGTTAAAGCTGATGAGCCAGCTCATCACAACGTTTGCGATGACCAGAATCCACAAAAGGAAAAGCAGCGGATCAATAATGTATGCAATTATTGCCTGACCGAATGACATGTGGCGCGCTCCTGCTCGTGTGATGCCCTAGGTAGGGTGGGCTGGCCCTGTCTGGCAAGAGGGTGTCGCTAGTCTGCCGCAGGCAGGGTGAATTCAAAGGCAGTGCCGTGGGTGTGGGACGGGTCGTGTTTAATCCGTCCGCCATGGGTTTCGATCACCAGCCGGCACAGCGCCAGACCCACCCCTTCGCCCTCGATATCGTTGGCCCCGGTCAGCCTACGCAACAGCTCAAACGCCGCATCACTATGGGCGGCGGGAAGGCCCGGGCCCTGATCAGCAATTCGCACGCCCACTTGGCCGTTTTGAGTTGGCAGCCCGGACACATGCACGGCCGGAAGACAATGCGCCCGATATTTCAGGGCATTGTCAAAGAGCGCGCCAAAGACGCGCTCCAGCTGAACCGGATCGCCATGGGCAATGGGAAGGGGGCTGAGCTCGATCGCTCCACCAGCGGCGCTAAAGGCCTGTTCATATGGGGCCGCAGCCGCGCCCGCGACAGCGTTCAGGTCCACACGTTCCACCGCAGGCGGCGTAGCAGCGAGGCGCGCAAAATTCACCAGAGCGGCCACGAGGCGCTCGGACCGGTCGACCGAGTCCAGAATACGATCCAGATAGGCTAAAACGCCATCGGGGAGCGTGTCGCCATGGTCGCGCTGGATCAGTTCGGCAAACATGTGGATGTGGCGCAGCGGCGCGTTCAGATCGTGATTGGCGGCGCTGGCGAGCTCGGCCAGCACGTCGCGCGTGCGCTTCAGGTCAGCTTCAAGGTCAGACGACGCCATGGACTGGAACTCCGGAAAGTGACGGACGTTATGGACCTGTGAGCCCGCCCTTCACAACCCTGAATCCAATCAACTGCCACCGTGTGCTGGAGGCCCTAGTCAGAGCGCTAGCTTGTATCCGATATGGCTGGGCTCAAACCCAAGCTTGTCGTAAAAGCAGTGCGCGTCAGGTCGGGCCTTGTCAGTGGTCAACTGGACAAGGCCGCAGCCTTCTTCGCGGCACTTTTTGATCGCCCACTGGAAAAGTTGCTCGCCCAGACCTTCCGAGCGGCGGTCAGAGGCGATGCGGACCGCTTCAATCTGGCCGCGCTTGACGGCCTTGCGGGCGAGCCCGGGGATGAAGGTGAGCTGGAGGGTGCCGATGATCGCGCCATCCGTCTCGGCAACGCATAGAAACTGGTTGGGATCGCGATCAATATCCTCAAAGGCACGCTGATAATGCGGCAGGTCTTCGACCCCGCCCTCACGCCCCTGGCCGAGATTATCATCGGTCAGCAGGCCAATGATGGCTTCAAGATCAGCAGCCGTTGCTCTGCGAAATTCAACAGATTTTTTAGTCATTTGGGCGTTTTGGTCCCGCCCAGGCTGTAGGTCAAGTTACAGCCTGGACAGGGTTGAACGCTACTGGGCGGCCCCTTCATCGGCGCGGCTGCGCTGTTCTTTTGCGATGCGCTCGATCAGGGCGTCGACTTTCATGGTGCCGAGATCGCCGTGGTCGCGGTGACGCACGGCCACTTCGCCGTTTTCTGCTTCGGCATCACCGACCACCAGCATGTAGGGGATCTGCTTGGTCTGGGCATTGCGGATTTTCTTCTGCATGCGCTCTGAAGCAAAGTCGGTCTCAACCCGGATGCCGCCATGGACGGTATCCACATCAGAGAAGAAGAGCTTCTTCTTCACCTCAGCGGCGTAGTCCTCGTGCCGGTCGGCGATCGGGATTACCATCGCCTGGACCGGTGAAAGCCAGGTGGGGAATTTGCCGGCATAGTGCTCGATCAGGAAGGCGATGAAGCGCTCGTGCGTGCCCAGTGGCGCGCGATGGATCACGTAGACCGGCTTCTTTTCGCCGTCCGCATCGGTGTAGCCGAGATTGAAGTTCTTCGTGGCCACAAAGTCGAGCTGGTTGGTGGAGATGGCATACTCGGTGCCCACCACAGACTTCACCATGAAATCGACCTTCGGACCATAGAAGGCTGCCTCACCTTCGACTTCCTTGTAAGGGTAGCCGGACTCGTCCATCGCTTCTTTCAGGATGTCGAGCGCACGCTTCCAGCCAGCGGCATCATCGACATATTTGTCGAGATTTTCCATGTCCGGCAGGGACAGGCGCATCCAGAAATTATCGATGCCGAACATGCGATAATATTTGGCGTGCAGGTGCATGACCGACAGGAATTCGTCCTTGGCCTGGTCTTCGCGACAATAGATGTGCGCGTCATTCATGCAGAAGCCACGCACGCGCATCAGGCCGGACAGGCCGCCGGAGGCTTCATAGCGATAGCAATTGCCGTATTCGGCCAGACGCACCGGAAGATCGCGATAGCTCCACTGATCATGGGCATAGATCATGTGGTGGTGTGGGCAATTCATCGGTTTGAGATAATAGTCCGTCTCGTCGATCTTCATCGGCGCGTACATGTCGTCGGCGTAGTAGGGCAGGTGCCCGGAGCGGTGGTAGAGGTCGCCCTTGGTGATCTGCGGCGTGGTCACCCGCTTGTAGCCACCCTTGTGCTCCTCGGTCTTGCCCAGGCGCTCCAGCTCGTCGCGGATGACATTGCCGTTTGGCAGCCAGAGCGGCAGGCCGGACCCCACCTCTTCAACCAGGGTGTAGAGATTGAGTTCCTTGCCGATCTTTCGGTGGTCGCGCTTGGCTTGCTCTTCCAGACGCAGCAGCTCTGCGTCCAGCTCTTCCTTGGTTTCAAAGGCGAGTGCATGGATACGCTGTAGCTGAGCGTTTTTCGCGTCCCCGCGCCAGTAGGCCCCAGCAATGGAGCGCAGCTTGAAATGGCCGACCTGGCCGGAGTGGTCCACGTGCGGCCCGCGGCACAGGTCAACAAAATCGCCGGTGCGGTAAAAGCTGATCGTGGTTTCACCTTCGCCCACAACGGACTCATCGCCCGTCTCCTTGGCGATCGCCGTGGAGCCCTTGTCGCGCAGAAGTTCCAGGAGCTCGACTTTGAAGTCCTGGCCTTCGTTTTTCATGTACTCGATGGCTTCGTCGGCGCTGACCTCTTCGCGCTGGAAGTATTTCTTCTTCTTGCGAAGCTCCTTCATGCGCTTTTCGATCTTGGGCAGATCTTCCGGCGTTAGTGGCTCATCGAGCGCGATGTCATAGAAGAATCCAGTCTCGGTCGCGGGCCCCACACCGAATTTCGCGGTCGGATACAGATCCTTGATCGCGGCGGCCATCAGGTGCGCAGCCGAGTGGCGGCGCGTCTCTACGGGAAAAGCGTCTTGCGACATGATTATGGTGTCTTCATTTCAATATGTGGAACCAGAGCACGCAGTGCGTACACGCCAACATGATTTAGGGATTTCGCGCGGACCTGTCCACGCACTAGCTACCAAATCAACGCGGGCTCAATCACTCAGCGAAAATACTCTTGTTTCCCATATTGACACCTTCGGGTATCACATGGTGTATTTGGGGTATCGGATTGAAGGAGGCACTCATGTCATATTTTGCTCCACGGACTTCAGCAGAGGCCGTAGATCGGCTCAGCTGGCTGACCGGATTGGGCGCAGGTCTCGCCTCACTCATTTACGTGCTGGGTGCATTTGAGGCTCTTGCTTCGCCAGATATGGCGGCTGCCATCGACTGGATCGCGAAGGGGGCAGCGATTATCCTGATTGGGGTGTTTGTGCCGCTCTTTATTTGGTTCAAGCAGCGCGCTGGTGCGCCATCCATGAACCCGGTCAAGGCCGACAGCTTTTTAGCAAATGCCCTTCGCAAGGCAGGCTTTACCGCTTTTGCCCTGACATTATTGGGCACGGTTCTTCTAAGCTTGATGGATAATCTCATCCTGTCGAGGATAACGCCGGAGATCGCGCTCGATTTCGTGGCGGCGGGCTCGCTGATGATCTTTGCGCTGGCATTCGTGATCTTTGCCAGCGGTCCTTGCGATGAGGCGGGCTAGTGTCCGGTCCCCTTGCCAACCGAATCCGGGTCTTGCGCGCCGAGCGCCAGATTAGCCAGACCGAGCTCGCCGACGCCATTGGTGTCTCACGCAAAACCATTTCAACAATTGAGGTGGGGCGCTTTACGCCGTCCACCGTGATATCTCTGAAAATCGCTCGCTATTTCGAGGTTCAGGTCGAGGATGTATTCAGTCTTACTGACGCGACGTGATTTGGGCTAACTTAGAGCCAAAGAAAAAGGCCGGACGTTGCCGCCCGGCCTTTATCATGTCCTGGAAGACGAAAAGCCAGACTACTCCGACTTTTCTTCCTCGGACGCTTCAGCTTCGGCCGCAGCCTCTTCTTCAGCCGGAGCCGCCTTGGCTTCTTCTTCAGCAGCCTTCTTGGCGGCTTCTTTTTCAGCCTTTTCTTCAGCGCGTTCCTTGGCCTTCTCGCCTGGCTCGCCCTTCTTCGGGTTGTTTCCAGCGGCCCACTCGTAGACGCCAGCGTCCTTCAGGAAGCGGGCGACACGGTCGGTCGGCTTTGCGCCTTTCTTGATCCACTCGGCAGCGCGCTCAGCGTCGACGACGACGCGCTGCTCGTGGTCCTTTGGAAGCATCGGGTTGTAGGAGCCGATCTTCTCGATAAAGCGGCCATCACGCGGCATGCGCGCGTCGGCCACAACGATGCGGTAGTACGGACGCTTTTTCGCGCCACCACGGGCGAGACGGATTTTCACAGACATGGGTTTTCCTTACCTATTTCTTGGGTTTGCCGCCGGGCAGGCCAGGGAGGCCACCCGAACCGCCAAGACCTGGCAGTCCGGAACTCCCGCCAGAGCCCGGCAGGCCTGGCAGGTTGGCACCTTGCGGTGCATTTCCTTTGAGAAGATCAGACGCGGCCGCATCGAGGCCCGGTGGCATTCCACCGGGCGGCATGCCGCCACCGGGCATGCCTGGGAAGCCGCCTTTGCCGCCCTTTTTGCCCATCTTCTTCATCATGTCCGCCATCTGGCGGTGCATTTTCAAAAGCTTGTTGACGTCCGGCACCTCAACGCCCGCACCCTTCGCGATGCGGCGCTTGCGGCTGGCTTTGAGGATGTCCGGCTTGGCGCGCTCTTCACGCGTCATGGAGGAGATGATCGCCTCCTGCCGTTTGAGCATCTTGTCGTCCATGCCGGCGGCGGCCATCTGCTGCTTGGCTTGTTTATTCATGCCCGGCAGGAAGCCCATCAGACCACCCAGGCCGCCCATCTTCTGAAGCTGGCGCAGCTGATCAGCCAAATCATCGAGATCGAACTTGCCTTTCGCCATCTTCTTGGCGAGCCGGGCAGCCTTGTCCTGGTCGACTTCAGCTGCGGCTTTCTCAACCAGCGAAATGATGTCGCCCCGGCCCAGAATGCGGCCAGCAAGGCGCCTGGCATCGAAGCCGTCGAGGCCGTCGACCTTCTCACTGACGCCCAGAAACTTGATCGGCAGGCCGGTGACCCAGCGCATGGACAGCGCCGCACCGCCGCGCGCATCACCATCCATCCGGGTCAGCACCAGACCCGTCAGCGGCAGGCGCTCGTTAAAGCGCTTGGCGGTTTCCACCGCGTCCTGACCGGTCAGCGCGTCAGCCACCAGCAGGGTTTCGCGCGGGCGAGCGATGTCGGCGATCTTTGCCGCTTCGCCCATCATCTCTTCGTCAATGGAGGTGCGGCCCGCGGTATCCAGGATCACCACGTCATAGCCCTGCAGGCGGCCCGCGCTCATGGCGCGCTTGGCGATCTCCACCGCGCTTTGCCCCGCCACGATGGGCAGGCAGTTCACGCCCGCCTTCTCGGCCATCTGCGCCAGCTGCTCCATGGCGGCCGGGCGACGGGTGTCGAGCGAGGCGACGAGGACTTTCTTGTTCTCGCGCTCCGAAATGCGCTTGGCGAGCTTGGCAGTCGTGGTCGTCTTACCCGAGCCCTGCAGACCAGCCATGAGGATGGCGACCGGCGGCTCACCGCCCAGGCTCAGACCCTCAGGCTCACCCTCACCGCCGAGCAGCTCAACGAGCGCGTCATGGACGATCTTGATGACCTGATTGCCGGGCGAAACCGAGCGGATGACCTCTTCACCCACCGCGCGCTCACGCACTTTGGACGTAAAATCTTTCACCGCGGGCAGGGCGACATCGGCCTCCAGCAGCGCCACGCGGATCTCGCGCAGGGCCGCGTCGACGTCCTTTTCACCCAGCGCCCCGCGCCCGGTCAGTCCGTCGAATATGCCTGTCAAACGTTCGCTTAAACTATCGAACATGGGCCCTGCTTTAACTCTGCTTCGAACCACCCACAAAGGTGAGCACCCAACACGCACGCCGCAACCGCCCCGCTGAACGAAAACTTCGTCGAGCGGGGGACCTCGCCAACCTCCAGGCGCGTGATCCACGATGCGTGGACGCCGTGTGTTGGTTAGGCAAGCGGATCGGCGCTTGCGTTAAGAGCGTGGGGAGTTACCGGGGGAGGGGGTGAGAGTCAAGGGTGAGCTTGGTCATGCGGGGCGTGCGGCATCAATTCGATGCGCCGTTCTCTTGCTCCAGCCACTCAAATGGCTCCGGCCCAGATGCCCAAGCCTCAAGGTGGCCAAAGTCCGTTTCGGATTTGTCGATGACCTGTGCAATCGACCAGGCACGCTCGCCACCGGCAAGCGACCAGTCCACTTCATCAAGATAGCCGACCCGCACGCCGGCATGGACGGCGACGACTAAAGCCTCTTTGGCGGGGCTATGCTGCGTCTGGCTCGCGCTCAGGGCCGCGGCCTCGGCAAGGCAATCAAAGGCTTCGGCCCGGCCAGCCTGAGCGGCATAATAGGCGGGAAGCAGAGAGATGGGTTCAGCATTGGCGATACTTGCCACATCACAGGTTTCGAACGGCAAGGCTGAGGTCATGGCCTCGAAGTCGGTGGGATCGGGTTGCAATTCGGCAAGCCGTTGGCACACATTTGTCTCCGGGGCAGGCCGAGCAACCTGCCAGTAGGGGCGGAGGCTGTCGGACGGTCGCGGACAGCCATACACATCGTAGACGACCGCTGTCGCTTCCGACGATTGCAGAATGTCGATCAGCTCATCTTTGCGCCGGCCGGTCACGAGTGAGATGAGTTCGGCGTTGGTACCGCCTGAGTTAGCAGCATCAATGAAAAGCGATCGGATATAATCTGCTTCCGCACGCTCAAGACCGGCGGCCATGCCTATCCGCTGATGAGCTTTGCGACATTCATGATGGCGGGCCTGACCGCTATTATCGAGGCCTGATAAAATATCAGAATCGGCCGGCACGGTGCAGGCTTCGCGGACGGCCGAAAACAGGGGTGGTGTTTCGTCAGTTTGAAGGCCGCCGCTCAGCGCGAGTTGTGTCAGCAGGCCAGAATACCCGGGCTCGTATTGCTCAAGATTCAACCAGTTCTCGTGCGGTTCCATCCCTGCAGCCATTGCAAGCTGCCCGGTGCCTGTGAACACGCCTCTGCTTTCATAGCGAGCAAGTGAGCTTGCGATTGCGCCGTCACTGACAAGCCGATCAAGCGCTGCGTAGTCCTCCAGCAGGAAGCGCTCCAACAGAGCCGCTGCCAGCAGGTTGCGGTAGTTGTCAGCGCTTTGCGTGTCTTCAGCCGTCGCGACCAGATGGCGTAATGTCGGCTCCTGCGCGCCATAGCCCAAAAAGTTAGCGCTATCCAACCAGTAGAGTGCCCAGCTTTCCTCGCCCGCTTCGAGGTGCTCGAGCGTAGCCTGCGCGAAAGCCCGGGCGCAGATGGCGAGCTCATCGGCATGCTGACGCATCGCAGGCAAGGGCTCGGGTTTCCCGTGGTTCAGATAAAAGTCGATCAGCTCCGGGCTTTCAGGCAGGACAGCGGTGGCATAGCGTCGGCACTGATCAGGCAGGCTCTGAAGCGCCTGGTGGGCGCGTGCGGCCGCCGGGTCTGTCAGGCCCTGAAGCCAGACAAGGCGCCAACTGATGCGATTTCCGCTCGGCGCGCCGCCGCTCATCGAGACGGAGAATTCCGCAATGGTTAGTGCCACAGGGCCGTAATCCTGATCTGGATCGAGAACTGTCACCTGGGGGCAATGCGTCGGGGACTTCAGCCGCTTTATTTCATTGAAAAGGTGCGGGTAGCCGGCTCGCGCGGCGACCATCGCGTGCGCATCGGGCACGCCGCATTCGCCTGCCTCGATCCGGGTGATGGCATCGCGAAGCAGCGCGTCGCCTTCGGGCGTTTCAGACTGGCAGCCGATGAGGGCGGCAAGCGAGATAAGAGAAATGAAGAGACGATACATGCGCGAACGCTAAACACGTTGCGCGTGTGCCTCAAGCACAAGATGTCCTTCAGTCAAGGCGGGACTTTCTGGTGTAATGTACACAGGCGTGTAAGGCCGAACGTTAGGGCTGCTCGGACTCCCGCTATCCGCTGGCCATCTCCGGTCGGTTAGACTATCGGCATGATCAGGAGCACCAGACGGCTGTTCGCGCATCCCCCGCCCATCGACGTCACCGGGCGATCTCTGGTGAAACCCGCGGTCCCGATCATCATCAATAATAACAACCGCGTCGCTTTCAGCTCTATTATTAAATGAGGCCGGAGATGTTTCGGCCGAACCTGCCACCTTCCCTTTCTCATCCTCACCGCCTACCTCTAGCGCTTCACGCTTGCCCTGGCCCTCGAAAGGCTCTCGCCCATGCTCAAGATCGCTTTTCAGATGGACCCGATTACTGGGGTCAATATTGACGGGGATTCCACCTTCGACATTGCGCTGGAGGCGTTCTCGCGCGGCCATGAGATCTGGGTTTATGAGCCGCGGCATCTGTCGTTTGAGGATGGCAGTGTGCGGGCGATGGCCCAGAAGGTGGAAAAGCTTCAGCGCGTGAAGGGCGATCACGTCAATCTTGCCGCGCCGGTGGTGCTGGACCTGCATGGGGTGGATGCGATCTTCCTGCGCCAGGACCCGCCCTTTGACATGAGCTATATCACCACCACGCACTTGCTGGAGCATCTGATGCCCGAGGTGTTGGTGGTGAACGATCCGCGCCATGTGCGCGACGCGCCGGAAAAGCTCTTCATCACCCATTTTGAAGGCATCATGCCGCCCACGCTGATCACCAGTTCTGAAAGCGAAATCCGCGATTTCTTTGAGCGCCATGATCGCGACATCGTCGTCAAACCGCTGTTCGGCAATGGCGGCGTGGGCGTGTTCCGGATGCGGGACTCGGCCGAGAACCTCGCTTCTCTCGTGGAGATGTTCCAGCAGATCAGCCGCGATCCGCTGATGGCCCAGGCCTTCGTGCCGGACGTGCGCAACGGCGACAAGCGCATCATCCTGGTCGATGGCGAGCCAGTGGGCGCGATCAACCGCGTCCCAGCCGAGGGTGAGGTGCGCGCCAACATGCATGTGGGCGGCAAGGCGGTTCAGTCTGACCTGACCGAGCGCGATCTGGAGCTGTGCGCCATCATCGGCCCGGAGCTGAAGCGCCGGGGTCTGGTCTTCACCGGCATCGATGTGATCGGCAATGTCATGACCGAGATCAACGTCACCTCGCCCACCGGCATTCAGGAGCTGCGCCGCTTCTCCGGCGTGGACGTGTCGAAAATGCTGATCGATTGGGTGGAAGCGCGGCGCTGATACCCAATTCGTCGCATAGGCGGCCCATCAGGCGCTGCCTAATATCCCCTCCATGGGACAGGAAATAGAAACCGCGGACGTTTTTGATGAAGCCGGGTTCAAAGCGCGCCTGCGCGCTGAAACGCTGCTGGTCATGAACTGGTTTAAAGAGGGCGCGTTTGAGCGGGCGACCCCGCCAATGATTGGGGCGGAGGTGGAAGGGTGGCTGCTGGATGCGGACCTGATGCCATCGCCCCGCAATCTGGAATTCCTGAATGCGGCTGATGATCCTGGCCTCGACCAGGAGTTGGGCCGGTATAATTTTGAGCTCAATCTTGATCCGGTCAGCCTGTCAGAGCGCGGTTTGGAAACGTTGGAGCAGCGCTTTGCCGCGCTGTGGGATCATTGTTGCACCACGGCGAACGCGATGGATATGCAGGCGGCCATGATTGGCATGCCGCCAACCTTGCGTGAAGGCATGCTTGATCTTGAAGCGATGACCCCATCGAACCGCTACCGCGCGCTCAATGACCGGGTCATGCAGCTGCGAGGCGGGGTGCCGCTGGCTTATGAGATTGAGGGTCGCGAACGGCTTGAGCGTGCTGAGAACCATTTGATGATGGAGGCGGCCTGCACATCCCTGCAAACGCACCTGATGATCGATCCTGCCCGTCAGGCCCGCCAGTTCAACGCGGCCATGATCGCGTCAGCACCGGTGCTCGCGGTGTCGGCCAACGCGCCCTACCTGTATGGCCGCCGGCTTTGGGAAGAGACGCGCATCCCCGCCTTTGAACAGGCCATTCGGATCTTCAGTTTCAAAGACAAGGGTGGACGCCACGTTGGGCGGGTCGATTTCGGCACGCAATATATTCGCGAGAGCCTGATGGAGCTGTTCATTGAGAACCTCGAGGGCCATGCCCCGCTCCTGCCGGTCGTTGAGGATGCGCCGGCTGAGAAGCTGCGCCATTTCAAGCTTCAAAACGGCGCATTGTGGCGCTGGAACCGGCCCATCGTGGAGACCAACAAGGAGGGCGTGCCCCATCTGCGCATTGAAAACCGTATCACGCCTGCGGGGCCAACGCCTGTCGATATGGCTGCCAATGCCGCCTTTTTCATTGGTTTGACTTTGCATCTTTCGACTCTGGACGAAGCTCCGGAAAAGGCGTTGCCGTTTGCGGACACACGCGAGAATTTCTATCGCGCGGCCAAATCGGGTCTGGGTGCGCGCGTGGTCTGGCTTGATGGCGAAGCCGGAGATGTTCAGCAACTGATTGCTCGCCAGCTTGCCGATAAGGCGGAGCGGGCCCTGGTCGTCGCCGGTGTCGATAAGTGGAGTGCGCGCAAATATATGGACATTATCCGTGCGCGTGCCCGGTCGGGGATGAATGGCGCAGCCTGGCAGCGCGCCTGGGTCAACTGCAATGGTCGCGACATGCAAGGCCTGATGGGCGCCTATCTGGCCCTTCAACAGAGCGGGAAACCGGTCCATACATGGTCGGTATGAGCGCGCTTGAACTTGACCAGCTTGATCATCTGCCGGCCGGCCTTGAAACGGTGAGTGCACGACAGCTGCGCACTGTCTTTCCCAACCCAACCCTCATCCGGCTTGAGGGACGCCACAAACAACCCTTGGCGCTAAGCGTCATGCTCCACGGTGATGAGGTTGTGGGTCTGGCAGTGTTGAAGCGACTTCAGGTCTGGATGAAAAGCCACGCCCTGCCGCGCAGCCTGATCATCTTCGTTGGCAATGTATTTGCTGCAGAAGCGGGCGTGCGCAAGCTGTCCGATCGACCAGACTATAATCGCATCTGGCGCGGCGGTCCTGAGCCAGAACACGCCATGGCTGCCGAAGTGCTGGACGCTTTCGATGCGGCTGGGATTTTCGCCCATATCGACCTGCACAATAATACAGGTGCAAATCCGCATTATTGCTGCATCCACAATGAACGCCCGGATACGCTTCAGCTGGCAAGCTTTCTGGGGTCGCTGGCGATGTACACCCATAATCCGCCATCGATGTTTTCCAATTCGCGGGCAGACCGGGTCCCCGCGATCACGGCTGAGTGTGGCCAATCGGGCGAAATCGATGGCGAGGACGCAGCCTTCAACCTGGTTATGGCGACGCTGCATCTGGATCACTTCAGGGGCGCGCCAGACCTTGAGCTTCAGATTTTTGAGGTGAAGGGACGTATCGAGATTGCTTCAGATGCCAGCTTTGCTTTTGCCCATGGGGTCAAGGCCGATCTGGAATTGCCTCCGAAGCTCGAACACTGGAACTTCTTTGAGCGCCCTGCCGGAACCACTTTTGCGCGCCGCCTGACCGGGCGTCAGGTCATGACGGTGTATGACGATGATCGCAACGACGTGACCGAGCGTTTTTTCAGGGTCGAAGGTGACCGGGTCATCCTGACCCGGGATGCCACACCGGCCATGTTGACGATGAGTGAAGCGGCAATCCGTGCCGATTGCCTTGGATATCTCATGGAGCGGCGCGGCGTCTAAAGCGCGATCTTCTTGGGGTCAGGCCAAGCGGTTGCGCCGGGCGTACAGCGTTCCGGCGACAATGGCGGCGATCAGGACCAGGCCAACAACGCCGCCAATCGGCCCGAAGCCATTGAACAGGCCAAGCAGCAGAACCAACGCGAGCAGTCCGAGGAAAGCGCGACCGCCATATTTGCGGATCAGTTCCACGATCATCACAAAAGCGGGTAGCAACATCAGGATCGACACCGAGGCAAACAGTAGTCCGGCCCCCAGCGACACAGCCATCGGGATCAGGAATTGAGCCTGCGGGCTTTGCTCGGAAATGATGGGCAAAAGGCCTAATGCAGTCGTGAGCGTGGTGATCATCACCGGGCGAAAGCGTCGGGCGGCCGCTTCGGATATGGCCTCTTCAGGGTCCATCCCGCGCTCATTGCGATTGATGTTGTAGCGGTCGATCATCACGATCGAGGCGTTCACCACCACACCCGATAGCGCCACCATTCCGAAGATGGAGGGGAAGGACAGGTCAAAGCCAAGCGCGAAGTGGCCGATGATCGCGCCGCCAATGCCAAACGGGATGGCGATCAGGATGATCAATGGCTGGACATAGCTCCTGAGCTGGGTCGCCAGGAGCGCGTACATGATGATCACCGCGATCAGCAGGCCGCGTCCGAGGCTTGCAAAGTCTTCGGCTTGCTCACGGCCCGCACCGGCCAGGTTGGAGCGCAGCTCGGGATAGCGATCCAGAAGATCAGACAGGATCTCGGTTTCAGCCTGGGTGCGCGCGTCGCCCGGCGTGATAACGCCTTCGTCCACGTCCGCGGTCAGCTCGATGATCCGGCGACCATCAATGCGTTCAATGCGCGTAAAGCTGCGAGTTTCTGAATAGGTCGCTGCCACTGATAGCGGGAGCGTGGCACCGTCGGGGGTGCGCAGACGCAGCTGGTCCAGCGCCGCCAGATCGTTACGCAGCTCCAGCGGATAGCGCACGAAGACCCGCACTTCCTCGCGCCCGCGCTGGATGCGCTGGACTTCTTCGCCAAAGAAGGCCTGGCGAACCTGGCGTGCGATATCAGACGGGGTGAGGCCCGCCGCCTCGCCCGCAGGGGTCAGCGCAAAGTTCAGCTGGCGCTTGCCCAGATCAAAGCCGTCATCAATCTCGGTCACGCCATTAATGAGCGCCAGACGCTCGGCAAACTCGGCGACAGCTGCTTCCAGCGTCGCGTTGTCAGGGTGAGACATTTCGTAGGCGATGTCCGCATCCTGCGGCCCGGCCGACGAGATGATGGTCAGCTGCTCGACGCCGGGAATGCGGCCGATACGCTGGCGCCATTCAGCTTCAAGCTGAGCTGAACCTACGGTTCGCTCAGCCGCTGGGGTGAGCTGAAGTTCCACCTGCGCCAGGTTTGAGGCCACGGTGGTGGAGCTGGTTGATCCAGGGCCACTGAACAGGCTGGTCCGCCCGCCAATAGTCGCGATCACACCGGCAATGGCAGGTTCGCCCGCCTCCTCGTATTCAGCCTGAATTTCGCGTGCAGCGCTGATCATGCGCTCAGCGGCTTCGCGCGTTGCCTCAAAAGGGGCACCGTCGGGCAGCTGCAGGTCGGCAGAGATCTGCTCGGCCTCGATGGAGGGGAAGAAGATGAAGCGTACAACGCCGCTGGTGGCCAGCGACATGGCCGCGACGACGATCATGAGCCCGGCGAAAGCCACCAGAAAACGCTTGCGCGCCGCAAAATGCGCCCAGCCCGCAACGGGACCATCTGAGAAAGCCTGCAGGCGGCTTGCGACCGCATCTTGAATGCGCGCCAGAGGACCCTTCGACCAGTTGTCACCATGGGCGAGGTGCGCGGGCAGGATCAGGAAAGCCTCAATCAGCGAGATCGCCAGAATACAGATCACCACGATCGGGATCGGGCGGGTAATTTCGCCAAAGGTGCCGCCAGAGAAAATCAACGGACCGAAGGCTGCCATGGTTGTCAAAACACCCACCAGAACCGGGGCGGCAACGCCTGTGACGCCAGCAATCGCGGCGTCTTCACCAGATCTGCCCTTGGCACGCTCCCTATCGGTGTTCTCACCCACCACAATGGCGTCGTCGACCACGATGCCCAATACAACGATCAGGCCAAAGGTGGTGATGAAATTGAGTGTAACCCCGGCCGCACCAAACAGGGCAAAGCCGCCGAGGAAAGAGATCGGAACGCCCATCGACACCCAGAAGGCGAGCCTCAGGTCAAGCATCAGCACAAGCAACAGGAAGACCAGCGTGAAGCCGATGATGGCGTTGCGCGCCAGAAGCGCGATGCGGTCGGAGAAGACCTGGCTCTGATCGGTGGCGATGACCACGTCGATGCCCGGCGGAAAGGTGGCGTTTTCAATCCACTCCACCGCGCTGTTGCGAACATCGAGAAGGTCTTCGCCGCCTCGCACCTGCACGTCCACGAAGACCGCCGGGACACCGTCCCAGGTAGCCAGAAGCGGCTCTTCCTGGAACCCGTCGACGACCTCAGCGACATCGCCCAGACGGACGCGTGCGCCTGACTGCGACGAGCGCAGAATGATGTCCTCAAACGCGTCACCGGTTTCGGCGCGCGCGTCGGTGCGCAGCAGGATTTCTCCGGCTCTGGTACGAATTTGCCCGCCGGACAGATCAAGGGAGGATGTGCGAACTGCCTGGGCTACTTCGCTGAAGGTCAGGCCATAGCGGCGCAGCGCGTCTTCATCGACCGAGATCGAGATTTCATAGGCGCGCACCCCGCGCAAATTCACCGTGGAGATATCACCTTGCGACAGGAGATCGCGCTCAGATGATTCACCAGCCTCACGTAGCGTCCGCTCGTCCACCGCGCCGGTGAGCGCAAAGGTCAGCACAGTGGTGATTGGCTGAGGAATGCGGATCTGGACCTGTTCAGCTTCCTCCGGTGGGAAGTCAGCCAGCGAGTCGATAGCGGTTTCAACGTCGTCCTTGACGACCTGCGCATCGACAAAATCAAGGAGCTCGATGGTCACCGTACCCCGGCTTTCAGAGGCAACCGAGCGGACGCGCTCCACACCTTCAAGGCCGAGGACAGCCTCTTCCATGCGCCGGGTGATCGACTCTTCCACCTCGCCTGGCGTTGCGCCAGGATAGATCACCGACACCTGGATGGAGCGGGCGGTCAGGGTCGGGAAAACTTCGGTGGGGATCGTCCAGGCCGTGAGCGCGCCGCCAAGCAGGAACAGCACCATCAACAGATTTGCGGCGACCGGGTTACGCGCAAACCAGCTGACCAGGCCTTTGCCGGGCCAGTTGGAGTTTATGCTGGGCGGGATGGACTGCGGGCTGTCGCTCATGGCTCTTACCGTCCGGTGTCGGCGGCTGGGACAATCTCGGCGGCCCGACCGATTGAGCCCTCAGGAAGCGGCGACACGATAATGCCTTCGCCATAGTCAAAGGGCTCAACCACGACCTGACCACGCGGGCGATCCAGGACGGTGATTGTGCGCTCCACAATCTCCCCGTTCTCTACGATCCGCACCACAGTCAGGCTTGGCGCGGCTACGGCGGGCAGGACCAGCACATCCTCTCTCGTGGGGGCCATGATTTCAATTTGGGCAAACTGGCCAGGGCGCAGTTGCGTGGCACCTTCTCCGGGGGCGATGTAAAGATCAATGAAGCGTGTGCGCGCATCAAGCTGCGCCCCAACCCGGACGATCTCGGCATCAAAGCCGCGGGTGCCATCTTCGAAAGTGATGCTAACCTGGGCAAGGTCTGTATCGCCAAGACGCCCCAGGTCAGACGGAGAGATCGGCGCGACAATTTCCAGCGTGGAAATGTCGTAAACCGAGCCATAGCGCTGACCAGCTACGAGAAGCAGCCCGGCTTCAATTCGGCTATCGGTCACCCGCCCGTTGAAGGGGAAGCTGATCTGCGTGCGCTCCAGATTTAGCCGGGCCTGAGCCAGATCCGCTTCGGCGGCCAGTTTGCGCGCGCGCGCGGCGGCAAGCTGTGGCTCACGGGCGGCGAGCGGCGTGATCTCGCGCTCAGGATAGACCGCCGCCCACTCCCTGCGGGCAATCTCGGCATCCGCCTCTGTCTGCTGAAGGGCTGCGTCAGCATCCGCCAGTGCGGCTTCAGCGCGAGCCACAGCAACCTCATAGTCCCGCGGATCAATCTGAAACAGGGTATCGCCAGCTTCGAATCGAGCCCCTGGGCGAATGCTGTCAGAAACTGTTTCAACACGGCCCCCGACCTGCGGGGAGATATCCACAGGAGCGGTGGCGGAAACCGTGCCAGTGATCGTCACCATTGGCGTATGGTTCGCGGTAGCCGGTGTAATCAGCTGGACCGGAATGCTCGCGCGCTCTGGCGCATCGCCGCCACCGTTGCCGCTCCTGGAGGACAGCGAAAGCGTGATCAGTCCCGCTACAATGATGACGGCGATGATGACCCCAATCTGGATCCACCCGATCCAGCCGTTTTCATAGCGACGGTCGACAGAAGGGGTTTCAGATTCGGAAGTCATCAGGTCTTAAATCCACTCAAGGTCGCTGCGCATACCCGCGCCCTGATGGCACGTTAGCGTGCTTGCCACCAAGTACCAGTACGCAAAAGCCGTCCAGATGGATTTTAGTCGACCCTGTTGCGCTTTGAGTTAGCCGAACAGCGCACCCGCGATATCCGGCCACTGGCCGGTTGCCAGGAACGGCAAGAACATCGCCATGGCCACTGACACCACAAGACCAAAGCCTGCACGCGCCATGTCTCCGCCCACATCCTTGAAGGCTTCAACCCGGTCACGCAGGTTGGTGATGATCGCGATCCCGATTTCGCGGCCAGCCAGGAGGCCGAGGAAGACCCAGGTCGTGCTCATCGGGATATCGTTGATCTCCTTGAAATACATCAGAATGATGCCGAAGGAGAAGTCGACGACGGTTGCCGCGCGCACGTCCACGGTGTTGGTCTTGGCCAGAACGATCTTCTGGATCTCACCACCGCGGATCGCGAAGATGATGGCGTGAAGCGCGACCATCAACAGCGTCGCAAAGACCAGCATGGCCACCGAGAAGGTCACCGTCACATCGCCGCTGATGGGGTCGATCACGGTTTCGCGCGGCAGGTAGACGAAGATGTTCGCCAGGTCCTGCATCAGCCACTGCGACCACAGGAAGCCGGTGGACAGCCACTGCAGTACATACCAGGTGTTGATGGCGCGTGTGGCGAAGGCGATGACAAGGCCCACAACGCCCACAATGCCGACGGCTAGCCAGTTGGCGTTTGCAATGTCCGGCAGGGTCGGGCCAGCGTGCAGCAGGTAAGCCAGCAGCATAATCAGGCCGGTTACCGCCGGGATTGCCCATGGCGGTGAGTGCTCGTCGTCCACATTGGTCTTGGCGATCCAGGCTTCAAACATGCGCGCAATGAGCAGGAAGAGGACTGCGCCAGCACCGAAGGCGACGAGGTAGCCCAGCAGGCTCTTGATCAGCATGTTGCCAAGAACGCCTGCGGTGGCAGCGCCGCCGGTCAGCGTAAAGATGGTCAGCACCAGGAAGGTGGTTGAAACCGGAATGCCGAAATAGGTCAGCAGCAACAGCACGAGCGGCGGAAGCACATGCCACCACTGAATGCCAGCCTCAGGATAGGGGATTGAGTTGAGGCGATCAAAGGCAATGTCGCCGTCATATCCGAAATATCCATAGAGCATCACCGCAATGATGATGCTGGCGGCGAACGCCCACAACACCAGCCAAGGTCGTTTGGAGTTGGATGACAGGAAGGTCCCCAGCGTCTGGATCACGTCATTTGCCACAATGGCGTAGGCCGCAAACATGAAGCCCACGAGGGCAAATAGCGGCACACCAAACACTGAAAGCTCGGCCATCAAATCTACTCCGGTGATTACCCCTCATGCGCATTGACGCGCATATGCAGAGGTCCGATAGCAAGCCCGGCGCAAGGGTCAAGGAAAACCGGTAGGGCGACACTGCCATTTCACGAAACTGACATATCCAGATGCCTCGACGCACTCCAGACGGGCTCCAAGATGATTTTCTGTACCGTCTGGACGGTTTGTCTTGAAAAAACCGTCCAGACGGTCTAGATGCGGTGCAGCATAAGTGTGATGAGTGCCATGGCCGACGTCGTATCAACACCAAAAACCGACACCGCTGATGATCGCAGCAGCGCCCGCGAGCTGATCCTGGATGCAGCCGAGCGCGTTGTGGCTCGTGACGGCGCACGCCGCCTGACCATTGATGCGGTGGTCAAGGAGAGCGGCTATTCCAAGGGCGGGGTGCTTTATAATTTCCCGTCCAAGCTCGACATGATCAAAGGTATGGTGCAGCGCATTGTGGATAGCCATACACAGCGCCATGAAGCCGCGCTCGCCCGCGCAGAAGCGGAGGGAAGCTCTCCACTTGAGGCCATGGCCCGGGCGCTGGTCTCCAAGGAAGAGCGCGAGGTGGATCGTCAGGTCTCCATGGGTCTGCTCGCGGCGGCGGCGGAAAACCCGGAGCTGATTGATCCGATCCGCGACGCGATTGCCCGCATCCGTAGCGATATCATCGCCCATGCGGCTGACCCCGAACTTGCCACCATCATGCTTCTGGCCTCTGACGGCCTTCACTTCTCAGACATTCTCGGACTGGACATTCTCGCAGACGATGAGCGCGAGGCCGTAGAAGCCCGCCTCATTGCTCTGGCTTCGGAGCCTCCCCAATGAAATACCTCCTCCCCATCGCCGGAGCGGTGAGTGCGGCGCTGGCCGCCTGCTCGCCGGCTCCTGTATCTGAACCCCCGCAGGTGCGTGCCGCACGGATCGAACAGGTCCAGCCGGCTCAGTCTTCTTCTGCGCGGGAATTTGTCGGGCGGGTGGAAGCGCGCCTGACCGTTGATCTGGCCTTTCAGGTGGGTGGGCGCCTGTCCGACTTCCCGGTTAGCGAGGGTCAGCAGATCCCTGAGGGTACACTTGTTGCCTCGCTGGAAACCCAGGATTTTGAGCGCGCTCTGCGCGAAGCGCGTGTGCAGCTTCAGCAGGCTCAGCAAAATCTTGACCGTCAGCGCACCCTGCATGACCGCGGCATCGCCTCAGATGCAGCGCTGGAAGATGCGCAGACCGCGTATGATTTGCGCGCCGTGGCGCTGGATAATGCGCGCCAGAACCGACAATACGCGACCATTAATGCCCCCTTTGACGGGCTTGTAAGCCGGCGCCTGGTGGATAATTTCACCACCGTCTCACCAGGCCAGCCGGTCGTGCGCCTGCAGGATGTGGGTGAATTGCGCGTCGCTATTCAGGTGCCCGAAAGCACGTTGGCGCTGGTGGATGAGAACGAGCCGCGCGAGATGATGGCGCGCTTTCCCTTTCTGCCCGATCAAACCTTCCCGCTTGAGTTCCGCGAGTTGGTGGCCGAGCCCGATCAGGCAAGCCAGACCTATACGGTTCTTTTTGCGCTGCCGAATGACATCCCGGCCAATATCCTGCCCGGCATGACGGCAAATGTACGCATCGTGATTGAGCCTGAAGCCATCAATGAAAATCCCGGCGTCCGCGTGCCCGTGACTGCACTGGCCGCCGGCCCTGATGGCGGCTTTCAGGTCTGGGTCTATAGCCCGACTGAAGGACAGGTCAGTGCGCGATCGGTGGCCATCGGCCCTGTGATCGGTGACACCGTGCTGGTGGAGACGGGGCTGGCCGCGGGTGAGCAGATTGTGACCGCGGGCGTGACCGCGCTTCACGAAGGCATGTCCGTGCGCCCGCTGCAGCGGGCCGTGCGTACCGGTTCGGCATCCGGCCTGTTTTAAATCAGGCGCGAGGGAGCTCTGACGATGGCGGATACCGACACCTCGACCCGGCGGGGGGCGCTGGCACGTGTTGCGATCGAAAAGCCGGTCCTGACCTGGCTGGTCATTCTGGGCTGCCTGTTTGGTGGGCTGTGGGGTTTTGACACGGTGGGACGGCTGGAAGATCCGGCCTTCACCATCAAGGAATCCATCGTCTTTACGCCCTATCCCGGCGCAAGTTCGGAAGAAGTGGAGCGAGAAGTCACCGAGCGACTGGAAACCGCCATCCAGCAGATGAGCCAGCTTAAAGAGGTGCGCTCTGAAAGCTCGCCGGGGATGAGCGAAATCCGCGTCGTCGTGCGCGACGAGTTTGATGGTTCCGAGCTGCCTCAAGTGTGGGACGAGCTGCGCTTGCGGGTGCGTGATGCCCAGGCCTCACTGCCGCCCGGCGCGGGTCCCTCGCGCGTCTTTGATGACTTTGCCGACGTTTACGGCATCCTCTACGCGGTGGCGACGCCGGGATATTCCGACGCTGAAGTGCGCGACATCGCCAATTATCTGCGCCGCGAGCTTCTGACCGTGGACGGGGTGTCTAAGGTTCAGGTCGCTGGCGTGCCTGAGGAGCGCATCTATATCGAGATCCCCCAAGAGAATCTGGCGCGGCTTGGGCTGCCAGTGGGGGCGGTGCTCTCCACGTTATCGAATGAAAACGCGGTGGTGTCCGCTGGTGAAACACCGGCGGGTGGCCGCCTTCTGTCGATAGAGCTGCCTCAGACTATTGGAGGGGTGGAATCGATCGAAACCCTCCTGATCAATCCCGGTGACGCGGGCGGTACGCTGCGCCTGTCCGACATTGCTGAGGTGAGGCGAGCCCCGGTGGAGCGGGCCGATCAATACATTTACCACAACGAAGAGCGCTCCTTTACGATTGGGGTTTCCGGCCTTGCCGATGCCAACATCGTGGATGTGGGCGAGGCGGTT
This sequence comes from Oceanicaulis sp., assembly GCA_965229795.1. GTDB lineage: Bacteria > Pseudomonadota > Alphaproteobacteria > Caulobacterales > Maricaulaceae > Oceanicaulis. Next base: position 1,163,607 of record CBDDJM010000002.1, read on the forward strand.
GAGGCCAAGCTCGACGCCCTGATGATCAACCTGCCCATCGGGGTGGAGTTGAAACCCATCTATGAGCAGCACGTGGTGGTCGATGAGGCGATTAACGGCTTCCTGATCAATCTGGCCCTGTCGCTGGCCATCGTGATCGGCGTGCTTTGCGTGTTCATGGGCTGGCGCGCCGGTGTAACGGTGGGCGCTGTGCTGCTGCTGACGGTGTTCGGCACGCTGGCTTTCATGGCGGGCTTCGACATCACCATGCAGCGGATTTCGCTGGGCGCATTGATCATCGCCATGGGCATGCTGGTGGATAACGCCATCGTTGTGACCGAGGGCATGCAGATCGCCGTTCAACGCGGCGAGCGTCGGATGAAGGCGGCGCAGGATGCCGTGGCGTCCACCCAATGGCCGCTGCTGGGCGCGACGGTGATCGGGATCATGGCGTTTTCCGGGATCGGCCTGTCGCCGGACGGGACCGGAGAGTTCCTGTTCTCGCTCTTCGCGGTGATCGGGATTTCTCTGCTTCTAAGCTGGCTGCTGGCCATTACTGTAGCACCGATGATCGCCTTCCACCTGTTTAAAAGCGAGCAGGGCAGGGCCGGTGAGAACGCGTATGCCGGGCCTATCTATGGCGCGTACCGGGCGATGCTGGCCGGTGCGCTCAAATTTCGCTGGGTCACGGTGGTCGCTCTGCTGGCGATTACGGTGGCGAGCTATGTCGGCTTTGGACAGGTGCGCCAGTCCTTCTTCCCGAACTCCAACACGCCGATGTTCTACGTGAATATTCTGGAGCCTCAGGGCGCTGATATCCTGACCACCGATTCCACCATTCGTGATATCGCCCGCTATGCCGGTGCGCAGCCTGAAGCGATCAATGTCGACGCTTTTGTAGGCCAGGGCGCAACGCGCTTCATGCTGACCTACACCTCTGAACAGCCCAACACCGCCTATGGCCAACTGGTGGTACGCACCGAAGGGCTGGAGGAAATCCCGGCGCTGGGCGATCGCATCCTTCAATACATCGCCGACACCCATCCTGATGTGGAAGCGCGTGTGGATCGCATTGTGTTTGGCCCTCCATCCGGGGCTCAGCTGGAAGCCCGCTTCATGGGGGCCGATGCTGACGTGCTGCGCGGTCTGGCCGACGAGGCGATGACCCGTATGCGTGCCGAAGCCAATGTGCGTGACCTTCGTACGGACTGGCGCAATCGCGAGCTTGTGCTGCGTCCCCAGATCGTGGCAGAGCGCGCCCGCACGATTGGTCTGACCCGTGGCGATATCGCTGAAGCGCTGCGCTTTGCCACTGAAGGGGTCAATGTCGGCACCTATCGTGAGAGCGACCGCCTGATTCCCATTATCGCCCGCGCGCCGGAAGCAGAACGGGCGATTGCTGACAATCTGTCAGACCGCCTGATCTGGAGCCCGTCGCAGAACGCCTATGTCCCGCTGACCCAGGCGGTGGACGGCTTCGAGCTGGAGGCGCGTGACACGCTGATCCAGCGCCGCGACCGGGTGCGCACGCTGACGGTACAGGCCAATCCGCCGGACGGTGAAACGGCCGCCAGCGCTTTCGTGCGCTTTTCTGCCGTGGCGTCTCAAATTGAGCTACCCCAGGGCTATTCACTGGAATGGGGCGGTGAGCATGAGGCCAGCCAGCAGGCCAATGAGAGCCTTGGCGGCGTCCTCCCCTTCTCGCTTCTGGTGATGGTCGTGACCTCGGTCCTGCTGTTCCAAAGCGTGCGCCAGCCACTCATTATCTGGCTCATCGTGCCGATGAGCGTGATTGGTGTGACGGTAGGCTTGCTGGCCACCAATGTCGCCTTCTCCTTCACTGCGCTGCTTGGGCTGCTCTCGCTTTCGGGCATGCTGATCAAGAATGCCATCGTGCTGGTCGATGAGCTGGATCAACGCAGAGTGCGTGGCGACGAGAAGCTGACTGCCGTGCTGGAAGGCTCGGTCAGTCGCTTGCGACCGGTGATGCTGGCGGCCGGCACGACGATCCTTGGCATGACGCCGCTGATCTTCGATGCCTTCTTCCAGGGCATGGCCGTAACGATTATCGGCGGCCTCGCCTTCGCGACTGTCCTGACCCTGATCGCAACGCCTGTATTTTATGGGTTGTTCTTCAGGGTGAGGGGTTAGGGCGCACCCTGCTCCGGCATCGGCGGATATTGACGCGGCTTCTGCGCTTCAAAGGCACGCTCTTCCTTCCTGGCTGGGTAAATCAGCGAAAGCGTGGAGCCCAGCGTGTAGTAGGAGCGCAGGAATCTGAAGCCCATATAGAGCGGCAGCACCCATAACAGATCGAGCCGTCGCCAGATCATCAGGACAAATGCGGCAAACACGAAGGGCATGCCCAGAACCACCGCAACGACGGTGGCAAAGCCGGGGTGGCCATAAACGCCGCCGAAGATGAAGAAGACGATGAGGCCGTAGATCAGAAGCGGCGTCATCATGGCCCGGCGCGCACCGTTGAGCAGCGTGAAGGGCAAAGATACATTCCCGATTACCGAGCCATTGGCAAACAGAGCCGAACGGTTGTGGGCCACCACGTGATAGAGCGACCGGAACCAGCGGGTGCGCTGCTCACGCAGGAAGGCGAGGGTGTCTGGTGTTTCGGTGTAAAACTTGGCGCGCGGTTCAGACACATTGCGATAGCCGATGCTCGCCATGGCGAGCGTGATGTCGGTGTCCTCACCATTCATGCCTTCGGTGAAGCCGCCGGCGGCATCCAGCGCGCCCTTGCGGTAGATCACGAACATGCCCGGCAGGCCGAAGATGCCGCCAAAGGCTCCGAAGCTGACCTGGACAAAGCCATGGCGCAGCAGGACTTCGATGGCTCTTACCTTCGACAGCAGGCCTTCATCCTCATGCGGCATGGGAAGTCCGCCTACCGCGCCGACCGTGGCGTTGGCAAAGTGGCGCATGGCGATGTGGATGGCGCGCTCTGAAACTTCAGTGTCCGCATCAATGCGCACCACAAAGTCTTCGTTGATGAGGTCGAGGCCCCGGTTTAGCGCCCGCGCTTTTCCCGGAATGGTGCTGGTATCCACCGTGTAGCTGGAAATGTGCTGACAGGCAGATAGCGTGGTTTCGGCCACCCTGGCTGTCTCATCTGAAGAACAGTTCTCCATCACGATCACCCGGACATCGCCCTTGTAGCGCGCGGCTGCGGCATCCACGGCGCGAAGGGTTGCGCCAATCTGGTGCGCTTCATTGTGGGCCGGGATCATGACGGCCACGGGGGGCGAAAAGGCGCGCCGCCTTGAGATCAGATTGCGCAGCCAGCCGATCAGAGCGAGCTGTCCGCCCATGACTTGCTGGGCCAGAAACACACCCGGTCCCATCCCGCCCAGAATGGCGATGGAGCGAAGATAGCTGGTTTCAGGCTCAAACACGGTGGCAAGGATGATCGCGATAATCGCTGCGATCAGGGCAGTGATCATCAACGCTGTGTATTCGTAGGACTTGCCGGTTCTCAAATTGGGAACACCGCTATCGACCGGCAGGCGGGCGTTGGAAATGACCGTGTGGGGGAAGATGGAAAGGCCCGCAATCCCGACCAGGAATTGCTGGAAATGGATGGGCCAGACTGCGTCGGCAAAGCGCCAGCTGGTCCAGCTGGCCATGTCGACGATGGCACACACGGCGGTAAATTTGGTCAGGAATAACAGCGCGAGCTTCAAGCGTGTTCCGACTGAACCATAGGCGAAGATGGCATAGGTCAGGAAAAAGCTGACCAGGAATGTGCGCACCGGCAGCACAGCGTTCAGCCGGTCGGCAGTAAAGCCCACAAAATCGCGCGGAAGCTCGATGCCGGCGCTCGCGCGCAGGACTTCGGGCAAGGCCAGCAGAATGATTGAAACAAAGGCGAAGCCAACAAGTGCGGTATCCTGAATAATGCGTGGGCGCGCGACAGAGACCCCGGTCGGGGCTGAGTCCACCGAGCGGAAGAAGTCCGAGGACCGCCCCTGATCGTCCAGCTTTGGCTTTGCTGGCTTTGAGCCAGGCTTCGCCTTGACCGTTTCAGGCCGCGGCGGTGCCGGTGGTGCGTCTGCGTCATGCAACATGGCTGGTCTTGCCCCAAAAAAGCCGCGTCCTTGCCCCTCACGGCCCCAAAAACCGAGTAAAGCTCGAAATTAAGACTTTTTAAACCTGCGAATTGGGCGCTCTTATGGTCTAGACTATGGCTATCTGGCGCCCGGGCATCTGAGGGGACACCCATGACCAAATCTGTTTGGACCGTTTCGATGGCGGCTCTGGCTGCTGCTGGCACAAGCGCCGCGCTTGCCGACGAAGGCCGGTTTGAGCTTCGCAGCGATAATATGATCGCGCGCTCTGACCCCTTCGCGCCCGGTGACGAAACCATTATCGGCCTTGGTTCACCATTCGAGCTTGAGACCGGCTTTGACTCCAATACCTGGTTGCGCTGGGTGCAGCCGCTGGAGGGCCGTCAGGTTCTGCGATTTGAGCAGCAAGTGCGCGTCCGGACCTATTTTGATCAGAACGAGTTGAACTCCCTCCTCCTGACCCCGCGGGTCCAATACTGGAACACCAGCGGCGACAACCGTTTTCAGGTCCGCCTGTCGGCGGGTTGGTCGCATATGACCCGTGACGGGGATGAGCAGTGGACGCGGCCTGAGGGCGAGGCCCAGGTGCGCTACCGCCATAACGGCGAACGCCAGCTGGAAACGGTCGCCCGCGTTCGCATGAACGCCTATGATTTTGAGAACCCGCTTTTGCAGGGACTGGATTCAACGCGGGTGCGCTACGGGCTAGAGCAGTTTTTCCGCAACGCCGATGAACGCCTGTCGCTGCGCCTGTCGGCCTTTCTTGAGATGGCCGAGGCCGACGACGATCGCTTCAGCTTTGATGAGGTGCGCACGCGCGCTGAAGTTGCCTGGCAGCCCGATGACAAGACACTGGTCGTCGCCGGGCTTGATTATCGCGACCGTGAATACGACGCCGACTTTACGCCGCTCATCGCCAGCCCGCGGGCTGATGAGCGCTTTACGGCTGACCTGCGCGTGGAGCGTGAGGTGTCTAGCCGCATTACCGCCTTCGCCAGCGCCGGGTATCTCGACAATAGCTCCAACTTCGCCCTGCGCGACTATGGTGGGGAGACCTTTCAGGTTGGCTTGCGCGTCGAGTTTTAGGGCTCTCGCGCCCCGATCTGAGGAGATTCGCCCCAATTCGGCCCCAAACCGATCATGTCGAAGCCGTAATGAAGCGCGAAACCTGTCAGGGTGAAGAGGTCGTTAACGACTTCTGCGATGCGCCGGGACTGGCGTACGGGGCCAATTCGGGGGTGAACTGATGAAGACCAATCGCGAATATAAAAGCCGCTTTCCGTGGTTCTCCGCCTCGCTAGGCGTGATTGCCGTGGCGAGCGTGGCAACGCTTGTGGCATCTGGGCAGCTCAATGCGGGCCAGGGCGAATTTGGTCTGTTTGTCACCCGTGTGATGGATCGCATCACGACCGCCCACGCCGACTTGAGCTCAGAAGGTCGTCACCAGATCAGCTTTGCCGACGCCGGTGCCGAAGATGGCCTCGTGGTGTCGGGCTTCCCGTCCTACGCGTCGACCGATCTTGCGCTGGTGCGTGACCAGCGGCCCCGCGCGGTCCGTCTGGTGCTGGCCGGTGAGCAGGATATTTCCAACGATGCTGTGACCGCGCTGCGCGTTACCGTCAATGGTCGCCGCGTGATGGAGCGCGTCCTCAGCCCGGGGCGGCGTGAGTTCAACTGGGTCTTTGACCTGACCGAAGAGCTCGCCGGAGAGCCGGGTGCCCGTGTGGCGTTTCAGTTGATCGGCGATCTGCCGGAACATCTTTGCCACAACGACCGCTCGGTCGGGGCCGTGATCGCCTTTGCGCCCCAGTCCGGCCTCGAGGTTGAGCTCAATGCTCCTGTCGGCTCGGTGCGTGACGTGCTGGCCTTGACCCCGCGCGAGGTCACGATTGCGGTGGGTGAGGGCGAAGCCTGGTTTGAAATGGCCGCTCGCCTGGGCGCGCGTCTGGGCCGTAATGGCTATGACGTTGAGATGGTCAGCCTTGAAGAGGCTGCTGCCATGGCCGAGCCTGACTTGCGCGGTGTGTTTCTCGCTGCACCAACCGAAGCGCTGCAACGGGCCGGCTTTGTGGCCGTCAGCGAGCGCGGCGCACCGGCTGGTGCTGGTCTGTGGCGTCGTGCCGGTATGACGATGATTGCGCTGACCGATGCGGAGCGTTTTGAAACCATTCGCTTTTTAACCAGTGAGCTCTCCGCGATTGCGCGCGGTGACAGTATCGATCCGGTGGTTTTCGACAGCCGTAATGCCAATGCTGCTTTAAGCTCGGTGACTCACTTTGACGTGGATACGTCGATCCAGCGGATCGCGGATAACCGCGACTGGCGTTTTGATTATGCGCTGGCTGAGTTGCCTGGCGGCTTGCTGCCTGAAGCGCTGGCGGTGGATCTGCGCCTGCCGGACGGGCCGGATGGCTTTACCAATATTGCCCATGTGGAGCTCAATGGTGAGTTCATTGACTCCCGTCGTCTGAGCGCTGGCAATACCAATCAGTATGCGGTCGCTCTGCCGCCGCATCTGCAGACGCTGGACAATGAAGTCGCCGTCGTTCTGCAACGCCACCGCGATGATGGTGGCTGTGAAATCAGCCAGCAGCGCTATCCTGTGCAGCTGACGGACTCCAGCGGCCTTGTGTTTTCCCGCGGGGCCGGGGCTGAGGGCTTCACCGCCTTGCCACGCGCCTTTGCTGACGGTGTTGTTGTGCGCCTGCCCGATACCATGATGACGGAGGAGCGCCTGATTGCAGCGCGCGTGACCGCCGAAGCGCTGGCCGCCTTCGTGCCTGCCGATGCCGAAATCAGCTTTGACTTCTCTGCGGCTGAAAGCGGAGAGACCGGGCCGATCACAACGCCCTTCCTGGCGGTCAATACCCAGCCGACCAATGTCAGCGCCCCGCTGCGCGTCTACGCGGACCGGCTGGTGATGGATAACCGGGCTGGCCGGGACGCGGATGTTCGCGCGCTGTCTGATCTGGCACTGGTGCAGGTGGCCTATGCGCGTCTGAACCCGGAAAGCACGACGGCGGATGCCCGCTTTGCGCCGGGCCTGATGGTGCATGCCATTGATGATGCGCCGTCGCTTGCCGGGGCGCGCTTTGGTCGCGAGACGGTCGCTATCGTTCACGCGGACGGTGAAGCGGTCGCGCCTGCAACGCCAACGCTGGCGTCTCTGGATCGGGCGTTGCCGTAAACCTTTCTTTCCATCCGGTTAACCCTTTTGCAACGCCAAGCGGCCCATTGCTGAACGCTAGCAGTCCTTTAGGGGGCGCCGGAGTGATTCGGCGCGTGCAGCATGCAGCTTGTGTCGATCGACGATGCCAATCCGGACTCCGGTGAGGAGACCTATATCCTTCAGCTGAGCATGCCCTCAGCGCCGGGTGTCGATGGCGGTGCCTTGATGGATAAAATTGGTCAGTTCGTTGAACTCTTCCTGGCGTCGGCTGAACCCTCTGAGGCCCGCTTTGCCAAAATGGGTGGTAACACCTGGGTGATTGCAGCCTCCGCTGACGCGGCGTTCACGCTGGACCAGGCCCGCGCCGGTCTGGCGACCTCGCTCTATGGCAAAGACGACGGCACGCAGGTTCAACTGGAATGGCCGTTCGGCGTAGAGCCCATTGATCCCAATGCGGTTAAAGACGAGGCTGAATCCGAGCCGGTGGCAGACAGCAATGCGGATGCCGATCCCGACGCCGTGATTGCCGAGCTTGAGTCTCTGGTGAGCCACAGCGCCAGTGATGCCGACGGTAGCGCCGGTACCGATGAGGATGGCTGGACGCTCGCAGAGTCGCCGTCAGAGAGCTCTGCCTTTGAAGAGGCTGAAGCTGAGGACGGGACCGCTGACGATATGACCGGCGATGACCTTCCGGCCGGCGATGAATTCTTCCAGTCAGACGATCTCGATATCGATGCTGGTGCGGCCGCGAGCCCTGAAGAGCTGGCACCGGTAACCTCAGCCACTTTTGCTGATGAGGTCATGGGCAGCGCAGACCCTGAGGACACAGACGAGGACGATGTCTTCGTTCTTGATGATCTGAATTTTGGCGCTGCCGATGAGATGGCGGAGACTGTCTTGTCGACCTCTAATCCGTCTGATCCGACCGAAGGCGTCGGGCGTGGAAGCCCCTTTGAGCCAGATGAGGACGACGCAGATAGCGGCAGCTGGGATCTTCCAACCGCCGCAGAGCGCGCCGCCTTTGATGACGAAAGCGGCGTTTTCGAAGTTGATGCCTATGACGTCGACTTTGTAGATCGCGATGAGGTCCCGTCGGACGCCACACGCCCGGCTCCCGCCCCTGAGATCGACGAGCCGCCCGTCTTTGTTTCAGCCCCAGACGAACCGGTCTGGGGTGAGCCTCAAATCACTGAGGCCGAGCAGGACATGGCCGCGCTGGAGGCCCTGACGGAGGTGCCCGAGCGTCCACGCGCGCCGGATATTGCTGGTGAAATCAGCGCCTTTCGCGCCGAAATGCGCCAGATCGCAGCTGCCATTCCTAGCGGTGGTCAGAGCGATATGCTGGCTGATTTCCGGGCCGAGTTGGATGCTATTACCGGGGCCATGGGCCAGCGCGTTGATGGGGCCGCCCAACGAATAGAGGCCGCCGCGTCGAAGGTGATCGATGCCGCATCTCGTATGGATGCGGATCGATTAAGCGATGCGGCCGATCGTGCCGAACGCAGTGCCGCAACCCTGGAAGCTGGCGTCGAAGAGGCGCTAAAGGCTTTGAATATAGCCGTAAAATCCATGTCCGCAGGTGCAGATGATCCAGCTGCCGACGCTGCGGGCTAGAGAAATCTTACATTTTCGCAATATTAGCGCTTGTTCATGACAAGACTGTAATGCTAGCGTCCTCCCTGCAAATCGGCTTGGGGAGGCTCGTGATGCGTGTTGTATTTGGTTTTGCCGCAGCTGGTGTTCTGCTTTCTGCCTATGTGATTTGTCCTGACAGCGTCCGGGCATCCTTCGCTGAAACCGTCACACCTCAAGAGCATGTCCTTGAAGACATGCAGGACGGTGTCGAGACGATCATGGCCTATCTCAAGGGCTTTGAGCCGATGACGCCGGATAACGGGCCCGTTTAATTTTCCTGTGATGCCCGCTTCGGCGGCCAGGGAATAAAAGGCGATACTCTATTGATATAGTCGGCATAGGCCGGGCGCGTTTGTGCGAGCCCCGCTTCAAGCATGGGCGCTCCTGACCAGCGCGTCAGCGTGAAGGTCAGGAAGACGGGCCCCGCGATCGAGAAGAGGCCCGGTAGCGTCTCGGCTGCAATCAGCCAGATCCCCCACCAGGTCACGGCCTCAGCAAAATAGTTGGGATGACGCGACCAGGCCCACAGTCCCTGGTCCATGACCTTGCCTGAATTTGCGGCGTCGGCTTTGAAACGCGCCAGCTGCCAGTCGGCGAGGCTTTCAAAGGCAATTCCGAACACCGCCGTGGCGATGCCGATATAGGCGAGACCGCCAAAACCAGGATCGCTGGACACCTGTCCCAGCTGAGCTGGTAGAGCGGTCAGCCAGAGCAGGATGGCTTGGGGTATGAACACAAAGAAGGCTGTCGTGCGCCCAAAGGACCAGCCCCGCTTCTCGCGCACATCGGCCAGCAGCTTTTCATAGCGACGGTCGGCCCCTTCATGGCGCCAGCGCATATACATATGCAGTCCAAGCCGGATGCCCCAGAGGACCACGAGCCCGGTGATCACCTGCTGGCGAAGTGCCCATCCATCGGCCAGCCAGAAACTGGAAATGGCCAACAAGGTAATGCCGAACGCCCAGAACGCGTCAACGAAGCTCGGGTCGCGATTGATTTGCGCCAGCGCCCACAGCCCGGCAAACAGGCCAAGCGCGAGGGCAAGATTGGTGGCGAGAAGCGGCAGGATTTCCATCAGCGGCCTTCCAGAGCGGCGCAAGTCGATCAGGTCTCTATACGAAGACAGTAGCCCTCCAGATGCCTATAGCGCACCTGAAGGGCTGTGTCAGAAGTCCCGGTGTGGTTCAGGCAGTTTTGGGGTCCAGCATGCCAGCGATGACCCAGCGCCAGAGAGCAATGCCGGTCATCATGGCAATCAGGAAGATGTAAACCGGTCCGGCACCCAGAGCCGCTGCGCTGAGCGCGGGACCTGGGCAGAAGCCCGCCAGACCCCAGCCCGCGCCAAAGGTCGCCGAGCCGGAGATGAGGCGCGGATCAAGGTCGGTCCGGGTGGGCCACTGGAACCGGGTGTCGAACAGCGGGCGGCTGGATGTCTTCAGAACCGCAAAGCCCAGGCCGGTCACGATGAGGGCTGCGCCCATCACGAAGGCGAGGCTGGGATCCCAGCTGCCGGTAATGTCGAGAAAGTTCTGGACTTTTGCCGGATTGATCATGCCGGAGATGACAAGGCCAAGCCCGAAGATGAGACCGGCGATGAGGCTGGATAAAGCGCGGAGCATGGGAAGCCTCCTTACAAAACGTGGCGGATGAGATAGACGGCGATCGCGCCTGTCACCATGAAGGTGATCGTCGCTACGATGCCGCGGACAGAGAAGCGCGAGATCCCGCATACGCCATGTCCCGACGTGCAACCGGACCCCAGCTGGGTGCCAATGCCGACGAGAAGGCCGGCAATCACCAGTATGGGGGTGGAAGCGGGGATGCTCACATCAATCTCGCGACCCGTAGCCATATAGCCAAGCGGCGCAACAATCAGGCCGATGATGAAAGCCAGGCGCCACGTGCGGTCACCGCCATCAGGCCCGATAAGCGATCCGGCGATTCCCGAGATTCCGGCGATGCGACCGTTCGCCGCCATCAGCCAAATCGTTGCGATCCCAATGAGGCCGCCGCCGATGGCCGCAGAAATGGGCGTAAATTCAGTTGCGTAGTCCATGGTGTCTCCAACTTTTCCTTTGGGCCTGGGCCGCCACGAAGAGCGATATCTGGCCCTCAAGCGAGGTGTCTGGATCGATTTTTCTGGCGAAAGCTCTTGCAATTCGATCTTTAATTATCAATTATCAAAAATGATAAATGTTGTAAAGGCCGAGGAGGCCGATATGGACAGCCTAAATCTTGAGCAGCTGCGCGAGCGGGCCGGTGAGGTGTCAGGGCTCTTAAAGCTCCTGTCCCACCCAAACCGCCTGCTTGTGGCGTGTGAAATGATGGAGGGCGAGCGCTCGGTATCGCAGATCGAAACGTCCACCGGCGTGAAACAGCCCAATCTCTCGCGCGATCTGGCTCGCATGCGGGAGGCCGGTCTTGTGACAACCCGCCGTGAGGCCAAGCAGGTCTTCTACCGGCTTGCTGATCACCGGATCGAGGCGCTGATGCGCGCCATGTGTGCCGCCTTCGCCTCAGACCTCAAACCCCAACTGAATACATCGCCGTCACCGGCGAACGACCAGGGAGTCACTCAATGACCCAGAAACCAGACGTAAAAGCCTTTTTTGACGAGGCGACCTACACTGTCAGCTATGTGGTCTCTGACCCGGCAACGAAGAAGGCGGCCATAATCGACTCGGTGCTCGACTATGATCCCAAGTCCGGGCGCACCCGAAAGGACAGCGCGGACGCCGTGATCGCCTTTGTGCGCGAGCAGGACCTTGATGTGGACTGGATTCTAGAGACCCACGTTCACGCCGACCACCTCTCGGCAGCCCCCTATATCAAGGAGCAGCTGGGCGGCGAGCTGGCCATCGGAGCCAATATCACGACCGTGCAGGATGTCTTCGGCAAGGTCTTCAATGCCGGAACCGAGTTCCAGCGTGACGGTTCTCAGTTTGATCATCTGTTCAAAGATGGCGAGCAGTTCACGATTGGCTCGATTGAGGCCAAAGCCATTCACACGCCGGGCCACACCCCGGCCTGCATGACCTTCGTGATCGGCGATGCTGGCTTTGTGGGCGACACGCTCTTCATGCCAGACTATGGCACGGCGCGCTGCGACTTCCCTGGCGGCGATGCTCGCACGCTCTATCAGTCGATCCAGAAGATCTTTGCCCTGCCAGATGAAACCCGCCTGTTCATGTGCCACGACTACAAGGCTCCGGGACGGGACGATTATGCTTGGGAAACCACGGTGGGTGAGCAGACGGCAAAGAACATCCATGTTGGTGCTGGCAAGACAGAGGATGAGTTCGTCAAGATGCGCACCGCGCGCGACGCGACGCTGGCGATGCCGGTCCTGATCCTGCCGTCGGTACAGATCAATATGCGTGCTGGCGAGCTTCCGCCCGCTGAAGACAATGGCACGCGCTACATGAAGATCCCGATCGACACGTTATAGGCTCGTTTCCTTGCACCCGCTTGCAAACCTCAGCCTTTCAAGAGGATACTTACCCCATGGCTATCAAGCGTTTGACCGATACGCTTTGTGTGAGCGACCAGATACAGCCCGGCGACGTCAAGGCGATTGCGCGCGAAGGCTTTGCTGCGGTCATCAATAACCGCCCTGATAATGAGATGCCGAGCCAGCCCGCTGGGGAGGACATTCACCAGGCCGCGGACGCCGCAGGTTTGTCCTATACGGCAATCCCGGTCGCCGGGGCTTTCCCGGATCCGGCGATCGAGGCGTTTGCCAGCGCCCTTGAGGCGGTTGACGGACCCGTCCTCGCCTTTTGCCGAAGTGGCATGCGGTCAACCTGTTTGTGGGCGCTTTCCAGCGCGCGGACGATCCCGATTGACCAGATTCTCAAAACGGCAGCGGAGGCTGGATATGACCTGTCCGGCCTGGTTCCCCAGCTCCGGGCGCGGGCTGGGTCGTGAAGCTTTCCCGATATCTGCCAATTCTTGAATGGGGACGCCAGTACAATGGCGAGACCCTGTCCAATGATCTGCTCGCGGCCGTGATCGTCACGATCATGCTGATCCCGCAATCGTTGGCTTACGCGCTCCTGGCCGGGCTTCCGGCCGAGGTGGGGCTCTACGCCTCCATCCTGCCATTGGTGGCCTACGCGATCTTTGGGACCAGCCGAACGCTCGCGGTCGGGCCGGTGGCGGTGGTGTCCCTGATGACGGCCGCGGCCGTCGGCAATGTCGCTGAAGCGGGCAGCATGGGCTATGTCACGGCGGCGGCGAGCCTGGCCTTTCTGTCAGGATTATTCTTGCTGCTGTTGGGTATCTTCAGGCTGGGTTTTCTTGCAAATTTCCTGTCTCACCCGGTGATTTCGGGCTTTATTACGGCCTCAGGCATCCTGATTGCCGCCAGCCAGCTTAAACATGTGCTGGGCATCTCTACCAATGGTCACAACCTGCTTGAACTTGTTGTCAGCCTGATCACCCATATCCGCGACACGCATCTGATCACGCTGGCCATTGGGGCTGCGACTCTGATCTTCCTTTTATGGGTGAGAACCGGGCTAAAGCCTGCGCTTGAAGTCCTGGGTGTTCCAGCGCGGCTGGCCGACGTGATCACAAAGGCCGGGCCCATTCTGGCTGTTGCCGTCTCCATCGGTGTTGTCGTCGTTTTTGATCTTGAAGCGGCTGGCGTGGCAGTTGTTGGTGACGTGCCCCAGGGCCTGCCGGCCTTCGCCCTTCCCAACATGGAGCCCAGCGTTCTCAGCCTATTGGTCAATTCGGCCATGCTGATCTCGATTATCGGCTTTGTGGAAAGCGTATCAGTGGGCCAGACGCTCGCGGCCAAGCGCCGCCAGCGCATTGATCCTGATCAGGAGTTGATCGGCCTTGGTGCGTCCAACATTGCTGCTTCGGTTTCTGGTGGCTATCCGGTCACCGGTGGGTTTGCCCGTTCGGTTGTGAACTTCGATGCCGGGGCCCAGACGCCCGCTGCGGGCGCGTTCACCGCCATTGGGATCGCCATCGCGACGCTTTTCTTGACGCCACTCCTGTATAATCTGCCGGTGGCTGTCCTGGCTGCAACCATCATCGTCGCGGTGCTCAGCCTGGTCGATTTCGGGGCCCTCATAAGGGCGCGTCGTTATGCGCTGTCAGACTTTGCAGCCATGTTGACGACCATCGTCATTACGCTGGTGATGGGTGTTGAGACTGGCGTGATGGCCGGTGTTGTTCTCTCGCTCGGCATCTTTTTGTACCAGACCAGCAAGCCGCACTCGGCCATCGTGGGACTTGTTGCTGGCACTGAGCACTTCCGCAACATTGACCGCCATGATGTGCTGACCTCACCACATGTGCTGACATTGCGCGTAGATCGCAGCCTATTCTTCGGGAACTCGCGTTTTCTGGAAGACCGTGTCTATGCGCTTGTGGCAGAGAACCCCGATATCAAGCACTTCATCTTGATGTGCCCGGCGGTCAACACAATCGACCTGTCCGCGCTGGAGAGCCTGGAAGCGATCAATCAGCGCCTCGCGGATTCCGGGGTGACGCTGCACCTGTCGGAAGTGAAGGGCCCCGTCATGGACCGGCTTCAGAAGACGCACTTCCTCGATGCGCTCACGGGCCAGGTCTTTCTAAGCCAGTATGCGGCGATATCCGCGCTCGCACCGGAGATTCTCCCCCGTCCCGGTGGTGATCAGGATCGCTTTGACGGTCAGGGCTAGCCCTGATCGTCCTCGCATGGTCGCGTCATTGAAATTTCACAATTGAAAAACTCGCGCTGTAGCGAGTGCGACACACTGGTCATTTTTACTGTCCTGACACCGGGTTGGGCGGGGCGGCCAAAGCATCAAACTTCGCCTTTTAATCAGTGCCCTGAGCATAATTGGCTCAGTCATTTTTCCGTCATGAATTTGAAGCTTCCCCGTTACACAGCTGAGGTCTTTTCGCGATCAGCGATTGCCCGCTGGAGGACCCGGCGTGGCGATGTTTTTGCTTTGTAGCTAACCAACCTCGCGGGGGGTCTTTAAATGTCGACCAATCTGTCCAAGCTTAAGCTGCTGCTCGCCGGTGCATCCTGCGCCGTCATTGCCGCGTGCTCCAACGCATCCATCTCTTCGCCGGGTGAAGAAAACCAGGTTCCCCCGCCCCCGCCTGGTGGTGGTGGTGGTGGCGCTCAGTCGCTGTCGCTTCTGCCGGCTGGCGGCTGCCCGTCTGGTACGGCTTCGACCACCAACACCTATAATGTCGGTGGCAGCTCCGTTGACGTCACGGCCTGCCGCCTGACCGGTAACGTGCTCAGCGACACCTCGCTGACCTCAGATGGTGTGTACTTCCTCGATGGCCCGGTCTTTGTGGGTCAAGACGGCGGCGCAGCACCGGGCGGTGCAGCTGGCCCGACCCTGACGATCCCGGCTGGCGCAACCATCGTTGGTGCATCCGGCGGCGACTATATCGTTGTGTCGCGCGGATCTCAGATCAACGCACAAGGTACCGCAACCAACCCGATCGTCTTCACCTCTGCCCAGGACGAGCTGGCGAGCCGCATCGGTACGCCGCGCGCGGGCAACACCACTGACCGTGGTGAGTGGGGTGGTCTGGTCATCAATGGCCGCGCACCAATCAATGCCTGTATCGACGGCGCAGCCGTTGGGGGTTCTGAAGACTGCCAGAAGTCGGGCGAAGGTTCGTCCGGCCTGTTCGGTGGTGCAACTCCGACCGATAGCTCTGGCGCTCTGCAATACATTCAGGTCAAGTTTGCTGGCTTCCGTGTGAACAACACCGACGAGCTGAACGGCATTGCTTTCCAGGCTGTGGGCAACGGCACGACCCTGTCGCATATCCAGGTGCACAATAACGAAGATGACGGCATCGAATTCTTCGGTGGCACGGCTGACGCCAAGTATCTTGTCCTGACCGGCAATGCCGACGACAGCCTTGATTACACCGATGGCTGGGTTGGCCGGGCTCAGTATGTCGTGGTTCGCCAGGCCGCCGACGACGGCGACCAGGGCTTTGAATTCGACAATAACGGCGACACCAACTCGCTGCTGCCGCGTTCGAACCCGACCATCTCCAACTTCACACTGGCCGGTGTGCGCACGTCTGAAAGCTCCGACACCGGTATGCTGCTGCGCGAAGGTACCGCCGGCATGCTGATGAACGGCATCGTGTTCGACTTTGAAGGCGACTGCCTGGACGTTGACCAGCAAGAAACCTTTGACCAGGCGAACGCGGGCAACCTGACGGTTTCCTCCACCTTCTTCGATTGTACGCCGAACGCCTCGACCGACGACGACGGCTTCTCCGAGGCTGACTTTATCGCTGGTACGGGCTTCCCGGGTAACACCAACAATGTTGAGGGTGCGAACACCATGTCGGGCCTGTTCTCGGGCGCAGCTGAACAGGCTGTTGTCCCAACGGCTCAACCCAATGACGGTTTCTTTGATGCTGCCAACTATGTCGGTGCATTCTCCCCGTCCGAAAACGAAGCCTCCAACTGGGCTGTTGGCTGGACCTTCGGCCTGTTCCCGGAGCCTGAGTGCCCGGCAGGCACCTCGGCCACCGGCGAGATCATCAGCCAGAAGCGCGTTTGCCGCCTGACCGGTACTGTCACCAACGACCTGCGCCTTTCGGGCGGTTCGTCGCTGGTTTACGAGCTCGTTGGCCCGGTCTTCATCGGTGAAGACGTCGGTGCAGAGGGCACCGGTGGTGACGCTGCTGTCCTGACCGTTGACGCGGGTGTGACCATCATTGGTTCCAGCGGTTCGGACTATCTGGTCGTGTCTCGCGGCTCGGAAATCCGCACCAACGGTACCGCGAACGCACCGGTCGTCATGACCTCGCGTGCTGACTTTGCTGGCACCAACCAGTCCCCGAATACCGCGCGCGGTCAGTGGGGCGGCCTGGTGATCAACGGTCGTGCACCGATCAACGCCTGTATCGACGGCACCGCTGCTGGTGGTACGGCTGACTGTGAGAAGGCCGGTGAAGGGTCCTCAGGTCTGTTTGGCGGCGCTGTCGCCGACGACAGCTCGGGTTCGCTGTCCTACACCCGTGTGCAGTACGCTGGCTTCCGTGTGAACAACACCGATGAGCTGAACGGCATCGCCTTCCAGGCTACCGGTTCGGGCACCTCGGTGAACTATATCCAGGTTCACAATAACGAAGACGACGGCATCGAGTTCTTCGGTGGGACGACCAACGCCAAGTACATCGTTCTGACCGGCAACGCTGACGACAGCTTCGACTACACCGACGGCTGGACCGGTAACGCCCAGTTCGTGATCGTGCAGCATGCTGCAGACGACGGCGACCAGGCCTTCGAGTTCGACAACAACGGCGACACCAACTCGCTGCTGCCGCGTTCGAACCCGTCGATCTCCAACTTCACCCTCATCGGTGTTCGTGGCTCTGAAAGCTCTGACACCGGCATGCTGCTGCGCGAGGGTACTGCTGGCACCCTGGTCAACGGGATCGTGGTGGACTTCGAAGGTGACTGCCTCGACGTTGACCAGGCTGAGACCTTCACCCAGGCCAACAATGGCGACCTGATCGTTGCCTCGACCTTCTTCGATTGTACGCCGAACTTCTCCACCGATGGTGACGGCTTTGATGAAACGGCTTTCGCAAACGGTGTGGCTCCGTTCACGTCCAACACCAACAATGTCGAAGGCACGACGACGCTGGCTGGCTTCTCCTTCGTGACGGACTTCTCGTCACTGGGTGGGGGCTTCACGCCGAACAATGCCAGCGGTGTTGTTCCTCAGCCGGCTGGTCCGGAAAGCGCTGTGACCGTCTTTGACGTGACGACGCTCGATCCGTTCTTCACCCCGGTCACCTATATCGGTGCCGTCGAAGACGCCAACGACACCTGGTACCAGGGCTGGACTCTCGCCCAGCAGTAAGGGCCGGTGGGGCTCAAGCCGGTCTTGAGCCCCATTGCCTCCCACCAGCGATGCTCATGAATTGGGGAAGATAATGTTTACCAACCGCATCGCGCTTTCGGCGGCCCTGCTGGCAACAACCGGTTTGATCCCGGTCAGCACCGCCCTGGCGCAAGAATCCGAAACCGCTCAGACCGTCCAGGCCGACGACGTCATCACGGTTCGCTACCAGTTCGTTCCTGACGATAAGCGTGTGACCTCCGAGGTCTCCAGCTTCCTGTCTGCGGATGATATCGCCCTGACTGGCGACTCCGATATCGCTTCGGCGCTTGGACGCGTCACCGGCCTGTCTGTGCAGGAAGGCCGGTTTGTTATCGTTCGTGGTCTGAACGAGCGTTACTCCAATACGCTGATCAACGGGTCTCCGCTGGCTAGCCCCGAGCCTTTCCGCCGGGCTGTCCCGCTTGACCTGTTCCCGACTTCGCTGATCAGCAATATTCTGGTCCAGAAGACCTTTTCGCCGCAATTCCCCGGTGAATTCGGCGGCGGTCTAGTCGAGATCGAAACCACGACCCTGCCGAACGAACGCTTCTTCAACGTCTCCGTCAGTGGTGCCGCCAACACGGCGACCAGCTTCGATGATGGTCTGCTGCATGACGGCGGCGATGATGACTGGCTTGGGTTTGAAGACGGCACCCGGGACTTCCCGGAAGAGTTCACCAACATCTTCGAGACCCAGAATATCGGTCCGGCCGAGCAGGATCCGATCACCCTGGCCACGATTGGCCGTAACCTGGAAAACTCCAAGCTCTGGGTTGTTCAGGAAGGCGATATTCCTGGTGATATCGGTTTTTCCTTCGAGGCTGGCGACCGCTTCGACTTTGACAGTTTCTCGATCGGTATCCTTGGCTCTGTTGGCTATGACAACAGCTGGGAAACCCGTATCGGCCAGCGCGGCAAGGCTCGCATCACCAACGACCAGCTGTCAGCTCGTACGCTGTTTGACCGTCAGCAGACGACAAACACGATCGAGACGAGCGGCATGGTTGGTGTCGGCCTTGAAACCGGTGACCACGAAGTGCGTGCGCTCGCTCTGGTCCTGCGCTCGTCTGACAAGGACACCCAGATCCTGGCCGGTCGTGACGACGACCGTGACGCGGATCTGCGCATCGACTCCACCGCCTGGTTTGAACGCCAAGTTTACACCTACCAGCTGTCCGGCGAGCACAGCTTCAACATTGGCCAGGGCCT
The DNA here is from genome assembly GCA_965229795.1 of Oceanicaulis sp. GTDB lineage: Bacteria > Pseudomonadota > Alphaproteobacteria > Caulobacterales > Maricaulaceae > Oceanicaulis. The sequence continues at coordinate 1,182,563 of CBDDJM010000002.1, forward strand.
GAGCCTGGACTGGCGTGCCTCGACGTCTGACGCGTCGCGTAACGCCCCGAACGGCCGTGAAGCTGTCTACGAAGACGAAGATGCCGGTCCGGGTGTGGACTATCGCTTGCTGAACTCGATCGACGGCAACTCGATCACCTTCAGCCGCGTTGACGACGTCACCAATGACTTCGGCTTTGACCTGGACCTGCCAACCACCGTGTTCGGCATGGACTGGGAGTGGAGCGCCGGTTACTCGACCATGAGCAAGGAGCGCACCGCTTACAGCCGCGAGTTTGGCTTTGAGGGGTCGATTCCTGCCGATCTGGCCGATAGCCGCATCGACTTTATCTTTGCTGACCAGAACATCCTCGATACCCGCTTCCGTCTTCGTGAGATCGGTGGCGTTCTGACGCCGGAAGCCTACCGGGGTGAGCTGGACGTTGAGGGCTTCTATGTCGGGTCTGACGTTGAAGTGTCGCCCTTCCTGCGTGCGGCAATCGGCGTGCGTTTTGAAGACGGCGAGCAGTCGGTCGATACCTTCGGCTTCCCGCGTGAATCCACCGACAACGGCCTGGTCGAAACCCAGATCAACGAAGACTATGTCCTGCCGGCGGCGACGCTGACCTGGACCTTCGCGGATAACCTTCAGCTCCGTCTCGGCTACTCGGAAACGATCACCCGCCCTCAGTTCCGTGAACTTGGCTTTGCTGAATTCTTCAACACTGAGACTGACGAACGCTTCCGCGGTAACCCGTTCCTCGTGAACACCGAGATCACCAACTACGACGCCCGCCTGGAATACTATTTCGGCCGCAACCAGTTTGTGACCGCTGGCGTGTTCCACAAGGAGCTTGAAAACCCGATCGTGGAATACATCCTGCCGGAAGGGGAGACGCTTGCGACCTCCTTCATCAACGGCCCGGAAGCCACGCTCACCGGTTTCGAGCTGGAGTATGAGAAGACCTTCGATCTCGGCGATATGTTTGCGGGTGATTTCTGGCAGGATGCCGAGCTGTTTGTGAAGGCGAACTACACCTACACCAATAGTGAGATGACCGCTGGGGCTACCGACACCGTAATCGTGGCCAACCCGTCTGCGGGTAACCCGGTTGCCGCTGTTGAATCAGCCGGTGGCTACATTCTGGATGGTCAGACCCTGCAGGGTCAGTCGGAGCATCTGGCCAATCTTCAGATCGGCTGGGAAGAAGATGATCACCGGACCGCGCTTCTTTTCAACTATACCGGTGAGCGTACCCGCGCTCTGGCCAACGTGGCCCGTGGTCTGCCTGAGGTGGTTGAAGAGCCGCCCTTCATGGTCGACCTGGTTCACAGCCGTAGCTGGGAAACGCAGGACGGGGGGTCTCTGGACCTTCGTTTTGCGGTGCGCAACCTCCTGAATGAAGACTATGTCGCCAGCCAGTCGTCTGGTGGAACCAACCTGGTCGTCGATAGCTACGAGATCGGCACGACCTTCTCCCTGTCTTTGAGCCGCTCCTTCTAAGGCGCTGCCCACCGATCAGGTGAGTGATAGACTGGGCGGGTTTTCCATGAAATCGGGAAGCCCGCCCTTCGTCTTTTCGTTAAGTTATTTCTCGGGATATTCGGACCTGGCTCCTGAGACCGCTTTTCATCCGGGTCCGGACGTGATTGAACTTCACTCTATGGCTGTAGATCACAAGACCCTGAGTGCCTCATCGCGCTCCCTCAGCGCCGTATCGCTGTCCGCATGGATCGCCCGTGCCAGCGAGCTTGTGCTGGTCGCCGTGCTGGCTTTTGTGGCCGCGCAGGCGGTCTGGTTTGTCATCTATGGCGATACGGTCCGTCCTATGGACATCACCACAATCGCCACCCAAAGCGGCGGTGCAGCCTCAAGAACCAGTGATCTATCCGTTCTTGCCGGTGTGAGCCTGTTCGCGGCCAGCGCCGAGATGGAAGAGGCCGGACCGCAGGTGGTCCCGCAAACGCGCCTCAACCTGAGTCTCAGCGGCGTACGGGCTGGCAATGATCCGCGCTCCGGTGCCGCCTTCATCGAAGCGCCCAATACCGGGCAGCGGTCTTACACGCCTGGTGATGAGATTGCGACTGGTGTGACGCTGGAAGAAATTTATGGCGATCGGGTCATTATCAGTCGCGGTGGCAGCCGTGAGAGCCTGTTCATCAGCGAGGAAGCCGCCGAGCGTGCGCGCAATGCTGTGTCAGCGCCCGCACCGTCACGGGCCCGTCCGTCTTCGCCTTCTGCCAGCCCGCTCTCGGGCCAGCCAGATCTTGAGCTTGCTCGCTCGCTCGACGTTGAGGACTGGGTGGAAGGCTTGCGCCTCGCGCCCCGCTTTGAAGGCGCGCAGATCACGGGACTGCGGGTGCGCGATAACTCCCATCTTGAGGTCCTGCGCGCGGCGGGGCTCGAGCCAGGTGACATTATTGTCGCTTTGAACGGCGAGCGCCTGACCAGCCTTGAAGCGGCGCAGCGCGCGCTGTCTTCTCTTGAAACCGTTGACCGACTTTCCCTGTCACTGGAGCGTAATGGCGCGCCGGTACAGATTGACGTTCCGCTGAACTAGACTGCGGAACCTGAGGAGCCTGACGATGACCGCCAAACACCTAGCCAAACTCCAGACCGTGGCCCTTGCTGCGGTTATGGGCCTGGGGCTCCTCGCCAGCCTACCTGCCGCGGGCTTCGCGCAGCAGTCTGGGGCTCAGACGCTGAATTTCCGCGATACCGAAATTGCCGCGGTGATCGAGGATGTTTCACGGCTGACCGGCTATACCTTCATCGTTGATCCTGAAGTGCGCGGGCGCATCACCATTACCTCTCAGTCGCCGCTGACGTCTCAAGAGGTTTTTCAGGTCTTCCTGTCGACCCTTCGCGTCAATGGCTATGCCGCTGTGCGCACTGCACCGGGCGTGTTTCAGATCGTCCCGATCGCGGAAGGCGCGCGCGCGGGTGCACCGGTTGGCGGGGCCCGCGAGGGCGATGTCTTCCTGACGTCTGTCTTCCGGCTGACCAACACCTCTGCCCGTGACGCGGTGCGGGCCATCGGCCCAATGATCAGCGGCAATGGCGCAGCCAACGCAGTTGAAGGCGGTAATCTGATCGTCGTGGTCGACTTTGCCAGCAATGTCGAGGCGGTTGAAGAAGCCCTTCGGGCCATGGACGTGGACCGGTCTACAGTCGAAATGCTGGTGCTGGAAAACATCCCGGCAGAAGACATGGTCTCCATCGTGGAGCGTCTTCGCACTCGCACCGCCCAGGGCGAGGATGACCGTGCCTTTGCCGTGACGGTGGCGGCGGTTCCGGCCTCCAACGCACTTCTGATGCGCGGTGAGCCCCGGGCCGTTGGCGAGATGATCGCGCTTGCGCGCCGGGTGGATGCGGTCAGCGCGTCGAACCAGTCCTTCCGCGTGGTCTATCTTGATCACGCCGAAGGCGAGCAGCTTCTACCCATCCTCGAGCAGTTTGCCGAAGCTTTGACGCCGGGTGAGGCGGGCAGCGGTCGTCCGATTTCCATCGCCCATCATGCGCCGACAAACGCCATCATTCTCAACGCAGATCCCGATCTCCTGCGCGAGCTGGAGCAGGTGATTGGCCGTCTCGATATTCGTCGCCCGCAGGTGCAGGTCGAAGCCATCGTTGTGGAAATCTCCGATCAGGCAGCCCGCGATCTTGGCGTCCAGTTCCTGTTGTCGGGCGACGGATCCAACGCGACGCCCTTCGGCTATACCCGCTACAACTCGTCGAGCTCTCCTGACCTGCTGGCGCTTGCCGGTGCCCTGATCACCGACGGGTTTTCTGACGACACCACCAGCACCACCGGTTCGGCGAACCTGCGCGAGCTGGCGTTGGCCTCGCTCTTTGGCGCGCGGGGCGGCACTTTTGGTGTGGGGGGTGAGATTGGTGATACCGGCGCGCTTTTTGGCGTCGTGCTGAATGCGCTGGAAGCCGATACCGACAGCAATGTGTTGTCCAAACCTCAGGTGACGGTGCTCGATAACGAAGCCGCTTCCCTGATCGTCGGCCAGCAAATCCCGATCACCACCGGTGAATCGCTGGGCTCCAACAATGCCAATCCTTTCCGCCAGATCGAGCGTCAGGATGTGGGCGTCAAGCTGGAAGTTACGCCGCAGATCAATGATGGCGATACGATCCGCCTCAATATCGTGCAGGAAGTCTCGTCCGTTGCCGGTCCGGTGAGTGCCAACTTCCAGGAGCTGATTACCAATACCCGCCAGATCTCCACAACAGTGCTCGCTGACAATGGCGAGATCATTGTGCTGGGCGGTCTGATTGAAACCGACGAGCAGATTGCCACCGATGCGGTGCCGGGCCTGTCGCGCCTGCCGGTTGCTGGTCGCCTGTTCCAGAACGAGGCTCGCTCCACGACACGCCGCAATCTGATGGTCTTCCTGCGCCCGGTGATTATTCGCGGCCCCGAAGACATGCGCGCCGTGACCCGCGATGCCTACAACTATTCGGTTGCCGCGCAGCGTGAGGCCAATAACGGGCGGTCCAGCCTCGATGATCTTGTCGACATGATGCTGGACGGTGAGCCGGCCTTTGATCGCCCCGTGCCAGCGCGCCAAGAGGGTAACTAGACCTTGAAGCCGCTCGCCTACGCCTTTGCCAGAGAGCACGGCATCGCCCTTCAAACGGGCGAGGCTCCGGCCTTCCTGTTTCGCGAAGGGGCTGACCCGCTGCGCCTGATTGAAGCGCGCCGGGCAGCCGGTGCCGCCTATGAGGTCAGGACGCTGGATGCTCGGCGCTACGATCAGGCGCTGTCGGATATCTATGCCTTTGATGGTCTGGCTCAGTCGGCCGCTGACAGCAACGAGGATGATGGTGATCTGTCCAGCCTGACCGAGCTGATCAACGAAATTCCCAAGACCGAAGACTTGCTGGATAGCGCATCGGATGCGCCGATTATCCGGCTGATCAACGGTCTGATTGCCGAGGCGGTCCGCTCCGGCGCGTCGGATGTTCACGTGGAGCCCTTTGAGGAGCGCGTCTCGGTACGCCTGCGGGTGGATGGCGTGCTGCGTGAGACGGTCAGCCTGTCTTCCAAGCTTGCCCCACCTTTGATCAGCCGAATCAAGGTGATGGCGCGCCTCGATATTGCCGAAAAGCGGGTGCCGCAGGACGGTCGCCTGACCCTGACACTGGGCGGCAAGGCGGTGGATGTCCGCGTGTCGACGCTTCCTTCTCGGTATGGCGAGCGCGTGGTGCTGCGCCTGCTCGACAAGGAGAGCGCGCGCTTTTCCATGGAAGACTTGGGCATGGCCGCAGACCAGTTGGCGGATCTGGAAAAAGTCCTCGCCCAGCCCAATGGCATCGTTCTGGTCACCGGCCCGACCGGTGCCGGTAAAACTACGACGCTCTATGCCGGGCTCAATCTTCTCAATGACCAGAGCCGCAACATCCTGACAGTCGAAGACCCGGTGGAATACGCCGTGGAAGGCATTGGTCAGACCCAGGTGAATACCAAGGTCGGCATGACCTTCGCGGCCGGTCTTCGTGCCATCCTGCGTCAGGACCCGGACGTGGTGATGGTGGGCGAGATCCGCGACCACGAGACCGCCGAGATTGCTGTGCAGGCCTCGCTGACCGGGCACCTGGTGCTGTCCACGGTGCACACCAACTCCGCCGTGGCGGCAATCACGCGCCTGCGCGACATGGGGGTGGAAAGCTATCTCCTGGCCTCGACCGTCAGTGCTGTGCTGGCCCAGCGTCTGGTGCGCCGCCTCTGTCCGTCCTGCAAGCAGCCCTATGAGGCCGATGAGGCTGAGCGCCGTATGTTGGATCTCAAAGCTGGCGAGGGCGCGACGCTACACCGTCCGCTGGGCTGTGACAGCTGTGGCGGGACCGGGTTTGCCGGGCGTCGTGGTGTCTACGAGATCGCCATTGTGGACGACAATCTACGCACGCTGATCCATGACGACGCCCGCGAGAGCGCTCTGGCGGCTGCGGCTTTCACCAAGCGTGATACGCTGTGGCGGTCCGGTGTGAAACTGGCGCTGGCCGGTGAAACCAGCCTTGCTGAAGTGATGCGCGTATGCCGGGAGGACGCCGAACGCGATGGCGGCGTTTGAGTATGAAGCCCTGGACACGACCGGCAAGCGCACGCGCGGCTTGCTGTCGGCGGATTCTGAAGCGGCGGCCCGGCGCGAGCTAAGGCGTCGCCGCCTGGCACCCCTTTCGGTGAGCCGGGCCGGTGAAGGCCAATCGTCCAAAGGGCTTATCGAGCGCTTCAGTGGTCCCTCGCCCATGGGGCAGCGCGAGCTGATGGGCGCCACCCGCCAGCTTGCCACGCTCATCGGGGCAGGTATGCCGGTGGAAGAAGCCGTGGGTGTTGTGGGCGGACAAGCGACCGGCACTGCGACTGCGCGCGTGCTCATGGAGGTTCGTGCCAAGGTCACCGAGGGCGAGCGTTTGTCCGATGCCATGACGGCCCATCCGCGCAGCTTCCCGGCGGTCTATCGCGCCATGGTCGCGGCGGGCGAAAGTGCAGGCGGATTGGGCCAGGTTCTGGACCGTCTAGCCGACTATCTGGAGAAAGCTGACCAGTTTAAACGCAAGGTGGGCTCGGCGCTCATTTATCCCGGCGTGCTGGGCGGGATGGCGCTGCTGGTCGTGGTCTTTCTGCTGACCTTCATCGTGCCGCGCATTTCCGAGCAGCTCACCTCCATGGGCCAGACCCTGCCCGGGATCACCAGCTTTGTGATCGGCTTGTCGAACGGTCTGGCGCAAATCTGGCCGGTGCTGCTGGGGATTGTTCTGATTGCGGTAATCGGCTGTGTGATCGCGCTTCGCCAGGAGGTGGTACGAAAGGCGCGCGACCGCACTCTACTCAACCTGCCAGCCCTTGGCGGCTTCATTGAGCGAACCGAGGCGGCGCGATTTGCGCGCACCATGGGTATCTTGATCGAAGCCGGTGCGGTTCTCCCCGATGCCCTGCGCGCCGCCCGCAGGGCCGCCGGCAATCTGGCTTTTCAGGATGTGATCGCCGGTGTGATCGAGCAGGTGGAGACCGGGCGCGGCCTTGCCGACGCTTTGCGGGCCACTAAAGTGTTTCCGCCTATTCTGGTCTACATGATCGCAGCCGGTGAGCGCTCCGGGCGTCTGGCAGACATGTTTGAGCGCGCGGCTGACCACCTGGAAGCCGATATAGACGGCGCGGTCAGCACGGGCCTCAGCCTGCTGGAACCGGGCATTATCATATTCATGGCTGGTATCGTGATGGTGATCGTTCTGGCGATCCTGCTACCTATGATCCAGCTTAGCACCTCTCCGATGCTATAGTGGCGTTGCGAGACAAGGAGACACGTCATGACCGATGACATTCAAACCGAACAGGTCGCCATCAAGGATCGCGAGGCCGGCCTGTCCCTGATCGAGGTGCTGGCGGTGCTGGCCATCATCGGCATTGTCGGAACCATCGTGGTCATCAATGTCCTGCCGCTGATCGGGGGCGCGAACTCACAGGCCGCCGAGGCGCAGGTCAGTCAGCTCGAACAGGGTGTTGAGACCTATCGCCTGGTGATTGGCCGCTATCCGTCGACCGAGGAAGGTCTGGAGGCGCTTGTGGTGCCGCCAGAGGATCCGCGCGATGCCGCACGCTTCCCAGAGGATGGCTTTATCAACGAGCTGCCGCTCGATCCCTGGGGCAATCCCTTCCAGTATCTCTATCCAGGCGAAAACGGCCGCTTTGATATCTGGACCTGGGGCGCAGACGGTCGTCCGGGCGGCGAGGGTGAAGATGCCGATATCGGCAACTGGACGCCAGAGACCAACTAATGGCGCACGCCGACTTGCCCAAAGACGCCGGCCTGTCCCTGATGGAGGTGCTCACTGCGCTGGCAGTGATCGCGATCCTGACCGGGGCGGTGATTGTGTCCATGGGCAGTCGGCCGAGCGAGACCCGCCAAGCGGCCGATCAATTAATCACGCGCCTTGCTGAAGCGCGCGAGTTCGCGCTGGTTTCTGGAGAGACGATTGGCTTTGCCGCTGACTTTGATCAGCGTGGCTGGCGCTTCTTCCATGCACCTGATGGCCTGTGGGAAGTGATGGCCGATCACCCCGCCCTCGGTATTGAGCCGCTGCCGCGCGGGGTATCCATCTATGTTACCGAAGGCGCTCTGCAGCGACGGGAGGAAGACGAGACAAGCGAGGCTCCTCAGGTCTTTTTTGACCCCACCGGCTTTGACCAGCCCTTCGCCTATATCATCCGCAGTGATGAAGACCGCTTCACCGTGTTGCGCGACGAGCGCGGGGAGCTGCGTCTCGTCACCGAAGGATCCGGGGTTCCAGCATCATGACCGACAAGGCGCAAGGCTTTTCACTCGTTGAGATGCTGGCGGCCCTTTCCATTTTGGCGGTCGCCGGTGTCGCGCTGACCAGTGCCATGACGTCCAGTGTCCGCGCCGCATCGCAGGCGCGCGATATCAGTCTTGCTGGTGTCGCAGCCGACAATGTGATGGCGCTTAATCTCGCCTCGGATCGGGGACAGGATTTGCGGGGGCGGTCCGGGACCTATGAGCTGGCGGGGGCGGAATACACCTGGACGCTGGCTCTTGAGGACACGCCCGACCGCGACCTCACCCGTGTCACGGTGATCATCGAGCGCGAGGAACGAGAGCAGGCCCGCCGCGTGACCTTTGTGAGGTCGCGTTCATGACGGGGCGTGAGGACGGCTTTTCCCTGCTTGAAGTGCTCGCCGCTGCGGCTGTGTTTGCGGCAGTGGCTTCGCTGTCTGCCAGCCTTTTGATCGGCGCGCTACGCACCGAGGAGCAGGGCGAGGCGGTTCTGTCGGAGGTCTCTGACGTCCACCGGATCGGCGCGCTTCTTCGCGAGGATGTGGGTCAGATTGCCATCCGTCCGGTGCGCAACTCTGAAGGCCTGAATGATCCACGCGTCTTTGCCGCGGATATCACCGGGACTGAAGATGTCCGCACCCGCCTGACCGGTCCGGTGGAGATCATGGTGATGACGCGCAGCGGCTGGGCGAATCCGGGCCGCCTGCAGCCGCGATCCAGCCTGCAGCGGGTATCCTGGATCCTTGATGATGACCGGCTCTACCGCAGTGTCTGGGCCTATCCCGATGCCGCTCTGGACACTGAGCCCCAGCGCCAGCTGCTGGCTGAAGGGGTTACCGATGTCGAGATCGAGGTCCTGCAGGCGGGTTTCTGGCGCAATACCGCCCGGGTCGCAGCCGGAGAGCAGGGCGAAGCTGAGCTGCCGGATGCGGTACGCCTTCGCTATGGCTTGCCGGGGCTGGGTCAGCTGGAGCACGTCGTCCTGACCCCGTCGGTGGAGCCGCAGTCATGACCGGCAAGTCCCCCAAGGATCAGGGCACGGCGCTGATGGCGGCCCTTCTACTGGTTGCCATGATGGCGGCGGTCAGCGTCAAGCTTGTGGACATGGCGCGCTTTGCAGTGTTCCGCACCAGCCATATCGATACCCGGTCTGAAACCTACTGGCAGGCGCTGGGCGCGCGCGAATTTGCCGAAACCGTGGTGACGCGCGGTCTTGAGGGCTCGGTGATGCGCGCGGACCTGCCCTGGCTGAATGAGCCGCAGGTCTTTGCCGCTGACAATGCGCTGATTTCCGGCACAATCAGAGACGCCAACAATTGTTTTAATATCAATGCGCTTGCGGCGTCCCCTGGCGATGAGAGCGATCCAGAGACGCAAAATGCTCTTCAGCGTAACCGTGAGCGCTTTGACATCTTGATGGATCGTATCGGCGCGCCACCGGGGCAGGCGAGCAGCCTGAAAGCGCAGATCATTGACTGGATCGACCGTGATACCCGCCCCGAAGCGGGTGGAGCTGAGGATGAGGCCTATCAGCGTTTTGATCCGCCCTATCGCGCCGCCAACCGGCCCATGGCTGAGCTGGATGAATTGATGGCATTGCCTGCCATGACCGCGGATTTTTATGCCTTTCTGGAGCCGTGGCTGTGTGTGCTGCCGACGTCTGGCCAGCCTCCGCTCAATCTCAATACGTTGCGGCTGGAGCAGGCCCCGCTTTTGGCCGCCGCGTTTTCGCAGCGTCTGGATGTCAGCGATGCCGAGCGCGTGCTTTTCCGCAGGCCGCCGCAAGGCTATGACGCGCTTGAAGGCTTTTTCGCCGATCCGGTGATTGAGCAGCTGGAACTGGACGGCGCTGACCAGTCTGTTGTCGCTTTGCGCAGTCGCTGGTTTGCCATGGCGGTCAGTGTACGCTCTGAAGAGGCGCGCTTCACGGTGCGCCAGCTGGCAGAAGTCGATGAATCCGGGCGCGTCGTGCGCCACCAACAACGCTTTGGAACGTTTTAGATGCGTGTGCTTGTTCTGACCCTGCCTGCCGAGGCCACCGCCACTCAGGCCAGCTGGGCGCTGGTTGAGGGTGAGGCAGTTCTCGCCGACGGTGAGATTGCGCCCGGTGAAGCCCCACAGCTGCCCGGTGGCGCATCAGCAGACTATGCCGTGGCGCTGGCCCCGGCTGAGGCAGTCTTTTTGCGCCGAGCGCCGGTCCCCGGTGCTAACGATCGTGATGCGGCTCGGGCTGCGCCCTTCCTGATTGAGGAACAGCTGGCTCAGCCGCTGGAAGATGTGGAGGCCGCAATAGGTCCGGCCGCTCCGGATGGTGCGCGCTTTGTGGGTGCGGTCGATAGGGATTTGCTGGTTAGCTGGCGGCGCTTTGCGCTGGGGGTGGGTGTGAAGCCTGTCCATCTGGTGCCGGATGCTTTCGTGCTTCCCGATGTGGGCGCAGATCTCGTCGCGTTTGAATACGGCGCGGGGGTCCTTGCTCGCACCCGTAGCGCAGATGTGTCCGACGGAGACGGTGCTCGCGATGTCGAGGCGGCGCTAGCCGAACCGGTGGCCATCTCACTGGATGCTGACCTCGCTGAAGCGCTGCTGCCCGCGCTCGTAAATCACCTCAACCCGAAGCGTGTACTGGTCAGTGAGGGGCTGAACCCGAACCTGGCTGCGCCTGACGGAGAGCCGGTCGCACTCAAGCGCGTGCCCGCGCCGGACCTGCGGGTGCTGGCGGCTCAAAGCTCAGGTGAGGTGCTGGCCAGTCTGCCAGCGCTCTTCGGGGCAGGTCTGATGCGAGCGCTCGATTGGGCTGGATTGCTCCAGCCGTGGCGCGGAACAGCCATTCTGGCGGCCATCCTTGTTGTGGGCACGGCGATTTTTGCGGCCGGTGAAGCGGCCTATCTGGAACGCCGTACGGATGCTTACGCCAGCGCCGAGCAGGACGCGTTCCGCAATGCTTTCCCGGACACTCGTATCGTTGACACTCAGGTCCAGCTGCGCCGCGCGCTGGCGTCAGTGGGCGCAGTTGAAGATAGCGCCGGATTCCTTGATCTTGCCGCCGCTCTGGCGCGGATCGTGGATGGCAATGACGACGTGCGCATCGACTCCTTGCGGTACGATGCCGATCGCGGCGTTCTTTCGGTAAGCGCGCTTTATGCCGGATTTGATGATTTTGATGCCCTGAGAGCGGCCGCCGACGCTGAGGACGTGATCCTTGAAGACGGCGGCGCGCGCCAGTCGGCCAACGGGGTCGAAGGCGCATTTACGGTGAGGCTGCCATGAACCGATCAGATCGTTTGGCACCGCTAAAAGCGGCCTGGGCAGAGCGCACCCCGCGTGAGCAAATGCTTGTCGCTGGCGTTGGTGCTTTGTTGGTTGGCGTGGTCGCCTGGTATGCGATCCTGTCGCCAGCCTTGTCATGGCGGGCAGAGGCGCGGGCAAGCCATGCCATAGCCGTTGGCCACTACGAGACCATGGTTTCCGGTGTTGCGCGCTATCGCGTACAGCTGGCTGCCGCCGACCAGCCCCAGGGCGATACCGCTCTGCGGACTGTTGTCGGGACCACGGCTTCAGCACGCCAGCTGGCGATCAGCCGGGTGCAGCCGTTGGAAGATGGGCGTCTGGGTGTCTGGATGGATGGTGTTTCTGATCAGGCACTCATGGCCTGGCTACTGGCACTGTCGCGTGAAGACGGCATCCGGGTGGATCAGATCAGCATCGATCGTGAAGGTGATCAGCGTGTGCGCACTCAGATGGTTCTGGTCAGGGGCGGCGCATGATCAAGCGAGCTAGCCTGCCTCTGGTCATTGGCCTGATCCTGTTCGTTGGATTTCTGATTGCTGCCATGCCGGCGCGTCTGATCTTTGATCTGGCCCTCAAACCAGCCGGTGTCGAAGCAGGCCTTGTGCAAGGGCGGGTCTGGGATGCCCAGCTTCTGCGGATCCAGTCTGGACGGCTATCCATCGGTGAAGCCCGCGCTTCGCTCGCTCCGGCCAGCCTCATGACGCTGAGCCCCCGCTTTGATGTCACCCTGTCTGATCCGGCTTTGCGCGGCGATGGTATTGTAACCTTCGGAGCTGGCGGTGCCCGCGTTGAGGATGCGCGCGGCGTCGTGCGCCTTGATCAGGTGATGCCTGAGCTGGCGGCTCTGGGCGGTGATGAGGTCATTCAGCTGAGCGTTGATACGCTGGCGCTGGACGCAGACGGCCGCTGCGAGGCCGCGTCCGGTCAGGCGACGACGGCTGCGCTTATCGGTCTGGGCGAGCGCTATGAGATCAATCTGCCGATCCTGCGCTTCGACCTCCTGTGCGCCGGAGACCGTGTCGGTGCCGCTGTGTCGGGTCAGTCAGACGCGGTGGAAATTTCCGGGCGTCTCCAGTTTACCGGGCAAGGCCCGGAAGGGCGCATCGAAGCCCAAACCAGCGTCACCAATGTGATTGCTGCGCTGTCGTTCATGGGGTTTGAACAGGTCAACCAGACCACATACACCCTGACTCTGCCGCTGCCTGAGGAGGGCTAGCCCGATGCGTTGTCTCACCGTTTTTGTGCTTTGCCTTGCGGTTTCTGCCTGCGCCACGATCGAGCAGGGTGTGCCGGATGGATCGCGTGGCCAGGCCGCAACCGAAAACCCGCCTGCGACGATATCCTCGCTTCCGGCCCAGCGCCTGGATCCGGGGCAGTGCGGGCTCTTCCTGTTTGCAACGCGCCAACCCTTCGACTTTGTCCTGTTCGAGGACGAGGCTGCCCGCCAGGTAACGCTCGTTCATGGTGGCTCGGTCTATGAGATCGCCATCACCTCTCGCGATGCGGCCTTTATTGCTGGTGACGCCTTCCAGCGCAGCTATTCCTCCGCAGCCGACGGCTTGCGCTTTACGCTGGACGGTACGGTGGGTGAGCAGACGAGCGAAGGCCAGCAGCTTAATGACGTCATCCTGACCGCCCACCAGCTCGACGGCACCCGCGTTGTGCGCCCGCTGGCCGGGGTGCGTCGCTGTGACGAGGGCGGAGCCGGGCGCTAGTCGAAATGCGCCCACAGGGCGTCGGCAGTCTCATTCTCCCCGTCGGATTCCACCGGGACATAGCGCCCGATAAACCAGACGGACCACTCACCGGTTTCGGTGTTCTGCTGGTGGAAGCTCTGGATCACTTCGCCATTGTCCTGAAGCGCCCAGCTGCCGCGGAATGGCGCGCGCGTGCCCTGGCCTGGATAGACGATCTCGCCCTCCAGCCGCATGGCGCCGTCTTCATCAAGGCCGCCGGTATAGTCGATCTGTGCCCCCAGGCTGACCCAGACCTGGCGCCAGGCCTCCTGGCCCGCATCATAGAAATTCATCGAGAAGCCGGTGGTGTTGTTGGCCGAATGCCAGTTTTCACGGATCAGACAGTCATTCTCTGTCTTGGTGATCCTGTTGACTCCCGCAAACTGATCGTTCTGGCCGTAGACATTCCAGTCACCCAGCCAGAAATCAAAATGACCGTAGGCCGCTTCGGTCTCACACGGATTCGGCGGCGGGGCTTGTTGCGCGAGCGCAGTGCCGGACAGGGCCAGCAAGCTTGCCGCGGCCAGAACAGGTTTGATCATGGATCGTCTCCCCTTGGCTTGATATCGACCTGGAGACCATACTTCAGAAAAGGGTACTGCCCGCATTATCATTTCGACAGGTAAGAAAGCGCGTGGATACCAGCACGGTCCTTGCCGCGGCGGGGATAAGGGCGTAAGCCTCACGCCCGGTTATTGGCCGGTGCACGGAGTTTTCTGTCATGTCGAATGTTGTGGTCGTCGGTGCCCAGTGGGGCGACGAAGGCAAGGGAAAAATCGTGGACTGGCTGTCGAATCGCGCCGATCTGGTGGTGCGCTTTCAGGGCGGTCACAATGCCGGTCATACGCTCGTTGTGGACGGGGTGACCTACAAGCTCTCCCTGATGCCCTCCGGCGTCGTCCAGAAGAAGCTGTCGCTGATTGGCAATGGCGTGGTTGTCGACCCTTGGGCCTTCATCAAGGAAGTCGAGACGGTCCGCGCTCAGGGCGTGGACATTAATTCCAAGCTGGTCCGCATCGCAGAGACCGCGACGCTGATCCTGCCGGTTCACCGCGAGCTTGATGCCCTGCGTGAGAACCGCGATGACGGCATGAAGATCGGCACCACGCGGCGCGGTATTGGTCCGGCCTACGAAGACAAGGTGGGTCGCCGCTCGGTGCGTGTGATTGATCTGGCTGACGAAGGCCAGTTGCGCTCGCGCATTACTGAGCTGCTGCATCACCACAACGCCCTGCGCCGTGGCTTTGGTGTCGCTGAAGCCGATGCCGAGGAGCTGGTTCAGCAACTGCTCGAGATTGCGCCGAAGATCCTGCCCTTCGCGGACCCGGTCTGGAAGACGCTCAATGGGAAGATCGCCGATGGCAAGCGCGTCCTGTTTGAGGGTGCCCAGGGTGCCTTCCTGGATGTGGACCACGGCACCTATCCTTTCGTGACCAGCTCCAACACCGTGGCCGGTCAGGCTGCGGCAGGCTCTGGCGTGGGCCCGGGTGAGGTTGGCTATGTGTTGGGTATCGTTAAGGCCTACACCACCCGTGTGGGTGAGGGGCCTTTCCCGACCGAGCTGACCGACGAGATTGGCCAGAAGATTGGCGAGCGCGGCCATGAATTCGGCACCGTCACCAGCCGCCAGCGCCGCTGTGGCTGGTTTGATGCGGTGCTGGTGCGCCAGAGCGCCAAGATCAACGGTATCAAGGGTATCGCCCTGACCAAGCTGGATGTTCTGGATGGCTTTGACGAGCTGAAGGTCTGTGTCGGCTACAAGCTCAATGGCGAGATGTATGACCGCCTGCCCGCCGGGACCTTGGCCCAGGCCAGTGTCGAGCCGGTTTATGAGACGATGGAGGGCTGGTCAGGCTCTACCGCCGGTGCGCGCAGCTGGGCTGATCTGCCTGCTGAAGCGGTCAAGTATGTCCGCCGCATCGAAGAGCTGATCGAAACGCCCGTGGCGCTTTTGTCGACCAGCCCCGAACGCGACGACGTCATCCTGATGCAGGACCCGTTCAGGGGGTAGGGCTGCGGCTATAAGCGCCAACCGGCGTGCCGTGTTTTCGCGTATAGTGAAGGGCAGTTTTCGCTATACGGGAGAGTGTCATGAGCACTTCTGTTTTTCTGGCGTGGCTAGTTGGGCCCACATTTATTGTTGTTGGTTTAGGAATGCTTCTCAATCGTGAATACTATCGCGATATGGTCGCGCGTTTCTTTAACGACCCGCAGGATTATTTCTTTTCTGGCTTTTGGGCGCTGATCATCGGATTGATGATTGTGACCACCCATAATGTCTGGGTGACGGACTGGCCGGTGATCATTACCGCGCTGGGCTGGGCATCGCTCGCTAAAGGTATGGTCCGCATTCTCGCGCCCCGATGGGGTCGCAGCCTGTTCGCCTCGGCCTTCAAATCTCACAGCTATCTCGTGATGTCAGGCGTGATTATTGTTGGCTTGGGGGCTTGGCTGTGTTGGGCGGCGTGGAGCGCGGGCTAGTCCTCACGCCCCTGTGAACAGCGGGGCTCTTTCTTTTGCTGCGGTCCTCGTGCACCAGAGCGCGACGGTCAACGGCATAAAGGGTATCGCGCTGACGAATCTTGATGTCCTGGACGGCTTTGAAGCGCTGAAAGTTTGCGTCGGGTACAAACTCAATGGCGAGATGTATGACCGCCTGCCAGCCGGGACCTCGGCCCAGGCCTAGATCGAGCCGGTCTATGAAGCGCTCTAGGGCTAGTCAGGTTCCACCGCCGGCGCGCGCAGCTGGGCCGATTTGCCTGCTGAAGCGGTCAAATATGTCCGCCGCATCGAAGAGCCGATCGAAGCCCCCGTTGCGCTTCTCTCCACCCGCCCCGAACGCGACGACGTCATCCTGATGCAGGACCCGTTCAGGGGGTGAGCCGCAGTTGGCCGAAGGCCGATCAATCAATCCGGGGGATCGGCTAAAGCCAGCGAGCGGACCAGCAAGGGCCGGGGCTGTCCTTTCCTTTTGAGCGGGCATCAATCGGCTCGGGTTGAATCCGTTATAAGCAGCCAGCCTCCCATTGCCGCTGACCATAGGCTTATGCCCAGGGCGATAACCGTCATGGTCAACACATCAATCCTGGAGCTTGTTACGGCCAAGAGCAAGGTGATGAGCCCGGCAAGGCCGCCGATGCCGGCTATGATGCGAAGTCCGGCTCGCCAGAACGAGAAGGCGCTCGTCAGTGCCGCGATCGCCCAGGCCAAAGACCCGAGACCGGCCAGAGCCTGATTGCCAGCAAATGCCATCCGAATCAGACCGGTGAAGCCAGTGATCTCGCCGACGCCGTAGTAGCTCGCAAGCAGAGGCACTACGAAGCCGCTGATCGTCGCAGCGCCAACCATCGCCGCCGTCCCGATCCCAAAAAAGAGGATCGACAGGTGCGGCCCAGTGCCGACATTGGCCCGCTCGTAGATGACCATGAACCCGTAAAGCTGAAGGATTGCGATAATGATCGCCCCGCCATGAACCAGCCGGTTGATTGGTGCCTCATGGGTGATCTCGGCAAATGCCGCTTCAGGCGTACCTGCATTGACCACCGGGTGGTGCAGCATGGCAAAAACCATGACGAGCCCGGCGATGATGAGAAGACCACCTAGCAGGCGATCAGCGAAATTCCGTTGGATAACGAGGTTCACAATATGCTCCTGTCACATGTCTATAAGAGGCTTAGGCTAAGACATTGCCTGCACGCGAGTGCGGATCGGAGCTTTCCAGACACGCAGCCATGATTGTCTGGAAGGGGCTTGCCAAAGGTCTGGGTGCGCCGCAAAGCTGGCAAAGTGATGAGCCAGCCCCTTATGACTTCGGATTCACGTGCAGTGCGCACTTGTCGGCAGATTTTTGAGGCCTTTGCCTGTCTGGTGCAGCGCAGGCGATACGACAGTTTTTCTGTTGCTGATCTGGTGGCTGAAGCAGGTATTGGGCGCTCAACCTTCTACGAGCATTTTCGCGACAAGGATGCCGTATTGCGAGTGAGCCTTCGTATGCCATTCGCGCCGTTGGCGACCCTTATCGTTCGCGATGTTGCGAGAAAAGATGTGGTTTTAGCCCTTGATCATTTTTGGGAGCGGCGTGCTCTTGCACGCATCATTCTCACCGAGCCGACTCGCACAATAGCGGTCAGATCTTTTGCCGACCTGCTTGAGGACGATCTGAAAGAGCGCGGGGACTGGCAAGATGTTGGAAGTCTGCGCGCCGATATTGCTTTCAAGGCGCACGGGGCCATCGCCGTTCTGGACGAATGGGTTACAGGCCGTGTTCAATTGAACTCCGGTGAGCTGGCCGACCTGATCTTCAATCACGCGCAAATAAGGCTTACCCGTTGATGGTGAAAGGCCAAGCGGTACCACATCGTTGCTTCGGCTACTCTCGGCAATCAATGGGCACTTGTCTGATTTTAACTGCGGTAGCGCTGTGCTTGGCTGACTAGCCCAGTAATCGAATACCTCGATTGGCCGCCAGAAGCAGGCGCTCATCGCCGAGCGCGCTGTGGGCGTCCAGCAAGGCGTCGGTCAGCTTGATCGCGTGATCATCACCAGTTTGTGCGGCGAGCTTTGCCAGCGTGTAGCGGGCATCCGCGGTGTCCGGGCCGGTGTCCTGATCGGCGTGCAGACCGAAGAAGGCGGCTTTCATGGCTGCGGCCGCTTCAAACACCCGCATCAGGAGCGCTCGGGCTTCGTCGTCGTTTAACACCGACCGCAGGCGTCGCACCGCCATCGTTGCGGTGATCGCATGGCACCAGACCACGGCAGTGTAGGGGCTGCGCGCGTGGGCCAGGAAAGCCTCAGCCAGTGTGATCACCAGCGTATTGAGGCTGTCCTCCAGCGGGCGTGTGAAGTCTGCCAGAGCCAACTCGTCAGCAAAGCCAGGGGCATTCAGGGCGTGTGTCAGCCCGCCACTGATGGAGCCTTGGCGCGCGCGCTGGTCCTCCGGTGCTGGCGTCAAGTGCTGGAAGGTGGCGCGCGGGCTGAGCTTGCCTTCGCCCGTCATCGCGGGCCAGGGCGGTACACCGTAAAGCGAGGCCCAGCTGGCGATGGCGCGCACCAGCTCGGCACGCCGCGCTGCGGTGTTGCGCCGGCTCAACGCTCGGACCGCGTGGGCGGTCCGGATCAGGCCGTGGAGGGCTGCTGTCGTGGCCCCTGGTGTCAGACGTACGACCCACTTTCGCGAGAGCGACCTCCAGCTGCTCGCCACCAGTTCAGCTTCCAGAAGCTCGACCCAGTCGGCAAAGCGCTCGCCCTGACCAAGGGCGCTCTGCCATTGCTTGGCTTCAATGGGCCGAGCAGCCTCAGGGGCGCGGCGAACGCCCGCGTGGGCCAGATGCAGCGCTGTGAAGGACGCGATCCCGGCGCGCAGCCCCATCGCATCAAGCGCTTCAACTGCCATGGTGCCATGGTCGAAATAGCCGTTTTCCATGATGGGGTGGGCGCAGCGCATGGCATCCAGACCGGCATCCAACGGGTTGCGGGAGGAGGCAAAGCTATCGGGCAAATTGGTCAGGGCGGGGGAGAGGGAAAGATCATCCATCGGCGTTAAGCTCCAGCACTATGTTTTGACTTGACGCCCTGGAGTATGAAAGCTCAAGCTAACTTGAGATCAAGAAATTAGTTTCGTTATTTTTGAAAGGCTTGGCGTCATGGCTAAACAGATTGAGACGACTCTGCCCATTGGGGCGATTGCCGCGCGGACCGGTTTGAGCGTGTCGGCCATCCGCTATTATGAAGAGCTGGGGCTGGTCGCTTCCGAGCGTAGTCCAGGTGGCCAGCGGCGCTTTGTGCGCGCGGCGATCCGGCGGCTCTCCTTCATTCTGATTGCCCAGAAGCTGGGCCTCAGCCTGGAGGAGATTTCTGAGGCCCTGTCCCGCCTGCCCGACGGGCGCACGCCCACCGCAGCGGACTGGACAAAGATATCCACCGGCATTCGAACCCGCATCAATGACCAGATCGCCGCGCTGGAGCGCATGCGTGATCGGCTTGATGGCTGTATCGGCTGTGGCTGCCTCTCACTGGAGGCTTGCAGGCTTTACAATCCGGCTGATGAGCGCGGAGCGGACGGGCCGGGCCCACGGCTGGTTCTTTAGCATCTGAATCCCAAAGCGGATTTCAAACAGTGACTCGAGACGCTTGACTCTGGAACATTGCAGAACAAAAATAGAACAAATGAGCTTTGAAGGGCTCGGATAAAGGTTCAAAGACAGGAGTTGTCCATGCCCCGCGCAGCGAGCCGCCGCGCGACAGAGCCCGCTTGTGCCTCAACGGAGGCCAGCCCGGAACGTCGGGCAAAGCTGGATCGTTTGCGCGATCATATTGCTGCTCTGGAGGGCGAGGGTGCAGGGCAGATCCGCACTCGCGCACGCTTGAATGCGCCTGAAGCGCCAGTTTCAGGCCTCGCGGCCAATGACGATCCGCTGGCGGTGTTTCGTGCCCAGGCTGGGCTTCATGATTTGCGTCCGGACAGCTATCTGGATGCGCCAGCGGCCTATGTGTTTGCCGCGCGCTGGCTGGCCAGGCTGCCCGGCGACCGACCGCTGGTCTGGGTGCGCGCGCGCGGCGATGCCCGGCTTGATTTCGGCGCGCCCTGCCCAGATGGACTTGCCGAGCTGGGCCTTGATCCAGCCCGCCTGATCCGGGTGGAGGCGCGGGCTGGAGCCGATGCCCTGTGGGCCATGGAAGAGGCGCTCAACGCCGGGGCTTTTGTACTGGGCGAGGCCGGTCTGGCGCGCAGCTATGACCTGACCGCATCGCGGCGTTTGCACCGGGCGGCGCGGGAAAGCGGCGGACAGGTCCTGGTGGTGCGCGCCCACGATGCGGATGGGAGCAGTGCTGCGCTGACCCGCTGGCGACTGGCCTCTGTGCCCGGGGCGGCGGCCCCGTGGCGCGGGGCGGGTGGCCTGCCCGGGCTTGGCAGTGTGCGTTTGCGCGCTGTGCTGGAGCGACGCCGTGGCGGGGCTCCGGCCAGTTTTGAGATGGAGTGGGAGGATGATGCGGTACGCAGCCTTGAGCCTGCCGCGCTGGCCGGTCGAGCGCCTCAGGCCCTCGCCAGCTGATAGCGTCGAGCGTCCCTTTGTCCTGACTCAGACGGGCGCAGGTGGTGAGCGGCTCTACGCGCTCACGCCTGCCGCTGAAGCCGCAGGCTTGTCCGCTGGAATGGGGGTGGCTGATGCCCGGGCGCTTGCGCCTGCGCTGCAGGCGCGCTGTGCTGATCCTGAAACCGATCGTGCGGCCTTGAAGCGCTTTGCGCGCTGGGCCGGGCGCTTTTCACCTTGGACCGCCCCCGATCCCGGCTTGCCCGGACTGGATGGTGTCCTGCTGGATATTAGCGGCTGTGCGGGTGTGTTTGGTGGAGAGGATCAGCTGCTGACCCGGCTGGTGAACGAAACGCGCGCGCTGGGTTTGACGGCGTCTGCGGCGGCGGCTCCAACGCTGGGGCTGGCCTGGGCGCTCGCCCGCTTTGAGGCTCCGGATACAGCACGCGCGTGGGTGTCAGTGGACAATGTGGGTGCAAGCCTGCCCGGTCTGCCGGTGGAGGCGCTGCGCATTGGTGACACGGCCGCAAAGTTGAAGCGCTTTGGCTTGAAGCGCGTGGCGGATTTGCAGGCGCTGCCGCGGGCCTCGCTTGCCAAACGCTTTGGTCTGGAGCTTGTGCGCCGCCTTGATCAGGCCAGTGGTCAGGAGCGCGAAAGCCTGACGCCATTAAGTCCACAGGCCGATTTGCGGGCCCGGGTGCGCTTTGCCGAACCGCTGCAGACCCTCGATGCCATCACCGCCGCAGCCGGCGATGCCACCGCGCGCCTGTGTCAGGCCCTGGAACGGGAGGGGGTGGGCGTCACCCGTTTGCGCCTGACGCTTTATCGCGTGGATGGTCAGGCTCGGGATTTGTTGATCGGGGTGGCGGCCCCCAGCCGGGAC
This sequence comes from Oceanicaulis sp., assembly GCA_965229795.1. Lineage (GTDB taxonomy): Bacteria > Pseudomonadota > Alphaproteobacteria > Caulobacterales > Maricaulaceae > Oceanicaulis. Next base: position 1,203,787 of record CBDDJM010000002.1, read on the forward strand.
CCGGACCATCTAAAGCGCCTGCTGAAGGAGCGTCTGGCCCGGGCCAGTATCGATATCGGCTTTGGCGTTGATCTGGTGGAGGCGGGTGCCGCGCTCGCCCGCCGCCTTGATCACGCCCAGGGTGACATGGCGAGTACGGGTGTTGCGGGTGCTGAAGCCGCCCGGCTGGCTGACCGTCTTAACGCGCGCCTTGGCGCTGATGCGGTTCAGCGTCCGCGGCCGCAAAACAGTCATCTGCCCGAACGCGCTGCTGGGTGGTCGCCGCACGGCGAAGGTGCAGCCTGGCCACAGCGCGCGGAGCGTCGCCCTCTTTTGATTTTGGATCGCCCGGAGCCGGCGGAAGCTGTGGCGGAAATCCCCGATGGGCCGCCGCGTCGTTTTACCTGGCGTCGCGTGCGCCATGATGTAAAGCGCGCTGAGGGCCCTGAACGCCTCGCTCCTGAATGGTGGCGCGCTCCAGCCGGGGCAGGGCCGGGCCTGACCCGCGATTATTTCCGCGTCGAAACCGAAGCCGGCCGCCGCTTCTGGCTCTATCGCGATGGCCTTTATGCCAGCGAAACAATGCAGCCGGCCTGGTTCGTCCATGGAGCAGGGTGATGACCCGCTTTGCTGAGCTTTGCGCCCTGTCCAACTTCTCGTTCCTTCGAGGGGCGAGCCATCCCCATGAGATGGTGGAAGCGGCTGCACGGCTGGGGCTGGATGCGCTGGTGATTGCTGATCGCAATACGCTGGCGGGTGCGGTGCGCACCTTTCTGGCGGCGAAGGATCACGACTTGCGTGCGCTGGTGGGCTCCCGCCTGGTGACGGCTGAGGGCATGGAACTGGTCTGCGTGCCAAAGACGCGCACCGCCTATGGGCGCCTGTCCCGCTACCTCACCGATGCCCAGCTCGCTGGGGAGCCCAACGCGCCGGTGGTGAGGCTTGCTGGAGCAGGCGCAGCGCTGGGCGAAGACCAGATCTTCATCCTGATGCCGCCGCCGGACGAAACACCCGATTGGCGTGCCAGCGTGGAGCGTTTTCTGGCTGAGGCTGAGAGCCCGGTTCACCTAGCGCTGGTACGCCGCTTTGACGGGCGCGATGGTGCGCGATTGATGCGCCATCGCCGTCTGGCAGGAGCCTTGGGGCTGGAAACCGTGGCGAGCAGTGATGCGCTCTACCACGTGCCGGAACGGCGCATGCTGCAGGACGTCATCACCTGTATCCGCGAGCATGTGCGCCTGGATGCGGCGGGCCGCCTGCTCCAGGCCAATGCGGAATGTCATCTCAAAGCGCCAGAGGAAATGGAGCGCCTGTTTGCAGGCTATGAGGATGCGGTGGCCCGCACCGCCAGGCTGGCCGACAGCGTGGAGTTTCGGCTTGATCAGCTGGTCTACCAATACCCCGATGAGGTGATTGGTGAGGGTGAAACGCCCATGCAGACGCTCAGGCGTCTCGTTGAAGAGGGGAGCTATCGCCGCTGGCCCGACGGCCTGCCGGACAAGACGCGCGCGGCGCTGGACCATGAGCTCAAGCTCATCGAAGAACTCGATTACGCCAGCTATTTCCTGACCGTCTATGACCTGGTCCGCCATGCGCGCAGCGAAGGCATTCTGTGCCAGGGGCGAGGGTCTGCGGCGAACTCGGCTGTGTGCTACGCCATCGGGATAACGGAGGTGGACCCGGTCAAGGTGGATCTGCTTTTTGAGCGTTTTGTCTCCGCGGAGAGAGGTGAGCCGCCTGATATTGATGTCGATTTTGAGCATGAGCGCCGCGAGGAAGTCATCCAGTATGTCTACCGCAAATATGGTCGCCGCCGAGCGGGGATGACGGCGGTCGTCCATTGCTATCGACCGCGCGGGGCCATCCGTGAATGCGGCAAGGTCTTTGGCCTCTCCGGTGATGTGGTTGCCGCCCTGTCCAAGGCGGTGTGGGGCTGGCGTGAAGGCATTACGCCTCAGGTGATCCGCGATGAGCTGGGCCTTGATCCCGAGAGCCCGGCGTTGAAGCGTGCGCTGGGCGCGGCCAAGGCGTTGCAGGGCTTTCCCCGTCACCTCTCCCAGCATCCCGGCGGCTTCGTCATAACGCTGGATCGGCTTGATGAAATCGTCCCGGTTCGCAAGGCGGCGATGCCCGAACGGACCGCCATTGAGTGGGACAAGGAGGATATCGAGGCGCTGGGCCTGATGAAGGTGGATGTGCTGGGGCTGGGCATGCTCACCGCTGTGCAAAAAGCGCTGGAGCTGATTGGCGAGACCTATGGCCGTGACCTGCCCATTGCGGCAATCCCGCCAGAGGATCCGCGCGTCTATGACATGATCTGCAAGGCCGATACGCTGGGCGTGTTCCAGATTGAAAGCCGGGCTCAGATGACCATGCTGCCGCGCTTAAAACCGCGCTGCTTCTATGATCTTGTGATCGAGGTCGCGATTGTGCGCCCCGGCCCCATCCAGGGCGATATGGTCCACCCTTATTTGAGGCGTCGGGAGGGCAAGGAGCAGGTGGACTACCCGTCTGAGGCCCTGCGCCAGGTGCTGGGCAAGACGCTCGGCGTGCCGCTGTTCCAGGAGCAGGCGATGAAGATCGCCATTGTGGCGGCAGGATTTACTCCGTCTGAAGCTGACAGGTTGCGCCGCTCCATGGCCGCCTTCCGGCGTTCGGGCACCATTCAGGAGATGGGTGAAAAGCTGATCAGCGGCATGATCGCCAACGGCTATGAGCCGGACTTTGCTGCACGCTGTTTCAAACAGCTGGAAGGCTTTGGCGAGTATGGCTTTCCCGAAAGTCACGCGGCGAGCTTTGCGCTGATTGTATACGTCTCCTGCTGGATCAAATGCCATTACCCGGACGTGTTTTTGGCAGCGATGCTGAACTCCCAGCCGCTGGGGTTTTATGCTCCGGCCCAGCTGGTGCGCGATGCGCGCGAGCATGGCGTGGTGGTCCGTCCGCCGGACATCAATCATTCTGATTGGGAGTGCACGATGGAGCCCGTCGGCCAGGGTGAGGGCGTGCGGGCTACGCCTGAAGGCGGCGGACGCTTTGCCGTGCGTCTGGGCCTGCGCCAGATCAAGGGGCTTGCCGAGATCACGGCGGCCCGTGTGATGGCCGCGCGCCTTGAAGGCGGTGGGTTTTCCAGCGTGGAGGATCTGGCGCGGCGCGCCAGGCTGAAACGAGCGGAAGTGGATCGGCTGGCGTCTGGTGACGCCTTTGGCTCGCTCCGGACCCCGAGGCGCGAAGCGGGCTGGCGGGCGCTGGGGCTGTCGGGGCCGGACCTGCCTCTGTTTGATGCGGCTGGTGGAGAACGGCGCAGCGTGCCGGACCTGTCCGGTGCGCGCCTTCCGGCCATGGCTTTAAGTGAGGAGGTTGCTCGCGACTATGTTCACCTGTCGCTGTCGCTTAAAGCCCATCCCATGACCTTTCTGCGCCGCCGGTTTGACAGCTATGGCTATCGCCCGTGTGAGCAGCTTCTGACAGCGAAGAACGGTTCGCGCTTTGGTCTTGCCGGCCTGGTGCTGGTGCGCCAGCGCCCCGGGTCAGCCAAGGGCGTGATCTTCGCCACGCTGGAGGACGAGACGGGCATCGCCAACGTCATCATCTGGCAAAGCGTGTTCCAGCGCTATCGAAAGACGGTGATCGGGGCAAAGCTGCTGGGCGTCACCGGGCGGCTCCAGCGTGAGGGGGAGGTGATCCACCTGGTGGCTGAGCAATTGGTCGACTGGACGCCGGCGCTCGCCAAACTCAGCGAGGGTGGCTTTGACCCCAGCCTTGCTCACGCCGATGAAATCGCCCGTCCAGGAGCGGATGCACGCCAAAAACCGGGTCGCAAGCACGGGCTGATCTCGCCGGGCGCAGAGATTATTCCAGCCAGCCGGGATTTTCATTGAGGGGGATTGGGTGCGACCGCCAGAGCTTTCGTCTCTCCCCTTGGTGAGAGGGGAGAGCAAAATCTACTGAAATCCCGGACGGAGCGTAGCGCAGATCCGGGACCTTCATCAGATCTAAGCGCTTCACTGTGAGAGAGGCCCCGGATCAAGTCCGGGGTTTCAGGCGATGTCTCAAGCGTCTTCTTCAGCTGGCGTAAGACCACGCTCGGCGGCGAGGCGGACCATCTCTTTTTGCAGCTTTTCAAAGGCGCGCACCTCGATCTGGCGGATGCGCTCGCGGCTGACGCCATAGACCTGGGCCAGGTCTTCCAGGGTCTTGGGCTCCTCGGTGAGCTTTCTTTCCTGGATGATATTCTGTTCACGCTCGTTCAGCGCGCCCATGGCTTCCTGAAGCAGGGCCATGCGAGTGTCGAACTCGTCGCTTTCAGCCAGCTCGTCTTCAGCAGATTCCGCGTCATTGTCCTCAAGCCAGTCCTGCCATTCGCTTTCGCCATCTGACCGAAGCGGGGCATTCAGTGAGGCGTCCGGACCGGACAGGCGGCCATTCATGGAGATGACCTCGTCATTGGTGACGCCCAGCTTGGTGGCGATCTCCTCGACCTGTTCAGGGCGCAGATCGCCTTCTTCCAGAGCGGCCATCTGGCTTTTCATGCGGCGCAGATTGAAGAAGAGCTTTTTCTGGGCGGCCGTTGTGCCCATTTTCACAAGCGACCAGCTGCGCAGGATATATTCCTGGATGGCGGCGCGGATCCACCACATGGCATAGGTCGCAAGTCGGAAGCCCTTGTCGGGATCGAATTTCTTGACCGCCTGCATCAGGCCGATATTGCCTTCGGAGATCACCTCGGCCACCGGCAAGCCATAGCCGCGATAGCCCATGGCGATCTTCGCCACCAGACGCAGGTGAGAAGTGACCATCTTGTGAGCCGCTTCGGTGTCCCCATGCTCGGCCCAGCGCTTGGCCAGCATGAATTCCTCGTCCTTTTCCAGCATCGGAAACTTGCGAATATCGGCCAGATACTGGGACAGGCCGCCTTCCGGCGACAGCGGGATCATCGATGTATTCGACATGGGTCTTTCCCCCTCATGTGGCACGCGCTGGCAGGCTCGGCCCTGCGCGCCGGACTACCCATATAGGTATCCGATTTTGAAAGCGCGAGCCCCTCACAAGCTGGTGAGGCAGTTGTGTTGATTTCGTGTGCGATATTAGCCGCACACGGTGACATGATTAAGGCGTGAAATGGAAAGAATGGATTTCCATACAGGCCCGTGGGTTATAGTCATGCAGGTATGAACCATCTGACCTCAAAGCGTCCATGACAGACGAGACCCGCCCGGTATCGCCGCAGCGCAAGCCGCGGGCTGCCGCCACGATTTTCGTGGTGGGTACGGTGGGCATTGATGCCATGGCCTTTGCCATCGTCATGCCGGTCCTGCCCCAGCTGTTGATGGAGTTGACCGGGAGCGGCATTGGCGTTGCGGCCTTCTGGGGCGGTCTGGCGACCTTCGGCTTTGCGGTGATGCAGTTTGTCTGTTCGCCAATCATTGGCGGGCTATCGGACCGGTTTGGGCGGCGGCCGGTGCTGCTGCTGTCGCTGACGGCTCTGGCGCTGGATTTCCTCCTTATGGGGCTCGCCCATGCTCTGTTCGTGTTCTTCTTTGCCCGGCTTCTGTCGGGAATCTTTGCCGCAACCCACTCCACCGCCAACGCCTATATCGCCGACATCTCAACACCGGCGGAGCGCGCCAAGCGCTATGGGTGGCTGGGCGCGGCGGCGGGAGCTGGCTTCATTCTGGGCCCGGCGCTCGGCGGGCTTCTGGGCGACGCCGATCCGCGCACGCCCTTTTTTGTGGCTGCCGCGCTTGCGGGCGTGAATGTGCTCTATGGCTTCTTTGTCGTGCCCGAAAGTCTGGCCAAAGAGAACCGCCGAGCGTTTGACTGGAACCGGGCCAATCCGCTGGGTACGTTGATGCGGCTACGCCAGACCGAGGGTCTTGGCGTTCTGATCTGGGTCTATACCTGCATGGGCCTGTCAGGCTTCGTCTACCCGGCGGTGTGGACCTATGTCGCCATTGCCAAGTTCGACTGGACGGCGAGCCAGGTCGGGATCTCGTTGGCGGTCTATGGCGTGATCTATGTGATCTGCCAGACGGTGATGGTCCCCTTTGTGCTACCGCGCCTGGGCGAGCGGCGGACCATCTGGATTGCACTGTGCGTGGAGATTGGTGCGCTCATCGGCTTTGCCTTCGCGCCCAGCGGGTTCTGGGTCTATTTCTGGATCAGCTTTGCGGTGTTTACCGGACTTCAGGACCCCGCCCTGATGAAGATCATGACCGAGCGAGTGGGCAAGGACGCCCAGGGCGAGTTGCAAGGCGGTCTCGCCTCGCTGGGTGCCATCGTGCTCGCTATTGCGCCGCTGCTTTACACCCAGCTCTTCTATCTGTTTGAAGGCGGGTTAGCGGGCATCGAGTTTGCCGGAGCGCCTTTCCTGGCGTCAGCCGGGTTCAGCGCGCTTGGCCTGATCTTGTTTCTGAGCCGGCGACGGGTCACGCGTCAAAACTAGCCCGCGTCCAGTTCCTTCATGATCGCCTCAGCGGTCCCTTCAAAGTCGCCCTAGAATCGCGGCGCGCGCTTCTCCATGAAGGCGTTATAGCCTTCTGCAAAATCATCGCTGGCGAATGCATCAAGGAAGAGCTGGCGCGTTGCGTCGTCATCCTCGTCCTGACCCGCGACGATGCGCGCGATTATGTCCTTGGTGACACGGGCTGTACGTGGGCTGGTCGCGGTGACCTGCTGAGCAAAGTCCTCCACCGCGTCATCCAGCGTGCCGCGTTCTACAAGGCGATCAATCAGGCCGATCTGAAGGGCTTCTTCGCCCTGCATCAGGCGGCCTGTGAACAGGATGTCCTTGGCCGCCGATACGCCCACCGCGCTGATCAGGCGACGGGTATCATTAAGCGGATAGGCGAGGCCCATCTTGGCGGGGGTGATCCCGAACTTGGAACCGTCCGTGGCAAAACGCAGGTCACAAGCCAGCGCGATCGCGCAGCCGCCGCCTACGCAGGCCCCGTCGATGGCGGCCAGCGTCGGCTTTGGAGAAGCCGCGAGACCATCAAGCGCGGTGGCTATAGCTTTGGAATACTCCGCGGCGCGCTCCGGTGTGGCGTAGACGGCGGCAAACTCGGAGATGTCGGCTCCAGCGGCGAACGCCCCGCCTTCACCGCGCACGACCAGCAGGCGGACTGCGTCGTCCTCGCGGGCTTTAGTCAAAAGGCCCGGGATCGCGCGCCACATGGCTTCGGACAGTGCGTTGCGCTTTTTCGGGGCGTTCAGCACCAGGTGAGCGACCGCGCCCTCGCGCTCCAGATAGACGGCAGCCTTGTTCACGGGCTTACTCCTGCGGCTTGGCTTTGACCGATGTGGGGGCGGGCGTCTTGTCCTTGAACTTGCAGATATCGGCAATCGGACAGCGCCAGCATTCCGGCGTGCGGGCCTTGCACAGATAGCGCCCATGAAGGATCAGCCAGTGGTGCGCACCTTTGAGGTATTTCTCAGGCGTGATCCGCTCCAGCCGCTCCTCGACTTCGTCCGGGTTCTTGCCAGGGGCGAGCCTTGTGCGGTTGCCGACCCGGAAGATGTGGGTGTCGACGGCAATGGTGGGCTGACCGAAGGCCTCGTTGAGCACCACATTGGCGGTTTTTCGCCCAACGCCTGGAAGGCGGACCAATTCGTCGCGCGTTTGCGGGACCTCGCCGCCAAACTCCTCGATGATCATTTTGGACAACGCGATGACATTCTTGGCCTTGTTACGGAACAGGCCGATTGTCTTGATGTGCTCGCGCACCTGATCTTCGCCTAGCGCCAGCATGGCTTCAGGCGTGTCGGCGGCGGCAAACAGGCGGCGCGTGGCTTTGTTCACCCCAACATCGGTGGCCTGCGCCGACAGGGCAACGGCCACGACCAGTGTGAAGGGCGAGGTGTATTCCAGCTCGGTCTTGGGGTCTGGCATCACCTCGGACAGGCGGGCGTAAAGCTCTTCGGCCGCTTCCGGGTTCAGGCCTGGTGGACGGCGCTTGGTCTTTTTGGGTTTTGATGCGGGCTTGGTCATGGCACAGCGAGGTAGCGGGCTCATCCGCGCTCGGCAAGAGACAAGTCGCTAAACATGCGCCGAAGGTCGGGCTTGTGGACAGGGCGCGATCATGCAAATACCCTTAAATCAAATAAGGGTATAAAGCATGACAGGTCGTCTTGAGACACTTCTGGCCTTCGCCAGCCATCGCAGCCCGCGCTACACCAGCTATCCCACTGCGCCGCATTTCCACGCTGGCGTTGGCTCGGACCTGTATGGCCAGTGGCTGGAACAGCTGGATCCCGGCGAGCCGGTCTCGCTTTACCTGCATGTGCCTTATTGCCGGACGCTATGCTGGTATTGTGGCTGTAATACGCGCGCGACGACAAAGCCGGAGCCGGTGGCCGCCTATCTGGAGACGCTGCTGGAAGAGCTGGCGCTAGTGGCTGATCGCTTGCCTTCACGCATGACGATTTCACATCTGGCAATGGGCGGCGGCACGCCGGCGATCCTGACGCCGGACCAGATTGATCGGCTGATGGAGCATGTCCGCGCACGCTTTGACTTCGCCGAGGACGCCGAGCTCGCCATTGAGATCGACCCGCGTCACTTCACCCGCGAGGATGCCGAGGCGCTCGGGCGCAATGGCTTTACCCGTGCCAGCACCGGGGTGCAGAGCTTTGATCCGGCGGTCCAGGCGGCGATCAATCGCGTCCAGCCTTTTGAGCTTGTTGAAGCCGCCTTCAACCGCCTGCGTGAGGCTGGCGTCACGCGGATCAATGCTGACCTTCTTTACGGCCTACCCAAACAGACGGTGGAGAGCGCGCGCGCCAGCGCCGAAGCGGCGGCGAAACTGAAGCCCAGCCGCCTGGCCGTGTTCGGATATGCTCATGTGCCCCACATGATGGCGCACCAAAAGCTGATCCAGGAGGAGGATTTGCCCGGTCCTGCCACCCGGATTGCCCAGGCCGACGCCATGGACCATGCCCTCCGTGACGATGGCTATCGCGCCATTGGCATTGATCACTACGCCCGGCCCGACGACCCGATGACGGTGGCACTCGACGCGGGAATTCTGAAGCGCAACTTCCAAGGCTATACCACGGACAAGGCCCGCACGATGATCGGGCTTGGTGCCTCCGCAATCGGGGAGAGCCCGTCTGGGTATATCCAGAACATCGCTGATGTGCGCAGCTGGCGGATGGCGATTGGCGAGGGGTATCTACCGGTCGCACGCGGTGTCGCCGTTAGCGCCGAAGACACCCTTCGACGGGCGATCATCGAGCGGATCATGACCGACCTGACTGTCAACGTGGCAGCTGTTGCAACCGCTCACGGCCTGCCCACGCCAGGCTTTGATGTCAGCGAGCTGGAAGCCGCCGGGATTGTCACCCGCTCCGGCCCCTGTCTTACGGTAAACCCGGCCTACAAGCCTTTGGCGCGACTGGCGGCGGCGGCGTTTGATGCCTATCTCGCCACCGGTCCGGTCAAGCATTCGGTCTCGGTCTAGGCGGGGTCAAATCCACCGTCGGTGCGGCGCTTGATCCGGAAGACGGTCGACAGCGTCGCCTCGTTCAGCACTGAGCGCGCATTGCCGAGCGCGACGAGCTTGCCGTCGTCCAGCACGGCAATCCGGTCAGCCATGCGTTCAGCCAGCGTCAGATCGTGAAGCGCCACCAGCACGGCCTTACCGTCACCAGCTTCTGCTTTCAGCGCCGCGAGGGCATCTAGCTGATGGCGCGGATCAAGCGCGGCGGCGGGCTCGTCGGCGATCAGGAAGGGGGCGCTGGATGCGAGCAATCGCGCCAGATGAAGCCGGGCTTGTTCCCCACCGGACAGGTCGCGCAAGGGCCGGTCCCTGAAAGCGGTGGCATTGGCTTTTTCAAGGGCGGCATCGACAGCGTCCCGATCAACCGCTTCGAGCTGGTCGTAAGCCCGTCCTCCGCCCCAGGCATAGCGCCCCAGCGCCACCAGGTCTCCGCCCAGAAGAGACCATGCTACGGATCGCTCCTGCGCCAGATAGCTCGCGCGTCGAGCTCGCTCTGCAGGGGCGAGCGCGGTCAGATCAACCCCGCCGAGGGTGATTGTTCCGGTAGCTGGATTGAGTCCGAGCGCTGCCCGCATCAGCGTGGTCTTGCCTGCACCATTTGGGCCGACCAGCGCCAGCACTTCGCCGGGCTCCACGCTCAGGCTCACCTTACTTAGCGCCTGCTGGCGGCCAAGCTGAGCCGAGACGGATTCAAGGACAAGCGCGCTCACTGGCCAATCCCCCGATTGCGTGCGGCAATCCAGATGAAGGCAGGTGCTCCGATCAGGGCAGCCATCACGCCAAGGCGCAATTCCTGATCCAGCGGCGCAAGACGCAAGATCAGATCAGCCAGCGACAGCAGCACGCCGGCCAAAAGGGCACTGGGCCAGATCAGGCGGGCCGGATCGTGGTTCACAAAGGGCCGGATCAGGTGCGGCGCGACAATGCCAACAAAGCCGATGACACCGGCGACCGCGACAGCTGCTCCGGTCAGGAGCGCTGTCCCGAGCACGGTGAGCAGCCGGATGCGGCCAACGTCGGCCCCTAGGCTCGCCGCCGTTTCCTCGCCAAGGCTCAATGAGCGCAAGCCCGGTGCGGAAAGGGCCAAAAGGACGGCTCCAGCCACCCAGAACGGCGCGGCAAAACCCAGATCAACCCAAGACCGGTTCGCCACCGAACCCAGCATCCAGGTGATGAGATCAGCAATGGCAAACGGGTTGGGTGCCAAATTGATGGTCAGCGCGGTGAGCGCGCCGGCAAAGCTCGACAGACCAACCCCGGCAAGGATCAGCCCCACCGGCCCCAGTCGCCCAGCCCCCAGAACCGCCAGTACGGCTGTGGCGGCCAGGGCTCCAATGAGCGCCAATGCTGGAAGGGCGAAGGCCGACAGGCTCGCCAGTCCGAAATAAAGCGCAATCACAGCTCCTAGCGATGCACTGGCTGAAACGCCGAGCACACCGGGATCGGCCAGCGGATTGCGAAGCAGGCCTTGAAGCGCGGCACCGCTGGCTCCCAGAGCTGCTCCGGTCAGAAAGGCCGCCAGCGTACGCGGCAGGCGGATTTCCCAGATGATGACGGTGGTCGTGGCATCGCCCGCGCCAAATAGCCCGGCCAGCGTTTGACTAAGGCCCAGGTCTGCCGTGCCGTTCACTACCGACAGCACAAGCGTCACGAGGCTGACGATCCCTAAAAGGATGAGGAGCCGCGCCGGTTTCATTCTGCCTCCAGCGCGTCAGCGGCGTCCCGTAGATCAGCGGCTGCCTCAGCCAGCATCCAGGTGCCGCAGGACGTGCGTGCGCCATCCATCTCAAGCCTTGGCGTGTCCCCAATCAGGCGCTGAAACACTGGATGGCTCGCCACAGCCCAGCCGTCGGGGGGCGCGCTTTGATCGTCCATGAACGCCGTTACGACCAGCTCTGGCGCTTCCTGTGCCAGCTGCTCCAGCGGCAGGCTGCGCCAGCCCGTGCCCGGCGCGGCGTTTTCCAGACCCGCCGCTTCAAGTGTGGCGTCGATCAGTGTGCCTTCGCCGGTCGTGGCTCCCGATGGTGTAAGATAGAGCGCGGAGTGTTCCGGTGCGCCAGTCATCGCGGAGAGATGGGCGTCCATGCCAATGACCAGGGCTTCGCCGCGCTCTGACTGACCCAGCGCCGCGGCTGTGGCGCGAACATTGGCGCGAATGCCGGCAAAGTCATTGGCAAAGCCAATCTGGTAGACCTCAAGACCAAGCCGCTCAAAGAAGGCGAGGGTGCGGGCATCCCCGCCATAGCTTCGCACGATGAGGTCAGGCTGAAGCGCCAGCACATCTTCAGCTGTCGCTCTCAGTTGAGGGAGGCCCTCGGCCTGATCACGCAGGGCTGAATGCGCATCATCGGCCTGACGCGAGACCGCCAGAATGTCCTCCCTGTCAGCCAGGGCCATGACAAACTGATCGGCACAGAAATCCAGCGACACCACGCGCTGCGGGCTCGCTTCGGCCGTGGCCAGAGCGAGCCCTGAAAGCGCGGTGATGAGGGTTATGGACGCCATCTTATCCCAACCGATACCGTGCGTGGCGCGCCTGCGAAAGCGGCCGGTTGTTCGTAAGTTTCATCAAACGCATTTGCGATACGGGCAAACAGCTGGACATCGTCACGGATGTCGAACTGGCCAGATATGTCCAGCAGCTGGTAGCTGTCGACCTCGCCTGAACCGCTGACGAAGAAGCCGTCATCGTCATAGGTAACATCCAGCCGTTCGCCGGTATGGGTAAGGCGCGTGCTGAGCGTCAGCCGCTCGCTCGCCTGCCAGCTGAGGCTTGCGCTCACCGCGTGTTCGGGCCGACGAAGAAGCGCTGCGCCCGTGTCACCATTGGTGGCATCAGTGTGGGTATAGTCGATGCGGGCCTGAACCCCTGTAATGGGCGTCACGGCGGCGTAGAGCTCATAGCCGGTCAGATCTGCCTTGCCGATATTCTGATTGGTACCGGTAAAGGTGGTAAAATCGAACACGGTTTCGATGAGGTTTTCGATCTCGCCGTCATACCAGGCCGCGCCAAACTGCAGGCCCGCCATTTCAAGGCGTGTATCAAAGCCGATCTCGATCGTTTCGCCCTCCTCCGGCGAAAGGTCTGGATTGGGGGTGATGAAGGCGGAGCTCGCAAAGCGTTCAGACAGTGTCGGGGCTTTAAAGCTGGTGCCCCAGCTGGCGCGCAGCCGTGTGGAGAATGGCTCCAGCAACCAGACGGCTCCGATATTATGCGTGGTCTGTGAGCCAAAACGCTCATAGTCATCGTGGCGCAGGGATCCGGTGAGGGTCACATCACCCACACTGGCCTGAATGATGCCATAACCCGACAGGGCATCCTCGCTGACGCTCAAAGGGGCGTTGAAGGCGGTGTCGGTCGCGATGGCCTCATCATGCCAGTCGAGCCCAAGGGTCAGGACCGGGCTCAACGCGCCCCCAGGCTCAAAGCTTGTGCGAGCTTCGGTGAAGTCACGCTGGCTCTCATAGGTGTCGGTCAGCACCGCACCGTCAAAGCTGTCGAGCGCGGTTTTGACACGGCCAGCCCGCAGCCGCGTGGTCAGGGTTTCCGTTTCTTGGGCGAGGCCAAGGGCGATGATCTGCAGCCTGTCTTCGCTTTCAAGCTCGGGATCATCGGCGCGCTGGAAGCCGGAGGGGCCGCCGGAGAAGGTATCGAACTCCACCTGGCTTTCGCGCCGGCGATAGAGCACGTCGGCTTGAAGCGTATCGGTCAGGTCCACCTCACCGCGAAGGGACGCGGTGCGAAACCGCGCCCCGTCTTCGTCGCCGTTTGCTGTCGACAGGCGTGCTGGGGTGACGTCATAGCCGTCAGTGTCCATCAGCTCCACCGACGCGCCGATCCGCCAGCGATCGCCGCCATAGCCAAGCCCGGCATTGGCGCGGCGGGTGCCAAGGTCGCCAAGCTCGGCCGAGCCATAGGCCTGAAGCCCGTCATCTGGCAGGGCGCGGGGGAGGATATTGATCACCCCGCCCACAGCGTCCGAGCCGTAAATGGAGGAGAGCGGCCCACGCACAATCTCCACCCGCCCGGCATCGCCCAGCGTGTCTGAGCCAGGATTGAAAACGCCGGTCGCAGAGCTGGCGTCATTGATGCGGATGCCGTCATAGAGCGCGAGCGTATGCTTGGCGTTCGCCCCGCGGATGAACACGCTGGTCAGCGAGCCGGCGGGGCCAGACTGAACCGCCTGAACACCAGGCACGGTGGCCAGCAACTCTGCCAGAGTCGTGATCGATTCCAGCTCGATCTGATCGCGATCGATCAGCGTCGCCGTTGCGGGCAGGGTGTCTGCCTCGGTGGCAATGCGTGTGGTTGTAATGAGGATGCGGTCGGCCTCTTCAGCAAAGCTGAAGGGGGTCAGCGCGAGGGTCAGCGCAATGGCACTAACGGATGTTTTGAGCATCGATTTTTCCGTCCATGCACCCGCCGTGAGCCAGCACGGGTGAAAAGCGACACGGTGCCCCTGCTTTCGCAGCGCTCACGCACTTCTGTGCGTCGCTTCAAACGGAAAAATCCCGCGTCCTGAACGGTGTGCTCCCGCACCGCGAACGAGCGACCGTGGCGGCAGGTCTCCTGGCTTGCAGGTCATTGCCTCATGTCGCGCAGCCTTCCCAGGATCGCTCCCAGTGGCTTTTGTGCGCGCAAGGCTCGCTGCTCACAGTAGCGGGCACTGCTCCGGACCTGACCCGTGGAGGATCGCACCGGTATTCCCTCTTCGCTCCCTCGCGGGAGAACCGTCACAGATCAAGGCATAAGCCCATAGGCTTTGTGGGGTCAAGGGGCAAGCGGTCAGGACGAAGGCCTTTGTCGGGTCTCCCTGCTGACCGGTGATGCTTACTCCTCGTGGGCCGGGATGAACTGGCCCTTGCCGGGAACCAGTGCCAAGGCGGCGGCTGCGCACACCAGAGCGCCTGCGGCCACAAACAGCGTGTAGATCGCACTGCCGCCGAGAAACAGCGACAGCACCGTTCCCATCACGCCCGCCACCATCATCTGGGGCAGCACGATGAAGAAATTGAAGATGCCCATATAGATGCCCATCTTCTTGACCGGCAGGCTGTCGGACAGGATGGCGTAGGGCATCGTCAGGATCGAGCCCCAGGCCATGCCAATCCCGATCATCGGGATCCACAGCAAGGTCGGATCAGAGATGATGTAGAAGCTGGCGTAAGACGTCGCTCCGGCCAGCAGGCTGACCGCATGGGCAATGCGCCGGTTCGACAGTCGCGCGATATAGGGCAGCAGCAGCGCCCAGATCGCCGCCACAACATTGTAAACCGCAAACAGGATGCCGACCCAGTTCGCCCCTTCGTTATAGAGGTCGGAGGTTGTGTCCGTGGTGCCGTAGTGGAAGGCTGTCACCGCCGGGGTCGTGTAGACCCACATGATGAACAGCGCGAACCAGGAGAAGAACTGGACGATGGCCAGGCGCTGCATGACCTTCGGCATCGCGACCAGGTCGCTCATGATGTGGACGACAATATTGTCGCTGCTTTTCAATTGCTTGAATAGCGCGGTCAGGATGAACATCACACCGACGCCGCCAATGGTGACGGAGATCACCAGAAGCTGCGGCGACAGCTCAAAGCGCCAGATCGCGATGCTGGCCACCAGACCGGCCATGAAGAAGCTGAAGCCATTGGCCAGGAAATATCCAACCGAGCGCGGCTTGATGGTTTCCTGGACGGCGTCTTCCCGAAACAGACCTGGTGGTTCCTTAAAGCTGGCCAACGCCTCTGGCGTGTATTCCTTGGTGGAAATGATGGTCCAGCCCACCGCAAGTAGCACGGCTGCCGCGCCAATATAGAATGAGAAGAGCACCGCATCGGGCACGATGCCCGGTGCTGCGGTGGAGGCGACGCCCAGCTGGGTGAGCGCCCAAGGTGCGATGGACGCCAGCGCCGCCCCTGTCCCGATGAAGATGGTCTGCATGGCAAAGCCGCGGGTGCGCTGCTGGCTTGGCAGCATGTCGCCCACGAAGGCCCGGAAGGGCTCCATGGTGATGTTGATCGAGGCATCGAGCAGCCAGAACAGGGCAACAGCGAGCCACAGATAGGGCGAGTTGGGCAGGAAGATCAGCGCAATTGTGGTCAGTACCGCGCCGGCGAGGAAGTAGGGGCGACGTCGGCCCATGGGCCCCCAGGTCCGGTCGGAGAAATGGCCGACAATGGGCTGGACGAGAAGGCCTGTGACAGGACCCGCCAGCCAGTAGATGGCAAGGTTGGACACGTCCGCGCCCATGGTCTGGAAGATGCGGCTGATATTCGCGCCCTGCAGAGCCAGTGCGATCTGAACGCCAAAGAAGCCGAACGAAATATTCCAGATCGACCAGAAGCCCAATGTTGGTTTCTGCATGACGCTCCCCTTAACCCTTGTGAATTTTTTGCAGAGTTTGGAGAAAGGGGCTCTCGAAGTCGAGACAATTTACGCAATTCGAGATGCGACTAAATAACCTGATTTATTACATAGATTTAGAGAGAATCAGCAGAGTATTGGATTCGACAATCGCCCGCATCATCGATTTTGAAGTAGAAGTAAAAAGTAATTTTTGATCGTCGAATTCGCGTAAATTTGCGTTGCAATTTTGCTTGCAAAAATGCAAATTGGCTCAAATCAGTTACGGCATGAGGGCGTAAGATGGAAGATCAGGGTTCAAAGAAAGTCACGCGCCTGGAGGACCTTGCTCGCATGGCCGGGGTCTCGGTGTCGACCGCTTCGCGTGCGCTTAACGACAGCCCTGCAGTCAATATGCGCACCAAGCAGGCGATCTGGAAGCTTGCACGGGAGCATGACTATCCTTTCCGGCGCTCCATGCCCGCCGGTCCCATTGGTGCGACGGCGACGATTTCCATCGTGGTTCCCAAGCCGCAGGGGCGCGAGGCGCGCCTGTCTGATCCCTTCTTCTTCGAGCTTTTGTCGGGGCTGGGCGATGCGGCCCGCGAACGCGGCTGCGATGTCCATATCAGTCATGTGACCCCCTCAAGTTACGAAGATCTGCATGTGGCGCTGACCACCCACCGTGCCGAAGGCGTGGTCTTTTTTGGCCAGGCCAATTTGCATGCCGCGTTCAACAAGCTCGCTGAGTCCGACGGTCGCTTTGTTGTCTGGGGTGGGAGCCTGCCCGAGCAACGCTACTGCTCCATCGGTTCTGACAATCACCTTGGCGGTTGGCGCGCGACGACGCACCTGGCGCGCCTTGGGCGCCGCAAGATCGCTTTTATGGGTCAAACCGATGCGCCTGAGATGGGGCAGCGCTATCGCGGCTATTGCGATGCTCTGGAAGAAAGCGGCCTGACGCTAGATCCTGATCTGACAGCTCAGTCCTTTTTTGCGGTAGAATCCGCTGAATCCTGGATCGATTCCATGCTGGAGCAGGGCCTTGAGTTCGATGCTATCTTCGCGGCGACGGACCTAATCGCGCTGGGGGCGAAGCGGGCGCTTCAACGGGCCGGCCGGAGGATTCCGGAGGATGTCGCGATCGTTGGCTATGACAACATCTCTTTTGCGCGCTATTCAAATCCGTCGCTCTCGACCATCGATCAGGACATGGCCAAGGCTGGTCGGCTGATGGTGTCCAAGCTTTTGGATCGCCAGGGGCGCGGGGCTCCGGCCTCAGAATATCTGGCGACAGACTTGATCGTGCGCGAAAGCTGCGGCGGCTAGGCCGGTGATCGGGAGGCGAGATAGCCTTCAAGTGGCTGCAATGTCCCGCTGTCAGGCTTGGCTCCATTGATCGATTCAACCACGTGCCAGCCCTCAGGCAGGGCGTAATGTGCCGTCGCGTGCCCCAAATTGAAGGCGCACAGGATGGCATCGGCACCGCTGCCTCGCGTGAAAACCAGCAGGTCTTCACTGGAGGCGACAAACTCGATCTTACCGGTCCGCAGCGCCGCAAACTGCTTGCGCAGATCGATGGCGCGGCGCGTCCGGTTCAGGGTTGAGTTTGGGGCCTTGTCCTGACAATCCACCGACAGACCGACATGGTCGTCGCAGATCGGCAGCCACGGCTCGCTTGGGCCGAAGCCGGCATTGAGCTCGGTGCTGCTCCAAGGTAGGGGCGTTCTCGCGCCATCGCGGCCGAGCGTCAGCGGCCAGTTTGCGATGGCTTCGGGATCCTGCAGGCGTTCAAACGGGACGTCTGCCTGTGGCAGGCCCAGCTCTTCACCCTGATAGAGGAAGATATTTCCGCGCAGCGAGGTCAGCAGCATGACCGCCATATCGGCAAAAGCCTTGGGATCGCGACCTTTGGCCCAGCGGCTGATCGCGCGCGGGGCGTCATGGTTTGAAAACGTCCAGCTGGGCCAGCCTTCGCCGGGGTTGCCGGGCCATTCTTCCATGGCCTGACGGACCAGCTGCGGCGTCAGTGTGTCGGCATAGAGGAAGGTAAAGCCGTAGGCGCTTTGAAGTGTGTCATCGCCCTGGGTGAAGGCCTTCATCTCAGCGTCGGAGTGCTCGCGATCGACTTCGGCAACCATGAAGGAGGCCCCGTACTCGTCGCCCACCGCACGCAGCCGTTTCAGGAAGTCAACAATGCCAGGCTGGGACTGGTTGTAGAGGTGCTTTTGGAAATCAAAGGACCGGGTGCGCGCCCGGTCATTGCCCTCGCGCGGTGGATTATCGCGCAGCTGAGGGTCATGCATCATGAAACTCACCGCATCGAGGCGATAGCCATCCACGCCGCGCTTCAGCCAGAAGCGCATGATGTCCATGATCGCCGCCTGAACGTCTGGCCGGTGCAAATTGAGCTGCGGCTGAGAGCTCAGGAAGTTGTGCAGGTAATACTGACCGCGGCGTGCATCCCACGTCCAGGCTGGCCCGCCAAAGACTGACTGCCAGTTATTGGGCGGCGTGCCGTCGGGCTTTGGAGCGGCCCATACATACCAGTCCGCGCGCGGGCCGGTGCGGGCCGTGCGGCTTTCCTTAAACCAGTCGTGTTCGTCGGATGTGTGAGAGAAGACCTGATCGATAATCAGCTTCATGCCCAGCTGGTGTGTCTTCTCAATCAGGCGATCAAAGTCTTCCAGCGTCCCAAACAGTGGGTCCACCTGGCAATAATCAGACACGTCATAGCCGAAGTCTGCCATCGGTGATTTGAAGAACGGCGAGAGCCAGATCGCATCAGCGCCGAGCGAAGCAATATGGCCGAGGCGTTGCGTGATCCCGTTAAGATCGCCAACACCGTCTCCGTCGGAATCGCAATAGCTGCGTGGATAGACCTGATAGATCACCGCGCCACGCCACCAGGGTTCTGGGCTTGATGCGGCTTGCTGAAGCGGGGTCGCACTCATGGCTGTCACGCGTCGTCTCCCTTGGTTGGGCCCTACCAATCAACGCGCCTGTCGTCATGGGGGTCCTGCACACCTTGCACGATCAGGGGTGTGATTTGCAAAGCAAGCCTTATTTTGCACTTTCTTGCAAGTGTGACAAATCTGCGCCATGAATGCAAAAATCATAAAATATCCAGCTATTATTGAGATTTATTCCAATGTAATTCTGAGAAGTGACATGGGAGGGGGTGCGTGACCCTGTCGCATTGGCAAAATTTGCACTTGCTGAACCTCTCCGTTCTCATTAATTTGCATTCATCAAATAAACCGGTCCGCAATCTGTATGGCGGCCAGGGGAGGGAATAAAATGGCTCAATCACGCATGTATCGGCGTGTGCTTCTGTCAACGACGGCCGCCGGCATGGCGCTGGCCATGACCGCCGGGGCGCTCGCACAGGAAACCGAAGAGGCTCAGACCGATGACGTCATTACCGTCACCGGTATTCGCGGGTCCATTCTCAGCTCGATTGCCGAGAAGCGTGAGAATACGTCTATTGTGGAAGCGATCTCTGCAGAAGATATTGGCAAGCTGCCTGATGTTTCCATCGCTGAATCGCTGGCGCGTCTTCCCGGTCTTGCCGCCCAGCGGGTTCGTGGTCGTGCCCAGGTGATCTCGGTTCGCGGTCTTGGCCCGGACTTCACCACCGCACTTCTCAATGGTCGCGAACAGGTGACCGCCGGTGACAACCGCGGCGTGGAGTTTGACCAGTACCCGGCCGAGCTGATCAATCAGGCGATTGTCTACAAGACGCCGGACGCCCAGCTAGTCTCGCAGGGCCTGGCGGGCACTGTGGACCTGCGCACCATTCGCCCGCTTGCCTTTGGTGAGCGCACGATCAGCCTGTCGGGATCCTATGAGCTGAATTCCAACGGCGATCTGAACCCGGACTTTGACGAAAACGGCTATCGCATCACCGGGACTTATGTCGACCAGTTCGCCAACGATACTGTTGGTGTGGTCTTCTCCGTCGCTCACCAGGATACGCCGACCCAGGGCGAGCGCTACGAAATCTGTAATTTCCAGGATCGTGGTGGGGCGCAGGCGCCAGAGTGCTTCAAGATGTTTGCCGAATCCCGTGATCTGGACCGCACGGCCGTTCTCGGCACGCTGGAGTTCGAGCCGGACTCTACGATCAACGCCTCGCTTGACGTTATGTATACCGAGTTCACCGATGGCGGCATCCGCCGCGGCGTTGAGCTTCCAACCGGCACCTGGCTGGGTGGTTCGAACACGGGCCTCGATCTGGTCAACCCGGTTGTCCAGGATGGTCTTGTGACTGGCGGCGAATTCCAGAATGTGTTTGCCGTGGGTCGCAACGACGTTCAGGAGCGCACTGCCGAGCTGTTCTCCATTGGGGGTAATATCCAGTGGCGGCCTGTCGACAACTGGACCTTCGAAGGCGACCTCAGCTACTCGCGTGTTGAGCGCTTGGCGCTCGATTTTGAGAGCTATTTCGGATTTGCCGAAGGTGGCTGGCCGGACTATCCGTCGGCTATCGACAATATCGGTTTCGAACTTGATGGCGGTCAGCGCTATCGCTTCAATTCCACGGTCGGCTCTGACTATGCTGATCCGAACCTGATGGTCCTCACCGATCCAGGCGGCTGGGGTCAGGATGGCTTCCACAAGATTCTGAATACCGAAGATGCCCTGACCGCTCTGCGCGGCAGTGCAATACGGGAGTTCAACGACGGCTTCTTCACCTCAATCGAGGCAGGTGTCTACTACACCAGTCGCGAAAAAGAGCGTGAGACGATTGAAAGCTTCGTCGATCTGGCTAGCGGCAATGGCGCTGACCCATTCCCGACCGGTTCGGTCTTCGGCTCCACCAGCCTTGGCCACGTGTCCAACATTGACGTGGTGGCCTACAGCCCGACCGCGCTGTTGAACAACGGGACGTATGAACTGCGCCCGCTCCCGCTCGGCTTCATTCCGAACAAGCAGTGGCAGGTCGAGGAAGAAGTGCTGCTGGGCTATGTCCAGGGTAACTTTGAACGCGACATGGGCTTTGCCTTCATGCGCGGCAATGCCGGCTTCCAGGTCGTGCACTCTGACCAGAGCTCAACCGGCCCGATAGGCTTTGGCACCGGCTTCCTGCCGGTCGTTTCCACCGACGGCGATACCTATACCGAGGTTCTGCCAAGCCTGAACGCGGCGTTCGAGGTCACCGAAGACTTCTACATCCGCATCGGTGCAGCCCGTACCCTGGCTCGGGCCCGTATGGATGATATGCGCGCATCGGTGGGTGTTGGCACCAATTCCACGATCTGTCCGCAGAACCCCGATGGCTCGCTGCAGGCCTTTATCCCAGGTGCGGATCCGAACGGCACCTGCGTTAGCGGTGGTTCGGGTGATCCGCGTCTGCGTCCTTACATCGCCGATGGCTTCGACCTTGGCTTTGAACACTACTTCGCAGACGGGGCTTACTGGTCGCTTGCCTTCTTCCACAAGGAAATCGACTCCTGGGTCTTTGGCAATGTCGGCCGCAACGTGGTTGTGCCTGAAGTGGTGGACTCCATCTTCGGTGCCGGCACAGCCGCCGCCAACCCGGGCATCGAGCAGGCTCGCTACTTTGCGCCTGAGAACTCTGACGGGGGCTGGCTACGCGGTGTTGAAGCCTCGCTGAGCCTGCCTGGTGAGGTCATCACGCCGCGCCTTGAAGGCTTTGGCCTGTTCGCCACCTACTCCGTCACCGACAGTGAAATCCAGCCGTCGACGGCTGCAAACCCGATCACCATTCCGGGTTTGTCTGAAGACCTCGGCAATATCACGGTCTACTACGAGCGTGGTGGCTGGGAGGCCCGGATTTCCAACCGCTGGCGCGGCGACTTCCTGGCAGAGCTTCCCGACTTCACCGGTCAGCCGGACTTCCGCTCCGCCTTTGATGAGTCGGTTGTGGACGCTCAGGTCGGTTACGAGTTCACCGAAGGCCAGCTTGAAGGCCTGACGGTCCTTCTGCAGGCCCAAAACCTGACCGACGAGCGCTTCGGCACCTTCATCAACGGTGATGAGCGCTTTGCCCGCAACTGGGAAGAATACGGTACCACTTACACCCTGCGTGTGAACTGGCGCCGCTAAGGAAGGCGCGAATTCCTCCCTAACTGTGTGAAACTGACCCTCGCCAGGATACTGGTGAGGGTCTCTTTTTTCGCTGAAACCGCCGCACGCAATCTGCTTGACCGTTAGGCGAAGTGCGGCACGATCCATCGAAGCAACAAGGCCGAGGGGAGAGGCTTAAAGTGCAGGACACGCGGGTAAAATCAGTGGTGATTGTCGGCGGCGGCACGGCAGGCTGGATGGCCGCTGCGGCCCTGACGCGCTTCATGGGTAAAGGTCTTCAGATCACGCTGGTGGAATCTGACCAGATTGGCATCGTGGGCGTTGGTGAAGCCACTATCCCCCAGATCAAGCACCTCAACCGCGAGCTTGAGATCAATGAGGAAGAGTTCGTTGCCAAAACCCAAGGCAGCTTCAAGCTGGGGATCGAGTTTCAGAACTGGCGCCAGCAGGGCCATGCCTATCTGCATAATTTCGGCAATATCGGCTTCAATCTGAATTCCATCCATTTTCATCACTACTGGATGCGCGCCCGTGCTGAGGGCTCTGACGTCGATCTGTGGGATTTCTGCGTCAACACGCAGGCGGCCCGCGCCACGAAGTTCGCGCCGCTTGAGAAGCTGGGCTCTTCGCCCCTGTCTGGCATTGCCTACGCCTACCATTTTGATGCCGCCCTCTATGGCCAGTTCCTGCGCAGCTATGCTGAAGTGCGCGGTGCGAAGCGGGTTGAGGGCAAGATCGTGGACGTCGATCAGAACCCCGACACCGGCTTCGTCACCGGGGTGAAGCTTGAAAGCGGCGAGACGGTTAAGGGCGATCTCTTTATCGACTGCTCGGGCTTTCGCGGGCTACTGATCGAGCAGGCGCTTCACACCGGATATGAGGACTGGACGCGCTGGCTGAAAAGCGATCGCGCCTTTGCGGTTCCGTGCGCTAACGAAGGCCCGCTGCGCCCCTATACCCAGTCGATTGCCCACAAAGCGGGGTGGCAGTGGCGCATCCCGCTCCAGCACCGCACCGGCAACGGCCACGTGTTCTCCAGCGCCTATATCGATGAGGATGACGCGCGCGAGACGCTGCTCTCCAATCTTGAGGGTGAGCCGCTGGCCGAGCCTCGCCTGATCAAGTTTACCACGGGTCGCCGCAAGAAATTCTGGAACAGGAATGTCGTTGCGCTGGGGCTGGCCAGCGGCTTCCTGGAGCCGCTGGAATCCACGTCCATCCATCTGATCCAGTCGGGTATCAGCCGCCTGATCCCATTGTTTCCAAACGGGGGTTTCGATCCTGCGACTGAGGACGAATATAACCGGCAGATGGGGCTGGAGTTCGAGAAAATCAGGGACTTCCTGATCCTGCACTATCACGCCAATGAGCGCACCGACTCCCAGTTCTGGATCGACTGTCGCGAGATGGAGGTTCCCGAAACCCTTCAGCGCAAGATGGCGCTCTTCAAACAGGCAGGCCGCCTCTATCACGAGCAGGAAGACCTGTTCACCGATTCAAGCTGGCTGCAGGTCATGGTGGGTCAGGGGATCGTGCCGCAAAGCTATCACCCCATCGCGGACCAGCTGGACCCGGACCAGTTCAATGGTTTCCTGACCAATATCCGGCAGATCGTGACCGGGGCGGCTGACAAGATGCCGAGCCATGCCGACTTCATCGCGCGCACCTGTCCGGCTGAGCAACCCGTGATGTAGCGCCTATTCGGCGGCCAAGGGCATCGCCCGGCAGTGCTTGTCGATATAGGCCTCATGGCTGGGCATGGCGCTGGTAGCCCCTTCGATGGCGGTCTTGATGCCCGCCAGATAGCGCGCGCCATCAACGCCGCGCAGATCCACCAGCGGGTCATAGCGCTTGGGCATAAGGCCCTGGCCGGTCATCACCGCCAGCCAGCTGGGGTTGGTGAACAGCTCCAGTCCGCGCGCGACCAGGCGGCCATGTTCTTCAAACTGGGCCATCTTGTATTGAAGCGTGTCGGGGATTGGCATCTCGCGGCAATACCGCCAGAGCTCTCCGTCACTGCGCTGATTTAGGTGGTAGTGCAGGATCAGGAAGTCCCGGATGCCCGCAAACTCATCGCTCATCAGATGATTGTATTCGGCCGCATTCAGCGCGTGGCTGTCCGCGCTTGGGAACATGGCGATAAAGCGCATGATGCCCACCTGAATGAGGTGGAGCGAGGTGGATTCCAGCGGTTCAAGGAAGCCGCTTGAAAGCCCGATGGCGACACAATTCCTGTTCCAGAACTGCTTGCGCATGCCGGTGGTGAAGCGAAGGAAGCGCGGATCGGCCAGCGGCTTGCCATCAAGATTGGCCATCAGTGTGTCGGCGGCGGTCTGATCATTCAGAAAGGTGCTGGAATACACATGGCCGTTGCCGGTACGGTGCTGGAGCGGGATACGCCACTGCCACCCCGCCTCGCGCGCTATAGAGCGGGTGTAGGGCGCCAGGCCATCCCCGCCATGCTCGCACGGAACCGCCACCGCCCGGTCAGCCGGTAGCCAGTGGCTCCAGTCTTCATAGCCAGTCTTCAGGGCCTGTTCGATCAGCACGCCCCGGAAGCCCGAACAGTCGATGAAGAAGTCGGCCTCAAAACGTTGGCCATCGTCTAGCGTTACGGCTTCGATAAAGCCGTCATCACTCCGGATAGAGACGTCGGCGACCTTGCCTTCGGAGCGCTTTACGCCGCGCGCCTCAGCATAGTCTCGCAGGAAGGCTGCATAGAGCCCGGCATCGAAATGATAGGCGTAATCAAACGTGGACTGGATCAGGCGGCGGTCCTGTTGGGGCTGGTCAAACTTCCCCGCCTTCGCCGCGCCCCAGCACATGGAGTAGTCCTGCAGGTCGCTGGCTTGACCCTCCGCCTGAGCCTTCAGCCAGTAGTGATAGAGGGGCACCTTGTCGAAGTCGGCTCCATAAAGGCCGAACGGATGGAAGTAGCGATCTTCGCCCGTCGTCCAGTTGATGAATTCAATGCCGAGCTTGAAGGAACCTTGCGTCTTGGACACGAAGGTATTCTCGTCAATGCCGAGCTCGCGATTGAAGATCTTGATGTAGGGGATGGTGGCTTCACCGACGCCCACCGTGCCGATGGCGTCGGATTCAATGAGGTCAATCCGGCATTGGCCCTTGGTCGCATTGGCAATCGCGGCTGCTGCCATCCAGCCCGCTGATCCACCGCCAACTATCACCAGCCTCTTAACTGGCTGGGATGCCGTGTTCTGACCGTCCATAAAGCTCGGCCTCCTCCCCGCATTTCATTGACCTTTAGTCTAGCCAAAGGGGTTGGATATGGAAGCGTTGCAGGTGCGGCCAAAGGGCGATCTAGCGCCGCGTTGCGATGATCCAGATGGCGTGAACGAGGCCAGGGATATAGCCCAGAAGCGTCAGCAGGATGTTCAGCCAGAAATGAAGTCCGAAGCCGACCTGCAGGAACACTCCGACCGGTGGCAGGATTACCGAGAAGATCACCCGGAAAGTGTCACCAAAGGTGACGGTTGACTGTGACATGACGCGCCTCATCAGAAATGCCCTCTCCCGGTGGGCAGGTGGGGCTTGAGGTCCGACTGCGCAAGCTCCACGGCGGTTTAATGCTCAACCTCTTCGCGGACCTGTCCGTAGGCGAGGCCAGCGAAAAGCGCTGCTCCGCCCAGCGTGTTGCCGATCAGAACCGGCAGGATGAAGCCAAGTGCATCGGCCAAAGCAAAGTTGCCGCTGACCAGGAGAACCGTGGTTTCCACTGTGCCTGCAATGATGTGCGGGAAGCCGCCTGCGCCCACCAGATAGGTTACAATGAAAACGGTCAAAATCCGCTGCTGGCCCACTGAAGGCAGCGACCAGGCGAGAAGGCCGATCAGGAAACCGGCCGGGATGGCGCTGACTAGGTTTTCAAGCGGGCCACGCTCGCCGATTTTGGACACGGCACTGATCACCGAGCCCATCGCATCGCCAGGAAGGATGGCTGGATAGGCAAGGCCCACAATGATCGCACCCACCATGTTGCCCAGAAGCACGACGCCCCAAAGGCGCAACAAGAGCTTGAAGCTCGACAATCCGGGATTTCGCGTGACCGGCAGCACTGCGGTCAGCGTGTTTTCGGTGAAGAGCTGAAGCCTTGCGATCGCGATCAGTATAAAGCCGACTGGATAGCCCAGCGCCGTGATCAGATGACTGGCGCCTGTACCATCGCCAGCATGATAAAGCGCGCCCATAAGCATGGGCGAGGTGCCCATCGCCAGACCTGCGGTAATGGCGGAAAACCACAGCGCGCTGACTGGCCGGTGAAGCTCTTCTTCGCCCATCTCGCTGATCGCGGCGTAGAGGGTTTTGGGCGCGACGTCCTCGCGCTCAACAAGCTGTTCGGCCTTTTTGTCGTCGCGGTCTGAAGTAGAAATGGCGATCACCCAGGTCTGTAATTGGCAAATATCTTCGCCTTCAGACTTAGGTCAGAACCAGCGAACACCAAATCTACCCACTTTTCAAAAGGGGGGTCTGCGAGGTCCCTATCACCGATCATCGCCGCAGGTTTGAGCCGCATCCGTATCCGACGCCAGGATGATATCGCCAAGGCCGATCTCACCGTTTGCCGCTGCTGAGCGCAGGATGAAGGCCGCGTCCAGCGCGGCGACATCCACTCCGGCTTGAGCAAAACAGCTCAGGCTGACGCGGTATTCCTGCCAGGGGCCTTGAGTGATCTTGATTGGCACGAAGTGAGAAGCGCCATCGGCGCTGGAGGCTCCCACGTCCATCCAGATGTCCTCGCTTTCGAAGGCGCGCGCCCGGAAGGAGATTTCCATCTCGCCATTGGATTCACGCGACAGATCAATGCCGTCTTCGCTCGCCAGCCGTAAAACCGCGCCGGCTTCGCGCCAGGTGAACTGGATGGAGTCTTCCTGAGCGGTGCGGTCGGTTTGAGCCAGAGTGACTGCGTCAGTGTCCAGCCGTCCGGCTTCTGCTGCAGTCCAGGCATCCGCCGACCCTGCTTCCAGTGCCCACGGAGTAACCGCCTGGCCTTGCATGTAGAAGGCGCCGCTGGGGGCCAGGTCTTCCTCGGCCAGGCCGGACTCCTCAGACAAGGCTTCGACGGTTACGGTATCGCCATATCCAAGCCCATAGCCGTAAGCGAAGAGCGTAGTATCCTGATTGTCCCCGCGATTGGGGCCGCCGCCGATCGCCGTGTTCGGCCATGAAAAGGACAGGCGTCCGGTAAACTCGAACGCGGGATCTGTGCGAAACAGCATGTCTGCAATCCCGCTCCCTTCAGTGCCCGGCAGCCACGCCGCAATAAAGGCATCCGAGGCGTTGATTTCCGGGTTGGTCCACATGGGGCGCCCCGACAGGAAAACACTCACCACCGGCACACCCGCGTCGCGGTAAGTGCTCAAATGATTGGTATCAAAGCCTGGTGACAGGAAGGCGAGGTGGTCCCGGTCGCCCTGGAACTCTGCATAGGGATTCTCACCATAGACTGCGATAATGATATCGGCCTGCGTCGGGTCAATCGTCTCACCGTCCTCATCAAACAGGACCGTGCCACCGGCCGCATCAGCGGCTTCGCGAATGCCATCGAGAATGCTTTGTCCGGCGGGGAATTCAGAATTGGGGTGATGCGTGCCGCCCTGCCAGGACAGGGTCCAGCCACCGGCCGCCTTGCCAATAGAGGCCGCTCCATCGCCCACCACCAGCACCGTCATGCCAGGATCAAGCGGCAGGACATTGTCATTATTCTTCAATAGGACGAGGGATTCGCGAACCGCCTGGCGAGCCACTTCGCGGTGTTCGGCTGCGGCCAGAACATCCATGTCGTTGGCCAGCGGCCGCTGGCTGGGTGCGACCTGCTCAAACAGCCCGGACTGGATTTTGACGCGCAGAATCCGCCGTACCGCATCGTCCAGCCGCTCCATGGAGATGCGGCCCGCCTGAACATGGCCCAGCGTGCTTTCATAGAGCTCCCGCCAGCTACCCGGTGCCATGTACATGTCGACGCCGGCATTAAAGCTTTCCGGGCAGTCGGTGGCCGTGCATCCGCGCACTAACCCGTGGCCATTCCAGTCGCCGACCACAAAGCCGTTAAAGCCCATCCTGTCCTTCAATACGTCGGTCACGAGGCTCTGATTGCCGTGCATGCGCACTTCATTCCACGCCGAGAAAGAGACCATGACGGTCTGCACGCCGGCCGGGATGGCGGTGTAATAGCCCTGCGCATGGATATCGCGCAGCTCGGCCTCGCTGATGGGGGCATTGCCCTGGTCGCGGCCATCTATCGTTCCGCCATCGGCCAGGAAGTGCTTGGCGCTGGAGATTACTCGTCCGGTGGCCATGAAGTCTTCGGTTCCAGGCCGCCCCTGCAGTCCCCAGACAATGCGTTCGCCATAGGCGCGAACAATCTCTGGATCTTCTGAAAAGCCCTCATAGGTCCGGCCCCAGCGGTCATCGCGCGGCACAGCCAGCGTGGGTGCAAATGTCCAGTCATGACCGGAGACCGAAAGCTCGCGCGCGGTAATCCGGTAGATCTCCTCGATCAGATCAGGATTATTAGCCGCGCCAAGGCCAATATTGTGCGGGAAGACCACCGCGCCGCGCAGATTGGCGTGGCCGTGAACTGCATCAATGCCCCAGATGATCGGGATCGCGATCTCAACTCCGCCGGGATCAAGCGAAGCGTTAAAATAGGCGTCGGCGGCATCAAGCCAGGTTTGAGCATCGGCATAGGGGAGTGGGCCGGGGGCCGAGTTGCCGCCACTCAACACAGAGCCAAGCCGGTAGTCGCGCACCTCTTCAGGCGTTACCGCACCGCTATCAGCCTGAATGGTTTGACCAACTTTTTGTTCCACAGTCATCAAGGACAGGATCGTGTCGATGCGCGCTTCCACCTCCGGGTCCAGCGGAAGCGGTTCAATCGCAGGCCACGCCATCGGATCAGCGGTGGCCGCTTCAGGCAGGTCCACAAAGACCGGCTCAGCCACGCTGACCTCCTCGTCGCCTGTAGCGTCCTCAGTCTGGCACCCCGCAAGCGCGACGCCAACGCAAAGTGCGGCCATCGAGACGCGAAAATCAACTTGAAATTGCATAGCCATAACCGCTCCCAGAAAGCTGGGTGCGATTAAACACCGAAAACGGCAAACTCGGTCAACACAATACTGACAACGACGGTCAATGTGGCGCGGCTAGCCATCTCGGGTAAGCCTGCGCGGTAAGCGAGGTCGGCTGAGTCACTGTAACAAGGCGCTACAAACTCGTTTCTTTCGCCGAGACAATGAGGGCAGCGCCATTCGATTTGCAGAAGATTCTGGCGGAGAGAGAGGGATTCGAACCCTCGGAACGCTTGCGCGCTCAACGGTTTTCGAGACCGCCCCGTTCGACCACTCCGGCACCTCTCCGTTCAGGGCCGTGGTTCTGACCGAGGTTTAAGAAGAAATCAAGGGCGAGGGGCAGGATGGCTGCGTGTGTCAAAGCCGTGGGGTTCGCCTGCTGGTATTGCCGTTTCGCGTTGACTCCTGTGTCTTGAAATGCCTATAAGCCGCGCTCTTGTCCTGCCAGGTGAGCTTGGCGGGCGAGATTTCATTGTGACAACGCGGGCTCGGACACAAGAACCCGCGAAGAAAAAGAGACCCGGTTGTGCCGCACTTGAAACAAGGTCGGCTCGAGACGGATCTGAGCAAAAAGGAAGACGGTTATGTACGCGGTCATCAAAACCGGCGGCAAGCAATACAAGGTTTCCGAAGGCGATATCCTTCGCGTCGAAAAGCTCGACGTTGAGGCTGGCGACACGGTGTCCTTCGACGAAGTTCTCATGATTGGCGGCGAAGGCGACGCGCTGGTGGGTAGCCCTGCCATCGACGGCGCTAAAGTAACTGCCGAAGTTCTCGACGTGCGCAAGGACAAGAAGGTCCTGGTGTTCAAAAAGCGCCGCCGTCAGAACTATCGCCGTAAGGCAGGCCACCGCCAGTGGCTGACCGTGGTGTCCGTGGCTGAAATCCTGAAGCCGGGTACCAAGTCCAAGCTGTCGGCCAAGTCGACCAAGAAGGCTGAAGCCCCGGCTGAGAAGGCTCCGTCCAAGGCCGCTGCCAAGAAAGAAGCTCCGAAGGCGGCTCCCAAGGCTGCACCGGCTGGCAATGATGACCTGACCCAGCTGACGGGTGTGGGGCCGGCCTTCGCCAAGAAGCTGAACGATGCTGGCGTGACCAGCTTTGCTCAGGTCGCCGCCTGGGATGCAGCCGAGATCGAGCGCCTTGATGGTGAGATTTCCGGTCTGAAGACCAAAGCAGAAAAAGGCGACTGGGTCGCTGAAGCAAAGAAGCTCGGCTAATTAGCCGCGAAGCAGTTTGATAGGAGGCCATCATGGCTCACAAAAAGGCAGGCGGCTCATCGCGTAACGGCCGCGACTCAGAAGGCCGGCGCTTAGGCGTCAAGAAATCCGGTGGTCAGCACGTGATCCCGGGCAACATCATCATTCGCCAGCGCGGCACCCGTTATAACCCGGGTGACAATGTCGGCATGGGCAAGGACCACACCCTTTTCGCCCTCACCGAAGGCCGCGTCGTCTTTGCGCGCAAGAAGGACAAGAAGATGTTCGTGTCCGTCGCACCGCTCGCAGAGGCCGCTGAATAAGGCGATCGAACACCGATTGATCGCCTCCCCCAAAGGGGCGATCCAAAAGACCAAGGGGAGCTGGATCGCCAGCTCCCCTTTTTCTTTGCCTCCCCCCTGAACTGACGAATTGTTCAATCCCCAGATCGGCAGGAGGCCGCCATGCTGGACCAGGAAATCGAAACGAACGCCGCTGAAGACGCTGACATCATGTCCGTGATCGAAACCGAACGCCTGGTCCTCACCCCGCTTACCGTGGAGGACGCCGACTGGGTCGGGCGCGAAAGCGGCAAGCCGGAAGTGGCGCGTAATCTGGCGCTGGTGCCGGAGCCGAACCCGGTGCTGGCTGCGGAAATGTTCATCCTGACCATGCGGGCGCGTGAGGCCAATGTGGGCGATATGGTCCGAGCGGTGCGTCTGAAGGATGGCACGCCCATCGGCGTGATCGGCGCAAACCCGCGCGGCGACAACGCATGGACCTTTGGCTACTGGTACAAGCGAGACGCCTGGGGTCAGGGCTATGCCACCGAAGCCGGCTGCGCGATGATCGAAATTCTGCGCCAGCGCGGCGCGCGCCAGCTCGTAGCCGGCTTCTTCAGCCACAACGCTGCCTCGGCCCGCGTGCTCGCCAAGCTCGGCTTTGAACGCAATGGCAAAGACGCCCCCGAGTTCTGCACGGCTCTTTTGGCCAAACAGGCCCATGTGGGCATGACGGCGGAGCTTTAGGGGGCGGGGTGATGAGCGCAGAAGGAGATGCTGCGCTCGTCGTTTCCTTGCGCTATAAGGCGCGGTTCACGTTTAAGGGCAGTGCCACGTAATGAAATTCCTCGATCAGGCCAAAGTGTATGTGAAGTCCGGTGCGGGCGGGCCGGGGTGCGTGTCGTTCCGGCGCGAAGCTTTCGTGGAATATGGCGGTCCCGATGGCGGTGATGGCGGCAAGGGCGGCGATGTCTGGGTGGAGGCCGTTGACGGCCTCAACACGCTTATTGACTACCGCTACCAGCAGCATTTCAAGGCGGAGCGGGGCTTAAATGGCTCCGGCCGTAACCGCACCGGCCGTGATGGCGAGGACATGATCCTGAAGGTCCCGGTCGGCACCCAGGTGCTCGACGAAGACAAGGAAACCCTGCTGGCGGACCTGACCGAGGTCGGCCAGCGCGCCATGCTGGCGGTCGGTGGTCGCGGCGGTAAGGGCAACGCCCACTTTAAAACCAGCCGCAATCAGGCACCGCGCAAGTCCCAGCCCGGTGAGGGCTTTGAGGAGCGCTGGGTATGGCTGCGCCTTAAGCTGATTGCCGATGCGGGCCTGATCGGTTTGCCCAATGCGGGCAAGTCCACCTTCCTGTCCGCCGCCAGCCGCGCGCATCCAAAGATCGCGGCCTATCCCTTCACCACGCTGCATCCCCATCTGGGTGTGGTGGACATGGGCGAGAGCAATCGCTTTGTCCTGGCTGACATCCCTGGCCTGATCGAGGGTGCCCACGAAGGTGCCGGAATTGGCGACCGCTTCCTGGGGCATATCGAGCGCTGTGCGCTTCTGGTTCACCTCATAGATGCCACGGGCGAAGACCCGGTCGAGGCCTATCGCGTGGTGCGCGGCGAGCTGGACGCCTATGGGGCAGGGTTGGGCGACAAGACTGAAATCATCGGTCTCAACAAGATCGACTCGGTGGAGCCTGAGCGCCTGGATGAGCTGGAAATCGAGCTGAAGGCGGAAACGGGTGCCGAGATCCGGCGTCTGTCCGGTGTGACGGGTGAGGGCGTGAAGCCCATGCTCGGCGTGATCTGGAAGGCAGTGGATGCCCGCCGCCAGGCCGAGATTGAAGCCAGGGAACGCGCCGAGGCCGAAGCACGCGGCGAGACCGGCTGGAAGCCGTGACCCTGACCGGTGCAGGGGCTGCGATGGGGCGGGTCGTTATCAAGGTGGGCTCGTCCCAGCTTGTCGATTCTGAAACCGGCCTGGCCCGCTCTGATCGCTTTCATGCGATTGCAAAGGATATCGCGACGCTTCACCATGATGGGGTTGACCTGGTTCTCGTCACGTCAGGCGCTGTGGCGCTGGGCCGTCAGCGGCTGGCGCTTTGGGCAGGACCGGACGGCGGAACGCTCGCGCAAAAGCAGGCCGCTGCGGCCGCGGGTCAACCCGTTCTGATCGGTCTGTGGTCTGCTGCGCTCGATGCTCACGCGCTTGTCGCGGCACAAGCGCTTTTAACGCCGGGTGACACCGAAGTGCGGCGGCGCTGGCTTAACGCCCGTGACACGCTGGACGCTCTGATGGACCAGCGCGCCATTGCGGTGATCAACGAAAACGACACGGTGGCCACCGACGAATTGCGCTTTGGCGACAATGATCGACTGGCCGCGCGCGTAGCACAGATGATCAATGCCGAACAGCTGATCATCCTGTCGGATGTGGACGGACTCTATGACCGCAATCCGGCACAGAGCGGGGCGCGCCATATCCCGGTTGTGGAGGCTCTCACGCCTGAGATCGAAGCCATGGCTGGCTCTCGTGGCGGGAGCCGTGTTGGAACCGGCGGCATGGCCAGCAAGCTGGCTGCTGCACGCATGGCGACGGCGGCCGGGTGCGAGGTCGTTATCGCTAAAGGCGAAGCCGGTGGCCCTATCACAGGGATCGAGGCCGGAGCGCCACACACCCGATTTGCTGCTGCGGTGACAGCGAAACGGGCGCGCCGCGCCTGGATCGGCGGGCTGCAGGTCGGAGGCGCGGCACTGGTTCTGGATGACGGTGCGACCCAGGCGGTGCTTTCAGGAAAGAGCCTTCTGCCTGCAGGCGTCGTGGACGTGAAGGGGCGGTTTGAACGCGGTGGCGGCGTTCAGCTTCAAGATGCGGAAGGCACGCCCATCGCTTTGGGGATTGCCCGCTACGGTGATAAAGAGGTCCGCGGTATCAAGGGCTTGAAATCAGATGCCATTGACGGGGTGCTGGGCTATTCCCGTGGCGCTGTGATAATTCATGCGGACGATCTTGTTCTCGACCCGGCTTTCAAAGGCTAACGGGTGATGTGTCGGGAGGTGTCTGGCTCATGGCCGCTCTAAAATCCGAGACACTGGCCCCCGGCATGACGGTCGGGCTTTATGGCGGCAGCTTTGATCCGGTTCACCCGGCTCATATGCATGTGGCGCGGACGGCCTTAAAGCGGCTCGGGCTGGACCGCGTCTGGTGGCTGCCAAGCCCCGGCAATCCGTTCAAGGCCCATCAGCCCGCCCCGCTGGATGATCGCCTTGAAGCGATCGCGGCGTGCGTGCCTGAGCCGCGCCAGGTCGTGAGTGATCTGGAGGCTCAGCTGGGGTCCAACCGCACGCTCAATCTCGTCCGCTATCTTCAGGCGCGTTACCCGCAGGTGCGCTTTGTCTGGGTGATGGGGGCTGATGGTCTGCTCCAGTTTCATCAATGGGCCGGGTGGACGGAGATTGCAGCGCGGCTGCCCATCTGTGTGATCGCCAGGCCCGGTATCGCCATGAAGGCACGGTTGAGCCCGGCGGCCCGTCAGATGGCGCGCGCGCGCATGCCCGAAATCTCGGCTACAGCCTTGAAAACCCGACGCCGGGGGTGGACTTACCTGACGGAGCCGTTACACCCACACGCGTCGCGTGCGCTGCGCGGCCGCTCGCCTCAAACCTGAAGCAACCCAACGAGCCTTTCATGACCGACGCGACCCCAAACGCAGACGGTGGGCTCGCCTTCTTTGAGGACCTCCACCCGCCGGCGGGGGACTTCAAGGCTGATGTCCTGGCGGGGCTGTCAAAGCCGCAGAAGACCCTTGATGCCAAGTATTTCTACGATGCGGCGGGCTCTGAAATCTTTGACGCCATTACCGAAGCTCCGGAGTATTATCTGACCCGCACCGAGCTGGCGCTTCTTGATGAGATCGCACCGAAACTGCGTGCGCATGTCGGGGCGGGCGCGGTGGTGCTGGAGCCGGGTGCCGGATCCAGCGTGAAGATCCACAAGCTTATCGATGCGCTGGAAGCTCCAGCTGCCTATGTGGGCATGGATATCTCTGGCGAGCATGTGAAATCGGCCTGCGCGGACATTGCGGCAGACTATCCAGACCTGACCGTTGGCGCTGTGTGCCACGACTTTACGCAAGAGATTGATCTGTCCGCCCTGCCTCTACCCAGCGGCAAGCGGGTGGTGTTCTTTCCTGGCTCCACCATCGGCAACTTCGAGCTGACCGGCGCGCAAGCCCTGCTGGAGGTCCTGCGGGGTTATCTGCGTCCAGGTGACGGCCTGCTGATTGGCGTTGACCTGCGCAAGGATGGCGCGACGCTGGAGGCGGCCTATGACGATGCGGGCGATGTCACGGCTGAATTCAATTACAATCTGGTGCGCCGGATCAACACCGAGCTTGGTGGGACCATTGATCCTGAAGCACTGGTCTACCGTGCCCACTGGAATCCCTACCGCTCACGGGTGGAGATGTATCTTCAGGCGACGCGGGATATGGAATTTACTGTGTCAGGTCAGAGCTTTGTCCTGCGCGAGCATGAAACCATTCACACCGAGAACTCCCACAAATTCACGATTTCCACCTTCCAGGATCTGGCTCTTCGCGCCGGTTTGAAGGCTGTGGATGTGTGGACGGACGCCACTGAAGGCTTCTCCATTCACTGGCTCGAAGTTCTCGGCGAACCGTGATACAAAAGACGTCGGTTTGATAAAGGGAGACCGGACGCTGTCCACCGAATTGCAAAGCCGTCAGGCTGATGATGTCGCGAATATAGACCCTCTGATGAGCACTGAAGCGCTTGAAGAGCTGGTTCTGGCCACGCTGGATGATGACAAGGCTGAAAATGTCATCTCCATCGATCTTGAGGGTAAATCCTCGGTCACCGACATAATGGTCATCGCCTCAGGACGATCGAACCGCCATGTGGGCGCTATCGCTGACCACATTCTTAAAAAGCTCAAGGAAGCTGGCCACGGCCGCGCCAAAGTCGAGGGTATGAAGACCTGCGACTGGGTGCTGATCGATGCCGGTGACGTGATCGTGCATATCTTCCGCCCGGAAGTGCGTGAATTCTACGATCTTGAGAAGATGTGGTCCGTGGCTCCAGGCGGCGCGGCGTAACACGTCAAGACGTGCGCGCTGAAATTCGCGCCATCGGCCGGATGAAATCCGGGCCCGAGCGCTCGCTTGTCGACGATTATCTGGATCGCGCCACAGTGCTCGGCCGCAGCCATGGGCTTGGCCCGGTCACTGAGCGCGAAATTGATGCCAGATCCTTGAAGGACAAAGCCTCAGAGACTGAGGCTCTGATCGCAGACCTGAGCCCCGGGGCGCTGGTTTTTGCGCTGGATGAAACCGGAAAGCCGATGACGTCCATGGCGATCTCCAAGGTGATGGAGACCGCCCGCGATGATGGCGTGCGCGATGCGGTCTTTCTGATCGGTGGGGCGGATGGCCATGCGCGGCACCTGTTGCCGCCCGGCGCACGACTGCTTGCCTTTGGCGCGGCGACCTTTCCCCACAAGCTGGTTCGCGCCATGGTGGCCGAACAGATTTACCGCGCCGTGTCGCTGATCGCCGGCACGCCCTATCACCGCGAGGGATGATGCTTGCTGCCTTGCTCGCCGCTGCTGCCCTGATCCAGCAGGCCCCCGATCCTGATGAGATCGAGGCGCTGGAGGATGAGGCGGTTGAGATGAGCGAAGCGGCGCGCGCGCGCGAACTTGAAGCTGAAGCCATCCGCGCTGAAATCGCCCAGCTTCAACGCCGCCTGGTGGATGCCGGCGACCGGGTGCGTGTGCGCGAGGCGGAGGCCGACGCCGCCGTCACCCAGCTTGAAGCTCTGGAAGCTGAAGAAGCAATCCTGCTGAGCCGTCTGTCGGCTGAACAGGCGGGGCTGGCGCGCGTGCTTGCGGCGCTGCAGCGCATTGAGCTTGCCGATCCGCCTGCGCTGGCGGTCAATCCAGACGATGCGACGGAGGCTGCGCGGGCCGCAGGACTTCTCGCCCAGATCGCGCCGGAGCTGGAACGGCGCGCCGCCTCGGTGCGTGCGCGGCTGGCTGAGCTGGAGGCTTTGCGTGACCGTCTGTCAGGACAGGCTGAAGCCGTAGGCGATGCCCGCGAGCGCCTCGCCCGCACCCGCGAAGAGGTTGAAGCCCTGATCGCGGAGCGCCGGGCGGCTGAAGCGCGGCTGCGAGCTGAGTCTGATGATCTGGCTGAACGGGCCGAGGCGATTGCGGCCCGGGCCGGGAGCCTGCGCGAACTGCTCGCTGAAATTCGGCGCTATGCCGCTGTGGAGCCAAGGCTGGCTCCGCGCCCGGCGGTTCCGGGCGATCTGAATACCGATCCAGTGCCGCGTCTGCGTCCTGAACGCCTGCCACCGGGGGTGCTGGTCAGTGCGCGGCCGCTGGATGGTCCGATGGACACGCTGCGCTTTGCTGACATGCGCGGACGGCTGCGTCCGCCAGCACTGGGTGAGCTGCGTGTTGGAGCCGGGGCGCGGGGTCCGGACGGGGTGGAACGCGACGGCGTCTGGTTCCAGACTGGCGCGCGTGGACAGGTCAGTGCGCCCTTTGATGGCCGGGTTGTCTATGCGCGTCCCTTTGGGGGTCTCGACAATGTGATCATGATCACCACACCAGATGACTACACTTTAATTTTGGGCGGCATGGCTTTGGTCTATGTCAATGAGGGACAGTCGCTACTGGCCGGGGAACCGGTCGGGGTGATGCCAGACCGTGCCAATCCCGCTCCAATGCTCTATTTTGGGATTGCACGCGGGACAAATGCCGTGAACCCTGAGGACTGGCTCCGGCCCGAATTTCGCAGGGGACAAGGCTAAGTTCTCGTCCTGAGGGCGAATTAAGGATAAGAAACATGCGCTTGCACATTATCGCATCAGCTGTGGCGTTCGGAATTGGGGCAGCGGCCCTCGCCGTTTCTGCTGAAGGAGATGATCGCGCCCGGGAAGAGACTTTCCGGCAGCTGGAATTGTTCGGTGATGTGCTGTCGCGTGTTGAAGCTGATTATGTGACCGAGCCGGACAAGGCCGAGCTGATCGAGAGCGCCATTGAGGGCATGCTCCGCTCGCTCGACCCGCACTCCTCCTACCTGCCGCCGGAAGCCTTCCAGGAGATGCAGGTCTCCACGAGTGGTGAATATGGCGGCATCGGGATCGAGATCACCATCCGCAACGACATGGTGACCGTGATTTCACCCATCGCCGACACGCCGGGCGAGCGCGCAGGTGTTGAGTCTGGCGATGTGATCCTCGCTGTGGAAGGCGAGTCCATGCTGGGCGCGGACAGCTCTGACGTTGTGGAGCGCGTGCGCGGCCCTGTCGGTGAGCCAGTGACCATCACCTTTGGCCGTGAAGGCATGGATCCGTTCGACGTCACCATCGTGCGCGACATCATCGAAGTGCGCTCGGCCCTGTGGCGCATGGAAGGTGAGGACATGGATGTGCCTTACCTGCGCATCACTACCTTTAACGAGCACACCACTGAAAACGCCGTGACGGGGCTTCGCGATCTGGCCGAGGCCAGCGGCGGCAATATTCCAGGTCTGATCCTTGATTTGCGCTCCAATCCGGGCGGTCTGCTGGACCAGTCGGTGACGGTGTCCAGCCTCTTCCTGTCCGGGGGTGAGGTGGTTTCTACCCGTGGCCGCGATCCGCGCGACACCATGCGCTACAACGCCGAGCCGGGTGATATTCTTAACGGCGCGCCCATCGTGGTGCTGATCAATGGCGGTTCGGCCAGTGCGTCTGAAATCGTCACCGGCGCCCTTCAGGACCGCCAGCGCGCGACCATTGTGGGCATGACCAGCTTTGGTAAGGGCTCCATGCAGACGGTTGTCCCGCTGCGCGGTGGCCGTGACGGGGCGCTGCGCCTGACCACGGCACGCTACTATACGCCAGCTGGCCGCACCATTCAGGCCACCGGCATCGAGCCGGACATCGCGATCTCTGCCCGCCGCATTGAGCCGGATGCGCCGCAGCGCTTTACCGAGGCCGATCTGCGCAACTCACTTGAAAATGAGACCGGCGTGGAGCGTGAGGAGCTGGATGAGACGATCATCGAGCAGCCGCCGGAAGACTGGGACATGGCCGAGGACTATCAGCTGCACCGCGCGATTGAGATCCTGCGCTCGCAGATGGAAAGCCAGCAGGCCCGCCTGTAGGCGTTACCCATCTCGTTAACGTTTCTTTACCGTAGCTTGAGCGACGTTGAAGGCTGATTCGCGTGCGCGTGTGCGCATGCACCAGCCATGAACCGTCGCCATGCCCGGACCTGCCCGATCTTCATCTCCCCTGCGCACGCCGCTTCTGGCGGGGCTGGGCGCAGCTGTGGTCATGGCGGGCGGCGCTGGCGGCCTGGCGTGGCTCTCCGGAGCTGAGCCCCAACCGGTCAGCGCCAGCGTGGACATCGTCCGGCCAGAGCCGGTGGTGCTGGCCTCGGCCGAAATCGAAGCGCCCGCTGATCCCTTTGCCGATGCGCCCACCGACGATGTGACGCTGCCGGGCGTCACGGAGACCGAAACCGCGCTGGCTGCGCCAACACCAGCACCCACGCCGGTTCCCGCTTCGCCCGCGACGCCGGTTCGCTCAGGACCACAAGCGCCGCTGCCGGGTCTGTTTGAAGCCGGTCCTGGCGGTGCGCCGGTCCCGATCATTGCCGCCGATGGCACCCGGCCGGATGCTGCTTATGCGGCAGCCTTTGAAGACACGCCCGGTGCGCCGACGATCGCCGTTGTTGTCGGCGGGCTTGGCCTGTCTGAACGCCTGACAGAGCGCGCGATTGAAACGCTGCCCGCAGACGTCACGCTCAGCTTTGCGGCCTATTCAGAAAACCTCCAGATGTGGATTGACCGGGCTCGTGCCGACGGTCATGAGGTACTGATCGAGCTGCCGATGGAGCCGTTTGATTTTCCCAACAACGATCCCGGCCCGCACACGTTGCTGGCCGATGCCGGGACGTCGGAGAATGATCGCCGTCTGATGTGGCTGCTGTCGCGTGCGTCGGGCTATGCCGGGGTGGCCAACTATCTCGGGGCCCGTCTGGGCGCGGAGCGTGCGGCGCTGACCCATATCTTTGGCCAGCTGGAATCGCGCGGCCTGTCCATCTACCATGATGGCGCTGGGCGCCGTGTGGTGCTTGAAGCGGCTGCCAGTCAATCTGATGCTCGTGTCGCGATTGCCGACCGGGTGATTGATGCCGATCCTGATCCCGATGCGGTGGATCGCCGCCTGCTGGAACTGGAAGCGCTTGCGCTTCAAAACGGCAATGCGCTTGGCCACGGCTTTGCCTATCCAGCGACGGTCGACACGGTTGCTCTATGGGCTGAAGCTCTTGCCGCGCGCGGCTATCAGCTGGCTCCGGCCAGCGTGCTGATGGATCGCCGTCAGGCCCGCGAAGAGCCGGAAACATGAGCGACGGTCACGGGACCGAGCCTTTCCCCGAACACCGCCCCAATGTGGGCCTCGTCCTGTTTAACGGGGTGGGCAAAGTCTGGCTCGGCAAGCGCTACGCGCAGGGCGGCGACTATTGCTGGCAATTTCCTCAAGGTGGCATCGACCCCGGCGAAGACCCGGAGGCTGCGGGCCTGCGTGAGCTCTACGAGGAAACCGGCATCACCGAGGATCTCGTTGAGCCGCTGGGCACAATCGAAGACTGGATTGCCTATGACTTCCCGCCTGAAGTGCTGGGCCAGCGCCGCAAGAACCGCTGGAAGGGCCAGAAACAGCGCTGGTTCGCCTACCGCTTCATCGGCACCGACACCTGCTTTGACCTCAAAGCCGTCCCGCCCCAGGAATTTGAAGCCTTCAAATGGGTGGAGCTAAACACCGTCCCGGAGCTCATCATCCCGTGGAAGCGGGACGTCTATGTGAAGCTGGCCGAAGCGTTTGCGGGGCTGGCGGGTTAGACAAAGAAAAAGCCCCGGCGATGGCCGAGGCTTTGATCTGTCTGGGCTGTGAGGCGTGCGACTTAGTGCGCGATCGCCTGCAGCAGGGCTTCGAATTTTTCCACGCGGCCCTGGGCTTCGCGGGTTTCGTCTTCGTCGCGGGCCTGGCCGAGATCTTCACGGGCTTCGGTGAGCTGCTTGTTCACCTCAGCGGCGTCCACGTCAGCCAGATCAATGGCTTCCTCAGCCAGGATCGTCAGGCCTTCAGAGGTCACTTCAGCAAAGCCACCGCGGATGAAGGTGCGGGTGACTTCACCGCCCGCATGGATGGCAATGGCACCAGAGCGCACCGTCGACATGAAGGGCGCGTGGCCCGCCAGGACGCCGAACTCACCCTCAACGCCGGGCACAACCACCTGATCAACATCGCCTTCAAAGACGCGCTTTTCAGGGGACACGAGGTCAAAGTGAAGTTTGTCAGCCATGATACGCTGGTCCCTGTCGTCAGCTCACCGCCTTACAAGCGGTAAAACGGCCCGCGCTGATGACAGCGCGGGCCAGATTATTACGCAGCGTCGGCTGCCAGCTGTTCAGCTTTCTTCACAGCGTCTTCGATGGTGCCAACCATGTAGAAGGCCGGCTCCGGCAGGTGGTCGTACTCACCGTCGCAGATGGCTTTAAAGCCGCGCACGGTGTCTTCGACCGGAACCTGAATGCCCGGGAAACCAGTGAAGATCTCAGCCACGTCGAACGGCTGGGACAGGAAGCGCTCGATCTTGCGGGCGCGGGCCACAACCAGCTTGTCGTCCTCAGACAGTTCGTCCATCCCCAGGATCGCGATGATGTCCTGCAGTGACTTGTACTTCTGCAGGATTTCCTGAACGCGGCGGGCGGTGGCGTAGTGCTCTTCACCCACAATGCGCGGCTCAAGAATACGCGAGGTGGAGTCCAGCGGGTCCACAGCCGGGTAGATACCCTTTTCTGAAATGGCGCGGTTCAGAACCGTCGTCGCATCGAGGTGCGAGAACGTCGTTGCCGGAGCCGGGTCGGTCAGGTCGTCTGCGGGAACGTACACAGCCTGCACCGAGGTGATGGAGCCCTTCTTTGTGGAGGTAATACGCTCCTGCAGGGCGCCCATGTCGGTGGACAGGGTCGGCTGGTAACCCACGGCCGAAGGAATACGGCCCAGAAGTGCGGACACCTCGGCACCGGCCTGGGTAAAGCGGAAGATGTTGTCCACGAAGAAGAGCACGTCCTTGCCCTCTTCGTCGCGGAAGTATTCAGCCTGAGCCAGACCCGACAGCGCCACACGAGCACGGGCCCCTGGAGGCTCGTTCATCTGGCCAAAGACCAGCGAGCAACGCGACCCTTCGGTGGAGCCATCATGCTCCTTCGGGTCCTTGTTCACGCCGGATTCGATCATTTCGTAGTACAGGTCGTTACCCTCACGAGTCCGCTCACCCACACCGGCGAAGACCGAGTAGCCGCCGAACAGCTTGGCGATGTTGTTGATCAGTTCCTGGATCAGAACCGTCTTGCCCACGCCAGCGCCGCCGAACAGGCCGATCTTACCACCCTTTGCGTACGGGCAGAGCAGATCGATAACCTTGATGCCAGTCGGCAGGATTTCCGCTTCAGTGGACTGCTCGTCAAAGGCCGGGGCCTCGCGGTGGATCGGAGCGTAGGCCGTTGCGGTCACGTCGCCTGCTTCGTCGATCGGCTCACCGGTCACCGACAGGATGCGACCCAAGGTGCCCGGACCCACCGGAACCTTGATCGGCTCACCGTTATCGGTGACGTCCTGGCCGCGACGCAGACCTTCGGTAGCGTCCATGGCGATGGTGCGCACAACGTTCTCGCCCAGGTGCTGGGCCACTTCCAGCACCAGCGTCTTGTCGCCGTTCTTGGTTTCAAGCGCGTTCAGGATGTCGGGAAGACCGCCTTCGAACTCCACGTCCACGACGGCACCGGTCACCTGTACGATACGGCCCTTGAGATTGCTCATGGTCTGCCTCTTTCCAATCGGTTCGGCGGGTCTTCCGCCGTTGGATATTCTCTTGTCTTAACCCACAGCCGCTTCGGCACCGGAGATGATCTCGATCAGCTCCTTGGTAATCTTGGCTTGGCGGGTGCGATTATATTCCAGGTTCAGCTTGTCGATCAGCTCGCCAGCGTTACGCGTTGCTGCGTCCATGGCAGCCATCTTTGCGCCCATCTCACCGGCGACATTCTCCAGCAGGGCGGAAAGAATGACGGTGCTGATATAGCGCGGCAGGAGCGCGGCGAGGATCTCTTCCTCGTCCGGCTCGTATTCGTAGATCGCACCGGCAAGGTCCGGGCGCTCAACGCTGTCATCGATGGCATCACGGGCCGGGATCAGCGTCTGGCTGCGCGGTTTCTGGCTCATCACCGAGACAAACTCGGAGCTGATCACTTCACACACATCAAAGCCGCCGTCTTCAAACAGGGCCGTGACCTTGTCTCCGATCATGCCAGCCACCGCGCCGTCAATTTTCTTGACGTTACGCAGCTCGATGGAGTCGATGATGCGATCCTTATAGAGGCGCTTGAGGGCATCATAGCCCTTGGCCCCCACGGTCAGGATTTTCACATCCTTGCCCTGGCTGATGAGCGAGGATATCCGCTCACGGGCCAGGCGGGAGATGTTGGTGTTGAAACCACCGCACAGGCCGCGATCGGCCGTGGCCACCACGAGCAGATAGGTGTCGTCCTTACCGGTGCCGACCAGAAGGCGCGGCGCGCTTGGGCCGTCCATGGACGATGACAGGTTTGCCATCACCGCAGACATGCGCTCGGCATAGGGACGCGCGGCCTCAGCGGCTTCCTGCGCCTTGCGCAGTTTTGCCGCCGCGACCATCTGCATCGCCTTGGTGATCTTCTTGGTCGAGTTGACCGAGTTGATCCGGTTTTTCAGTTCCTTAAGAGAGGCCATTCGGCGCTGCTCCTTTTAGGGCCCGTAAGCCTTACGCGAAGTTCTTGGTGAAGGCGTCGAGCGCGCCGTTGAGCTTTTCAGTCAGCTCATCGGTCAGCTTCTTGCCATCGCGGATGCCTGACAGAAGGTCTGCGTGCTCACCGTGCAGGTTGCGCAGCAGCTCTTCTTCGTAGCGGCCAATGTCGGACACAGCGATGTTGTCCAGATAGCCATTGGTACCGGCGTACATCACACAGACCTGCTCTTCCATCGACAGCGGCGAGAATTGCGGCTGCTTGAGGAGTTCAGTCAGGCGCTCACCGCGCGACAGAAGCTTCTGGGTCGAGGCGTCGAGGTCAGACCCGAACTGGGCGAAAGCCGCCATCTCACGGTACTGGGCCAGTTCACCCTTGATCTTGCCGGCAGCCTGCTTGGTGGCCTTCGTCTGAGCTGCAGAGCCCACGCGAGACACCGACAGACCCACGTTCACGGCCGGGCGGATGCCCTGGTAGAACAGGTCGGTTTCCAGGAAGATCTGACCGTCGGTGATCGAGATCACGTTGGTCGGAATGTAGGCCGACACGTCGTTGGCCTGGGTTTCAATGATCGGCAGAGCCGTCAGCGAGCCAGAGCCGTGGTTTTCGTTCAGCTTTGCAGCGCGCTCCAGCAGACGGGAGTGCAGGTAGAACACGTCACCCGGATACGCTTCGCGGCCCGGCGGGCGACGCAGAAGCAGCGACATCTGACGGTAGGCCACAGCCTGCTTGGACAGGTCATCATAGATGATCAGGCCGTGCATGCCGTTATCACGGAAGTATTCGCCCATGGCGCAGCCGGTGAACGGGGCCAGGAACTGCATCGGGGCCGGGTCAGACGCGGTTGCGGCCACCACGATGGAGTAGTCCATCGCACCGTTTTCTTCCAGCGTCTTGACGACCTGGGCCACGGTGGAGCGCTTCTGGCCAACAACGACGTAGACGCAGTAGAGCTTGGCGCTCTCGTCATCGCCCTGGTTGACGGCTTTCTGGTTCAGGATGGTGTCGATCGCGATCGCGGTCTTGCCGGTCTGGCGGTCACCAATGATCAGCTCGCGCTGGCCACGGCCAACCGGGATCATGGAGTCGATCGCCTTGATGCCGGTTGCCATTGGCTCGTGCACAGACTTACGCGGTAGGATGCCCGGAGCCTTCACGTCCACGATGCGGCGCTCGGCCACGTCCTGGATCGGGCCCTTGCCGTCAATCGGCTCGCCCAGCGCG
The DNA here is from genome assembly GCA_965229795.1 of Oceanicaulis sp. Taxonomy (GTDB): domain Bacteria; phylum Pseudomonadota; class Alphaproteobacteria; order Caulobacterales; family Maricaulaceae; genus Oceanicaulis. Next base: position 1,248,306 of record CBDDJM010000002.1, read on the forward strand.
TTCACGACGCGGCCCAGCAGGCCCTTACCGACGGGGGTATCCACGATGGAGCCCAGACGCTTGACGGTGTCGCCTTCCTTGATGCCCCGGTCGTCGCCGAAGATCACGCAGCCGACATTGTCGCGTTCCAGGTTCAGGGCCATGCCCTTCACACCGCCGGGAAACTCCACCAGCTCGCCAGCCTGGACTTCGTCCAGACCGTAGACGCGGGCGATACCGTCACCAACGCTGAGCACCTGACCAACGTCAGAGACGTCAGCTTCAGCGCCGTAGTTCTTGATCTGCTCTTTGAGGATCGCGGAGATTTCCGCCGCCTTGATGGCCATCGCTCTACGCCTCTTTCATCGTTTTGCGCAGTCCCTCAAGCTTTGACTTGAGAGACGAGTCGAACATGCGTGAGCCAACCTTCACGATCAGCCCGCCAATAATGTCTTCACGCACCTCGGTGCGAATTTCCACATCCCGGCCCAGAGCCGTTTTCAGAGCCGTCTTGAGCTCCTTGATCTGGGTTGCAGTCAGCGGATCAGCTGAAATGACATCAGCCGAACTAGTGCCGCGACGCTTCGCGGCGAGCACCTTGAAGGCGCGCAGGATATTTTTCAGATCTCCGGCGCGGCCGTTACGGGCCGTCACTGCCATGAAATCTGTCGTCAGCTTGTGCAGTTTCAGCTTGGCTGACAGCTCGGTCAGGACCGCGGCCTTTTCCGCACCCTTGAACACCGGGCTTTTCAGCGCTTGCGCCAGGTCTGCACTCTCGCCAAAGGCTGTCAGCAGCGTTTCCACATCGCCTTCAACCGTGTCGAGCGCCTTGGCCTCATCAGCCAGCTCAAACAGGGCTTTGGCATAGCGTTCGCCAGCTTCGCCTGTGATCACATCCTCAGAAGGGGTCACCGTGTTCGCCGCTTTCTTCTCGTGACTTGCGCCTCAGCGTGAGCCTCGCGACTCGCGAGGCGCGCTTAAGCGCTTGAAGGAACGAGGTTTTTCCCAGAAGTGCGAGCGGGTTAACCAGCTCTCACTCCCAAACCCGGCGCCGAACTAGCACAGGGGTGCGAGGTGGGCAACTGGTACACGTGCCGAAGTGTCGCTGCTGTGCAGGTTTATGGGGTGGAGGTAGGGAATGCCTCGACGAACTCAGACGTAATAAGCCGGGCGGTTGCTGGAGGTACGTACCGCTGCCAATTCGGGCTATTCGATCTGATCATCTCCCTGATCTCGGAGCCGCTCGCAATGTTGTCGGCCACCCACGGCTGGTCTGTCAGTACGTTAATAGAGTAGCCGACTCCCTCGAGTCGCCTAATTTTCTCCCTGTTCCACTCCTCCTTAATCGTGGTGTGAGCTGTCAGATCGGTTGAAATAAAATAGGGGCACCTGTCCGTGTTCTCGATTGGGAACGGTGCAACAATTATCCGCTTATCAAGACCTGAATCTGCAACGCACTCCCTAATTATGGTCGCGCGCTGATAGTAGTTTAGAGGGTTAGCGTCTGCTTGGTCGCGCCGCTCGTGACCCTCAAGCTGGCCAATAACGCCCAGGTCGATCTTTGTAATGCCAACCCAAATTGTTTCCGACTGCTCAAGGGCGGATTGAAGATATTTGAGGTGGCCATTGTGAAATGGTTGAAATCGCCCATGAATGAAGCCAATATTTGACACTCTTGAATCCACCTCTCGTTGATCGCGAGTTTCTATTGACGCTCAACTTTCGGTTCGTCAACCTTGGTAGGATAAATGACGTTGCTACCTGCTGCATCCCAACGATCTTCAAAATAGTCTTTAAGAGCTCTGTACATAGTGCGCTCAGGCCTTTGTCGCCCACCTTTAGATAATGCTATCTGCGGATTGGCTTTTCCTTCCGATTTGTCCCAGACGGTCCAGCTCATTAGGCATAGGTCATCGTTCAGGAACACCAATCGGAACTGTTGAGCGTCACCAGCGATCTCGTTGTACTCACGAATCTCTATGTTGAGCTTTTTAGACTCTGCCACGCGTATAATGTCTTGTACGCTATCTCTAACTCGGGACGTGTATCGATCGGCAACATATCCGTTGCGTTGGGCCGCTTTCTCTAGTCGAGAGTTCTTTTCAGGGGAAACCAAGAAGCGAGCTTTGACGTTTCCAGATGCGCATCTAACGAGAGCATCCTCAAACTCATCTGATTGTGTGAGCTTATGAGCGCCGATTCCAAGAAAATCGAAGCGCTCCCTTGCGAGCCTTAGTGAGGCCCCTGCGTCGATTGCTTTTGAAGTTTGTTCTGCAAAGAACACAAACCCTAAACGATGCAATAGCAAAGAGAAATGTACTAAGAGCGCGGTCGCGATGACGAATAAAATTCCGGCTGTCACCGCGGGCGTTGCGCCAAACACAAGACACGAAGCTGCAACAAGCGCAATAATTGAGATGGAGGCAATGCATCGCACTAAGATTGATCTTGAAAAAACAGGGAGCTTCCAACGTACTACTCCACCAATTGCAACGATCACACCTAAGGCAATTATCCATACTAGGTTTGAAAGAACGCCAGAAATTATATCTTCAAACATGATTATTGACGATCTCCGATAATATAGTAGATGACCATGTATCGAATTTTCCAGATTCAGACGCTGCTTTTCTTAAATCAATAAAATTTAATCCGGTATGATATCCGGGTTCTTTAGATTCAATGGTTACATTCTCATCAATTCTGACAAGAAACACGATTCCGGCGTGTTGAATTTCGAAGTTATTTCCGGTGAGGTAAACAGTTCCTAAGTATTCCATAATAAATTTATTTGGTCGAAATCTGAGTTCTTCATACAGTTCGCGATGTAGCATTGTAATTATTACGTTTTCATCGTCTCGAAAAAGTGTTGGAGCGTCGTCGAACTCAATGTGACCACCAAAATTCAATGAAATAGCGCCGTGAAGACGTTGCTCTGGAAGCTTTTTTGTTCGCCTAAATGACAGAATTTCTCCATTCCGTACGACGGCAAATGCTGAGATAAGTTGAACGAATTCAAGTGTCTCTTCTGCATCTAGGCGCCGCATCGGAATTGCTTTTTTAAAAAGCAAATGGAATGGAATATTGTAAAGTGAGGTATCTTTATCTTGTAAAATCGATGTGAAATCGGTTCTTGGGATAACGGCGATTTCTTCTTCTATCGGAGCAATTCTGCGTTCAGGAACGGCTACCTCTGCTAGGCCCCATTCACGTAGCGCAAATTGGCTTGAATTCACTCGTGAAAACTTCGAAGTCGTACCATTAATCTTCAAATCTTCTGAAATTCGAGCATTTACAGTCTTATTTGGTGTTTTGCCGGTAAGCGCAGCTGGGTAGCTATTCTGAATCTTCGCGACAAGTTCCCAGGAGGTCAGTGCTCGTGCCTCTTTCCGAAGGATCGATTCAATAAGGTCTAAGAGGTTCATCTGAAAAATAGATCTCGATTTTTCTTAGGTAGAATTCTTAGCACGCTCTCCGAGAATTGCATCCCTTTCCGCCAAAAAAGCGTCCTTGTCCCATTTGCTCACCCGCCCCGCTTTCACATCGTCAACGCCTTTTTGAATCTCAGCCCTGAGCGCTTCCAGCTTCTCCTCGCGTGTGGCTTCGGTGCGCATCTGGGTGCGCAGCGCTTCGCGGATCACTTCGCTGGCATTGTTATAAAGCCCGCTCTCCACCTTCTCGCGGACCCAGGCTTCCAGGCGGTCGGTCAATGAGATGTGCATGGCATCGCTCCTCAAGCTTTGATGTGATCATAACACAGATTGTCAAAGTGTGTCGCTAAAGGAAGCTATACGGCTCAATATCGACCGTCACCCTCACACTCGATGGTGCTTTGAACCTTGCGGTCCAGGCGCGCATATAGGCGCTGACGTCCACAGTCTTGTCGGCTTGAACGAGGAAACGTCGCCGCCAGCGGCCGCGGACCACGCCGAGCGGCGGTTCGGCGGGGCCGAAGACTTCGATGCCGTCGCCTGCGGGCGCGGCTGCGGCGATGGTGCGGCAGGCGTCATCCACAAGGGCCGCATCCGGGGCCGAGACGATCAGCGCGGCGAGGCGGCCAAAGGGTGGCAGCTTTAGCAATTCGCGCATCTGACGCTCTGCCCCCAGAAAGGCTTCGCGGTCACCGGCCTCCAGGGCTTTCAGCGCCTCATGGTCCGGGTTCCAGGTTTGCAGGAGGGCGCGGCCCGGCTTGTCGGCGCGCCCGGCGCGGCCCGCGGCCTGGACCAGCGTCTGATAGGTGCGCTCGCCAGCGCGCAAGTCACCGCCCGCCAATCCCAGATCGGCATCGACCACACCCACCAGCGTCAGGTGGGGGAAGTTATGACCCTTGGCGGCAATCTGGGTGCCCACCAGGATATCAATCTCGCCGCGCTCCATGCGCTCCACGAGGGTTCGAACGTCCTCGCCGGATTGGGCGGTGTCAGAGGAGAAGACCTCGATACGCGCGTCGGGAAAGCGGCGCACAGCTTCTTCTGCCACCCGCTCCACGCCGGGGCCCACGCCGATCAGACTGTCTTCGGCTTTGCACTCTGGGCACAGCTTCGGCTTGGGCATGGAAAAGCCGGTGGTGTGACAGACCAGGCGCCCGGTATAGCGATGCTCCACCAGCCAGCGGTCGGCCTCCGGGCTTTTCATCTTGTGCCCGCACGCCTTGCACAGCACCAGCGGGGCAAAGCCGCGACGGTTCAAGTAGAGCAGAGCCTGCTCACGCCGCTCCAGCGTTTCGTTGACGGCGCTGACCAGCGGTTCGGATAGCCAGTTGCCTTTCTCTGGCGGGCTGAGGCGCAGATCGAGTAGCTCCACTTCCGGAAGGACTGAGCCTGTGATCCGTGCGGGCAGGCGCACATGGACGTAGCGCCCGGCTTCGGCATTCACCAGGCTCTCCATGGACGGCGTGGCGCTCGCCAGAATGGAGATAGCCCCGGAGAGCTTGGACCGCGCCACGGCCAGATCGCGGGCGTTATAGGTCAGCATCTCGTCCTGCTTGTAGGTGGGATCGTGCTCCTCATCCACGATGATCATGCGAAGCTTGGGCATCGGCAGGAAGATGGACGAGCGCGCTCCGGCCACGATCCGCGCGCGGCCGGAGGCCGCCTCGCGCCAGCTGCGGCGCCGCTCCTTGTCTGACAGGCCCGAATGCCAGCGCGCGGGTTCCACACCAAAGCGATCCTGAAAGCGCTTGATCACCGACTGGGTCAGCGCAATCTCCGGCAGCAGAACCAGGATTTGCGCATCCGGCTCACGACGCAGCAATTCTGCGATCGCCTCAAAATAGACTTCTGTTTTGCCAGACCCCGTCACGCCATCAATCAGCGCGGATTGAAACCCGCCCGCCGCCACCAGACGGCGCAGCGTGCGCGAGGCTTCCTCCTGCAGATCGGTCAGGGGCAGGCCAGGCAGGTTGGGATCGGGTTCATCGAAGGGCGGGTCGACCTCAATCTCCCGCGCTCGCAAGGCCCCCGCCTCAGCCAGCCCCTTTACCACCGAGGACGACACGCCTGCACGCTTCGCCAGTTCCGCGGCGCTGGCCGGGCCTTGCTCCGCGGCCTCCAGTATGGCTTTGCGCGCTGGGGTCATGCGGGCAATGGTCTGGCCGGTGGCGGTGTAGACGGTTTCGACCGGAGAAGGCTTTAGCGCAGCCGGGCTGCGCAGCACGGTACGCAGGATGATCCCGGGCGGCTCCACCAGATAACGCGCAGTCCAGTCGATGAAGTCACGTACCGGCTTTTCAATGCGGGGTCCGCCGCGCACCGCTTCGATGGATTTAAGCTTGCGCGTGCCATCGTCGGGTTTGACAGCCCAGACAACACCACTCGCCGCGCGCTTGCCCAGCGGCACGATCACATGGTCGCCCGGCTCTACGCTCACCCCTTCAGGCACCGCGTAATCGAATGCCTCAGGCAGCGGCATGGGAATCAGGACAGAGGCGAGGGTGGCGGTCACAAGCGGTATCCAACGCACTCTTCCCCAGCGAAAGCTGGGGCCCATGAATCGGAAACACGGTGCTGTGTCACCCTGGATCCCAGCTTTTGCTGGGAAAGAGAGAGGTAAAAGTTGAGGCAGGAGCGATTCATGATCGCACCCTATCAAATTCATGCGCCCTGCGATGAGAGTTAACGCACTCATAAGTGCTGGCGGGTAAAACGGCGTGGAAAAGGATCTGCCCATGACTGACACGCCTGACCTTTCTGTCGATGACATCCGCGCCTTGGTGCGTGCCCAGCCGGATATCGTTACGGGCGATGCGGAACTGATGGGGCTGGTGCGCTCTGCGTTGTCGTCTGAAGGTGTTGTGGATCTGGCGGGGCGGCAGCGGGCAAAACTGGAAACCGAGCTGTCGCGCACCAAGGCGTCCAATGCCGCCTTGATCGAGTTGTCCAAAGCCAATCTGGCTGCTCAGGCCCAGTGCCATGGCGCGGTTTTGGCGGTGCTGGAGGCGGAAAATCTGACCGCGCTCGATCGAAAGCTGGATGGCCGGGTCGCCGGCGCGCTCAGCGTGGACAAGGTGCGCGTTCTCATCGAGGGCTGCCAGCCGCTGGAAGATGGCCGCTCCATCATTGGCTGCGCGCCAGAGCTGGTGGGAAGCCTGATCGGATCAAAAGCCGAGCGCCTTGGCCCTGCCGATCAGCGCTTTGCCGATGCGGTGTTTGGTAGGCAGGGGCCGGGCTTGCGCTCTGAAGCGCTGGTGCGCATGGATGTGGGCGGTCACGCCGCAGCGCTGTGCTTGGGGGCCCGCGACGAGGCGGCCTTCACCCCGGACATGGGCGCGGACCTGCTGCACTTCTTTGCGCGCGTGGTGGAGCGGCGGATTTCGCCATGGCTGAAGGCTTGAGCGCACCCGATCTGACGGTGGAAGCGGCCAAGGCGGGCTTCCTTGATCACCTGACTGGTGAGCGCCGGGCGAGCCCGCGAACCGTGGACGCCTATGAGCGCGATCTTGATTTTCTGATTGAATTTCTGACCGGGCATCTGGGAAAGCGGCTGATCCTGTCGGACATGGCCTCCCTGACCAGTGCTGACTGGCGCGCCTGGCTGGCTGATCGCCGCCGCTCTGGGGTCGGGTCACGCACGCTGCAGCGCGGACTGTCAGCGGTGCGGAGTTTTTATACCTATGCCCGTCGTCGCTGGGGGCTTGAAAACCCTGCGCTGGGTCTCGTGGAAGCGCCCAAGGCCCCGCGCCGCCTGCCCAGACCGGTCAGCGAGACGGCGGCCCGTGAACTGATCGAGGAAACCGCCAGCACAGGCGAGCCGGATTGGGTTGCGGCCCGTGATGCGGCGGTCTTCGCGCTGATGTATGGCTGCGGCTTGCGTGTATCTGAAGCGCTGGGCCTGACAGGTCGGGAGCGCGAGCTGCCGTCAACGCTGCGTATTACCGGCAAGGGCAACAAGACCCGCATAGTGCCGGTGCTGCCTGCAGTCGCTGAAGCTGTGGCGCGCTATGTCACGCTGTGCCCGTTCACGCTTGAGGCTGACGGTTCGCTGTTTAAAGCCAAGCGCGGCGGCGACCTGACCCCGCGCCATGTGCAAGCCTCGATGCAGACGCTGCGCAGCCGGTTGGGGCTTGCCCACACAGCGACCCCGCACGCGCTGCGCCATGCGTTCGCAACGCACCTACTGGCCCATGGCGGGGATTTGCGCTCGATCCAGGATTTGCTCGGCCACGCCTCGCTATCCACGACACAGGTCTATGCTGAAGTGGAGACGGCGAGCTTAAAGCGGCTGCATACCGCCACGCACCCGCGCGCGAGGCGTCACGCGGCGCGGTCGTCGCGAGCCAGGTCGTAGCGCACTGACTCGTCGCCATTGCTGATGGTTTCAGTCTCGGTGAAGCCGGACTTTTCCAGCACCCGTCGTGAAGCGTAGAGATGGGCTTCGGTCACAGCCCGCACGCTGAGCACGCGCGGATCGGAAAAAGCCCAGTCCAGCAGACCGCCAACAGCCTCGGTGGCCAGGCCCTGTTCGCGGAAGCTGGGCGACATGGAATAGCCGATCTCGATCTCGCCGGTTTCATCGGGTGGACCGAAGAAACCCCCGGTACCCACGGCGCGATCCGGGCCGCCGGGCGTCCACCCCATCAGAAAGACCCAGCCGCGCCAGCCCAGCTGTTCCGGGTCGGCTTCAAGCAGCTTCAGCTTTTCAACAAGCTTGGGTTCGTCATCATGAACCGGCGGCCATGCGGCTTCTGATTGCGCACCAATCGCGGAAAAAAAGGCCGGACGATCGTCCACCTGAAGGCGGGCGAGCTCAGCATCAATCGCCACCAGTCGAAGTCGCGGCGTTTGCACTTCCAGGCGTTCTGCCATCTTGGCTCCGCAGTTCATAACACATCCCCTCACATGCCGGGGAAGCGCCTAACAGAGTTCTGTGACGCTTTTACAGTGTACACCGTTGTCACACGGTCTGCACCCGCCACGAGACCATATTACGATGCAGCCGGTTACCGTCACCTGAATGCAACAGCCTTTTTAGCCTTACATCTGCATGGTCCAGCCCTCGACACCCATGGCGGCCTGGCGGACCGCTTCAGACAGGGTCGGGTGAGCGTGGCAGGTGCGGGCGATGTCTTCGGAGGCGGCCTTGAACTCCATGGCCAGCGCCACTTCGGCGATCAGCTCGCCAGCGCTCGGCCCGATGATGTGGGCGCCCAGGATTTCGTCGGTCTTGGCATCCGCCAGGATTTTCACAAAGCCGTCAGTCTGATGATTGGTGCGCCCGCGCGAGTTCGCCATAAAGGGAAACTTGCCAAGCTTGTAATCGCGGCCCTGCTCTTTGAGCTGTTCTTCGGTCGCGCCCACCGAGGCGATCTCCGGATAGGTGTAGACCACGTTCGGGATGGCGTCGTAATTCACGTGCCCGGCCTTGCCCGCAATGCGTTCAGCACAGGCGGTGCCTTCATCCTCAGCCTTGTGGGCGAGCATCGCGCCTGAGGTGACATCACCAATCACCCAAACGCCCTCGGCGCTGGTTTTCCAGTGATCGTTGGCGATGACACCGCGCTTGTCCGGCTCGATGCCGACTGTCTCGAGCCCCAGGCCTTCGGTGTAGGGGCGACGGCCAATGCAGACGAGCACGACATCGGCGTCGAGGATCTCTTCGTCGCCGCCCTTGGCGGCTTCGGTCGAGACCTTCAGCGTTCCGCCGGAGCTGTCGACGCCGGTGACCTTGCGGCCCAGCTTGAAGCTCAGGCCCTGCTTTTCAAACAGGCGCTTGGCCTGCTTGGAAACCTCGCCATCCATGCCCGGCATGACCCGATCCATGAATTCCACGACCGTCACTTCAGAGCCCAGACGGCGCCAGACAGACCCCAGCTCCAGGCCAATGACGCCTGCGCCAATCAGCACCAGCTTTTTCGGGACCTCTTTAAGCGCAATCGCCTGATCAGAGGTGACCACGCGCTCGCCATCAATCTCGACGCCGGGCAGCGGGGTAACTTCAGAGCCGGTGGCGATGACGATGTTCTTAGCGGCAAGCTCGGCCTCCTTGCCGTCGGCATCGGTAACCACAACCTTGCCCTTGCCGGCAATGCGGCCCTTGCCGCGGATATGGTCCACCTTGTTCTTCTTGAGCAGGAACTCGACGCCCTGGGTCAGGCCCTTCACCGCGTCGTCCTTTTGGCCCATCATTTTTTCAAGGTTCAGCGACAGCTCTCCGGTCTCGATGCCCATGTCGGAAAAGTTCAGGCGCGCTTCTTCATAAAGCTCAGAGGCATGCAGCAGGGCCTTGGAGGGGATGCAGCCGACATTCAGGCAGGTCCCGCCCAGCGTTTCGCGCATCTCGATACAGGCGGTCTTCAGGCCCAGCTGGCCAGCGCGGATCGCGCAGTTATAGCCACCAGGGCCGCCCCCGATAATGACGACATCATAAGCTTCAGACATGGCAAGGATCACCGTGGTTTAGCGCCGGACCGCTGCCCGGCGGAGGAGGGAATTTGGCGCGCAGCCTACTCCCACTCTGAACTGGGTCAATGCGACCAAGGGCGAGCCTTGCACCCCTAGCGCAGCCACCCCTTGCCGGTGGCCCAATGGGCAAAGAAGGCAAAGCCGAGAAGCTGTGCGCCGATCACGACGTTGAAGATGTGAATTCCCGCCGCAAACGTGGCGAAAACATCATTCAGGACATAGTGATAAATCACTGAGAACAGATAGAGAGCCGCGGAAATTCCAAACGCATACAATGCCCAGCTGCGGCGCAGTAGAAGCAGGATACCACCCGCCAGGGCTAGATGCGTGGTCAGGGCGTAGATCGCGACATACCACGCGGGATAGTTCAGGAAATACGCAGCCTGTTCAGCGGTCATGCCTGCGGTCGCGCTTTCAGGATCAAATTGTGATCCCAGATACGCCATCACCCCGCCCACATTGAAAAGGGTCGCCGCCCCCGCCACGATCCAGAACCAGAGCGACACGCCTGCTTTCTTCGTCACCATTGTATCAGCCATGATCACCTCCCCATATGACCTTGGTCGCAGTATGGGCTTTGGCGGCGCGGAGGGGAAGTGGGTTGATTTGTGCTGGCAATGGTACTGTCCCTCCCCTTGAGGGGGAGGGTGTCAGCGCAAGCTGACGGGTGGGGTGATGATCATGAAGCGCGTTGCTGTCGGATTAGGTTCCACCCCACCCGATCAAGCCTTCCGGCTTGCCCACCCTCCCCCTCAAGGGGAGGGGCGGTGCGCACTATGCCATCGGTCTGCCCTAAACATCCCGCTCTGGCAGGAAGATTTCGCGTTTGCCGGCGTGGTCGGCTGGGCCGATCATGCCTTCGTCTTCCATGCGCTCGATAAGCGATGCGGCGCGGTTATAGCCGATTTGCAGGCGGCGCTGGATATAGCTGGTCGACGCTTTGCGGTCGCGCGCGACCACGGCCACGGCCTGGTCGAACAGATCATCACCAGACCCGCCTTCTCCGCCCACGAGATCACCAGCATCGCCCTCGTCGGTCTCCTCGGTGACCGCGTCGAGATATTCCGGGGTGCCCTGTTGCTTCAGATAGGCGGCCACGTCCTCCACCTCATTGTCGGAGACAAACGGCCCGTGCAGGCGACGGATGCGCCCTCCGCCCGCCATGAAGAGCAGGTCACCCATGCCCAGCAGCTGTTCCGCGCCCTGTTCGCCCAAAATGGTGCGGGAGTCGATCTTCGAGGTAACCTGATAGCTGATCCGGGTGGGGAAGTTGGCCTTGATCGTACCGGTGATAACGTCCACCGACGGGCGCTGGGTGGCCATGATCAGGTGGATGCCGGCGGCCCGCGCCATCTGGGCCAGACGCTGGATCGCACCTTCGATTTCCTTGCCAGCGACCATCATCAGGTCGGCCATCTCGTCGATCACCACGACGATATAGGGCATGGGATCAGGCTGGATCGTCTCGGTTTCGTAGACCGGCTCGCCGGTTTCCTTGTCAAAGCCGGTCTGGACGGTGCGCTCCAGCATCTCGTCGGCTTCTCGCGCCTTGCGGGCCTTTTCATTAAAGCCCTTCATGTTGCGCACGCCGACCTTGGACATTTTCAGATAGCGCGACTCCATCTCGCGCACGGTCCATTTTAAGGCAGCGACGGCCTTTTTCGGGTCGGTCACCACCGGGCTAAGCAAATGCGGGATGCCGTCATAGACGCTCAGTTCCAGCATCTTCGGGTCAATCATGATCAGGCGGCACTCTTCCGGGGGCAGGCGGTAGAGCATGGACAGGATCATCGCGTTCACGCCCACCGACTTACCCGAACCGGTCGTACCGGCGATCAAGAGGTGGGGCATTTTCGCAAGGTCTGCGGTAAAGGGCTCGCCGCCGATGGTTTCGCCCAGGGCAAGGGGCAGTTCAGCCTTGGCCGCTTCAAATTGCTTGGATGCCAGAAGGGCGCGCAGGAAGACCGTCTCCCGGTCCTGGTTGGGCAATTCGATGCCGATGGCATTGCGGCCCGGTACCACGGCTACACGGCAGGCAACCGCCGCCATGGAGCGGGCAATATCATCAGCCAGATTAATCACGCGGCTGGTTTTCACGCCCGGTGCGGGTTCCAGTTCATAAAGCGTGACAACGGGACCGGGGCGGACCTGAACCACTTCACCCTTCACGCCAAAGTCGGCCAGTACACTGGTCAGAAGCTCCGCGTTTTGCTGCAGGGCATCGGGATCAACGGCTTCAGTACGCGGCGGGGGCGCAGACAATAGATCGAGCCGCGGCAGGTCAAAGCCTTCGCTCTGAGCAAAGGGCAGGGCACCCTGGGCTTCGCGCGCTTCGCGGCCGGACGGTTTGGCGCTGCGCTTTTTGGCGACTTTCACGCTGGATGGGGCCTTGCGGGCAGCGGTCTGGGTTGGCGCGGCCGGTTCAATGCGGTCTGCGGGCGCGGGCGTATCATCACCGCGGCGCAGGAAGGCGGGCGCGGTGCGTGCTGTGCCATCAGGTGCCGGCATGTCGTCCGGATCAGTTTCGTCAGCCCGGGTCGGGCGCGGGATGAAGCCCAGCAGCTGGTCAATCCAGACGCGGACCGTGTCAAAAGCCAGCTCACCGGCATCGCGCGCCGCCAGAAGGTCGGCCACACGAAGCCCAAAGCAGAAAAAGGCTCCGAACACCGCAAACAGAAGGCCGAGGATCACCGCGAACACACCGGCCAGGGGCAATCCGACAGAGCCGAAGCTGGCAGTCAGGGCATTCAAGACGCCATCGCCAAGTAAGCCGCCCAGACCCACGGCAAAGGGCCAGTTGGCGGGCATCGGCAGTGCGGAGACTGCGAGTGCAAAACCGGTCAGGCCCGCAAGACCTGCGATCACCCGGCCCAGACCCAGCCAGACACCGCGATTGCGTGGCCCGCGCAGGATCAGGATCAATCCCCACACCAGCAAGGCGCACGCCCCGGCGGCTCCAGCCCAGCCTGTGATCTGCAGCACCAGGTCAGCAGTGATGGCTCCGACCTCCCCGGCCAGATTGCTTGCTGGCAGGCCAGTGACTGCGTTGAGGCTGGGGTCGAGCGGGTCGTGGCTGAACACCGAGACGAGCACAAACAGCCCGCCAGCCACCAGCCCAACGCCCACCACAAAGGTGCGCAGGCGCGCAATCAGGCCCGGCTTGAAGCCGGATACGGTCTCGTTGGTTTCAGCGGCAGTGTCGGTCATGGAACCAGTGTCGCCGCAAGAGCGTTCAAAAGGGGTAAACGATGGTTAACCCAATCAGGCGCACGCGCGAGAAACGCTCAGGGCAGCGGCAGGCTGAGGATCATGGGATCGGTGCGCTCACCGGCGTTGGCATCAGCCTCAAACAGCGACCACTGGGCATCATTGATCAGGAAGGCGCGGCCGTCGGCAATGCGCACCGTAGTCGGTTCACCCAGCCGGTCGTCATTGATGAGGACGGGCGTCAGCGCAGTTGGTGTGTCGCCAAAGCGGTCAAATTCCAGCTCGAACAGGCCAAAGGGGCGGGTGCCATTGCGGACCAGGAATAGCCGCCCAGTGCGGTCGGCGACCATGCCATCCACTCCGATCAGGCCTGCGCCCGGCGGGGTGGGCAGAAGCGTGGCGTTGCGGCTGACCGGGTCGATCCGCCAGATCCCCCAGGTGTAATCGGCCACGAACAGCGCGCCGCGCGCCGGGGCCAGGCCCTGCAGCGAGACAAAGCGGGCATCTTCGGCATAGAGCTCCAGCTCACCGCGCGGGCCATCGAGGCGATAAATGCGCCCGCCATCGGCATCGGCGACGTAGACGATCCCATCGCGAACCACGACATCCCCCATGCGTGTCGCGCCTTCGATGGTGTGGCGGCGGACGATCTCACCTGTGTCCAGATCAAACGCCATCAAAGCTGTCCCAATCGGCTCATCGCTGGTCAGCGGGGTGATCTCGACAGCCCCTTCCGCCGCGTAGAGCAGGCCGTTGCGGCGATCCACGGCGAGGCCAAAGATCGACCCGATCTCAGTGTCCTCTCCGGCGAAAACCTCGGCTTGATTGGGCTCAAACGGTTCGACGCGATAGATGCGCCGGTCAGAAACCGAGCCCAGATAGAGCCGCTCGGTCTCGTTATCGATCGCCAGCGCTTCGATGAGAGCATCGCGCAAAGGCGGCTCGGCGATGAGGCGGGCTTCACCCACCGGTGCAGCCGTTTGACCCAGCCGGGCCTCAATGGCAACAAAGCGCTCAGCATCAAGCGCGCGTAGCTCATCGGCTTGCTCAAGGCCCGAAAGGTCAAAGGCGATGCCGTGACCTACGATGGCCTCGAGCGCATCGAGCATGCCAACTGTGCTGCCTGAAAGGCGAGCGAGCACAAGGCGATTGTTCAATAGGCCAGGGTGGCCTGGTTGTAGCGCCAGTGCCGCCTCATTGGCCCTGATCGCAGCTTCCCAGTCCTCCGTGCCCGCCGATACACGCACTTGAGATCGCAAGGCGAGCGACGCGTCACGCAAGGTGATGTCGCTTTCCTGGGCGAAGACGGCCGAGGCAGGCAGGGCAATCATAACCGCTGTGAGTATCAAAACTAGACGGATCATATTCATGATAGGAGCGCTAACCGTTCAGTTGGGCAAGACCAAGGCTGAGTGCGAGTGTATTTCTCGGGCGCGGGTTTGTCGTTGGTTCAGGCGCGAGCATAGTCTCTTAAGCCGCGACGCCCAGTGTCGCCCAGCGATCAAGATAGATGCGCAGCCAGGGGGCGAAGCGGTCGGGGGTGCTGGCGACCTCGGTGATGAGGTCTTCAGGCCGGGCCCAGCGTACGGCGCTCACCTCATCCGGGTGCAGGTTGAAGGTCAGCGTATTCCGGTCGGCTTTGCCTCGGAAGATGCGCACGCGTTCATGCTCAATGAGGCCATTGCCCACATCGGCCTTATAGGTGGTCAGCCCCACTTCGGTGAGAGGAAGATCGATGCCCAGCTCCTCGCCCAGGCGGCGCCGGGCGCTGGCGGCGGCATCCTCGCCCCAGTCGGGATGGGTGCAGCAGGCATTCGCCCACAGCCCAGGGCAGTGATATTTCGCAGCCGCGCGCTGCTGGATCAGCATGTCCTCCCCATCAAAGACGAAGACCGAGACTGCGTCGTGCAGCAGCCCTTTACGGTGGGCCTCCAGCTTGTCGATGGCAAAGCGCTGCCCGTCGCCGTCAATGGCGGCGATCAGACGTGCGTCATCAGAAGCATCTTTCACAGGCATGGCCTTGCTCAAACTCGCGCCCGGACCTTGATCCTACGCCACCGCGTATTTGCGATGCAGGGCACATTGAGACCAGATATCGCATAGCGCAGTCACCAGTCGATCAATGTCGGCATCGGAATGGACTGGTGAAGGTGTGATCCGAAGCCGCTCGGTCCCCTTGGGCACCGTGGGGTAGTTGATCGGCTGAACATAGATGCCGTGATTGGCCATCAGCCAGTCACTGATTTCCTTCGCCTTGACCGGATCGCCCACCATGACCGGAACGATATGGCTGGGGTTGTCCAGGGTCGGGATGCCAATCTCGGCAAGCTTTCCGCGCACCACACGCACATTGCGTTGCTGGCGCTGGCGCTCGATCTCGGATTCCTTGAGATGTTTCACCGCAGCGCAAGCACCAGCGGCGACGGCCGGCGGCAGGGCGGTGGTGAAGATAAAGCCTGACGCAAAGGAGCGGATGAAGTCGCACAGCGACGTTGAGGCGGCGATATATCCGCCCAGGACTCCATAGGCCTTGCCCAGCGTGCCTTCGATCACCGTGATCCGGTCCATCAGGCCTTCACGCTCTGCAATGCCACCGCCACGAGGCCCGTAAAGGCCAACGGCGTGAACCTCATCAAGATAGGTCATGGCGTTATGCTTGTCGGCGACGTCGCAAATCTCCGCGATCGGGGCGATATCACCGTCCATGGAATAGACAGACTCAAACGCGACCAGCTTGGGCCGGTCCGGATCCATCTCAGACAGCATCCGATCCAGATCCTCCGGGTCGTTATGGGCCCAGATATGCTTCTCCGCCTTGGAGTGGCGAATGCCCTCAATCATGGAGGCATGGTTCTGCTCATCCGACAGCACGATACAGCCAGGGATCTTGGCCGCCAGCGTCGAAAGGGCCGCCCAGTTGGACACATAGCCGGAGGTGAACAGAAGCGCGGATTCCTTGCCGTGAAGGTCGGCCAGCTCCTGTTCCAGAAGAACATGGTGGTGGTTCGTACCCGAGATATTGCGCGTGCCGCCAGCGCCAGCGCCGCAGCTATCCAGCGCTTCATGCATGGCGTTCAGAACCGTGGGGTGCTGGCCCATGCCCAGATAGTCGTTGGAGCACCAGACGGTGACGTCGTGGGTGTCGCCGTCTTCGTGGCGCGTCGCAGCCGGGAAATTGCCCTTGTGGCGTTCGATGTCGGTAAAGACGCGATAATTGCCCTCAGCTTTGAGATCCTCGAGCCGGTTTTTGAAAAAGCCCTCGAAATCCATGGGCAATCCCCCCTCTTAAAGTCTGCGCGCGCGAGCAGCATCACGCGATGGTAAAAGCCAGCGCCACAGCGCTGCGTCCGGCAGCGGAGAGGCAAAGAAGATGTGTTCCAGAGCGCCCAGCGCGGCGAGCGCGCCTAAAAGCGCAAAGCCCACCGTTTCAAACGGCAGGCTGGTCGTGGCGGCGATCCAGAAGAAGACGGCAGCGGCGATCGCGCAGCTACCGGCAGTAAAGACAAAGAACAGACCTGCCGGACGCGGACTGAAATAGCTCGGCAGATAGCCTAAGCGTTCTGGCAGGAACTGGTCTGTGAAATGTGGTGCGCCCACAAACAGGTTGAACTTGCTCGACAGGCGCAGGGCAAACAGAAGCGCAAAGATCTGAACGCCCACCAGGTTGGCCGCGCCCAGGCTCATCACCCCGAGACCCACCACCGTGGCGGCCAGCGCCAGCTCATGATGGATGAGGGTTGCCGTGGCGGCCTTGAAGCGCGCCCAGCCCGTCAGGTTTGGCGGGCAGGGGGCTTTGTTGGGGCCGGTGATCCAACCGAACAGGAAGCTCATCTCATGCCAGGCCCACAGGATCAGGGCGGAGAAGGCTGCCGTGTAGGCCCCCATCGGTGTCGACAGTTCGCGGGTCAGCCACAAACCGGCGAGCGCGAGAAGCGCCAAACCACTGATAATCACCATGGCGGCGATGCGGGCGATCTTTCCCTGTCGACCAAGCACCAGGATGGCTCCGGTGGAGAGCCACCAGAGCACCAGGGTTGCCAGGATTGGACCGACCAGGGACATGACGCTTCAGAGCCTTACCAGGTCGGTTCCAGGCGCACATCGGCGGGCGCCTCGTTCCGGATCGTCGGCAGGAAGTAAAGCTTGGCAAACAGGGCCGCAGCCTGAACGCCGCAGACGCCGCGCTTCAGGGCTCCCATGATGCCGCCTTCCTCGCGGGCCGCCCACATGCGGTCCATGATCTTGCGCATGCTTTCAAGGCCGGCGCGGAATTTGGGATTGTCGATATCCAGCGTCAGCGGGAAGACCTGCTTGCAGATCTCGGATGTGATGCGGAAGACCTCGTAGTCATACTCGGTCGGATCGACACCCAGCGCCTTGTGGAAGGCCGGACGGGCGTGGTCGCGCACATACATGGTGGCAAACACGGCCAGCTGGAAGAATTTGATCCACAGCTTGTTGGTGCCCTCCAGCAGCTTTGGATTAGCCCGCATGATCAGGGCAAAGGCCTCGCCATGGCGGAACTCGTCGTTACACCACTCCTCAAACCAGTTGAAGATCGGGTGGAACATGTTGTCGGGATTGCGCTCCAGATGACGGTAGATCGTGATGTAGCGCGCATAGCCGATCTTCTCTGACAGATAGGTCGCGTAGAAGATGAATTTCGGTCTGAAGAAAGTGTATTTCTTCGTCTTCGTCAAAAAGCCCAGATCAACCCCGATGCCATAATCCTTCAGGCAGGTATTGATGAAGCCAGCATGGCGGCTTTCATCGCGGGCCATGAATTTGAACAGCTTCTTGACGTCCGGGTTCTTGATGTTCTTGACGATCTCGCCATAGAGCACGCAGCCGGAAAACTCCGCCGTCAGCGAGCTGACCAGGAAGTCCACGAATTCTTTGCGCAGGTCTTCAGGCAGGCTCATCAGCGCGTTTTCAAACGCCTCAGTGCGGCGGAAGTGGCCCTTGTTGGGATCGGCTTCCAGCTCGCCCAGAAGCTTGTCCCACTCGGCGCGAACCGGCTCGACATCCATGGCGTCGATTTCGGCAAAATCGGTGGTGTAGAAGCGCGGGCTGAGCATGGTCGTTTCCTGAGCCATGCGGGTGGTTTCGCTCGGCTCGGCGCGCCGGGCGCGGGCCATTTCGGCTTCAGTGACAGCGATATTCATAGCTTCCTCCCAGCTGAAAAGCTGACTTCGTACAATTCGGTAATCTCAAGGCTGGCCAGGAAGCGCGTCCACTGGCGCGACAGCCAGTTTGCGCGCATCACCGTGGCCGTGCGGCTAAAGCTGGCCGCTTCGCCAAACCCGACCTGGATGGGATCGCCGTGAACTCTCACCCGATCGCCGGGAAAGATCGGCACATCGCCTTCCAGTGCCACATGGGCGTGAAGATGTTCGTTGGTGTGCTCCACCTCGATGGTGCAGGGCACGTCGAACTTTCGCGGGTTGGCGCTCATTGCGCACCTCCTGCCAGCGCGGCTTCGGCCAGCTGGTTCTGCGGATATAAAAGGGCGGCGAAGGCAGCCCGGTTGTCCGGTCCGAACGCGCCCAGGAAAATCTCGATTTCGTTGGTGGGGTCGGTCAGCCACATCTCCCCGTCGGGGAACTCGGCGAGCGTCACCGGATCGCGGCTTTCGCTTCCGCGCAGGCGGCGCTGGCGGGCCACGCCGCGCATCACCGAGCGGACAAACACGCCCTCGTCCATGCCGTAGGCCGCCAGCTCGGCGCCGGTATCGGCATTGTAAACGGTCACGAGGCCATCGGCCCCGTCTTCAAAGCGAAGCTCGACCATGGCCACCGGCTCCACCGGCGCCGGCTCATAGTGCAGACCCATGCCGGTGACCCGGGCAAAGGTGACCACCGCGAGGGTGATCGCGATGAAGATGCCAATGGCAATCATGGCGCGTTGGTGGATGACTTCTTGCGGGCTCATGGTCGTATCGCTTCGTGTCTATGGGTCTTAGCTGTTGGCAGCCGCAGTGCGGCCCGGCATCGCCTTGGGGCGCACCGGCTCTGGGCTGTCGACGGTGATGGGCGTGGGGGCCTGTCCAGCCTTGGCGGCAAGCGCCCGGGACAGAACCTCAGCGCCAGCCCTTGCGTCCGGCAGGCCGCGCAGCATGGGCTGGGCATTGAACAGCCGCCACGGGCGCACATGCGGCCAGAGCGGCATGTAGTAGGCCTTGTGGTGGCCATTGAGCTGAAGCGGAATGTCGCCATTGCCGCTCTTGCGCAGGTTTAAGGCTGCTGACCCCACCAGCGAGAACGGGATGTTGATCGCCTTGGGCAGGGCGACGCCCGCCCGGATCACCACCCGCTCACTGGTGATGGTGTAGATGGTCGACCGGGCGATCAGCCATGCCAGGAGGCCAAGCAGGCTGATCACACCGAACGCCATCGGGATCAGGAACAGCGCATTGGCAAGTGCCACGTTAAACGCTGTTCCAGCCATGACCGCAGATGTGATCTGCCAGACCATCACGGCGGCGAAATAGATGGCGATGGCGCGCACGTGAAACACGTGCATGGCCAGCGCCTTCCAGTCCGGTCCACCCCGCCACAGGATGTCTTCGCCTTCCGGCAAATCATCGGGCAGGCCGGGGATGGGTTCTTCCTTGATGCTGTCAGGATCACACATGGGTCTGTTCCTCTTCTTTTAGATGAGGGGCTTCACACGGTCCGACGTCGCGTAGAGCGTGCCGCCGGCGTAGTAGGCGCTGATCTTGTCTTCCTCCAGACGCGTCACCTGGGTGGGTGAGGCGTGGGCAGGAACACCAGAGAACTGCGCTGCGGTGATGGACGGCACGTCGACAACCGACGTCTTGCCCTTCACGTCCGCAAACGCGTACGGCATCAGCACCTTGCGGCCATCGGCGGCCACTTCGACTTCGTAGTAGCGAACCAGCGCTTCAGCGCGGTCCATCCAGATGTCGGAGATCTTGCCAGCCACTTCACCGTCTGCACCGACAACGTCGAAGCCGCGCGGATCAGAGCTTTCCTTGGCGACGGAAAACTCCGGCATGGCCGAAAGCGGCACGATCTTCGGCAGATTCTCGTGTGTCATGTCGGGGATGTCTTCACGCATCGTGTAGGCACCCGGTCCAACGCCGGACTGCATGGGATCGCCCACCGGCTCGATCGGGGCACCAGCCCACGGGGCCATGCGGGTTGCCCTGTCATCGATGCTCGGGTCACGAACACCGTCAGGCTTCTGGATTTCGCGGCCGTCAGACAGCTTGTAGGTCTTCGGCTTCGGCATCCAATTGGCACCGATGGATTCCAGCTTGCCGGTCTCGTCAGATTCCAGCGGATAGCCTTCGCGCCGGCCTTCGCGGGCGAGGTAGAACACCAGGCCAATAAAGAACAGGTTGAAGAGGGTGAAAATCAGCGTTGCGAGATCAAATGATCCAACGATGGGTATGCCTTCCATGATCAGGCCTCCTTTTAAGCCCTAGCCGGGAAACTCGGTCAGACCGAATTTGCCCCGCGCACGCTCCTGACCGCTGCCCGCATGGCGAGCGAGCGGACCGATCGCCACAATGGCGGCAAACAGAAGCGCTATTTCGATGTGATAAACGGCCTGGTACCCGACAGCGGGCCCCTGAAGGGCTGTGCCAAGCTGGCCGGCGTCGGCCATCGCGCCGACAAGGTCACGCAAGCCTCCGCCCAGAGCCATTGCGATCCCGGCCGCTGTGGCCTGAACCGCGCCCCAGGCGCCGAGGGCAATGCCGGCACCGCCAGCTTCACCCAATTCCATAACCGCGGTGAGCGTGCCCACCGCGAACAATCCACCGCCCAGCCCGATCAGCATCGTGCCGAGACGGAATATCCAAGCTGACCCCAGCGGGTCAGACAAAACCACGAAGGCAAAGGCGAAGACGCCAATCACCATGCCGTAGGCTGCCAAGCGATGGGCGTCATGGCCCCTGGTTAGGCCGCGTCCGGCCAGACCAAATCCGATCAGCGCCCCAAAGGCCCAGATCGCCGTTAGCAGGGTTGTCCCGCCGACCGACAGACCGAGCACCTCACCGCCATAGGGTTCAAGCAGGATGTCCTGCATGGCAAAGGCCGCAGCCCCCAGGCCCACCGCGATCAGAAGCCGCGCCGGGCGACCCCCATCCATGAAGGCGGCCCAGGCCTCTTTAAAGACCGGGCGCTCTTTTTCAGGATCAGTCAGCGCTGGTTGGCGCGCTTCCTGGCGCCACAGGGCCACCAGATTGAGGATCAGCGAGACAACGGCGGCGCCCTGGATCACCTGGATCAGGCGCTGGTGAGAGAAGTCCGCCAGCAGAAGGCCAATGGCCACCGCGCTGATCAGCATGCCCACAAGCAGCATCACATAAAGCAGCGCGACCACGCGTGGACGGGTGTCCTCGTCGGCGAGGTCTGTTGCCAGTGCCAGACCGGCGGTTTGTGTCGTGTGAAGCCCGGCACCGACCAGCAGGAAAGCCACCGCACAGGTCAGCGTGCCGTAAATGCTCGTCCCGCTGACATCGCCCGACAAGAGCAGGAGCGAGAAGGGCATGATGGCCAGGCCGCCATATTGCATCAGCGAGCCAAACCAGATGTAGGGCAGGCGGCGCAGACCCAGCACCGAGGCATGGGTGTCGGATTTAAACCCGATGAGCGCGCGCAGGGGTGCAAACACCAGCGGCAGAGCCACCATCAGCGCGACGATCCAGGCCGGAACCCCCAGCTCGGTGATCATCACCCGGTTCAGCGTGCCGGTCAGAAGAACGGTCGCCATGCCCACAGAAATCTGGAACAGCGACAGCCGCAGCAGACGGCGGAGCGGCAGCTCCGTCGTGGCCGCATCAGCAAAGGGGAGCATCGCCTTGAACAGGCGGCCCCATGCTTTTGCGTTTTCTGCGGCGCGATCATTCATGCGCGAATGAGCTCCATGGCTTGGGAGATGTAGAAAAAGCTGTCGATCCGCTCGGTGCGCCCGACTTTCCAGCCCTGAAGCTCAGGGTGGGCGGCAATGCGCTTGCGCAAATGGCCTTCAGACACCGGCACGATGGCCGGCGAGCGGTCCGACTTAGGAAACAGCTGCCCCACCGCATGCATCACGGTGAGCATGGGCGTGCGCGGCGCGAAGGTGAAGATCACCTGCCTGTCCGCCCGTGAGGCGAGGTCAGCAATCATCTGCACCATGTCGGCGGGCTGGTAGTGAATGACGGAGTCCATCGACACCACCCGGTTCACCGGGCCTTCTGAGGCATCCAGCATGTCACCAGCGCGGAAATGGATTTCCCCAGCAAGCCCGGTTGGTGCGCGCTCCGCCGCCAGCTCGACCAGTGTGGGCGACAGGTCCACCGCTTCAACGCGCGCGCCGCGTTCAGCCGCTGCAAAGGCTAGCTGGCCTGCGCCGCAACCAGCATCGAGCAGCCGCTCACCGGTCAGGTCTGACGGCAGCCAGGACAGGATGGTCTCGCGAATGCTGTCGCGGCCGGCGCGCACCGTGGCGCGGATACCGCTGACTTCAGCATCGCTGGTCAGTTTCGCCCAGGCATCAACCGCGGTGCGGTCAAAATAGGTTTCCAGCGCGTCGCGGCGGGCGGTGTACGTCTCTGTGGCCATTATTCAAACCCCAGGAAGTCAAAGATCTCGCGATCCTTCATCGGCGTGGCGAGGCAGGGCTCGACCCCATCGATCAGAGCCTGAGCCAGGCGCAGATATTCCTGCTGGACGGCGTCGACCTCCGGGTCGCCATGCATCTCAAACAGGGTCTGTTTCTTCAGGCGTGACAGGCGGATCGCATCCAGATCCGGGAAGTGCGCCAAACGGCGCAGGCCGGTCGCCTCGGCGAAGCGGTCAATCTCGTCGGTGGCTTTGGAGCGGTTGGCGATCACACCGCCCAGTCGCACTTCGTAATTCTTTGACTTGGCCTGGATGGCCGAGGCAATCCGGTTCATCGCAAAGATGGAATCGAAGTCGTTCGCTGCGACGACAAGGCCCCGGTGGGCGTGTTGCAGCGGGGAGGCGAAGCCGCCGCAAACCACATCGCCCAGCACGTCGAAGATGACGATGTCGGCATCGTCCAGAAGGTGGTGTTCCTTCAAGAGCTTCACCGTCTGGCCGACCACATAGCCGCCACAGCCGGTCCCGGCGGGCGGGCCACCGGCTTCCACACACATCACGCCGTTATAGCCTTCGAACATGAAGTCCTCGGGGCGCAGCTCCTCAGAGTGGAAGTCCACGCTTTCAAGAACGTCGATGACGGTGGGTGCGAGCCGCTTGGTCAGGGTAAAGGTGCTGTCGTGCTTAGGGTCGCAGCCGATCTGAAGCACGCGCTTGCCCAGTTTTGAGAAGGCCACCGACAGGTTTGACGAGGTGGTCGACTTGCCGATACCGCCCTTGCCGTAAACGGCAAAAACCTTCGCCGCATCAATGCCGAGGCCATCATCGAGATGAACCTGTACGCTTCCTTCCCCATCGGGGCGGCGAACCTGCGGTCGTCCTAAGTCGAGCATGGTCATCGTTCAGTCCTTTAGGTCGATCCAGAACTGGTGGGAGTGACCCCTTCCAGCTGATCTTCAATGGCTTCACCGGCGCGTTTCAGCGCCTCAAGCGTTTCAGGGTCGGGCCGCCAGTAGCTGCGCTCATGGGCTTCGATGAGCCGTTCAGACAGGCGGGCGGCCGATTTCGGATTCAGGGCGGCGAGACGGTCGCGCATGGTTTCGTCCAGCACGTAGGTCTCGGTGATTTTCTGATAGACCCAGGGGGCGACCTGGCCGGTCGTGGCCGACCAGCCCATCGTGTTGGTCACCTGGGCTTCGATATTGCGCACGCCTTCGTGGCCGTGCTGCAGCATGCCCTCATACCAGCGCGGATTGAGAATGCGGGTTCGCGTTTCAAGGGCGACCTGTTCGGTCAGGCTACGCACCTTGCCTTCGCCGCCGGTCTGGTCGCCGATATAGACCGGTGCCTCCTCGCCTCCCTTGGCGCGGCGCACTGCGCGGTCGATGCCGCCCAGCGTGTCGAAATAGTGGTCGGTGGTGGTCACGCCGAGTTCCACCGAGTCCAGATTCTGGTAGGCCAGATCCACATCGGACAGGATTTCGCCCAGGAGCGCGTCTTGCTTCACCGCCTTGCCGTTGCGGCCAAAGGCGTAGCATTTGCGCTTCTGATAGGCATCAGCCAGCTCGTCCTCATCGTCCCACATGCCGCTGTCGATCAGTTGATTGACATTGGCGCCATAGGCCCCGTCGGCATTGGAGAAGACGCGCAGTGATGCGGTTTCCAGGTCAATGCCCCGCTTTTCAGCATAGGCGAGCGCGTGGCGGCGGATCGGGTTCATTTCCAGCGGCTCGTCAGCGCTGGCGGCGAGATAGGCCGCTTCAGCCAGCATGCGGCTCTGCAGCGGTAAGAGATCGCGGAAAATACCCGACAGGGTCATCATCACGTCAATGCGCGGACGACCCAGCTCTTCTAGGCTGATCAGCTCAGCGCCAGCCAGGCGGCCAAAGGCATCCTGACGCGGCTTTGCGCCCATCAGTGCCAGGCATTGGGCGATCGGCCCGCCTTCGGTTTTCAGATTGTCAGTGCCCCACAGCACCATGGCGATGGTCTGCGGGATTTCGCCACTGTCTTTCAGGCTGCGTTCAATCAGGCGCTGGGCCTGGTCTGCGCCATCCTTCACCGCCCAGGCGCTGGGCAGGCGGAAGGGGTCAAAGCCATGCAGATTGCGGCCCGTCGGCAGAATGTCGGCCGAGCGCATCAGGTCGCCACCGGCCACCGGGCGCATATAGCCACCGTTCAGGGCATGTAGCGCGCTGTCGAGTTCGCGATTGGCCTGTAGCCCGGTCTCGGTTGCTTCAAGGCGTCCAAAGATCGGGGCCCAGCGCTCACGCTGGGAAGCGGGCAGAAGCGACAGGGCGGACTTCGCATTGCCGGTCTTGATCAGGCGCTCAACGGTTTCTTCAGGTGCAGCTTCACCGGCTTCGACCTCGGCGATGGCTTTCAATAGATCAAGGCGCGCGTCTTCGCTGGGGATCTCGCCAAAGACGTGGAGCCCGTGCGGGATCAGCGTTGATTCCAGCTCCATGACGTCGCCACGAAGGATCTCGATCTGGGCCGCGTCTGCGCCCGTCCATGGCGGTTCAGGGTCCACCAGCTCCAGCTCAACCGCTTGGGCCTGGATCAATTCAGCCAGGCTGTCGCGCTTCGATGCGGGCGCGTCCTCAGGCAGGGTGCGCCAGTCATTGAGGCTGGCCTTCAGCTCGGTCAGGCCGCGATAAAGCCCGGCCTGGGCAATCGGCGGAGTGAGATAGCTGATCAGCGTGGCCGCACCGCGCCGCTTGGCGATGAGGCCTTCAGACGGGTTGTCGGCCGAGTAGAGATAGAAGTTGGGAAGGTCGCCAATCAGGCGGTCCGACCAGCAATCGCCCGACAGGCCAGATTGCTTGCCCGGCATGAATTCCAGCGCACCGTGGGTGCCAAAGTGCAGCACGGCGTGCGCACCAAAGTCTTCGCGCAGATAGCGGTAGAAGGCCGAAAAAGCGTGGGTGGGCGCAAAGCCGCCTTCAAACAGAAGGCGCATCGGATCGCCCTCATAGCCAAAGCCCGGCTGCAGGCCGACCATGACATTGCCGAATTGCTGACCCAGCACGAAGATATTGCGGCCATCGGTCTGCTGGCGACCCGGTGCGGGGCCCCACTGCTCTTCAATGGCTTTCAGGTGCGGCTCGCGGCGGACATGGTCGTTCACATCAATGCGGTGAAGGATGTTGGCATCCTGACCGTAGGTGGCTGCATCGCCCTCAAGCACCGCGCTTTTCAGCGCGTCCAGCGTTTCGGGTACGTCCACCGTATAGCCCTCGGCCTTCATGGCCTTGAGCATGTTATGGAGCGAGGCAAAGACCGAAAGATTCGCTGCCGTACCTGCTGCGCCTGCGTTCGGCGGGAAGTTGAACAGGACGATGGCGACCTTGCGTTCAGCAAGCTCCGCCCGGCGCAGCGCGACCAGCTTGGCGGCGCGATCGGCCAGCGTGTCGGCGCGTTCAGCGCACACATGCATCGCGCGGGGCTCGCAGTCTGTGAACGTGCATTCGCGTTTGCAGCCAGTGCAGGTCATGCCACTGGCAACCCGGCCGCCATAGACGATGGGGTTGGTGGCGCCATCGAGCTCCGGGATCGTCACCATGATGGAGGACTCCACCGGGGTGAGGCCTTGCGTCGACGCCTGCCACTCCTCCAGCGGCTGGAACTCCAGCGGGTGGGCGGCGATATAGGGCACGTCCAGCTTGGCCAGCACCGCTTCAGCGGCGTGGGCGTCGTTATAGGCGGGCCCGCCCACCAGCGAGAAGCCGGTCAGTGAGATCACCAGATCGACCGTGGGACGGCCGTCTTTGAGGAAGAATTTCTCGATGGCTGGACGCGAGTCCAGACCAGAAGCGAAAGCCGGGACAACGTTGAGCCCACGCGCTTCCAGCGCTGCAATGACACCGTCATAGTGATCGGCATCACCGGCAAGCACATAGGAACGCATGATGAGGAGCCCAACGGTCCCGGCTCCGACACCGCGCGGCGCGGGGAGGGCCGACACTCGCTCGGTGATCCGGGCCTCACAGCCCGGATGGTATAATCCCTCTTCGGGATATTCGATGGGCGGCTGGACCTTGATCCGGCCGCGCAGGGTCTCACGCGGACCGCTGGCATAGCG
The DNA here is from genome assembly GCA_965229795.1 of Oceanicaulis sp. Classification (GTDB taxonomy): domain Bacteria; phylum Pseudomonadota; class Alphaproteobacteria; order Caulobacterales; family Maricaulaceae; genus Oceanicaulis. The sequence continues at coordinate 1,275,050 of CBDDJM010000002.1, forward strand.
GTCGATGAGATTGGCAATCATGCCTGTGAAATTCGCTTCAGATCCGGCGAGCCAGTACTGCAGCGTCAGGAAGTAGTTGCGCAGGTCCTGGGCCTTGCCGGGCACAAAGCGCAACAGCTTGGGCAGGCGGCGCAGCATCGCCATCTGCGACTTGCCGCCAGCCTTCGACGGGTCCTTGGCGGTGTTGCCGCGCAGTTTTTTCAGCGCCGCCATCAGCCCGGATTGCGGCCCGTCCATGTTCAGCCCGCCCATGCGGGTGATACGCACGATTTCAGGCGCCGACATGGAACCCACGACGGCGTCGCAATGGGGCGCGCGTTCCTTGATGGCCGGCAGGACCGCCTGCACGTGATCTTCGAGGAAGAGCATGTTCGCGACGATGATGTCGGCCTGGGCAATGTCCTCAAGGCAGCGGGTATGGGCGCGGTTGCCCTCAGACCAGTCCGATGCCGCGTGAAACGCCAGCTGAAGCCCCGGGAAGGTTTGGCGCAGCTTGGCTGTCGCACGGCTTGCCGCGCTTGCCAGGTGGTTATCCAGCGTAACCACAACGACCCGGATGGGGGTCGCTTCAGCGTCCGAAGTGAGCTTTAGCATCGTAGAGCGTTTCAACTGTGATGGTGTCAGTGCCGTGTTCAGCGGCGTAGGTTTCGGTGTTGCGGCGAGCCTTTCCGCGCACGAAGAAAGGGATTTTCTTCAATTCCTTCATGGCGTCATCGTCCCAAACCGGCTCGCCGGAAGCGGCGGGTTCAGCGGTGTTGGCGACAGGTTCTGGCGTGGGTGCAGCAGCGGCTTGCGCAGGGGCCGGGCGCGGGGCCGGAGCATGGCCGCCCAAATGGGAAGGGCCGTTCTCATCTGAGAACTCCCAGTCCTCGCGGAACATGCCCAGCAGGTGCTCTTCCAGTCCCATGACAAGTGGGTGGACCCAGGTGTCGAACAGCACGTTCGCGCCTTCATAGCCCATCACCGGCGCGTAGCGCGCCGGGAAGTCTTCCACGTGAACAGGCGCAGAGATCACAGTGCAGGCGACACCGAGCCGCTTGGCGATATGGCGCTCCATCTGGGTGCCCAGCACCAGTTCCGGGCGCGCAGCCTCGATGGCGGCTTCAACTTCCAGATAGTCGTCGGTGATCAGCGGCTCGACGCCGTACTTGGCAGCCGCCTCGCGCACATCGCGGCCAAACTCGCGATTGTAAGCGCCGAGGCCAACCAGCTCGAAGCCCATCTCCTCGACCGCAACGCGGGCCGCGGCGATGGCATGGGTGGCGTCGCCAAACACAAAGACGCGCTTGCCCGTCAGGTAGTTGCTATCGACCGAGCGCGTCCACCAGGGCAGGCGCAGGTCTTCATCATCAAGCGCAGGCTCTGGATCTACGCCGATAAAGCCGGCAACCTCGCGCACGAAGTCGCGCGTGGCACCAACACCCATGGGTGTCACGGTGGTGCGCGGCTGACCAAAGGCTTTTTCAAGCCAGCGCGCGGCGGCATCTGCGATTTCCGGATACAGGACAACGTTGAAGTCCGCATCGCCCAGACGGGTCACATCGCGAACGCTCGCGTTCAGCGGCGCAACGACATTCACCTCAACGCCCAGCTTGCCGAGCAGCTTGGTGATTTCCTTGATGTCGTCGCGGTGGCGGAAGCCCAGCGCGGTCGGACCCAGGATGTTGGCGCGCGGCGGGCCTTCGCGGCGCTCCGGCTTTGGCTCACCCGGGGCCGGCGCGTGAGGGCTGCAAAGCCCGCGCACCAGCCGGTAGAAAGTCTCCGACGCGCCCCAATTCTCTTTCTTGGAGTAGGATGGCAATTCCAGCGGCAGAACCGGACAGGGCAGACCAATTCGCGCAGCAAGACCGCCGGGGTCATCCTGGATCAGTTCTGCGGTGCACGAGGCCCCCACAATCATGGCGGCCGGCTTGTAGCGCTCATAGGCGTCCGCGGCGGCGTCTTTGAAAAGCTCAGCCGTGTCAGAGCCCAGATCACGCGCCTGGAATGTGGTGTAGGTGACCGGCGGGCGATGATTGCGCCGTTCGATCATCGTGAATAGCAGGTCAGCATAGGTATCGCCCTGGGGCGCATGCAGAACGTAGTGCAGGTCTGTCATCGCGGTTGCGATACGCATCGCACCCACATGGGGCGGGCCTTCATATGTCCAGACAGTAAGCTTCATTTGACCCTCAACACATCGCGGCGGCGCAAGGGGCGGGCGAACAGCTCAGCCAGATCGCCAGCCTGTTCAAAGCCTTGAATGGGGGTGAAGACGAGCTCGATGGCCCACTTGGTGGACAGGCCTTCTGCTTCCAGCGGATTGGCCAGCCCCAGACCGCAGACCGTCAGGTCCGGCTTGGCATCCCGGCAGCGATCAAGCTGGCTGTCCACATGCTGGCCTTCGCTCAGCTGGGTGCCGGCCGGCAGCTGCGGCAGCTCGCAATCAAGATGGCTGCGGTGGATGTAGGGGCTGCCCACTTCCAGAAGCTCCATGCCGCACTCGTGGTGCAGCATGCGCGCCAGTGGAATTTCCAGCTGGGAGTCCGGGAAGAAGAAGATGCGCTTGCCCTCAAGGGCTTCGCGATACCGCTCCAGCGCTTTGACGGCGCGGGCGCGCGGTGCAGCAATAGCGGCCTCAAATCGTTCGTCACTGACGCCAAAGGCTTCCGCAGCGGCGCGCAGCCAGCCTTCGGTTCCTTTTGCGCCGAGCGGGAAGGGGGCTGCGATACGCTTTGCCCCTCGGCCTTCCAGCGCCTGCGCGGTTTTGCCAAGGAAGGGCTGAGCCAGCAGATAGCGCGTGCCATCGCCCACTGGCGGCAGGTTCTCGCTGTTGCGCGCGGGCAGGAAGTGCACCGGTCCCAGGCCCATCGCGCCAAACAGGCGGATGAACTGGTCTTCGACCACATCGGCCAGCGAGCCCACCACCATCAGCGAACGCTCTTCGGCGGGCGCTTGTGGCAACTCGGGCACGAGCGACTCCAGGCAGAAATCCTCGCCTTCGGTGAAGGTCGTTTCAATGCCGCTGCCTGAATAATTCAGGATGCGCACATCGGTGTGGGTCTTGTTCAGGCGCTCGGCGGCGCGTGACAGATCCAGCTTGATGACCTCGCTGGGGCAGGAGCCCACAAGAAAGAGCGTCTTGATATCCGGGCGGCGCGCCAGGACCTGACTGGCCACCCGGTCCAGTTCCTCATTGGCGTCGGCCATGCCGGCCAGATCACGCTCTTCAATCACCGCGGTCGCAAAGCGAGGCTCGGCGAAGATCATCACGCCAGCCGCCGACTGCATGAGATGGGCGCAGGTGCGCGAGCCCACGATCAGGAAGAATGCATCTTGAATCTTGCGGTGCAGCCAGACGATCCCGGTCAGCCCGCAAAAAACTTCGCGTTGGCCCCGTTCTCTTAAAATGTCTGTGGTGCAGTCACTCTCGGCGGGGGTCGTTGCCAGTTCAGCCGTCACGAAGCGGCTCCTTCCAGCCGCGCGATGCGCAGCTTCCACAGGAATTGAGCCGCGTTGATGACGTAAGTGGCATAGGCCGCGAGCGCGAGCAGCATCTGCTGGTCCGGTGTGCCAATGTTGAAGAAAACCGCGGCGAGATAGGCGGTGTGAAGGGCCAGCACCAGCATCGAGAAGACGTCTTCCCAGAAGAAGGCGGGCGCAAACAGCCAGTGATCAAACACCACCTTCTCCCAGATGGAGCCAGTGATCATGATCGCGTAGAGAATCAGGGTTTTGGCGACGACCGATCCGGTCGCGATCCCGTAGCCCTCGCCAGTCATCAGATAATTGATCACCAGCGCCAGGCTGCCCAGGAAAATCAGGAACTGGACCGGGGCCAGAATACCTTGAACCAGCGTCCAGGCGCTTTTGTCGCGGCGTTCACGCTGTTCCGGCGTGTAAATCCGCTGCGCGGCGACCCTTTGACGATGAAGATACCGCGCGCGCGCACCCGTATGGGCTGTCCACGGGCTCGGTGCCACCATATCGATGATGCTTTGCAGTCCCTGAGCTATCAAAAGCTCGAAATCACCCTGGCTACGCTGCGCTCCGTCGTGTTTTGCGGAAACTCGGCCTGTGCCGTTATCAGCTTGAATTTGCATGTCGGACCCTCCCTGCGCGAAGCCCGCGCATGTCCTGAACACGGAGCGTACGTTAGCGAAAGCCAGAGTGTCAACTTTTGTTGACGTTTTATAAAATTTACACACCTGGACCGGGGTTTTTTGAGTTTCGGCCTTCAAATGCCCTTGCTTTTTGGAAAATAAACTGTCTCCCTAAAAGGGTCGGTGGCGTCCTGACTGCCGATCACCGAGCGGTTCCCGCCGCACGACCTTGGGCTCTTCTAAAGGCCTAAAGGAGCGGCTTGGTGAAGCGCCGAAGACCGTAGGGCGGTGAGCCTCCCTCTCTCTTCTGCGTCAGGCGGGAAGGGAGTCATGTATGACCGAGACTAGCGCCAAGACATTCAGCTTCGCCACTCTTGCGAAAGCCACACAAATGACGCTCGACTGGCGAAACTGGGCCCCCAGTTCGCGGCGTTTCGAGCGCGCTGACCAGCCCCCTGCCGAAGTGCTCGACAAGCTTATCGAGTCCGAAATCATCCCCCGTCTCATGTTGGCCAATCGCGTGGCGAAAAGGGCCAATGTTGTATCCATGGCGGATTTCAAACCGCGGCCGTTCAGCGAAGAGTCTGTCGACGAGTTCGCCCGTCGCGCCGTCAAAGTCGATGCCGAAATCCTGTGTGATGAGGTGGAAGCCCGAGCAAGGGCGGGCGTCTCACACGAGGATTTGTTGCTGCGTCTTCTGGCACCGGCAGCGCGCCGTCTGGGCAACCTGTGGGAAGAGGACGACATGGAGTTCACCGATGTCACCATCGGATTGATGAAGCTTCATCGTGTCGTGCAGCGCATTAACGAGGACGCCCCGCTGGACCGGGCGGCTTCGGGATCTGCGCCGCGAGTCCTCTTGGCACCGGCGTTGGGCGAACAGCATCTTTTAGGCGTCCTGATGGTGGGGGAATTTTTCTCCCGCGCAGGCTGGAATGTGCGTTGTGAGCCCCATAAAACGGCCAAACATCTGATTTCCTGTATTTCAGAAGAGCATTTCGACGTTGTGGGTTTATCCGCGAGCACGCAAGATGCGGTAGATTCGCTGAGTGGAGAGATTCGCGACCTTCGCGCGGCGTCGTTAAATCCCGATGTCTTCGTGCTGGTCGGCGGACCGCCGTTTAACGATGACGTCACCCTGGCCCGGCGGATTGGAGCGGACGCGACCGCTTTTGACGGGCTCCGTGCTGTCGTGACGGCAGAAAAACTAATTCATTCCTCGGCACACCAGGTTGGCGTGTCGAAATAATTTTTTACTGTAAGGCATCGCCATGGATACGAAGGTTCCAGACGGTCCCAACGCGCGGTTCCATGCCGCGGACGTTGTTGCGTCTGCCTTCCCGGATGCGGCCTCTGCTGATCTGGCCGCCAATGCCGCTGACCTGACCCTCATCATAGACAAGGCAGGCGTCATTCGTGATGGGGCCTTCCCGGGTGAGGATTTTGAGCCGTCTGACTATGAGGACTGGGTCGGCAACAAGTGGGCAGACCTGGTTGCTGCCGATTCCAGGGCAAAGGTCGCTGCGCTTCTATCCTCACCGGGGCAGGCCGGGGAACGCCGCTGGCGTCATATCAATCATTCGCGCGATGGTGAGCTTGATCTGCCGATCCGCTTTTTCACCATGGCCGCGTCAAAGCCGGGCTGGACGCTGGCCATCGGCCGCGACATGCGCGGAGTCTCGCGCATGCAGCAGCGCTTGCTGGATGCCCAGCAGTCGATGGAGCGCGAATATACGCGCGTTCGCGAGGCTGAAACGCGCTTCCGCATGCTCTTCCAGATTTCAACCGAGGGCGTATTGGTAATTTCAGGCGTCACCCTGAAAATCACAGATGTGAACCCGGCTGCGGCCCGCTTCCTGGGGCGCAGGGCATCCGATGTTCAAGGCTCCAGCCTTGAGATGATCTTTGGCGACCGGGCCTCGGATGTTCGAGAAACGCTTGCCGTGGCCCGCAAGACCGGCCGCGCGGAAAATGTCGAACTGACCCTGAATGATGACGAGCAGACCTTTACTCTGCTCGCTTCGGTGTTCCGCGAAGGTCAGGATGCGTCTTTCCTGTGTCGTCTGACGCCGGGCGCGGCCGCATCTGCGCCATCGCCGGATACCTCGCTGAACCGTCTGGCTGAAATCCTGCCCGACGGGCTCGCGCTGACCGGTGAGGACGGCAAAATCCTCTCGGTCAATGAAGGCTTTATCGATATGGCCCAGCTGCACGGGTCTGATGAAGCCGTGGGCGTGTCCATCGACCAGTTCCTGGGGCGGACCGAAGTTGAGTTCAACGTTCTGCTCGCCAATCTGCGCGAGCATGGCGTGATCCGTCACTTCGCCACCACGCTGCGCAGCCGTCTGGATATCGAAGAGCCCGTTGAGGTCTCGGCGGTGTCCGCGCCGGGCCCGGTGGGCCGGGTGTTCGGCTTTGCCATCCGTCCTGTGGGCCGCCGGGTTGTGGCGTCGCGCGGCAATGAAGGCACGCTGCCCAGCTCGGCTGATCAGCTGTCTGATCTGGTGGGCCGTGTCGCGCTGAAAGACATCGTGCGTGAAAGTACGGACATGATCGAGCGCTCCTGCATTGAGGCGGCGCTGGATCTCACCAATGACAATCGGGCGTCGGCGGCCGAAATTCTCGGGCTCAGCCGCCAGAGCCTCTATGCGAAAATGCACCGCCACAAGCTCGGCGATCTGCAGAGCAAGTCGGACAGCTAGTCACACCCATGCGGCGTCAACTTTAATTGACACTTTGTTGCGTCATCCCTAGCGTACAGGGATGGAGCGCTCCTTATCCCAACCGGCCTCAAGCTTTAAAACGTCAGCACTGGCGGTTCTGGAGCTGTCCAAGCCGGTCACATGGTTCCCGCCGATGTGGGCTTTCATGTGCGGGGTGGTTTCGTCGGGGCAGCTCAATCTCCAAAATCTGCCGCTTCTGCTCGCCGGTATCGTGCTGGCCGGGCCGCTTCTGTGCGCGGGCAGTCAGACCGTCAATGACTGGTTTGACCGCCATGTGGATGCCATCAACGAGCCTAATCGACCGATCCCGTCTGGCCGCATTCCAGGCCGCTGGGGCCTCTGGCTGGCCATTGGATGGTCTGTGGCGGGGCTGGCCTGGGCGGCCGCGCTGGGGCCGTGGGTGTTTGTCGCCGCTGGAGCCGGTGTCGCCCTGTCCTGGGCCTATAGTGCCCCGCCGGTTCGGCTAAAGCGCAGTGGTATCTGGGGTCCGCTTTCGGTGGGCATTTCCTATGAGGGGCTCGCCTGGTTTACCGGTGCTGCCGTGATGCTCCAGGCCCTGCCGAGCGTGTATGTGATCACCCTGGCGGTGCTCTACAGTCTTGGGGCTTACGGCATCATGGTACTCAATGATTTCAAGGCGATCGAGGGCGATCGCAAAATGGGCCTCGGCTCGCTGCCCGCGACGCTGGGACCGCGCAAGGCGGCCTGGATCGCCTGTATCACCATGGCTGTGCCGCAGGTGGTGGTCGTCGGCCTTCTGTTCGTCTGGAGCGGGCCAATTTATGCGGGCCTCGTGGGACTGTCGCTACTCGTTCAGCTGGGTCTGATGGCCCGCCTGATGCGCGACCCGAAAGCCCTGACCCCCTGGTACAACGCAACTGGCGTGATGCTTTACGTTCTCGGCATGCTGGCGAGCGCCTTTGCCGTGACCGGACTGAGTTAAGGACGCGGCCATGACCTCTTCTTCCTCCCGTCCGCTGAGCTGGTTTGAGATTTTCAGGCTCGGCCTGGTGCAAGCCTCCTTCGGGGCGATCGTGGTGCTGATGACCTCCACCCTGAACCGGGTGATGGTTGTTGAGCTGGCGCTGCTGGCCATGCTGCCGGGCGCGCTGGTGGGGCTGCACTATGCAGTTCAGATAAGTCGCCCGCGCTGGGGCCATGGCTCGGATGCCGGTGGGCGGCGTACGCCGTGGATCATTGGTGGCATGGCGGTGCTGGCTATTGCCGGTGTTCTGGCCGTTCTGGCGACTGCGTGGACTGCGACAAATCCGATCGCCGGGATTGCGCTTGCGGTGCTGGCCTATGCCCTGATTGGCGGCGGTGTGGGCGCTGCTGGTACATCTCTGCTGGCGCTTCTGGCCACCGACGTCGCGCCGGAGCGCCGCGCCCCGGCGAGCGCACTGACATGGATCATGATGATTGCAGGCTTTGTGATTACCACCGCCACTGTCGGCAACCTGCTTGAGCCCTTCACCATGCGCCAGCTCGTCATCGTGTGCTCCAGCGTGTGCGTTGTCGCTTTTACGATCAGCGTGATTGCCGTGTGGGGCGTGGAACGCAAGCGCTCAGAAGCGGTGGACGCCAATGGCGACGCGACACCAACGACACCCTTCATGGCAGCGCTGAAAGATGCCTGGGCCGACACGCGCGCACGCCGTTTCACGATTTTCGTGTTCGTGGCCATGATGGCCTATAGCGCCTCTGACCTGATCCTTGAGCCCTTTGCCGGGCTGGTGTTCGGGATGGAGGTTGGCCCGTCCACGACGCTCGCCAGCATGCAACAATCAGGTGTGCTTCTGGGCATGATCGCGGTGGCGGTTCTGGGCAATCGCTTTGGCTCTGATGAGGGCGGCTTTGGTCGTCGTCAGACCTGGGTGGTTGGCGGTTGTATTGGCTCCACGCTGGCGCTGATCAGTCTAGCCGTGGCGAGCCTTGTGGGTCCTGGCTTCCCGCTCGAAATTGCTGTTTTCGCGCTGGGCCTCGCGACCGGCGGCTTCGCCGTTGCGGCCATTGGCGCGATGATGGGACTGGCGGCCGCCGATGGCGGTGGGCGCGAAGGCGTGCGCATCGGGCTTTGGGGCGCGGCGCAAGCCATCGCCTTCGGACTGGGCGGCTTTTTCGGCGCGGCCGCCATTGATGTGGCGCGCGCCATCTTTGCCGACGCAGCCCCGGCCTTTGCCATCGTGTTCGCCATTGATGCCGGGCTCTTCCTTCTGGCGGCGCATCTTGCGCTGCGTGTCGATGCCCCCGATGGAGCCGCGGTCAGCGCGCCGTCGGTCGAACCTTCTTCTGAACCCCTTGTGGAGTCGCCCTCATGACAGATGCAATCAAGACGTACGACGCGGTTGTCGTGGGCGGCGGACCGGCTGGATCCACCGCAGCGGAGACCCTGGCCAAGGCAGGAAAGTCGGTGCTGTTGCTCGACAAGCCGGGACGGATCAAGCCGTGCGGCGGCGCAGTTCCTCCCATCCTGATCCGCGATTTCAAAATACCCGAGTCCCAGATCGTGGCGCGCACGCGCGGCGCTCGTATCCTCGCGCCGTCGGGCAATGAGGTCGATATGCCCATCGATGAGGGCTATGTCGGTATGGTCGACCGCGAGCATTTCGATGAGTTTCTGCGCGAGCGGGCCCGCGAGGCGGGCGCTGAACGCCAGAACGCATGCTTCGACCGGCTGGAGCGCGACGAAAATGGCGCAGCGATTTGCATCTTCTCCCCCACTGAAGACCCTGATGAAGAGGTGAAGATCCGCGCCCGCGTGGTCATCGCGGCCAATGGCGCGCGTTCCAAGCTGGCGCAGGCTGAAGTGCGTGGCGCCGACAAGGTCAAAAGCGTCTTTGCCTACCACGAGATCGTGAAGGCCCCGAAGGATGGCGACGGGGCGTTTTACCACCCCCAGCGCTGCGACGTGTATTACGACGCGCGAGTGTCGCCGGACTTTTACGGCTGGGTCTTCCCCCATGGCGATGTGGCCAGCGTCGGGACAGGCAGCCAGGTGAAAGGTTTCTCGCTGCGCGGAGCGGTCAAACGCCTGCGCGAAGCGTCGAACCTGGATGGCTATGAGATTGTCCGCCGCGAAGGCGCGCCGCTGCCTTACAAGCCAGCGCCGCGCTGGGATAATGGCCGCGACCTGGTGCTTGCCGGTGATGCCGCCGGTGCTGTGGCACCCTCGTCCGGCGAAGGCATTTTTTACGCCATGATTTCAGGCCAGTGGGCCGCTGAAGGGGCCGCGGAGTTCCTGGAAACCGGCAAGGTCAGCGCGCTATCGGGCGTGCGCAAGCGCTTCATGAAGGCGCACGGCAAGGTCTTCTGGGTGCTGGGGATGCTGCAGCATTTCTGGTACCGCAACGACAAGCGTCGAGAGGGCTTTGTGAAGATCTGTGCGGACAAGGATGTCCAGCGACTGACCTGGCAGGGCTATATGGAGAAGGAATTGGTCAAGGCGAACCACGCCGCTCACGCCAAAATCTTCTTTAAAGACCTGGCCCATCTGGTCGGCCTGTCCCCGCGCTAGCGCTGCACGTCTGCGACCCCCATGACCCTTGAAAGACTGTTTTCGTCAGGCCTGGCGATCGACCTCATTCTGGTCGTTGTCGTGCTGGAAGTGATTGTGCTGGCAGCTGTCCCGCGTCTTCGCGGGTCCATGACGCTGTTGGATGTGGTGTCGCTGGTGGTACCCGGCGTAATGCTGATGCTGGCCCTGCGCACCGCGCTGACCGGGGCCCCATATACAATGACGGCGGTCTGTTTGACCGCCGCCTTTGCATTTCATCTATGGGATGTAGCGCGCCGTCGACGCGCCCGGTAACAGCGCTTAAGCGTCGCCACCGTTTGCCGAAATGTAGGCAATCACATCGGCACGGTCCTGTTCACTACGCAGGCCCGGGAAGGCCATCGTGGTGCCTGGAATGTATTCGCGCGGATTTTCCAGATACTCGAACATGACCTCATGGGACCACGTGATGCCGGAGCTCTGGTTGGCGTCCGAGTAGCGGAAGCCGTCTACAGACCCGGCCTCGCGGCCGAAAATGCCGTAAAGCGACGGGCCCACGCGGTTCTGGCCTTCAGCCAGCACGTGGCAGGTCTGGCAGCGTGCAAAAATGCGACGGCCAGCAGCCGGGTCACCAGTCAGGCCGGCCACCATAAAGGCACCGTCATCACCGCCAGCTGCAGCGGGCTCTTCTTCGGCCGGAGCGGCAGGCTCGTCCGCCATTGGCTCTTCTGCGGCCGGTTCCTCGGCCATCGGCTCTTCCGCCGGAGCTTCAGGCTCGGCGGCCTCAGCCATGGTGTTCTCTTCAGCCGCCGCAGCGGTTTCCATGGCGTCAGACCCCGCATCCGCGGTGTCTGTGCTGTCGCCACCATCGCCCCCGCCGCATGCGGTCAGGGCTGCAGATGCGATCAGCACGCCGAAAATCTTGATGGTCTTCATGTCGCCTGGTCCCTCTAAAAGGCTTCTAGTTCTTTACACCTTAGCGCCTTTTTGTCGCAGGGCCATAGGGTGGAGATAAAATTTTTGGGTCGATTTTTCGCCTCGCTGCGCGCGTTCGGTCGGTGATGATGGTTCCTCACAGCAGAATCGGGTACCCGAAACAGGTGGCTAAGCTTTACTTCACATACAGCGCAATGAATGCGGGCAAGTCGGCAATCCTGTTGCAGGCAGCCCATAATTATCGTGAGCGCGGCATGGCAGTGATGCTGTGGACGTCCCACCACCATGGCGAAGGCGTGAATGCGAGCACAGGCAAGATCCAGTCGCGGATCGGTCTGGAGGCTCCGGCGCAGCTGTTTCGGCCCGGCCTTGATCTGCTGGCGGCCATCAGCGCGGAGCGTCAGCGCGCACACAAGACCGGTGGCAAGCTGGACGCCATCTTTTTCGACGAAGCCCAGTTTTTGACGACCGAACAGGTTCGCCAGCTTGCGCGCGTGTGTGACGACCTCGCCATCCCCGTCCTGTGCTATGGCCTGCGGACCGACTTCAAGGGCGCGCTGTTTGAAGGGGCGAGCGAGCTGTTGGCGATCGCTGATGAACTTAGAGAAGTGCGGACCCTGTGCCATTGCGGGCGCAAGGCAACGATGAATCTGCGCCAGGATGAGGCCGGTCACGCCGCCCGGGATGGCAATCAGGTTGCCGTGGACAAAGGCGGCTATGTCTCCTTGTGCCGTCAGCACTGGCGCGAAGCGATGGCCGATGAAACGCCGGACTTTATCGATCCGGGTGCGGCCTGATCCTTTAGATTGTAAGGATTTCATACTCACCGCTTGCGGCATTTTGCGTTGTAAAGCCTTTGAGATTTACCTTCTCAACCCTGCCTTGACGGGGTAGGGTTTCGGCTCATGCCTTTATTCTGGCATCGGCTTTGCGTTGCGCGGGACAGAACAGGCCGCGACGCCACGGGGGACAACATGGCTCATTCGACCGATCTTCAGCGGACAAACACCACCGTGTTTGACGGACTGCGCACGCTTGCAAAAGCCTCTCTCGCCGCCCTCGCAGGCGGCGTTTTGCTGAGTGGTGCCGCGATGGCGCAGGTCACGGTTCAGCCGACTGTTTACGATTTTACCCCGATCGTCTCGTCGCCGGGCGACCTCGAACCCGGCGATACGCTTCAGGTCGAATTCACGATTTCTGCCGATGCGCCGGTTTTTGTGGAGGACAATCTCGACGGCACGTCAGATTGGACGAGCACGGTTTACTCAGCGATGTCTACCAGCGTTAGCCTCAGCGGGCTTGGTAGCGGTGCTGAAGTTGTAACGTTCAGTGGCACCACCGGCGCATCGGGGGGCGTGGCGACACTGATCAATGGAAACTGTAATGGAACCGGCCCCTCTTTTGGAGCTTCGACCGCAAGCTGGTCGAGCATGGATACCGGCTCGGTGTTTTTCAACTCGTTCAGCGCCCCGACCTGTACCGTTGCTGTCACGTTCAAGCTACCGGATGATATCGCACCGGGTGCCTATACCCTGAATTTCGGGTCGCTGACGGGCGTTCAAAGAACGGCAGATATTCTTGCTGATGGCAGTAATCCTGCCTTCTTTTTTCAAGCCAGTCAGTAACGCTTGGGGCGCCATCGGCGTTCTCTGCGAGTTTGAATAGCGCGGGTTTCACGGTTGTTGCTGATACGACGGGACCGTCTGGTACTATCAACGCCCCGTCCGGTCCGGTCGCCCCCGGCGAAGTCTTCTCCGCCAGTATTGTCTTTGATGAACCAATTATCGGCTTTGATTCCAGTGATATCAGCGTGGGCAACGGCACGCTTTCCAATTTCGTGGCGATCACGGACGAGAGCGGGGCTGCCGACAGTTTCACCTTCGACGTGACCGCTGGCACGGTCGGTACGGTGACGATTGATGTGGCGGCGGCCGCCGGTCAGGACGCGGCAGGCAATGACAGCTCCGTGCTGACCCAGGCCACCACGACTGTCGCGGGCGAGTTACAGATTTCCGCAACCTTCCTCGGCGATGCGCCTGCTCCGGGCGATACGACGACGCTTCGTCTGACCATCGAGAACACCGATGCCAGCGAAGTCGGAACGATCTCGTCCTTCACCTCCAATCTTCAGGAAAATCTGACCGGTCTCGCGGCTGCCTTGCCAGCCAGCACCAATACCTGCGGCTCAAGCCCGTCTGGCACGACCTTCCTGATTGTCACAGGTGGTACCGTTGCGGCCAGCTCCAGCTGTATCATCGAAATTCCGGTGACTGTCCCTGGCGGTGCAGCGCCTGACACCTATCCGGTTCGCACGTCCAACCTGTCCTTCAGCTATCCGGTTGCGGGTGCCGGCGTCAGCGATGCGGCAGTCACCCAGTTGACGGTGGCCGGTGCGGAAGGCGCGGGCGCGCCGCTGGCTTTCTCGAAGTCCTTCACCGATGACCCGGTCCTGCCAGGCGGCACTGTGACGCTGGAATACACCATTGTTCCAGAAGAGGGCACGGATGCCTCGTCGCTGGCGTTTAGCGATGATCTGGACGCGGCTCTTTCCGGGCTGGTGGCCACCGGCCTGCCCCAAAGCGATGTCTGCGGCACCGGTTCCACCCTGTCGGGGACCAGCACGATCAGCCTGTCCGGCGGTAATATCGCCGACGGTGCGACCTGTACCTTCTCGGTCACGCTGCAGACGCCAACCGGGACCTCCGGCGATTTCGTCAGCTCCACCAGCGAGCTGACCGGTAATCAGGATGGTGGCAGCGGTGCTGTGGCCATCGACACCGGGGCTATTGCCTCTGATACGCTGACCCTTATCAATCAGGTGCCGCAGGTGGTCCAGTCCGGCCCCGCAGGCCCTGTGGCCGTGGGAGAAGGCTTCACGTTGACGGTGGAGTTTTCCGAACCAGTGACCGGCTTTGTGGCTGGCGATCTCATCGTGACCAACGGTTCGGCCAGCAATCTGCAGACCAGCGACAATGAAACTTTCACGGTGACCATTACGCCAGCGGCGGCCGGGACAGTGACCGTCGAGCTCCCGGCTGGCGTGGCTCAGGACACTGACACCAACGGCAACGTCGCCGCGACAGATTATACGGTTGAAGCTGAAACCGCTGCGCCGGAGATCGAGGTCCAGTTTGTTGGCTCCTCGCTGGCGTTGACGGACGGTTCTGCGACTGCCAGCACTGCGACTGGCACTGACTTTGGCGTTGTGGACGTCACCACCGGTTCGCTGACCCGCACGCTGCGCATCACCAATTCGGGTGTCGGCGCGCTGTCCGTGACCTCTATCGCCCTGACCGACACCACCAATTTCGGGCTGACAGCGGCCTTGCCGACTTCGGTCGCGGGCGGTGGAGGCACGCTGGACGTGCCGGTCACCTTTGACCCCACCTCTGTCGCGACCTTCCCGGCGACCATCACGATCAACTCCGATGACGCGGACGAAGCGGCCTTTGACTTTGCTATCTCAGGCGAGGGCGGTGCCGCGCCTGAAATCAATGTCACGGGCAATAGCGTCAATATCGCCGATGGCGATACCAGCGTGACCGCAGCCGATCACACCCAGTTTGAGACCATCGACGTCTCGGCGACGGGCACGCGGACCTTCACGATTGAAAATCAGGGCGGCTCGGTCCTGACGCTGGGTGCCAACGCGGTGTCGATCACCGATGACGCCAGCGGCGTGTTCTCGGTGAGCGCTCAACCGGCCACCACGGTTGCGGCCAGCGGGTCTGAAACCTTCACAATCCAGTTCACGCCGTCTGACGTGGGCACGTTTACCGGACTGGTGAACATCGCCTCAGATGATGCCAGTGAGAACCCCTACACCTTCGCCATTGAAGCCACCGCCACTGGTGAGCCTGAGGTTGATCTTCAGGGCAATGGCGTGTCCATCGTCTCTGGCGATGTGACGCCAGCAGCCGCCGACGACACCAGCTTTGAAGGTGTCGCGGTTGGCTCTAACGCCAGTGCGACCTTCACCATTCGCAACACCGGCAATGACGAGCTGGTACTGACCCCGCCGGGAGGCGGGCGCGGCGATCCTGTGGTTCGCGGGGCCGGCTCAACCGACTTCACCGTGACGGACCAGCCTGGCCTGTCGATTGCGGCGGGTGGATCGGAAACCTTCTCGATCCAGTACGCCCCGAGCACAGCCGGCGTTGCCAGCGCAACCTTCCAGTTCGGCACCAATGACGATGATGAAGCCACCTACAGCTTCACCGTTGGCGGTGAGGGAACTGAAAAGGAAATCGCTGTTGGCCAGGGCGCCACCGACTTCACGTCGGGCGTCAGCAGCTTTGAGTTTGTGGACAATACCGGTTCAGCCTTCAACGGCGGCACTGTGGGTCTGGATGCGGGCACCGAGACTGTGACTTTCACCATCTCCAATGTGGGCTCTACGACGCTGAATCTGGGGGCGAATGCGGTGTCGCTCTCTGGTGCCGGATCCGGTGACTTCTCGGTCACCAGCCAGCCTGCCACGACTGTGGCACCGGCCGGGTCCACCAATTTTGAGATCACCTTTGATCCAAGCGCTGTCGGTGACCGCCAGGCGACGGTCTCGGTGGCCAATGATGACAGCGATGAGTCGCCCTTCACCTTTGACATCAATGGCTTTGGTGTGGACCTGACCCCGCCTGCGGCCTTCTCCAAGGGCTTTGCACCGGCCACGGTCTCCATTGGCGGGACGTCGACGCTGACCTTCACCATCGACAACTCCGGCGGTCTGGCGTCTGCCAGCGGTCTGGGCTTCACCGACAACATGCCTTCGGGCATGACGGTGGCGGCCGTACCAAACGCGTCGACCACCTGTACCGGTGGCACGCTGACGGCAGCCGCGGGCACCGGGACGATTACCTATACCGGCGGTACCGTTTCAGGTGCTGCGACCTGTACGGTCAGCGTTGATGTCACCGGCGGCAGTGTTGGCTCGCTGGTCAACACGACCGGCGACCTGACCTCCAATCAGGGCAACTCCGGCACGGCCAGCGACACGCTCACCGTGACCCAGCCGAGTGTCACTATTGCCGACGTCACGGTGAGTGAAGGTGACGGCACGGCGGACTTTACCGTGTCGTTGTCGGCAGCTCCCTCCTCGACGACGACTGTGGACTTCGCCACCGCTGATGGAACGGCCATCGCAGGCAGTGACTACACAGCTATTGGCGGCACGGTCACCTTCCTCGCCGGGCAGACCTCACAGACGGTCTCGGTGGTGATCACCGATGACACGTCCGACGAGCCGACCCCGGAAACCTTCACGGTAACCTTGTCCAGTCCGACCAATGCCGACCTTGGTTCGCCCTCAACGGCGACGGGCTCTATCAACGACAATGACGATGCGCCGGAAATTTCCATTGCCGACGCGTCCATTTCGGAAAACGGCGGCACGGTTGATTTTGCAGTCAGCCTGTCCAACCCGTCGGCCTCCTCGATCACCGTGGATTTTGCGACCGCGGACGGCACCGCGATTGCCGGCAGCGACTATGTTGCGACCAGTGGCACGCTGACCTTCAATCCGGGCGACACCGCTGACACGATCACCGTCACCATCACCGATGACGGTGTGGTTGAGCCGAGCGAAACCTTCACGGTGGATCTGTCCGGGGCGACGAATTCGACGATTGTGGATGGGTCGGCCACCGGCACCATTACCAATGATGACGCGGCACCGGTCGGATACACGGCCAGCTTTGATGCTGATCCGGTGAATAATGCCGGGGCCTCGGCCACGTCCTTCACTCTGGCCAGCGCTGTTGTGGGCACGACCTACGACTTCACCATCAGCTCTGATGGGGGCGGTACAGCTGTGACCGGAAGCGGCAGTGTGACGTCTGCGGGCCAGCAGGTTTCCGGCATTGATGTGTCGGGCCTGGGCGACGGAACGCTGACCCTGTCGGTGACACTAACCGATACCTTCGGAAATGAAGGCGTTGCAGCCACCGATACGGCTCAGAAAGAAACGGGTCTGCCCGCAGTCGCGATCACCACGACCTCTGCGGATCCGGTTTCAGGGGTCTTCTCCGTGACCGTCACCTTCTCAGAAGCCGTCACCGGCTTTGCCGTTGGCGACCTCACCGTGGGTAACGGCGCGGCGAGTAACTTCGCGGGCTCTGGCGATACCTACACGGCTGACGTCACGCCATCATCCGATGGTACGGTGACTGTGGATGTGGCGGCTGGCGTGGCTCAGGACGCGGCTGGTAACACCAACACCGCGGCCACCCAGTTCTCCATTGAGAGTGACGGGACGGCCCCAGGCCTAGTGATCTCTACCGCCTCGGCCGACCCGGTTAGCGGCACCTTTGCTGTAACCTTCACCTTCGATGAAGCCGTCACCGGCTTTGCCGTGGGTGACATCACGGTCGGCAATGGCGCGGCGGGTAACTTCGCGGGTTCTGGCGACACCTACACCGCCGACATCACGCCAGGTGCAGACGGCACGGTGACGGTCGATGTTGCTGCTGGTGTCGCGCAGGACGCGGCCGGAAACACCAACACAGCCGCGACCCAGTTCTCGATTGAGAATGATGGGACGGCACCGGGTGTGGTGATCCAGTCCGTGGCCAGCAGCCCGGTGTCGGGACCTTTCCGTGTCACCATTACCTTTGACGAACCGGTCAGCGGCTTTGTGTCCGGTGACGTCACGATCGGAAATGGTTCTGTTTTGAACTTTAATGACGCTGGCATTGGCCTGTTCCAGGTGGACATCCTGCCGAGTGCAGACGGCACGGTGACGGTCGACGTGGCCGCTGGTGTCGCGCAGGACGCGGCTGGCAACTCCAACACGGCTGCGACCCAGTTCTCCATTCTGAGCGATGGGACGGCTCCGGGCGTGGTAATCAGCACGACCTCTGCTGACCCGGTGTCCGGTGCCTTTACGGTGACCTTCACTTTCGACGAGGATGTGACCGGTTTTGCCACAGGCGATATCACGGTTGGAAATGGCGCTGTGACCCGCTTTGCGACCACGAGCGCCAGCATCTACTCTGCCGAGATCACACCAACTTCTGATGGTACCGTCACGGTGGACGTGGCTGCGGGAGTGGCCGAGGATGCTGCCGGCAACCTCAACACGGCTGCGACCCAGTTCTCCATCGAAAGTGATGCCACCCGTCCAGGTGTGGAGATCACCACGGCGTCCGCTGATCCGGTGTCGGGTGTCTTTGAGGTCACCTTCACCTTTACCGAGGATGTCACCGGCTTTGTGGTTGGCGATATCACGGTGGGCAATGGCTCGGCGGGCAACTTCCAGTCCACCAGCGCCAGCGTCTACACCGCCGATATCACTCCGGCCGCCGATGGCGCGGTAACGGTGGATGTCGCAGGGGGCGCGGCTGCAGATGCGGCCGGCAACACCAACACCGCCGCCACCCAGTTCTCCATTGAAAGCGATGGCAGCGCACCGACGGTGGTATCGGTGGTCGTTTCTGACGCGGATTTGCGGGTCGGCGATGTCGGCACACCGTTCACAGTTGAAGTGACCTTCTCCGAGGCGCTTGACCCCGCAGGCGGTGTGCTAAGTTTTGATGAGGATCTTAACCCCACGCTGACCTTGGCGGAGCTTGCGATGTCAGGCGGAAATACCGTTCTGACCTTTACTTTCGATGTGGCGGATACAGGCCTGTTTCGTCCCGGCGTGGATGTTCTCGTCAGTGAATTTGCTGATCCGGCCGGCAATGTGATGGCCCTGTCGACGACGTCCGATGTCTTCTCAATCGATCTGCGCCGGGCGGGGATCACCGTCACTCAGGATGTCCTCGGCCTGGTGGATGCCGAGTTCGACTATTCGGGCGACTTGGGAGTCTTCACGGTCACGACCTCTGGTCAAACGGGCTCTGAAGTCTTTACCGATCTGGTGGAGGGCAGCTATGCCATCACTCTGGCTGAAGAGGCGGGCTTCTCCATCACCGACATCGCCTGCACCGGTGGGGCCACGGCGATCGATCTGCCAAACCGGACCGCAACGGTGACGCTGGCTCCGGCCGATGCTGTCCAGTGTAACTTCGAGGCGACCGCTGATCCCGGCATTGATGAGATTAATGTTCCAGACGTGGCTCTTACCCTGCCAAATGTGGTGGGCGACCCGACGGGTGTGACCACCAGCTTTGCCCTGACCAATACGGGCGGTGCGCCGTTTGCCTTCAACGCGTCAACGGACCAGCCCTGGCTGGCGATTGACCCGACGTCGGGCAGCATCCCGGCGGCCAGTGACCTGACCTTCACCCTGTCCTTTACAGACGCGGTGCTGGCACTGGCTCCGGGCGAGTACACGGCCAATATCATCATCACCGAAGCCGCTCCGGCGGGACCGACCTCTGCGGGGGCTAGCACCACCCAGAGCGTTCAGAACATCACCATTCCGGTATCGATCACCATTACGCCGCGTGAAGGCACGCTGACGCTGGTGGCGACCACTGCATCGTCGATTGCCGGTGAGGGCGTGTTTACCTACAGCTCTGATATCGGTGCTCTGGATGGACTGTCGCTGTCGACCATCAACGGCACGGCCTCCAGCGATGGCGTCACGGTCCTGAGTGGGACTTATGCGATCACGCAGGCGGTCAGCGAAGGCTGGCGGCTGGATAGCATCAGCTGTACCGGCGATACCGATAACGGCTCGACCTTCGACGTGGACACCGGCACGGCAACCATCGACCTCGATCCGGAGGAGACGATGGTGTGTACCTTCGCCAACCGCCGCGACGAGGCCTTTATCCGTGAAGTGACCCAGTCGGCGATCCGTTCGTTCATGGCGGCGCGCGCGGACCAGATCCTCAACGCCAGCCCGGACGTGGGCCGTCGTCTGCGGACGGATCGGGCCACGGCAACGCCGAACAGCTTTGCCTTCGACATGACCGAAGGCCGGCTGAATGCGTCCATGTCGATGAGCCTGAGTGCCATCCGTCAGGCTGCGTCGGAGCGTGAAAACCGCATGCCGGATCAGGAGGCGTTCAGCCTGGCCGGTGAGACCGGCATGGCCAGTGTCGACGTGTGGGTAGAGGCCAGCTACGCCTCGGTTAGCGATGACCGGGCAGGCCTCACTGCCGACACCGACTTTGGCATGTACGCCCTTGGCGTCGACATGATGGTCAGCGATGACATGCTGATCGGTGTGCTCGCCCAGTTTGATCAGGCTGAAACCATCACGGGTGAATTCCGCAGCCAGGTTGAAGGCGATGGCTGGCTGGCCGGGCCTTACATGGCCGCACGCCTGTCAGAGCGGATGGTCTTTGATGCCCGCGTGGCCTGGGGTCAGTCCGACAACCAGGTCAATCCGATCGGTACCTATTGGGATGATTTTGAAACCAGCCGCTGGCTTGCTGAAGCCAACCTGGTGGGTGACATCATCAATGGGGCCTGGCGCTTCAGCCCCGGTGTCGGCATTGCCTACTTCTCTGAAGAGCAGAAGCAATACACCGACAGCCTGGGCTTCGTGATCCCGTCACAGGAGATCACGCTGGGCCGTATCACGGCAGGGCCTGAGATCGCCTATCGCTTCGAGACCCCGGACGGCGGTGTGTTTGAGCCCTTCGTAAAGGTGACCGCGGTGTACGACTATGACGACACCGAGGTCATCAATCTCAGTGGCCAGCTGGCCGGGCTTGGCAATTTCCGCGCGGATGCTCGCGTGGGTCTGGCCGCGGAGTTCGCCAATGGTGGTCGTCTGTCTGCAGAGGCGATGTTCAGCGGTGTTGGTGAGGGCGACTTTGAAGCCACGACCGGCATGATCCGTGTGCGCCTGCCGCTCAGCCTGCAGTAGGACCAGGTCAGGGGTGCGCGTTTATCGCGCGCACCCCGTGCCGCCGCTGCCTGATGCGCTAACGCGCTGGATCGGTTAGATTTGCGCCTGTGGAACGCGATCTTGAACGACTGACGGCGTTTGAAGCCGATGGCACGCTGAGCCCGGCGGATAGTGCGCACGCGCGCTCGCTGCTGGCCGATACGCGTGAGCCGCTGGATCGTGTGCTGACCCAGCTAGGACTGATCTCTGAAACCGATCTCGCCACTCGCTACGCTGTAGACGCTGGTGTGCCGGTTGATCTGGTACCGCTTCAATCCGGGGCAGCAAGCTTCACCGAGTTTGATGACACGCTGAACCGCGACTTCCTGCTGGCACGACGTGTCGCGCCAGTGGCGGAGCGCGATGGCCGACTTGTCGCCGCCGTTGTTGATCCGCGCGCCGATGAAGCCTTGCGCGGCCTTGCCTTTGCCACCGGGCGCGAGGTGGAGCCGGTCGTTACCACACACTCCGCCTTTGCCGAGCTTTACGCGCGCCGCTTTGCAGAAGACGCGGGCGAGACGGGTGAGGGCGACCGGGATGTCAGCGCCGATTCCAGTCGCCTGAAGGACCTTGCCAGCACCGCGCCTGTTGTGCGCCTCGTTAATCGTCTGGTCGCTCAGGCGGTGGCTGAACAGGCGAGCGACATCCATCTGGAGCCGGGCCCGCGCGAAGCGGTGGTGCGGCTGCGCACCGATGGGCGTCTGCGCCAGATTGAAAGCCTCGCGCCAAACCTGGCGAGCGGTGTGGTCTCGCGCATCAAGGTGCTCGCTGATCTTGATATCGCAGAGCGCCGCCGCGCTCAGGACGGGCGCTTCAGCCTGCCTGTCGGCGGACGCTCGGTGGACCTGCGTGTCTCGGTGGTGCCGGCGCGTCATGGTGAAAGCCTCGTCATTCGTCTTCTGGACCCGCAGGCAACGCTGACCAGCATTGATGCGCTGGGCTATGGCGATGCGGTCAAAGCGGTGGCCGAACAGGCGCTGGCTCGACCGCAAGGCCTCATCCTGATGACCGGCCCGACGGGCAGCGGCAAGACCACCTCGCTTTATGCCTTCCTGCGCCGTCTGGCTGATGGCCAGCGAAAGATACTGACCATTGAAGACCCGATTGAGTATGAGATTGACGGCATCGCCCAGTCCCAGATCAATCCGGCCATCGATGTGACCTTTGCAAGCGCCCTGCGCTCCTTCCTGCGCCACGATCCGGATGTGTTGATGGTGGGCGAAATTCGCGACGCTGAAACGGCGCGCACCGCCATTCAGGCGGCCATGACCGGCCATCTGGTTCTGTCCACGGTTCACACCAATGATGCGCCCTCGGCGATCCTCCGGCTCATGGATATGGGCATCGAGGGCTATTTGCTGGCCTCTACGATTTCGGCCGTCTTTGCCCAGCGTCTGGTGCGCCGGACCTGTCAAAGCTGTGGCGGGGCGGGGTGTGAGGTGTGTCACGGAGAGGGCGTTCAGGGTCGTGTGGCGCTGGCGGAAGCCTTCCTCAATACCGAGGACACCGCTGCGGCGATCCATGATCCGTTTGATGTTGGCGCGCTGAAAGCCGCGTTGGCGGCGCAGGGCTTCCAGACGCTGGCCGATGATGCACGCGCCAAGCTGGCTGCGGGTCATACGACGCGTCAGGAAATCGCTGCCGTGCTGGGTGAGGATGTGACCGGTGACCGCTAGCGCTTCCACCCCCCGCCAGACCTGGCGCTACAAGGCGGAGTTTCCCGACGGACGCGTTGTTGATGGCGAGGTCGTGGCCAGCGATGAAGCGGCCGCTGTCCGTCAGGTGCGTGCGCTCGGGGCCACGCCTGTGCGCCTGTCGCGGGCCGCGGCGGGCAATTCGATTCTGGCGCGTCGCAACACTCTGAAACCGGCTGAAACGCTGAGCCTGGTTCGCGGTCTGGCTGATCTTTTGTGTGCTGGCGTGCCGCTTCGAACCGCGCTTCAGAGCCTGGCGGCCCGCGAGCGCCGGTCGGTCCTGAAAGCCATGCTGGTGCGGCTTGATCAGCGGGTTCGCGCCGGTGAAGCCCTGTCGAAAGCGCTCGCCATCGATCCGGCGCGTCCGCCTGCGATTTTTGTGGCGCTGGCTGAGGCGGGCGAAGCGTCTGGCGAGCTGGGGCCGGTGCTGCGTGATCTGGCCGAGCGGCTGGAGACCGAGCATGCCCTGCGCGAGGACATCAAGGGGCAGCTGGCCTACCCAGCCTTTGTCGCGGCCATCACGGTGATCACGCTGCTGGGGCTTGCACACTTTGTGCTGCCCCAGTTCGATGCGCTCTTCGTGGGCCAGGCGACCGCGCCTCCGCCAGAGACAGCCTTTGTGCTGAAGATGGGGGCCTTCCTGCGCAGCTGGGGGCATTGGATGCCGGTGTTCGCGGTGTTGGCCTTCCTGATCATCAAGACCGCCGCTCGCCCTTTCGTGGTGGAGCTGGAGCGCGCGGCGCTCGCCATACCGATTGCAGGCGCGACCTTTATGCGGCTTCAGGCAGCGCGCTATTGCCGGACGCTGGGTCAGCTGTTGAAGGCGGGCTATGCGCTGGCCCGCGCCGAACCGGTGGCGCGCGGCGTGCTGACGTCACAGCTGGCTCGCCGCAGGCTGGGCGAGGTTGCCGAAACCGTGCGCGCTGGCGGGCGATTTGGTGAGGCGGTGCGCCGTCACGCAGCCTTGCCGGACGAGTTCATCAGCCTGATTGAGGTGGGCGAGCAAACCGGCGAGCTGCCCGACATGCTGATCCGCTCTGCGGCGCTCGCCGACGCCGATGCCGCGCGCACGATCAAGAAAGCGTCTGAACTGATCAGCCCGATGCTAATTGTCCTATTGGCCTTATGCGTTCTGGTTGTGATTGTATCCATTCTCATTGGCGTGTTGAGCCTGAACGAGGTTGTCTATTCATGAGCATGCGCAAGCCAGATATCCGGCGCTCTGATGCCGGGATCACCCTGATGGAAATCCTGGTGGTGCTGGTCATCATGACGGTCGTGGCCGCCTTCGTGGCACCGCGCGTGATCGGATATATCTCGCGGTCGCAGGAAGATGTGGCTGTGGCCCAGATGGGTGCCATCGCGACTTCGCTGGAGCTGTTCTACATCGATGTGGGCCGCTACCCGACCGAGGAGGAAGGCTTGCAGAGCCTTGTGGACGCTCCGGCTGATCTTGATAGCTGGCGCGGCCCTTATCTGCGCCAGTATAGCGGCCTGATCGACCCTTGGGGCGAGCCCTATGGCTACACCCTGACGCAAGAGGGCGTGGAAGGCTTTGAGCTGATAAGCTACGGGCGGGACAAGGTGCCCGGAGGCGATGGACCAGACAGCGACATCATCCGCCAGTAAGCCTGCCGATGCAGGCCTGACGCTGCTGGAGATGCTGGCAGCGCTGGCGATCACCGCCATCGTCACCAGCTTTGTTGCGCTCAGCCTTGCCGGTGGGCGCGAGGCGCGCAGTCTTGATCAGGCGGCGATCCAGCTGGCCGGTGATATGCGCGCGGCGCGAACCGAAGCGCTACGCAGGGGACAGGCCGTGGCGCTCATGACATCCCCGGCGGGCTACGCCATTGAAGCGCTTGATATTGAACGGCGCTGGCCTTCAGGCTTGGACGTGCGCTGGGAAACCGGCGGGGATAGGCTGCCTGAGCGCGATGGCTTCATCTTCAGCTCTGAACGCCTGAACCAGTCTGACCTGACGATCCGCCTTCAGGGCGAGGCAGGTGAACGCCAGATCCATGTTGAAGCCATTACGGGGCGGGTCCATGGCGAAGACTGAGCGATACCCCGACGCCGGCTATGCGCTGGTTGAGGTGTTCGTGGCCGCCGCCATCGCGGCTGCTACGGTGGCCGTTGTGTTCAATGGTCTGGCGGGCGGGCTTCGCGCGTCGGCAGAGGCTGAAACGGTCGTTGCTCAAACGTCTCAGCTTCGCTCGATCGAGGCGGGCCTGCGTGCGGGCATCCCGGTAGGCCAGCTGGTGGAAGTCTATCCTGACTGGCAGATCGATGTGCGGCCCGTGGATCGTCCGGTTGACCCGCGCACCGGGGCCGTCCTGACCCAGGCCCGACTTCGCCATCCCGGCCATAATGGGCGCGGAGCCGCCGACGTGACGCTGATCTATGTGGAGGACGGTGCGCTGCTGCGACCGGGCCAGCCATGACCTGGCCTGAAGCAAACGCGGGCGCTCAGTCCGGCTTCACCCTGCTGGAGGCGTTGATTGCGACGGCCGTGTTGTCGCTGATCTCGCTTCTCCTGGCACCGGCGCTTTTGGGCGCGATGGATGCGGCGGCGCGCAATCATGCACTCACCGACCGTATTGAACAGGATGCGGCCTTGAGCGCGGTGATCCATGACCTGTTTGCTCACACCCATCAGGGCCCGGGAACTGGTGACGGGATGGAGTTCAGTGGCTTTTCAGAAGGGGCGAGTTTTGTGATCCGCCCGGCCCATGACGGGTTACAGCGGGCCGATCTTCGCTTTGAAGATGGCGCGCTAGTGCTGCACCTGACGCAGCTGGAACCGGTTGGCACGCCGGGTAGTCGCACTGCAACGCTGGCTGAAGGTTTTGAGGGCGGGGAGTTCACGTATGTGGGGCTGGACCCGACCGACTGGCGGCCCATCGATGTTCGAGAATGGATCGAGCCAACACCGCCGCGACTTGTCATTCTGCGTCTGGACTGGCCAGATGGAACACAGTCGCGCATACAGGCGCTTGTTGCTGGTGAGGGGCGGTTTGAATGCCGCTTTGATTCAGGACGCGGGCTGTGTCTGGGGGATCGTTATTGACCGCGCTTGACCGGATAAATCGCGCAGTGTCTGCGCTGGGCAACATGCTCGACTGGTCCTTTGACCAGCTGCGCCCCGTCATGCCGGCAGGTCTGGCCTCGGCGGGACGTCGCTCATCGCGTGCCCTTCTTCGCCTTGATGCGAATTTAAATTCGCAAAACGAGGGTGTTATAAACACCAGCCTTCTGGGTGCAGTTTGGTCTGACAAAGCGGCCGACGTAAGCGGCGCGCGCGGCGTTGTCGGCGTTCTCGATTCTACTCATCAGTTTACGATCAAAACCGAACTGAGCGAGGCTGCGGCGCGGGCCGGGCGCTCTGCGCTGGCGCTGAGGCTGGAACAGCTCAGCCCGATCCCGCCGCGCGATGCCGCCTTCGCCTCGCGACGGTTAAGCCCGGCTGGCGAGGTGCCGGTGAAGGTCGAGGTGTCGATTGCCCGGCGCAGCGCCATCGAGGCGGCTCAGGCCCGGCTTGAAGCCATCGATCCGGACTGGCGGCTGGTCGGGGCTGTATCCTCAACTGGAAAGCCGGAGCTTGAGTTTGCCCGCAGCGACCAGCAGCCGCTGGGCAATGGTCTGAAGCTGGTCATCATCGCCTCGGTGCTGGCCGCCGCGCTCTTTGCCTGGGGTGGGCGCTTGTCGGAGGGCGCGATGCAGCTTCAGGCCGAGCTTGGAAGTGAGACGCGTGACGCGCGTCTGGCTGCTCGTGACGATGCTTTGCTGCCCGCCGCCGTCGCGGCGCACCAGGCCAGCGTCGAGGTCCCAACCGTGGCTGACTGGATGACGGCTCTGTCCGGGATGTCTGATGAGGTAGAGGCCTTCAGTGCGCTGCGTGTTGATGGTCGGGCTGTAGCGCTGGAGCATGAGGGGCGTGAGATTGCCCGCACACCCACCCCTCCCGGCGAGGAACGCCTTACTGGCGCTGAAACCGGGGAGGCGGCACCATGAGTGTGCTCGACGGCCTTCCCGCGCGCACTCGCCTGGGTGTCGCTGCGCTGATCACGGCGGGCTTCGGCCTGATCCTGTTGGCACCGCTGGCACTTGGAGCAGGGGCGTTCCTGGACGGTTGGAGCAGTTTTCGTGAAGCCGCTGCGGCCGAAGCCCAGGTCCGATCCCGGTTGGACGCGTTTGAGGCGCGCCGGGCTGAGGCGATGGCGGCCCAGTCCATGGGCGACGCCGAGCTGGCGCTCTATCTCGATGCCGACGCCACGCAGCAAGGCTTCAATGATGCTTTGACCGGTCTGGTGAACGCCCTGCGCGATCAGGGGCTCGTGGTCTCCGGCGATGCCGCAATTCATAGCGGGTCCGCCGATGCGGCGGTGACTGCATTAAGCGCCGACCTGATCGTGGATGGGTCCTTAAACGTGATCCTTGAAACCTTGAGCCAGCCGGAATTTTCTCGCCTGCGCACCCAGACCGCGCGCTTTAGCGCGACATCTGTTGACGGCGAGGTGCGCGCCATCCTGCGCTTTGTTGCCTATCACGCCGCGGGCGGTGATGAGGGGGCTCAGGATGCGCGCTAATCCGCTCTTTGTCCTGATTGTTACGGCGCTGCTCGCTGTGACCGGTTTTGCGGCGCTGCCGGCGGATGTATTCGGTGGGGGTGAGGCGCGTGAGGCCGCTGCATCGCCTGCGCAGGCCATGTCGCCCTCGACAGACTGGATCGACGGATTTGCGGCGCGCCTTGAACCGGTTACGGTTCGCCAGGGCCCGGCGATGCAGGTCCGTGAGCCTTTTGATGACTGGCGTCTGGTCGGGCTGGTGCAAAGCGAGGACGGGCGTTTTGCGACGCTTGCCAGTGGCGGCGAGGTTCGCACGCTGGGCCTGGGGGACAGGCTGGGCGGGTTTGATCTTGTGGCCATTGAAGACGCCAGGGCGGTGTTTCGCCGCGGACAAGAGGAGCGTTCGCTGCGCTTGCCGCGCTAGGCTTTGCAGGACAAGCCGGTTAGGGTGTTGGCCAAGTCGAGGGGACGGACACTTTCAATGAAGCTGGCTCATACATTTGTTGCGATTTCAGGGCTTTTCGCCTTGAGCGCCTGCGCCGGGATCACAGAGCCGGGCGCACCTTTCTGGGCCGATCAGGTTGAGCAAACCCGCACGCCACAGGCAGCAAGTGAAGCTGTGCCTGACTCTGCCTCTGAAAGCGCGTCGGCTGACGTCGTAGACGCCGTCGAGCCTGGCGGTGATCTGGTTTATCTGCGCACCCGGCAGGGTGTCGCCACCGCCAGCTCCAGCGATGATCTCGACGGGCGTACGCTCAGCCTGGATTTCGTCAACGCCCCGGTGGCCGCTGCGGTACGCGCCATTGTTGGCGACGCACTGGGCCAGCCGGTGCTCGTGGCCTCTGACGTATCCGGTGAAATTACGCTGACCGCGCCGGAGCCCACGTCCGCGCGCGCAGCTCTATCGGCGCTCGATACGGTGCTGGCTGAATCCGGTCTGGCGCTTGTGGAGCGCGAAGAGGGCTTTTTGCTCACCCGCATTGAGGCGGCGCGCCCGACCTTTGGAAGCTCTGGTCTTGGGATGGGCGGGCGCGTTGTGCCGGTGCGCCATACTGACCCCTCGCAGATCTTGAGCGTGCTCGACCCCTTCCTGACCGACCGTGCCCAGGCTATTCCCCTCGATGACAGTGGTGTGCTGATCCTTGCCGGTCCGCGCGCCGAGCTGGAAAGCCTGGAAGACGCGATCCGCACCTTTGACCGGCCGTTTTTGACCGACCGCGTCTACGGCATGTTCGAGCTGCGCTACGTCAATGCTGAAACCGCTCAGCGGGAGATCGTGGCGGTCCTTGATGGCCTCGGCGCGCCCAGCGGTGCGGTGCGTCTGGTACCACTGCCCCGGCTGAACCTGTTGTTTGTCGCGACACGCGATCGCCAGCGCTTTGATGAAGTGGGTGACTGGGTCCAGCGCTTTGACCGGCCGGCTGGCGGCGATACCCGCCGCCTTCGCTACTATGTGGCGCGCAATACGCCGGCCACGACGCTGGCCAGCCAGATTTCGGCGGCGTTTGCCGGTGGAGCCTCCGGCGATGGCGGCAGCTTTGGTGGCGAGACCAACGAACAGAACCGGGGTGGTGACGATGCCTCCAATGAAGACGAAGGCCGCCTCGCCATCATTGCTGATCAGCTCAACAACGCGCTGATCATCCGCGCGACCGACCAGGAGTATCGCGAAATCCGCGAACTGGTGGAGCGCATGGACGTCATGCCGCCGCAGGTGCTGATTGAAGCGACCATCGCGGAGGTGCGCCTGACGGACGGGCTGAATTTCGGGGTGCGCTGGTTCTTCCAGTCCCGCGATGGTGAGGGCGACTCGGCCGTCACCTTCTCGGACGCCACCAGCGGGTCCACGGCTGAGGTCTTCCCGGGTTTCAACTACGCCTTCACCGGAACCAATCTCAACGCCACGCTCAGCGCGCTTAATTCCATCACAGATGTGACGGTGCTCTCGGCTCCCTCCATCATGGTGCAGAACAATCAGACCGCCCATCTTCAGGTGGGTGACGAAGTTCCGATTGTGACCCAGACCGCCACCTCGGTCAGTGAAGCCAACGCCCCCATCGTGTCGAATATCGAGCTGCGTGAAACCGGTGTGATCCTGCAGGTCACGCCCCGCATCAACGCCAGCGGTATCGTCGTGCTGGAGGTCAATCAGGAGGTTTCCAGTGTGCGTCCGACGACGACCTCGGGCATCGATTCTCCGACCATCCAGAAGCTGGAGTTTACCTCCACAGTGGCTGTGCAGAGCGAAAGCACGGTGGCTTTGGGCGGGCTGATCCGCGAAAGCCAGACCGACACCAATAACGCGGTGCCCTTCCTGGGCCGTGTGCCGGGGCTGGGAGCGGCCTTCCGCGACCGTGCCATGACCCAGGAACGCAGCGAGCTGGTCATCTTCCTGACCCCGCGCATCATCAACTCCACCCAGGACGCTGAAAGCGCCCTGGCGCGCATGCGCCGTGAGTTGCAGGCGCTGGAAGCGCGTCAGGACGACCTGTTCGAGCAATGACCTCGCCGTTGCAACGCCAGGGTCGCGAGACCGGCTCGGCGCTGGTCTATGTGCTCTGGATTTCAGCAGCGATCGCGCTGGTCCTGGCCGCAGCGGGGGTTGCTGTGCAAGGTCAGCTTCGGCTTGGAGCGACTGAGCGCAACGCCGCGCGCGCCGATACGGCCCTTCGTTCAGCGCTCGACATCGCGGCCTTCGACGCAGCTCTCATCGGTCGCAGCTATCTGCAGGGCCTGCCGACGACCATCCAGATTGACGATGTGCCGGTGACGGTGAGCCTGGCGCGGGCGCACTCAAAGCTGGATATCAATCTGGCCAATGACGAACGCTGGCTGGCTTTTCTGATCCGTCAGGGTGTGACCGAAGCGCGCGCCCGCACGCTCACTGATCGGATCTTGGACTGGCGTGACAGCGATGACCGCCGGCGCGCCTTTGGCGGCGAGGCGGAGCTTTATGATGCCGGCGAGCTGGGCAATCGGCCCTTTCGTTCGGTGCGGGAGTTATCGAGGGTTGCAGGCCTGGAGCTGGCTGAAGTGGCTTGCTGGGCAGGCGATCTGACGGTCTATGGCGGGACACCAGAAGCTGAAATCGACGCGACCGAAATTGGCGCTGTGATCTCCATGGACGGCGTTCGCGCCGCGTTTGTCGCGCGCAGGCCACGTCCCGATGGGCGTGGATATGATGAGATGAGCGCGCTGGCGCTGTTCGGTGCCTCACCGTTGAGACCCTTTGAGTGGGTCGCATTCAGTGTTGACGAAGCCGAGCCGTTGGAGTGCTCTGCCAGCAGCTAGCCGAAGGGGACACGGCACTTATGATCGGGACTATCGTAAACCGGGGACACGGGATCCGCCTTGTATTCGCGGTTGTGCTTCTGGTTGTTCTGGCGGTCTTTTTCTGGACCCAGTCACGCTATCCAGGCCTCAATGACAAGGCGATCATGAGCGGGGCGATCCAGCTGGAAGACCCGCTTAGCTTTGAAGCCATGATCCCGATCACTGAGGATATGGGCACGATTGAGCGCATCGGCGTCACCACGCTGAACTGGATCGACACCAACAAGAAGGGCATGACCTTCGGGGTCCTGTTTGGGGCCGGATTCCTGACGCTTCTGGGTTATCTCAGGCGGCGCAGTTTCAACGACCCCTTCGCCAATTCTTTCTACGGCCTGTTTATCGGGGCACCCCTTGGCGTGTGCGTGAATTGCGCTGCGCCCATCGCCAAAGGGCTTTATCAGGGGGGCTCGCGGGCCGAGACGACACTGTCAGCCATGATTGCCTCGCCGACGCTGAACGTGGTCGTGCTGACTATGGCGTTTGCGCTTTTGCCCTTCTACATCTTCATGGCGAAGATCTTGCTGAGCCTGGCGCTGATCTTGGTTGGCGTCCCGCTTCTATGCCGCCTGATCCCGTCTGAGCGTCTCAATTATGGCGCGCCGGAGCCCAACACCCCGATCCCACCCGATCAGGTGGCGGCCGGGCTGTTTGATGGCGAGGACCTCCACGTCGCCGCCGGTCGCTTTGGCCTCGATTACCTCAAATCGCTGTGGTTCATCATCCGCGTGACCGTGCCGCTGATGCTGCTGGCCGGTTTCATGGGTGCCATCGTGGCCACCTTGATGCCCGTCGACTGGGTGGCGAGCGCGCCCTTTGGACCGTTCAGCGCCATTGCCGTGGCGATTGTCGGGACCATCATGCCGGTGCCCATGGGCTTTGATGTGGTGTTCTCCGGCGCGCTTCTGAACGGCGGCATCGGCCACGGCTATGCCATGACGCTAGTCTTCACGCTGGGCAGTTATTCCATCTACTCCTTCCTGATTGTCGGCGGCTCGGTGGGCTGGCGCGCCGCCGGCCTTCTGGCCGGTGCGGTGGCAATCATCGGTGTGGTGTCCGGCCTTGTGGTTCAGGCCTGGTACGAGCATCAGACCGAGCGCGCCCTGCAGATGCTGGTCCAGCCTGAAGGCGCGGCACCGGTGGGCGGAGCCAAGGCTTTTGTCCTGAAGCAAGATGCTGAGACCGGCGAGGTTGAGGTCAGCTTTACCCCCTACGACGCGCCTGCGGGCCCTGACGCTCCCGGTTTTGAGCGGGTCGAAGCCTGGCAGCGCGGCATCGACCATCCGGTGGAGTTTTCCTTTGCCGACATGTGGCCTCCCTTCTGGGAAGGCCGGTCCATCGCGGCGGGCGATATTGATCGCGACGGCGATGCGGACCTTGTCTTCGCGTCGAGCCGCGCCGGGCTTTATCTCTACGCCAATGATGGCCGCGGCCAGTTCTCGGCGATCCAGATTGATCTTGGACCGGTGGCCGAGATGCCGGTGTTTAACGCCACCCTGATCGATGTGGACGATGATGGCTGGCAGGACCTGATCCTGGCCACCTACATGGAAGGCGAATGGGTGCTGCCCAATGTGGGCGGGCAGTTCGACCCGTCTGCGCTTTATCAGATCGCCAATCGCGATGACGCCATCATGGTGATGGCCGCGACCTATGGCGATGTGGACCGGGATGGCGATCTCGATGCCGTGTTCGGCAACTGGGCAGCGGGCTGGTATCGCCGTGTTCCGGGCGAAGAGTCGCGCAATCGTATTGTCTTCAACGAAGGCGGCCGCCTTGATCGCTCGCGCTTTGAGGAATTGCCCGGCATCCCAGGCGAAACGCTGACCATCCTTTTGTCCGATATCGACGCCAACGGCACGCAGGACCTGATCGTCGGCAACGACTTTGAGGTGCCGGACTATTTCTATCTCGGCGATGGCGCGGGCGGGTTCGAGGCGATCACCCACCAAGACGACCTCATCCCCATGACCACCACCACGACCATGTCGCTGACCTCGGCTGACTTTGGCAATGACGGCACGATGGAGCTTTACGCCGCCCAGATCGCCGGTCGTGCCTCGGGGGTCTCCAGCCGTTTGAACCTGCAGCCCATCGAGCGCTATTGCGACAGTATTCAGCGCGAGAGCGACCGCGAGATCTGCCAGCGCAACATGGATATCAAGCGCTGGTACCGGGCCGGTAACAGCCTTGATCCGTCCAACGCGCCGCGCTGTGCGCGTCTGGACGAGCCTTATCGCAGCGAGTGCCGGGGCATGCTCATCAAGGATCTGGCGATCCAGAACCGCGACCCCAGCCTGTGCAATCTCATCCCCGCGACACAGTCGCGCGTGCGCAGCTATTGCGACATTCATTTTCGCCCCACCCGGCCGATGACCGAAGCCGAGCAAGACGCGGCGATTGCCCAGATTCTGGCGCGCAACGTCCTGCTGGAGCGCCAGGCTGATGGCCGCTACGCCGAAACCGCTGAAGCGCGGGGCCTGGAAATCGGCGGCTGGAGCTGGGACGTCTCCGTGGCCGATTTCGACAATGATGGCTGGCAGGACGTCTATGTCGTCAACGGCACCTGGGTGCCCAACGAAGTTACCCCGTCCAACATTTTTTACCGCAATAATGGCGACGGCAGCTTTACTGAAATGACCGAGGCCATGGGCCTGATGGACTACCACATGACCGCTGCTGCGGTTGTCGTCGATCTCGATAACGATGGCGATCTAGATATGGTCACCGCGCCGGTGAACGCGCCGGCGGCGGTCTTCGTCAACAATGCCACCGACCGCAATGCGCTGAGCGTTCAGCTGATCGACCACCAGGGCAATCGCGATGGCATTGGTGCGCGTCTGACCCTTTATGGCGGGCTTGAAAGCGCTGACTTTCAGGTGCGCGAGCTACAGCTGGGCGGCGCTTCATGTCGTTCGATGATCCTGTCGCCCATTTCGGGCTCGACGCCGGTGGGGCTGCTGACCGGCTGGAAATCCGCTGGGCCGATGGCAGCACGAGCCAGATTGCCGGACCCTTCGAAGCGGGCGGGCGCTACACCCTGACCCGACACGAAACACCCCTGAACTAGGACGAAACCCCATGAACCGCATTGTCCTTGGCATTGGCGCGCTTGTGCTTGTTGCTGTTGGCGCCGTGACGCTTTTCCTGACCCGCGATACCGGGCCGGATGTCACGATGGAAGACGCCGAAGTCGCCTATGCGCGCGGTGACATCGCCACCGTGGTCAATATCCTGACCGAGCTGATCGCCGAGGACGAGCCGCTTGCGCTCTATCGCCTCGGGCTGATGACGCGCGACGGTGAAGGCGTGAGCCAGGATCGCGATCGCGCGGTCTCCCTGCTTGAGCGCGCCTGGAACGCCGGGCACGAACCATCACAGGCACCGCTGCGTGCGCTCTATCTGCATCGCGGGCTGGAGGCTGAGGCTGAGGACGGCGTGGTGGATCTGACCCGCGCCGCAGAGCTCGGCAGCACTCAGGCGCAGGCGATTGTGGGGTCCTACTACCTCACCGGCACGTTTGTGGACGAGGATTTAAGCCGGGCGATCACCTTGCTGGGTGAAGCCGCCGACGCCGGTGACAGCCGCGCGCAGACCAATCTGGGCATGGCCTATGCCACTGGGCGCGGGGTTGAGCGCAATGATGAGGAAGCCTTCCGCTGGTATCTCGCCGCTGCCCAGCAGGGCATGGTCCGCGCCCAGCCGGCAGTCGGGCTTTTCTATGAAACCGGTCGCGGGGTTGAGCAGAATGTGGGCGAGGCACTGCGCTGGTATCTTACGGCCTATCGCGCTGGCGCTCCCAATGTGGACGCCCGCCTGGGCGCGCTGCTTGCCGATGGCATGATTGAAGGTGCTGATCTCACTGAAGCTTCGGCCTGGGCAGCTGCGGCGGTGCGGGCCGACAATCGCGACGCGCTCGCCTGGCTGGAAGCTCGGGCCGATGAGAACATCGTCGCTGCTCAGGCCCAGCTTGCACGGCTTTACAATGACGGCGAAGGCGTGCCGCAGGATGGACAGCGGGCGCTGTCCTACTTCCAGGCGGCTGCCGATGGTGGTGCTGGCGTGGCTCAGCTTGAAATGGCGCGTCGCCACGCAGCCGGAAACGGCGTGGAGCTTGATTATATTCAGGCCCATGTCTGGGCGAACCTTGCTGCAGCCGCTGGCGTTGAAGGCGCCGCGGACGAGCGCGATGTGATCGCACAATTCCTCACCCCGGAAGACCTGCGCGAAGCCCAGAGCCGGGCAAGCGCCTGGCGGGATGAACGTCGTGGCGGTTAGAAGCTTTCTTCTCTCTGCGGTGCTGGCCCTCATCGCCCAGACGGCTCTGGCCCAGCCCGAAGGCGAGCCGGACCCACGGGTCTTGCAGGCCCAGGCCTTTGAAAGCGGGCGCGGTGCGCCTCAGGACTTTACGCTGGCGCTGCAGCTTTACCGGCAGGCGGCTGAGGACGGTCATCCCGGCGGCCTGAATGGTCTGGCCAGAGCCTATGCCGATGGACGCGGCGTCGCGCGCGACCCGGCTCGCGCCATGCAGCTTTTTGCTGAGGCGGCGGCGCAGGGCAATCCGGTCCATATGACCGATTATGCTCAGGCGCTGGAAAGCGGTGTCGCAGGGGAGCCCAATCCGGCTGAGGCCGTTATCTGGTACCAGCGCGCAGCGGACGCCGGCTATGTCCCGGCGATAACAAGTCTGGGTGTTCTGGCCCTTGAGGGCAGTGGCATGGAGCGCGATCCGGCCTTGGCGCTACAACTGTTTGAGCAGGCGGCGACCGCTGGCGATGCCCGCGCGCAGAGCAATCTGGGTCTGATGTATTCGCGCGGTGAAGACGTCGAGCGCAACTACGCGCAGGCGGCACGGCTGTTTCAGGCTGCGGCCGCGCAAGGGCTGCCCGAAGCGTTGCGCAATCTCTCTGTGCTTTATGCCAATGGCCATGGCGTGCCGGTGGATGAGGCGCTGTCAGAACAGCTCTTGCGCCAGGCCCGGCTTGCCAGCGGTCTGGAGCTGGAGGCGGTGCTGGAGGCGATCGGGCTGGGGTTTGATCAACGCCTCAGTGCACCAGACTGGACCCGCCCACCGGGGCAGGCGCTGACCGCGGCGGCGAGAGCTGGCGATCCCGTTGCGCTCTACCTGTCGGGCTATCAGCTCCTGCTGGGTGCAGGCGTTCGACAGGATGTGCTCGAGGGCGAGGCGCGGCTGCAGATCGCCGCCGAGCTTGGATTGCCTAGCGCCAGCCTGGCGCTCGCGCTCGCCTACGCGCGCGGCAGCGGCGTGCCGCAGGATTTTGAAGAAGCCTATTACTGGGCCAGCCGGGCGGCTTTTGCCCAGACGCCCGAGGCTATGGGTCTGCGCGATGCGCTCACTGACGAGCTTCCGCAGGACGCCATTGCCCGGGCCCAGGCGCGGCTGCGTCCGCCAGAACTGAGCGGTGAATAGACGCGCGGGGCTGTAAGTCCACAGCGCATAAAGGGTTGATTTTCTCTTCACCAACCCGTCCTGTCCCCTGTTACACTTTAACGCCGACCGGAGATCCTCATGGCCGACGCCCAGACCCCTGAAACCAAGCAGAAGCGCAATGCCTTCACGCGCTTCCTCGATACTGTCGAATGGCTGGGCAATCTGCTGCCGCATCCGGTGATGCTGTTTTTCTACCTGTCGATCGGGATCGTGTTGCTGTCGGGTCTGTTCGGCCTGCTGGGGGTTGCGGTGGAAGACCCTCGCCCTGCGGGCTCGCGCGGGGTTGCCGAGAACGGCATGATCGAGGCCGTCAGCCTGATGAATGGCGACGGCGTCCGGCGCATCTTCACCAACATCACGGACAACTTCACCAGCTTTGCGCCCTTGGGCGTCGTCCTCGTGGCGATGCTGGGTGTCGGTGTGGCTGAGAAGTCCGGTCTTTTGTCTGCAGCAGTTCGCGCCATGGTTCTGGGCGCACCGAAGCATGCGGTCACCGTGGCCATCGTGTTTGCCGGCATCGTCTCCAATACCGCATCCGAAGTGGGTTATGTCGTGCTGATCCCGCTCGCAGGAGCTGTGTTTTACGCGCTAAATCGCCACCCGCTTGCAGGGATGGCGGCTGCCTTCGCCGGGGTGTCTGGCGGGTATAGCGCCAACCTGCTCATCGGGACGATTGACCCCTTGTTGGCGGGTATCACCGAAGAAGCCGCGCGCCTGATCGATCCGGAATACACGGTGAACGCGACGGCGAACTGGTTTTTCATGATCGCGTCGACCTTCCTGATCACGATCATCGGTACGCTGATCACGACTTTCATCGTGGAACCCAAGCTGGGCAAGTATGACAATTCACGCGCTGACCCGAAAATTCTGGACAAGTCCATGATGGACTCCATCACGCCAGAAGAATCCAAAGGCCTGAAATGGGCGCTTTGGGGTCTGCTCGCGGTCTTGGCGGTGATGGTCTACACGCTGCTGGGTGATACCTTGCCGCGAAACATTCCGCTCCCCTTTGTGAACTTTGCGATTCCCATACCGCTGATCGGCGGTGCGGACATCTCCTTCCTTCCTGGTAGTGGGGTGCTGCGGGACCCGGTTACAGACGGGGTGATGCGCTCGCCCTTCTTTAGCGGATTTGTGGTCTGGATCCTGATCTTCTTCCTGGTCACCGGCTATGCCTATGGCCGCGTGGTCGGGACGATGAAGTCCGACCGCGATGTCATTGATGCCATGGCTGAGGCACTGTCCTCGCTGGGGCTCTACATCGTGCTGGTCTTCTTCGCGGCGCAGTTTGTGGCCTTCTTTGGCTGGACCAATCTGGGCGCGATCACCGCGGTGTCTGGGGCAAACTTCCTGGAAAGCACGGGCATGACCGGTCCGGCGCTCTTCTTCCTCTTCATTCTGATGTGCGCGGTGATCAATCTGTCGCTCGGGTCAGCTTCGGCCCAGTGGGCGGTGACCGCGCCGATCTTCGTGCCGATGCTGATGCTGATCGGCTACTCACCAGAGGTGATCCAGGCTGCCTACCGGATCGGCGACAGCTCGACCAATATCATCACCCCGATGATGAGCTATTTCGGCCTGATCCTCGCCTGGGCGACGCGCTACGATAAGAATCTCGGCGTCGGCACGCTCATCGCTATGATGCTGCCCTACTCCATGGCCTTCCTGCTGTTCTGGTCGATCTTCTTCTTCATCTGGACTTTCGTGCTCGGCATCCCGGTGGGGCCAGGCTCGCCCACCACGTTTGAGATGGGCAGCTAGATGAAACCCTGGGCCTGGGGCGCAATGCGGGTTGGCGGCGGCGATACGTCGACGCCCGCTGATCTTGCCGAGTTTCTGGCCCGCGCCCAAGGGCTGGGCGCGCGCTGGATCGATTGTGCGGACATCTATGGGCTGGGCGCATCGGATAGCGCGGTGGGTGCTGCGCTCATCCACGATCCGTCTTTGCGCGAGCGTTTCAGGATCATCGCCAAAGCCGGGGTCGTCTGGCAGCAGGACGGCGTCCTCACCAAGCATTACAGCAATGACCCTGCCTATCTGCGCCAGCAGCTCACGGGCAGTCTGCAGCGTCTGGGCGTGGAGCAGGTGGACCTGTTTCTGGTGCACCGCCCCGACTACCTGCTCGACGCGGACGCCACCGCTGAAGCGCTGAACGCCATGGTGGCTGACGGCCTGACCAAAGCTGTGGGCGTGTCGAACTTCACCGCAGCCCAGACCGCACGCCTCAATCGCGCGCTCGGCGCTCCTGTGGCGGCCGATCAGCTGGAATTGTCGCCGCTGGCGCTTGACGCGCTCGACGACGGCCGCCTCGATCAGAACATGATGGAGGGCACAGACGTCTTCGCCTGGAGCCCGCTTGCCGGTGGCCAGCTCTTCAATCCTGAGAGCGAGGCGGCGCACCGCGTCCGCGCTGCATTGGCCAAGCTTTCCGGGTCTGACGACAGCGACGCCATCGCCG
Source organism: Oceanicaulis sp. (assembly GCA_965229795.1). Lineage (GTDB taxonomy): Bacteria > Pseudomonadota > Alphaproteobacteria > Caulobacterales > Maricaulaceae > Oceanicaulis. The sequence continues at coordinate 1,313,567 of CBDDJM010000002.1, forward strand.
GGGCTGCGCTGGCCTGGGTCGCGCACCATCCGGCAAACCCTGTGCCCATCCTCGGCACCACTCGCCTTGATCGCCTGACCGCTCAAGTTCAAGCGATGGAGCGCTTAAGCCTGTCCGCCGCCGACTGGTACGCGGTGCTCGAGGCATCGCGCGGGGGTGAGGTGGCATAGGGAACTCAGATCTGTTGCCGTCATCCCCGCGTAGGCGGGGACCCAGAGCCGTCTGGCGCAAGCGTTTCGTGATCCCTCTGTTCCCGCCTTCGCGGGAATGACGAGGTGTGGGAATTTTACTGACTTCCCCGTCATCCTGACGAAAGTCAGGACCCAGTCGCTCTACCATGGCCGCTGGGTCCTGAATGAAGTTCGCCGATGACGCTGAGATAATATGAAGCGCTTGCGCCCTACGCCTTCATCGCGGTCGCGGCCGCGGCATTTTCGGTAATCGCGTCCCATTCTCCCGCCTTGATCTGGGCCGCTGTGGCGATCCAGCTGCCGCCGACGCACGCGACGTTCTTCTGGGCGAGATAGTCCGGGGCGCGTTCGCGAGAGATGCCGCCAGTGGGGCAGAAGCGGATGTCGGGCAGGGGCCCGGCGATGGATTTCAGATAGGGCAGGCCGCCGGCCTGTTCTGCCGGGAAGAATTTCAGCGCCTCAAAGCCCGCTTCAATCGCGCTCATTGCCTCGCCTGAGGTCGCCACCCCGGGCAGACAGGGCAGGCCGGTGTCGAGCATGGCACCGGTCAGCTTCGGGCTGAGGCCAGGGCTGACAAGAAAAGCCGCGCCGTCCTTGCGGCTGGCTTCGGCCTGCTGAGGCGTGCGCACCGTGCCCATACCGATGATGAGTTCGGGTTCCGCGTCCTGCATCGCCTTCATGGCATCAAGGGCTGCCGGCGTGCGAAGCGTCAGCTCCAGGACGCGCAGGCCCCCGGCTTTCAGGGCGCGGGCGAGTGGAGCAGCATCGGAGACACTTTCAACGACCAGAACCGGAATGACGCTGGCTGCATCAAGGACTTCATTTAGCGTATGGGACATGGATCAAAGCCCTCCGGCTTCTGCAATGGCGGCTGCGCCCATCAGGGCAGCGGCGTCTGACATGATAAGTCTGACCGGCATGGCTTCGGCATAGCGGGTCATGGGGCCGCGGCGCACCCGGCGCGCTTCAAAGCGGCTTTCTTTAAGCAGGGGCAGGATTTTCGGCGTGATGCCACCAGCCAGATAAATGCCGCCGCGAGATCCGGTCAGCACGCCGACATCACCGGCGTAGGCCCCCAGCACATCACAGAACAGCATCACCACCCGGCGGGCCAGCGAGTCCGGAGCTTCCAGCGCCTCGGCGGTCACATCTTCAGGGCGTGCGCCCGTCCACGGGATACCATCAAGGGCGCACAGGGCGCGGTGGATGTTGACCAGGCCGCGACCGGACAACAGCCGCTCCCAGCTGACATAGCCGTACTCGTCGGCGATGAATTTGCCGACTTCGATCTCTTCTTCGGTGCGCGGGGCGAAGCCAGCATGGCCGCCTTCAGTGGCGATCACGCGAATGCCGGACTTGGTGGGCACCAGAAGGCCCAGACCCAGACCTGTCCCCGGTCCCAGCACTGCAATGGGTTCGCCCTCAATGGCTTCACCCTCGTTGAGGATTTCCTGATCCTCCACAGGGCAAAGGGGCGCGCCACGCGCCTGAGCCGCAAAATCATTGACCGGCACCAGCTGATCAAGGCCCAGCTCGCTCGCCAGCTCTTCGCGGTCGAGTTTCCAGGAGGAATTGGTCAGGCGGATGCGCCCCGGCGCGACCGGCGCGGCGACCGCAAAACAGGCAGATTTGGGACGTGGGCCGTGACAGGTCTGGAGATAGGCCTGAGCCGCATCGCGCAGATGCTCGAAATCTTCATTCCTGAAGCGCTGGATCTGATCGAGCGTGAAGCCCTTGGCTGCCGATCCGCGCGCAATGGCGAAGCGGGCATTTGTTCCCCCGATATCGGCAACCAGATAGTCCGTCGTCATGCCGGCACGGTCTCCGGCTGGCTTTCCAGGATCGCGCCATCCAGCTCTGGCAGGGCGATCGCACCATCCTCGGCGCAGCACACAACGCGGCGGAAGCCGGAGAAGAGCTCGCGGCCCATGCCGGCCTCATTACCAGACAGGTCGGCGGTGGCCTGCTCGCGGGCGTCCCATTCAGCCTTGCCGACCTTTATGTCGAGCGCGCCAGCTTCAGCGTCCAGGCGGATGATGTCGCCATCGCGGACCTTGCCGATGGGACCACCGGCCAGCGCTTCGGGACTCATATGGATGGCCGATGGCACCTTGCCGGAGGCACCCGACATGCGCCCGTCGGTGACAAGGGCCACCTTGAAGCCCTTGTCCTGAAGAACGCCGAGCGGCGGGGTCAGCTTGTGCAGCTCCGGCATGCCGTTGGCTTTCGGGCCCTGGAAGCGGACCACGGCCACGAAGTCGCGCTCCAGCTTGCCGTCCTGGAAGGCCTGCATCAGCTCGGCCTGGTCTTCAAAGACGATGGCCGGGGCTTCAACGAGGCGGTTCTCCGCCTTCACCGCAGAAATCTTGATCACCGAGCGACCGATGGGGCCGGACAGGACGCGAAGCCCGCCATCGGATGAGATCGGCTTGGCGACGGTGGCCAGAATTTCCGGATCGGCGCTCTCTTCCGGCGGCTGCTTCCACGTCAGGCCTTCGCCATCAAGGAAGGGCTCGGTGGCGTAGTCCGCCAGGCTGTCGGCACCCAGCGTCAGCACGTCGTCATGGAGCAGGCCCGCGCCGAGAAGCTCGCGGATCAGGAAGGCCATGCCGCCCGCCGCGTGGAAATGGTTCACGTCCGCCTGACCATTGGGATAGATGCGCGTCAGCAGCGGCGTGACCTTCGACAGGGCGTCAAAATCATCCCAGTTGATGATCAGACCCGCCGCCCGCGCAATCGCGATCAGGTGGATGGTGTGGTTGGTCGACCCGCCGGTGGCGTGCAGACCCACAATGGCGTTGACGATGGCGCGCGCATCAATGGCCTGACCCAGCGGGCGATAGTCCTGACCCAGGTCGGTGATCTTCGCCGCGCGCTGGGCGGTGGCGGTGATCATGGCATCGCGCAGATCGGTGCCCGGATTGACGAAGGCGGAGCCGGGTACGTGCAGGCCCATGATCTCCATCAGCATCTGGTTGGAGTTGGCGGTGCCGTAGAAGGTACAGGTGCCCGGGCTGTGATAGCTGGCGCTTTCAGCATCGAGAAGCTTGGCGCGGTCCACCTTGCCTTCAGCATAGAGCTGGCGAATGCGGGCTTTTTCCTGGTTGGGCAAGCCGGAACGCATGGGGCCGGCCGGCAGGAAGAGGGTCGGCAGGTGGCCAAAGCGCAGCGCGCCCATCAGCTGGCCCGGCACGATCTTGTCACAGGTGCCAAGGCAGAGCGCTGAATCAAACATGTTGTGAGACAGCGACACCGCCGTCGCCATGGCGATCACATCGCGGGAAAACAGCGACAGCTCCATGCCCGGCTGGCCTTGCGTGACGCCATCGCACATGGCCGGAACGCCGCCAGCAACCTGACCGATAGCGCCCACCTTGCGCAGGGCCGCCTTGATCTGGTCAGGATACGACTGCATCGGCTGGTGCGCCGACAGCATGTCATTATAGGCCGTGATGATGCCGACATTGGCCCAGACCATGTCTTTGAGTGGGCTTTTGTCCTCACCCGAAGCGGCAAAGCCGTGGGCCAGGTTGCCACAGGACAGTACCTTGCGATGGGGGCCTTTTTCACGCGCGCGCTCCATCTGATCGAGATAGCGACCGCGGGTCTTCGCGCTGCGTTCGTTGATGGTGTTGGTGACCTGTTCAAGGACCGAATTGAGGGCGGCCATGGGTCATGTCTCCTTCATGGGGGAGGTAAGGTTAGGGTGGCGGCTTTGTGCTTTAAGGCCACCAATAGGTTTGAAGCCCAAGGTCGGTGGCGTTCAGCACCGCACGCACGGGCAGCTTCTCCACCCGGCCGGGTCCTGCCGCTTCAGCCCAGACCTTGCGCTTGGCGTCGCCAGAGATGAGCAGCGCGGTGAAGTGCGCACCTTTCAGGGCTTTCAGCGTTAGCGTCATGCGCTGGGTGAACGGGCCGGTCACCTCACTCTGGTGAGCGGTGACGGCGGCCACGCGCCGACCGTCTTCAGCGATCGCGGCATCAAGGCCGTCAGCTTCGGGGAACCAGGACAGCGTATGCCCGTCCCCGCCCATGCCCAGCACCACCGCATCGAACGGCTGATGGGCGGCCGAGACCGCAGCGTCGACGGCGTCGACGGCGTCGGCCGGGCTGGCGTGTGGGGTTTTCAGGCCAATGAATTCCGCCGCGGCGGCTTCGTTCTGGAGCAGTGTCTCGCGCAGGAAGGTCTCATTGGAGCCTTTAAGCCCCGGATCGACCCAGCGCTCATCAGCCAGCACCACCGTGACCCGGCTCCAGTCGAGGGACTTGGCGGACAGGATGTCGTAGAGCCGCTTCGGCGTGGATCCGCCAGACACAACAAGACTGGCGCGGCCATTGCGCGCCAGACCTTCGCGCAGGCGGCTTTCAACGGCGTTGGCGAGCGCCCTGGCGGCCTGTTCGCCGTCGTCAAATTCCTGAAGGGCGGTCACAAGACTAAGCGGTGTCGGCATCAAACCACTCCCTGTCGTCACGGCCGAGCAGCAGGGAGGCCTGCGTCGGTCCGTCGGTTCCGGCTGGATAGAGGTGAACGGGGCAGTCGCCATCATGCCAGGCGGCAATGATGCCGTCAGTCCAGCGCCAGGCGGTCTCCACCTCATCGCGGCGCATGAACAGACCCAGATTGCCACGCACGACCGCCATCAAGAGGCGCTCATACGCGTCGGGGTAGTCCTTTTCGAACTCATCGGCGAAGCTGAGGTTTAAGGGCACATAGCGCAGGCGCACGCCGCCAGGACCGGGGTCCTTGGTCATCAGCATAAGCTTGACGCCTTCGTCGGGCTGCAGGCGGATCACCAGACGGTTGGGCTGTAGCGCGCCGGCATCGGCCTGGATGATGTCGTGGGGGACGGGTTTGAACTGGATGATGATCTCCGACCGGCGCGCGCGCATGCGCTTGCCGGTGCGCAGGTAAAACGGCACGCCCGCCCAGCGCCAGTTATCGATCTCGCCGCGGATGGCGACGAAGGTTTCGGTATCGGTCGCTTCGCCGACTTCCTCGGCATAGCCCTCAACGCTTTCACGGTCGCTGACACCGGCTTCATACTGACCGCGCACCACCGCCTTGTTGACGCTCTTGGAGTTAATCCGGCGAAGCGCGCGCAGCACTTTCAGCTTTTCAGCGCGCACCGCATCGGCTTCCAGGCTCGCCGGAGGCTCCATCGCCACGAGGCATAAAAGCTGGAGCAGGTGGTTCTGCACCATGTCACGCAGCGCCCCGGCGCGGTCGTAATAGCTCGCGCGTTTGCCCGCCCCCAGAGATTCAGCCACTGTGATCTGGACATGATCAATGCCGCCTGAATTCCACACCGGCTCAAGCAGCATGTTGGCAAAGCGCAGGATCAAGAGGTTCTGGACCGTTTCCTTGCCCAGATAGTGGTCGATCCGGAAGATTGCATCTTCGGGGAAGACCCGGCCCACAGCCTCATTGACCAGCCGAGCTGAATGGAAATCGTGGCCGATGGGCTTTTCCAGCACGATGCGCGAGCGCTGCGTGTTGAGTCCGTGCTCACCGATGGCATCGCAGACCGAGCCATAGATGGACGGCGGCAGCGCCAGATAGAAGAGCCGAATCTTCTCCAGGTCAGGGTCCAGCGCGGCTTTAAGCTCGCCCCAACCCTTGCCATCAGCGGTCGCGTCCACCGCGCAATAGGTCAGGTGCTCGATGAAGCGCGCCCAGGCGTCGCGACGTTCGGCGCTGGCATCTTTCGCCAGCACCATCTCCTCGGCCCGCTTGATATATTCAGGCGTGGTCAGCTCATCCCGCGCTGCGGCCACGATGCGTGAGTTCACCGGGATCTGCCCGTCACACCAGCGGTGAAACAAAGCCGGGACCAGCTTGCGCCGGGCCAGATCGCCCGTGGCGCCGAAAATGACAATGTCGAACGGTTCGACGGGGACGAGTTCAGCCATGTCGGTGTCCTGCGGCTAGTCCAGACAGCATGAATTTGCACTGGATGAGAAGGAGTAATGACAACGATGTCATATGTCCACCCACCCCGCTATGTTTTCAAGGTGATAGCTGTCCACATTTTGGCGCTGTCTGAAAGCGACATGAGAGCGCACCTTTGCGGGGGCGGTGGGGTATGGGGGCTGCCTATCGGGTGAAGACGCGCCAGCCCCAGGGTTCAATCTCAACCGTGGTCTCGGCATCGAAGCTGATCGCGTCACCGGTCCGGAAGCGCGTCCAGTCACCGTGGTGCAGAGCCCCGCCAAAGCTGACGGTCCGGGATTCGGCTGAGAAGTTGAACACCGCAAAGACCGCGTCGTCGCCCTTCTGCCTGGTGAAGCTGAAGACCTCGGCCGGGCTGGAGTTGGCGATGTCGATCATCTGGCCGCCCGCCTCGCCGTGCCAGATGGCCTGGTTGTCTTCCAGCAAGCCGATCAGGCTGGTGAAGTGATCGTTGAGCGGATGGTCCTGCCAGTCGATGGGATCGCGCTCAAAGAACTCCAGCATGACGTCATTGCCCGCTTCCTGGCCGTTATAGACCATGGGCGCGCCTTCGCCGACGACCGACAGGGCGAAGGCCGCTTCCAGCGCGTCGCCCCAGCGCCCAAATTGAGTCGCGACCCAGGCGTTCTGGTCGTGATTGGCGGTGTAGGTCAGGCGGTAGGCGTCATCGGGCCAGGTATTGTCCTGGTCGTAGAAATAATATCCGCGCAGGCCGCCCACATCGCCATTGCCCATGGCAATGTCGTGCAGGGTGTTGTTCCACTCCCAGGCATAGGTGGCGCTGAACGCGCCGTCATGGTGGTCGCGGGTTTCCCATTCAGCCAGCATGAAGGTCGGTTTGATCTGATCCAGCTCAGCGCGGAGCGTCTGCCAGAAATCGATTGGCACCATGCCAGCAACATCACAGCGGAAGCCATCAATACCCACATCGGCCACCCACCAGGTCATCACTTCGGTCATATACTGGCGCAGTTCCGGGCTGTCGTAGTTGAAATCAACGACGTCCGACCAGTCCGTGCCGGGCACCGCCTGCATCAGGCCAGCGGCATCACGCGTGAACCAGTCAGGATGCTCGCGCACGAGCGCATTGTCCCAGGCTGAATGGTTCGCGACCCAGTCGAGGATCACGTGCATGTCCAGCGCATGGGCGTCCGCCACAAAGGCGCGCAAATCCTCCAGCGTGCCGAATTCCGGGTTCACCCCGTAGAAGTCCTGCACCGAATAGGGGCTGCCCAGGCTGCCCTTGCGCTCCACCTCGCCAATGGGGTGAACCGGCATCAGCCAGACAATGTCGATCCCCATTTCGGCAATACGAGGCAGCTCAGCGCGGGCAGCCTCGAACGTGCCTTCAGGGGTGAACTGGCGGGTATTGATCTGGTAGATCGCCGCATTGCGCGCCCAGTCTGGATGCTCCACCACCAGATCGCGCGGCGTGTAATCGGGGGCCGGGCGTTCGGTGACAGGCGTGGAGCTGTCTGTCTGTGCTTCGGGCTGTACAGGCTCGGCCATCTCCACCGGCGCGCCGCAGGCCGCGACCAGTGCGACCATGGCGATGCATGCTGGAATTCGTATCATTAAGGGCCTCCCGTCCTGTTGGGCGTGATCATGGCGCATTTTGCAGTTGATTTGCAAAGTTTTTCGTAAGGGTGATAATCCGTCGCAGGGCCATCGAGGACATATTTATTTGGAATATGACTCGAGGTTTGACGAATGGATTATGCGAGATCGGAAATCAGAATTGCATAAATTTGCTGAACGGGGCATCGGCCATGCCTGATCCCTTCATCAAGGCCCGGCGTCTGGGGCATGAAGGCCAGCCGCTGGTCGTCATCGATGACTTCCACCCTGAGCCGGAGCGCCTGGTGGAGGATGCGGCGGCGCGCCCGTTCGCGCCGCGTGGCAAATTCTATCCCGGCATCCGGGCTGCGGCGCTGGCTCAGCACCTTCAACCGCTTCAGGCCATGCTGGCCGATGTGTTGAAGGGCGTGTTTGGCTACGGTCCAGGCGCGGCGCTTAAGGAGTGTAACTATTCGCTGGTGACGACACCGCCGGGCGAGCTTCTGCCGATGCAACGCCTGCCCCATTATGACGGCACGGCGGTCCAGACGATTGCGCTCTTGCACTATCTTTGCGGGCCGGAGCAGGGTGGAACCAGCTTTTATCGCCATCGCTCGACCGGTTTCGAGACCGTCACCGAGGACCGGTTCGAGACTTATCGCGACACACTCGAGGCAGAGATTGCAGCTGCAGGGGGTGCGCCGCATGCCGACTATACCCGAGGCGATGGTGATCAGTTTGAACGGATCGACAGGATCGAGGCGAAGTTCAACCGCGCCATCCTCTATCGCGGCATAACCCTGCACTCCGGTGATATTCCTGAAGGCTTCGCTTTCAGCGCCGATCCGCGCCGGGGCCGACTGACGGTGAATACATTTCTGGTGGAGCGTTAGGGCAATGCCCCAGGGCTAGTCGGTGCCGTCTTCGCCGTCGCCATCCTCGTCTTCAAAGACGAGCAGGTCAGCCGGCTGGCATTTGAGCTCCTTGCAGAGCGCTTCCAGCGTTGAGAAACGCACCGCCTTGGCCTTGCCGGTCTTCAAGATCGACAGGTTGGCCATGGTGATGCCGACACGGTCGCACAGCTCGGTCAGCGACATGCGCCGCTCAAGCAGCATCCGATCCAGGGTGACGCGAATTGCCATGCTCGCCTCCCTTAAATCGTGAATTTCTGTTCGTCGCGCAGCCGGGTTCCCTCACGGAAGACCTCAGCCAGGACGAAGAAGGCGGCAACGGCAAACCAGGCCCCCAGATTCAGCGAAAACTCACCAAACACGCGCCCACCGCTCTCAACCGAGTTGCCCGCCAGGGTGAAGATCAGCGCGATCACCCCGTGCGAGGCGTAGCTCAGCCCCTGATAGACCATGATCCCGAACGCAATGGCGCGCAGGTGATTGGCGTTCTCAGGAACGAAGGGGTCGCCCTCGTTTAATGTGCGGAATATCCGGCGCAGGCGATCCACGATGAAAACAATCGCGATCAGCGCCACAATGGCCATGGGCAGGGCGACCACCACATCCATGGCGAGGAATTGTTCAAGGCCGGTCGGAAGCGCCGGTCCGACGCCCGTAACACGATAAAGCCCACCAAAGATGATCAATACGATGATCACACTGGCAAGGCCCAGCAGCGCCCACAGGGCGTAGTAAACAATGTCGAGGAGGAGCTTCAGTATCGAAGCAATGGATCCTGGACCGAGCGTTCTCATACATTCCCCAACATGAACGGGCCGAATAGCATGGGTCGGCGCGTCGTAAGTCTCTATACTTTCACCGGGGAACGTGAAAGGGGACTTAAGAGCGCCGACCGCCTGCCTCGGCCCGCATTACGCAGCCAGCGAGCTGACTGCTGCGACGACACCTGCGAACACGACTGCCACCAGTGCCATATTGATCACCATCGCAAATGCGGTGTGACCGTGGTTGTTTTCATGCCTGACCATCTCATACTCTCCTTAGCGTTTTTACGATCAACCAGATGGCTTGCCCGATCGGTTTTGTGTGTGCCGGGCTTTGCCAGGGGCGTCTGGGTGTGTTCCCGTCCGCCTTGAGTAACTATGTAGAGGAACCATCATCGCTTTGCAACAAAAAAATATCGAAAAACGATATGAATTTTTCGAAAGGCGATATGAAATTCAGTTAAGGCGGCTATGCATGAACGAGTATACCAGCCATAAAGCATGGGCCATTGCGAGCCATAATGCGGGCAAAATCAAAGAGATACGTGAGTTGATCGAACCTTACGGTTTGGTTGCCGATGGGGCTGATGAGCTCAATTTGCCGGAGCCGGAGGAGACTGAAAACACCTTTATCGGCAATGCAAAACTCAAAGCGGTCGCCGGAGCGAAGGGCTCTGGACGGGTTGCGCTGGCCGATGATTCCGGTCTGGAGGTGTTCGCGCTGGACGGTGATCCGGGCATTTACTCGGCCCGCTGGGCCGGCGAACCGCGCGACTTCTATGCGGCCATGGACAAGGTGCGCGCCGAGCTGGAAGCGCGCGGGGCCACCGACTACTCGGCTCGCTTTGTCTGTGCACTGGCGCTGGCCCACCCTGATGGCCCGACGCGGGTCTATGAGGGTGAGGTGCGCGGTCACCTGACCTTCCCGCCGCGCGGTGACAAGGGCTTTGGCTATGACCCCATCTTCATTCCCGAAGGCTACGACATCACCTTTGGTGAGATGGACCCGGCCCAGAAGCACGCCATGAGCCACCGCGCCCATGCGTTCAGGCTTCTGGTCGACGACATCTTCAAGTCATGAGTAGAGACGCGCGCACGCCAGATTCAACGCCAGCGCCAATGCCAGATCGGCTGGGGCTTTACATCCACTGGCCCTATTGCGCGCGCATCTGCCCCTATTGCGATTTCAACGTCTACAAGGCCGCGAACGGCAAGCCCGATGACTTGCTCGCCTCCATGCTGGCTGATCTGGAGCAGTGGGCCGAGCGCATCGCGCCGCGCCCGCTGGCAAGCTTGCATTTTGGCGGCGGTACGCCCTCGCTGATGGAGCCGGCGGCTATCGCGGCGGTGATCGAACGGGCTGAGGCGCTGTTTGGATTTGAGCCAGGCGTCGAGATTGGCCTTGAAGCCAATCCGGCAGAGCGCGCGCGTCTTGCCGGGATCGCCAGTGCGGGCGTGAACCGACTGTCGCTGGGGGTGCAGGCGCTCGATGATGCCAGCCTCAAAGCGCTCGGACGGGATCATGACGCGAGCGCGGGGCTTGAAGCGATCGAGATCGCCCAATCGAATTTCGACCGGGTCAGCTTTGACCTTATATATGCGCGCGAAAGTCAGACGCCTGACGCCTGGGCGGCGGAGCTGGAGCGGGCCATCGGGTTCGGCGTTGGTCACCTCTCGCTCTACCAGCTGACCATTGAACCGGGCACGGCCTTTCAAAAGAAGCGCGATCGCGGTGACCTGACCCCGCCCGATGACGACGCGGCGGCCGACATGTTCGAGATTACACAGGCTGTGACGGCCAGTCATGGCCTTCCCGCTTACGAGGTTTCTAACCACGCCCGCACCCGCGCCGATCAGTCGATCCATAACCGGCTCTACTGGGAGGGGGCTGACTGGATCGGCATCGGACCGGGGGCTCACTCCAGAACCGGTCACGCCGCCAGCGGCGGGCGCATCGGCTGGACGGCACTGCTTCGCCCCGCCGACTATATGGAGTGCGTCGCCACCGGCAGCGCTCACGCCACCGAAGCGCTCAGCGGTGAAGATGAGGCGGTCGAGCGGGTCATGATGGGCCTGCGGCTCGTTGAAGACGGGCTTGATCTTGCAACAGCGATCCCGGCCGGTCAGGTTTCACCTGATCCTGGTCAGGTGGCATCGCTCGTCGATCAGGGTCTGATCAATCAGAAGGACGGCCGCATCTGCCTGACCCACAAGGGTCGCCTGTTTGCTGACTATGTCGCCAACCGGCTGGCGGAGCTGGTTTCTCCTTAAGTCAGCGTTCACCTGACCCTGGTCGGACGCGCTTACAGTTTTCGCGGCTTTATTGCGGGATAGAACGGGGCCATGCTGACACTCTGTTCCACTCCCCCTTTTTTGGATATCCACCTGTGCTTCCCAATCAAGTCGCCCCTACGCTGTCGCCTCATCAGGAAGCCGTCGCCGACTTTGCGGTGAACGGAGGCGCCCACCTGTTCCTGACCGGTCGGGCTGGCACCGGGAAGACTACCGTCACCCGCGCCATCCTGAAACGGCTGGGCTCCAAAGCCGCCGTGCTGGCACCCACCGGAGTCGCGGCGATGAATGCGGGCGGCCAGACGCTCCACAGCTTCTTTCGCCTGCCGCCACGTCTGATCACGCCGGGTGATGTGCGCCGGTTGCGCAATGCCCGGGCGGTCCGGGCGCTGACCACGCTGGTGATCGACGAAATCTCCATGGTGCGCTCTGACCTGATGCAGGCGGTGGACGCCTCGCTTCGGCTAAACCGCGACAGCAACGAGCCTTTTGGCGGTGTGCGCATGGTGCTGGTGGGGGATCTGGCGCAGCTGCCCCCCATCGCTCAGGGCGAGGAGGGCGCGTTTCTCGAAGAGGTCTATGGCGGGCCTTTCTTCTTCCACGCGCCAAGTTTTCGCGATGCCGGCTTTACAATGGTGGAGCTGTATCAGGTGCACCGACAGGCCGATCCCGACTTTGTCGAAATCCTGAATGCGGTGCGCGAAGGCGCGCTGGATCGCGACCTTACTGAGCGCCTGAACGAGCGCGTCACCGGACGCTCCGGGCTTGAAGCCAGCGGCACGCACGTGGTGCTGACCAGCACCAACCAGGCCGCCTCCAACATAAATAACGCGCGCCTTGATGGTATTACCGCGGAACCGCGTGGCTTTGCCGGTAAGGTCGAAGGTGAGTTTGACCCGCGCCTGTTTCCCACCGACGACCCGCTCATCCTGAAGGCGGGCGCGCGGGTGATGATGATCCGCAACGACCCGGGCGGTCGCTATGTGAATGGAAGTATTGGCGAAGTTCTGGGCTTTACTGCCGATGGCGTGAAGGTCCGCGTCAATGGCGAAGACGTCACGGTTGAAAAGGTCAGCTGGGAACGGATGCGCTATGCCGCTGATCAGAAAACCGGCAAGCTGAAGCGCGAAACCATTGGCAGCTATGCTCAATACCCGCTGCGGCTGGCCTGGGCGATGACCATTCACAAGGCCCAGGGCCTCACCCTTGACAAGGTGTTTCTGGACGTCTCCCGGCGCCTGTTCGCCCATGGTCAGGCCTATGTGGCGCTGTCGCGGGCGCGCTCACTGGAGGGGCTGGAGCTGTCCCATGCCTTGCGCCCGACCGACATCATCACCGACCCGCGCCTGTTCGAGGTTTCGAGCTTCACCGACCCCGCTCCGGCCTGGCTGGAGGGCTAGGTGGCCGATACGCTCAGCCGTGACGAGGCTTGTGCCAACCTTGGTACAGACGCCTGGGGCCTCGATCGCCTGGTGGCGCTGGGCGAGCTGACGCCAGATGTGGACGGGCAATTTTTAGCGCAGGATATCAGGGCGCTGTTGGCAAGTCGTGATGCGCGCCGGGCCGAGGCCATCGCCGATATCGCAGCGCTGGACGCTCCGCATCTGGGTCTGGTGCCATGAGCGTTCCGGCTGTCTTCGTCGATGCCTGCGTGCTGGTCAGCGCGATCCGCCGCCACATTCTGTTTAGCCTGGCTGAAGCCGGGATGGTGCATTTGCGCTGGTCGTCAAAAGTCCTGATGGAAACCGGCCACGCCCACGCGCGCATCGTCGGTGATGCGGGTCGCGACGGGGCTGGTGAGGCGGCGCGCCTCGTCACCGCGCTTGAAGCGGCCTGGCTGGAAGCCGGCGTGCCCGATGATCAGTCGTCAAAGATCCGCATCGAGGGCCCTCTGCCCGACCGGGACGACGCTCACGTGATGCAGGCTGCCGCCGCTTGCGGTGCACGCTTCATCCTGACGGAGAATATGAAGGACTTTCCGCGCAAGACGCTGAAACCGCTGGGACTCTACGCCCGACCCACCGGAGATTATTTCGGTAGCCTGTGGCGCGCCGACCCTCAGGCCATGCGTATGATAATGGATGCAACGGCGGAGCGTCTGGACCTGACGCCCGTCCGGTTTGAAACCGCGCTGAAGCGTAACCGCCTGGGTGGTTTGGCGAAGGCGTGGGTGTCATAAGCCATGTCATCCCGGCCAACCCCGCATGTGATCTGGGGGCAGAGCCGGGACCTGCAGCATGCCCGCGTTGAGCTCAGTAGATCCCGGATCGCAGACGTGTCCGGGATGAGACTTTGGAGGGTGATTGACCCATCATTCCTGTCCCGGCCGACCATCGGGAGCGCCGAGATCTACTGGTAGTGCTTACCTATTGTGATCTTCGCGTTAAAACGGGGTCCCGGCTCTGTGACCGGATTGTATCCGGTCTTGGCCGGGATAGGTGCCCCTCGTATCGAAGTTTTCCTGCACCGGTTACTTTAAAGACGCCTTCGCCCGCGATACTGCTACCCCATGGCAGAGCTTTACCTCCTGACCCCGCCGCGGATCGACGCGAGCTTTAACGACACGCTGGCGCGAACGCTGGATGCGGGTCCTGTGATGGCGCTGCAGCTGCGTTTGAAGGATCACAGCCTTGGTGAGATCTGCCAGCTGGCACCGGCGCTGATCCAGACCTGCCACCAGCGGGGTGTGTCCGTCATCATGAATGACGATCCGAAGCTCGCGGTGGAGCTGGGCTGTGATGGGGTTCATATCGGACAGGAGGACGCCAGCCAGAAGGACGCCCGTGCTGCGGTTGGCCCAGAGGGTATCGTCGGCGTGACCTGTCATGACAGCCGCCATCTGGCGATGTTGGCCGGTGAGCGCGGCGCGGAATATGTGGCGTTTGGCGCTGTCTACGAGACCGCCACGAAAACGCCCAAGTCCTCTGCGCCTTTGGAGCTGTTCACCTGGTGGCGGGAGCTGTTCGAGTTGCCGTCTGTGGCGATTGGCGGGATTACCCCTGACAACGCCCGACCCGTTATCGAAGCAGGAGCCGACGTCCTCGCCGTATCCGGCGGGGTCTGGAACTGGCCTGATGGACCGGAGCGTGCATGTACCGCCTTTTCAAAGCTGCTGGACTAAGCCTGGTCCTGACCGGGGCCGCGCTGGCTCAGGAGGGACCGCCGCTGGGCCCCGAGTCGGCTACGCCCGAGAGCCCGGCTGCCCTGTCCGGTCTTGATCTGTCGTTGCCGCCGGGCCTCGCTGAGGACGCGACCCGCGACGCCTCAGGTGATGCGGTGGAGGGGCGCACGCTCACCGATTCTGCGATGGCACGGGCGCTGGGCGCGGCAATGATCAGTGACTGGGATATTGCGCTGATCCACGCCGAACGCGCGGCGGCTGGCGGAGAGGCGCGGGGTGCCACGCTGGCGGGGCATATCTATCTCAATGGCCTGTCGAGCCAGGGCCGCGATGATGAAGCCGCTCTGCGCTGGCTGCGCCGGGCCGGTGAGCAGGACGAACCCGATGCGCTGGTCATTCTGGCGCGCCTTGCCACCAATTCCAGGGGCGGGCTCGTCCCGTCCCAGGCACGCGAGTTTCTGGCCCAGGCCGCGGAGGCGGGCGATATCCGTGCCGCCCACGAATACGGCCTCTACCTGATGAGTGAAGGCGATCCCGGGGCCGCACCTGCAGCGCTCGACTGGCTGCGCCTGGCGGCTGAATCCGGGCGCGTGGCCGCCATGGTCGATTATGCCGAGGCGATGGGCGACTGGGTCCACGGGCCCCGTGATCTGGCGGCAGCACGCACCTGGTACGCCAACGCGGCGGAAAACGGTGACGGTCTGGCTGCGGCCATTGCAGGTACTATGTATCTGGACGGCGAAGGCGGCGAGGCCGATCCGGCCCGCGGTGTGCGCCTGATCCGAACGGGTGCTGAGCTGGGTGAGCCGGCGGCCATGGGCTCGATGGCGCTTCTTTTATTCAATGGCGCACCGGGCTTGCCCGCCGATCCGCCTCGTGCAGCCGGCTGGGCGCGACAGGGCGCTGAAGCGGGGGATGGCGAAAGCCAGTTTCTTTATGCCTATGCGCTGGCTACCGGCGACGGCACGCCGCGCAATCTGGAGCGCGCCTATTACTGGGTGCGCCGGGCGGCCGCCGAGAGCCTCGCCACTGACCCGGACCGGCTCCAGCTGGAGGCTGCGCTTGAAGGCGCGCTGCCCGGTCCCACCCGCGACCGCATTCTGGCTGAAGCGGCTTCAGATGCCGTGCCGTTCTAGGCATGCGCCGGACCTGTCACGCACTGAGCCAGCTTGCCGCCAGCGGGCGTGGCTGTTAAACCGCGCGCAACTTCGTTTTGGCCCGCTGCATCTCCGGCGCGCGCCCTTCTTTTACGGACATAAGTCACGCCATGAAGATCAACGGTAACGAGATCAAGCCCGGTCACGTCATCAAGCACCAGGATACGCTGTGGGTTGCGGTCAAGACCGCTCACACCCAGCCCGGCAAAGGTGGTGCTTACGCCCAGGTGGAATTGAAGAATCTGCTCGACGGTCGCAAGCTCAATGAACGCTTCCGCTCCGCCGACAAGGTGGAGAAGGTCCGTCTGGAACAGAAAGACCACCAGTATCTCTATCCTGAAGGCGATATGCTCGTCTTCATGGACATGGAGAGCTATGAGCAGATCTCGCTCCAGGCCGACTTCGTGGGTGAAGACCGCGCCGCTTATCTGGCTGACGGCATGACCGTCACCGTGGAATTCCACGAGGAACGCCCGATCGGCATCGAGCTTCCCAAGCATGTGGAAGTCGAGGTTGAAGACACCGAGCCGGTGGTCAAGGGCCAGACAGCGGCGAACTCGTTTAAGCCAGCCACAGTGACCGGCGGCATTCGCACCAACGTTCCGCCATTTGTGGGCGTGGGCGAGCGTATCGTGGTAGCCACCGAAGACGGCTCGTACGTGCGCCGCGCGGACAGCTGATCCATGGGTACGCTTTCAGCTCTCATGCAGGTGATGACCGCCTCGGTCCGCAAGGCGGGCCGGCGCATGGCACGCGATTTTGGTGAAGTCGAAAACCTGCAGGTCTCGAAGAAAGGCCCGGCCGACTTTGTGACTGTCGCCGATCATCGCGCGGAAAAAATCCTGTTCGAGGAGTTGTCCACAGCGCGCCCCGGTTATGGCTTCCTGATGGAAGAGGGCGGGACGGTCGAAGGCACCGACAAGTCCCACCGCTGGATCAT
This sequence comes from Oceanicaulis sp., assembly GCA_965229795.1. Lineage (GTDB taxonomy): Bacteria > Pseudomonadota > Alphaproteobacteria > Caulobacterales > Maricaulaceae > Oceanicaulis. Next base: position 1,330,450 of record CBDDJM010000002.1, read on the forward strand.
TGATCCGCTGGACGGCACGCTGAACTTCATGCACGCCCAGCCCCATTTCGCGATCTCTGTTGCGCTGGAGCGTGAAGGCGAGCTGGTGGCTGGGGTCGTGTTCAACCCTGTAACCGACGAGCTCTACCACGCCGAAAAGGGCCGCGGCGCGTACGTCAACGACCGCCGCCTGCGGGTCGCCGACCGCAGTTTCTTCCAGGAAACGGTGATCGGCACCGGCATGCCCTTCTTTGGCAAGAAGGGCCACGCCCAGTTCTTGAAAGAGCTGCACCAGATCATGCCAATGGCGGCGGGTGTCCGTCGCAATGGCGCAGCATCGCTGGACCTCGCCTGGGTCGCGGCCGGCAAGCTGGATGGCTTCTGGGAGCGTAATCTGAAGCCCTGGGACGTGGCAGCGGGCATTGTGCTGGTGCGCGAGGCTGGCGGCTTTGCAGGCTCCATCGAGGGCAGCGGTGATGTCCTGGAAACCGGAAATATCGTGGCCGGCAATGAGAAGATCATTGCCGAGCTTCGCGAAAAGCTGAAGAAAGTTGCGCCTTAGGCAGCACGTGTTGCGAAGTTGAATTCACAAAAAAGGCCGGGTCCTGGCGACCCGGCCTTTTCTTATTCAAGCGGTGGCTCAGCGTTAGCCAGCGGCCTGCTCCAGCAGGTCAGCCATGCGGGCACGAGCGCGGCCCGGGTGACGAACGCCGCTAATGTCTTCAAGGTTGGAGGCTTCGCCCACCACAACCAGACCAACCATGCCAGCACCGTAGTGCGGCATGCACTTGATGCCATACGCGCCTTCTTCGGTGAATGTGTAGGTGGCGTCCTGGTTCATGCGGCCCATGAAGTCTTCAGCGCCTTCCGGCCACATGCCGTCGATCATTTGTGCGTTGTGAGCGCCCTGGGCGTTCACGAAGGTCACGGTGTCACCCGGTGCGATTTCCAGATAGGCCGGCTCAAACACCATCGGCTGACCGTCGGTGCCAGCGTTGCGCATCTCAACGATGTGGGTTTCCTGAGCCAGAGCGGCCGGGGCGAAAGCCAGGGCACCAGCAACGGCGGACATGATTAGCGTCTTCATAGTGAATACTTCCCTCAGTCTGTTTCTTGAGGGCGCCGAAGAATTAGCGACGCCCGCTCATAGCCGGGCAGATAGATGGACTGCCGGTCGCGGCACTGCGACAAAATGGCCTTTTGCAGTTCATATTCAACATCGTGTTGCAGCTGGACTGTTTCCTTGCCCCATTCCCGCCATCCCCCTTGCGTTTCATTCCATTGCACGCCAGTGAAGAGGGGTGCGCCAAGCGATGAGGGACTGCAGCCATGGCCGACAGATATCCGCAACCGCCCCGCCCCCGGAAGGCTCGCTTCACCGGACCGGGGCAATATATCCTCTGGATGGCGGTGTTTCTGGCAGCGGTCATCCTGCTCGCCGCGCTTTTGTACCAGCCGCTCCTCACCGCGTTTGAGGCCAACCCGGCGATCAACGGCCTGATCCTGGGCGTTCTGTTGATCGGTATTCTTTATACCTTCCAGCAGGCCCTGGTGATTGGCCCGAGCGCGCGCTGGCTGGTGCGCCTTCATGATGCCGAGCATCCTGATCGCCTGCCGTCGCCACCGGCGATGATTGCACCCATGGCAGCGCTGATCACCGATGCTGCGGACGGCCGCTCGCGCCTGTCAGCGGGCTCGGCACGCGTGGTGCTGGATTCTGTGGCAGCACGCATGGCCGAAAGCGGAGCGTTTACCCGCTATTTCGGCCGGCTTCTGATTTTCCTGGGATTGCTGGGCACCTTCTGGGGGCTCCTTCAGGTCGTGGGCAATGTGGGCGATGCGGTCCGTGCCGTGTCTGAAAGCTCCGGTGGTGCGGGCGAAGATCAGGCGATGGCGCTGATGGGCGCGATCGAAGAGCCGATCCAGGGCATGGGCACGGCCTTCGCCTCCTCGCTCTTCGGTCTGGCCGGATCGCTCATAATCGGCTTTCTGGAGCTGCAGGCGAGCCGGGCGCAGAACCGCTTCTACAACGAGGTAGAAGAATGGCTGTCTACGATCTCGCGCCTTGCCGCTGCCGGTCCAGCTGGGGCTGCCAGCAGCGATGATGGGGGCGGGGCCTATACCGGCGCGCTTCTGGAACAAAGCGCCGAGGCGCTCGATCGCCTGTCCCATACGCTGGAGCGTCACACCCGCCAGCTTGAAACCATCATGACGCGTTTTGCCGACGACGCCGCTGAAAGCCAGCGTGAAAGCGCACGCTTGCTCCGTGACGAGATCAAGGTGCTGGTCCGGGCGCTGGAGGCTCAGGCCCGTCTGAACCGGGAACGCGGCGAGCGGGATCACGACTGATGGCTTTGCCCCGTCATCTCCAGTCTGCCCAGTCAGACAACGGTGATTACTGGCCGGGTTTTGTCGATGCGCTGGCAACCCTGCTGCTTGTCATCGTCTTCCTGCTGGCGGTGTTCACTGCGGGCCAGTTTGCCCTGTCGCAGGCGCTGACCGGCCGTGATGAGCAGCTGGCGCAGCTCAATGCCCGCCTGGCGACGCTGGCCGAAGAGCTTAACATTGCTGAAAGCGAAAACGAACAGCTCTCCCTGCGTGTTTCTGGTCTGGAAACCGAAAACGCCGCGCTGACTGAAGCCAATGACACGCTGACCGAGCAGGTCGCGACTTTGCGCGAAGGGCTCGCCGCGGCAGAAGATGCGCTCAACGCTGAAACCTCGCTCAATGCCGAAGCACAGGCGACGGTGGCGTTGTTGAATAATCAGATGGCTGCGCTGCGCGCCGAGCTTGCCCGCTTGAATGAAGCGCTGAACGCGTCTGAAGCCCGCGAAGCCGAGCTGGAAGCAGAGGTCGTCAATCTAGGCCGCCGGCTCAATGCCGCGCTCGCCAGCGAGGTCGCGCGTCTGGCCCGCTATCGCTCTGAGTTCTTTGGCCAGCTGATGGAAATCCTCGGCAACCGCTCTGGCGTGCGTGTTGTGGGCGATCGCTTTGTCTTTGAGACCGACGTGCTGTTTGCCTCCGGCTCGGCTGACCTGTCGCCACAGGGCCAACAGGCGCTTACCCCCATCGCCGATGCCATTCTGCAGCTGATTGACGAGATTCCCTCTGATCTTGACTGGGTGCTGCGTGTGGACGGACATACTGACCGCGTGCCGCTAGGGCCTAACGCGCCATTTGAGTCCAACTGGGAGCTGTCGACCGCGCGCTCACTGTCGGTGATCGAATATTTTGAAAGCCGGGGCGTGCCGCCGCGCCGCCTGCTGGCTGCCGGATTTGGTGAGCATTATCCGCTTAATGAGGCGCGCACCGCCGCGGCCTACGCCCAAAACCGGAGAATTGAGCTGAAATTGACGTCGCGATAGGCCGGCAACGACATGCGCGTTAACTTTTTTCCACAGATTTGCGACAATCAAAATGTCGCAGAGTCAATGAGTTGGCCTTATCGCACCTGACCGGCTTGCCGGAAGGTCAGGTGGGGTGTATACACCGCGCCTCATTTTCGGCAGAATTCAACTTGTGGACAGCGTGATGAGCACGCCAACACAAGCGTTATCGAGGGCAAACGCGCCATGAAGCAGGACATTCACCCGGACTATCACTTCGTTGAAGTGGTGCTCACCGACGGCAGCCGTTTCAAGACGCGTTCGACGTACGGTAAAGAGGGCGACGTGATCACCCTGGACATCGACCCGCGCACCCACCCGGCTTGGACCGGTGGTTCGCAGACGCTGGTCGACCGTGCAGGCCGCGTGTCTCGCTTCAAGGATAAGTTCAAAGGCTTCGGCGTCTAAACCGTCTTATCCCCCCTCGATCAGACGGCGAGAGCTACGCTCCGTTGAGGTCTTTAGAGGAACGCCCGCAGACCCCCCTCGTCTGCGGGCGTTTTTCGTTTTTGTTTGATCTTTTTTGTGTCCTCCGGCACGTCCGTGCCGTCAGGTCCTCGCTCTCAATGAGCACGCTCATCTTCGCTGCGGGCGGCTGTTCGCCTTGCGAGCGCGATACGCTCGGGGCGCGAGGCCATCAATCTCTAAAGTCTCTTTCCCAAACTTGATTTGGGATCCAGCCATCATCAGGCGCGAACGCGCGATGCAATGGACCCCAGCTTTCGCTGGGGAAGAGCGACTCATTTCAGGATTTAAAACTGCGACACCCAAAGGCGTCGGTAGGGCTACCGTCCAAACGCCTGGCTGAGGCGGTCCAGCTGGCTGGCGACAGGGTTTTCCAATGGAGCGGCCTCTTCGCCTTCGCCCTCAAACAGTGAGCGATCGAGGCGGGACAGGCGCTCGTGCAGGGCTCTGGCGCGCGTGGCAAGATCAGCAAGGCGCGGCGGGCAGGGGTCTTCGCTGTTGGCCCAACCCGCTTCACGCAGTTTCGACGGGGTCAGGCGATAGCGCTCTTCAGCCGCCTCGCCAGGCTTCATGTCGCCCTCACACACGGCGCGCTGAGTGAGGAGCCACGAGGCGCACTGCATAAGCTGGGTCGTCAAGGCCATGCTTTCAGCGGCATAGGCGAGCGCACCGGTGCGGCCCAGGCGCTTGGCGTCTTCACGCCCGACGCCATCAAGATAGCTGGCCGTCTCTTCCACCAGCTCCATGCCTTCAGAGAACAGGCGCTGGAACATCTCCGAGCCCGCAAAATCTGCGACGCGCACGGCGGTGGACGGGCTGGCTTTCGGATCGACCGGTGTCATGGCTGTCTTTCCAACTCTGGTTTCAGAACGCGCTGTCTCAGCGATGGACAGCGCAAGCCTTAGTTTGCAAGGCCGGGGCCAGCCCGGTCATTTCACTCAGGTTTTAAACAGGGAGTCTGCTGCGGCAAGGCCCGATTTTTTCTTGTCCAGCATGGCTTCGGTGCGCTGAAGCTCTGCCTTTAAAGTCTCGATGCGCTCTGCCAGTTGCTCGACGCCGAAAATCTCCAGATCTTCGCCCGGATTGATGGCTTCGCCTTTGTCGCGCGGCTCATCATCATGGACCATGCGGCCAACTCCTGTAGTTTCGAGCGCGAGACCTTAGCGCACCGATTTGCAGGAGTCCCGCCCCATGACCGATCATGTCACAAGAATCGTCACAGCCCCTGAACCTGGCGGGCCGGAAGCCTTGAAAATTGAGGAGCGTAAGCTCGATCCGGCGGGCGAGGGTGAGGTATTGATCGACGTGGTGGCCGCCGGTGTGAACCGTCCTGACACGTTTGAGCGCATGGGCTTCTACCCCGCGCCGCCGGGTGCGCCCGAAGGCCTCGGCCTTGAGGTGTCCGGCACCGTGCGCGAAGCCGGTCCGGGTGTCAGCTTCAAGCCCGGCGACAAGGTCGTCGCGCTGGTCACCGGCGGTGGGTATTCTGACATCGCGCGAGCAAAAGCGGTCACAACCCTGCCAGCCCCTGAAGGTGTTGATCTGGTCCATGCCGCGGGTCTGCCGGAAACCGTTATGACGGTGTTTGCCAATGCCTTCGTGGCGTCTGAGCTGAAGCCGGGTGAGCATTTCCTCGTCCATGGCGGCGCAAGTGGAATTGGTACGACGGCGGTTCAGATGGCCAAGGCCCATGGCTGCACCGTGATGGCCACCGCAGGCTCGGATGAAAAGTGCCAGCTCGTGCGCGAGCTGGGCGCCGATCATGTGTTCAATTATCGCGAGGATGACTGGGCCGCTGGCGTTCGCGAGGCGGGCGGCGCGGATGTGATCCTGGATATGGTCGGCGGTGATTATGTCGAGCAGAACCTGTCTGTGCTGAATATGGACGGGCGCATTTCCATGATCGCTTTCCTCAAGGGCTCGCGGGTTGAGGTGGATCTTATGCGCCTGATGCTGAAGCGTTTGACGATTACTGGCTCCACCTTGCGGGCGCGTCCGGATCTCGAAAAGGCGGTCATTGCTGACGGCGTCAAACAGGCGGTCTGGCCGTGGATCGAGGCGGGCAAGGTTCGTCCCGTTATCGATTCCACCTTCAAGCTGGAAGACGTTGCCAGGGCCCATGAGCGCATCGACGCGATGGCCCATGCGGGCAAAATTCTGCTCACACCTTAAGGCTAACAGCGCAGGGGTGTTTCATCGCGGGCCGCGTCGGGGTATACAGGCGTCGAAATCCTCAGAAACGTGTTGGCTAGCATCTGTCTCTGAGGTCGGTTCCAAGGCAAAGCCCGGCGGTCCCGCGCCGGGTTTTTTGCGTTCTAAACACGAGGTTTTGTGCCATGTCCGATATTCTGATGCCGAAGGCGACGGCGGTTTGGCTGGTTGATAATACCGGTCTGACTTTTGAGCAGATCGCTGATTTTACCGGTCTTCACCGTCTGGAGATCAAGGGCATTGCCGACGGCGATGTGGCCGCTGGCGTGCGCGGGGCTGACCCGGTTGCAGCCGGCCAGCTGGAGCGCAGCGAGCTGGATAAGGCTGAGGCCGATGGCGATTACCGCATGACCGCCTCCAAGCCGAAATATGCCGAGCTTCAGGAAGCCAAGCGTAAGGGGCCGCGCTACACGCCGCTGTCGCGTCGCCAGAACCGCCCGGACGCCATTGCCTGGCTGGTGCGCAACCACCCGGAGCTCACCGATGGTCAGATCGGCAAGCTGATCGGCACCACCAAGACCACCATTGAAGCTGTGCGCGAGCGCACCCACTGGAACGCTGCCAACATCAAGCCGACCGACCCGGTCAGCCTTGGCCTGTGCACCCAGGTGGACCTCGATGCGGCTGTGACCAAGTCCTCGGCCCGTCGCAAGCAGATGGAAGATGAAGGCAAGGTCCAGATCGAAGAGGATACGCTGAAGTCGGCTGAAGAGCATGAGGCCAACGCGAATTCTCCCACCACGCTGGACGAGCTGTTCGGCAAGCCGAAATCAGACGGCGAAGACTAGATCGCCCACCACACCAGAAGGGCGGCGAGGGCAAACGAGCAGTCTAATCGCTAAGGGGCGGATTCTTCTGGATCAACTTGGGAGTTGAACGCGCAATTCGGGCGGGTTGTTATGGCGGCACGGATGCGCCGATAGAGGTGCTCTTGCGCCGCCGTGACGGTTGGGTGGTCAATGTCACGCCATGTGTGAGGAAGATTGGCATACTCGTAAACGGTCACGTTTGACCCCGCATCATTCAGCAAGGTTCGCCAAACCTGCGCCATCTGCGGCGGGACTCGTCTGTCGTTTCCATTCGCGGTCAAAATCACCTCAGGCGATGCGGTACCTGCAAACGCCGGGGTCAGATTGAGCTGATCTGAGATCGCAAACTCAAAACTAGACGCACTCACCTCGACCGGGGTGCTCGACGCTATCGTAACCGCTGGAGGTGGAGTCAGCTTCGAGGATGCCGCTAGTGCGATTAGGCCCCCGAAGCTACCGCCCCGGAGGACGAGCACGTTGGGGTGGGTCTGCCCGCTCTCGATGAGGTCTTGTGCAATTGCTTCAAGATCCTGAACTGTCCGCCAACGATCCGCCTCTCCCGCAGCCACCCAGTCTGGCCCATAGGCTCCATCGCCCCTGACATGAGCAATTACGACAGCCCCGCCGGCGTCTAGCCAGGCTCGCTCCATGGGGCGAGGAGAGTGAGGGGCCGTTGGCAGGCCAAATCCGCCATAGGCGCTAATCATTGTAGGCCTGCAGGCTTGCTCCGGACCTGCTGGCGAAATTCTGCGCCAAGGCACTAAAACGCCGTCGACGCTCTCCGTGAGCCGGGATTCGACCCTGGCCAGTGGCTCCTTGTCCCTGTCGATCAATAACGCCCAGGAAGGTTCGCCGTCGGTTGCCAGAGCATACAGGCGTTCCACCCCTTCGAACGTCTCGATGCTGACCGTCAGACCCGCCGAAAGCGCATGCTGGGAGGTCACTATACCAGCCCTCTCGACTGGAAGTGCAATTGGGTTCCGCCCGCCTGGTGCTGACGGAACAAGCTGATCCAGATGTGCCGAGCCATCTTCGTACTCGGTGACAAAGACAGCGCCGTCTCTACTTACAGTGAGTTGTCGGGCGTCGGTGCGTGCAGCGAGTGACCCGATCAGCGTCAGGTCCTCAGCCGAGCATTGTGCAATTAGGCACCGCAAGGGAAGGTACGCCAGATTCAAAGCGCCGTCATGTGGGGTGTCCGATTGGGCGTTGGCATTCACCACAAACCCGTCTGCATAGGTGCCGAGTATCCGGCCAGCAGGTAGCTGGATCGGTTCGCTTTGTCCTTCAGCAGTAATGCGGTGCCATGTAAGGCGCGAGCCAGTGGAGGTTTCCAGTATTGCAGGTGTCGGCTCAGCGACTGCCCGCTGGAACAGGCGCAAGTCTTCTGCCTCAGTATCGAAACGGCGTAATGGGCGTTCGGGGTACCAAAAGCCTCTGTCGTCACGCGCTAGCAGTGAGAGGGATCGCTGCAACGCCTGACAGGCCTGTGTTCCGCATGGGCCAGGCCGGGCAAAGCGCACGCTGCGTCGGGTCAAAAGGACGGCCGATGTCTCGCTCAACCGCGCAATCTGCGCGGTGAAATCGTAGCCGCGATCAATAATGATGTGCCCCGATGGATTTCTACTGAGGTCAAAGCCGGCGAGCATGCCAGTGCGGGGATCAAGCACGCGTGCCAGCGCTACAAAGCCTGCGGAACATCGGTCATTGAAGCAGGAAACCGATTGAACACGCCACTCCTCATCCTGAGTGCCAACCAGAGGGGCAAGATCCACGGTCTCGCCTGACCGAAGCACCAATCGTAATTCATCTACAGCAACCGCCCCGTTAGGACCGTCGAGTGGGATCGGCTCTTGAGCCGCCGCGGGTGCGGTTACAAGGCCGACGACGGCGAGGATTTCGCGAAACATTCGAGCTCCTTTCTGGAGGGGCAGCTGGGGCGACGAGTTCAGCGCCGCCCCAATGGCCGACCTAGAATGTTACCGTGACCGTAACGCCTACCGAACCGTTATCGCCGCCAGCACTTACTGTTGTGCCGCCGTCATCGCTCTCCCAGAGCGTGACGTCATCGTAAGTATTGAATTCGGTGCCGCTGTTATAATCCTCCCAGATGTCGGGCACAGTCATCTCCTCGACATTTGGTACCCAGGGTGGGTCGTCCTGTGGCGGATCTGAAGGTGGGTTGTCGTCGCCTCAGGCAATGAGCTTCAACTCTTCCATAGTAAGTGTTCGCATTATTATTTCCTCATAGGTAGAAATCCCCATGCGCATTAATCGTTAAGGGTGCATACTTGGCTTGTCAAAAGAATAGATCAAATGCTCCAAATTTTATTTTGAATATACTCATTGAATAAATATATCTGCTCCGCGATGTGGTCAACGCTGGGAGCAGGCTTAGACCGCTTGCTAGAAGGTCACGCGGTCTAGGTGGTTATCTTTGCCGGGAAATGTTCAGACTAGACTAGATCGCCCACCACACCAGAAGGGCGGCGAGGGCAAAGCGGTAGATCACGAACGGCAGGAAGCCGATCCGGTCGACAACCCGCATCAGCACCGCAATCGCCGCCCAGGCGACAGCAAAGGACAGGCCCGCAACCAGCAGGCCATCGCCGAGGGTCGCACCGGAAGCTGCGCCCCGGGCCAGCTCGATCACCGCGAGCAGGCCCAGCGCAGCGATCACCGGGATCGCCATGATCATGGAAAAGCGAGCGGCCTCTGACCGGGTAAAGCCCAGTGCGCGGCCCGCCGTCATGGTCACGCCAGACCGGCTGGCACCGGGGATCATGGCGGTGGCTTGGGCCAGGCCAAACCACAGCGCATCGTGCCAGCCCATCGTTTCAACCGTTTTGACCTGTTTGCAGAAATGATCCGCAGCCCAGAGCGGAATGGCAAAGACCGCGGTGGCCGCGGCGATCACCAACGGATCGCGCAGCGCGTCGACAAAGCCGGTCACATAAAGCCCGGCACCCACGATCAACACCGGCGGGGTCGCCAGTGCCACCATCAGCACCAGCTTGCCGCCCGGCGTGATCCGCCCCTGCAAGAGCGCCAGCTTGCCGGTAAGAGCCTCGATCATCTCGGTGCGGAAATACACCATCACCGCCAGCAACGTACCGGCATGGGCCATCACGTCGATCAGCGTGCCCTGATCAGCCTGTCCGGTAATCTCCGGCGCGAGGATCAGGTGGGCCGATGAGGAAATTGGCAAAAACTCTGTAATCCCTTGGACCAGAGCCAGAATGATCAGGTAAACAAGTCCCATGAGTGTCGCGCTTTGTCGTGACCAGATATGATAGGGCGCACACTGCGATGCGCCGCTCCTTTCGCCAAGGGTTTAAGCCATGCCCCATGATGCTCTCGATGCCGGCCCGGGCCGGGTTGCCCCGGCCAAGGCGCGTCGGATCACCGGTACCGTAACCGCCTTCTCGGTGACGGTCGCCAGCATTCTGGTGGTTGCCAAGATCGTGGCGTGGTGGATGTCCGGCTCGGTTGCGATGCTGGCCTCGCTGGCCGATAGCGGGCTGGATCTGGCCGCATCGCTCTTTGCCTTTATGGCGGTACGCTATGCGGTGAGCCCGGCGGACCAGGAGCACCGCTATGGCCACGGCAAGGCCGAAGCCATGGCAAGCCTGGTCCAGGCCATGCTGGTGGCGCTGTCGGCGGGCCTGTTGATGCGCGAAGCGATCGTCCGCTTTCTGGAGCCTCAGCCGGTCACTGCCTCCACCCTCGCCATTTCGGTGATGGTGCTGTCTATCGTGTTGACGCTGGGCCTGGTGTGGGCGCAGTCGCGGGCGCTGAAGAAGACCGAATCCCTCGTCGTGTCGGGCGACCGGGCGCACTATGTCTCCGACCTTGGGGCCAACGCGGCGGTGATTGCGGCGCTGGTCCTGTCAGCAGGCTTCGGCATCAATTCGGCGGACCCAATTATTGGCGCAGGCATTGCGCTCTGGCTGTTCTGGACCGCGTTTGAAGTGGGCAAGGCGGCCTATGAAAACCTGATGGATGCTGAGCTTCCCGATGCGGACCGCCAGAAAATCATCGAGCTGGCCGAAGACGACCCGAAAGTCCTTGGCGTGCACCAGCTGCGCACCCGCGCGTCAGGGCCCTTCATCCATATCCAGATGCATATGGACCTTGATCCAGACCAGTCCCTGACCGACGCGCACGACATTGTTGTGGCGGCTGAAAACCGGGTGCTGGCTGAATTTCCCGCCGCCGACGTCCTCATCCACCCCGATCCCCATGGCCGCGCCGAGCCCCACGGCAACCGCTATTTCCGTGCGGAGGAATAATCCCCACGCCTGAAACCCCGGCCTTGAGCCGGGGCCTCGATCAGAAAGGGGCTCCGTATTCTGATCAAGGTCCCGGATCGCTACGCGTCCGGGATTTCAAAACGTGAAGATCAGGCCTTAAGCCCAAACCCGAACCAGCCTAAGCTCAGCGTCATGCGCACACTTCATCACTGGCCCCTGGACCCCTGGTCGCGGCAAGTTCGACTGGCTCTGGCTGAAAAACAGCTGAAGTTTGATCTCAATGCCGTGCGTTTCTGGGATGAGCCCGATGCGCTGATCAGCCTGAACCCCACTGGCCTGCCTCCCGTTCTGGTGGAGGGGGATGTGGTGGTCGCCGAGGCGCGTGCCATCCTTGAATACCTCGAAGAAACCGTGCCGGAACCGACGCTGCTACCGGGGAGTGCCGCCGATCGCGCCGAGGCGCGCCGCATCGCCCAGTGGTTTGATCGCAAGTTTGATGCGGAGGTGAGCGCCTTCCTGCTCCATGAAAAGCTGGAAAAGCGCATTCAGGGCCTCGGCGCACCGGACATGGACGCAATTCGCGCCGGCAAGGACTATCTGCGCTGGCATCTCGATTATATGAGCGGGCTTTTGGAGGTGCGTGATGGCCTCGCCGGGCCGCGCTGGACGCTGGCTGATCTGGTGGCGGCTGCCCACCTGTCCTGTATCGACTATCTGGGCGATGTGCCGTGGAGCGAATTTCCGCCCGCCCGCGACTGGTATCAACGCATCAAATGCCGTCCCAGCTTCCGCGACCTCCTCGCCGACCGCTTGCCCGGGATGAGCCCGGCCGACGGCTATCAGGATCTGGATTTTTAATCGCCATGACTCCGGTCGAGGCCGCCTCCACCTGCAAAGACCTCGCCCTTGCCGCCGGCTTCACCGTGGCGCGCGTGTGCCGGGCCGATGAGGCGTGGGAGGCGTCGGATCGGTTGCGCACCTTCGTGGGTGAGGGGCGTCACGGGACGATGGCGTGGATGGAGGAGACGCTGGAGCGGCGGGTGCGGCCCACGGCCATGTGGCCGGGTGCGAAGTCCGCGGTCGTGGTGGGGCTTGATTACGGTCCGGACGTCGATCCGCTGGAGATATTGAAGCGCCGGGATGAGGCCGCGATCAGCGTCTATGCCCAGAACAAGGACTATCACGACGTCGTCAAAAAGCGCCTGAAGCGCTTTGCCGGTGAGTTTCACCGCCAGACCGGCGCGGAGGTGAAGGTCTTCGTTGATACAGCCCCTCTGATGGAAAAACCGCTGGCGGCCAAGGCCGGTGTGGGCTGGCAGGGCAAGCATACCAATCTGGTCAGCCGCGAGCATGGCAGCTGGCTGTTTTTGGGCGTCATGCTCACCGCGGCTGAGCTGGAGCCCGACGCACCAGAAACCGATCATTGCGGCAGCTGTACTGCGTGTCTGGATATCTGCCCGACCAAGGCCTTTCCTGCGCCCTACCAGATCGATGCGCGGCGCTGCATCTCCTACCTGACGATTGAGCACAAGGGTCCGATCCCGCGGGAGTTTCGCGCCCCCATGGGTAACCGCATCTATGGCTGCGATGACTGCCTGGCGGTGTGTCCGTGGAACAAGTTTGCGCGCGTGACCGAGGAGACTGTCTTTCACCCCCGCCCGGAGCTGACCGGCCCGAAGCTGGCCGAGCTCGTCAGGCTGGATGACGCGGGCTTTCGCGACTATTTCCGCGGCTCCCCCATCAAACGGATCGGGCGGGATCGCTTTGTCCGCAATGTTCTGATTGCGCTTGGAAATGCGAACGATACCTCACTGTGTGAGGTGGTCACGCCGTTGCTGGACGATGAAAGCGCGCTGGTGCGAGGGGCCGCGGTGTGGGCGCTATCGCTGCTCGACCCGGCGCGCTTTGAGGTGGAGCGGGCTGTGCGCGCGGGCGCAGAAGTCGATGCGGATGTGACCGAGGAGTGGGGCTGAACCTGTCCCGGTCAAACCCGGATTTACTCCGGGGGCAGAGCCATCTTGAATTGGACATGGCTTTCCCTCCCCTTGAGGGGTGGGGTGTCAGCGATAGCTGACGGGTGGGGTGGAGATCATAGAAGGCCTGCGTCTGTGGATGGGGCGCTGCCCCCCCCACCCGACCGAAGCTTCGCTTCGCCCACCCTCCCCACGTGGGGGGAGGGAGAACTCGAGGCAGATTACCTTTAAGCCACCCCGATACGCGGTGGGCCACCCTTGGCGGCTTCGCTGGGGCCGAAGGCGCGGTCGAGGAGCTGGGATGAGTCCTGAGCCAGCTCGATTGCGGCGGTCAGGTGTTCGAGCACCTTCATATTGTTTGACATCACGTGCAGGGCTTCGGGCCGGTGATCGTCGGAGATCTTCGACGCGCGCTTGAGCACATCGGCGCGAAGCTCCAGCAGGATATCTTCCAGCTTGCGGCCGGACGGGTTGTCTTCAGAAACCAGAAAACGGGTCATTGCCGCCTCCTTTCCTCTTCTACGGTGCAATAGCCGTACACGCTTTGCCTGATTATTCCGTAAATGCGGGCTTAACACTTGATGAAGCACGCCCGCCGGTCCACATCCCGGACCAGCAACAAAAAAGGGAGGTTGACCCATGGCCGAGAAGATTGGTGCCGAAGCGCTGTGTAATGCCGTATCAGGCTGGAGCGTGGCAGACGGCGAGCGTGAAGCGGTGCGCAAGGTCTACAAGTTTGCCGACTTCAAATCGGCCTTCGCTTTCATGACCCAGGTGGCGATGAAGGCCGAACAGATGGACCACCACCCCGAATGGTTCAACGTTTACAACACGATCGACGTGACGCTGACTACCCATGATGCCGGCGGCGTCACGACGCTGGACAAAGAGATGGCGGAGTTCATGGAAAAGGTGGCGGGGTAGCAGATCGCGTACTTCTCCCTCCCCTTGAGGGGGAGGGGGTCAGCGACAGCTGACGGGTGGGGTGAAAATCATAGGAGGCCTGCGTCTGTGGATAGGGCGCTCCCCCCACCCGACCAAGCCCACCCTCCCCACGTTGGGGGAGCGACGTTTTCAGCCATCTAGATGGTGCGTCAGCCCCAAGGCCCACCATAATCGCCGCGGTCATCATCAGACCCACCCCAAGGCCCTTCAGAACCCCACGGACCCGCAGGCGAGGCCGCGGCACTCCCCGCCATCTCGCGCAGGCGTGCGATGCGGTTGGCGGTGGCCGGGTGGGTGGAGAACAGATTGTCCGCACCCTGGCCGTTCAGCGGGTTGATGATGAACATATGCGCGGTGGCCGGATTGCGCTCCGCCGCCTCGTTCACGGTGCGACGGGCTCCGCGCTCGATCTTTTCAAGCGCACTTGCCAGCCATTGTGGATTGCCGCAGATCTCAGCACCGATGCGGTCAGCTTCATACTCGCGCGAACGGCTGATCGCCATCTGCACCAGGGCCGCCGCCATGGGCGCGAAAATCGCCAGCAGAATACCGCCGAGCAGCCCGCCATTTCGCGAGCCGAAGAACATCGCAAAATTGGCCAGGAAGCCGATTGCACCAGCCAGCGTGGCGGTGACCGTCATGGTCAGCGTGTCGCGGCTTTTCACGTGGGCAAGTTCGTGCGCCATCACGCCCATTACTTCCTGACGGTTCAGCTGGGACAGAAGACCGGTGGTCGCAGCGACAGCCGCATTGTTGAGATCGCGGCCCGTGGCAAAGGCATTGGGCTGCGCGCTTTCGATCACATAGATGCGCGGGGCGGGCATGCCGGCGTTGTGCGCCATGTCCGCGGTGTCGCGGGCAAACTGGTAGAGTGCTGGATCACGCTCATCGGGCGTGACTTCGCGCGCGCCATGCATGCGCAGCACCATCTTGTCGGCATTCCAGAAGGCAAACAGATTCATGCCCGCAGCGATGATGAAGGCGAGCATGGCCCCGCCAGCTCCGCCAACCAGAAAGCCAATGGCCATGAACAATGCCGTCATGACCGCCAGCAGCATGAAGGTGCGAAGGGAATTACCCGTCATGTGTTTTCACTAAGCTCCAGCTTGGACACCCGCCCAACTCTGCCTAAGTAAATGGTGTGACCAAAAAGGGACCGCAAGATGAGCGACGCTGAATCTCAAACGCCCAAGCCTCTAAGCGATGCGGCCAAACGGGCGCTGGCCGAAGCGGCTGAGCGCCGCAAGGCCGCCGAGCTTGAAGCCGAGCGCGAAAAGGAGCTGGGCGGTCCCAAGGGCCCTGAACCCACCCGCTATGGCGACTGGGAGAAAAAGGGCATCACCTACGACTTTTGACGCCGTAGAACCCTGATCGCGTTAACCCTGTGGCGTGTCCAACCGACCACAGAGGGCGTGGGAAAGCGGTCGTGGGCGCTATGCAGGCATGGCGCTAAGGCGTTTGCGTGCTATTTTGAAACATATGACACCGGCACTTTTTCTCTCACTTGCGCTTTTTGGCGCTGAGCCAGCCCTGGCGGGCGGGCCCGACGCTCAATCTGTCGAGGTTGAGGTGGAGCGGACGGTCATCCTGCGCTCCTGCACGGATCTTCATGGCACCCACAGCTGCCGCCGCGCGCAGGACCGTCATGTCGAAGCCACCCCGGCGTCCGGCTTTGATGAAGCCCGACGGACTCTGACGGTGACGTTGAACGATGGTTTCTTCCAGGCCGGGCTCACCGGCGGCGTCGAGCGCCCTGTAGCGATCCCTTACGGATATAACGGTCGCCGCGTGGTGATCATCGGGTCCGGTCATACCCCGCAAAGCGCCGGACAAGCTGCGCCCGCCCGCGGCCTGCCTCGCGGCTGAACTCGGCGTATATTTTCCTCTGATTTGTAATTGCCGAACCCTGTCATTGGCTTGTGTCTTTTCACACCTGCATCTTCCCCAAATCGGATAATTTTCCTATTATGGGGACATGTTCGGAAGACTAGCCGTTTCTGCCTGTATAATTTTCGCATTGCATCCACAGGGTGCATTGGCGAATCCCCTTCCGGGGCCGATACCGGCTGAGCTGGTGTCTGTGATTGATGGAGACACGGTGGCAGTGCGGGCGCGCATCTGGCCGGGGCAGTTTGTGGAGACGCGGGTTCGCGTCGCAGGCATTGATACGCCAGAGCGCCGGGGCGCAGGCTGTGACACAGAGCGCCAGCTGGCCGAGGTGGCGACCGAGTTTACTCAAGGCTGGCTCGCTGAAGACGGTGAGGTGCCGAGCCTTTTCCTGCACCAGGTCGAACCGGGCAGCTTTGCCGGACGGGTCATTGCCGATATTGCGCGATCCGATGGTGCGCGCCTCTCGACGGCCCTTATGGAGGCGGACCTGGCGGTTGCCTATGGCGAGGACGGGCCGTGGTGCGACGCGCGCTTTGAGGTGCAGCCCTCGCCGCGCTAGCGAGCCGGGAAGCGCTCTTCCAGCCAGGTCAAAAGCAGGGCGTTCAGGTGCTCCGGCGCTTCATACATCGTCCAGTGGCCCACATCCTCGATCATTTCCATGGTCAGATCTGAACACAGTGCGGGCATCCATGCGGCGAGCTTGGGCGGCAGCATGAAATCGCATTCGGCCGTGATCATGAAAACCGGCATGGACAGGCGGTGGTCCACCCCGCCCATGCGCTCCCAGTTCGCATCGAAATTGCGGTACCAGTTCATGCCGCCACGAAAGCCGGACTTCGCATAGGCCTCAGCGTATTTTTTGCGGATGTCGGGCGGGACCACGCAGTCGTCCTCTGATTTCAACCCGCCGCGCGCGACGAAATTCTCAAACCGTTTGGGCAGGTGCGCCATGGACGCAGGGAGTTTCTCCAGATCAGCCGTGGGCGGCGGCGCGCCAAAGCTGAAGGCGAAGAAGTCGTCTTCATGGCCGTCAAACAGGGTGTCAGAGGCCTCGTCCTGGAAGCGCACGATATAGTGCTCGTCGCCCGCCATCTCGCGGAAGACCTCAGTTGGCGGGCGCGCGCCGCGCGGAAGGTGGGGCGTGTTGACCCCGATAGCCGCGGTAAAGCGCTCCGGGATCAGACAGGCGGCATGCCACATGATGATCCCACCCCAGTCATGGCCGACGATAATCGCCTTCTCGATATCCAGCGCGGTGAGGAGGCCGGAAATGTCACCGACGATGTGATCCACGCCATAGGCGCTCACCGCGTGCGGCGCGTCGCTGGCCCCAAAGCCGCGATTGTCCGGCGCGATGACACGGTAGCCCGCCTCGCTGAGGGCCTTGATCTGGGCGGCCCAGCTCATTGCCAGCTCGGGCCAGCCATGGAGTAGCAGCACCGGAGGCCCGTCTGCGGGCCCGGCCTCATGGACCGACAGCGTCACCTCGCCCACATTGACACGTCGGGCAGGCGGCATGGCGGGATGGGTCATGGTGCGGTCCTTCAGGTGGCGGTGCTGCGTCGTCGCTTGGCCTCATAACGTATGAGATCAAACACGAAAACCGCCAGCCCCAACCAGATCAGACCAAAGGTGATCGCATTGGCGGCACCGAACGCCTCGCCGGTCGCGATGCCCACTGCAAACTGGATGGATGGAGCCAGAAACTGCGCAACGCCAATGACCGCGAGTGACAAGCCGCGTGCCCCAAGAATGAACAGCAACAGCGGGGCAACCGTCATTGGCCCGGTCATGATCAGCAGCGCAGCCTGACGCCAGCCATCGAAGAAATGCCCGCCGCCGGAATATTCCAGAAAGATCAGCGCCGGCAGGCTGGGGATGGCGATCAGCACCGTTTCCCAGAACAGGCCTACGCGCCCGTCCACGGCAATGGTCTTTCGAATATAGGCGTAGGCTGTAAAGCTGATGGCGAGGAAAAGCGCCAGAATGGGCGGCTCGCCCACGGTGATTACCTGATTGAGCACGCCGAGTGCAGCGAGGCCCACCGCGAGCGCTCGCCAGCGGCCAAAACGCTCGTTCAGGACAAACACACCCACCGCGATATGCATCAGCGGGTTGATGAAATAGCCCAGCGAAACTTCCAGAACCCGGCCGGTGTTGACCGCAAAAATAAAGCCCCACCAGTTCGCCCCGATCAGGATGGCGGTGGCGAACAGCACCATCAGCGTCTTGCGATCAGAGAGGACCTTCAACGTGGCCTGCCAGCGGTTGGCGGCGATCAGCATGATCATCAGGACCGGGGCTGACCAGATGGCCCGGTGGAGCACGATCTCCGCCGCGCTGGTGAAATCCAGCAGCATGTAGAAGAGCGGCGACAGCCCCCAGATCGCATAGCCGGACACCGCCGCCATCCCTGCGCGGACAGGGTCAAGGCGGCCCGGGTCAGCTGGCACGAGGGAGGGGTCAGGCTTTGTCATGTCGGCCATGTAGCACTTTGCCGCGAGGCTGACATGCCAGAACCTGAGAAAATGCTGAAACTTATAATCTATGCTGCACTTTATTTCTTTTTCGCACGGGCATAAACACTCGGGTAGGGGTCTAGAGTGAATGAATTTACTTTGACAACGTAGGCCAGCGTGCGGGGATTTGATATATGGCGTGGTCGGACCTCAAACTGAAGTTCAAAATTCCAAGTTTAATTGTAGGTTTTGCTCTGATTGGCATGGTGGCGGTTGCGACCGCAAGTGCGCTGCAGGCGCGGTGCACTGTCGGAACTGGCACTTGAACGCCTTGATGCTGCCGCCAGCGCGCGCGCCAGCGAGCTGGGTCGCTACCTGTCCAGCATTGAAGCAGACCTCCGCACCATGGCTTCCGATCCGGCCACGGTTGAAGCGATTGATGCCTTTGACACCGCGTTCTCGGCTCTGGCCGAGCGGGGTGATGTCACGGCCCAGCTGAAGCAGGCCTATATCACCAACAACCCCAACCCGCTGGGCGAAAAGCATCGCCTCAACGCCGCGCCGGGGGGACGCTCTACGATCAGGTTCACGCCCGGTACCACCCGTGGGTTCGCACGCAGCTGGAAACCAAGGGATATTACGACATCTTCCTGTTCAACACCGAAGGCGATCTGATCTACTCGGTGTTCAAGGAAGAAGACTACGCCACCAATTTCGAAGTCGGTGGCGGGGAGTGGGCGAGCTCCGACCTCGGTCGGGCCTATCGGGCTGCCATGGCCGCCGCCCGCGGAGAGATTTCTTTCTTCGACTTTGCGCCCTACGCGCCAAGCTATGATGCGCCGGCGAGCTTCATCTCCATGCCGGTCGAGAGTGGCGGTCGACGTGTTGGCGTGCTGGTGTTCCAGATGCCGATCGATGCCATCAATTCCATCATGGGTGAAGCCAGCGGCCTTGGAGAAACTGGCGAAACACTGCTCGTTGGATCAGACAGCCTTCTTCGCAATGATTCCCGGCTCACAGACGCCAACGATATCCTCAGCGCGCGCTTTGACCTTGATCTTGTGAGCCAGACGATCAATGCGGGTCAGATTGGCCATGTGACGCGCGAAAGCTTTGGCGACCGTACGATTACCGCAGCGACCGCTCCGGTCGAATTTCAGGGCGTGCGCTGGGCCGTGGCTGCGGTTCAGGACATGTCGGAAAAGAACGCGCCGATAAATGCGCTGATGCTGGCTGTCGTGATAACGCTTTTCCTGGGCTGTGTGCTGCTGGCTTTCCTGGGCTTTATGGCATCTCAGACCCTGACGCGCCCAATTGGCCGGGTTATCGCTGCGCTTGAAGCTGTGACCAGTGGTCGGACGTCCAGAGAAGCCGAGGGAGAGGCATCCCGTGGCGACGAGATTGGCGCGCTGGCGCGCTCTGTCAAAAGCTTCCAGGGCAATCTTATAGAGCAACGCCGTCTGCAATCAGAGCAAAAGGCCCGGGACGATATTGAACGCCGCCGTCAGGCAGAGCTCGAGCGTCTTGTGAAGGAATTCGAGAGCGGCGTGTCGTTGGTCATGACCACTGTGAACACCGAAGTCGAACGTATGAAGGCTGCGGCCAGCGAGGTGAGCGAGGTCTCCGAAGGCGCGCGGGTTAACGCGGAAAGCTCGACTGCGGCCTCTGAACAGGCGTCTGAAGCGGTCAGCGCTGTATCAGCGGCCGCACAGGAGCTATCAGCCTCCATCGCCGAGATTGCGCGACAGACCGAGACGGCCACGACGACGGTTCGCCAGACGGTTCGCCTGACCGAGAGCACAGATGGACAGGTCAAGCAGCTCGCCGAAGCCGCCCAGCGTATCAGCGAGGTTGTCGACCTGATCAATGCGATAGCCGAGCAAACCAACCTGCTAGCGCTGAACGCCACGATTGAAGCTGCACGTGCCGGCGAAGCCGGTAAAGGTTTCGCGGTGGTTGCTCAGGAGGTCAAAGCGCTTGCCGAGCAAACGTCCAAGGCGACGGGCGACATCGCTGCCCAGATTGGCTCTGTTCAGCAATCCACCGATGGTGCTGTTGCCGCCCTGTCGGAGATCACCCAGTCGATCCGCAGTGTTGAGGAAGTGTCGGGCGCGATTGCCTCGGCAATTGAGGAGCAGAATTCGGTCACTGCCGAGATTTCGACTGCGATCACGACTGCCTCTGATGGTACGATACGGTCATCTTCTGAAACGGGCAGAGCCGCCGAGGCGGTTTCAACGACCGCAGCGAAAGCCGGTGAAGTGCGTGAGGCCGCAAGCACTCTTGAAGCAGCGCGAGGCCAGCTTCAGTCGACCATCCGCCAGTTCCTCGAGGCAGTTTCCAATGACGTCGATGATCGCCGCGAAGCGCGACGTTTAGAAACCCATGATGCAGTAATTGTGAACGCGTCTGGCAAGCGCCGCGACGCGGTTGTTAGCAATGTCAGCACCAAAGGGGCCTTTGTGCAGGGTCGTTCAGAGCGCGAACCTGGCGATCATGTCACGATCCACTTTTCAAGCGGCGAAGTGTGCCGAGGGTCGGTCGTTCGCAAGGCCGATGACGGAATAGCGATTGAATTTGAACATGTTTTAACTCAACTGCCCGGCTTTGACGCCGCCGCAGCAGCTTAACGGAGCAATCCCAATGAAAATCACCTTGATCGTTTCAGCCCTGGGTATGGGGCTGCTATCCACCCCTGCGTGGTCTCAGGTTGACGCCAATGTCGCGCTGACTTCGGATTATCGCTTCCGCGGCGTCTCCCTCAGCGAGGAAGACCTGGCCATCCAGGGTGGCCTTGACTGGGCCAGCGAAGGCGGGGCCTATCTGGGGGCCTGGGCCTCCAACATTGCGCCGATTGGCGATGCCGAGGTGGAGCTCGACCTTTATGGTGGGATCAGCCGCGAATTTGACGGGTTTAGTCTTGATGTCGGGGTGATCGCCTATCTCTACCCGGGCGAGCCCGACACCGCCTATGGCGAGGTCTATGCCAGTCTTGGAACGGACACAGGGATCGTCGCTTCATCCTTCACGGTCGCGTATGCGCCTGAGCAGGACAATATTGGCGGCGAAGACAATCTTTATCTGCGCTATGATGCGGAGACGCCAATCGGTGAAAGTGGCCTGACGCTGCATGGCGGTCTTGGCTATGAAACCGGGGCGTTTGGTGATCTCGATGGCGACGGTGATGACAAGATCGACTGGAGCCTTGGGATTGGCGGCGCTGTCGCTGGCATCGACTGGGATATCTCCTACATCGATACCAGCGAAGACGGACCGTTTTCTGACGCCACGGCCGTACTCACCGTCGGCAAGTCCTTCTAATCAACCGGCCTGATTTGAGCGGTGTGTCTGGATGGCTTTGGCGAGACGCCAGGCAAACCAGACCGCCGCCCAGAG
Organism: Oceanicaulis sp.; assembly: GCA_965229795.1. Taxonomy (GTDB): domain Bacteria; phylum Pseudomonadota; class Alphaproteobacteria; order Caulobacterales; family Maricaulaceae; genus Oceanicaulis. The sequence goes on from CBDDJM010000002.1 coordinate 1,352,216, forward strand.
ATTGCCCAGGAAGGGCAGGGGAATGATGAAGGCGAGCGCGATCATCTTGTTGGGCTCCAAGAGCCAGATCAGCACTGCGATCAGGAAAAACCCAAGATAAAGATCGATCAGGCTGACCACGCCCCAAGGCTCGGAAATCAGCCAGTCGATAGCTTCACCAAAGCTGCCCTCCCACGCGCCCATCGCCCAGACGATGGAGGCGGCGAGGACAAGCCCGCCAATCAGGCAGAGGATGCGAATTAAGGTCATGGAACGAGCTCCTTCAGGCGTTCAGCTGCAACGCTGTACGCAAAAGGAGCCCGTTCAGTTCATGGCGGGATGCTGAAGCCTAGTCCCGATCGGCGTCGGCCACATCCGGCGTGGTTGGCTTTTCGTAAGGCACGTCTGCCGGATGGCGGAAGATATCCTCGTCCAGCTGGCCTTCCCACTTGGCGACCGCCGTGGCGACCGTGGCGTCGCCGGTGACGTTCAGCGCGGTGCGGGCCATATCCATGATGCGGTCTACGGGCAGGATGAAGCCAACAACGATGGCAATCTGCTCAGGCGGCACGCCAAAGGTGGACAGAACCGTCGCCAGAAGGAACAGACCGGCTGACGGGATGCCAGCTGCGCCCACAGAGGCTGCCGCCGCGGTCACCGCAATCAGCACATAATTCATGAAGCTGAGCTCAATGCCGAAGGCCTGGGCGGTGAACAGCGCCAGCACGCCCAGATACATCGCCGTGCCGTCCATGTTGATGGTGGCACCCAGCGGCAGGACAGAGCCCGCGACAGATTTCTTCACGCCCAGGTTTTCAGACACGTTGGTGATGGTCACCGGCAAGGTTGCGCTGGAGCTGGCCGTGGAGAAAGCCACGGCGATGGCATCAAGAATGCCGCGGAAGAAATTCATCACCGGCAGGTTCAACACAAAGCGAATGATGCCGCCATAAACCAGGATCGCGTGGGTCAGGAGGCCCAGGTAAACTGTGACAATCAACAGTGCGATGGACAGGAGGGCGCTAAAGCCTTGGGAAGCTGCTGTGTAGGCCACCAGCGCGAATACGCCAAACGGAGCCACTTCCATCACGATGTGGGTGATTTTCAGGACGACTTCGGAGGCCTGGGTGAAAAGGTCGCCCACCAGCTTTCCGGCCTTGCCCGCCATAAGGATGCCGATGCCCAGAAGGATGGCAAAGAAGATGATGGCCAGCACATCGCCGTCGGCCAGCGCGGCAACCGGATTTTCCGGGACTATGCCCAACAGACGGTCGATGGCGCTGGGTGGATTGGTATCGACAGGCACCGCGTCGGCTCCGCCAAGATCAGCCCCAACGCCGGGACGGAAGACCAGGCCGAAAATGATACCGATCACGTTCGCAAAGAATGTGGTGAACAGGTAGAGCGCAATCGTCTTCAGACCAATGGTGCCAAGCTTGGCTGGATCGCCCAACGCGACCACGCCAGCCACGAGCGTGGTCAGGATGAGCGGAACGATCAGCATCCGAATGAGGCGCACGAACAGATCCCCAACGGGCTTTACATAGGTTTCCAAAAAGGTTGCCGCTTCGGGTGCACCCATGGCCACAGTCATGAGACCGCCGACGATCAAACCCAGCACGAGGGCACCCAGAACGCGCTTCCACAGCGCGATACCAAACCAGCCTGACATGTGACGCCCTCCCGCGGGGTTGAGATTTTGCCCGCAGCCTAAAGCCGGTTCGGACGAAATCAACGCCGCAGCAGCGTTAGACCTGTAGCTGGAGGAACATGAAGACGCGATTTTCCGCCTTCAAGTGCCCGTTATCGTCCAGCGCATAGCTCGACAGCGTCACCGAGTTGCTGACATTTCCGCCAATTCCAAAGGCGGTGTTGTCAGTAATGCCGACGACCAGATCGCAATGGCTGGGGAAGCTGCCCGGGCAATCGCGAGCCTCTTCATAGGTCTTCACGGCCGGACAGTCGTGGACGCCCGCCTTGCCCTTGCGATCCTGTACAATCAGATCGCCGACCTTTGCGGGTGCCTCGTCCAGCTTGCGACCCCAGTAGGGCGCAATCTGGTCCGCCTCACGCGCTTTGATGGCTTGCTTGATATAGGTGTGGTGGCCCATCGAGTATTCCAAATCGTCCAGCTGAGGCGCGTATTGGGCTGCTTTGCGCACAAACCATAAGATGGCTGCGGCTGACCATGGGATCTGCGTGTCGGTGCCATCAAGATCCTGACCGATGGCCGCCCACATCTCGCCGACATAGTCGCTGTAGGGTTTGACCGATTCCTTGCCGGTCCCGCAGTCAAAGCGCTGCCATTCCAATAAGGCGGCACCCGCTAGCGCTTCGCTGGCCGGAATGAGGGTGGGCGTAAGGTATTTGGCGGACACAAAGCCGGTATGGGTCTGTCCATCCTTGACCGTGCGGACCTTGAGCCAGCCCTTGATGTCGGGTCCCAGCACTGTGACGCGGTCGCCACGATTGAGCAGCGCGATCCTATCGCCCGTCCGCGCCTTTTTCCTCAGATTGAGGCCCTTTGGTTCGACACATAGTTCCATGACAATGTCTCCATCCCCGCTTAGGCGAGAAGACTACACTCTTGTGTCGAGGGGTGAGGATTAATTTTGCGGGAAGCGGGTATCGAGAGGAATTAGGTGATCTGATTATCCAATAGCTTCAGCGCGGCAGCACGCAGCGCCCAAAGCGTCCAGCCGAGCCCGCCTATCAGCATCCAGGGCGACAGGGCCCAGGTGGGATCAATCCGCGAAATTGCCAGCAGGCTGACCGCGCCGAGCACATGCAGACCGATCTTGCGCCACGACCAGTCGCGAAAATGCCCGGACGCTTTGACTGTGCCGAGCGAAAACCAACGCCAGGCCTGGCTGGCGTGACCCCGATCCTGGGTGCGGCGTTCGTTTTCGCGAGCTTTAAAAGCGTGTGGCATTTATTCAGAATACGGATTTTTTGAACCTGCGTCAAAATTAATCCGTACACGGTTGATTGTGAAGGAATTGTGACAGAAAACTTAACGCGCTGTCAGACAGTTAAAAAAAACCCGCCGCGCGGACGCGCGACGGGTTTTCACAATTGGATGCCCTTAGGAGGCCGCGGCTTCACCGCGCAGAACAGCTGAAACGGCGTTGACGGTGGAGGCGATGCGAACGGCCGCCTGGATCTGCTCGGTGGTCACGCCATGCTTGCGAAGCTCGGCCTCGTGAGCGTCGATGCACATGCCGCAGCCATTGATGGCAGACACGGCCAGCGACCACAGCTCGAAGTCAGCTTTGTCGACACCCGGATTGGCGATGACATTCATACGCAGCTTGGCTGGCATGGTGCCGTAATCCTTTGCCGAAGCCAGGTGCACGAAGCGATAGTAGACATTATTCATGCCCATAATCGCAGCGGCAGCCTTGGCACCGTTGGCAGCTTCAGCAGACAGCTTGTCAGCGGCCTCAGCTTCGATGTTCTTGACCACCGTCTCGACGCCGACCGCGTACGCGGAGGCCAGGTAGACCCCCCACTTGGTCTCGGCGCTCAGCACGGTTTCGCGGACCAGCGAGGACAGGTTCAGCTTCAGGTCCTTGGCATACTCCGGCAGGCTGTTCTTCAGCGTATCGAGGCTCATCACGCAGTCCTTTGATTGGTTGTCTTCTGAGGAGTTTGAACGAACCGGTCAGCCCGCATAGGGACAGGAGTGATGTAAACGCCGGGGAGGAGACGTTACATCGGGGGACGGGGCCGACCGGTCCGGCGCCAGGCTTGATCAAGCCTGAGGCGGGACGGGTCGAAGCGCCGGTTCGTCGTTAATTGCGGTATTGAAGGCCCGCCTCATGGGGAGGGGAAAGGCGGGCCTTCAAACCAGGTCAGCCGTTAGGCTGCCAGCGTGTCACCACCGACAGAGCGGTTGCACGGGCACAGCTCGTCGGTCTGCAGGGCGTCGAGGACGCGCAGAGTGTCTTCCGGATTACGGCCAACGTTCAGGTTGGTCGCGTAGACGTGCTGGATCGTGCCTTCATCGTCCACGATGTAGGTGTAACGGTAAGCCACGCCTTCCGGGGAGCGCACGCCAAGGCCGTCAACCAGCGAACCGGTGGTGTCAGCGAACTGCCACTGGTTCAGGCCGTTCAGGTCCTGGTGCTCACGGCGCCAACCAAGCTTGGAGAATTCGTTGTCGGTGGAGCCGGTCATCACGACGGCGTCACGGTCAGCAAACTCGTCTTCGAGATTCGCGAAAGCCACGATCTCGGTCGGGCACACGAAGGTGAAGTCCTTCGGGTAGAAGACGATCACTTTCCACTTACCCGGGAAGCTGTCCTGGGTGAGGGTTTCGAAAGCGGACTCGCCGTTTTCTTCGTGATTGTTGAACTTCGGCTTGATGCCAACAACTTCAAAGTCCGGCAGCTTATCGCCAATACCGAGCATGGGCTTTCTCCTGATTTTCCAATGCGCTAACGCCAAGCCTTCTGCCTGGCGCCCGACGCTGCGGGGCCATATCTGTGACCTCCTGCCGCGTCGTTGAGAGGCGATCTAGGGCGGGTTGGACTACAAATCAAATGGATTGTTCCTAATCGAGCTATAGGATATATCAATACCTCATGAGCGCACCACTCCCCACCCTTCGCCAGTTGAAATTCCTGGTCGCGATTGCCGACCATGGAACTTTTTCCAAAGCTGCAGATGCGGCCTTTGTCACCCAACCCACCCTGTCTGCGGGCATCAAGGAATTGGAAGCGATTCTGGGCGCGACGCTGGTCGAACGCGGCGCTCGCGGAGCGACTCTCACGCCGGCCGGCGAAGCGGCCGTGTCCCGCTCGCGCATCATCCTGACGGAAACCGAGGACCTGGTGCATGCCGCCAAGGCCGCCGGGGAACCGCTGGCGGGCACGTTCCGCCTCGGTGTGATCCCGACGATCGCGCCTTTCCTGCTGCCCAAGGTGCTGCCGGCCATCCGCGAGGCTTATCCGCAGCTGGAGCTGTTCCTGCGTGAGGATCTGACCCATCGCCTGGTCGAAGCGCTGAAAGATCGCCGTCTCGATGCGGCCCTGATCGCGCTTCCTTACGAGGCGAGCATTATCGAGACCGCCCCGCTGATTTCTGACGAGTTTCTGTTCGCCTCGGCTCCGGATCACCCGCTGGCGAAGGTGGAAAAGCTGACGCCGGACAGCCTGCGCGATGAGCCCCTCCTGCTATTGGAGGATGGCCACTGCCTGCGCGATCACGCGATTTCGGTGTGTGGAACCGGACGCGCCGAAGCTGAAAGCGCGCGGTCCGACTTTGCCGCGACTAGCCTTCATACCTTGGTTCAGATGGTCAAATCAGGCCTGGGTGCCACCCTGCTGCCCAAGCTGGCCATTGATGCCGGCCTGGCTGACCAGCTCGACCTTGCCATCCGCCCCTTCGACCCACCGGTCGCCGGCCGCGAAATCGGCATCGCCTGGAGAAAAGGCAGCGCCCGAGCCGAAGAGGCCCGGGCGCTGGGTAACGCGGTGAAAGCGGCGTTGGGGGGTTAAACCTTCCCCAGCACAAGCGTTCCGTTGGTGCCGCCGAAGCCGAAGCTGTTGGACAGGATGGTGTCCAGTTTTGCCTCGCGGGTTTCGCGAACGATCGGCAGGTCGGCGAGCTCCGGATCGACCTCATCGATATTGATCGACGGTGCGATAAAGCCGTGCTTCATCATCAGCAGCGAGTAGATCGCTTCCTGCACGCCCGCAGCGCCGAGCGAGTGGCCGGTCATGGACTTGGTCGCTGACAGGGGCGGGATGTCCGATCCGAACACCTCACGCATGGCCTCGGCCTCCTTGATGTCGCCGACAGGCGTGGAGGTGGCATGCGGGTTTACGTAATCGATCTTGCGACCCTCGACGGTGGAGAGCGCCTGCTGCATGCAGCGTTTTGCGCCTTCGCCATTGGGAGCCACCATGTCGTGGCCGTCGCTGGTGGCCCCATAGCCGAGCACTTCAGCATGAATGGTCGCGCCGCGCGCCTTGGCCCGCTCATACTCTTCCAGCACGACGATGCCGGCACCGCCTGCGATGACAAAGCCGTCGCGCTTGGCGTCAAAGGCGCGGCTGGCGATCTCAGGTGTATCGTTATAGCCCGAACTCATCGCGCCCATCGCATCAAACAGGTTGGACAACGCCCAGTGCAGCTCTTCACCGCCACCGGCAAACATCACGTCCTGCTTGCCCCATTGGATCTGTTCTGCGGCCGCGCCGATGCAGTGCACCGACGTCGCGCAGGCTGAACTGATCGAATAGTTGATACCCTTGATCTTGAACGGTGTGGCGAGCGTTGCCGATCCGGTTGAGGCCATCGCCTTTGGCACGGCAAACGGACCAATGCGCTTGGGGCCTTTTTCCCGGGTGATGTCCGCAGCCTTCACGATCGCTTCCACCGACGGGCCACCGGTCCCGACGATCAGGCCGGTTCGCGGGTTGGAGATGTCGTTACCTTCAAGGCCAGCGTCGGCGATGGCTTCAGCCATCGACATGTAGCACCAGCCTGCGCCTTCACCCATGAAGCGGTAGACGCGCTTGTCGACATGGTCCGCCGGGTTGGCGTTGGGGCGGGCGGCAACCTGGCACTTGAAGCCGAGGTCTGCATATTCAGGAGCGCCCGCGACGCCGGACTTGCCCGCTTTCAGGGCTGCTGCAACTTCGTCAGCATTGTCGCCAATGGCCGAAACAATACCGATACCGGTTACGACAACACGCCTCATGCTGCGCCTCCGCCATTATTGAGCTCTTCAGGCTTGAACAGACCCACGCGCATATCCTTCGCCACGTAGATTTTCTGGCCATCAGCTTCGACAAAGCCATCAGCAATGCCGAGCACGAGGCGGCGATTGATCACGCGCTTCATGTCGATGACGTATTTCACATTCTTGACCGTTGGCGGTACCTGGCCGGTAAATTTCACCTCACCCACACCGAGGGCGCGGCCCTTGCCCGGCGCGCCGGTCCAGCCGAGGAAGAAGCCCACCAGCTGCCACATGGCGTCCAGCCCCAGGCAGCCTGGCATCACCGGATCACCCTGGAAGTGGCAGTCAAAGAACCACAGGTCTGGATTGATATCGAGCTCTGCAACGATCTGGCCCTTGCCGTGCTCGCCGCCGTCATTGTTGATCTGCGTAATGCGATCGAACATGAGCATGGGCGGCAGGGGGAGCTGGGCGTTACCCTCGCCAAAGGTCTCGCCGCGCCCGCAGGCCAGCAGCTCTTCGTAAGTGTAGCTGTTTTGTTGGTGTGTCATCGCTTGTGTTTGAAACCCACTTTAGTGGTGGCGCTGGTCGCGCCTTCGGGAACCTGAGTGCTGCCATGGATTTGCGCGATAGACGAAATGTCGTCGCGCCCTTGATGGTGCAGGCCTCCGCCGTGACTGTTCAGCGCGTTTCAGCTGCCCCTTCGGAGGCGGTCCCGGAACGCGCCCTGACCGGCGAAGAGCGGTAGCACGGGTCTATTTCACCCTCAAGCGCGACACTCGGCTCCACTTCATCGCGATAGGTGCCCCAGAAGTCTTCAGCCTGGGCCCAGCCACGGCGGCCACCGGCTTCCAGACGGCACCAGCCGGCTCTGCAGCGCTCCAGCCAGAGATGGGCGCCCGGCTGCACGCGCGCAATCAGGGCGGCGTCCTCATCGGGGCGGGCCACAAGATCGGTTTCAGCCTGTGCCCACAGGGCTCTGCGCCCGGATAAAAGGCGGCGGTGCATCCAGACGACTTCGCCATCGGGGTCGCGCACCCGGCGCCAGTCGGGTGTTTCAGCAATGACTTCGACCGGTAATCCGCGGCGCACATACATCCAGGCGATGGGGTGATCAGAGCTGGGGCCTGCGCGCCCGGCAGCCTCGTCATAGGCCAGCGTGACAAATCGCGGCACCGGCAGACCGGAGGGCGTATCGCACGTCTGGGCGGCCGCCGGTGCGGTGACAAGCAAAAACGCGAACAGGGTACGAATCCACAACATGCTGCCAGCCTCTGCCAGCTTGGTGAAGGAGGTGTAAATCGCGCGCGCAGCGTTGCAGACGATTGAAGATTTATACAAACTCTACGCGAGTGAAGAATCTTGAGGGGCGATTTCGTGGTGTTTCAAAGACTATATGGGGTCGTGGCTGCTGTGGCGGTCGCGCTGGTGCCGGCAACCGCCGGGGCGCAGTCTCCGCCCGGCGTTGGTGCGATCTTCAGCGAGCATGCCATCGAGTCGCCTCAGCTCTCTCCTGACGGAACACGGCTCTTGTTCATTCGGCGGCCTCAGCCAGGTGACGAGGACAAGGATCAGGCCTCGCTGGTCATTGTTGACTACACCGATCTGAACGCTCCTGCGGCTCGCCAGCTTCCGGCAGATGCAGAGGGGCTGCGCTGGGCGGGCTGGGCCAATAATGATCGCATCCTGATCTCATGGAATATCCTTGCCGATATCGACGGCTACGGCGCGCTGATTATCGATGGTGACGGCGATTTGCGGCTGATCCGGCGGATCTGGCGAACGCTTCTTTTGGCGATGGATGCCGACGGCTCCAACGTCACACAGCTCATGGATCAGAATGGGCGCGCAAACATCTACCAGACCCAGATGGACCGGGTGGTCGACTTCCTGCCAGATGACCCGGACCATATTCTTCTGTCCATGCGCAGTTGGCGCGGCGCGATGAATGTGCACAGGGTCAACGTCAACACCGGCGATGACGAGCTGATTGATCGCGGGCGCTCCACAACCTTGGCCTGGTTCACCAACAGCGCCGGTGAGTCGGTGATGCGGCTGGACGCATCAATCCATCATGAACGCATCAACATGCTGATCCGCGAGCGCGATGGCTATCGCTGGCGGCGCGTGGCGTCGAACCGGGTGAGCGAGTTTGGCGAGTTTCAGGACGGGGTCGACTGGGTTGGACGTACCGACGCCTATGATGAAGCGCTGGTGCTGACGCGGGCCAACGGCTCCGACACCATGGGGCTCCATCGATACTCGCTGACCGAGGGCGAGGTCATCGGTCCGGTTTTTGAAAATCCGCGGTCTGATGTGAATGCGGTGCGGGTCAACCCGTTCACGGGGCGGGCGCTGGCTTTGTCCTGGGCCGATGAGAACAGCTATGTCGAAGTCTTTGATCCTGTCGTTGCACGCCATCTGGGCCCATTGCGGGACTTCTTTGGTGATGGCGTGGTGGTCGAACCTCTGCAAAGGGCAGGCACACGGGTTCTGATCGGTGTGCGCGGTCCAACCGAACCCCAGTCCTTTTACATCTATGACATGGAGGCCCGGAACATCGTGCCGGTCGGTGCGGCGCAGCCGGCGTTGCAATACAGCGCTCTGGCCGAGGTCACCGTGCACCGCTACCAGGCTGGCGACGGCACCGAGCTGTTTGGCTATGTCACCCATCCGGTGAACCGGGAAGACGGACCGCTTGGGCTTGTCGTGATGCCTCACGGCGGCCCTGAAATTCGCGATTACAATCAGTTTGACCCGATGGCGCAGCTTGTCGCCGCTGAGGGGTATCTGGTTTTCCAGCCGCAGTTTCGCGGCTCGGGCGGGTTTGGCCGGGCGTTTGCCGAGGCGGGCTATGGTGGATGGGGCGACCTGATCCAGAATGATATCAGCGACGGTGTTCGAAGCCTCATCGACACCGGGATGGTCGACCCGGAGCGGATCTGCGTGGCTGGGTGGAGCTTTGGCGGCTATTCGGCCCTGATGCAGGCCATAAACGAGCCGGAACTCTATGCCTGTGCCGCAGCGGGTGCTGCGGTCACCGACCTGCCTGAATTTCTGGAATGGAAAGAGGGCCTTGATGACGAACCATCCGAAATCTGGCGCGCCCGTATGGGGCATCCGGACACAGACCGTCTCGTCAATCATTCGCCGGCCCGGCGTGCAGATGAGATTTCAGTGCCTCTCATTCTGGTCCATGGCACCCGTGACCGGATTGTGCCGGTGGAGCAAAGTCGTCTGATGTCCAGCAGGCTGGAGGAGTCGGGTATCGAGCACCGCCTGCAGGAGTTTTCAGGCGGGCATGGGCTCACCAATCCTGGCGAGACGCTGACGGCAATGTTCCACATCACCCGCTTTTTGAACGAGCACCTCGATCCGTATTTTCAGCCGCCGGCCGAACCCACGGACCCGGCTCCAGATGAGGCACCGGGCGAGGTCACTGATGACGAAAGCGAGCAATAGCGGTTGAAGGGTTGGACGTTTGACGTCTCATCCCCCATCTATCACGCTATTCTTTCCTCAGATTGGAGTGCCTTGCCATGTTGAGTTTGACCGTTCTGGCTGCCGCAGCCACGCTGGCCCAAGAGCCGGCTCAGGAGGTTTATGTTGAGACCCAGGATCTGGGCGGCGGCGTCTATGGCCTGATCACCAACCGCGCTGGCAATGTCGGGATCAGCGTCGGGGAAGATGGTGTCTTCATGATCGACACTCAGTTTGCGCCTATCGCGCCTTTCCTGGACCGCGCCCAGCGGGCTGTGTCCGGCGATCAGCCTGTAGAGCTGGTTCTGAACACGCACCTTCACGGTGACCACGTGATGGGCAATGCCTGGTTTGCCGAGCGCGGCGCGACCATCATGGCCCACGAAAGCGTGCGCGCGGCGCTGATCAACCCGGTGACGGCGAACCTGACCGGTGCCACGCCTGATCCGCTGAGCGGTGATTATCTGCCCGTGATCAACCTGTCAGGCGGCGAAACCCTGACGCTGAATGGCCAGACGGTCCGTCTGCATCACGAGCCGGATGCCCACACGGCGGGCGATATCTGGGTCCATTTCGTTGAAGCCGACGTCATCCACGCCGGTGACCTGCTCTTCTCCGGCTGGTTTCCTTATATCGACCTTGATAATGGCGGCACGGTGAACGGCTATATTGCCGCCATGCAGTCCATCGTCGTCGAGGCCGGTCCTGAGACCCAGGTGATTGCCGGTCACGGCCCAATGTCCACCGAGGCTGACCTTGAAGCCAGCATCGCCATGCTGACTGAAGCGCGCGCTCGCGTCGCATCGCTTGTGGATGAAGGCCATAGCTATTCTGAAGTGCTCGCCGCTGAACCGCTGGCTGATTTCCACGAGGCGTGGAACTGGCAGTTCATCACGACCGAACGCATGATCTGGACGCTATACCGAGATGTCACCGGTGAAATCCCGCAAGAAGACTAAAGCTGTGCCCACACGCGTCCTGACCATGGTGGCGATGATCGCCGTCATGGTCGGCGCGCTGTTCTGGCTGATTACCGGAAGCTGGATTGCCGGCGGCGGGATCGGCGTGGCTTTCGCCGCCGGGCTCTATTTCGCCGTGATTTACCAGGCGCGGAACGCCTCGGTAAAGGGGCGCAAGCGCTAGCGCTTCACTGTGTAATTTGACGCAAATCCGCCATTGCAGATGGCAATCCTGGCGCTAAGCTCTATTTCGTTGAACGTAGCGCAACGAAATAGAGCCCGTGGCAGACCGCACCCCCAAATACAAGCAAGCCAGCGCAACGGCCTACGCCTTTGGTGCCGTGGCCCTTGTTGTGACGGTGGTGGTGAGCTTGCTGACAGGGAATGTCTGGCTGGGTCTTCTTTACGGACTGGTGCCGGGGCTGCTCTTGGGGGCGCTGGCCTGGGTGCGCATTTCCAAGGGCGGCTTGATCAAGTCGACGAGCAGCAAGGACAGGCCGGGTCCTTTTTAACGGCCACGGTCCGGGTGGTCCCCGACAATCCGTCATAAAGCATCAGGCGACCAATCAGCGGCTGGCCAGCACCCGTGATCAGCTTGATAGCTTCAAGCGCCATCGCTGATCCGAGGACACCTGTGAGAGCGCCCACCACCCCGACTTCGGCACAGCGTTCGGCATCCGGCGGGGGTGCAGGCACCCAGCATTGGTAGCAGGGGGTGTTGGGCACCAGAGACGGGGCGAAAACGCCGAGCTGTCCATCCCATCGACCAATCGCGCCGGAGATCAGCGGCTTTCCGGCTGTAACGGCAGCGGCATTTACCGCAAAGCGGGTGTCAAAATCATCACACCCATCCAGCACCAGATCCACATCATCCAGAAGGGCGGGTAGGGTCTCATAACGGGCGGAGGCCGCGATTGTCTCAATCTCGATCGCTGGATCCAGAGCGGTCAGGGCGTCGCTGGCGGCGTCCGTCTTGGCTCGGCCTACATCGGCTGTTTTAAACAGGATTTGCCGCTGGAGATTGTCCAGTGAGACCGTGTCTGGATCGACAAGTCTCAGCCGCTTGATGCCGGCCGCCGCCAAAAACAGCGCGGCTGGGCCGCCGAGACCACCCATGCCGATAATCAGAGCCGTCGCTTCGCTCAGTTTTTTCTGCCCTGGCCCGCCAATCTCCTTGAGCAGGATGTGGCGGGCGTGGCGGTCGAGATTGATGGCCATGGGTTGTGTTCCCGAAGGCTGGGTGAAGTCACCGGTGGAGCAAGCAAGGTGCGGTATCAAACCAAGTTTAGGCTGGCTGTGCGTCGACAGCCACTGCGAAGCTGTTCCTGGCATAGCGCCCAAGAAATTTGGTTGAGACCGAATAGCGTCGTTGGTTGGCGGAATCCCGATTACAGGCATCGGTCTTTTTGCTATTTTTTATCTCTACACAAGCAAAAGGGTACTCGCCATGCGCATGCTATTGCCAGTTTCGACAGGGCTCTCACTGATGGTGTCGGCCTGTGCGACCACCGACTCAGGCGCGCCCCTGAGGGCGTCGGATTACGTGGGTGAACCCATCACCGCCTTTGCGACCGCGTTTGGTTCGCCTTCGTTCGTCGGGGTGGGGGATGATGGCGTGCGTGCAGCCCAGTTTGATTTTCTGGTGCGGACCCTGACACGTGGCCCGCAGCTGCCTGTGGTGCGCTATGCGCCGCGTGAGGAGCCTGGAAGCTCGCCGACCGGGCGCAGCAATCTGGCCGGGGGTGTTCCGATCACGTCGTCGAACCGGCGTAGCTGCTCCATTATTGCCCGCTTTGGTGAGGACAACATCATTCAGTCGGTTGAAGCGTCGTCGTACGACTGCGCCCGTCTTCTCCCGGCCTGATCGAAGCTCTAGAGCGGATACTCGGCTTCGATCTCATAGCTGTTGGGCTTGCCGGGTTTTCGCGGGCGGCTTGAATACAGATAGAAGCGATCTGGCGTGAACACGTCGGATTTAAACAGGCTGTGACGTTGTTCGAAGCGCTGCAGCCGAACCGGATCAACGCTCGATCCCAGATAGGCCAGCGTCATGTGCGCCAGATAGCTGCGGCGCTCCATCTCGATCCCGGCGCCCCTGGCGGCCTTGCGGCAATCGCGCGCCAGCTGGGTCAGCGCCGCATTCGGTTCTACGACGGCCCAGAGCGCCGCGCCATCCTTGCGGTTGGAACGGCCGACGCCAGATAGTCTGAGCTGCATGGGCGGCGCGGTGATGCATGCCAGCCCGGCATCAAGATCATGGATAACCGGTTCGGTCTGCTCGCCATAGAAAGCCAGCGTGATGTGCAGGTTGTCACGCGGACGCCAATTGGCACCGGGGACCTGATCCATCAGCTCCATGGCCTGATCTGCAACCAGATCGGGTACAGGAAGGGCGGCAAATACGCGCAGAGACATGCACCGCTTTGCCGCATGATGCGCCCTCAAGGTCAAGACCTTACGCGTCTGCGCCGTGTTTTCCTCATAAATACAAGGGTCTTTTTCCTCAGGCCGCTTGACCGGTTTCACTTGAATCTTGGGCGCACAACTCTGATATTCATGTCCAGAAGGTCGTGCGCATCGTGCGCGGGATCACAGCAAACGTAACCTGAGAAGGAAGCGATGAACCAGTTCAACCGCACCGCCTATGATGCGCGCACCCTCGACACGTCTGTCGATGCGGGCCTGCGCAGCTTTATGCTTGGCGTCTACAACAAGATGGGCCTCGGCCTGCTTCTGTCCGCAGCAATCGCTTATGTGGTCGGTACAGTCGCCCCGGTCACCCAGCTGGTGTTTGGCACGCCGCTGCTCTTTGTCGTTCAGTTCGGCCCGATCGCCCTGCTGTTCGGCTCCATGTTCTTCATGCGTAATCCGTCGCCCACCGGCGCGGCGCTGCTTTACTGGAGTGTGGTCTCCCTGATCGGGGCCAGCCTTGGCATGTGGGTCATGATCGCAGCCAACTCCGACATGGCGGCCGGCATTGCCGGTGGCGGCCAGATCGGCATTGACTTTGGCACCATCGCCCAGGCGCTGGTGATCACGTCAGCGGCCTTCTTCGGCCTGTCTCTGTTTGGCTACACAACGAAGATGAATCTGGGGCCGCTGCGATCCTTCCTCTTTATGGGCATGATCGGCGTCATCGCCATCGCGCTCCTGAACACCTTCTTCATCAATAGTGGTCCGCTGCACTGGATCATTCAGTTCGCGATCCTGGGCCTGATGTCCGGCGTTGTTGCCTGGCAGACCCAGAACCTGAAGATCACCTATTTCGAAATTCAGGGTGATGAGCGTTCCATGGCGGTGGCCACGACCTTTGGGGCCCTCAACCTCTATATCGCCTTCATCAACATGTTCCAGGTCATCCTGATGCTGCTCGGCAATCGCGAATAGCGTCTGGCTGGAACACCCAAACAAAGCGCCCCGGAGCTGCTGGTTCCGGGGCGTTTTTTTATCTGGCGATTGAGCGTTGGGGTCAGAGCCCGCCGCTCCAGTTCAGCTTGGCGAGCTGACGATCAAAGACTTTCAGGACCGGTTGGAGCTCGTGGCCGCGTTTCAGGATGACGCCGCCAGCTCCGATCACCTTCCAGGCCCCCTGCTTGCGGGCATCGCCGGGAGTCTTGACCACGCGATAGATGGGAAACTCCGCAGCGTTGCGGAAGATGGCGAACTCCGCCCGGTCCTTCAGGCCGTCAATCGCGTAGTCCTTCCATTCGCCGCCCGCGACCATCATCCCGTAAACGCGCAGGATTTGATCAAGCTCGGTGCGGTGGAACATCACCACATCTTCGGCGGGACGGGCGTTGGAATTGGCTCCGGGTGGCGTTTGGTGCATCGGCTTTGACAATCTCTTGCTTACCGGCGTGTTACTCAGAGTTCATACACTGCCGCATTCTTGCCCTAATTTGGTCCTCACGCGAACAAAGGCCACACACACTGTGAGCTGTGTCGATCGACATGGACAAGCCCGCCCGGTCTGGATTCACAGCCCCCCCAGCCCCCCGGATCAGGAGGGTCATGTCGGTCGACACATTCCCCTTTGAAGATGATGCCATTTTCACTGCGCTGTGCGCCGTCGCGTTCAGGATTTGGTGACAGGCATCAGGGCAGGCTTGCGAGCCTTGGCGCAACGCGATTGTATCGCGGCTGTGCCTTCTCGCCCCGAGCTGCCCAGGACGCCTTGATGATCCGCGCCGACGCTCTGACCAAACGCTTTAATGGCGTGACTGCGGTGGATGCCGTTCAGTTCACCGTGGAGCGTGGTGAGGTGCTGGGGTTTCTGGGCCCCAACGGTGCAGGCAAGTCGACGACCATGCGCATGCTGGCGGGCTGTCTGGAGCCCGATGAGGGGCGAGCGGAAATCGCTGGCTATGACGCGACGCTGAACCGCCACGAAGCCCAGTCCCGTCTCGGCTATCTGCCTGAAGGGGCCCCGGCCTATCCGGCCATGACGCCGCGTGGCTATGTGCGCTTTCACCTGCGCGCACGGGGTTTTTCTGGCTCGGCACTCAAAGACGCAACCGAGCACGCGCTGGCGCGCGCCAATCTTGGCCCTGCGGCTGAAAAGCCGATCGGGGCTTTGTCGAAGGGCTATAAGCGCCGCGCCGCTTTGGCTGCAGCCATTGCCCATGACCCACCGGTCCTGATCCTTGATGAGCCCACAGACGGGCTCGATCCCAACCAGAAAGATGGCGTGCGAGCCCTCATCCAGGAGATGGCTCCAAAGAAGGCGATCATCATCTCCACCCACTTGCTGGATGAGGTGGATACGATTTGTAGCCGCGCCATTGTGATCGCTGGCGGGCGGCTTCTGGCTGATGAGACACCCCGTGAGCTTGCCAGCCGCGGGCCGGACAATTCCATTGGATCGGCGTTCAGAACACTCACTGCATCATCGCGCGAAACCTTGAGCCATCGCGGCGGGGAGGCGGCACCGTGAACGGTTTGATCGCGGTCTATCGACGAGAGCTTGCCGCCTATTTCCAGACCCCGCTCGCCTGGGTCTTTCTGGCGGTGTTTGCCTTTGCTGCACCCAGCTTTGCGTGGCGGGCCGGGCGCTTTTTTGACACCGGCCGGGCCGATCTCGCGCCCCTGTTTGATTTCCTGCCCTGGCTGTTGCTGGTTTTGATGCCGGCGCTGGCCATGCGCGCCTGGGCGGAGGAGCGCGATCGCGGGACGCTGGAAATGCTGCTGGCGAGTCCCATCCCGCTCTGGGCCGCAGCCCTTGGAAAATTCCTGTCCGCCTGGACGATTGCGGCCCTGGCGCTGGTACTGACCTTCCCCATGTGGATCGCGGTCAATTATCTTGGATCGCCTGACAACGCGGCCACTGCGACCGCCTATATTGGCGCGCTCCTGCTGGCGGGCGGCTATCTGGCCATCGGTCAGGCGCTTTCGGCTTCAACCGGCAACCAGGTGGTGGCCTTTGTTCTGGGCGCTGCAGCTTGTGTGCTGGTCACGGCAGCCGGCCTGCCGATGGTGGTCGATGCCCTGTCTGACGCCGTGCCTGGCGCGGCAGTGGAGGCGGTGGCCGAGCTGTCCGCGCTTGCCCGCTTTGACTCGCTTCGGCGCGGTGTCGTCAGCCTGTCTGATCTTGGCTATTTCCTGTCCCTGATGGGACTGGGGCTGGGGGCAGCCATTTTGCTCATTGATGCGCGCCGGGGAGTGGGTCGATGAGCCGGACTGCCTATCTCGTCGTCATGCTGGCCGCGCTTCTGGCTGGCTTTGTCGGGTTTAACTGGACCCTGCGCAGCCATGGCGAAGGCGTGCGCATCGACCTGACCGAGCGCGGCCTTTACCAGCTGTCACCCGGCGCGCGCGATGTCCTGTCCCGCCTTGATGAACCGGTCCAGCTCAACTTCTACTTCTCCCGGCGTGAAGCGGCACAATATCCGGCGATCCGCACCTATGGGGCCCGGGTTCGCGAGATGCTGCGCACCGTTGCGGCTGAGGCTGGCGGCGGTATCCGGTTCAGCGAGATTGACCCTGATCCGTTTTCACCGGCTGAAGACGCCGCCATTGCCTCAGGGCTGCAGCCGATCCCCACCGATGATGGCGGACAGATTTTCTTCGGGCTGATCGGGCGCAACAGCGTGGATGAAAGCCGGGTGATCACCCTGTTTGATCCCAACGCTGAGGCACGCCTTGAGTATGAGATCATCCGCGCCATCGCAGAGCTGGAGCGTGCGCGCACGCCCCATATCGCGATTATTTCCGACCTACCGTTTGCCCCGGACTTTGACGGGATCAGCGCTAATCCGATCGTCAATGAGCTGGCGCGTACCTATCAGGTCAGCTGGCTGGAGCGCGACTTTGGAACGATCCCGGCAGACGCTGATGCGCTTTTCCTGTTCCACCCGGCCCCCTTAAGCGAGGCGCAGAGCTATGCCGTCGATCAGTTCGCGCTGACCCGGGGCCGCGTGCTGGCGCTGGTGGACCCCATGGCCCATGTGGCGCTCAAGCCCGGTCCTGATGGCCTGCCACCGATCAACGCCGAACGGGCGTCCAGTCTTGGGTCGCTGTTTGCCGCCTGGGGTGTGGGCTATGACCTCAACACCGTGGCGATGGACGCCGAAGCTGGCTTGCCGGTTCAGATCGTGGAAGCCGGGCGCAGCCGCATGCGCGCCTATCCGCTGTGGTTCACCGTCCAGCCATCGGGGATGAATACCCAGCTGCCTGCCACGCTGTCGCTGTCGCTCGGTGTCAATCTGGGCAGTCCCGGCGAGGTGGTCCCGCTTGAAGGCGCTGGCACCCGCTTTACCCCGCTTCTGATGACGACGGCCGCAGCCGGGCGTACCGACGCGGACATTGCGGCGGGCTCTCCGCCACCCGAGGCGCTGTTGCGCGATTTCGCGCCGGCTGAGGATGCACCGCTGGTGTTGGCTGCTCAGGTGTCTGGCGTGTTCCAGACCGCTTTCCCAGCTGGTCCGCCGGAGGCCGCGAGCGCCAACCCCGCTGATCATGTGGAGCAGTCACAAGGGCCCGGCGAAGTCATCGTGATTGCCGATGCGGACCTGCTCGATCCGGCCTTTTTCCTCAGCGCTGATGGCGTTGGGGGCGAACAGCTGGCCGCTGACAACCCAACCCTGATCCTGAACCTTGCTGATCGCCTTGCGGGTGATCCAGCACTGGTGGGTTTGCGTTCACGGGCCGGGTCGTCGCGCCCGATGGAGCGCGTGGAAGCGCTGCGCTCAGACGCTGAGGCGCGCTATCGCACTTTGCAGGAAGACCTCGAGGCGGAGCTGTTGGAAGCTGAGACCCGCCTTGCGACCTTGAACGCGGCTGGACGGGCGAGCGCGCTCGGTGGTGCCGATGAAGACGATCAGGCCGAGGCGGCATTGCTGCGTGCGCGTATTCTTGATGCCCGCGCGCGCCTGCGCGAGATCGAGCGCGGCTTCCGTGTCGAGATTGATGCGCTGGAGGGCCGATTGATGTCGTGGACCATCTGGTTCCCGCCGCTTCTTGTCATGGGTTTTGCCGGCATCATGGTGCTCCTGCGTCGGAGGGCACGCTCATGAGGCTTTCACACCGACGCCTGAGGCACGCGCTCCTTGCCTCCGCGGGTGCGGCGATGCTGCTGGCGGCTGGCGCTGCGACGCTTGTCATGGACGCGCGCCGGGCGAGCCCACCAGACGTCTCAGGCCCGGTTTTGCCCGGCTGGATTGACGGGGCGAGCGAGGCCACGGCCATCGAGATCATCAGCGCCGATACCCAGATCCGTATGGAACGCCGGGAGGACAGCTGGGTCATGCCCTCACGCGGGGGCTATGCGGTTCGCGCCGAGCGTATCGCCGCGCTGGATGCGGCGCTAAGCACGCTCCGATTTGAACGCGCCATGACCCGCGATCAGTCGAAGTTCGACAGGGTAGGCTTAAGCGATCCACTCGCCGGCGGGTCTGGCACGCGCCTGATCATCCTCAATAGTGCAGGCGAGCGGCTCGCCGATCTGGTGGCGGGCAATACCCAGAATGACGGCGATGGCCTTTACCTAAGGCCAGCTGACCGGGCGCGCGCCTTTGCAGCCAGCGGTGAATTGCCGGTGCTGGCCGATCCCGGCGTCTGGCTGGGCCTCGACTTCTGGGCGTTTGAAGCCACTGCGATTGCTCGAGCCCGTGTCGAGCCGGAAACCGGACCAGCCTATTTCGTCCAGCGCGCTGGCCTGTCGCAACGCAATTACGAGCTGTTGGAACCCTCAGGATATCGCCTGATTACCGGCGGAGCGGCCAATGGTGTCGCAACGGCGGGTGCTCGCCTGCGGTTTCGCGATGTGCGGCCGGTTGAAAGCCTTGAGGGCAGCTTTGTCGCCCGCCACGTCGGCTCCACATTCTCAGGGCTCGCCTACCGCTTCGATTTTATTGCCGAGGGCGACGAGCGCTGGGCGGTGATTACGGTGGAAGCGCTGAGCGATGACGCCCGCCCGCGGGCTGACCGCCTTAACGCCATTGTTGATGGCTGGGCCTATCAGGTCAGCGATGACGCCTATGAGCGTTTAACCCGCCCGCTTGACCAGATGGCTGAGCCGACCGCGCCATAGGCCCATTTTACTGAGCCTGGCCGACGCGTGCTGCTGCCAGGATTACACCGCCTGGACCATCCTGAACCAGGATCGCAGCGGCCAGCTCGCCGTCCGGCGCATCAAGCTCCAGCACGATAGCGCCGCCTGACCACTCGCTCGCAAGGTCAATCGAGCGAACCATATTGAAATGGCTGACCTCACGCCCGGCATTGGGCCCTTCGCTGGGGGTTACGGTCTCACGGCCCGGGTGATAGGCGACCGCCCAGATCTGTGCTGGTGTTTCACGGGCCTCGCCAATGAGTTGGACCTCAATGCGATTACCCATGCGCTCGGCGCTGAGCAAGGCGGGCAGGGGTGCCATCGAGTCGACGGCAGCCGAGATGGTTTCCTCGCTGAAGCGCAGCTTTTCTGGCGAGCCGTTGATGACAAAGTGGGGCGTGTAGACCCGGCGCGCCTGGCCGGCATCCACATAGGCTTGCTGGCGGGCGGTGAATTCAGGCCGGGCAAACGTGTCTTCCCAGCCGTAAACGTCCCAATACTCAACGCCATAGGCCAGGGCGAGCAGGCTGTCGTCCTGGGTGGCCATGACCTGAAGGTGGGCGTTGGCCCCGGGGCACATGGGGCAGCCCTGGCTGGTAAACAGCTCCACCACACGCACGCCCTCACTGGGTGTTGGTGTGGCAGGCGCTGTCTCGGGCTCGGCCGAGGCTTGCGCTGAAGACGCAGCAAACGCGGCGAGCAGAATTTTGAACGCGATCATCATGCCGACAGGTGTAGCCCAGACCGCGCCCGCTTTGAAATCACACCCTTGTTATGGCGAATGTTATGGCAAAGCCTGAGTAAATTCAGCCTGTGTTCAGGGAAGCTCGCGGGGACGACGGGCCAAATCACGCACTGGGGTGCACCACTCTGCTTCGATGGGCGATGGAGGAAGGCTGGCAGCGCGCTCGGCCGCCTCCTCAGCATCGATGAAACCGTAGTAGAGATCGGCTTTGAGATTATGATGCTCCCAGCGTGCCCACTCAGCTTGACCGGTCCAACAGGCGCATTCGCGGGCCGACCGGGCGAGTATCCCAAGCGGAAAGGCGTCATCGCGAACATAAGCGGCGGGTGCGGGCAGGTCTGGAAATGAGCCCGCCGCAACACCACTAGGCGGCTTCTCACCACGCCATGGCCCGACATCAACCAGCTCGAAGTAAGTGACGCGGAAAAACGGGCTCGGCAGGAGGATCCGGTCGTGGATGAATTCCATGACAGGGCGATCGCCGAGGCCTGGGTGAACCTTGTTTTCCCACTCTGACACCGTCACGAGGCCAAAGAAAATGAGCAGCGCTTCGGCGGCGCGATGGCTGTAGTGCTGGGGGCCGGTGCGAAAGCGGATCGTGTTGACGAAGGTCAAAATGCCAAGCGCCAGAAATCCGTACCAGAACAGGTCGATCGGGGCGATGCCGTAGCGTGGCGACAGAGTGATGCCGATCGCCTGAACGCAGGACAGAGCAACGACCGTGTAGATGATGAAGATAGCCCAGCAGAAGGCAAAACCGAAGGTCGCGATCAAAAAGAGCCAGCTGGTTGAGCTTTGGTAGTTGGCAGCGCGCAGCTTCAGCACACGTGATCGAAGACGTCCCATGGGGAAAGTCTACTTCAACGCGAACCGCTCCACAACGAAAACCGATCCTCAGATCAGTCAGATTTCATTTTATTTGCAATCGCTTCGCCGGTGCTGGCATCGGTGGCGTGCTTCATCGTCAGGGGCAGGTTCAACAACAGGAAGACGAAGAAGAGCGGGTAGGTCGCCCAGAAGCGGAAGTTGACCCAGAAGCTTTCCGTCCAGGCCAGGCCGTCAAACAGGCGCACACTTTCGGGCAGGTTCTGGTCGGTGATGTGACGCCACAGCACCTCATTCATGATCGCCAGCAAGGCAAAGAACAGAGCCCAGCGGATTCCAAGGATGAACCAGGCCCGCTCCGGCATCTCGAAGATGGAGCCGAACAGCGCCTTCCAGACGTTAAATCCGAAGGCAAAACAGCCCAGAATCATGAATGTAAAGAGCAGGTTGATGATAGTCGGCTTGATGTAGATGAAGATCGGATCTTGTAAGTAAAGCGTCATCCCGCCGAAGAAGGTCACGATCACGAACGTCACCACCAGCATGGGCGGGAAGCGTTTCTGGCTGAACCAGGCATAGCCCAGCGCCAGCGCCGTTGCGGCCATGAACAGGCCGGTTGCCCAGTAGATCGCACCGTCTTCGACAACACGGCGGCCCACATTGTAGGCGATCATGAACACCGCCGCCGGGCCGACATCGACCATGAGTTTGGAAAACTGACCGGCGGAGTTCTTTGATTCAGACATGGGTGATCCCTGTGGCAGCGCGCGCGTTGGCTCGGTTATGAGCTAATACGCGCGCGCTGGCCAGCTGGATCGATCAGCCTTCGCTTTCGCGGTCAGCGGCCGTTGAGACCCGGTCAATAAAGATCGGGCCGAAATGGATGGTCTGGCGACCATAGGCCATATTTGCACCAAAGACGACATCATCTGCGGCAAAATCGGCCTCGGCCACGCCGCGCACGGTGTAGTACTGGCCCTCTTCGGTGGGGCGAATATTCTCGCTGAAGATATTGTCGTAGGGTTCGCTGGTGCGCACGATCTGGAGGTCCAGATTGCCGGTATCAAGCCCGCGGATGGCGCGTTCAGCCCGCACCCAGACACGCAGCTCGACCTCGTCGCCCGCATTGATGTCGCGGATCAGCGGTACGGTCACGCGCGAGCGCCAGGCTTCGTCATTGGCGCGGCGTACCCGTACTTCAAGAGCGGCGCCACCGGGAGCTTGGTCGGACTCCACGATGTCACGGCTCATCCCGCCGCCTTCAAGGTCCCAGCGCACGGTGGTGCGGCTATTGAGTGGCTGAGCCGCTGCAGCAACGGTGGCCTCAGCGCTGGTGGCTTCGGCAAAACCTGGCGTAGTGCCCATGACCGCCACAGCACAGGCCGCAATCGCGGTACTCATCGAAAAACGCAGGGTCTTCATGGTGTTATCCTCCCCCGGATCAGACCAGGCTTGTCGTGTTTTGTATCATTGCATCGAGGCGCGTTGGCCATCGTTGTCATATAATCAAATAGAAATGAGGCTGAAAAGCGGGCGCGCTGCCGCAGGGAACGGTGTGGCAACACCAGGCCAGGGCGACTGAAGCGCAATCGCGAGATCAAGAGGCGTTACCGTTTTCGTCATCCTGAATTTAATTCAGGACCCAGTTTCAACACCAACGCGGCTGGGTCCCGGATCAAGTCCGGGATGACGGGTTATTGTGTCGTTTCTGACGTCGTGGCACGAGGCGCTAATCCTCAAGCCCCGCCAGCGCCCGGGCGAACGCTTTGGCGTCAAAGGCGGTCAGGTCCGCTTCGCCTTCGCCGATACCGATGAAGTGGATGGGGAGTTTGAATTTTTCGGCCACCTGCACCAGTGCGCCGCCTTTTGCCGTGCCATCGAGCTTGGTCATGATGACGCCGGTCACGTTGGCGGCTTCCATGAAGGCTTCGGCCTGGGACAGGGCGTTGGAGCCGACCGTGCCGTCGAGCACCAGAATGACGTGGTGGGGCGCAGTCTCGTCGATTTTGCGGATCACGCGGACGATCTTCCTGAGTTCGTCCATCAGCTCGGTCTTGTTCTGCAAGCGACCCGCGGTGTCGAACAGGACCGCATCAGCATCGGTCTCGCGGGCCTGCTGGACGGCGTCAAAGGCAAGCCCGGCTGCGTCTGATCCGATGGGGCGCGACAGGAAGGTGGCCCCGGCGCGTTTCGACCAGACCTCCAGCTGCTCCACGGCTGCCGCGCGGAAAGTATCGCCCGCCGCCGTGACGACGTCGGCCCCTTCACGGGTCATCTTCACCGCGATCTTGCCGAGCGTTGTGGTCTTGCCGGACCCGTTGACGCCGACGAACAAAACGATGCGTGGATTGTCGCCGGACATGTCGAGCGGCTGGGCATAGGGCTCCAGCGTCTCGGCAACCACGTCGGCGAGCGCTTCCTTGATCTCTTCGGGGCTGATGTCCTTGTCGAACTTGTCCTTGGCGAGCCGTGCGGTGACGCGCGCCGCCGTGGCGGCACCCAGGTCGGCGGCAATCAGCAAATCTTCCAGTTCCTCCAGTGCCTCGTTATCGAGTTTGCGCTGGGTGAAGACCGCCGAGACGCTGTCGGAAAAGCGCGAGCTGGTCTTCTTCAGGCCAGAGGCAATGCGGGCAAAGAAGCCCTTCTTCTCGGTACTGTCCGAAACGCCGTCATTGGGTGCGGCGTCGGGCTCGGCTTCGGGTTCCGGTGCGGGGTCCGGAACAGGCGCGGCCTCGATGACAGGCTCCGGTTCGGGAGCCATGTCAGACGCCACGTCAGCCGTTGGCCCTGGCTCTGGCGCAGGTTCAGATGTCGTGACGGGTTCAGCGGTTGGCCCTTCGTCGACGTCGGTGGGCTCGTCAGCCTCAACGGCCATCTCATCGTTGCTGTCGTCGAGGGTTTCGTGAGCGACAGGCGCTGGGGATGCGGGGGCTACGTCCGCGGCGTCCTCGACAGTCGCTTCAGCTTCGACCGCGACGTCAGCGACGTCCTCGACCGCTGTGTCAGCGGCAGCTCCAGCCTCTTCGGCCTTGTCATTTTTCTTCTTACCGAAGCCGAACTTGAACCAGCTCATGACAGCGCCTCCAGCGCTTCTCCGGTCAGGCGGTCGCCTTCGATGCCGGTAATCCTGACCTTGATGAAGGCTCCGGGGCGTGCCGGGGCGTTGAGTGCAATGGGCGAGAAATCATCGCCGCGGGCAAAGCCATTGCGCTCCACGATAGCAGCCATCTCCATGCCGACGCGCGAAGTGAGGTGGCGCTGCAGCGCCTCAGCCGACTTCTCACGCAGGCGCGCCGCGCGGTCCTTGATCACGGCACGATCAAGCTGGGGCATGCGTGCTGCTGGCGTGCCGGGGCGCGGCGAATAGGGAAAGACGTGGACATAAGCCAGATCACACTCGTCCACGAGCTTCAGCGAGTTTTCAAACATCGCTTCGGTTTCGGTGGGGAAGCCGGCAATCAGGTCCGCGCCAAAGGCCATGTCCGGGCGCGCCGATTTCAGCTTTCTGGCCAGTGCAATGGCGTCGTCGCGCAGATGGCGCCGCTTCATGCGTTTGAGGATCATGTCATCGCCCGCCTGAAGCGAGAGGTGCATGTAGGGGCAAAGACGCTCTTCCTCGGCGATGGCGCGGAACAGGTCGTCGTCAATCTCGATCGCATCAATTGAAGACAGGCGCAGACGAGGAAGCGCCGGAACCTGTTTTAAAATCGCGCGCACCAGGCGACCAAGCTTGGGCGTGCCGGGAAGGTCTTCACCCCAGCTGGTCAGGTCGACACCGGTCAGTACCACTTCGCTATGGCCGGTCTCCACCAGACGGCGGACCTGCTCGACCACTTCGCCAGCCGGCGCGGAGCGCGCATTGCCGCGGCCATAGGGAATGATGCAGAAGGTGCAGCGGTGATCGCATCCGGTTTGAACCTGAACATAGGCACGCGCCCGGCCATCAAGACCGTCCACCAGATGGGAGGCGACCTCGCGCACCTGCATGATGTCGCCCACCTCGACCCGTTCACCGCCGGAGACGGCCTTGGTCTGGAAGGTTTCCGCTTTCAGCTTTTCAGCATTGCCGATGATGCGCCCGACCTCTGGCATCTTGGCGAATTCATCCGGGTCGATCTGAGCTGCGCACCCCGTGACGATCACTTCGGCGTCGGGGCGTTCGCGCTTTAGCCTGCGGATCGTCTGGCGCGCCTGGCGCACCGCTTCATTGGTCACCGCGCAGGTGTTGATGATGACCGTGTCGGTCATGCCGCCTGCCTTGGCGTGATCGCGCATGACCTCGGACTCCCAGGCGTTCAGCCGGCAGCCAAAGGTGACGATCTCCACGTCATCGCGTTCAGGCGTTTCAGCCTGCGCTGGGGTGTTTTCCACAGGGGCGGTCATGGGCGCGCAAAGTGGGGACGAAGCCGCTTCCGGTCAAGGTTCTACGCCTGTGCGTCAGCGGTCGAACTCAAGGATTGTTACCGCTCGCGGTGCGGCGACGAGAGCGGCTTCCATGTCAACCGGCTCGCCGGTCATCACATTGGTGGCGTTCTCCTGGGTTTCAACGATTTCCAGATAAGCGCGGCGATTAAGCGAAACGGGCGCGTCGGTCTTGTTTACAAGGACGAGAACACCTTCATCGCGGAAAGTCCGACCAAAGACATAGACGCTGTGGCCGTGATCCTCATCGGGCACGTAATGGACCGTGTCGCCAAAGGCTGCCGCCATACTGCCTGAGCGCCATCGGGTCAGGGTGCGCGTGAAGTCCAACATGTCGGCCTGCTCAGCGCTAAGGCCCTCGCGCGCGAAGATGTTGACGCTGTCGCCTTCAAAGCCGCCGGGAAAATCAGAGCGGATCTGGCCATGGTCGCCCGGGTTTTCGTTAGTCGCCAGAATTTCGGTGCCATAAAGCACCTGTGGCGTGCCGCGCAGTGTCATGATCAGCGACAGGGCCATCTTCGTCAGCGCCACATCCTCGCCCAGCTGGGTATGGATGCGGTCAAAATCGTGATTGTCGGCAAAGGTCATCAGGGCTTGAGGATCAGCGTAGAGCCGGTCCGAGCCCAGAAAATTGTAAAGCCGGGCCAGGCCGGTATCCCAGCTGTCGTCTTCGGTTAGCGCATCGATCAGCGTGTAAAGCAGCGGGAAGTCCATCAGGCTGCCCGGCCCCGCGTCTGGCACCGGGTTGACGGGCCCCTCGTGCTGGAAGCCAGCGGTCAGGATGGGATCAAGGCTCCACACCTCGCCGACCATCGACAGGTTTGGATATTCAGCCCGGATCGCACGCGTGTAGTCGACCATGAAGTCGGGATCAGAAAACGCGTAGGTGTCGATGCGCAGCCCGGTCAGGCCCACCGTCTCGATCCACCAGATCGTGTTCTGGATCAGGTAGCGCGCCACGTGGGGGTTGGTCTGATCGAGATCAGGCATGGTCGGCGCGAACCAGCCATCTTCGAACGCGTCGCGGTCAACCTGTGCTGCGTAGGGATCGTGAATGGTCGACTGACGGTGGTTGGTGGAGCGGTAGCTGCCATTGAACCAGTCGCGCCCAGGTCGCTTGCGGTTGAGATAGTGGTTCGAGCCAAAATGATTGGGCACCACATCCATAATCATGCCGATGCTCGCTTCCCTTGCCGCACGCGACAGCGCGACATACTCGTCCAGCGTGCCAAAGCGTGGATCCACAGCGTAGGAATCGGTGATCGCATAGCCGTGATAGCTGTTGCGCTCCTCGGCGTTCTCCTGAACCGGGTTGAGCCAGAGCTGGGTGAAGCCCATGTCGGCGATGTAGGGCAGGTGATCGATCAGGCCGGCCAGGTCCCCGCCATGGCGACCGCCCGGGTCATCGCGGTTCAGGCCATCCACATAGCCGTCCACCGTGTCATTGGTCGGGTCCCCATTCGCAAAGCGATCGGGCTGAACCAGGTAGACCACGTCATTGGAGCCAAAGCCGCTGCGATAAGGCGACCACGGCGCACGCTCCAGCAGCGGGTAGGGGATTTCCAGCGTACTATCCTCAAACTCAAGGGTGAGGATAACGTCGCCAACCTGCGCCTCGTCAGTGATGGATAAAGTGACCGCCAGATAGTCCCGGTCAGGAAACCCTGAAACCTGGTCGCTGTTCACCCCATCCTGGTCGGTGGACACTGAAGCCCCGTTTAGATCTGTCCCCCGGATCAGAAGCTCGACGGTCTCCTGCTCCATCCCCACCCACCAGTTGGGCGGATCGATGCGGTCAACCGACTGCGCCGACGCGGGAGCCGTAAGGGCAAGGGCAGCAAGAAGTGCGGGAAGGCGCATGGCAAAGTCCAGATCGTCCAAGGGGCTATACGATCCAGACTTTGCCTCTGCCCGGCCCGAGGAACAAGCCAGATTAGGCTTTAAGGGCGACTGTGTTGCGGGGAGTGTTTGGCTCGCTTTGGTCTTTGTTTTCAAAGTGATCCAGGATCGCGAAGGTCAAGCCAGCGGTCATGTCGATGACCCAGTGAGCAATGATGGCGGGCCAAAGCGAGCCACCAACAAGCACGATCGCCGTCAGAAAGGCCCCGGTTGGCAGGACCCGCGCCATCCCAGCTGGCCCCTGATAGGCATGGGGCAGGGTAAAGGCGATCACGCTAATGATCGCTGCGGCCCACAGCGGTATCACCAGCGCCAGTGCTGCAATCAAAACGCCCCTGAAAACAATCTCTTCGGTAATGCCTGCTGTTGCCGACAGGGCCTGAAAGCTCCAGGCTTCCTGCCTGGTTTCGGCTCGAACCATACCCAGCTCAACGCCTTCAAGCTGCTTGCGAACCGACTGGCGCGCTGCAGACGAGACCAGCATCTGGCCGAGCTGCCAGCCGCAATAGCCAAGCGCCAGAACCATCAGGCCCAGCGCCGCCATTCCGCGCCAGCCTTCGTGAAGTTGAGTAAAACCAATGTCTTGCAGCGGGCGACCGGACAGCATTCAGCCAAGAACCGCCACAATCGCCATCGCCCACAGCATGATCATCGCTTCGCGATACAGGCTCAGACGTGCGCCGGGCCGGCCTTCGCGTTTTTTGTGCCGGGCGTCGATGAGCGGCATTGCGGCTAGAAGCGCTGCAATAAAGCTCAAGGCTCCAATCAAAAATAAATCGGGCGTGTTCATCCAGTCAGGCATGCTAGCCTCCAAAGCGAGTCGTCCGTGCGCCTTCAGGCAGGACATGAAAATGTAATAGAGGTACGCGAATGCGAATTCGCGTTCACATAAACTAAAGCCGGAGCGGATGTCAAGCTCCGGTTCCGTTGATTGTTGGAAGGTTTTAGTTCGGTGAAGAGCGAGACGGAAGCTGCAAGCGAAAAGTCCGGTGAAATCAAAGCCTCGCAGGATCGCTCGCGGCGTACACGGGAAAAGCTGGTCGCAGGCTTCGGGGCGCTGCTGCGAGAAAAGGCCTTTGAGGCCATCACCATGGCGGAGTTGGCTCAGCGTTCAGGCATCGCTGTTGGTACGGTCTATCGGCGCTTTGCGAACAAGGAAGCACTGATTCCGGTGATCTTTGAGGTCTATATCTCAATGCTGGAAGATCAGAGCGCCGACACCTCACAGCATCTCGCGCTGGCTGACGACGACACGCTCTGGACTGCGACGGAGAAGCTTTGCCAGGCGGCCTGGGCTGTGTTGGAGCGTGAACCGCAACTCATTCGTACAGCTCATCTCTATGCGCGCCTGCGTCCGGATCTGGTGGGTCAGGACTGGCAGAGTGTCATTGACGCATCGGTCAGCCAGTTCAGAGACCTGATTGATCAATTCCAGGACGAGGTTCAGCGCCCCGATGCCGATTCTGCGGCACGCATGATTTTCTATCTTCTCAACACCGTCCTGGTGGAGCGTGGGCTGTACGGGGAGACGGGTGCGGCTGCAGCCCTCACCACAGACTCTGGGGCCTTTATCGAAGAGTGCGCCACGGCCATCTACGGCTATCTTACGGTGGGCGAGGCCTAGAGCCCCATCTGTTTGACGGCGAGATCGCGCATGATTTCCTCTGACCCGCCACCGATGGCCATGACCTTGACCTCGCGATAGATGCGCTCCACCGCGCATCCGCGCAGATAGCCTGCGCCGCCAAGGATTTGCATGGCTTCATTGGCGCAGAACTCAGCCGTTTTCGAAGCGAGCACTTTCACCTTGGCAAGTTCAGCAGCGGGCATCGGCGCGGTCGCGTCGCGGGCTTCATTGATGCGCCATGCAATCATCTGCAGATAGGCATCAAGCGCATCGATCCTGGCATTCATATCCGCAATCTTGTGGCGGATCGCCTGGTGCTTGATCAGGGGCTTGCCGAACGTTTCGCGCTCCTGGGCGTAGGCAATCGCGTCATCAAGACAGCGCCTTGCCATCCCCAGGCAGCCCGCCGACAGGCTGAAGCGCTCATGGTTGAAATTGTCCATGATGGCAAGCAGGCAGACTCCTTCCTCACCCAGCTGAGCGGATGCCGGAACCCGGCACTGATCAAAATGTAGGGTCGCTGTGTCTGATGCCCACCATCCCATCTTTTTGTGAATTTCGGTTCGCGTAAAGCCTGGTGCGTCGGCCGAAACAAGAAGCAGCGAGACACCGCCAAAGCCGTCACCGCCGGTGCGGGCCCCAACCACATACCAGCTGGCCTTCATGCCGCCGGTGATGAAGGTCTTCTCGCCTGTAATCAGCCAGTCTTCGCCGTCGCGAACAGCTTTGGTCTTGAGCCGTGACAGGTCTGAACCGCCAGAGGGTTCGGTCATGGCAAGTGCGCCACCGACCTTGCCTGATACGATCTGGGTCAGGGCCTCGCGCTTCTGATCTTCGCTGGCCAGCTGCTGGATCGGACCGGTCATGATGCCGCGTGAAAACAGCGATGCGTTGACCCCGCCAATGCCGGCATAGCCCATGGCGGTACCGCAATCAAAGCGCATCAGGGCGTCATCAAAGCCCAGCCCGCCATAGGCCTTATCAATCCCGAAGCCAAACAACCCCAGTGCGCCAGCCTTCTCGTGAAGGCTCCAGGGAAAGTCGCCTGCCTCGTCCCAATCATTGGCATGGGGCGCAATCTCGGTGTCGATAAAGCGCTGGACCGTGTCGCGAAAGCTGGCGCGTTCTGGCGTATCGAATGGGCGGGCAGGGGGCGTGGTACGCATGGGCTTCGTCTCCAGTGTGTGGAGGTCCAGCCTAACCCGTTTGCGATAAAGAAAAAGCGCCCGCTGAAGGATCAGCGAGCGCTTTAAAAGTCGTCTCGAAGAAAGCCGTGTGCTTACGCGTCGGTCTTCTTCTTGCCCTTGGCCGGACGCGCTTCGATGCCGCGACCGGTGGTGCGCTCTGCGATACGCGCGGACTTACCGCGGCGATCACGCAGATAGTAGAGCTTGGCGCGACGGACCTTACCCTTCCGCTTGACTTCGATCTTGTCGATCAGCGGGGAGTGGACCGGCCAGACACGCTCGACGCCTTCGCCGAAGCTGATCTTGCGTACGGTGAAGTTCTCGTTCAGGCCGCCGCCGGAGCGGGCAATGCACACGCCTTCAAAGCGCTGAATACGCTGGCGCTCGCCTTCGCGAATCCAGACGTGAACGATAAGGGTGTCACCGGCCGAGAAGTCCGGGATTTCCTTGTCGCCCAGAACGCGGGCGGCTTCTTCCTGCTCGAGCTGTTGAATCAGGTTCATGGCTCTTCTCCTTGGCGTCGCTGATATCTCTGCCAGAGATCAGGGCGACGCTGACGTGTTATCTCTTCGGCCTGTTCTTCTCGCCATCGCGCGATCCGGCCATGATCACCCGACAGCAACACTTCAGGGATTTCCCGATCCTCCCAGACCCGCGGACGGGTGTAGTGAGGATATTCGAGTAAATCGCCCTCGAAACTTTCGTCTTCAGTGGAGGCGATCTTGCCCAGAACCCCGGGGATCAGGCGCACGCAGGCCTCAATGAGGACAAGGGCAGCTGCTTCTCCACCGGCGAGCACAGCGTCACCGACGCTCACCTCCACCATGTCGCGCGCTTCGATGACCCGTTGGTCGAGACCTTCGAAGCGGCCACAAAACACAATAACGCCCGGACCGTCCGCCCACTCCCTGACCATCGTCTGGGACAGCGGCCGACCGCGCGGCGTCAGATGGATCAACGGTCGTGAACGACTGTCCACACTGTCGATCGCGTCCGCAGCGACATCGGGGCGCAGCACCATTCCTGGGCCGCCGCCAGCCGGCGTGTCGTCAACGGAGGCGTGCTTATGACGGGAAAAAGACCGAATGTCCACCGTTTCTAGCGCCCAGAGTCCGTTCTCTTGCGCAGTTTTCAGCAGTGAAACCCCCAAAGGCCCCGGAAATGCGTCCGGAAACAGGGTCAAAGCCGTGGCGGTAAAGGGCGGTGCTTGGGTCATGGCGCGCGGGTTTAGGCGCGATGGGCATGGCTGGCAAGGGGGCGGAAGCTAGCCCTGCCGACCCTGCTCCTCGTCAGCTTGCGTTTCGTCGCCTTCCAGTGGCGGATCTGCGACGAGCTTGCCGGCCTTGATGTCGACATGGGGGACGGCGGCCTTGGTGAAGGGGATGAAGCTGATTCCGTCCGGGCCACTGACCTCCAGAAGGTCGCCGGCACCAAAGTCCTGTACAGCCTTGACCGTGCCAAGCGGCTCGCCCTCAAGGTTTTCCACCGTCAGGCCAATGAGGTCGGCATAGTAGAACTCGTCTTCATCGGGTTCAGGCAGGGCCGCGCGAGGTGCGTGCAATAGCTTGCCCTTCATGGCCTGCATCTCTTCGCGGGTATGGCGCTCCTTAAACCACATGATGGCGAGACCATTCGGACCCGGCTTGGACCCGGCCGGGGTGAGAAACACCTCACCTTTTTCATCCAGGAAGGGGCCATAGGCGGTGAGCTGAGTCGGATCGCCAAAGGGCTTTACTTTCGCATCGCCGCGCACACCGTGAGCTCCGGCAATAGCTCCAATAACGACGAGATCGGATTGGGTCATGGCTGCGAAATCTCTTCAATGCGGCGCTAGTGCGCCTGACCCCAGGTGTCTGCGGCCTTGGCTTCAACTTCCAGCGGGACCGAGATGTCCTGAGCGGGCAGGGCGGCACCGGACATGATCTCGGTGGCCATCTCGATCAGCTTTTCAGCCTCGCCTTCAGGGGCTTCAAACACCAGTTCGTCGTGCACCTGAAGCAGCATGCGCGCCTTCAGGTCTGATTTGGCCAGCGCCTGATCCATGCGGATCATGGCCCGGCGCATGATATCAGAGGCGGCACCCTGGATCGGGGCGTTGATTGCCTGACGCTCGGCAAACTGGCGCACGGACGGGTTCTTGTCCTTGATCCCGGGCAGGTGGATGCGCCGACCAAAGATAGTCTCGACATGGCCCTTGTCTTTGGCTTCGGCTTTGATGGCGTCCATATAGGCAGCGATGCCTGGAAACTTCTTGAAATAGCTGTCGATATAGGTCTTCGCCTCATCGCGCCCGATGCCCAGATTATTGGCCAGACCAAAGGCGGATATGCCGTAAATGATCCCGAAATTGATCGCCTTGGCGTTTCGGCGGGTCATCGGGTCCATGTCTTCCAGCGGTACGCCAAACATCTCTGACGCCGTCATGGCGTGAATGTCCTGGCCCTGTCTGAAGGCGTCTTTGAGCGCATCCACATCGGCAATGTGAGCGAGCAGTCGCAATTCGATCTGGGAGTAGTCTGCTGCGACGATGACGTGGCCCGGTTCGGCGGTGAAGGCTTCGCGGATCTTGCGTCCTTCCTCGGTGCGGATCGGGATGTTCTGTAAGTTCGGTTCAGAGCTCGACAAACGCCCGGTCGACGTCGCGCCCAGAGAGAAACTGGTATGCACGCGGCCGGTATCAGGATTGATCGCGTTTTTTAGGGCGTCCGAATAGGTCGACTTCAGCTTTGAAAACTGCCGCCAGGTGAGCAGCGCCTTGGGCAGTTCATGGCCCTCACCAGCCAGCTGGTCGAGGACACTTGCATCGGTCGACCAGGCCCCGGACTTGGTCTTCTTGCCGCCGGGCAGGTCCAGCTTGCCAAACAGGATTTCGCCGATCTGTTTGGGGCTGCCCAGGTTGAATTTCTCGCCAGCCGCCTCGTGAGCCGCCTCTTCAGCTTCGGCCATTTTTTGGGCAAAGTCAGACGACAGGCGCGAGAGCTGCGCCACATCGACCTTCACCCCGTGAAGTTCCATGCGCGCGAGCACATCCGGCATGGCCCGCTCCAGCGTCTCGTAGACGGTGGCTTTCTTCTTCGCCACCAGGCTGGGTTTCAGGATTTCCCATAGGCGTAACGTAACGTCCGCATCTTCAGCCGCATATTCGGTCGCGCGTGGCAGGTCGACCTCAGCAAAGCTGATCTGCTTTTTGCCGGTACCGCAGACTTCCTTGAAGGAGAGCGGCGTGTGGCCAAGGTGCAGCTCCGACAATTCATCCATGCCATGGCCGTGCAGGCCCGCCTCCTGCACGTAGGAGATCAGCATCGTGTCGTCGTAAGGCTTGGGATCAATGCCGTAGCGGCGGAAAACCGCGATATCGTATTTGAAATTTTGCCCGACTTTGAGAACCGCAGGGTCTTCGAGCAGGCCTTTAAGGCGGCCAATGGCCGTGGCTTCATCAATTTGTTCGGGCTTGTCACCGGACAGGCCCAGATCACCATCGCCGGACCCGTGAGCCAGCGGAATGTAGCAGGCCTTTCCCGGCGCGGTCGCAATTGAAACGCCCACCAGGCCCGCCGCCGTGGCAGACAGCGCGTCTGTTTCCACGTCGACCGCGATCACGCCCGCCTCGCGGGAGCGCTCGATCCAGGCGTCCAGCTGCTCGACCCTGGTCACGCACTCATAGGCCTTGCGATCAATGGGGGCGGTCGCGTCGCCGGTGGCATCGGCCGGGCCCGCGCCCAGCGCCTCCTCCACCCGGCGGGTGATGGTGCGAAACTCCATGGACTTCAGAAAGCTGATCAGGCCGTCCGGGTCCGGGTCCGCAGTGCCGAAGGCATCCATGGCCTCCACGTCGGGCACGTCGTCTTTGAGCGTAACCAGCACCTTGGAGACGCGGGCGTCTTCGGCATGGTCGGTCAGCTTTTCGCGGCGCTTGGGCTGTTTGATCTCCCCGGCGCGCTCCAGCAGCGTTTCCAGATCACCATACTCGTTGATCAGCTGGGCGGCGGTTTTCACGCCGATGCCGGGCACGCCGGGCACATTGTCGACGCTGTCGCCAGCCAGTGCCTGCACATCGATGACCTTGTCGGGGGTCACGCCAAATTTTTCGAACACCTCATCAGGACCGATACGCTTGGTCTTCATCGGGTCGAGCAGGCCCACCCCGTCCTGTACCAGCTGCATCAGGTCCTTGTCGGACGACGCAATCGTCACGCGAGCCCCGGCCTCGCGCGCCTGTTTCGCGTAGGTCGCAATCAGGTCGTCAGCCTCATAGCCCTCCATCTCGATACAGGGCAGCTCGAAGGCGCGGGTGGCATCGCGGATGATGGAAAACTGCGGCACCAGATCTTCCGGTGCCGGCGGGCGGTTGGCCTTGTACTGGTCGTAAATCTCGTTGCGGAAAGTGTCGGACGAATGGTCGAAAATCACCGCCAGGTGCGTTGGCTGATCCTCACCTTTCAGGTCCTCCAAAAGCTTCCACAACATGTTGCAAAAGCCCTGCACCGCACCCACCGGCGTCCCGTCAGACCGCGTCAGCGGCGGCAGGGCGTGGTAGGCGCGAAAAATATACCCCGACCCATCAACCAGATAGACATGGGAGTTGGCATCAACAGGACGAGAAACAGCCATCTGAAAGGCTCCGCGCGAGGGGTTCGGTCAAGGAGCGATGAACCTAAGCGCGCTCGCGGTGAGGGGCAAATGGGCGGTGCTGTGGTTTGGACTCTAACCTGGAAACGCCACCCCACTCAGCAAGCTCGCCACCAGCGCAATGATCGGTGCGGCAACCACGTTGATGCGGAAGCCGGCCTTGATCATCTGGCCCATACTGACCGAGCCACTGGCGTAGACGATGGCATTGGGCGCGGTGGCCACCGGCAGCATGAAGGCGCAGCTGGCGGCCAGCGCCACGGGCACAATCAGGTGTGCCGGTGGCACCCCTGCGGCCACCGCGACCGCGCCTAGAACCGGCAGGAAGCCCGAAACTGTGGCGACGTTACTGGTCAGCTCGGTCAGGAAGACGACGATCAGCGCCAGGATCAGCACTGTGATCGGGAGCGGCAGATTGGCGACCCATTCCAGATGCGAGCCGATCCACTCAGCAAGCCCCGTCGCCTGAATGGCGGCCGCGAGCGACAGCCCGCCGCCGAACAGGATGATCACCGCCCAGGGCAGGCGCTCCACCGTTTTCCAGTCCATCAGCGCTTCGCCGCGGCTCTCCTTGCCCGCCGGGATCAGGAACATGGCGACAGCACCTGCCATCGCGATTTGCGCATTGCCAAGCGCCAGCGTAATGGGCAGGTCGAGCGCGGAACTGATCCACGCCAGGAGCGGGTTCCAGCCAAAGGTGATGTCGGGCATGCCGATCAGAAAACCGGGCAGGGTGCGGCCCATCCAAAGGATCGCAACCGTGCCAAAGGCGAGGGCGACGCGAAGTTCTGCGGTGCTCATACGTCCCAGCTTGCGTTTGGCCTCCAGCACCACTTCGCGCCCGGCCGCGCTCGGGGCGTGGCCGCCAATCTTGAAGACCCACTGGGTCAGGATCAGCCACATGGCCGGAATGATCAGAAGGGCTGCAGGACCGCCGATGAGCATCCATTGCGGGAAGCTGACCGAGGCTGCGAAATTGTCTTCCATAAAGCCCATGGCGATCAGATTGGTGGGGGTTCCGACCGGGGTGATAATTCCGCCCACCGACGCAGAATAGGCGACCGCGAGGGCAAGCGCCGGGGCAAAAATCTTCATATCAAGACCTTCATCGCCCACCGCTTCGGCGACTTTCAGCGCGATTGGGATCATCATCAGTGTTGTCGCGGTGTTGGAAATCCACATGGACAGGACCGCGCTCGCCACCATGAAGCCCAGGATCATCAGGGCCGGGCGTGAGCCGAACGCTGCCACGACATTCAGCGCAATTCGGGCGTGGAGATTCCATCGCTCAATCGCCAGCGCCACGATAAACCCGCCCAGTAGCAACATGACGATGGGGCTGGCATAGGGCGACGCGGCCGCGCCCATGGAGATGATCCCGAAAAAGGGAAAGAGCGCGAGTGGGATCAGCGCCGTCGCGGCAATCGGGATCGCTTCGGTCGCCCACCAGCACGCCATTAACAGCGCCAGCGAGGCGAGCAACCAGGCTTCACGGGTAAGCCCTTCTGGCACTGGAACCAGCTGCAAGCCGACCGCGATCACCAGGCCGGTGATCAGCCCGATTGTCTTAGAAGCCGATGGCGCGTCAGGTGCTGGTGCGTCGCTCATGGATGCTCTCCCCGTTTGGCGGGGGAGTTAAGCGACGTTTGGTCTGGGGGGCAATGGAGCGGGCTAGGCAAGCTGCTCTCCCTCCCCTTGAGGGGGAGCGTGTCAGCGCAAGCTGACGGGTGGGGTGAAGATCATAGGGCGCTGGCGCTGCCCCCCACCCGATCAAGCCTTCGGCTTGCCCACCCTCCCCGCGTTGGGGGAGGGAAAATGCGGTTGCTCCGCTAAGGCCCTACTGCTCCGCCGGGCCGCCCTTCAGGACAAAGCGGCGGTCGCAATAGCCGCATTCCACAAAGCCCTCATCGCTGATGTCGTAGTAGACGCGCGGATGGCCGAGCGCGCCGCCGCCGCCATCACACATCACGCGCTTGGTCTCAACGACAACGGTTTCGGGCGGCGGGAAGCTGGCGGAGGTGGGCTTGGACGAGCTCATAGCAGAACCATATAGGCTAAAGGTGTCGGGCGCAGCCGCAGCGTGGACGTTGCTAGCCACCCCGTTTAGGGTCGCGCCAACCTTTACGGCGCGTGAGCGGCGCGCGTCAATCACCTGGCCAATCTGGAACAGCACGGACCTCACCGAATGCCTGATACCGATACAAACCTGCCTGACTTCGCGCTGGAGGCTGTGGGCCTGAAAAAGACCTACCCGGGCAAGGGCAACAGCCCGGCCAAGGAAGCGCTAAAAGGTGTCGACTTGCAGATCCCGCGCGGATCGATCTTCGGCCTGCTGGGACCCAATGGCGCAGGCAAGTCCACCTTCATCAACGTCTTTGCCGGGCTGGTGAAGAAGTCTGCAGGCACGGCGCGCATCTGGGGCGTGGATATCGACAAGGATCCCCGCAAGGCCCGCACCGGCATTGGTGTGGTGCCCCAGGAATTGAACATGGACGTGTTCTTCACGCCCTATGAAACGCTGGAATTGATGGCCGGTTTTTATGGCGTGCCGAAGTCTGAGCGCCGGACCGAGGAAGTGCTGGACGCTGTCGGTCTCGCCGACAAGCGCGACGCCTATGTGCGCCAGCTGTCCGGTGGCATGAAGCGCCGCCTGCTGGTGGCCAAGGCGCTGGTGCACTCTCCGCCCGTTCTGGTGCTGGACGAGCCAACGGCCGGTGTCGACATCGAGCTGCGTCGCCAGCTTTGGGAGTATGTGGTTGAGCTGAACAAGCAGGGCGTAACCATTGTTTTAACCACGCACTATCTGGAAGAAGCGCAGGAGCTGTGTGACCAGATTGCAATTGTGAATCATGGCGAAGTGGTCGCGTGCGAGGACAAGGACACGCTTTTAAAGCGTCTTGATTCCAAGACGCTGGTCATCGATCCGGTTGAACCACTGGATGCTGTGCCGGCTGGCTTTGAAGGCGCAGACGCCGAGCTTCGTGAGGACGGGTCGCTGGCGATTACCTACAAATATGGAAAGGCTTCGGTTGCCCAGCTGATCGAGACTTATAATGCGTCAGGGGCGCGCATCGCCGACCTGCGCACTGAGGAAGCCGACCTTGAGGATGTCTTCCTGGCGCTGACCTATGGCGCGGATGCCAAGGCGGAGGCCGACGCGGCAAGCTGATGGCCGCGGACTTGCCACATTAGCGTGCTAAGATGTCGATCATGACCCGGTTTTTTGTACGCCTTATGGCGCTCATCCTTGCTGTTTCTGTCTTCGCTGCCAGCGCGGCACTTGTCGCTCAGCTACGCCCTGAAAGCGCTGGGGGCTGGTTTGTTCTGGCGCTTGCGCTGGTTGCGGTCGTGCTCGGCCCCTTCCTTGTTTATCGCGCTGTGATGCATCAGATTGCACCGTCGCGATTGCCCAACGAGGGCGAGGGCGCTGGCCTTGCCATGGGGGCTGCGGTGGACACTGCCCGTCGTCGTGATGGCGATCCTGATGGATTTGATTTCGACTAGGCGGCGAAATTGTCGTTTGCGGCATTGGGGGCGCCCCGGGCCGCAGCCATCAGGATTCCACCCAACCCTTTTTCAAGCTGATCATAACCAGACAGCTCCGCAGGCTTGCTGAGCTGGCAGGCGATGTAGTCATGCTTGAGAGGTTCCGGACTGCTTGTGAAAACGATCACGGGCAGGGTGGCGAACGACTCCCGTCGTTGCATCCAGTTGAGAAGATCGCGACCCGACCCGTCAGAGAGCTGAAGGTCCAGGATGATGCAGGCCGGGCGTTCAGCCTGCGCAAACGGGCCCGACGCGCTCAAGTAAGACTGCGCGGCTTTTACCGAGCTGACCGTGTGAAGGATGATGGAGCGCTGGAAGCGCAGCAGAGCCTGCCGGGTCAGATGCTGATCGGCTTCGTCATCCTCTACAAGGAGGACCGGAAGAGACTCAATGAACACAACGAGTTGAGTGTAGGGTGCGACGTTCTGCCGCACAACAGGTTTTCGAAAAACTCTGATGAGGCGCCAATAGAGCTATAATTAAATGTTGTACATTAACAACAAATGTATTGACGAATGCTCCGTTGATGCATAGACAGGAACACGACATCATGAGGAGTCCGTCATGCCAGCAGCCGCCAATCCTACGACGCCAAGCCTTTGGGCCGGGCGTATATTCACGGCCATCGTATTTATTCTGGCGATTCTGGCTGTGGTCGATGCCCTGACCGGTGAGCCAACCAAGCGTACCGGTTATCTGTTCATGGCGGCGGGTGTCATCTACTCGGTCGGAGCGCTGATTCTCTACATGCGCGGCGACTACATCCTTCGCCTGTTTGGCTGTGCCTGGCCTTTCCTTCTGCCCAAGCTTGATGAGATGCAGCAGGTGCACCGCCAGCGTGCGTTCTCAGCGACCTTTGCTGCCTTCACAGGTCTGTTTTCCTTCTTTGTGGGTGTTCAGATTGGTGCTGTTGCGCTCGACCTGATCAAGGATGAAACCCCGACGACGCTATTGCCGTCTGAGCCGCTGGTGATGGTGCTGTGTCTGACTTTCGTGCTGCTCATCCTGACCCTGACCCCGCAGGCCTATCTCGCCTGGACGCTCAAGCCTCTGGACGACGACTTTGATGACGAGGCGATGGCATGAGCGTGAAGATATACAACCGCATCCCGCTTCTTCGCGCCGAGCGCAGCCTGTCTCGCAAGGCCCTCGCTGAAGCGGTCAGCGTGAACTACCAGACGATCGGCTATCTGGAGCGCGGTGACTACAATCCGTCGCTTGAGCTGGCGCTGAAGCTGTCTGCCTATTTCCAGGTTCCTGTTGAGCAAATCTTCTCTCTGGAACCGTTCCCGTCCCTGTTCGGGTCGAAGTCCTGATCTGGAGGTCTGGATATGCTTTTTATACAAAGCGCAAAAGGCGAAACACCGACGCGATCGACCGCTCTAATGCGCATCGCAACGATCACTGCCCTCGCCGGTTACCCACTCGGTGCAATCATCCACCTGTTGTTTCCAGATGCGACGCCTGAGCCGGGTCTGACCGCTGGCGAGTTTGCAGGCTTTGGCTTCATGATCCTGTCGCTTCTGGCCTTCTGTGTGATTGTACCATCCCACCTTCAACGCATTGTCGGTGACGAAGCCAAGAATCTCGATGAGTTCGAGATGGATTTGCGGCGCAAATCCTATGCCTTTGGGTACTGGGTGATGTGTACGCTGGTGGTGCTGTTCGCGATATACATGGCGCTGGGTGTCGATAGCGATAATGTCCTTACGCTATGGGTCCCCAGCACCTATGATCACTGGAACGCGATTTTCTGGGGCGCGATGCTGTATGCGGTGGTGTTGCCGACCACTTATCTCGCTTGGGCCGGTCCCCAGCCGCTTGACGACGAAGCCGATTTGAAGGCTACCGACGATTAGGGCGATGGCCTGAACTGCCCCCCTCACCGATGACGGGGCGCGAGCGACCTGCTAGCCTCTCGTCAAACCGGTGGGAGAGACAGACCGATGACCCTTCAAGCCCTGACGCGTTTTGGCGTTGCCATCCTTGCGCTTTCAGTCCTTGTAACACACTCTGGCCATGCCCAGTCTGACACGGACTTTGATAGCCTGACCGCAGACGCCGAGCGTCGCGAAGGCGTGTTTGACCTGTTCGTCGATGAAGACGCCGGAACGATCCATGCTGCTTTCCCCGCGTCAGACACGTCCGTCCTCGCCCGCTACATCTACACCGCTCGCCTGACGGCCGGTTTGGGGTCCAACCCGGTCGGGCTGGATCGCGGCTTCGGGATTGGCGGCAATATCCTGCGCATTGAGCGCGTCGGCGGCCGGGTTCATTTCATCTTTGAAAATCCCAACTTCCGCGCCATCGGGGCCGGCGAGGATGAGACGCTCGCCACACGCCAGTCGTTCGCTGAGTCGGTTATCTGGGCCGGTGATATCGCGGCAGTCAGCGATGAGGGCGAGGTCCTGGTGGATTTGTCGAGCTTCCTCGTCACCGATCGGATCAATGTGATTGGCCGCTTGCGCAGCGCTGATGAGGGGAGCTTTTCCATCGATGCAGGCCGCAGCGCGCCGCTGCTTGATCAGGCGCTCACCTTTCCGCGCAATGTCGAGATTGACGCGCGCCTGACCCTGTCGACCTCCCAACCGGGCTCTGAAGTGCGCTCGGTAACCCCGGACCCGCGCTCGGTCAGCCTTGTTCAGCACCACTCCTTCGTGGCCCTGCCTGAGCCGGGCTATGAGCCGCGCCGCGCAGATATTCGCTCAGGTGGGTTTGAATCCGAGTTTCGCAATACCGCTGCTCCGTTGGAGCAGCCGATGCGCGACAGCTACGCCGTTCGCCACCGGCTACAGCGGGTTGATCCCAATGCGGCCTCTGGACCCGTCGTGGAGCCCATCGTGTTTTACGTCGATCGCGGCGCGCCGGAGCCGGTGCGTTCGGCGCTGATCGAGGGTGCCTCATGGTGGGCGGAGGCTTTTGAAGCGGCCGGTTTTGAGGATGCCTATCGGGTCGAAGTCCTTCCCGAAGGCGCACATCCGCTCGACGTGCGTTACAACACGATCCAGTGGGTCCACCGTGAAACGCGCGGCTGGTCTTATGGTTCTTCTGTTACGGATCCGCGCACAGGCGAGATCATCAAGGGAGCCGTGATCCTGGGCAGCCAGCGCGTGCGGCAGGACCGGATGATTTTTGAGGGCCTTGCAGGGGCGGCCCAAACCGGAAGCGGCACCGAAAACGATCCAATCGAGGTGGCGCTTTCCCGCTTGCGCCAGCTGTCCGCCCACGAGGTGGGTCACACTCTGGGCCTGGCGCACAATTTTGCCGCCAGCGCTGACGGTCGGGCCTCCGTGATGGATTATCCGCATCCGCTGGTGCGCTTGCTTGAAACTGGCGATCTCGATTTTTCAGAGGCCTACGACGTGGGCATCGGCGATTGGGACAAAGTCAGCGTCAGCTGGCTTTATGGCCAGTTCCCGGACGGTGCCGATGAGGGTGCCGCGCTCGAGCAGATCCTTGCCGACGCCCGGGCAGAAGGCTTGCGCTATGTTTCCGACGCCCATGCGCGCGGCCCGGGTGCAGCCTTCCCCGAAGCAAGCCTTTGGGACAACGGTGAAGATCCGGTGGCTCACCTGTCTGAGGTGATTGATGTTCGCACAGCCGCTCTGGCTGGCTTCGGGGCCGATCGCCTGGGTGATGGGCGGGCGCTGAGCGAGCTGAAACTCGTTTTCACGCCGATCTATCTATACCACCGCTATCAGACAGAAGCGGCCGCGCGCGGTGTCGGTGGGCGACGCTTTGCCTATGAAATTAACGATGGGAGTGCTCAGGGTATTTCCATCATCCCGGCCGCCGAACAGCGCACAGCCTTGAACGCGGTTTTGCAGACGCTGGAGCCGGCTTTCCTGGATACGCCCGATGATGCGGCGCGCCTTATGGCACCTGATCCCTTCACCGATTATGACGGAGCGATCCGGCGCGAGCGCATTGGCTCAACGGCCTCGCCGGCCTTTTCTCGCGTGGACGCAGCTCGCTCAGCGGCTCGCATCACGCTCGCGGCGCTGCTGGCTCCTGAGAAGCTTGCCCGTGTGGCCGACCAGTACGCAACCGACCGCAACCAGCTTGGCCTCGTTGAGGTCTTTGATGGCGTTGAGGCCGCCGCGTTTGATGCCCCTAATTCAGAACGGGCTCGCCTGACGGCGCTGCGAGAAGGGGTGCAGATTGAGTATGTGGCTCAGCTTCTTCATCTGGTGGAACATGGCGCGCCACGGGTGGCCGCTGAGGCGCGTGCGCGCCTTGAAGGACTGAGTGCCTCACGCGGGGGCATGTTCGGGCGCACACCGACAGCGCATCAGCGCTGGCTCGCCACAACGGCGCGTGCCGGCCTTCAAAGGCTGGATCGCGGTGAGTCTGTGAGTGCGCCTGCAGCACCCATCCCGCCGGGCAGCCCGATCGGTCTGGCGTCTGAAGACAGCTTTCACTGACGAGGAATGGCGCGTCGCGATTGAACCGACGCGCCAACCCCGGTAAGAGGCTAATGACAAAGCACCCATAGCTCAGCTGGATAGAGCGCTGCCCTCCGAAGGCAGAGGTCTCAGGTTCGAATCCTGATGGGTGCGCCATTTTACAATCACCCCCATCGAGACCGCCTAACACCTTGAACGGTAAGGCTAAATCTGGGGTTCGAAGTCCATTTTCCCGATCATAAGTAATACCGGCTGGAAACACCATTTTCAGCACCAATTTGCGCACTGCTAAAGTGCCATTTGTCCATATTTCATAGGGGTTTGCGAGGAATTGGCAGGCGAGTTCGAACATCTCCTCGAAGGTATGCGGTTTTTGGCCTACACGATTGGTCTGTTCCCGAAGCAATAGCTTATCTTTTTCGAATCCTTCGATCTTTGCCTCGTACGCTGCGATCACGCGTGAAGAGTTTGAATCAACGATCCGGTCG
Organism: Oceanicaulis sp.; assembly: GCA_965229795.1. Taxonomy (GTDB): domain Bacteria; phylum Pseudomonadota; class Alphaproteobacteria; order Caulobacterales; family Maricaulaceae; genus Oceanicaulis. The sequence continues at coordinate 1,395,647 of CBDDJM010000002.1, forward strand.
AGAAGTTGATCGATCTTCTTGTCGAGTTCTTTGATACGCGCCTGAGCTTCTTTCGCGCGTGATTGTTCTTGATCGACACGACCATCCCAGAGGTCTTTCAGCATCGCTCTCGCAAGCTCAAACAGGCTCTTGGCGGGCGTAACACTCGCAAGGGCCGCTTCGACCTCGCCTTCGATCGCATCGCGTCTGATAGACTTTCTGTGGCTCTCGCAGTCACGGTTATAGCAGAGATAGTACGGATGCTTTGTTCCGGTCTTGCTCGTGGACCACGCCGCCGTCAGAGGGTGATCGCAATCACCGCACAGCGCGGCCCCACGAAGCGGAAAGTCTTCGCGCATATCTTTGCGGATGATCTGACGGTCAGGGTTTGCCAGGCGTTTTTGAATTCTTTCGTAGGTCGAGACAGAGACCAATGCTTCATGACGGCCCTCACGCATCGCAATTCCCCACTTTGGAATTGAGATCAGACCGGCATAAAGCGGCTGGGTGAGGAGATCGTTCACACGCTGGTTGCGCATAAATCCGCCCGGCAAATCTTTAGGGAAAAGGGGCTGGGCTTCGAGATAGCGCTTCACCTCCGCTTGGGTGCCGAAGCGGCCAGACGCGAAGCCTTCAAGAGCTTCTTGAACGATTGAGGCTAGAGGCTCATCGCGAACCAAAACCTTGCCTTCGTTGGAGCGCTCGAAGCGATAGCCTTTAGGCGCTGCAAACACCCAGTAACCGTTCATCGCGCGAGCGCGCATGCGGTTCGTGGTTTGCTCCGCGTTCTTTTGTCTTTGGTGTTGCGACACCGAGGCCAGAAGGTTTTCCACCAGCACCGAATCTGAGTCCTCCCCAAATTCGATCGATGGGCTTTCCAACCGGCCTCCCGCGCCACCGATTGCCGTTCTCAATCGAATATGCGCGTCCAGCCCCCGTGCGAGACGCGACACATCGTCGATGATGACAACCGGATTTTCTGCATGGTGTTCTTTGAGCCAGTCCAGCATCTCCATCATGCCAGGGCGATCAGCTACGCCGCCGCTCATATCATCTGTAAAGACCTGCTCTACGCGATAGCCCTTGTAGCCAGCATATTCCCGGCAACGTGTTTCTTGGCTTCCAAGGCCATCGCCGCGCGTCGTCTGTTTGACGTTCGACACCCGGCAATAGATCACTGCGATTCCGCCGGTTTCGCTTTTCTTGTTCGTTAGATTCATCATGGTGTGCTCTCCGGCGTTTCGAGCTGCTTGCGCGGTTTGTCCTCGCGTTCAGCCTCTTGGTTTTCTTTATCAGCCATTGCCAGAGTCGGCCCATCGATTCCGAAGCCAGCATCCACGAACAGAACCATAAGGTCCCAAACAGTTCGCATGAGCGTAAGCTTCTGCGTCTCGGTGAGGTCGAGTTGTGCAATGTGGTGAGCGTACGCTTCAGGATCGAAACGAACCTTGCGAGCCTCCTGATTAAAACCGTCAACGGTTGACGATTGCAGGATGTTCTTTTGATCGTCTGGCATCCTGAACTCCTTTCTTGTGTCTCACGCACGCGAAGGGGGCTCTATTTTTATTATGCCGTATACGGATTAAAAAGTCCAGCATTTTCAGGGCTTTCAGCCCTTTTTGTGCATAACTTATCCGGCATAAAAGCACCGTTTCGCAATGTTCGAACTCAAAATGCGGTGCTTATTGCGATGCGACAATTACCTGTCCCGATCAGAGGAAGAAGAGTCGGTTAACGCTCTGAGATTAAATAATATTTTCTATGGCAAACCGTTACATCGCCCGCTCAAAACTGAGCAATGAACAGGTCGAAGCGCTCCTTTGGGCGGTTTGCTCAAACTTTTCTGTGCCGATTGCTAGTGAGAATGCAGGTATTTCTGTGCGATCAGCCGCCGAAACCATGCGCAAACTGCGCGACATGATTGCCCGGTCTGACGCGCTATTCCATCAGACTGGCCTACCGCTTGACTGGCCTGATGATGACGATCCGCTTTGGCAGCGCCTTCACACTTGCGTATTCGACTGTCCGTCTGAAATCAGAGAGTCGTTCGAAAGTCTCGATGGCCCAGGAACGGCCCTTCTCGGCAACAGACGCCTTTGTTCAGCGTGCGAGTTTCTGCCGCTCGTCCAGCCGCGCCCCATGTTGCTCCGCACACTCCGGCATCTCAGAACAGAGCAACGCGGCCTTCCTACAGGAAGCTTCAAATCGGTGTTTCTTACGGCATTGGTCTATGACCGTTTCCGCGACATTGAACTCGACCGTGCCCTCAAAGACGATGAAGCTATGAAGCGATTGGGTTCGACCCGGCGCAATCATATGACGTTGATGTTCGAGGCATGTAAGCAAACGCTACGAAAAGCCTGAACGCCTCCTGTCAGCCGAGGCATAAGAGTCTGGGCAAAACCGTCCTCCGCTTTGAGATAATCGCATCCGTGGCGACTGGCAGGCCCACTGCAACCGACCTTCCGCACCAGTGACCGTGAAGGCAGTTGCAGCGCGCCTTTATTCCAGTCGCCCGAGCCTCCTGCGTTCAAAGCAAAGGAGGACAATATGCCCAACATTTATCATGCTACGCCCTACGACATTTCAGCGGCGGGCTTCTATTTCGAAACGCTCGATGAGTACCGCGAGCGAGCATCGCGACATCGCAACGAGTACGGCGATCCCGTCGAAGAATATGAGATTCAATTCATTGACGGCGACAATTACGAGCTGTTCAAAGCGATCAGTGTGAACCAAGCAAATCTGCCGCTGTGGTTCGATCAATTTGAAGACCTCGACGAGGATGAGGCCGCCCGTGCCATATACCTCGCTGGATACGAATGTGTCGCGCCGGAAGAGATCATCGATCGCCTGGACGAAGTGATGCTCTTTGAAGGCACGCTTCTCGAATTCGCCGAGGATTACGTCGAGAGCACCGGGCTTCTTGACCAGCTTCCGGAAAACCTTCGCTACTATTTCGATGTCGAGGCCTTTGCCCGCGACATGCGCCTGGGCGGTGAAGTCACCGAACTCGAACTCGGCAATCGTCAATGGATCGTCCAGCTATAAGCTGGGCGACCCAATTCGAAAGAAAGGCTACAGCCGTGGCAGACGGCTCAGCCGATTTCGAGCACTAAGCTCGTTCATCACGATATGCAGATTGTGCGCAATCGCTTGAGCAAGCTCTGAACCGCATTCGCTATTTGCCAGCTCTTCGGCCAGCAAATGATGCAACGCTCGAAGTTGCGCTATCGGCATGCGGGCAGCTTCCGCCTTTGAAATGATTTGAAGAGACATCGCGTCGCTCCTTTACGTTTGTAATTGCGGCGACCGAACCGTTCGAGCACCTCGCCTGTCCCGCCTCACAATTTTCAGGCAATGGGTGTCGATCGGTTCGGTTCAGCGCCGCGTATCCGTAAAGGCTGCGAAGCTATGCGTCCCAAGGGTTCAAAGGCTTGCTGGCCTTCGCTTGACGAAACCACCAGTGTTTTCGAGCGATGATTGGATAGTTGTTCTCCACGAAGAGAATCTGCAAATCGCGGTGAAGCGTCATCATCTCATCTGCATAAGCCAGCGGACGCTGCACATCGTCGTACGAGATAGTTTTCGAATGGCCCGTAGTGGACGAGCTACTCGGGTAAGACGTGGTTTCCGATGAGGACGATCCGAAGCTGATGGACCGCTTTTTCATTGTCGTCATGCCGGTCAAATGTTCCGCGTATTTCGCCGTCTCATAGTCGCGGCTTCCAAAATACTGAAACACGCCCGCATTGCTGACGAATGTCTGCCAGCCCTTATCGCCATACAGGCGCATGAGCTGGGAGAGGTCTTGCGTAACCGCCCAGAGCTGCACACCGAGGCCCGCCATCGTCCCGAAGGCCGTCTCAATAATCTTGAGCCTTTCGAGGGCTGCAAACTCATCCAGAATAACGCGCACCGGCTCAGCGTCCGACTTCGCAGGGGTGCGGGTCAGATCGATCATGGCGCTTGAGATCATCAACCGAAGCCAGCGATTGAACGTCGAGAGACGATCGAGCGGCAGCACCAGATAAATCGTCGTCGGCGCATCGGCGGTTTTGAGATCGGAGAAGCGGAAGTCTGACTTGGCCAGGCTGTCACGAATTTTCGGGCTATCGAGAAAATGCGTGTTCGATTGCGCCGAGGAGATCACACCAGAGCGTTCCTTCTCTGCCTTTTGAGCAATGCGGAAAGCAGCGGCGCTCACCAGCGGATGAGGCGAGACCGCCATCCGCATCAAAATCTCATCCATTGTGCCAGGAAGATTCTCATCTTCAGTATCCGCAGCCGGAGGCAGCGACAGAATATCCCGGACTCGGCCAAGCGTTCGGTTGCCCTCTTCTTCGGGATCAACAACGACATAGAGGATGAAACCAGCAATCAGCGCTTTGGCCTCGTCGCTCCAAAATGGCTCCTTGTCGGTTGAGACAACAAGCGCATCCGCGAGTTGCATCGCGTCCGACCCAAGGTCTGGATCATCTGCGCGAAGAGCGTCCAAAGGATTGAAATGGGCATGGAAGCCCGCATCGGCCCCAGGGCCAAATTTATCGGCTTCTTGTGCTATGCCCCACGGGTCTACAATCTTGGTGTTGTGCCCCATCGCAGCACGCTTTTCTGCCGTACGCCGCGCATTCTCGCCTTTGGGATCAATGACGAGAATGGAGCCTTTTGACCGGAGAAGGTTCGGAATAATGGCAGCAGCGCCTTTACCCGTTCGCGTTGGTGCGACTGTCAATGCGTGCATGTCGCCTCGATAGACGAGTGGGATGCCTTTTTCTTGCTCTTTGCCGAGGAAAAGACCGTCTCCCTTATCCATTGAACCAATTAGGTCGGCATCTGTGATGTCATCGAAAGTTGCCCACCGTGACGAACCAAAGATGTCCGGGATTTCCGTAGGCGGTCTGATGACGAGAAGAAACTTCGCCGCCAGGGCAATGCCTGCGCTAAAGCCAGTGATGAAGGCCAGCATCGACGCCATGGATGTTGTCGATGCAGAGTCACTTGTGTCTCCGATGAGGACGAGCAACGCGCACAGAACCACGAGCGCGACCCATCCATGTTTGTGAACAACCCAACGCCAAAAGGCGAGGATTGCGACCAATCCAACCCCGAGCACGAATCCGCCCATGAGGCTGCTCAAGGTCAGGCCGCGCATTGGGTTCATGGCAGCGCCAAGATCGCCGCCACCGATTGGCATGCCATAGGCATCATATTGAACTTGGCTGCCGCCGCTTTCTTCGCCGCTGAAACCAAAGCTCACGACGGCCACGGTGACGGCTACACCGAAGACAGCGAGCGCGCCCCACGCGAGCCATTTGAGAAACGGCTTGCTGTCTGGCTTGGCCTTTAGCTTTTGCTCAGGAGATGATTTTGATCCTGGCTTGCTCCGAAGGTACGCTTCCGTCGCTCTTTTTGCGCGAAGCTGTTTCGCTCGTTCTGGGTCGATAAAACCGTGTATGCCGTCCCATAGGGAGCGGAACCAAGAAACTATTGGGTCCATCGTTCGGGCACTCCTCTTACGTTGAAAAACTGTCAACGTGTGTGAGTGCCGTTTATTATCGAAAGTTAAGCCAATCGCCCGTTTTGCGAAATCAACCGCCAAGGCTCGTAGATTTTTTCACTAACGGTCGCGTTCTCGATCTTGCTCTTTGCCGCGTTGCAAAAGAGCCCGCATACGATCGCGTGCAGCTTCATCGCGTTCGGGCGCGACATACTTTGGAGCTGGCCGGATAGTTTCACCGCCCAGGCTCAACGAAGGTGGTCTGGGGCGCGGCTTCTCCATTTCGGGAAGTTCGACTTCTTCTTCCTGTTGAGCCTCGTCATCCAGCTCTTGTGCGATGCGGTGAATGTCAGAGTTCCGGCGGTCTGGGACTCCCGATCGCCGGTCATTGAGCCCTTCGAGCGCTTTCAAAAGATCGCTCGAAGGCTCCCTCTTTGGAGCGTCCGAAGCCTTCTCTTCGAAGGCATTTTTCGCCGCTCCTTTGTTCCGGGCGTGTTTCTCATCCCAGCTATCAGACACATCGCACTCCACGTCTCGATGGGAATCGACGTAGCACGGAAATCGTCAAAAGTGCAGTAAAGCCGGGTGTTTCGCGGTTTTCACCCGATTTGGACGCGTTTTTTGACGCGCAAGGTGTGCGTTGTACTACAACGCCGACCTTGCCAAAGGGGCTGCTGCGCCCCCTGTTGGATACCCCAAGCCTTGGCGCTGGCCAGGTATTGAACCTATCCAGCACCATCCAATCGTATCGCCGATTGATCCCTCGTCAGAGGCGGAGAATGACCTCTCCCCTCCAACACCTCCCCATGTCCGAACAGCCTGCCGTTCGATCACAGATCAAGGGAGCCTCCAAGCTCCCCCGATACCCCCATGGCCATGTCATGGAGACGACTTCATCGAGACCAACCGTGCGCCGTTTGGATGCCGTCCGCGTATCGCCGCTGAACTACTCGCAGGTGAGATTTCTGCTCTCGCTGCACCCATCGATCCAAGGGCTTCTGTGCTCCTAGAAACAATGCTGTGAACATCACCGATGTTTTGCTTTTGTTCTATTTTTCAGCTTGGTATAGTATTTTGGTGCGATCACTAGAATACGAGGTTTAAATGAGTGCCGAAAAATACAACCGTAGCATATCCCTTCTCTGCCCAACCTGCGGACATGATCAATTCCAATATGATGACGAGGACGAATTGATCCCTGTTACTTGCCAGCAGTGCAAGACGGAGATGTCTCGTGACGATTTGATCGAAGCGAATGCCGAGAACATCGAAATCAACAAGAATGAGGTTGTCGGCGAAGTGACTAAGGATATCCAAAAACAATTCAAAGACATGTTCAAGGGGAGCAAATGGAAAGTCCGGTAGCTGATTATTCTAGCCTCGCTAGCGCCATCATTGCGGGTCTGGCCCTCCTCGTCTCATTGGTGGCCTTGGTCCTCGGTGAAATGCGTAATGCGCGGCAAAAAAAGTTCGTAGAGACCCAGCACGAGCTGAACGAACGGTTATTGGCGCGTGAGCTTCAGAATCTCCAGGTATCCAGCCAAGCTGATATGAGCGCGAAGCTCATAAAAATGGGAAAAGCGAACTACCGTGTGAAAGTATGGAATCAGGGTGAAGCCGTCGCACACAACGTGGACATCCGTATCCCAGAGGGCACCAACGTTATTACCAAGCGAGAGGTGGCAGATAAATTCCCGATGGAATTTATGGAAAAACATAATTCTGTTGAGTTGATCGCATTTGTCCACATGCAGACCGCGAGGAAGCAACCAATCGAAATTGTTTGGAGCGACGATGACGGGCAAAATAAGAGCAAAACCGTCTACCTCACATTTTGAGGCTAATACGCAACGTTTCTTCTATGCAGGTGCTTCCTGCCTGCCATTGCCTACAATTCATCTTTTTAAAGAGCGGGCCGCATTATCCTCTACATAAGGTTGAATTGGCTCTTCACAACCGTGATCACAATGGATACACTTTTTAGATGTCGGGAAAAGATTCCGGTTTCCGTATCCGCGTGGAACGAGACCTCCGTGAAAAATTCATAGAAGTCTGTCGCGCGCAGGATCGCCCAGCAGCGCAAGTCCTTCGGGATTACATGCGTGCGCACATCCGGGATCACGACGAAGAACAAGACAACAAGGATACGTCCGACCGTGAACGCAGTTGAAATTGAAGAAGCTATTTCGGAGCTAGCCGAGCGGCCATTTGAGCCGCAGGAGTTCCCTTTCGCTTTCCTTGAGGCGTTTGGCAACAAAGCCACCACGATCAAGAAGCTTCGGTCTGGCGCATCGAATAAGTCCGACCAAGGCGGCGTTCTTCAAACCAACAACATCCATATCAAGGTCTGTAATCCTGGCACGGTGACAGAGACGCTTCGCGCGTTGAAGGAAAGCCCTGCGACGACAAAGGCCAAAGCCAAGTATGTGCTCGCGACTGATGGAAACGAGTTCGAGGCGGAAGACCTGATAGGCGGCGAGACGGTTGCCTGTGCCCTCGAAGACTTTCCAGAGCATTTCGGTTTTTTTCTGCCTCTTGCTGGAATTTCTTACACTAAAGAACTCAAGGATACAAAGCTTGATCGAAGCGCCGCCCGGAGACTCAACAAGCTATATATAGAATTATTGAGAGATAATCCTGAGTGGGGTCAGGAGGTACGGTTCCATGACATGAACCACTTTATGGCTCGCCTCATATTCTGTTTTTTTGCCGAAGATACTGATATTTTTCAGGGGGCCAACCTTTTCACCGGCACAATTGAGCAAATGAGTGAACGCGATTCCTCTAACACGCATGAGGTAATCGGTGAGCTTTTCCGCTCAATGAATACAAAGTTCGAGGAAAGAGCAGAAGCCAAAATTCCACGCTGGGCCAACAAATTCCCCTACGTGAATGGCGGCCTCTTTTCCGGCTCGACAGACGTGCCTCGCTTTAGTCGGATCGCGCAGCGCTATTTATATCATATCGGAAGTCTGGATTGGAAACAGATCAATCCAGACATCTTTGGCTCCATGATTCAAACGGTTACGGACGATGAAGAGCGGGGCGCTCTGGGTATGCACTACACGAGCGTACCCAATATTCTGAAAGTGCTGAATCCGCTCTTTCTGGATGATCTCCGCGAGAAGCTGGGAGAAGCCGGCGACAATTCGCGAAAGCTTCTGAACCTGCGTAACCGCATGGCGAAAATCCGCGTCTTCGATCCTGCCTGCGGCTCGGGTAATTTCCTTGTAATCGCCTATAAGGAAATGCGGGCTATAGAGGCAGAAATTAACAAAAGACGTGGTGAGAGGGATCGCCGAACAGATATCCCGCTGACGAACTTCCGGGGCATTGAACTAAGGGATTTTTCAGCAGAGATCGCGCGGCTTGCGCTCATCATTGCTGAGTTCCAATGTGATGTTCTCTATCGCGGGCAACAGGAAGCATTGAAAGAATTCCTGCCGCTTAATGCGATGAACTGGATCACTCGCGGCAACGCATTGCGCCTAGACTGGCTAAACATCTGTCCCCCAACAGGCACGGGTGTGCGGATATCCTCAGATGACCTTTTCGAAACGCCCCTAGATCAGGCAGAGATCGATTTTGAGAATGAGGGTGGAGAGACCTACATTTGTGGGAATCCGCCATTTAAAGGAGCTCGAAAACAAAAACCGCATGAGAAAGAAGACCTACAGCAGGTCTTTGCGAATCTAACTTCAAAATGGAAAAACGTAGATTACGTCGGCGCTTGGCTCATGAAGGCGGCGCTATATAACGATGTGTGCAATGCACCGTTCGCCTTCGTCTCGACCAACAGCTTGTGCCAAGGGCAACAAGTCCCAATCACTTGGGCGCTTCTACAAGAGCGAGGTTTTCGAATAAGGTTTGCCCATACATCGTTCAAGTGGTCCAACCTTGCTGCAAACAAAGCCGGTGTAACCGTCGTCATTACAGGGGTTGACCGCAACCCCGGAGATTTTCGTTGGATATATTCTGAAGAAAGTCGACGTAAGGTATCATACATCAACCCATATCTTACCGAGCATCAAATCACATTCGTTCCAGCACAAAAGCGGCCGCTGTTTGTGCAAATTCCTATGGAGTACGGCGTATATTATTCAAAATCAGAAGGGCTAATCCTGAATTCAGAAGAGAAAGACCAGCTCCTGAAAGACGGTTTTCCTGCTCGATTAATAAGGCGCTTTCTTGGATCAACCGAGTACATCAAAGGGAAGGAGCGCTTCTGTCTTTGGATTGCAGATGATGAATTGGAATATTCTTCAAACTTCCGAACAGTTCACAATCGGATAGAGGGGGTACGCTCGGATAGGCTTGAAACGAATGATAAGGCCGTGAACAAGCTCGCCTCGCGACCACATCAATTTCGAGAGCGCAAAGGCGATGAAGCCTCCAAGATATTTATTCCAATCGTTTCATCTGAAGCCCGCGAGTACTTCCCAGCAGGTATGGCGGATCGTTCAGTTATTCCTACAAACAAGGCTTTCTATATTCCGGATGGGCCGTCTTGGGCGCTGGCCATTATCGCGTCAAAGTTACATTTGTCCTGGATCGACACTATTTGCGGCAGGCTTCGAACGGATTATTCGTATTCGAACACCCTTGGCTGGAATACATTTCCACTTCCGCATCTAACCGATAAAAACAAAACTGACTTAAGCCGGTGCGCCGAGGATATCCTGCTCGCTAGAGAGGCGCATTGGCCTTCATCAATCGCCGATCTCTACGATCCCGACAAAATGCCTGACGACCTGCGTGCTGCGCATGAGCGTAACGATGAAGTACTTGAACGCATCTACATCGGGCGTCGTTTCAAGAATGACACTGAGAGGCTAGAAAAGCTGTTCGAGCTTTACACAAAAATGACCAGTCGGAAGGAGGTTGCGTGAGTAGCCTTACCGACATTGATAAGCGTTATCTGGAACGAATTCTGGGCATGGCTAGCGGCTATGTCCTCGACTATAGCGACCCGAGCTTTGGCGAGTTTTTTCAGCGCCATAACATCAACATTCATGGCCCAAAATACCAAACTTATGGAACATCGAAGGCGAAGAAGCTCCGTTCATTTTGGGAGCAAGAACCAGACGAATTGGTCGGAACCGTTCTCCTAGAAATGCTCGATTCCTACGAGGCGAGTTGCGAGCTAGATGGGCGAGAAATTGATCGGGCAATCCTGGAAAAATCGCGGGCCATTGTGGGAAGGCTTGGCGGGAAGCAGGTCGAGCGATCTAATGCAGAGACCGAGAACGAATTTCTTAGCAAAGAGTTCTCGATCCCGAATGTCGAAAAACTCCCAATTGAACAGGCCGCCGCCTCTGTAATCCGACGACGCCTTGAAGAAGCGCGCATCGCGCTCGGAGCTGGCGCCTACTTATCTGTCATCTTTCTTTGTGGAAGCGTTCTTGAGGGAGTCTTGCTAGGCGCGGCGCAGAGCAACCCGGCGGGTTTTAATCGAGCGAATGCTTCCCCAAAATCGGATGATGGCACGGTTAGGAAATTCCAAGATTGGACGCTAGCCAGTTTTATAGATGTGGCCTGCGAAATCGGTGTACTCAAGCCGGACGTGAAGAAGTTCAGCCACGGGCTGCGCGACTATCGCAATTACATTCATCCTTATGAAGAAATGGTTTCTGGCTTCACCCCAGACGAGCACACCGCGAAAGTTTGCTTTCAGGTTTTGAAGGCGGCTTTGGCGAGTGTGGCGGGAGAGCGCCGATGAACAAGAACAATAAACGAAAGGCGGTGACGCAATGACAATTAAAGATAATAAGTCGGTCCCGTCGGTATCGGTCCAGTATGCCGCCAATGGCAATTCGACGAAATCGAATGAGCTGGGCATGCGCCCGATGCAGGAACAGGTCTATGAGAAGCGGGGTGAGCAATACCTCCTGATCAAATCCCCTCCTGCTTCGGGGAAGAGCCGCGCGCTGATGTTTGTCGCGCTCGACAAGCTGCACAATCAAGATGTGAAGCAAGCGATCATCGTTGTGCCTGAGAAATCTATCGGTTCGAGCTTTAACGATGAGCCGCTTTCCAAGTTCGGCTTCTGGGCTGACTGGAAAGTCGTTCCCAATTGGAATCTATGCAATGCGCCTGGGGAGGATGGCGGCAAGGTCAATTCCGTTAGCGCCTTTCTCGCAAGCGACGATCAGATTTTGGTCTGCACCCATGCGACCTTCCGCTTTGCCGTCGATAAGTTCGGAATCGAAGCTTTCGATGGCCGTCTGATAGCTGTTGATGAATTCCACCACGTCTCAGCCAACCCCGACAATAAGCTAGGGCAGCATCTCGCCGCTCTGATCGCGCGCGACAAGGTTCATATCGTCGCGATGACGGGCTCCTATTTCCGTGGCGATGCCGACCCGGTTCTGATGCCCGAAGACGAAGTGAAATTCGAGCCGGTCACTTACACCTATTACGAGCAGCTCAATGGCTACACGTGGCTGAAGTCGCTCGATATCGGCTACTTCTTCTATTCAGGCGCTTACGCCGATGACATTCTTAAAGTGCTCGATCCGGATCAGAAAACGATCATTCACATCCCAAGCGTGAATTCCCGTGAAAGCACAAAAGATAAAATCCGTGAGGTGGAGCACATCATCGAGGAGCTTGGCGACTGGCAAGGGATTGACCCCGCCACCGGCTTTCAGCTTGTGAAGCGAGAAGATGGCCGCATCTTAAAAATTGCCGATCTAGTCGATCCTCAACACCAAAGCCGAATTCAGGAAAGCTTGCGGTCGCCTGTAATGAAAACAGACCGCGATTATGTGGATATCATCATCGCCCTAGGCATGGCCAAGGAGGGCTTTGACTGGATTTGGTGTGAGCACGCTCTGACCGTTGGCTATCGCTCAAGCCTCACAGAGATTGTGCAGATCATTGGACGCGCAACCCGTGACGCTGAAGGCAAGACACGAGCCCGCTTCACCAATCTGATCGCCGAGCCAGATGCCTCCGAAGAAGCCGTGACTGAGGCGGTGAACGATACGCTGAAAGCCATCGCGGCAAGCTTGCTCATGGAGCAGGTTCTCGCGCCACGCTTTAACTTCACACCCAAGAACCCGAACACCGGGCCGCAGGCCGATTTCGACTATGGCGAAGACGGCTACGATCCGAACAAGTGCAATGTCGGTTTCAACGAGGATAGCGGCCAGTTCCAGATCGAGATCAAGGGTCTGAAAGAACCAAAGACACAAGAGGCTGAACGAATTTGCCGCGAAGACCTGAACGAGGTCATCACAGCGTTCGTACAGGACAAAACCTCAATCGAGCGCGGCTTATTCGATGAGGAGTTGGTGCCGGAAGAGCTGACCCAGGTGCGTATGGGCAAGATCATCAAGGATCGCTATCCCGAGTTGGATGAAGACGATCAGGAAGCTGTTCGCCAACGCGCGATCGCGGCGCTGAACCTCACTCAGGAAGCCAAGAGAGCCGCGAATGAAAGCGGCGACAGTGAGATCAAGGCGAACACAGCGTTTGTCGAAGGCGTCCGCAAATATGTTACCGACGTGCGCGAGTTGGATATCGACCTGATCGACCGGATCAATCCGTTCTCTGAGGCTTATGCCATCCTCTCCAAGACCATGAACGAAGACCGCTTGAAACAGGTCAAAGCGATCATGTCTGGTAAGCAGGTGAAGCTCACCGCTGAAGAGGCGCGCGACCTCGCTAAACGTGCCCTGAAGTTCAAGCAGGAACGTGGACGTTTGCCGTCGATTACCTCGCAGGATGCCTGGGAAAAGAAAATGGCCGAAGGCGTCGCCTTCCTCGCCCGCATGAAAGCGGAGGCTGCCAATGGCTAAAGAGTTCACAGAAGAAGATGATGCCCTATTAGCCGAGCTAGGCGTTGAGGTCGAAGCCAAGAAAGCGGTCACACGCACACCGCGTGAGGAGCGTATCATCGCTGGCTTCGAAGAAATTCAGCGCTTTGTCGAAGAGCACGATCGTGTCCCGCAGCACGGCGAAGAGCGAGATATCTTTGAACGCCTCTATGCCGTCCGGTTAGATCGTATCCGTAAGTTGGAAGAGTGCAGGACCCTGGTCGAACCGCTCGATCACCAAGGGCTTCTGGCAGGAACATCGTCGGCGGACTCGCCTGATGTAGAAGAACTTGATGATGACACCCTTCTTCGCGAACTGGGCGTCGAAAGCGAAACTGCATCAATCACCGAATTGCGTCATGTGCGATCGGCTGCTGAGAAGCGAGCAGCGGAAGAAATCGCCAATCGTGAGAAGTGCGAGGACTTCGAAAAATTCAAACCGCTATTCGATCAAGTCCAACACGAACTCGATACCGGAATGAGAACCACCCGTCCGTTTGAGCGGAAAGCGGAAATTGCGCCTGGACGCTTCTTTGTCGTTGGCGGTCAGAAAGCCTTCGTGGCTCATATGGACGAGGCATTTCTGACGCCACAGGGTATGACCGATGCGCGTCTCCGCGTGATTTTCGACAACGGTACGGAGAGCAACATGCTAATGCGGTCGCTTCAACGAGCGCTGCACAAGGATGAAGCTGGACGTCGCATCACCGATCCCTCGGCTGGCCCCTTGTTCGGAGGAGAGCAGGAAGACGAAGACCTGGCCAGTGGGACAATTTACGTGCTGAGGAGCAAATCCAGCCATCCGGTCGTAGCTGAAAATCGTGAGGTGCTGCACAAGATCGGCGTTACAGGCGGTAGCGTTGAGAAGCGCATCGCCAACGCAGCAAAAGATGCGACCTATCTTTTGGCCGACGTCGAGGTCGTCGCGACTTACGAGCTATTCAATATCAATCGAAAAAAGTTCGAACGACTAATGCACCGCGTCTTCGAGCCCGCGCAGTTGAAGATCGACATCAAGGACCGTTTCGGACATCCGGTAGAGCCGCGTGAGTGGTTCCTGGTCCCGCTATTCGTGATCGACGAGGCAATCGAAAAGTTCAAGGACGGCACCATCGGTGAATACGTCTATGATCCCGAAAGCGCCTCTCTTAAGGAGGCGAGCTAGCCGATGCTTGAGAAGATCATTGATGTTCAAAAGGTCGGCCGCTTTGAAAAACTCAAAGCCCCCAACAGTTTGCGCTTCAGCAAAGTGACTCTGCTTTTTGGAGAAAATGGCTGGGGAAAATCTACACTAGCTGATATTCTTCGGTCTTTCGGACACGCCCATCCTGACATCGTGCGTGGCCGAGAAACGCTAGCAACTACCGGCGACCAAAAGATCATCCTTTTGATTGATGGCCGACAAGCTGTGTTTGATGGCAATTCCTGGACGGGAACCCCGCCTCCAGTTGCGGTATTTGATCAAACGTTCATCAACGAAAATGTCTTTTCGGGCGAGGTCGTTTCGCATGACCATCTGAAGCGTCAGTATGGTCTGGTGGTAGGTGCGGACGGGGTTGAAATTCTTCAGTCAATTCAAAACACTGAAGCCTTAGAAAAAGAAGCAAAAGACAAAACTAAAGAGCTGGAGCTGAAGCTCCAAAAGGTAGCCGCAAGTCTCGGTCTTATTCGAATGTCAGCAGCCGGTTTTGTGGCGCTTGCAAAGCTTGAAGACGCCGAAAGCGTCATCACCGCGAAGGACGTGGAAGTAAAGCGAGCAAGCGAACGAAATCAGATTCAATCGGCAACTCTGCCAGAAAAACTGCCTCTTCCCACTTCATCAACTGATTTGATCTCTACTTTGGAACGGTCACTCGAAGGTGTGTCATCTGATGCGAGAGTGAGACTGCGGGCTCATATTGCAAAGCACGCCAAAGCAGGCGCTGAACCTGAATTACCACATGAGAGCTGGCTGGAAGCCGGACTTTCCTTCGAGGTAAACGAGGAGTGCCCTTTTTGCGGTCAGAATCTCCGCGACCGCGATTTAGTAGATCTCTATTCGACCTACTTTAGTGTCGCTTTTAAAGAGCTCGCCGAAGAAGTTAAGAAGCGCAGGCAAACACTCGCACGCTATGAGAGCGGAGAGTTCAGGAGAGCCGTTACTGGTAAGATGCAAGCCAATGAGGCTGCCATTGAAAATCTTACAAACTTGACCAAGGAACAGTTTAGCGAAGAGTTCGAATTGGAGCTCATTGTTTCGCTACTTGAAAAGGCGGCGCGATCTTTGGATGGCGCATTCCTGGCTAAACAAGAAGACCTTGTGACTGTGCCCGACCTCACTGCGATTGAAGGGGCGGTTGCGGATTGGAGCAAAGCCTCTGAAGCAATTGAGAAATACAATCTCGCGATACAAGCATACCGTCTAAAGATCGACGAAATTCGAAAATCCCAATCAAGTGTGAACCTCGAAGCATTGAAAGAAGAGCTGGCGACGCTGAAAGCGCGCGTGGTTCGTTTTGAAGATGACACTTCAAAAATCGTTTCTGAGTACCAGGAGCTCGCCAGGGAGCAGAAAGGCCTGAAGTCGGAAAAAGAAACTCAGCGCAAAGCTCTTAAGGACTATACTGAGACGGTTACAGCTAAGCTTGGCGCTGCGATCAATGGCTATTTGGATCGTTTGGGTGCGGGCTTTCGAATTGACTATCAACAGCCAAGTTTCCGTGGCTCTGAACCGGCCGCTGCATATCAAATTTTAATCCGGGACACTCCAGTATCTCCGCGCACAGATGATATTTCCACGCCGAGCTTTAGGAACACCCTTTCGACAGGCGACAAATCGGTTCTAGCGTTGGCCTTGTTTCTCGCCACTGTGTCGGCCGATCCCCGGTTGGCGGATATGATTATCGTGCTGGATGACCCTTTCACCAGCATGGATGATTTTAGGCGGCGATTCACGGCCAACGAGATCAACAAGCTTACCGAGAAGGCCAAGCAAGTGATCGTACTGTCCCACGAGAAAGGCTTTTTGAGGCTGCTGTGGGAGAAAATAGATCGCACTCATATGACCACGTGCGCCATACAGACAGGTGCGCCAGGGATGGCGAGCCTTGCGGTCTTTGACATCGAAAAGGCGACACGCCCTCGATATGAGACAGAGCGAGAGAAAGTACTTCAATTCCTTGATGTAACTGAAGGCGACCCAGACGAAATTCGTGGCCTGCTTCGAACAGTTCTGGAGGACTTCTATCGCAAAGGCGATCCCGAGCTATTTTCACCCAGTGAAATGC
This sequence comes from Oceanicaulis sp., assembly GCA_965229795.1. Lineage (GTDB taxonomy): Bacteria > Pseudomonadota > Alphaproteobacteria > Caulobacterales > Maricaulaceae > Oceanicaulis. Next base: position 1,412,212 of record CBDDJM010000002.1, read on the forward strand.
TCGGTGGAATAATCGAGAAGATAAAAACATCCGAGGCCGATTATCGCTACAGAGGGGCTTTGGAGGACTTGGAAGACATCAATGACTACTCGCGAGGTAATCATCACGCAGAAGTAGCGGGCAACGCCAGTGAGCCGACCAGTGTTGAAGAGCTAAAATCCTATTGCCGGAAGGTCCGCGATCTAACCCGAGGGAGCGTATGATGCCTGAGTTTAAACGTACGCAATATAAATCAAAAGGGGGATGGACCGCTTATGGCTAATGAACTGATTGCAGCTCCAAATGTTGAGCTTGTTAAAGCTTCTAATGTACCCGACTGGCTAAATAATATTAGACCACAATGGCAGGCGAAAAGTTTAATCAATCGCGTCAGAGCATTGCTAGAAGTTGATCCCAGCAGCGCATGTCAAAGGCTTTTGAACGCATCAATTCACGACCTCAAAGAAAAAATTGTAATCGCGGGCGTCGATATTGCTTCCGAAGCTGCGAAGCAGCACAAGCTTCCCCCTGTATCAAATGCTGATGATATCGAGCATTATTCGACAGCGAAGTTAATCGATCTCGCATACCGCATGGGGTTATTAAGTCGCCCCGAGTGGCGACGGGTCTCCCGATGTTATGAAATAAGGCGCGACCTCGAACATGAGGACGATGAGTATGAGGCGGGCGTCGAAGACTGCGTATACATTTTCTCTACTTGTATCGATGTTATTCTGTCCCGTGATCCGATCCAGCTTATTCGCGTTACAGACTTCAAAGAACTAATCGAGCAAGCAACAGCAGTTATCCCAGACGCTGTAGTTCTCGAAGATTACGAACGGGCTCCGCAAAAAAGACAAGAAGAGATTCTTAAATTCCTCATTTCGCACGCTCTTGATAAGTCGACAGCAGATGTCGTTCAGCAGAATGCCTTTGCTTGCCTAGCCTACCTTCGGCCGATCACTCAACAGGCAACGCTTGTGACCATTGGAGAGCACCTTCAGTCCAAGGCGGGGCGTTCTATTGACCCACGAATGGCCCGTGTTGCGAATGCGATTGGCGTTTTCCCCTATCTCAGGCAATCGGCACGTAAGAGCTTCTTTGATAGCGTCTTTGAAAGCATGAGGAAGGTTGGTACGAGCTGGTCTGCTTATGAGCAGCACGGAGAGCTGCTGCGGACGTTTAGAGATTATGGTGGCCTCGCCAACTGTCCATCAGATGTCAGAAAAAATATTCTGAAATATCTTGTGTTGACGTACGTTGGCACGCCAGGCGGGCGAACTCAGTACGGCAATATTCGCCATGTTTACTATAGCAATACTGCCGCTCCTCTGATCGAGGAAATAGTTGCCGCAGCGGCCAATGCAGTTCAGTCTGATTTAAGCGCCCTTGCATCCGACAAAGATGTCAAGCGTGCGCTATCGACCGATCATATCGCGCGTCGATTTGAGTCGTTGTTGGACCTGGTAGAGGATGAATAAATATAGAGCAAGCTCGAACAGTGACATTGGTGAATTCACCAAGCGCGATTTCACCTAATCCTGTTCAATTGCTCGTGTGCGCGTGATTTCGCGGAGCGGTGCAGATGTTGGCGCATTTGCTCGTACCTGCGTTGCTCATCAGTGAGAGAAAGTTTCAAGTCGGCCTGACGTTGATGCTGTTGTTTCTGTTCACGGTTCAATTCGCGGCGCTGCTCCAAGTGTTCGAAGATAAGCGTATCTCGTTCAGAGCGGTCACGTATCACGCATTGCCAGGCTTCTAGTTCGTTCTGTTTCTTGATTCGGCGTGTTTCACCACGAAGCATGTCCCACGCGCCAGCGATGCCGGAGCGATAGCGGTCTTGCCGTCTTTGGGCTTCGACAATCGTGCGCTTACGATGACGTTCTTCCAGCGACTTCCTCTCCGCAATTTGCACACGGACAAGCTCTTTGCGTTGCTTGTTTAGAGCCTCACGCTCCAATCTCGCTTCGGCGCGCCGTTCAGCTTCCAGGCGTTGCATTGCCGGAGTCATGACCAATGCGATCTCGGCCTTAGCCGCCTCGACGCTCATCAGAGGGGCAGAAGGCCCGACCTTTTCGCGAACGGCCTTCGTTTTGATGCCAAGCCATTTTGGAAGTGAATAAATCTCGCAGTCCCGATCAAGGACAACAAAACCTCGTCGGTCGCCCTTTGCGAGGGTAAAACCCCTTTCTTCGAGCGCTTGCGCCAATGCCGACTTGGAATCAGAAATTGCCCAGGCATCTTGCAGCGCTGATTTGATCGCTCGTGGGTCCTTCCCAATGCGCCGAGCTTGTTGCCATTCGGCGAGCGAGAAGTTCTTTGGATCACGGGCGTCGCGATCAATGAGACCGGTGGGCAACTCCCAACCATGCTCTCTGTATATCTCGCGGGATGCGTCTCGCAGCTTTCGATGAGAATGCGAGAGCTGGATCGCTTTCATGTTGATCGTATCGATACGGCTCCACACAGCATGGGCATGACGACGACCATTCTTTTCATGAAAGACGATGGCACGAGGCTGGCCTTCCAGCCCAAGCTTTTTCTCGACCTTATCGATCGCGGCCTCAAACTCCGAAACAGCCACCAATTCCTTTTCGGGTGGATTCAGGCTCAGCGAGAACAAAAACTGTTTGCAACGCGTACCCTTACTGATCGCCTGCGCTTCACCAAAAGCGCCAATCAGGTCATCGGCGACAAAACCACGAAGCTCATAAAGCTCAACGTGATCGTTTTCCTCTTTCATGAGGTGAACAGCCAGGTCTTTCGCGCCGCCGCGTTGATTACCATTGAGGATCATGACGGCCCCTCGGTGCCTGTCCGAAGCGCCCTCATAAGTTCGTCGCGCATGGTCTGGATATCAGCGCATGCGCTTACCAGCTCAGCTTCAAGATCAGGCCCCAAAGGCAGTGTCCCATTGTTGATGCCTTTAGCGATCTGATTAAGGTTGGAGGCGAGACGTGAATTGCCCAAGATGCTCAGCGCTCTCGCTAGAGCTATACGGTCAACAGTTGGCCTGCGTTGGCGTGACTTTCGCGGCTCTGCATGATCACCGAACAGGCGCTTTCTGATATACGCACCGAGCGACATGCCATTGGCCATGTGTTCGAGCCTTGCACGCTCTCCAACGGTCAAGCGCAGGGAGAATGGCGGTGCGGGCTTGGATTTATCTTGCTGCGCCGCAGCGGTCTTGAAACGGGCGCTAACGCCCATCTTTGCTGCTTTCTCTAGGCCGCTCATAGCTGCGGCCCCTTTGGCTTCTGAGAGATAGCTTGGAAGTCTATCTCAGAGTGTTTGAGTTGGTGCTCCCAATCCTGTAATGTTTCAAATAGCGCGTTCGAAGAATTTCCTTCAAGGCGCGCCATTTCTTTTCATAATGCTCAAGTTCGTCCGAACTTTCGCTCCTCGCTGACGCTGCGGGCGGCTCTTCGCCTTGCGAACTCTGCGAGTTCGATGTGGCGCGCTTAGGGCGCGCCATCTTCTCTTGATCCTCGCTCACCTCCGTTCGCTCGGGCGCGACGTTGGCCCCCTCAGCCGTCATTGACCGCTCGAGACCGTCGCTAAGCGTGTTCGAAAGTTGGCGCTTCCCGTTTGAAGCATTCCCTTCATGACGCGCCATTTTTCCGTAGAGCCCGAATTCGTCAAAGACTCTCGTGCGGTGCCAATGCCGCCAGCTCTAACTGTAGAGCCACCGGTGAAAGAGCTGCGTCAGGGTTGGCATAATGACTTACATCATCAGGGCGACGATTAGTCCGACGGTGAGCACGGTCACTAGCAGCCGCTGCTCGGGGAGGAGTGAGGCGAGGGCTTCCGGGATCACATAGACTGGGGCCAGAAGGCCCACAAATGTCAGGGTGACCATCTTGTGTCGTGGGGGCTTTGGGGCTCGCTTCTGATCCTGCTCCATAATGGTCTCCTGACCTTGTCAAATTGCTGTTCGCCTCGCTTGCCTAGCGGTCGGCGGGCTCGATTGAGCCGAGCTCACCGGCCTTGTAGGCCGCGTCGACCGCATCAATTTCGGCCATTGAGTCCATGACAAAGGGGCCCTTCTGTACGAAAGGCTCATTGACTGGATCGCCCTGCAGCATCGCAAGATGGGCCCCACCTCTGCTGTAGAGCGCGATATAATCGGTGTGCGTGCTTGATCGCAGCGCTACGGCGGTGCCCGGCCGGACGGTCATTTCGGTTTGGTCCACCTTGACGATTGCATCGCCTCGCACTGCGAGGATCCAGCTGGTTTGCTCCGGGCCAGACTCGTGAGTGAAGGAGCCGTTTTCGGCGAGTTTGATATCGAGGATGGTCAGAGGCAGGGCTGGTGAAGTCGCGCCCTGAACGCCGCTGCTTTGGCCAAGGACAATCGTGTCCGGAACCCTTCACCATCCAGGATTGGCATCTCGGTCGCGGGTACATGCAGGCACGAGGGCGCATCTGCCTTGTGCTCGGAAGGCAGGTTCACAAAGACTTGCAGGGCATGGATGCGGGCTCCCGGCACCGGCGCTTCATCGTGGACCGCACCGCGTCCGGCCTTGAGCCAGTAAAGATCGCCTGGGGCAATGTCGAAATCGTTGCCAAGCGAGTCCCGATTGTGGAACAGGCCCTCGCTGTCCTCAAACAGGACCGAAACCGCAGACATGCCCGCATGGGGATGAGCCCCGAACGTGGGCTCGGTCATGACAAAATGATCGACCAGCACCAAAGGGTCCATCAAGCCGTTAAATTGAGCATGTTTGAAGCTTTGGGCACTGAAACCGTTCCCGATGACCAAGGGTTGCCCAGTTATGGGGCGGGAAATTTCAACCATAGTGGGCCGGTCCAAAGGGATGTGTTGCTGAGTCATTTGGGTCTCCATCTGTTGCGTATGAAGATACACATGCAACGATGGAGTAAAAAACTGGCATATTTGAAACAGTTCGTTCTACAAATAGAACGAAAGAGTGTCCTATGGATTTGAACGATTATTTTTACTTCGTCCACGTGGTGGAGAAGGGCGGCTTCGCACCAACCGAGCGTGCTATTGGTGTCCCCAAGTCGAGATTGAGCCGCCATATCCAGCAGCTGGAGGATCGGCTTGGGGTCCGATTGATCCAGCGTACGTCTCGCCAGTTTGTCGTAACCGATGCGGGTGACGCGTTCTATCGTCATGCGCGCGCCGCACTTGATGAGGTTGAAGCCGCAGAGGCCGCTGTGCGCGATGGGGCTCAGACATTGTCAGGAACGCTACGCTTGTCGTGTTCAGTTGGTTTCGCTCAATTTGCTGTTGGACAGGTTGTGTCTGATTTCCTAATCGAGAATCCAGATGTGAAAATCGTTCAGCAGGTGACCAATCAGAGCATCGATCTTGTAGAAGCCGGAATTGATATTGCCATAAGAGGGCATGTCGGAGCTCTACCGGACTCAAGTCTAATCCAGACCCGGCTAGCATCGGTTGACTGGCACCTGTTTGCCAGCCCGGCTTATCTGGATCGTCAAGGGAACCCGGTCGGGCCAGATTGTCTTGCACATCATGCGTGCCTCAAGCTGGGCTGGCGGCCAGAGACCGGGCACTGGTCGCTACTGGGACCGCAAAAGAGGCGCGTTTCAATTCCTTTCCAGCCCCGTCTCTGCAGCGATGACATGGTGACGCTCAAACAGATCGCCGCGCAGGGGCTCGGTGTGGTGGCATTGCCCACTTATGTTTGTCGGTCGGATATTGAGTTTGGCAAGCTTGTGCGGGTTCTGCCCGACTGGACGGCCGGTGAAGCTCAGCTCAGCCTTATCATACCATCGCGCCGTGGCCAGCCGCGTGTTGTTGAGGCCTTCTCCAGCTATCTGCGCAAACAGGTGCCGGCGATTGTCAGTCCTTGAGTTTGCAAGACCAAGGGTTTTTCTGGCGATTGGTGCGTGATCGGCTAACCTGATGTCTCCAATACACATGGGGACAGATATGAAACTGAAATCTTTGATACTCGCCGGTGCCGTTGCGACGGCCCTGGGGGGCGCTGTGCAGGGCGTAGCCGAAGCGCGTCAGGACGCGATGCTCGGTGAAATTCGTATGTTTGGCATGAATTTCTGTCCGCGCGGATGGGCAAATGCCGACGGGCAGATCCTGCCAATCAGTTCTAATCAGGCGCTATTCTCACTCTTTGGGACAATGTACGGCGGCGATGGGCGCACAACTTTTGCGCTGCCCGATTTGCGCGGACGCGTCCCAATGCACCTGGGCCAGGGGCCGGCTCTGAGCCCGCGTCGTTTGGGTGAGCGTGGGGGGTCTGAAACGACAAACCCGCAGGCCACCGCGAGCATGGACATTCATTCCCATGACAGCATGGGCGAAGACTGGGCTGTACAGGCTGGGCGTGTCGGCGGCGCGAACGTATCAACGATGCAGCCCTATGCTGTGATCCGGTTCTGCGTGGCGACGCAGGGGATTTATCCGTCCCGAAACTGAGCCTTTGAACGGTCAGACTGGTCAGCTGACGCTGGCCAGTCCCGCCTCCAGGTCTGCCCAGAGGTCGCTTTCGTCTTCCAGTCCGACCGAGAGCCTGACAAGGCCGTCCGAGACACCGGCGTCCTGCCGCGCTTCGGGCGTCATGGACGCGTGGGTCATGGTTGCAGGAATGTTTGAAAGGCTTTCAACCCCGCCTAAAGACTGGGCGAGTGTGAATAGCTCAAGCGACTGAACGAAGCTCTGTGCCGCCTTGGTGCCGCCCTTCAGTTCAAGACTTAACAGGCAACCAAATCCAGACTGCTGTACCTTTGCGATTTTGTGCCCTGGATAGGTTTTAAGGCCAGGATAATAGACGCTGGAAACGCACGGGTGGGCATCAAGCTGTTCGGCAAGAGCCTGTGCCGTCTCGGTCTGGGCTTTGGCGCGAAGCGTCAGGGTGCGAAGCCCGCGTAAGGCGAGAAAGGCATCAAATCCGCTGGTCGCCGCCCCTGCTGCATTCGCCCACCATTTCAGCGCGTCGATATGGTCTTGATCGACAGCGCATACCACGCCGCCCACCATGTCCGAGTGGCCATTCAGCATTTTTGTCACCGAGGCCACTGTCAGGTCGGCACCAAGGTTGATCGGCTGTTGGAGGGCCGGAGAAAGCACCGTGTTATCAACCACTGAAATTGCACCAGCAGCTTTGGCTAGCTGGCAGGCCGTGGAAATGTCCGTGACGCGTAGCCGGGGGTTCGATGGCGTCTCCAGAAACAAAAGGTCAGCCGGTTTTTTCAGCGCCGCCTTGAGCTGGGCGGTATCGGTGCAATCGATATAGTCGACTTGCCAGTTGCGCTGTGCGGCTCGCGCATCAATCAAACGGCGCGTGCCCCCGTATGCATCTTGGGCGCAAACGATGCGCGCCTTGGGGCCCACCAGGTTTAGCAGAAGATCAATCGCAGCCATGCCGGAACTGACAGTGATCGCCGCCCGCGCACCTTCGAGGTCAGCGATCGCCTCAGCCAACAAATCGCGCCCTGGCGCAGCAGTTCGAGCATAATCATAGGTTCCGGCGCTGCCAGGATCGGCACGTCGATAAGCGCTTGAAACAGAAATCGGCGCTACGACGCCGCCATGACCGGGGTCGCGGTTGATACCAGCGCGGACTGCACGTGTGCCAAGCTGTCTGGAGCCAGTCATAATTCTCTCTTTAAGAAGGCGTTCACGGCGTCGACTTCCTTTAAGAAGCCATCGTGCCCGTAAAGGCTGTTGATCCGGGTGACGGTCGCGTTGCTGATGCGTTTTGCGGTTCGCTCGACGTCCTCGGGCGAAACCAGCTGATCTGAGTTGAACGCCAGAAAGCGAACCTTGGAACTAATCGCGTCAACCGGAATGTTTGCGCTATCCATCGATTTTGATAACGCCAGGAAGCGGGCCGGGCTGGTCAGACTTGCATATCGCTCACCGGCTGCGTTGAGATAGGCTTCAACGCCGCTTGCATCACGACTCTCAGGACCAGGGGCCGAAAAGCGCTGATCGAACTCGGTCGCGGTCCGGTAGGTGGTCATGGCGAGGCGTCGGGCAAGATTAACGCCCTCATGGGTATGACCGGACAGCGCCACAATTTCGCGCTGAATGCTACGCCACGCCGTCGCCATTGGGTTAGGGCGAGCTGACGCACACAGAACATCCAGCCTGCGAATTCGATCCGGCGCGCGCTGTGCTAAATCAAGCCCGATAACGCCGCCGAAACTTGCGCCGATGATTGCAAATTCATCCAGACCCGCGGCGTCTGCAAGCGCCAGCACCGCGGCGCTTTGATCGCATACCGATGGAAAGGGCGCTGCCTCCTCAGCAATAAAGTCGAAGGTCAAAACCTGATGCTGGGCTGGGTCGATACTGCCGCCCCGACAGGCAACGCCGGGCCACCAGCCGGGACCTTGCTCATCCTCAAAGAGATGACTGCCAGCTGAAACGCCACCGATCACCACAACAGCGGCCCCATCAGATGGACCCGTCAGCCGTCCGCGTGCCTCCAGCCAGCCACCGCCGGGTCTATCGAATCCGGCGACCAGTTCACGGACCGGCCAAGCCTTTAGAGACGTACCATCTTTCATCAAACCTGACCTTGATTGAGGTGAACACTGACCAGCCGGGACAGGTCACCGGCAAGACTGGCCGCGGTGGGGATGCGTCCGGCCCCTTTCCCGGTGACAAGTGTGGGATGTCCATGCTCGGGCGTGAACACGACGGCATTGCCTTCATCGCGGGTTCGAGACAGCGGGTCATCGTGATCAAGCGCCTCGAGGCGAACCGAAGCGGTAACTCCCGATGCGGTTCGGGACAGCCGTCCCACCTGGCGCAGGACCTGTTCGGATTGTGCCACGCGCTGGGCCGTGCCCCGTGGCAGGTGGCGGATAGACTCGGTCTTGATCGCGTCAGGATCAAGGTCCACGCCCCAGGCGGCGCGCGCGATCAGTACCAGCTTGTGGGCGGCATCAAGGCCATCAAGATCCGCGCTGGGATCAGCTTCGGCAAAGCCAGCCTCCTGCGCAGCTTTGACGGCGCTCTCAAGACTTTCGCCCTTGCTGAGGCGATCGAGGACGAAGTTGGAGGTGCCATTCAGGACCCCGCGAACCCGGGCAAGGCGCAAGCCATCGGAGGCCAGCGAGGTCGCAGTTTCCAGAACGGGCGCGCCGCCACCGACAGACGACGAACACAAAAATTGGCGACCGTGCGCACTCGCTTTTTTGACAAGGTCTGGACGCCGGGCGGCTGTGCGCTTGTTGGCGGTGACAATGTGACACCCGGCAAGGGCGGCCCGTTCCAGCAGCGACTCGGCTTCGGCGTGGCCGGGCAGGGTGTCGATCACCAGCTCAGGCTCCAGCGCAAACAGCGCGTCGGCATCGGTGAAGACCGGAATGCCATTAAGGCCTTCAGGGCGCGGTGTCTGCGCCAGGATCGCCTCGATGCGAATGCCCGGCGGGCAGAGACCCAGCACGCCGCCGCCAACGACACCACAGCCCATGAGAACGGCACGCATTGGCTGGGTGGCAGCAGGGCGATCGGTTCGTGTTGCAAGTGCGAGTGTTGTCATGGGTACTCTCCACAGTTGGTGCGGGTCTGGAACGCGCCTGCAGATCGGGAGAGCGGGCAAATAAAAGCGGTGACGATGTCACCGTCCTCATGCCTCAACCTCGCTTTAGCTGCATTTGTTCCGCGCCCGCAAGCTGAAGCTCAAATCGGCGCAAATAACGATATAAAGATGTCCTTATGTCATGTAAAGCCAGTTTCTGCGTTTAGCGGAAGAGCTGCAGAATTCCTCGGAAGTTTCCAAGGTTTGGAAAGGCGGCATCAAGCTCGCTATCGCCCAGGCCAAACCACCGACCGAGACTGGCGGCATATTGATCAACGCTGAGATCAGGGATGAGGCGACCGGATCCGGCGTCCTGGGCATGATCAAAGCCAGGCGGCGGTGGGTTCCCCACGATGCGCCCGCCATCAAGAGCGCCACCCACGACGATCTGATGCCCGCCCCAGCCGTGGTCAGTGCCGTCCCCGTTGACTGCGAAAGTGCGCCCGAAATCTGAGGCCGTAAACAAGGTCACATTCCGGTCTTCACCCAGATAGTCCATCGCCCCCTGGAACGCGGTCATTGAGGCGTCGAGATCGGTCATCAATGCAGGCAGACTCTGGGCTTGCCCGGAGTGAGTATCAAATCCGCCTGTCCCCACGAAGAAGACCTGGCGCCCGACCCCAAGCGTTGAGCGAACCGCGATGGTTTCTGCGACGCGCTGAAGCTGACCACCAAGCCGGGAGGCCGGGAAGGTCGCGCCAATCGTCGGCAGGGATTCGAGGGCTGACTTGAGCGCAGCGTTATTGTCCAGCGACGTACTCATGGTGTTGGCGATGTCGGCACCAATCAAGCTGGTGCCATTGAACTCGCTGGCTGCAAAATGTCTCCGCAGGCGCAGGTAAAGGGCTTCTGCCTCAGCGTTGCGATCGCGGCGGTTTGCTGCGCGCCGATAAAGACTGACTTCAGTCGGACCGCTGCTACCCAGGCTATAGGCTTGTGTGCGCGCACCAGTCAGAAACAGATTGTCTCCGCTTGTGGAGATGGCGCTAAACGCTTCGGCATTCGGGTTTGCGCCCGATGCCAGGGCAGCATCAGCCAGAAGGCCGCCCCATCCAAAGCGTGCGCCCTCCGGGGCGTTGGCCTGCCAGACGGCCTGCTGGTCATTGTGGGAGAACAGGCGAGGCGGCAGATTTGCCGAGCGGTTTTCAAAAGCGGTGCGGGAGACTGGCCGGATGAGTGGCCCGACATTGGCGACGATGTTGGCGCGACCCTGATCGAACAGGGTTCTCAGACCGGCCATTTCGGGCGGCAGTGCGAAGGCCCGCGATCCGAATTCGGCGGCGTTGGAGGGGTTCAGGGCGAGCAGCGCCTCGCGTGTTCGAGACCCGGCAGGCGCAATGCCCTGACGCAGCTGGGTATAAGTGTCGAGAGAGGCCTGATCGAACGGGATCAACAACTCGTGACTATCCATACCGCCGAACAGGAAGATGCAGACGAGGGCCTTATAGCCCCCCGTATCGGCAGCGTTCGCGCGGCCGCCCATGAAGGTGGGAAGGACTGTTGCACCGGCACCCAGCGCGGCAAGAAGGCTTCTGCGAGACAGGGTTGGCTGAGTCATGATCAGGCCTCCTCAGCGTTGAACCAGATAGTCAGGTGACGTCATGACCATGAGAACGGCCATCTGGACCCGGTCGCGAACCGCTTCGGGTGTGTCGCCATTATTAAGTGCCGCGCTGGCATCAAGTTCCTCGATGATCAGCGCCCGAGTGCCCTCAGACAGCGTTCCGTGCGTCAGCAACTGGTCGAGATGGTCCACCAGGGCATTGTGGTCAGACGCCAGGGCGATCTCGTCTTCATAGCCGGGCAGCCAGGCGTCCATGGCGGCCTGCGGGTCGAGGCTCACATTGCGCCAGCCAAACTGGTTCTCAAATCTGGAGAGACGGCGGTCGTCGAGATCATCCAGGATAAAATCATCCATGAAGTTCACATAGCCCGCCGCGGACGCCGAGTTCAGGATCTGGAGTTCGGGAACGGTCATGCCCCGATCACCGGTCAGGGTTCCCGGGGCTATGAAACCGGGGCGATAGAAATTGAAAACCGATGGGGCCGCATACGGGCTTTGATTAAGCTCGTCGCTGCCATTGGTGTCGTAGATTTCGTAGATGTAGACAGCGTCGCCCGCTTGAACTTCGAACGCGCGTGCCCAGTGGACCAGGCGCAGAACCGGTTCGCGGATCTTACCAAAGCTGTCATCGTTTCGCGCCTGGGTGATATCCGCGATGCTCTCGTCGAACAGGATGGCGGCGAGTGTAGCGGTCAGATCGCCCGTTCTGCCAGTCCCGACCGTGACAAAGTTTGGCAGCTGGTATGACCCGGTCTCAAAGGCCTGAGCGACCCGGCGGACATAAGCCGGAGAGGGATTGCTGGTGGTGAAGCGCTGAATAAGCTGGCGCGAGAGGAAGGGAGCCATCGTGGGCTGGTCCATCAGGTGGTCTAGCGTGCGATCAAGGCTCTCTGCTGCGCCAATGCCGGCAGGAATCGTCAGTCCGAGGAAGGACTTCTCCTCCGATGAGTGATCCTCGGGATCCACGATGAGGGGCATGGTCAAACGGGCGCCGCGGTTTTCCGGGGTCTTGCGATCCAGAGCAAAGTCATAGCCGGTAAAGACCCGCGCCAGGCCGGTAATGTCGGTATTGTCGAAAAGCTCAATCGGCTGACCATCGCCGCCGGTTATGATCTCTCCCCCACTATCAATCTCAACGACGCCAAGCGTGAAGAGCTGAAGCAATTCACGGGCGTAGTTCTCGTCCGGCATCCGGCCGGAATTCGGGTTTGCCTTCTTTGAGCCGATATAGGTCAGGTAGCTGCCCATGGCGGGTGAATAGGTGACGGCCTCCAGGAGGTCGCGGTAATTGCCGAAGGCGTGCTCGATCAGAATATCCTGATAGTAAGCCATCGCCTCTGGCTGGTCGCGCAGGGGGCCGTTCGAATCAGAGACCACGAGAATCTGTGACAGGGCAAAGGCCATCCGCTGGCGCAGCTGGTCGGGTGCCCCAACCGCATTGCGCCAGAACGCGATGGAGACCGTGTCGCGGCGAAAGGCAGAGAAGCTGTCAGGGTCGCGAACAAGATCGATATAGCTATCCACAACCGGTGTAAGAAAGGTCGGCTCGGTTTCGGTCTGGGCCACGAACCAGTCAGACGCCGACCGGCCGGTTTGTGCAGCCAGATCAGACGGTGTGGCACCGAAGGTCGCCTGACCCAGAAACACACCGGCCTCGACCGGTGTTGCGAGACGTCCGGTTGGTCCCGCAGGCGGCGGTGGAGACGAACCGGAAGTGTCGTCGCCCGAGCCGCCGACACCGCCTGCACCGCAGGAGGCCAGAATCGCTGCGCACACCGACGCCGTTAGAGCTTTAACGCAGGATGGTTTCATCTGAAGTGTCCACTGTGTTGTCTCTACACGCGCCGACACCCCATACGACGTGAGGATCAGATTGCCGTCGATGTGTAACCGGGGCGTGAACCAAAGTGGTTGAATTGTGATTCACCAATACGCGGCGCGCGAACAGGTCAGCCAGCGCCGATCATGGTCAGGATTGAAAGGCCAAGTAGAGCGAGTGCGGCAAGGGTTCTCAGCCAAGGGTTGGACGCCAGAGCCGTGACGCCGCCTGTGGTCAGACCGACAACCGTCAGCGCGGGAATTGTCCCAAGGCCAAAGCCAAGCATGACAAGGCCCCCGTCAATGACGGAGCCGGTCAGTCCGGCATAGAAGGTTGTCAGATAGACCATCGCACAGGGCATCAGGCCCCAAGCCAGGCCCAGCCCCAGCGGCCCGAAGCGATGCAGGCGATGGAGGTGGCGAAATACGGGGCTGGCTATCTGTGCGCCGAGGCGCCCGGCCGCGCCTCCAAACAGCTTGATATCGGCCACTGTGTAAGCGGCCAGAAGCAGCACAAGCGCCGCACTCCAGCGGACAGGTGCGTGAAGGTCACCAGCAAGGGGCAGATCATTGAGGCCCCAACCAAGGCCACCTGCCACGCCACCCAGGGCTACATATAGGCCCACACGCGCAAGCTGCGCCTGGGTAAGGACGCCAATCTGTCGGGTGAAGATCGCTGCGCCATCATCAGACCGGATCGCGCTGGCACCAATGGCTGCGACGACACCGCTACACATGGCGAGGCAGTGAAGGCTGGAGGCAAAGCCGGCAATCAGGCCCGCAAGAAAGTCGATCTCCAGCCGCCCGCCCAAGAGTGGCGACATGTCAAAAGATGGGTGTGTCAACGTGTCGCCTGTGTGCTTTCAAAAGCTTGGGCCGCCTCTTGATCCTGCCAAATGCCCAGTCCTCAAGCGGCTATCGCTCAGTGAGCGCACCCTAGCGGGCCTCTACGACTTTAGCCGCTGAGGCATATTGCCATACTTCTAATATGGCCATTATTCCGCAATAGCGGTGCGGACATTCCAAAGGTGAGTCCTGATCAAAGGGGAGGGGCGCATGTCCGCAGCCGCGGTAAAACTCAAGACAGGCTTTGATGCACAGGCCGGGATCGTTGCGGCGATCTGCGTTGTGGGGGTCCTGTGGTCCCTCTTTGCCGCTGCAAACGGAGCCGACGCCGCCATCCGCACCCATGCCTGGGTGATTGGTCTGGGCTTTCTGGTGGGTCTGTTCTCCATGGCCGGGGTTTACTCCGGCGGCGGGGTCAGTATCGACAAGACCCAGTATAACGAGACCATTATCAAATATGGCGTGATCGCCTCGCTCTTCTGGGGCGTTGCGGGCTTGCTGGTCGGGGTGGTGATCGCGTTCCAGCTGGCCTTCCCGGCGCTGTTGTCCTTCCCGGCCTTGCCGGAGCTCAACTTCGGCCGCCTGCGTCCGCTTCATACCAGTGCGGTGATCTTCGCGTTCGGCGGCAATGTGCTGATCGCCACCAGCTTTTACGTGGTTCAGCGCACCTGCCGCACGCGGCTGGCGGGCGGTGTCTGGCCCTGGTTTGTATTCTGGGGCTACCAGCTCTTTATCGTCGTGGCCGCGACTGGCTATCTGCTGGGGATTACCCAGGGCAAGGAATACGCCGAGCCGGAATGGTATGCCGACCTGTGGCTGACGATTGTCTGGGTGGCTTATCTACTGGTTTTCATGGCCACGCTGATGCGCCGCAAGGAGCCGCATATCTATGTGGCCAACTGGTTCTATCTCGCCTTCATCGTGACGATTGCGCTTCTGCACGTGGTCAACAATCTGGCCATGCCGGTTTCGATCATTGGTGCACGCAGCTATTCGGCCTTCTCCGGGGTTCAGGACGCCCTGACCCAGTGGTGGTATGGCCACAACGCAGTGGGCTTCTTCCTGACCGCCGGATTCCTGGCGATCATGTACTACTTCATCCCGAAGCGGGCTGAACGGCCGGTGTTTTCCTACCGTCTGTCGATCATCCACTTCTGGGCGCTGATCTTCATCTATATCTGGGCGGGGCCTCACCACCTGCACTACACCGCGCTGCCTGAATGGGCGCAGACGCTGGGGATGACCTTCTCAATCATGCTGTGGATGCCCAGTTGGGGCGGCATGATCAACGGCCTGATGACTCTGTCGGGGGCCTGGGACAAGCTTCGCACCGACCCGGTGATCCGCATGCTGGTGGTCTCGGTGGCCTTCTACGGCATGTCGACCTTTGAAGGTCCGGTCATGTCGATCCGCGCGGTGAACTCGCTGTCGCACTACACCGACTGGACCATTGGCCACGTGCATTCCGGTGCGCTCGGCTGGGTCGGCTTTATCAGCTTTGGCGCGATCTACTGTCTGGTGCCGTGGCTGTGGAAGCGCAAGGGCATGTTCTCCAAAGCGCTGATCGAGTGGCACTTCTGGATCGCGACCCTCGGCATCCTGCTCTACATCACCTCCATGTGGGTGTCGGGCATCATGCAGGGTCTGATGTGGCGGGCCTATGACAGCCTGGGCTTCCTGGAGTTCAGCTTCATCCAGACGGTCGAGGCGATGCAGCCCTACTACATCATCCGCGGCCTTGGCGGGGTGCTCTATCTCGTGGGTGCGCTGCTGATGTGCTGGAACGTCTACAAAACCATCAAGGGCGATGTGCGTGAGAGCGATGCTTCGGTGAAGCCGCAGTCGGCTTCCATCGCCGCTCCGGCCGAATAGGGGACAGGGATATGGCTGAGAAAACCAATCCGATCTGGGCCTGGCACAAAAAGGTCCTTGAAAAGAACTCCATCCTGCTGACCGCCGGTGTGCTGGTGGTGGTGTCCATTGGCGGCCTGGTGGAGATCGCGCCGCTCTTCTATCTCGACGAGACCATCGAAGAGGTTGAAGGCGTGCGGCCCTACTCTCCGCTCGCGCTGATGGGCCGGGACATCTACATCCGCGAGGGCTGCTACACCTGCCACTCGCAGATGGTCCGCCCGCTACGTGACGAGGTGGAGCGCTATGGCCACTACTCGCTGGCGGCCGAAAGCATGTATGACCGCCCCTTCCAGTGGGGCTCCAAGCGAACCGGTCCGGATCTGGCCCGGGTTGGCGGCAAGTTCTCCGATGAATGGCACCGCGATCACATGCGCGACCCGCGCTCGGTGGTGCCTGAATCCATCATGCCGCCCTACGCCCATCTGGAGCGCACCCCGCTGGAGATCGAGGCTGTCGAGGGGCGTATGCGCGCGCTGACCCGCCTGGGCACGCCCTATGATGAGCTTGATCGCCTCGAGAACGCCGTGAGCGACATCCACACCCAGCTTGATCCGTTTGCCGCCGACTATGACGGCTTTATCACCCGCTACCCCGGCGCGCCGGTGCGTGACTTTGACGGCAACCCGGATGAGGTGACCGAGCTTGATGCCCTGATCGCCTATCTGCAGGTGCTCGGCACCATGGTGGACTTCTCTACCTATGAGGCCGATGCCGACGAGAATCTGAGGTAACGGCCATGTACGAACTCCTCGCAAGCTTTGCCCAGACCTGGGGCATGTTGCTCTTCATCACGCTGTTCATCGCCGGTGGGGTTTATGCCCTGTGGCCGAAGAACCAGGCGGCCTTTGATGAAGCCGCCAGCCTGCCCCTGATGGATGATGACCGGCCCGCCGCTGCTGACGACGTGCCCCCCTCCGACAAGGATGTGAAACACCATGGCTGAGGACCACAAGAAAGACGTCGACCTATATTCAGGTGTCGAGACGACCGGCCACGAGTGGGACGGCATCAAGGAGCTGGACAACCCGCTGCCGCGGTGGTGGCTGTGGATTTTCTACGCCTCGATCGTGTGGGCGGTGGTCTACATGATCTTCATGCCGGCGATCCCGGCCCCGCCGGGCATGGATGGCCACACGCGAGGCCTGCGCAATCACTCTGAGCGCGCCAATGTCCACGCCGCGATTTCAGAGCTCGAAACCTCACGCGGCCCCATGTTCACCCAGCTTCAGCAGGCTGCGGACGCTGGCGGGCCAGCCGCGATTGAAAGCGACCCGGCGCTATTGAACTTCGCGCTGGCTGCGGGCGAGTCCGCCTTTGGCGACAACTGTGCGACCTGTCACGGTGCGGGTGGTCAGGGCTTTGTGGGCTATCCCAATCTCAATGACGATGACTGGATCTGGCCGAGCTCGTTTGACGCTATCCGCGCCACCATCCGCCACGGTATCCGCTGGGAGGATGATCCCGACAGCCGCTTCTCTCAGATGCCGGCCTATGGCCGCGACGGCCTCCTGTCGCGTGACGAGATCAGCGCGGTGGCCGACTATGTGATGGCGCTGTCTGACATGATCGAGCCGACGCCAGAGGGCCAGAGCACGGGTGCGGAGATTTATGCGAACCAGTGTTCGGCCTGTCACGGGGTGAACGGTCTGGGCGACCAGTCGATTGGGGCACCAAACCTGGCTGATGCCATCTGGCTTTATGGCTCCGAGCCAGAGCAGGTGCGCAACACGATCTGGCGCGGACCCTATGGCGTGATGCCAGCCTGGAATGAGCGCCTCGATGAGACGACCATCACCGCGCTTGCCGCTTACGTCTATCTGCGCGGTGAGCGGGCCGGCGACAGCTTCGCCGCCCTGCGCGACGAGATGGCTGAAGAACTGGCAGACGCTGGCCGCTAATGCGGCTGGCGTCCTGCCGCCCACCTTTGTGACCGGCCCGTCCGGTCGGAGCGGGATATGGAACTGATCCGCAACAAGCCCGAGCCGCAAGAAGCGGCGGCGGGCGTGATCGACCATGATGCGGTTGCCGTCAATGATCCCGCACGCCGGGAGCTCTATCACAAGCGCGAGCAGATTTACCCCAAGCTGGTCCAGGGCAAGTTCCGCTTTGCCAAATGGGTCTTCATGATCCTGGCGCTAGGGGCCTACTACCTGACGCCCTTTATCCGCTGGGATCGGGGCGAGGGCGCGCCGGATCAGGCGGTACTGGTCGATTTTGCCAATGCCCGCTTCTACTTCTTCTTCATCGAGCTGTGGCCGCAGGAGGTGTATTATATCACCGGCCTGTTGATCCTGGCGTCCCTCTTCCTGTTTCTGATTACTGCGCTGTTTGGCCGGGTCTGGTGTGGCTATGCCTGTCCGCAGACCGTGTGGACTGACCTTTTCATTGCCGTGGAGCGACTGTTTGAAGGTGACCGCAACAAGCGCATGAAGCTCGATAAACAGCCCTGGTCGTTCGACAAGGCGTGGCGCAAGATCGGCAAGCACAGCGTCTGGCTGTTAATCGCCGGGGCCACCGGCGGGGCTTGGATCCTGTATTTCCACGATGCTTTTGCGGTGGTGAACAACTTCGTCACCGGCGAGGCGGCGCTAACCAGCTATGTCTTCTTCGCGGTGTTGACCTTCACCACTTATACGCTCGCCGGGACCATGCGCGAGCAGGTGTGCACCTATATGTGCCCGTGGCCGCGCATCCAGGGCGCGCTGACCGATGCAGACGCGCTTAATGTCACTTACCGCACCGACCGGGGCGAGCCGCGGGGCCGCCACAAGAAAGGCGAAAGCTGGGAGGGGCGGGGCGATTGCATTGATTGCAAGGCCTGCGTCGCGGCCTGTCCCATGGGAATCGATATCCGTGAAGGCGCGCAGCTGGAATGCATTGGTTGTGCGCTGTGTATTGATGCCTGCGATGACATCATGGGCAAGATCGGACGCCCCAAGGGGCTCATCGCCTACGACACGGATCTGAATATCGAACGCCGGGCGGCGGGCGAGAAACCGCGCTTCGATCTTATTCGGCCGCGGACAATTCTCTACACGGTTCTGATTGTCGCTATCAGCGGCTTGATGCTGTTCGGGCTGGCCAACCGGACCGAGCTGTCACTGGATTCCTACCGCGATCGCGCGCCGAACTATGTGATCCTGTCCGACGGCAGCGTGCGCAATGGCTACACCCTCACCGTGGTCAACAAGGCCAATGAGTCGCGGCTACTGTCTCTGGCGCTTCAGGGCGATCCGGCTTTCACTATGCGGGTGCTAGGCGCAGAGGCTGAGGCACTAGCGGTGGGACCCGATGAAACCCGCGACTACCGCATATTCCTCAACCTGCCGCGCGCAGCGGTGGACGCGGCGTCTGAACCGATTGCCTTCGTGGTCACCGATGCGGTGACTGGCGAGGTGGCAGAAACCCCGTCCGTGTTCCAGACCGGAGAGATGCGATGATGGCTGAAACCAACGATCCGAAATTCACGATCAAGGGCTGGCATGTGCTGGCGGCCATGGTGGGCTTCTTTGGCGTCATCATCGCGGTGAATACGGTGTTTATCACCTTCGCTCTGAACACCTTTCCCGGTGAGGAGACGCGCCGCTCCTACGTTCAGGGGCTTGAGTATAACGACGTGATCGAAGCGCGCCGGGCCCAGGAAGCGCTGGGCTGGACGGCCAGCGCCAATCTGTCTGACGGGCGCGCGCTTGTTGAGGTGCTGGATGCTGGCGGGACGCCGGTCACCGGCCTGCGCCTGACGGGCACGCTCCAGCATCCCGCCGATATGACCCTCGATCGTGAACTGGTCTTCACCGAAGTGCGAGACGGGGTCTACGCGGCTGGGGCAGCGGACTTGCCCGAGGGTCGCTGGACGCTTGCCGCAAACGCTGAGGGCGAGACGCCGTTCGCGCTGGAAACCCAGCTATGGCACCGCTAGACGCCGCTTCACCGGCCATTGACCCCGTTGCCTTTGTGCGCGGGGATGGCGCTGAAAAGCGTCTCGACCTCGCCGTGCAGAATGCGCGATGTGCCGCCTGCATTGCCCGAATTGAAGATGGCGTGCGCAAGCTTCCCGGGATCAAGTCAGTCCGCCTCAACCTGTCGACCGGGCGGCTTGCGGTGGCGTTCGCCGGCGATGACGGCCTTGCCGTTTCGATTATCCAGACGCTGGAAAAGCTCGGCTACCCGGCCGCGCCCTACGCGCCTGACGCCAGCGATGACCCGCGCTCAACTGAAGAAAAGCGCCTGGTGCGCGCACTCGCCGTGGCGGGCTTTGCCAGCGCCAATGTCATGCTGCTCTCCATCGCCGTCTGGGCGGGTGAGGGCGAGATGGACATCGCCACCAAGACGCTGATGCACTGGCTCTCCGGCCTGATTGCGCTGCCTGCGGTGGCCTATGCTGGCTGGCCCTTCTTTGAAAGCGGCTGGAAGAGTTTGCGAGCGCGCGCGGTCAATATGGACGTGCCGATCTCGTTGGCGGTTTTGCTCGCCTGCGGGCTGTCGATCTATGAAACGGCCATGGGCCACGGCGCGGCCTATTTCGACGCTGCGGTCATGCTGCTCTTCTTCCTGCTGATTGGGCGGTTTTTGGATGTGCGCCTGCGCGCCAGAGCCGGTCAGGCGGCCCGTGATCTTGCGGCGCTACAGGCTTGCATCGCCCACCGCATTGAAGCGGATGGATCGGTCAAGGCGGTCCCGGCTGATGACATCGAGCCCGGTGACCGGTTGATCGTGCCCAATGGCGAGCGCGTGCCGGTCGATGGCCGCATTGCAGCGGGTGAGGGGGAGGTCGATGCCTCGCTGGTCACCGGTGAGACCGCGCCCTTGCATGTGTCGCCGGGGGCTGAAGCCTGGTCAGGCATGGTCAATCTGGGCCGACCTTTGACGCTGACCGCGACGGCGGCAAGCCAGGATTCCCTGCTCGCTGAAATCGCTCGCCTGGTGGAGGCCGGGGAGCAGTCCCGCTCGCGCTATGTGCGCTATGCCGACCGGGCGGCGCGGGCCTATGTGCCTGCGGTGTTTGCCATGTCGGCGGCGACCTTTGCGGGCTGGATGGTCTTTGGCGGCACGGTCCACGACTCGCTGATGAACGCGATTGCGGTCCTGATCATCACCTGTCCTTGCGCCATGGCGCTGGTCGTGCCGGCGGTTCAGGTCGTGGCCACAGGGCGTCTGTTCAAGGACGGCATTCTGGTCAAATCCGGCGATGCGCTGGAGCGGTTGGCCACAGCCCGATCCGTTGTTTTCGACAAAACCGGCACACTCACCGAGGGGCGTGCCCGCTTGCTCAACGCCGTAACTCTGAAGCCGGACATGCTCGAAACTGCCGCACGGCTGACCCGCCTGTCCCGTCATCCCCTGTCGCGTGCCGTGTCTGACGCGGCTGGCGAGGGACCGGTCGCCGACAGGTTTGAGGATGTGGCCGGTGGAGGGCTGCAGGGCGAGGTGGACGGTGTGACCGTTCGTTTTGGCTCCGCACAATGGCTTGGCCTTGAAAGCCCGAGCCATGATGCTGCTCAGGAAGCCTGGCTGGTAATGGGTGATGAGACCCCTGTGCGCTTTATCTTTGCCGACACGCTCCGCGCTGATGCGGTAGAGGCTGTTCGCCAGTTGGCTGCACGGGGGCTGGAGGCAGAACTTCTGTCTGGCGACCGTGACGCGCCGGTGGCCGAGGCGGCTCGCGCGCTTGGTATCGAGCGCTGGCAAGCCAGTCTGAAACCCCAGGACAAGATCGCGCGCATCGAAGCGCTCAAAGCTGAGGGGCACGCCCCACTGATGGTGGGCGATGGCGTCAATGATGCGCCCGCGCTCGCGGCCGCCCACGTTTCTGTGTCCATGGGAAGCGCGGCGGAGATTTCCCGCTCGGCCGCGGACCTGGTGATCCAGGGTGACAAGCTGTCCTCGCTGGCGCGCGCGATCGATGTTGCGGGCAAAGCCAGAGCAAGGGTGATGGAGAATTTCGCGCTGGCGAATATCTACAATATCATTGCGGTGCCGCTGGCCGTCTTTGGTCTGGTGACGCCCCTGGTGGCCGCCATCGCCATGTCGGCGAGCTCCATTGTCGTCATGCTCAACGCTTTAAGGCTGACCCGCTCATGACCGCACTGCTCTGGCTCATTCCTGCTGCGCTCGCGCTTGGTGCACTGGGGCTTGTCGCCTTCTTCTGGTCTACGCGCGCCGGTCAGTATGACGATCTGCAAGGGGCCGCCGAGCGTATCCTGATTGATGACGACGGCCCCATTGTCGACGATGAAGGCGACAGCGACGCTGAGCGCTAGGGCTTCTTCAGGGCTGCGATCTGCATCGCGCAGAGTTCTGAGACACCTTTACGCGCCAGCCCGAACAGCGCATCGAACTCATCCGGCTTCATCGGCACGTCTTCGGCGGTCGCCTGGACTTCGATGACGCCGCCCTCTGATGTCAGCACGAAGTTCGCGTCAGTATCGGCAACACGATCTTCTTCGTATTCAAGATCAAGGCGCGCCTCGCCTTTAAGAAGGCCGCAGGATACCGCGGCGGCCTGGGCGTGGATCGGGTCATTTTCAATCACGCCCTCATCGATGAGGTAATCGATCGCCAGCTTTAGCGCGACCCAGGCCCCGGTGATGGAGGCGGTGCGGGTGCCGCCATCCGCCTGTAGCACATCACAGTCCACCGTGATCTGACGCTCACCCAGGGCTTTGAGATCAATGCAGGCGCGCAGCGAGCGGCCGATCAGGCGCTGGATTTCCTGGGTGCGGCCAGACGGTGCGCCCTTGGTGACTTCGCGGCGGGTGCGCTGGTGTGTGGCGCGTGGCAGCATGGCGTATTCGCCGGTGACCCAGCCGCGCCCCTGACCGCGCAGCCATGGCGGGACATTCTCCTCCACCGAGGCGTTACACAGCACGTGCGTGTTGCCGAACTTGATCAGGCAGCTGCCCTCAGCATACGGGTTGTAGTCGAGTTCGAACTTGACCGGGCGGAGGGCATCGAGGGCGCGATCATTGGGGCGCATGGCAGCTGTCCTTGTGTCTATGCATTGGCGTGATCTGTCCTAACCCGGTTACGCGTCGCCGCAAAGCCTGTGTCCCGCTTATGGTGAGAGATTGCGAAGGCGCGCGAGCACGCCTAGTTTTCATGCCATGTCCATGACACCGCATCAATCGCTGACGCTGGCCGAGCTCGACGCCCGATCACGGACCATCTTCCGGGAGCTGGTGGAGGCGTATCTGGATACCGGTGAGCCGGTCGGGTCGCGCACGCTGTCGAAACGCCCGGAGCTGCAGCTGTCGCCAGCCTCCATTCGCAACACCATGGCCGATCTGGCGTCGGTGGGGCTTTTGACGGCACCACATTCCTCGGCCGGGCGAATGCCAACCCATGCGGGCTTGCGCCTGTTCGTCGACGGGCTGTTGCAGGTGGGTGATCTTGAAGCCAACGACCGGTCCGAGATCGAAGACCGGGTCAGCGCCGCCGGGCGGCGCCCGGAAGATGTCTTGAGCGAAGCCTCCAACCTGCTCTCTGGGCTGGCGGGCGGAGCCGGTCTCGTCGCCTCGCCAGAACGAGAAGCGCCGCTGCGCCATGTGGAATTCGTCAACCTGTCGCCCACCGAAGTGCTGGCGGTGCTGGTCAGCGAAGATGGCGGAGTTGAGAACCGCCTGATGAAGCCACCGCCCGGCCTGCCGCCTGCGGCCCTCATCGAAGCGGGCAATTACCTGTCGGCGCGCCTTCGGGGACGGACGCTCTCCGAGGCGCTGCAGGAGATTCGCACCGAGATCTCAGAACGCCGGGCCCAGCTGGATGAAGCCTCCGCGAGCCTGGTGGAGATGGGTCTGGCCGACTGGTCCGGTCCTGACAATCGCACATTGATTGTGCGCGGGCAGGGACGCCTGCTGGAAAGCGTGAGTGCGGTTGAGGACCTGGAGCGTATCCGCATGCTGTTTGATGACATCGAGCGGCAGGAGGGCTTGCTGGCGCTGCTGGATGAAGCGCGCGCGGGCCAGGGCGTAAAGCTTTTCATTGGTTCAGAAAATCCGCTTTTCTCCCTGTCGGGATCCAGCGTTGTGGTGGCCCCTTACCGTAACCGGGAGAACCGGATTATCGGAGCCATTGGCGTGATCGGACCGACGCGCCTGAACTATGCGCGGATCATTCCGCTGGTGGATTATACAGCCCAGGTGGTGGGCCGAATGATCGCCGGACCGCGCTGACCCCTTGACGTTTGCCCTCTTCGATTTGATCTAAGCGACCATGAGCGACACACCAGAACACGAAACCCCGGCCGACGACGTCGATACGTCCAAGGCCGAGACGGACACCGAGGCTTCTGACGCAGACGCTGAGGATGTCAGTGCTGACCCCACGCCTGAGGAGCAACTGGCCAAGACCAAGGACCAGCTGTTGCGCGCCCTGGCCGAGGCGGAAAACACCCGCAAGCGTGCGGCGCGTGACGTCAAAGACGCGCGCGAATACGCGATTGCCGGTTTCGCCCGCGACATGCTGGACGTGGCGGACAACTTCGCCCGCGCCCTGGCGGCCGTTGACGAAGATGCGCGCAAGACCGCTGGCCCGGCTCTGGCCGCTTTGCTGGAAGGGGTGGAGATGACTGAAAAGCGCCTGCTATCCTCGCTGGAGCGCCATGGCGTGAAGAAAGTCGATCCGGAACCCGGTGAGCCGCTAGACCCGAACCGTCACCAGGCCGCAGCCCAGATCCCGGCTGAGCACCCAAAAAACACCATCGCCCACGTGATGCAGCCCGGCTATGTCATCGGCGAGCGCACCCTGCGCGCCGCCATGGTGGTCGTCAGCTCCGGCCCCGCCGAAGGCACAGCGCCCAAGAGTGATGCCGGTAACGGCGAAGGCGACGCCAAGCCCGGTGATGGGGTCGATGTGAGCGCTTAGGCGTCCATTATCGATCACTCAAAAAGAAAAGGCGGCCCCGGTTGGGAGCCGCCTTTTTTAGTCTCTGGTCAGAACGCGGGGAGCGTTTAACGGCGCGGTGCGGTGCGCGGTTCGCCGTTTTCCCACCAGGTCGAGCCGTCGCGGTAATCTTCATACCAGCTGCGACCCGAATAGCGGTCGTAATAAAGCTCGGAGTGGTTGGGGTTGTTGCGGTTCCAGCCACAGCCGCCAGAGCGCTGGCAGCCCGCATAGGCACCAGCCGCGCCGCCCACCACAGCGCCGATCAGCGCGCCGGTTTCTGCGTCGCCGCTTCCCACATTGTTACCGATAACCGCACCGGCCAGCGCGCCAACGCCAGCGCCGACAGCGGCACCTTGAACACCTTGATTGGATGCGCACGCGCTTAGCGCGAGCGGTGCGATAGCCAGAAGAGCCCAATTGCGAACCATGTCAGTCCTCCAGACAAAAAAGAGGCGCGTCTGAACCTTCAAACGCTTCATGGGCGTTATCCAATCAGATCGCGGCTGAATTGGGGCTGAACGACGATCTATTCCGAATTTTTTACCCGCCGCAAAGTCAGATTGATCCGCCCTGGGCGCCAGTCTTCCGGCAGCAATGTCGAGCTTTCAGGATAGATCCGATCCACACCGTGGTGGCAGCGCCGGCTGTCTCCGCCCAGCACGATCACATCGCCCGACGACAGCACAAAGGACCGTGTCGGATCGGTCCGGTTTGGCCCACCAAGGCGAAAGCGCGCCTTGTCCCCCAGCGATATCGAGACGACGGGTGCAAATTTTGCGTCTTCGTCAGCATCCACATGCAGCCCCATGCGCGCCTGAGGTCCATACCAGTTGATGAGGCAGGCTTCAGGCGGGGCGGGCCAATTTCCCACAGCTTGCCACAGATCCAGCAGCGGCTGTGGCATGGGCTTGAATGGCGTGCCGATCGTAGGATGGTTGGGCTCATACCGATAGCCCTCCCGGTCACTGATCCAGCCCAAGGGCCCAAAATTGCTCATCTTTACAGATAGCGGCTGACCGGTGCGCGGCATGGTCGGCTGGTAAAGTGGATGGGTCTTGAAGCTATCAAGAACGGCCTCCACGAGATCGCGCTGGGACGCGACATCAAAATAGCCAGGAAGGAGCCTGAAGCCGTCAGGCTGGATGAAGGGTGTGCGGGACATGATGTCATATCTAGGCGCATTGGTGCTCAATTTGAATCCACCCGAGCCCTTGCACCCTTCTCCTCGCCTTCCTAAATCGCAGTCAGACCACGCGACCATCACGGATGCGTGAAGTTTCGATCATTAAAAGCCGGGGCCGGGTCGGTTCCAGCGATGTTGAACACAAGGCAAACACCGGGAGGTGGATTTAAGTCGGTTTGAGTGCGCTACGGGCCCCAAGCTGATCCCCACTTCGCCGCAAGAAGGAGACTAAGTCCGATGGGTAAGGTAATCGGTATTGACCTGGGCACGACCAATTCCTGCGTCGCCGTCATGGATGGTGATCAGGCCAAGGTTATCGAAAACGCAGAAGGCATGCGCACCACGCCGTCCGTGGTGGCTTTCACCGAAGACGGCGAACGCCTGATCGGTCAGCCAGCCAAGCGCCAGGCTGTCACCAACCCTGACCACACCTTCTTTGCCATCAAGCGTCTGATCGGCCGTACGATGGCTGACCCGACCGTGAAAAAAGACAAGGACATGGTTCCTTACGCCATTGTTGAAGGCAGCAACGGTGACGCCTGGGTCCAGGGCCGCGACAAGAAATACGCGCCGTCTGAAATCTCCGCCTTCATCCTGCAGAAGATGAAGGAAACGGCTGAAACCTATCTGGGTGACACCGTCGACAAGGCCGTGATCACCGTTCCGGCCTACTTCAACGACGCCCAGCGTCAGGCCACCAAGGATGCGGGCAAGATTGCCGGTCTTGAGGTCCTACGCATCATCAACGAGCCGACCGCGGCAGCCCTCGCCTATGGTCTCGACAAGGGTGATAACCGCACCATCGTCGTGTACGACCTGGGCGGTGGTACCTTCGACGTGTCCGTGCTGGAAATCGGTGACGGCGTGTTTGAAGTGAAGGCCACCAATGGTGACACCTTCCTGGGCGGTGAAGACTTTGACCTGCGCATCGTCGACTACCTCGCAGACGAGTTCAAAAAAGAGCAGGGCATTGACCTGCGCACCGATAAGCTGGCGCTGCAGCGTCTGAAGGAAGAGGCTGAAAAGGCCAAGAAGGAGCTATCGTCGGCCTCGTCCTACGATGTGAACCTGCCCTTCATCACCGCTGACGCCTCTGGCCCGAAGCACCTCAATCTGAAGCTCTCCCGCGCCAAGCTGGAAAGCCTGGTCGAGGACCTGATCAAGCGTACCATCGAGCCGTGCAAGGCCGCGATGAAAGACGCTGGCGTGTCCACGTCTGAAATCGACGACGTTGTTCTGGTCGGCGGCATGACCCGCATGCCGAAGGTCCAGGAAGCGGTGAAAGGCTATTTCGGCAAAGAGCCGCACAAGGGCGTGAACCCGGATGAAGTGGTTGCCATGGGTGCTGCCATTCAGGCCGGCGTTCTGCAGGGCGACGTGAAGGACGTGCTGCTGCTCGACGTCACCCCGCTGTCGCTGGGTATCGAGACGCTGGGCGGTGTGTTTACCCGTCTCATCGACCGCAACACCACCATTCCGACCAAGAAGTCCCAGACCTTCTCCACCGCTGATGACAACCAGTCGGCCGTGACCATCCGGGTCTTCCAGGGTGAGCGTGAGATGGCCGCTGATAACAAGCTGCTTGGCCAGTTTGATCTGGTGGGCATCCCGCCAGCTCCGCGCGGTGTGCCGCAGATTGAAGTCACTTTCGACATTGACGCCAACGGCATCGTAAACGTCTCGGCGAAGGACCAGGCCACCGGTAAAGAGCATCAGATCCGCATCCAGGCCTCTGGCGGTCTCAGCGATGACGAGATCAACAACATGGTCAAGGATGCTGAAGCCAACGCGGATGCCGACAAGAAGCGCCGTGAGCTGGTGGACGCCCGCAATGGTGCCGAAGCCATGATCCATCAGACCAAGTCCCAGCTTGAAGAGCATGGCGACAAGGTTGGCGCGGCTGAGAAAGAGGCCATCGAAACCGGCATCACGGAGCTGGAAGCGGTCAAGGACGGTGAAGACCTTGAAGCCATCCAGCAAAAAACCCAGGCGCTGGTCCAGGCCGCGATGAAGTTGGGTGAAGCCATGTATGCCGCGCAAGCGGGCGAGGCCGGTGCTGAAGCCGGTGACGCTGGCACCGATCAGGCCGATGACGGCGTTGTCGACGCTGAATTCACCGAGGTGAATGACGACGACAAGAAGGACGATGGCGACGAGAAGAAGAGCGCGTAACCGCTCTTGTCGCTGATCGATCAAGACCTGCGGCCCCGTCCCGTCCCTGGGGTGGGGCCGTTATTTGTTCAAGGGAGTATTGAGCGCCATGCCGTGGTCCTGTTCGCAGGACTTCGCAGTCTCTCTCCTTCCCCTTGAGGGGAGGGCCGGGGTGGGGTGCAACCCCGCCGAAGAATGGTGCTCAACGATCTCCACCCCACCTTGACCCTCTCCTTAAGGGGAGGGAAAGCCGCCCCGCTAAGATGGGGCGAAAGCAAAAGCCCGGCGGAAGATACGCATGAGCAAGCGCGACTACTATGAAGTTCTGGGCGTCGAGAAGGGCGCGGACCCGAAGGCGATCAAGTCGGCCTATCGCAAGCTGGCGATGAAATATCACCCGGACCAGAACCCTGACGACGCTGAGGCCGAAGCCAAATTCAAGGAAGTTGGCGAGGCGTACTCAGTCCTGTCTGATGAGCAGAAGCGCAACGCCTATGACCGTATGGGCCACGCCGCCTTCCAGCAGGGCGGCGGCGCAGGTGCGGGCGGCTTTGGTGGGCGCGGCGGCGCTTCGGCAGCCGATTTCGCCGACATTTTCGAGCAGGTCTTCGGTGATGCCTTTGGCATGGGCGGTGGTCGCCGGGGTGGGCGTCGCAACGGCCCGGCTCGTGGCTCTGACCTGCGCTATGACATGGACATAACGCTGGAAGAGGCTTTCCACGGCAAGGATGCCACCATCCAGGTGCCAACCACCGTGTCCTGTGATCACTGTGGTGGTGACGGGGCGGAACCGGGTACCAGTGTGACCACGTGCGAAACCTGTTCCGGTGTCGGTCGCATTCGGCGAACCCAGGGCTTCTTCACCATGGAGCAGACCTGCCCGACCTGTGGCGGGCGCGGCTCCTATGTCGAAACGCCGTGCACCAAGTGTGATGGTGTGGGCAATGTGCGCGAGCGCCGTGAGCTGCGCGTGCAAATCCCGCCGGGCGTGGAAGACGGCATGCGTATCCGTCTGGCCGGTGAAGGCGAGGCGGGTTCACGCGGTGGGCCGCGGGGCGACCTCTACATCTTCGTGTCCGTGCGTGGCCATGAAATCTTCGAACGCGACGGGCCGAACCTGTACTGCCGGGCCCCGGTTCCCATGACAACAGCCGCGCTGGGTGGCACGATCGAGGCCCCCACCATTGATGGCGGCAAGGTCTCTATCAAGGTGCCTGAAGGCACCCAGACCGGAGAGCGCATGCGCCTTCGCCAGAAAGGTATGGCGCGGCTGAATACCGGGGGAGCACGCGGCGACATGTATGTCGAGTTCTTCGTCGAGACCCCGCGTCGTATGACCGACCGCCAGAAAGAACTCCTTGAGGAGTTCTGCGAAATCTCCGGCGATGGCTGCCACCCTGAAAGCGACGGATTCCTGGGCAAGGTCAAACGCTTCTGGGAAGACGTCCGCGGCGAGGATGACGGCACCCGGCCGCAATAATTGTCGTATACTTTATCTCTTGATCACCGTGTCAGTGGCGTATTCACTGTGTAGGTCAGGGCTTGAGGTGATTTGACGTGGCCGAAATTCTCAAAGCGTGTGTCAGCGGTGTTTCCGGGCGGCTAGGGCGGGCCATTGCGGCTGAGCTGATCCGGCGCGGGGATACCGAACTGGTGGGCGGCATGGTCAGCTCTGACTCCGCCTATCTTGAAACCGACATCGGCGAGCTTGTGGGCACCGGGTTTCTGGGCGTGTCCACCTGTGTGTCGCTGGAAGAGGCATCTCGCGACGCCGACGTGGTCATCGACGCGTCTGCGCCCCACGTGACAGCGGCCATTGCCGAGCGGCTTTCCGGCGCTGGAGGCCCTGCGCTTGCCACGGGCGTGACGGGTTTTGATGCCGAGCAGGAAGACGCGCTTAAGGCGGCGGCCAATGGGGTTGCCCTGCTTCAGGCCAGCAATTTCTCGCTCGGGGTCGCAGTGGTGGAGCGCCTGATCGCCGATGCGGCAGCCCGCTTGGCCAGTGAGCATTATGATCTTGAGATCAATGAGGCGCACCACAAGCATAAGGTTGATGCACCGTCGGGCACTGCCCTGACCCTGGGTAAGGCGGCGGCGGCGGCGCGCGGTGATAGCTTTGACCGTGTCGCGCTTTACGAGCGCCCGCGTAGTGGCGAACGCCGCTCGGTCGGGGCTATCGGCTTTACGGCTGTGCGCGGCGGCGGTGTGGTTGGCGAGCATACGGCCCGCTTCCTCGCCGATGCTGAGGAAATCACGGTCGGGCATCGCGCCTTTGATCGCGTGATCTTCGCCCGCGGCGCGGTTGAAGCGGCGCTGTGGCTGAAAGGCCAGCCGCCGGGTCATTACACCATGCAGGACGTGATCGCGTGACCCGGAGCGCTGGCGCAAGCGGTGACCACAGCGCCTTGATGGAAGTGCGGCTGCACGCGCTTTCACCGCTTCCGCCTGTCCTCACCGGTCTTTGTATCAGCGCACTTCTGTTTGGGAGCTATTTCCTTCTGGCGAGTCTGGTGGGCCAGCCCGTGATTCGAATGACGCCAGAGGGCGCTCAGTTTGATAGCGCCGCGTGGGCCGCCTTCGTGATGTCGTTGGTGTTTGCAGCCGCGCTGACCATGCCTGCGATTTCACAGATCCAGTGGCAGGCGGTCTTGCCTGAACTGTCGGCTGTTCTTGATGAGGCTGGCCAGCACAAAGCGGAGGCCATGGCTCAGGGGTCACCAAAGGCGCGAAGGACCGAAGCGGTCATCGCCTTTGCCTGCGGTGCCCTTGGCGGGCTTCTGGTAAATACCTGGATGTCAGACATCGGCTCGATGACTCTGGAGGCGTATCTATTTTCAGTGCGGCCCTGGTTTGATGTGGCCAACCCGGTGCTCTTCGGATTGGGCGGACGGGCGGCTCAGATGCTGATGCGTGAGGAACGCGATTTTGCCGCCCTTATCGATCGCCACCTTCAGGTCGACCTTACCGGGCTTGAACGCAATTTCGTGTTCGGTCGCCTTGCTCTGAGAGGGGCGTTGTCCTGGCTGGTGATGACCGGGATCATCCTGCTGTTCTTTGTTGAGTCTGCGCCGGTGCCCGTGTCGGTTGGTGCGGTCGGTCTAGCCTTGCTGGCTGCCGGTTACGTTTTTGCGTCCAGCGTGGGGCCGGTTGTGCGTAAATGTACGATTGTACGTGATGAGGCGGTCACTGAGGTTCGCCAAACCATTGCCCTGGCTGGCCAAAAAGCCCTCCAGGGGGAAGCTGCGCCGGTCGCACTGAGTGAATTGACGGCCTATGAGACCTGGCTTGAGAAACGGCCCGTCTGGCCAATTTCTGCGCCGATTACGCGACGGCTCGCGCTTTATGGTTTGATTCCGATCTTGGCCTGGTTCGGGGCGGCGGCAGCTGAGCTTGTCCTTGAAGGGCTGACAGCTTAGGCCGCAGCAAACAAATCCAGTTGTTTGAGATCAAGATCTGCGGGCGGCGCGTTTGGGGCCAGCGCCGGCTTGCGGCGTGACAGTGTGCGAGACGGTGGCGGAGCGACCACGGCTTCGCCGACATGGACGCTTAGGCCC
Organism: Oceanicaulis sp.; assembly: GCA_965229795.1. Lineage (GTDB taxonomy): Bacteria > Pseudomonadota > Alphaproteobacteria > Caulobacterales > Maricaulaceae > Oceanicaulis. Next base: position 1,443,643 of record CBDDJM010000002.1, read on the forward strand.
AGCTCACTGGCCTTAGAGCGGATAGCCGCATCCGGACGGCCAAGCTTTAAGCTGATCAACCGCAGAGGTGCCCCGCGTCGCGCCAGCATGCGCAAAAGGGCGAGGTCCTCGCGCCGCCAGCGCTTGCCGGCATTGCGCGTATAGCCCTGGGTGTTCTGACGTTCTGTCATGGTTCACTCCATGTCTCGATATTGAGAACATAGGTAGAACATTGAATACTGTCAACGATGTTTTTGTTTTGTTCCCTTTTTCTGTCCTCCGGAACGTCAGTTCCGTCGGGCTCCTCGCTCACCGCGAGCAGGCTCGCTCACGCTGCGGGCGGCTGTTCGCCTTGCGACGCCAAACGGCGTCGGGGTGCCAACATCTTCCACCTTGAAAACCTGTCATCCCCCGGCTGGTCCAGGGGATCCATTCTGTGACGGCTGAGTCTGTTCCAGCCCAACCGGCATGGGTGGCCCGGCTAAACCGGGCCATGACAGAGATAAAGTGAATAACGCAAGTCTACGAGCCCAGCGGGCTCGCAAGGCGAACAGCCGCCCGCAGCGTCAGCGAGGACCGACCGACCGGAAGGGAGGGAGGACAGGAAAAACCAAGCCCAGCGGGCTCGCAAGGCGAACAGCCGCCCGCAGCGTCAGCGAGGACCGACCGACCGGAAGGGAGGGAGGACAGGAAAAACCAAGCCCAGCGGGCTCGCAAGGGCGACCGCCCGCCCGCAGCGTCAGCGAAGACCGACCGACCGGAAGGGAGGGAGGACAGGAAAAGCTTCCCCTTACCAGCTGCCCTCGTTTTCCATGCTGGCCCAGGGCTCTGCGGCGTCGAGTGGTTCACCGTCCTGCAGAAGCTCGATGGAGATGCCGTCCGGTGATTTCACAAAGGCCATACGACCGTCTCGAGGCGGGCGATGAATTGTGTAGCCCATACCCTGAAGGCGGGCACACAGGGCATAGATGTCTTGCACGCGATAGGCCATGTGCCCGAAATTGCGACCGCCGGAATACTCTTCGGGGTCCCAGTTAAAAGTCAGCTCGATCATGGGAAGACCGGTGGGAAGCGGGCCTTCGAAATCAGCCGTCAATTCAGCGCGCGCCAGATCATCGGCGGTTGCAAGGAAAATCAGGGTGAAGCGGCCCTGTTCACTGTCTACGCGGCGGATTTCTTTCAGGCCGAGGCCTTCGCAGTAGAACTGGAGAGACGCATCAATATCGCTGATGCGCACCATTGTGTGCAGGTATTCCATCGCAAAAATCCTTGTGGGTTGCGAGTGATCAGTCGTCGGAGGCTGGGTTGGGCTTGATATTGCGCGCCCATTTCGGACGCCGCCGCCAGGTGGTTTCCTCCGGCAGAGGCTCACCGCGGGCGCGCGCTAGAGCGTGATTAAACGGCTCTGGCGTTCGTTGGTGGAACAGGCGCGCAAAGGCGGCCGCCACGAAGGCCCAAATGAAGCAAAGCGCGAACATCAGGGAGAACATGTAAACATAGCCAGCCCGGCCACCCCAGTTCGGTGCGCCATTTGCCTGCCAGATCTGCTCATAGACCATGGGCACAAGCAGCAGCGCTGCAGGACTCACGAGCAGGACAGCAAAGGCAGCACCGAACGCATAGAGCGTCCAGCGCGGCTGAAAGCTTGAAACATAGATCGAAACAAAGTCGTCCTGCGAGACACCCTCAATGGTGCCCGGCTTGGTCGCCTCGCGGGTCTTGTATTCATCCACGGCATCGCCGCGCAGGGCCTGAACGGCGAAGAACCACCGGCCGAGATTGATCACGCCGAAGGCGGCAATCAGGCTGGCCAGGATCAAAAGAGGTGTTGGCAACGTCATGCCCGTTACTTAGCGCTTCGCGGCCTCATATGCGAGCATTGCACGCTTTCTGGGTACACCCCAGTGGTATCCGGTCAGGCGGCCGTCGCTTGCGAGCACCCTGTGACAGGGGATCAGCCAGCTGATCGGGTTGGCACCTACCGCCGCACCGACGGCCCGGCTGGCCTTGGCGGTGCACACCTCCACTGCGATATCGCGATAGCTGACCGTGCGCCCCGGCGGAATGCGAAGCAGGGCGCGCCAGACCTGGCGCCACCACGGTGTGCCGTAAAGCGCGACGGGCAGGGAGGTTTCGCCCGGCTTGGCCTCAAACACGCGCCCGGCCCAGTCAGCAGCCAGCGTGTCATCGGTCTCCACACCCGCTTCGGGAAAGCGCCGGGTGAGGTCGGCCAGCGCGTCTTCCTCCTCGCCGTCATCTGCAAAGGCTAGCGCTGACAGGCCGCGCGGCGCGATCAGGAAGACGCCTGTGCCAAAGGGCGTTGTCGCGGTGCCGGCTTTAAAGACAAGACCGTCGCCGCCGGATTTGGCTTCGCCCGGCGTCACCGCTTCCTCAGCGATGAAGACATCGTGCAGGCGTGAAGGGCTCGACAATCCAGTTTCAAGGGCGGCATCCAGAACGCTCGCCCCATCCACCAGCAGGCTGCGCGCGCTGGCGTGGGTGAGCGCGTGGATCATCCGCTTCGGGCTCGCGCCGGTCCAACGGGTAAAGACACGCTGGAAATGGTGCGGGGACAGTCCAGCTGCGTCGGACACTTCGGCCAGATCTGGATGCTCGCTCCAGTTTTCTGACAAGTAGGAGAGGGCCGCGGTCATGCGCGCATAGTCTGCCGAGCTTTCCAGCTCTGGGGCCAGGTCACTTGCAGGAACGGAAAAAGATTGGGTTGCGTCACTCATGGGTGCAGATTGCCCAAGCCGAACCTCACACGCCACCCGGTTCTTGCGATGCGTCAGGCTTTAGTCCGTGCCGGGCGCGCTGAAGGGCGTCGCGAACCGCGTCGGCCAGCGCCTCGCGCTCCTTTGGCGACAACATGGCTCCAATGATCAGCGATTTGCCACTAGCTGTCAGGCGCGCCTGCACATCGGGTTCACCCTCACCAGTAATCTCCACGCGGGTCCACGCACACGGCAGCCGAAACGCTGTGACGTGGCCAAAGGGCGTACGCCTCGCCACACGGATTTCATCAGATGTGATCTGGATAAGCTCGCGACGTCTCCCATCGCGATAGGAAAGTTTGAACGCCAGGAAAACCAGCAGCACGTCGAGCCCGAAAAAGCCGATCACCGGCCAGGCCCCCAGCATCATGAACATGATCCCGGCTGAAAAACTGATCACGGCCACGGCGGCCATCAGGGCATAAAAACCGGGGTTCGGGAGAGAGCGGTTGGGCCGAATTTCCGCGTCGAAATACAGGGTAGCGTCCGCAGACAGGGGCGGAGCGCTGGGGTCTGCGGGCCAGTTTTCGTATTGCGAGCGACGTTCCATGGCCGCCAAGATAATCCGGTCAGAGCTTTAAGCGAAGACCGTGACCATCTGCCGCCCTCTAACGATGCACCGGCCATCTGTGGACCAGATCGTCATGGTTTGGGCTGAGTAACCATCTTGGGCATGCTCCGGTTCCGACTGCAACAGATACCACCCGTCTTCTGTGCTGAGGTCTTCGCTGAGCATGTCGACCATCCACGTCATGGAGGACAGTGGCGCGAAGGATTTCAGATGGGTGGTGATGGCCGGCGGCAGGGCATCTGCAAGGCAGAGGAGGGCAGTCAGACCGGTGCGTGCCTCTGGCTCGCAAAAGCGCGTCCAGAAGCGAAGCGGGCCACGGTCTGTCGCACCAGTAAAGGGCAAGGTCCCGCCAGCCAGATACAGCTCGAAATTGCGGGTGAACTGCGGTGCGCCCTCAGGAAAGCTCCCCCCTTGCACGCCAGCGGGCGGCGGAGTGACGCCATCAGGCAGGCCGGGTCCTGATAGCGACAGGGCGCTGTCGCGCCCCGCGGCGAAGGTGAAAACGGTCTCTGCGCCGATGCCAGCCTCGCTCGCTAGCCGCGCTCTGATCGCCGTTGCTGTCCTGCCGGATCGAAGGGTTTCAGCCGAAACCTCAACCACGCCACCAGACGGCCCTACGAAACTGACGAGAGCGCTGCGCAAGGGGCGGGGTTCCGGCAGCTGGTCGTGAGCCGCCATCAGGCATAATGCAGTGCTGATCCCGCCATAGGTCGTGCGCCCCTGCTTCCAGCTTTCTGGAACTTCGGCTGTCAGGCCGGTCTCGGTTCTGGTTACGGAAGACAGGAAGTCAGTATAGCTCATGGGGCGCGCTTTTCGGGAGAAGAGTGAACGCTGTTCACCGGTGAAATAATGCCTCAGTCGCCCGCTGCCTAGGGCTGAGTTGCTGAACCCTGCACCCAATATGAACGCAAAGGCCTTTCTCGTGCCCCAATCGGGGGTTAGACCTGTCAGCATGATGAATACCGCTTCGCTTTTCCTGACCACGGTCCTCAGCTCGCTCCTGGCGAGCCAGGAACCGCCCGCCAACGACCCGGTGCCGGCTAGTGAGCCAGCTGCAGTTGAAAACACTGACGCGTCGGCTGAACCCGATCTGCCTACACAGCTGCCTGACCGCGAGGCGCTGTTGGCGGCCGAGGCTGAGCAGCGCGCGTTGGCAATCGCGCGCGCGGATCGCTGGTTTGATGGCCTTGATACCTTGCAGGCCCGCTTCATCCAGTTTGCTCCTGATGGCAGTGAACTTGGCGGTGATCTGGCGCTGGATCGTCCCGGTCGCGTGCGCTTTGACTATGACGACCCGAGCCCGATCCTGATGGTGGCTGATGGGTCTACGGTAGCGCTGGCCGACTTTGCGCTGGAGACGATTGACCGGGTTCCGCTATCGGCAACGCCGCTGCGCTATGTGGTGGGCGATACGGCGCTTGATACATCGGGCGCTGTGTCCGACGTCAATCGCGCCGATGAGCGGATCTACATCACGCTTGTTGATCCTGATGGTGAGACCGACGGACGGCTCACGCTTATCTTCCACGATGCAAAGCCTGAGGATGCGGCCTCCACCATGGCGCTTGAGGGCTGGTATGTGGTCGATGCCTTTGGCGGTCTGACCGAGGTGCGCCTGTTTGAGCCCGTGCGTAACGAGCCGGTCGATCCGCGCCTTTTCATCCTGGATGATGAAGACGTCACCGGCGATGATCGCAGACGTGGACGCCGCCGCTAGTCCTCGTAGTCCTCGGGTCGAACCACATAGTTCAGGGCTAGCCGCCCGCCGTCGGCATAGATGCATTCGCCGGTGATGTAGCTGGAGTCCTTTGACGCGAGGAACCAGGTCACGCCGGCGATCTCGTCCGGGTCTCCCAGCCGCAGCATCGGCGTGCGCGACTTGATCCGGTTCATGGCCTGCTTGTCGTCTGCCACAGCCTTGAGAATATCGGTGTTGATTGAGCCGGGCCCCACCGCATTGACGCGAACACCCCAGGGGGCCAGCGACAGCGCCATGGCCTTGGTCATCTGATTGAGCGCCCCCTTGCTGGCCACGTAGGCCAGCTGGTCGGGAATGGCGACGCGGGCATTGACCGAGCTCATATTCACGATCGCATAGCGCTTGCGGCAATCGTCGGCTCGGGTCTGTTCTTCCTCAATCTGCTCGACCATTTGCCTGGCGGCGGCACGGGCGACCAGAAAGGCCCCGCGCAGATTCACGCCCATGACCTTGTCAAAATCATCGACCGATAGCTCAAGGATATCGCCGCCGCGGACCTGGGCCGCGTTGTTCACCAGGATGTCGAGCCGATCAAAGGCGGAGCGGGTTTCGGCCATCAGGTTGGCAACAGATAGCTTGTCGGCCACGTCGCAGTGCACGAAAATCGCGCGCTCTTTGCCACCATCAAGGTCTCGCGCCAGCGCTTCACCGGCATCATCATCCACGTCGGCAATGACCACGCGCAGGCCCTCTTCGACAAAGCGACGGGCGCAGGCTGCGCCAATGCCGTTGGCAGCCCCTGTGATGATGGCGACGCGATCTGAATGCGGCATGGTGGAAACTCCTGCGGGCTTTCAATCTTCAGCCGCGATGTGAAGCGCACTGAGGCGCGCGTGTAAAGCAGGCAAGCTGAGGCAGATGCGCCATGCTCCATGAAAAAGGGCGGCCGCGTGTGTGCGACCGCCCCCAAACATGTTCAGCTCAGATGAGCGCTATTGTCTTCGCAATCGCTCAATCTCTTCTTTTAGTTTAAGTTTTTGCTTTTTAAGGTCAGCAATCTGAAGCGTGTCGGAGGAGGGGGACTTGAGGAATTCTTCAATGCGGGCATCCAACTGATGGTGACGAGCGTCCAGTTCACGGATACGAGCTTCAGTAGCCATACGTGCCTCCTATGTGGTTAGACCTAGATTGAAGCACTGATGCGGACCGGTTCGCAAACCCATTTTTGCGATGTGGTTCAAAATTAATTAGGTGGAAAATGACCGCTAAGACAAAAGATCGTTTGATTGTCGGTATTTCCGGTGCTTCGGGGATTATTTACGGCATCCGCGCGCTTGAGGCGCTCCGTGTGCTGAATATCGAAAGCCATATGGTGGCCAGCAAGGCGGCCGATATGACGCTGTCCTATGAGACGGGCTTGAAGCCGTCAGAGCTTCGCTCGCGTGCCGACTTTGCCTACAAGATGCCCGATGTCGGGGCACCGATTGCATCCGGATCCTTCAAGACCCGCGGCATGCTGATCGCGCCATGCTCGGTCAAGACCATGAGCGAGATCGCCACCGGCGTCACGTCCAGCCTGCTCACGCGCGCTGCCGATGTCGTATTGAAGGAACGTCGCCGGCTGGTCCTAATGCTGCGCGAAACGCCGTTTCATCTTGGGCATCTGCGCACCATGACCCAGCTTACCGAGATGGGGGCCATCATCATGCCGCCCCTTCCAGCCTTTTACGCGCACCCCAAAAGTCTTGATGACATGGTCGACCAGTCGGTTGGCCGCGCGCTGGATCTGTTTGGTCTGACATGGGATGGCACACGGCGCTGGGGTGAAGACCTGGAGCAAGGCCGACGCCCCTCCGCCGCCGTCAGACCGGATGAGGGCTGATACGCCATGACCAATTCTGCCAGCCCTCGCCGCGTGTCCTTCTGGGACTTTTCCAAGGCTGTTTATGGTCAGCCTGGAGTGCAAGAGGCCTGTCTTGCGCTTCAGGATGGCGGGCTGGATGTAAATCTCGGCCTCTGGATTGTCTGGACGGTTATCTATGGCCGTGATCCGGGCCCGGCGATTGGCGCGGCCGTGGATCGGTCCGCTTTGTGGAGCGCCGAAGTGGTCAAGCCGCTGCGGGCCGCGCGGACCGGGCTGAAATTCCCGCCGGACTTTGTTGAGGCCGACGCGGCCGCAGCCCTGCGCAAGACCGTACTTGGTGCCGAGCTTGAGGCTGAGCGTCTAGAGCAACTCGCGCTGGAGGGCTTGTCACAGAGCTGTCCGGAGCATCAGGCGGACGACCTGCGCGGCCTCGCCTTTGCCCGGCTTGAAGCCTATGCACTGAAGCTGGGCGCAACGGTGCCAACCAAGGTTTTTATCCAGTCTATTTTCGACGCTCTTGAAAACGTGTAGAATAACCGTCATAGAGCAGCGCCGCTCGCGATGAGCCAAGGTCTGTGAGGGACTGGTTCTATTGGCGCGCGCGATATCACGGGAATAACCGTCCGGCCCTTTGCGTGCCGGCCTGTCTGGAGGCGTTGAACAACGCAATGGACGGCGAGTTTGACTTAGCCGCGCTTGAAAAGCGCCTTGAAGAACTTGAGCAGGAGCACCGCGCCCTTGATGAAGAGGTGCGCGCCCTGACCATGTGCGGTGTCGTGGACCAGCTCAAAGTGATGCGTCTGAAGCGTCGCAAGCTCCAGCTTAAAGACGAGATCTACCGGATCGAGGATATCCTCAATCCCGATATCATTGCCTGAGCAATTAACGGTCAGAGGGGATCAAGCCGCCGCGGTCTTGCGCGCATACATCGCCGCATCCGCCTCAGCCATCGCCGTTTCCACATCGACATCGCGATCAAGCGCGCGCACGCCCCAGGCTGCGCCGAGCGTCAGTTCGACACCATCGTGCAGGATAGGCGTGTTGGCGATTGTCTCGGCCAGCTCCTCAGCCTTGCGTTCAGCCATGGCTGCCGGAGTGAGCGTCAGCACAATTCCGAACTCGTCGCCGCCGAGGCGTCCAACGGCATCGGTCTCGCGCACATGGGCCGCGATTAGCTCAGCGACCTGGCGCAGCGCGGTATCGCCAGCTGCATGGCCGTGGGTGTCGTTGATTTTCTTAAAGCCGTTGAGATCCATGTAGACCAGCGCAGACGGAGCATTGTGACGCTCAGCCAGGGCCAGAGCCTTTGACACCTCACGCAGAAAGGCCCGGCGATTAAGGACCGGCAGGAAGACATCGTGATCGGCCAGCGTCTCCAGATCGCGTACCTTTGCGCGTAGTGCTTCAGTTTCCTTGCGCAGCTGATCAACCTCTCCCATCAGCGACAGCAGAGCGCGCTGGACGTTGGGGGTCAGTTCAGCTTCGGGAACGCCCATGATCGAGGCGGTGTCACGGGCGGCGCTGGTGCTGGACGATGCGGAGGTCGCAGACGTGCTTCCGGCCTTTGATGGGCTGGAAACGCTATCGCGGCTACGCGCGGCGCTGGCGGGTTCTCCGGGGCGAATGCGCATGGCTGCGCCTCCAGGCTAATGGACATTGCCACCAGCCTTGGCCCGGTGCGGTTAAGAAAGTGTTCACTATGCTTAAGCGCGGCGCCGCTCTAGCTGCCCACTGGGCCGCCATCGGTCCGGCGCAGGGCTACCACAGACGGGCGGGGCGGCATGGCGTCATTGAAGTCCGGCCAGCGCGTGCCAGGGTTTTCAAAGGTCGCGCCGTCGGTGTCGCCGGGGTGCTGGACCGCCGCGAACAGAGTCGCGCCGTCAGAGGTAAAGCGGGGACCGCAAACCTCCGCGCCTGCTGGTGCGCGGAAGAAGGCGCGACCGGTTCCGCGCAACTCGCCATCGGTCTCCATGGACCAGATGCCATCATTGGAGCCGGTGCGCGGGTTGCCGTCGGTTGAAACCCACAGGCGGCCCTCAGGGTCGATGGCGCAGTTGTCGGGTGAGCCAAACCAGCCCTGTTCGCTGGTGGCCGGGTTCCAGGTGGCACCGGATGTTGCATCGCTCGGGTCACCACACAGAACCAGCATTTCCCAGCGAGAGCGCGTGGCGGTGAAGTCGCCGTCCGGTTCGATGATCTCGATGATCTGCCCCACGCCGTTATTGGCGCGCGGGTTGGCAGCATCGACCTGATCCTCGGTTCGGCGCGTATTGTTGGTCAGCATGATGTAGGCGCGGCCGGTCTGCGGGTTGGGCTCAACATCTTCCGGGCGGTCCATCGGCGTGGCACCCAAGAGGTCAGCCGCCCGACGTGCCTCAATCAGGACTTCACCCTGGCTGTCAAAGCCGTTGGCCTCGGTCAGCGGGCCGGTGCCGAAGGTGAGCGGCATCCACTCCACGGTGCCGTCCGCGTCAAAGCGGGCCACGTAGAGCGTGCCGTCATCCAGCAGGTCGCGATTGGCGGCGCGATCACCGGGCGTATAGAGACCAGCAGTGACGAATTTATACACATAATCAAAGCGCTGGTCGTCGCCCATATAGAGCACCACACGCCCGTCTGGCGCGACGATGCTTTCAGCGCCTTCATGCTTGAAGCGGCCAAGGGCGGTGCGCTTTTTAGGAGTTGAGGTCGGGTCCATTGGGTCAACTTCAACAACCCAGCCATAGCGATTGGGTTCGCGTGGTTCGGCGCTGACATTGAAACGGTCTTCAAACCGCCCCCACTGATACCAGCCGCCGGGTACACCATAGCGGGCATGGTTGGACGCTTCAGGGTGTCCTTCAGGCAATTCGCCGAGGAAGTTGCCGTTGAAATTTTCCTCCGCCATCAGATAGGTGCCCCAGGGCGTAATGCCGCCAGCGCAGTTATTCATGGTGCCCAGAACGCGGCGACCGGTGGGGTCACCATTGGTCTGAAGCCGGCGATGGCCTGCGGCGGGACCGGTCAGCTCCATCGGCGTACGCGCCGTAATCCGGCGATTCACGGGCGAGCCGACGACAGGCACCCAGCGGCCGTCTTCGCCGCGCTCAATCTCTACAATCGATCCGCCATGGGCGGCTTGCTCGGTGGCGCATAGCTCAGCGGTCATGGAGTTGGGGTAGCCCGCGGCCACACCAGGTAGCATCAGCTGGGTCGAGGTATATTCGTGGTTGGCGCAAAGAATACCGCGCGTGACCCGCCCGCCGCTTCGCTCCAGCTCGATAAAGCCAAGATAATCGTTGTTGTATCCAAACTGGCGTTCCTGAGCGGCAGCCGTCTGGTTCATCGGATCGAAAGCAGGAGAATCTGCAAAGAGCGCGTCACCCCAGCCGATGACAAGGTCCGCCGTATAGCCTTCGGGATAGGCAATCGTGTCGGTCACAGCCCGCTCGATCTCAGCAAAGGAGACGGACGGGGCAGATCTGATCTGTTCTGGCGGCGATAGCGCATCGGAACAACCGCTGACCGTCACGGCACCGGCCGCGGCACCCGTCGCCAGGAAGCCGCGCCGCGACAGGCGCTGATCAAGCACATCACGAAAGGTCGCGGCGGTTACGGCGCGCGGATTGACGGAGTGGTTTTCGCTTTGGTCGATCATGGCTGACGGCGCTTTCCAGAAAGGGATGAACTTCGGTGAGTCGAAGATTATCCTGTCTGTGTGACGGGTCCATGATGAATCAGGTCGCAGCTGCAGATGGGTTTTTCTTGACCTGTAAGGCCTTCTGGCTAATGTGCCGCGCCTTCTACTCCACACTTGAAGGCAAATCTGACCATGGCTGACGCCGCTGCCCCCATTGCTATTGTTATGGGCTCTCGCTCCGATTGGCCGACCATGAAACATGGCGCGGACATTCTTGATGAGCTTGGCGCGGGCTATGAGGCCAAAGTGGTCTCGGCTCATCGCACGCCGGATCGCCTGGTGGAGTTTGCCAAGACCGCAAAGGCTCGCGGCGTTAAGGTGATCATCGCAGGTGCTGGTGGCGCTGCGCATCTGCCAGGCATGATCGCGGCCATGACACCGCTTCCTGTGCTGGGCGTACCGGTTCAGTCGAAAGCGTTGTCCGGGCTCGACAGCCTTCTGTCCATCGTCCAGATGCCGGGCGGCGTTCCGGTTGGCACGCTGGCGATTGGCAAGGCGGGCGCTAAGAATGCTGCGCTGCTGGCCTGTTCCATCATCGGGCAGGGCGATGAGGCGCTAATGGAGCGGCTCGAGGCCTGGCGCGAGGTTCAAACGGCCTCAGTGGCTGAATCGGTCGAGGACTGACACCCATGTCCAGCAAGGCCCGCCTGTCACCGTGTGATCGTGTCGGAATTCTGGGCGGAGGGCAGCTTGGCCGCATGCTGGCAACCGCGGGGGCGCGGCTCGGGCTGGACGTGGTCATTTATGATCCTCAGGCCGGATGCCCCGCGTCGCGGGTCGCCGCTGAGACCGTCACCGCTCCTTATGAAGACCTCGAGGCGGTCGCGCGCTTTGCCAAAAGCGTGGATGCGGTCACGTACGAGTTTGAAAACGTCCCGGTTGGGACCGCGGCAGAAGCCGCAAAGCACGCACCGTTGCGCCCTGGGGTACAGGCCCTTGAAGTGGCGCAGGACCGGTTTGCCGAGAAGAGCTTCTTAAACCGGCACACAGCGCCTACCGTGGCGTTCGAGCCGATCGAAAGCGCGGATGATGCCCGGGCGGCCGTTGAGGCTCTGGGGGTGCCTTCGGTGCTGAAGACCCGGCGGTTCGGCTATGATGGCAAGGGCCAGGCGGTGGTGCGAGAGGCTGGTGCGGCTGGCGACGCCTTTGTCGCAATCTCCCGGCAGCCGGCCATTCTTGAAGCCTTCGCGCCTTTCGTGCGTGAGGTTTCTGTCATTGCTGCGCGGTCTGTGGACGGGCAGATGCTGACCTATCCTTTGTGCGAGAACGCGCACGCCGATGGGATATTGCGTGAAACGCGGGCTCCGGCGTCTGTCTCGCCAGAGATTGCCGCTGAAGCCGTTCGCATCGCCGAAGCCATTCTGACGGCACTTGATTATGTCGGCGTGCTGGCGGTCGAGCTGTTTGAGTTGAAAGACGGTCGTCTTTTGGTCAATGAAATCGCGCCTCGGGTGCACAATACCGGGCACTGGACCGAGGCGGCCTGCCGCGTCAGCCAGTTTGAACAGCATATGCGCGCGGTTGCGGGCTGGGCGCTTTCCAATCCAGCGCCGATCCGTCGGGCGCGGATGATCAACCTCATCGGGGACGATGTGGACGGTTGGGCCGACTGGCTCGCCCATCCCAAGGCTGTCCTGAACTTATATGGCAAGCGCCAGACGCGCGCCGGACGCAAGATGGGCCATGTGACGCTTCTTGAAGACTAGGCCCGGAAAACTAGGAGTGCGCTTGCCCTTGCGCGCCGGCTCGCACAAGCTGGCTGTCATAGGGGAGGGGCTTATGCTTCGCATCATCGCAATTGTCGCTATCGCGATCGCTGGGCTGCTGGGGCTCGCAGCCTATGGGCCAGGGGCCCTGAACGCGCAGAAGTTCGCACCTCCTGCACCTGATCCAGCTCTAATCGCTCTGTTCGGTGAGCCTGCCGCGCCGCTTAGTGTTGAAGCGCGGGACTTTCATGGACCTGAAGACCTGGAGATCGGCCCCGATGGGCGGCTTTACGCCAGCCTCGCCGATGGCCGGATCATGGCTCGCGATCTTGAGGGAAACTGGAGTGAATTCATCAACACCGAGGGACGGCCACTGGGGCTCGCATTTGCGCCGGATGGTGCGCTTTTTGTGGCCGATGCTTTAAGAGGGCTTTTACGGCTTGGCGATGACGGGTTCGAGGTCTGGATGGCCGATGAAAGTGAGGGTGGGCCGCTGGTCTTTACCGACGACCTGACCGTGCTGGAGGACGGCTCCATCATTCTCACCGACGCGTCCCGGCGCTGGGGCTATGGTGAATACATGACCTCCTTTTTAGAGGGCGAGCAGACCGGCATCGTGTATCGGGTGACCGCCCCTGGTGAATACGAGGCGCTTGCCGATGGCTTTGCCTTCATCAACGGCGTCGACCATGATCCGGAGACGGGGCTGGTCTACCTGAATGAAACCTGGGCCGGGCGGCTTTGGGTGCTGGACCCGGACACGCGTACCGTGGACGTGCTGGTCGACGGCCTGCCCGGATATCCAGACAATCTGGAATTCGATCCCCAGACCAATCTGATCTGGGTGGCCTTGCCGTCCGAACGCTCAGCCGAGCTTGAAGCCCTTCATCCCAAACCGCTTCTAAAGCGGCTGGCCTGGCGCTGGATTCAGGTCGCCGGGCTTCCCCCACTGCCGCCTCGCCCGGTCAAAGCCATGGCCTTCAGCCAGCAGGGGCAGCCGGTGCGGGCTTTACTGGGGCCTGATGATGCGCCGACCGGGATCACGACAGTCGTGCCCTACCAGGGCGCGCTTTGGGTGTCCGGGCTGGAGCGCGACGGGATTGAGACCTACGCGATGCCGGCGGAGCTTCAATGAGCCGCCTTGCCCTTATCACCGGCGGGTCGAGCGGCATTGGCCTGGCGCTGTCAAAAAAGCTGGCCGAGCGTGGCTTTGACCTTGCCTGGGTCAGTCTTGATGAGGCTGAGCTGGCGCAGGCAAAAGCCGATTTGATGGCGGACAATGCAGACCTGCGGGTTGAGACGCTGGCCCTTGACCTGTCCTCGCCGGATGCCGCCCTGCGGGTCTTCCAGTGGGCAAATGGCCTGTCTGGCGACGGCGTAGACCTGTTGGTCAATAACGCCGGGCTTGGGGTGTATGGCGACAGCGCGGGTCTTTCCATTGAGGCTGAGCAGTTGATGATCGACGTCAATATCAAAGCCCTGCATGCGCTGACGCGGACCTTCCTGCCATCAATGGAGGAGCGCAGCGGTGGCACAATCATAAATATAGCATCGAACTCAGCCTTTGTGCCAACGCCGCGGCTTGCGGTTTACGCGGCAACCAAGGCTTTCGTGCATCACTACTCCACTGCCTTGCAGCAGGAGTTGTCGAGCGCGGGCTCCTCAGTGCGCGTGATGACCGTGTGTCCCTCTGCGGTCTCGGACACGCCGTTCAAGGAGCGCGCTGCGATGGATCGCGTACGTACCTTTTCAAGTTTCACCACAACGACTGCAGATGAGGTGGCTCGTGACATCGTTGTCGGTCTGGGCCGGGGGGCTGACCGGATCATTACGGGTGCGGCCATGCGCCGGGCCATGTGGCTCATGCGCTTTGCGCCTCGCCCGCTAATCCAATGGCTCACACGGCGTGAAACGGGCCAGATTTAACGCATCAATTGCGCCCGGTTTTTGTTGACTGTGCTTGCCAAGCCTAGAATTATGATCAGGAAACGCGCGAAAGGGGAATTTTCGCCGTTAGCTTTTTGGGGGGAGAGGTTCGGGCCATGTCGCATCGAGCACACCCCGACACAGGGGAACGACCATGAAACATATTCGCTCACTTCTGCTTGCAAGCTCTGCGCTCGGCGTGCTCGCAGCAGGTACCGCCACGGCTGACGACGCACCGTCGGATCTGGAGAAAGCTGCTGAAGTCAACGAGACCTACACTTTCACTGCCGATATCAATTCGATCCGGGCTGCTATGCGCCCGCAGATCATTGTGCGCGATGATCTCGATCCATCTGCTGATCCAGCCGATGACCTGGCGGCGAGCGTTGACGCCGATAACACCTGGGCCCCAGTTGTTCAGCTCTTTCTGCGCAATAATGGTTCAGGTGGGGTCTTCTTCAATTGTACGGGCACGCTGATTAATCCACGGACCGTACTGACCGCAGCTCACTGCGTGAACTCCTCGTCTTCCGAGGCCTATGGCCTTGCAGGCGCAGCGCCGCTTTCGATCCTTGTTGGGTTCGGACCCGACACGCAAGAAGCGGTGTTCAACACAATTCTTGGCGGAGCAAATTATAGCTCTGGTGGTGTTGCGACTTCGACGGACGTGATTATTCACCCGTCGTCTGAAATCAGTCTTGGCGGCCTGCCCTTCCCATGGGCAGACGTGGCAATGGTGGCGCTGGATGAGCCGATCACCGACGTGCCGACGATGGCCATGCTGTTCTCCCCGCTCGATCAGCTGACCCGCGTTGCGATTACCGGCTACGGGACGCAAGGGACTGGTGAGTTTGGCGCAGGGCCATCGCTTTCGCCCTTCCTGCGGCTTGAGGGCGAAAACGAGATCGGGATGATTGGGTCCCCGGCTGACCTTATTGACGGCATTTTCCCTGGCTTTGCCCCGTCGGCCAATACGCTCGGGCTCGAGACCCAGACCATGTACTGGATGGATTTCGATAATCCAAACCGGGCCAACCCAGGTGAGGACGATTGTACCTTCACTGGCTTCGGGATTTCTTGCCCGACTTTCCAGGATGTCCTGGATATCGACTGGTTTGATGGCGATGCGCTTCCCAATGAGGTGGCAACCGCACCGGGTGACTCTGGATCCCCGATGATTGGTACCGAGCTCGCTGATTTCCCGATCATCCTCGGGGTATTGTCCGGCGGTTTTGATTTCTTTGGGGTCAATAACAGCTACAGCGATATCAGCTTCTACAACCCGCTCTTCCCCTTCTTTGAATTCATCAGTGCCAACACGCCTTACAAATATGTGTCCGCTGTTGAAGGTGATGGCCGCTGGCTGGATCCGAACCACTGGACCCAGGACCTCGACCCGAATTTCTACATTTTCGACGAGACTGGCGCGCTTGTAAACGGTCTGCCAGATGGCCCAGAAGAGGGCGTCTATGCCTCAGACGACAAGGTCGGCGTTCTTCTCGGCAATGACATTTCTGGCAACAGCACGGCTGACTCGCCCTTCCTGCCGCCTCAGACCAGTGGCGCAACACCGGTCTCCGCCGATGCATCAAACGCCGTCGTTGGCGTCGCCGTGGCCGAACCGGGCACCGGTGTCGTCTATGCGGGTGATGCCGAGCCTGGATCCGGTGCCGTTGTGGGCGCTGGCAGTGAGCCGTCTGACGCCAGCGTTGGCAGCACGGTCGAAACCGTCTTCAGCCTCGACGCCATGGCGCGTGAAAGCGCCGCGTCTTCGCAGGACGCTCCAAACTTCGGCGACAACCTGCCGCAGTCCTCTGTCCTCGTAGGCCCGGGCTCGACGGGCTTCGTGCCGGACAATACCGACGGCACACCGGGCACGGCTTTTGAAAATCCGGCTCAGTATTTTGACGTCAGCTTCACAAACGCCGGCACCACGACGCTGGATAGCGGTGCGCTGATCGAAGTGGACCAGGTGACGTTGCTCAATGGCGGCGCAACCCTTCGAATCGAGGATAATGCCGGTCTCATCTCGCTGATCGGTACAAACGTGCTTCTGGGTACGCTTTATGTTGAGGAGACCGCCGCGCTCTTCACGCCCGTTCTGGTCAACGATCTGGGTATCGTGTCAGGCTCCGGTGTGATCTTCGCCGACAGCTTCATCAACCGTGGCGGCATCGTCGATCCGGACTTTGTTGATCCGGCGACCACCTTTGGTGAGCTGACCATCGCGGGCAATTACACCCAGGAGGGGCAGGGCGTTCTGCGGATCGACATCCTTGACCAGCCCGGCAGCGCAAACTCGGTCGAAAGCCTTGGTGTGCTCGGGGCTGCAAATCTTGATGGTACCATCTGGATCACCGCTGATCCGGCCGAGCAAACCCGCGGCACGACCTACACCATTTTGGAAGCGCTGGGCGGTGTGAATGGGGCATTCTCCAATGAAATGACCCAGATCAGCGCTGTCCTGTCCTTTAATCTGACCTATAACGCAAATGATGTTCAGGCGACTGTAGTGGCCGCTGACTATGCGGATGTCATTGCTGGCGGCGATCGCAATGCGCTGGCGCTGGCCGGGGCGCTGGATGGTGCATCGAGTGCGTCCTCACCGAGCTCGGGTTCGCTTGGCACGATCCTACGCAATCTTGACGCTCTGCCGACCGCTGACGCATTGAACCTGGCTTTGGCTTCGACGGCACCGTCTGAGACCTTTGTGTTTGACCAGATGGGGGCAAGCGCATCACGCGGTATCACCAGCCTTCTGCTGAACCGTCCGAATGTGACGCGTCAGGCCGTTGGTGGTGGTCTGGATGTCTCTTCATTGAACATCCGCGGCACCAACACCCCGACCCTTTTGGCAAGCTCGGCACAGGAGACCCCGATGCGGTCCTCGCAGGATCGCTTCCTGCCAGACAACATGACGGCCTTCCTGGCTGGCGACGTCGTCTTCTCTGAAGACAGCGCGGCACCGGGTGGAGACGTTGATACCGCGCTCCTGACGGGCGGTATCGAAGCCCGCCTGGCGCCGAATATTGTCGGCGGTGTGGCTCTGACCGGATCGTGGTTTGAAGCTGGCGATGATGTGCGCACCTTCGACGGCGACGGCTTTGGCGGTGCGGCCTATCTGGGTCTGGCCGGTGCAGCTTTCTACCTCAACGGCATGGTGGGCTATATGGCTCATTCCTTCACCAGTGAACGTCCGGTGTTCAATGGCGCTTCGGTCGTAAACGCCTCTGGCGGCACCGATGCTGACCAGTTCTACGCCGCGATTGAAGGTGGCCTCACCATCGACCTGAATGGTCGCGGTGAGATCGGGCCGCTGGTTCGGGTTCGCACCTCCAGCACCGAGGTTGAGGGCTATACCGAAGACGGCGCTGGCGCGTTCGCTGTCGCCATTGCTGATCGCAGCATCGAACAGACCACCAGCACAGTAGCGCTGGGCGGCTGGATGGCGGTCACTGACAAGCTGATCCTGTCGGGTGAGTTTGGCGCTGAAAACATCCTTGAGGGTGATGAGGCCGCTACGGCGCTCGCCTCATTGGCCAACGTGCCCAATACGCCGTTCACGCTGACGGGTATCGAGCAGGATGACAATTACCTGACCGCCCGGATTGGCGCAGGTTTCCAGCTGACTCAGGGTGCCATTCTCGAGGCTCAATATGAGCGTGATTTTGAACGTGAAGACTTTGACTACGAACGCTTCATGGTTGCGCTTCGCTTCGGCTTCTAGAGCCGGCACAATCTAGCACTGAAGGGCCCGGGTCTGCCATGTGTCAGGCCCGGGCTTTTCTTTTCCGGGTAGCGGTGTTGAGGCCATGGACGACTTAGTCGCAATCCGATAAACCCGAAATCAGGGTATATCGTCATTAACCGCGATTTGGCCGCTCGCCGGAGGGATTTTTTGTGAAATTTGCGCGCCTTCTTCTGTCAGCCGTGGCATTGGCGGCGATCACGTCGGCTGGTGTGCAGGCTCAGGATGATCCCGCGCAGCAAATCTACATGGATGCCAACGAGCTCGTCGAAGATCGCGAGCGCGGGCTTTATATCGCTCGTGGAGAGGTGCGGCTTCGCACCGGTACCCGAGTTCTTTATGCGGATGAATTAATCTACGATCCGCGGACCGGACGCGTCACTGCACGTGGCAATGTCAGGCTTTTTGAACCGGAACAAGCCGCCCAGCTGGCTGACGAGATTATTCTGGAAGAGGGCATGGAAGAAGGCGTGGCCTATGGGTTCGCGACCTTGCTTGAGAATAACGGTCGCGCTGCAGCGGCAGCAGCCATCCGGCGTCCGGATGGAACGGTTGAGCTGCGCGATGCTTACTACACAGCGTGCGAGTTGTGTGAGGATCAAAGCCACGAACCCACCTGGCGCCTTCGAGCTGCGCAAGTGACGCGCGATCTTGATGACGAGGTCATCCGGTATCGCGACATGAGCCTTGAAGTTGGCGGAGTACCGATTCTTTATACGCCTTACTTTGCTCACGCTGATCCAGCCGCAAAGCGTCAGTCCGGCTTTTTACTGCCTTCAGTCGATGTCTCCAACAGGCTCGGTTTTAGCTATCAGCAGCCTTATTACTGGGCAGTCAGTCCTCACCAGGATCTGGTAATTTCACCGCGCATAATGAGTGGAGCAAATCCGCTTCTTGAATTTGATTATCGTCGCCGGTTCTACTCGGGTCAGCTCAACGTCGAATTCAGCTTTACTTTTGAGCAGGAGTTCACTGACGGACCGGATGCTGATGAGAAGGGGGAGTGGCGTGGCGACGAAGAATTTCGCGGCCATGTATTTGCTGACGGGCGATTCGACCTTACATCAGAGTGGGCTTGGGGCTTCGGGGTCCAGGCCGTTGATGATGCACTTTACCTGCGCCGATATGACTACTCAGAGGCTCCCGAGGAGAGCACAACGCTGCATCAATTTGATCAGCGGACTCTGATTAGCCAACTGTATCTGACAGGGCGGGGCCAGTCCTATTACGCTGATATCTCCACGATCCGCTTTCAGCGCCTTACCGAGGATTTCGATAATGATCAGTTGCCGTCGGTAGCGCCCTTTGTTCGGTTCAATGGCGAAATGCCACTGCCTCGCGGGCTCGGTGACCTTGATGTGGAATTCAACGCCGTGGGCCTGCGCCGCGAGCTAGGGCGCGACTACATTCGTGCGAGCGCGGGTGTTGAGTGGACCGCACCGGCGATCCTGCCGTTTGGATTGAGAGCTGAGCCCTTTTTATACGGTCGGGCCGATGCATATAGCTTTAATAGTGTAGACCGGTTTGGCACCGAGCTTGATCGCAGCAATTTTTCACGCGCGGTTGGTGCTGCTGGTGTTGACGTGAGCTGGCCTCTTCTGCGCACTGGTGAGCGATTTGATGCGATTATTGCTCCGCGCGCCTTTACCGTGTCAGCCTCTGGCCTTGATGATGATAAAATTCCGCTCGCGGCTGAAAGCGAGACTGTCGATCTTGATCGGACAAGTTTGTTTCAAACCAACCGCGTTGGTGGCTACGACCTTTGGGAAGATGGTACCCGAATTGATTTAGGAATTAGCGCTGACCTTGAAGGGCGCGCCTGGTCGGGGTTGCGGCTTGGTGGTTTTGTGGGGCGGAGCTATCGACTGGATGGGGAGCCTCGTCTGTCCGAGGCGACAGGCACTTTGGAAGACGAATCAGACTGGGTTGCAGAGGCCTCCGTCGAGACACAGTGGGCGAGCCTGTCCACGCGAACCAGACTCGATGCGGCTACGGGTGAGTTGAACAGGCTGGACCTTGAGGGCTCTCTGGACGTTTGGAGAGTCTCGGCGACCGCGAACTATACTGACTTGTCTGATCCGGCGGCTCCGAGCGAGCTTCAGGAATTCAGGGCGGCAACTGCTTTTGAGCTGACAGAGCGCTGGAGCGCGACGTGGAGTTCGGTTCGAGACATTGACGCAGATCGAACCCTGCGCAGCACGGCTGGGCTTCGCTATCGTGATGAATGTACTGACTTCCGTATTTTCTGGGAACGCGAGGATCTCGACATTGGCGACCTTGGGCCGAGTGAATCAATCAAGTTTGAGATTGTGCTCTTCACTTTAGGTGGAATTGGCGAAGACTGAGGCCTTCTCAAAGCCCGCTCCAGCTCTAGCTCTGGCGCTCATGACCCAGCAAGATCTGTTTGGAAGCGCCGCTAATCTCCCTGTCCCGAGCCGCAAGGCCGGCCTGGAACACATGTCCGCCTTCGCCGCGTTTATGGGGCAACGGTACGCGGCCACGCGCAACCATGACTTTGGACCGGGGAACCGCTCCAACGTTTCTGTTCTGAGTGCCCATATTCGCCATCGCCTGGTGACCGAGGCGGAGCTTGCTGAAGCGGCCATCGCCGCCCATGGGCTTAATGCGGCGGAGAAATTCGTCCAGGAGGTCTGCTGGCGCACCTATTGGAAAGGTTGGCTGGAACAGCGACCATCGGTTTGGCGCGACTACACAACCGGCTTGTCGCGTGATTTGAAGATCCTTCAGAAAGATGGCGAGCTGCGCGCTCGATATGACACGGCAGTAGCCAGTGAAACCGGTATTGAGTGCTTTGATGTCTGGGTGCGCGAGCTTGTCGAAACAGGCTATCTGCACAATCACGCCCGAATGTGGTTTGCGTCGATCTGGGTCTACACACTCGATCTGCCCTGGCGTCTGGGCGCAGACTTCTTCTTCAGGCATCTCATGGACGGCGACGCAGCATCAAACACGCTTGGCTGGCGCTGGGTGTGTGGCCTGCACACGCGCGACAAGACCTATCTGGCCCGGGCGTCCAATATCAACAAACACTCTGGCGGGCGCTTTGAAATGCAGGGCTATGACCTTGCAAAAGAGGCCTTGCCGCTGGGCGATCCGGATCACCCTGCACCGGCGGCACTTCCCGATAGCGAGAAGCCAGACCGGGCCAAGCCGACGTTGTTGGTCATCCATGACGAGGACGGTCTGGCTGAGGATGGTTTGTTTGATGGCTTGAACATTGTCGCTGTTGCAGGCGTGGCCAGTTATGCTGCGCGCAGCAACTTACCTGTCGGTGATCGCGCCAAGGCCTTCACTGATGCGGCGATCGAGGACGGGCTTTCGCGTGCAGCACAACACTTTGAAGTCGATTCGTGGCGGTTAGATGCTGCGCAAGGTATCATTCATGCTGCGCAGCAATCTGATGCCAGTCAGATCGTTATGGCTCATCCACACGTCGGGCCACTTGCTGACCAGATCGACGCGTTGAAGCCCCAGCTGACCGTCGCCAATTTGCGGCTTGTTCGCATTAAGCGGGCCTGGGACATTGCTTTCCACCCCCACGCGGACAAGGGCTTCTTCAAGCTCAAGAAGGCAATCCCCAAAGTTCTCTCGCATCTGGAAATTTTGCCGGGGACGTCCTCCGCCGCGTGACATTCTGATCTTACAGGGTTACCCAAGTCCCATACGGATCTGGTGGAATCATGTCGGGTGACCTGCTGCCCATGTTGAAAGCGTTGGCCGAGCCAACGCGTCTAAGGATTGTCTCGCTTCTGGCGCAGGGCGAGATGACGGTTAGCGAGATCATGCAGGTGCTTGGTCAGTCGCAGCCGCGCGTCTCACGGCATCTTAAGCTTCTGGCCGACGCCGGCCTTTGTGAGCGCTTTCCCGAAGGCGGATGGGTCTTCTACCGGCTTGTCCGGACCGGGTCGGTTTCAAGCCTGGCAGGGCTGGTTGAGGAATATGCGGACTTTGATGCGCCGCAGGCGCAACGCGACCGCCAGCGTCTTGCGGATCTGAAGCTTCAGCGCAGGGCCCACGCGGAGCTCTATTTCAAGGAAGCCGCACAGGAATGGGCCCATATCCGGTCGCTTCAATACTCTGAAGAAGCCGTGGAGTCGGCCCTCGTCGCACTCACAGACGGCCGCCAGTTCAAGCTCCATGTGGATGTCGGTACGGGCACCGGTCGCATGCTGGAACTGTTCAGCCCCCAAGCCAGTGAGGGGATGGGCGTGGACCTGTCGCGAGAGATGCTCTCAGTGGCGCGTTCCAAGCTATCTGAGGCTGGACTTAGCTCCCGCTTCGTACGTCAGGCCGATGCATCTGCCCTACCGGTAGAGGATGGGGCCGCCGACCTCGTGACGGTGCACCAGGTTCTTCACTATCTGCCAGACCCACGCGTTGCGATCGAAGAATGCGCCCGCGTTTTGGCACCAGGCGGGCTGTTTCTGGTTGTCGACTTCGACGAGCATCGCCATGAAAGCCTGCGCGAAGAACACCACCACCGGCATCTGGGCTTCCCGCCGGCACTCATGACGGGATGGCTTCAGGCTGCGGGCATGACATTGAAAACCCTTCAGGCGCTCGAGCCAGAGGGCATAGAGGGTGGGTTGACGGTGCTAATCTGGGCTGCCGTTAAAACTGAGGACACCGGGGACGCATGACGATGACACCAGAAACACTACTTGCTCACGCCAATCGGCTGGCTGAAGCGAACATGGCAGACCTCTTGGCGCAGGCCGGGCGTGATGAGGCCCTGCAGTTTTCTGCTGCCGGTCTGGGGCTTGATGCTCGTCGCCAGCGCCTCGATCTGACCGCGTGGCAGGATCTGGTGGAGCTGGCACGACGCCGGGACGCACCGGCCCGCATCGCCGGCTTGATGGCCGGTGACATCGTCAACGGAACCGAAGGGCGACCGGCGCTGCACACCGCATGTCGCGATGCGTCTCGGCTGAGCGACAAGGATCTGGCGAAGCGCTTGACCGAGGCACGGGCGCGCACCCGCGCCTTCTGTGCTGGACTTGAGGCACCCGACGCGCTCGACGGTCACCCGGTCAGGCGGATCGTGAATATCGGGATTGGCGGCTCTGACCTTGGTCCCCGCATGGTCTATGACGCCCTGAAGGCCTATCGCCGCAAGGGTATGGATGCGCGCTTTGTTTCAAACCTCGATCCAGCTGATCTTGATGACGCGCTGGAAGGGGCCGAGCCGGAAACAACGCTTGTTCTGGTCGTGTCCAAGTCGTTCACGACTCAGGAGACCTTGATGAATGCCAAGGCTGCGCGTGCCTGGCTCGCCGACACGCTTGGCGAGGCTGGTGCTGACGCACGCTTTGCGGCGGCGACTGCGGCACCTGACAAGGCCCAGGCGTTTGGCCTTGATCCCTCGCGCATCTTTCCGTTCGAGGATGGTGTGGGCGGCCGCTATTCGCTCTGGTCGCCGGCCGGGCTCAGCCTTGAAGCGGCTTTTGGGCCGGTGGTCTATGATCGCTTGCTGGCAGGCGCTGGTGAGATGGACACGCACGCCCTGACGGCACCCATTCAGAGCAATATGGCCATCGCCAAGGGCCTCATTGATGTCTGGAACCGGACGTTCCGCAATCGCCCGGCTCGCTGTGTGACGGCTTATTCGTCCCGCATGGAGCGGCTGCCCGCGTATTTGCAGCAGCTTGAGATGGAGAGCCTTGGCAAGTCAGTTCAGGCCGATGGCAGCGCCAGCCCGACGGTCTATCCCGCTTCCGGCGCGCTGATCTGGGGCGGCCGCGGATCAGATTTCCAGCATTCGGTCTTCCAGTGGCTGCACCAGGGCCAGGACGAGGTTCCGGTGGATTTCATCGGTCTTGCTGATGCCGAGTTTACAAAAGACGAGCGAGCACAGGCGCTTAATGCAAACCTTGCCGCTCAGGGCGCAGCCCTGACCCGCGGCAAGGTGGGTGAGGGTGACATGGCCGCGCATACCGCCATCGCAGGCGGACGTGCGAGCAGCACCATCATTATGGCCGGGCTCAATCCAGAGACACTGGGTGCGCTGATCTCTCTCCATGAGCACAAGGTCTTTGTCGAAAGCCTCGTCTACGGCATCAATCCGTTCGACCAGTTTGGGGTCGAGCTGGGCAAGCAGCTTGCCCGCGCTATCCTTTCGGGCGACACGGACGTGCTCGACGCCCCGGCGCTCGATATTGCGAAGCGGCTCGGCGTTTAACTTTGTCAAACGGGCGACGCGAATCCCTCTAAGGGGAGAGGCGATCCCCGTCAGTCGCGAGTGATTTGCTCGCACACGCATGAGGCCCGCCATGAGTGAACCGACCCGTCCCGCGCTCGATCCTGCAACGGTCAAGCCGCTCGCCAACGCTATCCGTGCCCTGTCCATGGATGCTGTGGAAGCGGCGAAGTCTGGGCACCCCGGCATGCCGATGGGCATGGCTGACGCAGCCACGGTTTTGTGGACCCGTCACATGAAGTTTGATCCGGCTGACCCTGAGTGGCCGGATCGCGACCGCTTTGTCCTGTCGGCCGGTCACGGCTCCATGCTCATCTACTCCATCCTTCACCTGATTGGCGTTGAGGGTGTGGAGATGGATGATCTGAGGAATTTCCGCCAGTTGGGCGCAAAGACAGCCGGTCACCCGGAATATGGCCATTGCCCGGGCGTTGAAACGACCACCGGTCCGCTGGGGCAGGGCATCTCTACGGCCGTCGGCATGGCACTGGCCGAGCGCATGCTCAACGCTCAATACGGCAAGGATCTGGTTGATCACCACACCTGGGTCATCGCGTCCGATGGTGACCTTCAGGAAGGCATCAGCCAAGAAGCGATTTCGCTGGCCGGGCACCTGAAGCTCAATCGTCTGATCGTCCTGTGGGATGATAACTCCATCTCCATCGATGGCTCGACGGACCTGTCTGACACCGTTGACCACTGCGCTCGTTTTGAAAGCGCCGGCTGGGCCACGATGAAGGTTGATGGTCACGATCCGGTTGCGGTGGACGCAGCCCTGACCGAGGCCAAATCCAGCGACAAGCCGGTTCTGATCGCGTGCAAGACCACGATCGGTTTTGGCGCACCGACCAAGGCGGGGACTGCAGGGTCCCATGGCGCTCCACTTGGCGGTGATGAGATCGCCGGAGCCCGTGCCGCGCTGGGCTGGACCCACGAGCCGTTCGTAATCCCTGATGAGGTCTACGAAGGCTGGGGCTCTGTTGCAGGCTTTGGCGCTCTGGCGCGTGCAGCCTGGGAGCAGCGCCTGCAAACGTCTGAACATCTGGAAAGCTTCATCGGCCAGCTGTCGGGTGAGCCGCCACTGGAAGCGATTCAGGCTCTGAAGGCCCACATCCAGCAGATGCTGGAAGATAGGCCGGCGCTGGCAACGCGCGCATCATCGGGTAAGGCCATCGAGGCGTTTGCGAAGGCCTTCCCCGGCCTTGTGGGCGGGTCTGCGGACCTGACGGGCTCGAACCTGACTCGCGCCAGCTATCAGGATGCGGTGAGTGCGCCGGACTATACCGGCGGCTATATCCACTATGGCGTGCGTGAGCATGGCATGGCTGCGGCCATGAATGGGATGGCGCTGCATGGCGGTATCCGGCCTTATTCTGGCACCTTCCTGGTGTTTGCAGATTACTGTCGCCCGGCCATTCGTCTGTCGGCTCTAATGAACCAGCCGGTGATTTACGTCTTCACTCACGACTCCATTGGTCTTGGTGAGGACGGCCCGACCCACCAGCCGGTCGAACATCTTTCGGCCTTGCGTTCGATCCCGAACCTGGCGGTCTATCGCCCTGCCGATGCAGTGGAGGCGGCTGAAGCCTGGATTGCTGCGCTGGAACGCACCGATGGCCCGACGGCCCTGATTCTGTCGCGCCAGAAGGTGCCGCATGTGCGGTCTGACGATGGATCGGTCAACGCGTCCAAGCGCGGGGCCTACATCATCTCTGAAGTCGCCGCGCCGAAGGTTACCCTTATCGGCACGGGTACTGAGCTGGAGCTTGCCCTTGAAGCGCAGAAAACCCTGATGGATCAGGGCGTGGCGGCTCGCGTGGTGTCCTGCCCCAGCCTTGAAACCTTCATGGCTCAGGATGCCGGCTATATCGACAGCGTCGTTGATCCGAACCTGCCTGTCGTGGCGGTCGAGGCCGCGCTGCGCTGGGGCTGGGATGGCCTGATCGGCCGTGATGCGGGCTTTGTGGGCATGACCGGCTTTGGTGCCTCGGCACCGGCTGAGGACCTCTACAAGCATTTCGGCATTACCGCCGATGCGGTCGTCGAAGAAGCGCTGAAGCGGGTTTAAGGGGCGTGTTGGGGTGAACGAGCTCGACCAGCTGCTGACCGATTACAAGGCGGGCAACACGACCCGCCTTGAGATGCTGTCGCAGCTGGTGGCGCTGCCCATCATTTTACCAAGTGCAAATGAAATAGACGCTGAGGGCGCAGGCTATCAGCCGCTGGTCTTTGATCGCTTCGGGACGCACATGGTTGCAGCGTTTTCCAACGAAGAACTTGCGGCCAAATACGCCGATAGCCATCCTTACCTGAAGGCGATTACGGCCGGGGCTTTTATCGAGCTTTTAAAGCCGGAATTCGGCCTTGTGCTGAACCCGCACCTCGAAACGAGCCTGGAGATGGTGCCAGAGTTCCTGAAAAACCTGCGGGCCGGGATGCAGCTGCGCTAAACCGCCTCGGCGGCGCCAAACGCGAGAAGTTTTGCCACGGTATCGCGGGCCTTGTCTTCGCCCATTTCGGCAAAGTCTTCGGCGCTGATCACTTCACCATCCAGAAAACGCTCAAGGGCTGGTTCAGCGGGTCGATCAAGGCTGATCGGGCCACCGGGCGCGACCAGTGCCACGTGATCGCCATCATCAGCAAGGTGCAGCGGCACCAGAAGTCGGCGCTTGATCTGCAGGCTTTCCGGCGGCTGGCCCAGCATGATCGCGCCAGAGGTGTCGGCCTGACGGGTGGTCACGAACTGGTCGCTGAACAGGGCCAGGACGGCTTCAAAGTCAGCCTTGTCGGACACAGCCGCCATTGCCGCGTCGATCTGGGGCTTCAGCTCGGCCACATCCATCTCGGTGAACCCCGGTGGCAGGGCGGCGCGCAATGCTGTTGATTTCAGCGCGGCCTCAGACACCGCTTCGAGCAGGAAGTCTGCCCAGGTCTTCACCAGAATACCGGTGGTGATGTGAAGGCTGGGCCCGTCGGTGTCTGCGTTGACCGCGTCATGCATAAGCCCGCGCGGAACGTAGAGCACGTCGCCAGGGTTCATCACCAGCTCGAGCGTGACCTCGCCAGCGGCCACAGCGTTCGGCGTGAACTGCTCACCCCGAAACGGGGCCGCGACCGGGGTGTCATACAGCCGCCAGCGCTTGGTGCCTTCCACCTGCAGCACCAGCACATCATGTGTGTCGTAATGGGTCTGGAAGCCCTGCGCATTGGGCGGTGTGAGGTAGATATTGGTCTGGATGGCATGACTGAATTCCAGCTCCAGAGCGCGACACAGCTCGGCCAGAGATCGCTCCCGCCGGTGCAGCTGGGGCATGATCAGCGTGGCCCCTTCCTGGTAGGCGCGTGCCGCAAGGCCGCGATCCACCAGCCCGTTCTCTGACAGGTAGGTGCCTGGTTCGATGCGGGGTTCAGCCCGTGCCATCGACAGCATGTCACCGGTGAAGACCTGATCAGACAAAAGCGCGTCCAGGCGCGCTGTCGAAACCAGATCAGTAAAGTCACGATCACCGGGATTGGGTGCGTGAAGCGGCTTCTTCTCCCAATACTGGTCGAAGAAGTCCGCCGCGTCGAACGGCGCTATCAGGCCGCTCAATCCAAGGGCTGGATCAAAGCTGGACGTCATCGGCGTAAGGCCTGTGGGTTATCTAGCAGCGTCGACCCTGTCCTACCGGGTCGGCATATTGGCCGGCATCAGAGTCGGTGCAATTGCGCGCTCCGCCCCGACGTCCACCGCCGACCGGATCGGCGTAGGCACCACTGTCACTGTCAGAATAGCCGGAGCTCCCGCCACCCCGTCGGCCCCCGCCAACCGGGTCGGCATAGGTGCCACTGTCGCTGTCGGAATATCCTGAGCCGCCACCGCGCCGTCCGCCACCGACCGGATCGGCAAACTGCCCGCTATCACTGTCGGTGTAACCAGAGCCGCCACCGCGTCGACCGCCGCCAACCGGGTCCGCGTACGCACCGCTATCGCTGTCAGAATAGCCGGAGCCTCCGCCGCCGCGTCGGCCACCGCCAACCGGATCCGCGTAGGTTCCGCTATCGCTGTCAGAATAGCCGGTCTGGCCGCCGCCATAGCCACACGAACGGCCCTGTCCGACCTGGTCGGCATAGGCACCGGCATCGGAGTCTGTGCAGCCGCGGCTACCAGCGCCGCCTCGTCCACCGCCAACCGGGTCAGCATAGGCACCAGAATCGGAATCGGTAATGCCGCCTTGCCCGCCGCCATAGCCACAGGAGCGCCCGCGCCCCCCTGGATCTGCGTAAGTGCCGCCGTCAGAGTCAGTGCAACTGCGATTGCCGCCGCCGCGACCGCCGCCGACCGGGTCAGCGTAGGCACCTGAGTCAGCATCGGTAATGCCGGTGGTCGCACAGCCCGCGAGGCCGGCAGATCCAATGGCAACCCCGGTGCCCGCAACACGGGTCAGGAATGAACGTCTGGAAAGATTTCGTTTCTTGGACATGGACGTGTCCCCTTCGTCCTTATGAGGACAGTTTAGGGATTTTGAAGATGAACACCAGATGAATTTGAGATGACTGGCCAATTCATAGCCTCTCGGTAGGAATGGCTGACGCTGGCATCGCTCAATCTACGCAGCAAGAATGGTCGCGCTTTGTTCCAAAGACGTTATGCTCACACCCATGGTCAATGCGATTCGAATTCTGGGGATTGATCCGGGGCTCAATGCCACCGGCTGGGGCGTGATCTCCCAGGACGGGACGCGGCTGTCGCTGATTGCCCATGGTGTCATCAAGGCTCCTTCGAAAGACACCATGGCGCGGCGTCTCTGCTTTATTCACGACGCCATTGAAGACCTGTTGGGCGAACATCAGCCCCATGAGGCGGCCATTGAAGACCAGTTCGTCGCCAATAATCCGGGCACGGCGCTGAAGCTGGGTCAGGCGCGCGCGGCCGCCATGCTGGCACCGGCCCGTGCCGGCTTGCCGGTCGGCGAATATGCGCCGCGCCTCATCAAAAAAGCGGTCGTGGGAACCGGCGCAGCTGACAAAGCTCAGGTGGCGGCCATGATCAGCGTGCTTCTGCCTGGAGCCAAAGCCACAGCAGACGATGCGGATGCACTGGCTATCGCGATCTGCCACGCCAACCACCGTAATACGAAAAGGCTTGCGTCATGATTGGCAAACTGAAAGGCCTTATCGATAGCCTCGGCGAGGAAGAGCTGGTGCTCGACGTCAATGGCGTTGGCTATCTTGTCCACGCGGGCGGGCGCACCCTGTCCAAGCTGGACGCCGGGGCTGAGGCCGCACTGCATATCGAGACTTATGTGCGCGAAGACCAGTTCAAGCTGTTTGGTTTCCTGTCTGAAGGTGAGCGGGCCTGGTTTGTCAGGCTTCAATCCGTTCAGGGTGTCGGAGCCAAGCATGCCCTGTCTTTGCTGGATGTGCTGGGTCCGAGCGAGGTGGAAAGCGCTGCGGCTTTGGGCGATGCATCCGCCTTTGAGCGCGCCAAGGGGGTGGGCAAGAAGCTGGCTCAACGCATCGCGACGGAACTGAAAGACAAGCCCCCGCCTCTGGGACGCAGCCTTACCGGCGGAGCCGCAGGCCTGAACGCCGCTCTTGGCACACCGGCTCCCGCAGCGATCGCTGAAACCGGAGGCAGTGTCGCGCGTGAAGCTGCGGTCTCTGCGCTGATTAATCTTGGCTATGGCGAGGGTGATGCGCGCCGGGCCTGTGCCGCTGCGCTCAAAGAGCTGGGAGACGATGCCAGCGAGGGCCTCCTGATCAAGGCGGCGCTCAAGGAACTGGCGCGGTGAGCGAAGATCGCATCATCTCTGCGGACGCCGCTGCCGGTGACGGGCGCGACAAGGCGCTGCGGCCACTCTCCTTTGACGATTTCGTCGGCCAGAAGGCGGCAATCGATAATCTGAAAGTCTTCGTGAACGCGGCCGGGCGCCGTGACGAAGCGCTGGACCATGTCCTGCTCTCTGGGCCCCCAGGGCTTGGAAAAACCACGCTGGCGCAGATTGTGGCCAAGGAGCTGGGCGTGAATTTTCGCGCCACGTCCGGGCCGGTGATTGCCAAGGCGGGCGATCTGGCTGCGATCCTGACCAATCTGGAAGAGCGTGACGTGCTCTTCATTGATGAGATCCACCGCTTGCTTCCTGCTGTAGAGGAAATCCTCTACCCGGCGATGGAGGACTTTGCCCTCGATCTGGTGATCGGGGAGGGGCCGAGCGCGCGCACCGTTCGCATCGACCTACCACCGTTCACGCTGGTGGGCGCAACGACGCGCGCTGGCTTGCTCGCCACGCCGCTGAGAGATCGATTTGGCGTGCCGGTGCGGCTTGAGTTTTACGACACAGCAGAGCTGGCCAGCATCGTAGCCCGCGGCGCGCGCAAGCTGGGCGCTGCCATGAGCGAGGACGGGGCCACCGAAATCGCCAAGCGCGCCCGCGGCACGCCGCGCGTGGCTGGGCGTCTCTTGCGCCGGGTTCGAGACTTTGCCGAAGCCGATGGCGCACCGGAGATCAATCGCGGCGTTGCCGATGCGGCCCTGAAGCGGCTGGAGGTCGACGAGGTGGGTCTCGACAGTCTCGATCGGCGCTATCTGAAAGTCCTGATTGAGGGTTTTGCAGGCGGGCCTGCCGGCCTCGACACGCTGGCTGCCGCTTGCGCCGAAGCACGCGATGCCCTGGAAGACGTGGTCGAACCTTTTCTGATCCAGCAAGGCTTCATCCAGCGCACGCCAAGAGGCCGGATTGCCGCGCCCCGGGCCTGGAGCCATATGGGGCTGGAGCCACCGCGCACAGCGGCGAGTGATCTGTTTGGGGACGGCAAATGACCCATCCCACCACTGGCACCTGGATTTCCGGCGCTCATACGCTTCCTGTCCGCGTCTATTACGAGGACACCGATTTCACCGGCGTGGTGTATTATGCCAACTATCTCAAATTCATTGAGCGGGGGCGCACTGATGCCCTGCGTGCAGCCGGTGTCGCGCACTCAGATTTGCTTGAAGCCAGTCCACCGCTTGGCTTTGCGGTACGCAAGGTGACGGCCGAGTATTTCATCCCGGCTCGCATCGACAACGCGCTGGTCGTTGAAACCCGCGTGACCGAGGCGCGAGGTGCCCGGATTGCCTTTTCTCAACGCATCCTGCGTGGAGACGAAGTCTTCTTCACGGCGGAGGTGGAGGCGGCCTGTATCGATATGCATGGTCGGCCCAGGCGTTTGCCGAAGGAAGTCGTTGCCGCGTTAAATTTGGCAACAGGCACCAGCTAGGCCCTTTGCCCTTTTGCCAAGCGGGCGGAAGCGGTTTGCCATAAACCTGCCCAACTCACCGGACCGTCACACCTCAGTCCTTCAAATCGCCGCATTCGCGGGCGAAGAGACAAGCCTGACTTGGCCATCTTGCAGGCGCTCCGGTTGGCGTAGGGCTTGCAGACCGCTACACATCCTGTCGCCTGGAAGTGTCAGCGCCGCACATCGGCGCATGTTTGAGGGAAGAGTGACCGCCATGGAAAGCGTTGCCGTTGAACTGGCGAGCCCGACTGAAGATCTGACCATCGTCTATCTCTTCATGCAGGCCGATATCGTTGTGAAGATCGTCATGGCCATTCTGGCTTTCATGTCGGTCTGGTCCTGGGCCATTGCCGTTGAGAAGGCGATGCAGCTGTCTGGCCACCATGGCCGGGCCCGCAAGTTTGAACAGGATTTCTGGTCTGGAACCGCGCTGGAGCAACTGGCTGAGCGCTATGGCCGGGACAAGAACCATCCCTTTGGCCGCGTCCTCGCCGCTGCGCTTCGCGACTGGGACGGCTATTCGGTTGCCAAGGCGGGCGGCGCAGAAGCCAATCGCGAGCTCTCCAAGATGGAAAGCGGGCTTGGCGTTTTGTCCATCATTGGCTCCTCAGCGCCCTTCATTGGTCTTTTTGGCACGGTCTGGGGCATCATGAACTCCTTCCGCGCGATTGCAGCGACTGATAATACATCGCTGGCCGTTGTGGCCCCGGGTATTGCCGAAGCCCTGTTTGCAACGGCGCTGGGTCTGCTGGCCGCTATCCCGGCGGTGATTTTCTTCAACGCCCTGTCGTCGAACATCGCCAAATACGCAGCCAAGCTTGAGGGCTTTGTTGATGATCTGGCCGCCATGGCGAGCCGGGAGGGCTAGATGGCAGGCAATCTCGATAGCGGATCGGGCAATGGCCGCCGCCGCTGGAAGCCCAATGCTGAAATCAACGTCACGCCCTTTGTGGACGTGATGCTGGTGCTTTTGATCGTCTTTATGGTGTCTGCACCGCTGCTTACTGTCGGTATTGAGGTGGACCTTCCCGACACCGAAGCGCGCGCGATGACCACATCAGAAGAGCCCATCACCCTGACGATCCAGGGGGACGGTACGCTTTATCTGATGGAAACACCGATCGACTTTGACGAGCTGACGCCACGCCTTCAGGCGATTGCCGGTGCTGGCTCTGATGCGCGGATCTATATCCGCGCCGATGATGGTGCGGAGTATGGTGAGGTTATGCGCGTCATGGCGCGTGTTTCGGCGTCCGGCTACGCCAATATCGGCCTCGTTACCGACCCCATTCGCGAATAGGAGCGGGGAGGAGCGGTGCGCCAGATCCTGGGTATCCTCCTGTCCATCGTCCTCCACGCAGGCGTGGTGGCGTCGGCCCTCGTGTATTTCCCGGCCGCCTCCAGAATGGCTGCGGAGAACGTGATTATCCCCATCGAGCTGGTGACAATCGCAGAGACGACGAATGTTCGCGCTGCCCGCCCTGAGCCGCAGCCAGAACCGGAAGACCTGCCGCCTGAACCAGAGCCCGTGCGCGACCCGGAACCTGAGCCGGAGCCGGTGGTTGAGGCCGAACCTGAGGTCATCCCACCTGCCCCTGAACCCGATCCTGAGCCTGAGCCGGAACCTGAACCCGAGCCCGAACCCGTGCAGCCGGAGCCTGACCCTGAACCGGAGCCCGAGCCTGAGCGCCCTCAGCCACAGCGCCTTGATCTGGGCGATCTGTCCCGAGCCGTAAATGACGCCCGTGATCGCGGCGAAGTCGATCAGGGTGAGAACCGCAACTCAGCCGGTGCTGGTATGGCAATGACGGCGACCCTGCAGGCCATGGCCGCCTCTCAGATCCAGCGCTGTGTGCGGTCCAATGCCGATGCGCCAGCGAATATGGACCTGGCGGTCGTCGTGCAGGTGAACCTTGAGCGCAATGGTGAGATCGCCTCGCCGCCGCGCCTCGTTGACGAGCGCCGCATCCTGAATTCGACCAATCCATTCCTGCGCGTGGCCGGCGAGCGGGCCCTTCGCGCCGTCATTGAATGTGCGCCGTATCAGCTGCCGCCACAAAATTACCAGGAATGGCGCCGTCTTGAGGTCAATATTGACACGCAAAGAGGGCGCTGATGAAACCTTTTGAAAGACCAGCCCGGAGCCTTGTGCCCATGACCGTCCTGTCTGTGATCCCCCGCGTTTTCGCCGCCTTTGTTGCTGTCGTGCTGATCGGTGCATCAGCAAGTGCGCAGGCTCCCCTTCGAGTGGACGTGACCGAGGGGCATCTTGATCCGCTCAGCATTGCCGTGACCGACTTTGTTCACACAGGGAATGATCCACGCGAGGTCAGCAACGGCGCAGAAATCGCCCGTGTGGTGAGCAATAACCTCGGCAACACCGGTCTTTTTGCTCCAGTCGACCCGGACGCCTTTATTGAAGAGATCACCGATATTGATCTGCGCCCGCGCTTTGGCGACTGGCGCGTAATTGATGCTTCGGCTCTTCTGGTGGGGCGGGTAAGCATCGATCAGGACGACCGCATGGTCGTGGCATTCCGGCTTTGGGATACCGCTACCGAGCAGCAGATGCTGGGTCTTCAATTTGTCACGTCACCGGACAACTGGCGGCGGATTGCACATAAAGTTTCCGATGCTGTCTATCAGCGCCTCACTGGCGAAGAAGGCTATTTCGATACCCGGATTGTCTATGTGTCTGAGGGTACGGGTCCGAATGGCGAACCGATCCGGCGTCTGGCCGCGATGGACCAGGATGGGGCAAATCCCTCTTTCTTGACCGACCGCAGCTATATGGCTCTCCTGCCCAACTATGCTCCGGACGCTCAGCAAATCACATATGTGAGCTTCCGCGATGGTCAGGCCACCAGCTATCTCTATGATCTGGAAACCGGCCGCCAGGAAGCGCTGTTCGATCAGACTTCGAGCGGCGGCCAGTCTTTGTCGGCGCGTTTCCACCCAACCGAGAACGAGCTTGTCGTTTCAGCTGAGCGCCGCGGCGGGCACGACCTGTTCCGCTTTGATCTGCGCGCACGCACGCTCAGCCAGCTGACGACCCACCCAGCCGACGATGTTGAACCGTCTTATTCGCCGGATGGTGAACAGGTGGTTTTCTCGTCCAGCCGCTCAGGCCAGAGCCAGCTCTATGTGATGAGTGCAGATGGTACGAACCCGGTTCGCATCACTTTTGGCGAAGGGCGCTACACGACTCCGGTCTGGTCGCCGCGCGGAGACCTGATCGCCTTTACCAAGCAGCTGCAAGGCCGCTTTATGCTTGGCGTTGTGGCCGCTGATGGCTCCGGCGAGGAGCGTATCCTCTACGAGGGATTCTTTGTCGACACACCAGCCTGGTCGCCCAACGGACGTGTGATCCTGTTCACGCGCGGGGATGCCGCGCGAGAGGGAACACGCTATTCGATTTGGAGTGTTGACCTTGCTGGATTCAACCTGCGGCGGCTTCCAACTCAGGGGGCGGCATCTGATCCGGCATGGTCGCCCTTGATCGATTAGCGATCACGTGGCTAACTGCTCGCCGAGCGCGCGCATCTTTGTTGAGGGGTTAGAGCGCGTTACAAGAATTGGATAAAACACGGCTTTAACACCTGCACAGCCTTTTGGGGCCTGCCTGCCGGACCGAGCAGAGGGACGACATCATGAACCGTATCGTATTCGCAGCCATTGCGGCCACTGGCCTGTTTGCCGCCGCATGTTCAACACCGCCTGAGCCTGAAGTCATCGACACCGCTCCGCCGGTCGTTGATGAGCAGCCGCCGGTCGTGGATGAGGGTCCGCAAGGCCCGATGCCAGGCTCGACTGAAGACTTCGAAGTCAACGCGGGCGACCGCGTCTTCTTTGATCTCGATCGCAGCACGCTGACCAACTCGGCGCGCGCCACGCTTCGCAGCCAGGCTGCATGGCTCAGCGCTTATCCGAACGTGCGTGTGCTAATCGCCGGTAATGCCGACGAGCGTGGCACCCGCGAGTACAACCTTGCACTCGGCGCGCGCCGGGCTGCGGCGGTCCGTGACTTCCTGGTGAGCCAGGGCGTTGATCCGGCCCGCATCTCCACCGTGTCTTACGGCAAGGAGCGTCCGGTCTGCCGTCAGTCGACGGAGCGCTGCTGGGCTCTGAACCGTAACGGCACCACCGTGCTTCAGTCGGGCATGGCGTCGTAAAGCGACGCCCGCACCGACACACGACATGAGCGCCCGCGCTGGATCACCCAGCGCGGGCGTTTTTGTTCGCGTGCCCATAGTTCACTGTTTTCTCAGAAACCCGGCTGTGCTTATCTATCGGTTCTGAACGCCG
The DNA here is from genome assembly GCA_965229795.1 of Oceanicaulis sp. GTDB lineage: Bacteria > Pseudomonadota > Alphaproteobacteria > Caulobacterales > Maricaulaceae > Oceanicaulis. The sequence continues at coordinate 1,479,374 of CBDDJM010000002.1, forward strand.
CGAGGGGTTGCGGCTAAATATTTGGGGCAAGGGGGCCACCATGATTATTCGAGCCATTCTGGGCATCGTATTAAGCGGTGCATTGTCTGCTGGCGCGCTTTACGGTGCCGGCGAGTATCTGGGTATTCGCAGCGCCTCTGCTGAGGATGTTGCGGCGATGGAGCCGGCAGAGACCGAAGCTACGGAACCGGACGGTGGAGCGGAAGAGCCGATTTTTGAAGATCGATTGACGCTTCCGTATGCGGACGGCGACGCAGGACGCTGGCTCGCCGAAGTTCTCGAAGGTCAGGGACCTTACGAGGTGACACGTAGCGAAAGCGGCGAAGTGGTGGATGTTGCGGCACTTTCTCGACGTGCGGCTGCAAACGACGGAGTCACTGCAGACTGCGACTCCAGCCACGTGGCGTTCCACTGCCGGCTCACGGTGGAGGAAACCGGTGCGCAATATGGCTTCGGGCTTCAGAATACAGCCGATGGGGGATACGAGATTCCATTTGGTGACGTACGCCGCACGTCTGGCACGTAACCTCTGCCTTGATTTCGCCTTTCAAACCGGGATGCTCAGGCGTCCCGGTTTATTTTTGGGTTTCTACATCAAAGGGAGCTTCGCCATGGTGCGCGTGCTGAGCTTTATCGTTCTGGTTTTTGCCATTGCTGCCCCTGCCGAGGCACAGTCCCGGCGCGAACTCGCTGCTCGGCTGGACGCAGCAGAAGCGCGACTGGCGGAGATTGAAGCGCGGGCCCTGCAGGGGGACCCGGTAGCGGAAACCCTGATGTCGCGCCTTGATGCGCTTGAGCGCGAGCAGCGCGTCATGACGGGCGAGCTTGAGCGCCTGGCGTTTGAAAATCGCCGCATGCGCAGCGAGCTGGAGCAGATGGGCCGGGATGTCGATGCCTTGCTGGCCAATTCTTATGGGCCTGCCATTTCGGGCGAGGCTGGAGGCCTGGCTCAGCTTGAAGCTCAGCCTCTCGACCCGAACGATCCGTTCGCCGAAGAGCGTGCAGCGAGCGTTCAGCCACTTCAGGCACCAGATGGCATGCAGGCGCGCCGTCCGGAGGATGACACTCAAAGCGAGAACGCCGAGGGTGCGCCGATGGGTAATCCCGGCCGCGTTGAAGAGACCTTCGCTGCGTCGGAGTTGGCGGCACCTGAGGGGGCCGCAGCCGATCCGGACGCTGTCTTCTCTGAAGGGCGTGCGCGACTTCTCGATGGTGATTTCGGCGGCGCCCGTGAAGCCTTTGCCGATTACACCAGCCAGTTCCCGGATGGTGAGCAGGCCGGAGAAGCCTGGTACTGGCTGGGCGAAACCCATTTCATCAATGGCGAGTACAGCGAAGCAGCGGATAGCTATATCGCATCCCTGCAGCAGAACCGTCAGGGCGTGCGCGCGCCGGATGCCCTTGTTCGGCTTGGCGCGTCGCTTGCTGCGCTGGGCGATACGGGGCGCGCGTGCCAGGTGCTCGCGACCTTCCCGTCAGAGTTTCCCCGTGCCAGCGAAGAGGCGCGGCGCAAGGCTCAGCGTGAAGTGGCCCGCATTGGTTGCGGTTAGGCGGGCTTGACCCGGCGTCTGGCGCTTGGGCTATCGGGGGGCGGGGACTCACTGGCCCTGCTTCATGCCCTGCGTGATGCCTACCCTGATGTTGAACTCCATGCCCTGATTGTGGATCACGGGCTGCGCACGACAAGTGCGCAGGAGGCGCAAGCGACGGCGAGCTGGGCGCATGCAGCTGGTGCGGTTCCGCAAATTCTGACCTGGAATCAACCGCGTAAGGGGCAGGGGCATGCCCGTGAGGCAAGACATCGCCTCCTGGCTGAGGCGTGCCGCGAGCTGCAGATCAACTGCCTGTGCCTGGCTCACACGCTCGATGATCGGATCGAGACGCTGCGCATGCGCCAGGCGCGTCTTGGTGGTGATGCCCAACTGACAGGGCCGTCTTTCATTGACCCCTCACCGACCTGGCCAGAGGGCCGCGGGCTGGTGATTGCTCGGCCTTTGCTTTCCATGCGCAGGCACCAGCTTCGCGCTTATCTGAGCGCGCTTGGCAAGAAGTGGATTGATGATCCGTCCAATGAGGACAGGGCCTATGAGCGGGTGCAGTTAAGACAGGACGCGTGGCCTGAAGGTGGTGACAGGGAGGTGGCCTTGCTGGCGCGTAGCGATGACGCCTTGCGCCAGCGTGATCGCCAGCGTGCCGAGGCGTCCACACTTATCCACGAAATCATCACGGTAACCCCATGGGGTGGGGCGCAGATCCATCGACCAGGTTTGATGGAGGCTGACCAGGATATTGCGAAACTTGTCTTGCGGGTTGTCGTGATGGCGGTCTCCGGGCAAGGCGAAGAGCCGGCACCGCGCCAGCTTGCGCAGTTGCACGACGCCGCATGCTCGAAGCGGGCTCTCACGATGGCCGGAGTCGCCCTGACGGCTGATGGATGGCTGGGCCGCGACCCGGGTGCAAGTCTGGGGCGCGCGGACGGGACGGCGGGTGTTCAGCCGATCCACCTTGAGCCGGGCCAGTCCGCTGTCTTTGACGGTCGCTGGCAGGTGACCGCATACCGGTCCATCGAAATTGCACCTTGGGGGGAGACGGCTCGACTGGCGAGCGACGTCCCAGCGCCGCTGCGCCCGGCGCTTATGGCAGTGCGCGATGGCCAGACTGGCGAACTTCTTGCTTTACCGGGAGTTAACGCCACGGATGTGGCCGAATTTGAGCAGCTGGCAGGGCAGAGAATCGCGATGCGCCTGCTTCCACAGACGCTCCCGACGTGGTTTGATGCAAAGGCATGTGCGCGCAAAGTCGAGCTGGCACTGGCGAAACCGGGCTGAAGGCCCAATATCACAGTGTGACAGGCGCAAACTCGACACGTGAAAGCGACGCGCGCAAGGAAGGTATAATCGAATGAATATGCGGAACATTCTCGTCTGGGCGATCTTGCTGGTGCTGCTTTTAGCGCTGTTCAACATGCTCAGCGGTCCCTCGCAGGAGCCTGCGGCGGGAGAGGTGAATTATTCCCAGTTCATGGATCAGGTTGAGGACGGACAGGTTCAAGCCGTCACCATTCAGGGCGAAACCATCACCGGCCAGACTACCGGCGGAGCGACATTCCGCACCACGGTGCCGGCCGATGCCAACGTTACCGACGTGCTGCGCCAGAATGACGTGCAGATCACCGCCCGCGAAGAAGGTGGCGGGATGAGCCTCATCGGCGTTCTGATCCAGTGGTTCCCGATGCTGCTGCTGATCGGTGTGTGGATTTTCTTCATGCGCCAGATGCAGGGCGGCGGCAAAGGAGCCATGGGCTTTGGCAAGTCAAAGGCGAAGATGCTGACCGAGAAATCGGGTCGCGTGACCTTTGACGATGTTGCCGGCGTTGATGAAGCCAAGGAAGAGCTTCAGGAAATCGTTGAGTTCCTGAAAGACCCGTCCAAGTTCCAGCGTCTGGGCGGCAAGATCCCGAAGGGGGCGCTTCTTGTGGGCCCTCCGGGCACCGGTAAGACGCTGATTGCCCGGGCTGTGGCCGGTGAAGCCGGTGTTCCTTTCTTCACAATCTCGGGCTCTGATTTTGTGGAAATGTTTGTCGGCGTTGGCGCAAGCCGTGTCCGCGACATGTTCGAGCAGGCCAAGAAAAACGCGCCGTGCATCATCTTCATCGACGAGATCGACGCTGTGGGCCGGGCCCGTGGCGCGGGTCTTGGCGGCGGCAATGACGAGCGCGAGCAGACGCTTAACCAGCTGCTGGTTGAGATGGACGGCTTTGAGGCCAATGAAGGCATCATCCTGATCGCAGCAACCAACCGGGCTGATGTGCTCGACAAGGCACTGCTGCGTCCGGGCCGCTTTGACCGTCAGGTTCAGGTGCCGAACCCGGATATCTCCGGCCGTGAGAAAATCCTCAAAGTGCACATGCGCGAAGTGCCGACGGCCTCTGACGTCGACCCGAAGGTTATCGCACGCGGCACACCGGGCTTTTCCGGTGCCGATCTCGCCAACCTGGTCAACGAAGCTGCCCTGATGGCCGCCCGTCGCAACAAGCGCATGGTGGGCATGCAGGAGTTCGAGGACGCCAAGGACAAGGTCATGATGGGCCCGGAGCGTCGCTCCATGGTGCTCACCGAGGACCAGAAGGAAAAGACGGCCTATCACGAGGCGGGGCACGCCATTGTGGGCCTGAACATGTCGCTGTGTGATCCGGTCTACAAAGCCACGATTATTCCGCGTGGCGGCGCGCTCGGCATGGTGATGAGCCTGCCGGAGATGGATCGCCTGAACTATCACCGCGACGAATGTGAGCATAAGCTGGCCATGACCATGGCCGGCAAGGCTGCAGAGGTTCTCAAATACGGCGAGGATCACGTCTCAAACGGTCCCTCTGGCGACATCCAGCAGGCCAGTCAGCTGGCGCGTGCGATGGTTCTGCGCTGGGGCATGTCCGACAAGGTCGGCAATGTGGACTATGCTGAAGCCCATGAAGGCTATGGCGGTCAGACCTTTGGCGGCTCGATCTCTGCGGCCACAAAAGAGCTGATTGAGAGCGAAGTGCGCCGTCTCATTGAAGAGGCCTACGCCAAGGCGAAGGAAATCCTCAATGAGAAAAAGGACGACTGGGAAACCCTGGCTCAGGGCCTTCTGGAGTATGAGACGCTGACCGGGGCTGAGATCACCGATCTCATCAATGGCAAGCCGCCAAGTCGGGACACCTCAGTGCCGCCGAAGAAGGATGACACGCCTCCATCCGGCGCAGTGCCCGTCATTGATGACGACGAGGACGAGGCCCCCAGTGGGAACCTGGATCCAAAGCCCGGCGGAGCGTAAGCGTCCCACCGGTGTTCTAAGGAAAAGCCCGCCGGGGAAACTTGGCGGGCTTTTTTGTGGCCGTACACGAGCTAGGCTAGGCTTTGGCTGTCACCATTGGAGAGCGGCATGAGAAATACTGCCACCATCCTCGTTGCCTGCACCCTGGCCTCGGCCTGTACCACGGCTTTCGAGACAGAGGCAGTAGATGCAAATCCCGCTCTGGCCCGGTGTGAGGCGGTTCAGTTTGACCTGGTCGTCGGCGAGTTCGAGGGTTTATGGATCAATGGCGTTGAATCGGACCTGGATGACCTGCGCCAGGCGGCCCGGGGAAAGGCGGCGGCTTGTGAGCGGGTGACACCGACTGGAACCTATGAAGGTCCCGGCTACGTGACGATTATCTCCAGCATGATCTGGCCGATCCTGGATGAAGAATTGCCCGACCTTGAGCTTGAGGACCGCATCCGCCGTCCCGGCGACCGCGGGTTTTACGAAGGCTAAGGCCTGACGCTCAAGTCCCACCTGTGCGCTCAATCTGGCCGTCTTCACCAATGTGAATGCCGCATTCGGTCTTGTCGCTATCGGCCCAGCGGCCGGCGCGCGGGTCAGCGTCTGGATCGCTGACTGGCGCTGTGCAGGGATTACAGCCGATTGATGGATAGCCCTCCGCAACAAGAGGATGGGCGGGCAGGTCGTGATCCCGCAGATACGCCTCAATGGCTTCACGCGGCCAGTCATAGAGCGGATTGAGCTTCAGCTTGCCATCCTGAATCTCGACGCGGGGCAGTGCGGCGCGCTCGCCGCCATGGTGGCGTTTGCGTCCGGAAACCCAGACCTTGAAGGGGCGCAGCGCTGAAATCAGCGGAAGCGTCTTGCGGATATGGCAGCAAAGATCGGGTTTGGATTGATGAAGCAGGCCATCAGGATCATCGGCGGCAAGATGGTCCGCGTTCGGCTTCAAGCTGCGCACATCGGTTAGCCCAAGATGCGATGTCAGGTCATCGCGATAGCGGCGTGTCTCGTCAAAAAGCTTGCCCGTATCCACAAACAGGACCGGTGTGTCCGGCGCGGCCTCGGCGATCAGATGCAGGATCACGGCGCTTTCTGCGCCAAAGGATGACACGGCACAGGCTTCGCCTGGATAGATGTCCTTGACCAGCCGTTTGATCGCGTCGCGCGCATCAAGGCCGTTCAAAGCCGCTTCAAGCGCTTGCGCCCCGGCTTCAAGCGCCATGCGGAACTCAGACTTGTAGATGGTCTGGCTCATCCCATCAGGCTCCCAAAGCGTGCGGTCAGTGTGGCAGGTGCGACGGTATAAAAAAAGAGCCAGGCTGGTTCAGCCTGGCTCTCATTGTCTCAGGTGTTGGGCGCGGGCCTAGCCCTTGGCGTCGGCGGCGGCCCGATCCTTGTTCCAGTAGGACACCGACTTCACCTTGGAGCGGTCACAGCGGTCAGCATATTTTCTGGCGACCTCGGTGACTTCTTCCATCAGGCCTTCAGCCAGGGTGATCGGCTTGAGACCCATCGCGAGGAAGGTGTCGTTCTCCACGTGAAGCTCATTCTCGTCAGCTTCATTACGCGGGTTTGGAAGGTTGGCGATCTCGGCGCCGGACATCTTGGCGATCAGCTCTGCCAGTTCGCGAACCCGGTGGGTTTCGGTCATCTGGTTCATGATGCGAACGCGTTCTTCGGACTGCGGCGGGTTTTCAACGGCCAGCTGGATACAGCGCACGGTGTCCTGAATGTGGATGAAGGCGCGGGTCTGACCGCCCGTGCCGTGCACCGTCATCGGAAAATCGATGGCGGCCTGCATCAGGAAGCGGTTCAGCACAGTGCCGTAGTCGCCGTCATAGTCGAACCGGTTGATCAGGCGCTCGTCCTTGCGGGTCTCTTCGGTTTGGGTGCCCCAGACAATGCCCTGGTGAAGGTCGGTGATCTTCACCTTGTCGTTCTTGTTGTAGAACTGGAAGAAGAGCTGATCCTGGGTCTTGGTCATGTGGTAGATCGAGCCTGGGTTGGCTGGGTACAGGATTTCCTGATCCTTGTCGCCTTCGCTCGTTTCCACTTTGACCTTCAGATAGCCCTCAGGGATTTTCATGCCTGCGGTGCCATAGCCATAGACGCCCATTGTGCCCAGGTGCACCAGGTGGATATCAAGACCCGTCTCGACAATCGCAGCCAGCACGTCGTTGGTGGCATTGAGATTGTTGTCGACCGTGTAGCGCTTGTGGCGCGCGCTTTTCATGGAGTAGGGCGCAGCACGTTGCTCAGCGAAGTGAACGATGGCGTCCGGCTTTTCAGCCATGATCAGGTCGACCAGCTCCTGGTAGTCCTTGCCGATCGTCATGTCGACGAATGCGATGTCTTTACCCGACACCTCTTTCCAGGCTGCCAGGCGCTCGCCCATGGGGCGGATCGGGGTCAGGCTGTCGACTTCCAGCTCGATATCAATCTTGCGCCGGGACAGGTTGTCTACGATCACAACATCATGACCGCGCGCAGACAGGTGCAATGCAGACGGCCAACCACAGAAGCCGTCACCGCCGAGCACGAGTACTTTCATCGATAAATCTCCGCCATACAAAAGCCCGCAGGCTTTTTTTTAATTGCGGCGTGTTCTGGCAGGTCCCGGCCTGTGGCGCAAGGCAAAGGCGCGGCTGGGGCGCACGCGTCGCAGCCCTAGCGCCCGTTGCCGACGAAAACTTCACGCACCGTGCGAACAAGGATGACCACATCACGCCACAAAGACCAGTTGCGCGCATACCAGTTGTCCAGCCGGGCGCGCTCTTCAAAGGTCGTGGCGTTGCGGCCATTGACCTGCCACAGGCCGGTGATGCCTGGGCGCATGCGCACATAGGCGTCCAGCGAGGCTCCGTATTGCGCCATCTGGTTCATCATCATGGGGCGCGGGCCAACAATGCTCATCTCGCCTTTGATCACGTTGAGAAGCTGGGGCAGCTCATCAAGGCTGGTGGCGCGCAGGAAGCGGCCAACGGGCGTGATCCGCGGATCGTCATCGAGCTTCTGATAGGTGTCCCAGTAAGCGCGCTTATCCGGATCGCTAGCCAGAATGGCTTCAAGACGCGCCTCGGCATCCACCGCCATGGTGCGGAACTTGTAGCATCCGAACGCTTCACCCTTCTTGCCTGTGCGGTCTTGAACAAAGATCGCCGGGCCACCATCGCGCCGGATAAGAGATGAGACAATCATGAAGAGCGGCGACAGCAGCGTCAGTGCCACAAGAGCCACCACGAGGTCGAAGCTGCGCTTGATGAACTGAGCGATCGGCCGGTTAAGGCTGTCACCAATACGCAGAACCATTCCGTCAGAGGGCGGGGCTTCAAGTAGATCCAGCTTTTCCGTCGGTACATTGCCGACGACCGGCTTGTAGTAAAACTCTGCGCCCTGGGCTGACAGGCGGCTGGCCACCCGCGCGGCAATGTTTTGCGAGGACGAATCCGGAGCCAGGAAAATTGGCAACTGAGCCAGACTCTTTAACCGGAGGCTCAAGGCCCCATCGTCAAGTTCTTCCAGACTCTTGATTTCCAGCGTTCGGCCAACGGTGAGACCGTGTCCGTCGTTGGCTTTTAAAAGCCACTCGTCGCAGTCAAAGCGTTCGCCCGGAGCGATCAGCAGGACCGGCTCATACCACCGCTCCTCGGCCTTGAGGGCATCGCGGACCCCAAAGCGCAGAATAATGACGAGAACTGGCGACAACGCCCACTGGACGGCCGACCCGACATTAAGACCGCTAGCGCCCAGCATCATTTGCATGGTGGACACAATCAGAAAGGCGAGGGCTGCGGTTTGCAGGGCTGGCCGGATCTGGTCACACAGGGCCTGACGAATCCGGTAATGCCCCATGGACCGGAAGGCAAACAGGCAGGCAAGGGCTGCGACAAACGCCAGGCCACGCTCGCCGGCGGTCGCTGTGTCGTTCAACAACTGGTTGGTCGCCAGACCCAGAAGCGCAGCAGAGAAAAGCGCAAGCAGATCAGAATAGGCAAAGACATGCAGAACCGAGCGTCGAGGGCTTCGGTTCTTGCTCACATATGGAACGTCTTTCGCGTCAATCTGGGACGTCATAACGGTCTCTCGAGCTTGCGGACTGCGTTCTGCAGCCGCTCTGCGAGAGATCACGCAAGGTTTGCGCCAGTATCCCTGCGGATCAGGACGATGGCAGCCAGCGCCAGAGCGAAGGAGGCATGCAGCCATTCCTGCCAGACCCCCGACCCAATCCAAACTGTGACAAATAAGGCCGTGCAGACATAGGCCAGAGAGATGGCGTGGGCGGGAAGCAGAGCCCGGCGTGTGATGGCGTGGCCAACCGATATGATCATCCCGCCGAACAGGACGGCACCGATTGCGCCTGTTTCCAGCCAGATGGTCAGGCCAGCGTTGTGGGAATGCAGGGGAAGCAGATCAAACTCCTGGCCGCGCAGGGTGCTCATCTGGCTGATGACGCGGCTTGAATCCAGGCCATGCCCGATAATCGGGGCCTGCGAAATCTGCTCCATGGCGAAGCGCCAGATTTCAATGCGCATGGCCCAGCTTAGGGGCAAGGCCTCGACCAGGCTCGCGGGTATGAGCGAAAGTACCGCGCCCATAATCAGGGGCGTGCAGATGATCATGCCGCCAGCCAGCCAGAAGCCGATCTGCAGGGCAGATCGTGGAAAGCGCCACACGATGATCCCGGCAATTACAGCGGCACCAAGAGCCAGTGCGTTTGCTGAAATGCCAAAGGCGATAGAAGACACCGTCGCAGACACTGCGATCAGGACCGCAACGCCTTGCGCCAGACGTCCACCATAGAACCAGAGGCTTAGAGCAAGCGGCCCTGCGACCATGATGAAGGCCGTCGTCCCGCGGCCAAGGATCCGGTCTGCAAGCACCGAAACAATCTCGGGGTCCTGAACATCTTCAAAGGCCAGCTTGAACTGTTCAGAGATGAAGGCACCGGTCGCGGCCTCAATCAAAAGGTAAAAGGCCAGAATGCCAGCGCAAATGCTGAACCAGGCCAGTCGGTCCTGCGCGCGGCCATTGTCTAGTCGGTGGAAGGCGTAGACCGCTAGCCCGAACAAAGGCGTCAGAAATACAAATTTGATGACCTGATCAGGCTTATCATAAGGCGACCAGAGAAGGCTTGCACAGGCCCATCCAATAGCGATCGTGGCATAGATGAGCGGCTCTGCCACCGAGCGTCCGGCCAGCATTGCGCTGCGCGCCATGAGGGGGAGCAAAAGCAGTCCGATCAGCCCGACCGTCGTTGCAACCCCCAGCCCTCCCGCGCCAATGACGATGAAGCTGGCAAGGATCATCAGGCGGGACAACCAGTCCTCATAGCCTCGCAGGACTGGGGTCATGCCAGAGCCGCCCCCATGGCGTCTGGCGGGCAGTTCCAGGCGAGCAGCTGCACACCGTCGGACGTAACGCGCGCCGCGCCCATGTGACCGGTCTTGACCTTCGCGTCCTCTGGCGCGGCACCCTCACCAGCCAGCAGGGCGTGGAAGTAGCGCAGTATCCCGTTGGACGTGACGATGAGAACGGCAATGTCATCACCGCGGTCCTGAGTAACGCTGTTGAAAACCGCTCTGGCGTTCGCGGCGAGCTGATCGGGTGTCGGCGTCCAGCCTGCTCCAGCAGGGGGAATCGAGCGTTCACGCCAATCGTGGATCGCGGCTTCCCCCCAGGTCTCGGCAATCTCCAGATCGGACTTGCCGCCCCAGATGCCGTAGTCGATTTCCTTCAGGCGCTCATCAATCTCGATCTCGCCGGAAAATCCACAATGCTCCATCGCCAGCTCGGCACCAATGCGTGTGCGCTTTAACGGGCCCGCAAGGACGCGATCCGGGATCACGCCAGCTTTGCCGATGGCGCGCCCGATGTCGCGCGACTGCTCCAGGCCCTTTTCAACAAGGTTCAGGTCTTCCTTGGCACCAACCCAGACCGGAGTGTCGTCGGGCCCGAAGGTGTTTCCGTGTCGCGCTAGGATGAGCAGCATGGCTAAACAATCTCCCCTTCGCGCGCCACGATCTCGGCGGCAATTTCAGCGTCCCGCGGCGAGTCCACGCTCCACGGAGTGCGGCCGCGATAGTCGGTCAGGACGATCCGGATCGAAATTCCGTTCTCCAGCGCCCGCAGTTGCTCCAGACTTTCTGTCAGTTCCAGCGGTGAGGGTTCAAGGGCTACCAGTCTCTTCAGCGCGGAGAAGCGATAGGCATAGAGCCCGATATGCTTGTGGATTGGGACGCCAGCATCCTCGCGGCGGAAGGGGATGATTGCCTTTGAAAAATAGAGCGCATTCATCGTCCGATCGAAAACCACCGTTGTGCCGCCAACTTCGCCGGCGGCCTTCGCCGACGCCAGCTTGGCGTAGGCATCTTCGGTGAGTGCGGTGGCCGGGGTTGCCAGTTGCAGGGTGGTATCTTCACTCATCGCCGAGGCCGCGGCGTCAATCACCCAGGGGGGGGTCAGCGGCGCATCACCTTGCAGATTGACGATGACATCCTGATCTGTGGCAAAGCTCTTTACCGCCTCGTAGGCGCGTTCGGTTCCGTTGCGGCAGCTGACAGGGGTCATCACTGCTTCGCCGCCATGGGCGGCCACCGCATCCATTATGCGCTCGTCATCAGTGGCCACGATGACCTTGTCGATGCTGGGCGCAGCCGCCGCGAGGCGGCGCACGCGTTCGACCATGGGTACACCGGCAATCTCGTGCAGGGGCTTTCCGGGAAACCGGGTTGAGCCGTAGCGGGCTGGAATGACTGCAGTGACGGTCATGGGCAAGGGTCCTGGCGATCTTGTAAGGGGGTGTCATGCCATGGGAAGGCGAGCAGCGCAAAGCGCTTCATAACAGGGCTTTGCCGAGGCTATAGTCCTTTGATAGAAAGCGCGCCTTCCCTTAAGGGCAACCTGCGCGCTAACGCGTGAAACTACCACTTCGGAGGCGACCGATGGCCGGCCACTCAAAATGGGCGAATATTCAGCACCGCAAGGGGCGTCAGGACAAGGCACGGGCCAAGTTGTTCTCGCGCCTGTCAAAAGAAATCATGGTGGCGGTCAAGATGGGAGGTCCCGATCCGGACATGAATCCGCGCCTGCGTCTGGCTGTCTCCAACGCCAAGGGCCAGTCCATGCCCAAGGACAATATCGAACGCGCGATCAAGAAAGCAGCTGGCGGTGACGTCGAAGAATATTTCGAGATCCGCTACGAAGGCTTTGGTCCGGCCGGTATTGGCCTGATCGTGGAAGCCTCCACCGACAACAAGAACCGCGCAGCTGGCGAAGTGCGTGCAGCCTTCTCCAAGAACGGCGGCAATATGGGTGAGACCGGCTCGGTCAGCTTTATGTTCGACCAGCTCGGTGAGATTCGCTTCCCGCTTGCGGTTGCCGACGAGGAAGCCATGTTTGAAGCCGCCATCGAGTCTGGTGCTGAAGACGTGGCGCGTGAAGACCTTGAAGACGACGACGGCGAGCCGGCTCCGGAGCATGTGATCTACTGCGCGCGTGAGGATCTGGCGGAAGTTGCCAACGGTCTTCAGGAGAAATTCGGCGACGCGAAATCGGCAAATATCATCTGGAAGCCGCAGAACCTGATCGATGTGGACTCTGAAAAGGCGTCCACGGTTCTCAAGCTCATCGAGGCGCTCGAAGATCTCGATGACGTCAGCCAGGTTTTCACCAATTTCGACATCTCTGACGAAGAGATGGCAAAGCTGGATAGCTAGGATCGGTTTATGACCATCATCGCTGTCGACGGTCCGCTGGCGTCTGGCAAGGGTACGATTGCCCGCGCTTTGGCCGCGAAGTTTGACCTGCCGCATCTGGATACCGGCACGCTCTATCGGGGCGTGGCTGTTGCCGTGCTGGAAGCCGGTAAGCCGCCCGAGGATGCAGAGGCCGCTGAAGTCATTGCCAGGACTCTCGACGTTTCGGCCATTGATGAAGCGAAAATTCGCACCGCCGGGGCTGGGTCTGCGGCCAGCGTTGTCAGTGCTCACCCCGGTGTGAGAGCCGCACTTTTAAAGCTGCAGCGGGACTTCGCCCATCAGACCGGTGGCGCGGTTCTGGATGGCCGGGATATCGGCACGGTGATTGCGCCCGATGCGGATGTGAAACTTTTCGTCACGGCAAGTGAAGAGGCCCGTGCCTGGCGGCGCCATACCGAGCTGACCAGCCGCGGCGAGCAATGGTCACTGGATGACATTCTGGGCCAGCTGCGCCAACGCGATGCCCGCGATGCCGCCCGCGCCGATGCCCCGATGGTTAAAGCCGAAGATGCCATCGAGCTCGACACGACCGAGATGAGCATTGATGACGCCATAAAAGCGGCGATTGCTGCTGTTAGGCGCGTGAGCAGCTAGCTCCGCCGCTTCGCGAGGCGTTCCTTTGATCCGTCATGGATGACGCGGAGTTCTGCGAGGGTTGCGTCGATTTGTGCGCGCTTGTTTTCCAGCTTGGCGATCTCGACCGCTGTCTTCTCGATGACGAATTCCAGTTGCCGGGTTCTGCCTTCGCCTTCGCGGCCATAGAGCTCCAGGAAGGTCTTGATGTCGGCAAGCGTTGAGCCAATCGCCTTGGCCCGCAGGATAAGCCCCAAGCGCTTGGAATCAAATTCAGTATAGACCCTCTGGGTGCCGACGCGCTGGGGACTCATCAGACCCTTGTCCTCGTAAAAGCGAATCGTGCGCTGGCTGATGCCATGCTGCTCAGCCAGATCGGCGATGCCGTAAATCTTGTCAGGTGCGTTGGTGGCGTCGGCCATGGGGTCAAGTCCTCTATGCCCGCAGACTACACACAAACGGTTTCCGCATACAAGAGCTGCTTGACGTATACGTAAGGCAGTGCTTCAGTGTCGTCATGACTGCTGCTCCAGAGCGCTGAAGCGCCGGGCCAGTCGGGGAGGAAACGGGATCAGCGCCCATGAGCGAAGCGGCCAGGCCTGCGTATGACAGCGTGTTTCGCCCGGGTCTTTTCAAAGACCAGGTGATCATGGTTACAGGCGGCGGCTCCGGGATTGGGCGCTGTATCTCCCATGAGCTGGCAAGCCTTGGGGCGACGGTCATTCTGGTCGGGCGCAAGCAGGACAAGCTCGATACAGTCGCCGCAGAAATCGCCGAGGATGGTGGCAAGGCCGACACCGCCAGCTTTGATATCCGCGACGAAGAAGCTGTCACCGCGGCTGTAGATGCGCTGGTTGCCAAGTACGGCAGGATCCACGGCCTGGTCAACAATGCCGGCGGGCAGTTCCCGGCTGAAGTCGCCGACATTTCCAAAAAGGGTTGGGACGCGGTCATCGCGACCAACCTGACCGGTGGCTGGCTGGTCATGCGTGCGGTGTTCAATGCCTCGATGAAAGAGCACGGCGGCGCGGTGGTAAACATCACCGCCGACATGCATGCGGGCATGCCCGGCATGGCCCATTCCGGCGCGGCGCGTGCAGGCATGTTCAACCTGACCCAGACCGCAGCGCTGGAGTGGGGCAAGTACGGCATTCAGGTCAACGCGGTAGCGCCAGGCTGGATCGCAAGCTCTGGCATGGACACCTATGGCGGCTCGACCCGCGCCATGATCCCTTACCTGAAGCAGCATTTACCCGCCCAGCGACTGGGGTCAGAGGCTGAGGTGAGTGCTGGCGTGGTTTTCCTTCTATCCCCTGCCGCCGCCTTTATCACCGGCACGCAGATGCAGATCGATGGCGGAGCGCCGCTGGGTTCGGGCATCTGGCCGCTGGAAGCGCACGAGAAGTCGTACATTTTCAACGGCTTCCACCGCGCTGTGGAGCCAGAAGTCCTCAGGGGAGGCGGCGATGCCTGAGCTGAAATCCAGGCTCAACCCGGGCTCTGACGAGTTCAAGGCCGCTGCCGAAGCCATGGCCGCAAAACTCGGCAAAATCCGGGCTGCTGAAGCAAAAGTGCGTGGCAATTCTGAATTCAAGCGGGATCGCTTTGAAGAGCGTGGCCAGCTTTTGCCCCGCGAGCGTGTGGCGCGCCTGGTCGACCGGGACCAGCCCTTTGTCGAGATCGCGCCGCTCGCTGGCTGGAAGATGCATGACGATGATGGCGAGCGTGGCGCATCGGGTGGCGGAGCCATTGTTGGCATCGGCGTGGTCAGCGGGAAGCGCTGTGTGGTGGCTGCCAGCGACAGCGCCATCAAGGGCGGCACCGTCGCGCCCATGGGCTTGAAGAAGTCGCTTCGCGCTCAGGAAATCGCCCTGACCAACAAGCTGCCGATGATCCATCTGGTGGAATCAGGCGGTGCCAACCTGCTCTACCAGTCTGAAATCTTTGTTGATGGCGGTCGCAGCTTTGCCAATCAGGCGCGTTTAAGCGCAGCCGGTATCCCGCAGATCGCGGTCGTCCATGGCAGCTCGACCGCTGGCGGGGCCTATCTTCCGGGCATGAGCGATTATGTCGTTCTGGTTCGCGAGAAGTCGAAAATCTTTCTGGCCGGCCCGCCGCTTGTAAAAGCAGCCATCGGTGAGGATGCCGACGATGAGAGCCTGGGTGGTGCGGACCTCCACGGTGAGGTGACGGGGCTTGGCGAATACGTCGCTGAAAACGACGCTCAGGCGCTCGCCTATGCCCGTGAAATCATGGACAAGCTGAACTGGGACATGGTCGGCGATGGCTGGTCGGGGCAGGGTCCGAAATACGACGCTGAAGAGCTGATGGGCGTGGTCCCGGCGGACGACAAGACACCCTACGATGTGAAGGACGTGATCGCCCGCATCGTCGATGGCTCCGACTTTCTGGAGTTTAAACAGCGCTACGGGTCCGAGACCGTGTGTGGCCATGCCCGTATCGCCGGTCAGATCGTTGGCATTGTCGGCAATAACGGGCCGATCCAGCCTGAAGGCTCTACCAAGGCGGGCCAGTTCATTCAGCTGTGTGACCAGTCGAAAACGCCGATCGTCTTCCTGCAGAACACCACCGGCTACATGGTTGGCTCTGAGGCTGAGCGTGCCGGTGCGGTCAAGCATGGCTCGAAAATGATCCAGGCGGTGGCCAATGCCCGCGTGCCGAAGATCACCATGGTTCTGGGCGGCAGCTTCGGGGCTGGAAATTACGGCATGTGCGGGCGAGGCTTCGACCCGCGCTTCATCTTCGCCTGGCCCACAGCGCGCACGGCGGTCATGGGCGGCGCTCAGGCGGCCAAGGTGATGGAGATTGTCACCCGGGGTAAAAACGCCCGCGCCGGGATCGAAACCGACGAGAAAGCGCTCGCCGACATGAGCGCCATGATCACGGCCACACTCGATGACCAGTCCCAGCCGCTCTTTGCGTCAGCGCGGCTCTGGGATGATGGCGTGATTGATCCGCGCGACACCCGCGCGGTGCTGATTGAAGCCTTGAATATCTGCGCTGAGGGCGATGCCCGTCAGCTGAATTCCAACACGTTTGGGGTGGCGCGGTTTTGATCAGCATCGCTGCAATTTTCCCTCCCCTTGATGGGGAGGGTGTCGGCGGAGCCGACGGGTGGGGTGGAGCCGCAGGCTCTGCCATTTGCCCGCGTGAGTGCCAGCCCCCCACCCGACCCTTCGGGCCACCCTCCCCACCAGGGGGAGGGATAGGCTCTTCGTCGTCTCAATCGACTTGATGACCCCTTAGAGGAAGATCCGCCATGCAATTCACCGAACAGCACGATCAACTCCGCGAGACGATTGCGCGATTTGTCGAGACCGAGATCAATCCGCACGTGGAAGAGTGGGAGGCCGCTGGTGAGTTTCCGTCCCACGAGGTCTTCAAGAAGATGGGTGATCTCGGCCTGTTGGGCCTGCGCTGGCCAGAAGAGTTTGGCGGGGCCGGGCTCGACATGTCCTACTCGCTGGTGCTGGCTGAAGAGCTGGGTCTCATTAATTGCGGCGGTGTGCCGATGGCCATAGGCGTTCACACCGACATGTGTACGCCAGCCCTTGCGCGTTTTGGCTCTGATGAGCTGCGCCATGAGTTTCTCGCGCCAGCCATCGCGGGCGACGTGGTCGGCTGTCTCGGTGTGTCCGAGCCCGGCGGCGGATCGGACGTGGCCGCGGTGAAAACGACCGCGAAGTCTGATGGCGACGACTATGTCATCAACGGCTCAAAGATGTGGATTACCAATGGCCTGAAAGCAGATTGGTGCTGCTTGCTGGCCAACACGTCTGACGGCAAGGCCCACGAGAACAAGTCGCTGATCATGGTGCCGATGGATACACCGGGCATCGAGCGACAGAAAATCGAAAAGATCGGCATGCACTCGTCCGATACCGCGCAGATTTTCTTTGATGACGTGCGGGTGCCGAAACGCAATCTGGTCGGTGAAGAGGGTGCCGGCTTCATCTACCAGATGCTGCAGTTCCAGGAAGAGCGCATTTACGGCGCGGCGTCGTCGCTGAAGAGCTTCGACAAGCAGATCGACCTGACCATCGAATACACCCGCGACCGTCAGGCCTTTGGTCAGTCGCTGCTGGACAATCAGGTCATTCACTATCGCCTGGCTGAGCTTCGCACCGAAGTGGAGCTGCTGCGCTCTCTGGTCTATCGCTGTGTGGAGGATTTCAACGCGGGCAAGGACGTCACCAAGCTGGCTTCCATGGCCAAGCTGAAGACGGGACGTCTGGCGCGTGAGATTGCCGATAGCTGCCTGCAATACTGGGGCGGCATGGGTTACACGGCCGACAATCCGATCAGCCGCGCCTTCCGCGATGGTCGCCTCGTCTCGATTGGCGGCGGTGCTGACGAGATCATGCTCGGCATCATCGCAAAGCTGGAAGGCACGCTGCCGAAAAAGAAAAAGCCGAGCGGTCCGGTCGGCAATGCCTGAGTTTGAAACCCTTCTTGTCGAGCGGCGCGGCGGCAGTCTCCATGTCACGCTGAACCGGCCAGAGCTTCGCAACGCCATGTCGCTGGCCATGGTGGACGAGCTTCTGGTGGTGCTCGATGTGGCTCAGGCCAGTGGTGACCGCGCCATCGTGCTGCGCGGAGCTGGCGGGCATTTCTGCTCCGGTGGTGACATCAAGGATATGGGTGCAGCACAGGCGCAGCCGGTCAGTGCGGGCGAAGACCCGGTTGCGCGCGTCAATGCGCGCTTTGGTCAGTTGTGTGTCGCCTATGCTGAAACCGGACTGCCGGTCATCGCTGTGCTGGAAGGTGCCGTGATGGGCGGCGGCTTCGGGCTTGCCTGTGTCGCCGATGTGGTGATCGCCGAGGAGGGTGCCAAATTCCGCCTTCCTGAAACCGGTCTCGGTCTGGTCCCCGCCCAGATTGCGCCTTTCCTGGTGGAACGCCTTGGCTATTCTGAAGCGCGTCGGCTCGCGGTCACGGGCGGCGCGATTGACGCTCAGGACGCCCAACGCCTCGGGCTGGTCCACTATGTGTGTTCAGGCGAAGGCGCGCTTGAAACAGCGCTGGAGACCTCGCTGGCCCAGATCCGCAAAGGCGCGCCAAATGCCATTGCAGCCACCAAGCGGCTGATCCGCCGGGCGCGCCTGGAAGACGCCACCGCGCTTGTCGATGACGCGGCGGCTGCCTTTGCTGAAGCGGCCCGCAGCGACGAGGGGACCGAAGGCCTCACCGCCTTTCTTGAAAAACGCCCCGCAAAGTGGGCGGTGAGCGAATGACACTCAAAGCCCGACCTTTCCGGTCCGTTCTGGTGGCCAATCGCGGCGAGATCGCGGTTCGGGTGCTCAGTGAAGCGCAGATGACGGACTTGCGTGCGATTGCTGTCTACTCCGAGGCGGATGCTGGAGCGATGCATGTGCGGACCGCTGACGAGGCGGTATGTATCGGTCCCGCGGCGACTAGCGAGAGCTACTTAAACCCTGAGGCCATCCTCAATGCTGCGCAGCAAACCGGCGCTGAAGCGATCCACCCAGGCTATGGTTTTCTGTCTGAAAACGCGGCATTTGCGCGTGCGGTGATCGAGGCCGGTCTGGTCTGGATCGGCCCACCGCCCGAGGCCATCGAAGCCATGGGCGACAAGGCTCGCGCCAAGGCCCTGATGATTGAAGCGGGTGTCCCGACACTGCCGGGGTGGCAGGGTGAGGATCAGTCGGACGAAAATCTGAGGGCTCAGGCCGACGCGGTTGGCTATCCGCTTTTGATCAAGGCGGTCGCCGGCGGTGGCGGTCGGGGCATGCGGATTGTTGGCGGCGCTTCTGAGTTCGATGAAGCCTTGATCTCGGCGCGCCGTGAGGCAAAGTCCGCCTTTGGCGATGAGGCGGTCCTGCTGGAGCGCTTTGTCGAGTGCGGTCGCCATGTGGAAATCCAGGTTTTTGCCGACACCCATGGCAATGTCATCCATCTGGGTGAGCGTGATTGTTCTGCACAGCGCCGCCGCCAGAAGGTGATCGAGGAATCGCCATCGCCAGCTGTGGATGAAGACCTGCGCCAGCGCATGGGGGCCGATGCGGTCGCGGCGGCGAAGGCTGTTGAGTATGTCGGGGCTGGTACGGTGGAATTCCTGCTCGACGACGCCGGGAATTACTACTTCCTGGAAATGAATACCCGGCTGCAGGTGGAGCATACGGTCACCGAGGCGGTGACGATGTACGACCTGGTGCAGTGGCAATTCGACGTGGCAGCGGGCCATCCGCTGCCGGTTACAGACGACCTCACCGAGGATAATTTCGTCGGCCATGCGATCGAAGTCCGCCTCTACGCTGAAGACCCGCTCAATGGCTTTGCGCCGCAGTCGGGACTGATCGCGCACTATAATCCTGAGGGTCGCACGCCGGGCGTACGCACCGATATCGGCTATGAAACCGGTGACCGGATTGGCACCGACTATGATCCCATGATCGCCAAGCTGATCAGTCGGGGGGAAACCCGTGACGCGGCCATCGACTATCTGATTGATCACCTGAAGGAAGCCCCGCTTCTGGGCGTAAAAACCAATCGCGACTTTCTGATCCGCTTGCTTGACACGCAGACTTTCCGGAACGGCGAAATCCGAACCAGCGATCTGGATGCCTGGGCGGAAGACGGTGAGGGTCCGTTTGCGCCCATCCCGCTGCCGTTCGAAGCACTGGCCGTCGCTGCAGCCGATATCGCAGCGACAGAGACACCGGTCCTGCGTTCTGCTTCGGTGACGCGCTTTGATGCGGATTTTGAAGTTGATGGCGAAGCGGTCACAGTTCGGGTGGAACAAACCCCAACAGGCGGTGTGATCGTCACCCAGGGTGACGCGCGGGCCGAGGTCGAGATTCTGGAGCGCTGGGCCGAAGTTCTAAAGGTCCGCATTGACGGCGTGGTTCGGATGGTTCCGGCCGCCGTGGGTGCGGACGACGCGCTTTATACCGCTTTGCCAGAACGCCTTGCCCGCATCGTCGAAGCATCGCCCTGGAGCGACGGGCTCGCGTCTGATCCATCGCGTGTAACCGCACCGGTTTCGGGTGCTGTCGTTGCCGTGAATGTGAAACCGGGTGACGCGGTCAAGGCGGGTGACGTGGTTGTGGTGATGGAAGCCATGAAGATGGAAATGCGCCTGACTGTAGAGGCAGACGGTGTCATTGCTGCGGTCAATGCCGAGGCTGGGTGCCAGGCCTCTGGCGGAGCGGTTTTGATTGAACTTGATTTAGATGAGCAGGGGTAACCCCATGACCAAGGCTGTGCTGACCTGTGCGCTGAATGGCGTGCTGACCAATCCAAAGACCCACCCTGTTCCGGTCACCCCGGAGGAGATGGCGGCCAGCGCGCGCGAAGCGTTTGATGCCGGTGCCAGCGTCATGCACGTGCACTACCGGATGCAGGAGCCTGATCATGGGGGCTGGCCAAGCTGGGACCCGGATGTCGCCGGGGCTATCATTGACGCGATCCGTGATGCCTGCCCGGGCGTCATCATCAATTCCACCACCGGTGTCGTGGGCCCTGATGTGTCTGGCCCGGTGGCGTGCGTGAAGCGGGTGAAGCCGGAGATCGCGGCCTGTAACGCCGGATCGCTCAACTATCTGAAGCTGAAGCGTGACGGCAGCTGGGCCTGGCCGCCGATGATGTTCGACAACCCGGTTGAGAAAATCCAGACGATGATCGACGCCATGAACGAGGTTGGCGCGCATCCGGAGTTTGAGTGTTTCGACGTTGGGATCGTGCGCTGCGTCAACATGTATATCGAGAACGGCATGGCCCCCGCCGCCCACTATAACTTCGTGATGGGGGTCGCGTCGGGTATGCCGGTTGATGCTGATTTGCTGCAGCTTTTGCTGCGCTACAAGCGTGAGCAGGACCCCTGGCAGACCACGCTGATCGGGCGTCAGGAAATCTGGCCGGTTCACCAGCGCACAGCGGAACTGGGCGGCATGCTCCGCACCGGCCTTGAGGACACCTTCTATCTGCCCGACGGTGAACGCGCATCTGGCAATGGCGCTTTGATCGAAGCGCTGGCACAGTGTGCGAGAAATGCGGGCCGGGAGATCGCAAGTCCGGCCGAAGCCCGCGAATTGATGGGACTACACTAGGGAGGGGAGCCCCACATGGAAGCAACTGCCGCTGAACTGCCGCGCATCGGAGACGACGCGCTCTTTCCGTCCACGCCAGCTCGCTTGCTGGAGCGAGGTCGAACTGATGCGGACAAGCCGGCCTATTGCGTCCATGACGGGGCAACATGGGTCCCCACCAGCTGGAAGGGCTATGCCGATCAGACCCGCAAAGCCGCCCGGGCGCTTATTGCGCTCGGCGTTGCGCCCGATGATGCTGTGGCGATCCTGGGGTTTAACCGGCCTGAATGGACCACCATGGCCATTGCCGCGATGATGGTCGGCGGTCGTCCCGCCGGGGTCTACTGGACGAGCTCGCCGCCTGAAATCGCTTACATCCTGCAGCATTCTGAAAGCCCGGTTTTCCTGGTGGAAACGGCTGAGCATGTGGAGCAGGCGCTCGCGCTGAAGGCTGAATGCCCGAAGCTTGAGCATATCATCGTCATGGAAGGCTCTGCCGGGGAGCATCCAGACGTGCTGAGCTGGGGGCAGTTCCTCGCGCTCGGCGTTGATGATCACGAGGACACGGTGTCCGACCGGCTAAAGGCCATCGGTGAGGAAACCATTGGCTCGCTGATCTACACCTCCGGCACCACCGGCCCGCCCAAGGCGGTCATGCTGAGCCATGGCAATATCAGCTGGGCGTCGGCGATGCTGAGCCATATGTTTGAAAATCGCGATGGGGATCGCGGACTGTCCTACCTGCCCATCGCCCACATTGCTGAACAGCAGCAGAGTGTCCACAACCACATCAAGTCTGGCAGCTGTCTGCATTTTGCCCGTTCCATGGAGCAGCTGGGAGAAGACCTGCAGACTGTGAAGCCAGCGGTCTTCTTTGGTGTCCCGCGCGTCTGGGAGAAGATGCATGAGACGCTGCGCACCCGCATTGGCGAAGCCACCGGTGCGCGCAAATCCATCATCAGCTGGGCCATGAAAACGGCCGGGGCGTATAACGAGGCGATCCGTGACGGTCGCTCGCCCGGTCCGTTTCTGAGCCTCCAGAAGTCGCTGGCCGACAAGCTGGCGCTCAACAAGATCAAGGCGGCGCTGGGGCTTGATGAAGCACGCATGCTGATCTCTGGCGCGGCACCCATATCGCCAGATGTATTGAAGTTTTTCGCCAGTCTCGATCTGACCATCTACGAAGGCTATGGCCAGTCTGAAACCAGCGCTCCGACCGCCTTCAGTCGCCCTGGAAGCGTGCGCTTTGGCTCGGTTGGCAAGATGATTGATGGCATGCAGGCGCGCGTTTCAGAAGAAGGCGAGCTTCAGGTCAAAGGCCCTAATGTCTTCGTCGGCTATATGAAAAACAATGAGGCGACGGCGAACACCTTCACCTCCGATGGCTGGATGAAGACCGGAGATGTGGTGAAGATTGACGACGATGGCTTTGTCTTCATCACCGGCCGGATCAAGGACATCATCATTACCTCTGGCGGCAAGAACATCACCCCAGCCAACATCGAAACCGATCTGATGAATGGCGAACTGGTCGAGCACGCCGTTGTGGTGGGCGATGGCCGCCACTATTTGACGGCGCTTTTGACCGTTTCGCCGGATGCGCTGTCCGCTTTTGCCGAGAAGAATGGTCTTACGCTCGACGATGCCCGCAACTCGCAAGAGGTGCTGGCATCGCTTCAGGCCACCGTCGACGAGGTGAATGAGCGCTACGCCCGGGTCGAAAACATACGTAAATTTAAGGTCCTGCCCGATAGCCTCAGCGTTGAAAACGGGGAACTAACCCCGACGCTGAAGGTGCGCCGTAACGTGGTCATCGACCGCAACAAGGCGTTGGTGGATGAGATGTATGGAACCGACGAGCGCTGACGACGTCGACGGTGAGCTGGCCGCGCGCAAGGCTCCGCCACGCTATGATGCTGTAGTCATTGGGGCGGGCTTTGCAGGGCTCGCCATGGGGCGACAGCTGAAGCTGTCGGGCGTTGAAAATTTCGTCATTCTGGAGCGCGGCGGCTCGGTAGGGGGTGTCTGGCGGGACAACCGCTATCCCGGTGCGGCCTGCGACGTTCCAAGTCATCTTTATTCCTACTCCTTCTTCCTGAACCCGGACTGGAGCCGGAAATATTCTCCCCAGTCTGAAATCCTGTCCTATCTGGAGCGGGCAGCGGCTGAGTTCGGGCTTCGTGCCCATATCAAGCTGGGCCAGACCGTTGCGGCGATGAAATTCTATCCCGACGCCGGCCTGTGGCGCGTGAAGCTTGCCAGCGGCAAATATGTGGAGGCTCGATCGGTGATCAGCGCCGTGGGTCAGCTGGCTGAACCGGTGACGCCAGACATCAAGGACAGCGAGCTTTTCGAAGGTACCATGGTGCATAGCGCGCGCTGGGCGGCCAAGGCGAACTATGCTGGCAAGCGTGTCGCGGTCATCGGAAACGCAGCCAGTGCGATCCAGCTTATACCGAAGCTGGCTGAAACGGCGCGAACCCTGACCATCTTCCAGCGCACGCCGAACTGGGTGGTCAACAAACCTGATCGGTCCTTCACGAAGGTGGAGAAATGGCTATTTCGAAAGCTGCCGGTCTGGCACCGGATCTATCGCCGGATTAGCTTCCTCATCCATGAGAGCCGGTATTCGGCCTTCGTGAAAAACTCCATCGCCAGTGACTTTACCCGCTGGCGTTTAAAGCGGCGTTTGAAGCGCGAGGTGTCCGATCCGGTCCTGCGCGAAATGCTGACCCCGAACTATCCGCCGGGGTGCAAGCGCATCCTGCTCTCCAGCGACTTTTATGACATCGTCCAGAAGCCGAACGTGCGTGTTGTGGCGCGCCGCCCGGCGCGTCTTGATCGCGACGGCATCATCACGCCTGATGGGGAGCGCATCGGGGTGGACGCCATCATCTTTGCAACCGGGTTTAAAGCCACCGAGTTCCTCGCCGGACTGACGGTGATCGGGCCAGAGGGCAAGACCCTGAAGGACGCCTGGGGTGCCAGCCCCCGCGCCTATCGCGGTGTCGCGGTTAGCGGTTTTCCCAATCTTTTCATGATGTACGGGCCGAACACCAATCTGGGCCACAATTCGATCATCTACATGCTGGAGCAGCAGAGCGCCTATATCGGCAAACA
This sequence comes from Oceanicaulis sp., assembly GCA_965229795.1. Taxonomy (GTDB): domain Bacteria; phylum Pseudomonadota; class Alphaproteobacteria; order Caulobacterales; family Maricaulaceae; genus Oceanicaulis. The sequence continues at coordinate 1,503,699 of CBDDJM010000002.1, forward strand.
GGTTTCACGCCTTCTGACCGAGGATTTGCGTACGCTTGATGTGGACCCTGAAGCCGAGGCGAAGTTCAACAAAAAGCTCCAGAAGCGCCTGCGCCGGACCGTCTGGGCGGCTGATTGCCCGTCCTGGTACAAAACCGAAGACGGGCTGATCACCAATAACTGGCATGGCCACGCCAGTGAGTTTGCAGGCGCGCTTAAAAAGAACGACGAGAAGGACTGGATCGCCGGGGGGTGAAGGACTTCGCACTTTATCCTGAGGGTCCTTCGAGACGGCCTTCGGCCTCCTTACCGATGAGGCTTTCATAGAGCTATCACATCCCTCATCCTGAGGAGTGAGCCCTTGGCGAGCGTCTCGAAGGACGCACGATTGTCCCTAAAACACCCGCTCCGCCCAGCGCTTCACATGGCCCACTGAAACAATGGCTTCAGGCAGGACCGGCGCGAAGAGCTGGAAGTCGTGCCACATGGCTTCCCAGACCTCGCAGGTTACGTCGACGCCAGCGGCCTGCATTTTTTCGGTGAGACGGGTGGAGTCATCAAACAGGATTTCATCCTCGCCCACCTGAATGAGCGTTGGCGGCAGGCCGGACAGGTCTGCAAATAGCGGTGAGGCTTCCGGGTCCTGCGCATCGCGGCCATCAAGATAAAGCGCGGCCCCTTGCTGAAGATAGTGCGGCTTGAGCATGGGGTCTTTATGGGCGCGGGACTTCGAGCTTTCTCCAGACGCAGACAGATCCGTCCACGGTGAAAGCAGGGAGAGACCGTCGGGCATGGCTCGACCGGCATCGCGGTGGCGGATGACGCTGGCGAGCGTCAGACCGCCGCCGGCACTGTCGCCGGATATGATGAGCGGGCCATCCACTTTGCCGCGCAGCTCAGCGAGCGCGTCGCTGCCGTCCTCAACCGCAGCGGGGCAGACATGTTCCGGTGCCAGCCGGTAGTCGAGCGACCAGGCCTCGACCTTCAAGGCGCGTGCAAGCTGGGAGACATAGGGCTTGTGGCTCTGGGGAGAACCGATGCAATAGCCGCCCCCATGCAGAAACAGCAGCCCGCCCGGGCGTGTCTCGGCCGGTTTGAAATGCAGGGCAGGTCGACCGGCAAGCTCGATCTGGCTGACCTTAACGCCCTCTGCAATCGGCGCGCGATCCCCGCCCTTGTCGATACGTGCACGCGCCAGTTGGCGCGGGTTCTCCGGCGACATAACTTTAAGGCCGGCCTGACGGGCAAGGTGTCGGGCGAACATGCGGCGCAGGCCCAGACCGGGCTGTTTCTTAATCGTTTCAATCATCTCGCGAGGCCATCAATGAGCATCAAACTGGGATCAGAGCTTACCCTGCCATGCGGAGTAAAAATTCCCAACCGTCTGGCGAAGGCGGCGATGACGGAAGGTCTGGCCGAACCGCGCGGTATTGCCGGTGAGCGCATTGCCACCGCCTACCGGCGCTGGGCTGAAGGGGGCATCGGCCTGTCGCTCACCGGAAACATCATGGTGGACCGTCGATACCGCGAGCGCCCGGCCAATGTGGTCGTGGATGGCGAGCAGGGGCCTGAGGCAATGATGGGGCTCAAGGCCTACGCGCAGGCTGCAAAGACCGGCGACACCATTGCCATCGCCCAGATTTCCCATTCCGGACGCCAGACCCCGGCCAGCATCGCGCCGGAACCGGTCGGTCCGTCAGCGGTCGCGGTGAAACTGCCTGGTGGCCTGTTCGCGGAGCCGCGCGCCCTGACCGGCGACGAGATCCACGATGTGATCGCGCGCTTTGCCCACACCGCAAAAACGCTGTGCGAGGCCGGGTTTGATGGCGTGCAGGTTCACGCGGCCCACGGATATCTGATCAGTGAGTTTCTCAATCCGCTGGTTAATCAGCGCGACGATGACTGGGGTGGCTCGCTGGAAAACCGCGCTCGCCTGCTGCTGGAGGTTGTGCGCGCTGTGCGTGAAGCGGTGGGGCCGAAGAAGGTCGTCAGCGTGAAGCTGAACTCGTCTGATTTCCAGAAAGGCGGCTTCAGCTTTGAAGACTGCCTTCAAGTCGTGGCGCTGCTGGACCAGGAGAGCGTCGACCTTTTGGAAATTTCCGGCGGCAATTACGAACAGCCGCGTATGATGGGTCTGGAGGGCACCGAGCCGGTGTTCGAGGGGGAAGTGCGCGAAAGCACCAAGGCTCGCGAAGCCTATTTCATGGCTTACGCAGAGGAGGTCATCAAGGCTGCCAAAACGCCGGTCATGGTGACCGGTGGCTTCCGGTCCAGGCAGGCCATGGAGGAGGCGCTGGAGGCGGGCGTCACCATGATCGGGATCGGTCGTCCGCTCTGTGTAGATGTGGATGCGCCATCACGCTTGCTCAGCGGCGAGATCGACCAGCTGCCAGCCTATGAAAAGGGCCTTGTGCTTGGCTCTGGCCAGTGGGGCCCAGCATCCGACAATGAGGTCATCAAGGCCGCAAATGGCTTTGCCAACATGGCCTTCTTCTATCGCAATATCCTGCGTCTGGGTGACGGCAAACCAACCAAGCGCAAGATGTGGCTTTTTCCAGCCCTGATCGCCCATCAGCTGGAAGAAATGCGCGATGCGAAATCCATTTAATCGCGCATTAGGGATGTGGGTGCGCAATCATAGAATGAAATTGAAGTTATAATCAACTCATTGAATCGACTACATGATTAAGGCTCCAGAAAGGCGTTGGTTGTAGCGTCATATATCAACTCCTTCGGAGCGATTTGAATGTCTGCGTTTAACGAAAGTGCTGACTCCCGTTTCGCTGATCATGAGCGGTTTGTGCGAGGCGTTATGGGCGGGGCGCGTGCGCGGCTCCAGTTTGAGCGCATTGATGGGCTTGTGCTGCGTCGCCGGACGTTGGACGGCATTGATTTTACCGGGTGCGAACTGCCCCATGCCCAGTTTTTGTTGTCCTCGCTGAGAGGTGCATCTTTCTATTGTTCGAATATTCGCGGTGCTGATTTACGGGCCTGTGATTTAACGCGGGCCGACATGCGCGGGGTTATTCTTCGCGGCGCTGACCTTTATCGGGCAAAGCTGGACGGAGCTGATTTCCGCCAGGCGGTTCTGGTTCGTGCCGACCGCGATCCAGGCATGGTCCCGGCGGGTCTGAATTTTGACGAAGACGGCGACATGAAGGGCGGTACTGTCGATTTCCGCAACTGCTCCATGGTGGGTGCCCAGCTGGGCAGTGCAAAGCTGAAGGGAGCCGACTTCAGCGGTGCAAACCTGCATGGGGCCGACCTGTCGGGCGCTGATATCCGTGACGCCAATCTTAACGGCGCGAATTTAACGGGGGCCAATCTGGAAGGCGCAGCGATTGAAGGCGTAACGATGGAAAACGTGCTGCGTGATCCCGACGCCAAAGCGCTCGCCCGCGTTGACACGCTTCGATCCCGCGTTGAGGCGAACAACACTTATACACATTCGCTGGGCAAAAAGGGCAAGCGCGGGCGTTTCGACGGTGAAGACCTGCGCCCCCTCGACGACGCCTTCCACAAGGGTGGCCTTGTCGGAGCCACCTTTAAGAATGCGTGCGGCGTAGGTCTGGATTTCAGAGGTGCCATTCTGATCGGCGCGTCCTTCGAAGGGGCCGATCTGCGTAATGCCCGATTTGAGGGTGCCGACCTTCGTGGCTGCAATTTCAAGAACTGCAATCTGAACCATGCCGACTTCTCGCGCTCTGAACTCACCGCGTTCGACGGTGTGTCCGGGCGACGTTTCCCGCCAGAATTTTCCGGCGCGACCCTGCACTCGACCAAGTTTGAAGACGTCGTGCTGGAAGAGGACATGACTTTAAATGAAGTGCTGGGCCTGAAGCCTGCGCAGAAAGTGGCATAGGGCTAATCACGCTTGGATCAGCACCGGTTGTGGTCGACCGAACACTATAACCGCAATAAAATTACGGTGATTGTATATCGCGCGGGTTTGCGGGTATCGGTTTGAGATCGGGCGCGCAATGGGTGTCGCTCTTGGCGTGGAGTGATCCCCATGGCTTGCAACAAGCACAACAACCATCCCCATGAACATGGCCCTGGCTGTGGCCATACGGCCATCCAGCACGGCGACCATGTGGACTATCTTCATGATGGTCACCTGCACCATCCCCATGAAGACCATGTGGACGAGCATTCGCTAGACGTGAACGCCACCAATCCGGACGCCTGTGCGCCGATGAAGGGTAATCTGGGCCACGATCACGACCATGTTCATGGCCCAGGCTGCGGGCATGAGGCCGTGCCTCACGGGGATCATGTCTGCTATCTGGTGGACGGGCACTTGCACCACCCCCATGACGGCCATTGCGACGACCATGGCCCGGTGACGGTGATTTAATCGCCTACCCGGCCTGCGCTGCCACGCGTTCAGCCCAGTCTGCGAAGTCGTCCATCGCCTGCTCATAGCCTTCGTCATTGAGCGTCTCGTGACGGCCCTTCGGGTCGAAGCGCATCGTCGCGTCAATGAAGCGGGCGTTGTAGAGACGGGCTTTGAGCGTATCCATGGCTTCACCCCTGTCGGTGGCGGGGTCCTCGCCGCCGGCGGCCATGTGAATGGGCAGATCAAGGCGCATCATGCGCGTGCGGTTTTCATCCGAGCCGCGCTCAACCAGCTCAATAAAGTCCCGCCATAGCGAGATTGAGGCCGGTGCGCCGCACAGCGGGTCATTGATGTAGGCGTCCACCTCTTCGGGAATGCGCGACAGCCAGTCAAAGTCAGTGCGTGCGCCTTTCACCTGCTTGCCCCAGGCCTTGAACGCCAGAGCATCCATCCAGGTGGACGGGGCCGTCGTTTTCTTGAACAGACCCTCAAGACCCAGAACCGTGCGCATCAGGTTCGTCCGGCTGCCGAGCGCCAGATTGGCATTCCAGATCGCCAGACCGGCGATCTCGCCCTTGCGTTCCTGGGCGTGATTCATCGCGATGACCCCGCCCATGGAGTGCCCGAAGACGATATGGGGCAGGGAGCCGAAATGCTGGCGCGCCGCGGTTTCCACGGCCTGGGCGTCATCAATGACGGCCGCCCAGCCCTTGCTGCTCGCGAACACACCTGCGGGGGCATCATCAGCCGTGGTCGCCCCGTGGCCGCGATGGTCATGGGCCACCACGTTAAAGCCGCGCCCTGCGAGGTGACGGGCAAAGCGCTCATACCGCGCAGCGTGTTCTGACAGGCCATGGTGGATCTGCACGGTCGCGCGCGCTTCGCCCTTAGCGGCAAGCCTGCGCCAGGCGAGGCTCGCACCAGAGGGACTGGACAGGGTTTCGGCCTGGAACTCCATGATGGCTTTTCCTTTGTGGGTGGCTTGGCTTAGCTTTACGCGCAGCATAACCGATGAGAGGCGATCTGCCATGGCCACACCTGCGCTCCTTGCCATTGATCAGGGCACCACATCCAGCCGGGCTCTGGTGTTTGATTTAAAGGCCAACCTGATCGCCAGCGCGCAGAAGGAATTTGCCCAGATTTACCCTGAGCCGGGCTGGGTGGAGCACGATCCGGAAGTGATCTGGGCGACCGTCCTGTCCACCGCTCGTGAAGCGCTGAGCAAGGCCGAAGACCAGGGCTTCGAGGTTCAGGCCATCGGCGTCACCAATCAGCGCGAGACCAGCATCGTCTGGGACCGCGCCACGGGGCGTCCGATCCACAATGCCATCGTCTGGCAAGACCGGCGCACTGCGGATGTGTGTGCGAAGCTTCGCGCGGCGGGTCATGAAAAGCTGATTGCGGAACGGGCAGGGCTGGTTCTGGACCCATATTTCTCCGCCACCAAGCTCGCCTGGATTCTCGACCATGTGCCCGGTGCCCGTGCCAAAGCGGACTCTGGCACGCTCGCCTTTGGGACCGTGGACAGCTTCCTGGTCTGGCGACTGACCGGCGGCAAGGTCCATGCGATAGAAGCGACCAATGCCAGCCGGACGAGCCTTTATGGTCTCGCCAAAGGCGATTGGGATGAGGAGCTTCTCAATATCTTCAACATCCCCTCAGCGGTCCTGCCCACCGTGGTCGATAGCGCAGGGGAGATTGGCCACAGCGAGGCGTCCATCTTTGGTCGCGCCATTCCCATCACCGGCGGCGCGGGCGACCAGCAGGCCGCCGCCATTGGCCAGGCCTGCTTAAAGCCGGGAGAGATGAAGTCGACCTACGGCACCGGGGCCTTCATGCTGGTCCATACAGGCAAGGAGATCGTCACCTCCACCAACCGCCTGCTCGCCACGACCGCCTGGAAGATCAACGGCGAGAGCCGCTACGCGCTGGAAGGCTCGGTTCTGTCCGCGGGGGCAACCGTGCAGTGGGTGCGCGATGGCCTGGGCCTGATCGCCAAGGCGAGCGAGATCGAAGCGCTCGCTGCTGACGCGGACCGGGAAAGCGGGGTCTATCTGGTGCCCGCGTTTTCAGGCCTCGGCGCGCCGTACTGGAACCCTGAGGCCCGCGGGGCTCTGGTGGGCCTGACGCGGGGCTCAGGCCGGGCAGAGATTGCCCGTGCAGCGCTGGATTCGGTTGCCTACCAGACCCACGATCTGCTGGTGGCCATGGCCGCTGACGGTGTGGAGGTCTCCACACTGAAGGTCGATGGCGGCATGACGGTCAACAACGCGCTGATGCAGCGCCTGGCCGACCTGTGTGCGGTGGAGACGATCCGCCCGCGCAACGCCGAATGCACCGCTTGGGGCGCGGCGTTTCTCGCCGGGCTGGGCGCAGGGCTCTACAGCTCCATCGAGGATGCCCGCGCGCTCTGGCGCGAAGACCGCCACTTCGTGCCCGCCATGGACCCGGTCACGCGCGCTCGACGGCTGTCGGGCTGGGCCGATGCGGTGAAGCGGGTCCTTTGAGTGTGCAATGTAGGGCGCGCAACGCTGATGTAGGTCCCGGATCAAGTCCGGGATTTCACAGGAGTGAGCGTGAAGCCTTCCCAAATGCCTCACCTGCAGGCCATAAAGTTTTCCTCATTCAAGAGGATCGCCCATGAAGCCCGCTGACTATCGCCTCAATCTGGAAAATTACCCGCTCCACGTCGCCGTGCCGTCGCGCTTTCGCGATCTCGATACGCTGGGCCACATCAATAATGTGGCGATCGGGTCGTTTTATGAGGAAGGCCGCGCCCGGCTGAACCGCGAATGCTTCCCGCTTGAGATGCGCAAGCGCCATTCCATGCGCATGCTCATCGCCGACGTCCACATCGCCTATTTGCGAGAGGCCCACTATCCCGGCGACATCATCGTCGGTGCCGGCATCGGCCATATCGGCAACACCAGCTACCGCATCGATCTGGCCCTGTTCCAGAGCGGCCAGTGCGTCGGTGTGTGTGAGACAGTGCTGGTCAATACCGATGGCAAGACGACCGCGGCGATCCCCGAGGAGGGGCGTACGGCGCTGGAGAAGGTGCGGGTGCGGGGCGGTTAGGTGGCGCGTATTGTGTCAATAATTGATGGGTCATCAAATTTCGGCGGAGAACCTGCCTTATAGGAACATTCTATAAAATTGACGCCCATCAAATCAGCATTTGAAAAGTCTGCTTCGTCTAAAGTGCAATTTATGAAGGTGCTTCCTCTAAGGTATGCACCACTAAAATTGCAGTACATCAATAGCGAATCTGGACCAAATTTACACATTGGCAGAAAGGCGTTGGCAAAGTTGGTTCCGACGAAATTTATTCTCCCAAGATCTGATTTCTCATGCAAAGCAATTCGCTCTAAGTATCCGCCCGATAAATCAACGCGATCTATAAGTAGTTCATTTCTTTCGGCAAAAGAGATGCTCTTTATTATGGATATTATCGAAATTTCGATTTCTATTGGCGCCGCTCTTTCGAAATGAGAAAATGAGATCGTCTCTTTATGTTCCGGGTTTTCTTTCAAATTCTTGATAAATTCATGAGAGCGCATTTTGTAAAACACTGTCAGGGTTTTAAGAGCTTGGTTCCAAATTCTCTCTGGCCCATCCTTTTTTGTGGCCCTAACGCTTCCTGCCATCAAGCTCTCAAGAGCATTGATGCCCGAGATTCTCGTAACTGGTGAGTTGCTAGCAAGTAGCTCGGCGGCACTTTGAAATCGCTCCGACTCCACCTGAGTTTCTTTTATTGATTTCTCCTCATCAAAGATTCTCGTTCGGCGCAGGGCGTTTACGAGGGTCAAGCTCACAAGCAAAGCGCCGAGAGGGAAGCTCCACGCCCAAAAATAATCTCGCAATGCTGTAGCGTCGTTTCGAGTCGTCCAATCAGCAGGTCTGAGCGGGCTAAGGTTTGGATCGAACTCTAACACTCTCAGCGCCAGCCAGAGTATGAATATCCATGCGATTACAGTAAGAATAAGCGCCCGCTTAATGAGTACTTGGCTGAGCTTCTTGATTGCATATTTTGAATGCCTGCGAGCCACTTTAATCTGTGTTTTCTGAGGTTCCCAGAAATCTCGTTCAGATTTGCCGCCCATTCCAAAACCCTCAGCTAGAACGCGTTGCAATCTAGCGTGTTCGGATCTGGCGATTCGGGCAACCTTTTGTGATGCACTCTCCAACCGTCATCCTGACGGAAGTCAGGACCCAGTGGCGCTGTCGGTGTGACTGGGTCCCAAATCAAGTTTGGGATGACGGGGGAAGAGGTCGTGCGTCCTTCGAGGCTTTTGCTAGCGCAAAAGCACCTCAGGATGAGGCAGGTCGAAGCTCTATATCACCCTCATCCTGAGGAGCGCGAAGCGCGTCTCGAAGGACCCTCAGGATAAAACACACCCGCGTCCGTCATCCTGACCTACCCCTCTCCCCCTTGGACAAGGGGGAGAGGCAGGGTGAGGGGGTGCGTTTCAAAGTTCAATGCCAGCGCGGGATGACGCGCTTAAGACCCCTCACCTAACCTCTCCCCTTATCAAGGGGAGAGGGATTGGGGCGTACACCTGTCTAATCCCCAAACAAAAACCCCGGCTGCGTTGGCAACCGGGGCTTTCCTTGAGCGTCTGCGCTGAGATTTAATCCAGCGCCTTCACCACCTGCTCGGTCATCTTCTTGGCGTCACCGAGCAGCATCATGGTGTTGTCGCGGAAGAAGAGCGGGTTTTCGATGCCGGCATAGCCAGACCCCAGCGAGCGCTTGATAAAGAAGACGGTTTTCGCCTTCCACACCTGCAGGACGGGCATGCCGTAGATGGGCGAGCCGGGATCGTCTTCAGCGGCCGGATTGGTCACGTCGTTGGCCCCGATCACGAAGACCACGTCGGCAGTGGAGAACTCAGAATTGATGTCTTCGAGCTCAAACACCTCGTCATAGGGCACCTGGGCTTCGGCCAGCAGCACATTCATGTGACCGGGCATGCGACCCGCCACCGGGTGGATGGCGTAGGACACGTCCACGCCCTCTTCCTTGAGCATGTCGGCCATTTCTTTCAGCGCGTGCTGAGCCTGGGCCACAGCCATGCCGTAACCCGGCACGATGATGACCTTGCCGGCGTTCTTCATGATGAAGGCCGCGTCGTCAGCAGAGCCCTGCTTGGCGACCTGATCGCCGCTCCCGCTGGCGGCCGCACTTGCGCCATCAGCGCCAAAGCCACCCAGCAGAACCGAGATGAAGGAGCGGTTCATGCCCTTACACATGATGTAGGACAGGATCGCACCGGACGAACCCACCAGCGCGCCGGTGATCAGAAGCGCGGTGTTTTCCAGCGTGAAGCCCAGCGCCGCTGCGGCCCAGCCAGAGTAGGAGTTCAGCATCGACACCACGACCGGCATGTCCGCGCCGCCAATCGGGATGATGAGGAGGACACCCAGGATAAGCGCGATGATGGTGATGATCCAGAAGGCGGTCTTGTTGTCGCCGGCAGAGGCCGACAGGAAGACGATGAAGACCGCAACGGCCACACCGAGCGCCAGGTTCAGCCAGTGCTGGCCTTTAAACACGATGGGCGCACCGCTCATCAGGCCCTGCAACTTCATGAAGGCAATAACCGAGCCGGAGAAGGTGATCGCACCAATGGCGACACCCAGTGCCAGTTCCACGAGCGACAGCAGCTTCAGCTGGTTCAGCGCCGCGCCTTCATAGCCGCGCGAGATGCCGAAGGCGGCCGGCTCATAGAGTGCAGCAGCCGCCACCAAGACCGCACACAGGCCCACCAGAGAGTGGAAGGCGGCCACCAGCTGAGGCATGGCGGTCATCGGGATTTTCCTGGCGATAAAGGCACCAATGCCACCACCAACCGCGACGGCAAGGGCGATCAGAAACCATCCCAGGCCATTCAGGTCGATGAAGAACAGGCTCGTCCCGACCGCGAGGGCCATGCCGGCCATGCCGAGATAATTGCCTTGGCGTGAGGTTTCCGGGCTCGACAGGCCACGCAGGGCCATGATGAAGAGGATCCCGGAGCCGAGATAGAACAGGGCAGCTAGATTAGCGGACATGGTCGGTCTTTCGACTGGTGAGTTTCAAAAAGGGTGGAACAGGCAGCGCGTGGAAAGGCCAGTCAGGCCTCGGCCTTGGGTGCCGGTTTTTCTTTTTTCTTGTACATGGCCAGCATGCGCTGGGTGACGAGGAAGCCGCCAAAGATGTTCACGCTGGCTAGCGCGACGGCGACAATTCCGGCCCCCTTGGCAAAGATGGCCCCGTCCGTGGCCGCTGAGGCCCCCGCCGCGATCAGTGCGCCAACGATGATCACCGAGGAGATCGCGTTGGTCACACTCATCAGCGGGGTGTGCAGGGCCGGGGTCACCGACCACACCACGTAATAGCCAACGAAGACTGCCAGGACGAAAATCGCCAGGCGGAAAATAATCGGATCGACTTCCATAAAGACGCCTCCAGATGGCGGTAGAGTCAGGGTCTAAGCTTCGGTTTCAGTTTCAGCAGGCGCTTGCGGCGCGGTGGCCAGTTCCTGGCTGTCTGATGAAATGATGATGCAGGCGGACAGGGTCACAACGGCAACGACGGCAATGGCGACCTGGGTGATACGACGTTTCATTCTCAACTTCCTTTAAGGGTCTCGTGTACGACTTCACCATCCTTGGTGAGAGCCATGCCCTTAATAATGTCATCTTCCCAGTGCGGCGCTAGTGCTCCGTCCTCTGAGATTAAGAGCGGGAAGAGATTCACGAGATTCTTTGCCAGGAGTTGAGATGCGTCGGCTGGCAGGCGGCCAGGCAGGTTGGAGAAGCCGGCGATCTTTACGCCTTTATGCTCCACAACCTTGTCGGCTTCGGTCAGATCGGTGTTGCCGCCATTGGCAGCGGCGATGTCGATGATCACCGAACCCGGCTTCATCGCTTCGATCATGGCCTTTGTAATCAGCTTGGGTGCCGGACGGCCCGGGATCAGCGCGGTGGTGATCACGATGTCCTGCTTGGCGATGTGGTTGGCAACGAGCTCGGCCTGCTTGGCTTTGTACTCGTCGCTCATTTCCTTGGCATAACCGCCAGCGGTTTCAGCCGCCTTGAATTCCTCGTCCTCGACGGCGACGAATTTGGCACCCAGCGAGGCGACCTGTTCTTTCGCGGCCGGGCGCACATCGGTTGCCGACACAATCGCGCCCAGACGGCGCGCGGTGGCAATCGCCTGAAGGCCGGCAACGCCAGCCCCCATCACGAAAGCCTTTGCCGCAGCAATAGTTCCGGCAGCCGTCATCATCATCGGGAAGGCGCGACCATAGAGTTCGGCGGCCTCGATCACTGCGCGATATCCGGCAAGGTTGGACTGGCTGGACAGCGCGTCCATGGCCTGGGCGCGGGTGATGCGCGGCGTGAATTCCATGGCCAGCGCATTGACCTTGGCATCGGCGCAGGCCTTGGCAAACTCAGTCGCGCCATGGGGCTCAAGAAGACCAATGACGACCGTGCCCGCCTTCAGCTTGCCGAGCGTCGCGTCGTCCGGGCGGCGCACACAAAAGAGCGCCTCAGCCGCTTTCAAAGCCGCGGCGCGCGTGGCCAGCTGGGCCCCCGCCGCCTCATAGGCTTCGTCGGTGAAGTCGGCTTTCAGGCCCGCCTTCTTCTCCACCGTGACCGTTGCACCGGCTTTGACCAGTAACTTCACAGTGTCTGGTGTGGCAGCCACGCGGGCTTCACCAGGAAGGCTCTCAGCGAGAACGGCAATATGCATCTACAAAACCCCAAAGGCCGAACAATACTGTTCCTAGCATGGACAATCTGTCGCATGCCGCAAGGGGGTTTATAGGTCTGAAATGTCCGGCGTCTAGCCGAGGGCGCTGACAAGTCCGCCAGAAATGACGGCAATCACAGCCAGAACGGCTACAAACACCCAGTACAATGCGCCTTGCTTCAGCACAAAACCGGCAATGCCGCCAACCACGACGGAGACCATCAGGGCGACCATCCAGTTCATCGCAGCGCCGAACACCAGCGTCAGATACAGGACCACCAGGCCGGTCAGGATCGAGGCAAAGACCGACACCGACATGACGCCATCAAAGGTCGCCTTGTGGTGGGAGATATCCATTTCACCGCGGGTGTAATCGTTGGCCATGTCGTCCTCGAGCCGATGTGAATAGCAAAGTTATGCGGGCTTTATCACGCGTCTTTGGGCTCGCCAAGATAGCTGCAGCGCTTGCAGGTGCGGTCAAATGCCGTCCCTGCGGCTTGCTGGCTCTTTCGCCCAGCCTTCAATCAGCGCTTCAAGGGCCGTCGCGGTGGCCAGCGGATCATCCAGCAACAGGTGATGCCGGGTGTTCGGGACCGTCACGAAGGGCGAATCGGTGAATGTCGCCTTCATGTAATCCCAGGTCTCAGCACCCATGAGCTGTGACTGTGCGCCCCGGATGAAGGCGAGGGGACATTTCAGATTTGCGGCGGCCTCTTCAGGATCGCGGCGCTCATAGGTGAGCTTCGCCCAGATGCCGGGATCGAAATACCAGGTCCAGCCACCGTCGACGGCCTTGAGGCTGCCACGGGCAATATGGTCGATGAGCCAGACATTCTCGCACGGCTGTTCGGGCAGGAGCCGGAAACGCGCCAGCGCCTTTGCAAGATCTGGGTAGACCTTGCCACCGCGCTTGGGCGGTGCACCTTCGCGCTGCTTTTCCGGTTTGCGGATGGGGCTGTCCAGAATGATGGCAGCCTTCAGATCATCACCGAAATTCACCGCAGCCTTCAGCGTGGCAAAGCCGCCGAAGCTGTGTCCGACATAAACCGGCTTGCCCGCGTCAAACGCGCCGCCAGATTCACCGCCTGCGCGGGCGGCCGCGGCATGGTCATCCATGGTGTAGGCCTCGCGCCAGCCGCTCTCGCCCATGCCGGGAAGGTCGGGGGCCACAACGCGGCGACCCTGCCGAGCCAGCAGAGGCCCGATGGCGTCCCACCACCCTTTGTGGGCGGTGCCGCCATGGACCAGAATCACACCCGGTGCACCGCGCTCACCCCAGGCTTTCCACGCAATCTCGATCCCGTCATGGGGGGCGGTCCCGGTCTCAACCGAGTCGCCCTGGGCGCCGTTGAACCAGGCAGGAGCAGGCAGTGGCTCGCCATTAAGATCAGCGAGAGGTGGAGGCAGAGGGGCGGTGCGGGTCATGAAGGTCTTTTGTCGTTGTTCTGGATGGGGTGTCGTTAGACCTGCTGATCTAAATGGTCAAACGGGGGATGGATCGCGCTAACCGGATCGTACATCGCTAACCTCCCGTTTACCCTAACCAAATCTGACCAGCGCCTACACCTGATCTTTACGGAGCCTGTGTCATATCAGGTCACATCAAGACGGGACGCCGGTTGTCGGGCACGGGGAAAACCCCGGTCAGACAGACAAAAAGCCGGGCCCGATAGCGACCGAAAAGGCGTGGGTGAAATGGCAAAGACGGTACTGGTCGTCGACGACGACCCGACACAGCGTCGCCTGTTACAGGCGGTTCTGGAAAAGCAGGGGCATCATGCGCAGTGCGCGGAGGACGGCGAAGCCGGTCTGGCCGCGGTCAAGCGCGGCGGGATCGACGTGGTCATGCTGGACATGGTCATGCCGGGCATGGATGGCATCGAAACGCTGGAGGCCATGAAGGCGTTCAGCGCGGAGCTGCCGGTCATCGTTCTGACCGCCCATGGCGGTATCGAAACCGTTGTTAAGGCCATGCGCGCTGGTGCGTGTGATTTCTTCGTCAAACCGGCCAGTCCTGAACGTATCGCGGTTTCGATCCGCAATGGGCTGAAGGTCAAGGATCTGTCGGGCGAAGTGAACCGTCTTAAAAAGACCAAGTCGGGCCAGCTCGGCTTTGGCGACATGATCGCCGGTGCTCCGGCCATGCGCCAGGTGGTGCGTCTGGGTGAACGCGCAGCCAAGTCCAACATTCCCATCCTCATTACCGGGGAAAGCGGCGTGGGTAAGGAACTGGTGGCTCGCTCCATCGCTGCGGCCTCTGACCGCGCTGGGCGTCCCTTCGTGGCGGTGAACTGTGGTGCCATTCCGGAAAACCTGGTTGAAAGCACGCTGTTCGGTCACGAAAAGGGGGCCTTTACCGGCGCTGTGGCCAAGCATCTGGGTAAGTTCCAGGAAGCCGACGGCGGTACGCTCTTTCTCGATGAAATCGGCGAGCTTCCGCTCGACATGCAGGTGAAACTGCTGCGTGCCCTGCAGGAAGGCGAGGTCGATCCGGTCGGCGGCAAACGCCCGATCAAGGTCGATGTGCGCATCGTGTCGGCGACCAACCGTGATCTGGCCGATCAGGTGAAGGAAGGTCAGTTCCGCGAGGATCTGTTCTACCGCCTCAACGTCTTCCCGATTGAGGTGCCGAGTCTGGCTCAGCGCCGCGAAGACATCCCGGCTCTGGTGCGCCATTTCATCGGTCGCTTCAATGCGCAGGAAGGCAAGGCCGTCCTGGATGCAAATTCGCAGACGATGGATCTTCTGGCCAAGCATGACTGGAAGGGCAATGTTCGCCAGCTGGAGAATGCGGTTTTCCGCGCCGTGGTGCTGTCTGACACCGATTATCTGACGCCGGAGGACTTCCCGCAGATTTCAGGTCTGGCACCGACGCTCGACAGTGAGCCAGCGCCGGTCGCCGATGCCTCGGTGCCTGAAGCTGAGCCGTCGGCCTTTGCCGATGTGGTGGAGGAAAGCGGCGTCGATATCCTGGATGCAGGTGGCCACTTGCGCTCGCTGGAACATATCGAGCGCGATCTGATTGCCTTTGCGATCGAGACCTATTCAGGCCGCATGGCCGAAGTCGCTCGCCGCCTGGGTGTTGGCCGGTCCACGCTTTACCGCAAGGTGCGCGAATACGAGCTCGACGTGGACAATTTCCGCGAAGCGGGCTGATCAATCAGAACGACTTTGCCAGACTTTACGCCCCGCCGGTCCTGCCGCGCGGGGCGTTTTGTTTTTGAATTGTCGCGCCTGAACGTACGTCGTCCACCCCGCACCTTACCTCTCCCCTTCCAAAGGGGAGGGATATCGCTGGCTATCTAAGATAAGGCGCAATCGTGGATGCCCCCTCTCCCCCTTGATAAAGGGGGAGAGGTTAGGTGAGGGGGTGCGTCTGAAACTACTCGCTCGATGCAATAATCGCATCAAGCTGTGCCAATGCTTCGTTATCACGCTCGAGGCGTACGGCTTGAGCCGCGACTTCGCGTTCGATGCGGGCGAGCGCCGGGGCGAGGGTGCCGCGCTCGACGAGGGTGCGAAGGAAGGGGGAGCCCTCAATAAGCCCCGCATCGCGCCAGCCCAGATCAATGGCGGCATTGACCAGAAGCACCGCGCGCTCCGCCTCACCGCGCGCCGCGGCGATTTCAGCCAGGCGAAGACGCCCCTCCGGCCACGTATCATCAGGAGCAAGGGCATCAAACGTGAGGTTCTCGCCCCTCTGCGCGGCCATCGCTGCGCGTTCTGCCGAGGCGCTGTTTCCTGCGGCTTCAAACGCGGTTCGAGCGGCTTCGCGATCGCCTCGCATCTGCGCGGCACGCCCCGACAGGCGCAGAGCTTCCCCGTTGGGTTCGCCTACCGACACAATCTGGTCGACGCGGTCGAGCTCTCCGCGAGACAAAGCCGCTTCGGCGAGGCCCGTTCGGACCACCGGGTTGTCTGGATTGAGCAGCAATGCCCGGGCCTCGAACGCTCTTGCGCGCACATCATCGCCCATCAGGCGCAGGCTACGCGCGATCTGAAGCTCGGCATAGAGATTGGTGCCTGGCGCGGTCAACGCCGCAACATCGTAGCGCAGAGCCTCATAAAGCCGTCCGCGGATTGACATCAGGAAGGCCGCACTGGATCGGGCCGCAAAGCCATCCGGGTTCAGGCGCAGGGACTCGCCATAGGCCGCGAGCGCTTCGTCCACACGTCCCTGCGCATCCAGCGTGTAGCCAAGCGCATGCCAGCTCGACGCACTCTCTGGTGCCGTACCGACCGCTGCACGCGCCAGACGTTCAGCTTCTTCAATGCGTGCTCCATCAAACTTCGTTGCTTCGGTCGCCAGCGCGAAGGCAAGGCTGGTCTGGACACGGGGGTCATCGGGAGCGCGCTCGCGCGCTGCTTCAAGCAGTGTGATCGCCTGCTGCGTGGCATTGGCCTCATGCAGGGCGAGACGCTGACGCGCGCGGTCCAGAAGCTCATCCAGCGGATCGGTGCTCGCGCTTTGTTGCCCACCTGGGAAGGCAGAGGGGCCGATGCGATCGTACAGACCATAGCCAGCGGCCGCGACAGCCAGAACAAAGCCAACGGCCAGAACGCCCCGCAGGCGTGATTGAGACGTTGGTTTTTCCGGTTCGGATGACGCAGCGGGCTCAAGGCTGGCAATCAGCGCATAGCCTTCGCCGCGCAGGGTGCGGATCACGCGGGGTGATTTAGGGTCGTCATTGAACAGCTTGCGTAACAGCGCGATGCGCTGGGCAATCGTGTCTTCACTCACGTGATCCAGTCGCCAGGCGTCTCGGGCGAGCTGTGGTGGGCTGACCGTGTTGGGTGCCGCTTCGATCAGACACAGCAGGACGCGCGCCGACAGCCCGGTGACAGCCTGTGTTCCTTCAGGGCCGGTCAGCTGACCCGTTCTTGGGTCAAACGTGAATTCATTCAGATGGATAGTGGGGTCGGACACAGCGAGTTTGGACAGCTTCAGACTTCTTCAGACTTCTTCAGACTAGTTTGGATGACCGCGCGGGCTGTTGCGGGGATCAAGGTCATCCTTGCTAACCCGAATAAGGATTTACGTCATGTCCCTGCGCAGTGCTTTGCTCTCCGCCTGTCTTCTTGCCGGTGTCACAGCCACCCCGGCTCTAGCTGATTTCCACTGGTCGCCGGAGCTGGAAGCGGCCACCAATGCCCGGATTGAGTCCGGCGAGTTTGGTACCGTCACCAGCGTGCTCGTATTGTCGAATGGCGAGCCAGTCTACGAAGCCTATTTCAATGGTGCGGACGCCAGCACACTCCACAATACCCGCTCTGTGACCAAGACGATCACGGGCATGCTGGTGGGCCTGGCGGTTGCCGATGGCGCGCTTGATCCTGAAGCTCCGCTCGCGCCGCTGTTTGCCGCCGAACAACCCTTTGAGAACGATCACCCGGCGAAGTACGAGGTCAGCGCCATTGACCTTCTGACCATGTCGGGACCCATGGAGTGTGATGACTGGAACCAGTTCTCTCGCGGTAATGAGGAGCGCATGTATATCGTTGAAGACTGGCCAAGCTTCTACTGGGACCTGCCACTGCGGGGCTTTCCGTCCTGGGCAACGCCGCCCTCTGAGGCGCAATACGGTCGCTCCCACTCCTACTGCACAGCCGGCGTCCAGATACTGGGCGAGGCGGTTCAGCGCGCCACAGGTCAGGATATTCGCAGCTATGCCGAAGAGCGTCTTCTTGAGCCGCTGGGCGTTAGCGAGGCAGGTTGGCCTGAAACCGGGTCGGGCCGCATTCACCTTGGCGGTGGGCTGGAGCTTTCCGCACATAGTCTAGCTGCCTTTGGGGAGCTTCAGCGTCTCGGCGGTGTCTATGCGGGCCAGCGCGTCTTGCCTGAAGCCTGGACTGTCGCTTCGGTAGAGCCTCACGCGGTGATTGAGGGCCCCGGCTTTGAATATGGCCATCTGTGGTGGCTGCAGGATCGCGAAACCGCTGCCGGACAGGCACGGGTGGCCATGATGAATGGTAACGGCGGGAACCGGGTCTGGGTCATCGACGAGCATGATCTGACCATCGTCCTGACCAAGACCGATTTTGGAACGCCAACCATGCACCGTGAAGCCAGAGCATTCTTTGACGAGGTCATTGCACCGAACGTCAGGTAAGGTCTCTGTTGGCAGATGCAAAACGCCCCGCCAGAGGTCTGGCGGGGCGCTTCAGTCTCTGGCGTCGAGCGCTGATTAGCCCAGCGTGGCGCGCAGCATCCAGGCGGTCTTTTCGTGGCCGGTGATGCGCGGTGCGACAAGGTCCGCGGTGGCTTCGTCGTCATGTTCCTGCGCCAGTTTCAGCGCGGCGCGGGCGGTGCGCACCACTTGCTCATGCCCGGCAACCAGATTGGCCACCATGGTGTTGGCATCGGGGGTCGTGTCGTCGAAGTCGATGGACGCGTTAGCGGCCATCTCACCGTAGGAAATCGGGGCCAGAACGCCCAGAGCGCGGATACGTTCTGCAATCTCGTCGGTGGCGGTCCACAGCTCGTTGTACTGCAGCTCGAACATGGAATGCAGATCGTGGAAGCGCGGCCCCGTCACATTCCAGTGGTAGGCGTGAGTTTTGAAATAAAGCGCATACGTGTCCGCGAGCAGCTTTGAAACGGCAGCAGCCATCTCTTCGCGCTGTCCCTTATCGAGACCCATATTGATATCCATGGCGTAATCTCCTTCTCCTGAAATTCATTAGAAATGGTTGTACTGGGCCGTGGATATAAATCCAATCGATAATAGCGCTTTTATGTATAGGTTTTTACGATAGCCCGTTATGGGTCAACAGGATCAGCCAACGCCCTCACAAAACCGCAGGATACGCTGGCCCGCATCTTCCAGCGCGGCGTCGTCGGTTGCGTAGCTGAGGCGGAAGCCGGGGGCGGCCCCAAAGGCGGTTCCTGGCACGACAGCGACGCCTTCCTCTTCCAGAAGCGCTTCACAGACATCAAGGTCAGAGGTGAGTGTCGCGCCGCCATTGGACGCCCTGCCGATCAGGCCCGCGCAGTCCGCGAAAATATAGAAAGCACCCTCAGGCACTGGCGCGGTCAGGCCGGGCGCAGCGGTAATCTTCTCCATCATGGCATCGCGGCGGCGCTTGAAGGCGGCGTTGCGCTCGATCAGGAAATCGTGGCTGCCATTGAGCGCGGCGACTGAGGCCCATTGGCTGATGGAGCAGGGGTTGGAGGTGGTCTGGCTCATCACCTTGGCCATGGCCTTGATCAGCCATTGCGGCCCGCCAGCATAGCCGATTCGCCATCCGGTCATGGCATAGGCCTTCGACACGCCATTCATGGTCAGCGTGCGCTCGTAAAGCGCGGGTGCGGCCTGCACCAGCGAGGTGAATTCAAAGCCGTCATAGACGATGTGCTCATACATATCGTCGGTCAGGATCAGCACCTGCGGGTGACGCTCCAGCACGGCCCCCAGAGCCGCGAGCTCCTCACGCGTGTAGGCGGCACCGGTCGGGTTGGAGGGCGAGTTTAAAACCACCCAGCGCGTTTTTGGAGAAATCGCTTTCTCCAGCGTCTCAGGCTTCAGCTTGAAGCCGTCTTCGACACCGGCGGGCGCGAAGACAGGTTCAGCGCCAACCAGGCGGGCCATCTCTGGATAGCTGACCCAGTAGGGGGTCGGGATGACCACCTCATCACCTGGGTTCAGCGTCGCTGCGAAGGCGTTGTAGATGACTGGCTTGCCGCCCGGCGACACGCTCACCTGCTCAGGCGCGTAGTCGAGCTCATTGTCGCGCTTGAACTTGGCGCAGATGGCGTCTTTCAGCTCGGGGATACCATCCACATTGGTGTACTTGGTTTTGCCGTCGCGGATGGCCTGAATGGCGGCGTCCTTGATGTGATCGGGCGTGTCAAAATCCGGCTCGCCGGCACCCAGACCGATCACGTCGCGCCCGGCCGCCTTCAGCTCGCGGGCCTTCTGGCTGACGGCAATGGTGGCTGAGGGTTTGACCCGGGACAGGGCCTTTGAAATGTGTTCAGCGCTCATGGCAATCAGCCTTTCATGTCAGAGGCGCGCCCGCACGGCGCAGCAGCACGAAGAGTGTATGATTTGTGTTTGGACCTTCCAGAGCCTCGCTGCAAACCTTTAGTCCGTAACCCTCTGAAAGTCCCGGCGGACCGATAGCGCCCCAGCCCGGTTTGCCATGGTCACGCAGGTGAGCCAGCCCGGCCGTGTTGGATGCAATCGGCCTGGCGTCGATGCCTTGAGCCCTAATCCAGTCAGAGCATTGGGCGAGGGCCTTCTCATGGCCGTAAACACCAGCCAGGGCCGCGTCGTCATCGCCGCGCCGATAGAGATCAAAGCTGACGGCAAGGGCGTGTTCGGCGAGCACTTCGACTTCATCGGTATCGATTGCAGTTTGGGTGAGCGCGATGGGACCGGCAGCGCTATCGAGCGCAGCGACCGCATAGTCAGCATCACCCGCCTTAAGACCCGCCAGAACCCGGTCCAGGCTCGACATCGCAACGAGCGCGCAGCCTTCAGGGGCCAACGCCAACGCTGCCTGGTGGGTAAAAGTGCCTTCAGGGCCAAGATACAGAAGAGTCGCCATAACCGCGCCAAGGTGTGCGAAGCGGTGGGCGTCTGGCAAGCGCCTTGCCCCGAAAGGGTCACAATTGACCTTGGCTTTGCCCCAATCACGCCCGCCCTGCGCCTTGCACCAGTCTGAAGCTTTCATTCATGGACGGTTCACTGAAGAACCGCCCGCGAGCGTCTGGGGAGGCGACGATGAGTGAACGCAAGAATGCCGGTGGCTGGACGGGACTGTTACTGGCCGCGCTCTGTCTGGTGATCGTGGGCTATGTCTTCCACGCCAGCGCCGCCCAGGGCTCCGACACGCTCTTCATTGCAGACAGCGTGGTGTCGAGCGCTCGCTGATTGAGCTGATCCCTCACCACATTTTCATTTGAAGCGATGGGGGTGCTGCGCCACCTTCCAACGGGTGAGCGCAACTTTGACCCTCCCTGCCGCAGCTGACCCGCTGCGCGAGCTGTTCGCGTCGTCCGATTTTCGGCGGCGTGCAGCCAGCTATGCTGTGGCCTTTGTGCTGCATGCCCTGGCGCTGGTAGCACTGGTAACACTGCCCCCGGCCATTGTGCGCGAAGCCGGCCGCGTGGGTCAGGCGCTGGAGGTTCGTTTTTATACCGTGGCCGGTGGTCCGGACGCTGATACGGACGCGCCCCTGTTTGAACCTCCGCTCTCCGGTGGGCAAAGCGGAGCGGGCCCGGTCGGCGTTGATGGCGGCGAAGGTGCGGACGGCAGCCTGGGCGCGGCCGCCAGCGAGGACCAGGTCAGCGCGCCGCCGGAACCGGAGATCGCTGAGGACGCCGAGCCCGAGGCAGCCGAACCGCCTGCGCCCGTCGAAACCTCTATTCCCCAAGTCGAGCCTCTGCCGACACCGGACCTGGACACAGCTACGGACGGTGCCGATGCCTCAATCGTGCAGGCTACGCCACAGGGGGCACCGCCAGCTCAAAGTCGACCTCGCACCAATACCGCACCGCCGCCCTCTGAGCCGGCCGACCCAAGCCAGCCCATCGCCACCGCCCAACCCGGCCCGGCCGTCCCGCAGGACGCGCGCCCGGCAGCGCCACTGGCATTCGCTGATATTCTGGCGCGGGCAGAAACCCGGCTCGATCCTGAAGACTTCCGGATCATCGCCAATTTCGATGGCGGGGTTCGCGGCACCGTTCGGGAGAATTTCTGCCTGTCCTCGTCTGATGCCAACCACGAGGCCTTTGATTGTCCTGAAGGCTCGCAGCTTGCCGCTGGGCGCCTCGCGCAATTTGGTCTGATGGGACTGGGCGAAGAGCCGCCTGAATTTCTTGAAGATATGGACCGGCTCGCCTTCCAGCTGTCTCAAACGGGGGCCGGGGACAGTGCGATTGGCCGTATTCTCACCACGGTCCGCGAAGCACGCCGCGACGCGCTCAATACGCCCGACATCACGCGCCAGATGGCCCGTGATGAAGCGGGGCGTTCAGATAATCTCGGCGTCAACAACCCCTTCGGTGATGAGGGGCCTTAGGGCCTCAAGTGTCATCCCGGCCGAGCCCCGGATTTGATCCGGGGCAAAGAGCCGGGACCAACGACCGTATCAAGCGGAACTGGACATCTATGCTAGGTCCCGGATCGCTTCGCGTCCGGTATGACGGGTGCGAAGTGCGCAAAAGCCACAGCGTCACGTTAGGGCAACAGGGAGCGTCACTTTTCGCTGGCGCTACCAAGAGCGCTTGGTTAATCACCTCCTCCACCGGCACACCCATCTGTGCCAAGCACAGGAGCCTTGTCCGACCCATGCGACTGATCTGAATTTAATCGCGGTGCCCTGACCCGATGGCTCAGGCGGCGAGCACCGCATCCCGCGCTCACCTCTTGCGCTCAACGCGCCGGACGGCCCGGGTTTGCCCATCGCCGGATTTTCCGCAATTCAGATGAAACGCAGCGCTGGCGTTCCGCCAGAGGCTGACTGTCCGGGTAAAGACATGACTGATTTTGACGACGACGCCGACGAGCGGCGCGAGCGCATCCTTTCAAATCTTGAAGTGATCGGCTTTGTGGCGCGCCAGTGGAAGCGGCGTCCGGGGCTGTTTGCCGGCCTGTTTGTGTTCACGATGGCTGCAACGGTGGCCGATGTTTTCGTGCCGGTGGCCGCTGGAGCCTTGATCGACAGCATTAGCGGTGAGGCGGCAGACCGTGAGGGCTCCACCCACTGGATGGCGCTGGGCATCTTCATCGGCTTTGCGGTCCTGGTGAATGGCTTTCGCCAGATCGCAGTGCGCTGTGAAGTGCCGTTTTCCAGCGCCAACATGGCCGACATGACGACCGAGGCCTTTGCCAAGGTCCAGCGCTTTTCTGCTGACTGGCATGCCAACACCTTTGTAGGCTCCATCGTGCGGCGGATTACCCGCGGCATGTGGGCCTATGACACCATCACCGCGACACTGTGGCTGGGTTTGATCCCATCGGTCAGCGTCATGATTGGCCTTGGGGTTTACATGTTGTTCACCTGGGTCTGGGTGGGCATGTATGCGCTGACGGTCACGGCGATCTTCATGGCGCTTTCGGTGTGGATGGCCAATAGCTATATCCGCCCGCAAAACCTGATCTCCAATGCTGTGGATTCTGAACTTGGTGGCGCTGTGTCGGACGCCATTTCCAGCGTTGCCACGGTCAAAAGCTTCGGTGCTGAGACCCGCGAGGACGAGCGTTTCCACAAGCTGGCCTGGCACTGGCGCACTGAAACGAAGAAGACCTGGCTGCGCTTTGTGAACACCTGGCTGGTGCAGATCGTTGCGGTGCTGGCGCTTCAGGCCGGGCTTGCCGGTCTGCTCCTGCAGCTGTGGACTGAAGGCAATGCCAGCGCAGGCGACGTGGTGTTTGGCATCACCGCCTTTTTGATGATGGCTGGCTATATGCGCCGCTTTGGCGAAGAGGTGCAGAATGTCCAGCGCGGCCTTGATGAGGTTCAGGACATCGCTGGCTATGCGAAGATGGCCGAGCAGATCGCCGACGCGCCGGACGCGCCGACATTTGAGCCCGGTCCCGGGCAGATCGTGTTCGACAATGTGCGCTTCACCTATGCCGGACAGGACTCGCCGCTTTATGACGGCTTCAACCTGAACATCTCGGCCGGAGAGAAGGTGGCGCTGGTAGGCCCGACCGGATCGGGCAAATCGACCTTCGTGAAGCTGGTACAGCGGCTCTACGATATCGATGAGGGCGCTATCTGCATCGATGGTCAGGATGTGCGCTCTGTGACACAGGCGAGCCTGCGCAGTGCCATCGCCCTGGTGCCTCAGGATCCAGCGCTGTTTCACCGGACTATCGGGGAGAATATCGCCTATGCCCGGCCCGAGGCGACCGAGGCGGAGATTGTCGATGCCGCCCTGCGCGCCCGCGCCCATGACTTTATCGAGCGCCTGCCTCAGGGCTATGAGACGCTGGTGGGCGAGCGGGGTGTGAAGCTGTCAGGCGGGGAGCGTCAGCGTGTGGCGATTGCCCGCGCGGTGCTCGCTGATGCACCGATCCTGATCTTTGATGAAGCCACCAGCTCGCTCGACAACGAGACCGAGCGCTTCGTTCAGGAGGCCATGGCCGAAGTGACCTTGGGCAAGACCGCCATCGTGATTGCACACCGACTGTCCACCATCCGCGATGCGGATCGCATCCTGGTTTTTGAGAACGGCCGCATCGTGGAGCAGGGCACCCATGATGAGCTCGCGGCTCAGGGCGAGGGCGTGTATGCGAGACTTGCTGCGCTGGCGGGGGGCTAGGGCAGGGCATTTCGCCTCGATTGGCGCTTCTCCGGGAGCGCGAATGTTGTCTAGAATAGGGCCATGAAATCCGTTGTTCTTGCCCTGGCGGCCCTCGTGCTTTTTGCGTGTTCTGCGACTGAACCCTCACCCCCGGCGGCGCGGCTCGCGGCACTGGTGGACACTGAAGACAGCTTGCAGGCCGTGCCGGGCGCTGCGGTGGCGGTTTGGCGTGATGGAGACATAGTCTGGTCGCACGCCACTGGCACCGCGCAGTTCAGAGCCGACGGCATCACGCCGGGGCGCGGCCTGACCCCGCGCTCTGCGGTGCGGGCCGCGTCCATCTCCAAGCTCGCCACAGCACTGGCGGCCCTGAGCCTGGCTGAAGATGGCATCGTGGACATGGACGCAGACGTGACCGACACGCTGGGCTTTGAGCTGCCGGTTAGGGTAGGCGGTGCGCCGGTGACCCTGACCTCGCTGCTCGCCCACACCAGCGGCATTTGCGATCCGGAGATCTACTGGGCGGCTGAGGGTGAGCTTCTGGAAGACTTGCTCACCGACGAAGCGACCTGTCCCTATCCGCCGGGTGGGGGCTGGACCTACGCCAATATCAATTACGGCATCGCCGCGCAGGTGATGGAAGTCGCTGCTGGTGAGCGCTTTGACCGGCTGGCGACACAGCGCGTGCTGCAGCCGCTGGGCCTTGATGCCGGGTTCAACTGGTCTGGCGTCAGCGGTCTGACCCGGCGCAACGGAGCAACGCTCTACCGCTTTGCCGACGGGCGCTGGGTGGCGCAGGTTGATGATACCGAGACGCTCAACGATACCCGCCCGGCCATCCTGCGGCGTGCTCATGCGCGGGAAAGCGGGCCAGAGGGTGCGGGTGTCCTGATTGTCGCCGCGAACCCCTTTACCAATGGCACGCTCTACTCCCCGCAAGGGGGCTTGAGGGCCAGCGTTGAAGACCTGGCCGTGCTGGCGAGTGCCTTCCTGCCGGGCGGCATGGGCGCGGCGCTGGGCGATCCGGTGTGGACCGGCGATGAGGTGCCGGGCGTGCGCGCCTACGGGCGGGGGCCGCAAATCCTGCTGCCCGGTCAGATCGCCTCTCACCCCGACTTGCGCCTTGTGGGCCATGCTGGCGAAGCCTATGGGCTTTATGGTGGGGCGTGGGCCATCCCGGCGCGCAATGCGACCGTGGCCTTTTTCGTAACCGGCGTGAACCCGGACGGGGACCTGTCGCGCGATCCGGTCTCCGGCTTTACCCGCTATGAGGCGGAGCTGATGTCCATTGCGCTTCAGGTGCTGGATTTGTCAGAGGCGACTGATTAGGTCTTGGGGCCCTTCGCTTCGGAGCTTGTGCCATGACCGCGCCTATAATCCCCGCCGACACGCCCTTTGATGAAATCGCCGAGCCCTATGATATGGAGCTGGACGTTCAGCGTGCGCTGACCGAAGCCTTTGCCCAGGCGAAGACCAGCTCCAAGCGCGTGCTGGTCAAGCTGGGCGGGGCGTGGTGTCCCGATTGCCGGGTGCTGGCTGGCATGATGGCAATCCCGGCGGTGCACGCCTTTCTTGATGAGCATTTTGAAATCGTGACGGCCAGCATTGGCCGCTATGACATCAATCAGGACGTGGTGGCGCGCCTCGGGTTCGCTGATGGCCTGCCCGGTGCGCCGACCGTGCTGGTCATGGCCGCTGACGGAGCGGTGGTAAACCGCGTCAGCGCCGATCACTGGCGCACTGCCCGTCAGCAAAAGCCGCAGCACGTAATCGACTATTTTGATGCGCTGACCGACCTGGCTCCAAACCCGTCCGACCGCGTTGCTGTGACGGAAGAGAAGTAAGCGCCATGGTCGAGATTGCTTACGAGGAACGCCACGCCTTTCCAGATGGCGACACACCCCATAGCGGCAATCCGGCCGGTGTTTGTCGCCTGGACGCGCCGCTGAGCGATGCGGACCTGCAGGGGCTGGCGCAGTCCAATAATCTGTCGGAGACCGCTTATCTGATCGCAAAGGACGAGCCGGACCTGTGGTCGCTGCGCTGGTTCACGCCGGGGTGCGAGGTGGATTTGTGTGGCCACGCCACGCTGGCGGCGGCCTCCACCCTTTTCGATGCCGGGGCCGTAACTGGGGACGTCGCACGTTTTGACACCGCGTCGGGACGCCTGAACGTCAGCCAGCGGCCTGATGGCCAACTCGTCATGGACTTTCCCGAAGTGCCGTTCGAGCCAGCAACCGCAGACGCCGAAGCTGCTGCGGCGCTGGGGGCAGAGCCGCTTGAAGCCTTTGAGGTCGAGCGCATCCATGGCTCGCGCTACCAGATGTTTGTCTACGCCGATGAAGCCACGGTGGCGGGGCTGGATCCCGACTTTGGGGCCTTAAAGCGCACCGGCATCAATGTGCTCGCCACCGCGCCGGGTGAAGGATGTGACTTCGTTTCGCGCTTCTTCTGTCCTGATGCCGGAATCAATGAGGATCCGGTGACGGGTTCGGCGCACTGTACCCTTGCGCCCTACTGGGCCCGGCACCTCGGCAAGGCGGCGATGACCGCCCGCCAGATCGGCCCGCGCTCAGGCGCGCTTGCAGTGGAGGCGCCCGGCAATGGCCGCGTGGGTTTGATCGGACGGTCAAAGGCCTATCTCACGGGCGTGATCCGGCTTTAGGGGCTGGTTCATCCCGCACTGAAGAAGGCAGGCCATGACTGATCACCGCTCCATGAAGACAGCTGTACGCTTCAGTGTGATGGGTGTTTTGGCGGTGCTGGTCGCGCTGGTGCTTGCAGGCCTGGCCCACGCCCAAAAGCCGGACGCCGACCCAGAACCACTGGCCCCCAATGCCTGTGATCTGGCCTTCAATAATCGCTGTGATGACCCACGGCGGGGCGGCACGGGCCTGTGTCCGCTGGGAGGCGATTATGCCGATTGTGAAGGCCGCGAGATCGGAGCAACGCCGCTGGCCACCTTCTTTGGCTATGACGACCGACAGCTGTTTAATACCGGCGCCTGGCCCTGGCGCGCCATTGGCCAGCTTCGTTTTGATACCGGCGCGACCTGCTCAGGCAGTCTGATTGCCGAGGATGTCGTCCTGACCGCGGCCCATTGTATCCTGCACTTTGGCGCTGTGGTCACCGAAGGTGAATTCGTGACCGCGCGAAACCAGAGCGGAGGCCCGGTGCGCGCCCGGATTGTTGAGGGTCATATCCTCGACACGGTGCGCGAAGACCCGGACATGCAGCGCTTTTTCCGGGAAAACTCCGACTGGGCGCTGTTAAAGCTGGATCAGCCGATTGGGGCTGAGCTGGGATATCTGGGTGTGGAAACGGTTAGCGATAATCGCCCGCTGCGCCGCGACCTGATCAGCTTCATCGCCATGGCGCTGATCACCTTCATCGCCTCTTTTGCCCTTCACGGTACTCAACGCCGGGTGCTGCAGCTGCTCGCGGCGGTGGGCATTCTGGTGCTGGTCGGATTTGCCGCGCGCACCTTTTTTGGCGAAGACCCCAGACTGGAGCGGGTCTGGCAGGCGGGCTATTCCGGCGATACCGGCGCGAACCTGTCGGGCAGTGACGATTGCCGCTTGCTGGAGTTTCGCGCGTCCGGCCTCATCGGTCACAACTGCGATACCGTGGTGGGCGATAGTGGCTCACCGCTTCTGGTCCGCCGGGGTGAGGACTGGGCGATCATCGCCGTGGTCTCCCACATGAGCCGGGATGCCGAGGAAGAAGGCTTTGGTCAGGTCCATATTGTGGATCGGGCCTATGCCGTCTCAAGCTCTGTCGTGCCCGATCCGGATGCGGCATTTGCGGAACGAACTTCTGATTAGAATCCTGACCTAAGCTAATTGCCCATGCGAATAGGCGGGAACAAAGGCATATAGTTTAACCGCGCACATGCGAAAGCCCCACCTCAAACTCATATACCAGTGGTATGTATGGTTAATAGATGTTTACGCGTACGCTGTGGCTAACAAATCAATGGAAGCATCTAAAATTATGATTACTATTAGATTTTCTAATGCTTGACAGATATCAGGTGCAGCCTATAGTATTATTTGATCCTAAGAAGATCCTCTTAGGGGAATTGGGAGTGAACTATGAAGCGTGTTGCACAACGAAATCTTGCATCGAATCAGAATGAGGCCCGTGAATTGCTTGAAGAAGAGATCAATGCGGTAAGTGGTGCCAGTGGCCTTATCGAACTTGGTCCGGGTGGCTGTAGTTCGTCTGGCGGAACTCGCACCGGCTGCGGCCCTGACATGGATCGCACCACAGACTACGACTGCTGAGGTCGCCGACCCTGCCCCGGCTAAAACCGAGGCAGGGTCATTGCCGCTATTACACCAGCCAACACCATGAAATGATCCTCATCTCAGCCTTTCCTGCCGACTATCATTCTATCGCTGCGCATTTGGCGCTCGCTACAGGGGGCGTGGATTCAGTCTTAGTTGATTTGGGGCAAATCCCATTTGCCCAAGTCATAGCAAACTCGCGCACACATGATTTCATCATTGAAGCAAGTTCGGCGCTAAATATTAGTAAAGTCGATACGGTATGGCACAGACGTTTGACTGCCGCAAAATTTCCTAATGTTGATGAGCGTGACCGAGAATTTGCAGAAAAAGAAGCTGAAGAGTTTTATCACAACTTTATTGCGGTCATGGAAAGCTATGTTGACCGTTGGATAAATCCCCTATCGCAGAGCCGAAGTCGGCGCAGCAAAGCTGCACAGGAGATATTTGCTCGCAACGCCGGAGTATCGACACCGGCGTCCATTATTTCCAATGATAGCCGATACCTCGAAGACCTCTTCGTTAACGCGGACGTGGGTGGTTACATCTGTAAGTTCTTTACCCCCCGACACTGGGTGGAAGACGGACAGACATTCGAACTCATGACGTGTGATATTGACCGCGACAAACTTAACGCAATTTCTGATGATTTTCTCTTGCCTTTGGTTGTTCAGAATAAAATCAAAAAGAGCTACGAAGTGCGCATAACCTGTTTTGGGGGCTTTGCTGTATCAATAGCTTTGAACTCGCAAAGATTTGAAGCGACTTCAACTGATTGGAGAATGATCCATTCCTCGGCGCTTGAGCCGGAGCTTATCGAGCCCCCTGGCAATATCAAACTGTTTATGAAACAGCTTATGCAGCACTTGGATATCGTATTCGGTTGTTTTGATTTCATCGTTGATGAATCCGGGACTTGGGTATTCCTTGAAGTGAATCCCCAAGGGCAATTTTTGTTTGTTGAAGAATCGATCCCAGAGAGCAATTTGCTGAGCACTATGTGCGAATATCTTTGTCATAATGGCAGCCCTTGGGATTTTGAACCAAGCGGGCAGGGTGGCTTCCCGTCGCTTTCGACTGTCGATCAAAAGGCAAAGTCGATTTATAATGAGGAGTTAATGAATGGAAATATTGATCCTATCCGCACTTACACTAGCGCTTAACGCTAGCATTCAGCTTGCGGAGAATTACGATTGTGGTGCCGAGAGCAATGCTACGCTCTGTGAAATGTTTCTTGATGACCAGGTGATGCTGTCGTCTGGCGTGGATCAGGATACTTTTCAAGCGGTCACGCAAGATCGGATTGCGCTCATCGCGGAGCTCGCTGCGCAAGGCGAAATGGAGACCCCTAGAGACTTCTTTCATGCTGCGGTGATACACCAACATAGTCGAGAGCCGATAGACTGGGTCTTGGCCAACATTTATGCGTCTACCGCAGCGCGCCTAAACCCGGATGACCCCACGTACCCCCAAATCATGGCGGCAAGTTGGGATCGTTTGGCGCTCCACCTGACAGAAAAACAAGTGTTCCAGACTCATTTTAGTCTCAATGAGCAGGATGAGATGTGTGTCCGCCCAAGGCTGACCAGTGGAAGCAACCCGCTTCTGCCCACCTTGGTAGAAGGGTTGTATCGCGACCCGATGGAGGAGGCGCTGCCGCAATGCTCAGAAGAGTGAAAGCTCACGCTGTCTGCACCAAAGCAGCTACTCTTACGGGCGAGACACTCTCGGCTAGGTGATTTTAGACGCGCATTGCACTTCAGCATTCCCACTACTAGCTGTTTCCAGTTAGTGGCGATAGCCGTAATGATCACGGTGACCCCGGCTGTGGTGGCGACCGCGATGCCCGCGGTGGTGCGGCTGGTAGCCTCGTCCACCGACAACATGGACCGGCACCCCGCCCCAGCGGGTTTCGGCGAAGTAGAGGCCCGTGTTGCGGTCCAGATAGGCCACATTTGGGCGCAGGCGTTCACCGGTGCGGCCCTGACGCAATTCGCGGCGGCTCGGCACGTATTCCCAGGCTCGGCTCGGGCAGTTCAGAACGCGGGCATCGCGTCGGTCTTCGCGTCGATCCGCGCGTCCGCGATTGACGCGGCGGTCCCGGCGATCTTCACGCAGGTCCGGACAGGCGTGGGCGTAAACAAGGAAATGGCCTTCAGGTCCGTTCCACCGTCCACCGTGATGGCCGCCATAGCGCTGGGCTTCAGCCGCGGCAGGAAGGGCGGTCAGGGTTAGAGCTGCAAGGCCTGCGGCTGCAGCCAGTTTGGCAAAAAGGGTCATGGCTCTCGCCTCTTTTCTGTCAGCCGCCAGACGCTCCAGCGACTTTATGAGGCGAGTATGTGAAGGCGAGCCTGAATACGGTGTGGGGCCGGTGTTCAGCTCCCGTTCAGGCAGATGAACGATAATGGCCACAAGCGTTTGGCTGGGGGGCCGCGCTTTGATGACCTGAAAAAAACCGCCGACGAAATTGCGTCGGCGGTTCTTTTAAGGGGCAGGTGATGGGCGGTTGGGGTTGCGCATTAATCCTGCCTGCACGCTTTCCGGACCCGCAGAGACAGTGTGGGAAAGCGGCTATCGCTTTGATTGATCGATCCTGAGGGGAGATCGTTGAAGCGATACAGTAAGTATGAATGAAAATATGAGGGTGTGACAATTGCGTCACGGTGCCACAGCGTAGACTGAGTAATCGAAGGGTTTGGAAAACCGACAGTGACAGGTTAGCCTGACTATATTCGATTTGTTTTGAGGGTTTTGGTCATGTTGAGTGTTTGGGTCACGGCGTTGTTTCTGTCCTTTTCGGGTGCGGACGAAGCAGCGCTGGAGGGGGCGGGAGGCGCTGTTGAGCCTGCGCCTTCGGTACAAATTCCCGATGGCTTCGGCGATGGTCCGACCGCGCGCGACTATTCGCGCCTTCTCTCCCAGGTCTCCAAGCCCCCGCGTCCTCCCGGTGGTGTGGGTGGTGGCAATGACAGCTGCCAGTGGGCCAATGACCGCGAATGTGATGAGCCAGGTATCGGCACCGGGGCCTGCCCCTCGGGCACCGACCGCTCCGATTGCTATCGCATCATCAACGGGATTGAGGACGACAGCTGCCGCTGGGCCCGTGATGGCGAGTGTGATGAGCCCGGTTTTGGTACCGGCGCGTGTACGCAAGGCACCGACCTGACCGATTGCGGCGACGTCATCCACCTGCGCTTCCAGCGTGATACCTGCGACACCGCGTTTAACGGCCTCTGCGAGGAACCCGGTCGCGGCAATGGCCAGTGCGACGCCCGCAGCGACCGCACCGATTGTTCCACCCGCGACCGCCCGCTGACCATAAATGACCACTTCTTTGGCCGTGATGACCGGGTGATGATGGATACCGGCACCTTCCCATGGAGCGTGATCGGCTATGTCACCTTCGATTCTGGCGGAACGTGCACGGCTTCGCTGGTGGCTCCCAACGTGCTGGCGACCGCGGCGCACTGCATTTCGGAAGGCAATCGGATCGAGGCCGCCGGTGAGTTCAGGACCGGTGAGAACCTGCCTGGCGGTGCGCGCACGGCCCGCGTGATCGATTATCTGCTGGACCCGAACTGGAATGAAGAGCGCTTCAGCAATACCGATGACTTTGATGGGACCGACTGGGCGCTCTTGCGTATCGACCGCCCGTTGGGGGATGAGCTGGGCTATCTGGGTGCCGTGGATCTGGCACAAGCTGGCGGTCGCGCAGCGCGCCAGGAGCGGATCTGGCAAGCCGGCTATTCCTGGGATACCGGGACCAATCTCTCAGGCAACGAAGATTGCCGGATCGTCGATTTTAATCGCGATAACACCATGGCCCACAATTGCGATACGACACGCGGGGATAGCGGCTCGCCTTTCATGGTGCGGCGGGGCGATCAGTGGGCAGTGGTCGCAACCGACTCCAACTTCCGGTCCAATCCCAACGGCCCGATGATCTATATCGCGGCGCTGTCGAGCCCTTGGGTGAGCCAGATTGAGGGGTTTGCCAGTGGCGAGATCGGCCGTCCGCGCGGACCGGGCAAGCCCGATCCACTTGCGCCAATCAAGAAGTAGAAGGACCGCCAGAGCGGGTCCAAAGGCTGGGGAGCTAACCGCATGAAAATGTACATCAAGAGCGTGGTCGTGAACGATCAGGACAAGGCGCTCGACTTCTACACCACCAAGCTTGGCTTCAAGGTGAAGCACAATATCCCGATGGGGGAATTCAAATGGCTGACCCTCGTCTCACCCGATGAACCCGATGGGGTGGAACTGGCGCTGGAACCCAATCAGCACGAAGCATCGCGCGCATTTCAGGCCCAGCTAAAGGCCGATGGCATCCCGTGGACCGCGTTTAGCGTGGATGATCTGGAGGCAGAGGCGGAGCGCCTTACCGCCGCAGGCGTCACTTTCACCCATCCACCGACCAAGGCCGGTGATGTGATGATGGCGGTTATCGACGATACCTGCGGGAACCTGATCCAGCTCTTGCAGCTGAAGGTCTGATCCAGCCCTGAAGCCTAGAACTCGCGCACGATGGAGATATCGGAGCGGGTATCGACCTCTTCAAAGCCGGGCTCGGGGTCGAACTCATTGCGATAGCGATAGGCCAGCTGCAGCGCCCAAAGCTCTCCCAGGCTCGTCTGCAGGGCGAGGATCTGTTCAAAGCGCGACTGGTCGGTGACGAGCAGCTCGCTGTCAGCGGCAAAGGAGAGCGTGTCGCTGATCTGCCAGTCAAAGTCGGCGCTGAATTCGCTTGCCGGTTCCATGCGCAAATCGCCATTGATGGGGTGAATGAAGCGCGCGGCGGGACCCGCCTGAACGGTCAGGGTGCGGACCTCTCCGGTCAGAACCCGATAGGCCAGACCCAGATCCAGCACGCCGGTATAGTCAAAGCCGGACAGGTTATCCTGTTCATACTGGCCACCAATAAAGACCGACCAGCGCTCGCCGGTTTCGCGATCCAGCTGGGCATTGGCAATCAGGGCATCGGCACCCACCGCGCCGTCTGACTCTGCATAGGCGTAGTTCACGCCAGCCTCAAAGCCCCAGACGGCGAGGTCACGCTCAACACTGAGCGCAAGCGTATAGTCAACACGGTCCGAGTTTCCGCTGTCCTGACGAAAACCGGCACGAACCTGACCCGTCCACAAATCAGACTCGCCCATGGCCAGCGTCGAAACCGCCTGTGCGGGAAGCGCTTTCCATATCGGCTGCGGTTCTGCTTCTGGCGCAGGCCCCGCCGGGGCTGTCTCTGCCATCACCACAGGCTCCATCCCCAGCGTGTCGCGGGCCGTGCCTGCATGATCGTCGGAGACCAGGGCTGCGCCCGCTGCGATCGCGTCCGGGCTTTGTGTCAGGGCCATCAGCTCCACCGCCGCAGTGAAGCGCGCCGGGTCTGGATCTGCTGCTGCAGCCGCAAGCAGCGCCTGGAGCGGTGCGGGCAGTGCGTCTTCTTCAGCCAAGGCAGACACAGGCGCGATGACGGCGCACAGGAGGGCGAAAAGCGGAGCAATGACGTGTTTCATGGACAAGGTTCTATGTCTGGCGAGGCTTGCGGCAATGGATGAGGGGTTGTTGTGTGGGGCGCATAGCCTTTAAACCGCATTAACGATAGCCATTTGCGTGCAACTGCCATGACTGAACCCAGCCGCTACGACACCACCGAACCCGTCATCCCGGAGTGGGCCGCGCCGGTCTATTTGTGGGTCGCCGGCGTCACCGGATTTGCCTACCTGCTGCTCGCCATCATCCTGGGCAGCACGACCGGGATGGCGGTGGTCAAGGCGCTGTCGGTGGTCTTGCTGGCCAGCTATGCCGGGTTTTCCAAGGCTCCGCTGTTGACGCTGGCGCTGCTTCTGTCTGCGGCGGGCGATTATGCGCTGGGTATTGATCCGCCGGCTCGCGAGGCCGGGATCGGCTTCTTTGCTGGAGCCCATTTCGCCTATATCGCCATCTTCGCGCTGATGATCCTGAAGTCCGGTTTCAAGCGTGATGGCTTGATCCTCGCGGTCGCGCTGGCTGCGTTTGGCGCGGCGATGTATTGGTGGCTCAGTCCCGGCATGGGCGCGATGCGCGCGCCGGTGAGCGCCTATCTGGTCATCATCCTGACCATGGCGATCCTGTCCGGCTTTGTGCACGGACCGCGGCTTCTTGCCGTTGGAGCTTTGCTCTTTGTCCTGTCCGATAGCCTGATCGCGGCGGGCTGGTTCCGCGAGCTCACTGTCAGCTGGGGGCGCATAGACCTGGTTGGCGCGGTGATCTGGATCACCTATTTCGTGGCGCAAACCTGCCTGGCGCTGGGCGTTGTCCGCCACAAGCGCGAAGAGGCTGCAGCGACAGAAAGCCAGACGTCATGACCGAAATCGCCGACGACATTCAGCCCAAGGGCCGCGTCCTGTCCATCGCCGGGTCCGACAGCTCCGGCGGCGCAGGCATTCAGGCCGACATCAAGGCGGTGACCGCGCTGGGCGGTTACGCTAGCACGGCGATCACCGCGATCACGGTGCAGAACACCAAGGGCGTCAGCGCGGTTCGCCCGGTCCCGACCGATATCGTCGCTGGCCAGATCGAGGCCGTGCTCACCGATGTGGGCGCGGACGCCATCAAGACCGGCATGCTGGCCACGGCTGAGGTGATCGAGACCGTCATCAAGGCGCTGGATGAGCATGGCGACCCGATCATTCCGCTGGTGGTCGATCCGGTGATGGTGGCCACCTCTGGCGATCGCCTGATCGATGAGGCGGCAATTGAGGCGGTGCGCGACAGGCTTCTGCCCCGCGCGACCCTGATCACGCCGAATGTGCCAGAAGCCGAAGCCCTGACCGGCGGCAGGATCGAAGACATGGAAAGCCAGCAGGCGGCGGCTGAAATGCTGTTGGAGATGGGTGCGCGAGCCGCGCTGGTGAAGGGCGGTCATATGGAGGGTGACATCATCATTGATGTGCTCGCCACCCGCAATGGCGTGCGCCTGTTCACCCGTCCGCGCATCCGCACCCGCCAGACCCATGGCACCGGCTGCACGCTGGCCAGCGCCATTGCCGCGCTGCTGGCCCAGGGCCTGCCCATGGACCGCGCGGTGGAAGAGGCCGGTGACTATCTGCACGAAGCCATCCAGCGCGCCCCCGGCTTTGGCGAAGGCCACGGCCCGGTCAATCACGGCTGGCCGCTGGCGGGTAAGCTTTAGGGGTAGGGGTTGGGGCGCTTGTGCTTCGGCTTGCGTCTTGCCACGAAAATACCAAGCAGGATGACGCTCAGAGCCAGCCAGGTGGTCAGGCCGAGCTCTTCGCCCAGCACCAGCCCTAAAAGTGCGGCCACGACCGGCACGGCGTAATTGACCAGCGCGATGAAGGCCGCCCCGACTTTGCGGGCAATGCCCATATAGACGATGGTTGCCAGCGCGGTCGGAAAGATGCCGAGCGCCACCACCGCCGCGATGGAGCCCCAGCTGGGGTTCACCGTGGCACCGCCCGCCAGATCATAAATCGCCAGCGGAAGCGACAGGATCGCCGCGCAGATCAACGCTCCGGCTGCGGCTGTTGTGGGCGGTGTTTCGGGCGCAGCCTGATACATGATGGCATTGGTCGCATAGCACAGCGTGCCGCCAAAAATCAGCGCCTGGTAGAGGAAGCTGGTGGACAGGACGCCCTCCAGCGCGCTCGGCCCCATCAAAAGCACGATGCCGGAAAAGCCGATCAGAAAGCCTGCGGCCTTTGATGGGGTCAGCTTTTCGTTGGGCAACACAAAATGCGCAGCCATGATGATGGCGAGCGGTGTCATGCCCATCAGGATGCCTGCGACGCCCGATGGCACTTCCTGCTGGCCGATGGCAATCAGAGTGAAGGGCAGGGCGTTACCAAACAGACCCAGCCCCGCAAACCACAGCCAGCGCCGGTCCGCCAGCGGGGGCAGCGGGCGCTTCTGGTAGTAGGTCCAGACGGTGAGGAGGGCCGCAGCCAGTGTCAGACGTCCAAACGCGACGAGGCTGGGCGGGACGCTGTCCACGGCCACGGTGATGATGGCAAAAGCCCCGCCCCACAAGACCGCGAGCGCGCCGAGCCCGCCCCAGCCTTTGACCCCCGGATTTTGCGGCGTCATGACAGAACAGCCTTCAGAGCATCGGTAAAGCGGGCGATGTCGATTTCGTCGGTGTAAATGTGGGGTGCCACACGCAGGCGCGGTCCCCGCTGGGAGACTTTCACCCCGTGGGCATCCAGCTGAGCGGCGAGATCCGCCGGTGCATCTGAAGGCAGGCCCAGAGACAGATAATGCGGGGCCCGATCGGGGATGTCGGCACGCAGGCCATAGGGCGAGGCGGCATCGATCAGCGCGTCATTGATGCTGGCGATATGGCTGGCGGCGGCCTCGACGCCGACCTCTTCGAGTAAATTAAGGGTCTCCAGCGCCGCAGGGACCAGCTGGTGGTTCGACCGCTCGCCCATGTCAAAGCGCCGGGCCCCGTCCTGATAGCCATCGCGATAATGGATCAGCTGGCTGAAGTCCTCAGACCCCGCCCGATTGATCCAGTTTTCTTCCAGCGGCTCACCCGAGCGATGCTTCGGCGCGACGTAGAGATAGCCCAGCGTGTAGGGCCCGAGCAGCCACTTATACCCGGCAGCGACGGCAAAATCAGGCTGCACGGCTTTCGAATCAAACGCCATCACGCCCAGCGACTGGGTCAGGTCCAGCACCAGCGCGCCGCCCACCGCGCGCAGCTTTTTGCCCACAGCCACCAAATCAATCCGCCCGCCATCAATCCAGTTCAGCGCACCACAGGCCACAAGTCCGGTTTTCGGGCTGATCTGATCGAGCAGCGCTTCAGTCCAGCTCTGGCCCTGATCGCGGTTGACAGTGCGCACGTTTGCGCCATCGCGCTCGGCCATGGTGCGCCAGGTGTAGACATTGGACGGGAACTGGTCGGCCAGCACCAGGATGTCCTGACCCGGCTCAAGCGTGATGTTCTTCGCGGCCACCGACAGGCCATAGCTGGCGGCCGGGACAATGGCGACACTATTGGCTTCATCTCCAAACAGGGCTGCGGCTTTGGTCCGCACGGCTTCGGGGGCGTTGAAGAATTCGTCGGCGATGGTACGCGTCCAGGGCGTGGCCTTGGCGTCAAACGCGGCCTTGCCGGCCTCAACCCCACGCCGGGGCATGGGGCCAATCTGGGCGGCGTTGAAATATGCGATATCGCGCGGCAGATCGAACAGCTCGCGCCAGGAAGACGTGCTCATGGATGAAGGCGGTAGGCTGCGATCCAATGAAGGTCAACCCGCCGCCGCGCTCAGGTATCTTGCGAAGTCAGGTCGCACCCCGGATCAAAGTGTTTGCCCCTTTCCCTGACCGCTCAACGCTGACACTCTGCAAGGCTAAAGAGTGAGTCTTTTCAAGGACGCCTGCCATGAGCCAGCCCAAGCCGACCCTTCGCCCCGCCGATCCGCGCTTTTCGTCCGGTCCGACCAAGAAGCGCCCCGGCTGGGAATGGTCTGCGTTGGCAGGGGCTCCGCTGGGGCGCACCCATAGAGGCGGCACGCCAAAAGCGCGCCTCGCTGAAGCGATTGAGCGTACCCATGCGGTGCTGGAGTGCCCGGCCGACTACAAGGTTGCGATCCTGCCGGCGTCCGATACAGGGGCCATGGAAGGCGCGCTGTGGTCGATGATCGGCGCGCGCGGCGTGGATGTGTTTTCCTGTGACGAGTTCGGGCGTCGCTGGACGGTAGACCTGCGCGATGAATTAAAACCTGCGGGGCTGTCCTGCTACGAGTCCAGCTTCGGCACGGCACCGGATTATTCAAAGGCCGACTTTGCCAATAACGACGTTGTCTTTACCTGGAACGGTACTTCAGCCGGTGTCACCATCCCCAATGGTGACTGGATCCCCGATGATCGCGCCGGCCTGACGATCTGCGACGCGACCAGTGCGGCCTTCGGCATGCACCTGCCGTGGGAGAAGCTGGATGTAACCACCTTCAGCTGGCAAAAATGCATGGGCGGCGAGGCCCAGCACGGCATTGCGATCTTCTCACCGCGCGCCCGCCAGCGCTTGCGGGAGTTCCGTCCCAGCTGGCCGGTGCCGCGGATCCTGCAGCTGTTTGAAGCCGGCGAGGACGACGCGAAAATCTACGAAGGCTCCACCATCAATACGCCCTCGCTGATGGCGACCGAAGACTATCTCGACGGCCTGAAATGGGCGGCGCGCGAGGGCGGAATTTCGGCGCTGGTGAACCGGGTTGAAGCCAATTTTGCGGCGCTGGAACGCTGGGTGGAGAAGACCGACTGGATCGACTGGCTCGCCAAGGATCGGACCGTGCGCTCGACCACCTCGGCCACGCTGGTGTTTGCTGGCGCTGAGCTGGCCGGCAAGTCAGAGGACGAGCGCTGGGCGGTGTCGCGCAGGATGGGCGCGCTGCTCGATCGTGAGGAGGCCGCGTTTGACGTCATCCCGCACCCCAAGGCCCCGGCCGGCCTGCGCATCTGGTGCGGCCCAACGGTCGATGCCGACGATGTGGCGGCACTCGGCCCCTGGCTAGACTGGGCGTATCAGGAGGCGCTTGCGGAGCTTTAGAAGATAGCCATGAAGACAGCACTCATCATTATCGACCTGCAAAATGACTTTCTGGCGCAACTGCCTGCAGGGCGTGCCGATGATGTTGTCGAAGGTGCATGCCAGCTTGTAGAAGCAGCGCGTGCCGCAGGCGCGCCGGTGATCTGGGTGGTGCAACGCTTCAGGGCGGACCTCTCCGACGCTTTTCTGGAAATGCGCGACAGGCAGATCGCGACGGTGATTGAAGGCACGCGGGGGGCGGAGCTGGCTAACGGGCTGGTGCCGCACGGTGACGAGCCAGTGATCGTGAAGAAGCGCTACAGCGCATTTTATGGGACTGATCTGGAAGCGCGTCTCGCTGCGTTCGGTGCCGAGCGGGTTGTGCTGGCTGGCATCAATATCCATGCCTGTATCAGGATGGCTGCGCTGGACGCCTATCAACGCGATTTACGCGTTATCCTGCCCACCGGCGCCATCGACGGATATGATGACGCGCATAACGCGGTCACGCTTCGCTATCTTGATGGCAAGGCGGCGCGCGTGATGACTTTGGAGGAGGCCAGTCAGGCCCTTCAAGCATGACACTCGAAGACTACAACGCCTTCTGCGGCCAGCTTCGCGCGACCAGCCACGTGGTCCAGTGGGGCAATAGCCATGTCTGGAAGGTCGGCGGCAAGGTGTTTGCCGTGGGGGGCTGGGCGAAGGACAGCGAGGCGGATGTCGTCGCGGTCAGCTTCAAATGCTCCGACATTGTGTTCGAAGTGCTGCGTGAGGCCCCGGGCTGCCAGCCTGCGCCCTATCTCGCCAGTCGCGGCATGCTCTGGATCCAGTGCTATGACCGCTCCAGCGTCACCACCGAAGAGCTGCAGGGTCATATCGAAGCCAGCCACGCGCTGGTGGCGCAAGGTCTGACGAAAAAGCTGCGGGTGGAGCTGGGGCTGTAGGCGTAAATCGCGGCTCGCTTTCTCTTTGAAATTGCGTAAGCTCCCCTTTCAGGAGGAGTGTACATGCCCACACAATCTGTCGATTCAGCGATCACCGAGGCGGTGATCTTTACAAACAACACCATATTTGGGGAAAGCCCCAACATGGCCTTGGCGAGCGTGCAACAAGTGGCCGCCCATGCAATCGGGCTGGCGATGGAAAATGCGGTTGCGAACCAGCAAAACCTCAACGTCATGATGACGGCGACGGTGGCCAGCTCGGTCGCTGCGGTTGCGAGCCTGGGGGAGGCTGACAATGCCAAAAGCTGACCCTGATTTTGAAAACACCGTGCCGGATGCGCGAGCCCCGGGCGCGGCAACTCAGACCCGACGCGACGCGATCGAGGCTTCGATGGCATCTCTGTCGCCCAGGATCACCGATCCGCTTGCCCAGCAGGCCGCCGCCATGATGGTGGAAGATGTGCGCGCCTATATTCAAGGCTTTGAACAGGTGTCACTGGCTGCTTCAGCCCAGGCAATGATCCTGACGCTGCGCGATCCTTCGGCGGGTGAGGCGGCCCTCAAGGCGATTCATGAGCACCAGAAAGATGTGCTGAGCTTTGCCAAAGAGGCGACAGATCTCGCCACTCATATCCGCGCGACCTTCCGCAAAAAGCTCTGATGGCTCGGCCCGTCGCGCCGTACAGACATGTTTCGAATTTGGAGCCAAATCCATGGCAAGCACCGTAAATCCACAAGTTGTTGATGCCGTAACCCAGGCCAATGTCAAAGTCCTTGGCGAAGCCCCCGCCATGGCGATGGGCAATATCTACCAGGCCCTGGCCCATTCCTTTGGGGTGATCTTTGAGAACTCGGTCAACGCCCAACAGCAACAAAACAGTGT
The DNA here is from genome assembly GCA_965229795.1 of Oceanicaulis sp. Classification (GTDB taxonomy): domain Bacteria; phylum Pseudomonadota; class Alphaproteobacteria; order Caulobacterales; family Maricaulaceae; genus Oceanicaulis. Next base: position 1,544,660 of record CBDDJM010000002.1, read on the forward strand.
TGCACAGGCCGCCACGACACAGGGGGTGATGCAGATCTATTCCCTCGACACCGTCGCCGCAGCAGCCGCGGTGAACAAGATCATCAAGGGCAATGGCGCGAACGCGGACAAGGCCGCGCCTGAAAAGGCTGAGACGCCGCAAAGCTGACACAGCAGCTGAGCTCCAGGAGCGCAACAACGGCGTGCGGACCCGCGTCCGTACATCACGCCTTCGCGTCTGCCCATCTGTTTGCAAAGCTTGACCAGCCATGCGCTCCTGTGAGGCTTTTCGCAAAGCCTTAAAGCGATTGATGCGGACTGAAGATCATCGACGCACCTGCCTTGCCCCTGGCGGCATGGCAGTCCAGAGTGTGCACCAACGTTCCAAGGGGTGCCTCGCGGGGAGCTGCGAGGCTGAGACTTCACCCTTAGGACCGGATCCGGGTCATGCCGGCGTCGGGATGGAGCAGATGGGGCAGGGGCTAGAGGCTCCTTGCACGATGTGTGTCCACTTCGAGGTTCGGCCCATCGAAGAGAGCGCATCATCATGAACAAGCCCCGCAACCAGGCTGAATTTCCAACCCCTGAGGTGACCACCGGGCCGTTGCCGGGCTCGTCGCGGATTTACACCAGCCCGAAAGCTGCACCGCACCTGAAGGTGCCCCACCGGGAGGTCGAGCTACACCCCACGGCGATGGAGCCGGCGGTGCGCGTCTATGACTGTTCGGGGCCCTATACCGATCCGGCCCAAAGCATCGATGTTGAAAAAGGCCTGCCGCAGACGCGCACCCAATGGGTGACCGCGCGCGGCGGAGTTGAGGCCTATGAGGGGCGGGCGAAGACCCCGCTCGATAACGGCAATGCCACCGGCAAATATCTCGCGCGCGAGTTTCCGGTGCGTCACAAGCCGCTGCGCGCCACCGGCAAGGCTCCCGTCACCCAGCTGGAATATGCCCGCGCCGGTATCATCACCGATGAGATGATCTACGCCGCCGAGCGGGAAAATCTGGGCCGGGCCCAGGCGCTGCCCGGTGCGGATGTCCGCCACGCCGATGGCGAGAGCTTTGGCGCTGAGGTGCCTGAGTTCGTGACGCCGGAATTTGTCCGCGACGAGATTGCCCGCGGCCGCGCGGTGCTGCCCGCCAATATCAACCATGGTGAGCTGGAGCCGATGCTGATCGGCCGGAACTTCCTGGTGAAGATCAACGCCAATATCGGCAACTCGGCGGTCGCCTCCTCGGTGGAGGAAGAGGTCGACAAGATGGTCTGGGCGATCCGCTGGGGCGCGGACACGGTGATGGATTTGTCCACCGGCAAGAATATCCACAACACCCGCGAATGGATTCTGCGCAACAGCCCCGTGCCCATCGGCACCGTGCCCATCTACCAGGCGCTGGAAAAGGTCGGCGGCGTGGCCGAAGACCTGACCTGGGAGATTTTCGCCGACACCCTGATTGAGCAGGCTGAACAGGGCGTGGACTATTTCACCATCCATGCCGGCGTGCGCCTGCCCTATGTGCCGATGACGGCGAAACGCGTGACCGGCATCGTGTCGCGCGGCGGGTCCATCATGGCCAAGTGGTGCCTCGCCCACCACAAGGAGAGCTTCCTCTACGAGCGCTTCAATGAGATCTGCGAGATCATGCGCGCCTATGATGTGACCTTCAGCTTGGGTGATGGCCTGCGTCCCGGCTCGGTCGCGGACGCCAATGACGAAGCCCAGTTTGCCGAGCTCGAGACGCTGGGCGAGCTGACGAAAGTGGCCTGGGACCATGGCTGTCAGGTGATGATCGAAGGGCCGGGCCACGTGCCCATGCACAAGATCAAGGCCAATATGGACAAGCAGCTGAAAGAATGCGGCGAGGCGCCCTTCTACACGCTGGGACCGCTCACCACCGATATCGCGCCGGGCTATGACCACATCACGTCGGGCATTGGCGCGGCGATGATTGGCTGGTTCGGCACCGCCATGCTTTGCTATGTCACGCCGAAAGAACATCTGGGCCTGCCCGACCGCGATGATGTGAAGACCGGCGTCATCACCTATAAAATCGCCGCCCACGCCGCGGATCTCGCCAAGGGTCACCCAGCCGCAAAAATCCGCGACGATGCGCTATCGCGCGCCCGGTTCGAGTTCCGGTGGGAGGACCAGTTCAACCTGTCGCTAGACCCCGACACCGCCCGAAACTTCCACGACCAGACCCTGCCCAAAGAAGCCCACAAGGTGGCTCACTTCTGCTCCATGTGCGGCCCGAAATTCTGCTCGATGAAGATCACCCAGGAAGTCCGCGACTTCGCCGACGGCCTAAGCGACAACGAACGCGCGGATTTGCAGAAGCAGGCCGATGAAGCCAGCGAAGGCATGGCCAAGAAGGCCGAGGAGTTCAAGGCGAAGGGCAGCCAGATTTATCTGGATGAGGGCGGGGCGTCGTAGACGACGAATTGATCTGGGAGATCAATTCGACGCCCGAATGCCCCGGCAGGGGCTGGGTGCGGGTTTGGATAGCAGCTCAATCTTGGCTTGAAAGACCTTGGTTGAATTCCCAAATACGTTTCGCGGCTTTGAAAACGGGGGTTCAATATGAAAGCGTTAGGCCTTAATTTTTCCAACGATGCTTACTTCACAGTGGTCTTGGAGGGTGATGCTAACAACGTCACGTTCATTGCCTCTCGTAAAGTTAACTTTCCCGTAAACGCGGGTAGGCGCGAGAAGCTCAAGTGGCTTCACGATGAGATCCTTACGTTAATCGATGAGTTCGCTCCTGATCAGATTGGGCAGCGTATTAGTCTTGGACCAGACAGCACCGACAAGCTCTTCACGTTTGGGGCAAATGTTGGAGCCAGCTTTTTGGCCGCTGCGACGCGTGATACGCCAATTACGGAGTTCACCTCACAGAGCTTTACGGCAAAGCGCTTTGGCTTCGGCAGAGGCGTCGATAAGTACAAGTGGATTGATGGAGCGTTAGGCAAGCATCCGCCTTATTGGAATCGGCAAATGAAAGATGCGGCATTTGGCGCATGGAGTTGCTTGAAGTGACGGTTCAAATCGGAGATCAAATTCAGGAGTATAAGGTCGTCGACTTTGTTGGGGCTGGCAACTTTGGGCAAGTGTTTGAAGCAAAGCAAGAGCTCCTTGATGAGACCCGAGCTTTGAAGTTTCTTCCCGTTAATAGCGCAGAACAAGCTAATGTGGCACTCCTTGAAATTGAAGCAATTCGCGGGTTCCGTCATCCGTCCATCATGGAGATTCTGGATGCGCGTGTGCTGGATAGTCGCGGGGAGAGATTTGTTGCTCTCGCCATGCCGCTTGCTACAGGCGGTTCGCTTGAAACTGCTGGCTCGCGCGGTGAATTAAAGTTTTCAGATTTGATACGGTATATGTCTCAGTCTCTTGCGGGACTTGGAGAGGTGCATCGAGCCGGTAAGATTCACCGGGATATCAAGCCAGGAAATATTTTGATTGATAGCGGTGCGGCGAAATTGAGTGATTTTGGATTGTCGATTAAAATTAATCGTCCCGGAATAAACGACATTGAGGGATATGTTACTCACATTGCTCCAGAGAATATTTCTGGCGTTCCTCAGAGCCATTTAAGCGATATTTACGCTGCGGGTGTCACGCTGTTCAGACTCGTGAATGGTTATTTTGACTTCCTGCCTGTTCTGCAAGCCTCGGGAATAAAAGGCCCTGACGATTTCAAACACATCTTAAGCCGGGTGAGTTTTCGTCCTTGGGTTCCAGGGCGCCTTCAGCGAGTAATTAGGAAAGCTATGCAGGCCGATCCAGGCAAGCGGTTCCAGTCTGCCGACGAGTTTCAACGAAAACTCGAGTCTTTAAAGGTCAATATTGATTGGGAGCTTTCGTATGGCGACACATGGGCTGGGTACTTAGACGATCGTGAAATCGATATTTCTATTGAGACGAAACGCAAATCTCGAGTCGTTTGCCGAAAAAACGGTAAAAAATGGGGCGAGCATTGTGCATCGTTCGACACTCGAGCCGAAGCCAAAGATCACGTCTGGCTCACCGTTTCAGAGACAGCTTTAGCCTAGCTTTATCCCCACCCCCACAATCCTCGCGTACCCTTCCCCTCTCTTAAGCCCGCATAAGGCAGCGGTCGCGACGCGTCACGATTTGGGTTTGGGGCGGTGTCTGGGTTTGCGGGCGGTCTCAACAGTGGAAATCCATTGTTGGATGCGAGGTCGCCGGGGCTCAGGGATCAAGGTCATGGTCGAAATCCTGGCGAAGAAAGCCCAAACCGGCCCGATGCTCCATATGGAGTGAGGGCGGGCGAAGCGATCCATTCCCGCCAGGCTGATGAGGCAGTAAGTGTGCATCGGCCCCTTGATCAGCACTGAGCGCGGGCGTCTCGTCCGGTTTTATGTTTGCTTTCGCAATTGCGCCGACCGGCTCGGTGCGCCCGCGCTAGCCGTCTTCTTATCGCCGCTGGCCGCGAGGTCGAGTGGGATTTGGTGTGTGGGGTGTTGGGGTGCCGGGGCCTTGATAACAAATAAAATAAAGCTGAAATCCCGGACGCGCAGCGAGCCGGGACCTGTTTCAGGATACAGCGCCCGGACCGCAGAGAGGCCCCGGATCAAGTCCGGGGTTTCATGGTCGGTAGCGCACACCCGGATAACGCGAGCCCGATAGGATCGGGGTGTTTCACCTTTCAGCCCTCAAAGTCGTAATCCCCGCGAAGGCGGGGATCCAGAGCCGTTTAGCGCCTTTCTCTGGGATCACTGGGTCCCGGATCAAGTCCGGGATGACGGGGTGGGAGAGTAGAAAGCCTGACTCCTCGTAGGCGCAGCGCTCGCAAGGGCGACCTCCCGCCCGCACCCCGGACTTGATCCGGGGGAGGACCGATGGCCCGGATGGGCCGGAGGACAGGAAGAACACCCAAGCCATCACAAAAATTTCGCTCACGCCTTTCTCTCCGTGTGGTTAATATATGCACCCTAAACACGATCATCGCGCAGTCTCAGGAGGACGCAGGCATGAGCAAGTTTGCGGGATATGACGGATACAAGCCGGACTTTCTAAAGCCGGGGCTGGACATACCGCTGCCGAAATTCACCTTGCCGCTGCGGTCGGACGTGTTGGAGACGGCTGAGCTGCGCGACGGGACGTATGCCGATTATATCTACTACACGCTGGCGATGAGCCGGGAGTTTCGCGCGCCGCTGTTTACTGCGCTGAATATCGACCAGATCAACAAGCATGCCGCCAAGCGCTCCTCCAACTGGTATCTCGATGACCGGGTCGGCGCTGAAAATCAGCTGGGCGAGGAATATTACTACAAAAACCACTGGGATCGCGGCCATCTGGCGATGAAGCACGCCGCCGCCCACGGCGAGAGCGCCCGCAAGGCGCAGCAGGCGTCGGATTCTACCTTCTTTTACACAAATGCCGCGCTTCAGCATGAGCGCTTCAATCAGGATGAATGGCTGGCGCTGGAGCAGTGGGTGCTCAACTTCAAGGGCGCAAATGACGGCCGGGTGTGTGAATTTTCCGGCCCGGTGTTTGGCGAGCATATGCGCACGGTGCGCCCCACAGACCGCAGCCTTGAGCGCCAGCCGGGCTATGTACCGACGGCCTTCTTCAAGGTGATTGCCTTCCTCAATACCGATGGTGCGTTGGAAGTGCGCGCCTTTGTGATGTTCCAGGATGAGCAGTCCATGGCCGACCACTCGGGGCGCAAGACCTTCAACAACCAAATCTATCAGGTCTCGGTGGCTGAGGTGGAGCGCCTGACCGGACTGGAATTTCCTGACGAGCTGGCGAAGGTCAATCCGATCTGGTTCAACGACAGTGAATCCGCCCGCCGGGTGAAGAACGTCACCAGCTTTCCTGAACGCCGCGATATCAATGGCGAGGAAGACATCATCACCGCCGAGACTGAGGATCGTCCCAATGACTATCGCGACGACGAGGTGGAGATCTATATCGCCGGCGCGATGGTGAACCCCGAAGGCCGCGATTCCGATGGTGAGTGGGTCAGCCTGCTCAACCTGTCCGGAGATGCCATCAAGGTGAAAGGCTGGACACTGCTCGATCGCAATCGCAAGGCCTGTACCATCACCCATGATGCAATCGGCCCGGGCGAAGCGATCCGTGTGGACACAGGCGGCAGTGGCTTTCAGCTGGTCAACACGCCGGATGAAGACCGCCCCGGCCTGATCATTCTCAACGACGAAAACGGCGACCAGATCGACCGGGTCAGCTACCGCAAGGGCGATGTTCCACCCGAAGGTCAGGTGCTGATCTTTGCGTATACCTATGGCGATTAGGGGGGAGCCTACTCTTCCAGCGGGACATCCCAATACAGATAATCCAGCCAGCTCTCGTGCAGATATTTGGGCGGGAATTTGCGGCCCTGCACCTGCAGCTGGTGCATGTTGGGCTTATCGGCCTGGCGGAGCAGCGGCATCTTGGCTTCGCGCGGGGTGCGGCCGCCTTTTTTCAGGTTACACGGCGCGCAGGCCGCGACGATATTGTCCCAGCTGGTCTTGCCGCCATAGGCGCGCGGCGTGATGTGGTCATAGGTGAGGCCCTCAACGCCCTTCTGCCCGCAATACTGGCATTTGAAGCCATCGCGCAGAAACAGATTAAAGCGGGTGAAGGCCGGTGGCCGGTCCTGGGTGATGTAGTCGCGCAGCGCCACCACCGAGGGGGCGGGCATGGCAAAGCTGGGTGAGCGGATCTGGGTGTCGTATTCCGACACGATATCTACCCGCTCCAGGAAGACCGCCTTGATAGCGTCCTGCCAATTCCAGGTCGACAGCGGGTAATAGGACAAGGGTTGATAGTCCGCATTCAGGACTAAACAGCGAAGGTCTTCCGGGGCTGTCTTAAAGACACCCATGGAAACCTCCTCGCACGCAAACCGAACCGAAGCCCGGCTGGAGGTAACGGCCTGTGGCCGGATATGTGATCAGCGTCCTGAAGACGCGCCTCCCTCTTGGTCGGTGCAGGGGCGAACACCGAATCACGTGGGGCTCCCGCAACACGCTTAATGTACCCCAATTCCTGTGACAGGCCTATGAAGGCGGATTGACGCGTGGGCGCGCACAGCCTCGCCACGGCATCGCCGCATTGACGCCACGGGGCAGTTATCTGCTTACTTCGCTGGTGCAATATCGGTGAGCGAGATCATGGCGCAGACCCATCACGAACCCTTCTACCGAGAGCGGCGCCTGCCGCCCTACGTCTTCGCTGAAGTGAACCGATTAAAGGCGGCCTATCGCGCTGAAGGGCGCGATGTGATCGACTTCGGGATGGGTAATCCGGACCTTCCGCCTGCGCCGCACATCATCGCCAAGCTGGCTGAGGTGGCCGGGGATCCGCGTGCGCATCGTTACTCGGCAAGCGCGGGCGTGCCAAGTTTGCGAAAGGCGCTGTCGCGCTATTACGAGCGGCGCTTCAACGTGTCGGTCAATCCAGATACCGAAGTCTGTGTCACGCTGGGGTCGAAGGAGGGGCTCGCCAACCTCGCGCAAGCCATCACTGCGCCGGGCGATGTGATCCTGGCACCAGACCCGTCCTATCCCATCCACATGTTCGGCTTCATCATTGCCGGAGCGGCCGTGCGTCCTGTTCCGTTTGAAAGCCCTGAAAGTTTCTTGCGCGCAGCCGACCATGCCTGCCGCCATTCGATCCCGAGCCCGGGCGCGCTGGTGTTGAACTTCCCGTCCAACCCGACCGCCCAGGTGGTCGATCTCGATTTCTATGAAGAAGCGGTCAAGCTCGCCAAGGCCCATGACCTGATCCTGATTTCAGACCTCGCCTATTCAGAGATCTACTTCGATGGAGGCCCGCCGCCGTCCATTCTCGAAGTGCCCGGCGCGCGGGATGTGGCGGTGGAGTTCACCTCCATGTCGAAGACCTATTCCATGCCCGGGTGGCGGATGGGGTTTGCGGCCGGGTCCTCACGCCTGATCGATGCGCTCAAAAGGGTGAAGTCCTACCTGGACTATGGCGCCTTCACGCCCATTCAGATCGCCGCGGTGGCCGCTCTGGATGGGCCACAGGACAGCGTGGAAGCGGCCCGCCAGACCTATCGCTCCCGCCGTGACGTGCTGGTGGAAAGCTTTGCGCGGGCCGGGTTCACTATCCCCAAACCGCCGGCGACCATGTTTGCCTGGGCCCCGATCCCTGAACAGTTTGCTGAGCTGGGCTCGGTGGAGTTCTCCAAACAGCTTCTGGAGAAGACCGGCGTAGCGGTCGCTCCCGGCCTCGGCTTTGGTGAGCGCGGCGACAGCCATGTGCGACTAGCGCTCGTTGAAAATGAGCAACGCATCCGTCAGGCAGCGAGGGCGCTGAAGGGATTTTTCGGGTAGAGCGTGCGTCCTTCGAGGCTTTTGCTCACGCAAAAGCACCTCAGGATGAGGGAAGTGGGAGCTTTCCGTCACCCTCATCCTGAGGTGTGACCCCGGACTTGATCCGGGGGAGCCTCGAAGGACCCTCAGGATGAAACGACGCACATTTATCCCCACCCCCTCTTGTGTTGTCATAAAGCAACACCCACTTCTATCGCATGAGGGCAAAAGAGTGCTCAATGGAGGCTCTAACCGCCCGTCTCGCTGCAGTTTTCAGGAGACATGAGAAGCGATGAATTTGGATACCTATACCGACCGTGCCCGCACGGTGCTTCAGGCCGCGCAAGGCGCTGCGCTGAAGAACAAGAACCAGCATTTTGCGCCAGAGCACCTGCTCGCTGCGCTGATGGATGACGACTCCGGTCTGGCCGCCAATCTGATCAAGGCCGCTGGCGGCCGCCCCGACATGGTGGCCGATCTGACCAAGCGCGCCGTCGATGCCCTGCCCAAGGTGGAGGGCAACCCCCAGCTCTACCTGCAGCCGAAAACGGCGGAGGTCTTCTCCACCGCTGAAGAGGCGGCCAAGAAGGCAGGCGATCAATATGTGACCGCTGAGCGCCTGCTGCAGGCGTTGTCGATTGTGTCCGGCACCAAGGTCACCGACATCTTCAAACAGGCGGGCGTCACTGCCAATGCGCTGAACACCGCGATCAATGATCTGCGCCAGGGCCGCACCGCCGACAGCGCGTCCAGCGAAGACGCTTACGAAGCACTGAAGAAGTACGCCCGCGACCTCACCGAGGTGGCGCGCGCTGGCAAGCTCGATCCGGTCATTGGCCGGGATGAGGAAATTCGCCGCGCGGTGCAGGTGCTGTCGCGCCGGACCAAAAACAATCCCGTTCTGATCGGAGAGCCGGGCGTGGGTAAAACCGCGATTGCCGAAGGCCTGGCGCTGCGCATCGTTAATGGTGACGTGCCTGAAAGCCTGAAGGATAAGAAGCTGCTTGCCCTCGACATGGGCTCACTGATCGCGGGCGCGAAATATCGCGGCGAGTTTGAAGAACGCCTGAAGGCGGTCCTCACCGAGGTGGAGAGCGCGAACGGGCAGATCATCCTCTTCATCGACGAGATGCACACCCTGGTTGGTGCGGGCAAGACCGATGGCGCGATGGATGCGTCCAACTTGCTCAAGCCTGCGCTGGCTCGTGGTGAGCTGCACTGCGTGGGGGCCACGACGCTGGATGAATATCGCAAGCATGTGGAAAAGGATGCCGCGCTCGCGCGCCGCTTCCAGCCGGTCTTCGTTGAAGAGCCGACGGTGGAGGACACCATCTCCATCCTGCGCGGCCTGAAGGAAAAGTACGAGGTGCACCATGGGGTGCGCATTGCCGACGGCGCAATTGTGTCTGCGGCGACCCTGTCTAACCGCTATATCACCGATCGCTTTCTACCCGATAAAGCCATCGACCTGATGGACGAGGCGGCTGCGCGCCTTCGCATGCAGGTAGATTCCAAGCCGGAAGCCCTTGATGAGCTCGACCGGCGTATCATCCAGCTGAAGATCGAGGCCGAAGCGCTCAAAAAGGAAAGCGACGACGCGTCGAAGACCCGGCTTGAAGCGCTGAAAAAAGAGCTCGCCGATCTGGAAGATCGCTCCAATGAGCTGACCGCCGCCTGGCGCGCGGAGAAGGACAAGCTGGCCTCTTCAACCGAGGTGAAAGAACAGCTTGATCGCATGCGCGCCGAGCTGGCCGATGCTGAACGCCGGGGTGATCTCGCCAAGGCCTCGGAGCTGAAATACGGCCAGATCCCGGAGCTGGAAAAGCGCCTCGCGGATGCTGAAGCGGCCGGCGATGCCCAGGCCGCTAACGGCAAGGGCGCGCTGGTCAAAGAGGTTGTCGACGAGGAGCAGATTGCTGCCGTCGTCAGTCGCTGGACCGGCGTCCCGGTGGACAAGATGCTCGAAGGTGAGCGTGAAAAGCTGCTGGCCATGGAAGACGGTTTGCGCAGCCGGGTGGTGGGTCAGGACGAGGCGCTGGTCGCTGTGTCCGATGCCGTGCGCCGTAGCCGCGCCGGTCTGAAAGACCCCAGCCGTCCGATTGGCAGCTTCCTGTTCCTCGGCCCCACGGGGGTTGGTAAAACCGAGCTGACCAAGGCTCTGGCCGAATTTCTGTTTGATGACGAAACCGCGGTCACGCGCCTTGATATGTCTGAATACATGGAGAAGCACTCGGTCAGCCGCATGATCGGCGCACCTCCTGGCTATGTCGGTTATGAGGAAGGTGGTGCGCTGACCGAAAGCGTGCGCCGCCGCCCCTATCAGGTGGTCTTGTTCGACGAGGTGGAAAAAGCCCACCCGGACGTCTTCAATACGCTGCTTCAGGTGCTTGATGATGGCCGCCTGACCGATGGTCAGGGCCGTACGGTCGACTTCCGCAATACGATCCTGATCATGACCTCCAACCTGGGCTCTGAATTCCTGCTGTCGGGCGATGTAGAAAGCGCGCGTGAGAATGTCATGGGCGCGGTCCGCGCGGCCTTCCGGCCGGAATTCCTGAACCGGATTGACGACATCATCCTGTTCCGCCGTCTCGAAGAGCAGCATATGGGCGCGATCGTTGATATTCAGCTGAAGCGTCTGGAGGCCTTGCTGAAAGACCGCCGCATGACGATTGAGCTCGATGATGCTGCCCGCAGCTGGCTCGCCGAAAAAGGCTATGATCCGGCCTACGGAGCTCGCCCGCTCAAGCGTGTGATCCAGAAGGAATTGCAGGATCCGCTGGCTCGCCTGATCCTGGAAGGCGCGCTCAATGACGGCGACGCGGTGAAAGTCTCCGCTGAAGCCGGTGCCCTGACGGTCAATGGCAAAGCGGTCAGCCGCAACGCCCAGCCACCCTCTGAAGCGGTCATTCAGTAAACGCGCCTCATCCCTCTCCCCGGTTAAACGGGGAGAGGGATTGGCCTTGCGGCCTGCACAAGCGCCCGCAATAGTGCGGACATGATTGCTTCTCGCCTTGCATCCGCATTGAGACGTCAGGACTGGGTGACTATCGCCATTGAGTTGGTGTTGGTCACTGTTGGCGTCCTGATCGCGCTTCAGCTGGGGGCCTGGGCCGAGGCCCGGTCTGACCAGGCCAGTCTGCGAGGTGCGCTGGAGCGTCTCGAAGAAGAGACGCAGACCAATCTGGAGATCATGGACTTCTACCTTGAGCGGTATGAGCGAGTAAGAGAAGCCACCGATATCGGGCGGGTCGCCATTGAGGCGTGCGATCCAACGGTCGAGGCTGCAGAGCAAGTCGCTGTGTCCATTGCCCTTATGACCGTTGATCTCGATCCGACCTTCATCACGATCACCGCACGCGAGCTAAGCCGACAGGATCGCTATCTAGATCGGCTGAGCCCGGCGTTTCGCGCTGCGTTCAATAGCTTTCAGGCACAGCTGGCTGAAGACAACGACCAGACCTCGATCAACTTTGATCTCCTGTGGGACAATCATGCGCTGAACCACCCGGCAGTCTCGGCGGACCTCGCACTCGCCCCACTCTCAACGCCTCTGCAGCTGACCGAGCCGTTGTCGGTCCTGTGTGAGGATAATGAATTCCGGCGTCGGTATTTTATGTCTACTGCTCTGGTTGGCGGGCTTGAGGCACGGATCAATGGGCTGAAGCAAAGCGCGGAAGAGTTTCAGGCTGTGCTGGGCGAAGAGCGCGAGGCTCAGGGCTAACCTTGCGGTCCCGACACACAACGCGTGACGGCGCGGTATTTTCGGCGTATGTACGCGCCAAATCGGAGCCTTATGGCTTCTTGACCCCTAACAGGCGCGACGCTGCGCCTCCTTCCGTAACAGGCAAGGATTGACGTATGCCCGCGGTGTGTTGCCGCCGGGCCGATTGGATTTTGAATGACGACGCCGACAGATATTTCACCCGCCCTTGCCGAAGCGCTTGCCGAAAAAGGCTATGAAGCGCTCACCGATGTTCAGTCCGCTGTGCTTGAAGCCGATGCCGCCGGCCGTGATCTTCTGGTCTCGGCCCAGACCGGCTCAGGCAAGACGGTCGCATTCGGGATTGCCATGGCCCCTGACCTTCTGGGCGATGCGACAGAGCTGCCGCGAGCTGGCGCACCGATGGCGCTGGTGATCGCCCCGACCCGGGAACTGGCGCTTCAGGTGCAGCGCGAGCTGGGCTGGCTTTATGGCAAGGCCGGAGGGCGTCTGGCGTCCTGCGTCGGCGGTATGGATGCGCGCTCTGAACGTCGCCAACTGGAGCGCGGCGCGCATATCGTCGTAGGCACGCCGGGCCGCTTGCGCGACCATATCGAACGGCGCGCGCTGGACTTGTCCGAGCTGAAGGTCGCCATCCTGGACGAAGCCGACGAGATGCTCGATTTCGGCTTTAAGGAAGACCTTGAATACATTCTTGATGCGGCTCCGGCGGAGCGTCGCACGCTTTTGTTCTCCGCGACTGTATCCAAGCCTATCGCCAAGCTGGCTCAGGACTATCAACGCGATGCGCTGCGCATTTCCACAGTCAGTGCGGGCAGCCAGCACGCCGACATCAGCTATATCGCTCACCTGGTCCACGCGCAGGAGCGTGAGCATGCTGTGATCAACGTGCTGCGCTACCACTCCGCGCCGCGTGCGCTGGTGTTCTGCGCCACCCGTGAAGCGGTGAACCGTTTGGCAGCCCGCCTGCACAATCGCGGCTTCCGGGCTGTGGCGCTATCAGGGGAGTTGACCCAGGCCGAACGGACCAAGGCGCTGCAATCGCTGCGTGATGGCCGGGCCACCGTGTGTGTGGCCACCGATGTGGCCGCGCGCGGTATCGATCTGCCCGGTCTTGATCTGGTGGTCCATGCCGAACCACCCACGAACGCTGAAAGCCTGCTGCACCGCTCGGGCCGTACCGGCCGTGCTGGCGCAAAGGGCACCAGCGTTCTTCTGTGCGCTCCCTCACGCAAGGGCCGCGTCATCGGCTTGTTGCGAGCGGCCAAGATTGAAGCTGAATGGGCTGAAGCGCCCAGCGCGGACATGGTTCGCGAGAAGGATCAGGCGCGCCTTGGTGAGCACCCGGCGCTAAATGCAGAGCTGGACGACGCTGATCTTGAAGACGCGCGCTCCATCATTGAGCGCTTCGGCGCTGAGCGTGTGGCGGCGGCCTTCCTGTCCGAGCTTCAGCATCGCCTGCCGGCCCCGGAAGAGCTGAGCCCGCCACCGAAGGTGAGTGACCGCAAGACCAAGGAGCGCCCGGCGCGCCGTGATCGTGACGATTTCGACGATGATGGCTGGTTTGAAGTGAATCTGGGCAAGCACATGCGCGCTGAACCGCGCTGGCTGGTGCCCATGCTGTGCCGCATTGGTGAAATCACCGGCGCGGACATCGGCGCAATCCGCATTGAGGACAAGACGAGCCGCTTCCAGATTGCCGCGGACAAGCGCGACGCCTTCAAGGCTGCGCTGAGCAAGCCGCGCGGTGAGCGCGACACCAATGTCCATGTGGTCGAAGCCGGTCAACCCATGCCCGACGGCCCGCCGCCGAAGGCCGCACCGGCCCGTGATCATGCGGGCGGGGGCAAACCGAACCGCGCGGATCGCAAGCCCTATGGCAAGACAGCTGAAAAGCGCCATTCGAAATTCGGCGATGGCGAAGGCCGCAAGCCGTCGCGTAAGTTCGAGGACCGTGACGGCGGCAATTTCGCCGACAAGCCGCGTGCCAAGAAGCCCCATCGGGGCAAGGGCGAGCCGCTTCACAGTGACCGTGATGGCGATACACGGCCAAAGCGCGATTGGGCTCCGAAGTCAGACAGTGGCCCGCACAAGGGGCCGCGCACCGCTGATAAGCCCAAGTCCAAAGGTCCCAAGGGCGCAAAGCCGTTTGGCAAAGGTCCAAAAGGGGCAGGGCCAAAGGGGGCTGGTCCCAAAGGCGCGGGTCCCAAGGGCAAGGCCAAGCCCAAGCGCTCTGACGGCTATGCGACGCTGAAGCGGGTCAAGCGCAGCGACTAGCGCCCTGCGCTTGCGGGCGGTGTCGCAGCCGCTGAGCTTTGAGCCAGCAGCACATTGGCCGAGGCGACCTCGTCGATGGCCGCGAGGGCCATGGGCGCTCCGTCACGAATGGCGATGATGCGATCGCGCTCGGCCTCAAAAAGGCTGAGCTCGTCATCGCCCAGTGTGCGTCCCGTCGGCAGATCCAGCGCCATCGGATTGGTTGGACGACCATTGAGGTGCACTTCATAGTGCAGGTGCGGTCCGGTGGAGCGACCCGTCGTGCCCACATAGCCGATGATCTGGCCCTGCTGAACGCGGCTACCTGACCGGATACCGCGGGCAAAGCCCTGAAGGTGGGCGTAGGCGGTCTCATACCCGTTGGTATGCTGGATGCGGATATAATTGCCAAAGCTGCCAAAGCGGTTGGCCCGCTCCACAACACCGGCACCGGCGGCCATGATCGGCGTGCCGCGCGGGGCGGCAAAGTCGGTACCATTATGGGGGCGGCTACGCTCCAGGATCGGGTGGAAACGCATACCGAAGCTGGAGGAGATGCGCGCACCGTTGATCGGCATCTTCATGAGAAGACGCTGTGCGCTTTCACCGTCAGCGGTGAAAAATCCGATCTCGCCATCGGGGGCTTCAAAGCGGAAATACTCCAGCGGATCGCCGCGACCATCAAACACCACGTAGAGGATATCGCCGGTGCGGATCGTTTCACCGCGACGGTTCACAAAGCGCTCGAATACCACGTCGAAATCATCGCCGGGCTGGATGGTGCGGAAGTCCACCGCAAAGCCGAGCACATTGGCCAGCTCGCCCACGATGCGGTCGGTGGCCCCGGCTTCGATCGCAGACAGATAAAGCGAGCTTTCAACCTCACCGGTGGCGCGGACGATCTGGCGCTCCAGGCTACGCACCGCTTCACGCGCGCGGAACTGATTGCCCACACGGGCGACCGTCAGGGTGCGCTCTTCATCCGGCTGGAAGGAGAAGCCGGCAAGCCAGCGATCTGGCAGGTCTTCTTCATTGATGCGCGCGGCAATGCGATCGGCTTCGCTGGGCGCTTCCATGAAGATGGTCAGCCGCTGGCCCGCGCGAAGGCGGCGCGCAGAAAACATCGGCTCCAGCGCGGCAATGGCGCGGGCGGCGTCCACACGGCTTGCACCGGCATTGTCCAGAACACTGGCGAAGGTCTGACCGCGGCGCACGACAGCATCGATGGAGGTGACGGCCGGAATTGAGCGCCCGGCAAACTGATTATGCTCTGCCTGGATCAGGTCCTGATTGAAATCCAGCGACGCCAGCACGGCTGGCTCGGCGAGCGTCGTCTCGGCCGAGCCAGCCGCCGCAGCGTCAACGGTAGCCGATGGCTCAAAGCTCGCGGTTTCAACTGGGGGCGCAGAATCGACGTCGCTGACCAGAACAGGTTCTGCCAAGGGCCGAGCGGTGTCGGAACCGCTTGCGCTGGTCCGCGCGATGAGCAGAAGGGCGATCAGCGCAAGCGCACCACCAACGCTGAAAAAGAAGATCAGCGTGCGCGAGCGCTGGGCCTGGGCGAGACGAACGTTAAATCCGGACATAGACCTGCTAGCTTGCCTCACGGCCGTGTCCCTGGCTGACACAGCCTTGTGAATTGTTTAGAGCCCCTCCAGTCCCCATGTTGTCTCCAACAGGGCCCGGTGCCAAGAGGGGCGTATCCCATCAGGCTCGGTTTAACAAACTGGAAAGCAAACTTCCTGCCAGCGGCATATAGGTCAAACGTGAAGACAGTCCTCATTACAATTGGAGTCCTGCTTGCCTTTCTGGCTGCTGCCATCTGGTTCGCCATGTCCAGCTGGTCCAGTATTGGTGCTGACACCCACGCTGACATTTCCGCCCATGGCTATATCGCCATGGCCATCGGCGTTATCTTTTCATTGCTGATTGGTGGCGGATTGATGGCACTGGTGTTTTATTCCGCACGCCATGGCCATGACGACGTGGACCACGAGCTCTGACAGCTGCAGCGTGGGCTAAATCGGTCAATGCCTCGTTAGTAGAATCGCGCCATGGTCACGACCATGAGCCAGACAAACATCCCCTCCGCCGCCGAACTTGCTGCCCTTCTCTGCTCGCGCGTCTGCCACGATATTGCTGGCCCGACGAGCGCGATGGGCGCAGCCTTGTCCGTCCTCGATGACGAGAGCGCTGCTGACATGCGCGATGATGCGATTGACCTTCTGCGCACCGGCGCAGTGTCGATCCGCAACAAGCTGGAATATGCCCGCGTCTGTTTTGGGGCAGGGGGCTCGCGAGGCGGTGAGATGGCCCTAGATGAGATCAAAGGCCTGGTTGCGCCGATGTTCGCCGACGCGCGGCCTGACATTGTCTGGAAAAACGAAGGCGGCGCGATTGATCGCACAGCCGCGCGCATCCTGCTCAATCTGATCTGGCTGGCGGTGGAAAGTGTTCCGCGCGGCGGCACGGTGACAATTGAGGCCACGTCATCGGGGGATGGCGGCGCACGCCTGCGCATCGTCGCGGCCGGTCCGCGCATCCGGCTTGATGACGGCCATCGCGGCGCGCTGGAAGGCGAACGCCCGGCAGACGGGTATGATGGCCGCTCCATCCAGCCCTACTACGCTGGATTGCTTGCGCGCGAGACCGGTGGCCGGGCCCATGCCAGCGCCTCGGAGGAGCGCGCCGAGTTCACCGCCCTGACGGGTCCTGCGCAAAGTGCAGAAGCTGCAGCATAACCTTATTATCTGCCGCAACATTAAAACCTTTGCTTAACCAAGCCCGTGAGACAGTCGCTCTTAGACGCCTGTATCTTTTAATGGGGCTGGTTTCATGGACGAGTTAATCGGCGAATTTCTGGCCGAAACATTTGAAAGCCTCGATGTCATCGACGTCGAGCTAGTTAAGTTTGAATCTGACCCGACGAATAGGGCCACGCTGGATAATATCTTCCGGCTTCTGCACACCATCAAGGGCACATGCGGCTTCCTCGAGCTGACGCGTCTTGAAGCGATTGCTCACGCGGGTGAAACCCTGCTGGGCAAATTCCGCGATGGCGATCTGGTTGCCGACAGCAACGCGGTGACGGTGGTCCTAAAATCCCTCGACCAGATCAAGGCGATCCTGGAAGGCCTGGAGCAAACCGGTACTGAGCCGAAGGGTGATGACACAGCCCTGATCGCAGAGCTTGAAGCCCTGTCAGAAGGCAAGGCGGTTGAAGTCGAGGCCGCAGCCCCTGCACCGGAACCCGAGCCTGAACCCGAGCCCGAACCCGCACCCGCACCAGCCGCTGAAGCCGGCGACAGCGCATTCGACGCTGATCTTGGTCGCGAACTGCGCCCGGGCGAGGTTTCGCTGGCTGATCTTGAAGCTGCCTTCATGAATACGCCGGGCCCGGAAGACGATACCGACGCTGAGACCGCCGAGGCCGATGCCGACGTTGAGGTGGAGGACGACGCTGAAGAGATCACGGCTGCGCCCGCAGCGGCACCCGCAGCCGCCGAGGTGCCTGCAGCAGCCAATGCCGATGCGCCTGCCGCAACCGGTGGTGCGCGCACCCAGTCGACCATCCGCGTGAATGTGGATGTGCTTGAAAACCTGATGACCACGGTGTCGGAGCTTGTTCTGGCCCGTAACCAGATGCACCAGATCGTGCGCGGGGCTGAAGACAGCGCCCTGAAGACACCGCTGCAGCGCCTGTCGTCTGTGACCGCTGAACTGCAGGACGGGGTCATGAAGACCCGCATGCAGCCGGTGGGCGATGCGTGGAAGAAGCTGCCGCGGATTGTTCGCGATGCCAGCCAGGATCTGGGCAAGAAAATCAACCTGATCCAGGAAGGTGAAGACACCGAGCTGGACCGTCAGGTGCTTGAGCTGATTAAAGATCCGCTCACCCACATGATCCGCAATTCCTGCGATCACGGCCTTGAAACTCCAGATGTCCGCGTTGCCAATGGCAAGCCGGAGCTGGGGACGATCCGCCTGTCCGCCTACCACGAAGGTGGCGCGATCATCATCAAGATTGCCGACGATGGTCGCGGTCTCGATCCGGAAAAGATCCGCGCGAAAATCCTTGAAAAGGGCCTCGCCACGCCGGACGAACTTGCCGGGATGAGCGAGCAGCAGATTCAGCGCTTTGTCTTTGCCGCTGGCTTCTCCACCGCCGCTCAGGTGACCAACCTGTCCGGCCGCGGTGTCGGCATGGACGTGGTCCGCACCAATATCGAGCAGATTGGCGGCCAGATTGACTTGCATTCAGAGGTCAACAAGGGTGCCACTTTCACTATCAAAATCCCGCTGACTCTGGCCATTGTGTCGGCGCTCATCGTGAAGGTGGGCGGGGAACGCTTTGCCGCGCCACAACTGAGCGTGCGTGAGCTGGTTCGCGTTGGCCCTGGCTCCTCCATCGAAGTGGAAACGCTCAACGGCGCACGGATGATCCGTCTGCGCGACCGCCTGCTGCCGGTCATCGCCATGAATGAGGTGCTCAACCAGACGCTGGGCGGCACCGAAGAGATGTCGGGCTATGTCATCGTTCTGGAAGCCGCCGGCCGCAAGGTTGGCCTGGTGGTCGACGATGTCCTTGATACCGAGGAGATTGTGGTCAAACCGCTGTCTGGCCCGCTTCGCAATGTTTCGGTCTTCTCCGGCGCGACCATTCTGGGCGACGGCTCGGTGATCATGATCCTTGATCCCAATGGTCTCGCCTCCGAAACCGCGATGGAAGCCGAAGAGGTCAAGGAAAGCGCCGCTGCTGCCGCTGAGAGCGATGAAGCGCTCAGTGCTCGCCAGCGCCTGCTGCTGGTACGCGCCGGCGGTGAGGAGCCCAAGGCAGTTCCGGTCAGCCTTATCACGCGCCTTGAAGACTTTGACGCCAAGACCATCGAGAAGGTCGACGAGCGCTACGTGGTCCAGTATCGCGGACGCCTGCTTCCGCTGGCCCACGCCGGTGGCTACGACACCTTCCAGGACAGCGGGCGACAGCCGGTGCTCGTCTTTGCTGAAGATGGTCGCTCGGCCGGTGTCGCAGTTGATGAAATCCTTGATGTCGTTGAAGAAACGCTGGATCTGGAGATGGGCTCGGAGCGCCCTGGCGTGATCGGTTCTGCCGTCATCAAGGGGAAGGCGACCGAGGTTCTCGACATCGCCTGGCATATGGAACGCGCCTGGTCGGGTGCGCCGCAGCGGGCTGAAAAGTCTGAGCGCAATGCGGTCCTGCTGGTCGAAGCGGACGCCTTCTCCCGCCGCATGCTCGCGCCCCTGCTGGCGGCTGCTGGCTACGACGTCACGGTGGCTGGCGGGCTCCATGAAGCGCGCGATGCTGCCCAGATGGGCGCAGAATACGATGTGGTCGTGGGTGATCCTGGTGCGCTGAACCGCCTGGGTGAGGAAGGCTTCTTCCTCAACATTCCGCGCCTGGGTGTGGGTGAAGACGCCTACAGCCATTCTTCAGAAGGCTTTGTGGCTGTGATGGACCGCGCTGATCGCGGCGGCCTGATTGCAGCGCTCGACAAGGCAGCCCGCACCCGCGCGGCTGCCTAAGGGAAAGACGAATATGTCGGTTCAATCCTCCTTCGAATATGTCACGGTCCACATTGGTGGGCAGCTCTTCGGCGTGGAAGTCCATGAAATCCGTGAGGTCTTCTCGCCCCAGGACATTACCAAGGTTCCGCGCGCACCCGGTGAGATCGCCGGGCTTCTAAACCTTCGTGGCCGTATCGTGACGGCGGTGGACGCCCGTAGCCGTTTGAACCTGCCCGCCCGCGGCGCAGACGAGCCGGTGATGGCGCTGGGGCTCGAGCAAGGCTCTGAGCTCTTTGGCGTTCTGGTGGACGAAGTTGGCGAAGTGATGCGGCTCAAGGCCGACACGCTGGAAGCCAGCCCCGCTCACCTCGACCCACACTGGCGCGCGCTTCTCAAAGGGGTGCACCGTCTTGAAAAGAATTTGTTGGCAGTGCTCGACATCCGAGCGCTGATCAACTGGGATAAAAAGCTGGCGGCTTAGATCGGGAGTATCGCCAATGAAAACCTGCCTCGTCGTCGACGACAGCCGGGTCATCCGCAAGGTCGCTCGCAAGATTGTTGAAGATATCGGCTTTGCCGTTGAAGAAGCCGCCGATGGTCAGCAGGCACTGGATGCCTGCAAGAAGGCCATGCCGGACGCTGTGCTTCTGGACTGGAACATGCCGGTCATGAATGGCCTCGATTTCCTGATCAGGCTGCGCGAGGAGCCAAATGGCACAAAGCCGGTCGTCGTCTTCTGCACTACTGAAAATGACATGTCCCACATCACCCAGGCGCTTCGTGCCGGGGCGGACGAATATGTGATGAAGCCCTTCGATGGCGACATCATCGAATCCAAGTTTGCTGAAACCGGGCTCGTTTAACGCGCACCCTTTTTAGGAGCGCCATCCAGTGAGCGCCGCCGCCCAATATACACCCGCCTCAAGCGGAAAACCCCGCGTCCTGATCATCGACGATAGCGCTGTCGTGCGCGGCCTGGTGGCCCGTTGGGTCGAAGGCGACTCGCGTCTTGAAGTGGCCGCCACCTGCGCCGATGGCGAACAGGGTGTGCGCCGCGCCAAGGAGCTACAGCCCGATCTGGTGGTTCTGGACGTGGAAATGCCGCGCATGGACGGGCTCACTGCTTTGCCGCTTATCCTTAAAGCGGCACCGCGCGCGCGTGTCATCATGGCATCGACGCTCACCCGCAAGGGCGGTGAGGTGACCATGCGCGCCCTGTCGCTGGGTGCGGCTGATTATGCGCCAAAACCGGAAGCCGGCCGTGTTGCCGGTGCAGAAGCCTATCGGATCGAACTGCTCGACAAGCTCGTCGCGCTTAGCCCGCGCCAGAAGGTGCCATCTGCGGCGCGCCCGCGTGTGGCTCCGGTCTCTGCGGCGCGCCCGGCACCGCGTCCCGGTATTGCGCCCCGTCCGGATCTGATCGCCATTGGTTCGTCTACGGGCGGACCCCAGGCGCTGCGTGATGTGATGAGTGCCATTCCGCGCGATTGCCGGGTTCCGGTGCTGATCACCCAGCACATGCCCAAGCTGTTCACTGCCATTCTGGCGGAACACCTGTCGAAGTGCGGCCTTCCCGCCGCTGAGGCAAAACATAACGAGATCATCAAGCCGGGCCGCGTCTATGTGGCACCGGGCGACTGGCACATGACCGTGCGCCGCGAAGGCACTGGTCTGGTTACCCAGCTGGATCAGGGGCCGCAGATCAATTTCTGCCGCCCGGCGGTCGATCCGCTGTTTGAGACCTGCGCAGCCGCCATGGGTCGTAACATGCTGGCCGTCGTTCTGACCGGCATGGGCTCTGACGGCCGTGAAGGCGCGCGCGCGGTTCGCGAAGCCGGCGGCCAGGTGATTGCCCAGGATCAACAGTCCAGCGTGGTCTGGGGCATGCCCGGTGCGGTCGCCGAAGCCGGCCTTGCTGACGAAATTCTACCACTAAAAGACATCGGCCCGGACATTGCCCGGCGCTTAAGGGGTGTTTGATGACTGCTCTGCCGTCCAGAAAGTTTGAGTTCCTGTCCAAGGACGTGAAAACGCGCACCGGCCTGATCCTGGGTCCGGAAAAGGCTTATCTGGTGGATTCCCGCCTTGGCCCGCTTGCGCGCAAGGAAGGCTTTGCCAGCGTGGAAGCTCTGGTCGACGCCATGATGCGCGGCGATCGCAAGATGTGTGTCGCCGCCAGTGAGGCGCTTGCCACCCACGAGACCTTTTTCTTCCGCGACAAGACCCCGTTTGATCTGTTTGAGAAGACGATCATGCCGTCGCTGAAAACCTCGCGGCCCGGTCGGCCAATGAAGATCTGGTGCGCGGCTGCGTCCTCCGGTCAGGAGCCCTATTCACTGGGCATGATCCTGGACGAAGCTGGTGAGCGCGGTGCTGATATCCTCGCCACCGACATGAGCGCGCAGGTTCTGGAAAAGGCAAAGGCCGGTGTCTACACCCAGTTTGAGGTCCAGCGCGGCCTGCCGATCCAGAAGCTGGTGAAGCACTTTGAGCAGGTGGGCGAGACCTGGAAGATCAAACCGCATATCCGCCAGCGCGTCCGCTTTGAGCAGGGCAACTTGCTCGATGACTTCTCGCGCTACGGCAAGATGGACGTCATCTTCTGCCGCAATGTGCTGATCTATTTTGATATCGACACCAAGGCGAAGGTTCTGAACCGTCTGGCCAATCAGCTCAGCGAAGATGGTTTCCTGCTGCTTGGCGCGGCGGAAACCGTGGTGGGCCTGACCGACAATCTGCGCCCAGTGCCAGGTCATCGCGGCCTTTACGCCAAGCCGGAAACGGCGGCCAAGGCGGCTGCGGCTTAAGTCTTCTGTCCTCTAAGCTATCCAGACCGTAGGGTCCTCATTCTCGCCAAGGCAAGCTTGCCTTCTCTACGGACGGCTGTTCGCCTTGCGAACCTTATCGGCTCGGTGCGTTTAATCCTCGTTGCGCCAACACGTGTTGGACGGGCTTTTGGAGGTTGCACGAAGCCTCTACGCCGGGCAATTGCCAGAAATACAGCAACAACCCCGATGCGGGCTTTACCGGGACCCACTTCTTCGTGCTGTTTGCTTGAGTATGGATGGCCATGGGAGCCGCCTTCATAATCCGCCCGCCCCCAAACACTGGTGTTGGAGGCGGGGTCGGCCCGGTTTAAGGCGCTTTCCACGTATTTGACGCGCACGTGGTAACGCAATGGCCAGAGACGGGCCGGGACAGCCATGTTATACTGATTTATCGTGCACGGTTTGTGGGCGATGCTCGAAGGCCGCTCTGGCCTTCATGAAGGACACATGTCCCATGGCCAAAGGCCAATCCCGATCCAGTCGCGAAGCCAAAAAACCCAAGGCCGACCGGAATATCAAGAAAAAGCACAACGCCTCTCAGCCCTCTCAGAAAGCCGGTGCCGTCACCGGGCTGGAGCATCTGGGCAATAAGCGCAAATAGGCTCGCTGGCGCACCGTGCGCCCGGTGTCAGTCCGCCCTTGAACAAAACCCTACCGGGGCTGAAACTTTATCTTAGCCAAGGTCTGCTAGCCTCTTTTGCGTCCCAGTTTGGTGGGAGGAGGAAAGCCATGACCCGACTGCGTCCTGGAATTCTGTTTTGTGCGGCACTGGCCGCTGGCGCTGGCCTTGCGGCCGGTACGGCGAGCCTGATGCAGGGCGCGTTTGATCAGGCCGTGGCCTTTACCTGGCCGGGCGTTGCGACTTCGATTGCCTTGATGTTGCTGGTCCCGTCGCGTAGCGCCGACTAGCCTGCGTAGGACCGCGCCAGCCGTCTGATATCGTCGGCTGATTTCCCGGCTTCACGCAGGCTTCGCAGCGTCAGTGATTGGTCCCGCTTGGCAAAGCGTTTGCCGTCCTCACCCACCAATAGCCCGTGATGGCGATAGATCGGACGCGGCAGGTCCAGCAATCGCTGCAACAGCACATGCAGGTGCGTGGCAAAGAACAGGTCCTGACCGCGGATGACATGGGTCACTCCTTGCAGGGCATCATCATGGACGCAGGCCAGATGATAGCTCGTGCCCACATCCTTACGCCCCAGGATGACATCGCCCAGCGTGTCCGGCCGCGCCATCACCACGCCGCGCTCCCCGTCCGGGCCGGAGCCTTCCTCGATGAAATGAAGCGTGGACCAGATGTCTTCACCCAGAAGATCGCGGCACGCCGAGATCGATAACCGCCAGGCAAACGCCTCGCCCTTTGCGATGCGTTCAGCTTCTTCATCGGCGCTCATGGGTTCAGACGGGCAGGGGTAGATGACACCTTCGGGGCCTTCGCCGGGATGGTGCGGCGCGCGGGCAATCTCCTCGGCGATTTCCTTGCGGGTTTTAAAACAACGATAGACGAGACCACGCTCTGCCAACCCCTCCAGCACGGCTGTGTACTCATCAAAATGAACGCTCTGGCGGCGTACGGGCTGCGGCCAGTCAAAGCCGAGCCATGTAAGGTCTTCCAGCACCGCCGCCTCAAACTCTGAGGTGCAGCGCGTGGTATCGATATCCTCGATCCGCAGGTGGCACATGCCTCCCGCATCGCGCGCCGTATCAAAAGCCTTCATCGCCGACCAGGCATGGCCCAGATGCAGATATCCGGTCGGGGAGGGGGCAAAGCGAGTGATGAAGTCAGGCATGATGGTCAAAGGGTTAGCAGGTCGCCTGCCTGAGCACTAGAGCCTCTCTTTCAACACATACCTATCCCGGCCAAGGCGCAGCCGCAGAGCCGGGACCCACCGGTAGCACATCTAATATCGACAGGGAGCCTACGGTGGATCCCGGATCGCCTTTCAGTCGTCCGGGACAGGTGATGGGGCATATGGGGACACACATTGAACCTGTCGCCGTCCTGCCTAAGATCACCGCCAGCAGCGAAGGAAGCTTCCATGATCCTGATTGATGGCCCGCGTATTCCGCCCAAGTCCGGCACCGCAAAAAAGCTGGTGATCCTGTTCCATGGCTATGGGTCCAACGGTGCGGATCTGGCAGGGCTGGCGCAGGCTTGGGCGCCTGAGTTTCCCGACGTTGCCTGGGCCTCGCCCGATGCGCCCGAGCCCGTTCCAGGTGCCCCCGGCGGCTATCAGTGGTTCCCGATCAGCCGGCTTGATCCAGAAGCGATGGAAACTGGCGTGCGCGGGGCTTACCCCACCGCTGAGCAGTTCATCAAGTCAGAACTCAACCGCTGGAACCTGACACCGTCTGATCTGGTGCTGGTGGGCTTTTCACAAGGCACCATGATGGCGCTGCACACCGGGCTTCGCCGAGAGGTCGCTCCGGCGGGTATTCTTGGCTTTTCAGGGGCGCTGCCCGGCCCGGAACGGCTGAAATCGGAAATTGCCTGCAAGCCGCCGATCCTTCTGATCCATGGCGACCGCGATGACGTGTTGCCTGTGGGCATGACATTGATGGCCGCCCAAGGTCTGGCTGAGGCTGGGCACGGCGCAGAGTTTCACATCAGCCAGGGCATCCCCCACTCCATCGGCCCGGACGGGCTGGAGCTGGGTGGCCGCTTCATTCAGAACGCTTTCGACGGCAAGCTGGTCTAGAACGCCGCGCCGACCTCGACGGCCTCTTTCAGCGCCTTCGAGCGGTGTCGGTGGTCCGGCATGATCTGATCCAGCAGAGCGTAGAAGCGCTTGGAGTGGTCCATGACTTTCAAGTGGCAGGCCTCGTGCGCGCAGACATAGTCGATCAGGCTTTCATCAAAGCCGATCAGGCGCGCATTCATGCGGATGGAGCCGTCCTCTGAACAGCTGCCCCAGCGGCGCTTCTGTTCACGCACGGAGACCTTTGGCCGCCGCGCCCCGAGCTGTTCGGCATAGGCTTCGAGCTTTGGGGTCATCAGCGTCAGGGCTTCGGCCTTGCGCCAGCGATGCAGCGCGTTGCGCACGGCGCTGGCGGCCATGTCCGGCGGCAGCGCCTGGTCGATGTGGACATGAAGCGCATCGTCCTCGCGCAGCACCCGGGTGCGAACCCGGTCGCCAGGGTGAACGCGCAGGGTCAGTGGCGTGCCAAGCCAGCCAATCTCTTCGCCATCAACGCCGTGGAGCGCGGGGCGCGCGCGGCGCGTCATCTTGTCCAGACGATCGAGAACCCAGGCCGCCTTGTCCCGCACCGCCGAGTCGGCATGACGTGCGGCCAGGCGGTGGGGCAGGGTGACGGTCAGGCCGTCTTCGGTCACCTTCAAACCGATCGTGCGCCGACGCCTTGAATGGGTGACGGTATAGGTGACATCGCGGTCAGACAGGCGCAACTGGCGTTCGATCATGGGCCAAGTTTACGCCCTGCACCCGATCTCGCCAGCCCCGCTGTCAGTATTTTTAGCTAGTCCCAGAATCGCCACCAGGGCGGGTCTTCCTCGGGCTGGTGGATTTGCAGCCAGACCCGAACCTGGTCGATCACCGGATCCAGCTGCCCCCAGACCGGCAGATAGCCTTCGATCCAGCTGTCCGCTGCGGGCCAGGCCACCGACAGGATGAACGCGCCGACCAGCACAGTCACCAGGATCGTTAAAATGGGTTTGAACAGGTCTGCGATAAACTTCATGGCCCCCTCCATAAAAGTGCCTGTGCTCACCTTAGCCGGTCCGGTCCTAAATGATAGCTGAACCAAAAGCGGCATGTTTGGGGCGAGGGGGCTTGGCGGCGGTGTCAAAGCTGGCAAAGCTGCTCGCCATGAAGACGCTCCACCACTCCATCACCGCCAACGGCCTGACACACCATGTGTGTGACACCCGGCCAGAGGGCGCGCCTCGGGGCGTAGTGCTGTGCCTGCACGGCTTTCCCGATGATCACCACAGCTGGGACGCGCTGACACCCTACCTCGTTGCGAAAGGCTATCGGGTTATTGCGCCGGACCTGCGTGGCTTTGGGCTGACCGGTATGGCCGAGCGCGTCAGCGAGTACGACATGTTCGACGGGGCCATGCCGGATGTCATCGCGATCCTGGATCAGCTGGGCATTACGCGCGCCCATCTGGTGGGCCATGATTTTGGTTCGGCGTTAAGCTGGCTGCTCGCGGCGCAGTATCCAGACCGGTTTGAAACCCTGACGGCCATGGCGGTGGGCCATCAGCGCGCCTTCTTGAAAGCCCGCCTTACGCCGGTTCAAATGGGCAAGAGCCGCTACATCCTCTGGCACCAGTTCAAGGGCGTGTGCGAGTGGGCCTATCAGCGCAATGACTGGGCCTGGTTTAAACACCATTGGGCCGGGCACTACGACGTGGAGGCCGCGATTGCCTCGCTGTCACGGCCCGGGCGGCTCACCGCCGGGCTCAATTGGTATCGTGCCAATATTGGCCTCTCGCGCATGCTCTTTGAGCCGCCGGTCGGCACATTTGGCGAGGAACGCGTGCGCATTCCCTCCCTCGGCCTCATTGGGGGCGAGGATCGCTATCTCGACACCGCCCAGATGGACGGGAGCGCCGCCTTCATCGATGCGCCATGGCGCTATGAAGCCTTCACGGACCTCGGCCACTGGCTCCACTGCGAAGCGCCGGAGAGAGTTGCGCAGGTGATGGTCGAGTTTTGGGGGCTCGAATAATCCGCGGAGTATCCAGAACCCCGAGCGCGAGAGCGCTCGCAAGGCGAACAGCCGCCCGCCTCGTTTCGTTTACGTGCTCGGCTCAGCAAGAGCTTAGCGACGGTCTTGAGCGGTCTATGACGACTGAGGGGCTAACGTCGCGCCCGAGCGAACGGATGTGAGCGAGGATCAGGAAGAGATGGCGTCCCCGAGAGGATTCGAACCTCCGACCTACGGATTAGGAATCCGTTGCTCTATCCTGCTGAGCTACGGGGACGCACGCATCTGCCATAGCATGGGCGCGTTGCCGGGGAAAAGCGGGAGATGTGGCTGTGGTCAAACCACCGGGCGGGGGCTGTGCACCTCCACCGGGTAGGTGAGGGTATAGCTGCCCACCACCGGGACATTGATGGTGTATTGCAGCGTGGTGGTGATCTCCGTCACGCGGATCTCGCCATACATCACGTCCTGGTAGGCGACGGTGTAGTTCATCGCGGTCAGGCTTTCAGTGAGCTGCCGGACGCGGGTTTCAAACTGGGCCTCGGTCAGCTCGCCGTCGACCATCAGGTCGCGCGCGGTCCGCTCGATCGCCCACTGGACGGAGCCGAGCGCGTAATAGGCCTGTCCAAACAGGATTGCGGCGGCCACCAACAGGATGAAAACCGGCGCGATAAAGGCAAACTCCACCGCGGTGCTGCCGCGGGTGTCGCGTGTGAAAATGTGTTTCATCGCACACGCACCTTGTCGCTCGCGGTGTTGTAGTAATTCACGAATATCCCGTCGATGTCGGACTGGATTTCGATGACAGCATAGGCAATCGGAACGGTTGTGTCGGGGCACAGCAGATTGCAGCTGGCGGTTTCTCCGCCACATTCACAGATGCGATTGACATTCACCACAGCGTTTTCCGGCATGGACGACCAGCTGGTCTGGACGATGACCTTGGCCCGATCGGTATTGGTACCACCCGCCATGAAATACTGGCTGCCAGACCGGACGGCTCCGAGCATGTCCGAGCGTTCAAACGCGATGTGGGCGATGTCAGCGGCGGCCACCATCACCATGCCCAGCAGAGGCGCAATGAGGGCAAACTCCACCGCCCCGGCACCGGAGCGATCTTTCCTGAAACGCCTGAAGAACGAGAGCATGAGGTCTGTCTCCTATTCGACCAGCCGGACAGAGCCCGGCGTTTGCAGGGTGGTCACCCCGGCCGCGCTGCAGTCTGAGTCAAATGTGGTGTTGCCCGACACATCGATCCGATAGCCGATCAGGCGGGTGCAGCCATCACTGCCGGAAAAATCGCCGCGCATATCGATGGTCTGGTTTGGAAAGTAGAGTGCACCGACGAGGCTTGAGTCTGCGGTGCCGTTAAAAATCACGCTTGTGTCGGCCAGATTGTCATTGTCGCCCCAAACCAGCAGGCCAGCATAGTCGCCGGTCTCAGGTGCCGACAGGTTAATATCGGCATTGCCGTTCATCTGAACCTGCGCATCTCCGGTCAGGAAGATGGTGACACCACTTCCAGTGACGACCGAGTTGCCATTCGTCTGAACTGTTCCGCCATCCACGATGTAGACGCCGGGGGCCATGTCGATCGTGCCCCGTAAATTCATCCCGTTGCAGTAGCGTCCCGGCTGGATCGTCTTTGCACCGCCGCCGCCTGGAATATTCCGACACCCGGTCCCTGTCGGCTCGACCAGTTCTGCATAGGGGTCGAGCGCCGGTGGCAGGTTGGTGCGCGCCTCGGTGCAGTCGGTCATGGTCAGCGAGGCGGCAATATTCATGCCGCCCACCGAGTTGGCACAGCTGGCGGTCACACTGCCAGATCCAGTGACGGCCAGCGCGTCGGTGGCAATAGAGTTCGACATGAGATCGCAATTGGTCAGCGTGACGGCGGTAGAGCCGCTAAACTCCAGCGATGCGCTGCCCGAAGGGTCGAGCGCCAGGATGCAGGCGGGGCCCGGCTCGTCAAAGCGGGCGACGGACCTGACCTGAAACACCATGTCGCCTTCGGCATAGAGCGCAGAAAAGGCGCGCGGCCAGCTCTGGGTCAGGATCACTTCGACCGAGCGGTCATTCTGGTTGGGGCCCGACAGGGGCGGCCAGTTGATCTGCAGCGTGCCGATATCGGAGTTATACCCGTTGCGTTCCGCTTCTTCGGTGACCCCGGCTGCAATCTCAGTCGCCTCACCGCCCGCGCGAGCGACAACGGCTCCGGCATAGGCGGCCACGTCGGCACTGAGCTGGGCGGTGCGTTGCTGGTAGAACCAGTGGCCGGCTTCCATGCCAATCCCGGCTCCGGCCACCAGGGTTGGCGCGATGATTGCAGTGATAATCGCCACATGTCCCGATTTGTCACGGGCCAGGCGTCTTAGAAGCGCGCTTGCATGCAGACGCATGGGGTCACCACCAGGTTAGACAAATGTCTCGACCGGGCAGAGTGGCGCAGGGGCGTTAAACTGTCTTAAAGAAGTATAACTAACCGGGTGTTACCCATTGGTCGGAACGCATGTCCGACAATCTGTCAGACATGGAAGCGGGTGACCGCGCCTCATGGCCGGGCCGGCTGGCCGCCACCAAGCGCGAGATCGAAGTGACCCGCCAGCGCATCAGCGCCATGGTCAACTTCTTTGACGACTGGCAATCGCGCTTCGGCAGCATGGAAGACGAAGACGACGACAGCTATGAGCGGCCGCGCGATGTCGTTGAAGAGCCGCGCGGCGAGCAGGAATTCCACTAGTCCTCGTCGGACGCGCTCCAGCCTTCCAGCGCCAGGCGCACGTCTGTCAAATCCACGATCTTGAAGTTCTGGCCGCCGGTGTCTTCGGCATCGTCCTGAGCCAGGAACAGGCCTTCGGGATAGCCGGGCAGGGCTCCGGCATGGATGTCGATGCCGTCGGTTTCTGTGGTGCGGTCGATCTCGCCGCCCGCAATCTCAAACCGGCCAATCAACTCAGCGGTTTCAAGATCGAACACCGCATAGGCGCTATCGCCCTGGCTTGAGACCACCAGGCGATCACCGTAGGCCTCACTTGGCCACAAGGTGACGCCCTCGGCATCGGCGACGAGCGCTTCGTTATCGATCTCGGCAAACATCACGCGGTCATCGCCAGCGGACGGGTCCGCGCTGAATGTCCAGACGCCGACATTTTCTTCTGCCATGTAGACAGTGCCCGTTCGGTCATCGACGGTGCAGCCCTCGGTGATCGTCCCGATGGTGAAGCTACGCACTTCTTCTGAGGTCATCGCACCATCTTCAAACCCAAGCCGCAGTTGACTGAAGCGTCCGGTATCGTCTTCGGTAAAGAAGACATCCACCCCGCCATCGGGGCGCGACCACAGGCACAGGCCGTAAGGGTCATCAAAATAGTGGGGCAGGGCACCGCCGGGTGCCTCGCTAACCGCGCCGGTGACCGGGTCAATGAAGAAGACAAACAGACCAATGCGCGTGCGGTCAGTGGCCACCGCGATGTCGACGATCTCACCGCCCGCATCAAAGCCATAGCGCACGTCGATATTATTCATTCGACCCACATCGAGATACTGAAGCGTCTCACCGGCAAGGTCGTAGACATAAAGGCCAGATTGCTTGTCGGTGCCCAGAATGCGGCTCTCGCCCGGATCGCTGGCGCGCCAGAAGCCGGGATCGTCCGCCGCATCACCCGCGCCTGCAACTGAAGCGGTCTCTGCAGTGGCGGGTACCGCGACCGGTGGCAAGCCCGTGATCGAGCGCTCGCAGGCGGTCAGGGCGGTCAGGGTGAAAACCGGGATCAGCATCAGATAAGGGCGCATGGAGGGCTCCGTCAGCGGTCAGGCGTTGTGGCCTCCTCTTGGCGCGTATCCATCTGAACGCGCAAGTCGGTCGCAGACGGTTTCACAAAACCATGACCGAATTGTCGTCTTTCTTAAGCCGTTTCGTCACTCAACTTTCGCGGACCGCCGCGATAACCCCGAGCTGAGCTTCGCGGCCATACGGCCCCGGAGATATTCGCTTTGCTTGATCACTCAACGTCCTTCGGGGGAAGTCATGACGCGCCTTTCAATGCTCCTTTCAGCCACCAGTGCCGCAGCACTGATGTCGGCTGCCGCACACGCCGGTGACATCACCGGCCGTATCACCGAGACCACCGGTCAGGTGGGTCTTGAGGGCGCCGTTGTCCGCATCCTCGAAACCGGCCAGACGACGGCCTCCAGCCGCGACGGCAGTTTCCGCTTTGCCGGTGTTCCAGCTGGCACCTACACGGTTGAAGTCGACTTCCTCGGCGCTGACGCTCAGACCCGGTCAGTTTCGCTGGCATCCGACAGTGAAGTGGCTGACATCCAGTTTGTGCTCGGCGGCGATGTGGCGGTTACCGACAATATTCTCGTCACCGGCCAGCGTGGTCAGCTCCTCAGCGCGCTGAACCGCCAGCGTTCGGCAGATGGCCTGGTCTCGATCCTGTCGGCTGACGCGATCGACCGCCTGCCCGACGAGAATGTTGCCGAAGCCGCGCGCCGGATCTCTGGCGTCAATGTGCTGAATGACCAGGGCGAGGGCCGCTTTGTTTCCATCCGCGGTATCGACCCGAACCTGAACACCACCACGGTCAACGGAGTGCGCCTGCCGTCGCCGGAAAGCGATAACCGCCAGGTGCCGCTGGACGTGATTGATTCTGACGTGCTGTCCTCGATCGTCATCTCCAAGTCGCTGACCCCGGACATGCCCGGTGACACCATTGGCGGCAATATCGAGATCGAGACCCTGTCCGGCCTGGATCAAGACAACCGTCTCATGCAGTTCTCGCTGCGCGGCATCTATGCCGATATCGTGGAAGACTACGGTCACCGCGGCAGCTTCACCTTTGCCGACAGCTTCTTCGATGGTCGTCTTGGCGTCGCGTTCTCCTATTCTGATCAGGAACGCTCTTTCGGATCTGACAATGTGGAAAGCGATGGTACCTGGGACACCGGTGTGGGCGTGCCTTTCCCCGAAGAGTTCGAGCTGCGCAACTACGATGTTGTGCGTGAGCGCACCTCGGTAGTGTTCAATCTCGACTTCGACCTGAATGAGAGCACCGACCTCTTCCTGCGCACGACCTATTCGGATTTCTCCGATCAGGAATACCGCTCGCGCGTTGAGAACAAGTTTGAGGACCCGGACTATCTGGCGAGCTCGAACGGCGGTGGGGCTTTCTTTGACGCTGCCACAGGTGATCCGTTCGAAGTTGACCGTGACATCAAGGACCGCCTC
Source organism: Oceanicaulis sp. (assembly GCA_965229795.1). Lineage (GTDB taxonomy): Bacteria > Pseudomonadota > Alphaproteobacteria > Caulobacterales > Maricaulaceae > Oceanicaulis. The sequence continues at coordinate 1,577,192 of CBDDJM010000002.1, forward strand.
GAGACCCAGGAAATCTACGCGATTGCCGCTGGTGGTGAGACGGTTTCCGGCCTGTGGAGCTTTGATTACCAGCTGGCTTACGCTTACGCCGAAGAAGGCGAGCCGGACCGCCTGGACACCGGCTTCCGCGCCGAGTTTGACGCGGGCGTGTTTGGTGCCAACGTCAACGACGCCATCGTGCCTCAGGTCATCTTTGGCGATGCTGCGTCGCAGAGCGCTTACTTCGATCCGTCCAACTATGAGTTTGATGGCGCGGAATTCCTCAATGGTCTGGCGACCGATGAGGAATGGTCGATGGAATTCAACGCCCGCCGTGACACCCAGTTTGGTCAGTTCCCGGGCTATCTTCAGGCTGGCATGTCCTATCGCATCCGCGAAAAGGGCTATGACGCGACCGTGCTGGTTTATGGCGGCTATGACGATGGGTCTGGCAATGACCTGACGCTCGCCAGCTTTGCTCAATCTGTCGACTTTGGTCTGGGTGAATTTGGTCCGGCCGCCGACCCGTTTGCAGTTCGCGACTTCTTCAACACCAACCGCGCCAACTTCGAGCTGGATGACACCGACACGCTGTTCGCCAGCGCCGGTGATGACTACACCGCTGATGAAAATGTCTTCGGCGGCTATGTCATGGGCTCTGTCGACATCAACGCCCTGCGCGTGGTCGGCGGTGTGCGTGTTGAAGCCACCGAGTTTGAAACCGTTGGCAACCAGATCGATGAAGACGCCGAAACGGTGACCCCGGTGGGGGCGTCCAACGCCTATACCGACGTGCTGCCAAGCGTGAACCTGCGCTATGAGGCGAGCGAAAATGTCGTGGTTCGCGGTGCCTATTACGCCTCGATCTCGCGCCCGAACCTGGCCCAGACGGCCCCGCGCATCGTCATCGACGACGATGATGAGGCCGAAGCTGGCAACCCGGATCTGGACCGTCAGGAAGCTGACAACTTCGACCTGTCGGTAGAGTACTACTTCTCTGACGACGCCGTGGTTTCCGGGGGTGTGTTCTACAAGTCGATCGATAACCTGATCGCCACCTTCGTGGACTCCAACCCTGGCACGATCAACGGTGCAGCCATCAATGAGCTGACCACCTTTGCCAATATCGACGAAGCTGATCTGACCGGTATCGAGCTGAACTATCAACAGGCGCTGACCATGCTGCCGAGCGTTCTGCGGCACACCTTGATCTCGGCCAACTACACCTGGGTGGACTCTGAAGCCACTCTGGCCGATGGCCGCACGGTCACGCTGCCACTGCAGTCGGAAAACATCTATAATGTGGTGTTTGGTTATGACGACGGCACGCTGGATCTTCGCCTGGCGGTGTCTTACCGCGACGAGTTCATCGACGAGCTCGGTGATGATGCTGCTGAGGACCGCATTGTGCTGGATCACACCCAGCTGGACTTCTCGGCCAAGTATAATGTCACCGATAATCTGCGCCTCTATTTCGATGCGAAGAATATCTTTGACGAGCCCTTCGTGGCGGCCTTCCGCGATGGCGGCCGTGAGCTGAACAGCCAGTATGAAGAGTATGGCTGGCAAGCCCAGTTCGGCTTCCGCTATACCTTTGGCAACTAGGCCTGAGGCAGACACCTGACAACGCCCCCGGAAGCGCTCGCTTCCGGGGGTTTTTGTTTGCATCTGTCATGGGCGAGCGCTGCAGAAGCTGCGTACGTCCGCCTTCCCAATGCCCTCTTGCTTGCCTACATCGACATTATGGTGAACCTGCGCACAGTCCTGCACGTCCTCATCACCCTGGCGGTGGTGGCCCATGGGGCGTGGATGGCGATGATGCCGCTGGCGCACGCGATGGAGGCTCCGGCGTCGCATGGCGCGATCGCCGCTCCCATGGCTTCAAGCCATGAGCACCACGCCGGTCACCAACACCCCAGCCATCACCAAGCAGAACATCATGCGAGCCACAGTCATGGCACTGCCCATGGTGATGCACACAGCGATGTCGCGGATACCGTCCCAGCTGCGCAACTGGATCATGCTGGTGACGGCCATGCGCCGGATCACGACATGGTCGGGTGTGAGTGTACGCTATGCAAAATCACGTCTCTGGCGGCCATTGAAACGCGGCTTGCGCTGGCTGGCCTGCCTGAGGCGAGTCTTGCGCCTCGCGTTGATCCGGCTCAACAGCCGCGCACGACTGCGGGCCCACCCGTCGGCCTTCGCGCTCCCCCGGTCACGATCTGACTTCTCGATAAAAAATCAACAATGGCCTGAACTTTCAGGCGCTTTTGGCGTGCTCCCATGGGGCGCGCCGGTCAGATCATATGGACTTACACCATGACCAGTCTTTTGTTTGCCAGTGCTGCTGCGCTGGCGCTTTGCCCTGATTGCGCTACGCAACAGATCACCCTCGCCGCATCGCTTGCTGCGGCGTCAGCAACCACCTCAGAAACCAATGACCCGCAGGAGCGGACCACCTGGGATGACGTCATCCTGGTGTCGGGCCAGCGCATGGGCGAGGGCGATGTCGTCCTGGCTGGTCAGGTGCCGGCGGTTGCGCCGGACGCTGCCGGTCTTGTCGCCCGGCTTCCCGGTGCGGCCCTGATTGATAATGGCGGCCTGTCCGGTCAGGTACAGTATCGAGGACTGTTCGGACCGCGCGTGGCCACCCGTATTGATGGCCAGGCCTTTGCCTCTGGCGGCCCGAACCTGATGGATCCGCCGCTGCATTATGCGCCAGCGCCGCTTCTGGAAAGGCTGGAAGTCACCCGCGGCGCTGCACCCGTCAGCGATGGCCCGGCGCTGACCGCTTCGGTCAACGCAATCTTCAAGCGCATCGACTACGCCAGCGGGCCGGATGGCGTCTTCAGTGGTGACCTGACCGCGCTTGTGCGCAGCGTGGATGAAAGCCACGCAGTCGGGGGTGTCGTTGGCTACGCGACGGACCGCCAGCGCTTGCAGGTGCTGGGCTCGCTGGAAGAGGGTGGCGATATCCGGACGCCGCTGGCGACGCTCAACGGTACCGGTCACGAGCGCATGGCGTACGGCGTTGGCTATGGCCTGAAGCTGACAGAGACCACCGAGATCACCTTCGATTATCGCCGCCAGGACGTGGACGATACCGGCAACCCGCCTTTCCCGATGGATATCCGTTTCATGGATACGTCCACCAGCCGGGTTGGGCTGAATACCGCTGTGTCGGGCTGGGATCTGCGCGTCATGCTCAGCCATGCCCGCGTCGATCACGCGATGAATAACTTCAACCTGCGCCCGGCTCCGCAGCCAGCCATGATGCGCTCGCGCGAAACCTTTGCCAGCTCCGAAACCGTGATGGCCGAAGGCAGCGCGGAACGCGACCTTGCCGGTGGCAGGCTAACGATCGGGGCGGACACGGTGCAGTCACGCCATGACGTGACGATCACCAATCCGCTCAATGCCAATTTCTTTGTGACGCCCTTCCGGGATATCGAATTGTCGCGCACCGGGGCCTTTGTTGAATGGGACGGCCCACGCGCTGGCTTTGACGTTTATGTGGGCGCGCGCATCGACGCCCATGAGGCTGAAGCTGGTGAACCGACCGTGGGCCCAGCCCTGCCCATGGGACCTCGCATGCTGGCCAATGCCTTTACCGCAGCTGACCGCAGCTGGAATGATGTGACCGTTGATGGCCTGGTGCGCGTGTCCCGGTCGGTCAGTAATCAGCTGACGCTGCGTACCGCCCTGTCGCGCAAGTCCCGGGTCACCGGATATCTGGAACGCTTTGGCTGGCTGCCCATCTCGGCCAGCGGCGGGCTGGCTGACGGTAACACCTATGTGGGCAGCCTCGATCTTGATCCTGAAGTCGCCACCGCCTTTGAGGTCGGCTTAGATTTCGCCGATGAGCGGGCCTATCTGCGCCCGACCGTCTATGTCAGCTGGATCGACGACTATGTGCAGGGTGTCCCGGCCGATCCCAACACGCCGGGTGTTGTTGATACGCCGCTTGAAATGATCTCCAGTATGAATGGCGATCCCACGCCGCTGCGCTTTGCCAATACCAAAGCAGAGCTTGTGGGGCTGGATGCCGACTTCGGCGTGGCGCTCAACGACGCGTGGCGAGTCGACGGTGTGCTGACCTATGTGCGCGGTGAACGGACGGACATTGATGACGATCTGTATCGGCTCACGCCGCCGAGCCTTCGTGTGGGGCTGACCTACGACCAGCCCGCATGGAGTGCGACGGTGGAAACCCTCGCGGTTGCCGAGCAGGACCGGGTGTCGGCCATCAACAATGAAATCGCGACGCCCGGCTATGTTCTCCTCAACGCTTTTGGCGCTTGGTCGGTCAGCGAGACGGTGACGGTATCTGCGGGCGTGGAAAACATCCTCGATTACAGCTATCGCGAGCATTTGTCAGGCTTCAACCGCAATGCCGGGCTCGGCATCCCGGTGGGTGAGCGTCTGCCCGGTGCTGGAGCCGGTGCCTGGCTGCGCGTGAACACGCGCTTCTAGGCGCTGCAGGATGTGTGTTGCGCGGGGACCGCCCGCGCAGCATGCTGCAGCCTCAGGAGGAATGACCATGATCAAAGCCATTCTCGCCACTCTGGCGCTCGTCGCAGCACCGCTGGCCGCGGCCCCCGCCTTTGCCCATGACTATGTCATTGGCGATTTGAAGATTGATCACCCCTGGGCGCGGCCCACGGTGACCAACCGCCAGCCGGGCGCGGGTTTCTTTTCCATTGAAAATGCTGGTGATACCGATCAGCGCCTGATCGAGGTCCGCCCTGACGGCTTTGCTGAAGGCATTGAAATCCACGCCATCGTTGAAGAAGACGGCATTTTCCGCATGCGCAATATGGCCGACGGCCTGGTCATCCCGGCCGGTGAGACGGTTGCGCTGGAGCCTGGCGGCATGCATCTGATGATGTTTGGCTTGGCCGAACCGCTTGTTGAGGGTGCGACCCCTTCGGTAACGCTGGTATTTGAAGAGCTTGGCGAAATCGAAGTGGCCCTGACCGTCGAAGTTCCACAATTGGCTGAGCCTGAAGTGGATCACGATCACTAGGGTGTTATTTGCACGCTCTGGCTAAGTCGTGTAACGGTTTGCCCATGAAGTGGTTCTTGGCACTCCTGATGGTGTTTGCGCTGGGCGAGGCGGGTCTGTCCGTCTGTGACTCCAACCATGCCCATGCGCAGGTCGAAGTCAGCGATGCCGCTGTGGAGATGTCCATGGCACATCAAGACCACAACATGGCCAATCACAATCACCAGGGTCACACCATGGCGATGGCCGAAGAGGGCCCGGCTGAGCCCGCGCCTTCATCGCACCATGACACATGTCCTGATTGCCTGGCCGGCCGCAGCTGTGAACAGTGTGTGATGGTTTCGGCCACTCGCCTCTCCGGGCATGAGTCCGGACCCTTGCAGATCGTCGCTGTGCGCACGTCGCATTACAGCGACGTTGCACCAGGCCGTCCGATCAATTTTGATCCACCCCCGCCCAAAGCCTGAGCCTTGATCTAACCCATCCAGGTTCACTTTCGGCAGGGATTTTCCATGCTCAAACATATACTGGCGGGCGTCGGGCTTTTGGCCTGCACCGCTGCGGCTGACGCCAGACCCGTCTCCTATGAGGGCGGCTGGACAGCCATCGGTGAAACAGATCGCGCCTCAAGTTCGCTCTGGGTTCACTACACACCGCACTATGAATGGTCGCTGGGCGGCCGCGTTGAGTGGATGCGAGATCGCGATCTCGTCTTTACCGGCGCGCAGGCCACCCACCTGGTTCACCGCCGCTTCCGGCCTGACAGCCAGGGCAATCTCTACGCCTTTGCGGGTGCAGGTGTTGCCGAAGGCATTGATGGCAATCCACGCGATGCCGAGGCCGCTGGCTTTGTCGGCGTCATGGCTGACTGGGAAACCCGGCGCTGGTTTGTCAGCTGGGAGGCCCGTCTTGCCGATTTTGGCGAGGGCGGCGAAGCCATGCAGGCCGCCCGGGTTGGCTGGGCCCCCTATGAGGGGGATTTCGGCGACCTCCACACCTGGTTCATGCTCGAGGTTGATCAAAGACCTCAGCGCGATGAGCCGGTCACCGTCACACCGCTGGTGCGCTTCTTCAAAGGTCCGGTCCTGCTCGAGCTTGGCTACACGCCAGCCGACGACGAGCCCTTCGCCAGCTTCATCTACCGTTTTTAAGTCTCAACACAGGAGAGACATCCATGACTCGTATTCTTGCTGCCGCCTCTGCGGCCTTCCTTTTCACCCTGTCTCCGGCGCTGGCTGATGACCATGGCGAGCACGCCCATGATGATCACGCGCACGGCGAACACGACATGCAGCCTGCTGACATGGCGATGAACGAGGACATTTCCGCAGCGCTCGCCGCGGGCGGTTCACTCGTCACGGCAGAGGTCAACGGCATGGTCTGCGACTTCTGCGCCATGGCCATGACCCGCACCTTTGGCCGCCGCGACGAAGTGGCTGCGATCCATGTCGATCTCGACACCAAAGTGCTTCAGCTGGTCATCAAGGATGGTGAAAGCATGACGGATGAGGTCATCCGCGACCTCGTCACTCGCTCTGGCTATGAGACGACGGCGATCCGCCGCGGTATGGCTGACTGATGCGTCTGGCCATTCGTGAAACCGCAGCGCCGGCGCTGGCTTTGTTTGCCAGTGCCTCAACGCTGATCTGTTGCGCGCTACCGGCTCTGCTCGTCACGATCGGGGCCGGTGCTGTGATGGCGGGGCTCGCGTCCAATGTGCCGGGGCTGGTCTTCCTGTCCCAGCACAAGGCCTGGGTATTCAGCTTTGCAGCCTTGCTGCTTGGCGGCGCCTGGTATGCCCGCTGGGCGACCCGCAACGCTCCATGCCCGGCTGACCCGGCCAAGGCGAAAGCCTGTGCTCGCATGCGCACCTTTGGCGGCATTACGCTTTGGGTGGCGAGTATTCTTCTGGCTGTCGGCGCCTTCTTCGCCTTCTTCGCGGCAGATCTACTGTTGTAGAAAGACACGCCTGACGGGTGTAGGGTTATCCCATGCACCGGTCAGGCGTTTTTCTTCTTGTGGCGTTCTTGCTGTCCTGTTCAGGCCCGACCCCTGAACAGCCAGCCGTGGTGGAGCGGGCTCGCTCGGTGCATTCGCTCTCCATTACTGATATCGACGGTGCCCGCCAGACGCTGTTGATCGCCGGGATTCAGGGGCCTGACCGTGATCAGGCACCGGATGCGGCGACCCGGGCCCGAGCGGCTCTGGATGCGCTGGTCGAGGACGCCGCCATTACGCACAGTCCGATTGGCGAGCCGGACCGCTATGGGCGCATTCCGTCAGCGATAACGCTGGGGGATGGCTCCAACCTCGCGGTGACGCTGATTGAGCAGGGCTGGGCGCTGGCCTGGCCGCGTGAGGGTCAGGAGATCGCATTGGATTCGCTCTTTGACGCCGAGGCGCGCGCCCGCGATGGGGATGCCGGTGCCTGGGGGCTGGGCGCATTTGCCATCCGCGACACCGACCCAAACCGGCTCGCGCCGCATCTGGACTCCGCTCAAATCATCGAAGGCCGTGTCATTTCCGCCGCCACGGCGCGCGATGGGCGGGTATTTTTAAATTTCGGGCTGGATTGGCGCACTGATTTTACCGCAGTCGCTGATGAGGACGCGGTGGCGCGCTTTGATGCGGCCGGGCTTGATCTGATGGCGCTGGAGGGCGCGGTCGTCCGGGTGCGGGGCTGGCTCTACGAGCTCAACGGCCCCAGCATCAGCCTGCGCCATCCGGCCCAGATAGAGCTGGTGGACGCGCCGCCAGCGCCCACCTTGCCCCGTTAAAAATAAGGCCGAAGCCCTAGACCATCGGGATGAGGCCAGCCTCTTCCGGGTCGCCCACCGTCTCGGTCAGTGCCTTCTTCAGCTTGTTCAGGGCCTGATGCTCGATCTGGCGCACGCGCTCCTTGGAGATGCCAAGGCGTACGCCCAGCTTCTCCAGTGTCACGCTGTCTTCGCGCAGGCGACGCTCGCGGATGATCAGCTGCTCACGGTCCGACAAACGATCCATGGCTTCACCCAACCACTCAGAGCGCTTGGAGGTGTCGCGGGAGTCCATGGCGCTGGCTTCAGGGTCCGGACGCTCGTCAGCGAGCAGGTCCTGCCACTCGCCATCACCATCTTCGGTGAAGGGCGCGTTGAGCGAGCGGTCGACCGCAGCCAGGCGAGAGGCCATCTGATCCACATCATCCTCACCCACGCGCAGGGCCTGGGCCACATAGGCGCGGTTTTCCGGCGTCAGAGCCCCGGAACCGACGTCCTTGATCAGGGCACGCAAGCGGCGAAGGTTGAAGAAGAGCGACTTTTGCGCCGCCGTCGTGCCGGTCCGTACGATGGACCAGTTGCGCAGTACATAGTCCTGAATGGAGGAGCGGATCCACCAGCTGGCATAGGTTGAAAAGCGCACACCGCGTTCCGGTTCGAAACGGGCCGCCGCCTGCATCAGGCCGATATTGCCTTCGCTGACCAGATCGGGGAATGGCAGGCCGTAGTGGCGGAACTTCGCCGCGACAGCGACGACCAGGCGCATATAGGCGGTGGTCAGCTTGTGCAGCGCCACCTCGTCACCGTTATCACGCCAGGCCGTGGCCAGATCCAGCTCTTCCTCACGCTCCAGGAGCGGCGCGTCCATGGCGCGCTTGAGGAAACGGCGGTCCGGGTCGGCAGAGCGGGTCGGTGTCGTAGCCATAATTCAATTCCCCTAGGGTCATCGTGTTTGTATTGACCTTTACGCGGCGGGACCTATGGCGGTTCACATTCTGGACATATTTTCTGCAGGAAACAGCAGATTTGTTCTCTACCGCAAAGAAAAACACCCCGCCAGCTCAGGCTGACGGGGTGTGAGATGTCTGGTCGATCTGACGCGAAGGAGCGCTTAAGCGGCCTTCTTCGTCAGCGTCTCGGTCAGCATTTCAAGCGCCTTGTCGCGGTCGAGCTTCTCAACAGCGGCCACTTCGCGAACCATGCGGTCCAGCGCGCTTTCATAGAGCTGGCGCTCAGAATAGCTCGGCTCCGGCTGGTCTTCCTGGCGGTGCAGGTCACGAACTACCTCTGCGATGGAAATCAGGTCGCCGGAATTGATCTTCGCTTCATATTCCTGGGCGCGGCGCGACCACATGGTGCGCTTGACCTTCGGCTTGCCCTTCAGGGTCTCCATCGCGTTCTTCAGGATCTTGTCGTTAGCCAGGGCGCGCATGCCAGCCGAGATCGCCTTGGCGGTCGGGACACGCAGCGTCATCTTGTCCTGCTCGAAGGACACCACATAGACCTCAATGTCGAAACCCGCGACGGTTTCCTTTTCCACGCCCGTCACGCGGCCAACACCGTGGGCCGGATAAACAATGTGGTCGCCTTTTTTGAAGTTCTTGTTGTCGTTGGCCGAAGTTTTAGTCATGGAGGTCCTCTCAAACCTGCGCGCCGGCACCGGATGGACCCGGCGAAAGCGCAGCCAGCACTCGATCTGAAAGCTGAAGAGACACAATAAAGCGCGCACACACCTGCACCGGTCTTGAGAAAGGCCGATCAAAAGCAGGTGTAAAACGGGCTAGATCAAGGTCGAGACAGTTCCCAAACGAGCGCAACAAAAGCACTTAGTAGACTGAGAACGTATCACAAAAACTGCATAAATGCAATTTGCTGCGCAAGCGAAGCCGCTCCGCGCGCTGAAGATCGCTAATAATTGGTTAACCTGTTGGTAAACCGGATTATTTTTATGCCGTCGGGGCTTTAGGGGAGAAGTATTTCTCCAGCTTGCCGGTTTCGATCTCGAATTTTTCGGCGTCCGCAGGCGGATCTTTCTTGATCGTGATGTTGGGCCATTCAGCCGCGTATTTGGAGTTCAGCGCCAGCCATTTGCCGTCCTTGTCGTCCTCGGTGTCCGGGACGATGGCTTCCACCGGGCATTCAGGCTCACACACACCGCAATCGATGCATTCATCGGGATGAATGACGAGCATGTTCTCGCCCTCGTAGAAGCAGTCCACGGGGCAGACTTCCACGCAGTCAGTGAATTTGCAGCGAATGCAGGCGTCGGTGACGATGTATGTCATCGGTAGGAACGGCTTTCAGTGTTGTCTGATTTGAGCGGTGGATTTGGCGCTCACAGGAAGATTTGTCAACTCGGTCAAAGGTCTTGTTGTGCAGCTTGGCGAGCGCGGGCCCGATCGTGGTCATCCAGTGCCAGAAGCGGCGCCAGCCGCCGCAACAAGGCGTCCTCGTGAGCGTCGTTCTCACCATCTGCCAAAACCACACTCCACAAATGGGTAAGCATTTCAACCCGTTTTTCGTGCGGCAGCTCTTTTACGATCTTTGTAAAGCGGTAGTGATCCACTGCCTGATCGATCAGATCTTCGGCCTCAGACAGCATCGCTTCGGCCTTGTCGTCATCGAGGCCAAAGCCGGTGGTGAGCACCTTCATGATCTGATCGTGCTCCACATTGGCGTAGACGCCATCGGTTATCGCCGCTTCCACCATCAGCGCTGCGGTGGCGAGTTCAGGGGAGGTCTCGCTGTCCGTCTCCGCGCTCTTGGAGCCGGAGAACAGGGATTTGAGCGCTTTGATCATGGTCTGCCTTTCAGTCTTCAGTCTCATCGGCCAGCCGGTAAAGCGTCTGGGCTTCGCTGGCCGGTCCGCGCCGGTCACCCAGCGCGAGGATTTCAATCGTCATCAAGCGCTGGTCGCGCGTATAGATCAACCGGTCACCGGGCCGCACAAGCCCTGATGGCTTTTTAAGCCGCTCAACGCGTCCTGTCCGATTGATACGCATCTTGCCGGACTCGATAAAGGCGGTGGCCAGCGCCCGCGACTTGAACAGGCGCGCCCGGAACAGCCAGATATCACAGCGCTGGGCCTCGTCACTCATGAGGAGGCCTTTTTGGTACTCGGTTTGGGTTTTGGCTTGCGTCGGCGTTTTGGCTTTGCGCGCTCAGGCTTCGCGCGGCGCTCCGGCTGGGGCTTCAGCTCAGCCAGAACCGCAAAGGGCGAGTCCGGCTTTGGCGGCGTAACCGGCGCTGGCTTTGCTTCAGGCTTCAGCGCTCGCGAGCGGCCACCCCAAAGCTCTGGCACAGCATCCTTGCCCTCCGGCGCGGAGGCTTTTTGCAGGCGGCGATAGCCCAGCGCCTTGAGCACGTCGCGCAGCTCTTCGTTGGAACAGCCCAGAAGGCTGCACATGGCTGCACCGGGCTCAAACCGGCCCTTGCCGTGCACCGCCCGGTTCTCCCGGATGAGGTCGGCCAGCCGCTCAAGCATATCCAGGCGGACCGCCAGTGGACCACAGCGCTGATACCCGGCCGCCGCATAGTCGCTTTCCGGCCGCCCCTTCTCCACCTCCATGCTGGTACGACCGGCTGGCGGTGTGAGCGCGCGTGTCGCGTCTCCGGCCTTGATGGCGCGCAGGAGCGCGTTCATGCGCGCCGCCCTCGGCTTTAACAGCGCAGGCATGAAGACCGCATGCTCACCAATCTGGACGCCGGCCTGGCGCAGCTGTCGGCGTTCCTGGGTCGACAGGTTTGCAAGATCAGCGGCGAGCACCCGGCGCGGGGCGGCCCCAAAGCTTTCCACCAGCTGGTAGGCAACACCGCGAGCCAGCCCGGTCAGCTTTGAGTCCCCGTTCAGCTTGGCTTTGAGCGAAAGGAGCGGCTTCAGCGCCTCGGCGGCCTGCTCGGCGACAAAGCGCTCAATGCGGCGTTCAGCCCGCGCGATGGCTTCAGCAGAGCCCATCTCTCCACCCACCAGCGTCGCGGTGGGGGTAAAGGCATCATCGGTGCCCGACAGCCTTGCGATAACGCCCTCTTTCCAGTGGATCGAGCCATCGTCGTGCAGGCTGAGCGCGTCATTGTCGGCCTTTGTAATCGCGCCGAGGCGTCGATTGACCTCCGGACGGACCGCCTTCAGCGCGGCATTGGCCACCGCACGGCGGGCCAGCGGACCGCCTTCGCGCACCGCTTCAAAGCGCAAGCCTGACAACCGGCCCACATGGTGGCCTTCCACCACCACATCGCCCTGGCCGTCGATCCCGGCTTCCAGATCGGTTTTCTCGCGCAGGCCTTTCATCAGCGCGCTGGTGCGCCGGTCGATGAAGCGCGCGGTCAGGCGCTCGTGCAGGGCATCGGACAGCCTGTCCTCCACCTCGCGGGTGCGCTCCTGCCAGTAGGCGGGGTCGCGGGTCCAGTCGCTGCGGTGGCTGGCGTAGGCCCAGGTGCGTACATGGGTCAGGCGCTGGGACAGGGTGTCCACCTCACCGGTGGTCTTTGACAATCGCGCCAGCTGCGCCTCCAGCCAGCTATCAGGCAGGTAGCCATCACCGCTGGTCAGGTGACCGAACAGGGTTTTGACAAGCCGGGTATGTTCATCAAGCGACACCTTGCGGAAGTCGGGCGTGCGGCAGACGTCCCAGAAGCGCGCCAGGCCCGCCCGACTGGTCAGCTTGTCACGCACCTCCGGATCCTTGGCGGCGAGGTCGAGCACCTCTTCATCCACCGCATAGCGTACGCGTTCCAGCATCGGGTTGGGCGACGGCATGGCAAGGCTTGCCCGAAGGGCATCGAGGCTCGACAGATCGAGGTCGGCGTTGCGCCAGGTCAGGCGCGTGATCGGGTCAAAGCGGTGGTCCTCCACCCGCTCGATGGTTTCCGCGTCCAGCGGCCGGGCATCGGACGTTTCGCCAAAGGTGCCGTCGGTGCGAAAGCGTCCGGCCCGTCCGGCAATCTGGCCAATCTCATGCGGGAAGAGGCGGCGGCGCTTGCGACCGTCAAACTTGGAGAAGCTGGCAAAGGCGACATGGTCCACATCCATGTTGAGCCCCATACCAATGGCATCGGTCGCGATCAGGAAGTCGGCTTCGCCTGACTGATAAAGCTCCACCTGGGCATTGCGGGTGCGCGGGCTGAGCGCCCCCATCACCACCGCGGCCCCGCCGCGCTGGCGGCGCACCAGCTCTGCCATGGCATAGACATCGTCCGCGCTGAACGCCACGACCGCTGACCGGCGTGGCAGCTTGGTCAGCTTCTTTGCGCCTGAATAGCTCAGCGTTGAAAAGCGCTCGCGCTGGGTGATCTCTGCATCCGGCACCAGCCTGCGGATCAGCCCCTCCATGGAGGCGGCCCCCATGAACATGGTCTCCTGCGTCCCGCGGGCATGGAGCAGGCGATCTGTGAAGATGTGGCCGCGTTCGGGATCGGCCGCGAGCTGGATCTCGTCCACGCCCAGAAAGGCCGGGCGCATGTCCAGCGGCATGGCTTCGACGGTGCACAGAAAATAGCGCGCGGTGGGCGGGACGATCTTTTCCTCGCCGGTGATTAGCGCGGTCAGCGCCGGACCCTTCACCTTCACCACCCGGTCATAGAGCTCGCGCGCCAGCAGGCGCAGGGGCAGGCCCATCACGCCCGAGGCGCGCGCCATCATGCGCTCGAGCGCAAGGTGCGTCTTTCCGGTATTGGTTGGACCCAGTACCGCGGTAACAGCATTGTCCGCCGCAGCGCGGGACATGGCAGGCTCCGTTGGTGAAGCGTCTGAGTGCCTAGATAGGGCGAGTCCGCAGCAAAGTCAGGGGCGCGGCCTACCCGGCTGGCGTGTGGCTGACCCGCCGGGCCTGGATGGAGATGTTGCCAATGGCGGTATTGGCGCGGAAGCGAACCGGCACGTGAGCCCCATCGATGGGAGCGAGCCACATCGTCACCGGGCGCGCGATCTCGTCTTCCGTGGGCCGATCGCCGGGGTCATAGCCGCTAATGGGTTCCACATAGGCCTGACAGCGTATGGCCTCACCGCGATAGGCGCGGGTGCGCACATCATCCATGCCGACGTTTACAAAGCGCAGATTGTAGCGTGACTTGCCATCAAAGATCGGCATGCGCCCGTTACAGGTTTCGCCCTCTTGCTCGAAATTCATCGCCATGGCGACGTTTAGCAGCACCGTGATTGGATCAAGGGCACCCTGGCGCTCCTCATCACTGGCTGGCGGCTCGCCCATGGAGCTGAAAGGCGGGTTCACGTCAGGAACCGCAAGGCCTTCTTGAAAGTCGATTCCAACGATGCGGCCCTTATTGCTGGCAAAGTTGGTGTGCTGGTAGCGCCAGGGCTCCAGCCCGTTGCCATTCACATAGCCGGTCGTGGTCGCCTCGATATCTGTATCGTCAAACCAGGCGGCGAGGCCTGCAGTCTTAAAGCTGGCGGCGGCTGAATAGTCCGACTCACCAATGCGCGCATTGATGGTGATGTCGGCGACGTTCAAAAATAGCACCGAGCCGATATATTCCACATAGAGCTGGCCAAAGCCGTCAGAGGCAGTGGGCGTGGCCCCATGGTCATCACCTGCCGCGGCGCTGGACAGAAGAACAGCGGAGGCGGCAGTAAACAAGACTGAGCGTAGCGGTGACATATTGTATTCCTGCGTGATCGGGACTGCTATGAAACGCCCCCACGGCTGTCTGCAAGATGAACGCCGCACTGGCCTGCGGCAAGCACTCTTGCTGTAACGCGTGGTGTGCAACCTGCCGCTTTCGCCTTGACGGGGGCTGCCGCCTCCGGTAATCCGCCCGCTCTTGCGCTGTCAGGCCCTGCCTTACAGACGCATCCGTTTTGACGAATATTAAGGTAGAAGCCATGTCGCGCCGTTGCGAATTGACGGGTACGGGTCCGGTTGCGGGCAACAACGTGTCCCACGCCAATAATAAGACCAAGCGTCGCTTCCTGCCCAATCTGTGCCAGGTGACCCTGGCATCAGAGACCCTGGGCCGCTCCTTCAAGCTGCGCATCGCAGCCAAGGCACTGCGTAGCGTCGACCACACCGGTGGCCTCGACCAGTTCCTGCTGAAGGCCCGCGACGGCAACCTGTCGGCCAACGCGCTGAAGATCAAGCGCGACATCAAGAAGGCCCAGGCCGCCGCTTAAAGCGCCAAGCGACCTTCAAAGTTTGAGAGAGCCCGTCGGATAACCGGCGGGCTTTTTCTTTGTGACACTATCCACAGCGCTGTGGATAAACTTCTGCCCCTGCAGCAAACTGTTCGCGTTTCAGATTGATTTGAGATATCGTTGCCACGCGTTCAATGAGGCAACCAGACCGAAAACCTTACTTCGGTAGAGGATATTATGCATAAGCCACTCGCAGGGCTTCGCATTTTGACCATAGAACAATACGGGGCAGGGCCGTATGGCACCCAGCTTCTGGCGGGCCTTGGCGCGGATGTCATCAAGATTGAAAACCCGTCGGCTGGCGGCGATAGTGCCCGGCGGGCCGGTCCGCACTTCCTCGGTGAAGACGACAGCCAGTATTTCCAGACCTTTAATCGCGGCAAGCGCTCTCTGGCGCTGGACCTTAAGGATCGAGGCGACCGCCGCCTGTTTGAGCGGCTGGTGGAAAACGCCGATGCGGTGGCGAACAATCTGCGCGGCGACCAGCCCGGTGCGCTGAAAGTCGATTACAAATCTCTCGCCCCCATCAAGCCTCAGATCGTCTGCGCCCACCTGTCAGCCTACGGCCGCGGCACCGAGCGCGAAGACTGGCCGGGCTATGACTATCTGGCTCAGGCGGAAGCTGGCTTCATGTCACTGACCGGCGAACCGGATACCCCGCCGACACGCTTTGGCCTGTCGGTGGTGGACCTGATGAGTGGCACCATGATGGCCATGGGCCTTGTCTCCGCGATTCTCGGTGCGCGACAGACGGGTCAGGGCTGCGACGTGGACACCTCGTTGCTCGACACCGCCGTTCACCAGCTCTCCTATCCGGCCACCTGGTATCTCAATGAGGGGCGCGAAGTTGATCGCATGGAACGCTCCGCCCATCCGGCTGCCACGCCAAGCCAGTTGTTCGAGACCCGTGACGGCTGGATTTTCGTGATGTGTATGGTGCCCAAATTCTGGGTCGAATTCTGTGAGCGCATTGGCCGGTCTGATCTGTTAAGCGATCCGCGCTTTGCCGACATGGCGGCTCGCAGGAAAAATCGTAAGGCGCTCCAGAAAGAGCTCGATGCCTTCCTGGCGCTACAACCCACATCTGTGTGGATGCGGCGTCTGGGCGGGCATGTGCCGGTCGCTCCTGTCAACACGCTGTCTGAGGCGCTGGAAACCCGGCATGCGCGCTCCATGATCGAAACGGTTGCCCATCCTGAAAAGCCGGGCGGCCTAAAGCTGCTACGTGAGCCGATCGCCATCAATGGAGAGCGCCCGTCCAGCCGCCGCGCGCCACGCCTGGGTGAGCATACCCAGGACATTCTGGATGAGCTTCTCGATAACGACCGCGGGGAGAAAGCCGCCGAGTAGGCAGCGTCTGTCGGGTCCTGTGTGAGGCAGGTTCTGCAGACGCTGTCGACTCTACCGGTAAAACTCTGTCCTGCGGTCGCGGAAGAAGCCCCAGGCGGCGCGGTGACGGGTCAGGAAATCCCGATCAAATTCAGCGGTGAGATAGCCGGTGGTGTCCCGATCAAGATCGGCGACGACGGCTCCGGTGTGATCTGCGATGAAGCTGGTGCCATAAAACACCTGGCCGTCCTCATTGCCGATCCGGTTGGCCGCGGCGATGGGCATCACATTGGCCACCGCGTGACCCTGCATGACGCGGCGCCAGCGCTCGGCTGTATCAAGGCTGTCGTCATGGGGCTCTGAGCCGATGGCGGTGGGGTAGAGCAGGACTTCAGCCCCCTGCAGCGCCATGGCGCGCGCCGCTTCGGGAAACCACTGGTCCCAGCAAATGCCAACGCCAATGCGGCCATGTTGGGTGTCCCAGACCTTGAAGCCGGTATCGCCCGGGCGGAAGTAGAACTTCTCCATATAGCCCGGCCCGTCGGGGATGTGGCTCTTGCGATAAACGCCGAGAACCTCACCGCCATCAAGCATGACCATCGAGTTGTAGTATTCCGGCCCGTCTTTCTCGTAGATCGAAACCGGGATCGCGATATCAAGGGCCTTGGAGACCGGCTGCAGGGCAGTCACGCAGGGATGCTCCAGCGCCGGATGGGCGTGGGCGAACCATTTCTCGTCCTGCGTCTTGCAGAAATAGGGACCCTGAAACAGCTCCGGCGGAAGGATGACCTTTGCGCCGTCTGCGGCCGCCTGCTCGGTCAGCACGATGACGTTGGCGATGTTTTCCGCGATGTCATCGCCAAAGGCCGCCTGCAAGACGGCAATCTTCACACTATTGGTCATCAACGCATCCGTGCCAGGGTCACATCCACAAAGTCGCCCGGGCCGTCGCCGGTACGCAGGTCCATGGCGGTGGGCCAAAGCATGCGCGGCAGACCGAAGTCTGCATTCCAGAGGGCCACAAAGGCAAAGCCGGTTTCCGGCTCCATCACGATATGGGAGCCATAGCCCGCCAGCGCACCCCCGTGGGCGATCAGCGTGCGGTCATTCCATTCATAAATGCGCCAGCCCAGGCCGTAGGCGGTGTCGTCAATGCGGCGCAGGCGGCGCAAATTGCGGGTCTCGCGCGCGCTGCGGGTCTGGGGCGTGAAGGCGCGGGCGCGCACATCCTGCGGCAGGCCCCCCTCAGCGGCGATATGGGCCTGAGCCCAGGCGATCATGTCATTGAGACTGACAGACAGGCCGGCGGCGGCCGGTAGCGTATCGTAATCTGTATTGGCATTGCCAAGGCGGCGCAGGCGACCCCGGTGAGGACGCGCCCAGTTGCCGGACGCTTGAAGATGCTCAGCTCCAAAACCCGCCGTCTCAAGGCCCAGCGGATCGAGCAGATACTGTTCCACCGCCTCTTCGTAGGTCAGGCCGGTGGCCTCTTCGATCAGGTGCTCGACCGCATTAAAGGCGACGTTCTGGTAGGTGTAGCATTCTCCGACCGGGCAGATCAGCTCCACGTCGGCCAGGCGGTCACGTACGGTGGTACCATCACGGCCTGCCTCAATCAGATTGTCATAGGCGTTGGGCGGCAGGCCGGTCTGGTGACTGGCCAGTTCGCGCCAGGTGGGCTGGCGCGCACCATTGAGACGGATCAGCTCCTCTGGAGCAGCCTCTTCCAGATCGACCATGCCGCCGGCCTCAAGCGCGGCCAGCAGCGTGCCGGTGAAGGTCTTGGTGACAGAGGCCGCGCGAAACAGCGTGTCAGAGGTGACCGGTTCGCCAGACCCCAGCGCGGTCTCGCCGTGGGTGAAGGTCGCAACAACCTCGCCATTTTCGATGATCGCGGCGGCAAAGCCGACCATGCGGCTATGGTCGGTGACCTGTTCCACATCGGTGCGAAACTGCTCCAGCCAGGCCGGGGGCGGCGTGTGCATGAGCGGTGGCTCAGCGCTGACAGGATCGCTGTCAGGCGACAAGGCAAGTACAACGGCAGCAAGCGGGATCAGGCCCATGGTTCAAGTCCTACGCCGGTTGATGACAGGTGACGCAATGGAATGCACCGCCACCGGTAAGGATATGATTAGCGTCGCTGGCGACAACTGTTCGATCATTAAAAGCGCGTTGCAGCGCGCGCACCGCATCGCGAGCGTGGCGGTTATAGGCGGGCATGACCACATGGCGAGGGCCAATGACCCAGTTCATGTGG
This sequence comes from Oceanicaulis sp., assembly GCA_965229795.1. Taxonomy (GTDB): domain Bacteria; phylum Pseudomonadota; class Alphaproteobacteria; order Caulobacterales; family Maricaulaceae; genus Oceanicaulis. The sequence goes on from CBDDJM010000002.1 coordinate 1,595,668, forward strand.
GAGGCGGCCGCCACCGCGCCTTCAAAGTCTTCCACCCGGCCTGGTGAGGGGATTTCAATGACGGTCAACTTGCGCCCCTTGGCATCTGTGGCCGCGCGCAGCGCCCGGGCGATATCGGCGTAGAGCTTCGAATTGGGATCATCTGATCCGCTGGCGGTCTGGCACACGACGACACCGGGACTAGCAAAGCGGGCAATATTGTCCACATGGCCATCGGTATGATCGCCGATGAGGCCTTCATCGAGCCAGATCACCTTGGTGACGCCGGACAGGCGCTCAAACTCGGCGTCCACATCAGCTTCGGACCAGCGTGGATTGCGGTTGGCGTTCAGAACGCACTGGCGCGTGGTGATCAGCGTGCCTTCGCCATCAAACTCCAGCGCACCGCCTTCACACACCAGGCTTGAGCTCACGATTTTCGCCCCGGCTTCAGCGGCGATACGCGCGCCCACCGTGGTGTCGCCGTCCAGCTGATACTTGCCGCCCCAGCCATTGAAGACGAAACGCACCGCTTCAAGCCTGCCATCGCGGCGCACAAAGACCGGGCCAGTATCGCGCGCCCACACATCGCCATAGGGCTCGCGCACCACACGGGCGAGGCGGCCCATGCGCTGGCGGGCATCGGCTTCAGCTTCGTCGGTTGCCGCGTAGATCACGATGGGCAGCGCCTTGCCGCTGTCGCCTGCAGCTGCGGTCAGCGTCAGGAAGCGGGCAAACTCGGCGCGCGCGGGCTCCAGATCCTCTTCCCACAGGTCAGCGGCGGCTGGCCAACAGGTGTGAACGGCCGCTTGCGGTGCCAGCTCGTGGGGCAGGGCGAGTGATGTCATGGATTATTCACCCGGTGCCTTGGCCTTGATCGCCAGAGCGTGAATGCGGGTTTTGAGAAGGTCTGATAGCGCCGCATTGACCAGCCGGTGGCGTGCGACGCGGTTCTTGCCGGCGAAGGCTTCTGCAGTGATTTCAACGGTGAAGTGGCTTTCGCCACCGTCCGGCGCACCGGCGTGACCGGCGTGCTGGTGACTGTCATCGGTGATCTTCAGCGCGCTGGGGCTGAGCGCTTCGGTGAGCGCGGCTTCCATCTTTGCTGCAACTTCGGCCATTGCGTTCAGCTCCATTCATTGCCGCTTAGGGCGGCACGCACCATACTTCGTCGCATGGATCGAGATTATAATTACAAACCGCGCTTTGTGGACATCCGCATCAAGCCGCCCAAGGACGCACCCAAGTCCAAGGACAAGGTGTGCGAGCATCCCCAGTGCCGATCCAAAGCCACTGCGCGCTCGCCCAAGAGTGCGAATACGCCCGGCGAATTCTACCATTTTTGTCAGTCCCATGCGGCTGAGTACAATAAACAGTGGAATTTCTTTGAGGGCATGAGCGAGGACGCCGCCCGCGCTCACCGCGAGGCGGACGCCTATGGCCACCGCCCGACGTGGAATTTTGCCTCCGGCTCCGGGGCCCGCAAGGCGGCTGAACGGGCCAGCAAGGACTTCTCCGAAGGCTTTGTTGACCCGTTCAACCTTTTTGGTGATCGGCCGCCGCCCGGCGCAGAACAGGCCGAAGCCAAGGTCAACGACCCCCATGCCAATATGGGCCGTCTGCAAAAGCGGGCGCTGGAAACCCTGCGCCTGTCGCCTGACGCCACCAAGGCTGAGGTCCGCAAAGCCTATGCAGAGCTGGTGCGCACCTACCACCCTGATTCCAATGGCGGCGACCGCTCCATGGAAGAACAACTGACCAAGGTGGTTGAGTCCTATCAGATCCTCAAAAGCTGCGGCATGGGCTAGGCGCTCCGCGGAGTAACATCCTAAACGCCGCACTAACCACGTTTGTTTTCAATGCTTTAAGGTCTAGCGGCGATCCTGTGCCGTCTGTGGGCACCATGCAGGAGTCGGGCCATGTTGACTCGCGTAAAGAGATTTCTCAAAGACCGCAGCGGGAATATCGCGCTGAGCTTTGCCCTCGCGTCTACGCCGATGGTGGCCGGTGTCGGCGGTGCGCTGGATTTCGCCCGGACCTACACGATCGCGGCCGAGCTCCAAAGCGCGATTGATACAGGCGTTCTTGCGGCGGCCTCGCTGTCCCAGACCGGTGATCCTGAAGACGTGGTCCGTTCCTATATTGAGGCCGCCATTGCCGAGCATAACGGCACGATTGAAAATCTGGTCGTGACCGTCACGCCGAACGTGGCGCTAAATGCCCGTGATGTTCATGCGCAAGCTGACATTACGATCCCTACGCTATTGCTCGGCGTGATCGGGATCAATTATCTCGATATGAGCCGGGAAGCCGAGGCGACCGAGCAGATCCAGAATCTGGAAATCTCGCTGGTGCTCGACATTTCCGGGTCCATGTCTGGATCAAAGATCGAAGCGCTTCGTGAGGCTGCGGCCGAGTTCATCGACGTGGTTCTGATGGGGGGCAATTATGACCTCACCTCGATTTCGGTCATCCCTTATAACGGCGGTGTTCGCCTGCCCGATTATGTAAACGCTCAACTGGTGTCTGGCACCAGCGCCAATGCGGCGCGATCGGGATGCCCGGAATACGGCACCGATTATCCCACCGCGCTCAACCCGCCCGCAAACGGGCTGGACTGGTTGGAGTGGCGAGGGCGCGAGCAGCGCGATTCCCGCAATTCCTCCTTCTGTCCGGAAAGTGATGAGGCATCGGTCTTTCTGCGCAATAGCCGTTCAGAGCTCCAGGATTTGGTCGCAACGCTCGATGCTGGTGGGAATACCGGGCTGGACGTGGCGACGATGTGGGGCGCGCGCGCGCTCGACCCCAGCTGGCGTGGCCGTCTCGGCGGAGCCTTTCCGGACCGACCGGTCGACTATGACGATCCCTCCACCATCAAGGCCCTGGTGGTCATGACCGATGGTGCGGCCACGGCGCAAATCCGCAATTATTGGGATGATGACGATGATCGCTGGCGGAACTACAATATGTATTCAGCCTCGACCGCACGGACCAATATGGCGGCCGCCTGCGATGCGGCTGAGGCTGAGGGCGTGGATATCTACACCATTGCCTTCCAGCTGTCCGGCTCGACCAATCGCGATCTGATGCGCAATTGCGCCAGCCATCCCGACAATTATTACGAGGTTGAGGATATGGATATCGGCCTGGCCTTCTCGGCCATTGCCGCTGACCTCAACAGCCTGCGCCTTGCCCGGTAACTCCGTTTACATTTTGTAAACTATTGATTTTGCTGGGGAACTGGCATCTGCGTTGCACCGTATCGCAGCAAAAGTCCCAAGGTGGGACTGGCGCAGATACGGTGTTTGGCCATGCATGCCCAGCGTGAGACTCAACTTCAATGCTTCATTCGAGACACTCGCGCCAACGTGGCCATGGTGTTCGCGCTGTGCTTCGGTGTCATGGCGACGGCGGCGGGCGGCGGTCTGGATTACTCACGCTCTGTTGGTATCGGGACGGAGCTTCAGGCGGCGCTGGACTCTGGTGTTCTGGCTGCAGCCTCCATGACCCAGACCCGGGACGCGGAAACGGTGGTGCGGGCCTATATCGAGGCTGCGCTTGGCGATCACCGCGACATCATAGACTCGCTGGACGTGCAGGTGACACAGGCTGCTTCTCTCAATTCGCGTGAAGTTGAGGCCAGCGCCACGGTCCTGATGCCCACGACCCTGCTCAACATGGCAGGTATCAAGCATATCGTGATTGGCCGCGAGACGAAGGCTGAAGAACGCCTGCGCAATATCGAAGTTTCGATGGTGCTGGACATTTCCTCGTCCATGCGTGGCTCGAAGATTACCAATCTGCGCGGGGCGTCCATCGACTTTGTCGACACCATGCTGGATGCGGACGTGTCTGGCGCGACCTCGATTTCGGTTATTCCCTACGGCGGCACGGTCAGGCTGGATGACAGCTTCTTTCGCTTTGTCACCAATGGCGAAAGCTACTCCCCGCCCGGATTTGACTGGCAGCTGGATGTGCCGCAAACGGTGGCTGACTGGAATGGTTGCCTGGAGCTGAACCGCATGCAGGTGGACCGCATCTCCCTGACACCGGGCGGCCATGGCGTGCTGCCGAACTTTACCGTCTGGAACCGCACCAATCCCTGGTGCCCGGAGTCTGATGACGCCGAAGCAGTCTTCCTCAGCAATGATCGCAACCGCCTGGTCGGCTTGCTGGAGAATTTCGACAATTCCATCCTGTCTGACGGCACGGGCACCGATATCGCCACCAGCTGGGGTGTGCGTGCGCTGGATCCTGAGTGGCAGGGCGGCCTGAATGGGGACGCGCAGTTCAATGGGCGTCCGGCGGTTTATGACGATGGCGAGACCCTGAAGGTGATGGTGGTGATGACCGATGGCGGCATCACCTCCCAGCGTCGTCCCGAGCGCGGCTGGGATGCGACCCTGAATCTGGTCCATGTTGGCACACGCGGCACCGACGACCTGTACAATACGATGCAGGCGCGCCGTAATTTTTCCGACCTGTGCACCTACGCCAAGAATAACGGCGTGATCGTTTATTCCATTGCTTTTCAGGTTCGCAGCGGTCGGGACCAGAATGATATGCGCGCCTGTGCGACATCCGACGCTCAATTCTACAATGTCGAAGACCTTGATATTGCGTCGGCTTTTGCCTCCATCGCCGCTGACCTCACTCAGCTTCGCCTGAGCCGCTAATCGCGTTTACTATTTATAAACCATTGATTTAACTCAATTTTTGGCATTCTTCCTGCAAGGTCATGGTCAGAAGTCCCACGATGCATCGGGATGGAGGATGCCATGACCTGGCTTGCGACTGCGAAATCAAAGTTTGTCTCGATGGTTCGCGACACGCGCGCAAACATCGCAATGTCCTTTGCCCTGTCCTTTGGGGTGATGGCGACAGCGGCCGGTGGCGGTCTGGATTACTCGCGCTCTGTTGGTCTTGGGACCGAATTGCAGGCGGCGCTGGACTCCGGCGTTCTGGCAGCGGCCTCCATGACCCAGACCCGTGACCCGGAAAGCGTGGTACGGTCCTATGTGGAAGCGGCTATCGGCGATCATCCAAGCTTGGTCGACTCGCTTGTGATCGAAGTCACCAGCGAGCGCGGCTTCAACTCACGCCAGGTCAGCGCAACGGCGTCACTGCGCATGCCGACGACCCTTTTGGGCATTGCTGGCATCAACGCGCTGCAGGTTTCCCGCGAGGCTCAGGCCCAGGAAAATATCCGTGATATCGAGATTTCGCTGGTGCTGGACATTTCCGGCTCCATGAATGGCTCGAAGATCCGTGCGCTTCGCGATGCGGCGCAGGAATTTATTGATGTCGTTCTGGCTGATAACCCGGGTCGTACCAGTGTTTCGCTGATCCCTTATAATGGCGGTGTGCGCCTGCCGGCTGAAATCGCCGAGGAACTTATTGATCTACCTGGAGCGGTCGCTCGGCAGACAGCCTGCGCAGAATATGGGACCGAGTATCCCATTCAGGTCGACCTTACCCAGGTGGAACTCGACGTATTACGCTGGGGCGGTCAGCCGATGCAGGGAGGCTCTGCCGGGTCCTTCTGCCCGGAGCGGGATGAGGCGTCGGTCTTCCTGACCAATGACCGCAATGATCTGATCGAGCGCATTGGCGAGCTTGATGCGGGTGGTAATACCGGTCTCGACATTGCCACCGCCTGGGGCGCACGCGCCCTGGATCCGGTGTGGCGTGGGCGCATGGGAGGCAATTTTGCTGACCGCCCGGCCGCCTATGACGACGAGGATACGATCAAGGTGCTGGTGGTCATGACCGACGGTGCGGCGACCGCTCAGATCCGCCGCGAGATCCGTCGCGGTCGCTGGCGCAATGTCCAGCTCTACAGTGCTCGCACGGCGCGTGAGAACATGGCTGAGGCCTGTGACACCGCTGAGGGTAATGGCGTACACATTTACACCATCGCCTTCCAGCTGAGCGGCACGACCAATCGTGATCTGATGCGCAACTGTGCCAGCCGCGAAGAAAATTACTTTCCGATCAAGAATACCGATATCGGCGTGGCCTTCTCTGCCATCGCGTCTGACATCAGCCGCCTGCGGATCACCAGCTAGGGCGTCTCAGGCTCCAGCACGAAGCTTAGAAGCAGCGTGCGCTGGCTTGGGTTGAAGTTGTCGTCTGACATCAGGAGGAGGCGGGTTTCATCGCCGGCCTCGACCACCGCGATGGCTTCAATATTGTCCACCGTCATGTCCGGCGTGATCTCGGCCAGCAGGTCGGGGCTTACCGGGACGGTGGGGTTGGCCAGCGCTTCGGCGGCCAGATGCCCGATGCGGATGCGATTGCCCACATTGCGCGCATAGTAGCGCTCCACCACGAACAGCCCGCCTTCGCCATCCCCGGCCATTGCCGTCAGGCCATGGCCAGCGGTGAGGTTGAGATCAATCACGCGAGGTTCTGTGTCGGGATCCGCCAGCTCAAAGCGCCAGAGCTGATAGGGCTGGCCCTCGATGATGGGATATTCCACTCCGGCAAACAGGCCATCGCCTGACACCGCCAGCGCTTCAATCCCGGCATTATTGCGCAGCCGGTTGGCACCCGGCGGAGCGGGCAGGGGCACTGCGGTGGCCGTTTCAACCGCCGCCCAGCCTTGCCCCAGCTCATAGCGATCGATGCGGTGCTGGCGCTCAAAGCTGACAGCGTAGTTCCCATCGCCCAGCCCGGCGAGCCCTTCAGCATCGGCCGCCTCGCCAGACAGGTTGCGTCCCTCAAAGTCCAGCATCGGCACCAGGGTGACTTCGCTGAGCCCGGTGAGCTGACCCTCCGCATTAAAACCGAGCTTCGCCGTCATCCAGCTTGCGCTGTCGGAAATCGCCAGTAGCCGCGAACCGTCCTCGCTGAGCTCCATCGCCGACCAGCCGCCGAAGCGTTCGTCTTCGCTGGAAAGGACCACACCGCCGGTATAGCGAAGGCTTCCGATCCGCTCGCGACCTGGATCATCGGGAAACAGCGCCACCGGTTCAGCGGCAACCAACGGCGCGTCCGAACTCTCACCACCACACGCGGCAACCAGTAGGGCACAAGCGGCGAGGGCAAGGCGGATCGGCATGGGTGTCTCCTTCAGGGAGGTTAGAATTTGTCCGGGCGCAGGATCTCCGCATCCTGAAGATAGACGATACCTGATTGCTGTTTCAGATATGTCTCAGTCAGGGCGACCGCCATGCGTTCGGCTGCCGCCCGGTCGCTGACGATCGCTTCGATGCGCGACAGGGCGAAGCCCTGAGCCACGAGCGCTCGCCCAGTTCCGGCATGGTCTCCGTGATGGCCCTTACCGCTACAGTCAACCACGGTATAGCCGCTGGCTCCATGGCTTTCGATCAGACTGCAGACCTTGTCGCGGATGACCTGCTCCACGACCACAACGAGTTTTTTCGCTTCGGTAAACATGACGTCTGTCTCCTGAATGGGTGGGCCGGCTTAAAAGACGAGCTGGGCGAGGGCGACATAGAGCGGGATGCCGATGGCCACCGCCACAGGTGTGCCAATACTGGTCGACGCGCCGATATAGGCGGACGGGTTCGCCCCCGGGATCGCCGCGCGCAGGGTGGGCGGGCCGGAGATGTCCGAGCTGGAGCCTGCCATCACCGCCAGCAGGATCACGCCGCCGGGACTAAAACCGGTCAGCTGGTGGGCCACATAGCCCAGCCCGAAGGCGGCAAGGCCGTGCACAAGCGGGGCGATGACCGCGTAGACCGCATACCAGTGGGCCACCTTGGCCAGCTCGGACAGGCGGCTATAGGCCTCCATCCCCAGCACCAGCATCAGGATCGACAGCAGGCCGCGGAAGAGCGGATCGTAGAAGCTCTCCACCACGCTGTCCGGGCGGGTCAGAAGGCCAAGCGCCAGCCCCAGGATCAGCGCAGACAGCGCCGAGCCGCGAAGGCTGTCGGCGATGATGGCGCGATAGTTGACCCGGGTGCGCTCACCGCCCTCGCTACGCTGCTTGGCGATACCCGCCAGCAGGATCGCCACCAGCAGCGCGGGCAAATCCATGAAGGGATAGAGCGCGGGCACCCAGGCCTCAAACTCGATCTCGCCTGCATCCAGCACTACCATGGCCGCCGCCAGCGTGGAGGCCGACACCGCACCAAACAGGCCCGCCGTGGCAAAGCCGTCATCGCGTTTCAGACCCGGCAGGCGGGTCAGCACAAGCGACCCGGCCAGCACGATGACGCAGCCGAGACCGATGGCGATCAGGGCAGGCAGGATCATCGCGGTCAGATCCGCTTTTCGGATTTCAAGCCCGGCCTCCATGCCGATGGTGATCAGCAGCATGAAGACGATGAAGCGATAGATCGGATCGGGGATTGTCAGCTGGCTCTTGAATGCGGCCAGCACCATGCCGCCCACCAGAAAGGCGAGCGTGGGTTTTTGAAATTGGCTGATGAAGGTGGACAGGAAATCGGTGATCAGGTCCATGTCGGGGCCCCAGAGCTATTTGCAGCGTTGTTTGTGTCTGGGGCGCTGATCTAGGCGCTTAAGTATGATTTAAAAAATACAATGATTGAAACTGTTCATTCTATTTTATAGAATTATAGCATGATCAACTTCAAGCATCTGCGCTATTTCCAGGCGGTGGCCCATGCTGGCCAGCTGGTACGGGCGGCTGAAAGCCTGAACCTGTCCCAGTCCGCCCTGTCCACACAGGTCCGCCAGCTCGAGGAGCGGCTGGGCCATCAGCTGTTTGAGCGCAAGGGCCGGTCGCTGATCCTGACCGAAGCGGGCCGTGTCACGCTCGATTACGCCGATGAGATTTTCGCAGTGGGCGAGGCGCTGGTCAGCACGCTCAATTCCCGCATCAGCACGACCCGACGCTCGCTGCGTGTGGGTGCGCTGGCGACCCTGTCGCGCAATTTTCAGGACGATTTGCTGCAGCCGGTCCTCGCGGCCGGAGACGTGCAGCTGGTCCTGCAATCAGGCTTGATGGATGAGTTGATTGTGGCGCTGACCGCTCACAATCTCGATCTGGTGCTCGCCAATTACCAGCCTGAACCATCGGTCGACCAGACCTGGACCAGCCACCGCCTGGCAGAGCAAACCGTCAGCCTGGTGGGTCACGCCAGTCGTGTCGGTGAGGGGCGGTCTCTCAAAGGCCTGCTGGAAACCGAACCGCTTATCCTGCCCTCGCGTCGCAGCGGCATCCGGTCGGGCTTTGACGCCCTGATGTTCCAGATGGGCATCCAGCCGACCATCGCCGCCGAGGTCGACGACATGGCGATGCTGCGCCTTCTGGCGCGCGCCGATGCGGGCCTTGCGGTGGCACCGCCGATTGTGGTGCGCGATGAGCTGAGCACTGGTCGACTGGTGGAGGGGGCAACCCTGCCAGGGCTCACCGAAGCCTTCTATGCCATCACCGTTGAGCGTCGTTTTGCCAATCCGCTGGTAGCCGAGCTGCTGTCTGGCAGCGAGACGGCCTAGCCGCGAACCGCGCTTGTGGTGGCACGCTTCAACGCGGAGAGCCCTGCGGCTCCACGGCGCTGGCGCTCCGTGCCGGGCTTGCGGCGGGGACCGCGCGCGGTGTCTTCAAACAGGCCCGCAAGCTGGTCGGTCATGGCCCCGGCGAGCTGTTCCACGTCCACGATGGTCACCGCCTTGCGGTAGTAGCGCGTCACGTCGTGACCAATACCAATCGCCAGAAGCTCGGTTTCTGAGCGGGTCTCGATCATCTCGATGACCTCGCGCAGATGCTTTTCCAGATAGGCCGGTGAGTTGGCCGACTGGGTGCCGTCATCCACCGGCGCGCCGTCGGAGATCACCATCATGATGCGGCGCTGTTCAGGGCGCGCCAACAGGCGCTTGTGTGCCCAGAGCAGGGCTTCGCCGTCGATATTTTCTTTTAAGAGGCCATCGCGCAGCATCAGACCCAGATTGGGACGCGCGCGCCGCCATGGCGCGTCGGCTGACTTGTAGATGATGTGGCGCAGATCATTGAGGCGGCCCGGATTGGGCGGCTTGCCTTCGGTAATCCAGTCCTCTTTCGAGCGTCCACCCTTCCAGGCCTTGGTGGTAAAGCCCAGGATCTCGGTCTTTACCCCGCACCGCTCCAACGTGCGCGCCAGAATATCGGCGCAGGCCGCCGCCACCAGGATGGGCCGCCCGCGCATGGAGCCGGAATTGTCGAGCAGCAGCGTCACCACCGTGTCGCGGAACTCCATGTCCTGCTCCTGTTTGAACGACAGGGGCGAGGTGGGGTCGGTGACCACACGGGTCAGGCGCGCCGGGTCCAGCACGCCTTCTTCCAGATCAAATGACCAGCTGCGCTGCTGCTGCGCCAGAAGGCGGCGCTGCAGCCGGTTGGCCAGGCGTCCAACGACGGCTTCAAGACCTTTGAGATGCTGGTCGAGCGTGCGGCGCAGGCGGTTCAGCTCGTCCATGTCGCACAGATCGCTCGCCTGGATGATCTCGTCATGGGCGGTAGTGAAAACCTTGTAGGCTTCGGCCTCGCCGCCCTGGGGCGGAGTCCAGTTGGGACGGGCCGCCTCCATGGACTCACCGGGCTCATCATCGGCCTGGATGGTTTCGGCGCTTTCCTCGGCGAAGGAGATATCGTCGGTATCGGCGGCGGTGCCGCGGGCGTCGGATTCGGTGTCATCTTCGCCGCTGTCAGGATCGCTATCGCCGCTATCGTCGCCGGATTCCGGCTCCTGCTCGACGCCGCTATCGTCTTGGGCTTCGTCCTGCTCGTCGTCCTGTTCGTCGAACTCGCCGAGCTCGTCGGACATATCCAGATCGCGCAAGACCTGGCGCAGGGCTTCAGCAAACTTCGCCTGATCGCCGGCGGCTTCGGCCAGCGCGTCCAGCGCACCGCCAGCGGCGGCTTCCAGATCGTCGCGCCAGACCTTCATCAGGCCCTTGGCATCGCCGGGAACCTTGCGGCCGGTCACGCGCTCGCGCACCAGCATGGAGATGGCATCAGCCAGCGGTGCGGCTTGCCGATCCTCGGCCACATTCCAGCCTTCGCGGCGGCAGCGATCCACGAGGGCTGCGTCCAGATTGTCCGCCACGCCCTTCATCGCCCGCGCGCCCAGCGCCTCTACACGCGCCTGCTCCACTGCATCAAACACGCCGCGCGCCATCGATCCCGGCGGCAGGCCGCGCTGGTGTTCTGAACTGTCGTGAAGCGCCACGCGCAGCGCCAGCGCATCGGCCTTGCCGCGCAGCTTGGCGGCCTCGGCTTCAGAAATGCCATCAGGCGGGTTGGGCAGCACGACCCGGCCCTGAGCCAGCCGCGCGCTATCGCCGCCATAGCTCACCTCAAGCTCGCGCTCCCCGGACATGGCCCGGGTCGTCGCAGCCAGGGCGCGGCGAAAATCGTCTGTGGTGTCGTCGGAGCGGTTGGACATGGGTGGTTTAGATCAAGGGCTTTTAAGCCGCCTGCCCGGCTTTCACCGGGCTTTCCTTTAGCGTTTCGCCGAAGACGCGCTGGTACATTTCAGCGATGACCGGGCGTTCCATCTCGTCGCATTTATTCAGGAAGGTCAGGCGGAAGGCCTGGCCGGTATCGCCGAAGATGGCGGCGTTTTCAGCCCAGGTCAGCACGGTGCGCGGGCTCATGACCGTGGACAGGTCGCCAGCGATGAAGGCCTCGCGGGTCATGTCGGCGACCTTGACCATGTCGGCGATCATCTTCGCGCCCTCTTCGGTTTTCGCCTGGTCGCCCAGCTTGGCCACGACGATCTCGTTTTCCACCTCGTTGGAGAGATAGTTCAGCGTCGCCACGATCGACCAGCGGTCCATCTGGCCCTGGTTGATCTGCTGGGTGCCGTGATAGAGGCCAGTCGTATCGCCAAGGCCTACGGTGTTGGTGGTGGCAAACAGGCGGAAATTCGGGTTCGGCTTGATGACGCGGTTCTGGTCCAGAAGCGTCAGCGAACCGGAGGCTTCCAGCACGCGCTGGATCACGAACATCACGTCGGGGCGACCGGCATCATATTCGTCAAACAACAATGCGACCGGGCGCTGGACGGCCCAGGGCAGGATGCCTTCCTGAAACTCTGTGACCTGCTGGCCGTCACGCAAGACGATGGCGTCCTTGCCGACCATGTCGATACGGCTGACATGGCTATCCAGGTTGATCCGGATCATCGGCCAGTTCAGGCGCGCAGCCACCTGTTCCACGTGGGTGGACTTACCCGTGCCGTGATAGCCTTGAACCATGACCCGGCGATTGAAGGCAAATCCGGCCAGGATCGCCTTGGTGGTGGCCTCATCAAAGACATAGGTCTCGTCAATCTCCGGCACGTGGCTGTCACGGGTGGAGAAGGCGGCCACCTCAAAGCCCGGATCAAAGCCGAACAGGGCTTTGCAGTCGGCTTTGGTGTCAGGCTCAAGGGCAATCAGCGCGTCATCAGTCATCGGGCGAAGGCTCACTCATCAGGCTAAAGCGCGAGGTGTCTCGCGTCGATCTGGTGCATACCTAGCGCGCGAACGGGTCGGGCGCCACCATGAGCCGCTACGCGTCGCAGCGAGGAGTGTCGTTTGGTTCGCGATACCACCCTCCATCGTCATCCTGACGAAAGTCAGGACCCAGTTGCACTGACGGCGCAGCTGGGTCCTGAATTAAGTTAAGGATGACGCAAGGGAGGGTGGCGTGGTGAAACGATCGCTACCCGCCGCTAAGCAGCGCGCCCTGGATGCCGTCGAAGATGAACTGGGCCGCCAGCGCAGCCAGGATCACGCCGAGGATGCGGGTGATCATGGCGGCCAGCGTGTCGCCGAGGATCTTCATGATCGGGCCGATGGCCAGGAACAGCACCAGACAGAGCAGAAGGTTTGCGCCCATGCCGGCAAACACCATGAGCTGACCGGTGAGGCTGCCTTCAGCCTCGCTCATGAACAGCATGATGGACGCGATCGCGCCGGGACCAGCGAGCATCGGGATCGCCATCGGGAAGACCGAGATGTCGACATTCGTGCCGGGAATGGTCTCGTCGGCCTCGTTCAGGGCATCAGCACGTTCCTCACGGCGCTCGGTACGCTTTTCAAAGATCATGTCGAGCGCCAGCATGAAGAGCAGCACACCGCCTGCGGCGCGGAAGGCGTCCAGCGAGACGTGAAGCGCGCCCAGCAGCCACTCGCCCAGAAAAGCAAAGCCGAACAGCACACCGGTGGCGATGATCACCGACTTGATCGCCATGGTGCGCTTGTGCTGGGGCGTGGAGCCATCGGTCAGGCCGGCAAAAATCGGGGCCACCCCAATCGGGTCAATGACCACAAAGAAGGTCACGAGCGAAGCGGTCAGAAGGCCAAGATCAAGGGCGTCCATGGCGGGACTCCATCAAAAAGGAACACGGGTCGAGAAAGTGCGATCCAAACTGGATGCCCCGCTCTATCAGCTCGGCCCGTGAAAGGCGAGAGCGCGCGGTTTCATTGCCGCTATGCGTTAAGGCAGGGGCACGAGTCAGGTTTCACCCGATCGCGTTCCAGGTGCACCGGTTTGCAATCCGCGGCGCGCCTTTTGAGTCTGTTGCGAATTACGCCGGGCTCCCGACACTCTAAACTTGGCCCGCTGCACAGTCATTTGCGGCTCCTTAACCGTACTCAGTGTCAGTTGGAGGCCTTGCATACATGGGATCAGGCGCTCCGGTGAGCCAGTCAGCTGACATCATTTACGATTTTTACGGGCTCGCCTTTTTCGTTCTGGGCGTGGCTATTGCGGCGCGCGCAGCACCGCTGGCCAGTTCGATCGTCAAACGCCGCATTCTGGCGCTGGCCGTTTTTGGTTTAGTGCATGGGGTGTATGAGTGGCTGCACCTGTCGGAGTTTGCCGTTCTGAGCTGGAACACGCCACTGACCCGCCATGGGCTGAGCGTCACCAGTTTCCTCTTCCTGCTTTACTTTGCTGTCGGGGGACGCGGCCGGATTACCGCGATTTTTGCTGGCATTGCCGCTCTTGCGGTGACGGGCTGGATCACAAACGTATTGACCGCTGACACCCTGCTTGCGGTTGAAGCCGCGACCCGGTGGGGCTTCGCCGTGCCCGTGGCCATCGCCGCTGGCCTCGCCTTTCTGCTTGATTCAGGCCTGAGAGGGCCCGTTCAGAGCGCGACGCGCTTCAACCGATTGTCTGCGGGCGTCATGTTTGTCTACGCGGGCCTTCAGCTTTTCGTAGCTCCTGCTGATTTTTTCCCGGCGAGCGTGCTCAACACATCGGCTGCCGAGGCGGCGACGGGCGTTTCCGTGCTCGTGATGCGCGGGGTGTGCGCGCTGGCCCTGACCGGTAGCGTTCTGCTCCTGCTCAACTCCTTTGATGAAGCGATCCGGCAGGCCGCCTTCACAGCCACTGAAAGCGCCGAAAAGCAGCTGCGGCTTAACAAGCTCATGCTGGCGACTGTTTTTGACGCGGCACCCGTCGGTCTGGTTATCGCAAATCTCAAAACTGGTGAGGTGCTCGAGGCCAACAGGGCCATGTGGGACATGGTGGGGTATGCGCCAGAGGATCTCGACGGCCAGCGCATGCGTGCGATCACGCCGGAAGATTTCCACGGCAGAGATGACGAAGCGCTTGAAAAGCTGAATAAATTCGGACGCCTTCAGTCCTACGAGAAAGAATACATCCACAAGGATGGGTATCGCGTCCCGGTAAGGGTGGAGGCGGCAGTCCTGCACTCTGAACGGGGTGAGGAGCGGCTTCTGTCTGTGATCCAGGACGTCAGTGACCAGAAGGCCGCTGAAGACCGTCTGCGTCGCCAGCAGGCGCTGTCGGAGCAGGCCAACGTCGCCAAGTCCCAGTTCATGGCCAATATGAGCCACGAGCTTCGCACACCGCTCAATGGCGTGCTCGGTATGCTGGAGCTGGCCTCGCGGCAGCCTCTGGACGAGAAAGCCGGACAATATGTCAGGATCGCCAAATCGTCTGCTCAGATGCTTCTCAAACTCGTCGAAGACCTTCTCGATTTCGAGACGCTTTCATCCGGTCGCGCAACCCTGGTTGAAGAGCCCTTCACGCTCAGCGCCCTCTATGAAAAGGCGATTGCGCCGCTTGCCAGCAAGGCTGAGCAAAAGAGTCTGGAATTCGAATATGTGAGCACCGCCGAAGACGCCTATGTCGGTGATCTGAATCGAATCGCTCAGGTTATCTCGAACGTCGTGGGCAACGCGGTGAAGTTTACCGAGACCGGAAGGATCTCGGTCTGTCTGTCAAAGGAGCCCGACGGGACCGGCGTCCGTGTGGAGGTTCGCGATACAGGCATCGGCATGCCGGAAGATTTCATCGCCCAGGCGTTTGACCGGTTTACCCAAGGCGATGGGTCGGCCACCCGCGACCACGAGGGTGCCGGGCTGGGTCTGGCCATTTGCAAAGGTCTCATCGACACCATGGGCGGCGAGATTTCGCTCACGTCTGACCTGGGTGTGGGCACGACCGTGACAATTTGCCTGCCGCTCAAAACGCCGTCAGAAAAGCGCAAGGCGCAGGCGATTGAGGCACCTACGGATGCGACGTCTGCTGGCACCCGTCAGCCCGCCAGAATTCTGGTGGCTGAAGACAATGCCATGAACCGCCAGACGCTCGCGGCGATGCTCGATGATCAGCGCTTTGAACTTGTCTTTGTTGAGGACGGTGCCGAGGCGCTGGCGTGCCTGCATGAGCAGGCGTTCGACCTCATGATCCTTGACATCCAGATGCCTGGAAAAAGTGGCGATGAGGTGCTCGCCGAAATTCGCCGGGTCCAACAGGCAAGCAGCCACACGCCGACCCCGGCGATCGCCTGCACGGCCAATGCCTATGCTGACCAGCGAGAGCACTACCGCGCGGTCGGCTTTGACTCCATCATTACCAAGCCGATTGATCTGGACCGACTGGAAGCTGAGGTCGCCCGTCTGCTCGCGGCGTGAGCCGAACGGCACGGGCGAGGCCTCACCAGAGGATGGTTGAGCGGCGCTTTAAGTCCCGCTTCGGACATGGAGCGAGCCAGTTCAGATCGCACGGGTCAGGTTTCACCCGATCTGCGATCAGCTTCACGCCATCCTGGTCGGATGCGCTTGAAGGTGCGGCCGGGAAAAGCCGGAGTTATCCCCTGCCAAGGTGCCGGGTCGGCAGCGGGATTGGCACCGGGGACAAGTCGCAAATTCAGGGCAGGTTATCCACCGGCCTTGAGGCAAAAGTTATCCCTCAACAGCCGGTGGATTAGTCGGTTTAAGCCGCAAACCCGATTGCGGGCCAGTTATCCCTCAAAACCCGTCGTCGAACAGGTCCTGGAAGCGATGGCGCGGGCGAGCTTTCCAGGCTCCGCGATGGAAGACGTCAGAGACGATGACCGGCGCCACGGTGGTGGCTTCGGCGTAGACCATCTGCTCTAAGGCCACGTCCACCTTGCCCCAGCTGCAGGCTTCTTTCAGGGTTGAGGAGGAGCAGGCCCCGTCGCGCACGTCCGCCACGGTGATCTGGACGGCATACTTGTGCATCTCGACATCGTCGTGGCCGAGAATTTCCGCACACACAACAGTGTCTTGGGCGAAATTCTTCGGTACTCCGCCGCCCACCATGAACAGGCCGGTTGAGCCTGCCTTGATCTTGATGTCGGTGAGCTCGCGGAAGTCCGCCACGCTGTCGATCGACAGATAGGCTTCACCCTTCTTCATGCGCTCAACCTGATGCTTAACAAGGCCAAAACCGGCCGAGCAATCAGAGAAAGCCGGCACGAAGATCGGCACGCCGTGGGTGTAGCATTCCTCGATGAGGGAGCCTTCCTTCTTGGCGTTGCCATCGGCCAGCCACTTGCCCATCGCCTTGATGAAGGCGCGGCTGGAGATCGGCCCCGCCGGCAGGCTGTTGGCGATGTCGCCAATGGTGTGGTCGCACGCCTGCAGGTCTTCTTCGTCGATATAGGTGTCGTAGATGCGGTCGATATAAAGATCGCGCAGCACCCGGTCGTCCGGGATCTCTTTTGCCTGATAGTGTTTAAAACCAAGGGCTTCAAAGAAATCCATATCGACGATGGAGGCGCCTGTTGCCACGATCGCGTCGACCATGTTGTTGCGCACCATGTCGCGCCAGACATGCATGCAGCCGCCTGCTGACGTGGAGCCAGCGAGCGTCAGAATGACGGCGCAGTCTGTGTCTTCCTGAGCGGCCTGCAGGATGCGCGCGGCACGCGCCGCGTCGCGGCTGGTGAAGCTCATCTTCTCCCAGGCATCTATGATCACGCGGCCATCGAAGCTGGCGATATCGATATGCTCAACGGGGCTGGAAAGCAGCTCGGCCTTCCGGTTTGAATTTTCGGTCATCCGCGTCTCTTCATCAAGCGGTTACGGCGACGGCGCTGGGCGCGTGCAAAGGGCACAACGCGCGCTTCTGCGGCGGTCGCGGGAAGGGCAGCAACGGCTTCAGCCGCGCTACCGGTGTAAAGTGAGGCCCAGGGGTAGTCGTCGACCTGACAGGTCTCCACATCCCCGAAGCCATTGAAACGAGTGGCCATGGCGGTGCCATAAGCGCCCAGCATGCCGATCTCCAGCACATCCCCTTCGGCCAGGTCAGCGGGCAGGGTGTGCAGACCTGGCATGGTGTCGATGGAATCGCATGTGGGCCCGTAGAGTTTGAACTCTTCGGTTTGTTCAGTCAGCGCGCCATCGGTCCGGTGCACCCGGATCGGGAAGGGCCATTTGGCGTAGACCATGTCGTAAAGGCAGCCATAGGCACCATCATTGAGATGGACCTGGTTTCCCTTCACAAGCTCGACACGGGTCAGGACCGACACCGACTCAGCGATCAGGGCGCGGCCTGGCTCACACCACAGGTCGGCGTTTTCAAGGACCATCATGTCCTCAAACGCGTCCTTGATGGCGGTGACGTAGTCGGCGAGCGGCGGCGGGCGCATGCCGGGGTAAACCGACGGGAATCCGCCCCCAACGTCGACGATATCGACCGTCACGCCGGCCTGAACGATCAGGCGCGAAACCTCAGCCATGGCCGCACGATAGGTGCCCGGTGCCATGCACTGGCTACCCACATGGAAGCTCACGCCCAGCTCATCGGCATGGGCGCGGGCCTGGCGAATAAGGTCGGGCGCTTCAGCTTCGCCAGCACCAAATTTGCCGGCCAGCGGCAAGGCCGAGCCCTCGTTGGAGACCGCAAGGCGCACCACCAGGGTCAGGTCCTTGGCGTACTGGGTCTCTTCGAGAATCTTCTTGAGCTCGGCTTCACAGTCGAGCACGAAAATCTTTACGCCATGGTCGAAATAGGCGCGCCGGATGGCATGGCGGCTTTTGACCGGGTGCATGTAGGCGATGGTTGCACCGGGACAGCGCTCGCGCACCAGCTCGACCTCGGGAAGCGAGGCAGCATCAAACCAGCGCATGCCCGCTGCGTAGAGGGCATCGATCACCCACGGCGAAGGGTTTGCTTTAACAGCGTAAAGCACTTCACCGGGAAAATTGTCCTGGAACCAGGTGGCCGCGATAGCTAGTCGATCGGGCCGCGCGCAGGCGACCGGGCCTTCGACAGGCCGAGAGCGGACCAGGTCCAGGGGCGTGTGGTAGCGTGACAATTCACGTGACCCCCTGCTTGTTGTTAACCCAATCCGGCATCGTCTCCTCCGCCGGGACGCGCCAATTAGTATTCGTACGCACTGATGTAAAGCGAAATCGCATGGAAAATCTATCCAACATCATGGCCGTTTACCGGATGGGGTTGGCGCTGCGTCATAAAACTGTTTCAGTGCAATGACATAAGGGCGCTTAGTCTCTGGTTTTAGCGCTATGAACTTTAAGCTCTTTGGCGTTGAGATCACTACAACATTTCAAGTACCCTTATGTTAAGCCCTGGCTAGGCGACAGGGCTTGATCACTCGCAAAACCGGCCGTCAGAAAGCACCTGCCCATGCGCCCGACCTGCCAAAATTTCGGATTTGCTGCACTACTTATCCTGCTATCAGCGTGCAGTGAGCCGACTGAGGAGATCGTGCTGGCTGCGCCAGGCGAGGTGGTCACACCTCTAGAAGAGGCCGGGCTGGTGGAGCAGAACCTCGTTGCGACCGGGCGCGAGACGCTGCGGGTGGTGGGATCGTCAACGGTGTTTCCCTTTGTGACGACGGCGGCTGAGAATTTCGGTGCGCGTTCAGGCCTCCCGGCCCCGCTGGTCGAAGCGACCGGTACCGGCGGCGGCATGAATTTGTTTTGTGCCGGGCTGGGGCTCACCTATCCAGACTTCACCGCCGCCTCGCGCCGGATCAAGCCAAGCGAGTTTCAGCTTTGCCAGGAAAACGGCGTCACACAGATTGTCGAGATCCCCATAGGCTTTGACGGCATCGTGCTTGGAAATTCGGTCGATGCAGAGCCCATGGACATCGCCAAGCGCGACCTGTTCCTGGCGCTGGCTGCTCGCATTCCCATGCCCGTTGATGGCGCGGGCCAGCCTGTGTTGAGTGCGGGCGGCCGCCTGATCTCTGACGCCAGCTTTTCGCAGGTCGCCGGGTATGATTGCGATACGTTGATCGAAAATCCCTATCGGCGCTGGGCCGACATTAATCCTGAGCTGCCGGTCTCGCGCATTGAAGTGTTCGGGCCGCCGCCCACCAGTGGCACCCGCGACGCCTTCGTGGAGCTGGACATGCTCGAAGGCGCGCGCCAGCTGACCTGCCTTGCCGAGCTTGAACAGCGCGCGCCCCAACAGTTTGAACAGATCGCTGCGCGCATTCGCGAAGACGGGGCATGGGTGGATTCAGGTGAGAATGACAACTCGGTTGTTCAGACCCTGTCGAACGCGCCAACCGCCTTTGGCATTTTCGGGTTTTCGTTTCTTGAGCAGAATGGCGACCGCATTCAGGCTGCGCGTCTGGACGGTGTTGAACCGACCTACGACAACATTTCCAATGGCCTCTACCCAAGCTCCCGCTCGCTCTACGTCTACGCCAAGGCGCAGCATCAGGGCGTGAAGCCAGGTTTTCTTGAGTTTGTCGAGGAGCTTACGCGAGAAGATTCTTGGGGGCCGTTCGGCTATATGGCAGATCGAGGGCTGATCGCGCTGCCTGAGGCGCGCCGGACCGAGACCGCGGACACGGTTCGTGACCTCACCGCGATGCAGATCCCGCGTTAAACCCTAGCCGCGGCGGCCAAGACGCCGCAGGCGGCGCCAGAAGCGACGGCGTTCCGGGCGCGGCTGGGGTTTCAGATTCTTGACGAACTCTTCGGCGCACGACCGCCAGGAATAGCCCTCTGCATAGGTGCGGCAGTCCTCACGCTTCATCTCAAGCGCTTCAAGGCAGGCCACACGCAGATCGTCATTCACCGAACCGGCCTTGGAGCCGGGGATGATGTCTTTCGGCCCATTGGCGATGTAGGCGGCCACCGGCGTGCCGGTCGCCATGGATTCCAGGATCACCAGGCCAAAGGTGTCGGTAAAACTTGGGAAGACCATCACATCGGCGTCGGCAAAATGCCGGGCGAGTTCATCGCCAGACTTGCTTCCGGTGAAGACCACGTCCTTGTACTTGGCTTTCAGCTCTTCCAGCTGAGGCCCAGGGCCAACAACAACCTTGGTGCCCGGCAGATCAAGATCGAGGAAGGCCTCGATATTCTTCTCAACTGCGACCCGGCCGACATAGACAAAGATCGGGCCATCAATGCCTTCATAGACGCTCTTGCCGCCCATATGGCGCTTGTCGGGATGGAAGAGCTCGGTGTCCACGCCGCGCGCCCAAGGCGTGATATTGTTGAAGCCGCGTTCCTGCAGCATGTCGCGCATGGAGGGTGTCGCCACCATCAGGCGGTTGCCCGAATTGTGAAAGCGCCGCATGAACCAGTAGCCCGCCGCCAGCGGTATGAAAGGCAGGCGTGCGTTCACATACTCAGGAAACTTGGTGTGGTAGCTGGTCGTGAAGGGTAGCTTCCATTTCAGACAAATCGAGCGCGCCGCCTGACCCAGGGTGCCTTCAGTCGCGATATGGATTGCCTCAGGTTCAAACTCCTTGAAGCGGCGCTCAATCTCTTCACGCGCGCCAATGGCCATCTTGATTTCAGGATAGGTGGGCAGCGGAAAGGTTTTGAAGCCCAAACCCGGGTGAATGACTTCGACCTCGTGTCCCATCTCCCGGCATTCTGACGTGGTGCGTGAAAGCGTGCGTACAACGCCGTTGACCTGGGGTTCCCAGGCGTCGGTCACCAGCATGATGCGCAGAGGGGCGCTATCGTCCATCGAGGGGCTCCACATCTCATTCAAGACTGTTTGCGCGGCTCTTTAGCGCGTTTTTCGCCTCAGGCGAAGTGATGTCGGCACTGCGTCACGCTATCCCGCGCGCAGGCGGCGGCTCCTCTGTCCTTCGACTGATGCGGTCGAAGCGCTCGTGAACACTGCGTGCAGGCCCACGTGCAAGGTGTCTTTGTTTTGGCATGGCTGGACCAGGGTGCAGTTTCGCGGCCTGCCTCAGCATAGGAGGAAAAGCCATACTGCAGTTTGCCCTCACTATGGTTTGAGGACAGCTAGCCAATAAACTTGAGAAAGCACTTTTTCAACGTACGCTAGGCCCTGCTCATTTGTATGGCGAAACAAGTCACCAGTTAGATAAGAGAAAAACTTTCCTAGTGAAGCGTATTTTTAAATGAGTATAAAACTACGTTATGTTTTGTTTATTGCGACGATTTGTCTGTATGTTTATAACTTTGACGCAGTTCACTTGACTTGCCTTCGTAATTCTTATTGATCATTTTCGGGTTAGAACGTGCTTTGTCACGTATTTGGAGTTTTCGTATGGAGGCACTGACCATGCGCGACCACGCCGATATCGCCATCGACTGGGATGGTCTTGATAAGCTGAAATTTGCTGATGAGCGCTCTTTGGCGCGCAAGCTGGACAAACAGGTCGGGCTTGACGATGAGGCGCGCGGGCGAGCAGGCGACGAGGCAGTCAAGCTGGTTGAGCGTGCCCGTGCGACCCGCCGCGGCGGCGGTCTGATGGAGAGCTTCCTTCAGGAATTTGGCCTCTCCAACAAGGAAGGCCTGGCGCTGATGTGTCTCGCCGAAGCGCTGCTTCGTGTGCCGGATGCTGACACCGCCGACGATCTGATCTCTGAGAAGATTGGCTCTGGCAAATGGGCCGAGCACGCGTGGAAGTCCGATAACTGGCTGGTCAACGCCTCCACGCTGGGCCTCATGCTTACCGGCTCGCTGATGGATGTCGACCGCGACGCCAAGCGTGACCCGGGGGGCTATTTCCGCCGTATGGCTGGTCGGATGGGCGAGCCTGTGATTCGCAGCGCCACCCGTCGCGCCATGGGTATTCTGGGCGAGCAGTTTGTGCTCGGACGCTCCATCAACGGCGCGATCAAGCGTGGCCGGGCGTGGAAGATGTATGGCGAAATGCGCCCGCTCTTCAGCTTTGACATGTTGGGTGAGGGCGCTCGCACCGAGGCCGATGCCCAACGCTATCACAAGCGCTACATGGACGCGATTGCTGCGGTTGCCGCCAAGCGCGGTGAGGGTTCGGTTGAACAGGTCGACGGTGTCAGCGTCAAGCTGTCCGCGCTTCATCCGCGCTACCAGGCGGTCAAGGAGCAGCTTGTCATGGACGAGCTGTATCCGCGTGTTCTGGAACAGGCTGAAGCGGCCAAAGTGGCCGATATCGGCTTCACGCTCGACGCTGAGGAAAGCGACCGTCTGGTGCTTCAGCTGAAAGTGCTGGAGCGTCTCGCGCACGAGCCGTCGCTATCCGGCTGGAATGGTCTGGGCATTGCGATCCAGGCCTATCAGAAGCGCGCCCGTGGTGTGCTGGAGCGCATTGTTGATCTGGGTGAAGCCTCGGGCCGCCGCTTCATGGTGCGTCTGGTGAAGGGAGCCTACTGGGATACCGAGATCAAGCTGGCTCAGACCAATGGCCAGCCGGACTTCCCGGTCTGGTCCACCAAGCCGGCCACCGACATGAATTACTTGGCCTGTGCCCGCGTCATGCTGAACGCGCCGCACGCCATCTTTGGACAGTTTGCGACCCACAACGCCCACTCGCTGTGCGCAGTGCGCGAGATTGCCAGGGAAGTTGATAACTCGGTGTACGAGTTCCAGCGCCTGCATGGCATGGGTGAGCCGCTTTACGCCGCGGCTGCTGAAAGCTGGGGCAAGGATCTGGGCGAGGTGCGCATCTACGCGCCGGTCGGGAGCCACGAGGATTTGCTGCCCTATCTGGTGCGCCGTCTTCTGGAGAACGGTGCGAACACCAGTTTCGTGAACGCTTTCCTTGATGAAGAGGTGCCCGCCAGGGACGTGGCGTCTGGTCCGTTTGCGCAGGCTGAAATCCTTGATCGTCACCCCTTCATCCCGGCTCCTGAAGCGCTGTACGGCAAGGATCGTCTGAACTCGGCCGGTCATGACCTTGTTCAGGTTAGCACGCGCGAGCGTCTGAAAAAGGCACAGGCTGCCTTTGATGCCAATGCGCCCTACGCCTGTGGTGCGACCGTCAACGGCAAGATGAAGACGCTGGCTCCGCTGGACAATGTCAGTCCGGTTGATCTTGAGTTTGTCGTTTCCCAGTGCAGTGATGCCGATGGAAACGATGTGTCCAACGCCATGGAAATCGCCAAGGCCGCCCAGCCTGAATGGGATGCCAAGGGCGGCGCTGAACGCGCTGAAATCCTGCGCAAGATGGCTGATGCTCTTGAAGCCAACACCGACTATCTCCTCGCTCTGATGGCGCGGGAGACCGGCAAGACGCTGCTGGACGGGATCGCCGAGGTTCGCGAGGCGGTCGACTTCCTGCGCTACTATGCGGTGGAAGCCGAAACCAAGTTTGGTGACCCGGTGCGTCTGCCCGGACCGGCCGGTGAAACCAACCACCTGGAGCTTAAAGGTCGCGGCGTATTTGTGTGCATCAGCCCGTGGAACTTCCCGCTGGCGATCTTTACCGGCCAGCTCGCTGCAGCGCTGGCCGCCGGCAACACCGTGCTTGCCAAACCCGCTGAGCAGAGCCCGCTGATCGCCTCTGAGGCTGTAAAGCTGTACCAGGAAGCTGGTCTGCCGACCGAAGTGCTGCATCTTCTGCCCGGTGACGGTGGCATTGGTGCCGCGCTGACCAGCCTTCCCGACATTGCGGGCGTAGCCTTTACCGGCTCCACCGAAGTGGCGCGCCTGATCAATCGCACGCTGGCGGCCAAGGATGGGCCCATCGTGCCGCTGATTGCCGAAACCGGTGGCCTCAATGGCATGTTCGTCGATACCTCGGCGCTTAGCGAACAGGTGATCGACGACGCCATCCTGTCGGCCTTTGGCTCGGCCGGTCAGCGTTGCTCGGCCCTTCGCGTGCTCTTCCTGCCTGAAGACACCGCCGACAAGCTGATCGAAGGCCTTAAAGGTGCGATGGATGCCCTGGCGCTGGGCGATCCAAGCGACGCCTTCACCGATATTGGCCCGGTCATCGATGCTGAGGCCCAAGCCATGCTGGAAGCACACGTGGCGGCAATGGGTGGTCCGGCGAAAATCCTGCACCGCGCACCGATGCCGCAGGAACTTACAAGCCAGGGGCGCTTCTTCGCGCCGACCATGATCGAGATCGACAATCTGGATCAGCTGACTGAGGAGAAGTTTGGCCCGATCATGCATGTCCTGCGCTACAAGCGCTCGGACCTGCCCAAGATCGCCAAGCAGCTGGCGGACAAGCATTACGGGCTGACGCTGGGCGTTCACTCGCGCCTGGATCGCTTCTTCCATACGGTTCGCGATGCGGTGCCTGCGGGCAATGTCTACGTGAACCGCAACATCACCGGCGCAGTGGTTGGCGTTCAGCCGTTTGGCGGTGAAGGCTTGTCCGGTACCGGTCCGAAGGCGGGCGGTCCAAACTATATCCACCGCTTTGCCGCTGAGCGGACGATCACAATCAACATCTCCGCCCAAGGCGGTGATCCGGAGCTGCTCAGCCTCGCCTGATAAAATTCCCCCTCCCGCGGTCGGAAAAGGTTTGTTAACCTCCCTACCCGGGGGAGGGGGAATCGCATGCGCTTGGTCGCCACAGCCTTGCTATGTCTGGGGATGACGCTGGTCACAGCGTCTGCCGATGCGCAGCGCAGCTGGACAGCCCGTTGGACCGATACCGAAATCGAAGCGCTCGGCTATGCTTTGGCAGAAGCCTGGACCCACGGTCTAGACCCTGCCGACTACGCCGATCCGCGCGCCCTCGCGGCCATGTCCATGGGCGAGACCCGGGACCGCGCCGCCCGCGCCGCCTGGTTTGCCTATGCGGAAGACCTCGCTTTTGGCTATGTCGATCCGCGCGATCTGGATGAAGACTGGACCACAGCCGTCCGTGATCAGGACCTGCTGACCTGGTATGCCGAGGCGCGTGAGACTGGCCAGATCTATGAGAGCTTTGAAGCGCTTGCGCCTCAGCATCCTGACTATATTGCGCTGCGGTCTGAATTGATCCGGCGCACGACACTGCCTTCGGCGACCATTGAAATTGCCGCCGGGCCCTCTCTTGGGCTTGGCGATGCCGGGCCGCGCGTCGATGCGCTGCGCGCTCGCCTGTTCGAGCTTGGGCTGCTGCCTCAGCCCGGGCGCGTTGGCTCAGCCTTTGATCGCCAGCTTGAGACGGCATTGGTGCGCTTTCAGGCGCGGGCCAACCTGGCGGCCGATGGTCGGCTGGGGGCGGCAACCCTGGCTGAGCTCAACGCTACAGATTCACACCGGATCAACCAGCTGCGCGCCAATCTGGAGCGCTGGCGCTGGCTGCCCGCGGATTTGGGCGACCGGCATATCCGGGTGAATATCGCCGACTACCGCCTGGAGGCGTGGCAGGACGGGGCGGTCGCGCGCGTCCATGAGGCCCAGATCGGGACCCGCTATGCCAGCACGCCGGTCTTTTCAGAAGCCATGTCCATCGTTGAGATTAATCCCTGGTGGTATACGCCCATGGGATTGGGTCAGCGCTGGCTGCGAACCTTCCAGACGTCTCCGGGCTATGCCTATTCAGAAGGTTACAGGCTGGTCGATCTCGACACTGGCAATACCGTTCCAGCCAGGGAAGCCGACTGGGCCAATCGCCGCTATCGCGTGATCCAGGCTCCGGGCCCGAACAACGCCATGGGCAAGGTCAAATTCCTCTTTCCCAACGTGCACAATGTCTACATCCACGACACGCCGCACCGGGACAATTTTGCCAACTCCCAAAGGTCGGACTCCTCTGGCTGTGTGCGCGTGCAGAACCCCGAAGACCTTGCCGTGTGGGTGATGGAGTCCGAGGGCTGGGATCCCCGCCAAGTCCGCGCCGCGTTCGCCGGAGAGCAGACGGTGCGCGTGCGCCTTCGCAACACCATCCCGGTGCACATGCTCTACTTCACAGCGGTGACCAACCAGGTCGGCGATGTGCGCTATGTGCACGATGTGTATGGCCGCGATCAGGCGGTTATTGATGCGCTGGATGGTGTGCTACCGCCTCAGCCAGTTATGACGGAGTCTTCTGACGAAGCAGAAGCTGATGCTCCGGCCCCCTGAGCTGGTTAGCCTGCTTTAGGGGTGCTTCATGAAATTTCTAACCCGTGAAAATGCCGGGCCTCTTGCAGCCGACGAACACCATCGACAGGCGTTCAAACGCTATCGAGAGCATCTGGAAACGCAGCGCTCGAAAATGAGTGATCCGATCCAGAAGCTCGCATTCGAGTTAAATTTTCACGACGCCCGGCTAAAGCGGGTCGAAAAGGTTGGCCGAACCATAGAGGTTGCAGGGGTTCTGGGTGACCTGCAGGTCGGCTACCAGACTTTTTTAATTCAATATCAAGAGGCGGATTCGGCTGTGTCCGAGGTGTTGAAGGCGCAGATTGCCTTGCCGAAGAGCGAAGTCTTGCATGACGAGCTTAGCTGGACGGGCGACCGCTGGGTACACGCCTACCTGCTCTGGCCTGAAGGCGAGCTCTCCATCAGCTTCAGCAACGTCGAAGTCGCGTTACAGCCCGCGACAGACGAAACACGGTACCTGCCCAGACCGACCGGGATCAACGGGTTCTGACTTTAACCCGCCCCATTGGCCGTTTCCGGCTTCGGCTCTGCCTTCAGGCGCATCTTGGTGATCTGGTTGCGCTCGCGCTCAATGATTTCAAACTGCACGCCATGGAAGCGGAAGATCTGACCCTGGTTCGGGATGGTCTGCGCCTCGTGGATCACCAGACCGGCAATCGTCACTGCCTCTTCATCGGGCAGTTCCCAGTCCAGCGCCCGGTTCACGTCGCGGATCGGGGCAGAGCCGTCGACCAGCACCGTGCCATCGGACTCCCGTGATACGCCTTCAACGGCGACATCGTGCTCATCCTCGATCTCGCCGACGATTTCCTCGATGATATCTTCCAGCGTCACGATGCCCATCAGCGCGCCATACTCGTCCACCACGAGCGCAAAGTGCTCGCGCTTCTGGCGGAAGGCGGTCAGCTGGTCCAGCAGCTCTGTCGTTTCAGGGATGAACCAGGCATCGCGCTTGATCGCTTCAATATCGACCTTGGAGGCGTCGCCATCGGCTTCGTGCAGGGCACGCGCCAGATCGCGGGCGTGGAGCACGCCAACGATCTCGTCTGGATCATCCTTGTAAAGCGGGATGCGGGTATGGGGCGAGTTCAGTGCTTCGGTCACAAGCGCGTAGTTCGGCTCGTCAATGTCGAGCATGGTCAGGTTCTTGCGGTGGACCATGACCTCATCAACGGTCAACTCGCGCAGATCCAGAACACCGCCGAGCATATCCCGGTCGGTCTTCACCACGCCGCCTTCCTGGTGGTGCAGGTCGATATGACCGCGCAGCTCGTCATGGGCTGACAGCACGTCGCCTTCAACGTTTGCGCCCAGTATGCGCAGCGTGCCGCGCACTACCGCCTGAACCGCGGCCACGATGGGCGAAAAGACGATCACAAAGACGCGAATGGGTAGCGAGACAAACAGCGCCATGCGGTCCGGGTTGGACAGGGCGTAGGTCTTAGGCAGCACTTCCGCGAAGATCAGGACAAGCAGAGTCATGACCAGCGTGGCAATCGGCACGCCCGCTTCGCCAAACATCGCCAGGAACATCGCAGAGGCGAGAGAGGCGGCCAGGATGTTCACCAGGTTATTGCCCAGCAGGATCGCCCCGATCAGGCTTTCCCGGTCGGCGATTAGCGTATTGACCCGGCGCGCGCGGTGATCCTTCTCCTTTTCAAGGGAAAGCATGCGCGCTTTGGAGGTGGCGGTCAGTGCGGTTTCGGAGCCGGAGAAAAAGCCCGAGCAAGCCAGAAGGCCCAGGATTGTCAGGGCCGTCCAGCCCATCCATGGTTCAAGCGTCATTGGCGCTCTAATTCCTCTTTCAAGAACTCTGTCAGGTCAGAGCGATCAGCGTGGGGAGCGATGTAGGTCTCCCCGATGGCACGCGCCAGTATAAGCGTGATTGCGCCGCCCGTATTCTTTTTGTCCGATGCCATACGAGCCACCAGCGCTTCGGCCCGGTAAGGCCCGCCGCCGAGCTCTGCCGGTGTTGTCGGCAAGCCGGCTGCTGCGATGGCTTTGCGGGCGTGGTCGGCGTCCTCTTTCGAACACTGGCCGAGACGCACCGAATAATCGAAGGCCAGCACCATGCCGACCGCGACCGCTTCACCGTGCACAATTGCACCCCTGGTGGCTTCAGCTTCAAACGCGTGGCCAAAGGTGTGGCCGAGATTAAGTAGCGCGCGGCGTCCGCCTTCGCGTTCATCCTCAGCCACGATCCGGGCTTTGAACGCCACCGCGTCGGCGATGGCATCCACAAGGCCAGTACCGGACAGACCGTGTGTTCCAGCGGCTTCCAGGCGTGCAAAGAAGCGCGCATCACCGATCAGTCCAGCCTTCAGGATTTCGGCATAGCCCGCCCGCAGCTCTCGCACCGGCAGGCTGGTTAGCAGGCGAGTATCGGCAATAACGAGGCCAGGCTGGTGGAAGGCCCCCACCAGATTCTTGCCTGCGCTGGTATTGATCCCGGTCTTGCCGCCCACTGAGCTGTCCACCTGCGCCAGCAGGGTCGTGGGAATCTGGATGAAGCCGGTCCCGCGCTTTGTAATGGCAGAGGCAAACCCGGCAAGGTCACCAATTGTACCCCCGCCAAACGCGATCAGGCTTTCGCCGCGTTCCATGCCCAGCTCTAACAGACGGTCGGTCAGCGACCTGACCCCGTCCCAGCTTTTCGCGGCTTCCCCGCCGGTCAGGGAAATCAGCTCAAGCGTTAGCCCCGCTGCTTCAAGGGTACTGCGCAGAGTCTCGCCGTGATGGGCCAGTGCGGCCTCGTCAGCCACGACGATCGCGCGTCCGTTCGGGCATAGCGCGGCAATGCGATTGCCGTAGGCTTTAAGCGCGCCATCGCCAACAACAACGTCATAGCTGCGCGTACCCAGCTCAACAGAAACAATGCGGTGATCGGTCATCGCTGAACCCTAGCGAGATAATCGCAAAGCGCACCATAGACGCTTGCAGCTGTGGCATCGTGGCTGGCCTCGTCGCTTTCAACCGTGATGTCGGCCTCGGCATAGATCGGCGCGCGCTCTGCGTTGAGCCGCTCCATGACCGCGCGTGGATCGTCAGTCTGGAGGAGGGGGCGTTGGCCAGGCTTTCTCAAGACACGCTCCATCAGGACATCAAGATCAGCCTTCAGCCAGACGGACACCGCCTGCGCCTTGATCAGTTTGCGGGTTTCTTCATTGATGAAGGCCCCGCCGCCCAGCGCGAGGACCTTGGGTTCAGGCTCTTCCAGCAGGCGGGCAATCACCTTGCGCTCGCCATCGCGGAAGGCTTCTTCGCCAAAGTCCTTGAAGATGTCGGCCACAGAGCGCCCGGCAGACTCCTCCACCGCATGGTCAGCATCGGCAAAGGGCCGATCCATGCGCTTGGCGAGACGCCGCCCGATTGTGGTCTTGCCAACGCCCATAAGGCCGACAAGCACCACCGGTCGATCAAAGTCTGAAGGCAGGGTGTCCATGGTCATAACACCACAGGTGATAGACCAAACTGCCGCAAAGCGGCAATCAGGCGCGACCATGTCTGGAAATGGCCCCATTCCCCGGATTAAAGTCGCAGCGAAGCAAAATTGACGGGAGAGCGCCCATGAAAGGCGTATTGATTGGACTGGCAGTTCTGGTCGTGATTATCGGCGGCGGCTTTGTGTCGCTGCTGGCGATGGCCGATGCCGGTGCCCCGGAGCCGCAAGAAATCCGTGTCGAGGTGAGCGATGAGCTTCAAAACAATCGCTAGCGCTTCGGCAGTAGCGCTGGTCGTCGCTGGGCTTGCCAGCGCGCAGCCCTCCGGGATTGCCGTTGCCGAGCTGGGCGAGGTGAAGCCGCTGGAGGTTTCGGCTGGAGGTAACTTGCCCGACCCTGTTTGGTCTAGCGGTGATGCACGTGCGCTACGCGCGGTTCTGGAGACACTCCCCGCTTCGAATGACCGTGCCTGGGACAATTCGCCAGCCGCTGAACTGGCGCTGTCCGCGCTCCTGACGGGCGGTGAGCCGCCTGAAGCCAGCGCTGGCGACCTGGCCGATCTGGCCGTGTTGCGAGCCGACCGGGTGTTGGCCGCGGGCGGTGCCCGGCGCGCCTACGGATTGCTGTCGCGAACGCCCAGCATCAATGAATACGCAGACCTGTCTGCGCTATATGTCGAAACGGCCTTTGCGGTTGGGGAAACTGCGGCGGCCTGTCAGGCCGCAAATGCACTGCTTGAAAACCGCGACACCGCTGACTGGTTGCGGGTGCGGGCGGCGTGTCTGGCTTTTGATGGCAATATCCCGGCTGCCGAACTGACCGCGGAGCTGGCGCGGGCCCAGAGTGCTGATGACAGCTTTGATCAGCTTCTTGATGCTCTGACCCTCGGGCTCGACCTTCCTGGCGACGCGGCTGTGACGTCCGGCCTTGAGCTTGCGATTGCCGAGCAGATTGCGCCGCAGACCGCGATTCAGGTTGCCGATAGTGCGCCGCAATGGCTGGCCCGAGCGGCAGAGCGCACCGGCCCGGCCATCAGCCTGCCGCAGACCTTGCCCGAAGCGCTGGAAGCTGCGGTGGGTTTTG
This sequence comes from Oceanicaulis sp., assembly GCA_965229795.1. GTDB lineage: Bacteria > Pseudomonadota > Alphaproteobacteria > Caulobacterales > Maricaulaceae > Oceanicaulis. Next base: position 1,626,613 of record CBDDJM010000002.1, read on the forward strand.
AGGGGGCAGATCGCCGTGCGGCCCTCGGCGCGCTGATCCAGCAGGAGGTCGACCGTGCGATCGCTGCAGAAGCGCTCGCGATCCGCCTCGCCGATGCTGCTGAGGCCGGGGACTTTATGGCGGCGGCACGGGCCTACGGCCCTGAGGTCGCTCGACTTCCGATCACAGCCGATACTCTGGCCCACGGTCGGGTCTTTGTGCTCGCCGCGTTGGGCGCAGATGACGTTGTCGCTGCGCGGCAATGGCGAGACGCTTTGATCGAAGGTCCGCCAACGCCGCCTGAGCCGGAACCCATTGCAATGCCGGAAGGGGCGCCAGCGGCATTGACCGCGCCTGACAGCTTCAAGCCAGTCGACGATATCGTTGAAATGCCCTGGCAGGCTCCACCGGCTGGCGTGATGGTTGAACTTGATTTTGCTGCTGCGGTGGCGTCGGGACTGATTGAAGGTGACGGCTTTGCCGCGCTTCTGGCCGCTCGGATCGAGAATGCCGATGGACCGCGTCTGTGCCAGGCTGCGGCGCTTGCCGGTCTTGGTGCTCCCGATGGCGGTCAGATGCGTGCCGCGATGACCGGGCTTGCCCGTGACGAGGACGCACCCGTGCTTCAAATAGCGCCGGGCCTTCTGGCCGCAGCCGGCGGTGCGCTGGGTGAAAGCCAGCTTCACGCTGCGTCTCTGCTGGAGGCAGCGCCGGGCGACCCGGTTGCGTGTGCAGCAGCGAGCGTCATTCTCGACGGTGCAGGGCTGCGCGGTGAAGCGCTGAAATGGATCCTCGCCAGCATTCTGGAAGACGCTGCGTGAGCGCACACCAGGTTGAGCTCTTCCTGGACATGATGGCGGCTGAACGCGGGGCAGCCGCCAACACGCTGGCGGCCTATCGTAGAGACTTGGAAGACGCAGCAGAGCGTCTCACCGGGCAGGGCGCTGACCTTGCCTCGGCGCAGACTGAGCACCTTGAAGCGATGCTGACCGCGCTGGCTGCAGACGGTCTGTCCGCCGCCACATCCGCGCGGCGCCTGTCCGCGCTGAAGCGCTTTTATCGGTTCTTGTTGAAAGAGGGATTGCGCGCCGATGATCCGGCGCAGTCTTTATCCGGCCCCAAAAAGTCGCGCCCGCTGCCAAAAGTGCTCAGCGAGGACGAAGTCGATCGCCTGTTTGGGGCTGCTGATACACTTAAAGGCGTGGCCGGGTATCGCGCCCGGGCCTTGCTGGAGCTGTTATATGCGGGTGGCTTGCGGGTGTCGGAGCTCGTCTCCCTGCCTCTGGCCGCGTTTGCGCGCTCTGAAGGCCTGATCTCGGTCATCGGCAAAGGCAGTAAGGAGCGCTTTATCCCTCTTACGGAACCTGCGCTGGAGGCTGTCGCTGCCTATCGCCGGATTCGTGACGAGGAGCTGCCGGGCAAGGCAGCACCGACCCGCAAAAAGGCAGAGCGGTTTCTCTTTCCCTCAAAAACGGCTGTACAGGGCCATTTGACACGTGAGCGCTTTGCGCAAGTGCTGAAAGAGCTGGCGGTCGCTGCCGGACTCGATCCGACACGAGTGAGCCCGCATGTGCTGCGCCATGCCTTTGCCACCCATCTTCTGGCCAATGGTGCCGACCTGCGCAGTGTACAGACGCTACTGGGTCACGCTGATGTATCAACGACAGAAATTTACACCCATGTGCTCGAAGAGCGGCTAACGGCGCTGGTGCATGATGCTCACCCTCTATCGCGCAAGGGCGATGTGTAGCCAAAAGCGCACAACAATTGCTTCTGTGACGACCCGGTTATAGTTTGCGGCCCACTTCGGGACTTGGGCAGGAAATGGTTTTTGCTCTGGCCGCGTATTTCAGGACGGATGATGTCGGATCCAACTCGCACCTATCTCGACTTTGAACGGCCCATCGCCGAGCTTGACTCCAAGATTGAGGAGCTGGAAGCCATTCTGGCTCGCAATGGCGAGGACGCGCCCGACGCGGCCGACGAAATCGCCAAGCTGCGCCAGAAGTCTGCAGATCAACTGGTCGCTCTGTATTCAAAGCTCGATGCCTGGCGCAAGACGATGGTCGCGCGTCATCCTGAACGTCCGCACCTGAAGGACTACATCTCCACGCTCGTCACTGAATTTGAGGAATTGTCCGGCGATCGTCGCTTTGGTGAAGACCATGCGATTGTTGGTGGCACAGGCCGCATTGGTGGCCGCCCAGTGGTCATTATGGGCCACGAGAAGGGCAACGACACGCAGTCGCGCCTGAAGCATAATTTCGGCATGGCCCGGCCTGAAGGCTATCGCAAGGCGATCCGCCTGATGGACTTGGCTGAGCGCTTTGACCTGCCGGTCGTCACGCTGGTTGATACCGCCGGCGCCTATCCCGGCCTTGGCGCGGAAGAGCGCGGCCAGGCTGAAGCCATCGCCCGCTCCACCGAGCGGTGCCTGACGCTGGGTACGCCGCTGGTGTCGGTGATTACTGGTGAAGGCGGTTCAGGCGGTGCTGTGGCGCTGGCGTCTGCCAACCAGGTTCTGATGCTGGAACACTCGATCTATTCGGTGATTTCGCCAGAAGGCTGTGCATCGATCCTGTGGCGTGATGGTGCGCGGGCCCGTGACGCGGCGATGGCGATGAAGATCACCGCTCAGGATCTGATTGGTCTGAAGATTATCGACACCATCATTCCAGAGCCGGTTGGCGGCGCGCACCGCGACCGTAATGGTACGATGAAGAAGGTCGGTGAGGCGATTGAGAACGCGCTGACATCAATGGATGGCATGGACGCGGCAGAACTCAAGAAGCGCCGCCGCGAGCGTTTTCTGACGATCGGCCGTAGCCTGCTGGAGGGCTAGCTTCCAGTAGCTTCCTCAGCCTCTTCTGACTTGCGACGGCGGCGGCGTGTGGGCAGCTGCTGGGGCAGCATCATCAGCTGGAAGAAGACCAGAATACCGCCAACGATGCCAAACAGGCTCGCCTGCAGCCAGCTGGTCAGGATGGACGTCGCCGCCGGTTCGCGGATGACCAGAATCCAGCCTGGTGCATCCATTTTTACGAATGCTGCCAAACCACTGGATGTCGGGTCATTGATAACCGCTTGGGCCTGCCCGTTGCCTGTGATGGCTTCGGCCAGTTCGTTGAGACGAAGCTCCTCGCGCGCTGCCGCGACATCATCCTCGGTAATCACGTCGGACTGAAACAGCTCCGGGTGCGCGACGATATTGCCATCGCGGTCCACGATGAAGGTCTCCCGGCCCGACGGATCGAAGACCGCGTCAGACAGGTATTCCTTCACGTCCAGCGTCATGCCAAAGGCACCAATCTGACGACCAACCTGACGTAAAGGCAGGTGGCACCCAATCGTCATTTCCCGTTCCGCGGCCCGGTACATCAAGCTGCTTAACGACGTGCAGGTGAATAGACCTGAAGGATTGTTGGCCGGTTGGACAACCGCGACAAATCTCCGCTCTGAGAACTCAAAATCAGACGGAGCATTGCGGCGATAGAAGTCCAGACGGTCGTCCCGGCTCGGCGCAAAAATCACTAGCCGGTCACCATCATCATTGAAATACAGGCTTTCATAGAGGCCAGAGACTCCAGGGCCGACTGAGGTGATTGCCAGGTAAGCTGCAACCGTTTCTCGGCGCTCGCGTTCTGAAAACTCGGTCGCTCCAAGAAACGCACCAAAGCCATAGATCAGATGACCGCTTTCAGTGCGCCGACCGTCAAAGTCTTCGTCGCGGCTGCGGCGGCTGCCTTCATCATAAACCGGAAAGCGGTCGTAGAAGATCTCGTCAACCGTGGTCTGATCCAGATCGGCATAATGCTGACGGAATTGATTGGCCGCAGTTTCCTGAACGATCTGGGCTTCTTCAAACAGGGCATTTCGCCCAGCCGCGCGCTCTGCAACATAGTCTTCGAGCGCCTCGCGCTGACCGCCCACACGATCATCCTCGATGTAGGGCTGCAGGAGAACCGTCGCGAGAACAGCAACCAGTATTCCAGCGCCCGCGGCCGGAAGCTTGTTAAAAATCGTCATCACCCCGCCATCCCAGTGGCTTGTTATTGAGGGCGATTAGATCAGCCAGAAGCAAAAATTTACTGAATGGACTGGAATTATTTCGGTAAGAAATTGGAGCCCGAGCTAGCGAGCCGGTGCTCAAGCCACGGCAGGGTGCGTCCCGGGATTAGTTTTGAGGGCCGGTCTTCAATAAAGCTGGCCCCCATGGCGGTGTAAAAACCGCGTGCAAACGGATCAGACAGAATATCAAGCCGATTGGCTTCACTGGCATGCGCCTGATCCAGCGCCCAGAGGTAAAGCTGACGGCCAAGTCCGGTTCCAATCGCTTGGGGTGCGATGAATAAAAGCTCAAGCTCCATGGCGCGGCCACGGTTGTCTTCATAGGGCGTAGTCACCTGTGCCATGCCAATGGGCGAGCCATTCAGCCAGCCTGCAATGGCACGCCCCTGGGCGGCGGCATCCAGGTCGACCCGCAGCACTCGGGCCATTTGCTCCATCATCGGCGCGTCATAGCCCCAATGGGCTTTTGATTGCAGGATCAGCGCGTTGATCTGGTCCTGCTGATCAGGCTCGATGCGGGTCAGGACCGGTTGCGTCACAGGCGTTAGCCTGCGGACACCTTGCCGTGGCAGTGCTTGTACTTGTTGCCTGATCCGCACGGGCAGGGGGCGTTACGAGACACCCGACCCCAGGTCGATGGGTCATTGGGATCAAGCTTGGCGGACGCGGTGCGCGACGCAATCGGCGCGGCAGCACGCGGTGTCTGAGGCTTATCGCCCATCTCGTTACGGCCGGTTGCCGGGTCGATATGCTTGGCCTGTATGTCCTTCGGCGGCTCCGGCATCTGTGGTGGCGGGGCGCTTGGTGCGAGGCGCAGATTGGACAGGGCGCGGGTGGTTTCAAAGCGTAGCTCGTCAAGCAGATGCTCAAACAGGGCAAAGGCTTCAGTTTTGAATTCATTGAGCGGATCGCGCTGGGCATAGCCGCGCAGGCTCACCACAGACCGCAAGGCATCAAGCTGCTGCAGGTGCTCGCGCCAGTTCATGTCGATGGTTTGCAGAAGGACTTGCTTTTCAATTCGGCGCATCAGCTCCGGACCGATATCGGCAGCCTTCTCAGCGTAGAATTCCTCGGACGCCTTGATCAGGCGATCGCGGATCTCCTCGTCAGCAATGCCTTCCTCAGCGGCCCAGTCCGTGATGGGCAGCTCGAGATTGAAATACTTGGTGACCGCTTCATTGAGACCCTCAACATCCCACTGGTCAGCATAGGCCTTCGGTGGGATATGGCGCTCGACCAGGTCCTCAACGGCCTGTTCGCGCATATCCTTGATGACGTCGGAGACGTCGTTAGCAGTCATGAATTCGATGCGCTGTTCGAAGATCGCCTTGCGCTGATCATTCATCACGTCATCGTATTTCAGGATATTCTTGCGAATGTCGAAGTTGCGCTGTTCGACCTTCTTTTGGCTGGTTTCCACGGCCTTGGTCATCCAGGGGTGCTGGATCGCTTCGCCTGGCTTCATGCCCAGCGTGCGCATGATGCTATCGAGGCGCTCCGGCGCGAAGATGCGCAACAGATCGTCTTCCACTGACAGATAGAAAGCCGAGCGACCCGGGTCGCCCTGACGGCCTGAACGGCCACGCAGCTGGTTATCGATACGGCGGCTTTCGTGACGCTCCGTACCGATCACGAACAGGCCGCCTGCATCGAGTGCCTTCTGCTTTTTCTCGGCCACGTCAGCGGCGATCTTCTCGCGCTCTGCCGCAATTGCAGCCTCATCAGGCGCGTTGCCAGCTTCGGTCTGGGCATCGACCCATTGGGCAAGGCGGAAATCCACATTGCCGCCAAGCTGAATGTCGGTCCCGCGGCCAGCCATGTTGGTGGCGATGGTCACAGCGCCTGGCTCACCGCCGAGGGCGACAATGGCCGCTTCTTCCTCGTGGTAGCGCGCGTTGAGCACCTTGTGCGGGATTTTTTTCTTCTTCAGAACCTCAGACAGGGACTCAGATTTTTCAATCGAAACCGTGCCGACGAGGATGGGTTGCCCCTTGGCGTTGGCTTCTTCAATCGCCGCAATGATGGCGTCATTCTTTTCCGCCATGGTGCGGTAAAGCTCGTCTTCATCATCGATACGTGCGACGGGGCGGTTGGTCGGAATCTCCACCACGCCCAGGCTGTAAATCCCGGCAAATTCCTCAGCCTCGGTCGCGGCCGTGCCTGTCATGCCCGCCAGCTTGTCATAGAGGCGGAAGTAATTCTGGAAGGTGATCGACGCCAGGGTCTGGTTTTCCGGCTGAATGTCCACGCCTTCCTTGGCCTCAATGGCCTGGTGCAGGCCATCGGACAGGCGCCGACCCGGCATCTGACGACCGGTAAACTCGTCGATCAGGATCACTTCGCCGTTTTTGACGATGTATTCCTTGTCCTTGTTGAAGATCTTGTGGGCTTTCAGGCCCTGGTTTACGTGGTGGACCACCGAGACGTTCTCAACGTCGTAAAGGTCGGCATGCTCCTCGATCAGCTCACGCTCGCGCAGCAGCTGTTCAATGTGCTCATTGCCTTCCTCGGTAAACGTGCACGAGCGCGACTTCTCATCGATCGTGTAGTCGTCTTCGTCCAGCAGCGGGATGATGGCGTCGATAGTCTTGTAAAAATCCGTGCGGTCATCCAGGCGGCCTGAGATGATTAGCGGCGTGCGCGCTTCGTCGATCAGGATGGAGTCCACCTCGTCGACGATGGCGAAGTTATGGGTCGCCTTTTCAACCGGGCGGCCGCCGAACTGCACCATGTCGGCCAGCGAGTACTTCATGTTGTCGCGCAGATAATCGAAGCCCAGCTCGTTATTGGTGCCGTAGGTGATGTCACAGGCGTAGGCGGCGCGGCGTTCTTCATCCTGCATCCCGTGCATGATCACACCTGTCGTCATGCCAAGCTTGGCAAACACCTTGCCCATCCACTCGCTATCGCGCTTGGCCAGGTAGTCGTTCACGGTCACCACATGCACGCCCTTGCCCGGCAGAGCATTGAGGTAAGCCGCCAGCGTGGAGACCAGTGTTTTACCTTCACCGGTCTTCATTTCAGAGATGTTGCCGCCGTGGAGCACCATGCCGCCCATCAGCTGAACGTCATAGTGACGCTGGCCAAGGGCGCGTTTTGCACCTTCGCGCACAGCCGCAAAGGCTTCCGGCAACAGCTTGTCGAGGCTCTCACCGCCTTCATAGCGTTCACGGAACTCAGCGGTCTTGGCCGCTAGCTGGGTATCGTCGAGGGCTTCGAACTCCGGCTCCAGCGCGTTGATTTTCTCAACGGTTGGCCGCATGCGTTTCACAGTGCGGTCGTTAGCAGAACCAAAGAGCTTGCGGGCAAGATCGAGCATGACGTATCAGCCTTGACGGGCAAAAAACAGCTTGTGTGCGTCGAGTGCGATGACGCGATGATAAACAAACGAAGAGCGCACCCCATATGGGTTTTGTGCGCAAAGCGTCATCGGTGACTTAAGGAGGCCCCTTATGAGTGTCAATCAAGCCCCGCTGCGGCTTATGGCTTTCGGTGTTGTTGCGGGCCTATTTTTGGCGGCCTGTGGCGGGGCTGACACCGGCCCTGAAACGACTGCGCAGGTCTCTGAAGTGTCAGCCTCTCAGGGGTTGCGCTTTACCGCGAGTGAGCCGAGCGAGGGTGAACGCGTCGCCGCCCGGATCGGCGATACGGTGGTCACCGCCTCTGATGTGTATCGCGAAGCTGTTGCACGCGAGCTGATCAGCGATGGTGATACGTTGGCTGAAGACGATCCGGTCTTTCAAGACGCGCTTGGTGAATTGATTGATCAGCGCCTGCTGGCGCTGGAGGCGGCCAGTCGCGGACTGGATGTCGACCCTGAGGCGCGCCGCCGTCTGGCGGCGGCTGAGGAGCGCATTTTAGGCAATATCCTGGTTGAGACAGCAATCTCGCGCTCGGTAACTGAAGAAGCGGTTCGCCGGGTTTATGAAGAGCAGGCGCGCCTGGCTCCGCGCGTCGAAGAAGTCCGGGCTCGCCATATTCTGGTAGATACCCGCGAAGAGGCGGAAGAAGCGCTACGCGTTCTGGAAGACGGGGTGAGCTTTACCGATCTGGTGTCGCGCATCAGCCAGGATCCGGCGACGCGCTTTAATGGTGGCGATCTGGGATATTTTACCCGGTCCGGGATCGTGCAGGGCTTTGCCGATGTGGCCTTTTCGACCCCGGAGGGTGAGGTAAGCGCGCCGTTTGAGACCGAATATGGATGGCATGTCCTGACCGTTATCGATAGGCGCAACCAGCCGCGTGCCAGCCTTGAAAGCATGCGCGCCAGTATCGTGCGTTTCCTTACGCTGCAGCAGATTGATGAGCTGGTCTCTGAGCTGCGCGAAAATTATCCGGTGGTCATTGAGGCCGGCGCAGCGCCTGAAGGGCTGCGGACCGATGAGCCGGAGCCTGGCTCAGCTGACGAAGAGCCTGCACCGGACGCACCATAGGCGTTAGGACCTTTTTAACGACGCTTGCGAACGCCGATTTAACGGAAGTCCTGTCTGATGAATGATGCAAACCTGCTTCTTGTGGCTGCTGCTGCCCTTGTCGATCCCGATGGCCGGGTTCTTATTGCGCAGCGCCCTGAGGGCAAAGCCCATGCTGGGCAATGGGAGTTTCCCGGCGGCAAGGTTGAAGCCGGTGAGACTCCAGAACAGGCTTTGGTGCGCGAGCTGCGCGAAGAACTGGGAGTGGAGCCATGCGAGCAGTGCCTGCAACCCTTCGCCTTCGCCTCCCATCCCATCGGCGCGGGACGCTACCTTCTGATGCCACTTTTCATCTGCAGGCGCTGGGACGGGTTCGTGGATCCCAAGGAAGGCCAGCAAATCAAATGGGTCAGACCCGACAGGCTTCTCGACATGGACCTTCTCGAGGCGGACAAGCCGCTGGCCGCAGAGCTGCGCGACCGGCTGTTTGGCGCGCGTATCTAAGTCGCTTTGTCCAGGATGAATCCGGTGCGACTGCCATTGAATACGGCCTGATCTCTGCGATCTTCGCAACATCCATTATCGGAGCTGTGGGGTTGCTCGGGAATGGTGTGGACGGCATGTGGGATAACATCTCCGCTAGCCTGTCTCGCCCGCTTGGCGGCGGTGGCGCAGATGCTCCAGCAGACGGTGTTGCCGCTCCGGCCTGATGGCGACCACTAGCCAGCGCCGACTAGTGGTTTGGTTAGCATCCAGATCGCCATTGCCATCATCATCAGGTTTTCAGTCAAGGACACAAAGCCGAGCGGGACCTTGCTGTCCCCGCCAACGCACGCGCATTTGAGCTCGCGCTTGTCGATATAGACCGCCTTGAAGACACTGATCGCGCCAATGGTGGCGACAAACAGGGCCGCTGGCGCAGCAATCCAGGTCAATGCGCCCGCGATCATCAAAATACCGGCCCCGGTTTCCACGAACGGATAGATATACCCGTAGCGCACGTGGCGCTGCGCGAGCAGGTCATAGTTCAGGAACATGGTGGCAAAGCGCTCCACATCCTGCAGCTTCTGAAGCCCAAGCAAGACCATGGAAATGGCAATGAAGAGTTCGCCGGTTCGCAGCGACACTGCAGCCCCAGTACTGATCCAGGTCACCGCAACAGCCATCAAGGCACCAACCGAGAACAGCGCGATCACCGGGGTATAAGTGGTGTCGCTCTTGGCTTTGGCGGGTTTTCCGAAATAGGCGCTGAGGTCGTCAAAGCCGCCGACACGCTCGCCATCGATAAAAGCCTGCGGCGTGGTTTTCACATCATGCTCGGCTTTGAAGGCATCAATTTGCTCGCGGGAGGTGAGTTGATGATCCTCAACCTCATAGCCCTTGCGCTCCAGAAGCGCTTTAGCCTTAAGGCCATGAGGGCACATGTGATCGGCCATCACCATGCGATACAAGACGGCGGTTTTTGGCATTGCCGTGCTCCTGCTATTTCTTTTCCGGAGGTATTTTAACGTCCCGCCTTGTCACCGGCATCCTGTTCCTTGACGCCCAGCGCATCAGCCAGACGCTTGGTCGCCGATCCGGGACGCTTGGGCTTTGGCTGATCAGGATGCGGGGCCCAGCCGGCAAAATTGATGATCTCGAACGTGGCGGGCACCTTGCCGTCTTCGTGCGCATAGTCTGCTGAATAGGCTTGGGCGGTCGTGACAAAGAGCGATTTCGTGCCCGGCGAGCGGGAACGATCGACGAGCACGCTGGTCTCGCCCATCTGTCTAAGGTCGCGCATCAGCACAAAGGAATTGCCGTAGCGCGCGGTGACCCGGTCGATATCGGAAACCGGCATGGTAAAGCCGGCGCGCGATACCAGCCCGGCCATATCAATCGTATCAGCAAAGGGCGACACGCGGCGTTCCGGTTCGCGGTCTGCGGCCTCCTCGGCTTTGCTCATGGAGGCGCGCAGCTCGTTCAATGTTGAGCCGCCCAGCACAGCCCCGGCAAAAAAGCCATCGGGCTTCAGGGCGTAGTTTATCTGGATCAGCGCGCCGACAAGATCGTTGGTCCAGTGCAGCGACAGGCAGGACAGCACCAGATCGACACTCTCCTCACGCACCGGCAGGAACTCTTCGTCAAGCGCTACGGCTGGGTATTCAGACAGGCTTGCCATCTTCGGTGACAGGTCCGCTTCGATGATCCTGCCGATTTTTGCGCGCGCGTCCGGGCGGTCTTTAAGCGCGCGACCTACCGCGCCACCACCACCGATCACCAGGCAGGTGCCGAAGTTCCGCGAGATGCTTTCCACCCGATCCAGCAAATCATCCGCGACACGCGCATAAAGAAAGTCGTAGTCTTGAAATTCTCCTGCTGCGCGATCTTTGCGCTGGCGCAGCAGGGACCGATCGAACAGCTGGGGTGGGCCGTCGTCGGCAGGAGGCTGAGGTTTTGATGCAATCAGGGTCACACGGGTCATGGAGCCGATATGGCCGTTTATGGCTGGCGCGCCAAGCACAATGGGTGTGGTCAGCTGTGACCGATGTCATCTGGCCGCCGGTGTCTCCCATCTCCGGTGACCCGGTCTTGCGCTCTGGTCAGCTAAGCGCGGCCGATTGGGGCCAGGTGCATTTCATTGACCGGCCGCAGTGCAAGTCTTGTGGCGTGCCGCTCGATCACCCCGGCTTTGATGGCCTCGACTGTCCCGCCTGTATAGCAAGGCCTCAGGCCTTTGGATGCGCCCGGTCAGTGCTCGTCTATGACGCCGCCAGCAGGCCCATGGTACTGGGCCTGAAACATGCAGGCCGGACCGATGGCGTGGCGGCGTTCGGGCGCTGGATGGCCCGTGCCGGAGCTGATGCGTTGGAGGGTGCTGATGGCCTGGTGCCGGTGCCACTTCACCCCAGCCGTCTGAGATCCCGGAGGTTCAATCAATCGCTTCTACTAGCGGAGGCCCTTTCTCGTGTGTCTGGGGTGCCCGTGGAGGCCCATCTGCTGGCTCGAACCCGTAGAACCGGGACCCAGGGTGGGCTGACCGCAAAAAGCCGGGCCCGCAATGTTGCGGGTGCCTTCAAGGTGCGCTCTCAGGCTGAGAGCTGCGTTAAGGGTCAAAACCTTGTTCTGATTGACGACGTGTTCACGACTGGAGCCACTTTGAGTGCGTGTGCGCGCGCTCTGAAGCGGGCTGGTGCCGCGAATGTGAACGCAATCACGCTGGCACGCGTTGTGAAACCGGTCGATCCGACTAAATAAGCAGGGCAAACAGGTTCACACCGACAAAGGAGGCGCCGCCATGGCAGCCGTAACGCTTTATACTCGTCCGCTCTGCCCGTACTGCGTCCGGGCCGTGTCACTTCTGAAAAAGAAGGGCGTGACGTTTGAAGAGATCGATGCAGGCTTCAATGCGGAGAAGAAGCAGGAAATGATCCAGCGCGCCAATGGCGCACGGACCTTCCCGCAAATCTTCATTGGCGACGTCCATGTCGGCGGCTGCGACGAGATGATGGCGCTGGAACGCCAGGGCAAGCTGGACGACCTGCTTGCGGCTTAAGTAGACTAACCATCTGAGTACAGGGACCCCGAGCGCGTTGGCGCTCGCAAGGGCGAATGCCCGCCCGCAGCGAGAGCGAGCCGGCTCGCGGCAAGCGAGGACCGACGGCACGGAGGTGCCGGAGGAAGGCAAGAGATGAAAGTCGCGCTGATCCAGATGCGCTCCGGGGTCGATCCGGCGCGCAATATCGATGACCTCGAAGCCATGATGCGCGAGGCAGCAGCCAACGGTGCGCGCTTTATCGCGACGCCGGAGACCACGCATCTCATTCAGCGCGATCCGTCCGAACTCGCCAAGGTAATCAAAACGCCGGATGTCGACCCTGCTCTGGTGCGCTTTGCCGATATTGCTGACGACTTGAACATTGATCTGCTGATTGGTTCCATGGCGCTGGCAGGGCCCGATGGGCGGGCGGTGAACCGCTCCATGCTTTTTGGTCCCGATGGCCAGACCCGCGCCACCTACGACAAGATCCATATGTTTGATGTGAGCCTGGGCGCCGGTGAAAACTATCGCGAGTCCGACACCTACCAGCCCGGCAGCCGCGCGGTGACGGCCGATCTTGATGACTTCAAGCTCGGCCTGACGATTTGCTACGATCTGCGCTTTGCTGCGCTTTATCGCAGGCTCGCCAAGGCCGGAGCCTCTGTGATCACGGTGCCCAGCGCCTTTACCCAGCCGACGGGCCGCGCGCACTGGGAGGTGCTGCTTCGTGCGCGCGCCATCGAGACGGGCAGCTACATCCTCGCGCCAGCCCAGGGTGGCAAGCATGAGGACGGGCGCAAGACGTGGGGCCACTCCATGGTGATCGATCCCTGGGGCGAGGTGATTGCCCATCTTGATCATGACGAGCCGGGCATCCTTTACGCCGAGATTGATCCTGCTAAATCGACGAAGGCGCGCGAACGCATTCCTGCGCTCGTCGGTGACAGAGATTTTGAAGGCCCATGATCCGCTACGCCCTGAGGTGTGATGAGTCCCACGAGTTCGAGGCCTGGTTCTCCTCCTCGAGCGATTACGACATGCAGGTCGAGCGCGGTCTGGTGGAGTGTCCCCATTGCGGGTCCACCGCCATCTCAAAGCAGATCATGGCTCCGTCGGTGCGCACCGCGCGCAAGGTTGAGGCGCGGACCGAAGCCGCAGCCAACGGTGCTCGGAACTTTGAAGAGCTCGCCAAAAAAGTTCAGGCTCACATCCGCTCAAACTACGATTATGTCGGCAGTGATTTTGCCAGGGAGGCGCGGGCCATCCACGACGGCGAGAAGCCCGACCGTTTGATCTATGGCGAAACCACATCAGAAGAGCGCGAACAGCTCGCTGAAGACGACGTGCCGGTGGCACCGCTCCCGGAACCGTTTGCGCCGACACCGCCGAAGAAGGCGAATTAAACCGCCTTCTCTGAGGCCATCAGATAGTTCACCCCCGCATCACCGGAGATAAAGAAGCGGTCTTTGAGCGGGTTATAGCTGACGCCGACGGGGCTGCGCGGGATCAGGCCCTCGGCTTCAAGTGCCGCGATGACTTCATTGGGTTTGACCAGCTTATCAAACTGGTGCGTGCCGCGCGGCAGCCAGCCCATGACGTATTCGGCACCAAAGATAGCGGTCACGAAGGCGCGCGGGGTGCGGTTGATCGTGCCGACAATCATCATGCCGCCGGGTTTGACCATGCGGGCACAGTTGCGCAGGAAGCTTTCCGGATCCGCGACGTGCTCAACGACTTCCAGGTTCAAAACCACGTCGAACTGTTCAGGCCCGTCAGCTTCCAGCAGCTGTTCAGCCGTCCCGTGGCGGTAATCGATGTCCAGGCCGCATTCTTCAGCGTGCACCAGGGCGGTTTTGATATTGGCCTCGGCGGCGTCCACGGCGGTGACCGCAGCGCCAAGGCGTGCCATGGGCTCAGACACCAGTCCGCCACCACAGCCGATGTCCAACAGCTTCAGGCCTTTCAGCGGTTCAGCACCGGTGGTCCCGAAATGAGCTGCCAGCGTGTCTCGGATATAGGTCAGGCGTGCCGGATTGAACTTGTGCAGAGGGGCAAACTTGCTGTCGGGATCCCACCAGTCTGCGGCCATGGCCGAGAACTTGGCGACCTCTTCAGGATCGATGGACGGGGTGGACAGAGCCTCTGGAGCGGCTGCGCTTGCCATGTCTATGCCTCTTAGCGTGCTTGTGTCGTATGCGGTTTTCGTCTTCCTTGCGCCGCAATATGGTCTCGACTTGTGTATAAAGCGAGCGGTTGACGCTGCGATTATCTGTCTTATCCCGGAGCCATCCCTGCTGTGACGTCTGACGCTACGCCCCCGCGCCTGGTCCTGAAATTTGGTGGCACCTCCATGGGCAGCCCTGAACGGATCACCCATTCTGCAGCAATTGTCGCAAACGAGGCCGCCGCCGGTCGCCAGGTCGCGGTTGTGGTTTCAGCCATGGCGGGCGAAACCGACCGCCTGCTCGGGCTCGCAGAAAGCTTGGGCGGCGGATTGGGCGAGCGGGAAACCGATACGGTGCTGGCTGCCGGGGAGCAGGCTAGCGCGGCCCTGATGGCGTTGGCGCTGACCCGCGCTGGCTACCCGGCTCAGGCCGTCATGGGCTGGAGTCTGCCGATCCATGTCGAAGGTCCGCCGGGGTCCGGGCGTATTACCGCGATTGCCGGTGAGGGGCTGGAGGCCCTGCTTGAGGCTGGCGTTATCCCGGTCGTGGCCGGGTATCAGGGGATTGATGCCAGTGGTCGGCTCGCCACGCTGGGGCGGGGGGGGACCGATCTGACGGCTGTGGCCGTCGCGGCGGCGATCGGCGCTGAATGCGATATCTACACGGACGTGGACGGGGTGTTCACGACAGATCCACGTATCGAGCCTGAGGCCACACGGGTGGAGCGGATCAGCCATGACGCCATGCTGGAGCTGGCCGCCCAGGGCGCCAAGGTGCTGCAGACCCGCTCGGTCGAATACGCCAAAGCCAAGCAGGTGACCTTGCGTGTCAAGTCGAGCTTCCTTGATCCTGGGCGCAGCGCCGGGACCGAAGTTGTGGAAGACGCGGCGATTGCAGAACGGCGGGTCGTGTCGGGCATTTCCTATGTGCGCGATCAGGCGCGAATTTCGGTCCATGGTGGTGGCGACGCTGCGCCAGCTGAAGCGCTGTTTGCCGGGCTTGCCGAAGCTGATGTAGCGGTCGACATGATCGTCCAGGCCCGCTCGCGCGCGGGTGGCGCGGTGGTGGAGTGCTCGGTCGCCGGCCGAGACCTGCCTCGGGCCTTGAAAGTCGCTGAGGCTCTTGAAGGATCAGAGCTTGCTGTTCGGTCGCAAACCGGACTTGCCAAGGTCTCTGTCGTCGGGACGGGTCTGCGCGGTCGCGCTGATGTGGCGCGCACCCTCTATCGGGTTCTGGCCCAGCAGGGACTGGCCGCGCACATGGTTGCCACCAGCGAGATCAAGATTTCAGTACTGGTCGATGGCGACGATCTGGAGCAGGCTGTAAGGGCGCTGCACGGGGCATACGGGCTGGCCGCAAAGCAGGACAGGACTTGACGAAACCGGCGCGGCGCGCGCTCCTACACACCCCGGACGGCACGGTTTTCCTTTGGAAGGCTGCGCCAAAGCCAAAGCAGAGCCGACGACAGACTGAGCGATGACGACCGACGCCCCGTCCACCGCCGCGCGTGGTTCCCGCCACCTGCTGGGCCGAATTCGCGACCTGATGGCTGTTCAGGATGATGCTCAGGCACGTCTGGACCGGCTCACGGATATTATCGCTGAAGAAACAAGATCTGACGTCAGTTCGATCTATCTGGTGCGCCCGTCCGGCGCGCTGGAATTGTCGGCAACCCATGGCCTGAAAGCCGAGGCGGTTCACACAACACGCCTGCGCCCCGGTGAGGGCCTTGTTGGCACGGTCGCCAGGCGTGCCCGCCCGCTGGCGGTGGAAAACGCTCCGGCTCACCCGAATTTCTCCTACCGTGAAGAGACCGGCGAAGAGCCGTTCCAGACCTTTGTGGGTGTGCCAATCCTTCGCGGTGGTCGCCTGGTTGGCGTACTGACCGCGCAGACAGCAGAACCACGCAAGACCTCTGAAGAAGAGATCGAGACGCTGCAGACTGTGGCGATGCTGCTCGCTGAGATCGTCGCGTCGGGTGATCTGATTGCGTCGGAGGCCTTCTCGGGGCTTGAACTTCGATTGTCCAAGCCTGAGCGTTTTCAGGGCCTGGCTCTTTCCAACGGCATTGCATCGGGCGTCGCGGTCAAACACGAGCACCATGTGTTGGCACAGGGCATCGTCGCTGAGGACAGCGAGGCGGAAGAAGAACGGCTCGAAACCGCAATCTCGCGCCTGCGCCGTTCTATCGACGCACTGCTGGACTCTGGGCGCGTACCAACCGGCACGCCGTCTCGAGAGGTGCTGGAAGCCTATCGCCTGTTTGCCTACGACCGCGGCTGGCTGAAGCAGCTTCGGGAAGCCGTGCGCTCTGGCCTGACCGCCGAAGCGGCTGTGGAGCGTGTGCGCAACGAGCACCGCGCTCGCCTTATGAAGGCGCGCGAAACCCATTTCAAAGAGCGTCTGCACGATCTGGAAGATCTGGCGAACCGCCTGCTGCGTCACCTGGCGCGAACCGAGGATGTGCAGCCAGCATTGCCAGAAAATGCGATCCTGGTCGCGCGTTCTATCGGACCGGCTGAATTACTGGATTTCGATCGTTCGCTACTTGCGGGGATTGCGCTTGAAGAGGGCAGCTCCAGCTCCCACGCGGCCATTGTTGCCAAGGCGCTTGGTATCCCCATGGTGGGAAGGATTGAGGGGGCTCTGGACCGGGTAGAAGACGGCGACCCGCTGATCCTCGATGGTGAGTTTGGACTTTTGTTCGCCCGTCCTTCAGAAGAAGTCGTCACGGCCTATGATGAGCGCATTGAAAGCGCGGCCGAGCGCGCGCGAGTTTTCCGCGACATGCGCGATGAACCGGCGCTTAGCCGGGATGGGGCCCGTGTCGAGCTGTACATGAATGCAGGCCTTTTGGTGGAGATGGCGCGTCTTGATGAGACCGGCGCGGAGGGTGTGGGCCTGTTCCGGACCGAGTTCCAGTTCATGGTCTCCGACACGCTGCCGCGCCTTCAGGCTCAGACTGAGCTGTACAATTCTGTGTTCGAGGCGGCAGGCAAGAAGCCGGTCGTGTTCCGTACGCTGGATTTGGGCGGCGACAAGGTCACGCCGTACACACCGTCCATGCGCGAACCCAATCCGGCGCTTGGGTGGCGAGGTCTTCGCATGGGGCTCGATCGTCCTGGCCTCCTACGCTACCAGCTGCGTGCTCTGGTTCGCGCCGGGGCCGGGCGCCGTTTAAGCGTCATGTTCCCCATGGTCACCGAGCCTGAGGAATTCGCCGAAGCGCGTGCGACCCTGTTTCAAGAGGTCGAATACGCCACCCGCCACGGTCGTGAGGCACCGATTGAAGTGCGCGCTGGCTTCATGCTGGAAACTCCGGCAATCGCCTACAATCCTGATCCGGTTCTGGAAATGGCCGATTTCGTCTCGCTTGGGGCGAACGATCTGATGCAGTATTTCTTTGCTTCAGATCGCCAGAACCCGCAGGTGTCGGAGCGATATGATCCGATCAGCGTCTCGGCGCTGCGATTGTTCGCGTCCATCCAGGAAGCCTGTGAGCGCCACGGCAAGCCCATCAATGTGTGCGGGGAGCTGGCAGGGCGTCCGCTGGAGGCCTGTGTTCTTGCTGCGCTGGGACTGCGGCGTTTGTCGATGGCGGCAGGGTCCATCGCGCCGGTCAAGCAGGCGATTGCGGGAACCGATCTGGAAAAGATGGCCGCCTGGCTCCACACCGAGATGAAACGCGGAGACAAGATTGGCGAGCCGCCGCTTCGTCAGCGTCTTCTAGACGCCAGCGATGCGGCAGGCGTTGCGCCCGAGTTTGTTGATAAATTCAAAATCATTTGATTGAATGATGTTGCAGTGCGGCGTACAAGTCACACTTGCTGAGGGGGCGTCACGGACGCAACACATGACCGGATCACCCATGACCCAACGGGAAGACACACAGTCCAACGGCCCTTACGTGCCTGTAGATGCAGTGTTTTCTGACGCGCCGACAGCTAATGACAGCTTTGTCGGAGGTCTGGGAGAGCAGCTTCGTACTGCGCGCGAGAATGCGGGCTTGACGCTTGATTCGGCGTCGTCTCGCACCCGCATCAAGCGTGATTATCTTGATGCGCTCGAAAACATGGACCCGCGCGGGCTGCCCTCGCGGACCTATGCGACGGGTTATCTACGCACCTATGCGCAGTTTCTGGGCCTGAACGCCGCGGCCTGTGTCGAGCAGTTCAAGCTGGAAGTTGAGGTCGATATTGGGCGCGCGACTCCGACGGCACCGCAGGAAAATCGCGAAATTGAGTTGCCGCGTGGCATGGTCGGTGCCGTGGTCATTCTGATTTGTGTGATTGCCGGTGCTGGCTGGTACGGCAACTACCTCAATCAATCTGAAGCCTTTGCTGGTGTTGAAGCGCCGATGGATGCTCTGATTGAGGAAGAGCGGTCGCTGGTGTCGCAAACGTCTCTGCCGGCACCGACGCCTGAAAGCATCTGGGCGGCGTTGCCATCACCAGCGAGCGACGGTGCTCTGACCCTGGAGGCTGTAGCTCCAGTGGAGATTGAAGTGCGCGACGCCTCCGGGCGAATCCTCGCGTCGCGAGAGCTTGATGTGGGCGAGGTGTACCGCGCTCCTGACGAGCCGGGCCTTACGGTTTCGGCCTCTGATGCCGGTGCTCTTCTGGTTCGCATTTCAGGTCGTCCGCTGGGCGCTCTGGGCGAGGCTGGCGAGAGTGTTGATAACGTGCCGGCGGCTGAATTTATTCTTGCCGCACTGCGCGAAGACGGATCGGGCAACCGCTAAGGCTCGCGCGACGTCCAATAACAGCTTATACCTTATAGCCGATTAGCCGAGCGATCTGCGAGAGGTCACGCCATGTCTGTTGAAGCTCATACCACGGTGCGCCCCTGGCGAATGATTGATCGCCGCGCGTCGCGTCAGATCATGGTGGGCAATGTGGCTGTGGGCGGCGATGCACCAATCTCCGTGCAGTCCATGACTAATACGCCGACACCGGATGCCAACGCGACGATCAATCAGATCCGCCGCCTGGAAGAAGTGGGCGCAGACATCGTGCGCGTCTCCTGCCCGGACGAAGACTCCACCGCAGCCTTCAAGACCATCGCCGATGCGGCCAACGTGCCGCTGGTCGCTGATATTCACTTTCACTACAAGCGCGGGATTGAAGCGGCGAAAGCGGGCGCGGCCTGCTTGCGGATCAATCCGGGTAATATCGGCTCCATGGACCGGGTAAAGGACGTCGTTTCTGCGGCTCGCGACCATGGCTGCGCGATCCGTATCGGTGTGAATGCGGGCTCGCTTGAAAAGCATCTGCTTGAAAAATACGGTGAGCCTTGTCCCGATGCCATGGTGGAAAGCGCGCTTGATCACGCGCGCATCCTCGAAGATCTCGACTTTAAAAACTACAAGATCTCGGTGAAGGCCTCGGACATTTTCCTGACCGTCGCGGCCTATCAGCAGCTCGCTGACGCGACCGACGCGCCGCTGCATTTGGGCGTCACGGAGGCGGGCGGCCTTCGTACCGGCGGGGTGAAATCCTCCATCGGCATGGGCTCGCTGCTCTGGGCCGGGATTGGTGACACCATCCGTGTGAGCTTGAGCGCGGACCCGGTCGAGGAGATCAAGGTCGGCTACGACATCCTCAAATCGCTGGGCCTGCGTACCCGCGGTGTGAACATCATCGCCTGCCCCTCTTGCGCGCGTCAGGGCTTTGACGTGATCAAGACGGTGGAAACCCTGGAAGAGCGGCTGGAGCATATCCACGAACCGATTTCGCTGTCGATCATCGGCTGCGTCGTGAATGGTCCGGGCGAGGCCATGTACACAGACCTCGGGTTCACCGGCGGCGGCAAAGGCAGCGGCATGCTCTACCACGCCGGTGCCATCTCCGGAAAAGTCTCCAACGAGGAGATGGTCGAACGCATTGTCGAAGCGGTCGAAGACAAAGCCGCCAAGATGAAAGCCGAACGCGAGGCTGCGGAGCAAGCGGCGGAGTAGGGCCTTACCCCTATCCGTCCCGGTAAAACTCCGCCTGCCCTTCAAACAGCGTCTTGTAGCGTCCGCCCTGTGTCAGCAGTGCATCATGGGTGCCGCGCTCGACGACTTTGCCTTTTTCCAGCACCAGGATCAGGTCTGCGCTGCGAAGGTTGGCGAGGCGGTGGCTGATGAGGATGGTGGTGCGTTTATCCGCTGCCGCCGCAGCGATGAACTCGCCTTCAGCTGCTGGATCGAGGGCGGAGGTGGGCTCATCCAGGATCAGGGTCTTCGCTTCGGTGCGTAACATTGCGCGCGCGAGCGCAAGGCGCTGCCACTGACCGCCGGAGAGTTCTCGACCATCGAGAAATTGTCGCGAAAGGCGAGTGTCGAGCCCGTGGGGCAGGTCGTCCAGAACGGGTAGCGCGAGGCCTTTGACAGCTGCTTCACGCAGCGCGTCAGGGTCTGTTTCGCGCAGACCCTTGCCCATGGCGATATTGTCTCCTGCCGTCATGCGATAGCGCTGAAACGGCTGGAACAGGACAGCCGTGCGCGCGTAAAGCGCTTCGGGTGACCAGTCTTTGAGCTCAAGCCCATCGAGAAGGATGCGCCCCGTGGTCGGCGTGTAGAGGCCCGTCAAGAGCTTGACCAGAGTCGTCTTGCCCGAGCCATTTGCACCGGCCACGCCGAGCGCGCTGCCCTCAGGGATATGGACGCTCAAGTCAGACACGGCCGGCCGTGTCGCGTTGGGATAGCTGAAGCTGACTCCCTCCAGCCTGTAGCCATCACCCGGCGCAGGGCCTTCAGTGGCTGTGCCGCGAGGGGCGCCGTTGGGTAGAGCCAGAAGCGCGTAGAGATTGGACACATAGAGTAAGTCTGCGTAGCCACCGTTCAGCGTCGTCAGAAGGGCCGTCACAGTGTTCTGGGCCTGCTTCAGGATCGCCACATGCATGGTCATTGTGCCCACGGTGATGGTCGTGGCGATGGCCGCCAGTACGATCCAGACCTTGCCCGCAATAAAGACGGCTGAGCTTGCCGCGATCAGGCCGGCACCCAGCCAGGCCTGTTTGCGATGAGTGGCCATGTCCTCGGCAAACAGCCTGTCGAACAGCGTCTGATAGCGCTGGAAGATCGAGGCATTGGCGTCGGCATGGATGCGCTCCGGCGCGGAGCCATCGGACAGCATAAGGCCTTCAAGATAATTGCGCTGGCGCATCTCCGGTGTACGGCCTGTCAGCAGGCGGAATACCGTGCCGGAGAAGCGCGTTTCGGAGACAAAGAGCGGCAGGCCGCCCAAAATCACCAGCACGATAAGCCACGGGGAGAAGGTCGCGAGCACGATCGCAAAGCTGATTAGCGTAATGGCGTGCTGGGCAAATTCGATCAGGCGCACGACGAGCCCATAGGGTCGCGAGGTCGCGTGCTGGCGAGCCAGCAGAATTTGCTGCTGGACCTTCGCGTCCTCAATCGTTTGCAGGTCAAGCTGCAGCGTCTTGGCAAAGATGGTGCGGCTGACTGCCTGACCGAGCCGAGCCTGAAGGATGCGCTTTTGAAAGCCCACCAGACGACGGTCCGCCAGCAACAGGCCAATCAGACCGGCCTCCAGCACCACCCAGAAAATGACGGCGTTGCGGCTATCAGTGGAGGGCTCGACAATTGCGGCAAGCACGCCATCAACGATCAACTTGCCCAGATAGGCCGCCAGCGCCGGCGCGAGCGCTGCAAACAGCGTCATCACGGCGAGGACGAGCATCAGGCCCGGCGCGGTGCTCCAGGCCAGAGCGAGGACACGTCGGGCATAGCCGACGGCCTCCTTCAGGCTCGGCTTTTCAACGGTCGATAGCTCGACTTCGCCCACGCCAATGTCCTTTGCCTACTCGGCGGCTGCGCTGGCTGCGGCGCGGGCTTCAGCGACGCGCTGGCTGAGAACCGCGCCCTTGTGCGGGAAGGGCTCTGTCGGGATTTCACGGCCCAGAAAAGGCGCTAGTTTCTCAAACCCTTCATCTGAACAGATGTCGAGGATGAGCAGGTCCTCTGGACGGTCCTTGAAATAGTCCTTCACCGCGGCGACGTGCTGGTCGTAGACCCAGCTGAAACGTTCCGGCACAAAGTTGTAACAGCCGTAGACCGCCGAGCGCAGGAATTGGCGCATCAGCATGTGGACATCATCATCAGGATCTTCGGTATGCTTGAAGGCGGGCCGGTTGAACCAGTGATTGGAGCAGGAGCGCAGCCACGACTCCTTGTCACGAACCGTCAGGATGAATTTGCTGCCGGGATAGGCCTTGTCCAGCTGCTGGTAGAAGGGAACCGTGGTGATGTCGGTCAGCCCGTCGTGATACTTCAGCAGGGTCAGGTCGTACTGGCCGTTTGAAAGCTCGGTATAGGTGTCTTCATCGATGGGGTAGTGCGACGTGTCATAGCCCAGTACCTGGAGCGCGCCGGTTAGCGAGCGCGTGCCTGTGCGCGAAAGGCCCAGTCCGAAAATCTTCGACGTCGTCTGCTTGTTGCCGAAATAGGGTCTGTCGTCATTGGCCTCCAGCCAGGCTTCAACATCGGCGAGGCTGAGCTCGTCCTTCTCGGCGATGCCGTGGCGGGCAAGTTCCGCTTCAGCGCGCTGGGGCAGGGTCTCGATGAAGGCATGGGTCTCTGCCGGGCTGGCATTGGCCGAGACTTCACGGCGGGCATAGTCCACGGCGATCTGGGCAATGGTGAAATCGTCGACTTCGCCTTCGCCAGTCGGGTCGGGCCAGCGGCTCATGGCCGACTTCAGGCGATGAAGCTGGACATGGGTGCGGCTGCGCAGCTCGCGCAGGGCGTACTTCATGAAGATGTGGCGGTTGAACTGGAAATAGTCGTGCAGAATGTCGAAATTGCGGAACTGCTTGGACATGCGCAGTGGCTTCATGGCCAGATTGCGCAGGCGTGATTCTGGCCGAAGCACATATTTCAGATCGTCCTTCGGTGGCGTCACCCAGGCCATTGCGCGGACCAGATCCACGCGGGTGATATGCACGCCGCAATGGATGCGCCCGCGGAACCGGTCGGAGACATAACTATCCACATAGGCCGCATCGCATTGTTCGATAAAGCCACGCATGTCCTCCAGGATCAGGCAGTCCGCGTCCAGATAGACCACGTAGTCACAGTCGTGATCGATCTTAAGCATCTCCTCCACGCATTTGGTGAAGGGGCGTACATCATCAATGATGTAGACATTGTCCGGACGGATGTAGCGCTTGGCGAGCTCCAGCGAAGCCTCAGCCGTGCGCTCGTCGATTTTACGGAAAACCAGATCGATTTTGGTCATGGGGTGATGTCCCATCTAAAGTCATGATTAATTTGGCCAGCGCGGTCTTCAAACAGCGCCAGCTGGTCAGCTTTCATCTCGTCTCGCCAGCGAAGGTCCAGGCGAATGTCGCCCGGGTGATCGCCGTAATAGGCCTTGGTGCGCTCGGTCAGCTGAATGGAGCCTGACTTGTCCTGCGCGTCAGACCCTGCGGCTACAAACTGGGTGCCGGTATTGCCGCCGAGCGGGTGGTGCACGCGGGCAGCAAAGTCGAGCATGTCGGGATGGAACGGCACGTCCATCACAGCACAGACACGACGGATTTCAGCGGCTGGATCTGTGGCGAAGGCTTCGTATTGAAGCTCTGTCTTCGGGCCTTCAAAGGTCTCGTAGAGCGCGCGGCTCCGGGTCATCTGATCGACCCACTGGTCGATCTGGGCGACCGGGTCGCGGTCTGGATATTTGCGCAGGCGTGAATTGATCACGGCGCGACCATCGCGCTGCAAGAAAACCAGTCCGGCCATGCCGCCGGCCGCGCGCGTCTCTGCCGCGCGCGCGGTGATCCAGTTGGGGTTCTTGGTGGAGTCCACGATAATGTCGGCGTCTACATGGGCTGCGACACAGGCGTGGAGTGGCGCTTCACCATCCCAGTTGAAGCCTGACCAGACCGGGCAATCCTCGCCGCAAATCTTGCAGGCACGCTTTCGCAGCGGCTTGTTGAGATCGTGAAGGAAGCGGACTTTAGCCCCTTCACCCATGTAAAATCCACGCTGCGCCCCACCGAGCACCATGCCCAGCAGGGTCGAGCCTGAATGGCCTGCGCCACAAATGAATAGGCTTTTTAGTGCGCCCATCGTCCCTGTCTGCCTGTCCGGTTCGCCCCGCACTTATCGTCAAGCAAACGGTGAACTGTGCAAGCGCAATAAAGCCGCAGGGTCCGACATTGCGCAGTACGATTGCCTGAGGCGAGGGACTCGCCGTTTATTCACCTTTGAAACTGTCTGACACGACAGCTTAAGGGGAGGACTGAACCATGCTTTCAATGATGACGCCGGTTCTGGCGCTGGCCTGCTGGACGCTGATCATGTGGCTGTGGATGTACGCCACACGCATTCCGGCGATGCAAAAGGCCGGGCTCGATCCCGCCAAGATCAAGCAAAAGGGTGATCTGGATGTGTTGCCTTTGGGCGTGCGTCAGATCGCGGACAATTATAATCACCTGCACGAACAGCCGGTGATTTTCTATGCGCTTTGCGTCTACAGCCATATTTCTGGTGTCGTGAATGAAGTGACGGTGGCGGCCGCCTGGGCCTATGTCATCCTTCGTGTGGCCCACTCGATCTTCCAGGCGACGGTCAACTTCGTGCCGGTGCGTTTCGTCCTGTTCTCGTTGAGCTCCATCGCGCTGATCGTGATGGCGGTGGCGAATGTGATCGCACTATTCGTTCGCTAACCCTGGAGTATCCGGGGCGCGACCCGCGGCGCGCGTGAACAATCGTGTCAGATCTGGCTCGATCGAGGCGAAGTCGGCAAATTCGGTTGTGTTCGTGTTGATGTTGACAGCCACGACCATGTGAAGGTCGGGGTAGATGATAAGCCAGCTCATCGCGCCACGGCTGATACCGCCATGGTGCACGACGCGGACCGGATAGTCTTCACCAAAGCGCGTTGTGCTTTCGCCGACACGCCAACCGAGGCCATAGCCTTCGTCATTGGCCGAGCCATCGTTGAGCTGCATTGGCGTCCAGAACAGCTCGCGGGTTTCGGCGCTGATATAATCCTCGTCCAGCCAGGCCGATCCGACCCTGACCAGATCAATGGATCGAGAAACGAGCCCGCCGCCGGGCCAGCGTTGTGACACATCGGCATGTGGCCAAATGCGGACTTGCCATTCTCCGCCTTTCTCACGCGTCTCATAAAACACCGATTGGTGTTGGTGGGGTTCGCCAAAGTCGCCCAGAAGCGGGGTTTCAAGCCCAAGCGGCTCGCGTATCTCCTGCTCCAGAAGTTCGCCAAAACTTACGCCGCTGGCTTTCTCGGCGGCCCAGGCGGCCAGATTTACGTCAAAGCTTGAATAGTGGTAGCGCTCGCCCTGGACGGCGATCATGTCGGACCCATCCACAAGCCGCAGGCCGTCTTCCACGCTGGCATAGGAGCGGCGCATCAACAGCGTGTCGACATTGTCGGGAAAGTCGGTGTTTTCCTCATAGCCTGGAAATCCAGCGGTATGGGACATCAATCGATCAAGGCGCAGATCGGCCCAGATTGGATTGAGAGGGGTGCCATGCTCGCCCACTGTGTCATCCATTGAAAGTGTTCCGGCATCGTGCAGGCGCGCCAAAACCGTCGCAGTCATCGCCTTGGACGTAGAGCCGATCCGCACAACGCTCATTGTGGACATCGCGTCCTGGCTCTCCAGGCCAGCATGGCCAGTTGCGGCTGCCCAAACCAGCCCTCCATCAAGCGCGACCGCAGCTGAGGCACCAGGAACACCGTATAAATCGGTCATGACCTCCAGGATAGAAGTCGCATTTGGCGAGATGTCCTCGAAGCGCGGATCAACATGACTGACGCTGCTAGTCGCAGAGCGATGCTCTGGCATGTCTTCCCAGCCCCATTGGGAAGAAACCCACCAATAGCCGCTGCCTGCTAAAACGACGGTCAGAAAGAACGCAATGACGCCGCCGCCAACGCGCAAAACCCATTTCAACTTGGATCCCCCCGGGTAAAAGCCATTGTCGTCAGGGCTTCATCTTGCCTTCAGATCCTGAACTGGCCATGAAGCTGAGATCAGATTAGCTTCGAGGTAGCCCTATGACAATTACGCTCTATGGCCTGAAAAACTGCGATACCTGTAAAAAAGCGGTCAAGGTGCTTGAAGGCGCGGGCAAGACGGTGAGCTTTGTCGATATCCGTGCTGAGGCCGACCTGCCGGCCAAGTTGCCAGGCTGGATTGAGGCGGTGGGCGCTGAGGCGTTGACCAATACCCGGTCGACGACATGGCGTGGGCTGGATGAGGCCCAGCGCGCGCGCGCTGGATCAGATGCGTTGGGGCTGCTGAGTGAGAACCCGACGCTGATCAAGCGGCCGGTGATTGAGGCGGGTGGTGAGGTTTATGTCGGCTGGACCAGGCCGGTACAGGCGGCTCTGCTCTAGGTGTTATTTCGCTCCGTACCGGTGCTTCAGCCCGAACAGGATTGCGATCAGTCCAAAGTAAAGGAAGGGCCGTGCAGTGGCGGCCAGGCCGTGCATATCAAGGCGGGCGAAGGCCAAATCGAGCGCGAAGTTGAAGGGCAGGTCACCGGCTGAGGCCAATTCCATGACAAGCCGCACCGCGACGTCGGCTCCGTAGGCGATGAAAACGGCTCCGGTCAGGTGGCGCCATTTGCGCATCGCGAGGGCGGCCACGAGAGATGCTGCCAGGATCAGCAATACCTCAAAAAAGGTGAAACCACCAAACAGTAGATCGATCCCGCTCTGGCCCATGCATGCCCCCTTGATGCCGCTTCAAGCATCGAAATCGCCATCAACCCCTCAACGGCGCGATAGCAATCTAAACCGTTTCCACGCCCCGTTCCAAGGCGCGGGCAAGGCCTGAGATGTCCTGCACAGCATTGGAGTCCGGATGGCGCACCGCCAGTGGCTTCTGCGCGCGTATGGCGTCCGGAATATCCGGATCCCGACGCACGATGGCAGCCAGCGGCGGCGTGAAGCCCAAAAAGCTCTGACAGGTGTGGGCCAGCGTTGCGTAGGCATCGCGAGCCGCCGCCGCGCTCGGGGCGTTATTGACCACCACAAAGGGTGAAGCGCCTTCATCGCGCATGCGCAGCATCTTGATAAAGGCGTAGGCGTCGGTGAGCGAGGTCGGCTCGTCATTGATGATGATCAGCACGTCGTCGGCAGCCGCCGCCAGGCGGATCGTGGAGCGCTCAGCCCCTGCGGCCAGGTCGATCAGCGTGCGGTCATAGGTCAGTGAGGCTGCCGTAATACCGCCCGCAAGCCGGCTCACAGCAGTGCTATCGAGGCCCGCCAGAGCGCCGGACCCTGAGGCACCTGCCAGCACATCAAAGCCACCGGATTTGTCTGCGCCGCCCGCGGCCGGTGTGACGGCTTCTTCCAGGGTCAGGTGCCCGGCGACAATGCTGGAGAGATCGCCTTTAGGGTTCAGGCCCAGCTGGACGTCGATATTGGCCATACCCAGGTCGGCATCGACGACCAGCGTGCGGGCTTTTCGACGGGAGAAGGCGTTGGCGAGCGCCAGCGTCAGCGCGGTCTTGCCAACACCGCCTTTGCCTGATGCGACTGCCAGCAGCGGCCCGGCGAGCCGGTGGGTGTCGTCTCTATGCGGAGACAGGCTCATAGGCCGTCCTCCCAGCTGTCGTCTTCAAGAAGTGCGCGTGCAATCCGCAGCGCTGTTGCCGGTGCGAGGCCCGCGCCAATGAAGGGCGAGGCGGAGATATGGGCGTAGGCAAGGCCCGCCTCGCCGATCGAGATCAGCGCCCCACGGCGTCGGGCAGCGTCCAGCTTGGTGATGATGGCTCTGCCAGCCCCGATGGACGCGATAAGCGCTGCGGCGTCTTCGGCATCGCCTGCGGTTGCACCAGCGTCGCAAACGGCGATGATTTCAGCATCTGCGGCGTTGGCCAGATCGCTGAGGTCATCAAGGTCATCAAGCTCGAACGGGTTGATGCCTGGGCTGTCGATCAGAACCGGCCCGGCAGGCAGGCGCGACAGGACACTTTCAAGCTCCCGCGGGCCATTTACGGCCTCAAAGTCCAGATTGAGCGCCTTGGCGTAGGCGCCCATCTGTTCAGTTGCGCCAGCGCGCATATCGGCGCTGATCAGGACCGGGGATGCGCCTTGCTGGACTGCGCGAGCGGCCAGCTTGGCCATGGCAGAGGACTTGCCGGAGCCGGGGCTTCCAGCCAGCAGAACAGGGCGACCAGGATCAGCTTCGACCGGATGGACGCCATAGCGCTGGTCAAGCGCGCGGGCCAGGGTGGCCGTGGCCTCCCCGTCCTCCAGATTGACCGCAGCTTCAATCAGCTTCTCGGCGGCTTTCTCAGAAATCTCATGCCAGCACAGGGCGCGAGCGATCCGGTTGATACCATCGGCATTGTCGCCGCGCTGTTTCTGGCGCGCACGATCCCGGCGTTCCAGCGCGGTCGTGGTTGTCTCTGTGGAAGGCGCGATGGCTCCCCGCTCGGCTGCGGCGCGAACTTCAACCCCGCCACCGGGCGCATCGGAGGTGGTGATAATCACCGCATCAGGCCCCAGTTCACGGCGCACATCAGCCATCACACTGGAGAGGGACTGACCGGAAAACGTGCGCAGGCGCATGGCTTAACTCTAGATCTGACCGACCGTTTTCAGTCGGGCGCTGGGGTGAATCTCGTTTTGACTGATCACCGTCGTCTGGGGACGGAATCGCTCCGCCAGTGACCGAACGTAAGGGCGAATCTGCGGACTTGTTAAGAGGACAGGCACGTCACCGGCCTGACCGGCGCGGTCAAAGCCGTCACGAACCAGTGCCACAAAGTCACGCAGCTTGGTGGGAGCAAGGGCCAGCTGGCGACGTTCACCTTCGCCCATCAGGGCTTCAGCGAAGGTCTGCTCCCACTGCGGGCTCAGCGACAGTACCGGCAGCACACCGTCCGGGCCGCGATTGGCGTAGCAGATCTGGCGCGACAGGCGGGTGCGCACATGCTCGGTGATGGCGTCGAGATTCTGCGTCGCGCCAGAGGCTTCGGCGATGCCTTCGATGATCGCCGGCAGATCGCGGATCGAGACGCGCTCCTTAAGCAGGTTCTGCAGTACACGCTGGATACCCGCACGCGTCACCTGGTTCGGCGTGATATCATCAAGCAGCTTCTTGTGCTCATCCGGCAGGCCGTTGAGAAGCTTCTCGGTCTCCGAGTAGGACAGCAGGTCCGCCATATTCTCGCGCAGGATTTCAGTGAGGTGCGTCACCAGCACCGCAGCCGGGTCAACCAGCGTGTAGCCCCGGAAGGTGGCTTCCTCGCGCAAACCTTCTTCAATCCAGGTGGCAGGCAAGCCGAAGGCCGGTTCCTTCACGTGCTCGCCGGGTAGCTCCACCTGCGCGCCGGTCGGATCCATGGCCAGGATATGGCTCGGCTTCAGGATGCCGTCGCCCGCATCCATTTCCTTGACCTTGATGGCGTAGTTTTCACCGGCCATCTGCATGTTGTCGACGATCCGTACGCTCGGCAGAACGAAGCCGGTTTCCTGCGCCAGATTGCGGCGCAGCGCCTTGATCTGATCGGTCAGACGGCGACCCTCCAGATCGTTGATCAGCGGCAAAAGCTGATAGCCCAGCTCGATTTTCAGCTCGTCGATGTGAAGCGTGTCTTCAATGGGCGCGTCGGCCTGCGACGCCTCGCTGGTGGCTTCGGCTTCAGCGGCGGCGGCGTCTTCCACCTCCTGTATTGAAGCCTTCTCGCGTTTCTGCACCGAGAACCAGGCGATGGCACCGGCTCCTCCACCCAGTAGCAGGAAGGGCAGCAGCGGCATGCCCGGGAGCAATCCAACGGCGATGGCGGTTCCGCCAACCATGCCCATGGCTGCCGGGTTGGCGGACAGCTGGCCAAAGACGGCCTTGTCCGCTTCGCCTTCAACACCGGCCTTGGACACCAGCAAACCGGCGGCGAGCGAGACGATCAGAGCAGGAATCTGGCTGACAAGGCCATCACCGATGGTCAGCGTGGAATAGGTGCTGGCAGCATCGCCAAACGCCATGTTCGACTGGGCCACGCCAATGATCATACCGCCAATCAGGTTGATCGAGGTGATCAGGATGCCGGCAATGGCGTCACCGCGAACAAACTTGCTGGCACCATCCATGGCCCCGAAGAAGTTTGACTGGTCTTCCAGGTCCTTGCGGCGCTTGCGGGCCTCTTCCTCTGTGATCAGGCCTGAGGACAGGTCTGCATCAATGGCCATCTGCTTGCCTGGCATGGCGTCCAGGGTAAAGCGGGCGGCAACCTCGGCGATGCGGCCTGAACCCTTGGTGATCACGACAAAGTTCACGATCACCAGGATGATGAAGACGATGATGCCGATGACGAAATTGCCCTGCATCACGAAATTGCCGAAGGCTTCGATGATGTCACCGGCTGCCTCGGTGCCCGTAGAGCCTTCAGACAGGATCAGGCGTGTGGAGGCGACGTTCAGGCCAAGCCTGAGCATGGTCGCGACCAGCAGGATGGCCGGGAAGGCGGTAAATTCCAGCGGCGTGCGGATAAACAGCGCCGTCATCAGGATCAGGACTGAGAAACAGATCGACACCGCCAGCGCCAGGTCCAGCAGGACCTTCGGCATCGGCAGAAGCAGCATCACCAACAGCAGCAAAACGCCAATACCCATGGCGATATCGCCGCGCATCAAGCGCTGGGCAAAGGTCCCAAGCGTAAAGCCGGAGGCGCTGGAGGAGGCGGGGGCATCAGCCATGCGGCAAGTCCGTTAAACTGCTCTTCCCCAGCGAAAGCTGGGGTCCATAGAGTTTTGAAGCCGCCAAGTGCGGCGCTGGGTCCAAGCTTTCGCTCGGGAAGAGGTGATCAGGCTCATTCACCCCGCCGCCCGGGTTTCGCCCGGTTGCGGGATGGAAACGCCGGAGTCCGAATAGAGCTTCAGCTTATTGCGAAGGGTACGGATCGAGATGCCGAGGATATTCGCTGCATGGGTGCGATTGCCCAGGCAATGGTCGAGCGTGTCGAGGATCAGGTCCTGTTCCACTTCGGCGACCGTCTTGCCAACCTGGTTGATGGCCTCGTCAGCTGCGGTGCGTGCAGTCTGGGCAATGGAGCCGCCACCCGACAGAGGGCGACCGTCTGGCATGCGGATCGCGTCGGGCGTGATTTCCGAGCCCGCCCCCAGCAGCACCGCGCGGTGCATGGCGTTTTCCAGCTCCCGCACGTTACCCGGCCAGTCGCGGGACGTGACCTGAACCTTGGCCGCATCAGACAGCGGGCGATATTCAACGCCATTGGCCTTGGCGTATTTCTTCAGGAAGTGATCAGCTAGCGCCAGCGCGTCTTCTGGACGCTCACGCAGCGCCGGTACCGCCAGGTTCACCACATTCAGGCGGAAAAGCAGGTCTTCGCGGAACACGCCCTCAGCGACCGCCTTGCGCAGGTCGCGGTTGGAGGTGGCGATGACGCGGATATTGACCTTTACCGGCTTGGTGCCGCCAACACGGTCGATCTCGCGTTCCTGAAGCGCGCGCAGCAATTTCGCCTGCAGGCGCACATCCATCTCACTGATCTCGTCGAGCAGTAGCGTGCCACCATCAGCTTCTTCAAACTTACCCACGCGGCGGGCCACAGCGCCGGTAAAGGCACCTTTTTCGTGACCGAACAGCTCTGATTCCAGGAGGTTTTCAGGAATGGCGGCGCAGTTGACCGACACAAAAGGCTTGGCGGCGCGCTTGGACTTCTTATGAACGAAGCGGGCCATGACCTCTTTACCGACACCGCTTTCGCCGGTGATGAGGACACTGGCTTCAGCCGGGGCGATGCGCTCCGCCAGCTGAACCACCTGAAGCATCGCTGGGTCGCGGGCCACAAGCGGGCGCTCATCGTCAGACACTGCTGCCAGCACCGCCGCGATCAGCTCCGGCTCTGGTGGCAGGTGAATAAATTCCTTCGCGCCAGCCTTGATGGCACCAGCAGCGGCCTGGGGCTGAACATTCACACCGCAGGCGACGACCGGAGCGGTGATGCGCTCCTGCTCGTTTGCGGCAATCAGAGCGCCCACATCCAGGCTGACGTCGACCATGAGCAGGTCAGCGCCGCGCCCGGCCCGCAGGTAGGCGGTCGCTTGCTCCACCGTGTCCACGTGGGCAACTTTAGCCCCTCGGTCCATGGCGATTTTTGTGGCGGCGGACAATTGCCCGCCCAGGCTTCCAACGATCAGAACGCGCATCGTTCAGGTCCTTTGCTTCATCGAGGCGGGGATCAACCCGTATCCCCGTCCTTGATGATTTCCGTCATGGTGACACCAAGGCGGTCTTCCACAACAACCACTTCGCCGCGGGCGACCAAGCGGTTGTTCACATAAATATCAATGGCTTCACCGACCTTACGGTCGAGTTCCAGTACCGAGCCGGAGGTCAGGCGCAATAGCGAATTCACATCCACATGCGCCTTGCCCAGCACCGCAGAAATATTCACCGGAACATCAAAGACCGGCGCGAGATCAACGGCGGTTCGGACTTCCTCGTCGATCAGCGGCTGTCCCACCTCGGAAGTGGAATCGGACGGCATTCCGGTTTCGGTCATCTGGGTCGAGTCCTGGCCCAGGTCCGGCAGGCTCAGATCATCTTCGCTCATGGCTCGGTCCTTTGCTTAGGCAGCATGGGTTTCGTCATTCGTCTGGTCAGGTGTCTCAGCGGTGTCGGTCTGACCCGGATTGGCCAGCCAGCTCTCAACGACTTCTCTGATATGGGCCTGAATCTCGCTTGCAGTGCGTTCAACCGAGCCGCTGCGCCACTCAAGCATGCAATCGCCGCTTGAGACTTCGTCATCGGCGCGCACCACAACCGCGCCGTCAAAGCCTTCCGCTTCAGCCCAGTTATAAAGGCGTTCACCAATGGCATCGGCCAGGTGCGGGGCCACGCGCACGGCAATGCGCGGCTCGGTGCGCAGGTCGCCAAGCGCCTCCTTGATGCAGGCCTCGATCGTCTCGGTGCCATATTGTTCAAGGGCCTTGCCCGCGATCGCTCCGGCAGCGGCAATGGCCAGTCGGGCAGCATCCTCTCTCAGCTGTTCGCTTTCAGTCTGAAGCTGGGCGATCAGGAGCTGAAGTTTGCCGCTCACTTGACGCAGGGCATCAGCGGATGCGCGCGCCGCCTCAGCCTCTTCGGACGCCCTGGCCTGTTCAGCCGCGCTGGCCGCCATGGCCTGAGCCTCGTCCTCGGTCAGAACCCGGCGGATTTTCTCGCCTTCGCGCAGAACGGTGCCGTCTGCAGCGAACTCGCGGTCGAAGGCGAAAGGTCTTGCTTTGCTCGTCACATCCGCCTCCCTAGTAAATCAGCTCGTCTTCACCGCCGCCGTCAGCGATGAGGATTTCGCCCTTGGCGGCGAGGTCTTTAGCCAGGTTCACCATGGCCTGCTGGGCCCCATCCACGTCTTTCAGACGCACCGGACCGAGGGCAGCCATGTCTTCACGCAGAATTTTCGCAGCCCGCTCCGACATGTTGGAGAAGAACATGTCACGCAGCGTGTCCGAGGCACCTTTGAGAGCCAGACCGAGCTGATCCTTTGGCACCTGACGCAGCAGGGTCTGAACGCCTTGCGGATCGAGTTTACCGAGGTCTTCAAACACAAACATCAGCGAGCGGATCTTCTCCGCGCTGTCGCGATTGCGCTCTTCAAGGCTGGCGAGGAAGCGGTTCTCGGTCTGGCGATCGAAATTGTTGAAGATGTCGGCCATCAGCTCGTGGCTGTCCTGCTTGGAGGTACGCGCCAGATTGCTCATGAATTCGGTGCGCAGCGTTTCCTCGATCTTCTCGATGATCTCGCGCTGCACCGGTTCCATCCGAAGCATCCGCATCACGACTTCCAGCGCGAAGTCTTCCGGCAGCGCGGCCAGTACGCTGGCCGCATGGTCAGGGCGCACCTTCGACAGCACCACCGACACCGTCTGCGGGTATTCATTCTTCAGATAGTTGGCGAGAACCGTCTCGTTCACATTCGCCAGCTTGTCCCACATGGTCCGGCCAGCCGGGCCGCGCAGCTCCTCCATGATCTGGTCGACCTTGTCCTCCGGCAGGAAGGACGACAGGAGGCGCTGGGCCTGATCGACCGAGCCCACAATGGAGCCGGTTGAGGACATCGAGCCCACAAACTCAGTGATGAGCTTTTCAACGGCGTTGGCGGTGACATTGCCGAGTCCGACCATCGCTTGAGAGACGACGCGGATTTCCTCATCGTCCATCTGTTCCCAGACCTGGCGCTGCTCGTCGCCGAGCGCGAGCAGGATCACGGCTGCCTTTTCAGGGCCCGCCAGCTCACTTGGATCATCAATTTTGCGACCGGTCGTAGTCATTATGCGTTCTCATGCATCCAGGTGCGCAGAATGCCGATGGTTTCATCGGGGTGATTGTCGACTAGCTCTGCGACCTTGCGCAGCGAGGATTTCTTTACGCTGCCGTCGATCTGGGCGATGTCGATATTGTCTTCGCCAGCGCCTTCGAGCATGGCCGGAGCAGAGCCGTCGTCAGGAAGCATGGCGGCAGAGTTGGCCAAAGCGGCCGCATTGGCGCTGACATTAGAGCCTATGGCTCGCTGTCCGCCGTCGCCGCCAGCAACAGCGCCCTTGATGAGAGGACGCGCGACCAGGAAAATGATCAGCACGGCGGTGATGAACAGAACGACGATCTCCGCGATGCGCATGAAATCGAGCTGGGAAACCTGGAAGCCGGTGGGGGCTGGAGTGCCCAGCGTCAGGTCCGGACGCGAAAACTGCATCTGGCTGACTTCCAGGATCTGGTTGTTTTCAGCACGAACTGCTGGATCGAGTGACATGCCTGCGGCGGCAGCAACAAGCGAACGGATTTGCTCCATGTCCTGACGAGGTTGGAAACTGAAGCTGCCATCCTCGTTCCGCGTCGCGATCTGATCGACAACCACCGACACCGCGAGGCGCGTCAGCTGACCAGCTTCGCGCACCGTCGTTGTGGTCGTTTGAGAGTTTTCGTAATTGCGTTCGGTCGTTTCCATCGAAGAACGAGCCAGCTGTGCAGCTGAGGCTTCCCCACCGGCCCCGTCAGGCTGGTTCTCAGAGACCGAGACGGCACCGTCATTGAGCGGCTCTTCGCTATCCTCACTGGTCTGGCGGCGGCTGACCTCCACCTGACCCTCCGGATCGAATTGAAGCTGGGTTGAGGTGCTGCTGGCACGGTCAAGTTCCGCAGTCACCGCAACCCGCGCTGCGCCGGGGCCGACCACGCCCTCAACCAGATCAAGGATGCGAGCGCGCAGGCGCTCTTCGACATCTGCGCGCCGGTCTTCCAGCGCGGCACTACTTGCCATGTCGCCATCAGAGGGGCTTGCAAGCAGGCGGCCCGTGTCATCGGCCAGCGTGATACGGTTGGCCGACAGGCCGGGCACGGCCGTGGCGACCAGATTGCGGATTGTTGCGACCTGGCCAGAAGACATCTGGCCATTGACGGAGATCACGACGGAAGCCGACGGCTCCTGTTGATCGCGTGAAAACAGGCGACGCTCGGGCAGTACCAGGTGCACGCGCGCACCAGAGATGTTCGCCAGCGTGTTGATGGAACGGGCCAGCTCGCCTTCCAGAGCGCGGCGCGCGTTTACATTCTGGACAAAGCTGGTGGTGCCCAGCGCATCGCTCTCATCAAAGATTTCGTAGCCGACCGAGCCAAAACCCAGTGCTCCGCCCGAAGCTATGCGAACCCGCGCGTCGTCCACATCGCTGGACGCCACATAAACGGCTGAGCCGCCGTCACGAAGCTCGTAGGAGATGCCAGCCTGATCGAGGCGCTCGGTCACCGAAGCCGCATCGGCGGGAGCCAGACCTGCGTACAGCAGGGACTGATTTGCCCCGTTCATGGTGAGGGTAAACATCACCAGGGCGGCCGCTGCACCAGCGGTCAGGCCAAGAATGGCGGCGAGGCGGCCCCAGCCAAAGCGGGCAAGTTGCTCTACAAACGCGTTCACAGCGACGCTTACTCCGGCAGTGGTGTTCACTTGCAAATCGGGCGCGCGAAGCACCCGGTAGGCAAGTTTTTCCCACCAGCCGCGTAAACGAGGTCTTAACAGCTTGAATCAAAACGCACTGCGGGCGCGCACAGAAATCCTGTGCGCGCCCGCGATCAGAAGGGGGCTGATCCTTAACTCCGGCTAGTGCGGAGCCGCCAGATTACTGGCGATATTGCTGAATGCGCGTGGTGCGCAGACCGGCAAGTCCGTGGCGATCAATCGATCGCTGCCATGAAAGAAATTCTTCCACAGTCAGGCGATAGCGATCACACGCCTCATCCAGGCTGAGCAGACCGCCGCGAACTGCGGCAACGACTTCAGCCTTGCGCCGGATGACCCAGCGCTTGGTTTCCGGGTTTGGCAAATCCGCGATCGTTAGCGGACTGCCGTCCGGGCCAATCACGTAGTTTTCTTTCTTCGCTCGACGATCCATCCGACCCATCCTTTGTATCCGACGCCATCTTGTGTGGCCCCTTGATAAGGAGGGTTATACGCGAGCCGGGTTGAAGAACCTCTAATCCTCAGGGTAAAATTTAGCTAAATCAGGGCTTTAGACAAAATTAACCCCGGCGCGCGGTGCGAGCCGGGGTCAAGGTGGGCCGTGGGACGGCGGGTGGTAAGGGGTTTATCGCTTCATCTGGATGGCTTCGTTCAGCATTTCATCAGCGGTTGTAATGATTCGCGATGACGCCGAATAAGCGCGCTGAGTGACGATCAGATCAGCAAACTCTGTGGCGATATCGACGTTGGAATTTTCCAGAGTCGCCGAGGAAATCGTGCCAGAGGAGCCAACGCCTGGAGCGTTCAGAGTAAAGGCACCGCTATCGTCAGTGACCTGGAAGCTGGCACCGCCAACCGAGGCGAGGCCGTTCGGGTTGAACACCGTTGCGACCGGGATCTGATAGATCTGGCGGACCACACCGTTGGTGAAACGGGCCGAGATGAAGCCGTCATTACTGACTTCCACACCGGCAAAGGCCCCAAAGATCGCACCATCAGCGACTGTGGAGTTCAGGGTCGATGGGCTGTCAAACTGGGTGATGCCGCCCGGCGCGCCTGCGCCGCCCAGATCCAGATCAATTGTCTGACCGCCAACGCCGGTCCCGGCTGCCCACTGGAAATCATTGGCACCAAGGGGCGCAGCGTTGTCCGAGGCCAGGAAGTTCAGGTTAGTCGGAAGAGTGGTGTTGGCCGCGTCGATCTCACCGTCGGTGTTAAAAGCAATAACACCGGTGGCGATCTGGCCATCAATCAGACCTGCGCCGGTCGTAACATCGGTAGCCGGGTCCACGTGCAATTCAGCAAACCACTCATTGGCGGTGTTCGACTTTAGCAGCGACATGGTGATCGAGCGGATGCCGCCTTGGGTGTCATAGACCTGGATGGTGCGCTGAAAGTCTGGCGTGATACCGCCAGAGGCCATGTTGGTGGCGGATGCGCCTGCGCCATAACCTGCAGCCGTAGGCGAAACCGCCTGACTGGCCTGGAGATTGGCGTTGATACGCACAGAGCTGGTGGCCTGGGCGGTACCGCCGATATTGGACAGGTTTACCGCTTCAAGCTCGGTCAGGTTGGAGGGGTTCTGGCTCACCGATCCGTCCTGCTGGACCGGCCAGGCAAACAGATACTGGCCTGCGTCATTGCGCAGATACCCTTCGTTGTCGGTCTCAAAGCTGCCAGAGCGGGTAAACAGCACCGCATCAGAGCCGGCCGCGCCGTCCGGGGTCGGGCGCACAACGAAGAAGCCTGAGCCATCAATCGCCATATCGGTTGGGGCTGTGCCTGGATTAAGCAGGCCGGCCGACTGAACATCGAGCCGTGAGTTGGACGCAACGCCGGAGGACGCATAGCGCGTCTCGCCGCCACCGCGGATCTTGTAGTTCGGCGTGAAGATCGTATCGACGCGCTTGTAGCCGACCGTATTCACATTCGCGATATTGTCCGAAATCGCGGCCAGAGCCGACGAATTGGCCACCAGGCCAGAGGCCCCGGCGGCGAGGGCGGAATTGATGCTCATCCCAGTCTCCCGTTTTTATCTCTTGTCACGGAGCTTCGCGTCCTGCGCGCCCGATCCCCCTATGTGCGCCAGCGGCTTTGTCCGCCGACGCCGAGTGTCATCAGCTGACGCCTTCGCGCACAGCAATTACATTCCCGGCCGGAACGCGCAGAGCGCCGATCTCGACCATGACGTCGTCACCAATCATCTCCACACCGGTTGCCCGGTCGGTGATGCGCACGCTCGCTTCAATTGCGGCGTCGTTACTGTCTCTGGCGACGACATTCAGCGTGTAGACCCCGTCTGGTGCGGTGGTCCCTGAATTGGTTTTGCCGTCCCAGCTGATCGAATGTTGTCCGGCTCCGGTCTCACCTGGCAGCGTCGCAACGACCGTGCCCTGCTGGTTGGTGATCATCAGCTCGCTGGTCTGGGCCCCGCGCGGCAGGGCGTAATCCCATTTCGCCGCGCCGTTCTGCAGTGCCGCGTTTGGCGTCGACACGGTCACCTGGCGGCCCACAAATTCCACAGCTGACATGCGGGCACCGGCAGCCTGAAGCTCCAGAAGGCCTTCAAGCGACTGGTTGGACGCAATCTGCTGCTCGACGCTGGAAAACTCCACCAGCTGGCTGACGAACTGCTGTGAGTCCATCGGGTTCAGCGGGTCCTGGTTCTGCAGCTGTTCAGTCAGCAGGGTCAGGAAGGTGTCGAAATTGTCGGCCAGATCCGCCGCAGCACCAACCGTATCGTTGGAGGCTGTGGCATTCGGCAGAGCAGATCCAATGGGGTTCAGTTCAAACATGTCAGACGCTCACATCCAGGCCTTCAGCCCGAGCCAGTAAAAATCCGTAAGTGGATACAGGGGCGAGCGGGCCTTCAAGGCGGTCAAGGCCACTTTCGCCATCAACAAAAACCGGCGTGTTTGGTCCGGTCTCTGAGCGATTATCGTCAAACAGGCTGCTGCCCTCGTCACTCAGCGAGAAGGAGAGGGCGTCTTCGCCCACATCCAGACCCGCTTCGGTGAGGGCGCGCTCCAGCTCTCGGGCCGAGCGCTGCAGCTCAGCCAGCGTTTCGGTGCGTTCGGCTGCCAGAACGGCGCGAACAGAGTTGTCCTTGCCGACTTCAAGGCGCACTTCCACACGACCCAGCTCCGGCGGATCCATGCGGATATCGAACACCCGGCTTCCTTCATTGAAGCGCTGGGCGATCTGGGCGGCCATGGTCTGCGCGCTCTGCGGTGTCAGGCGCGGGCCCTGCGCAAATTGCAGGGTTGAGGCTGTGCGGATTTCTGCGCGCGCGTCGCCGCGTGCGGCGACTGGATCAAAGGCGGCGTCAGATTTTGACAGGGCCGGATCAAGAGACACCTCATCCAGCATCAGCTCACCGCCCTGAGGCAGCCCTGCCAGCATGAACTCAAAGGCGGGCATGGCCTGGAATGCGGGTGGAATGATTGTCGAAGGGGTGGCAGGGCGCGCTGCAGCATGCGCAGAAGCGTCCGGCTTTATCTCAGTGGCGCTTGAGCCAGCATGAGCTGACTTTGCATCCGAGGCTTTGGCGGCCGACGCCTCAACGCCGCGCCCAGCTTCAGAGCGCGCCTGTCGAATATCACTGCGCAGCAGCTCGCCGGGCGTGCGTTCGCTTACGGGCTTGGCGTCTTTAAGCCGTTCCACGCCAGTTTGAGGAGCTTCAATGTCCCCGGTCTCTGCGGGCTGGGTCTCACTTTGGACCTGAGTTTGTGTATTCGCTCGTGCCGCAGCCTGCGCTTCGGCGGCCTTCGGCGTTGCAGCGTTCCCGGTCGCTTTGCCAGTTGCGGCGTCCGCTGCCTTCGCAAGTCCGGCAAGGTGCCCCTCTTTGCCTTCAGATGAAGCTGTTTTTGCGCCCTCGGTGCGCTGACCTTCGGACATCAGGCGGGTCAGGACTTCACTCGCACGCGTCTCTCGGGCGGTCAGCGGGTCCGCCTTTACCTCATCAGCGCGGACCCGCCCGGAGGTTGGACGTTCATCTTGCGCCTGATCAGGTCTTCCGGTGGCTGGCCGTGGATCTGGCTGTGTTACAGCGGCGTCAGCCTTGCGGTCTGTTGCGGCTTTGGTGCCATCGTCCATCGCTTGCTTGGGCTGAGAGGCAACCGCCTCGTCCACAGCTGTCTCGGGGTTTGCTCCGGTGGGTGCAGCTGCAGCTTGAGTCTGACCGCTTTTATCGACTCCGGGCTCGGCATTCAGGTTGCTAGCTGCAGCGGCAATGG
Source organism: Oceanicaulis sp. (assembly GCA_965229795.1). Taxonomy (GTDB): domain Bacteria; phylum Pseudomonadota; class Alphaproteobacteria; order Caulobacterales; family Maricaulaceae; genus Oceanicaulis. Next base: position 1,666,956 of record CBDDJM010000002.1, read on the forward strand.
CCTCAGCATCAACCTTGATCGGCGCGTTGGCAGGTTCACCCTGAGCCGAGGTTGGCAGGGCCGCAAAAAGCGCGCGCTGGTCCTGGCCTTCACCTTGGGTGCCAGGATTGGCCGCTGGCTCTGCATCAGTCGCCTCAGCTCGTGCCTTGGCGTCGGTGTCCGTCTTTGAAGTAGCCGTGGATTTGCCAGTCGATGCGCTTGAAGCATTGCCTAAAGCTGCCGCGAAAGCCTCAGCGGCGCTCGAGCTTTCAGCCGCCTTGCCCTGAGGTGCACGTTGGCTGCCCCCCGGACCGGCGACAGGGAAGATCGATGGTGGCGTGGCCGATGACGGCATGCGCGCTGTGTCCTTCACGTCGGATCAAAACTACCAGGGTGCGCATTTTGCCGCTTTCAAATCAGCGCTGGCTTTTTGCCGGCGCGGTCATTTCACGGGTCTGCAAATGGCGCGCCAAGTATGGCGGCCAGAAAATCTATTATAAATCAGTGGGTAAGGTTCTGTTTACCGAGCTTAACGCGTCGAAACCGGCAGAGTCTGCCGCCTCAACCCGGCTTTTTTTACCGTCGCTGCGGGCTTGAGATCGGGTTTCAGTACTTGGCCCGACCTTTGCGCTCCTCCTTTACGAAGACTTCTGTGCGAAGTGCGCATGCAAACTGGAGAAATGGGAAAAGTGTATACGATTTCAATGGCATACTGTGGTGTTGCGGGCGTAGATGCCTGGCGCTCGCCATGGCCTGAGGTCGGCAGACTTTGCCTGTTACCCGGCATAAAGCGCCTTTACACGGTTAAAGGAGAGCGGGCATGTCCTTGAACGGAATTATCGGCAATGCCCTGTCTGGACTGCAGGCTGCGCAGCTTGGGATGCGCACCGCGTCCAACAATGTCGCCAACGTCAATACCGCCGGCTATGCCCGCACCGAGATCAATCAGACCGCCCGTAACGCTGCCGGGCAGGGTATGGGTGTTGAGATCGTCGGGATTGAGCGTGTCACCGACCGCTATCTTCAGGCCGCGTCGCTGCGGGCCGGATCTGATGCATCGGCTGCTGAAGTTCTGGCCTCAACGCTGGATCGCCTGCAAGCCCAGTTCGGTGCGCCTGATGATGAAGGCGCGCTGTTCGGGCGTTTGAACCAGGCGTTTTCGTCGCTGGGTTCAGCGGCCACAGACAGCGCCGAGCGGGTGGCGCGCCTGTCCGCAGCCAGTGACATCCAGACTTTCTTTGATGAGGCGCAACGCCTGTCGGTGGAAATCCGCGGCATGCGGGATGAAGCTGATCAGCGCATCGCGGCCGGTGTTGAGCGAGTCAACGAAATCCTCGCCGAGATGCAGGCGCTCAACTCTGAAGCTCAAGCGCTGAGCGCCAGCGTGACGGACACCTCCGGCACGGCCAACCGTCAGGCTGAACTGATGGATGAGCTCTCCACCTATATGGATGTGCGGGCGGATTATCAGGCTGATGGCCGCATTTTTGTGCGAACCGGAAACGGCACCACGCTTCTGGATAACTCGCGCCTTGAGCTCGATTACACCCCGGCGGGCACCGGTGCTTACGGGATCGACTATGGCTCCATTACTGCCGTTGTTTCAGCCTCCGGTGCGCAGGTTGACCTGACGCCGGCAATCCAGTCAGGTCAGATCCGTGGCCTGATGGATCTGCGTGATCAGGAATTGCCCGCGATCGCTGCAGGGCTGGCTGAGTTTGCTGCCGGTGTCGCGGATGGCCTGAATGCGGCCCATAACAATAGTTCGTCTTATCCTGCGCCAAACTCTCTTGCGGGTCGCCAGACCGGCCTCGTCAGCAGTGATATCCTGACCGGTTCGGGCACTGCCCGCGTTGCCGTTGTTGGCGCGGATGGTTCACTGGTGCGTTCGGTTGAGGTCCAGGTTGGTGCGGCCGGCTTTACTGTCGACGGTAACGCAGCCCCGCTTATCGCTGACCTCGTTACCCAGCTGAACACTGCGTTCGCCGGTGATGCCACGGCGACCTTCACCAATGGTCAGCTCACCATCACCGCAGCCAATGGAGCGAACGGCATCGCGACGGTTCAGGATGAGGCTGATCCCTCGTCCATCGGCGGGCGCGGCTTTGCTCACTTCTTCGGCCTTAATGACATCGTCGATGCGGCGCGCCCCGGCTTCTTTGACACTGGGCTTGAGCCGGGCAGTTTCCACCAGCTTACCGCAGGTGGCGAGCTTGGATTTAATGTCTTCACCCCGGACGGACGTCGCGCGCTCGAGGTGGCGGTGCCTGTAACCGGTTCCACCATCGCAGACCAGATTGCGGCATTGAACAGCCCGACCACGGGCATTGGCCAGTACGGCAGCTTTGCGCTGGATGCCAATGGCCATCTTCGCTTCACGCCGGCAGCAGGGTATGAGCAGTATGACGTCAATCTGGCCAGCGACTCCACTTTGCGTGCCGCGAGTGGTCAGTCCTTCTCCCAGCTCTTCGGTCTGGGCGATGCTGCACGGATGAACCGAGCCGAAGCAATGCAGGTTGATCCCGCTATTCGTTCAGACTCTGGGCGCCTTGCCATGGCGCGTCTTGACCTGACGGGGGCCTCGGTCCCGGGGGACCTGATCCTGTTTGAAGGCGATAATCGCGGCGGCCAGGACCTGGCGGCCTCCCTGACGACCAAGCGCCGGTTTGAAGGCGCGGGCAGCCTTGCTGGTGGTATGGCGGGCCTGGAGGAATTCGGCGCGCGCCTTGCGGGCGATGTGGGTTCCCGGGCGGCCCGTGCCGAGCGCGCAGAAATGGCCTCCCAGTCTGTGAAAGCAGCGGCGGACCAGAAGCGGAGCGATGTGGAAGGGGTCAACCTGGATGAAGAGCTGGCCCGCATGACGCTCTACCAGCAGGCCTACAACGCTTCGGCGCGGCTGCTTCAGGCCTCCAAGGAAATGACCGATACCTTGCTGAGTATTGTGTAGGCGAGAGAGGTTTAAGACATGCGTATTTCAACACAAGCCGCCTCCCAGTCCGCTCTGATGGACCTGATGCGTGCCCAGCGTGACGCCTTTGATGCGCGCGATCAGCTCGCTACTGGCAAAAAGGCGTCCGACCTCAAAGGCTTTGCCAATCAGGCCGAGACCCTGATGACGGCGCGCGGCGCAAAAGTGCGGACCGAAACCTTCATCACGACCAATGAGCGTCTGTCTTCGCGCCTTGAGGTCCAGGATCTGGCCTATCGAGAGATGTCCGATGCGGCCACAGAACTGCGTGTGGCGCTGACGACAGCTGATGGCACCGCGCTGATGAATGAAGTGCGAGAGGCTTTCGATCGGACCGTCGCCGCGGTCAATACCAAGTTTGGGGACTCCTTTGTCTTCTCCGGTTTGCGCACCGACTCCTCGCCTTTGAACGCCACAACGCTGGCAGACCTTCAGGCTGCCGTGCCGGATACCAGTGCCGTGTTTGAAAACGCGCAAAGCCGTCAGACCGCACGCATTGACGAGAACACGACGATTGATGTGAACCGCACCGCATCCGAAGTCATCGGCGACCTCATGGCCTCGTTTGAGCGCATTGCTGATTTCAACGCAGGCCCGGATGGCCCGTTTGATGGGCCCGTGACAGCCAACCAGCAGGCCTTCCTGCAAAGCGAGATCGCGAATGTGATTGCTGCGTTCGAGACGATTAATGACGCGATGGGCGAAAACGGGTCCAAACAGGCCCGCATTGAAGCCAGCCTGAGAAGCCACCAGGACCGCAGCGATTATCTTCAAGGCTGGATTGCCGACATTGAAGAGGCTGACATGGCTGAAGCCGCTACGCGCTTAAACCAGGCCCAAACGGCTGTGGAGGTCTCGGCGAGGACTTTCGCGTCTCTAAGTCAGGTCAGCTTGCTGCCCTTCCTGCGCTAAAGCGCGCTGCGGGCAGTCCAGGTCTTTTCCAAACATCGGTGAGCGGTTAAACCCGCGTCGAATTTATGTCGCGCCGATTTTTGGAGGCTCACCATGTCTGACGTCCGCAAATGCCAGGTTCTCGTTGTTGGTGGTGGTCCGGGCGGCTATCCGGCAGCCATTCGCGCAGGTCAGCTGGGCCTTGATACGATCATCGTGGACAAAGACGGGCTCGGCGGCACTTGCCTCAATCGAGGCTGTATCCCCTCCAAGGCTTTCATTCACGCGGCTTCCAAGTTTGAAGACATGCGCCACAGCGCTGCGAAGTCGCAAATGGGTATCTCGCTCAGTGCGGAACCGACTTTCGACATGGGTGGGCTGACCGAATGGAAAGATGACGTTGTTGGCAAGCTGACCAGGGGCGTCGGCCAGCTTCTGAAGGCCGCCAAAGTCGACGCGATCGCTGGCTGGGCCACGTTTGAAAACGCAAAGACGTGCGTCGTTGAAACCAATGACGGCGAAACCGTTCGCATCGAAGCCGAGAACGTCATTCTCGCCACGGGCTCCCGGGAAGTCGAAATTCCCTCGCTGCCGTTTGGCGACACCATTGTCGGCTCGACCGAAGCTTTGGAGCTGACCGAGCTGCCGGAAGACTTGGTGGTCGTGGGTGGCGGTTATATCGGCCTGGAGCTGGGTATCGCCTTCCGCAAGATGGGCTCAAACGTCGCCGTCGTCGAGGCGATGGGCTCCATCCTGCCCAGCTATGACAAGGAGCTGATCCGCCCGGTCCAGATGTGGCTGAAGAAGAACAAGGTGGATGTGCATCTGAACTGCAAGGCCCAGTCGGTTGTTCAAGAGGGCGGTCAGTCTTTCCTTGAATATGAAGACGCCAACGGTGAGATCCACCGCCTGAAGGCGGACAAGGTCCTCGTAGCGGTCGGGCGCGCGCCGGTTACCAAGGGTTGGGGTCTTGAAAACATGGGCCTTGATATGGATGGCCGCTTTATCAAGATCGACGACCAGTGCCGCACGGGCATGCGCGGTGTCTACGCCATTGGCGATCTTGTTGGTGAGCCGCTGCTTGCCCACAAAGCCAGCAAGCAGGGCGAGCTCGTGGCCGAAATCATTGCCGGTCACCGTCGCCGCTTTGATCCTGTGTCAATTGCCGCGGTCTGCTTCACCGAGCCGGAACTTGTTGGGGTTGGCCTGACCCCGGATGAAGCCAAGGCAAAAGGCGAGACGGTCATCACGGGCAAATTTCCGCTGGCAGCGTCAGGTCGCGCGTTGACCATGGAAGGTGGGGCTGATGGGGGCTTTGTGCGGGTCACAGCGCGTGAGGACGACCACGTGGTTTTGGGCATTCATGCAGTCGGCAAGCACGTCTCAGAGCTGTCAGGCGAGTTCGCTCTGGCCATTGAGATGGGGGCCCGCCTTGAGGACATCGCTGGGGCCATCCATGTACACCCGACCCTGACCGAGGGCTTCGCCGAAAGCGCCCTCGCTGCGCTGGGTCATCCCATCCATATTTCGGCCTGACCGGGCCCATAGTAAATGAATTCATTTATGGTGACTTGGGTCACAATGCTAGAAAAGCTGTTTGATTCCAGGTGGCTGCAATAATTCTCTCGCGTTAAGCGAACATCAAGCTTCTTGGTGGATAACTCTACCCATCGCAGGACAGAGATAAGGGCGAGAACAGTCCAACTGCCCTGCGTCTTTGTTGAAGCAGACCGCACCGTGCGGCTGCGACGATTAGGGTTGGGTGTGACCATGAAGAAGTTTTCGGGTGTTTTCGCTGTTGTTGCTGTTGCTGCAGGCATGTTCGGTGCGCCGGCATTTGCCATGCAGGAGCGCGAGCTGGTCGAGGTTGAGCCGCCGGCTTATCCGCGTGCCGCTGAGCGCCGTGAAATCGAGGGCCACGTGGTGGTTCGTTACAATGTGACTCCGGATGGCGTTGTGGACGGCGTTGAAGTCGTTGAGTCCGCACCGTCCGGCATTTTTGATCGCGCAGTGATGCGTGCTCTTGAGCAGTGGCGCTATGCTGCTGCTGCTGAGACGACTGAAGGTGTCGAACGTCGCTTCGACTTCAACTTCGGCGGCTAAAGACTGCAAAGAAACGGCGCGGGATCGATCCCGCGCCGTTTTTTACGACATCGGGGATTAACCTTACCGGGGCTTAAACATGACGTTCTCTATCCACTCGGTCCAGACGCGATTAATCGCGGCTTTTGCATCGGTTATCTTGCTCGCCCTCGTCGGAATTACCGCGGGGATTTTTGCGTTCTCTGGAGCGCGAGGGGCCCTTGACCAAGTGGTGGAGGAAAGCGCGCCGCGTGCGGCTGCTGCTCAACGTCTTGAAGCCGCGTCGGGCGCCATCACCGGCGAGCTGGCGGCTCTGGCCCGGTCGGGTGACTCAATTGACCAACAGGTTTCTGCCTCTCGTCTCAGCACGCTTCTTGAAGAAGCCGGCGCGGCTGTGACGGGGCTGCGTGAGGCGGGTGTTTCGGCGTCACGTGTCGATGTACTGACCACGGCCCTGAACGATCTTTCGACCGCTGTTGAGGCGGCCTCCGGTCCAGTCACGGAAAAGCTAATCGCGCGCGAAGCTCGCGAAGAGGCAATGCGCGACGTCTTCCAAGCGCGCATTGAAGCTTCAGCTGCCCTTGAAGCCACGCTGGATGAGACCGAGGACGAGATCGCGATTGAATCGCTGCTGCGCGCCAATATGGCGCTCAATCTGGCGGTCGCCCGTATCGCTGAACTGTCCGCCGCCGCTTCGGCAGGCGACGTGGCTGATATTCGCGATGAGTTCCAGTTTGCGGCAGACGATCTTGATATCAACCTGATGCTGCTGGGTGACATCGTCACAAACGAGATCAGGACCCCGGTCAATGCGCTGATTGGCCGCTCTGAGGGCTCGGGCGATGTGTTTGCTCTGCGCCAGCGTGAGCTGGCGATGGCCGAAGAAGCCACTATGATGGTTGAAGAGGCCCGCTTCGCCGATGCTGCACTGAGCGAGCTGGTGGAAACCACGCGCGATGAAGCGCTCGCCGAACAGGAAGCCGCCAGCAATGCTGGTGTCTCGGCTATTGGTTTTGGTCAAAGCATCATGATCGTTTTCGCCATCGCCGCTGTTGTGGCCGGCGCAGCGATCACTTGGCTCTATATCAGCCGCTCCCTGTTGGCGCGTCTGACCCATATCTCGTCTGCCATGGAAACCCTGGCGGGTGGTGAGATTGGTGACGCGCTGGAGGCCGATGGTAAGGATGAGATCACAGGCATGGCCAGATCGGTCAATGTGTTCCGCGACAACGCCATTGAGCGCCAGCGCCTTGAAGCTGAACGCAGCGAAGGTGAGGCGGCTCGCGCTGCCCGCAGCCGTGCCATTGAAGAGCTGATCGCCAACTTCGAAGACGTGTCGAGGCGCGCCCTGGGTGCGGTCAGCGATGCCGCTGCGGAAATGGAATCTGCTGCCACCGCGCTCGATCAATCCTCACGCAGCGCGTCCCAAACCACCGCTCAGGTGAACGCTTCGTCGGGGCGTGCGGCTGAGAACGTGGACACGGTCGCCGCAGCTGCTGAAGAGATGACCGGTTCGATTGCTGAAATCGCCCAGCAGATTTCCCGCTCGACCGAGATCGCACAGGATGCTGCTGATCGCGTTGAGCAGACCAACACTGATGTGGCAGCGTTGAATGAAGCCGCCACGAAGATTGGCGACATTGTTAGCCTGATCAACGATATCGCCGAGCAGACCAATCTACTGGCCCTGAACGCCACGATCGAGGCGGCCCGTGCCGGTGAGGCTGGTAAAGGTTTTGCTGTGGTGGCTAGCGAAGTGAAGACTCTGGCGGAGCAGACCGGCAAGGCTACGAGCTCCATTTCTGATCAGATCAACGGTATCCAGGGTGCAACCGGCAAGGCTGTCGACGCTATCGCCAATATCGGTGAGGTGATCAGCGAGATGAACAATATCTCCGCGGCCATTGCGGCAGCCATGGAAGAGCAGCGCGCCGCGGCCAGCGAGATCACGCGGGCGGCTCAGGATGCAGCCACTGGCTCTCGCGAGGTCAGCCAGTCCATCGCTAGCGTCGATGCAGCTGCCTCTGAGACCGGTCAGTGCGCCGCACAGGTCAGCGCCGCCTCGAACGCTCTGAACACGGAGTCCGATGGTCTGGAGAAGGCCGTGTCCGAATTCCTCAAGGGTGTGCGCGCAGCCTAAGCCCTGACGCACTGAGAATTGCCCGCGCGGGACGCTTGAATTGGCGCGCCTGCGCGGGTATAGCCCGTTTCCCGTTCGGCAATGAACGGCCTTGAACCGGGTTTTGGATGGCTGGGTAGCTCAGCTGGTTAGAGCGCACGACTCATAATCGTGAGGTCGGGAGTTCAAGTCTCCCCCCCGCCACCAAAACCGGTTTTCCTTCCTTTGAGTATGGTGTTCTTCCTGACGTCGCTTGGCGTTATCCAAAGTGCCAGCAGCCAGTCTGGGCCAGCAGGTCATGTGCACCTGGTCGCTGGACAATCGCTTCATAATTGAAGACTTTTCTCGTGTTGAGAGCTTTAATGCTGTGAGCCTCGGGTCTTCATGTCCGATCTTTTTCGAAAACAGGCGGTTGATCACGCCCTTTACCGGCGGCTCGATGGCAGTGTGGTCCTCGCCACGCCACTGTCTGTCAGGCTCATGGGTGTCCTTGCGGGTCTCGTGATTGCCGCAATCGTGGTGTTTGCTTCCCTTTCAAGTTATTCGCGCCGGGAGACAGCACCGGGTTGGCTGACACCGGATCAGGGTGTGGTCCGCGCTGCGGCGCTATCCGGCGGTCAGGTTGGAGAAATTCTCACGACGGAGGGCAGCGTCCTTCAGATCGGTGATCCAATCGCCCGCCTTCGCCTTGACCAGGAGACGGAAGACGGGGGCTCTGGCGATCAGATCCTGGCCGCGCTTCAAGCTCAGACCGAGGCGGCGCAGGAAGCGGCCCGAGCCGAAATCGCAGGACTGAATGCCGAGGTCCTGCGCCTTGAAGCCAGCCTCGAGGGTTTGCAGCGAGAGCGCCACGAGGTTGTTGATCAGATATCGCTGCAACGCGAGCAGGTCACCCTGGCGCTGGATCAGATCGAACGGGCCGTGCAGTTGTCTGAACGCGGCTTCCTGTCGGGCCGCGAGTTGGATGACCGCCGCCAGCGGGCCTTGAGTGCGCGCCAGGCCCTCGCCACATTCGAGCGCACGCTGGCAACCCTTGATCGGGAAATCACAAACACCCGCTCCGGTATCGAGACGATCCCGCTTCAGATCGAGGCGGCCGAGGCCCGCGCACGGTCAGCGCAAGCCTCGCTGCAGGAGCGTTTGAGCGGTCAGGCCGCACGCACCGTTGCGCTGGTGGTGGCATCGACAGCCTCTCGCGTGGCCGCCTTGCCTGTTCGGCCGGGACAGACCGTGGCCGCAGGCGAGACAATTGCAGTGCTGGTGCCCGATGGGGGGCAGCTGATTGCCGAGCTTTACCTGCCCACCAGAGCCGTCGGTTTCATCAAGCCTGGACAAGAGGTCCGGCTGCGGATCGAGGCCTTCCCGCATCAGCGTTTTGGAACCGCAGCCGCCACCATCACATCGGTGTCGCGCACGGTGCTCGCCCCCGAAGAGGCAACGATTCCAGGCCTTGTGCTCAATGAACCGGTGTTCCGGGTGGAGGCTGCGCTGGAGGTTGACGAGATCGAGGCCTATGGCGAGACCATTCCACTTCAGCCGGGTCTGCTGGTCACCGCCGATATCATCATCGACCGCCGTAATCTGATCGAATGGCTGTTCGATCCGCTCTTTGCCGCAGGGCGGCGGGGATAGGTTCCGTCGAACATCCACGGCCAGGGCTTTGGGTATCTGTGCAGGAAGCGACGCCTAAGTCGTGTAATCCAAGTATCGCACCATCCTGCTCCAAGGGTTCAGGTGCACGCTCAAACTACAACCTATAAGTAATTCACTTACGATCAAAAAGAGCTTTAAGGGCAATGAAACACGCCTTGATTTTATATTGCGATTGTCGCCTATTTGTAGGGACTTTTCCCAGCCTCAGCGATTAAAGTTCCGCCCTCATGAGCCAGCCGCCCCTCGACCTGTTCAAGTCGCGCCGTCTGCCGGTGGTAATCGGGGCTGAGGCGGCGGAGTGTGGTTTGGCGTGCATGACGATGATTGCACGCTGGCATGGCCATGATGTGGACCTGAATGGTCTACGCCAACGATCGGGCCTGTCGATTTCGGGCGCAAGCCTGCGTACCATCATGCAACTTGCTGATCGCCTTGGGCTGGCCAGTCGGGCGCTGAAGGTTGAGCTGGAGGCCCTGTCAAAAGTCACGACCCCAGCCATTCTGCACTGGGACCTCAATCACTTCGTCGTTCTGGCGCGGGCCAATTCCAAATCCATCACCATCCATGACCCGGCAGTGGGCAAACGCACGCTCAGCCTGTCAGAAGTGTCTGACCATTTTACCGGCGTGGTGCTGGAGTTGTCGCCTGCTGACGAGTTTGAAAAGGTCGAAGCCCGAAACCCGGTGAAGATCACCAGCCTGTGGTCAAAGATGCAGGGTTTCTGGGCGTCCTTCGGCCAGATCATCGCGCTCTCGCTCGTTCTACAGGTTGCGGTTTTCTCGGGGCCTTTCTTCAACCAGCTGGTGATCGACGAGGCGATCGGGCGGTCAGATCTCAGCCTTCTGGCAGTTCTGGCCATGGGCTTTGGATTGCTCGGGCTGATCCAGGTGGGTGTGACGGCCCTGCGCGCCTATGCGCTGCAGGTGATTGGCCAACTGATGAGCTTCCAGATGATTGGCAATCTGGTCCGCCATTTGTTGCGGTTGACCGTCAGCTTTTATGAAAAGCGCCATGTCGGCGATATCCTGTCGCGGATCCAGTCGACCCGCCCCATTCAGGATGCCCTGACGCGCGGGGCGGCGACAGTGGTGATCGATGGCCTGATGGCTGTGATCGCGCTGGTGATCCTGTTCTTCTACTCCGCGACGCTGACCCTGGTTGTGTTGGCCGCGCTCGTGCTCAGCCTTGTGGTGACGTTTGCCTTCTATCCCATCACCCGGCGACGCTCCGAAGAGGCCATTGTCGCGCAGGCCAAGGAAAGCACCCACATGATCGAAAGCGTGCGCGCTTCGCGTACGTTGCGGTTGATGGGACGCGAAGGAGAACGTGAAGCCGCCTGGCGGAACCTGTTTGCGGACTCGGTCAATGCCTCCTTCTCGGTGGAGCGCTTCGCGATTATCCGCACCGCCCTGCAAGGGGCCATTACAACGGTTCAGACCATCATTGTGGTCTACCTTGCAGCGCGCACCATCATCGGTGGGGACGGATTCTCGGTCGGGATGCTGTTTGCGTTCCTGAGTTTCCGGCAAACTTTCACCGACCGCGTGCTGGCGCTCATCAACGAGGCCTTCAATTTCCGTCTTCTGACGCTGCATCTGGAGCGTATCGGGGACATCGTTCATGCCGAGCGCGAGGAGGAAGTCGCCGAAACCATGGCCGACGAAATCCCGGACCCCACCGGCGACATCGAAATGCGTGGGGTCCATTTTCGCTATGGCGAGGGCTCACCCATGGTCCTCAAGGGCGTTGATCTGAAGATCGAGCCCGGCGAGTTCGTCGCGATCACCGGCCCATCCGGTGGCGGCAAGTCGACCCTCCTGAAGCTGATGCTAGGGCTCTATGATCCGGTTGAGGGCGATATCCGGCTTGAGGGTCACGATGCGAAGGCACTGGGGTGGCGCGGTTGGCGACGGCATCTGGGCGTGGTGGCCCAGGATGACCAGCTGCTCTCTGGAACCCTGGCTGACAATATTGCCTTCTTCGATCCCGACATGGACATGGAGAAGGTGCATATCGCTGCGCACATGGCTCAAATATACAATGATATCAATGCCATGCCGATGAAGTTCCTGTCGCTTGTCGGGGATATGGGATCGGCGCTGTCTGGCGGTCAGCGCCAGCGCGTCCTGCTGGCCCGTGCGCTCTATCGTGATCCGAAAATCCTTGTGCTGGACGAGGGAACGGCCAACCTGGACCCGGCAACCGAAGCCCTGATCGCGGACACACTGGCAGATATGCCGATCACGCGCGTCGTCGTCGCCCACCGACCCGCCCTTATCGAGCGTGCCGACACCGTCTACCGCGTCGAAGCCGGGCAGCTGATACAATAGTCATGACTCTCAAGGTTATCGCGAACTAGGTATTGAATTGGCAAAAGCTCTTATTATTTCAGAATATTATGACATGCACTCTCACGCAGTTCGTGCTGCCCTTGAAGCATTGCGAATTGAGAGTTGGCTGATTCCAAAAATGCGGCAGCCCCACAATCTAGAGTGGAATTTCTGCCCCTACTCACTGCGTTTGACAATCAATGGAGTGACTTATCCTTCTTTCGATGAATTCGACTACGTGTGGTTTAGGCGGATTAACTTGGACCCTCACGTCCTCGACTTCGCCGATGATGACCAGCTCCCCTATCGAAAGTCCTGGCAGTCATTCTTCAAAGGCTTGATTTGGCAGATACGGCTGAATCTTCACGCTAGAGCGCATGTTGTTCATGATCCGTTGGACTTTGAATTAAAGAACTCGAAATCCATTCAGTTACAGTTTGCTCGCGATTGTGGGTTCGCAACCTTGGAAACACGCTTTTCGAATTCCAAGACTGGTATTCAAGAAATTAATAGTCATTCGTTGATTTGTAAGGCCTTCGGTCCATACTCCGCGGTTACTGAAGAAGGGTTGCTGAGGTCGTTGACGTCACAGTTTGATGCAGACGTGTTCGACGACGAGATTATCCGCTTCCATCCGGCGATTTATCAAGGGCGCATCTATTCGGACCGAGAGGTCAGAGTGACACGATTTGGAAAGCATTTGAGCAGCCTGACCATAGAAAATGTGTATACCGGCACAAAAAATCCCGATTGGCGCGCCGGGGACGGCATCAAAACGATTTTTAGTCACGGTGTTGATGGGTCAGTCGCGCAAAACATCGATAGATTTATGAATGTAATGAAGCTGGAGTTTGCGTGCTTCGATTTCTTGATCGACGCTGATGGTGATTGGAAATTTTTGGAGTGCAATCCTGCTGGCCAATTCTTGTTCGTTGAAGAGGCTTACCCCGAAGCCCGGATGCTAGAAGATTTTGTCTCCTTCCTTGTTGGCAAGGACGTTGAAGGCTCAAGACGACCGGACCTGAGGCTGCGGGAAATCGAAGCGTCCGACGTCTTCAGGAAGCTGACACGAGACCCGTTGACGGTTATCCGTCCGGGTGCTGTAGTGTAAGTTGTGTGTGGGAGTTAAAAACGCCAGATTGGAGATTTCATGACTGACAATCGATCGCCTTTGAAGAGCATTCATTTCAAGACAGCTCGACCTCTTTCCTGGGATGAAATCGATTCTGTTGCAGGAGGGAACAACCCGAATACAACCTATCAGACTTGTCCGCCACCTGGTTCAGGTGGGCAAAGTGGAAGTGGCCTAGGGGACGGAGAGTGCACAACCGATTGCGACGGTTAGTGCGCACATCTCCGGCTTTTAGGCGGGCAATTGCAGGTGTCTTTAGGCCCACAATTGCCGCCGTGTTTGTTTTGCTGGCCTCGACTGAAAGTTGGGGTCAGCTTACAGCTTGTAGCCGAAGTGGCGCATTGGAGCAGTTCGCGTTGATCGTCCCGCAAGGAGATGCACTCACCGAATTTCTCTCACGCGCACCTGAGGAGGTTTCCTCATTTTCCGTCCATCTTGCTGAAAACGAGACCTTATCGAGCTGGGTGGAGCTGGCCCGGAGCGACGAGGATGCATGCGAGGGCGAGCTTGGCGTGCGCGTCAGTTTCGAGCAGTTGTTCAGGGTTGAGTATCAGGCGGATATGCCCGGCTGGGAAACACTGAACGCAATCGACGCTGCCAATGCAGATTTTCTCCGTGAGGTCTTCAGGTCCGACCTTTTGGGACAGGAGCCACCCGACTTGGTGGTAGGGGCAGTCCTGCGTCTTTCACTTCATGCGTCTGATCCATCAATCATGGCTGATGCGCTTGACTGGACGCCCGCTTCAAGCCTTGCCGGTCCTGCACTAACGGGCGTGCGGCTCGATTATGCGCGGCTGGTTGACCGGCATGCCGTCCAGACCGGCCAGGCTCAGGTCTATGGGACCCAGCGATGGGTCGACGGTCAGTGCACACGCCTTTTCCCGGTTGAGGACGCTGCGAACCTGACGGCGCGCAGACAGGCGTTCGGGCTTGCGCCTCTGGATCGCAGTCGGCTCTGTCGCGCTGAAGACAGTCCGTAGGCCTAGACGCCTTGCGCCTTCATCGCGGTCAGCACCTTGCGAAGGCCTGCGCGGTTGGCACCGCGGATATACTGGTCCGGGCCATCGCCACCCTGCTCTAGGCAGATCTCGTGGATGCGACCCATGATGGTCTTAAGCTGGCTATTGATATCCTTGGCTGTACGCGGTTCGCGGCTGGCATTTTGGGTCATTTCAAGCCCAGATACGGCCACCCCGCCAGCATTGGCTGCCTTGCCGGGAGCCAGGGGTATCCCTGCGTCAATCAACGCCGCCTGGGCCTTGGCGGTGCAGGGCATGTTCGCGCCCTCGGCAACAAGGCCAATACCGTTTTCCGCCAGCGCCTTCGCGTCGTCTTCACCAAGCTCATTCTGGGTTGCACAGGGCAGGGCGATATCGGCTTTGATGTCCCACGGTTTGGTGTCCTTGCGGAACTCGGCCCCGATTTCGTCAGCCAGCGCCTTGAGCGGATTATCAGCATCCGCGTGATCGGTGGTGAGCGCGTCCAGCGCATTGGCGTCCAGACCGTCCTCGCACACCAGGCAGCCCTTGCTGTTGGACAGTGTCAGGACTTTCGCCCCCGCCTCGATCGCCTTGTGCGCGGCGAAAGTCGCGACATTGCCGGCACCGGAAATGAGGACAGCCTTACCCTCAATCGTGTCGTCGCGATGTTTCAAAATCTCTTCTACGAAGTAGATCAGGCCATAACCTGTCGCCTCGGGGCGCAGCGGGCTACCTCCAAAGTCGAGGCCTTTGCCGGTCAGCACGCCGACATGCTGGCCGGTGATGCGCCGATAGGCCCCGAACAGCCAGCCGATTTCCCGGGCACCAACATTCTGGTCACCGGCAGGAATGTCGACATCGGGTCCGATATGGCGGTGCAGCTCCGTCATGAAGGCGATGCAGAAGCGCTCGATCTCCCGCTCCGTGCGGCCATTCGGGTCGAAGTCTGCATCGCCCTTGGCGGCCCCCAGTGGCAAGCCGGTGAGGGCGTTCTTCATCGCCTGTTCAAAAGCCAGGAATTTCAGGACCGACACATTCACCGAAGGCGCAAACCTCAATCCACCCTTGTAGGGACCGACCGCACCATTGAACTGAACCCGATAACCGCGATTGACCTCGCCCTCGCCCTTATCATTGCGCCAGTCGACGCGGAAAGTGATCAGGCGCTCAGGCACCAGAAGCCGCGCGCCCAGCCCGTGTTCACCATCGGGATCGAGGTCTTTGATCACGCGCTCAATATCGGGCGCAGCCTCCATGACGGCCTGGTGAAACTCCGTCTCGCCGGGCGTGTGTTCTTCAAGGAAGGCTTCAATTTCATCGCAATTCAAAACACGTCATCCTTGTCAGGCTCGAGCTTCGGGAAGGGCGCGGGCATAGCCGAAGGCAAACACGCATGCGACCGCCAGACCGGCCAGCGCGATGGCTGGGCCAAAACTCTGCGCCAGCGCTGCTGCAGCCCCGCCGAGCAGAAGAAAAACACCCATGATGGTATTGGCCAGTGCACTGTAGCGTGCGCGGCGGTCTGCTTCGGTTTTGTCTACCAGATAGGTCGAGCGACCGCTGCGCACCCCCTGATAGCTTAACATCAAACCGAACAGGCCCACGCTGGCAGTAAGGGCGTTGAAGAAGCCGGCAATTGCAAGGGCTGCGCCGACCCCAAGCACGGCCGCTGCGCTGACCGCGGCGATCATTAGGGTCAGACGGCTGGAATGATCGGCGACGCGCCCCCAGACATATCCACTGCTCAGGCTTGCCAGCGCGCTTGCCAGAACCAGCCATCCTACCGAGGCTAGCTGGGCGCTGCCTTCAATCCCCAAAAGGAAATAGGGCGGGGCGAATGCCGTCGCGCTGAGGAGTGCCCGCGTGGCGATGAACTGTCGAAACCAGGTGCGCCTCAAGGCCGGTTTGAGGGCATTAAGCTGCTCATCAAGGTCAGGCTTGCTTACGCTCTCGCCCTTCGCGCCTTCAGGCAGCCAAAGCATAGTGATGGCGGCAAGCGCCCAGAACGCACTTGCACAGATCACAAAAGCAATGAGCAGGCTCGAACGCGGCAGAACCTCCAGGATCAGCGCACTTGCACTGATCAGAGTAGCCGCCGCACCGACCGAAGTGGCCAGCCCGGTCACCCGGCCACGATGGCTCTGGTCAACAGTTTTGCCAAGGACGGTCTTGTAACTGACCGAGCAGGCGCTTCGGGCTAGGGCGAGTAAGCCTACGGCAGCAAGGATCGCAAGTCCGGCCAGCTGTCCTTTTGTGAAGACTGCCAGTGCTGCCACAGCTAGCGCGCTGATGGCCTGACCGACTGCGCCGACGACCCAGAATATCTTGGTGCGCTCTGCCTCATCCACAGGGCCTGCCAGAAGGAGCTGGGGCAATAGCGCCCCGGCTTCGCGGATTGGCACAAGCAGGCCAATAAGGCCGGCCGGAGCGCCGAGGCTACCCATCAGTGCAGCAAGGATTAGCTTTGGATCGAATAGGCCGTCGGCCGATTTGCTGGCCGACAGTGCAATCATGTGGGTGAGGGCGCTCCGCGCTTCCTGCGCTCGGGCGTCGTCGGTCAGGTCGGAGGCTTCGGCGCTGACCGGTTCTCCGACCAGGCGGGTCAGAAGCTTTTGCATATCTCTCCGTCCTGGTGTGGACGGATAAGCTAGGGCTTCGGTCCGCTACGCCAAATCAGACGCAATCAGATCCACCCGCAGCGCTTGAACATCCACAATAAACCCGCGCCAATTCCTACGCACAGGCCAGAGACCAGCCAGAAAGCGAGGGCGTAGTCCGCGCCAGGCATGCCGCCGACATTGATGCCGAGCAGGCCGGTCAGGAAGCCCAGGGGCAGAAAGATTGCCGCCACGACGGACAGAAGCAGCATGGTGGCGTTCATTTCCTCGGCGCGCTTGTCGGTCAGCTGGTCATTGAGGATGGCGCTACGCTCGCGCACGGCATCCAGCTCTTCAACAAGGCGGGTTACCTGGTCACCGGTTTCACGCAGCGCAGCCAGAGCCGGGCCGGAAATAACATCGCCATGGCCCTGCGCTAGCTTCCAGAGCGCTTCTTTCTGTGGCGAGACATAGCGACGAAGGGCAATCGTTGCGCGGCGGATATCCGCAAGTTCCGTGCGCAGCCCGCTGGTGCGGTCGAGGCTCTCTTCCTCCAGCTCGTCGATACGATCTGCAAGCCCCTTTACGATCGGATCCATTCGCTCGGTCAGGCCTTTGCCCAATAGCGCCATGAAGGTACTGGGATCGAAGGGCGCATCGCCGGCTTCGATACTCTCCTTGAGGCGCGTCACGGCCATCAGCTTGCGAATACGCGTGGAGATGATGCGGTCATGGGTCACGAACAGGCGGATGGAGACCATGTCCTCTGGCTCGCTGTTCGGGTTGAGGTTCACACCGCGCAGGATGATGATCATGCCGTCCCCATGGGGTGTGCAGCGCGGACGGGTGTCCTCCCGGGTCAGCGCCTCGGCAACCAGCGGATCGGTTTCAGCCTCGATCCAGTCGCGTACGCCCGCCTCATGAAAGTCAAAGTGAAGCCAGCGATATCGCGCGCTTGAATGGAGCCGGGTTTCAAGAGCTTCAACCGGGGTCGCGCTGCCATCGCTGCGCACATCAAAGGCGTAAAGGGGGGTGGGCGTCCTCATGGGGAAACCTCGGACGCTGAGGGCGGGGGCGGGCCGTCGCGTGTCCCAAACTCACCGACATCCAGGATCGGAGAGGCATCAAGGTCTTCAGCATCCATTAGTTCAGCTATGCGTTCGACAGACGCGAGTAGCATGTGCTGCTCCCAGCTCTCCAGCTTGTCGAAGGCTTTAATAAAGCCCGCCTGCAACAATTCGGGTGCTGCCTCGGCCTTTGCCCGGCCAGCTTCGGTCAGGTGTACGAAGACCTGCCGCCGGTCGGTTTGACCTCGCGTGCGCGCGACGAGGCCGCCGCGTTCCAGCCGTTCCACGATGGAGGTGACCGTCGCCTGACTTAAAACAACCGCGCGCGCGATGGCTCCTGAAGCCAGCTCGCCCTCACGCCTGAGGAGCTGAAGGATAACCAGTTGGGGCGCAGTCAGTCCGGTGGTTTTCATCAAGCGCTTGGATTGCAGGTCAATGGCCCGTGTAATTCGGCGCAGGGCGATGAGAATGGCGTTGTGATCAATCATCGAGAGGGACTCGCTTTCACACTATCATAATCGGCCAAAGGGGCATGGGTAGCCGCAATTAGTTGAATTGTTTGAGATCAAAATAAAAACTCTAGCGCCCGGATTGGATTCATTGGGACCTGATAGCTTTGAGGTGTGTTGTGATTTGGCAACACATATAATATCCTTTTATTAATCAGTTGGTTGGGGGCGATAGTTGGGATTGAGCCATCACACAATGGATTTTCAAACTGATTTCAACACAAAGGAAAGGTGGCCTTGCAACCGCCTGTCGCATAGGAACAGCACAACGTAAATTTCCAATGGAGAACCCATGACCTTCAAGCAACACGCTCTTGCTACGACGATGCTTTCGGCTGCCGTCGCGTTCGCAGCTGGCGGTGCCGCCAGCGCTCAGGTGGAACGCATCACGGTGACGGCAACCAAGGTTGAGTCCGATTCACAAACCATTCCGGTGGCAGTGTCGGCGCTGGACGCCAGCGCGCTTGAAGAAAACGACGTGGATGTGTTCACCGACTACCTGGTGCAGCTGCCTGGCGTGACCGCTGGCGGTGGTGGCCCGGGCCAGAACACCATCTACATTCGCGGTCTTGCGTCCACGACGCCGAACCTGACGACCGCTGGTGTCGCTGGCCTGGCACCGAACGTGGCTTTCTATCTTGATGAACAGCCGCTGGCGCAACCGGGTCGTAACCTGGACGTCTACGCTGTCGACCTTGAGCGTGTCGAAGTCCTGCCGGGGCCGCAGGGCACCTTGTTTGGTGCATCCTCGCAGGCCGGTACGGTCCGCATGATCACCAACAAGCCGGTTCTGGGCGAGTATTCTGCCTCGGCCAACTTCGGCTATGAGTTCACCGAAGACGGTGAAGACAGCACGAGCATTGAAGCGGTAGTGAATCTGCCGATTGGTGAGCAGTTTGCTGTTCGCGGCGTGGCCTTCTGGGACCGCCAGGGTGGCTTCATCGACAATGTTCCGGGCACTGTGAACACCTCGCGCTCCGCGCGATTCCGTCCGGCCGGTACGGTCCGTGATAATGGTGTGCCGGTGTCCAGCGTTCGCGAAGGCTTCCAGGCTGGTGCGGATCTGTCCGGTGTGACCTTCATCGACGCCAACAACGCGTCCATCGTTGAAGAAGACTTCAACGATGCCACTTATTCCGGTTTCCGCCTGTCGGGCCGCTATGAGTTCAACGCTGACTGGCGTCTGACCGCATCGGTGATGCAGCAGGAGCTGGAAGCTGACGGCGTCTTCTTCCAGGACCCGGATCTAAATGACTGGGAAGTCCAGCGCTACGAACAGGACCGTCTCGAAGACGAGTTCACCAACTTCTCCTGGACCCTCGAGGGCCGTCTGGCAATGCTGGACGTGGTCTACACCGGTGCTTACACCGATCGCCAAAGCGACCAGGTCGTGGACTACACCGAGTATATGTTCGTGGGTCAGTACTTCCCATATTACACCTGTGATGGCTCCGTGACCTACCCAGGTGCGGCCAATCCGTCGGGCACCTGTTATGATCCAGGTTCGGTCGTGACGTCGTTCACCGAAACCACAGTGGAAAGCCACGAATTCCGCTTCAACACACCACAGGATCGCAGCCTGCGCCTGACGTCTGGCGTGTTCTTTTCGTCCACCGAAGTCAAAGAGCGTAACGACTTCACCTACTACAGCTCGGCCTTTGCCGATCCGTTCGGTCCGTTCGCGCCGAACTTCCCGCAGATGACCGGCTATATCTCCGATCCGGGTCCTTTCCCGGAAGGCGTGATCTTCCGTAACGACATTCGTCGGACTGACGATCAGTTCGGTGTCTTTGGTGAGGTGGCTTACGATATTACGCCGACCTTCTCCATCGTGGCTGGCGCACGCTACTACGACATCGAGGTGGATCTGGAAGGCTCGGCCAACGGCTCGTTCTGTAACTCCGGCGGCACCGACGCGAACGCCTTTGGTACCGACATTTCCGACCTCTATAACGGCGATGGCGAGTACACCTTCATCGGCACCTGCGATACCAGCCGTCACATCACCTATAACGACACCCAGTCGATCGCCGACATTCTGGCGATTGACCCAGCGCTGTCCCAGGCTCAGGCCGAGCAGATCTTCAACGCTGCGCGCGCGCCGGATGTGGCCGCTACCGATGGTGCGATCTTCAAGCTGACGGGTAACTGGACGCCGGCTCCAGGCATGATGTTCTATGCAACCTACTCGGAAGGCTTCCGTCCGGGTCTGTTGAACCGTCCGGGCGGTGCTCCGGGTGCCAACGGCTTTGTGGTTCCCTTCGTTCTGGATACCGACGAAGTGACCAACTATGAGCTGGGCTGGAAGCTGGACCTGGCTGATGACCAGATCCGCTTTAACGGTAACGCCTTCTTCGTGGATATCGAAAATCTTCAGACGACGATTTTCGATCCGTCCATCACCAACCTCTTCTTCTCCGATAACGCGGCGAATGCAGAGCTGATGGGGCTCGAAGGCGATCTCACCTACGCTCCGATGGAAATTCCCGGCCTGACGGTCACAGGTTCCTTCTCGATCCTGGACTCTGAAATTACCAAGGTTCTGACCCCGACCGACGATGTGGTTGTGGGTGAGGAGCTGGCCTTCGCGCCGGACCTGCAGCTGAACGCCCGTGCGCGTTATGAATGGGACCTTGGCAATGCCCGCATGGCCCACGTTCAGGCTCAGGCGATCTATGCCGGTGACAGCCGTTCAGACATCATCGAGATCAACGCTGCTGAGAACCCGGGCTACGCCACGCTGGGCCTGCGCACCGGTGTGACCGCGTCCCAGTGGTCGGTTGAAGTCTTTGTCGACAACGTCACCAACGAGAACGGTGTCATTGCCAACAACTTCATCAACGATGTCCAGCGTCAGACGGTCATCCGCCCGCGCACCTACGGCATCCGCCTTGGTGTCAGCTACTAAGGCTGTACACCGCCCGCGGTTGTTCGTGACCGCGTAAGCGGGCAGGGTAACAAGCGCCTCGCCAATCGGCGGGGCGCTTTCCTGTCCGCAGACTGGAATAAAAAGACGCAGAGCGCGCAGGGGACTTGCTTGAACGAGACGCCAGAAATGGCAGACGGCCTCAAGGCCGCGCAAAGCGCCATGCAGGCGGGTGATTTCACTCGTGCGCTTGGAACGCTTGAAGGCGTGCTTGCCCACCAGCCAGATCACGCCGACGCGCTTTACATGAAGGCGGCTTGCTTTCGTTATCTCAAACGCCTCGATGACGCTCTTGGTGCGCTGGGGCGGCTCGGTGAGGTCGCGCCGGACTTTGGTCGCGGCCTGCAGGAAGAGGCTCATCTCTATCGTGATCGCGGTGACCTTGATCAGGCTTTGACCTGTTACCAGGCGGCCGTACGCGCCAATCCGGGGCTCCACGCTGCCTGGGCTGCGCAGGCTGATATCCTTCACAAACAGGGCCGGGCGGCAGAAGCGAATGCGGCCCACGCTCAGGCCGAACGGGTTCGCAAGATGCCGCGCGAGCTGCAAGCCGCGACTCATCACTTGTATGAAAACCGCCTTCTGAAGGCTGAAGGGCTTTGCCGCCACTGGCTGAAGAGCCATCCGCGGGATGTGGAGGCCATGCGCCTTCTGGCCGAAGTCGGCAATCGCCTCGGCGTTCTGGAAGATGCTGAATTTCTTCTCGAAAGCGCGGTAGAGTTTAAGCCGGACAATGTCGAAGCCCGCATCGACTACATTCGCATCCTGCGCAAGCGCCAGAAATTTGAAAAAGCGCTGGATCAGGCTGAAACCCTGTACAAGCGTGATCAAGACAATCCGGTCTTCACCTCTCAGCTCGCTATAGAGCGCATGCAGACGGGAGATTATGGCGGTGCAGTTGCGCTATTTGACGCTGTCCTGGAACGGGTGCCCGAAGATCCGGCAACCCTTACCTCCCGCGGCCACGCGCTAAAGACCTGGGGCAAGTCAGACGACGCGGTGGCGTCCTACAAGCAGGCAACACAGGCGGCACCCAATCATGGCGACGCGTGGTACGCGCTGGCCAATCTGAAGACCTACAAATTCTCTGACGATGAGTTTGAGGCCATGGCGGCAGCCGAAACTGCGCCGGGTCAGACCCTGCCGAACCGCATCAATCTTTGCTTTGCGCTGGGAAAGGCGGCTGAAGACCGCAAGGCCTACCCGGCAGCCTTTGCATTTTATGAGCGGGGAAACGGCCTGAAAAAGCTGCAGACCCGCTACACCACCGACCAGATGGAAGACGAGTTTGCCGCGCAGAAGGAGTTCTGTACGCCAGCGCTGTTTGAAAAGCAGGCTGGCAAAGGCAATCTGGCACCCGATCCCATCTTCATCGTTGGCCTGCCTCGGGCCGGTTCAACGCTGCTTGAACAGATCCTGGCCAGCCACAGCCAGGTGGACGGAACGCTCGAGCTTCCCAACGTCATTGCGCTCAGCCAGCATCTGCGGGGCCGGGACAAGCTGTCGGATCGCACGAAATATCCGCGTATTCTTAATGACCTTGAGGCTGAAAAGCTTCAGGAGCTTGGCCAGCGCTACCTCGATGAAACGGCGGTGCACCGTAAGGGCGCGCCCTTCTTCACCGACAAGATGCCAAATAATTTCCGCCATATCGGAATGATCAAGCTGATCCTTCCCAATGCGAAAATCATCGATGCGCGCCGCGATCCGCTGGGATGCTGTTTCTCCGGGTTCAAGCAGCTCTTTGCTGAAGGCCAGGAATTTACCTACGGGCTTGAAGAAATTGGCCATTATTACCGTGGCTATGTGGAGCTGATGGATCACTGGGATGCGGTTATGCCCGGTGCCGTGCTGCGCGTAATCTACGAGGATGTGGTTAGCGATACTGAAGCTCAGGTTCGCCGCATCCTTGATTATTGCGGGCTGGACTTTGAGGACGCCTGCATCAACTTTCATCAGACGAAACGTGAGGTGCGCACCGCCAGCTCAGAGCAGGTGCGCCAGCCGATCAATACCCGGGGCCTTGAGGCCTGGAAGCCTTACGAGGCCTGGCTCGACCCGTTGAAAGCCGCGCTCGGCCCGACGCTCACCGACTGGCGACGCGACCCATAGGGACTCCCTAAAGGACATCCAATGAAGAAGTTTGAACCCGCCGTCTTTATCCCCGCCGCCGTCATTGCCTTCGGCGGGGTGGCCTACGCGATCTTCGCCGGGGATCAGGCCGAGGAGCTGTTCGCGTGGCTGCGTGACACGATTACCACCAATGTCGGCTGGTTCTACTCTGTCGGGGTGGGTGTCTTCCTTGTGGGTTCC
This sequence comes from Oceanicaulis sp., assembly GCA_965229795.1. Classification (GTDB taxonomy): domain Bacteria; phylum Pseudomonadota; class Alphaproteobacteria; order Caulobacterales; family Maricaulaceae; genus Oceanicaulis. The sequence goes on from CBDDJM010000002.1 coordinate 1,690,502, forward strand.
ATCATCGTCGCTTTCTCTGACTGGGGGCGGTTGAAGCTGGGGCCTGATGACAGCGAGCCCGATTTCTCCTTCATGGCCTGGTTTGCCATGCTGTTTTCGGCCGGCATGGGCATCGGCCTGATGTTCTTCGGTGTTGCTGAACCGCTTGAGCATTTCCTCAATGCGCCCTACGGCGAGCCCGGTACCCCTGAAAAAGCCCAGCAAGCAGTTGTTCTGACTTTCTTCCACTGGGGTATTCATGCATGGGCGACCTATGCGGTGGTGGGCTTGAGCCTCGCGTATTTCTCCTTCCGTCACGGTCTGCCGCTGACCATTCGCTCCGCGCTCTATCCGCTGATTGGTGATCGCATTTACGGCCCGATTGGCCATACCGCCGACGTGGTGGCGATTGTGGGGACGCTGTTTGGCGTCGCGACGTCGCTGGGATTTGGTGTCGCGCAGATCAATTCCGGGCTCGATACCCTGTTCGGCATCGGCGTGAGCACCAACATCCAGGTCATTCTGGTGATCATCATCACGATCATTGCCACCACCTCGGTACTGGCTGGGCTAGATGCGGGCATCAAGCGTTTGAGCGAGTGGAATCTTTATCTTGCCATTGCGCTTCTGGTCTTTGCCCTGATCGCTGGCCCGACGCTCTTCCTGATCAGCGCCTATGTCCAGAATATCGGTGAATATGTCAGCCAGCTGGCCGATCTGACCTTCCGCGTCGGGGCCTATGGCGAGACCGAGTGGATCAATAGCTGGACGCTTTTCTACTGGGGCTGGTGGATCTCCTGGAGTCCGTTTGTCGGGATGTTCATCGCGCGCGTCTCGCGCGGCCGCACGATCCGCGAATTTGTCTTCGGCGTCATCTTTGGCCCGACGCTCTTCACCTTCCTGTGGATGACGGTGTTCGGCAATTCGGCGCTGCAACAGGCGCTCGCCGATGCGGCCTCTCCGGCCCTGATGGCAGTGGCTGGCGGGGACATGTCGATGGCGCTGTTCGCCTTCCTTGATACCCTCCCGCTCAGTGGCATCACCTCGGTGCTGGCGATCATTCTGGTGACGACTTTCTTCGTGACCAGCTCTGACTCCGGCTCTCTGGTCAAATCCACGCTGGCCTCTGGCGGTTCGCTGAACCCGCCGGTCTGGCAGCGCTTCTTCTGGGCGGTGACCGAAGGCGTCGTTGCATCCGCGCTCTTGCTGGCAGGTGGGCTCGCTGCGCTACAAGCGGCTACAATTGCTGCCGCGCTGCCCTTTACGATCGTGATCTTCCTGGCCTTCATCGGTCTTATCCGGGCCTGGTCGAAAGAGACCGCCCGGCGAGCCGGTATCAAAACCGCCGCCCAGCTGCCTGTGGAAGGAACAGGCGTCTCCTGGAAGACGCGCATCGGCCTGATGTTCACAACCCCGACCCAGGCGGATGTGCGCAAGTGGATGAAGGAAGAGGTGGTCCCGGCTTTTGAGGCTGTCATTCCTGAACTGGAACGTCAGGGACTGAGCTCAACGATTGATATAGCCGAAGATGAGGTGTCGATCATCGTGGATCATTGCGACCAGCCAGACTTCGTCTATGGCCTGATGCTAAAGAACTATGACGACGAAGAGGCTCCGGGCGAGGCCGGACGCAATTCGGGTCTCTACTCACGCGGCGAGGTTTTCCTGGCTGAAGGTGGCCAGCATTACTGCATCTATGGCTACACGACCGAGCAGGTGATCCGTGATCTCATTCGCCACTATGAACGCCACCGCCAGTGGCTCCACCACATGGCCCACGTGAACTAAAGGAAAAGCCCCGGCGATGACGCCGGGGCTTTTTTGAACTCGTTGCGCGTGATCCTGCAGGTTCTTCGAGACGCGCTGCGCGCTCCTCAGGATGAGGGTGTGCTAGAACGTCTGCAATCCTCATCCTGAGGAGAGGTCCGTTAGGGCCGTCTCGAAGGCCGCACAACGCCTGTTGCAGCCTTATTCCCCCGCCATGGACGCTTCGCGGATGGAGCGGAATTCATTGCCTTCGTACCAGGTGGGCCAGTCTTCCGAATTCGCCAGCTGGGCGGCCACGTCGTACATCAACGTTGTCGACTGAACGAAGCCGGACAGGTCCCAGTCCTCGTTATATGCGTCGCTTGGCTTGTGATACCGCTCGAGGCGATAGCCCGCCTCAATCTGAGCGCCATACTCGGCCCCAAACTCGGCATGGATGGAGCCTGAGTCCGCATAGAGCATCGGCACACCGCGGCGCGCCAGCGTCACATGGTCGGAGCGGTAGTAGTATCCAGCCTCCGGATTGGGATCGGGGGTCAGATACATGCCGCGCTCTTCAGCCTGAGCACGCAGGATGTCTTCCAGCTCGGACGATCCATAGCCGATCACCACGATGTCTTCTGTCGGACCGATGGGCAGCATGCCGTCGAAATTGAACCCGGCAACCGTCTGGTTATGCGGCACCAGCGGGTCGATGGCGTAATACTCACTGCCCAGAAGGCCCTGTTCTTCAGCCGTGACCGCCACGAAGATTAGCGAGCGTGCCGGAGCGCCGGCATTGCCCGCAAAGCGTTCAGCAATCTCCATGATCGCCGCGGTCCCCGTCGCGTTGTCGACGGCCCCGTTATAGATCTGGTCGTCGCCAGCGAAGTTCAGGCGCTCACCGATATGGTCCCAATGGGCCATGAAGAGCACGTATTCTTCCGGACGCTCTGCGCCCTCGATCATGCCCGCCACATTGTTTGAGCTCAGCTCCCGAAGCGAGTTGTTGAGGCTGGCGGACAGCTGCGCCCCTTCCATCGCGATCGGCGTGAACTCGCCAGATGCAGCGCGTGCGGTTTCGGCTTCAAAGTTGAGCCCCATGGCTTCAAACAGAGTCACCGCGGTCTCTTCAGTGATCCAGGACTGGACGTCTACGAAGTCGTTATTGGCCCCGGCAGCCAGGATGAATTGCGGACCAGACCAGCTGGCGCGCACCGTGCCCCAGGGGTAGCTGGCGGGCTCGGTCTGGTGGATGATGATCGCGCCTTCCGCGCCCTGGCGAGCGGCTTCTTCAAACTTGTAGGTCCAGCGCCCGTAATAGGTCATCGCCGAACCGTTGAAGTCCTCGCCCTGATTGATGAAGCCCGGGTCGTTGATGAGCATCACAACGGTTTTGCCCTCAACATCCACGCCCTGATAATCGTCCCAGCCATATTCAGGGGCTACGGTGCCATAGCCAACCCACACCAGATCGGAGGCCTCCAGGTTGACTGATTCCTGCGGATTCTGGCTCCAGTAGGTGACGTCTTCCAGAGACGTCAGACCCATGGGCTCACCATTCAGAGTGATCTCGAAGCTGGAGCTGGCTTCATCCAGCGTGCTCTCGATCAGGGCCACAGGCTGGAACCAGCTGCCGTTCACGCCCGCGGGCTGAAGCCCGGCGTTCTCCATTTCGGTGGCGATCCACTGCGCTGCCGGTTCGCCTTTCTCGCTCGCTGGCCCGCGCCCGCCAAAGCGGTCATCGGCCAGGGTGGAGATGCGATTGGCAAAGTCAGCTTCTGTGATGGCTGAGCTGGTGTCGTTGTGGATCGGCCATTCGCTCACCGTCTCGGCGGCGGCGGTCTCGGTCGATGCCGTGTCTGTGGGGGTGTCCTCAGCCGGTTCGTTCGCCGGGCCGCAAGCGGCCAGCGCCAGCGTGGACACACTCAGGATGGATAAAGTGCGGATCATGATGCTCCCCATAAGGTCTCAAAATTATGGGGCGTATCGTGCATTTACGTGCGCAGCTGGCAAGGGCAGGCGGTTTATCCCGGCATTCTTCTCTCCCCTTGAGGGGGAGGGTGTCAGTGAGAGCTGACGGGTGGGGTGAGGATCGCAAAGTGCTGGCGCTTCCCCCCTCCCGACCGAAGCGAAAGCTTCGCCCACCCTCCCCGCATAGGGGGAGGGACGGGAGAGAGCTTTCGCCGGAAAAGGTACGATTGGGTTTGGAAAAAGCCTCGACATCACACCCAAACGCCGCCCATCTTCTGGCCTCTGAGACGGGGGCTTAAGTCATGGACGCAGCGGCGCTGGACGCCATAAGGATCGATCTGGCACCGGGGGCGTCGCTGATCATGCCGGCGCTGCTGGGCCTGGTGATGCTGGCTGTCGCGCTGAACCTGCACCTGTCAGACTTCGCCATCATCAAGCGCCAGCCCGTGCGCTTTCTGGGCGCTGCGGCGCTTCAGCTGATCGGCCTGCCGCTACTGACCCTTGGGCTGGTCCATTTCCTCAATCCCATTCCGTCCATTGCGCTGGGCATGATCGTGGTGGCGTGCTGTCCGGGCGGGAATGTCTCGAATTTCTATACCCACCTTTCACGGGGTGACACGGCGCTGTCGGTGGCGCTGACGGCGACGTCCAGCCTGTTTGCCGCACTGATGACGCCGATCTCCATCCTGTTCTGGACCAGCCTCTACGGGCCCGCCGACGCGTTGGTCAACGCGATTGAGGTCGACCCGGTTCCGTTTGTGGTTCAAACGACGATCCTGCTTGCAGTGCCGCTTGGCATCGGCATGGCCATCGCCCATCGCTTTCCCAAAACGGCCGCGCGCATACGTCCAGGCTTTCTGGTCGCGTCAGTCCTTGCGCTCGCTTTCCTGGTGGTGGGGGGGCTGGCGTCCAACTGGGAGATATTCACCGGGACGGCCCTTCTCGTGCTTGGGATCGCCATCCTGCACAATGCGCTGGCCTTCGCCCTTGGCGCTATTGGAGCTCGCGCGATGGGCATGAAGGCGAAGCAGCGTCGCTCTGTGACGGTTGAGGTGGGTATCCAGAATACCAGCCTGGCGCTGATCATCCTCTTGTCACAGTTCGATGGCCTGGGCGGAGCTGCGGCGCTCGTGGGGCTTTGGAGCGTCTGGCATTTGTGTTCGGGCTTTGCGCTCGCGACGGTGTTTCGGTGGCGGGCTTTGTCTTGACGGACAAAAATAGCTTTCCCTCCCCTTGATGGGGAGGGTGTCAGCGAACGCTGACGAGTGGGGTGAGGATCATCAAGCGCCAGCGCTTCCCCCCACCCGACCGAAGCTAAAGCTTCGCCCACCCTCCCCACGTTGGGGGAGGGATGTGCGGCAGCGCTAATACTTGAGTGCCTCTCTCACCTCTGAAACACTCACCTCCAACGACAAGACGAGGGAGGCCCGCCATGGCGGACTATGATCTGACGATCACCGGTGGCAGCATTTATGATGGTGAGGGCGGCGGCCCCTTTACCGGTGATATTGCCATCAAGGCGGGGCGGATCGTGGCCGTGGGCGAGGCCCCCGGTGAGGCAGCTGAAACGATTGATGCGGCTGGCTGCATCGTGACGCCAGGATTTCTCGATGCCCACACCCACTATGATGGCCAGGCCACCTGGGACGACCGGCTGGAGCCTTCGATCAAACATGGTGTGACCACCGCCGTGATGGGCAATTGTGGCGTTGGCTTTGCGCCGGTGCGCAAGAGCGACCACGAGCGCCTGATCAAGCTGATGGAAGGGGTGGAGGACATCCCCGGCACCGCGCTGGCTGAAGGCCTGACCTGGGACTGGGAGAGCTTTCCCGATTACATGGACGCGCTTGATCGCACGCCGCGCACCATGGATGTGGCGGCCATGGTCGGCCACGATCCGCTGCGAGTTTTTGTCATGGATGAGCGGGCCAGCTTTGATGCTCAGGCCAGCGACGAAGAGATCGCCCGTATGCGCGATCTGGTCGCTGAAGCGCTGGATGCCGGCGCGGTCGGTTTTGCCACGGGCCGTTCTGACTTGCACCGCACCGCCGATGGCGAATGGACCCCCGCCAGCGAGGCGACCGCGAAGGAGCTCGCCGGGATCGCAAGCGCCTTCAAGGGCCGCGACCATGGCGTTATCCAGGCGGTTAGCGATTTTGATCTGGAGCGCGATCAGGACAAATTCCCGGCCGAGTGGGCGGTGATCGAAGAGTATGTGAAGGCCGCCGGTGGTCGTCCCTTCTCCATTTCGGTGATGCAGCGTGATTTTGCGCCTGATCAGTGGAAGAAAATCCTGTCGGGCTTGGAAGCGCTCGACGCTGAAGGCTTCACGGTGAGGGCTCAGGTGGCCCCGCGCGCGATTGGCGTTTTCCTGGGGCTGCAATGCACCTTCCACCCCTTCATGGGCTATCCGGCTTACAAGGAGATTTCTGACCTGCCACTCGATGAGCGCGTGGCCTTGATGCAGACGCCAGACTTCAAAGCAAAGATGCTGGCTCAAAAGTCCGACAAGCTTGCCGGGCCGGGAAGCTCCATACCGCCGATTGCCGATCTTCTGATTGAAAACATGGAGTTTGCGGCAGAAAAGCTGTTCACCCTGTCGGAAAATCCCGACTACGAACAGCCGCCGGAAAGCTCCATCGCGGCCAAGGCCCGCGCGCGCGGCGTGTCGGTGTGGGAACAGCTCTATGACACGGTGATCGCCCGCGATGGCCGGGAGCTGATCTACCTGCCGATCTATAACTATACAGAGTTGAGCTATGACAATGTCAAAGCCATGATGGACCATCCGCTGGCCATGATGGGCTTGTCAGATGGCGGGGCCCATGTGGGCACGGTCTGTGACGCCAGCTTCCCCACCTATCTTTTGAGCTACTGGACGCGCGATCGCACCCGCGGCGACAGGATCGCGCTGCCGCGCGCCGTCCAGATGCTCACCGCCGACATTGCGGACTATCTGGGGTTTGCCGATCGCGGCCGCATCAAGCCCGGCCTGAAAGCCGATCTCAACATCATCGACATGGAGCGCCTGCGCCTGCATCCACCGCGCCTCGTCCAGGACCTGCCCGCCGGCGGCCAGCGCCTGCTTCAGGACGCCGAAGGCTACCGCGCGACGATTGTCGCCGGTGAGGTCGTGGTGCGCGATGATGAAGTGACCGACGCCCGGCCCGGACGGCTGGTGCGCTCCGGGCAGACCGTGGCGATGGCGGCGGAGTGAATTTCACTTCGATGAAATCCCGGACGCAAAGCGATCCCGAACCTCGCTCAGAATCAAGTGCATTCATCGGATAGAGGCCCCGGCTCCTGCGGGCTGCGCCCTTGGCCGGGGTTTCAAACTCAATCGTCATCCCAAACTTGATTTGGGACCCAGCGGCTCGGCATTGAAACTGTGTCCTGAAACAAGTTTGGGATGACGGTCGCGAGGGCGTACCCCTACCGCACATAGCTCGCACCATTCATATCAAACGTCGCGCCTGTGGCACTCGGTGCCCCGCCGCCGAGCAGGAAGGCGCACATGCGGCCGAGCTCTTCGGGTTTGGCCATGTCGCCATAGGGCACTTCAGCAAGCGCGGCCTTGCGGGCGGCGGGTTCCTGCGGGGCCATTTCGGTGTCGATCCAGCCTGGTGAAATGGCGTAGGCGGACAGGCCCTGGCCGGAATAGGCGCGGGCGAACGTCTTGATCATGGCGATCAGCCCGGCTTTCGACGCGGCATAGGCGGGGTGGTTGAGGTCATCGCCGCGATGGGCGGCGCGGCTGGCGATGGCGATCAGGGACCCGGGTGCCTCGCCATCGACCCAGTCGCGGATAGCAAGGCGAGCCAGATCCGCCGCGCTTTGCAGATTGACCTGCAGGGTTCGCGCCCAGTTGGCCATCCACGGCCCCGCATCGTCATGGACGCTCGCCGCTTCAAAGATGCCGTGGTTGAGCACCAGCCCGTCAATACGCCCGCCCGCAGCGTCCACCGCCTGCGCCCAGGCAGTATCGGCGTTGCGTGGCATGGCAAAGTCGGCCTCGACCACGCCCACCACCTGGCGGCGATTGTCCCGGACAAATTTGTCCAGCGCGTCGGTCCGCTTCGTGCAGCCCATGACCACGTCGGCCCCCGCATCGAGCAAGACCTGAGTGATGCCCTTGCCGGCTCCGCGCGACGCCCCTGTCACGAAGATGGTCTGCTGATCGAGTGGGGTCATGGCAAAGGTCCTCTGATGTGTCTCGGTCTCGATAGATATCATCCCTCCCCTTGAGGGGGAGGGTGTCAGCGGCAGCTGACGGGTGGGGTGAAGATCATCGAGCGCCAGCGCTGCACCCCACCCGACCCTTCGGGCCACCCTCCCCGCGTTGGGGGAGGGACGGGTAACCTATTCCGGCTTCAGCACCAGAACGCGCGAGCCTTCAGGAGCCGTCTCCACGTTCCAGTCGTCACGGATCTGGAAATACTCGCCATTGGCCCAGCGTTCAGCCAGATCCCCATGGTGGGGAGACAGCGGGTGACCGCTTTGTCCCGGTGCATGCATGTAGAGCGAATTGTTGAGGTCTGACAGATCGTATATCGCCCGCATGGAGGCGGCATGGAATACGTCATAGGTGCCGGAGCGATAGCTGAAATGGGCCACATTCACGGTCGAGCCATCACCGGGCACGCCCACCCGGTTTTCAAACATGCCACCGACCAGTGGCACATCGCCCAGCGGGTGATCAAAATCGCCCTGGTGCACATCACCCCAGCGCCAGCGGTCCATCTTGCGGCCGAAGGCGTCGGCGGTTTCAGCCATGGCGGCGTCCAGCGCGAGACCGGCGGTGAGCGCGCACGTCTCCATTTCGGTGGAGCGCACATCATCGCACCAGGCTGAAGCCTCGCCCATCAGCACGTCTTCCAGGAAGGCGCGGCGGGGCTGATTGAAGCTGCGTGCGGCTTCCGGGCCCAGCTCGTCATTCCAGATCGCGCCGGACAAGACCCGCAGCCACGCCGCCATGATCAGGGCTTCCGGGCCATCGGCGTCCAGCGCGCCGTCCCAGGTTTCAAGCCGGGCGAGCGCCTCCACACCCAGCTGGCTTTCAGGCTCAGCGGCCATCAACGCGGGGCGCAGGCGAGCGATCTGTTCGCTGGTCACATCCATCTGAAGGTCAGCAAAGCTGTAAAGCGAGTGCAGGGGCTGAGCGTTCAGGAGCGTTTCAATACGCGGCGCGCGATAGACGCCATAGCTGCCGGGGAGCGGGTAGGGGTAGGCGTCGCCCGCAACCAGATTATTGCCTGAAACGATCATGCCGCCTGCCGGATTGACCACACGCGGCAGCTCTTCAAACGGCACGAAACCCGTCCAGTCGCCTGTGTCCTCGTCGCGGATCGGCAGCAGGCCGGCGGTGGTATACCCAATCGTCCCGTCCACATTGGCGTAGTGCATATTCTGCATCGGCACGGTGTAGCCGCGCCCGGCCTCCACAAAGGCGTCCCAGCTTTGTGCGCGCATCATCGCCCAGGCCGCATCCGCACCGCGATTGCCCGGCTGGTTCAAGGTGGAGCGCTGAATGACCGCCAGGTCCGGGTGGAAGGGCGACAGATCGAACCATTGCGGATCAAGCACGGGGCCTTCTGCGGTCACCTGGAAGGTGATTTCTACGGGCTGGCTCTGACCCGCCACGGCGATCTGCTCTGTACGCTCGGTGATCTCAAGATCGGCCGGGTCGCGCTCCACAAGGTCGATGACGTCAAAGCCTGTATTGGTGAACCCCCAGGCGCTGGACGCATTGCGCCCCAGAAGCACGAAGGGCGCACCGGGCGCGGTGGTGCCGATCACCGGTCCGTCTTCCAGATTGAGACGAGCGTAGTACCAGATGGATGGCGTGGACAGACCCAGATGCGGGTCGTTGGCCAGGAGCGGCGCACCCGTCTCAGAGCGCTCTCCCGATACGATCCAGGCGTTGGAGCCGGGCAGGTTGTCCGGCTGTGCCAGTGGCAGGGGCGCAAGGCTCTGCGTGCGGACGTCGCCGAAATTGGCGCGCACGTCTTCGTCCTTCAGCGTGGTGGATCCCCAGTCAGGGTAGCCAGCCAGGAACTGATCCAGCTGGGCCTCGCTGAGAATATCGCGCAGGCGGGCGCGCTCCACATCGGCACCGCGACCGGCGGCAAGATCGTCGGCAAAGCTGATCATCACTGCGGCGGAGTCCGTCAGCGTCCAGGCTTCAGGGGCGGTGCGGAGTATGGCGTATTCAGGGGCTACGCTGCCCTCTTCAAGGCGCGCGTTTACACCGGCCACATAGGCCTCCACGACCGAACGGGTGTCTTCAGACATGCTGCCCTGGAGCTGTTCAGACAGCTGGGCATAGCCAAGGGTGCGGGTGCGGGCATCCACGCGCACATAGTCAGGTCCGAACAGCTCCGACAAACGCCCACGCACATAGCGGCGCACCAGATCCATCTGGAAAAAGCGCTCTGAGGCATGGGTATAGCCAAGGGCGTAGAAGACGGTTTCGTCGGTCTCACCGAAGATATGCGCTACCCCGTTTTCATCGCGTACGACCTGCGCCGTTCCAGGGGCGGCGGGCAGCACGACCTCACCGGTCTCGCGCGGCTTGGAAGCGTGAAAGCGCTCCACCAGCCAGCCTGCAATGCCCACCGCCACCAGCAAAACTAGCGCCAGCAGTCCAGCTCCGATACGGATTACCCAGCTTGTCATCGCCTTGCCCCTTGTCGCGATTTTTTTTCGCGTCACCTTATCAATGAGCGCGGGTTAGAACAGCCTGTGTGAGCACGGCGCGCCGATCCATTTCGGAGCGATCATCACTCCGGTGCCCACTGGTAAGCAAAACGCTCGGCCCTAAGCCTGCAGCTTCTTGAAAAACTCGAACATCTTGCCATAGGGCGGCTGGATCAGGCGGCTGGGGTGCCAGACCGGCGCTTCAAACACGGCGCGCTCGTGGGTGAAGGTCAGGAAGCCGTATTCGCCGTGATAGGCCCCCTGGCCTGAGTGGCCCACACCGCCGAAGGGCAGGTCTTCCACGCTTAGGTGCAGCATCGGGACATTCACGCCGACCCCGCCCGACATCGTTTTGGCCAGGAAGCCGCGCGCGGTGCGCGGTGACTTGGAATAGATGTAAAGCGCCAGCGGACGGTCGCCTTCATTGATGGTGCGCGCTGCATCGGTCAGGCCGTCATGGCCAAGCACCGGAAGGACCGGGCCGAAGATCTCCTCCTGCATCAGCTGCAGGTCGGGGGACGGATTGATCACCACCGTTGGCGGGAAGAGGCGCGTATTGCCCGCCTTTGACGCATCAAAGTCCGCTTGTAGAACGGTGGCTCCGGACTTGCGGGCCTCTTCAACCATTTCAGTCAGGCGGGTGTGGTGGCGCTCAGACACGATGGCTGTGTAATCGTCATTCTCAGCCACGTTGGGCCACATGCGGTCGGCTTCGCTCATGACCGCTTCGCCAAAGGCCTGCTCTGATCCGCGCGGCACCAGGGCGTAGTCCGGCGCGACACAGGTTTGGCCCGCGTTGAGGAACTTGCCCCAGGCGATCGTTTTGGCGGCTTCGGCGATATCGAAATCCGGCGCGATCACGGTCGGCGACTTGCCGCCCAGCTCCAGCGTCACCGGTGTCAGGTTTTCCGCCGCCGCCTTGGCCACGATGCGCCCGACATGGGTGGAGCCGGTGTAGAAGAGGTGATCGAACGGCACCGAGGAGAAGGCCGCGGCCACATCCGGGCCGCCTTCAATCACGGCGACATGGTCTTCGCTGAACAGCTCACCCAGCACTTCGCGTAGAAGCTCTGAGGTGCGCGGGGTAAACTCCGACGGCTTGATCATCACCCGGCAGCCCGCGCCCAATGCGGCCACCAGCGGCGCGAGCGCCAGCTGCATGGGATAGTTCCACGGCGCAATGATGCCGACGACACCTTTAGGCTCGCGGCGCACATAGGCCTTGCCCGGAGCCAGCGTCATGGGGACCGGCTTTTTCTTGGCCGACGCCCACTGGCTCAAGTGTTGGCGCGTATGCTTGGCGGTCGCGATGGTAAAGCCGGTCTCGGCGACGGCTGTTTCGCCAGCACTTCGGCGCGAGAAGTCGGCATCAATGGCGGCGGCGAAGTCGTCGGCGCGGGCCTTCACCATGTCCTCGATCTTTTTGAGATCCGCCTTGCGCTGTTCGATCGGGCGATGGCGTTCAGCCTCGAACGCCTTCTTCTGATTGGCAAAGATCGTGTGAAGGCGATCCATTTCACTGCTTTCAGGGGTGGCCAGTTCAGCGGTCATGGGAACTCTCCTTCTAGGCGTCAGCCAGGATCATATCAGCCGCGCGCGTGGCGACCATAATGGTTGGGGCATTGGTGTTGCCGCCCACCACGTTGGGCATAACCGAGGCATCCACGACCCGCAGGTTGGAGATGCCGTAGACCTTGCAGGTGGGATCGACGACGGCCATGCCGCCAGTGCCCATCGCGCAGGCGGAGGTGGGGTGGTAGAGCGTTTCGGCGCGCGCACGCACCTCCGCTTCAAGGCTCGCGCGATCGCCGCTCGTTTCGGACGGCAGGTCGAGCTCTTTGAACTCGCCGTCAAACGCATCCGACAACAGGATATCGCGCGACAGCTCCAGACAATCAGTCATCACCGCCACATCTTCCTCGTGATCGAGATAATTCGGATCAATGACAACATGGTCGTTGGGATCCGCGCTCTTCAGAGTCAGGCGTCCCCGGCTTTTGGGATAGAGGTGGCAGGCGTGAAGGCTCATGCCATGCCCCATCAGCGAGTCGCGCCCGTGAGGGCTCGCCAGCGCCGGAATGAAGACGAGCTGGATATCCGGCAGATCACCCGCCCGGCTCGATTTCAAAAAGCCGCAGCCCTGAACCGGATTGACGGTGAAATTGCCGGAGCCGGTTGTCGCCCATTGCAGCACGTCGCGGGCGGTCGCCGGGAATTTCGCAAAGCTGTAGCCGATGCTGGTGGGCTTTTTGGTGCGCGCCCGGGCCATGATGTCCAGGTGATCCTGAAGGTTTTCACCGACGCCGGGCAGGTCATGTTCCACTGAGATGCCGTTCTCACGCAGGTGATCGGCTGGACCAATGCCGGACAGCATCAGCGTATGCGGAGAGTTCAGCGCACCGCCGGACAGGATGACTTCCTTTGTCGCGATGACTTCCTTGCGCTCGCCCTGAATCTCGATCTCAACGCCCTGGGCTTCGCCGTTTTCGATCAGCACGCGGCGCACCATGGCCCCGGTCACCACCGTCAGGTTAGGCCGCTGCATGGCGGGCTTTAAGAAAGCGTCGGCGGCTGAACAGCGCTTTCCGCCCTTTTGCGTGACCTGGTAAACGCCAAAGCCCTCCTGGCTTTCCCCGTTATGGTCCGGGCATTCGGGAATCTGGCGCTGGCGGCAGGCCTCGTAATAGCGCTCGGTCAGCGGGTTTAAGGGCTCGATGGATTTGACGTTCAGCGGGCCGCCCTTGCCGTGCCAGGGCGCGCCGTGGTTCTCGTTGTTTTCAACGCGGATAAAGGCTTCCAGCGCGCTTTCAGCCGACCAGCCCTCACAGCCATGCTCATCGCGCCAGGCGTCGTAGTTTTTCAAGCTGCCGCGCATATAATGCATGGCGTTGATCGAGGATGACCCGCCCAGCGCCTTGCCGCGCGGCCAGTAGAGCTTGCGATTATCCAGATTTTTCTGCGGCTCGGTCCAGTAATCCCAGTTGATCGACGCGTCAGTGATCGTGAACTGGAGCAGCATGGGCGTCTGGATATTGGTCTTGTTGTCCTTACCGCCCGCTTCCAGCACGCATACCGAGGTGCGGCCATCGGCCGACAGGCGGTCAGCCAGGACACAACCTGCCGATCCCGCGCCAACAATCACATAGTCAAAGACGTCGCTCATGGCCCATTGCCCTCTGGGGCGTCCTCATCGCTGTCTTGAGCATCAGCGTCACCCTCAGGCTCGGCGTCCGGCAAGTCGGACATGACGTCGCGCGCATCGGGCAGGCGTGAGCTGAGGGGGCTGACATGCTCCGACACCGCCCGGAAGAAGGCGTGAGCCTCAGCTGTTTTGGCAAACCATGTCTCATCGCCGGCATTCTGGGCAATCACGACGCCGCGACGCCGGTCGACCCAGACATACTGACCGAAGACGCCGGCCATATAAAACTCACCGTCATAGCCGTCCGGCACCCAGAAATGCAGGCCATAGCCGCGCTGGTCGTAGCGAGTATTGCCCGGCTCTTGAAAGTCGGCGCGCGGCGTGGTGGCCTCCTCGCTCCAGCCTTCGGGCAGGAGGCGCTCGCCATTCCAGACACCGTCAAGGCGGTAGAACTCGCCCATGCGCGCATAGTCTTCGCTGGTCGCCTGCAGGCAGCAATAGCCGACGCCGATGCCGTCCTCGCCTTGCTTGTTCTGAAGCCAGGTTGCGTCGCTCACCATGCCGAGCGGCCCCCACAGCTCTTCGGTCACCACATCGGCCAGCCGTCCGCCATAAACGCCGCGCGCCACCGCCGCGAGCACGTGAGAGTTGGGGCTTGTGTAGTGCAGGTCCTCTCCGGGCGTGCGATTGCGCTCGATCTCGCTCACCATGGTGTCGATATTGCGGCCCAGGATGAAGGCGTTGAAGAAAAGCGGACGAATATCGCTGGGGTTGCCCGGCGAGTATTCCTCATTGAAATCAACGCCCGCCGACATCATCAGCAGGTGGCGCAGGCTCGTTTCGCCATAGGCGGTGCCTGCAAACTGCGGGGCATATTTCGCTGCCGGATCATCCAGGCTGTCGATCAGCCCTTCCTGCATCGCCTTGGCGATCAGGGTCGCCACGAAGGATTTGGCCACCGACCAGCTGGTAAACTGGGTGGTCTCGTCCGCGCCCTGGAAGAAGGCCTGATTGACGATCTCGCCATTGCGCATGACCGTCAGGCCGGTGATCTCAGCCATCTCGATATAGTCGGCGACGCTCAAGGTCTCACCGTCCACATCAAAGCTGGTCGGAAGGGTTGCCTCTCCGGTGGGCAGGGGCGACGGGTTGGTTGCCCGCACCACCGAGAAGGGCAGGATTTCATCCATCATCTGGAAGGTCTGAGGGTAGGCGTCCGGATCATCCAGTGCCGATACGCTCGCCGGGGAATAGTCCGACCAGGGCCGGTAATACCAGCCGCCAAACGCCAAAGCCGCAGCCACCACGATGGCCACCAGCGCGATCACAATGCGCTTCATCTCACATGTCCTCCCCTTGGAGAGCCTCGCCGTCATGACGCGGCGATGACTCTCTATCGGCAAGAAGTGAACACTGTTCAGCGCAAGTTGGCCAGAGGGGAAGGTGAGGTGTTTGGAAGCGGGGTTAGTCTTGTGGCACCAGCCGCACGAGCTTGCCCTCGGCCCCATCGGTCAGGACCCACAGCGCGCCATCAGGACCAGTAGCGACCTGGCGGATGCGGGGACGGCCTTCCAGGAAGAGGCGGTTTTCGGCGGTGACGGTTCCGTCGGCATCAAGGTCGAGATGGTGGATCGCGGTGCCAGCCAGCGCAGCGACAAAGAGGTCGCCGGTCCAGTCTTCGAACCGATTGCCGTCATAAACCGCGAGGCCGGCGGGTGCGATGGAGGGGGTCCAGCCCCAGACCGGCGCGGTGAAGCCTTGTTCTTCATGATCCTCAAACGGGGTGATGCGCGCGCCGTTATAGTCTCGGCCTTCGGTAACAATCGGCCAGCCATAATTGTCGCCGGGCATCAGCCGGTTTAGCTCGTCACCTCCCTGGGGGCCGTGCTCATGCTCCCAGAGGATGCCGCGGCGGGAATCAAAGGCGATGCCCTGCACATTGCGGTGACCGTAGGAGTAGACGTAGGCCGCGTTGCCGCCTTCATCAAAGAAGGGATTGTCGGCTGGCGGTGTGCCGTCGGTGGTCATGCGCACCACGGTGCCCAGATGGTTGGTATAGAGCTGAGCCTGCTCGCGATAGGCAAAGGCATCCCCCAGCGTGAGCAGCATCGTGCCATCGGGCAGAAAGGCCACGCGGCCGCCATAGTGGGCGTCTGTGTCGCGGTCGGGGGCCGAGCGAAAAATTGTCTCGCCATCGACCAGCGCGTCGCCCTCAAGCCGGGCCTTGAACACGGCCGTGTGGTTCTGGTCAGCATTTCCCGAAGAATAGGTCAGGATCACTTCATTGCTGGTCGGAAAGTCCGGGGTGATTTCAACCTCCAGAAGCCCGCCCTGACCGGCAAAAAAGCTCTCCGGCACGCCGCCTATCCCGTCCTCCTGGAGCACCCCGTCACGGATGATACGCAAAGCGCCATCCCGCTCGGTCACCAGAATATCCCCGCCCGGCAGGAAGCTGATATCCCACGGATAGGACAGGCCCTCTGCCACAACCTCTTCGGTGAAACTGGCGCTATCCACCGCCGGGGCGTCCGACCGGTCGGAGGCTCCGTCACAGGCGGCCAGGCCCGTACCAAGCGCCACAAGGGCGGCTGTGCGGGCGAGGGCGGTTTTCAGCTTGGCCATGGCGGTCATCCCTTTAAAACGTTACGCGCCGGGTTTGCCCACGGGCGCTGAATCGGCATTCTAGCGACAGGGATGAAACCCGCATCCAGAAGGGGAGGCAAGGGCCATGGGATTTTTACGCGCGCTGGGCGGCTACGGGGTCGCGGTGGTGGTACTGGCCGTCGTGGCCGTGGTGTTCCAGTCGGGCTTTGTCCTGTCGATGCTGGGCGATGTGGGCGCTGAGATCGGACCGGGTGCCGTCATCCGCATGATGATCGACGACCTGACAGGTTTTGCGCCGCTTTACGGAGCGCT
Organism: Oceanicaulis sp.; assembly: GCA_965229795.1. Taxonomy (GTDB): domain Bacteria; phylum Pseudomonadota; class Alphaproteobacteria; order Caulobacterales; family Maricaulaceae; genus Oceanicaulis. The sequence continues at coordinate 1,706,955 of CBDDJM010000002.1, forward strand.
GATCGCGATTGGCCTGCTGGTGGCCTTTCCGGTCGCCGCGCTGCTTCACCGCCTGACGAAGCTTCATCGCACGCTGGTCTTCGCCGGAGCTGGGGGCGTGTGCATGCTGGTGATGCTGCTGGCGATGGAGCAGGTCTTTTTCGGGGTGCAGCTGGTGGCCGGTGCCCGCACGCTTCCCGGTCTTGCCAGTCAGATCCTGGCGGGCGTGATTGCCGGCTGGGTGTTCGCCCAGATAACCCCGGCTCCGCGCCGCGCGGCCTGACGGTTCAGCCTTAAATCACGCCACAAAAAAAAGCCGCCCGCGAGGATCTCACGGGCGGCTTCTTTTGTTTGCGATCAGGCCTTGCAGCCTGCTGACCGGCTAAGCCCCTAGAAGCGGCTGCGCACGGTCAGACCATAGGTCCGCGGCTGGTTTGGATAGCCCGAGAAGGAGCCAGCCTGCAGCGTGGTCGGGAAGCCGGAGGTGTAGTACTCGTCCTCATTGAGGTTACGAGCCCAGACCAGAGCTTCCAGGCCATTGTTCAGGTTTACACCGACCGATGCGTTGATCGTGTTGACCTCGCGGGTGATCGATTCTGGCAGGTTCTCCAGAAGGCGAACGTCGGATTCATACTGGTAGTCACCGCGTACAAAGCCTTCACCGAAGTCAAAGTCACGGCGGTACTCAATGGCGAAGGAACCGGCAAAGTCCGGGATACCCGCCACTTTCTGACCCGACAGGTCACCAGTGCCGTCGACAACGCCGTCAGCCACGTCAACTGCGCTGCCGCGTACCACCGGTGCACCGGTGAAGGCGTCATACTCAGCATCCATCCAGATGCCGGACAGCGTCAGGGTCAGGCCCGGAATGGCTGGCGGCGTAATGGTGGAGTCAAATTCCACACCCAGAGCAGATTGCTCACCGGCGTTGATGACGGCAAAGCCGGCGCCCTGGAAGATTGACGACTGGAAGTCTTCAACCGTCTGGTCAAAGACCGCCACGTCCAGCGAACCCCAGCTGAAGCGGGTCTTGAAACCAAATTCCAGCGTGGTGGTGATTTCAGGACGCGCAAAGCGCTGGTTACCGGCAACACCAAGGGCTTCAGCCGTGTTGACGATGGTGGGAAGACCCAGCGCATTGTCAGCTGCCAGTTCCCCAGCAGCCCGCAGAGCCGCCACGTCAGCGACGTTTGGACGGGTGTCCGGCGTCAGGTTCCAGGACGAGGCTTTGAAGCCACGGCTGTAGGACGCATAGACATTCGTACGGTCCGTGGCGTCATAGGCCAAACGCAGGGTGTACGGCGTGTCGTTGTCGTTGGTGCGACCGTCTTCAACCGAGTTCGGGAACGGCGTCAGAGCGCCGAGCGGCTGCAGGCCGAGGGCGAACAGGTCCAGAAGCGGGTTCGCGACCGGAAGGCCGGTCACCGGGTCGTTTGCGATACCCGTTGCCGGATCCACAAAGGTCGTGGATGCGCCGATGATCGCGTTGAAGATCGGTGCGGTCAACGGGTTGGTTGCAAACGCACCAACCTGAGCCGGGTCGGTTGGATCAACACCAAAACCGCCGAGAGCCTGGCCGACATAGATCTCAACAAAGTTGAGGTCAGAGAAGGGATTGTTGCGGCTCACATTGGTGAAGTCCACTTCCTTCTCGGCCTCGAAGTAGGCGATGCCACCGGTCAGCACGAGGCGATCGGTGATATTGAAATCGAACTGCGAGAAGAGCTGGAACTGGGTGTCCGACTGCTCTGCGGTGAAGCGCGTGCCGCCACCGTCAGCAAAGAAGGTGCCCGGGGCGAAGCCAAGGCCGGCTTCAAGGCCGGTCACAGCGCTGGTGGCCGGGTTCGGGATAAACACGCCCGGTGCGATCTGCACAACACCCGTCGCGGTCAGGATGTCCACATAGTCACGCGTATCAGAACCGTAGATGCGCGAGTCGTCGGCGGTCATCTCTTCATTGAAGTAGTAGGCACCGAACAGATAATCCACGCGGTCATTCCAGGTGCCGGCAAGACGGAATTCCTGGGTGAAGGTCTCGGTGTCGAGCCCGCGAACGTTCTCGCCAAGCAGTGACAGGGTGGTGAAGTCGCCTTCGTAGTCCACGAAGTCGTTGTAGCGACGGAAGGACGTGATCGAGCTGAACGTGGCGTTCTCGCTTACATCCCAGTCCATCTGCAGCGAGATGCCGGAGTTCTCGACCTGGTTCTCGTTGGCGAAGTCACTGGCCATCGTGTAGGTGAAGCCACCTTCAGACGTCTGGCCACCGAGGATGTCGCGCAGGACGGCACCGGTCGGGCCATCGATCACACGGTCCGTACCGCAGCACTGTTCGTCGATCTCGTCAGCGTCGACAATGAGGCGAGCCTCGAAGTTTTCGCCCACATAGAGCAGCTGACCACGCAGAGCCCAGCGGTTGCGATCATTAAAGTCACCACCATTGCCAACATTCTCATAGTAGCCATCGCGCTGGTTGACGCTGCCGCTCAGAGAGAAGGCGAGGTTGTCGGTGATCGGGCCGGTCACGCCGACCTTGAAGATTGAGGTGCCGAAATTGCCCACTGTCACTTCAGCGGTGCCGCCGAAATCGAACTGCGGCTGCTGGGTGACGATGTTGACCACACCGGCGCTCGCATTCTTGCCGAACAGGGTCGACTGCGGGCCGCGCAGCACTTCGACGCGCTCAAGGCCGATCAGGTCAGACAGGGCCGAGCCGGCGCGCGGACGGAAGACACCGTCGATATAGACAGCCACAGACGGCTCGATGCCCGGGTTGTTCGCACCGTTGCCCTGGCCGCGAATGATAAATGTCGCGTTGGAGGTGCGCTCCAGCTGGCTGACGCGCAGCGACGGGACGATCGACTGCAGGTCGATGGCGTCAACGATCTGCGCCTGTTCAAGTGTTTCAGCCTGAACCACCGACACAGCGACAGGCACTTCCTGCAGCGTTTGCTCACGCTTGGTGGCTGTCACGATAATGGTGTCGCGCTGAACCGGATCTGCGCCTTCGGCCTCCTGGGCCATTGCAGGAGCGTTAAAGCTCGCAGCAACGAGCATGCTGCTCGCAAGTAGCAAGTTCTTCTTCATGGTCTTATTCCTCCCCGAATAAGCTTTTGGTGTTCCCCCGGAGGAGACTCTATCTTTCCCTCTGACCACACTCGTTCACGAGCTTTTACGCAATGGTCACAATGACGCATACGCCGGGCCTATGACAGCATCTATCCATCTGTGCCGTCTTTCGGCAACCCGCCGTATTCAATAATCAAGCCATCTGACAACAGATTCCGCGACTTGGTGGAAGGTGCAGCAAACAGGCAACACTGTGAAGCTGGAGTTAACTCTGATCGATGGATCCCGCCCCGAATGACCGACCGGGGCCGTTTTCAAGGCCTGATCGGGCGGCGTGTCTGTGCCGGGGCTTTGCATCTTCTGACACTTGAGTGAATATCGCACCCATGTCTGATCTTGTTGTCATCGTAACGGTTTTAGGCGCTTCGGCGCTGGCGATCACCCTTTTGGTGGCGCTGAATGCGTTTATGGGCGGCTGGGTGCCAGCCCGGCTTTCTGACGAGGCGTCGATCGGGGAGCGCATCTGTGTTGACGTGCTCGGATTTCAGCCGGGAAGCCGGCGGGTGCTCGATGCCGAGCGCATGGCCGGTCTGGTCTTTGAAGCCAGTGAGGAGCGCCTGGGCCTTGCTGTGTGCCGCGGCGACAAGATCACGGTCCGGGCGTTGCTTCCTGCCGATATTCGCGGTGTTGCTGCGACAGGGTCAGAACTGGTCATCACGCTTGACGATTTTACCTTGCCTCAGGCCACCTTGCGCTTGAAAGACCCGCAGCTGGCACAGCGCTGGCTCCAGGATATTGAACGATTTGGAGCGGCCGCCTCGGCCGGGACATCCGATGCCGAACCTGCCTGATCCTATCTATCTTGCCATTCCGGCCTTCGTGATACTGATCATTGCCGAGATGATCTATGCGCGGGCGACCGGGCGCGCAAAATATGAGCCTCATGATACGGCAGCGAGCCTGGCCATGGGGCTTGGCAATACCATCTCGGCCGTGGTGCTGGGCGGAGTTGCGGTGTTCTGGTTCAGCCTGATAGAGCCCTATGGCCTGCTTGATATTGGCTGGGCCTGGTGGGCCTTTGTGCTGGCCTTCGTGCTGGACGACTTTGTGTACTACTGGAGCCATCGCTTCGCGCACACGGTGCGCTGGTGGTGGGCTGATCATGTGATCCATCACTCTAGCCAGCACTACAACCTGTCCACAGCGCTGCGTCAGCCCTGGCTGAGCCCGCTGACGTTGAAGTTCATCTTCTTTGGCTCGTGGCTTGTTCTGCTGGGCTTCCCGCCCGCGATGATCGCCTTCGTCGCGGCGCTGAACCTGATCTATCAATTCTGGATTCATACCGAGACGATTGGGAAAATGTGGGCTCCGGTGGAGTGGGTGATGAACACGCCGAGCCACCACCGCGTGCACCACGCCACCAACCCGCGCTATCTTGATCGCAATTATGCCGGTGTCTTCATTATCTGGGACCGCATGTTCGGCACGTTCGAGCCTGAGCGTGAGGACGAGCCCTGCCGCTATGGAATCGTGCGCAATCTGGGCACCTATAATCCGATCAAGATTTGCCTGCATGAGTGGGTGGGCATCATCAAGGACGTGCGCGGGGCAAAGTCGCTAGGCGAGGCCCTTGGCTACTGGCTCGGTCCTCCAGGGTGGTCGCCGGATGGCAGCCGCGACAGCTCGAAAATCCTCAAAGCCCGCTGGAAGGCGCAGCGCGAGGCGGAACGGGACGAGGCGGCTGAGGCGGCGAAAGTCGCAGCGGAGTAGGGCGCTGGATTGCGTCTGCGGATAAGTCTGTGCCTGTACCGCGGACCGGCGCGCGGATAGATGCGAGACGCGATTCAAGCTGCACCGACCAGGATCAGGCGGGTCTGACTTGAATTTGGGTGAAAGCTGACCCGCGCAGGTTTAAAGCGAAGAATACCACGCACTGAATGCCCGGACGCGAAGCGGGCCGGGACCTTGTTCAGAATTAAGCGCCCTTTTTTGCAACAGGCCCCGGACCAGGTCCCGGGTTTCAGGGGTGTGTTTATCGCCAGCCCAATCTCTCTCTCCCATCTGCGACCAAATCCAACCTTGCCAAAGGGGCTTTCCTCTCACACACTGCAAAAAGTGAACGCTGTTCACACCCGCGAGAATGACGGGTGGCAGCGACCATGCGGGAGGACACCATGACGGCGCTGCGCGACCTTTACCCCATGCCGGACATCGACAAGCACTGGCACGTGCCCAACGAATTTGAAGCGGTGTTTGACTGGCGCTTCGATGAGGGGCGCACCACGCTGATGCATCTTTACCAAAAGGGTAAGGACATGCAGTGGGATGCGCTCAATCGCATCGACTGGGACCTTGATCTGGATGCAGAGAACCCGATGGTGATGCCCGACGAGGCCGTGCCGATCTTCGGCTCCCCGGTCTGGGACAAGATGACCAACACCGAAAAGGCCGAGCTTCGCCGTCATTCCCAGTCCTGGAATATCTCCCAATTCCTGCAAGGCGAGCAGGCTGCGCTTCTGGCGGCCTCAAAGATCGTCCAGTCAGTGCCGGACCTGGATGCGAAATTCTACGCTGCGACCCAGGTGATGGACGAAGCTCGCCATGTGGAAGCCTACAAGAAGCTGCTGGGCAAGTTCGGCGTCGCCTATCCCATGACCGATCCCTTGCAGGAGCTGGTCAATGACGCGCTCTCTGACAGCCGCTGGGATGTGACGTATCTCGCGATGCAGGTGGTGATTGAGGGACTGGCGCTTGCCGCGTTCGGGACTATTCGCGATCTGGCGCAGAACCCGCTCGCCAAACAGGTCAACGCCTATGTGATGGAAGACGAAGCACGCCACGTCGCCTTCGGGCGTTTGTCACTGCGCGATTACTATCCGCAATTGACCCAGAAGGAACGCGACGAGCGTGAGGAGTTTCTGGTGGAGGCTTGTTACCTCATGCGCGATCGCATGACCCAGGGCAGCGTCGTCTATGACCAGCTGGGCCTTCCGGTGAAGCAGTGCGAGGAATTCACCGAGCAGTCTGAAATCGTGAAGCTTTACAGGACTATGCTGTTCCAGCGCATTGTGCCGATCGTGAAGGATATCGGTCTTTGGGGACCAAAAATTCAGAAGTGTTATGAGGATATGGGCGTGCTGCACTACGCCGATCTCGACCCACAGGCGCTTCAGGATGAAGACGAGCGCATCGCCGCCGAGATTGATGCCGCGCGTGAAGGCGTCGATCCGACCAAGGCGCGTCGTGACTATATTCACGCGGTCGCCGCTGAGGGCGCAGGGCGCGCGGAGTAGAGGATCAGTATTCGGGTGCGTCGTTTGAGACGCTCGCCGAGGGCTCGCGCCTCGCAGATGAGGGAAGAAGGAGCTTTATGAAAACCTCATCCTGAGGAGCGCGAAGCGCGTCTCGAAGGACCATCCGCGAGAAGTGCTAACCCCCAATCACGCTCTCACCAATTGCCAAATCTCGTGACTTGCCTAAAACGGCGGGCTTCAAGAGTGGTGAGGCGCACCGATGCGACATTTCCTGACGACCGAAGACTGGTCCCGCGACGACCTGCAGCAGATGATCGACCGTGCCCGGGCGTTCCGCGACAGCCCGCAGGGCGATGCGCTGAAGGGCAAATCGGTTGCGTTGATGTTCTTCAACCCATCACTGCGCACCCGGTCCAGCTTTGACATTGGCGTTCACCAGCTCGGCGGCCATGCCATTGTGCTGGATGCCCAGGGCCAGACCTGGCCGCTGGAGTTTGAAGAAGGCGCTGTCATGGATGGCGGCCCGGAAGAGCACGTCAAAGAGGCGGCTCGCGTCCTGTCGCGCTATGTCGACCTGATCGCTATCCGCTGCTTCCCGAAATTTCAGGACTGGACGGCCGAGCGCGAAGACCCGCTAATTACCGCCTACGCCAAACACGCGACAGTGCCGGTCATCAATATGGAGACCATCGTCCACCCGTGTCAGGAGCTGGCGATGATGATGGCGCTGCAGGACCGGATCGGCGATGTGCGCGGCAAGGACTTCCTTCTGACCTGGGTGCCCCATCCCAAGCCGCTCAATACGGCGGTTGCGAACTCTGCGATGCTGATCGCTTCGAAAATGGGCATGAATGTGCGCCTTCTGGTTCCAGACGAAGTCTACCGCCTGGACGAGCGCTATATGGGGGCCGCCGAACGCTTCTGCGCCGATGCGGGCACCTCGCTCACCGTCACCACCAATCCTGAAGAAGGCTATGCCGGGGCCGATGCGGTCTATGGCAAAAGCTGGGGCGCGCTTCCTTTTTACGGCAATTGGGACGCTGAAGCGCCGTACCGCGCCAAGGGCGCAGGCTTAATGATTGATGAGGCGAAGATGGCCCTGACCAAGGGCGGTGTCGTCAGCCACTGCCTGCCCATGCGCCGCAATGTGAAGATTGCCGATGCGGTCGTGGATGGTGCTGACTTCCTCGGTATTGAGGAAGCGGAAAACCGTCTCCATGTCCAGAAAGCCATGATGGAGCGCCTGATCAAAGAGGCACAGGCATGAGTGAGGAGACCAAACTCTCCCGCCCGCCTGTGCGGGCCGCCATCGTCGAGCTGTTGTCGCACATGCGCGATGGCAAGGAGATCCGCGAATATCTCAACCGCTTCTCCGAGCTTGATGAGGAGCGCTTTGCCGTCATCAAGGTGGGCGGTGCGATCATTGAAGAGCAGCTGGATGATCTGGCGCGCGCGCTGGCTTTTCTGCAGTCGGTTGGCCTTGCGCCCATCGTCGTTCATGGCGGCGGGCCGCAGCTGAACACGGCGCTGGAAGCCGCCGGATTTCCTGAAGAGCGCAAGGACGGCCTGCGCATCACGCCGCCGGACGCCATCGGGACCGTCCGCGATACGCTGACGGCGCTCAATGTGAAGCTGGTTCAGGCGGTACGTGATCAGGGTGGGCGCGCCGCGTCCATTCCGACCGGTGTGTTCGAGGCCGAGCTGGTGGATGAAGCGGGCCTGGGTCGCGTTGGCGAGCCCACCGGCATTCGACTTGATCTGGTGGCCGCAGCCGCGAGAGCCGGGCAGGCTCCAATTCTCACCTGCCTCGGCGATACGTCCGACGGACGGCTTGTGAACATCAACGCGGACAGCGCGGTCCGCGCCCTGGTGAGTGAGCTACAGCCCTACAAGATTGTCTTCCTGACCGGCACGGGGGCGATTCTGGATGAAGCGGGTGCACCCATCTCGACGGTCAACCTTGCCACTGATTTTGATGAATTGATGGGCAAGGACTGGGTCAATGGCGGCATGCGTTTGAAGCTGCAGGAGATCAAGCGCCTGCTCGACGCGCTGCCGCTCTCAAGCTCGGTGTCGATCACCCGCCCAGACGTGCTGGCCAAGGAGCTGTTCACCCATGCCGGTGCTGGCACGCTGGTGCGCCGGGGTGAGCGGATTGAAGCCATTACCCAGTTGTCGGGCCTTGATCGGGATCGCGCCGCTGCGCTGGTGGCTGAAAGCTTCGGTCGCCGGTTAAAGGCCGGCTATTTCGATACGCTCGATTTTGATCGCGCCTTCGTGACGGAAAACTACCGGGCAGCGGCCATTACCGCACGGCTGGGTGATACGATCTATCTTGATAAATTTGCCGTGCTTGATGCTGCGCGCGGGGAGGGCCTGGGCGGTGCCGTCTGGAAACAGCTGGTGGCCTATGCGCCCCGGCTCTACTGGCGTTCGCGGCGTAACAACCCGATCAATGAATTCTACTTTGCCACGTGTGATTCCGCGATCAAGCACGGGGAGTGGACCATCTTCCAGCGCGGCGAAACCGACCTCTCGCGCCTGCCGCAGCTGGCTGAAGCGATTGCCGCCCTGCCGCCGAGCCTGGAGGAGCTGTGATGACGCGCATCGGTCTGGTGGGTGCCCGCGGCCATACCGGCCGGGAGCTGATCCGTATTTTAAGCGCGCGCGATGATTTGGCGCTGGCGTTCGCCGTGTCGCGCAGCAATGCCGACCAGCCGGTCACCGCTATGGCCCCTGAAGCTGATCCGTCGCTGGTGTTCGAGGCGCTGACCCCTGAGGACATCGCCGCGCGCGGTGCCGACGCTGTCATCCTCGCCATGCCTAACAGGGCAGCCGCTGACTATGTGGCGGCTATCGAAGCCCACGCGCCGGGCACCCTTATCGTCGATTTGTCAGCGGACTATCGCTTTGATGATGAATGGGTCTATGGCCTGCCGGAGATTTATGGTCGCGATCATATCCGCGGTGCGAAGCGCATCTCCAACCCCGGCTGCTACGCCACGGCAGGTCAGCTGTGTGTTGCGCCGGTACGCCCTTGGTTGTCCGGGCCAGCCCATCTGTTTGGTGTGTCAGGCTATTCTGGTGCTGGCACGACACCGAGCCGGAAAAACGATACCGAAGCGCTAAAAGACAATTTCATGCCCTATGGCCTTCTGGGTCATATGCATGAGCGTGAGATGACCCGCCAACTCGGCAAAGACGTGCGCTTCAGCCCCCATGTGGCAGCCTTCTTCCGCGGCATCACCCTGACCGCGCAGCTGGAGTTTTCGCAAAGCATCTCCGCCGATCAGCTGCGCGCCGCCTATGACGACGCCTACGCAGCTGAGCCCCTCATCACGGTCACCGACGCCATCCCGGAGATTGCCGACGGGGCCTTCAAGCCCGGAGCAGTCGTGGGCGGCTTCACCCTGTCTGACGATGGCCGCCGCGCCGTCCTGGTCGCTGCGCTGGATAACCTTCTCAAAGGGGCTGCGGTCCAGGCGGTGCAGAACCTCGCCCTCGCGCTGGGGCTTGAGGAGCTGAAGGGGATTGAGGGTTAGTCGAGTAGTCGTGTTCTACTCGCTCTGACCCACAAACGCCCGTCCCTCCCCTTGAGGGGGAGGGTGTCCCTTCAGGGACGGGTGGGGTGAAGATCATCGAGTGCTGGCGCTGCCCCCCACCCGGCCAAGCCTTGCGGCTTGCCCACCCTCCCCGCGTTGGGGGAGGGAAAGCGCATTGAATTCCCGGACGCGAAGCGATCCGGGACCTTGTTCAGGGTAAAGTGCTTGTGCTTGAGAGAGGCCCCGGATCAAGTCCGGGGTTTCAAGGCGGGGTCAAACTTAAAGCGACGCAGATTGCCTAGGTTCGAAGCTTTCCTAACGCCACCGTGATCAGCTGTGACTTGGCTCTGGCGCAGTTCGCGCCACATTAGAGGTGTCACCGCAACTCAATGAGATACGCCATGCATCGTTCCGCCCTTCTTGCTGCCATCCTGTTTGTCCTGCCCGCTGCGGCCTGTGCGCAAGATCCCGGCGACTACGTTACGTCGGCGACCCCAGAAGGCGCAGACCTTCCTGACGGGCTGTCCCATGCGGTCTTTGCCTCAGGCTGCTTCTGGTGCACCGAAGCCGACTTTGAAAAACTGGACGGTGTGGTTGAGGTTGTGTCCGGATTTGCTGGCGGGACGGAAGAAAACCCGGGCTATTATGACGTGGTCTATGGGCGCACCAGCCATTCTGAGTCCGCGCGCGTGATCTATGACCCTGAGGTCGTGAGCTATCAGGACTTGCTCGATCACTACTGGGTCAATGTGGACCCGTTCGATCGCGAAGGTCAGTTCTGTGACCGGGGCGGGGCCTACGCGCCGCACATTTTTCCGATCAACGAAGAGCAGCGCGCGCTGGCCGCTGCGTCTGCTGAAGCCGTAGAAGCCCGCTTTGAGCGTAATGTGGCGGTGGATATTGAGCGTCTGACGACGTTCTGGCCGGCCGAGGCCAATCACCAGAATTACGCCGAGACCAGCCCCATCCGCTACCAGCGCTATCGTTTTGGCTGTCGCCGCGATCAGCGCCTGCGCGAGATATGGGGCAGTGAGGCGCTGGGCGGTTAAAAGCGCGGTTGGGCGACCGTGTTTTCAAACGCTTCGGTGCGTTCAGCCTGCTCATAGCCTTGAGCCAGGAAGAGGCGATAGTGACGCTCGATCCCGCCGCCCAGATCAATCCGGATATCGCCGGCCTCTTCAAAGCTGGCAAAATCCGCCTCGATGACCGGGATTTCCCAGTGCCGCTCTGACACGATCAGGATGGGGCCTGTAACCTCTGAGGTCAGGGGCCAGGTCGCTTCGGCGAAATTCTCCGGTCCGGCCTGGCGCAGCCACATATAAAGGTCGGCGTCGATACCGGCGCCATAGCGCTGGCTCTGGTGGAAATCGTTGCGATTATCGAAGGCAATAGATGAGACGCCCAACGCTTCAGCGCGCGCTTCAACCGCAGCGGCCGTGGCAGGCCACTCACGAATACGCTTGAAGTCGTTGGATCGGCCCAGCGCGTCGGTCAGGCCTGGCGAGGCGGCCAGTGCCATGAAGAAGCTTCCCGCGGCAATATGAAAGGCAACCGAGCCATAAAGCACATAGCGCCGCCATTGGGGGCCTTCTGTTAATATCCAGGCGGTGAGCAGGGTTCCGGCCGCGAAAGCTGACGCTGCCCAGTTTGCGTGGGCGCGACTGATGAAGGCCTGGCCAGCAACGATGATCAAGGCTGGTACGGCAAAGCCTGTCAGCACGAGCAGGATACGATCATCCTCACCTGGCCTGAACCGACGCACCGCGATTACGACGGCGGCCACGAAGGCCACCAGTGTTGCCGGTCCGAAGACTGCAAACTGATCACCGATAAACTGAAGCAGCTCTTCAAAGTTAAAGAGCGTACCCTGCCAGTTTGCGTTCGCCGCAGTGTGGGAGACCGTGGCGAAGTCATTGGCCGCATTCCACAAAAGGTTTCCGCTGATCAGCGCGCCGAAGATCGCCAGAGCTGCCACGCCTTTAAGGCCGAGCAGGGCTCGTCGTGTGGGACCATCAACGACGAGGGCGATGGCGGTGCCGATCAGGAAATAGATCGTCGCGTACTTGGACAGGAAGGCCCAGCCGGCCGCCGCGCCGAGGAGAAGAGCGAAGGCCCAGCTCGGCTGTTCACGCAGGCGCACAAGCGCGTAAAGGCCCACCGCCCAGCCCACCATCATCACCGCGTCGGTCGAGATGATGATCGAGGACAGCCACACCGCTGGCATAAAGGTCCACAGGGCCGCCGCCCAGAAACCGGCACGAGGCCCAAACAGGCGCGCGGCGGTCAGGCCCAGCATGCTTGCCGTAGTCAGGTGCAAAAACGGAGCGCCAAGGCGGACCGCCCAGCCTGCATCACCAAACACGCCCGTTGTGGCCCCGATCACCCAGGCGATCATGGGGGGCTTGGAGAAATACCCCCAGTCCAGAGACTGCGACCAAAGCCAGTACTGGGTCTCATCCGCGTAGAGGCTGTTAGGGTCCAGGACCACCAGCGCAATACGCAGCACGGTCATGCCAAGCAATATGACAGCTGCGGCCCGTAGCGCAGTCTTGGGATTGTCGAGCGGTGAGCCCGAATGGGTGGTCTGTAACTGTGTCATGGCGGGTTGATGCGCGCGCTTTTCCAGCTTGTCAAAGCTTCAAGGGGAATCGGCCGGGCCTGCTGTCATATTTGATGGGCCCCAGGTCAGAATGTCGTGGCGGAAATGCAACGCCCGAAAAGGAGTCATCGGCTGCCTTGTCATTTGCCACAGGGCACAAACAAGCGTTCTTGTGCGCTGCACACTGCCCTTGTTGAGTGGGAAATCACGCTATTACAGGCGAAATTAACTTTTCAGCAAATGGCTAACAATCCGTAGGCGGATAACCTCCCATTTGCGCTGTAACAAAAGCTTCACAAATTGGTCACCGAACCGTCAGGTGAGCGCTTTAACGCCCCCCTTCGAAGCGTAGGCGTAGTGTCTGCGCTGTTCACTGTTGGTCTATTAGGGGGACCTCCTCAATGTTCAAGAAGCTCGCTTACGGCGCTTCGGCTGCTGCGCTCCTCGCGCTGGCTCCGACCGCCGCTGTCCACGCTCAGCAGACGTCCGCTCAGCTGCGCGGTGAAGTCGTCGACGCCTCTGGCGCACCGATTTCCAACGCAACGGTTACGATCATCCACGTCGACTCTGGTACGGCCTCCCGCGCTGTGACCAATGAAACCGGTTCATTCTTCCAGTCTGGTCTGCGCGTTGGTGGTCCGTTCTCCATCCTCGTCGCCGCTCCGGGCTTCGACGGTGAAGCGATCGATAACGTCTTCCTGCGTCCAGGTTCGCAGTCTCCGCTGACCATCGCCCTGAACGACGCTGCACGCGACGTCATCACGGTGACCGGCCAGGCGATCAACATGACCGACCTGAACAACGGTGTGGGCTCCAACTTCACCGCTGAAGACATTGCCAACCAGCCGGCTGCCAACCGTGACGTGATCGCGACCCTGGTTCGTGACCCGCTCGCATTCTCTAACGGCGAAGGCCAGCTCTTCGTTGCGGGTGTGAACCCGCGCTTCAACGGCCTGGCCATCGACGGCTCGCTACAGCAGGACGACTTCGGCCTGGGTTCCAACACCTACGCCACCGAGCGCTCCCCGATCTCGCTCGACGCTGTTGAGTCCGCGTCGCTGGTTGCCTCTGACTACTCCGTGACGGCCTCTGGCTTCACCGGTGGTCTGGTGAACATCACGACCCGCTCGGGTACCAACGAGTTTGACGGTTCTGCTTACTACTACATGCAGGACGAGAACTTCTTCGGTGACAGCACCGAAGGCGACTCTGTGACCGTTGCTCCGTTTGACGAAAAAGAATACGGCTTCACGCTCGGTGGCCCGATCATCGAAGATCGCCTGTTCTTCTTCGTGTCCTACGACGAGTTTGAATCGGCTTCTGGCCAGGACTTTGGTCCGGCTGACGCCAATGACGACATCGACACCGGCTTCTATTCGGCCTTCAACCAGTTCGTGCTCGACAATCTGGGCTACGACATGGGCGGCCGCCCGACCGTCGTCTCCACGCCTGTGACGTCTGAGCGTTTCCTGGGCAAGATCGACTGGAACATCAACGCCAACCACCGCGCGTCGTTCACCTACCAGTCAACAGACGAAAATGGCGCAAGCATCGACCGCCAGGAATTTGCTACCGCAGCATATGACATCCCGGTTGAGCTTCGTGCCTACACCGGTCAGCTCTTCTCTGACTGGACCGACAACTTCTCCACCACGGTTCGCGTGAACCTGAAGGAATTCTCCCGTGGCCAGAACTGCCGTGCAGGCAGCGACCAGCCGCACCTGGAATTCCGTCTGGGCGAAAACGATCTGGCTGGTGAGCCGTCGCTGGCTGGCCTGATCTCCGGTAACTCCGACGAGACCTTCGTGGGTGGCTGTGACCGTTTCCGTCACGCCAACACCTTTGAAGACGAGCGTCTGCAGGTCTTCGCATCGGGTGACTATGTCTTTGGCGATCACCTGATCACCGCTGGCTTCGAGTATGAAGATTACTCGCTGCAGAACCTGTTCGTTCCGTCGTCCAACGGTCGTTTCATCTACCGTTCGCTTGACCAGATCGTGAACAACACCCCGCAGATCGACTACATCAACGCCACCACCAACAACGCAGTTGATGCAGGCGCGACCTGGGGTCTTGAGAAGTTCACCCTGTTTGCCCAGAACACCTGGCAGTTCAGCAATGAGCTGGAACTGGGCTTCGGCGCACGCTGGGAATTCTTCTCCATGGACGACCTGCCGCCGGCTGACCCGGCTGTGGACGCTGCCTATGGTGCGGGCCTGACCCAGCAGAACCTGGACGGCAAAGACCTGTTCATGCCGCGCTTCAGCTTCCGCTGGGACCAGTCTGACCGCACCACGGTGACCGGTGGCTTTGGTCTGTTCGCCGGCGGTGAGCCGAAGGTGTGGATCTCCAACGCCATGCAGGGCTCGACCGTCTTCACGCGTCAGTCCAGCGGCACCCCGACTGTTGGCCTCGATGTTCCGCAGGCTCTGCTGGACAACGTTGCTGCAGGTACCGGCTCTGTTATCGACGTGATCGATCCGGACTTCGAAATCCCGTCTGACTGGAAGGGCTCGCTGCGCATCGACCACGAGCTGAACCTTGACCGCTTTGGTCTGGGCGACGGCTACCTGGTGACGGCTCAGTATCTCTACACCCAGTCTCAGAACGCCTTCCTGTGGCGCAACCTGGCTCAGACCGAGCTGAACGCTGCGCTGCCGACCGGCACGGCACCGGATGGTCGTACCATCTACGCTGACCTGGACGATCTGGGCATCAACAACCTGACCCAGCTGACCAACGACGATGGCTCCACCAGCCACGTGATCTCGGTTGGCCTGTCCAAAGAGTATGACAACGGCTTCGGCTTCTTCACGTCCTACGCCTGGCAGGATGTTGAGTGGGTGTCTGAAGGTGGTTCTTCGCGCGGTATCTCGAACTGGCGCGGTATCTCGGCTGTGGACCGCAACTTCCCTGAGCTGCGGACCTCCTTCTGGGAAATCGAGCACTCGTTCAAGTTCGGCCTGAGCTACGAGCGTGACTTCATCGAAGACCTGACCTCGCGTGTTGACCTGTTCGGCACCGTGCGTTCGGGCGCTCCGTACTTCCTGACCTACAACGTGTCTGGCTCGAACTCCCTGTTCGGCCGCGCCGGTCAGGGCGAGTCACCGTTCGACAACAACCCGATCTACGTGCCGGTCCGCGGTGGTGATCCGCTGGTCGTCTACGCAACCGGTTTCGATGAAACCGCCTTCTTCGATCAGGTTGACCGTGCGGGTGCGTCTGAAGGCTCCATCATGGACGTCAACAGCGCGAACTCCGCCTGGAACCAGCAGTGGGACCTTCGCTTCACGCAAGAGCTTCCGGGTATCCCGGGTGCTGACCGCTTCGTGGGCGACAACCGCTTCAAGTTCGTGGTCGACATCATCAACTTCCCGAACCTGCTGAATGACGACTGGGGTGTTCAGACGAACGGCCCGGGCTTCGGCCAGCTGGTGGCAGTTGATGCCGATCTGGTCAGCGCTGCTGACGTTGCTCTCAACGGTGTTGACGCAGCAACCGCACTGACCGGTGATGCGGCTCGTACGACCTGTACGTCTGCAACCGCCTGTGTGTATCGCTACAACGACTTCGAAGATCGTAACGTGGACTTCCGTTCGAACTTCCGCTCGCTGTACGAAATCCGCATCGGTCTGCGCTACGAGTTCTAATCTCGATAGCCGGATCAACCGGACTTCAAGGATTGGGGCGGCGTCGCAAGACGCCGCCCTTTTTCTTTTTTGCCTGTCCTCCCGCGCTCCGCTTGGTCGGTCCTGGCTTGCGCTGCGGGCGGGCGGTCGCCCTTGCGAGCGCTGCGGGCTCGGGGGCAAAAGCTGGAAGGCTGTCATCCCGGACGCGAAGCGATCCGGGACCTGCATCTTTTCCTGATGAGGCTGTAGGTCCCGGATCAAGTCCGGGGTGACAGTTTTTGTCGATCCGCCTTTGCGTCCACTCAGTCGGGCGCGACGTCACCCCTTCTTGTCATCCCCCGGCTTGTCCGGGGGATCCATGCTGTGACGCTGGTGCCGCGCTCGAACCGACCGGCATGGCTGGCCTTACATAAACCGGGCCATCACAGGGATGAGGTGAATAACTCAAGAACCGAGCCCAGCGGGCTGGCAAGGCGAACAGCCGCCCGCAGCGGCAGCGAGGACCCGACACCCCGGACGGGGTGGAGGACACCAAGAACCGAGCCCAGCGGGCTCGCAAGGCGAACAGCCGCCTGCAGCGTCAGCGAGGACCCGACACCCCGGACGGGGTGGAGGACACCAAGAACCGAGCCCAGCGGGCTCGCAAGGCGAACAGCCGCCCGCAGCGTCAGCGAGGACCCGACACCCCGGACGGGGTGGAGGACAGGAAAAAGCAAAAACACCCCAACAAAAACCTTCATAAAACTGTTAGGGAGCTGGGTTATCTCCCCGGATAATGCGCCAATGCCCATGGGGAGCTCCGTCATGTCACATCCACGCTTTACACTGCCGTCACGCCGTCTGGTTCTGGGGTCCGCTGCGGCGGGGGCCGCGCTGGCGTTGGGGGCGGGATGTCGGGCTCCAACGGGCGGTTCAGCGCCGGTCTTTCGCAATGATCCGTTTTCGCTGGGCGTGGCATCGGGCGATCCGGCGTCTGATGGCTTCGTACTGTGGACCCGTTTGGCCCCGAATCCGCTGGATCCGGACGGGGGCATGGCGCCTGAACCGGTCGATGTGGCCTGGGAGATCGCCAGCGATGAGGCCTTCACCCAGATCCTGCGCACCGGCGTTGAGCGCGCTCTGCCCTCTCAGGGCCATTCGATCCACGCCGAAATTCACGGGCTTGAGGCAGGGCGTGAGTATTTCTATCGCTTCCATGTGGGCGGCGTGACGAGCCCGGTGGGCCGGGCCCTGACCGCGCCGGAATTCGGGGCGGCCGTGGATGCGATGAAGATCGCCTGGGCCAGCTGCGCGCACTATGAGCAGGGCTATTTCCACGCCTACCGCGATATGGCTCAGGAGCGCGTCGATCTCATCATCCACACCGGCGACTACATCTATGAATCAAGCTGGGGCCCCCAGGTACGCCGCCACGTGACGCCGGAGCCCTATACGCTCGAAGACTATCGCCGTGTGCACGCCAATTACCGCCTCGATCCCGACCTTCAGGCTGCGGCCGCCATTGCGCCCTGGCTGGTGACCTGGGACGATCATGAGGTGGATAACGACTACGCCGGTGACATATCCGAAGAGCCGTTTGTCAGCGTTGAGGCGTTCCGCAATCGCCGTCTGGCGGCCTATCAGGCCTATTGGGAAAACATGCCGCTGCGTCGTCGCTCCATGCTGGAGCGGGCGTCTGGACGGATGCGTATCTGGGGCCAGACGGTGTTTGGGAATCTGGCTGAAATCAACATGACGGACGGGCGCCAGTTCAAGACACCCATGGCCTGCCCCAGCGAGGAAGATCGCGGCGGTCAGGTTATCGATCCAGCCGCTTGCCCGGAACGTGAGGATGAAGCGCGCAGCTATCTGGGCGAAGCCCAGGAACGCTGGCTGCGCCGCAGCTTTGCCCGCTCTGGCGCAAGCTGGAGCTTCATTGTCCAGCCCACCCTGTTCAGCCAGTTCTACACCACCGACGCAGAAACCGGTCAGCCCACCAGCTGGACCGATGGCTGGGACGGCTATCCGGCTGCGCGCCGCCGTCTGGCTGAAACGATTGCCTCACGCGAAGGTGCAGACTCGATCATCCTGGGCGGGGACACGCACTGCTACTGGGTGACCGAGGTGAAAACCGATTATGCCAATCCAGCAAGCCCGCCCGTTGGGTCTGAGTTTGTGACCACAGCGGTGACCAGCCACCACACCAATCACGAATTCTTTGCCGCCAATGCCGCCAACTTCGATCACATCAAGCATTTTGATGCCCGCGAGCGTGGCTATGGCCTGATCAACCTCACCCAGGAGCGGGCCGAGGTGCATCTGCGCACCGTCGGCGAGGTGAAGCGCCAGGATGGCTACGCGCCGTCAGACCAGAAAGTCTACGTGGTCGAGCGCGGCGCGCGCCGTCCTGTGGAGGCCTAAGCCTCGCACGCCCCGTCATGCAGGATGCTCGCCCGGTTGGCGGTGGCCTCACAGGCGTTGGAATAGGTCTGCCCGTCACAGCCGCACACCGGGCGGTATTCGCGGGTGCAGGCCTGGGTCACGGCGGTGCAAACGCCCATCTGATCAGCCGCCCCGCACTGGCTGCCCGCCTGCCACTGGCAGAAATTGGCCCCATCGCTGGCGCCGCCATTGCCCTCACAGCGAATGCCCATCATGCCGCCGCACATCTCACCGAGGCCTGCGACCGGGCGCGTGGGCGGGCCGGAGGTTTCTGGCGGGTTTGACAGCTCGGGTGTGTCGGACACTTCGCCCGGTGCGGCGCAGCTCGCCAGTGCAAAGGTGGTCAGGGCGATCAGGACTAGGCGCAGCATCAAATTCGCTCCAATGGTAGAAATCAGAGGCTGCGCACTCTATCACGTCCTCACCCGAATGAGAGATGAACGAGATCTGCCATGAGCCTGCGCCTTGCCTTTATGGGTACGCCTGATTTTGCCGCCGCCTCGCTGGCCGAGATTGTCGGCGCGGGCCATGAGGTGGTGGTGGTCTATACCCAGCCGCCGCGCCGTCGCGGGCGTGGTCAGGCGGAAACCAAAACCCCCGTCCACCAGCTGGCTGACCAGTTTGGCATTCCCGTCGAGACGCCGGAAAAATTCAAGGATGAGGCGGTGTTGGAGCAGTTTGAAGCGCTCGATCTCGATGCGGCCTGTGTCGTCGCCTACGGCCAGATCCTGCCTCAGCGCGCGCTTGATGCGCCCGAGCTGGGGTGTCTGAACCTTCACGGCTCGCTGCTACCGCGCTGGCGCGGGGCTGCGCCGATCCAGCGGGCCATCATGGCCGGTGACCCGATGACCGGCGTGCAGATCATGCAGATGGAAGCCGGTCTTGATACCGGCCCGGTTTTGATGAGCGAGGTGGTCCCGATCGAGCCCACCGATACCGCCGGCACGCTGCACGATCGACTGATGACCACCGGAGCCCTGCTGTGGCCGCGTACGCTGGCGGCGCTGGAGCGTGGTTCTCTGGGTGCGCAGCCGCAAGCTGAAGAGGGCGTCACCTACGCTCACAAACTTACCGCTGAAGATCGCAAGATCGACTGGTCAAAACCGGCCCTTGAGGTCGCGAACCAGATCCGCGGCCTGTCGCCTTTCCCGGGTGCGTATTTCGAGTTGCCCGGCGACAAGCCAGTGCGCGTGAAGGTTCACTTCGCGCGTGCTGAGGCCGGTGAGGGCAGGCCCGGTGAAGTGCTGGATGACCAGCTGCTCATTGCCTGCGGTGACGGTGCGGTGCGCCTGACGCGGCTCCAGCGCGAGGGCAAGGGCGTGATGGACGCGGCGGACTTCCTGCGCGGCAATGCGGTCCCGGTGGGGGTGGTGCTGGGGTAGCTGGAGCTTGCGTGTGCGTTAAATCTTCAAGCGCCAACCCAATCCCTCTCCCCATCCCTGGGGAGAGGTTAGGTGAGGGGTGTTTTCGTCCTCTCATCCTGCTCGACCTGAGACAGCTCAAACGCACCCCCTCACCCGACCTCTCCCCCTTGTTCAAGGGGGAGAGGGGGCATCAACGTCGCGTATTATGTCCTCAGTGTTCCTCAAAGCGTGGAAGATGCCGGATTCAGCCACTCTTGACCCCACCTTCATCTCCGCCCAAACACCCGCCCATGCCTCGCTACAAGCTCACAGTTGAATATGACGGTCGCCCCTTTGTGGGGTGGCAGCGCCAGGACAATGGTCCGAGCGTTCAGGCGGCGCTGGATACAGCGGCGAGGAAGCTGGATCCGGCGGCTGGCGATATATATGGCGCAGGACGGACCGATTCCGGCGTACACGCGTTGGGACAGGTGGCCCATCTTGATCTTGAGAAGGATCTGCCCGCTGACAAGGTTCGCGACGCGATCAACTACCACCTGAAGCCCAACCCGGTGGCGGTGGTGGAGGCTGAGCGCGTCGATGACGACTTCCACGCTCGCTTCAGCGCGACAAAGCGCGGGTATATCTACCGCATCGTGGCCCGCCGCGCGCCGCTGGCGCTGGATCGCGGTTTGGCCTGGCGGGTGCCCAAATCGCTGGATGCCGACGCGATGCACGCCGCTGCCCAGCATCTGGTGGGCACCCACGACTTTACCACCTTCCGCGATGCCCAGTGCCAGGCCGACAGCCCGGTGCGCTCGCTGGAAGCGATTTCGGTGTCCGGCTACCCCGATGGCGAGGTTGAAGTGCGGGTGCAAGCGATAAGCTTTCTGCATCGCCAGGTCCGCTCCATCGTCGGCTCGCTTGTGGAGGTCGGCCTTGGCAAATGGACGCCCGCCGATTTCAAGGCCGCACTGGACGCGGCAGATCGCAAACGCTGTGGTCCAGTCGCCCCCTCCGACGGGCTTTATCTTCATTTTGTGAAGTATGAGGCGGGTGCCAGCTGAGCCTTTCATCTTGGCAATTTCGCCAGATCGCTTAAGTCAGATGCCATGACCCTTAAATCTGTTTGCGTTTATTGCGGAGCCAGCTTCGGCTCCGATCCGATCTATACCCAAGCCGCCAAAGCCATGGGCCGCACCCTGGCTGAGCGCGGCTTGAAGCTTGTCTATGGCGGCGGGCAGGTGGGCCTGATGGGCGTCATTGCCGATGCCTGCATCGATGCGGGCGGCGAGGTACTGGGCGTGATCCCGGACTTCCTGGATCACAAGGAAATCGCCCACCCTCGCGTGCAGGACATGCGTATCGTCAAATCCATGCATGAGCGAAAGCTGATGATGGCCGACAACGCCGACGCCTTCATCGCCATGCCGGGCGGGCTCGGCACGATGGAAGAGCTGTTTGAGGTGTGGACCTGGTCCCAGCTTGGCCGTCACGAAAAGCCGGTCGCGCTACTCAACATGAATGGCTATTGGGACAAGCTCACCGCCTTCCTCGATCACATGCGCGATGAGGGCTTCGTCGAAGCGCGCCACCGCGACATGCTGATGTCTGCGCAAACGCCTGAAGCGGTGCTGGAAGCGCTGGAGGCTTACGAATTCCCCGGTGTCATCGCGAGCCTGGAACGCGCGCAGACTTAGGGCAGAAGCGTCTTCCTCTTTGCTTTGAACGCGCAGCGTCGTAACAGTCCTTCCATGAGTATTCAAAACGCCAAACTCGACCAGGTGATTGATCGCTTTGATCAGGTGGAGGCGCGTCTGGGCGCGGCCACTCAGAGCGATGAGATCGTCAAGCTCTCCAAGGAGCATTCGGAGCTGAAGACCGTCGCCGACAAGGCGCGCGAACTCAAAACCGCGCGCGCTGATCTGGCCGACGCTGAAGCCATCATAGCTGACGGCTCTGACGCCGACATGGTCGAGCTGGCGCAGGACGAGCTGCAGGACCTGAAAAAACAGGTGCCAGAGCTGGAGCGCGAGCTGCAGCTTTTGCTTCTGCCCAAGGACAAGGACGACGAGGCCTCCATCATGCTGGAAATCCGCGCCGGGACTGGCGGGGATGAAGCCGCGCTGTTCGCCGGTGATCTGTTTCGGATGTATGAGCGCTACGCCTCAAAGCATGGCTGGTCGGTGTCGGTTGTCGAAGCCAGCGAAGCCGAGGTTGGCGGCTACAAGGAAATCGTCGCCAGCGTCTCGGGCAAGGGCGTGTTCGGTCAGATGAAGTTTGAGTCCGGCGTCCACCGGGTTCAGCGCGTGCCGGTGACCGAAAGCGGCGGACGTATCCACACCTCTGCGGCAACGGTGGCCGTGCTGCCGGAACCCGAAGACGTGGATATCGAGATCAAGGATGAGGATATCCGTGTGGATACCATGCGCGCCTCCGGCGCTGGTGGTCAGCACGTGAACAAGACCGAATCGGCGGTGCGCATGACCCACCTGCCCACCGGCATCATGGTGGTCAGCTCTGAGAAGTCCCAGCACCAGAACCGCGCCATCGCCATGCAGGTACTTAAAGCCCGCCTTTATGAAAAAGAACGCGCGGAGAAAGACGCGGCCCGCGCCGCCGAGCGCAAGGGCCAGGTTGGGTCCGGTGACCGATCTGAACGCATTCGCACCTATAACTTCCCGCAGGGCCGGGTGAGTGATCACCGCATCAATCTGACCCTCTACAAGCTGGATGAAATCCTCGCCGGAGAGGCCCTTGATGAGGTGATCGAAGCGCTGCTGGCTGAAGACCAGGCCGCCAAGCTTGCCGCCATGGAAGAGGCGTAGGGCCCGCCATGACCCGGCAGGACGCGCTGCGCGCAGCCGTCGCGAGGCTAAGGGCGGCCGGCCTTGAGGACATCGCCGCCGACGATGCCCGCCAGCTTCTGGAGCAAGCCTCCGGCCTGTCCCGTACGACCCTGATCGCCACAATGATCGACGCTCAGCCCGTCGATGAGGCCGAGCGTTTTGAAGCCCTTGTGGCGCGCCGGGAGCGTCGCGAACCGTTGTCCCACATTCTGGGCAGTGTCGGCTTCTGGACGCTGGACCTGACCGTCACGCCTGACGTTTTGACCCCGCGCGCGGATACTGAAACCATCGTGGAAGCGGCGCTGGATGCCGTCTCTGACCGGAGCAAGCCGCTGCGTATTCTCGATATCGGCACCGGCTCGGGCGCGATTGTTCTGGCGCTGTTGAGTGAGCTGCCTAAGGCTTCAGCGGTGGCCACCGATATCTCGCCTGCAGCTTTGAAGGTCGCGGCTGACAACACGTCGCGAAATGGTCTGGCTGATCGTCTGGACCTTGTCGAAACGCGCTGGGTGGACGGACTAGAGGGGCCATTTGATCTTGTGGTGTCCAATCCGCCCTATATCGCCAGCGGTGTGATCGAAACGCTCGATCCTGAGGTGAAGGATTTTGAGCCTGCCCTGGCGCTGGATGGCGGGGCGGACGGGCTTGATCCTTATCCTCACCTGATGGCCGAAGCAAAACGGCTGCTGACCCCGCATGGGACGGCCGTTTTCGAGATTGGCTACGATCAGGGCGAAGCGGTGCTGGCGCTTGCCACTGACGTCGGCTGCGAGGCTTCTATTAAACAGGATCTCGCCGGACGCGACCGCGCGGTCATCTTCACATTTCACGCCTGAAAACGCGCGCGTGAAAAAAGACTTGGAATCTAAAGCGCAATGCGTCTAAGTTGGGGGCGTCAGACATGCGGCGCTGACCGGGACAGGGGCTGCCCCGATATTTCGCTTCGCGCTCGCATCTGACAAAAGGCCCTTAAATCGTTAGGCGTTGAGCCGGTTGACCGGTTGATGAGCTTAACACGCGACAAGACTGTCACGATGGCATGTCCCGCAAGACAATGGACCGAGCGACTTTCGCCCAGCTGAATAACAAATCCAGGTTTTATCCATGAAGCGGCAACGCGGACGCGGGCGTAAGCCCGGCAACAACAATAACCGGAATTTTGAGAGCAACGGCCCGGACGTTAAAATCCGCGGAAACGCGTCTCACATTTGCGACAAATACATGCAGCTGGCGCGCGACGCCATGTCATCCGGTGACCGGGTGATGGCTGAAAACTACTACCAGCACGCCGAACACTATCTGCGCATTGTGCAGGCCAACCAGGCCCAGCAGCAAAAGCGCGATGACAATAATGACGGCGATGACAATCGCGGTCACAACCGCCGCAACCACAATCAGAATGATCGCGATGACAATAACGCGTCGTCGGATGCAGGCGATAACGAGGACGGCGACAACCGCAGCCGCAATCGGCGCGGCCGTAGCCGTCGCCGGGACGAGCAGCCGGAGAGCAATAGCGGCGACGATCCGCTTCAGGTGGTTACGCCGGACCCGGGTGCAGGCGAGCAGCCCGGCCTGTCTTCTGATGACGAGGAGGCCCCCAAGCCACGCCGCCGTGGTCGTCCGCGCAAGGCTGAAGCGTCTGAAGAGAGCGGTGATGAGGCTCCCAAGCCCCGCCGTCGCACGCGCCGGGCTCCTGATCCAGACGCTGAAGCGGCCCTTAAGGCGGCTGACGGCGAAGGCGGCGAAACGTCGTCTGAGGATGGCGCGGCGGCTTAAAGCTCGCACATCGCTTCAAATGAATAAGCCCGGCTCGCCAACCGCGACGCCGGGCTTTTTAAATGTGGGGTGTAAGCGGGCTTACCAGCGGGCCTGAACGCCAACGCCGAGATAATGCTCGTCTTCTTCCCAGTCTTCAGTGCCCAGCGTGAATTTGCGATTCTCGCGCAGATAGCCTACCGACGCGTAGGCGTTGTCATTGAGCGCAAAGGCGACGCCCAGATGCGCATCCCCGATGGTGGTCTCGGCTGAGACCGGGGCCACGGTAAACTCGCGCAATCCGGCCGGGGCCACCGCATAGCTTTCGCGACCCGCGCCTCCAACAAGCCACCAGCGTCGCTCGCTGGCATTCATCGGCGCGTAGGTCACATCAAAGCCAACTGCCTCACCGCTCCAGGCCGGGCCGGAGGATGCGCTGGCGCGGGGTGAAACCTGAACGCCGGTGGGAGGGGTGAGCTGGTCTTCGGTGAGTTGGCCACGGGCAAAGCGGGTCGCTTGCGCCTCGCCGCTCATGACCTCTGCTGCGACAGCTCGCGATGCGGCGGATACGGCAAGGCCTTCGAACTCGTTCGCACTGATCTGGGCTGATGGAGCGTCCATCACCGGAGGCTCATAAACACCGCGATCATTTGAAATCGCGCCAGGTACCAGCGCTCCAAACATCGCTCCGCACGCGATGAGCGCGGCAAGCGAGAGTTCAAGTTTTCTTGTCCCCGTCATAGCCATTGCCTGTGTCGGGCCCCCCTAGTCTTTGGACCCATTAAGCAATTGGTTACATTTGAAATCAAGTTAAAACCGGGCCGGACATTCACGTAAGACGCGATGCCGCAGCCCGGTTACACTTCGGGGGCGTTCAAGGCTTCAGGACAGGCGGATTAGTGGGCCGCCCGGCGCATCTGGCCTGCAATCTCGTCCATTTCCGCCTGCTCTGCAGCGCGAGCCTGGTCCTGAATGCGCGCCAGACGGCGCTCTTCAAGCAGCTCATACTTCTTAAGCTCGGCAAAGGCGTCCTCAAGCCGTGCGCGAAGGGCGTCGGCCTGGCCGTCCACCTCATCAAGCGAGGCGCGAAGGTTTTCTTTTCGCTGAATGACCGAGCGGGCATAGCTGCCATAGGCCAGATAGCCGTCCTTGTCCTCAGCAGCCACGGCCTGCTCTTCCGGCACGCTCTGCTCAAGACGGGAGATCTGGGCCCCAATCGAGGCGCGGGCGCGCTCAATCTCGGCCATTTGCTTTTGTAATTCTTCCACTTTGAACCGGGCCAGCCGGATCAATGGTGCATGGGATCGTGTCGCCATGGTCTACCCCTTTTCATCTCCACCCAAAATTCCTGACAGCTCCGCAAAGCTCTGCTCGATCGAGCCGGCTTCGTCTTTGTGCTGTCCCAGGAATTGTTCCAGCGGTTCGTTGACCGCTATCGCCCGGTCCACCTCCGGGTTGCTCCCCTGGGCATAAGCGCCCAGGCGGATCAGTTCCTCCATATCGCCATAGGTGGCGAGGAGGGCGCGAGCCTGCTTGGCCAGGGGCACCTCTTCGGATGCGTAAACCTCTGGTGCAGTTCGCGAAATTGATTTCAAGACATCGATGGCCGGGAAACGTCCGCGCTCGGCGATCGCGCGGCTCATCACCACGTGACCATCAAGAATACCGCGCACGGCATCGGCAATCGGCTCATTGTGATCATCGCCGTCCACCAGAACGGTGAACAGGCCGGTAATCGATCCAGACCCTTCAGGGCCTGGACCTGCGCGCTCTAAAAGCGCGGGCAGTTCAGCGAAAACGGACGGTGTGTAACCGCGCGTGGTTGGCGGCTCGCCAGCGGCAAGGCCGATCTCGCGCTGGGCCAGCGCAAAGCGCGTCACCGAATCCATCAGGCACAACACGTTCAGGCCCTGATCGCGGAAATATTCTGCCACCGTCAGTGTAGCATAGGCCGCGCGGCGGCGCGCGAGGGCTGGAGCATCGCTGGTTTCGGTGATCACGACGGACCGCGCGCGGCCTTCGGGCCCCAGCGTGTCCTCAACAAATTCGCGCGCTTCGCGGCCCCGTTCACCGATCAGGCCGATGATAATGACGTCGGCTTCAGCGCCACGCGCCAGCATCGACATCAGAACGGATTTACCAACGCCGGAGCCGGCAAAAATACCAAGGCGCTGGCCCCGACGCATGGGCGCAAAGACGTTCAGGGCCTTCACGCCGAGATCCATGCGCTCACCAAGACGCTGGCGCGAATGGGCGCATGGCGCGCGACCCTTGAGCGGGTAGGCGACATCACCGGCCGCAAGAACGCCAGCGCCATCGCGCGGCTGGGCAAAACTGTCGATCACGCGGCCAAGCCAGGCGTTGCAGGGACGAAGGACCGAGCCTTCAGGATCAATGGTCGCCTTTGCGCCCGGGCGCACACCGGCCAGATCGCCATAGGCCATCATCAGGGCGGTATCTCCGCGAAAACCGACGATTTCCAGATCAGACCCGTCAGAGTGTGCGTTGGATTCAAGGCGGGCGCTGGCACCCAGCGTCAATGCGGGCTTCGGGCCCTGTGCTTCAATGAGCAGGCCGTTCACAGCGCTGATGCGCCCTGTATAGCTGAGGGTCGGCGTTGCCTTGACCCGGTCGATCAGCCTGTCCACCCGCTTATTCCTGCGTTGTTGCAGCGCATTTTGCGCCGAGAGAATCACCTTGTAACAAATCTCGGTTTCGGCCGGGTAAACGCCCCGGTACCACCCTGTTAAGCGTGACGGGCTTGTTAAATTTGCGGTTCAGCTGTGGCCAACCGCGATTCAATGGACTATTTCCACGCCTAGTCGCGCGCTCCGCTGCTGACACAGACGGACTGCTGAAGCGACGCCGAGACCCGCCCCCGGCTAATCGGGGTGCACCCACATCGAAGTCGAACTGGTGTGCGCACTTAACCAGCGCATGGGAC
Source organism: Oceanicaulis sp. (assembly GCA_965229795.1). Taxonomy (GTDB): domain Bacteria; phylum Pseudomonadota; class Alphaproteobacteria; order Caulobacterales; family Maricaulaceae; genus Oceanicaulis. The sequence goes on from CBDDJM010000002.1 coordinate 1,734,339, forward strand.
GGTTCGAGTTGTTGAAACACTGGCGCTTCAGCTGCCGCCGACCCTTAAAGGCCGACGAGGACCCGCTATGCCCTTTGATCAAAAGCCCGAACCGATTGCCACCTCCCGCCCTAAGCAGAAGGGCCTGGTGCGCCGTCACAAGGACAATGTCTACGGCCAGATCTCCGAGACGAAGTTCAATCGCTATGTGGTCCACGACATCGCGCGCTATCGCACATATGTCGATGAGGGCGGTGCGGCCGTGTACTCCCAGGACGAGCTTGATGAGCTGGAAGCGGCGGGCATTTCAGATCGCCTGCCGCCGCGCGCGACCGGCTATTATCTCGATCTTGCCAAACGCTCGCGGGCGGTCCGCAACCTGATCAAGGCGCGCCCCGAAGAGATGGAGGACCTTTCCGGTGAGAAGGATCCGTCCAACCAGCTCAAATACTCACCGGTCCCGGGCCTGCTCCACAAGTATGAGCTTTGCCTGATTTATGTGGTGCGCACCTGTTCCAGCTGGTGTCGCTATTGCTACCGCTCCGACTTCCTGACCGGCAAGACGGAGAAGGATACCGCGTCGATCACGGAGATCACCGACTATATCAAGGGCCACAATGCGGCCGTTGAGGCGGGTGAAATCTCCGACAAGCCGAAAATCCGCGAAGCGCTTCTGTCGGGCGGTGACCCGATGGTGCTGTCGAACCGCAACCTGTTTGACTATCTCAATGGCCTGGCCGAAGCGGGCCTTGAGGTCATTCGCATCGGAACGAAGGAAATGGCCTTCTTCCCTGAGCGTTTTGACGACAACTTCTTTGAGATGCTCGACCTTTTCCATGAGTTGCACCCGCATGTGCTGGTCGCCTTCATGGTGCACTTCACCCACCCGGATGAATTCCTGCACGTTACGAATGACGGCGAGTGGGTGCGCGATGAGCACGGTCGCTTCCTGCGCAATCGACTGGTGGAAAGCGCCGCGCAGCGCCTGCGCTCACGGCCCTTTGTGACGCTGGAAAACCAGACGCCGATCATTGATCAAGTCAATGATAACGCGGATGTTTTGCGCACTATGCAGCAGGAATTAAAGCGCATGGGCGTGAATAATCACTACTATTTCCAGTGCCGCGAGATTGAGGGCTTCCGCGCCTTTGCCGTGCCGGTGGAAACCGCGTGGAAGCTGCACACTGAAAGCCAGTACGGCCTGTCGGGGATTGAGCGCTCGCGCTTTGCCCTGTCGACTGAGGCGGGCAAGATGGAGCTGGTCAGCGTCATTGATGGCGATGAGCGTCTGGCAGACACCGTGGGCGGCCCATTGGGGCAAGCGCTGGCAGAGGGTCTGGTCATCTTCCGGCTGCACCGCACGCCGTTTGAAAACCGCCAGAGCGATATCGTGATCGCCCGTCGGAACCCGGACGCGCTGTGGATCACCGGCTATGAAGACCGCATTATCTACGACGGTCGCCGCGAACACGCCGACGACAAGTTCGGCCCGCTGCTCGCCGCCCTCGCACCGGCGCTGATGACGGCTGCGGAATAAAGGTATTCGATCACGCAGAAGCCAGCTGCCTCTCCTTTTGGGGCGGTCGGCTGCTTTGTCGCAGCGCGCTGCCAGGCTGCGACCAATCTTGTGCCTCATTGGCCTTGGATGGCGCGCGAACTTGCGCCGTTACACGCCGTATTCGTCCTCACAAAAGCTGGGGAAAACTGACTGTGGTGCAGTCACTCAAAATTTTACTGAAAACAAAAATATCTCGGATGCAGTTTTGTTAACCCTCTGAGACTCAAGCAGTGCTGGCGATTCGAGGCGCTGATGGACTCGATTCCACCTAACGAGTCAAACCCCCGTTAACTTTCCAGTAGGAAGTTCGCCACACAGTGCGAATAAGGTTAACGCTAGGTGCATTCGGACGGCGCGAACGATTCGCGTATTTGAATGCGTATTAAAGGGGGAACCGATGCGGGTTCTGTTGATCGAAGACGATCGCGCGACAGCGCAGGGCATTGAGCTGATGCTCAAGTCGGAAGGGTTTAATGTCTATGTCACCGATTATGGTGAAGAGGGTGTCGATCTGGGCAAGCTCTATGACTACGACATCATCCTTCTGGACCTGAACCTGCCGGACATGCCGGGCTTTGATGTCCTGAAGACGCTGCGTGTTGCCAAGGTCGATACGCCGATCCTGATCCTGTCGGGTAATGCCGACATCGATAACAAGGTTCGCGGCCTGGGCTCCGGCGCTGACGACTACATGACCAAGCCGTTCCATAAGGAAGAGATGATCGCGCGCATCCACGCCGTGGTTCGTCGCTCCAAAGGGCACAGCCAGTCGATCATCAAGACCGGCGACATCGCCGTGAACCTCGACGCCAAGACCGTCGAAGTGAACTCCCAGCGCGTGCACCTGACCGGCAAGGAATACCAGATGCTGGAGCTGCTCTCGCTGCGCAAGGGCACCACGCTCACCAAGGAAATGTTCCTCAACCACCTCTATGGCGGCATGGACGAGCCGGAGCTGAAGATCATCGACGTCTTCATTTGCAAGCTCCGCAAGAAGCTCTCTGCAGCCACCAACGGTGAAAACCACATCGAAACCGTCTGGGGCCGCGGCTACGTGCTTCGCGACCCGGTCGAGGAAGCCAAGGCGTCTTAAACCTTCGCCTTCTGCTTCAAGCAAGAGAAAGCCCCGGTGCGCATCCACCGGGGCTTTTTTGTTTTCGTGTCTGACGGACACCTATTTTTTCCCATCCTTCGGCTTCTCAGGATCTTTTGGCTTTTCAGGGTCCTTGGGTTTTCCGCCGCCCCCTTTGCCGTCACCGGACAGCACACCGGCGAGGGTTTCAAGCAGCTTGTCGAGATCGGCCCCGGAGGTCTGTCCCAGCAGATGCTCGGCCAGCCCTTTGCCCAGGGTCTCAGCCAACGAATTGACAACTTCCTGGCTCAATTCGGCGGTTGGCGCACTGGACAGAAGTCCGGTTGGCGAGGTCAGGAAGTCGAGACCATCTGATCCGAAAAGACTATTTGAACTCGGAGTTGCAAGGCCAGGCGGTTTGCAATCGCATGTATTAGGCTTGTCGACCTTGAGCCAGAAGGGATCGTCGGCCGGCGGAACCTCTTCGCAGGCGGTACACTGGCCTAGCGCAGCATCTGCGAACACACCGGAGGTCGGTAGCGTGACCAAACGATCGTCCAGGACGGGCCTGTCCGGATCCTCTTCAAACGGATTCTGGGAGCTGGCGAAGGCTACGTAGTTGCCAAGGATGGCCACGGGATCGGGGTTTACCAAATCGCTGAGCGGTCCAGCTGGCGAACAGGTAAACGTCTCCAGCCAGTGATATCGCTCATTGCGATCCTTCAGGAGCCAGAGCAACGAGTTGTAATAGAATTTATTGCAGTTGAGGTGGGACACCAATGAGTCGGCACAATGCTTGTAGTCCTCTGGCGTTGGGCCTTTTTCCAGTGTCGCCTCCTGCGGAACCTCGTCGACTAGGTTTTCTTCGATCTCTGGGGCAGGTGGCGTCCAGCTGTGGTTCACCGGTCGTGTTGGTTTTGATTTAGCTTTGACCTTCCCGAGCGAGCCATTGAAGACCTCAACAGGCCCGGAGCCGTCAGGGGCTACAAAGCGAACGATATAGTTTGTTATGGTGACGGCCCAGGTGCCGGTGTTAGTGAAACCGACATAGGCGAGCTGTGTGGGGTCTATTGCCGGAGTGGGTATGGTGAGCGTGTACCAGGAGTTTTTCTTCCAGCCGCCGCTTGCCCCCATATTCACTAAATGTTGCTTGCCGGATTTCAGCCCGATAATCAGGTGAGCTTTCTTGTTATATTTTAGTTTGTTGCTGCCAATTCGCAGGCGGACAACGAAGCTGGTCGTGGTGAGCACAGCAGGTGGGGCTGGGTCGGAGTCCTCCTCGTCCTCGCCTTCCTCCTCTGCGGCAATAAGGTCGTCGTCAATGCGTGGATCATGCAGGAGTCTTGAGACCGCCTCGTAGCACTTTCCAAGGTCTGCATCGAGCAGGAAGGGTTCCAGTTTGGACCGGGTGCACCAGGCGCGCTCAAGGTCAAACTCATCGACCGAATGGGGGATGAAGTAGACCTCCTGCGTGCCTTTGAGGCGCGTGGTTACACGGTAATTTTCCAGCACTTCGAAGAAAACATAATTTACCGTTCGACAGTGGTTCTTGTTGCAAAGCGAGCGGGTGGATACCGACTGGTCTTCGCTCTCGGTTTGCTGGGACACCAGAGTCTGGTGGTCGCGCCTCAAGGATTGAGCTCCCTGCTCGACATAGTCGGCAAACTCACGCGCTGCATTGGACGAGAAGCTTGCCCGATCATAGCTGCCGCTTATGCCAAAGGACCGGGCCAGACCAAAAGCTGCACTTATGCCCTTGCCCAGTGGAAGCGCTAGCGATCCACTTGATGACGAGCCGTAGGCAGCTCCTATCCCGAATTGATTTGAGGTCGCCCCCATCAATTCGCTTAATGAACTTGATCGGCGGGCATAGCCGGTTGTCAGGTCGGCACTCTGGCTTGCGCGCGCGGCTTCGGCACGCTGTCGTTGCTCCCAAGTGGAGACCGCCAGTCCAACACATTCGCCAGGGGTCAGGGTGAGTGAGTAGAGCGTCTTTCCAAAGGAGAGGCCCAGCCTGTTGGCTCTGACTTCATGGCTCTCCAGCCTGCCTTTATGAATGGTCACGGTCTTGCCTGGTACACCCTCAGCTGTGCTTGCACCCGAGCAGGTGAGGGCCTCTCGCTCAGTCATCGCCACATGGTTTTGCTGGTAGATTTGAAGCGTTTTGTCACTGGGGATCATGCGGGCGCATCGGTCAGCACCGAAGTTCAGGTCGCCGAGGTCGGGGAAAGTCGACGGAGATGTCCACATATCAGACACATCAATACCGTCCTCAGACCAGGGCGTGGTCGAGTTCGGGTAGAGGTCATCAAGGAGCTCCTTGATATCCTCCAGGTCTATGACCTCGACTGCGGGATCAGGTCCGATGGCGTCGGGACGCACGCGTATGGGTTTGACCTTCGGGTTGGAGAAGCCGCAAACAATGGGCCGGTTGCGGGCGGCAGCCTCGGCGAGCCGGGCGCTGCTGAAGATCGCAATCCCGTCGGAGTTTGTAACAAGCGATCCAATGATTTGCTGCGCTGGACGACCATCCTCACAGACTGCGCCAGCTTCGGTCATTAGGTGGACTGCAAGGCCTGCAATCGGTCTGCCCGTAGCGGCGTTTCGGGTGAGCACTCTGCACTTTGCGGTGTTATGGGCTTGGGACATGAAGCGACTCCAGAATAGAAATTAACCTTGAAATAGCCGCACATACTAAACTCAGAGTCGAGTCATTAATTTATACACACTTAAAAGTTGTTGCTTGTTGAGCGTTTTTAGCCCCGATCCTGTGCTAAGGGAGTACACCATTGGTAGACAGTGAGGCTTCTTCGGTGCCATTGACCGTGCTTGATCAAAAAATTGCGCTTGTGACCGGTGCTGCGAAGGGTATCGGCGCTGCGATCGCGAAGGCATTCGTGGATGAGGGCGCGTTTGTCTTTGTGACGGATGTGGACGCCGACGGTGCAGAAGCGCTGGCGACAGAGCTTGGCGATCAGGCGGCGGCCCTGACCCTGGATGTCAGCGATCCAGGCGACTGGGCAGCTGCCGAGGCCGCTGTCCGCGAGCGCTTCGGCGGGCTGGATGTCCTGGTCAACAATGCCGGGATTACCGGCTTTCTGGAAACGCCGGGCCCCCATGACCCTGAGCATTTCGATCTTGAAAGCTGGCGTACCGTTCAGGCGGTTAACGTGGAGGGCACCGCGCTGGGGTGCAAGTTCGCCATTGCGCTCATGAAAGGGCGCGCGGCGGGCTCCATCATCAACCTGTCGTCACGCTCCGGCGTGGTGGGGATACCCGCGGCGGCGGCCTATGCTGCGTCCAAGGCGGCGATCCTGAACCATACCCGCTCTGTGGCGCTGTACTGCGCCGAGCAGGGCTATGCGATCCGCTGTAATGCCATCCTGCCAGCCGCTATCATGACGCCCATGTGGGATGGGATGCTGGGCACCGGCGAAGCCCGTGACGCGGCCATTGCCGGGGTGGAAGCGGGCATCCCCATGGGCCGCTTTGGCCGGCCGGAGGAAGTGGCCGATACGGCGGTTTTCCTCGCCAGTGACAAGTCCAGCTACATGACCGGCGGAGATATCCACCTTGATGGCGGGATCCTCGCGGGTGCCCAGGCCAGGCCGGAGCGGGCCGAGGATTAATTCTCAGCCCTAAACACTACCTCGCCGTCCACCACCGTCATCACCGGGCGGGCATCGCGTAGCTCAAGGTCGGGCACCGTCATCAGATCTCGGTCAAAGACCGAGAAGTCAGCGATCTTGCCCACCTCGATCGTGCCTAGCTCATCCTCGCGGAAGCTGGCGTAGGCGGGCCAGGTCGTGAAGAGCTTCAGGGCGGTCTCGCGGTCCAGCGCCTGATCGAGATTCCAGCCCTCACCGGCATAGCCGTTAAGGTCCCGGCGCACGGCCGCGGCGTAGAACTCGATCCGCGCTTCGCCACGTTCGACCGGGGCGTCTGACCCACCTGCGATAATCGCACCGGTATCGACCAGGCTCTGCCAGGCATAGGCCCCTTCAAGGCGCTGCAGCCCGATGCGCGAGGGCGCAAAGTGCAGGTCACCGATGGCATGGCTTGGCTGCATGGACGCGATGACCTCCATCTCGCCAAAGCGCGGGATGTCGGCGGGGCTAAGCACCTGAGCATGTTCCACGCGCCAGCGTGGGTCAGCAACGGTGCGCTCTTCCTCAGACACAGCCTCAAAGCTGGCTTCCATCCAGTTGAGCAGGCGCTGATTGCCCGCATCGCCGATGGCGTGGACGGCCAACTGCACGCCGTCTTCCAGCGCTGCGCGCATCATCTCCTCTGAGTTGGGGCGGGTGGACAGGAAGAGGCCAGTGTTGTCCGGCGCATCGTCATAGGGTGCCAGCAGGGCAGCACCGCGAGAGCCGAGTGCACCATCCATGTAGAATTTGATACCGCGCGCGATCACGCGGCCATCGCCTTCGATGCGCGGGGCCACGGCGGCGACCGCGTCATAGTCTTCCGGGTTGGAATAGACATTGGTGCGGATCGCAAAGCGGCCTTCCTCAGCCAGCTCCGCCATCAGGTCGACATCGGCGTAATTCACGCTCATATCGTGCACGCCGGTCCAGCCCGATGCGGCCATCACTTCAGCGCCCAGCTCATAGAGAGCCTTGCTTTCCTCGCGCGTTGGCTCCGGGCTGAGGGCGGCAAAGGGGGCCATGGCGGTATCGACGAAGATGCCGGTCGCGACGCCATTTTCATCGCGATTGATCGCGCCGCCATCGGGGTTGGAAGTCTCATCGGTGATGCCGGCAGCGTCCATGGCGGCGGTGTTGGCCACCAGCGCGTGACCATCAGCGCGCACCAGCACGACCGGGCGTTCAGACTCAACCGAATCAAGATCGGCTGCGGACGGGAAGCGGCCCTCCGGCCAGTGGGTTTCAATCCAGCCGCGACCGGAAATGATGGAGGCGGTTTCGTCTTCTGCGGCTCCGGCCACAGCGGCCTGCAGCTCGGCAATGGAGCTGACGTCTTCCAGGTTCAGATTACGCTCACGCGATCCAACGCCGATGACATGGGCATGGGCGTCGGTGAAGCCAGGGAACATGGCGGCACCGCCCAGATCAATCGTCTCTGTTGTTTCACCGATAAAGGCTTCGGCACCGGCAGCATCGCCAACATAGACGACGCGCCCGTCATCCACAGCCACCAGCTCGACCATCGCAGGGCCTTCCAGCCCGGTATAGATCGGCCCGCCGGTAAAGACGCGGTCAGCGGGCGTGCTCGCTACACGTTCCGGGATGGCGGTATCGCTCGCTCCGCAAGCTGCCAGCAAGATAAGGGCGGGCAGGGCAGATGCGGTCAAAAGGGCAGGGCGCATGGGATTAATCCTCAAACTTTAAAGCTCTTCATCGCCCCAGGCGGCGGGCGGCGTGTCGACCGGAGTGGTCAGATCGAACTCGGCGCGGAAATGGCGGTTCGGGCGGTTCAGCTCATAGATATAAGTCGTGTCGGTGACGCTGACCGACCAGGTATTCTGCATCGAGTCGGGAATGCCTTCGCGCTCGAACAAATCCTTGGAAAACTGATCGGCCGGGAAATCGAGCGCGGTGCCGGACGCGGCTCCCACCGTGCGCCCGCCATACATGGACAGGGCGTCCTGCTCTCCGTCCTCGTGGCGGTGATTATGCTTCAGCTCGATGCCGCCATCCTCCTGGCGGGTGAAGACCCAGACGCGGGAGCGGTCTTCGCCCACATGGAAGGGCACACGCACCACATCGGCCTCACAGTCACGCACATGCATGACGAGCTGCTGGCTGGCAAAGTCGGCATCACGCGGATCATCAGAGGTCACCTGACCTTCAAACGACTGACCACAGAGCGCTGTCAGCGCGTCCATCAGATCGGGCGCGGCGTCTTCAGACGGTGAACAGGCCACAAGGCCAAAACCGGCCAGAGCCAAAACACAGATACGCATGGAGCCTCCCCAACTCTTGATTGGAGGGCAGGCTAGTCGATCTGGCTGAAGATGAAAGGCGTTATAAGATCACGGACGCTCAACTGGATCGGACAGGTCAACGGTGGTGAAAGGCCCATGGAACATCCAGCCGAACTCAAGCCTGCTTTGGTCATCATTGAGTTCGATGACCGTGAAGGGACGCCCATATGAGCCGGTCACTTGGTGGCTCTCGGCATGTCCGTCCCGCAGGTGATAAAACAGAGCCTCGGCGTGCGTTCCAGGTTCACTGTATTTCACGGCAAACCGCGGTTCGGGAACCGAGGTCCGATTGATGGGGTTCCAGAGCTGTAGATACAGCCGGTCATCGTCCTTGCGTGTGACCTGCCATCCGACGTCTACAAACTCTCCTGACTGATTGAGCGTTTGTATAACAGCGCTGGAGGACGAGCACTCTTGAATAGAGATGATCCGATCCTGCCTCGGTCCGGTCCAATTCGGCGAATTGGTATCAGCCATTGTATCGGTCAAAGCGGCAAAGCTCTGATCGCAATATCTATGCAGGGTATCCAGCATGTCGGGGCTGCGCACCGCATCGCCCTGCGCCATCGCCACAGCAATTATGGCAGTTGATATCGACACGAACATCGCCGCCCTCTCCAGAACGGCAGGCTAGCGGATTGTGGCCGGATTGAAAGGGCGCGTTTAGCCGGCTTCGCGCAGGCGCATAAGCTTCTGGACTTTCTTGACCGCCCGCTCACGCTTTAACCGCGACAGGTAGTCGATGAAGACAATGCCTTCCAGGTGATCCATCTCGTGCTGGATGCACACGGCGAACAGACCTTCGGCGATCTCTTCGCGCGTCTCGCCTTCATAGTCGAGATATTCGACTTTCACCTTTACCGGGCGATCCACGTCATCAAACACGTCTGGCACCGACAGGCAGCCTTCCTGATAGGGCTTGGCTTCCTCGGTCAGCGGCGTGATGACCGGATTGACGTAGAATTTGGGATCATTGCGATCATCGGACAGGTCCATGACGATGACGCGCTTGTCCACGCCCACCTGAATGGCCGCCAGACCAATGCCGTCGGCGTCATACATGGTCTCCACCATGTCATCCATCAACGCACGCAACGCGTCATCCACCCCCTCAACGGGTTTGGACACCAGTTTCAGGCGCGGGTCAGGAACAGTCAGGATCTCTCGAATAGCCATGGTGTGTAGGTAATCGTTGTTCGCGCAGGGTTCAAGATTGGGGGTGTTTGAGGCCCCATGCGTCATCCCCGCGAAGGCGGGGACCCAGGGCCGCTTGTCCTAAGTGTTCCATGATCTCTGGGTTCCCGCCTTCGCGGGAATGACGGGATGGAAGGGCAAATACCATACTCTCACCAGCCTTCGCCCGCTTATCCGTTCCTTCTCTTTGTCATCCCGGCCAAGCCCGGCCCAGTCCGGGCGCAGAGCCGGGACCTACCGCATTGCCGGCAACAGCGCTGATATCTGGTAGGTCCTTAGATCGCTATCGCGTCCGGGATGACAATCCTTTTGGTCTCATGATCAGAACGGGTTCAAAACTTAGCCAGTCAAACATCATGGAATAAATCCGTCGTACGCCCCCGACCTTCCCACTCGGCTTTTGCCACGCGTGCAGCATCTTCTTTTGTCAGGCCGAAAAGCCGCGCCTCAAGCCAGTCAAATTCGATGCACCAGCCGTGCGTGTAAAGATATTCAAGCACAAGGAGCGAAGCTTGAGCGCGCCACTCCTCGCCGGCAACCGTGAAAAGGATATCCCGATGAGTTCGGCCATCTTTATCGGTATGCAGATAGTCAAACCGACTCATCCGCCCGGCGGCCACTTCAGTGGCGAAGTCTTGATGACTTAAGTGTTCTGCCTCGGACGTACCGTGCTCCACACAAAACCGGGCCATAAGTTTTCTGCCCGTTTTCATGTGTTCGAGTTCATTGCCGTGGATATTGTCCCAGATTTTAATCTAGGGCTCTGTTTGGTTGGGCATCGCCTACTCCGCATCCCTGTCATCGCTCAGAGCCCTTGGCGTTTCATCGACCTGCTGCGGGGCTTCGAGGGCCTTGGTCTGGCCGTTGAGGTCGGCCATTTTGCGGGCGGACACCATCACACGGCCTTCCAGTGAGGCGACGGCCTTGTTGTAATTGCCGGTAGCGGTTTTCAGGCCCGAGCCGACCCGGCCCAAGTGATCGGCGAAGGTGCCGAGACGGTCGTGGAGTTCCGCACCCAGCGCCGCGATGGTCTGGGCGTTCTTTTCCAGCTTCTCCTGGCGATAGCCGTAGGCGACGGCTTTAGCCAGCGCGAGCAGGGTGGCGGGCGTGGTAATGATCACATTGGCTTTGATGGCGTCATCAAACAGGCCTGGATCTTCCTCGATGGCGGCGGAATAGAAGCTCTCGCCAGGGATAAACAGCGCCACGAAGTCGATCGCACCATCCACGGCCGATGCGTATTCCTTCTTGGCGAGCTGTTTGACGTGGGTCTTCACCTGCTGGGCGTGGCGGCGCAGCGCGTCGCGGCGCGTGGCCTCGTCGGTGGCTTCGACGGCATCAAGATAAGCGGTCAGCGCCACCTTGGAGTCGATGACGAAGCGACCGCCACCGGGAAGGCGCACCACGAAGTCAGGGCGCAGGGCCGCGCCTTCTGAATTCTGGGTCTGGTGCTGGGCGTCGTAATCGATGTCTTTGGTGAGCCCCGCCAGCTCAAGAATGTTTTCCACCGTACGCTCGCCCCACTGGCCGCGCGTTGTGGATTTACGCTGCAGCGCGTTGACGAGCTTGGCGGTCTCGCCCTGCTGGCGGCTGAGGCCTTCAGTGAGCAGGGTGATCTGCTTGGTCAGCTCCGCTGAACTGTGGACCCGGTTACGCTCCAGCTGTTCCACCTGGTTTTTCACCGCATCCAGATTGGCTTTGATCGGATCCACGAGCGATTTGACGCCGCCTTCGGCCAGTTTGGTATTGTTGGTGAAGGTCTCTTTCGCCTGTTCCATCAACTTGGCGGTGGAGGCATCCAGCGCTTCACCGGCCAGCGTCTTGAAGCGGTCCTGCATCTCCTGAGAGAGCTGGGTCAGGCGCTTGCGTTCGGCTTCCACCGATTGCTCGCGCTCTCGCATCTGGGCGGACAGCCGCTCGATCTGGCGTTCGGCCTCGCCGCGCATCTGGCGTTCGGTGGTCAGCTCCTGGCGCACGCTGTCCAGCTGCCCAGCTTCAGCACGGGCGCGCTCCAGCTCCAACTCGGCCGAGCGCAGGTCTTCGCGCGCTGAGGTCAGAGCCTCGTCGCTGGCGGCGGCGCGCTTGCTGGCGCTGAGGGTCACGAGCGTGAGCACGGCGATGGCAGCAAGGCCAACTCCGCCAACAGCGATCAGGGCGATTGTATTCGGATCCATGGTGGAGCCACTCCCAAAGCAGAACGAAACAGGATCATAGCGGATTCGCGTTCGGCGCGCGCCTTGCAACGTCAGTCATCCAAAGCAGCACCAGGAGAGCAGAATGCGCCTGTTTGAAACACCGCTATCCCATCTGGGGACACTCGACCGCACCGCCTGGCGGGATTTCGCCCACCGTGACGGGGTGCTGCTCAGTCCATATTTGCTGCCCGAGTTTGCCGATCTGGTTGACGCTGAACGCCGCGATGTGCGCGTGGTGATCGCGGAGGAAGACGGCAAGCCGGTGGGTTATTTTGCATGCCACGCGCCCGTGGGGGGTGTGGTCCGGCCGGTAGGTGCGCCCCTGTCTGATTATCAGGGGTTTGCGTCCCGGCCAGGCTTTGAAATCGATCCGGACCAGCTTTTGGAGCTGATGGGGGCGAGTGCGCTGGTCTATGACAATTGGCGCGGCAAGGCCCCGGGCAAGGTGCGCGATCGGGCCGGGTCCTCGGTCCTCGACCTGAGCGGTGGAGCAGACAGCTGGTTTGCCGCCCGTCGCAAGCTGCACCGCTGTCACTTCAAAAAGATCGACCAGCGCCGCCGCAAAGCTGAACGCGAGTTTGGAGAGGTGCGCGTAATCTTCGGTGATCCGCTGGGCGAGCGCTATGACGCGCTGAAAACCTGGAAAAGTCAGCAATACCGCGATACCGGTCTGATTGACCTGTTTTCGGTCCGTTGGATCGAAGGGCTGCTCTCCCGAGTCACCGCTCGCTCGTTTGGGCCTTTCCGCGGCCTGACCGCCTCGCTGTATCTGGGCGAGCGCCTGGCCGCGGTGGAAACCGGGCTGGTGGCCGGTGGGACTTATCACAGCTGGATACCCGCTTATGACCGGCGCTTTGCCAGCGTGTCGCCGGGTCTGCTTCTTATGCATGGCATTATCGAAGCGGCTGAAGGCATGGGCATTTCGCGGATCGACCTGGGCAAGGGCGAACAGAGCTACAAGCAATACTACACCGACTACGAGACACCGCTCTCTTCGGGTCGTGCTGTGCGGGGCGGCCTGTCGGGCCTGCGTATCAAGGGCTGGGAGATGGCTGAGCAGATGGGCTCGGTTCTACCCGGTCCGCTGTCCAGTGCTCCGCTTAAGCTGCGGCGTCGTTGGGCGCAAACAGCTGCGATCGAGCCGGACTACGCACCGCGCCTGAAGCGCTTCGCCGCCGCCTTTGCCGAAGCGCCCAAGCGGCTGACCGCATAGAGACTTCACAGACCTGTCAGTTCCGTTTTGCGTCTGGCGCGCTATATAGCTGCGTCAACCCGCCACGCTAAACGGAGATGATCCATGCTTCGCCTTTGTGCCGCCAGCCTTGTTGCCCTGACCGCCGCCCCGCCGGCTCTGGCTCAGGACTTGATCGATTCTGAACAGGAAAGCTTCACCGTTTCGGTGGTTGCTGAGGGCCTGGAATACCCATGGTCCATCGCCTTCCTGCCGTCTGGCGAGATGCTGGTCAGCGAGCGAGAGGGGCGTCTGCGTGTGGTCACGACCGAGGGCGGTTTGCGCGAAGCGCCGATTGCTGGCATTCCCGACGATCTTCTGGTGGAGCGCCAGGGCGGCCTGCTGGACATTGCCCTGGCCCCGGACTTTTCCGACAGCCGCCAGCTCTATTTCACCTACGCCGCTGGCGAGGTTGAGGCCAATCGAACGACCCTCGCACGGGGCCGCCTCAACGAGGAGCTGACCGCGCTTGAAGGCGTGGAGACGCTGTTTGCGGTCAATCTGGATACAGCTGCAGGCTTCCACTTTGCCGGGCGCATGCTGTTCAACGACGATGGCACGATGCTGCTGACCGTGGGTGATGGCGGGCGCACGCTCGATCAGGCGCAGAATGTTGAAAACCATCTGGGCACCGTGATCCGTCTTAATCTCGATGGCTCCATCCCGGCCGATAATCCGGCGATCGAAGGCGCTGCGGCGGGCATCTACAGCTATGGTCACCGCAACCCGCAAGGTATTGCGCGCAATCCCGACACCGGCTCGGTCTGGGCGCACGAGCACGGTCCGCGCGGCGGTGATGAGCTGAACATCATCGAAGCTGGAAATAATTATGGCTGGCCGACAGTCAGCTACGGCATCAACTATAACGGCAGCCTTCTGACCGATGAGCGTGAACGCGACGAGTTTACCGGTCCGCTGTGGTACTGGGTGCCCTCCATCGCGCCGTCGGGCATGGCCTTTTATGACGGCGAGCAGTTTGCCGCCTGGCAGAATGATCTCTTCGTCTCTGCGCTGGCCGGCTACAAGCTGCAGCGCCTTGAGATGGACGGCGACCGGGTGATCAGCACCGAAGACCTGTTGGAAGACCGCGGCGAGCGCTATCGTGATGTGCGCGTGGGCCCGGACGGTTCGCTCTATCTTCTGGTCGATGATTTCGAGGGTACGGTGCTGCGCCTTGATCACGCCCTGACCGAGATCGAGGAAGAGTTCGAAGAGTAGCCACTCTTTAAAAAATAGAAATGAAATCCCGGACTTGATCCGGGACCTGGATCAGAAATCTGCGCCTTATGCGGATGGAGGCCCCGGCTCGGCGCTTCGCTTGGCCGGGGGTTCAATTATATCGGCAACTCCGTCGTGTTCTTGATCGCTTCCATGGCAAAGGCGGCGCTGACATCAGCGAGCGGAGCCACCGCGATCAGGCGTTTGTATACGTCGTCATAGGCGGAGATTTCCGGCAGGACGATCTTCAACAGATAGTCGATATCCCCGCCCATGCGGTAGAACTCGACGACTTCAGGCATGCGCCTTACGCCCTCGGAGAACTGCTTCAGCCAGGCTTCGTCATGGCGGTTGGTGCGCACAAAGATAAAGAGCGTCGTGTTCAGACCCAGCGCTGACGGGTTGAGCAGCGTCACTGTTTTCTCAATCAGGCCCTTCTCGCTCAGCTGCTTTAAGCGGCGCGCCGTCGGCGTCGCAGACAAGCCAATCTCGTCGGCCAGCTGCTGAACCGTCCGGTCAGCATCGACCTGAATCGCCTTCAAAAGCTTTCGATCATACTCATCCATGCTAGCAAAACCTCATATGGTAGTGAAAACCACCATAATGAAGGCTTGAGGGGAATGAAATAAGCATTTCTGCCTCGTAAAGGCGTGAGACGTCTTTCGTGGTTTGTCTTGCATTCGCCAGAAAAGCGAAATCATCTTCTGACGATAATGACTGGATGAGCGCATATATCTGTCTGCAAGAATATTGTGGTTAATTACGCTTAACTATTGTGAGGCGGCTAGGCGCGCATGTGCCGGGTTGAGCCTAAACCAAGGATGCAGCGTTTCTAAGTTTGCGTCGCTTTGCCGCCGCCAAGCCGAAAAACGACTGATTTATTTGTGCTGTCAGCATTTATCGCGACCTTTAGGAGAAAGCGGAACACAACTTTTCTATGAATTTTGTAATCTTATGGATTGTAAAAATGCTATAGTAATATATCGTTTGTGAGTGTGAACCATGGGTTTAAAAATTTGGTCCAGATGAGGCCTCTAGAAACCGACGACGCGGATCTAGCAGGCGGAGGCCTGATTTTAGAAGGAGCGCGCGCCGTCGTATCGTTTGGAGTTAGAGCCTATCCTCTTGGTCCGGCCTGAGGGTCGTCGAACGGGTCTTCTACCGGTCAAACACCTTCAGGTAAGAGAGAGGGTGCCACTGAAACAAATTTTGTAGATCGAACAAAGACGCCTCTCGTCTAGTCCGTTTCTAAAAGACATGAGCCGGAGGCGCTTGCGGCGTCGCCTTCTCCTAAGCGCAAGCCTGCTCAGAAAGCGTCTTCTCTACACGTCTGAACAGGTTCCACCGGGCTATTACATGGCCCAATTATGAACACGCAGTATGAGGAGCATAGTATGCGTGAATTAGTTGCTGAAGAGCTTAATCTTGTATCAGGCGGTTGGGATAATACCGATAACCCTACGGACCCAAATTATGATCCTGTGGGATTCGATCCGGCAAACAAAAAGCCACAATCAGGACAGCAAGTGGTTGACGATGTAAATGAAATTACCAACACGTTTGAGCTCTATGGCGGCGGTACAGTAACGGTCACCGGGCCGGATACGAACAACGACGGTGTTGTTGACGGTTATGCTGACCTTGCAAACGACCAAGGGCAAAAGCACATCCGGCCAGGGTCTTTAATCGATAATATTTTAGATTGGTGGATGCCCCAGCCCTATTCCGATCCTGCTTAATTGCTAAGGGAGTGCATGTGTACCCAAATGCACTCCCTGACAATCAAAAATATTCGATGAAATTATATTTGAAAATATTTGCAGCTTTGCTGATGATTCTCAGTTTAAGTTGGGCGGCTGGGGTGAATTATCCTGCATTCTTTGATTTCAAGGAGGAGCCGTGTGAGTTTTCAGATTATCCAGAATTAAGTTTTGAAGGAGACACCGTTTCTTACTGTGGCCTGATAAGTCCTAGCGGTGTCATAGAATTTTTGAATTTTGATTTGCCTCGGGTCAATCATTTGCAACTTAGAAGCTCCGGCGGAGATGGTCGGCTAGCGTTAATTCTCGCAGACTACATTTTCAATCATGATATCAGCGTGAACGCGTCGGGGCTGTGCGCGTCAGCGTGTGTTTCAGTTTGGTTGAGGTCTCCAAAAGCCAGCATAGGTGAAGAAGGTCTGCTCCTGGTTCATAGTGAGACCCGTGCGCGTCTTTCAATGATCGGAGCTGATAAGAGATTGGAGAATCTAAATTTATTGGACCCATTCTCTTCTTTAGATGCCCGCGTGATTTGGTCTGAGGCGACTGCTAGCGTTGAACCAATCTGTGCTGGTAGAATTGATGAAAGCGGTAGTCTATCCTTATATAATGAAGATGGCGAAAATGCATTCCGGAGTAGTTATGATTACTCGATACCTGATAAGGAAACTCTAGAGCGCTGGAGGGGGGCGTTGGAAACACACATAGATCCAGAGTATCCGGACAGCAATGTGTTACGCCGGGCAGCCCTTTTGATTGGCCCCCAAAAAGTCCTCATTCAGCGAACGGATGCGGAAATGATAGCGTTGGGTGCAGGATTTATTGAGGCATTGAATAGAGGTTCTTTCGATACGTGCAGTTGACGTAATTTGGATCAATTTTATTGATTGGGTGATTTTTGTTCAGAATTGCAAAATGATTTATCTTTAATTTTCATTATTTTATTTGATTGAAGAGGATCGAGTTTTTTCAGTGAATTCAAAATTGGAGAGCATTGGTTTATTTATTGGTACGGTGTGGTTGGACTTTTTCAGAGATTCCATGACAGAGGCCACGGGATAAGTAGCCGGTACGCACTTAACAGCTGCTGATTTTCAGAATGCGATACTCTCGCGACGTTCCAGGTAGAACATCCTAAAAAGAATGCTCATGCACGCTGCGGAGGTAGTCGTTCGACTGAGTGTCGCGGAGCTTCAATGCTCATATTCACTATCGTAGCCTAACTGGGTAGTGAAAACTACTATATTATAGGCTTAAGTGGAATGAAATTAGCAATTTCCTCTCATCAATGCGTGGTTTCCTGTCTCAAAGCGTCAGGCAGGGTCAGGTCATGGAAACCATGGAGTCGGTCACTCAAAGCATTGTGGGCCGGGACGGCGTGCTGCAGGCGCCCTTTGGCGATCGGCCGCTCATCTATGCCGACTATGGCGCGTCAGGCCGTGTCAGCACGCTGGTCGATAAGCGGCTGGCAAAGCTGTCAGCGCTCTATGCCAATCCCCATAACGAAGACAGTGCGACCGGCCATGCGGCGACGGCGGCGCTCCACGATGCGGTATCGCGCATCAAGCGGGCACTGGGCGCCGATGATCGCCATGCGCTGATTGCGTGTGGATCAGGCGCGACGGCGGGCGTGCACCGGCTGCAGGAAATCCTCGGCGTAGCGATACCGCCAGCCACGAAGGCGTTGTTTGAGCAGGTGCTGACCGATGCGCTGGATGTGGCTGGACGCGAGGCGGTCATGGACCGGCTGGCCGCCGACCGACCGGTGGTTTTCATTGGCCCCTATGAGCATCACTCCAATGAGCTGAGCTGGCGCGAAAGCCTGTGTGAGGTGGTGACCATCGGCCTTGATGGGCGCGGGCATATCGACATGGGCGAGCTGGAGCGCTGGCTCAGGGATCCGCGGTTTCAGGGCCGGCGCCGGATCGGAGCTTTCTCGGCGGCGTCCAATGTGACGGGCGTGAAGACAGATGTGCGCGCCCTGGCCGATCTGCTTCACCGCTATGACGCAATTCTGGCGCTCGATTGCGCGGCGAGTGCTCCCTACCTGCCGATCAATATGGCTGAGGACGGAGCGGACGCGATCTACCTGTCGCCCCACAAGATGATTGGCGGCCCAGGTGCGTGTGGCCTTCTGGTGATCAACAAGGCGCTCTACCGCTCCGATCTGGCTCCCAGCTGCTGCGGCGGCGGCACGGTGCGCTATGTGACGCCGAACGACCATGACTTCATTGCCGACATCGAAGCGCGCGAGCGGGCTGGTACACCGGGGCTGCTCCAGTTGATGCGGGCGGCTGAGGCGCTGGATCTTCTCGGCGAGGTGGGGTGGAAGCAGGTTGAGGCGCGCGAGCACGCACATTTGAAGGTCGCGCTTGAAGCCTTCGCAAATACGCCCGGGCTGACGCTTTACGGTCCAGCAAGCGCCGAGGAGCGGATTGGTCTGGTCAGCTTCAACCTTCACACCGATAGCGGCGCGCTGATTCACCCCAAGCTGGTCGCGCGCCTGCTCAATGATCTGTTCGGCATTCAGGCGCGGGCCGGGTGTTCGTGCGCCGGTCCTTATGGTCACCAGCTATTGGGACTAGATATTGTGTCGACCGAGCGATATCGCGACGCGATTGCACAAGGCTTTGCCGGTTTGCGCCCAGGCTGGGTGCGGGTGAGCTTTCACTGGGCGATGAGCGAGACTGAGCGCAACTACCTGATCGACGCGGTGCGATTCTTGAGCCGTCACGCAGAGCGATTCCTGCCGGCCTATCGATTCGAGCTGACTACCGGCCACTGGCAGCATGTCGATAGTGACGGTCAAAGCCGGTTGAAGTCTGCGACCGGCGGCTCAGCGCTGATGGCGCAAATGGCTGATGAAGCTGAGAAAATTGCGCGCGATCTTGATCACTTGTCTGCAGAACCCACATGCGTACCCGAGGCGCTCAGCTTTGCCGGAGCTCTGGCTGGTGTGGTGTTCGAAGGTGAGGACGCAGTGGCGGCGGAATAGGGTCGACTGCAGCCCGTTTGAACTTTCCACAGCTTTGGCCCGTGCCACAGTTCTTAACGAGTCCGGGCGCGGACGGTTTTCTGGTAAGACTTCGTTTACCAAAAAGTTCGGTTTTGAGCGCTTTGGGTAATTGACGCCTGTTTGGGTCACGAGCACTATATGTAGCGGTTCCTGGGGGAACCCGCACTACGTATAGGTTTTCTTAAGCCCGCGCGCAGGTAAATGCCTCGTCGCTTCAACCCTTTGCGCGCAGCTGTTCAGGAGCGCTTTAAATGACGCCGTTAGACCAAGCCCAGAGCGCGATCGCCGCAGCAACCAAGGCCTCCGAGGAGCGCCGTGGTCGTCCCAAGGCGGTCAATCTTCGTCTTGTTGAGAAGGTGAAGACCGATGACTCACGTGACGCGCTGCTGACTGATTTTGGCAAGAAGACACTTGTCGATCGCTATCTGCTGCCCGGCGAGTCCTATCAGGACATGTTTGCGCGTGTTTCAACGGCCTATGCCGACGATATCGAGCACGCCCAGCGCCTTTATGACTACATGTCGAACCTGTGGTTCATGCCGGCAACGCCGGTCCTGTCCAATGGCGGCGCAGAGCGCGGCCTGCCGATCTCCTGCTTCTTGAACTCGGTTCACGATTCGCTGGACGACATCGTGGGCACCTGGACAGAGAATGTCTGGCTGGCCTCCAACGGTGGCGGCATCGGCACCTACTGGGGCGGTGTGCGCTCTATCGGCGAGAAGGTCGGTCAGAATGGCCAGACGTCGGGCATCATTCCTTTCATCCGCGTGATGGACTCGCTCACCCTGGCGATTTCCCAAGGCTCGCTGCGCCGGGGCTCGGCTGCGGCCTATCTGGACATCGATCACCCGGAAATTGAAGAGTTTCTGGAAATCCGCAAGCCGTCGGGAGACTTCAACCGCAAGAGTCTGAACCTGCATCACGGCATCAATATCTCTGATGCCTTCATGAACGCTGTGGCCGCCGACGAAGAGTTTGAGCTGCGTTCGCCGAAGTCCGGCGAAGTGGTCAAGACCGTCAACGCCCGCAAGCTGTGGCAGAAGATTCTGGAGCTGCGCCTGCAGACCGGTGAGCCCTATGTGATCTTCTCCGATACGGTGAACAACAACCTGCCGGTCCACCAGCGCAAGCTGGGCCTGAAGGTTCGCCAATCCAACCTGTGTTCGGAAATCATGCTGGCCACCGGCATCGACCACATGGGCAAGGACCGCACCGCTGTGTGCTGCCTGTCCTCGCTGAACGCCGAGAAGTATCTGGAATGGAAGGACGATGAGCAATTCATCGAAGACCTGTTCCGCTTCCTCGACAACGTTCTGCAGGACTTTATCGACCGCGCACCAAGCGAGATGGACCGGGCCAAGTATTCGGCCTTCCGCGAGCGGTCTGTGGGTCTGGGGCTGATGGGCTTCCACTCCTTCCTGCAGCAGATGAATGTGCCGTTTGAAAGCGCTATGGCTCAATCCTGGAACAAGCGTATGTTCCAGCATATCCGCCAGGAAGCTGACAAAGCCTCGGTGAAGCTGGCTGAAGAGCGCGGGGCCTGCCCGGATGCAGCCGAGCAGGGCATCAAGGCTCGCTTTTCGCACAAGCTGGCGATCGCGCCGACCGCGTCGATCTCCATCATCTGCGGCGGTACCAGTGCTGGCATCGAGCCGATCCCGGCCAATGTCTACACGCACAAGACCCTGTCGGGCTCTTTCACGGTGAAGAACCCGTATCTGGAAAAGCTGCTGGACGAGAAGGGCATCAATACGCCGGGCGTCTGGGCGTCGATCCTGGAGCATGAAGGCTCGGTTCAGCACCTTGAGGAGCTGGATGATCACGAAAAGGATGTCTTCAAGACCGCGTTCGAGCTGGACCAGCGCTGGGTGATTGAACACGCTGCCGACCGCACGCCTTATGTGTGTCAGTCCCAGTCTCTGAACATCTTCCTGCCGGGCGACGTCAATAAGTGGGACCTGCACATGCTGCACTGGTCGGCTTGGGAGAAAGGCGTGAAGTCGCTCTACTACTGCCGCTCCAAGTCTGTGCAGCGCGCCTCGTTTGCCAATGCAGCGGAAAAGACTGACATGGAAAAATCCATGGAGGACGCCGCTCCCACCGATTACGACGAGTGCCTTGCCTGTCAGTAGGCTGAGTGTCCATTTCTGGCGAACAAAAGCCCCGGTCAAACTGACCGGGGCTTATTGCTGTTCTGGGGCTTCTGCTCAGGCGTCTTCCAAGAAAGAGGCTTGATTGTTGAACGCATTCGCTTAACGCTTCGGAGGCGTTGGGACAGATCAATAAATTCGGCAGGCTAGGAGATTAAATTCAATGCACGGCTTTATGCCTCATGGCATGTGCTATCTCTGGCGCCTCGATATCCTGTTGATGCATGTGGTCTCCGACTTCGTCATTGGCGTGGCCTATTTTTCGATTCCCCTGGTGCTGTGGATCTTCTCCAGGCGGCGACCAGATCTGATGTATCGGCCAGTCGCCTACCTGTTTATCGCCTTCATTCTGTTTTGCGGGGCAAGCCACTTTCTGTCCATCTACACCGTTTGGGTCCCGGTCTATTTCGTAGAGGGGGTGGTGAAGATCGGAACGGCGATCGCATCGGTGGGTACCGCTATTGTACTGTGGCCGCTGCTACCCCGGGCGCTGGCCATCCCCAGCGTTCAGCAGCTGGCAAAGACCAACGACTCTCTCCGTGATGAGGTGGAGCGTCGCTCTGCTGCCGAGGCTGAACTCAGCCATCTGGCGGAGAATCTGGAGCGCACGGTCGAGGCGCGTACCGGTGAGCTTCAAAAGTCCAACGAGACTTTGAAGGATTTCGCCGCAGGGGCGTCCCATGATCTTAAAGCGCCGGTGCGTCAGGTGGCTTTGCTGGCCGATCTGGCTTTGCGCGACCCCAACAGCGAGCTTTCTGAGCGGGCCCGCACTTATCTTGAAGAGGTCCAGGCAAAATCAGAAGGCATGCTGGAACTCGTCGACACACTGTTGAGCTATTCAGCCCTGCTGGACACTAAACCGAACGCGGAAGCCATTGGGCTGAGTGAGGCGATCCACGCCATGGCCGCGGAGTTCAAGCTCAACAGTGAGACAACCCTTCAGATCAAAGTCTCCGGCGACGGGACTATTCTGGGTGATATCACTCTGATCAAGCAGCTCTTTTCCAACCTGTTTGAGAACGCGCGCAAATACTCTGACAAGACGACACCCGCCATTGAAGTGCTGATTGAACAAACTCCGGTCCAGGTTCTGGTGACCGTGCGCGACAATGGCCCTGGCATTCCCAAAGAATACGCTGAAGGCGTCTTTGGCATGCTGCAGCGTTATCGCACTGATGTTGCCGGATCCGGAGTCGGGCTCGCCTTTTGCCGCCGGATCATGGAAGCGCTGGGCGGAAAAATCTCGCTGGATACAACTTACACAGACGGTGCCGCATTCAGGCTGGAGTTTCCGCCTGCTTCGCAGCTGGAGGGTGCATGAGCGTATATATCGTCGAAGACAGCCATATTGATGCTGCGCTGATGCGCGAGATGCTCGAAATTGAGGGCGTTACCGATATTCAGCTTTTTCCCAATGGGGAGGCGGTTCTCGATAGAATGCGCAAAACAGTGACTCGACCCCAATTGTTCGTTGTTGATGTCAGACTTCCGGGCATGACAGGGATTGAGCTGGTGCGAAACCTCAAGTCTGATGCGTCACTCGCCCACATTCCGGCGGTGTGCATTTCAACCTCGGCGCTCTCTGAGGAAATAAAATCCGCTTATGAGGCCGGAGTGAGTAGCTATTTTGTCAAACCTTCCAGCCTTGAGAATTATGAGCTCATCGCCACGGCGATCCATCTAACCTGGTTTGATCAGCGCATTTCGCGCGGCCTGCCTTATCGGTAGCAGGCAAAAATATCATTTTATTTTGCGGTGCAGCGAATCGTAATTCCCGCCACACGCGTGTCATATTCTCACAGTTTTGTGGTTCAGCCTTCATTCATCGGTACCGAACAACAGTGTTTAAGGCTGGGTACAATGGGCTTGTAGGACATTGTTAACCAAAAAGACGACTTGCCCCACTCGGCCAATCACGCGTCTGTGATATAGTGGACAAATGAAGTTTCTGATTGTGCAGTTGCACAATAGGGTAGCGAGAAGAGCAACCAGGGTCATTCATGAAGGCCATGCAACACCATAACCCGCGCATACGTCGTCTGGGCCTGATGCTCAGCGCGGTGGTTCTGTGTGCCTGGGGTGGAGCTGGTGCCATGGCCCAGGAAGCGGTGAGTTCCAGTGTTCAGGCCGATACCCGGGCGATGATTTTGGAGCCGCTGCGCGCCGAGCTGCGGTCGACGTCGCCGATTCCGGCCCTCTCTGACCTGCGGATCGAGGCTGATCCCTACACGCTGCGCTTTGAGGGGCGCTCGGTCGCCACCCTCACGGCGTCGCCTGAACTCGCGCGGCCGGCAGCGTCACGCTTTGCTGAAGCGGTGCTGTCGTCCTACGCCGATGATCTGGCGCGCGACGGCCTGTCGGCTTTCTCCGGGCAGCAGGCGTTGCTGGCGACTACGCCGTCTGGCTCACGTCTCTCGCTGACCATGCTGGAAGCGGATCGGCCCTCGATCGCGCGATTGACCTTTGATCCTGATTACGCAGAAACCGCCGGTGCTGCGCTCATCCCCGGTCAGGGTTTTGAGCGTCGCCGCATGGCGCTGAGCTATGAAGGCGCGTTTGATGCGCCTGGCGGGGCCGATGGCCTCGATTTCGGGTTAAGCCCGCGCGCCGGCGTGTCGATCGGTGATGACGGACCGTCGGCGGCAGCCGGTGCCACGGTGCGCCTGGGTCAATACATGGACGGGTTCGACAATGAGCGTCCGGCCTGGTGGTTCTTTGCTGGCGCTGATCGCCAGGCGGTCATGTATGATCCGGGCCGGGGCTTTGACATGCGCGATGCGCTGGCGATGGAGCCCTATGCCGTGGTTGGCGACGCCCAGGCTGGCGTTGCCATGCACCTGCGCGGCGCAGACGTATCGCTGGCCTATATCCATCGCGAAACCCGCTATGAAATGGCGACCGACGCCTGGGAAACCACCGAAGGTTTTGCGGCCTTCTCGCTGACCTGGCGGCGCTAATCGGGTGCTGATGGCGGGGGCGGCGTCGTCCTGTCGCACTTCATTCGACAGCCGGGCACTGGTCGTGTGAGAGCAGGCCGCTACCTTCGTGAACGTGATGAGCGCCGCGTCCGGCTGTGGATATCGTCAGATTCCTACACACAAGGGCTGGACGTTAACGGCGCGTTCACCACAATATATTGTTCTGAACGCCGCGCCATCCTGCGCGATTCACTGACTGTTTGAGGACGCGATACCGCCATGCAGACCATCGCCAGCGACCGCCCGGGCCTGTTGACCCCAAGCCATTCCTACAAGCCGTTCCGCTATCAGTGGGCCTATGACTTCTGGAAGACCCAGCAGCAGGTGCACTGGCTGCCGGAAGAGGTGCCGCTCGGTGAGGACTGCAAGGACTGGGCGACCAAGCTGACCGACAAGGAGCGCAATCTGCTGACCCAGATTTTCCGCTTCTTCACCCAGTCGGACGTGGAAGTCGGCGCGAACTACATGGAAAACTACATGCCGCTCTTCAAGCCGGTTGAAGTACGCATGATGCTCTCGGCCTTCTCCAACATGGAGACGGTTCACATCGCCGCCTACGCGCTATTGCTTGAGACGATCGGCATGCCCGACACCGAGTTCTCCGCCTTCATGGAGTACGAGGAGATGGCGGCCAAGCACGACTATCTCGGCAAGTTCGGCGTGGAGACGGAAAAAGACATCCTCACCTCCATGGCGGTGTTCGGCGGCTTTACCGAAGGTTTGCAGCTGTTTGCCTCTTTCGCGATGCTGATGAACTTCCCGCGCTTCAACAAGATGAAGGGCATGGGCCAGATCGTGTCGTGGTCGGTGCGCGATGAATCGCTGCACTGCGAAGGCATGATGAAGATGTTCCATACCTTCGCTGAGGAAACCGGCGCGCTGACGAAAAGCGTGAAGGATGACATCGCCGATTGCTGCCAGACGGTGATCAAGCTGGAAGACAAATTCATCGATCTGGCGTTCGAGGCCGGTGAAGTCGAAGGCATGACGCCGGACGATATCAAGTCTTACATTCGCTACATCGCCGACTGGCGCATGAAGCAGCTGAAGCTGCCGACCATCTACGGCACCAAGGAGCACCCGCTGCCCTGGCTGACCGAGATCCTCAACGGGGTGGAGCACGCCAACTTCTTTGAAGCGCGCGCCACCGAATACTCCAAGGGTGCCACCAAGGGCGACTGGCACGGCGATGGCGGTGTGTGGTCGAACTTCGACAAGGTCATCTCCAACCGCTCGCTGGCTGACAGCGTCCACGCGGAATAGGGCACTAGCCTCACCTGAAACGAAAACCCCGGAGCCAACGCTCTGGGGTTTTTCTTATCCAATCGTCATCCCGGACTTGATCCGGGACCCAGCGACGCGGCACCAAATCTGGGTCCTGAATCAAGTTCAGGATGACGGGGGATGATTTGCCGAGGCGCAGCCTCTTTCCTGACGCAGGCCCGCGTTCAAAGATCACGGATTGCTTCGGCCTGATGGCTCTTCCACCTTAATCGGCGATTTGACGCTGTTTTCACATGACACGCCTGACTTCGCGATATAATAGCGTCTATTCATTCTAAATAATTCCATCAGGGAAATTCATGGATCGGATCGACGCGCTTCGCCTGTTTGCGGCTGTGGCTGAGCTGGAGAGCTTTACGCGGGCCGCTGAGCGTCAGGGACTGACGCCAGGCGCCGCCTCCAAACAGATCGCAGCGCTGGAAGATCGCATGCAGGCGCGCCTGCTGGAGCGGACCACGCGCTCAGTTCGTCTGACCGATGCGGGCCGCGCGCTGCTGGAGCGCATCGAGCCGTGGCTGTCAGAATATGATGCCATCGAAAACGGTCTGGCCGCTGAGCAGGGGGCCGCGGCTGGCGTGCTGCGCGTCGCTGCGCCTGTGGATTTCGGGGCTGAGCGTCTTGTTGAGCCGGTGACCGCCTTCATGGCCAAATGGCCGAGCGTGGAAGTGCGCCTGGAGCTTTCAGACCGCATGGTTGATCTGGTGGACGAAGGCTATGACCTGGCCGTAAGGATCGGCCAACTCACCGACTCGTCGCTGATCGCCAAGCGTCTGGCCCATGCGCCCATGTCGGTGGTGGCAAGCCCTGATTACCTGGCCGGTGCCGGTGCGCCGGATCACCCCCGCGCGCTCGGAGCCCATGACTGCATCATCGATCGCAATCGTCCGACCCCTAATCTTTGGCGCTTCCATCAGGGCAAGGACACTGCCGAGGTGAAGATAAAGGGGCGGATGAGTTTAAATGGCGCGCGCGCCGCGGTCGCGGCGGCATGCGCCGGGGCAGGGGTGGCTTGCTCGCCTGCCTGGGCGGCCAAGGACGCCATCACCGAGGGGCGGGTCACGCAGCTTCTGACCGACTGGACTGCCGATGATCGCGAGCTATGGGCGGTCTTCCCGTCCAACCGATACATGGCCCAGCGGGTGCGCCTCTTCGTTGATCACCTGGCTGACTGGTTCAAAGCCGGGCTTTAAACGGCAAACGGCCCCGCTGGTGCTCCAGCAGGGCCGTTCGCATGACGCAGTTTTTTTAGTTTTGACCTAGTCGAAAAGGGCGTCGATGGAGTCCTGATCAAGGGCCATCAGGTCATCGACAGAGGTCTGGTCGGTTTCCGGGCCGCCCATGGCTGGACCGTTCAGGTGCAGCTTCTTGCGACGCTCTTCCTCGGCCTTCTCGGTTTCGGTGGCTTCAGCATCAAGCACGCCCATGGTCGACGCAAAGCGGGCCACCCGCTCTTCGATGTGACGCAGCGACCCGACGACCTTGGACACGCGCTGACCAGACAGATCCTGGAAGGCGCAGGCTTCGATGATCCGGCACATGGCCATATCAACCTCACCTTTATAGGTCTCCATATCGGTCGGCTCGACGCTCATTAGAGCTTCGGCTTCGGCCATGATGCTTTCGGTCGCCTTCTCCGTGTCCTGGACAACGGCTTCAAGCTCAGCGCCTGCAACCGGGATACGCTGTTCCTTGATATCGTTGGGACGCAGCTGAGCAATCTCGTCGCGCGTGCGGGCGATATACTCGGCGATGGCGTGAAATTCGGCATGGATCGACGTGTCCAGCGAGCCGAAAAACATCTGCATGGTATCGGTCAGCTGTTGGGCGAGGCGCAAGACCTCGAACAGCTGAGCATCTTTCAGATCGGCTGCCTTGACCGATTGAAGGCTCTCGCGCACTCGCGCGGCAACTTCTGCTGCAGGCATGGGTTTATCCCTTCCCTCTTTGTGGCTTTCAGCGTGCGCGCACGGCGCATCAATGGCTGAACGCCCTGTTCCCCCAAACACCGGCTCTGTTCCGGGCCCACTCTCTGGTGGCGAGCCTCGCAACACAGGGTGTAAATCTTAGAAGTCGCCGATCACTGCGCTCATTTTGGCTTTGAGCGTACCAGCGTTAAACGGCTTCACGATGTAGTTGTTCACGCCGGCCTTTTTGGCCGCGATCACGTTCTCGGTCTTGGATTCGGCCGTGACCATGATGAAGGGCGTGCCTTTGACGCCTTCGTCGCCGCGCACCTTCTGAAGGAGCTCGTAACCGGTCACCGGTTCCATATTCCAGTCGGAAATGATCAAGCCGTACTTTTTCTTCTTGATCATGTCGAAGGCTTCCTGTCCGTCGGAAGCTTCGTCCACATTCTCAAACCCGATCTGCTTGAGCAGGTTTTTGATGATGCGAACCATCGTCTTGTAATCGTCTACCACCAGGATTGGCATGGACATTTCGACAGCCATTGCCCCAACTCCGTGTTGTTAAGTCTACCACCCAAAATTCACCGCCCGGACTGCTGTTCGAGCAGCGGATGAGAGGAAGGCTATACAATCGCAGTCAAAATTCGGTTAAACACCCGCATGAAGATGTGCGGAGCAACTCCATGAGCGAATTTGAAGGCTATGGAATCACCGAGCTTGAAGTCGGCCAAAGCGCTGAAATCACTCGGCTTGTTGATGATGAGGCGGTGCGTATATTTGCCGAAGTTTCCGGTGATTTTAATCCACTTCACATGGACGAAGAGTACGCAAAACGCTCTCCGTTTCGCGGTCGGATCGCCCATGGCGCCCTGATTGCGAGTTATATTTCGTGCGTTCTAGGCAGCCATTTGCCGGGCCCTGGCTCTATCTTTGCCGGGATGAAAATGCGCTTTGAGCGCCCGGTTCGCATTGGCGATACCGTGATTGCCCGCGCTACCGTGACCGAAGTCGACGTGAAATCCCGGAAGGCAAAACTTGACTGCGTGTGCGAGGTTGACGGCGAACCCTGTCTGATCGCCGAAGCTGAAGTGGTGGTGCGCAAGCGCCGCAAGCGCACAGGCGAGTGAGGGTCAAAGCCTTTTTCGGCCACGATGCCGTGCCTGATGAGGCCCGTGGGGCGGTCGTCGCACTTGGTAATTTCGATGGCGTTCACCGCGGCCATGCCGCGGTGATCGGTGTGGCTGCTGATCTGGCGCGCGATCTCAGCGCTCCAGCTGGCGCGGCGGTGTTTAGCCCCCATCCCCGCCGTGTGTTTGCGCCCGATACACCGCCCTTCGGTCTGATGAATAACGCCCAGCGCGTGCGCGCTCTGGGTCAGGCCGGTGCTGAAATCGTCCATCACATCGCCTTTGACAAAGCCCTCGCCGCCATGAGCCCCGAGGGCTTTGTTGATGCGGTGCTGCACAAGGGTTTGGGCCTTAAAGGGGTCGTGACGGGGGCAGACTTCTGCTTTGGTCAGGGCCGGGCGGGCAGCGTTTATGATCTTGAACGCCTGTGTGCGGAGCGCGGCATCACCGCGAGGGTCGCTGATGCCATCGTCGCGGACGGCGCAGCCGACAAGATTTCATCCTCCGCCGTGCGCAATGCCCTGCGCGAAGGCCAGCCGGAGCTGGCCGCGTCGCTTCTGGGGCGTCCCTTTGCCATTGAAGGCGAGGTATTCACTGGCGATCAGCGCGGCCGCCTGCTGGGCTCCCCAACCGCGAATGTTGAATTGGGCGATTATCTACGCCCGGCCTTTGGGGTTTATGCCACGCGGTCCACGCTCGACGATGGCCGGATTGTTTCGGGTGTCGCCAATCTGGGCAAACGCCCGACGGTAGACGGCGTGTCAGAGCGGCTGGAAGTGCACCTGTTCGACTTTGACGGCGATCTCTACGGCCAGACACTCGAAACCGAGCTGATCAGCTTCATCCGCGGTGAGCGCAAGTTTGATGGCCTTGAGGCGCTAAAGGCCCAGATCGCGATCGATAGCGCAGCGGCGCGCAGGGTGTTGGGGCTTTAGGTCGCGACGCGTCCTCACCCTCCACCGTCATCCTGAATTCAATTCAGGACCTAGAGGCTCCGCCAGTAAGACTGGGTCCTGACTTTCGTCAGGATGACGCGGAAAAGGGGTGAGGATTGGGATGCCCCTACACCGCACGCTTCATGCAATGGCTAAAGCTGCCGCATTGATAAGGCGGAAAGGCAGGTGTGTCCGCAAACCCGAGCCGGGCGTAAAGACGGCGCGAGGCGGCAAAGCCGTCTGACTTGCCGGTTTCCAGGCCCAGCTCGTGATAGCCCCGGTCTTTCGCTGCTTCAATCACCACCTGAACCAGGCACTCGCCAAGCCCAGACCCGCGCTCGCTTTCTGCCACGTGGAGTGATTTCAGCTCACCAAACTGCGCATCGCGCTCATACAGCGCGACACAGCCGACGGGTTGGCCATCGCGCCGAGCTGTCCAGAATGTCATCGCAGGCCCGGCCAGCTCTTCAGGTTTGAAGGTATAGCAGGCCCCCTCAGGCGAATGGGCCAGCGTAAAAGCGTAGTGCCGCTCCAGAAGCGCCTGCACGTCAGCGCGAGTGGGATCGTCGATGGCAATGGCGGCGTTGGTCATGGGGCAGCGTTCCGGCAGATATGATCGTGAGTCATAGCGCGCTCCGAGACGTATCGCACGCTTCATCACCCTCCGCTGTCATCCTGAACTTGATTCAGGACCCAGCGGCTCTGTCAGTGCGACTGGGTCCTGACTTCGTCAGTATGACGCTCAAGCTCGTTGAGCGATGAGAAAATACAAACACCGGACCACGACCATGTGTCACTGCAAAACGCGTCGTTTGGCGGGTGGCAAACGCGCTGAAACCGTTACACTCCAACTGGCAAATCAAAGACACAGCGCTCGCCAAAAGGATGCGTGCGGGGAGGAGACACAGATGGATTTTGAGTATTCCGATCTTTGCAAGGGTTATCTGGGCCGGGTGCGCGCCTTTATGGACGCGCATGTCTATCCCAATGAGAAGACCTATCACGAGCAGTTGGCCAGCTTCGGCGAGAATCGCTGGCAGGTCATCCCGATCATTGAAGAGCTGAAGGCCAAGGCCAAAGCTGAAGGTCTGTGGAATCTCTTCCTGCCTGATTCTGATCAGGGTGCGGGCCTGTCCAATCAGGACTATGCCCCGCTGGCTGAAGAAATGGGTCGTGTCGGTTGGGCGTCTGAAGTGTTCAATTGCTCGGCACCCGACACCGGCAATATGGAAGTGCTGGTGCGCTATGGCAGTCCGGAACAGCAGGCTGAGTGGCTGCCGCGTCTTCTGGCCGGTGAGATCCGGTCTGCCTTTCTGATGACTGAGCCGGCGGTGGCCAGCTCTGACGCCACCAATATCGAGTGCTCCATTGTGCGCGATGGCGATGAATACGTCATCAATGGCCGCAAGTGGTGGAGCTCCGGTGCCGGTGATCCGCGCTGCAAGATGTATATCGTCATGGGCAAGTCCGATCCCGCTGCGGAGACCCATAAGCAGCAGTCCATGATCCTGGTGCCGGCCGATGCCGATGGCATCACGATTGAACGTCACCTGCCGGTCTTTGGCTATGATGATGCGCCCCATGGCCATATGGAAATCAAGCTGGATAATGTGCGCGTGCCGGCCTCCAACATGCTGCTGGGCGAGGGGCGTGGCTTTGAGATTGCGCAGGGCCGCCTCGGACCGGGGCGTATCCACCACTGCATGCGCACCATCGGTGCCGCAGAGCGGGCGCTGGAGCTATTGGTCAAGCGGGCGATGAGCCGGGAAGCCTTTGGCAAGCCGGTCATCAAGCACTCCATCTGGGAGCACCGCATCGCCAAGGCGCGCATCGATATCGAGATGACCCGCCTGCTTACCCTGAAAGCGGCCTGGATGATGGACACCGTCGGCAACAAGCAGGCCCGTGGCGAGATTGCCATGATCAAGGTGGCCGCGCCGCGCGTCGCGCTGGAAGTGATCGACAACGCCATCCAGGCTCATGGTGGCGGCGGCGTCAGCAATGATTTCCCGCTGGCCTACAGCTATGCAGGCATCCGCACACTGCGTCTGGCCGATGGCCCCGATGAAGTGCACGAGCGCACCATCTCGCGCCTGGAAGCCAAGCGCTGGCTGAATGATCTGGGCTAGGGCTTTACGCTGAAACAAAAAACGCCCCGGCCATCAGGTCGGGGCGTTTGCGTTTGGGCTGTGGGCGTTCGCTCCTAAGCGAAGTTCACCACCGTGCCGGACTTGTCGTTGACGCTGACCACGTCGTTCTTCTCATCGAGGAGCACGACCGTTGGCTCGAAATTGCGGGCTTCTTCAGCGTCCATCGCGGCATAGGCCACCACGATGATGCGGTCACCCACCTGGGCCAGGCGTGCAGCAGCGCCATTGATGCCGAAGGTCTTTGACCCGCGCGGTGCCTCGATGGCGTAGGTGGTAAAGCGGTCACCGGTATTGATGTTGAGCACGTCCACCTGCTCGTGGGGCAGGATGCCGGCTGCGTCCAGCAGGTCTGCATCGATGGAGATCGAGCCCTCATAATGCAGGTCCGCCTGGGTGACGGCGGCGCGGTGGAGCTTTGTTTTCATCATGGTCAGGTGCATGCCTGAACTCCGACTGTGGTGCGCGGGAGCAGCGAGACAGGCCACGCTGCGGACGCGAAAAACTGTGTTGCGGCGCCGTATAGCTCAAACTTCGCCCGCATGCGAGCCCTGTTCACGGACCTGTCATGATAAATGGCGTGTCGCCGGTTAGATTTAAAGGGCGATGGGGGCTCGATGGGTCAGGTGCGCAGCTGGGCTGCCATGACCAGAAGCCCGCCGATACAGATCAGTCCGGCTCCCGATGCCACGAGCCAGTCGTTGGAGCCAAGGGCTTCAAGGCCCAGGAACTGGAACAGCGATACACCCCCCAGCAACAATCCGACGCCCACAATTGCGGACGGATTTGAAAACACGCGCCGTGCCATAATCAGCCTCCCCCTTTGTTGTCCCCGTTAACCTTTTAGCAAATTTGTGATCGCGCCACCAGCATTTGCCCGGTTGCCGCCGGGTAAGGGCGGGGTAACAGTCATGGGGCCGCTCGCGCTTTCAAGGATCCCGCCATGCCCCGACTTGCCGTCCTCCAGCACGCCATGAGTTCAAATATCGAGGCCAATCTCGCCACCGCAGAGCGCCTTATGGGCGAGGCTGCGGGCAAGGGGGCTGAGATCGTGGTCTTCCCGGAGGTGCATCTGTCGCCCTTCTTTCCAAAGCATCGCGATCACGACCAGCCGGGTGTCGCCGAGCGCTATGCCATGGACGATAACCACCCCGCTTTGGCACGCCTGTCAGAGCTGGCGGCCACTCACACGTTGGTCACCATTGCCAATGTCTACCGCCAGGCGGACGATGGCACGCGCTATGATGCCAGCCCGGTGTTCGATGCGGATGGGCGCAAGCTGGGCACCAGCGACATGGTCCACGTCGCCCAGTTCGACGCCTTCTGGGAGAAGGATTACTATGCCCACGGCAAAGCGTTCGAGGTCTATGACACGGCGGTGGGCAAGGTCGGCGTGGTGATCTGTTACGACCGTCATTTTCCTGAAAGCTGGCGCCAGTGCGCGCTGGCCGGGGCGGAAATCATCACCATTCCCTCGTGCAACCTTGCCAGCGAAAACACCACCCTGTTTGCCAACGAGATCGCCGTTATGGCCTATCAGAACAGCGTCTTTGCCGCGATGAGCAATCGATGCGGTACCGAAGACGGCACCCGTTACGCCGGCCAATCAGTGATTGCCGGGCCCGACGGCACGCTGCTGGCGCAAGCGGGCGCAGACGAGCAGGTCCTCCTCGCCGATCTTGATCTGGATCACCGCCGTGCCGTCGCGCGCAAGGCCGGGTGGCTGCACGAGTTACGCGACTGGCTGAAGCCGGGCGGTTAGCGCTCGGGGCCGGTAACTCCCTCCCCTTGAGGGGGAGGGTGTCAGCGCAAGCTGACGGGTGGGGTGAAGATCATAAAGCGCTGGTGTGGGTGGTTAAGCCTGCACCCCACCCGACCCTTCGGGCCACCCTCCCCCTCGAGGGGAGGAAAGGTCGTCGACCTCGCCGCCTCACCCCAACGCCCTATCTCAACGTCCACACTAAAGGGGAGAGACACGACCATGGCCCGGCTGACCGCGAAAGACTTTCCGCCCGAACTGATCGAGCTTTATGACTTCTACGCCCACGACAAGATTTCAAAGCGAGAGTTTTTGACCCGGGCGGCGGGCTTTACCGTGGGCGGTCTCACCGCCGCGGCGCTGCTGGAAGTGATGTCGCCCGACTATGCGCTGGCCGATCAGGTAAAGTTTACCGATCCTGACATCCACCCTGAATACATCACCTACCCTTCGCCACAGGGCCATGGCGAGGTGCGCGCCTATCGCGTCGCCCCCACCGGCATGACCGCGCCGCGCGGCGGTGTGGTGGTGGTCCACGAAAACCGCGGGCTGAACCCCTATATCGAGGATGTTGCCCGGCGCGTGGCCAAGGCGGGTTTCATCGCGCTCGCCCCCGATGGCCTGACCAGCGTGGGCGGCTATCCCGGCAATGACGATGATGGCCGCGCGCTTCAGCGCACCGTGGATGGTGAGCGCCTGCTCAACGATTTCTTCGCTGCCAAGGACCACCTGCAGGCTGACAACGAAGTCAATGGCAAGGTGGCCTGCGTCGGCTTTTGCTATGGCGGCGGGGTGTGTAACGCCATGGCCGTCACTTTCCCCGATCTGGCCGGTGCCGTGCCCTATTACGGCCGCCAGGCGCCGATCGACCGCGTCCCTGAAATCCAGGCCCCGCTGCTGATCCACTACGCCGAAAACGACGCCCGCATCAATGAAGGCTGGCCGGAGTATCGCGACGCGCTGGAGGCGGCCGGCAAAACCTACACCACCCACGTCTACGAAGGCGTCGGCCACGGCTTCCACAACGACACCACGCCGCGCTACGACGAAGCCGCTGCCGAGCTCAGCTGGGAGCGCACGCTGGCGTTCTTTGAAGAGGCGCTGGGGTAGGGGGAACGCAGGCGCTCCATGATCCTCACCCCACCCGTCCCTCGCGGGACACCCTCCCCCTCAAGGGGAGGGAAGAAGTTTTAAGGTTCAACATATGAGCCTGACTCCTTTCCCTCCCCCTTGAGGGGAGGGAGGGCAAGCCGCAGGCTTGTTCGGGTGGGGGGCAGCGCTGGCGCTCTATGATTTTCACCCCACCCGTCAGCTTCGCTGACACCCTCCCCATCAAGGGGAGGGAGGAAATGATTGACCGCATCATCACAGCCCCCGCTCTTCCCCAGCGAAAGCTGGGGCCCACGCACCCCCTCACCTTCATCCTCTCCCCCTTGTCCAAGGGGGAGAGGGGTCGTCTGCGTCTGCGTTGTATTTTCCAGCGCGAACCCAATCCCTCTCCCCAGCAGTGGGGAGAGGTTAGGTGAGGGGTGTGCGACCTCTCATCCTGCAGGCCCTGAGACAGCTTCACACCCCCACACCCGCTGGTGAGGGGAAGAGCGCCATCGCCACCACTCCAACCCATTGAAGGTCCGTCAGAACGCGGATAGCGTTTCGATCACAACCTTTAAGGGATTGGATTGTACGCCATGTCGCCCGTTGCCAGCTTCATTGAAAAGATCAAAGCCACCTATGCCACCGGCCAGGCGAGTGAGCACAGTTACCGTCCGGCCTTGCAGGACCTGTTTGAAGCGGTCTCCGAAGGCGTCGCCGTGGTCAACGAGGCCACGCGGTCTGACGTCGGAGCGCCGGACTTTGTCTTCTTCCGCGACGGGGTGGAGGTGGGCCATTGCGAAGCCAAGGATATCGACAAGGGTCTGACCACCCTCAAAGGTTACAGCATTGAACAAAAGAAGCGCTATTCCAAAGCCTTCCCCAACCTGCTCTACACCAATGGGCTTGAGTTCGAGTTCATCTTTGAGGGCAAGCGCCGAGAGCTGATCAATATCGGCGACGCGCTGATGGGCAGCATCGAGGCGCGCCCGGACCAGTTTGAGCCGCTGGAACGCCTCTTACGCGATTTCTTCCTGGAAACGCCGCGCACCATCACCTCCTCAAAGCGCCTGGCCGAGCTGATGGCGGGTAAGGCCGCCATGATCAAGGATGTGATCGGCAAGGCGATGCTTCACGATATCGAGGCGAAGCGCGAGACCGACCTGACCGGCCAGCTCGCCGCGTTCAAGGAACACCTGATCCACGATATCGCGGTGGAGGAATTCGCCGATATCTATGCCGAAACCATCGCCTACGGCCTGTTCGCCGCGCGCCTGCATGATGAGACGCTGGACACCTTCTCGCGCACCGAAGCGCTGGAGCTGCTCCCGAAATCCAACCCTTTCCTGCGCAGCCTGTTCGGCTATATCGCGGGGCCGGATCTGGATGACCGCATTTCGTGGATCATTGATGATCTGGCGCGGATTTTCCTCGCCTGTGACCTGAAGCTCCTTATGGCCGATTTCGGCAAGCTGACGGGCCAGAACGATCCCTTCCTGCACTTTTATGAAACCTTCCTGGCCGCCTATAACCCCGCCAAGCGCAAGGCGCGGGGCGTCTGGTATACGCCTGAACCGGTGGTGAATTTCATCGTCCGCGCGGTGGATGAAGTCCTGAAAACCGAATTCGGTTTGAAAGATGGCCTGGCCGACACCTCGAAGATCAAGGTGGAGGTGGAGACCGGTCAGCAGATTACCAACAAGGACGGTACGATCAAAAAGCGCGGCGGCGGGCGCGCCACCGAAACCAGGGAGGTGCACCGCGTCCAGATTCTCGATCCCGCCACGGGTACCGGCACCTTCCTGGCCGAGGTGATCAAACAGATCGCCCCGCGCATCAAGGATGTCGCGCCGGGCATGTGGTCCAGCTATGTGGAGACCGAGCTGATCCCGCGCCTGCACGGGTTTGAGCTTCTGATGGCCAGCTACGCCATGTGCCATATGAAGCTGGACATGATCCTGACCGAGCTGGGCTATAAGCCCACCGGCAACCCGCCGCGCCTGTCGGTCTACCTTACCAACTCGCTGGAAGAAGGTGAGCAGGTGGAACAAAACCTGTTCGCCCAATGGTTCACCCGCGAAGCGAAGGGGGCCAACGCCATCAAGCGCGACACGCCGGTCATGTGCGTGATCGGCAACCCGCCTTATCTGGGCGAAGGCGGCAAGTCCGAAGGCTGGCTCGGCGCGTTGATGGACGATTACAAGAAAGAGCCGGGCGGGGTTGAAAAGCTGAAAGAGCGGAACCCCAAATGGATCAATGATCTTTATGTGAAATTCATCCGCATGTCCTCCCACCTCATTGAAAAGAATGGGGAAGGCGTGCTCGGCTTCATCACCAATCACGGCTATCTGGACAACCCGACTTTTCGGGGTATGCGCTGGCGATTGCTGAAGGATTTCGACAAGATCTGGGTGCTGGACCTGCACGGTAACGCCAAGAAGAAGGAAGTCAGTCCGGACGGCTCTCCAGACAAGAATGTCTTCGACATTCAGCAGGGCGTCGCGATCATTATTGCGGCCAAGACCGGCAAGGGCGGTGATGGGCTGGCTGAGGTGCGCCACGGGGATTTATGGGGTGCGCGGGCGGAGAAGTATGAGGCGCTAGAGAATACAGATGTAGGCGCTGAAATACTTACAAAATTGGAGACTCCATCGCCGGAATTTCCCTTCGTTCGTCGAAATTTTGAGTTGGAGGCGTTTTATACAGGTGGGTTCTCGCTGCAGGAATTTATGCGCATAAATTCCATGGGTGTAATGACCAAGCGTGACAATATTGGAATTCAAATGTCTGAAAGAGAAATAAGGTCAGTAGTAACTGATTTTAATTATTTGGAAGAATTTGAAATATAAAGAAAATATCAAAAAGTCCACGCAGCAAGAGACTGGTCTATTGATAAAGCTAAGAAAAATATTAGAAAATTTGGAATCGAAAATTTCAAAAAAATTATGTATCGGCCTTTTGATTATAGGCATACTTATTATACTGATTTCTCACGTGGTTTTCTAGCTTTCAGTTTTTGAAGTGGCATCAAATATGCTACGAGAAAACTTATGTATAACTACAATTCGGAAAGCGGATATTCGGCAAGACTGGTCGCACGCATTTTGCCTTGATGGACTGATGGTGCATCATGGTATTTCGATGAAAGAGGGAAACTATATCTTCCCCCTCTACCTCTACCCCGCCGAAGACGAGCTGGACCAAACGCGCAAGGTCAATTTCGATCCCAAGCTCTTCGCCAAAATCCAAAAACTCGCGACGCATCCCGAGCACGGCGTGCCCGATGAGGTGGCGGTGTTCGATTATATTTATGGCGTGCTGCACAGCCCGGATTATCGCCAGACCTTCGCCGAGTTCTTGAAAATCGATTTTCCGCGCATCCCCTGGCCCACCACCCCAGACGTGTTCTGGCATGTGCGCGATAAGGGCGAGCAGCTGCGCCGCCTGCACCTGATGGAGGACTCGGCTGTGGGCGCAGCGCCCTATCCGTTGGAGGGTGACGGCGAGGGCGAGGTTGAGGCGAAGTTCCCCAAATTCGAGGCCACCAAGGACGGCCTTGGCGATGTCTGGATCAACGGCGAGCAGCGCTTTTGCGGCGTGCCGCAGATCAGCTGGGAGTTTTATATCGGTGGCTATCAACCCGCGCAAAAATGGCTGAAAGACCGGCGCGGGCGGACGCTGAGCTTTGACGATATCCGCCACTATCAGAAGATCATCAAAATCCTGTCCGAAACCGACCGCATCATGAAAGAGATCGAGCTGCCGCTGGATGTCGAAACCGGCGGACCGGAGGATGAGGCATGACCGATGGCGACAACCGCATGGCTTTTCCTGACGCGCCGGAACGTCAGTCCACCGCCGTGCGCAAGCTCCTGACCCACGAACCGCAAACCGCGTCAGAGATTGCCGCCTGCTTTCAAGGCGGCGAGCGCAATGTGCGTGCAGTCATTGAGGTTCTGGAAGCGGAGCAGGCTCAGGGACGGGCCGCTTTGGTTGATTGGGGCTGGACGTTTGCCGAGCCCGACATTGAGCGTCATCGGCCACTGCGCACCATGCAATACTGGCAGATCGACGCCATCTCAGCCCATTACGAAAAGCACTCAAAGCTCGACAAGGACATGAAAGACAGCGACTGGCGCGAGCTGATCTCACTTCTTGTGGAACTGGGGCTTCGCAAAGGCACCCGCGCCAAGCGGTTGCGCCAGCGCATCGCAGACCGGCTTGCCATTTCCGGTGCCGTGCCGCGTCTGGCTCCTGGCCTTTTAAAATGGTGCGGGCCGAGACGGCGACATTGCCAGACGATCAGCGTGCCGAAGCGCAAGCCCGGTTATTCGAGGGCCCACGCTTGGGGACAAATCAGCTATCGCTACCGGATCCAGAGGACAAAAAACCATGAGCACGCTGGGGCGTATGGAGCGCGTGGATCTCAATGAGATCTGGGCCACAGAGGCTCAGCATTTCACGCCCTGGCTGGCTCGGGAGGAGAATCTCGCCCTGCTGGGGGAGACGCTGGGGCTGGAGCTAGAGCATGAGGCGACGGAAAAGAGTGTCGGGCCGTTTCGCGCCGACATTCTGTGCAAGGATATCAACGACGGCAACTGGGTGCTGATCGAGAACCAGCTGGGGCGCACCGATCACACCCATCTGGGCCAGCTGCTGACCTATGCGGCGGGACTAAAGACCGTCACGATTATCTGGATCGCGGCAAGCTTTACCGATGAGCATCGCGCGGCGCTGGACTGGCTTAACGCCATTACCGAGGAGGATTTCCGCTTTTTTGCGCTGGAGGTGGAGCTCTGGCGGATCGGGCAAAGCCCGGCCGCGCCGAAATTCAATATCGTGTCGAAACCAAACGCCTGGTCCAAGTCTGTGAGCCGGGGGCGCAAGCAGATCGATGACGCGGACCTGACCGGGGTGAAGGCCGATCAGCTGGCCTACTGGACGGCGTTTGCCGATCATGTGCGCGCCAGCAGCACGCTCCTGCGCCCGCAAAAGCCGCTGCCCCAGCATTGGACCAATATGGCGGTCGGGCGCTCCGGGTTTCTGCTGGGTGCGCTGGTCAATAGCCAGCGCAACCGGATTGGGGTCGAGCTATGGATCAGCGACGAACCCTCCAAGGCCTATTTTCATCTGCTGCATGCGCAGAAGGAGGCCATTGAAGCCGAATTTGGCGGGGCGCTGGACTGGCGAGAGCTGCAGGGGTCCAAGACGTCCAAGGTGGAGATCTGGCGAGAGGATACGGATTTTCGCCAGGAAGGGCGCTGGCCGGAGCAGCACGCCTGGCTGACCGCGACGCTGGAAAAATTCCACACTGTCTTTTCTGACAGGGTCAGGCGTTTGAACGCGAGCGACCATGATCCGCAGCCTGAGCTTGAGCCTGACCCGGGGTCGCAGGACGACTAGTCCACGCCCACTGCGTGCAGGCTTATCCTGCTGCCCATGTCCCTTTGCCTCAAACGCTCGCCCTCACGCCCCAATACCACCATCAGCCCCGCACTGGGCCGGGTGATAATAGTCATAATAGCCGCCACTTTCGTGGCTTTCATAATAATAGGCGCGGCGACCAGCTTAATTATGGGTTTCGCGCCAGTTTTCCATCGCCAGCGAAATGGCGAAGGTTTCCCGGTATTTGGGGCTGCCGGCCGGACGGGGGGCGCGGTCCTTGGTCAGGGCCATGATCTCATCAAGCTTGTTATGGGCCGCACCGTCCTGGCCCGCGCCGATATAGGCGTGCAGCTCGACAATGGCGCTCGCCAGCGGGTCATGGGCGCGGATCACGAAATAGGGCTCGTCGTCGGCCAGATCCTCGTAGCAGTCATACTGGGACGGGTTGGATTTCGAGCCGATGGGGGCGTCAGTCATGGGAAGCTCCGGGAATCAGTTTTGTTAAGCTCAACCCTATCAGCTTGTGACCTCGCGAGGCGACTGCTGAATGTCGGCGGTCTGGCTCAGGCGCTCAAATGCAGCACCACGTGCCGGGTATGCGGCGCGCGGCGGTGCTCAAACAGGTAGAGCCCCTGCCAGGTGCCGAGCGCCAAAGCTCCGCCCGTCACCGGCACACCGAGGCTCACCGCGGTGAGGGCGGCCTTGATGTGGGCGGGCATGTCATCGGGCCCTTCAGTGGTGTGCGCGAGCCAGGACATGGACGGATCATCGCCGTCGGGCACCAGGCGCCTGAAGAAGCCCTGCAGGTCGCGCTGAACATCCGGATCGGCGTTCTCCTGGATCACCAGCGAAGCCGAGGTATGGCGCACAAAACAGGTGAGAAGGCCGTCCGCCCCCTTGCTGCTGGATCGCACGAAGGCAATGGCGGCAGATGTGAATTCGTAAAGCCCCGGCCCGGTCGTGCGGATATCAAGGGTCGTCTGGGGCATGCTCACGCTCTCCTGCGCAGTCGGTCACTCATCTGTGTATCGACGCGTGAGGTTCACCGCGCAATAGTCCTCGTCCAGATCAACCGGGGAGCCTCAGTCATGCGTGAAAGCGTTCGCGATTATTACGGCGGTGTGCTGGAAACAAATGCGGACCTGAAGTCTGACGCTTGCTGCGAGATTTCTTCACCCAGCGATGCGGTGGCGGCCGCGCTCTCCAACATCCACCCTGAAGTGTCTGAGAAATATTACGGCTGCGGCCTGGTGGCCCCTGAAAATATCCGAGGTGCGCGCGTGCTGGAGCTGGGCTGCGGGACCGGGCGCGATGCCTTCCTGCTGGCTCAGCTGGTGGGCGAAGATGGCGAGGTGGTTGGCGTCGACATGACCGACGAACAGCTCGCCGTGGCTCAAAAACACGAGGGCTGGCACGCCGAGCGCTTAGGCTTTGAAAAGCCCAATACGCGTTTTGTGAAAGGTTATATCGAGGAGCTGGATCAGCTGGGGCTGGAGCCGTCGAGCTTTGATCTTGTGGTTTCCAACTGCGTGATCAATCTGTCGATCGACAAGCCGGGCGTATTCGCCGGTGTGGCCAGCCTTCTTAAGCCCGGCGGCGTCATGCATTTTGCAGATGTCTACGCGCAGAGCCCGGTCCCTGAAGCCCTGCGCACTGACCCGATCCTTTATGGTGAGTGCCTGGCGGGCGCGCTGAGCTGGGATGATTTCCTTACCATCGCGAAGGATAGCGGCTTTGGAACGCCTGCGCTGATGGACCACCGCCCGCTTGCCGTGACCGATCCGGAGCTGCTTGAGAAGCTGAATGGGCTGCGTTTTGTCTCCGCGACGGTGGAGCTGCGTCTCAGCGAGGGCGGTTGCCAGCCGGCTGCGCGCAATCCCTTCACCGAAGCTGCAACGTCCAGCGTTAGCGCCGGATGCTGCGGCTAATCGGCCCCATCACAGCACGCGCCTTGCCCCGGCGACACGTGACATGATCTTTTACGCCCCAATTATTTTGTGAGTTAGCGGCGCAGTCGTAAACGCCTGCCGCATTGGGGAGATATCCATGTCAGACGCAAACGCGAGCGGCGTTGAAAAGCCGCGCGGGCTTCAGGACACGAGCTTTTTTGGCCACCCGAAGGGCCTGGCCATCCTGTTCTTCACAGAGATGTGGGAGCGCTTTTCCTATTACGGCATGCGCGGCCTTCTGGTGTTTTACCTGGCCCAGCATTTCCTGTTCTCCCAGCAGCAGGCCGGCCTGATTTACGGCGCGTATACGGCGCTGGTTTACGTCATGACGATCGTCGGAGGCACGCTGGCTGACCGCTATCTGGGACAGCGCAAAGCCGTCACCTATGGCGCGATCCTGCTGGTGCTCGGCCACAGCCTGATGGCATTCGAGGGCGAAGGCTCACGCGAATATCTCGAAGTCGCTGATGCCCGCATGGAGATCGAGGCCGAAGGGCGTGGCGGCAATCGCGAGCTCTTTGTCACAGTTGATGAGGAGCGCCGCCGTCTGGTCCTCGATACCGAACGCTTTGCCATTGTGGGCGGCGATGATCGCTGGATCGCCAGCGCCGACGCTGGCGATGACGGCTATCTGATCGAGCGCGAAAGCCGCAGCCTGATCCAGCAGGCCTGTGCCCTCATTGGCGCTGGCTGTGCGGGTCCTGACCCCGTTGACCGTGTCGAATTTCTGGACGGGCGCAGCTATGTGCTCAGCGAAACCGAGAACGGTATCTTAGTTGAT
The DNA here is from genome assembly GCA_965229795.1 of Oceanicaulis sp. GTDB lineage: Bacteria > Pseudomonadota > Alphaproteobacteria > Caulobacterales > Maricaulaceae > Oceanicaulis. The sequence continues at coordinate 1,777,006 of CBDDJM010000002.1, forward strand.
GTCGATGGTGAGGCTGTGAGCTTTGAAGAGGACAGCCGCACCGATGCGGTCATCCTTCAGGGCGAAGACGAAGCTTCGGATGAGCTCGCGCGCTACACACCTGACCTCTACGACACCAGTGTTGAGCAGCAGCAATTCTACGTGAACATTCTGTTCCTGGCGCTGGCTCTGATCATCGCCGGTGTTGGCTACCTCAAAGCCAATATCTCCACCATCGTCGGCGAGCTTTATGAGCTGGGTGATCCGCGTCGCGATTCCGGTTTCACCCTGTTTTACATGGGCATCAATCTGGGCAGCTTCCTGTCCTCTATCTCGGTGGGCATTATCGGCATTGTCTATGGATGGAAGTGGGGCTTTGGCCTTGCGGGTATCGGCATGTTGGCGGGCCTTATTACCTTCCTGGTGTTCCAGCACTGGCTGGAGGGCAAAGCCGAGCCGCCAAATCCTGAAAAGCTGAAAGAGAAGATCTTTGGCCTGATCACGGTTGAAACCGCCTGCTATCTGGCTGGCCTGGTGATCATTGGCGTCGCCTTCACAGCCGTCACCTTCCCCAGCTATTTCGGCGGCATTGTTGGCTGGCTCGGGCTGGCCATGCTGGTGGTGATGCTGGGCTATGCCTTGTTCGGGGCAAAGGGTGAGGAGAAGGGCCAGATGGTGGCCGCGCTTTACTTCATTCTGGCGCAGATTCCGTTCTGGGCGCTCTTTGAACAGGCGGGCTCCTCCCTCAACCTGTTCACCGGCGAGCTGGTCAACAAGGAGATGTTTGGCGTCACGGTTCCTGCGCCGGTCTTCCAAGCTCTCAATGCAGGTTACATCATCCTGTTCGCGCCGATCCTCGCGTGGCTGTGGGTGGCGCTCGCCAAGCGCAAGATGAACCCGTCGACCCCGGTGAAGTTTGCCCTTGGTGTCTTCATGGCGGGCCTTGGTTTCTACGTGCTGGTCGCGGGTATCAATCTTTCCGGAACCGCCTTGGTGGCCGTCTACTTCATCTTCCTGATCTACCTGATCCACACGCTGGGCGAACTGATGCTGTCGCCGGTCGGGCTGTCAGCCATCACCAAGTTGGCACCCGCTCGCGTGGTGGGCATGGCGATGGGCGCGTGGTTCCTGTTCTCAGGTCTATCGAACTATGTGGCGGGCCTGATCGCGTCTACGACAGGTGGGGAAACCATTGGCGGCCAGATCGTCGATCCAGTCGCCGCCAAGGCTGGCTATGCCCAGGTCTACGGTAGTGTCGGCCTCGTCGCGATGGGGATTGCGCTGGTGATGCTGTTGATCTCGCCGATCATCAAAAAGCTTATGGGCTCGGCCGCGAACGAAATGGAGCCGCATCCACGCGAAACCGAAGCGGGTGGGCCATCCATGGATCGGTCCTCAGACGCGCCGTAGATTGGTCAAGGCTTAAAGGGAAGGGCTGGGAGGTCAGGCGCTTCCAGCCCGCTGAACTTCCTAGCTGTCGTGTTGGAGCTGGACCCGCGCGGTCCGGCAATCTCGCGCTTGTCCACCAGCACTCAGCTGAAAAACGCCTGCGGGATAATCAACTGTGATCTCGGCAAGCTGAAGGGCATCCAGCCCCAGTATCATGGCGGGCTCATCGTGCCAGCCCATGGCTCGGAACACGTCCACATTGGCCTTTACAGCCAGAAGCGGGCCAACGCAAAGCCCGCCGATCCGGACCCGCTCAATGCGAACCAGCCCAGCGTCACTGAGCTGTTCGGCAGCGCGATCGACACTGCCAACTGTGACCCGGCTAGTGGAAAATGTCCGGGTCATCATTTTGGCCACTTCGGTGTTAACGATGGTTCGCAAGGAGCCAGTATCAACGAGCGTTCTTACACGGCCTCTGGCCCCTGACAGGCGCGCGCTCCCGATAAGAACGTCACGTTCGGAGTGGACCACTCCGTCATGGTGGCGAGGGGCCTCTGCGCCAATTGTCAGGAGGCCGGTGGCCAAGTCTGCCTGAACCCGCTGATCGTCGAATACGTCCGCTCCAACAAGGCCGAACAATGTCAGTTCTTCGTCAGGCAAGGTGGAAATCACAACGGCATCCACGCCAGAGACCCGGTATGAATCGATTGTGACAGGCCCAACACTGTGGCGCTCAGCCAGAATGGCTTCTGTCACGGTCTGAACATCGTAAAGCTGGCCTGTAGGCGTGAAACCCAGCTCAACAGCCAGAGGCTCTACCAGGCTGGTGTGGCTGGCGGCGGTGTCGAAAATAAATGGCAACGGCGAGCGGTCTGACAGGGCGAGGTCAAGTGTGTAATGGCCCGCAACCGTTCGTCCAAAGCTGAGCGTTATCGGTTCGTTGTTCGCAAGAGTCTCTGCAGACGCAATGCCTGCCTCAGCGGTGGCGAAGCCTAATGCAAGCGCAGACATGACCTCCAGCATGGATGTCTCCTCTACCCCCGATGCCTTACTTCAAATCAGCGCGCCTCGTTAAAACACGCCGCTGACTTCGATATATAGCACACCATCGTCATTGATACTGCGCCGTTCGATTTGAGTCGGAAAGCCTTCCGCGCGCGAGGTCGGCCAGTCATAGCGAATGCGCTCATTCTCGCCCATGCGCAAATTGGCTCCGACTTCCGCGGTCAGGCCGTTTTCAAAGCGGCGCTCGACAAACCCATTGATATTGCCGCGCGGCACTCGCACGCGCTCGAAACGACTGGTGCGATAGAAATCTTCATCGCCCTGGAGGTTATACGAAGTCCCCCACGCATACCCCAGCTGGGGCAGGTCCTGACGGAAGTTGAGATTAAAGCGCCAGTCCTCATCATTGCGGAAGCGGCGCTCGACGCCGGTCACCGGGTCGGTGACCTTGGTCTCCCGCGTCATAGCGCCAAAGGAAAACAGGCCGCCAGAAATGCCCAGATTGTCGGTTGGGATATCGGCATTGATCTGATAGCGCAGGCGCGTTCCGTCGCCCAAATTACCAGGTCCGTCAGAGCTAACGCCCACCGGAACGACATCGGCCACCGCTTCGACCCACTCATGGCGCACAAGAAGGCGCACTGTGCCTTCCTGCCAGAATCGGCGTTCCCAGTCGGCCTGCAGGCGCCAGGTGCGCTCCGGCTCCAGGTCCGGGTTGCCCAGGTTGGTCGTGTCGTCATTGACGTTGACCGACGACACAAACTCTCCAAACGAAAGCTGACCGACCGAGCGCACCAGCGAGAGCTTCAACTGGTCCGCATCATTGGGTGTCCAGATCGCGTTGAACGCCGGCTTGAAGAAGGTGAAGGTGCGTTCCTGCTCAGCATCACCGGTCTGGGTGATTTCACTAAATTCAAACGCAGCGGTGGCATCGAGCGTGAGGTCAGCGGTCGGACGCCAGATCTGCTGGGCGGAGGCATCCACGCGGCGTTCTTCAACGCGGGTGTTGCTCACCGGCAGAGCGATCGCAACCGGCCCTGTGCCATCGTCTTCTGTGATGTCCACGCTGCCATCAAGGAAGTTAAACGCGCCTTCCAGTGCGAGTGTCAGGGAGCTGGCTTCACCCGAAGCCCGGCGCATTTCACCGCGAAGCACGGATTCGCCGGACGTCTCGGCTTCAATGATGTCGACGCGGCTGGCGAAGGCCCCTGTTGCATCGAAGAAGTCGAAGAAATCACTCTCGTCTTTCGATTCATAGCGTTGAAGGCCGGTCAATTTGCCCGCCCAAGCACCGCTGAACACGTGGTCATAGTCCACGGTCGTTTCAGTGCCCCAGGCTTCGGTCCGCGACTGAGCCGCATCAAAGCCGCTCTCAAGCCCGTTTGCATCGAAGCTGGTGCCATTGCGGGTGTTCCGAAAGTGCCAGGCCCAGGCGCGCGAGTCGACGCGCAGCGCGTGGCCGGCTTCAAAATTGCGCTGCCAGGCCAAGGACGGGGTCAGGTCATAAAAGCCGCGCTGATTGCGCTCGGTCTCTGATCCGAGAAATGTCTCGTCGGCGAGGAAGAACTCCCGCTCAACATTATTACCTTCGGCGTGCCCGGCCAGGTCGATCGCGAGTGTGAGAGAGCCATTGGCGGTGGCCCGTGTCGCGGAAATTTCACCGACCGGGACAATGCGCTCATTTTCAAAAATGCGTGCGCGCGCTTCCCAGGCCCCGGTCCAGCGTCCCGACTGGCTGGTGATGACGTTGACCACCTGCTCCTGCCCCGCCATGTCGATGCCCGGGATGGGGGCTCGGATCAGCTGAATCTCGGTGATTGAGGCGGCGGGCAGACGCGACAATAGCGTGTCGACGCCGTTCTTTGAGCTCGGGCGACGCCCATCAATCAGCACATTGCCCAGTGATCCAGCGAGGCCACGGCTGCCACCACCGCCGGAGACCGAGAAGCCCGGGACGCGATTGACCATGTCCAGGGCAGTCTGTGGGTTGAAGTCGGTGAAGAAGGCTGGCGCATAGGTCAGCACGTCGTCTTCAACGGTCACAAATTCGGAGCGGTCGTTCGCCAGCCCGGGCGTCGTCATGGCACCCACCAGCGCGAAGCCGGCGGCGCAGGAAAGCAGCGTTCGTTTCATGGACGTGGAACATAACGTCCCTTTCGGTAAACAGGACGTTTGCCGCAGTGTATTGGATCACACTTGTGTGATGTTGCGCCCGCGAAAGGCGGAGCGTTTAAAACGCTCCGCGTACCTGCAGATAAGCCGTCACGCCCTGCTTGGCTTCGGTTTCCCGCACCCGTGAGATCACGCCATCTGCCCGCGAGCCGGTGTAGAAGGTGCGGCGTACCTCTTCGGGACTATCAAAGATAAAGTCAGCCCCGAGCCGGGTGGTCAGGCCAAGCCAGCGGGTGGTTTCCACATAGATGTCGAAATCGCCCTTGGGGAAGGTGAGTTCGCGAAATTCATTGGCGCGATAAACGGCACCATCGGACAGCCAGAAATAATCCCAGCCCCAGGCCATCTGGCTTTCAGGAAAAGTCTGGCGGAAGTCGAGGCGGGTTTCCCATTCGCGAATGCCGGACCAGGCGCGATCAAGTCCGGTCACTGGGTCGGTGACGTTGGAGTTGTACCACTCCAGGAAGCCGTCCAACGTCGCATTGGTGAGACCCAGGCGGTCGAGCGGTGTTGTCCATTCAACGGTAATCCGGTCCAGCGTCCCGTTTCCGATATTTCCCGGCGCATCAAAGACATTTCCGTTGCCGTCGCTGACCGCGATGAAGTCATCAAGATCCTGCACCCAGACCCGCCCCACGGTGACTGTCGCAGAGGCGTCCTCGCCAAAGCGTTGCTCAAGCTGGGCTTCGAGCGTCCAGTCGGTTTGGGGACGGTAGTCCGGATTGCCCACATTAATCTGCTCAGAGGTCAGATCGACGGAGCTTGCAAACTTGCCAAAGCTGAGCTGTTCGACATTGCGCTCCAGGGCAAATCGCCAGCGGCGCTGATCGGTTGGCCGCCACGTCAGGCTGATTTCAGGCTTCAGGAAGGAGAAACTCGTCTCCTGCTCAGCATCGCCGGATTGACTGATTTCGGAGGTCTCGTAGCGAAGCCCGGATTCAAGGCTCAGCCGCTCAGTCACGCCCCAGACGTGGCGCGCTGAAAGCTCACTGCGCCGTTCCTCAACGCGCGTGCTGGCCACCGGCAAGTCAATCGGCACCAGCACACCGCCCGACAATTCTGACAGGGCAAGCTCATTTTCGTTGGCGTTAAATGCCGCCTCGGCACCAAATTCCAGGCTATGGCGATCACTCACGGTCCAGGTGAAGGTCTGGCGTAGCGCGGTTTCCTCGCCCTCATTGGCAAAGTCCACAACAACCTGGTCCGTGATGGTCGCCGGGTCGAAGGTCGTGAAGGTTTCAGGTTGATTATCCTGTCCGTCACCGCTGACCAGAAGTACGGTTTGTGAGGACAAACCGTCCGTGAAGTCATGGTTCAGCGTGGCAGTCGTGCTGAAGAACCAGCCTTCATTTTGAGTGTCCAGCACTTCAAAACGGCTCAGCGGGCTGGTGTCGCGGGTCGGCACATAAACCTCAGTACGCTGGCGACGGTTCCAGTCCCAAACCTCTCCAGATGTGTTGACGCGCAGTCGGGTGTTGGTCCCCAGCGGCGTAACCAGTGAGAAAGACGGCATCAGTGAGCGGAAGGTGCGCTGCTCAGAGTCGTACGCCTCCTGAATGGGCGATCCGTCCGCGTTGAAGTCGCGGTCTTCGCGCAGAACCCGCGGACCGCGCCAGTTCACGGTCAGCGCGCCGGTTAGCTCCAGATCGCCAAAGCTGCGTGTCACCGAACCCTGGACGCGGCTGCCAAAGCGCTGGCCGTTGAAATAGTTGACCCGCGCATCGAAGGAGGAGGCCATGCCACTGGATTCGCTCAGGATCACGTTCGCCAGCTGGCCATGGCCGCGCATTTCATACTCTGGGACCGGTTCGCGGATAAGCTGGATCGAGAGCACCTGGTCAGCAGGGATTCGGCTCAAAATGGTGCCAAGGCCAATCGACTTGTCTGAGGGGCGCGTTCCGTTGATGAGAAGATTGCCGAAAGCGTCGGCGAGGCCCCGGCTTTGTGTATCGCCATCGTTCAGTGAAAAGCCCGGCAGGCGGCTGATCATGTCCAGCGCGGTTACGGGCGCGAACTGATCGAAGAAGACCGCTTCATATCCGATGATCGCGGTGCCAGAGCGGGTTGCGGGCGGGGTGGTTTCTTGGGCGTGAGCAGGCAAGGAGAGGGCGGTGACGCTCACCGACAGGGCGAGCGAAGCGGCAAGGCGCACAGACATGAGCAGCGTCCCAAATAATTGATCGAATTTACGAATTCTCGTGGGAGCTAGTCATACGCATGTCTGCGCGAAAGGCTTGTTACCTTTCGGTCAGATGCGTCACGCCTGTGTGAAAAACCTTACGGCTTGTCATGTTTTGGGAAGGAGGAGCGCCGCTACCCGGCACCGCCCAGTGTGATCCCATCCACGCGCAGCGTGGGCTGGCCTACGCCCACCGGCACACCCTGACCTGCCTTGCCGCAGGTGCCCACGCCTGGATCAAGGGCCATGTCATTGCCCACCTGGCTGATCTTGGTGAGGGCCGTCGGGCCGTCCCCGATCAGGGTTGCGCCCTTGATTGGTTCTTCAATCTTGCCCTTGCGAACGCGATAGGCCTCGGTGCAGCGGAAGACGAATTTGCCAGAGGTGATATCCACCTGGCCCCCACCAAAATTCTTGGCATAGACGCCGTCTTCCAGTCCGCCGAGGATTTCATCAGGATCGGCCTCACCAGATTCCATGATCGTGTTGGTCATGCGCGGCATGGGCGGATGGGCATAGCTTTCCCGGCGACCATTACCGGTGGGATCCACACCCATCAGGCGCGCATTCTGACGGTCCTGCATATAGCCTTTCAGGATGCCATCCTCGATCAGAACGGTGCGATTGGAGGGCGTGCCCTCATCATCAAAGCTGAGCGAACCGCGGCGGTCCGGCATGGTGCCATCGTCAACGATGGTCACGCCTTTGGCGGCCACCTGTTCGCCGACGCGGCCGGCAAAGGCGCTGGTGCCTTTGCGGTTAAAGTCGCCCTCAAGGCCGTGACCCACTGCTTCGTGGAGCAGCACCGCGGGCCAGCCTGGCCCGAGTACCATGTCCCACTCGCCAGCTGGCGCATCAACGGCCACCAGATTGACCTTGGCCACGCGCAGCGCTTCGTCGGTCAGCTCTTTCCACTTTTCAGGGGCGAGCCAGTTTTCAAAGGCGGCACGACCGCCTGCACCCGCTGAGCCAGTCTCGCGTCGACCGTCGCGCTCAACCGTCACCGAAACATTGAGGCGAACCAGCGGGCGCACTTCGGCGCGCATATCGCCGTCAGCACGGACGATCCCGATGACGCGGCGAGAGCCGGACAGCGAGCAGGCCACCTGTACCACTTCAGCATCTGCAGCACGGGCATAGGCATCAATTTCGGCGAGCAAAGCGGCCTTGGCTTCAAAGCCGGGCGCGCCGATGACGTCCACATCTTCATAAAGCAGTCTGTTGGTCCGAGCCGGGGCCGGGGCCATGATCGCGTTCGCACCCTTGCGGGCCGCAGACGCGGTTTCACCGGCGCGCTTCAGCGCCGCCAGACTTGGATCAGAGGAGTGGGCAAAGCCGGTGCGTTCCCCGAATACGCCGCGAAGGCCAAAGCCGCGTGTGGTGTCAAAGTTGGCGACCTTCAGGCGGCCATCATCAAAGGCCAGGCTTTCAGAGGCGCTCGTCTCCAGGAACAGCTCACCGTCGTCAGCGCCCACCAGATTTTCGGCCAGGACGCGGCTTGCGTCTTCAGCATCAAACTCAAAGGCAGCAAAAGGATCGGTCGTCATGACTGGCGCACTCCATCGGTCGGCTCAGATGAGCAGAGTTTTCTTGTCTCCCTGACAAGATAGAGTGCCGAAGCTAAAGGTGCGAGGCCAGCCCGCACCTTGAAGCCTTACCTGCCAGCCTGTGCAGGCGCGGTCTGGTGCTGGCGGAAGCGCCCCGGCTGGGCGGCCAGCGTCGAATCGTCCGGTGCTAGGGACGCTGCCTGGACATACGACTGATAAGCCAGATCGAGACGCCCGGCCTGCTCATGGGCGATGGCGATATTAAAATGCGCAAGCGCCGGCTGGCTGACATCCAGCGACAAGGCAGTCTGTGCCGCATCAATCGCCGGGTTCAAACGACCTGCGATAATGCGTGCACCTGACAGAGACAGCCAGGCTTCGGGCATCTCTGAATCAAGCCGCACGGCTTCTTCCAGATCACCCAGCGCCGGTCCGGCCTCACCGCGGCGAACGGCGATGGCACCCCGATTGGCGAGCACGCGAGCGCGCGTCGCGTCGCTCAAGTCGGCTGACCGCAACACTGAGTCGCAGGCTCCGATGGCTCGTCCGCTGTTATCGCCTGAAAACGCTGCAGATTCGCAGTCGGCAAGTGCCGATGCAAAAGCCGCACGCTGCGCTGGGTCTTCCTGACCCAACGCGCCGCCAGTCATGGCAAGCGCGACCGCTGCGGAGAAGGCCAAAGCCGCTCCCAGGCCGCACGCGCCGCCGACACAAAAACTAACCAACGATTTGTTTTTGTTCTTATTTTCTTGGTTCGACTGCATCACAACCCCCTCATTGCTGTGTTGCCGAGGCGGGCAGTGAGCCAGATGCTTAAGGAAATTGCAATCTTTACCGCGCGATCCGCCGAAAGCTGCGTCAGATTTATGCACCTGAAAAAACACTAGGCATCGCGACAATATGGCGCTTATACCGCGCTGACATCACAGGGTGGCGGCCCTATATTCCGCCGCAATTCGATGAATGCGCCACACTGGTGCTTTGTCGTGAAGACACACTCAAGCCTCCTTGGGGGAGTTATGCGAATTTCGGCCGTTTTTGGCGCTCTTGCCGCCATGTTTTGTCTGGTCACCGCTGCTGCCAGCGCGACGCCGGTTGGTATCCCGACCGATCAAGCTCTGGGTTTTCAGCAGGCGGCCTCGCCGGTGATGGAACGCATCACGGGTTTCCACAACATGATGCTCTGGATCATCACCGCGATCTCGCTGGTGGTGCTCGCGCTGCTGGTTTACGTGGTTTTCCGCTTCCGTGAGAAGGCCAATCCCAACCCGAGCAAGAACAGCCATAACACGCTGCTTGAAGTGGTGTGGACGGCGATCCCGGTTCTGATCCTGGTGATCATCGCGGTGCCGTCATTCCGCCTCCTGTATTTCCAGGACGTGCTGCCGGAAACCGACTTCACGATCAAGACGACCGGCTGGCAATGGAACTGGGAGTATGAATATGTGGACCATGGCGGGTTCACCTTCTTCTCCAACATGACGCCCGATGCCGATATCGATAACGAGCCCTACACCGAGTATCGCAACCTCTCCACCGACCTGCCGATCGTGGTTCCGGTGGGGGCAACCGTTCGTGTTGAGGTGACCGCGGCCGACGTGATCCATAACTGGGCCATGCCGAGCTTTGGCATCAAGATGGACGCAATCCCGGGTCGCCTGAACGAGACCTGGTTCCAGACCGATATCGAAGGCATTTATTACGGCCAGTGTTCTGAGCTGTGCGGCGTGCGCCACGCCTTTATGCCGATCGAACTTCATGTCGTGCCGCAGGGCGTTTTCGACGCCTGGGTCGAGGCTTCTAACGAAGACCCGTATTCCGGCCCCGACGTCCTCGCCGCTTACTATGACAGCACGCGCGAATCGCGCGTCGCCGCCGCCCAATAAGGAGCCCAGTAGCAATGTCTGAAGCTGCAGCTGCGCATCACGATCACACGCCGTCCATGTGGGACTGGAAGCGGTGGGTTTTCTCCACCAACCACAAGGATATCGGCACCATGTACCTCATCTTCGCGATCTTCGCGGGGGTGATCGGTGGGGCCATGTCGGGCCTCATCCGCTGGGAACTGGCTGAGCCGGGTCTCCAGGTCTTTAACAACGGCTTCTGGGGCAACGAGCATAACTACAACGTCATCACGACCATGCACGGTCTGATCATGATCTTCTTCATGGTCATGCCGGCCATGATTGGTGGGTTTGGTAACTGGTTTGTGCCGCTGATGATCGGCGCGCCGGACATGGCCTTCCCGCGGATGAACAACATCTCTTTCTGGCTGCTGCCCTTCTCCTTCGCGCTGATCCTGATCTCGATGTTCGTACCGGGTGTGGGCGGTGAGAACGGCTTCGGTGGTGGCTGGGTGATGTACCCACCGCTGTCGACAACCGGCCACGATGGGCCTGCCTTCGACCTGGTGATCTTCTCGCTTCACATTGCGGGTATCAGCTCGATCCTGGGTGCCATCAACTTCATCACCACGATCTTCAACATGCGTGCGCCGGGCATGACCCTGCACAAGATGCCGCTGTTCGTCTGGTCGATGCTGGTGACGACCTTCCTGCTGCTGCTCGCAGTTCCGGTTCTGGCCGGCGCGCTGACCATGCTGCTGACGGACCGTAACTTCGACACCACCTTCTTTAACCCGGCCGGTGGCGGTGATCCGGTAATGTACCAGCACCTGTTCTGGTTCTTCGGTCACCCGGAAGTGTACATCCTGATCCTGCCCGGCTTCGGCATGATTTCGCACATCGTGTCCACCTTCTCGCGCAAGCCGGTCTTTGGGTATCTGGGCATGGCCTACGCCATGGTCGCGATTGGCTTCATCGGCTTCATCGTGTGGGCGCACCACATGTATACCGTGGGCATGAATGTGAACCTGAAGGCCTATTTTGTGGCTGCGACGATGATCATCGCGGTGCCGACCGGCATCAAGATCTTCTCGTGGATCGCCACCATGTGGGGTGGTTCGCTAAGCTTCCGCACGCCGATGATGTGGGCGCTGGGTTTCATCTTCCTGTTCACCGTTGGTGGTGTGACGGGCGTGGTGCTGGCCAATGCGGGCGTCGACCAGTCGCTGCATGACACCTACTACGTGGTCGCACACTTCCACTATGTACTGAGCCTGGGTGCCGTGTTCTCGATCTTTGCCGGTTTCTATTACTGGTATGAGAAGATCTGGGGCGTGAAGTACAACTCCTTCCTGGCCCGCACGCAGTTCTGGCTGTTCTTCATCGGTGCGAACGTGATCTTCTTCCCGCAGCACTTCCTGGGGCTGAACGGCATGCCGCGCCGCTATGTGGACTATCCCGACGCCTTCGCGTTCTGGAACATGGTCTCCTCGTGGGGCTATGTGATCATGGCGCTGGGCATGGTGGTCTTCTTTATCCTCATCATCGAGTCGATTGTCCGTCGCCGTAAGGCCGAGGCCAATCCGTGGGGTGAAGGCGCAACCACGCTGGAGTGGACTCTGTCCTCACCGCCGCCCTTCCACCAGTTCAACGAGCTGCCGAAGATCAAGTAGGCGTTGGACTTAACCGTACGCTGAGATTGGAAACGTACTGACGTGACCGACACTTCTGCTGACACCGTCAAGGGCGATGCCGTTCACGCGGCGTCGCCCCGCGCGTCTTCAACGCTGGCCGACTGGCGCGACTATGTCTCGCTGATGAAGCCGCGCGTGATGACGCTGGTGGTGTTTACCGGCCTCGCCGGGCTCGTGGCCGCTCCAGGGTCCATGAACCCGATCGCTGCCGCGATTGCGATACTGTGTATCGCAGTGGGCGCCGGTGCGGCTGGTGCGTTCAACATGGCCTATGACGCGGACATCGACGCGGTGATGAAGCGCACCCGTCGTCGTCCGGTTCCCACCGGTCGTGTGCCGCGTGATGAGGCCTATGTCTTTGCAGGCGTGATGAGCCTTGGCTCGGTCTTGCTGATGGCACTGGCCACCAATTACGTCGCTGCGGGCCTGCTGGCGTTTTCGATCTTCTTCTACTGCGTGATCTACACGATGTGGCTTAAGCGCTCGACGCCTCAGAATATCGTGATTGGCGGGGCGGCCGGTGCTTTCCCGCCCATGATTGGCTGGGCGACTGTGACCGGAACGATCACGCTGGATAGCCTGCTGCTGTTCGCCATCATCTTCATGTGGACGCCGCCGCACAGCTGGGCGCTGGCGCTCTACAAATCGGGTGATTATTCTGCGGCTGGCGTGCCCATGATGCCTGTGGCCAAGGGCGCAAAGTCTACCCGCAAGCAGATCCTTATTTACACAGGGCTCTATCTGGCCGCGACGGCTGGGCCGGTTCTGACCGGGCTGGGCGGTCTGGTCTATACCGGCGCTGTTGTGCTGGGTGGGGCTTTGTTTGCGCTGCTTGCGCTGCGGGTGTTCAACTCGCGCGCTGGTGACGGCAACAACGCTGAAGACGAGCTCTATGCTGTGCGTGCTGGCGACAAGGCCGCGCGCGACCTGTTTGCCTATTCCATCGCCCATCTGACGCTGCTCTTTGCGGCCCTGCTCGTTGAGCATGGCGCAGGCGCGTTCTGGGCGCTACCGAGCTTTGGAGGCTAAGTCATGACTGAGCCGACGAACGAAACCGAGGGGCCGAAAGCGGACGCTGAAGAGGCGAAGCCGTACTCGGAATTCACCGAAACGGTGAAGCTGACGCCGGAAGAAGAAGCCGCTCGCAAGCGCCGCAACATGATGATTGCGGTCAGCCTGGTGGCGTTTGCCGTGCTGATCGCGGTGACCACGATGCTGCGCCTGTCCTCCAATTATAATGCGGGGGCGTAGGGCAAAGATGGTAGGCAAGCTTCTTTCCAGGCTCGATCAGAACCAGAAGGTCCTCGTCACCTGCTCGGCGATTGTCGTGGGTATGGTGGGCATGGCCTATGCGGCCGTGCCGATCTACGACCTGTTCTGCCGGGTGACCGGCTATGGCGGGACGACCCAGATCGCGCAATATGATTCCTCGGCCATCCTTGATCGCGAAGTCACTGTCCGGTTCAGCGCATCCAACGCCCGGGGTTTCCCGTGGGAGTTCGAGCCGCTGCAGAACCAGATGACGGTGCGTGTGGGTGAAACCGCACTGGCGTTTTATCGCGCGACCAATAACACAGACCGCCCGGTGACGGGCGTGGCCAGCTATAATGTCTCACCCTTCAAGATGGGACCTTACTTCTCCAAGCTGGAATGCTTCTGCTTCACCGAGCAGACGCTGCAGCCGGGAGAATCAATGGATATGCCGGTGATCTTCTTTGTCGATCCGCTGATGGATGAAGAAGAGCGCCTTGATGATGTGACGACCCTGACCCTGTCCTACACCTTCTGGCAGGCTGGGGACGAGGATGCCTACGAGACCGCATCGGCCATGGCCGGTACGGGCGAGGCGTCCTGACGCAGGTGCGGAACTTGAATTGAAGACCGGGGCGGGCGGGGCTATACCGCGCCAAATCGGTCAAACCGAATAGACGTGCAGGAGACGTTCATGGCGGGTGCCGTCAAACACGATTATCACCTCGTTGATCCGAGCCCGTGGCCCTTCACCGGCTCGCTGGGTGCCTTCATCATGGCCTTTGGTGCCGTCATCCAGATGAAGGGTTTGTCCACTAACGAAGAGAGCTGGGCCTACTTCTTCCTGCAGGAAGGCTCCTTCACGGTTCTCCTGCTGGGTCTGGCTGTTGTCTTGTGGACGATGGTCGGCTGGTGGGGCGATGTGATCAAGGAATCGCGCCAGGGCGACCACACGCCTGTCGTGGATCTTGGTCTGCGCTACGGCATGATCCTGTTCATCGTCTCTGAAATCATGTTCTTCGTGGCGTGGTTCTGGATGTTCTTTGAAGCCGCGCTCTTCCATGAAGTGCGCGCTGGTGCGAGCTTCTATGGCCCTGCCATCGGCGCGGACTTCTCTGGCTGGGAAAGCTGGCCGCCGCCAGGGGTGGAGACCTTTGATCCCTTCCACCTGCCGCTGATCAACACGCTGATACTGCTTCTGTCGGGCACTACCGTGACCTGGGCGCACCACGCGCTTCAGCATGGTGACCGCAAGGGCGCGACGCTGGGCCTGATCCTAACGGTGGCGCTGGGCTTCTGCTTCACCCTCCTACAGGTTTACGAGTATACCCACGCCCACTTTGCGTTTGACGGCAATCTCTATGGCGCAACCTTCTTCATGGCGACCGGCTTCCATGGTGCACACGTGGTGATCGGGACCGTCTTCCTGGCGGTGTGTCTGCTGCGTCTGCTGGCGGGCCACTTCACCCCGGAGAAGCATTTCGGCATGGAGGCCGCGGCCTGGTACTGGCACTTCGTGGACGTGGTCTGGCTGTTCCTGTTCGCCTTCGTCTACGTGGCGTTCCAGTAAAGCCAGCGGGCCCATAAAGCCCCATGAGCCAAACACCGAACCCCTTCCTTGCAGGACTTCTGGGCAGATGCCCGGCCTGCGGGAGGGGTTCTTTGTTTTCAGGCTATCTTCAACTGGCTGACCAATGTGCCTCCTGCGACCAGGACTTCGCCAAGGCGGATGTGGGTGATGGGGCTGCGGTCTTCGTGATTTTCCTTGTTGGTGCGATCATCGTGCCGCTGGTGCTGGCGGTGGAGCTTGCCGCAACACCACCAATCTGGCTGCACATGGTACTTTGGCTGCCGCTCACCACTGCGCTCATCCTCGCGCTCCTTCGCCCCTTCAAGGCCACACTTTACGCGCTTCAGTTCAAGAACAACGCCGAGGAAGCGCGTTTGGATGAGTAGTGTGTATTCGGAACCTATCCTTCCCTCCCCTTGAGGGGGAGGGTGGGCGCAAAGCGGTCGGGTGGGGTGTTGGTCATCGAGCTTACGTGCTGGTGAAAATGCTCCCACCCCACCCCGACCCTCCCCCTCAAGGGGAGGGAGTTGCAAGTATCGTCTGGACCGAGTGCTTATGCCGATATGACAAAGCCCTGTGACTCGTAACTCTATTACGTAGACGCACCCCCAGAGCGCTCTATCCTCCCGCCGAGATTAATTTAAGGGAGATGCCGATGATCCGCGCCTGGTCTGCCCCGTCTGCGGGAGCAAAGTTCGAACAGATTTCCTACGATCCCGGCCCCATGAAGGGTGATGATGTCGAGATTGACGTCATGGCCTGTGGGCTGTGCCACTCCGACCTCTCCTTGTGGGCTGATGAGTGGGGCATCTCCCAATACCCGCTGACCCCGGGCCATGAAGTGGTCGGCAAGATTACCCAGGTTGGCGACAACGTCACGCACTTAAAGCCCGGCGACACGGTGGGTGTCGGCTGGTTTTCGCGCTCCTGCCTGACCTGTGACCCTTGCATGCAAGGCGACCACAATATGTGTGGTTCGGTTGAGCAGATTGCCGTGGGACGCCATGGCGGCTTTGCTGAAAAGGTGCGGGTGCAGGCGAGCTGGGCTAACAAGCTGCCTGATGGCGTAAAGCCGGAAGACGCTGGCCCACTCTTTTGTGGCGGTATCACGGTGTTCAACCCGATCGTCCAGATGGGCGTGAAGCCCACTGACAAGGTGGGTGTGGTCGGCATTGGTGGTCTCGGTCATCTGGCCGTTCAATTCCTCAACGCCTGGGGCTGTGAAGTGACGGCCTTCACTTCCACCGGTGCCAAGGCTGAAGAAGCCAAAAAGCTTGGCGCGCACCGGATCGTCGACAGCCGATCAGAAGAGGCGCTTCAGGCTGAAGCAGGGCGCTTTGATTTCATCCTGACAACGGTCGCCGTGGATCTGAACTGGCAGCTTTATCTCAACGCGCTCGGCCCGCGTGGTCGCCTGCATACTGTGGGTATTCCGCCAAACGCCATCCCGGCTCACGCCTTCCAGCTTCTGTCCAATCAGCGTTCGGTCTCCGGCTCACCGCTCGGCAGCCCGGCAACGATCCGCGACATGCTGGATTTCTGCGCGCGCCACGACATCAGCCCTATGGTCGAACGCATGCCGATGAGCCAGATCGATGCGGCCATGGACAAGCTGAAGAACGGCTCTCCGCGCTACCGCATCGTGCTGGACAACGACTTTAGCTAGGCTTTCTCCAGCGGGCCCTACAGGGCTCGCCACTGGCTCGCACCTCAGGATGAGGGTTTCATAGAGCATATCCGCCCCTCATCCTGAGGTGCTCTTCGTTAGAAAAACCTCGAAGGACGCACGCCCTAAACCTCGAACCGCCCCGTCATTCCGTGCAGGGCGGCGTTGGCGGCTTCTTCGGGTGGCAGGGCCTGGGCGTAGCGGAAGCCCTGGCCGAAATCACAGCCGAGCTCGGCGCACAGTTTGGCCGCGTTTTCGGTCTCGATGCCTTCAGCCACGATCGTCATGGAATAGCTGCGCGCGATCCGCACTACGCCGGAGATGATTGAACGGGCCGCGTCATCAGTCTGGGCGGCGCGGGTGAAATACTGGTCGATCTTCACGGTATCAAACGGGAAGCGATCAAGGCGGGAGAGGGATGAATACCCGGTCCCGAAATCGTCCAGCACCAGCGAGACACCACCTGCTTTCAATGCCTTCATGGCGATCTCGGCATGATCGGGATCGCGCATGACCTCGGTTTCGGAAATCTCCAGCTTGAACGTTCCGGCGGGAAGGCCTGCTTCCCGGATCTGGCCTAGCAGACTGTCGGTAAAGTCAGGTGCGCACAGCTCACTGGTGGTTGCGTTCGCGGCCAGGAAAAGCGGTCTACCGCCCTTGCCGCGCGCGGCATGCCAGGCGGCCGCATCTTTTATCGCCGACCCGCGCACCGCATCGCCCACCGCACGGATCAACCCTTGCTCGTCGGCCAGCGGCAGGAAGTGTTCGGGTAAGTCGACCCTGCCGTCTGGGCGGAGCCAGCGGGCCAGGGCTTCAAAACCGGCAAGCTTTCCAGTCTCCAGTGAAACCACCGGCTGGTGATGAGCAAGCACGTCACCATCTTCGAGCGCCTGGCGAAGCGCCGTTTCAAGATCAAGCGCGGCAAGGCCTCCATCGGGGCTGGCCCCAGCGGGCAGTAGAAGCCCGCGCCATGTGCTGCCATCCAGCGCGCCGATCAGGCGGGCATAGCGCACGCCCCCATCAGCGCCCACAAGGCGGACACGCCGGTCGATTTTGCTGTCGAAACCGAGCCGCTCCAGCGCACCGCGGTCACCCGGGGCGCAGGCGTCGAGAAAACCCGCAAGCGTTTGCGCGGCCTGGACCTGATCCAGGCCCAGCCGTTTTGCGTCGCCACCGATGGTGAGCGCATCCCCGGTAATCTCAACCGCCAGCGCACCGGCTGCGTGAGCGGCCGCTTCGAAAGCCTCACCCATGGAACTCACCGCAGCGGATCATTACGCAGGATTGCGAATTTCAGGTGGTCGCGCCATTCGCCGTCAATCTTCAGATACTGCCGGGCGACGCCTTCAGGCGTGAAGCCTACAGACAGCAAGAGCTGGCGCGAGGCATCGTTTTCAAGCCGGGTTGCCGCTTCCACGCGGTGAAGGCGCAGCGTCTCAAACGCATAGGACAGCACCCGGCGCACCGCCGCGCGGCAATGGCCTTTCCGGGTATAGGGACTGCCAATCCAGTACCCCAGATCAGCGGCCTGCAGCACGCCGCGGCGCACATTATTGAGGTTACAGGCACCCAAAAGCACATCATCGCTGGAGCGCAGGATGAAGAATGGATAGCCCGTGCCCTGGTCCATGTCGGCCTGGTAGCGCTTTAGACGGCGGCGATAGGCCGAGCGGCTCAGCTCATCTTCAGCCCAGCTCGGCTCCCACTTTTCCGTGTGCGCGCGGCTGGCGTAGCGCAGCTTGGCCCAGCTGTCGTAGTCTTCGGCCACAGGCGCGCGCAGCTTGATGCCCTCGCCCCAAAGGACCGTTTCCTGAAATTCGTCACGCCAGAGCGCCATCGCGGCGAGCTCCCCAACTAAAGGCGGTGAGTAGACGCCTGACGGCGCAGCTCTTCAAGTCCCCGCTTCAAACAGGGTCAGGCGGTATGACACAAAACTCTTTCGATTTTCATACGCGTACTGACTTGAATCAGTTTTATGTAGCGCTTGCTACAATTTTCGGTTAGCTTTCCTAGAGCCCTTGGAGAAAACCAAAATGTCCTTCACTCAAACCAGCTTCAACAAGCACGTACCGCTATCACCAAGACAGGCTTTGGTATGCGCTGCACTGGGTGCGATCCTTTGGTTTGTGGCCGCGATGCTGATCAAGGTGCTGGCCCCGATGGGCGTATTTGAAGGTATGTCGAGGGGCTGGCTGTATATCGCGATCATCCCCGGAACCGTGCCCTTCATCTGGATGATTGCGAAGTTGGCCGGGCTTGCTCGCCATCAGATCGGCGTTGGCACCGCGTTCGCGACTATGACAGCCGTTTTGCTGGATGGCGTGGCGCTGGCTTGGTTTCCGTGGCTCTACGCTGATCATATCGAGCTGATTGCGGGCGCGGGTGCACTTATCTTGTGGGGTGCCGGCGTTGGTATGGTGATCGGCTGGGCGCTTAACCGCGCGGAGTAATCTTCAGGCCTGCTGCGCTTAAAAGCACCAGCCCTTCGGTCTCCGCCAGAATTTGAAGCGCGGCGGCTTCACATTCAGTCTCCGGTGCGTCGAGCTGCATGCGGGTCCACTCCAGAAAGCCAGCGGCGATTGCGGCGCTGATTGTGGCATAGGGCTCTTCTTCGCGCGCCGCACGCGCTACCAGCTCAAGCCACAAGGCCATGAAGGGTTTCAGGGACGGGTCCAGCACGATGGCATTGATCTGGGCTTGCAGAGCTGCAGCGGGTAAGCGGTCTTCACTCACGCTCGCGTCCAGCATTTCAGTCATGCGTTCTGCAACGCGGCTCAGGCCCGCTTCAATCGCTGCGTCGCGGCTGTCGAAATAATAGATCAGCATGCGGTCGGACAGTCCTGCAGCTTTCGCCAAGGGCCGCAGGCTCGCCGCATTTAGACCCTGATCGAGTAGATGATCGGCCAACAAATCGGCCAATTCATTGCGTCGCAGGTCTGCCTTGCTGTCTGTCATCACGCCGCCTTGCGGAATCGTAGCCGCCCTGCACGCACATGAAAAACGAAATAGATCGCGATCAGGGCTATCGCCATCAAAAACCATGTCACCGCATAGCCCACATGGCGTTCTGGTGGGGTCTGGGTCAGGTGAGCGGGCGGCTCGCCACTGTCGCGGGCAATCCACCAGTCGGAGCTCAGCGCCCCGTCCTGTAGCCCCAGCGCCAGCGCCATAGCCGCCGAGAAGCTGTAGAACTCTGCTGTTTCAATCGTGTTCGGTGGCGTGAAGGGCCCCGCCTCGCGCGGTCGTTCCAGCCGCCAGGCTTGCGGTTCGGAAACTACGGCTGCACGCCCGTCGACGTTGGCTCGTGCCGCCATCAGCGGCTCAAAGCGCACCTCGATCAGGATGTGGCTTTCAGTAAGACAGGCCGGTGCCGCAACTGCCGAGAAGATCCGCCAGCCCGGGGCGCCTTCAGGGCCCAGCCCGTAAAAGCTCAGTTCCTGCTGCGAGCTCAGCGCCTCCGGCGTCACCGCCCGGCCAAGCGCATCCTCGCCTTCACACAGGATTTCTCCCAGGCTTGCCGCAGGCAGAGCGGCAGTGGCCTCAAACTGACCAATCAGCTCGGCCTTCCACGCACGCCGGTCCAGCTGCCAGCTGCCTAACCAGAGAAGGAAGGCGAGGGCGGGCAAGGTGAGTAGCGTCAGGAGAGGAAAGGGCTTGAACGTCATGGCCTGTGATATGGCGCGGAGCGGGTGCGATGTCACGGGCGGGGTTCATTTTGATGGTCGCCCGGTGCTTGCCCTTTCTCGTCATCCTCGCGAAGGCGGGGACCCAGAGCCGTCTAGAACCGCGCCAGATGACGTCTGGTTTCCCGCCTTCGCAGGAATGACGATGGGAGGGTCAATCACTAACACACACCTCCCCCACTTCCCCTCGTGCCGTGCTCGGGCTACCTCCCGCTCCATGACACTTGCGACCCTGGCGGCGTTTGCCGCGTCTTTGCTGATCCTGTTCCTGACGCCGGGCCCGGGCGTGCTGGCCATGGTAGGTCGCACGCTCAATGGCGGGGTGTGGTCGGGTGCGAGCTACGGCTTTGGCATCCTGACTGGAGACATTTTCTGGCTAACGGTCGCGATCACCGGGCTTGCGGCGACATCTGGGCTGGTGGAAGCCGCGGGGCCGTGGGTGTGGCTGGTGAAGATTGGCGGTGCGGCAATCCTGCTCTGGTTTGCCTGGAGCTCACTTCAGGGCGTGCTGTATCCAAAGGAGACCGGGCCGATTTCGCTAGCCATGCCGTCAAAGCGCGGTCTTGCAGCAACCTATATGGCCGGCATCGCCATGCCGTTGTCGAATCCCAAGGCGATTGCCTTTTACCTGTCCTTTGTACCGGCCTTCTTTGACCTGTCGGTGGTGGGGCCGGTGGAGTATGCCCAGATGATCACGATCCTGATCGCCATGGGTATCATCTTCATAGCCATTTATGTCGCCGGGGCCCACAAAGCCCGCGACTGGCTGGCCGCGAAGGGCCTGAAACGGTGGGCTGATGGCGTGACGGCAGCGCTCCTGGCCGGTGTCGCGGTGCTGTTACTGGTGCGGTGAGCCGTCCCATTTGGGGTGCCATTCCCCGGTTTGTTCGGCGGCTCATTGTGTGCGCTTCGAGCGTGATGAGAGCGTCCGCAAGGGGTGACCCGGATAAACTCTGCCATGACAGGAGGTTAGAGCGCTCAAACTCTCCACACCCAAATGCACCCAGACATGGTGACTCAAGGCCAATTCAGGTAAGTTATCGCCATGTCAGAGAACACGAATCAAGAATATGGCGCGGACTCCATCAAGGTACTCAAAGGCCTTGATGCGGTTCGCAAACGTCCGGGCATGTATATCGGTGATACCGATGACGGTTCCGGGCTCCATCACATGGTTTACGAGGTGGTCGATAACGCCATCGACGAAGCCTTGGCGGGCCACTGTTCGGAAGTGGGCGTCACGCTCCATGCCGATGGCTCTGCCAGTGTTTCTGACGACGGTCGCGGCATCCCCACCCAGATGCACACCGAAGAGGGTGTGTCCGCGGCCCAGGTCATCATGACCCAGCTGCACGCTGGCGGTAAGTTCGACCAGAACTCCTACAAGGTGTCTGGCGGCCTGCACGGTGTGGGCGTGTCGGTGGTGAACGCGCTGTCGGACTGGTTGGATCTGAATATCTGGCGCGATGGCAAAGAGCATCACATGCGCTTCCGCCTCGGCGATCCTGAAAACGGTGAAGACCTGAAAGTCGTTGGCGATGCCAATGGCAGGAAGGGCACCCAGGTCCGCTTCATGCCGTCCGAGCAGACTTTCTCCGACATTGTGTTTGACCGGAATCGCCTGCTCCACCGCCTGCGTGAGCTGGCCTTCCTGAACTCTGGCGTTCGTATTGTCCTGCGCGATGAGCGCGAAGCTGAACTTGTTGAAGAAGTTCTGCAGTATGAGGGCGGTGTTGCGGCCTTCGTGAACCACCTTGACCGCACGCGCTCGGCGCTCATCCCGGAGCCGGTCCTCATTGCCGGTGAGCGTGAGGGCGTCTCGGTGGAAGCGGCTTTGCAGTGGAATGACGGCTACCACGAGAATGTTCTGTGCTTCACCAACAACATTCCTCAGCGTGATGGCGGGACGCACCTGGCCGGTTTCCGCGGCGCGCTGACCCGGGTTATCAACCAGTATGCGGCCAACTCCGGCGTTGCGGCGAAGGCGAAGGTTTCCATTACGGGCGATGACGCGCGCGAAGGTTTGACCTGCGTGCTCTCGGTGAAGGTGCCAGACCCGAAATTCTCCAGCCAGACCAAGGACAAGCTTGTTAGTTCCGAAGTGCGCCCGGCCGTGGAAAGCGCCGTCTACGACACGCTGACCGAGTGGTTTGAAGAACACCCGAACGAAGCCAAGCAGATCGTCACCAAGGTCGTCGAGGCAGCCTCTGCCCGTGAGGCGGCGCGCAAAGCGCGTGAGCTGACCCGGCGCAAGTCCGCGCTTGATATCACCTCACTGCCCGGCAAGCTGGCTGACTGCCAGGAGAAGGACCCGGCCAAGTCCGAGCTCTTCATCGTGGAGGGTGACTCCGCAGGGGGCTCTGCCAAGCAGGGCCGCGACCGGAGCAATCAGGCCATCCTGCCGCTGCGCGGCAAAATCCTGAATGTCGAGCGCGCGCGCTTTGACCGGATGCTATCCTCGGATCAGGTTGGTACGTTGATCACGGCGCTCGGGACCGGTATCGGTCGCGACCAGATCGATTACGACAAGCTGCGCTACCACAAAGTCGTCATCATGACCGATGCTGACGTGGATGGCGCGCACATCCGCACGCTTCTGCTCACTTTCTTCTACCGGCAAATGCCGGAGCTGATTGAGCGTGGTCATCTCTACATCGCCCAGCCGCCGCTGTTTAAAGTGACGCGCGGCAAGTCCGAACGCTACCTGACCGATGAAGCTGAAATGGCTGAATTCCTCATTGAGGAAGGCAGCTCCGAAGCGGTGCTGGAGCTTGCCAATGGCGAGACGCTGGCCGAAGCCGATCTGGCTGACCGCGTAAAGGCTGCGCGCGGCGTGGTACTGTCGCTGGATCGTCTGGCGGCTCGCGCGCCGACCTTCGCGCTGGAGGCTGCGGCCCTGTCTGGCGCGCTGCATTCTGACCCGACTCAGGAGCAGGCAGATGCGGCTGCTGCCCGCCTCGCGCGCAGTTCGGACGAGGGCGAGGATGGCTGGATGGGCACTGTGGCGCCTGAAGGCTCGCTAATCTTCAAACGCGATGTGCGCGGCGTGACCGAAACGGTCGTCCTCGACCAGAAGGTCCTTGAAAGCCCTGATGCCAAGCGCCTCTCAGAACGCGCGCAGGCCATTGCCGGTGACTATACCGGCCCGGCCGTGTTCCGCCGCAAGGGCGTGGAAGCCGTCATCCAGACCCCGGCCGACCTGGTCAAGGCGGTCCAGGATGGCGGGGCCAAGGGCCTGAAAATCTCGCGCTATAAGGGGCTGGGTGAAATGAACCCGGACCAGCTGTGGGAAACCACGCTCGACCCGGACGCCCGCGTCCTCTTGCAGGTCTCGGTCTCTGAAGCCGACACCGCCGACGACCTCTTCTCCAAGCTGATGGGCGATGTGGTCGAACCAAGACGCGAATTCATCCAGGAGTTCGCGCTTGAAGCTGAGGTGGATGCTTAAAGCGCGTTGAAGGCGTGCGTCCTTCGAGGCTTGTCTTCGAAAAGTACCTCAGGATGGGGAGTGTTGGAGCTCTATTTCACCCTAAAACGCTCGTCATCCCCGCGGAGGCGGGGATCCAGAGCCGCACGGCTCGACGCTTCATGATCTCTAGGTTCCCGCCTTCGCGGGAATGACGATGATGATAGGGCGGCGCTAGGCCTGAACCGGCTTCACCAGAAAATGCCCATGCAGGCTGGCGATGGGCGAGCTGCGCTTGGCTTGCCACGCTTCCACCTTAACATTCGCCACCCGCGACCCCTGGCGGGTCACCACGGCGCGGGCGAAGACGTCTTCGGGGCGGCCGGGCCTGAGATAGTCGACGGCCACATCGATGGGCTTGGGCAGGGCGGCGAGTTCAGAATGGGCGAGCAGACCTGCGGCCGCTGTCATCTCCATGAAAGCGCCGATGGCACCGCCGTGAAGGGCGGGGATCAGCGGGTTGCCGACGATCTGTTCGGTAAAGGGCAGAATGCCGGTCAATTCATCTCCGTGACCAACGAAACGCACGCCAAGGCGCTGGACATAGGGGCTCGACAGAAGCGGGCTTAGACGATCGCTCATAGTGCGCCTCCTTTCTCGCCAGGCTTGGGCAGGGCGGAGATCGGGGTGGCACCGCGCGCGATGTCTTCCTTGGCCTTTTCTACGGCCGCTTCAGAGACTTTGGAGACCATGAAGGCGGCGTGAGCCGTGGCAACGGGATCGTCAGCATCGCCATCGTGTGCAATCGCGCTGACGAATGCGAAGAGGCCGGACACCTTGATGGTTTTAGCCTCCGCGATCACGTCCTTGCCCGGTTCTGCCGGGCGCATGTAATCCAGCCGCAAGTCCAGGGTGGCGACCGCCTTGTCGCCGCCAAAGCCTGCAAAGGCGGCCAGGCCCGCCGTATGGTCCAGTAGTGCAGTCACCACGCCGCCATGCATGACGCCGGTCTCAGGGTCACCGATCAGGTCTTCGCGATAGGGCGCGCGGATCACCGCGACGCCGGGCGTGATGCTGTCCAGCTCAAAGCCGAGGTCAACGGCATGGGGGCTGCCCGCGACGAGCAGCTCAGCGAGCTCGTCCAGATGGGCTTGAATATCTTTGCTCATGGCAGGGCTTTTACGCCCCAACGTGGCAGGTTGGGAAGCCTTTTAGGCCGCGTTGCGTGACACCAGACGCTCCAGGCCCTGAACGATTTCAAGACGCGTTTTGTCTTCGCGGTGGGCTTCGTCAACCAGTTTGCCCAACGTTGCCCGGTGAAGATCAATGACCTGGCGGGCTTGATCCGTCACGGTGGGCTGACGGGTCAAAAACCGCTCCAGGGATCGGCCAACGCGCGCAGACAGGGGATCATTCATGCGAAGACGCTCAAAGATCACCGAGCGCGCCTCATTTAGCGCAGCCCCAATGGCCGAAATCCGCCCCGCATCCACGTCAACCTGGCGCTTATAAGCGGCATCGGATGGCTGCCGGATTCGTCGGTCTGGCCCGGAAAAACGCGGCGTATCGATAAATGCACGCGGGTGGCTGCAAGTCTCATCGAGGCGTTCGAACAGGGTCTTAGGCGCAATAGGGCGGGCGGCGACTGCATTCACGCCAACATCCCGGGCGCGCATAATGTCGTTAAATCTCAGGTCGCGGCCAATCAGGATTGCCGGCGCATGGCGTTCCGGGCCAGTTGCACGCCGCATCTGCCGTATGAGCTGGAGGGTTTCGGTGTCGCTACCATCAGTTATGAGCACTGGGTTCGTGGCGCTTTTCAGGAACCACAGTGCATCGGTAGGCTGCTCGCAGGTCGTAAGGCGGCGTGCGCCAGCATGGCGCAACACGTCCCGTGTCATGCGGCGGGTGTACAGGTTGGAATCGCACACGACGATTGGCCGTTCGCGCCAGTCGGACGTGTTTGGTTCAACTCTCGACACTTCCAAAGCTTGATGCACGTCAAATCCTGGCGCCAATACACATTCGCGCGACCATAGAGGATTTCAGAGCTCTCGCGAGGTAAACTGCGTCTCAGGGTTACGAGGCGGTTAGCGCTTGTTGAGTGCGCGGATGACGTGGAAGAGCAGCCAGATCGGAACGATGATCACCGCGCCGAGGAAGAAATACTGCAACGACCAGCGCAGGGCCGAGCCCAGATTGCCGAAGAATTGCTGCCAGGCGTCAGCCACCGCGCCAAAGAAATCCACCCACAGCTCGGCCGGGTCGACGTTTAAAAACGCCAGTATCATGCCGACGAAAACGCAAAGGAAGAACAGCACCACAAAGTCGCTGGGCTTCACATTGGTCAGACGCTGCATCAGCGATTTACGCGGATGGGCGTCGGCGGTGGTGGATTTGCTTGGCTCGGTCATGGCTTTTCTTGTCCGGGCTAATTGCGGCACCAGTGGGGCAGGTCTTTAGCCCTTTTTCTGGATTTCGACCTGATGCGGGTAAGGAATCTCGATCTTGTTCTTGTCGAACGCGACTTTCACTGCCTTGTTCATGTCGAAGTGCAGGCCCCAGTAATCGCCAGCGTTACACCAGGCGCGGACCACATAGTCGACGCTGGAGGCCCCATGGGCTTTGACTTCCACGAAAAGCTCGGGATCCTTCAACACGCGCTCGTCGGCGTCGAAGGTCTCACGCAGAACGCCGATGACCTTTTCGATGTCATCGTCATAGCTGGCAGAGAACACAAAGTCGCAGCGGCGTGTCGGGTAGGCGGAGTAATTCGTGATGACATTGCCCCAGGACTGGCCATTGGGGATGGTGATCTGGCGATTATCGGGCGTGCTCAGCTCGGTGTAGAAGAGCGTCACATCCTTTACCGTGCCGGCGACACCCGCAACTTCAACATAATCGCCAATCTTGTAGGGGCGGAAGAAGACGATCATCACGCCTGCGGCCACGTTCGACAGGGTGCCTTGCAGGGCAAAGCCAATGGCGAGGGTCACGGCACCCAGAGCGGCAACCAGCGAGGTGGTCTCAACGCCAAAACGGGTCAGAACCGCAATGATTACAACGGCAAGGATCGCCCACTTGGCCATCGAAGCGAAGAAGTTGGCGAGCGTCTGGTCGAGCTTGGGACTGCGATCCGGGATGCGCCGGATGAAGCGCGCGACCGAACCGGCCACCATGAAACCGACAATCAGAATGAGCGCAGCCATGCCCACATTGATTGCCATCTGAAGACCAACAGTGGTCAGAAATTCCTGGATTTGTGCAATATCCATGGTCGTCACGCCCCAAGCTGAAAAACACGCTGAGCGATCCTATAGCATGGTCTTAGCTGCCGTCGAATCGTGATTTTAGCAAGGCTTCCAGAGCCCCCAGACGATCCGCTTCGGCGGCGGGTTTGTCCCAGCGGATGCGGTGAATGCGGGGAAAGCGCATGGCGATACCCGACTTGTGTCTGGGGGAGCGTTGCAGGCCTTCAAAGGCGATCTCCAGTACCATGCCAGCGTCCTTGCTGGCGGTGACGGAGCGGACGGGGCCAAAGCGCTCAATCGTGTTGTCGCGGACGAATTTATCGAGTTTTTTCAATTCCTCATCGGTAAAGCCGAAATAGGCCTTCCCGACCGGAACGAGCTGATCTTCGCCATCGACTTCGCGCCAGACTCCGAAGGTGAAGTCTGAATAAAAGCTGGAGCGTTTGCCGTGCCCGCGCTGGGCGTAGAGCATAACGGCGTCGACCAGAAACGGATCGCGCTTCCACTTCCACCATTGCCCCTTGGGGCGACCGGGGACGTAGGCGCTGTCGAGGCGTTTGAGCATGACCCCTTCGGCGAGCTGGTGCGGCGGATCCTGGCGCTGAGCATCCAGTCTGTCCCAGCTTTCAATGGGCGTCAGGGGTGACAGATCGATCCGCTCACCGGTCGATTCAACGAAGCTTTCCAGCCGCTTGCGGCGCTCAGCAAAGGGCAGGGGGCGCAGGTCTTGCGTGTCTTCAATCAGCAGGTCATAGGCGCGGATAAAAGCGGGATGCCTGTCCATCATCGCCTTGGAGACCGTCTTGCGATTCAGGCGTTTTTGAAGGTCGGCGAAGGGCGCCGGCTCCCCGTCGGAGCCGCGCACCAGAAGCTCGCCATCGATGGCACCCTCGAAGTCGAGCGCGGCCAGAACATCTGGAAATGTATGGGAAATATCGTCTCCGGTGCGGGTGTAGAGGCGGCGTACGCCGTCCTCGCTGACGGCCTGAACCCGGATGCCGTCCCATTTCCATTCCGCGGCGAAGTCGGCCGGGTCCATCGCCTGAAGGTCTTTATCTTCAACGGGATGGGCGAGCATGACCGGGCGGTAGGGGGATCTGGCGGCGTTGACAGGCTTGTCCGCCTTACCATCCAGCCAGGCAAAAAGCTCGGTATAGGGCGGCTCCAGCCCGTGCCAAAGCTCTTCAATTTCAATGACATCGACATTGCCATATTGGGCCAGCGCGGTCTTGGCGAGGCGGGCCGACACGCCGATCCGCAAGCCCCCCGTGACCAGTTTTAGCAGCGCCCAGCGCCCCGTAGCATCCAGCGCATCGAGCCAGGATTCAATGAGAGCCGGCGCTTCAGCGCGGGGGACAGATTGCAGGCCCTCCACCACCTCGGACAGCTCCGGCGAGCGGTTCGCGCCATGGCGCTGCGGCCAGATTAGCGCCGTGGTTTCAGCCAGATCGCCCACATAATCATAGCTCAATTCAAACAGAACCGGGTCCACGCGTGCAGCCGCCAGCTTGCGGATAGCCCCGGCTTTTGCCCCTTTAAAATCGAGCCCCCCGGTGATGGCCGCCAGCGCCAGGCCGCGTTCGGGATCGGGCACAGTGCCAAAATGCTCAGCCATCAGCGCGAGCTTGGCGTTGCGCTGGGGCGTCAGCGACAGGCGGTCAAGGAGTGTGGCAAAGCGCTGCATATTCGGACCAGGTTTGGGCAAGGCTAACCTTGAATAAGGTGAAACCTGACCCGTCAATTTCAAATCCCCCTACAGCGTTAAGGCTTTTTTTGCCGGAGCGGGCGCGCTAAGCCTTATTCTCGAGGATAACGCCCAAACTATCCACGGTAGTGGAGTGATGGGGCGAGACAGATTTTTGAGGGGAGTGCCATGAGCGATAATCCGCAGGGCGGCAAAACGGTGGAACGCCAAACCGGCATTCTTGGAATGATTGAGCGGGCGGGCAACAAGCTGCCGGACCCGGCCTTCATCTTCTTCTACCTGATCATCGTGATGGTGATCGTTTCCGCGCTCACCGCCTGGGCGGGTGTCTCGGCTGAGCACCCGGTTGCGGTCACCGACTCCGGCGAGCCGCTGGTGCTCACTGCGTCGAGTGCGCTTGCGTCCGACAATATCGAAAACATGCTGGTCAACATGCCCAGCATCTTCACCGGCTTCTACCCGCTCGGCTTTGTGCTGGTGGTGATGCTGGGTGCTGGCGTGGCTGAGCGGGCGGGCCTTTTTGGCTCAGCGCTTCGTGCCGCGGTTCGCAATGCGCCGACTTTCCTTCTCACCCCGGTGGTCGCCCTGGCGGCGATGATGGGCAATCTGGCGGCTGACGCGGCCTATGTGGTGCTGATCCCGCTGGCCGGTGTGCTCTATGCCGCGGCGGGGCGCCATCCGGTGGCGGGTATCACTGCAGCGTTCGCAGGGGTCTCCGGCGGCTTTTCAGCCAACCTGTTGCCCGGTCAGCTGGACGCGCTCCTGTTCGGTCTGACGCAGGCGGCGGCTCAAACCGCTGAACCGCTGTGGACGATGAATATTACCGGCAACTGGTACTTCATCGCGGCGATGACCTTCCTCTACCTGCCCATTATCTGGTTTGTGACCGATGGCATTGTGGAAAAGCGCCTGGGCAAATGGACCGGTGGCGCCGTGGCGGGATCCGACAAGTCCGAAGACGATCCCAACGCCCCGCTGACCGAGGGTCAGAAAAAGGGCCTGGCTCAGGCGGGTCTTGCCATTCTGGCGGTGTCATTTGTGTGGCTCGCCATGACGGTGGACCTGCTGGCGCTGGTCACCGGCGGGAACCTGTCGCTCTACAATGGCAATGTACCGCTGTTTAACGAAGCGGCCATGCTGAACGCGGATGGCTCGCCCAATCCGGATGCCAGCATCGCTGTTGCGCTCAGCCCCTTCTTCGGATCGCTCGTGGCGGGCTTCATGATCCTGTTCGTGTTCGCCGGTGTCGTCTATGGCAAGGCGGCTGGCACGATTTCCAACCACCGCGATGTCGTCGACATGATGACCGGCGCGATGAAGGACATGGGCTATTATCTCGTGCTCTCCTTCTTCGCCGCCTACTTCGTGTTGTTGTTCAACATCTCCAACCTGGGTCTGATCTCGGCCATTCACGGCGCGAACGCCATCCAGCAGTCGGGCCTGCCCAGCTGGGTCCTGATCGGCATCATCGTGATCTTCACCGGCATCCTGAACCTCTTCGTGGGCTCGGCGAGCGCCAAGTGGGGGCTACTGGCGCCGGTGCTGGTGCCAATGTTGATGTTTGTGGGCCTCAGCCCGGAAATGGCGACGGCCGCCTATCGCGTTGGCGACAGCGCCACCAACATCATCACCCCGCTGATGGTGTACTTCCCGCTGGTGCTGGTGTTTGCCCGCCGCTGGGTGCCGGAGTTTGGCATCGGCTCGCTGACGGCCTCGATGATCCCGTACTCGCTCTGGCTGCTGCTTGGCGGCATGATCATGGCCATGGGCTGGGTCTTCCTGGACCTGCCGCTGGGGCCGGGGGCCACGGTTGGCTACACCCTGTCGACGGCCGGTTAGGGAGCAAGCCATGAGCCTCACACTCCACCACCTCAACCGCTCGCGCTCTGAACGCCTGATCTGGCTTCTGGAGGAGCTCGGCGTGGACTATGACCTGGTGCGTCACAAGCGTGACCCCCAGGTCAATCTGGCTCCGGCGGCGCTGGGCGATATCCACCCGATGGGCAAGGCCCCGCTGCTGGTCCATGACGGCCAGGTGATCGCCGAGTCCGGGGCCATCGCGCTTTACCTGCTGGAGCATTTTGATCCGGAGTACAAACTCCACCCGGCGCCCAAATCGGCCAATCGTGCGGCCTTCTTTGAATGGCTGCACGGCGCTGAAGGCGCGGTCTTCCTGCCCTTCCTGATGAATACCTACATTGCGGCAACCGGCCTCGAAGACTCGCTGCTCAGCCAATATATGGCGGGTGAGCGCGCCAAGGCGCTCAGCGCGATCGAGGCAAGGCTTAACACGTCGCCCTGGTTTGCTGGCGACGACTTCTCCGCCGCCGACATCATGATGGGTTTCCAGCTGGAAGCCGCTGAAGCGCGTGGCGGCCTGGCGAAAAGCTCACCGGTCCATGGCTGGCTGGAGCGGATCAGAGCCCGCGACGGCCATAAGCGCATGCGGGCGGTGACGGCGGGGGATTAGTCCGGGAGGAAGGGCCGCCGCCAGGGCGTCGGTTCGGATGCCGGACCCATGCAGGGACGCACGACCTCAAATAGCGCGACAGCGTTCCCCCCGGGGCGGCCAGTCTCGATCTCGCCGATAAACCGGTACCTGTTCGGTGATTGGAAGCGATCAACCTCGACCGGTGACGAGCCGGATGTGACGGTCAGCGTTTCAATCTCATAGGGGCTCTCGGCTGGTACCCATCGCTCACTCCAAAGACGGCCAAACGCTTCGCGAGCGGCTGGACAGGCGGCAAGGCTGGTTTCAAGCCAACGCGGCCCGGCGTCGTCCAACGCGTCACTAAATCGCGCCCCTTCTGCCAGTCTTAAAGCGACGTGTGAAACAAATTTACGGCCAGCTGATCCGTTACTTGGCAAATCGGCCACTTCAAGGAGCCGGAATGTCCAGTCACACACCAGCGCATCGCTTGCATCGTGCTCGCATTGCAGCGACGCATTCATGGCCCAAAGCGGTGCCGAAGAGCGGCTGTCGCGAAATCGGATCGACATGTGGGCGATGCCATACGGTCGAAAGAATTGGTCAGGGTTGAACGCGTCCAGCCAAACACGCGCCTGTGTGTCAGCATACAGTGCACGGTCCACGGTGCCGGCTTCAGCTTGCGGATCAGCACTGATCATGATCAGGGATGAGAAAAGGGTAAGTAGCACCGTCCAGCTCCGAAAACCAATTCAAGATCAGACAATTGTGGCTTCATTCTAAATGATCGGCAAGCAATCCCTAACCCATCGCCTCGGCGATCAAGTCTCCGCTGGCTTCCTCCAGCAGGGCATCACGGGCTTCGCCGTGGACGGCTTCGCGGCCGATTTCCATCATCACGGGCACGGCGAGTGGGCTGACCTGTTTAAGGGGCTCGTGATCGATCTCGCCGGAGATGCGCGCCAGTGCATCAGACAGGCGGCGCACATCCAACAGGCCCGCGGCGGCATCATCCCAGGCGGCCTTGAGCAGAATGTGATCGGGCTCATGCTCGCGCAGCACATTGTAAATGAGGTCAGCCGAGAAATTGACCTGGCGGCCGGATTTTTCCTGGCCCGGGAAGCGCCGCTCGATCAGGCCCGCAATCACGGCGCAGTTTCTAAACGTGCGCTTCATCAGGTCGCTTTCCGCCAGCCAGGCATCCAGGTCATCGCCCATCATCTCCTCAGAAAAGAGCGCGGCCATGTCCACATCGCTCATGTCCGACAGGCCCCAAACCGACAGCGCGTACTCGTTGGCGACGAACCCCAGCGGCTTTTTACCCAGCCGATCAAGCCGCCGGGTCAGCAGCATGCCCAGCGTCTGGTGAGCCAGCCGGCCTTCAAACGGGTAGCAGACGAGATAGTGCTTGGCCGCCCGCGGGAAGGTCTCCACCAATAAGCGGTTGGGCGCAGGCAGGCGCGATTTCAGCTTCTGCATGGAAAGCCAGTCGCGAACCTGTTCGGGCAGCGCATCCCAGCTTTTGGGGTCGTGGACGATTTTGCGCACCCGCTCGGCCAGATAGGTGGAGAGCGGGAATTTCCCGCCCTGCCAGCTGGGCACTTTGGGGTCTTCGGCGGAGGAGCGACTGACCAGGCAGTCGGTCTCCTGCACGCCTTCAAACCGGAGCATCTGACCGGCAAACAGGAAGGTGTCACCGGGTGAAAGCTGGTCGGCAAACCATTCTTCCACCTGACCCAGGCGCGGCCCGCCCGCGCGCTGGAGCTTCTTGTTTGTCGCGGCGCTAACGCTCTTTCCTCCCCTGCTTGCGGGGGAGGTGTCGCTGGAAGCGACGGAGGGGGGAGCGAGGCCTCTGGAAAGCGCGGCGAGGGAGTAATCTGGCTTCAGCCCCCCTCCACCACTTCGTGGTTCCCCTCCCCCGCCTGCGGGGGAGGAAAGAGGTTGACGCTTGCCGCCGCGCATCAACCGCACATCCAGCATCGGGCTTTCGATGATGACGCCGACATTCATGCGGTGGCGCTGGGCGGTATCGCGGTTTCGCGCCTGCCACAGGCCGTCGCGGTTTTTCACAATGCGTTTGAAACGGTCGTAGCTGCCAAGCGCGTAGCCGCCAGACGCGACGAATTCCAGGACACGATCAAAGGTCTGCCGATCCAGTTCAGCATAGGGTGCGGCCTGCGTGACTTCGGTGTAGAGCGCGTCGGTGTCAAACGGCTCGCCGCAGGCCCGGCCCATGACGTGTTGTGCCAGCGCATCCAGCGCGCCAGCCCGCAGTGGCTCGCCATCGAGCATGCGTTCTGACACCGCATCGCGCGCGGCCTGGCACTCCAGATGCTCAAATCGATTGGTGGGGGCCAGGATTGCGCGGCTGGGCGCATCGAGGCGGTGATTGGCCCGGCCCAGACGCTGGAGCAGGCGGGACGACCCCTTCGGCGCACCCATCTGGATGACCAGATCCACATCGCCCCAGTCAATCCCCAGATCGAGGGTGGAGGTACACACCACGCCCTTCAGCTTGCCCGCCGCCATGGCGCTTTCCACCTTGCGGCGCTGTTCAGCCGACAGTGAGCCGTGGTGCAGCGCGATGGGCAGATTGTCCTCATTGATCGACCACAGCATCTGGAACAGGAACTCGGCCTGTGAGCGCGTGTTCACGAAGATCAACGCGGATTTCGCGCCCTTGATCAGCTCATAGACATGGGGCAGGGCATGGCGACCGGTATGGCCCGCCCAGGGGATGCGCTCCTCGCCGGTTTTCAGGATTTCCACCTCAGGGTCTGCGCCCGCCTCGCCGCGCACGATGCGGGCAAAGCGGCTCTCCTCTCCGGTCTGACGGGTCAGCCAGCGGGCATGGCCCATCTCATCCTTGACCGTCGCCGACAGGCCCACGCGCCGGGCGTTTGGGGCATAGGTCGACATCGTCGCCAGTCCCAACGCCAGCAGATCGCCGCGCTTGCCAGAGGCCAGAGCATGGACCTCATCCACGATCACGGTGGACAGGTGTTCAAAGAAGGCCGCGCCATTGGCCTGGGCAAAGAAGAGCGCAAGCTGTTCCGGTGTGGTCAGCAATATGTCTGGCGGAGCCTGTCGCTGGCGCTGGCGTTTGCTCTGGGGCGTGTCGCCGGTGCGCGTCTCGATGCGCAGGTCGAGCCCCATCTCCTCCACCGGCGTCATCAGATTACGCGCCACATCCTGCGACAGCGCCTTCAAGGGCGAGACATAGAGCGTGTGCAGCCGGTGGGGGCGGGCCTTGCCGCCATCGCGCGCGATTTGCGCCAGCTCAATCAGGCTGGGTAGAAAACCGCCCAGCGTCTTGCCGCCGCCTGTGGGCGCGATCAGCAGCGCGTCTTCGCCCGCTTTGGCAGCCGCCACCATCTCGCGCTGATGCGCCCGCGGTGCCCAGCCGCGCGACGCGAACCAGTCTTCGAAGATGTCGGGCAGGGCGGGAAGGTTGGTGTGCTGCATGGAAGACGAGATAGCACGATCTTTGGGTTCGTCATTCATACACCTCCTTTCGTCATTCCCGCGGAGGCGGGAACCCAGAGATCATAGAACGCCTTAGCCGAGCGGCTCTGGGTCCCCGCCTTCGCGGGAATGACGGGTATGAACGATGTCAGCCATCCCCATGACTCTTCGTACGCCCCGCTCTAAATTCGCACCCAACACAGATCTGCCTGGGGAGGTATTCATGCGTTTTCTGCTCGCCACCGCCGCGTCCGTTCTGGCGCTCACTGCGTGCTCAAATGAGATAGTCGAGGAGGCCGAGATCGGCTCTGACGCGCTGTCCTATCCTGAAACACGTACCGTGGATCAGACCGATGTCTACGCCAGCGCCGCCAATGGCGAGGTGCGCGTCGCTGACCCCTATCGCTGGCTGGAAACCGATGTGCGGGTGTCTGGCGAGGTAGCTCAGTGGGTGGCCGATCAGAACGCGGTGACTAATGCCTATCTGTCTGAGCTGCCGGGGCGTCAGATGATCGCTGATCGCATGCGCGAGCTGTGGAATTACGAGCGCTTCGGCCTGCCGCGAGAGCGCGGTGGGCGTTATTTCCTGACCCGCAATGACGGGCTGCAGGACCAGAGCGTGCTCTATGTTCAGGACAGCCTGGAGGGTGAGGGGCGCGTGCTGATCGACCCCAATGAATGGGCAGAAGACGGCACGGCGGCGCTGGCGGGCTACTGGCCGAGCCCGGATGGCAATCGCATGGTCTACTCGGTTCAGGAGGGCGGCTCTGACTGGCGCACGCTTCAGGTGCTCGATGTCGAAACCGGCGAGACGCTGAGCGACACGGTGGAGTGGGTGAAATTCTCCCCTGTCAGCTGGGCCAGCGATGGCTCGGGCTTCTACTACTCGCGCTATCCTGAGCCGGAAGAGGGCGAGGCCTTCACCGCGCTTAATCTGAACCAGGCGATCTATTTCCATACGCTGGGCACCGACCAGAGCGAGGATCAGCTGATCATCGCCGACCCGGAAAACCCTGAGGTGAGCTGGCGCGGATCGGTCAGTGATGATGGCGATTATCTCATCATCTCCACCTCCACCGGGACGGACGGGAATGGCGTGCATATCCTGGACCTGACCGCTGAAGATGCCGAGCCGGTGCTGATCTTCGACGGCTTTGGCAATAACCATTCTTATGTGGGCAATCTGGGCGAGACCTTCCTGTTCCAGACCGATCTGGATGCGCCTAATGGCCGGGTCGTGGCGGTGAGCCTGAGCGATCCGTCGACGCGCACCGATGTGGTGGCTGAAACCGAAAACCCGATTACCGGCACCGATCATATTGGCGGCCATATCGTCGTGGAGCGCATGCGCGATGTCGCCAGCGCGGTCAGCATTTACGCCGAAGACGGCACGCCTGTGCGTCAGGTGGAGCTGCCCGGGCTGGGCGTCGCCTCTGGCTTTTCCGGCGGACCGGAGAGCGGCGAGACCTTCTACAGCTATGAAAGCCTGAACCAGCCAGCGACGGTCTATCGCTATGATGTGACGACCGGTGAAAGCGCGGTGTTTGCCGCACCGGACCTGACGTTTGATCCGGCCGATTACGTCGTCACCCAGACCTTCTATGAAAGCACCGGCGGGGCGCAGATCCCGCTCTTCATCGCCCATCACCGCGATGTGGAGCCGAATGGCGCGCAGCCGACACTGATCTATGGCTATGGCGGTTTTGCGATTACCCGCCGTCCCGACTTTGACGTGCGCCGCCTGCAGTGGATGGAGATGGGCGGCGTCTACGCCATCGCCAATCTGCGCGGTGGGTCGGCCTATGGCCGTGACTGGCACGATGCCGGGCGTCTGTTAAACAAGCAGAACGTCTTTGATGACTTCATCAATGCGGGCCGGGCGATGATTGAGCTGGGCTGGGCGAGCCCGGACACGCTGGCCATCCATGGCCGTTCCAATGGTGGCCTGCTGGTGGGGGCTGTGGCCAATCAGGCCCCAGAGCTGTTTGCCGCTGCGCTGCCTGCGGTGGGCGTGATGGACATGCTGCGCTTTAACCAGTTCACCGCCGGGCGTTTCTGGGTGGATGACTATGGCAGCCCCCAGGACCCGGAGATGTTCGACCTGCTCTACGCCTACTCGCCCTATCACAACGTGCCTGAGGGCGGAGATTACCCGGCGACGCTGATCACAACGGCTG
Source organism: Oceanicaulis sp. (assembly GCA_965229795.1). Classification (GTDB taxonomy): domain Bacteria; phylum Pseudomonadota; class Alphaproteobacteria; order Caulobacterales; family Maricaulaceae; genus Oceanicaulis. The sequence goes on from CBDDJM010000002.1 coordinate 1,813,417, forward strand.
ACACCGATGACCGTGTGGTGCCGGGGCACTCATTCAAGTACGCCGCCGCGCTGCAGGTGGCCGAGACCGGTGATGCACCCACCCTGATTCGAATTGAATCGAGCGCCGGTCACGGGGCGGGAACGCCGGTCTCAAAGCTGATTGAGGAGGGTGCGGACCGCTGGGCCTTCATCGCGCATCACACCGGCCTTGATCTGTCAGAATCCGAAGCCGACTAAGACTACGGGGATTTAATCTGGCCGGGCTCCAAACTGGTCTATGCTCAGCCATAGAAGCAATTTGGAGCCCGGATTTGGATACCCAGACCAAGATCAATCGGTTGAACGCCCTTTATGAAGGGCTGCGTGCGGAGCGTCCCAAGCCGGACCAGACCGCGGCCTGGTTCGCCGCTTCAGCGCTGGTCCCGGCTGAGGGCAGCGTGGCCGAACTGGTGGCTCAAACGCGCAAGCTTCATGGCGAGTTTACCGAGGCCGTGGGCCGTCACGCTGCGCCCAGCGGCTCGCTGCGTTGGGTGTATGCTGCCTTGATGGCCCATAATGGTGTCCCAATGGAGCGCTTTGCCGCGGCGCGCGAAACCCTGCGCGAGCAGCGCAAGGCCAGCAAAACCGGCTCGCTGCACGCCGGTGGGGCTCGCGCCGCGTTGGTGCTGTGCCTGGCCAGCGAGGCCGACACCCCGGTTGAGCGCTTCTATGAGATGAAGAAGGCCATCCTGCCGCCCTGGTGGCGCGCCTATCCGCAAACAACCGATACCTTTGCCGCCTTCCACGCGGCGCGCGGGGATGATCCGCGCGTGGTGGTACAAACTCGTTCGCGCGCCGAGGAGGTCTTCAAATCCAGCCGCAAGGCGCGCGGTCACAAGCGTGAGGGCGCGCGCCTGTGTGCCCTGATGGAGGCTGAGCCGCGGACTGTCCTTCGTCGCTATGAAGGTTTGCTGGACGCGCGCGGCAGTTTCCGCAAGATCCGCTCAAGCCTTGATCGCTCGTTCTTGATGGAGTGGGCCGCCCAGGGGCTGGAAACCTCCGACATTGAAGCCATCGCCGAGATTCGCGAGCACTTGCCCAAATCGGTGTCCACGCTCGGCTCGGCCCGCCTGCGTCTGGCGCATCTGCTTCATATTCAGGGCCGCGATGTGCCCGAAGGCGGCCAGCTTGCCGCCATGGCTGCGGTCATTGCCGCTCAGACTGCTGTTATCGTAGCGGCGACTTCCGCAACAACGGTAGCGGTGACGGCGAGTTAGGGGTGCCCAAAGCTGAAGTCTGACACGAGCACCGTCACTATCCCTCTCCCCTTTTGGAGGGGAGAGGTTAGGTGAGGGGTGAACAGCGCGTCACCCCGCTCACTCATTCATCATTGAAACGTACCCCCTCACCGTACCTCTCCCCCTTGTTCAAGGGGGAGAGGAGGCATCCATGTCGCGCTTGAAATTTGGCGGTCTTGGCTCCGCGGTCGATATGAAGCCGCGAGGAAGTCAATGACGGCGCAAGAATTCGCCCTAAATCCTACACCATGATCAAACCGTCCGACCTTTTGCGTGAAACCGAGCGGGGCCTGTGGTGTGAGCCGGGGGGCTTCTTCATTGATCCCATGCGCCCGGCGGACAAGGCTGTGGTGACCCATGGCCATGCCGATCATGCCCGGGCCGGTCACCGCGCGGTGGCGGCCACGCCGGAAACCTTGACCATCATGGCGGCGCGCTATGGCGAAGGGTTCTGCGAAACGCGCCAGCCCATGGCCTATGGCGAGCGCGTGAAAATCGGTGAGGTCGAGGCGAGCCTTCACCCGGCGGGGCATGTGCTGGGCAGTGCCCAGGCGAGGCTGGAATGGAAGGGCCTCGTGATCACGGTGTCCGGCGATTACAAGCGCCGCCGCGATCCCACCTGCGCCGCGTTTGAACCGGTGCCAAGCCATGTCTTTGTGTCTGAGGCCACGTTCGGCCTGCCAGTGTTTCGCCATCCCGATGATGCCGGCGAAATGACGAAGCTACTCGACAGCGTGGAGCGCTACCCGGCGCGCACGCACCTGGTTGGAGCCTATGCGCTGGGCAAGGCGCAGCGCATCATCTGCCTGTTACGAGAGCAGGGTTATCACGAGCCGATTTATATCCACGGTGCGCTCAAAGCCCTGTGTGAGCTTTATGAAGATCACGGCGTAAAGCTGGGCGAGCTGCGCGATGCCACGATCAAGGATGGCCAAGGCAGCAAGCAGGACTTTGCCGGGAAGATCGTCGTTGGCCCGCCATCGAACTTTCACACCAAATGGGCGCGACGCTTTGCTGATCCGGTGACCGCGTTTGCATCCGGATGGATGCAGGTGCGCGCCAGAGCCAGGCAGCGCGGTGTGGAGTTACCCCTGATTCTGTCCGATCACGCTGACTGGGATGAGCTGACAAGCACCGCGCGTGAGGTGGCCAAAGAAGAGCTGTGGATCACCCATGGCCGCGATGATGCGCTGGCGCGATGGGCCGAGCTGGAGGGGTTAAAGGCCCGTCCGCTGTCGCTTGTTGGCTATGAAGACGAGGACGATTAAAGCCCTACCGGAGTGAAGGGATATGTAAAAACATACCCTCATTCACACCGGTTTTGCTGGAAAAGCGGCTGCGCATTTTCTAAACCAGCGACCAACAGACGCACCGGGTGCAGCCTGGTTGCCACATATGGGAGAGCATCGTGGGCCGCAGGCTCCTTTACGGCGTTATTCTGACTTTGGTTCTGGCGATCGTCTGGCTGTTGCTGTCGGGCATGTGGTGGCATGGAATCATCACCGGCCTCGGCGTCGCCTCCGTCATCATGTCCATTTACATGGCTGCCCGCTTTGGCGTTATCGACGGCGAAACCGTGCCCTTCAACAATCTTGTGCGCTTTGGCACCTACTGGGGCTGGCTTGGTGGTGAGATCTTCAAGGCCAATATTGATGTGGTGAAGCTGTCGCTGGCACCGGATCTCAACATCAAGCCGGTGATGACCCGTGTGGGCGTGACCGAAGGGTCTGATCTGGCCAAAACGGTCTTTGCCAACTCCATCACGCTGACGCCGGGGACGGTGACGGTGGAGGTGGAAGAGGGCGGTTTCCTGATCCATGCGCTCGATGAAAGCTTTGCTGACCAGGAAGCCTTTATCGACATGGGCAAGCGCGCCACCCGCGCCGCTGACGGGGAGGCTGGTTGATGTTTGTAACGCTCGTCGACTTTGCCGTTCTGGGCATGGTTGCCCTTGGCATGGCCTTCATTCTGGCGCGCCTGTTCATTGGCCCGACGCTGTATGACCGCGTGCTGGCGGTGAACGCCTTTGGCACCAAGACGGTGATCTTCCTGGTCGTCTACGCCCTGATGGTGGGTGAGCCGGCCGCGATCGATATCGCGCTGCTCTACGCGCTGATGAATTTCATCGCGACCATCGCAATCTTGAAATTCTTCCGCTACCGCTCGCTGGAAGTGGCGCTGTCCCAGATGGCCCTGCGCCGCGCGCTGGATGGGGAGGATGACGAATGAATATCGCCTTCTTTATCGAGCTGGGTCTGGATATCGCCTCAGCAGCCTTGATGCTGACCGGTGCGGTTTTCCTGATGGCCGGTGCGCTGGGCATGCTGCGCCTGCCGGACTTCTACACCCGCATGCATGCGGCCGGCGTGACCGATACGCTGGGCGCTGAGCTGATCATCATCGGCCTGATGCTGCAGTCCGGCTGGTCGCTGGTCACGGTGAAGCTGGCGCTTCTGGGCCTGTTTGTCTTCCTGACCAGCCCGACGGCCACGCACGCCACGGCGAACGCGGCTTATAAATCTGGCCTGAAGCCCATTCTGCAGCGCTTCCGTCCGCGCTCGCCTGACGACAAGGGAGGCGCATCATGATGGGCGACCTCACCCAGTATTTTGACTATGTCCTGATGGCGATGCTGCTGGCCGTCGGTGTGGCGGTCATCCGTCTGCGCAACCTGTTCGCCATCGTCATGCTGACGGGCGTTTATTCGCTCCTGTCTGCGGCCTGGTTCACCTCGCTTGACGCGCTGGACGTGGGCTTTACCGAAGCGGCTGTGGGCGCGGGTATCTCCACCGTGCTGCTGTTGGCGGCCATGCTGCTGACCTCGCGCGAATGCGACAAGGTCGGGGCTTCACGCCACTGGGCCGCGCTTGCGGTCTGTGTCGCAGCCGGCGCAGTGCTACTCTATGCGTTGCCGGACATGCCGGTCTATGGCTCGGCTGACACGCCGGTAAATGCTGGCGTTGGTATGGAATACATGGACCGCACGGCTGAGGACCTGAAGAAGATCCCGAACGTCGTCACCGCGGTTCTGGGTTCCTACCGGGGCTTTGATACCATGGGCGAGGTGTTTGTGGTGTTTGCCGCCGGTGTGGGTGTTGCGCTTCTCATGGGCCTGTCGGGCCGCCGCCGTGAGGAGGACGAATAGATGTCAGCCCACCTCATTCTGCGCGTTGTCGCCAAGCTGTTGATCCCGTTGATCCTGATCTTTGGCTTTTATGTGCATTTTCACGCCAAATATGCGCCCGGCGGAGCCTTCCAGGCCGGCGTGATCCTGGCTTCCGCGCTGATCCTCTACGCGCTGATCTTCGGCATGGATGCGGCGCGGAAGGCCGTGCCGCCCTGGGCGGCGCGCGTGGTGCTTGCCCTGGGGGCCTTCATCTTCGCTGCAGTTGGTTTTGTGTCGTTGTTCTTCGGGGAAAACTTCCTTGATTACAACGTGCTGCTGCCCACCGATTATCGTGCCCAGTATCTGGGGATCATCCTGGTGGAGATCGGTGTTCTGATGACCGTGACTGCGGTGATCATCGCGATCTTCTACGCCTTTGCCGGGCGGTCGCCTGAAATCACGGACGAGGACTGGTAGTCATGCTTGAGATGCTTTCAGAACGCTTCGTCTATGTGGTCATCATCGTGCTGATGATGACGGGCCTTTATGCCCTTATGGCCACGGGTAACCTAGTCAAGCGCATGGTGGGGCTGACGATTTTCCAGACCTCGGTCTTCCTGCTCTACATCACCATGGGCAAGGTGTTTGGCGGTGTTCCGCCGATCCTTGATTATAAGGATCTGTCGAACGGGACGCTGGATCCGAACCAGCTTTACTCCAACCCGCTGCCCCACGTGCTGATCCTCACCGCCATTGTGGTGGGCGTGGCGACGCTGGCCATGGGATTGGCGCTGGTGGTGCGTATTCGCGAGGCTTACGGGACCATTGAAGACGATGCGATCTCCGAAGCCGACTATTCGCTTGAACTTGAAAAGGGCGTGTAAGTCGTGCCGGACGCCTATTTCCTTCCAGCCGCCATCGCGGCGCATGCGCCTGCGCTTCTTGTTGCGGTGCCGCTGATCCTGTCGACGGTCGCTGCGGCGATCCCATCAGGGCGTGCCGCCTGGGGCCTGGCCTTTGTCAGTGCTGTCGTGGCCTTGCTGTGCTCTGTTGAGCTTTTCCTCGCCACGCGTGGTGAGCTGGCCATCGTCAGCTATGCCATGGGCGGCTGGGAGCCGCCTTACGGCATCGAATTTCGTATTGATGGTCTGAACGCGGCGCTTCTGCTGCTGCTGTCGTCGACGGGCCTGCTGGCGCTGTTGTTTGCGCTGCCGAGCGTTGCTGACGAGATCGACAAGCGCAAGCAGTCGCTCTTCTACGCGGCCTTCCTGCTCTGCTTTGCCGGTTTGTCTGGTGTGGCGGCCACGGGCGACGCCTTCAACCTGTTCGTCTTCCTGGAGATCAGCTCCATCGGTACCTATGCGATCATCGCCATGGGCCACCAGAATGACCGTCGCGCGCTGACGGCGTCCTTCAACTATCTGGTGATGGGCACGATTGGAGCGACCTTCTTCGTGATCGGGATCGGCTTCCTCTACATGGCCACCGGTACGCTGAACATGGCTGATATCGCCCAGACGATTGCCGCTCAGCCGGGTAACCGCGTTGTCGAGGTGGGCTTTGCCTTCATTCTAGTTGGCATCGGCCTGAAAGCCGCGCTCTTCCCGCTGCATCTGTGGCTGCCAAACGCCTATGCGTTCGCGCCGAACTTCGTGACCACTTTTCTGGCCGCGACCGCCACCAAGGTCGCCTTCTACGTGATCATCCGCTTCTCGTTCGATGTCTTCTCCATCGATAGTGGCTTTGTTCAGAACGCGCTGACCTACATGGTTACGCCGCTGGCCATCTCCGGCATGATCATCGCGTCGCTTCAGGCGCTGTTCCAGTCCGATGCCCGCCGCCTGCTGGCCTACTCCTCGGTGGCCCAGGTGGGCTACATGCTGCTGGGGCTGGGCATGGCCACGGCAGCCGGCGTGGCGGCCGGCTCGCTGCACCTTCTCAATCACGCTTTGATGAAGGGCGCGCTCTTCATGGCGCTGGGGGCTTTTGCCTATTGCTATGGCGTGCGCCGGATTGATGACCTGAAAGGCCTCGGCCAGGCCATGCCGTTCACGTCCGCAGCCTTTACCATTGGCGCGCTGTCGCTGATCGGTGTGCCGTTCACCGTCGGCTTCGTGTCGAAATTCTACCTCATCCAGGCGGCGCTCCAGAACGACTGGTGGTGGGCTGTGGTGGCAATCCTCGCCGCGTCTGTGCTGGCGGTGTTCTACTGCTACCGCATGCTGGTCACGATCTGGGTGAACCCGGCTCCGACCGAGGGCCTCCTGCCAAACGGCCACATCCGCCAGGTGCCGCTGCTCATTACGGTGCCGCTGTGGGTGCTGGCGCTGGCCAATCTCTATTTTGGAACCAATGCAGGCTTCATGGTCGACATGGCGCAAACCGCAGCCCAGGCGGCGATTAATGGAGGCGTCTCATGAGCTGGACGCCTGAACTTGCTCTGCTGCTGGCGCTGATCCTGCCGCTCATTGGCGGTCTGGGCGTGCTGGCCTTCGACAAGCAGCCGAACCTGCGCGAAGCGGCAACGCTGATCACCGCCATCACGCTGGCGGTTGTTGTGGCCTATCTGGTCGAGACCTCCGGTCAGCGTCCGGAGATCACGCTCTTCACCTTTGCGCCAGGCCTGTCGCTGACTTTCCATCTCGAACCGCTGGGCGCGGTGTTTGCGATGGTGGCCAGCGGCCTTTGGATCGTGAATTCGCTTTATTCCATCGCCTATATGCGCGGCAATAAAGAGAAGAACCAGACGCGCTTCTACTACTGCTTCACGCTGTCGATTGCGGCAGCGATGGGCATTGCGCTGTCGGGCAACATGCTCACGCTTTTCTTCTTCTACGAAGCGCTGACGCTGGCGACCGTGCCGCTGGTGGCCCACAAGGGTGACGCCAAGGCCAAGAAGGGCACCGCGATTTATCTCGGCATCCTGCTGGCGACCTCCATCGGTCTTCTGCTGCCCGCAACGTTCGCGACCTACTACTTTGCCGGCACCACCGACTTCACTGCGGGCGGCATCCTGGCCGGTGCAGCCGGTCCTGTCGCAGGCTCGATCCTGCTGGTGCTGTTCGCCTTTGGTATCGGCAAGGCGGCTTTGATGCCGGTCCACCCGTGGCTGCCGAATGCCATGGTCGCGCCAACGCCGGTTTCCGCGCTCCTTCACGCGGTGGCCGTTGTGAAGGCGGGCGTGTTCACCATGCTGAAGGTCGTCGTCTACATCTTCGGCATTGAATACATGCAGATCCTGCCCGCGGCCGACTGGCTCGCCTGGCTGGCTGGTATCTCCATCGTCGTGGCGTCGGTCATTGCCTTCACGAAAGACAATATCAAGGCGCGCCTGGCCTTCTCCACGGTCAGCCAGCTGTCCTATGTGACGCTGGGGGCCATGTTGGCGAGCCCGGCGGCACTTCTGGGGGCCGCGCTTCAGATCGTCATGCACGCCTATGGCAAGATCACGCTCTTCATGACCGCCGGCGGCATCTATACCGGCACCAAGAAGTCCGAGGTCAGCCAGCTGGATGGCCTTGGCTGGTATATGCCGGTGACCTTTACCGCCTTTGCGATCGGGGCCCTGTCCATCATCGGCGTGCCGCCCTTTGGCGGGGTGTGGCCGAAAATCTTCCTGATGGAAGGGGCCGTCGCCGCTGACCAGCCCTGGCTGATCGCCATGCTGATTGGCTCCACGCTGCTCAATATCGGCTACCTGCTTCCCATCGTGATCCGTGCCTTTGGCAAGAAGAAGCCTGCACAATCGCCGATGAAGGCGGGCCCACCGCCGCCACTGGCCTGGGTGGCTCCGATGGTCACCGCTGCGGGCACCGTGGTCCTCTTTTTCATGGTCGGCCCGATCATTGAATTCCTTCAGCCTGTCTTCACCACGGAGATGACGCCATGAGTGCGAAGCGCACCGGCGCGTCGGACGGGGTGCACCCGCTGGCGCAGCCCTTCCTGTTTGTGTTCAAGCCCGGCTTCGGCCGTCTCTTCGTCATTGCCCTGGCGGTGTTGATGCTGGTCGGCTTCGGGCTGGAGATGGTCCTGTCGGGTGACAAGACGCTGTCGAAATACCCCGAAGTGCTCGGCGCATATGAGTGGATGCCTTTCCTGGCGGCGGTTGGTGCGATCCTCGCCGCCTGGCTGGTGCGCTTCCTGCTCACCGCAGGGCCTGACTTTTATGAGCGCTCAGCCGGTGATGAGGTCGCTGACGGCGATGAAGGGGAGGCACGCTGATGGCTGACGCCCTGTCCTTTCTGTCCGGGTTAAATCCGGCCTTCGCCCTGATCGTTGGTGGCCTGATCACGCTGGCTCTGCCCAACCATGCGGCCCGAAAGGCGATCATGATCGCCGCTCCGGTTCTGGGACTCATCGCCTGGTTTGCGGTGGCTGAGCCTGGCATTTACGGCCTTGTCGAGCTGGGTCCGCTGACCCTTGAGACCTTCCGCTTTGATAATTTGAGCCGGGTGTGGGCGCTGGTCTTCCTGATCGCGTCCTTCCTCAACGGCATCTACTCGATCCATGACCGCTCGCGGTGGAGTGACGCGGCCTCGCTCATTTACGCGGGTTCTGCGGTGGGGGCGGTGTTTGCCGGTGACCTCATCACGCTTTTCTTCTTCTGGGAGTTGACGGCGCTCGCCTCGGCGCCGCTCATCTTTGCTGTGGGTGGCGCAGTCAGCCGCCGTGCGGGCCTGCGCTATCTGGCGCTTCAGGTGCTGTCCGGCGTCCTCCTGCTGGGCGGTGCAGCTCTTTGGTATGGCCAGACAGGCAGCTGGAGCTTTGGCGGTCTGGGTGAGACCTCGGTCTTTGACCTGTCCGGGCCTGCGGGCTGGATGCTGCTGGCCGGTATCGGCATCAAGGCGGCTTTCCCGCTCATGCACATGTGGCTGCCCGACGCCTACCCGAAAGCGTCTGCCTTTGGCGCTGTGGTGCTGTCGGCCTTTACCACCAAAATGGCGATCTATGCGCTGGCCCGTGGCTTTGCCGGTGAGGAAATCCTCATCCCCATCGGCCTCGTCATGGCGGTCTTCCCGGTCTTCTATGCCATTGTGTCCAACGACCTGCGCCAGACGCTGGCCTATGCGCTGATCAATCAGCTCGGCTTCATGACCGTGGCTGTGGGCGTGGGGTCGGAGCTGGCGCTTAACGGCGCGGCAGCCAACGCCTTTGTCGGCGTGCTCTATATGGCGCTCTTCTTCATGGTGATGGGCGCGGTCCTGAACCGCACGGGCACCGTGAAAGCAACCGAGCTCGGTGGCCTGTTCAAATCCATGCCGGTCTCCGGGCTGTTCGCGGCGATCGCCGGGGCCTCGGTCATCGGTGTGCCGCTCTTCTCTGGCTTTGTGGCCAAGACGCTGATCCTCTCCGCGGTCCATTACGAGCATCTGACGATTGCCTACTTCGTGCTGATCTTTGCCTCAGCTGGCGTGATGGAAATGACGGCGTTGAAGGTTCCCTATTTTGCCTTCTTTGGTGAGGATCGGGGCCATCGGGTGGCAGAAGCGCCGACCGGTCAGCTGGTGGCGATGGGGATTACCGCCTTTCTTTGCCTCTATGTGGGTGTGAATTATCAGGCGCTGTACGACCTGCTGCCGTTTGCGACCGACTATAAGCCGTACAAGCTGGAATCGGTTGTCGGCCAGCTTCAGATCGTCGGGGCAGGGCTGCTCGCCTTTGCACTGCTGGTCTGGATGAAGCTGTTCCCGCTGAAGGCTGACCGCACCGTCATCGATGCGGACTGGATCTATCGCTATTTCGGCGACGCGGTTGCGCGCTGGGGTACGGCGATGGCACGGATCGTTGTCCAGTGGAGCGAAGGCCTTCTTGGGGCCGGATTCCAGGGGCTGGGTCGCAAGCTGCATAACCTGTTCAGCCCGGGCGGGACATTGTCGCGCGACTTCCCCTCCGGCCTGATGGCGTTGTGGACAGCTATCCTGCTGGCTGGCGTGCTTCTGGTGGCGTATTTCTCCCCGGCATAGATTTTCTCTTTTTGCGTGTATTTTAATGCGTCATTAAACCTCATGGTCTAATAATAGGAAATTTATCCTCCCCATAGTTTAATCTTCCTATGATGCGCGTTATCACGTGTATCACATAGGGAGATGGTAATGACTGAGCAGGATAAACGGGCCGACCGGGCCCGGGCTCAACTGGCTTTGCAAACAGTGGCCTACGCTTTTGGCGTGCCCGCCGAAGAAATCGATGCGCCAACCCGGGGCGTCGCCAAGGCGGCACTGGCGCGCCATGTGGCCATGTATCTGACCCATGTCGCGTTTGAGCTGAGCCTTTCGCGGACGGCCGAAGCCTTCGGGCGGGATCGCTCCACGGCGGCCCATGCCTGTCACCGGATTGAGGACCGGCGCGATGATGCGGCCTTTGACGCGAAGCTGGATGAGTTGGAGGCCTGTCTGCGCGCGGCCCCATCGCCTTTGCTTGCGGCGGCGGCATGACGGTACCCGCCTGGATGCGCCACCTCGCCAAGCCTGAGCGGGTGCTGGCACGGCTGCCAGGCGGTCGGGGTGGCTATGGCGTCTATGTTGGCACCGACCGGCGTCGCCGCCCGCTCGCCCGGGTCAGCGCGCGCGAGATGGGGTTAGCCAACAGCGATGGCATTCTGGCCGAAGTGGAAGGCGGCTATCGTTTAAGCCTTGACGGCCTTGGCCGGCTCCAGCGTTTGAACCAGTCTGGTGATCAGCCCTTTGCCGACCAGCATCGAATGCCGGCGATGGCACCGGTGATGGAAGAGCGGGGCCTGCGTCACCTCAGAAAGTCGACCACACCGGGCCCGCTTGCGCGCTACCTGAAACCGTCCGGTGACAAGCCAGCGCTGCTGCAGCCGGTGCACGCCAGTGCGGCTGAAATCTTCATCCAGGATTATGAGCGCTCTTCGCTGACAAGCCGTGTGACTGCTGACTGGACTGCGCCACCGGGCGGCAAGCACCGCAGCGCGCCCGCTGATCGGGCCGATGCCTCAACCACCCGGCTGGATGCGCAGACGCGCGTCATGGATGCGCTGGATGCTGTGGGCCCCGGGCTGGATCAGCTGGTGTTTGCGATTTTGATCCGCGAAAGCGGCATGGGTCAGGCTGAGCGCGAGAACGGCTGGCCGGAGCGAGCCGGGGCAGCGATGCTCAAACTGGCGCTTGATCGGCTCGCGGTGCACTACCGCCTGCTCGCGCGTCCCAAACGTCCGGCCTAGGCCTTCGGTTCAAGCCTTCAGGGCTTCGGCTTCAGCGCGAATGCGTTTGACCATGCTGGCCAGCCCGTTGGACCGCTGGGGCGACAGGTGTTCTGACAATCCAATGCGGCCGAGCACCTCTTTGGGATCAATGGACAGCGCCTCGTCTGGCGTGCGGCCCGAATAGAGCCGATCCATCAGGGCCACCAGGCCTTTGACGATATGGGCATCACTATCCCCGCGCAGGGTCAGGCGGCCCTCGTCTGGCTCGATGACAACCCAGACCTGGCTGACGCAGCCTTTTACCTTGGTGTCTTCAGTGCGCTCGTCTTCAGGAAAGGCGGGCAGGGCCTGGCCCAGCTCGATCAGATAGCGGTAGCGCTCTTCCCAGTCGCCCAGGAAGTCAAACTCGTCCACGAGTGCGTCAATGTCAGATGAAAGTGTGCCCATGACCGGGCACATAACGCTGGTCGCACCCGCCTTCAAGGGCGAGGCGACCGGTCAGCGCTGCTTTAGCGGGTCGGGATCTCGCCAGCGGCCTCGGCAAACAGCTCATCAGCGGTCAGGACGGAGTCCTGAACATTGGCGCTGGCACGGCGTGAGTGGTTCTCCAGCGCGTCTTCAGCCCGGTCAGCGGCCATGGAGAAGACAAATCCGGCAACCTCTCCCAATTCACCCGCGACCTGGCAGGCTTCACGGCGTTCAGCGCAGAAATCGCTCGTTGCGGTATTAACCGTGTGGAACGAGGCCGGAGCCTGGCCATCACCATTCCACTCCGCCGCGATGCGGGTCGCTTCCTCGGCAAACGCGCCATCGGGGGCTGCATGAAAGCCAGCCGGCACGAAGGCGGCGACGATCAGCGTGTAAATTGTGGCTTTGATGGGAAACATCTTGCCTCTCTTTGTTACCCCGGTTTCCCGGATGCAAGAAGGAGGCTAGATCGAAAAACCCCGGACTCGCTAGTGAATCCGGGGCTTTCGGTAAATGACATGTAAAGGCTGAAAATTCATCCTTGATGAAAAGTGAACAGCCCTGGCCAATCTGTTTCAGTTCGAAACAGGCCGGCTCGCAGTCAGGCAATCGGCCACATCATTGAGCGCATGCTCGGCGATGCAGAAGCTGTCTTCATACTTGAAGTGACCAGCCGCAATGCACTGGGCCATCGTCAGTCGAGCCCAGGTGATGCAGCGCTCCACAGCCGGATCACCCAGCATGCGATCAAGTGCGCTCATATCGCCAGCCTCGATCGACTGAAGCGCGGCAACTGACAGCATCTGGCCAATGCGGCGCTCATCAGGTTCCAGCTGTTGCTCGCCCACATTCACCTGCAGGTCGGGCAGGGCAGACCCTACAGGCACGCCGAAGTCAGAAAACATGGAAGATGCGGAGGTCAGCGGCGCTGAGCCGAGCGAGGGCCCTGAACGCGAAGGAGCAGCAAGGGCTGGACCAGCGTCGACACTGCTTTGTGATTCAGCGGCGGCGGTGAAGTTGACGTCAAGGCGGTCAGACGCCGTCTCAAGCGCTTCGAGGCGGGCTTCGCGGTCGCGCGCGCGGCGTCCGGCCCAGGTCTCGTTCTGAAGCTCATAGGCGGCCTGGCGGTAGCGATCACCCACCGAGCGGATTGAGGTCACGTCCTCATTGATCGCGCCAAAGACATTCTCCTGGGCCACGTCTGCGCCCATGAAGCCGGTGACATAGACTGGATCATCCATAAGGGCGGCCCGGGCGACGCCAGCGCCGTAATAATCGGCCACTGCCCGCACAGCATCAATGAATTCAGGGTTTTGCGCGGCGACAAGCGCGGCATAGGCGATCTGTGCGTCCACAAGCCGGTCGCCGTCATAATAGCGCGCCAGCTCGTCCATGGTAGCATCAAGGTCTGCGCCAGAGCGCAGCTCGCGGCGGCCGGCTGAGCCGACATCGGCGTGATAGGCCGCATAGGTCTCCGCGTTGCGAACAATGGCGTCTGGAGCCGCTGGAGCGGTGGGCTCCGGCGCTTCAAGCACAAGTGTGGGGGCAGAAGGCTGGTCTTGAGCCGGCTCGGACGTCTGCGCGTCCTGGACACCGGTGGTGATTAAGGCCGCAGCCGCGGCGAGTACCCATCCATCCGTCATGGTGTACCTGTTCCTTCCAGGATCATTTTGAAGACGGGCCGCTTGCCCGCACCCCTACTCTGCCGACCAAGAGTGACCTGATCGTTTAACACAGATTCAATAATTATTAACGCCGTGAGTCGAGCTTCAATGTGCAGGATGTCCCTGCGCAGGATTCGATTCGCATGCGCTTTCTAGAGAACGCCTTCTTTGGTCTGGCCGGACGCGCCCTACATGCCGCCTGGATCGGGCTTTGCGCGTTTGCATTCATGACGGCTCCAGCCCCCATAAGTAGCTGGGTCATTGCAGGTTTCGCAGTGGCGGTCGTGCCCGGCGTGCTGGGGCTCTTTTTGGCAGGATCAAGATTGCCGCGCTCTGATCTCGCGCGCCTTTTCCTCGCGCTTGTGTGGATCCTTCCCGGTATTTCAGCGGCGCTCGCTTATGGCACGGCGCTGTCTCCTGCAGCTCTGATATTCCTCGCCGGTCCTTCGGTTCTGGCCGCATCTGTTAACGCGGCCCAGGCGCGGATGGCGGCTGTGCTGAGCGCGCTGGCCTTTGTGCTGTGTGTGCTGGCCGGTGTGCCCGGACCGTTGACGACGGGCGCTGAAGCCCTGCTCGCGACACCTGAGATCTGGGCTGCGTTTGCTGGTTTTCTGGCTCTGGCGGGTCTGGTGGCCCGCACGCGGCTGGAGCGCCGGCTTTCCCGCCTTGAGCGCACGGTGCGCGAGACCGCCTCGGCCGCTGAAGCTTTTGCCCGCGCCCCGTCACCACTTATGGCGCTTGATAAGGACGGCACGATCCAGGCCGCCAGCCGGGCCATTCGCCGGATTGTTCCAGGGGCTCCGAATGAGCTGAATGGCCTTCCCGCAGATGGACTTGGCTTTGATGAGGGCGCACAGGATGCGGTGCGCCAGGGTCTGATGTCCGCAAGCGAAGGTGGACCGGCTGATGGCGGCTGCTTTGCCTTCGATGTGCGCGATCGTGATGGCTCAGCCCAGACCGTGGATGCGCGCGCTGTGGCAACGCCGGATGGCTATGTTCTGACGCTGGAGCGCCAGTCTTCGACGCTTGCCAGGGGGCAAACCCCGGCCCTGATCAGTGATGATCTGGCCCGGCTTGAGGCTGAACGCGATGCGGCCATCGCCGCCAATCGCTCCAAGTCTGAATTCCTCGCCGCTGTGAGTCATGAGCTTCGCACGCCGCTCAATGCCATCATCGGCTTTTCTGATATGATGAAGCAACGCATCTTCGGGCCGCTGCCTGCGCGCTACGCTGAATATGGCGATCTGATCCATGAGAGCGGAACGCATCTTCTTGACCTGATCGGAGATGTCCTCGACATGTCCAAGATCGAAGCGGATCGCTACGAGCTGGATACTGAAACCTTTGATGCGCGCGACGTGGTGGAGATCAGCTCCAAGATGCTTCGCCTGCGCGCTGAGGAAAAAGATATTGCGCTGTACTCCGATGTGGGCGAAATCCCGCTGATGGTGGAGGCTGATCGCAAGGCTCTGCGCCAGATTCTGCTCAATCTTCTGTCCAACGCCGTGAAGTTCACGCCGGAGGGCGGTGCCGTTGTTGCCATGGTCCGAGCCCAAGGCGATGCGCTGGTCTTGGCGGTTGGCGACAGCGGAGTTGGCATCAACGCTGATGAGTTACAAGGCGTCGGCAAGGCCTGGAACCAGACCCATTCGGCTCGAACCAGCTCTGAGCGCGGCTCCGGTCTGGGGCTGTCGCTGGTACAGGCGCTGGCCGAGCTGCATGGCGGCACGATGACTGTGCAGAGCACGCCGGATGAGGGCACGACCGTTACGGTTTCGCTGCCGGTCATGCTGGAAGCGGTGGTGGAGCCAGTGGGCGCTGATGCGACCCTGGAAGTGCACCAGCGCATCAAGGCGGCTCAGTCACTGGGCGAAGAGCTGCAGACCGGCACTGGGTCCTGATTTAACGGGATCGTTTTAAGGCGCTGGCGGCTGTGCCGGGGCTTCAATCTCGACAAGCGGAATAGCCTGCATCGCCAATGCGGCTTGCAACGCCCCGACCTCAAACCAGATTACGCTGGCCATGTCGCCAGACCGATCCCGCAACTCAATGGCAATGCCCTCACGTGGTGTCAGCGCCATCAAGGCTCCAAGGCTTTCCGGTGGAAAGATGAACCCGCGGGGCAGGGCGTCGGACTCAGGGGCAAGTGTGGCGGCAACGCCAGCTTCAAGGCGCTGGCGCGCGACAAAGCGCTGAGTCTGGCCGATTGAGGCCCCCCAGGCGCTGGCTCCATCGCGACCGGGTGGAAGGAGAAGCCCGCCAGCGGTAAAATCAACGGGATGCGCCTGACGTTCAGGGTCGCGGGCAACAATAACCGCACCGGACAGGACGCTATCGCTGTTAAAGGCGAGGGTGAGCTGAAGGTCGTCGCCAATCTCGGCGATGCCAAACACAGCGTCTCGAGCACCCGTTTCCTGGATGACGCGCCAGCGGGGCTCTTCGTGCGGACGCGACGGACGGCGGTCGACCATCCACACGCGGCTTGCCCCTTGAAAGCGGATCTCGGTGAAAGTGGCGAGCGCGTCAATCCGCTCCAGATGGTCGTTCACAAGGCTCGCCAGCTGGCGGTCACCACAGGCCGGTACCACGGTCTGGCGCGCCAGCTGGGTGTTGAGCCTGTCTGGATCGGCTCCGGAGGTGACGGCGTCATCACTGGCCCGTGCAATTGCCGCGTCCAGCAGTGCGCGCTGTGGGTCAGACAGCAGGCCGCAGGCGTCATCACCGGCGCGTAGCACAGCCAGGCTGGTCAGCTCCGGGGCGTCTGTCGGTGCCTGAAGGGCAAGAAGAAGGGCGGCGATAGCAGGGGTCATACCCCTGCCATCTTAAGTCTCGCGTCTTGACGAGCGGTTTACGCCCGCGCCCATCAAGAGAAGAAGGACGGCGAGGGTAAATGCGCCAAGCGCAAAATACTCGTCATTGTAACGAATGACCTGTGATGCCCATTCCAGTGAGAAGCGCGGCGCGGCACTTGGGCCGAAGGGGGTCACCGCGGCTGCATCCCAGACGACGGCGCGACCTTCAAGGTTCGACCAGAGCTCTGAGCGTGCCAGACGCTTGGCAGCCCGGGCAAAGTCCGCACCGTCAGGCGCAGTGATCAACGCAACCCTGCGACCGCTGGCTTCTTCATAAAGAGCAGCAATGCCGGTGATCTGGGCGCTGCGATGAGTGTCATCGCTTGCAAACGCGGTCGAACCAAATTGCGGGCGCGGCGTGCGGTTGGACGCCGCCGTCGTAGCGGCGCGAACTTCAGCCGGGGCGGCCGCCATCAGGCGCGGATCAAGGCTGGACTGCGGACCCAGAACCATCAGGTCGTGGTTAGCCGGTGCGTCAGCGACATCATCGCCGTACCAGGCATAGAGCCAGGCAGAGCCGGATGCGAGCGCAGCGCGCGCCACAACCGACAGAGCCGCAGCCTCATCATCAGAATTGCCACCGGGCGCGATAACAACGGCTGCGCGTCCGCCCTGGTCAGAGCCAAAGGGTGCACCCAGTGCGGCCAGATCCTCAAGACGGCTATTGGACACATCACCACGCGAAGCGCCAAACAGGCGCGGGGCCTGCAGCGCGCTCGCCATGTCAAAGCGCAGCTCATGGCCTTCCATGGAGCGTGCCGCAAACAGGCGTGCTGCGGCGATAAGGGTTCCAGGCTGACCGGCAGCCAGACGCACCGTTGACGGTCCGGTCAGGTCGATGGCCGGGGCACCGGCACCATTACCGGCCTGGGCATAGACAATCAGCTCTGCGACAGCCGGGTCCTGCACCAGGATCGGTGCTTCGCCCATGCGAAGGGCGAGACCCTGGGCCACAAGCGCGGACACGGCCAGCGCGTCCTCTTCAGCTGCAGAGGCATCGATGTGGACCCGGCGCGGGGCCGCAAAGTCAGCGCTTAGCGCAGCTTCAATAGCGTCCAGTGACGTGTAGCCCTCCACGGGGGCCGCTGAAACACGCAGGCGCGAGCGCGTGGCATCAATGGTCCAGCCATCATTCACCGCACCCACCAGACGCAGTACCAGCTCATTTTCGCCAGCGCGCAAATCGTCTGAATAGAGTGAGAAACGAGCCTCGAAATCTTCGGCACGGGGCTGCAGAACCACGGCGCGTGCCCGGTTCACGAAAGCCTCGATGCGCCCATTGGAGCGGCTTGAGACCGGAACAGCGCTTAGCACCAGCTCAATCGCTTCTGGTCTGGCATCGGTGGCAATCGTGAAGGGAATGCGGATTTCCCGCGTGGCGTCATCCAGCTGCAGCTGAGAGCCAACCCCTTCAAAAGATGAAATTAATGCTTCCTCGGACCGCGCCGGACGGTGTTCCGCCTCAGCTGCTTGACCCAGAAAAATGACGCACAGCGCCGCGCATACGAGACCATTTAGGCCTTGTTGTATCGACATGAAACGCTCCCCTCGCTTAAGACTTTATTAAGCAATGGGCGGGCCATCAAGCGTCATGAATGATTTAAAAGCGCGATTCTGGGTCGATGCCCTGCGCTGGCGCGCCGAAAGCGCCGGTGCTTCCGTGTATGTCGACCGCAAGGGTGATCCCGATGCGGGCGTGGTTCTGGTCAAAGTGCTGCTGCCCCAACGCCTTGCGCAGCTTTATGTGCCGGTCCGGGACATGGAGGGCGAGCGACTTTGGACCCAGCCGTTAGGGCCGGAGCCAGTCGATGAAATGTCTGTGACAGCCTATCTTCAGCGGCGCACGGACCGCGATCCCGACCTGTGGGTGATCGAGATCGACGATATTCATGGTCGACACTTTCTTAATGAGCCGATTGAGAAAATTTAACGGCTGAGCGCATACACTCACTCTCGTTGGGTTTCACACAAAGATGGTGAGCGGATTAGCGATGCTCTTCCTGTTCAATGACGTTGTCTACGATATTGCCGATGCGCGCGGAACAGCGCTGTCGTCAGGCGTAGAACATGGGTTTTCAGACACGACTCTTAAGTCGATGCGGATCGGGCGTGTCATCAAGATGGTGCGCGAGGCGGTGTGGGAAGAAAACCATATCCACCGCACCAATCACGAGGTGGCTCAATTCCTCTCTGCCATGGTGGCCTGGAAAACCGATGAGGCGAATGCGCTTCTGGCCGTAGCGCCGAAGACAGCTTTTGACGCGACCGGGGTACAGGTGCGACTGGCGTCGGTTTCGCTGGTTGCGATGACCCAGCTTCTGGAATTACAGAAGGGTGGCAAGTTGTCCAGCCATGTGGCGAACCTGTCGGTCTGGCGGCATGCGCCTCAAAGGATGCAGGCTTAAACGACGCTCCAGCTTGCGTGTCTGAGCGCCGTCGGCTACGCCCACGGCCAATGATATCGACACAAGCCAAGAGCCAGCTTTCATGAGCCATGCTGACGTGGCGCCCTGGGCGCGCCGGCGCACCTACGCCATCATCTCCCACCCGGACGCCGGTAAAACCACGCTGACGGAAAACATCCTGTTCACCGCAGGCGCAATCCGCCTCGCAGGTCAGGTCCGTGCGCGTGGTGAGAACCGGCGCACCAAATCTGACTGGATGAAGATTGAGCGCGAGCGCGGGATCTCCGTTTCCGCCTCGGTGATGACCTATGAGCATGCCGGTCTGACCTTCAACCTGCTCGATACGCCGGGCCACGAAGACTTCTCTGAAGACACCTATCGCACGCTCACCGCAGCCGACAGCGCCATCATGGTGCTGGATGCCGCCAAGGGTGTGGAGCCGCGCACCCTGAAGCTGGTGGAGGTCTGCCGCCTGCGCGACATTCCGATCCTGACCTTCATCAACAAGCTGGACCGTGAGGCGCTCGACCCGTCCGAGCTGTTCGACGACATCCAGGACAAGCTGGCGCTGGATGTGGCCCCCATGCAGTGGCCGGTGGGCTCTGGCAATCGCTTTAAGGGCGTAGCGGACCTGAAGACCAACGAGCTTGTGGCCTATCGCCGTCCTGAAGGTGACGAGTTCCGCGAAAGCGAGCGCTTTGCTCTGGATGGAAACTCCATCACGTCGGAACTCGACCCGAACGAGCTGGATGAGCTGAATGAAGGCGTAGAAATCGCGCGCGAGCTGATGCCAGCCTTCAACCCGCAGAGCTATGCCGAAGGTCATATGACGCCGGTCTATTTCGGCTCCGCGCTGAGGAAGTTTGGCGTGCGTGAGCTGATCGACGCGCTGGCTGAACATGCGCCGGGTCCGCAGACCCAGAAGGCTGCGGCGGGGCCCCGTGAAACGTTGGAGCCGGGCGATAAGGAAGTCGGCGGCTTCGTGTTCAAGATCCAGGCGAATATGGATCCGAACCACCGCGACCGCGTGGCCTTCGTGCGCCTGTCGTCAGGTGAGTTCAAACGCGGCATGAAGCTGAAAACCGACAAGGGCAAGGCGCTGACCGTGTCAGCCCCGGTGATGTTCTTTGCCGATGACCGCGAAATTGCGGACAATGCCTATGCAGGTGACGTGATCGGTGTACCAAACCACGGCGTTCTGCGGGTGGGCGATACCCTGTCTGAAAGCGGCAAGTGGAAGGTGGCGGGTATCCCGAACTTTGCCCCTGAAATGCTGCGCCGGGCGCGTCTGAAGGACCCGCTGAAAGCCAAGCACCTGAAGAAGGCACTGGAATCGCTTGCTGAAGAGGGCGTTACCCAGCTCTTCCGCCTGCAGGTCGGCGGTGAGTTCGTCATTGGCGCGGTCGGCGCGCTGCAGATCGACGTAATGAGCCAGCGGGTGGCGGATGAATACGGCATCGATGTCGAGTTTGAGCCTTGCCCGTTTGAAACCGCGCGCTGGCTGACCGGACCGGATGACAAGCTGGAGGACTTCATCAGCCGTCACAAGACGGCCATGGCCGAGGATATTGACGGCGATCTCGTTTTCCTCGCCAAATCGAGCTGGGAAGTGTCTTATTCAGAAGAGAAATTCCCTGATCTCACCTTCTCGCGCACCAAGGAGCGGGCATAAGTCATGGGCGAGCTGAACACTGAAATGGCCGAGCTTTGGGCCATTGTTGTGAATGTGTGGCAGACGAGCTTTCTAGGCTATTCGGTCGGGCAGGGCCTGGCTGCGCTGGCCGTCTTTGTTCTGTTTCTCTTGCTGCGCGGGATGTTTTCCAAGCTCGTGCTACGCCGACTGATCTCCTACGCTGAAAAGACCGACAACAAGCTCGATGACGCGCTGCTGAAAGGCCTTTATGGGCCGGTGAAGATGATCCCGGTGATCATCGGGGCGTATTTTGCGCTTTACCTGTTGGGGCTTACCGGGGGCGATGCGCCGCTGGACGGTCAGCGGCTGATCACCACGCTGGTCATTATCGCGCTGTTCTGGGGCCTGCATAATGCGGTTGAGCCGGTGGCTCACCTGTCCGCGCCCCTGCGCCAGGCCTTGAACCCGGTCATGATCGACTGGATGGCCAAGGCCCTGAAAATCCTGTTCCTGGTCATTGGCGCAGCCTCCGCCCTGCATGTATGGGACATCCCGGTGGCTCCGGTCATTGGCGGTCTGGGCTTGCTGGGTGTGGCCGTCGGCCTTGGCGCGCAGGACCTGTTCCGCAATCTGATCGCTGGCATCCTGATCCTGACTGAAAAGCGCTTCGTTCCGGGCGAATGGATCAAGGTGGATGGCATTGTCGAGGGCACGGTGGAGGAGATCAATTTTCGCTCCACCCTGGTGCGCCGTTTCGACAAGGGCCCGGTCTTTGTGCCGAACTCAAATCTGGCCGACAACGCCGTGACCAACTTCTCGCGCATGACCCATCGCCGGATCAAGTGGGCGATCGGTGTGGAATACCGCACCAATACCGACCAGCTGAAATATATCCGCGATCATGTGCTCGACTTTCTGATCAACCACCCCGAGTTCGAGACCGGGCCGGAGGTCGCGACCTTCATGCGCGTGGACTCGTTCAACTCCAGCTCGATCGATTTCCTGCTCTACTGCTTTACCAAGACGACCAACTGGGGCGAGTGGCTGCGGTTAAAAGAAGAGCTGGCGTTTGAGATCAAGCGCATCGTGGAAGAGGATGCCGGCACCGCCTTCGCCTTCCCGTCCACCACCGTCTACATCGACCAGGGCGCTGAGGTGTTCACCCCGCCCCAGGTCGCTGAGCATGTGGACCCGGCGATCGATAGCCCCGTCAGCTCCGACATCGCCCGCGGCGAAGACGCCGGCGGTGATGGCGAAGGCGACGGGCGGTAGGTTCTGCGGATCGGGCCGCTGGCTGAAGCGCACCCCCTCACCTTACCTCTCCCCCTTGAATAAGAGGGAGAGGGGACATCCACGATGGCGCATGATCTTAACGTGCCCGCGTCATCCCTCTCCCCTCCTGGAGAGGAGAGGTTAAGTGAGGGGTGGTTCTGATAAGCTCAGATAGTCAGCAAAGTTGGCGCTACCCACCCGCCGCAAGGCTCAGCCACTGGGCTGATAGCGCTGGTGTGTCTGAGCCTTCAATCTCCACCGTCACATCCTGCCTGAGCTGGACCTGCCCCGGCTTGCGCTCAATGGCGTCGGCCAGCGTGAAGTGACCGCGAATGCGAGAGCCCACGGGTACCGGCGCCAGAAAGCGGACTTTCTCAAAGCCGTAATTGATCCCGATGGTCCCGGCCGGGAAGGGCGGCAAGCACTGCTCGGCCAGATGGCTGAGCATGGACAGGGTCAGGAAGCCGTGGGCAATCGGTCCGCCAAACGGCGTTTCCCTGGCGGCGCGAACCGGGTCCACATGGATGAATTGATGGTCCTGGGTCACATCTGCGAAGGCATTGACCCGGCCCTGATCAATCTCGAACCAGTCCGACGCATGGGTTTCCCCGATGCGGGACGAAAATGTATCTAGCAAGCTCATGGGCTCAGGCTTACGCGAGCTTCGGTGCGGGTCAAGCGTCTGCGCGCTTCGCCTTCATCCGCCGCCACGCAATCTTGGACAGCCCGAAGATGGAGATGGCGAGCCAGCAGATTTCAATCACGAAGCTGGCCAGGTTGAAGGTGAACATCAGCGAGATGATGAGCAGGATCGCGCCCACCAGATTAAGCAGCAGATATTGCACGCTGTCGCCGCGCACTTTTTCGATCTGAAGCAGGAAGTAGGCGGCCAGAATGCAGCCAACGCCAGCAAGACCAACAAAATCAGACCAGAGCATGGAAGTGTGTCCTTGTGGCGGGGGGCGGGTGATCACCGCTCGTGCGGGCTATCAACGCCTTTGTCCTAGCGGCAAATGGCGCGATCATCCTAATGGTCAATGCAGTCGATGCTTTGTCGGGTTGATCGGGCTAGGCTAAGCGAGTGGAACAGGGGCGGCTCATTTAAATGCCGCCTTCAAAGCTGGGGCAAATATGCGGTTTCCGTCAAAATCTAACTGCCTGAAATTCTTGATCCGCTCAGGGCTGGAACCCGGGACCATCATTGATGTGGGCGTTCATACCGGAACTCAGGAGCTGATGGCCGCCTTCCCAAAGGTCCGCCACCTTCTGATTGAGCCCGAAGCGGCCCATGCCGAAGCCATCGCGCGCAATTATGCCAACATCCCCCATGAATTCGTGGCCGCTGCCGCGTCTGACCGGGATGGTGAGGCGGTTCTGACCTCAGAACATCGCGGTGAGAGCGCCGAGGTCACCCATTCGCGCTTTTTGGACGATGGGACAAATGCGGGAGCCGGGCTGCCGGTACGGCTGGCTACGCTCGACACGCTGGTTGCCGAAGCGCAGTGCGAGGGGCCGTTTTTTCTTAAGATCGATACTGACGGCCATGAGATGGAGGTACTTGGCGGGGCCAAAGAAACCTTGAAACAAGCCGCAGTCGTTGTGATCGAAGCCCCGCTCCATTCGCTCAGCGAACGGTGTGTGGCGCTTGAAGCGGCGGGTTTCAAACTCTTCGATATCATTGATCTGGCGTACTATTACGACACGCTGGCCCAGGTTGATCTGGTCTTCATCAATCCGCGTGTCTTTAACCGACCCGCTTTCAAGCCCTGGCAAACCTATGAGTTCAAGTGGACGGCATGGCGCCAGCTTCAGCCTGTGTCCGCCCGGCTCAATCCTTTGCGCCGTGTTGTGGGGAGTGTTCGGCGCAAGCTGGCTCGGGCTCTGGGCGCGTTTCGCAGATGAAAGCGGATGCGGCCACCTGTTCTTAACGACCGGGGTGTAGCCTGCGACTTCAAGCCACTAAAGGTGCCACCAATGTCCAACGCGGTACTCGATCGTGACCATCTGGCTCAATATACCGGCGGTGATGCGGCGCTGGAGGCGGAGCTTTTTGGCCTGCTCATCAGCCAGATCGATAACTGCACGGCCAAGATGCGCGACGCTGATGAGCCCCAGGCCTGGAAGGATGCCGCCCATACCCTGAAGGGTGCGGCGCGCGGGGTCGGGGCCATGGCGTTGGGTGAAGCTTGCGCAGCGGCCGAAACCCGTCCGCAAGATGAGGCTACGCTGGCCGCGGTTATTGCCGAGGCTGAAAAGGCTTGCAAAGCCATGGCGGCGGCCTGAACCCACAAATTTATTGCGTCATTGCTCTGTTCGTCTCAGCATCATCTGAAACGGGAGGATGCCATGAGTGCAGTGGATCAGGCGCTGGAAACCCAGCTTTCCAACATTGAAGCCAAGACAGGCAAGGCGCGTGATGCGCTTTACGCCGACGTCATGGCTCAGGGGATGGCCAAGCATGGCGAGATGGTCGCCTGGGCCAAGTCCACGCTCGGTCTTGGCCACGGCGATGCCAACTCGCTGGTCCACATGGCTCGCAAATCGGTTGAAGCGACCCCCGCTGGCGCTGGCGATCCCCTCGATGATATCTACACTGGGACCAAAACCCACCAGCGCCTGATCCATGGGGCCCTGATGGCGAAGATCGAAGCCTTGGGAGACTTCGAGATTGCGCCGAAAAAGGGCTATGTCTCGCTGCGCCGGAAGAAGCAGTTTGCCATGTTGGGTCCCAAGACAAAGGACCGCTTCGAGCTCGGTATCAATCTGAAAGAAAACGCCGAGCACGCGCTTATGAAGCCGGTCAAACCCGGCGGTATGTGCCAATATATAATTTCGCTACACAGCGTGGACGAGATCGATGAAGAGGTGATCGAGATTGTCCGCCGGGCCTATCAGGCAGCGGGGTAGCTCACCCAGATTTGTGTTGCTTTCCAATCGTGCTCCCTTAGCGTGCATTTTCAAAACTTGAATCCGAAAAGGGGATTCATATTCGCGCTGGGGAGTTGCCGCAATGACCACGTTTGCTGACTTAATCACGGCTGATCGAAAGCCCGCCCTGTTTCTTGGCAACGGGATCAATCGATACGCCAATCTTTCAGACTCAAGCTGGGATGACTTGCTCAGTGAAATCGCAGAAAAGTTCAATGTCGATCTGACAAAGGACCAGATCGCCGAAATGTCGAATACCGAGTATTTCGACATTCTCAACCTGGCCAAGCCGAAGGATGACCGCGAAAATCTCAAGGCTGAGTTTTGCAAGCTCATGGAAAGCTGGGTGCCATCAACGCCTCACGAACGTGTAATGGGCTGGGCCAAGCGTCACCAGTCGCCGGTTCTAACCGTCAATTTTGATGCCAATCTATCTACCGCAGCACAGGCAGAATTCTTCAAGGGCGACGGCGGTTTCACCGATTTCTATCCATGGAATTGCTATTTCTCTGACAAGGAGATTACGTCTCCATCGCAGAGCTTCGCCATTTGGCACCCCCACGGCATGCAGAGGTACAAGCGCAGCGTTCGGCTTGGCCTGACCGATTACATGGGCTCGGTGTCTCGCGTTCGGCCATGGTTGCACCGCGGGGAGGCCTCGCTAAGCGCAAGCCATTACGACAAGCGGGATGAATGGATCGGCTCAAACACCTGGGTCGACATTCTATTCAAGCGGGAAATCGTCATTTTTGGATTTGGTTTCGGGAAAGACGAAGCCTTTATGCGCTGGCTCTTTGTAGAGCGCGCCCGTTTCGCAAGAAAGTATGACCTTCCAGAACCAACAGCTTGGTACGTCGATGCACCGGGGAAGGAGGCTCAACGCAAGCCCTTCTTCGAAGCGATCGGACTAAACTACATCACCGCTGACTTTGATGAGGTCTATGCCGGCAAGGCGTGGGAGCGCTAAGCCTGTCGTTACACGTTATCTCGGTGCCGCGTTGATAAAGGCCCGCGCGATCGCATCGCGTAACGGTTTGGCCTGAAAGTCTGCATCATACGGGGTTGGGCGTTTAGCCTCGCCATCGGGGCGTGGCCAGAGTGTTTGGAGCCAGGAATAGGGGTCGGCCATGCCCCAGACCAGAACATCGCGGGTCTGCTCAAAGGACAGCACCAGGCTTAAATAATGCTCGGCCAGCTCTGCGATGGCCCGATCCCGGCCTTCAATGTCGAAGGGCAGGTTGGTGTCGTTGACATCAAATTCCGTCACGAGCAGGTCGACATTCATGGACGTCGCCGCTGACAGGAAGTTACGCCAGGTCTCGTCGCGTGCGCTGTCAAAGCCCGTCGTCTCAAGCGAGCGACCCGCCCAGATATGGCTTTGAAGGCCGAGCGCGTCGATGGGCGCACCGCGATCTCTCATGCCTTGTATCAAGGCCAGAACGCCCTCGCGATGGGCTTCGTGCCCGGCGTCCCAGGACATGTAATCGTTATAGACCAGCTGCGCCTCAGGATCGGCTTCACGCACCGCATTATGGGTGATGTCGAGCAGGCGCTCGCCCAACAGGCGGGTGAAGATCGTGTCGCGCATTTCACCGGTTTCAGGGTTGATGGTCTCGTTGACCACATCCCAGGAGCCAATGCGGCCGCGATAGCGCTCAACGACCGTGCGGATGTGGTCTACGATCAAGCGCTCGGCCTCACTGGCCGGCCGGGTGCCAAAGTCATGGCCGGTCAGCCAGTCAGGTTCAAACTCGGACCGATTCCATAAAAGCGTATGGCCACGCACAGCCAGGCCCTCGCGGCGGGCAAAGTCCATGATCAAGTCAGCGGGTTCAAAATCGTAAACGTCTGCGCTCGGCCGGATGACATACCATTTCAGCTCATTCTCATGGACCAGCAGGCCGCATTCCTGCGTCAGAAGGCGGCGATAATTCTCGTCATGAAAAGACCCGGCGAGGCTGCCTGAAGCGCCTGCTCCAACGGCACTGCCAAAGCGCAGGCCCTTGGCTTCAGCCAGCGCGTTTAACGAAGGCGAGGTCTGGAGCGTGTGCGCCGGAGCTGCAAGGATTGCGGCCGCCGCGCCGCCCCACCCGAGCACCTGACGTCTGGAAACGGGATGGCTCATCGTGCCTTCCTTTTGGGTTATTGAGCGTTTCTGGGACGCTAGCGTCTCCCAAACAGCCGCTCAATGTCCGCCAGCTTCAGCTCCACATAAGTCGGCCGCCCGTGATTGCACTGGCCAGAATGGGGCGTGGCTTCCATGTCGCGCAGCAATGCGTTCATTTCTTCGCCCGTGAGGCGGCGCCCTGAGCGAACCGAGCCGTGGCAGGCCATGGTGCCAACCACTTCTTCCAGTTGTTCTTTCAGCGACAGCGCTTCGTCATACTCGGCAATCTCGTCGGCCAGATCGCGGATGAGGCCCTGAACGTTGAGCCGCTTCAGTAGGGCCGGCACTTCACGCACGGCAAGGGCCCCAGCGCCAAAGGGTTCGATCACGAGGCCCAGTTCGGCCAGCTGATCGGCACGCTCCAGAACGCGGCGGGCTTCGGCTTCGTCCAGCTCCACGATTTCCGGTACCAGCAACGACTGGCGGGCCACGCCGGTGGCGGCGATCTGGGCCTTCATGCGCTCATAGACGAGGCGTTCATGGGCGGCGTGCTGGTCCACGATGACCAGGCCATCATCGGTCTGGGCGATCACGTAGGTCGCATGAACCTGGGCCCGGGCGACGCCGAGCGGATAGGACGGCGTTGCCTGCGGCTCGGCCGGTTCGCCAGTGTTCTGCTGCGGTGCGTCGGTGCCCGCGTCATAGTCTGGTTCCACCCGCGCGCTCATACCCGGCGCGAGATTGCCGTCGAAGTCTGGGCCCCTGGCGGTGTCGCGCAGGGACTGCTCCCAGCCCGCGGACGGACGATTGCCCCAGCCGCCGGCTTGCGCCAGTGGCGGTGCGCCGGGCGTGGTCTGTGGCTGCGCGCGACCCAGGGCGTACCCCGCCACAGTTGTTGAGGCGCGGTGTCCGGCACCGGCGAGCGCATGGCGCAATGCCCCAACAATCAAACCGCGCACCAGCCCGGAATCGCGAAAGCGCACTTCGGCTTTGGCCGGGTGGACGTTCACATCCACCTGACCGGGCGGCAGGTCCACATATAGCGCAGCAACCGGATGGCGATCGCGCGCCAGAAAGTCCTGATACGCGCCGCGCACCGCGCCCACGATCAGGCGGTCTTTGACCGGGCGGCCGTTCACGAAGAGAAACTGGTGCTGGTTTGACCCGCGATTATAGGTGGGAAGACTGGCAAGCCCCGTCAGGCGTACGCCCTCGCGTTCCTGATCAATGACGAGCGCGTTCTCGCCAAAGTCACCGCCCAGGATCGCCGACAGGCGCGCGCGGCGGGCCTCCACCGGGTCTTCGTGGTCTTCAGCCGGAGCGCTTATGCGGCTGCGCCCCTCCACCGTCAGGAAGAAGCCCACGTCGGACCGGGCCAGCGCCAGCCGCTTGATGACGTCAGCAACGGCGGTGCTTTCCGCGCGCTCGCTTTTAAGAAATTTCAAGCGGGCCGGGGTGGCGTAGAAGAGGTCGGCGACCTCCACACGCGTGCCGCGGCGGCCCAATGACGGCGCTGGGCGGGGGCCCTCTTCCTCTCCGCCTTCGACACGCAATTCCCATGCTTCGCCGAGTTCCGCGTCCTGGGTGGTGATTGTCAGGCGCGCCACTGAACCGATGGAGGGCAGGGCCTCGCCTCTAAACCCCATGGAGCCGATATTGAGCAGATCGTCTTCACCGTCGCTGCCAACCGGCAGCTTTGAGGTCGCGTGGCGCTCGATCGCGGTCGCCAGCTGATCGCGGTCCATGCCGCAGCCATTGTCCTCCACGACCAGGCGCGTCAGGCCGCCGCCTTCTATGGCGACATCAATGCGCGTCGCCCCGGCATCGAGCGCATTTTCCACGAGCTCCTTGACCGCAGAGGCGGGGCGTTCGATCACCTCACCAGCGGCAATCCGGTTGACGGTTTCTTTGGACAGGCGGCGAATGACGGGCATGGCGTCACAGTCGCGGCGGGCGCTGAGTCGGTCAAGCCGAACACGCTTTATAAAACAGGCGAAGCCGTGATAGCTTTAAACTCATGACTGGAGATCCCATGAACAGCTTTGAGAAAGATTTCACGGGTCTGGCGCAGCTGGAATATGGCGACGCAGACTATATGATCCTGAAACCTGGGTCTTACGTGCTGTGTGCCGTGACCGGAGAGCAGATTCCGATTGCGCAGCTGAAATACTGGAACGCTGAATATCAGGAAGCCTACAAGGACGGCGAGACTTCCACCAAGCGCTGGCTGGACAGCCATGGTGGCCCGGCCGGGGCACCCAATCCGGGTGGCAGCCAGTGATCGGCGCGCTTGCAGGGTTGGCGCTGGCGGCTACGCCAGCGGCCGGTGAAGGGGATGCGCTTGCGCTTCTGATCGCCGACTCGCTGGATGTGGCGACCAGCTCTGCGGACACCGATCCGATCCGCTGCAGTGGCACCCATCGCCAGGGTGCTGCGCTGGTTTGCCAGACCGATCCCGGCGCACGTGTGTCGCTCGGCGACATCTCCGTGATCGCAGATGAAGAAGGCTGGGTGGTCATTGGACATGACCGCGACGCTGAGCCTGAAACGACGTTGCGCGTGGAGAGCGATAGCCTTGGCACCTTTGAACAGATCGTCACGGTCGAACAGCGCGAGTATAATATTCAGCGGATCGAAGGCACGCCGCGGCGCTATAACCAGCTGTCTGAGGAAGACGCGGCCCGCAGCCGCCGGGAGGGGGCCATCAAGGCCGCCGCCTACCGGTCCCGGTGGGACACGCCCGGCTTCCTGACCGGCTTCGTGATGCCCGTTGAGGGGCGGATCACCGGCGTTTATGGCTCGCAGCGTTTCTATAATGGTGACCCCAGCCGTCCTCACTACGGCATTGATATCGCAGCGCCGTCGGGCACAGACGTTGTTGCGCCGGGTGATGGTGTCGTGACGCTGGCCAATGATGACATGTTCTGGGAAGGCGGGCTGATCTTCATCGATCATGGCCAGGGCTTTACCAGCGCCTTCCTGCACATGTCTGGCGTGGCCGTGGAAGTCGGTGATGTTGTCCGCCAGGGCGATGTGATCGGTCAGGTCGGAGCCGGTGGCCGCTCAACCGGTGCCCATCTGGATTGGCGTATCAAATGGCATAACCGCTATATCGACCCGAACGAGACGCTTCAGCTTGATCCCGCGTCCTTGCGGTAGAGCGGCTTTTCAAAACGGCGGTGGACCCAGAACCACTGGGCGGGGGCGCGGCGGATATCGGCTTCGACGAACTGGTTCACCTTGGTGACCAGTTTCAGGATGGCGTCGGGATCATCCTTGGCCGGTTTTTCAAACGGCTCATGGACGGTGATCTTAAAGCGCGCGCCATCCTTGCGGATGATCGACATGGGTACCAGCGGTGCATCATAGCGTAGCGCCATGCGGGCTGGCCCTGACGCGGTCATCGCCTCGCGCCCAAAGAAGGGCGCGGCAATCCCGTCATTCATCTTCTGGTCGTTCATCAACGCCACGGAGGCCCCCTGTTTCAGGGCTGCCATCAATTCCTTGGCACCGCTGCCGCCCTTGGGGGCCAGGATCTGCACGCCATAGGCCCGGCGCTGATCACAGATGCGCTTGTCGATGATGGGGTTGTTGGCGTGGCGATAGGTGATCCGGCAGTCTTTCATATTGCGCACAATCGTCGCCGGCATCATTTCCCAGTTGGCAAAATGTCCGCCCACCAGAACCGCAGGCTGACCCTTGGCATCCAGCTCGCGCAGGATATCCAGCCCCTCGGTTTCAATCTGATCGCTATCATCTGAGAAATCAAAGCGAT
This sequence comes from Oceanicaulis sp., assembly GCA_965229795.1. Taxonomy (GTDB): domain Bacteria; phylum Pseudomonadota; class Alphaproteobacteria; order Caulobacterales; family Maricaulaceae; genus Oceanicaulis. The sequence goes on from CBDDJM010000002.1 coordinate 1,844,050, forward strand.
GGATATTGGGAAACTCGCCCAGCAGGCGGCCGAAATTGTCCCACATCTCCACCAATAGCCGGTCCAGCTCGTGGTCTGAGGCTTCAGGGAAGGCCACGCGCATATTGGTGCGCGCGATATGCTGGACGCTGAATTTCGGACCCAGCGCGCGCAAAAGGCTGGCACCGGTATCGCTGGCGCGGTCCACACTCATGGAGCGGAACAGGCCCTGATAGGCGTCCCACCCCAGCGCTTCGGCGCGAAATCCAAGGCTCTGCAGAAAACTCATGGGCCGCAGGATTAGCGCGCGTTGGCGTGATTGTCTTCCCTGTGGTGCTGTGGGGCTGTCTAGGCCTCAGCCTCAAACCGTTCCACTGCCATCTCGATCAGCGCCTCAACCCGAGCTGGTTCGGCGAAGGTGGCGCGCACCGGCCAGGCCGTGACGCTGGACTGGATGTCACCGGGCAGGCGCACCCAGTCTTTTTCCGTGGTGATGAGCGTCGCGCTGTGGTCTTCGGCCAGATCACGCAGGCGCTCGATATCGGCGCGGGAAAAGGCGTGGTGATCGGGAAAGCTGACCGCATCGGCCAGCGTTGCGCCGGAGGCTTTTAACGCATCAAAGAATTTCTGCGGGCGGCCGATCCCGGCGAAGGCCAAAAGCGGGCCGTCTGGCACGGCGCTGCCGGGTTCCAGCCAGGCGGTGAGGACCGGAATTTCCAGCGCGTCGAGGTGCAGCGCCCGGTAGTCAGGCTGGATGGCCGGACCCGGCGTCATCACGATGACGGCGTCGGCTCGGGCAAGACCGGCCTTGACCGGTTCGCGCAACGGACCTGCCGGCACCACCTTGTTGGCCCCCCAGCCTGCAACGGCATCAACGACCACCAGAGACAGGCTTTTTTCAAGATTCGGGTTCTGGTGCCCGTCATCCATGACGATCAGGTCTGCGCCCTCATCGACCGCCATATGGGCACCCTGAATGCGGTCCGGGTCGATAAAGGTCGGCGCACGGCGCGCCAGCAAAAGCGGCTCATCGCCGACATCCACAGCCGTGTGGATGGCCGGATCGACGCGCGCGGGCGTGGCGAGCTTGCCCTTCCAGCCGCGCGACAGGCCAGCCGGTGTGCGCCCCAGCTGCACCGCCATTTCAAGCAAGGCCAGCGCAATCGGTGTCTTGCCTGTTCCGCCCACCGTGATGTTGCCCACACAGATCACAGGGGCCGGGGCCCTGGCCGGTGTGGTGTTGGCGATCCGGCGTGCGGTGGCAGCGGCATAGATCCATCCAAGGGGGCTTAGCAGCGCCCGGGTCATCGCGCCTGAGCTGCGCGGTGCGTCGGTATCCCAAAAGGCAGGCGGCCTCAAGGCTGACTCTCCTTGTCCAGACGTGTAAGCAGCGCCTCCAGCGTTGCGTCTCGCGCGCCGGTCGGCAAGGCGGCCAAGGCGGCCTGACCTGCTTCGAGCGACGGACCGTGACCCTCCAGGGCATCGGACAGGGCATTGGCGATGGCGCTGGTTGAAGCCTTGGCCACGACCCGACCACCCACCGCATCATAGGCCTTGAACACGTCAGCAAAACTGTCCGCATAGGGGCCGGTGATCACTGCGGCGCCTGCGCGCGTGGCTTCGATAGGGTTATGGCCGCCAATACGGGCAAGGAAGCTGCCGCACACCAGTGCGATGGGTGCCGCGGCATACCACAGGGACATTTCGCCAAGCGTGTCGGCCAGAAGGACGGAGGTGTCCGGGCTCGGTAGCTCCCCGAGCGAGCGTCGCACCAAAGTGTGTCCGGCCTGACTGAGAATATCGACAATCTCGTCAGATCGATCCGGGTGGCGCGGTGCCAGGATCATCAAGGTGTCCGGGTGGCGTTGCTTCAGCTCGCCCAGGGCAGCAGCGATGAGGGCCTCTTCGCCAGCATGGGTGCTGGCTGCAACAAAGGCCGGGCGATCCGCAATGGCCGTCCTGATCTCTGCAAGGGCTGCTGGATCCGGATCGGGCAAACCGGCTTCGATCTTCAGATTGCCGATCAGCGGAACGTCGCGCTCAGTCAGCAGGCCCAGGCCCTCTTGCGTGCGGGCATCTGCTGCGCCGATCCAGTCAAAGCTGTTCAGGATATGCATCGCCGTGTCTGGCACCCTGAGCCAGCTCCGCAGCGATTTGTCGTTCATGCGCGCGTTCACAAGGGCGAGCGGCTTTCCGGTGCGCCGCGTTTGCTCAATGAGGTTCGGCCATAGCTCGCTCTCGGTGAAAACCGCCAGGTCCGGCTTCCAGTAGGTCACAAAGCGCTTCGCCCAGCCGGGGCGGTCCACAGGTGGGAACTGGTGCACCGTTCGCTCCACACCGCGCCGCTCCACCAGCGCCGCAGAGGTCAGCGTGCCCGACGTGATGAGGATGGACAGGTCAGCTCGCGCCTCGACCAGACCTTCAGCCAGGCTCAGCGCAACGAGGCTCTCTCCAACGCTGGCAGCATGGAGCCAGACGAGGGTCCCGTCCGGGCGCGGCACGCTTGCAAGGCCCTTGCGTTCATTGATGCGGGTCGGATCTTCCTTGCCGTCGCGCATACGTCGCTTCAGCACACCGTCCAGGATCGGCGCGGCCAGCGTCATGGCAGCGCGGTAGGCAGGAAGGGCCAGCACTGGCATCAGCGTGGCTCCTCGGGTTCGATCGGCGCGCGCCCGCACAGCGCATCAGCCTCGTTGGTGAGGGCGATCATGCGTGCTTCCAGTTCGCAACGAAGCGTCTCAAGCGCGTCGCTGTCGGCGTCCTTGGGTACGGTGAGGGGCTCGCCATAGGCAATGACGCCTTTGGCAAAGGGGAAGGGCAGGATGAAACGATCCCAGCTGTTGAAAGTGATCGCCCATCGCGATGACCAGGTCACCGGTACGATGGGAACGCCGGCGATCTGGGCGATCATGAGCGGTCCAAGCCCCATGCGCATGCGAGGCCCACGTGGGCCGTCAGGCATGATCGCCATGCAACCGCCCGAGCGCAGATGGCGCACCATTTGTTTAAAGCCGCTCATGGCCCCTTTGGACTTTTCGCGCTTCTTCATGTTGAGCGAGGAGCCGCGTATCGCGCCAACACCATTCAGGCTGGCCGCTCGGGCAATCACGTCGCCTTCGCTGGACTGGGAGATCAAGACCTTGCGAGGTTGGGGCTCCGCCGGCCAGGTCCTGGGGCTGACCATGATGCGCCCGTGCCAGACTGCCCCGATCGCTCCAGTCCCGCCATTGAGAATGGGGGCCCTGTTCTCAAGGCCACGCCACTCCCATCGTGTCGTCGCCCCCACAAAGGCCATATAGCCGCCCAGTAGGGTGCCAATGACGGCCTGCACGGGCCGGGACTTGAGGATCGACTTCAGCATCTTGATAAGCTGCTTCGCGTCATGAGGGCCAAAGGTCAAGCATGGCGCGCGGCGCCGATGCATTGCGTTAACCCGAAACGGGCCTTACTTCCCGCCATCATGACGTATGACCTCAACGACCCAACCGACTACCAGCGCGCGATGAAAGGCCTCATGTGGGGCGACCATGGTGTGCTGCGTCAGAACTTCCACAATATGCATCGTGTGGGCGGTGACATGTGGCGCGGCAATCAGCCCAGCCCCAGGCGTCTGGCTGAGCTTAAGGAGATGGGTTTTAAAACCATCCTCAATCTGCGCGGCACCCAGCCGGGGCGTCACTATTACGATCTGGAGCACCACACCTGTAATGAGCTGGGGCTCGACATTGTCGATCTTCCCTGGGGTTCGCGGGAGGCTCCGTATGTGGAGCGGATTGAGCGCCTGATCGAGGTCTTTGACGAGATTGCCTATCCGGCCTTCATGCATTGCAAGTCAGGCGCGGATCGTGCTGGCATTGTGGCGGTGATGTACAAGCTGCTGCACGAAAAGGCCCCGTTTGAGGACGCGATCGAGCAGCTCTCGTTCAAATACCTGCACGTGAAGCAGGGCAAGACCGGCATGCTGGACCACTTCTTTGAGCTTTATCGCAAGCGCAATGAAGAAAGTCCGATCGACTTTCTGGAGTGGGTGCGCACCGAGTATGATCGCCAGGCCTGCCACGATGGCTTCATGGCGAGTTGGTGGGGCAGCGTGCTGACCGAGAAAATCCTGCGCCGGGAGTAGAGCTACTCGCTGAATTGCAGGCGGGAAAGCTCAGCGTAGAGGCCGCCCTTTGCGATCAGCGTGTCATGATCGCCGCGCTCGACGATCTGGCCGTCTTTCATCACCAGAATGACATCGGCCTTGCGCACGGTGGCGAGCCGGTGGGCGATCACAAGGCTGGTGCGCCCTTCACTTAAGCGATCAAGCGCGGCCTGGACGCGGGCTTCAGACTGGGCATCCAGGGCGCTGGTGGCCTCATCCAGAAGCAGGATCGGCGCGTCTTTCAGGACGGCACGGGCAATGGCAATCCGCTGGCGCTGGCCGCCGGACAAATTGCCGCCCTTGGGGCCAACCGGCGCGTCATAGCCGCCCTCCAGCCCCATGATAAAGTCGTGGGCATCGGCAGCCTTTGCAGCCGCGATGATCTCGTCCTCGCTGGCGTCCATGCGCCCCAGCGCGATGTTGGCCAGTACGCTGTCGTCAAACAGGGTGACGTCCTGGCTAACAAGCGCCAGGGCGCTGCGTACGCTGGCAAGTTCGGCGGACCGGATGTCCTGGCCATCGATGAGGATGCGGCCCGACTGTGGATCGTATAGCCGCGCGAGCAAATTCATCAGCGTTGTCTTGCCAGACCCTGAGGGTCCCACCAGCGCCACCGTCTGACCCGCAGCGATCTCCAGATTGATGCTGGAAACGGCGGTTGTGTCTGCGCCATAGCCGAAGCTTACGCCGTCGAACTTCACCGCGCCGGACTTCAGCTTCAGTGGCTTTGCATCGTCCTGATCCACAACTGTTTCAGCTTCATCCAGCAGCTCAAAGGTCCGGCCCAGAACGGCGAGGCCTTCCTGAATGGCACCATTGAGGGTCGCCAGCGCGCGGGCTGCCGGGCTGACCACCAGGATGGCGGCGATAATCGCCAGAAGGTCAGCCACATCGGCTTCGCCATTCATTGCGCGCCAGCCCAGAAGCGAGAACACCCCGCCTAGAGCAATCATGCCGACGATTTCCATCACCGGCTCGATCTTGGCGCGCTGGCGGGCGATATCCAGAAGCAGGCGGAAGCGCTCGGCAAAGCGCTCGCTGGCGCGATTCTTCGTGTAGGGCTCCAGCGCGAAGGTTTTCACCACGCGCGCACCGGACAGGCTTTCATCCAGGAAGCTCGTGACGTCGCCGGCCTGAGCCTGGACTTCGTTGGCGCGCTTGCGGATAGCCTTGCCGATGGCCAGCACCGGCTGGCCCGCAAGCGGCAGGACCACGAGCACAAACAGCGCCAGCGCCCAGTCGATCCAGACCATCCACGCCACTCCGCCGATAACCATGAACAGGTCGCGGGTCAGATTGTTCGCCGCTCGAACCAGACTTTCACGCAGCATGGTAATGTCATTGGTGAAGCGTGAGACGAAGGCTCCCGTCGCTTCTGAGCCAATACGGGCAAAGTCGGCCGCCATGAGCTTGGCGTACATGGCGTTCTGCAAGTCGCGCATGATGGACAGGGCGAGCCGGTTGGTCGCGACCGTCTGCAGATAAAGGCTGACCGAACGCACGACCCCTAAAGCGAAGATCATCGCCGGGGCCATCCAGATCACTGCTGGGTCGCGGGCCTCCACCTGCTGGGATGCAAGATGGACCGCGCCAGCATAGCTGGAGCCCGCAGCCGCCGTGATCAGCGACAGAAAAATGCCCCAGCCGAGCAGGCCGGATTTTGGCCAGACCCAGTCTCGCATCAGCCTTGCGATCACGCCGGCGTGCTTCGGTTTCGCAGCCGGGGGCTCTGAAACCGGATTGGGCAGGGTGTCAGCCTGCGGCGTCTGAGAGGTCTCGCTCAGGGCTCGATCCTAGTCGTGCTCTGGATCGAGCAGCTTGTGCGCGTGGATCACGAAATAGCGCATGTGCGCGTTATCAACCGTGCGCTGGGCTGCTGCGCGCCAGGCGTCACGGGCTTCGGCGTAATTGGGGTAGGCCCCAACAAAGTCGATCTTTTCCAGGTCTTTAAACTCAGTGGCGTCGGGGCCGAGGTCTTTGAGTTCGCCGCCGATCACCAGGTGCAGCAGCTGAGGCTTGTTCGTATCGCTCATCGCGCATCTCCTTGATTCAGGCGCTCTCTTAGCAAGGCATGGAGCGCCGGACCAGCCGCCAACGGCGCAGGCTGACGTGGCGGTTGTCCATTAAAGACAAGCGCCTCACCTTGTCGCGACGTAATGACGCCGCCCGCCTCTGTAAAGATCAGCGCTCCGGCGGCGAGATCCCAGTCCCATTTTGGCCGTTCAGCAACCACCGCATCGAACGCGCCCTGAGCCGCCAGCGCCAGCCGCAAAGCTGCCGAGTTCACTGTGGAGGCTTCTGCCCCCAGCTGTCTCAGCGTCGGAAGCCGACCTGGATCGCCGAGAATTCGCGCGCCCTTGATCTGCTTGTGGCCGGACACCCGAATCGGAGCACCATTTACCCGCGCGCCAGCGCCGCGTATGGCGTCCCACAGCCGGTCAGTGGAGGGGTCAAACAAGGCCGCCGCCACAGGCTCACCGGCCTCGATCACCGCGACGGAGACTACAAATTCCGGACGTCCCTTGATGAAGGCGCGTGTGCCATCAATCGGGTCGACGACGAAGCTGCGAGGAGCGGACAGGCGCGACTGGTCGTCAGCGGTTTCCTCAGACAGCCAGCCATAGTCTTTGCGGGCCGGTTTCAGGCGACCTTGCAACAGGTCATCGACGGCCAGGTCTGCCTCGCTGACAGGGTCGCCTTTGGACTTTTCCCAGGCTCTCAGACCCCGCGCGCGAAACGCCATGGCAAGCTTGCCGGCATCGCGCGCAGCCGTGGCGATCAGATCGCGATCGGCCTTATCGTCCGCCAACCGATACCCCATCAATCAGGATGCTGGGCGAGTTGATGGCGCTATCGAACTCAAGGTCCGAGCCCGGGACCATGCGCGCAAAGAAATCGAGAAGATTGCCAGCCACCGTCACTTCGCTGACCGGTCCGGCGCGCTCTCCACCGGCAATGCGATAGCCCGCAACGCCGACCGACCAGTCGCCGGTATTGGCGTTGAGCGAAGGCCCGAACATCTCGGTGATCAGAAGGCCTTCACCGGCCCTTTTCATCAGACCTGCCTGATCCAGCTCGCCATCGGCCAGATGCACGTTGGATGCGCCGACGCCCGGAGGTCCGCCCAGATTGCGTGAGGCATGACCTGTCAGCTCCAGACCCAGCTGGCGCGCGCTGGAGGCGTTTAATAGCCAGGTGGTCAGGACACCGTCCTCAATGATTGCTCGCGGACGACAGGCAAGGCCTTCGCCATCGGTGGCGCGGGCTCCAAAGCTCCAGTCGCGCAGCGGGTCTTCGATGATATCGATGCCTTCGGCAAAGATGCGCTCGCCCATCTTGTCGCGCAGGAAGCTGGTGCCGCGCGCGATTGCCGGCCCGGAGATCGCTCCCAGCAGCGAGGAAATGAAGGTGGTCGATAGCCGCTTGTCGAAGATGACCGGCATCTTGCCCGTGGACAGCTTGTCTGAGCCAAGCCGGGCGACCGCCCGCTCACCGGCTGAGCGCCCAATTTCTTGCGGGCTTTTAAGCGTGATCAGGCGGCGGGACTGGTGGCTGTCATAATCGCGCTCCATGCCGGCGTCATCTTTTGCAACAGCCGCCGCACCCAGCCCGCAGCGCGACCCGATCTTGGCGCGCTCAAACCCGGTCGACGTCACGAAGACCGAAGCGCTGGTGCCACCGCTGGCACCGCAGCCGGCTGTCGTTACCACGCCTTCAACGCCCAAGGCGGCGGCTTCCATCTCAAGCGCGCTTGCTTCGAGCGCAGCTTCATCGAGCTGAAGCGGAGCGTAGGTTTCAATATGCGGCTGGGTCTTGGCCAGCTGGTCCTTATCCACCAGACCGCAATAGGGGTCATCAGGCGCCGCCTTGGCCATGGCGATGGCGCGCTCAATGGCCAGATCGAGACCGGCTTCAGACAGGTCGGAGAAAGCTACGCCTGCCTGTTTCTTGCCGATTATCACGCGAAGCCCGCCATCGCGGGACTCACTGCGTTCCACTGTTTCAAGGGCACCGTTGAGGACGCCAGCCTCGACCGAGCGGGATTCAGATACTCCGGCTTCGGCCTGGTCGGCACCGGCTTTCAAGGCGCGCTCCACAAGCTGGCGCGAAACCTCCAGCAGAGGCGCGGTATCAGGAGCGGAGAGGGCGGGGCGATCGTCGCGGGGTGCGGAAGAAGTCATGTCTGATATGTGCCGCAGCCCGCGCTCGCGTGCAATGCGCAAGGCATTTTGTTTGCAGAGCGCTACTCGGCGGCCATTGGGGCTCTGCGCGCGTCATCCAGAATAGGTTCGAAAACATGGGTGCGCAGGAAGGCAACGACATTGACCACCACACCATCACCGCACAGGTGGAGCGCGGTCGTGTGGCGGACCGGCAGGACATAGTCGTCCGGCAGGCCCATCAGGCGGGCATATTCCCTCGCCGTCATGGGGCGGGTGCGAACCTGTCTGCCATCCACTTCCATGATGAATTGGCGCGAGGATCCGCCACCCGGCGTTCTTAAACACCCGGCCAGGCCATCAAAGCGCACTTCAGCGCGCTGGTGCTTTTCACCGCCCTGCGTGCGCATGCGCCGATAGAGGGCACCATAGACCGGCGTATCGCTTGCTCGCGCTTGGGCGACTTTGGCGGTGTGCGTATCGCTCATCAGCGACAGCAAGCGTCTGGTTTCCGCGCGCCGGTGCCAGTCCACGGCGTCAGCAGGTTCCAGCGTGTCAGCCAGGATTTGATTGGGAACCGGCGGTACGGGAAGCGCCCACCAGATCCAGCGGTCTTGCAGCGCTTCAGGCAAATGTTCAGCCGCTTTGCGAATGGCTTTTGGGTGAAAAGGCGAGAGGCGGTCTGGCGCGACTTCAAGACTGAGGTCAGCGGGCACCGGGATATCGTCACGCAGGGCCAGGATGAACAGGCGTGGGCGCGACTGGGGCAGGAACCATTTGGCGTCGATCTCGACGGCACCAAAACGATAGCCACCGTCTGCCAGGCTCTGGCACAGCAACGCGAAGTCTTCACCGCCACGGCTATTGAGGAGGCCTGTGACATTCTCAAGCGCGATCAGGGGCGGGTTGCGGCCCTCTATTCGTAGCTGCTCCATCAAGCGCCAGAAGCCATAGAAGACACCCGAGCGTTCGCCCTTCAGCCCGGCTCGCGGACCGGCCAGCGACAGGTCCTGACAGGGAAAGCTTGCCCAGGCGAGATCCACTTGACCGGGCAGATCGGCACTGTCCAGCTGGAAGACATCGCGCTGGGAAAGGTGGTCATTTCCAAAGTTGGCCGCGTAGGCCTTGCACTTGTCCGCATTGATGTCGTTGGCGAACTGGCAGGTCCAGCCACGACCCAGCCCCAGGCGCGCCATGCCGCCGCCCGCGAAGAATTCGAAATAGCTGTATCGAGAATCACCACCCATGGCCGAACCATAGCGCGGATAGGCTTTGTCCGCGCTCGTAACCGGCGTATGCTCAGCGCAAAATTTCAGGAAAGAGGGATCCTGACCATGACTTTGGCCCGTACACGGCTCGGCGTTGCCGCCGCTATCGCCAGCCTGGCTGCCGCCTGTAGCGCGACTACAACCAGCACGCCCACCGCAGGGTTTGAAGCCGCGGCACCGGCTGCGGCACCTGCACCGCAAGCCATGCCACAGGCGGCCGGATATCAGATCAGTGGTGAGACTTTTGCCGGGGATTTGGTGTTTGAGGCCCGTGGTGGACGGGCGGTTGCCACCTATCGCCATGCCGTTGATGGGGCTGAGACCCTGATTGCGGACATGGAAATCGACCCGGCTTTTCTGGTTGATGGCGTGCGCCGGTTTGAAGGCCTGAGCGACCGTGGTGTCGACATGATGATCGAGATGGTGGCCGGTCCTTGCGAAGTTGGTGGGCGGACCTATGCGCGCTTCGCCACTGTGACGGCGGGGCGGCTTGTCTTTGACGGCTGCGCGCGCGAAGTGGGCCCGGCGGTCACCTGGGCAGAGGAGCTGCCGCGCTATTTGACCGCGATTGAGGCGTGTGAGGCGGCGGGAAACCGGTCCTCCATGGCGTTCGCCCGTCGGGGCGAAGGTGCGGTCATCCATGTCCGCAGCGAAGGGGGCACAGCTCTGGTGCGCTATGAATACGGCCAGAGCGGCCGCTGGGAGTGTGCCGTTGAACGCGGACGCGCCAGCTGGTCCATCGTCAATGAAAGCGCGCCTGCGCTTGCCGACGAAGGTCTGGTCCGGTTTATCCCGGGCCGCGTGCCAGCAGCCGGCGAGGGATGCTACCTCTACGAACGTGTGGAGCGCGCGGACGGCTCCGTCATTGGGGCGCTCGCACATGATGTGTGCACACCCGGCTTTGCATCGCTTGAGATGACTGAGTTCGGCTAGTCGTGACGGGGCGACTCGCGGCATGGGTTAACCATGTTGCGCTCTGCTCTTCTTGCATCCGTGGTTTTAGCCACGTCCGCCGCCCATGGCGATGAGGTGACGGACGTGCGTCTGCTGGCCGGGCAGGAGCAAATCTGGATTGCGCTCGATGCCCAGCCGGACGCCCTGCAATACCAGCATCGCGGCGATGGCGTGTACCTGGAACTCACCGGTTTTGAGGTAGGCCACCCGCGCTCAATCCTCCCGAACGGCGCTGATGCGATTTCCGGGCTGGAGGTGATGCCCGCTGAAGCCTCCACCCGCATCCTGATCTCCGGCCGTTTTGCTCAGGCTTATGCAGAACTGCGCCAGGGTGGGGTGCTGATCGACCTATCAGCGGCGGCAGCCTATCGCGTGGCCGACCAGCGCCAACGCGCAAGCCAGCAGGCCGCGAGCACGTCGATACAGGCGCGAGCGACCGAAGAGGGCACGCCGAGGTCAAACCGGACAGAGCGAGAGGCCTACGGACCTGGCGCGGCAACTGATCGGGCTGAAGTGCAGCAAGATGGCGAACGCCGCGACACGCTGTGGGACGCAACCCGCCCCGTTGGGGAGAGGCTGGCTGCCGAGGCGCGCGCCGCTTCCATGCAGGCGGAGCGGGCCGGTGCAGACACCGAGGGCGCTGCTGAGCGACCAGCAGCAACTGCGCAAGAACAACAGAATTCTACCCGTCAGGGCTTCCAGATCGCTGATCCCCATGAGGAGCCCCGCTCTGACTCCGGTGGCATGTGGTTGATGCGCGGCGATGATGACGGCGCGGACGAAACGCCCGCCGCTGCAACTCCGGCCGCGCAGCCAGAGCAACCCGTCGACGAAGGGGCTGAGCCATCCGCTTCGCCTGAGGACGAGCCTGCGCTTGCCCCCGACACGGTCGATGTCAGCACCATTCCCGGCGAGACCGAGCTGGTGGCGTCTAACGCCGAGCTGCCGGGGCCGTGTGATCCGACGGCTGCCGCAATTGCCAGCAGTCCCTGGGACCTTGATGCACTGGCTGACCATGCTGCCTGCCTGATCGGTATTGGTGAATTTGAAAACGGGGCCGGCTTGTATGAGCGCGTGCTGGCGTTCGATCCGGGGCACTTCCCCGCGGCGCTGGGTCTTGCTCGTCTGCGCGAGCGCCAGGGACGCCGCGAGGACGCGGCACGCCTGTTTGAAACTGCAGCCAACGCGGCCCGAACCGATGGCCAGGCCTTGTCCGCCCGTGCGGCCGCGCGGCGTTTGCGCCAGGACGGTGAAGGCTAGCGTTAGCGCCTCAAGGTTGGGCTTCGCGCCAGGCCTTCGTTTCCGCTTTTAGAAATTCGCCAAAGGCTGCCACTCGGCGTGAGCCCTTAAGCTCCTGCGGGTACAGCATATAAATCTCGAATGCTGGCCCAATCGTGTCGTTCAGCACGCGCACCAGCTTGTCATCGTCATTGGCCACATAGCTGGGCAGGCCCGCCAGCCCCATGCCCGCCTCGACCGCCTTGACCATGCCGGCAATCGTATTGACCTCAATCACTGGATCGCGCGGCATGTTGGTGTCCTCACGCCCGAGGCTCAAGGCCCAGTTCAGCTTCGGGATTGGCGCCAGATGGCGGGGGCCATAGGCAACGAAGTCGTGGTCATCCAGCGTTGCAATATCGCTCGGCTCCCCCTTGCGTGCAAAATAGGCGGCTGAGCCATAGAGGTGTTGATCCACCTCCATCAGCTTGCGTTGGATGACATCGTTCTGGCGCGCGGCCCATGGCCGGATGGCGATATCGGTCTCCAGATTGGAGACGTCGAGTTCGTGGTCGGCCAGGATCAGGCGCAGCTTGATCTGGGGATAGCTTTCAGCAAATTTCGCCAGCCGCGGGGCAAGCCAGATCGCCCCGAATGCCGTCGGTGCCGTGACGCGTAATGCGCCGCTCGGCTCATCGCGAAGATCCTGTAGATTGCTTTCCGCCAGGGTGACCCGAGCCGAGACTTGAACCGCTGCCTCAAACAGGACCCGGCCCGGCTCAGTCAGGAGGAGGCCGCGGGTATGCCTGTGGAACAGTTTTACGCCGAGATCCGTCTCCAGCGCGGAAATCTGGCGGCTCACTGCCGACTGGGAGAGGTTTAACAGCTCCGCCGCCCCGGTCAGTGATCCAGCCTCAGCCGAGGCGTGGAAGGTTTTCAGCTTGTCCCAGTCCATACCGGCGTGTGTCCTTGTCTAGACGCGAATGGTCATGCCATCGGCGAGCGAATTACGGTAGGCCCGCCAGGCCGGCCCTGCACCCAGAATGGCCGAGGCCACGGTCACAACACCAATAATCGCAAGATCATAACGCCCCGGCACCAGGGTCGGCAGCAAAATTCCAAACCGGGCCTCAATGATCGGAGCAAATCCAGTCAGGCCAGCATAGGTCAATGCAGTCCCCAAGATGGCACCGGCCAGGGCCAGCCCTGCGCTTTCAGCAACCAGCAGGCTGAAGATATGTCCGGGCCGCGCCCCGAGCGCGCGCAGGATCGCCATCTCTCGGCGTCGCTCATTCAGGCTGGTCAAAACTGCAGTCAGGATCGACACGAGGCCGGTCAGGACGACAAAGGCGGCAACGGCCGCCAAGGTTCGTTCAGCTGCTCCCACAATGCCCCAAAGTTGCGCCAGAGCCACCCCGGGGATAATCGCTTGTAGCGGTTCAGACGGATAGGTGTTGACCTGTCGCTGGAGGCGCAGGGCCACCACCGGCGTATCAAGCCCCACGAAGAAGGCGGTGATGGCCTCTGGTGTCAGGTCCATCGCTTCCAGCTCTTCAGCCGAGAGCCCGGAACCTGCACCTGTGGGCCCTTCCAGATGGATCGCCTCAATCGCTTCCAGCCCGACGAAGACTGAGCGGTCCACCGGCGTGCCGGTGGGTTCGAGGATTCCCGTGATCGTGAACGGATTGTTGTCATGCTCCACAAAGCTGACCGGGCCCGTGCCGTGAGCAACCACAATTTCCTGGCCGACCTCGTAGCCAAGCTCGCGGGCGACCTGGGCACCGATGACGGTGTGGAACAGGGTGTCAAACGGCTCACCGCTTGCAAAGGCGAGAGGTCTTTCCTGGCCATACTGATATCGCTCAAAATACGCTGGCGTGGTGCCTACGACACGAAACCCGCGATGGCTGTCACCCAGGCTGATCGGGACGGTCCAGTCCACGCCACGGGCATTGGCCACCGCCTGATAGCTGTCCCAGGTGATATTGTTGGTGGCATCGCCAATCTGGAATACCGAGTAGAGCAGGAGGTTCACTGCACTGGACCGGGCACCGACGATCAGGTCGACACCTGAAATCGTGTTTTCAAAGCTGGCGCGCGCGCCGTGGCGCACCTTCTCCACCGTCAGGAAGAGGGTGACTGAAATCGCGACCGTCAGGATGGTCAAAAGCGCGGTGCCAGCCCGGTTGCCGATTGAGCGGAGCGCCAGAGTCAGAATGGGGAAGCGCGCCATCAGACCGTCTCCATCGCTGTGTTGATGTCGGCCAGATCGATCGCCCGGTCAAAATGATCGGCCAGCCCTGCATCATGGCTGACGAAAATCAGCGCAGCGCCTGCCACATCGCATTCCTCGTTCAACAGCTCGATGAAGGCATCCCGGCTGTTGGCATCAAGCGCGCTGGTGGGTTCATCGGCGAGGATAAGGCCTGGACGCCCGATCAGAGCTCGCGCGGCAGCCACGCGCTGCTGCTGACCCACCGACAGATCGGTGGAGCGCTTGGTCCACACCGCATCAGGATCCAGACCGAGCCGCCCCAAAAGGCGGCGGGCCTCTTCATCAGCACCGCCGGCCGCCTCAGCGGCCTTCGCGCGCGCCGCACTGAACCGGCAAGGCAGGGTCACGTTTGCGCCAACTGGCAGGTAGGGCAGCAGATTGAAGAGCTGGAAGATGACCCCCAGCCGCGACGCGCGAAAGCTGTCGCGCTGGGTCGCGTTCATGGCCAGAAGGTCTTCGCCAAGAACCTCGATCGATCCAGTTTGTGGCGACAGAATGCCTGCGATCAGGCCAAGCAGGGTCGATTTGCCTGAGCCACTGGCCCCGCGCAGGAACAGGCGTTCGCCTGCAGTCACATCAAGCGCTTTGATCGAGAGAACATCGCCAGCTTTGGCATAGCCAAACCGGACATCGCGAAAACAGACAACATCTTGGGTCATGCACAGCATCTAGCGCGGCTTGCATGGCGGGCCAAGCGTTTCAAAGGCCTGGCCCGCAGATTTTGCCGGCTGTCAGTCTGACTCAGACTCGCGGTCTGGCAGATTGATGACCACTTCACCATCGTCTGATGCCTGACTGGAGGGCGTCGGAATATCGCGTACCGTGACGCGGCCTCTATCGCCGTTACGCAAGAACTCCAGTCGGCGCTGGATCACAGCTTCAAACAGGTTGAGAGCCTGCGGAGGCAGTACCTGACAGTCGATGGCCTGGCTGGTGGTTCCAGAGCCCGACACGACACTGATGTTGGCCGTGTTCTGAGGTCCGCTACACCCGCGCCGACCATTGGTCAGGTCGGCAATATGCCAGTCAAAATCGAGATAGCGGAGCTCAGCCCCAATCTCATCAACCAGATCAGCGACTTCCGGGCGTGCCAGTTGGATCAGGTGAGCCTTCACATCCTCTGCCCCGTCGGGAAAGAGCGCCGCGTGTTCGCGGTAGAGCGGTGAGATTTCGACATTCCGGGTCAGGCCGTCAACGCCGCGCAGGGCATTAACAAACTCACGACCATTGGACTCCAGCTGCGACCATACGCGGTCGCCGGTAAAGGCCTCGTCGCGCAGCGTGGCACCGCCAACGGCACCCAGGTGGAAGCCATAGATTATACGGGGATCCTGCCAGCCGGCTTCAACAATGTTGAAGCGGATATCATTGAGGCTGAGCTCAACACCCTCAATGGTGACCAAAGGGGCATCCAGAAGCGGCACGCCGTTGCGGCGTTCGCGATCAATGCGACGAACCGGGTAGTCCTGGGTGATTTCATCGATCAGGATGGCGTTGTGCAGATTGAGCCAATAGGCCAGCTGTTCATTGCTGTTCAGCTCAGACAGGCTGATTTGCTGAGGCAGGGCTTCAAGCTCGGCGCGGTAATCGGAGATCGCTTCCTTGTGGATGTCTTCCAGCAGGTGATAGGCGATCCGATTGCCCTCATTGCGATAGCGGCTCCGCGATTCCAGTGCGATTCGGGTGCCAGTAACCTGAGCACGGGGACCGGGCAGGGTGCGGTCGGAGTGACCAACATCGAACACGATATTGCGCAGGATCAGCGTCCAGGCCTCGTAGTCGATTTTGGTGCGACTGGTCTCAGAATATTCTGAGAAGCGAGTAAAGCTGCCGTCTTGCGCCATCACCGAGGCGGGCGCAAGCGCAAGGAAAACGGCGGCCAAAGCGGTTGTTACGCGAGACCGGCTACGTAGAAAGGACATGTTAGCTCCCCAAGAATCATCAAGCAACGCAACCTATACGTAGTCCAAGATGATCCAGTTCTTACATCTGGATGAAATTTTCGTCACACGGGCGAATTTATCAGGCCGCGCTTTCTTCTTTGTCGGCGAGCACTTCTTGCTCGGCGATGAAGCGTTCAGCTTCAAGGGCGGCCATACAGCCCATGCCTGCGGCGGTCACGGCCTGCCGGTATTTGTCGTCGGTGACGTCGCCTGCAGCAAAGACGCCAGGAATGGAAGTGGTCGTAGAATCCGGCGCGGTGACCAGATAGCCGCCCGCCTTGGTTTCAAGCTGATCTTTAAACAACTCTGTGGCTGGCGCGTGACCAATGGCGATGAACACGCCGTCGGCCTTGCGCTCGGTCACCTCACCGGTCTTCACATTCTTCAGCTTTACGCCTTCAACCACCGGGAAGGGCTTGGTCTGACCGACAATGTCTTCCAGCGTGCTGTCCCAGACCACCTCGATCTTGTCGTGATTGAACAGGCGGTCCTGCATGATCTTTTCAGCACGCAGGCTGTCGCGGCGGTGCACCAGCGTGACCTTGGACGCGATATTGGCCAGATAGAGCGCTTCTTCCACGGCCGTGTTGCCACCGCCCACGACGATGACTTCCTTACCGCGATAGAAAAATCCGTCACAGGTCGCACAAGCTGAAACGCCGCCACCGGCAAACGTCTGTTCGCACTCAAGGCCGAGCCATTTGGCGCTGGCACCGGTGGCGATCACGACCGCATCGGCGGTAAAGACTGCGCCGCTGTCACAGGTCAGCGTGAAGGGGCGCTTGGACAGGTCGGCCTTCACAACCAGATCCTCAACGATTTTGGTGCCGACATGTTCGGCCTGGGCTTTCATCTGATCCATCAGCCAGGGCCCCTGGATCACGTCAGCAAAGCCTGGATAGTTTTCCACTTCGGTGGTGATGGTTAGCTGACCGCCCGGCTGCATGCCGGAAATCAGGACCGGCTCCATCATGGCGCGGGCCGCGTAGATCGCAGCGGTGTAACCAGCAGCGCCCGATCCAATGATCACAAGCTTAGCGTGACGGGTCTCGGCCATGGGAGGGCTCCTTTAAAAGTCTTGTCGAAGGGGCAGCACAGCCTGCCTTCTTAACGGATTCTGACTCGGGCGTCGCGCCCGCGTTCAGCTTTCGCTGATCTCGTGTCTTTGGGCGAGGATTTCAAGCACAGCCGCAGCCGCCCGCTCGGTCTCACGCAGGGCAGGATAATCCCACTGTTCCAGCTTTCCCAGGAAGGGACGAACCGCACCGGCACCCTGAAGCTGGGCGTAAAGGCGTTCAAACTTGCCCGGCTTGCCAGCAACGGCGAGCCGATAGACCGGTTTTCCGGTGGTGGCGGCTTCACACAGCATATTGGTGGAGTCTTCGGTCACGCAGATCCAGTCAGCGCCTTGAAGGAAGGCGAAATAGGGATTGGGGCCATCGCCGGCATGGATCCACGTATCCTTGGCCCAGCCATAGCGTTCCAGGAGGGTATCGACGAGCGCCTGGGGCGTGCGTCGGCTGGTGGTGATCAGGATGGAACCTGTCTGCTCGCGCATGCGCTCTACGCCGAGCAGAAGGCTCTCACAGGTTTCCGGCGTGAACTGGTGGTGCTTGCTGTCACCGCCGATCAGGATGGCTGCGCGTGGGCCTGGAAACTTTGCCAGCTCCGCTTTGAACTCCTCCCCGGCGGCCTGCAGCAGCGTAGATGTCACGCGGTTGGGCGAACCGATTGTGCTCAGCACGTTGGGGCCACTGATGCGGTCATGACGCGGCGCGATGATCAGATCAAAATGCTGTTCGTTGCCTCGGGGAGCCTGCACGTAGACCATGACTGCACTGGGAAAGGCCTTGCGATGCAGCGGTGCGGCGCGAACTGCTGCGCGGCCACAGCCAATCCACAAATCAGGGGCTATCTCGCCTGGATGCTTCAGCCCGCCAGATTTGGGAAGATGAACCGGGAAAAGACGCATGTCGGTGCGACGCGCCACCGCTTCAGCCAGGCCCAGGGCCTGGTTTTCAATACCTCGACGGCCATCAGAAACCACAAAACAGGTGCGCGCACTCATGGGCTTACACTCGTCATGCTCGGCGGCACGTCAAGCATCCCTTCCAGAGGGGTGTTGACGGATGACATCAACATGCTACACATGTAGTAACTTCGTTACAGGTTGGATTGAGCCATGGAAAAACCAAGCCCGTCAGAGATGAGCATCCTCAAGGCGCTTTGGAGAAGCTCGCCACAAAGTGCGCGCGAACTGCACGACGGTGTCGGAGACGGGGCGGGGTGGTCCTATTCCACGACGCGTACACTGGTGTCTCGCATGTTGGACAAGGGGCTGGTAGAGCGCGGTTCGTCCCACGGGCTGACAGTGTTTGGTGCCAAGGCCAGCAAGGTCAGCGTTCTTGGCATGATGGTGCGCAGCTTTTCCTCGCAGGTGTTTGACCTGGACGCACCGCTGCCTGCTGCCGCGTTTGCCGAGAGCCCAATCCTCGACAAGGCGGAGCTTGAAGCGCTTGAAGCGCTTCTGTCTCAATCAACCGACGACGAAGACCAGGGGACCACGTCATGACAATTGAAACCTGGCTGTTTGCCCTTGCCTTGACGCTGCCTATCGGCCTGGCAGCCGTGTCCGCCGGGATTAATGCCGCACGGGCCTCAAGCTACTGGACGGTCGCTCTTGGCGTGTTGGCTCTGCCGCTCGTGCTATCGCCGGTCTTGCCACAGCTGGCCATTCAGGCACCTTCGGTACTTGAGCCGCTGGGGCAGGCTTTTGCGGGATCAGGGGAGGGGCGGCCGCTTACCAATATTACCCTGCCGCCAACGCAGGCTGGGATTGATGAGACTCTGGCGCTTTTCGGGATTTGGATCCTAGGCGCGATTGGCCGGCTAGGGCTTGAAGCCTGGCGCTCGATGAAGCTGGCCAGTCTGACAGGTCAGGCAGAGCCAGCCGATACAGCGCTTACCGCTCAGGTAAACCGTCTTGCGAAGCGCTCGGGTTTGGCGCTGGCTGGTGCCTATACTCACTGTGGACCGACATTGGTCACCGGCCTCGTCCACCCACGCCTTTATCTCAATGCGTCAGAGCTTGCCACACCGGCGCTCGACCAAGTTATTCGCCATGAGCTGGCCCATCTCGAACGCCGGGATGTCTGGGTGCTTTCCTTTGCGCGCCTGCTGAGTATCGCGCTCTGGTTCAACCCGTTTTTGTTTGCTTTGGAGGCACGTCGTCGGCTCGCTGCAGAGCTTGATTGTGATCGCCGGGCGCTTGCCGGGCTCAGTGAGGGGAGAGCGCGTTCCTACGCCCGCGCTCTTCTCAATGCCGCCGGCTCGAATTCGGGGTCGAGTCCGGTGGTTGGTTTTGGCGTAGCGCCACGAAAGGCCATCGAAATGCGACTGATGTCAGCTTTGAACCCATCCCCGAACCCCAACAAGGCCTGTTCTATCGCCGCGCGCGTTGGCGTGCTTGCGGCTGTTGGCTTGTCGCTATGCAGTGTGCAGGCGGCTCACGCTACCGGCGGGTTAGCTGCCCCCCAATTCACCGAGATTGTTCTTGAAGGTCGTCAGACTTCTGATTTCGGCCCGCGTGTGATCCGAGGCATGGACCTGCCGCCATTCCATGGCGGTCACGACATCGCTGCACCGCTGGGAACTCCGGTGCGTGCGCCAGCTGCGGGTGTGATCCTTTATGCCGGAAATGAATTTCGGGGTAACAGCGATTGGGGCTATGTGGTCGAAATTGATCACGGCGCTGGCTGGACAACGATTTACGCCCATTTGAGCGGGGCCTTGTTTGGCCGCGGAGACCGGATTGAGGCGGGCCAGATATTTGCAACGGTTGGCAATACGGGCCTCAGCTTGGGTCCGCACTTGCATGTGGAGGTGCGCGAAAACGGCGAGCGCCGCGATCCGGCAGACCATCTTCCAGGGCTTGCGCGTCTTTCCGACTGACCCCGAAACAGAACGAAACGTGCAAATACGAAGCGCCGGAGCATTCGCTCCGGCGCTTCAGGTTTTTGTATCTCAGGAAAATGCCGTGAGGCCTACTTCCACTGAACGTTCAGGATCTCGTAGCTCTTGGTGCCGCCAGGGGCGTTCACTTCCACCACATCGCCGACTTCCTTGTTGATCATGGAACGTGCGATGGGCGAGGAAAGCGAGATTTTGCCCGCTTTCACGTCAGCTTCGTCGTCGCCCACGATCTTGTAGGTGCTTTCCTGGTCGGTATCTTCATCGACCACGGTGACGGTTGCGCCGAACTTGACCGTATCGCCACTCATCTTGGTGGTGTCGATCACCTGGGCGCGTGCAATCTTGTCCTCAAGCTCCTGAACGCGGCCTTCAATCCAGCCCTGGCGTTCCTTGGCCGCGTGATATTCCGCGTTCTCCGACAGGTCGCCATGTTCACGTGCTTCCGAGATCGCCTGGATTACTGCCGGGCGCTCCACGGATTTGAGGTGTTTGAGTTCTGCGTCGAGCGCCTGGTGGCCCTCGGCGGTCATAGGTATTTTCTGCATTGAAATCCGACGTCTATTTCTTGTTTTAGCGCGGCATGCCGGTCCTCTTAACCGCGCGCCGATCCCTTAGAGTAGGATTGCAAGCTCCTCGGTTCAAGTTTGCCGGCATCAATTGCCGCAATTGACTTGATCGCGGCACGTGCTGCGCTGGCGGTCGTGTAGCAGGGAACCTTCATGTCCAGAGCGGTTCGGCGGATGGAATAGCTGTCGAAAAGCGACTGGCGACCCTCGGTGGTGTTGAACACCAGCTGGACCTGACCATTGGTGATGGCGTCCACGATATGTGGTCGGCCTTCGTGGACCTTGTTGACCTTTTCAACCGGCACACCCGCATCCATTAGTGTTTTTGCCGTGCCGCCCGTCGCCAGAAGCTTGAAACCCAGCTCGGTCAGCTGGCGGCTGGGCTCAACCATAGCCGCCTTGTCGCTCTCCTTCAGCGAGATGAAGACCGCGCCTTCGGTTGGAAGATCAACGCCTGCACCGAGCTCCGCCTTGGCGAAGGCGCTTTCAAAGTCGACATCGATACCCATGACTTCGCCGGTTGAGCGCATCTCCGGGCCCAGTACCGGGTCAACGCCGGGGAAGCGGGCAAACGGCATCACAGCTTCCTTCACCGCGATATGGCCTGGCTCGTCGCTTGGTGTGTCGAGATCTTTCAGCTTGGCCCCGGCCATCACCTTGGCGGCGATCTTGGCGACCGGCGCGCCGATGGTTTTGGCCACGAAGGGCACGGTACGGCTGGCGCGCGGGTTCACTTCGATCAGGAAGACCTCGCCATCCTTGACCGCAAACTGGACATTCATCAGGCCCTTCACGCCGATCGCTTTGGCCAGCGCTTCGGCTTCACGGCGCAACTCTTCAACTGTTTCAGCCGACAAGGAATGGGGCGGCAGGGAGCAGGCGCTGTCGCCGGAGTGCACGCCGGCTTCCTCGATATGCTCCATGACGCCAGCGATCCACACGTCTTCGCCATCGCAGACCGCGTCAACGTCGATTTCCGACGCGTCAGACAGGTAGCGATCCAGCAGCAGCGGGGCTGCACCGGAGACGTGCACAGCTTCGCGGATATAGCGGTCAAAGCCTTCAGGATCGCGCACAATCTCCATGCCGCGCCCGCCCAGCACGTGGCTTGGGCGCAATACAAGCGGGAAGCCCAGCTGTTTGGCCGCGACGGCCGCTTCAGCTTCTGAGCGCGCGATGGCGTTTGGCGGCTGCTTCAGATCAAGCTCGTCCAGCAGGGCTTTAAAGCGCTCGCGGTCCTCGGCCAGATCGATGGCGTCCGGAGAAGTGCCCAGGATCGGTACGCCCGCCGCTTCCAGATCGGCCGACAGCTTCAGCGGGGTCTGGCCACCATACTGGACGACGACGCCCAGAAGCTCGCCATTGGCTTGTTCGGTCTCAATCAGTTCGAGCACGTCTTCAGCCGTAAGCGGTTCAAAATAGAGCCGGTCGGCAGTGTCGTAGTCGGTGGAAACGGTTTCGGGGTTGCAGTTCACCATGATGGACTCAATGCCCATCTCTTCAAACGCAAAGGCCGCATGGCAGCAGCAATAGTCGAACTCGATGCCCTGGCCGATACGGTTGGGACCACCGCCCAGAATGATCGCTTTTTTACGGTTCGTCGGTTCGCTCTCGCATTCCCCGCCCGGCTCGTAGCTGGAGTACATGTAGGGCGTGGCGCTGGCGAATTCGGCGGCGCAGGTGTCCACGCGCTTGAACACCGGGCGCACACCCAGACGCTTGCGTAGGGCCTTTACACCTGCTTCGTCATTGCCGGTCAGCTTGGCCAGGCGCGCATCGGAAAAGCCCATGGCTTTTAACTCACGAAGGGCTTCAGCCTCTTCAGGCAGGCCCATCAGACGGACCTGTTCCTCGGCCTCCACGATCTGCTCGATCTGGCGCAGGAACCAAGGCTCATACAGGCAGACGCCGCGTACCTCTTCGACGCTCAGTCCCTCGCGGAAGGCCTGGGCGATCACGCGCAGGCGGTCCGGCGTGGGCTGGGACAGGGCGGCCAGAACCGCTTCGCGGCGGGTCTGGGGCGTCTCTGCAATGTCAAAGCCTTCAACTTCGATCTCGTCAAAGCCGGACAGGCCGGTTTCTAGGCTGCGCAGGGCTTTCTGGACCGACTCTGCAAAGGTGCGGCCCATGGACATGGCCTCACCCACCGACTTCATGGAGGTGGTCAGATAGGGCTTGGCGCCTGGATACTTCTCGAACGCAAAGCGCGGGGTCTTGGTGACGATATAATCGATGGTCGGCTCAAAGCTGGCCGGTGTGGCTCCGCCGGTGATCTCATTATCGATCTCATCAAGTGTGTAGCCGACGGCGAGCTTGGCGGCGACCTTGGCAATCGGGAAGCCGGTGGCTTTCGACGCCAGGGCGGACGAGCGCGACACGCGCGGGTTCATCTCGATCACGACCATGCGGCCGGTCTTCGGATCAACGGCAAACTGGACGTTCGAGCCGCCGGTCTCAACCCCGATCTCGCGCAAGACCGCCAGCGAGGCCGAGCGCATGCGCTGGTATTCCTTGTCGGTGAGGGTCAGGGCGGGGGCGACGGTGATAGAGTCGCCGGTGTGCACGCCCATCGGATCGATATTCTCGATCGAGCAGATAATGATGCAGTTATCGTTCTTATCGCGAACGACCTCCATCTCATACTCTTTCCAGCCCAGCACACATTCCTCGATCAGCACCTCGGTGGTGCGAGAAGCGTAAAGGCCAGATGATACGATCTCACGGAATTCATTGACGTTATAGGCAATGCCGCCGCCCGTGCCGCCCATGGTGAAGCTGGGGCGGATGACAACCGGCAGGCCCAGCTCTGCCAGCGCTTCATCAGCCTCTTCCATAGTGTTCACGGTGCGCGAGAGCGGGCTTTCAAGGCCGATCTTGTCCATCGCATCGCGGAAGCGCTCGCGGTTTTCCGCCTTGTCGATGACATCGGCTTTCGCGCCGATCATCTCAACACCGTATTTCTCCAGCACACCGAGGCGATCCAGATCGAGCGCACAGTTCAGCGCGGTCTGACCGCCCATCGTGGGCAGCAGCGCGTCGGGGCGCTCCTTTTCGATCACCTTGGCCACCATGTCGGCGGTGATCGGTTCGATATAGGTGGCGTCGGCCAGGCCCGGGTCGGTCATGATCGTAGCCGGGTTGGAGTTCACCAGGATGACCCGATATCCCTCTTCCTTCAGCGCCTTGACCGCTTGCGTGCCTGAATAGTCAAACTCACAGGCTTGACCGATAACGATAGGCCCCGCGCCGATGATCAGGATGGACTGGATATCAGTACGCTTGGGCATGGGCGTGGCCTTCTCATGGTCTTGCTCGCGCGCAGGGCCACCCGAAGCGAAGGACGCTTCAGGGCCGGGGCCGAGTCATCTGTCGTGCTGAGAGGGCGGTGTAGCGTGTGAAGACGCGTTTGGCGAGGGGGTAGCTACAAGCCTGCCACCTCCTCGCGCATATTCACTAATGCCTGCGCTCCATAGCGCGCGTTGTAGGCTTCCGTCAGGAAAAGCGGGCTTCGCTCTATCTGGTTCTCGAGAAAGCGCTTGCGACCTGCCCGATAACGACCTTTGGGCACCCACCAATACTCAGCGCGCACGCCCTTGGTATATTTCGCGTAGACATCTGCCGGAGCACCGAGAATGGCGCAGTCCATGTCGAGGAAGAGGTTGTCGTCGTTGTCGTTGCCGCCCTCAGCGTGGTTCGCGGTTTGCCGGATGAGGGAGCCAACGGAGGATTGAAGCGCTTCGCTTGCGCCAAGGCTGCCCAGGCTGTGCACGGCCCAGTTGGCGCTGCGGGCTTCGTTGTCCTTGCGCCAGCTGATGTAGATTGCGTCATGGAACCAGGTGGCAAAAATCAGCCGGTTAAGATCCCTGATCTGGTCGCGGTGGGTATCGATCTCACCAAACAGGAATTCTAGATGTGACAGCCCGTGATAGTGACGTGAGGGTCCGGTGTGGTGCCTGATCAGCTTGCGACCGATGGCATCATCCTGCGACAGCCCGGCGTCCTGCAGATGCGAGCGCCAGCGTTCCAGCCAGTCAGAGTGCTCGTGCCCCATCGCTCACCTCAACCCCAGATCCCGCCAGAGCTGGGGCGGAATGGCGGGGTTGTAGTCGACGCGGCTGCCGACCATCCAGTAGGCGCGCTCGAACAGGAGCGGGATGTTGGGCATGTCTTCGAGCAGGAGGTCTTCGGCCTGGCGCAGCTTTGTGAGCCGCTGCGTGCCGTCGAGCGTGGCACTCGCTTCATCAATCAGGGCGTCGAACATCGTCCGGCGCGGGCCTTCCCATCTTGTATTGTCGGCAAAGCCGTCCTGGGTGAAGGGCTGGATCATGAATTCGGGATCGGACTTCAAGCCGCGGTCAAAACGGGCAAGCGCCAGATCGAAATCACCGCCGTCCACGGCCTGATACAGATCAAGTGGATAGCTGGCGAGCAGGGTGGTCTCCACGCCGATATCGGCCCAGTCATCCATCAGCGCCACCGCCACCCGGTCGCGGTCGCCAGCGGTGGCGCGCAGCGTGATCTGCAGTGGGTTCTCGGGCCCGAAGCCTGCCGCATTCAGCAGGCGCACCGCTTCAGCCACATTGCGCTCAGGTGCGGGGGCTTCGGGGTCGGGAATGATGATGTCGGTCGGCTGACTTTCGCCATTGAAGAACTGGTCATTGGTACGCTGGCGGTTGGTCGCAAGTGACAGCGCCCGACGGACACGCGGATCACTTAAATGCGGCTGGGAGCAATTGACCTTTAGATAAGTGAGGATCGGGGCGGGGAATGCGGCCAGCTGGTCGCCGAGGCGCTCTCGCATAAAGCCGATCTGATCTGAGGGTGGACGATCCACCAGATCAAAATCACCCGCCCTGAAGCGGCGCGCGCGCGTTGCGGCGTCCTCGATCACACTGACCGAGATATGCTCGATCGTGACCGTGTCCGCTGCGGCAAAGCGCGGATTGCGTGTCAGATCAAAGCGCAGCGCACTGCGCCCGGTCAGCGTGTAAGGGCCTGCCGAAACCCAGTTCTCTGGTCGCGTCCAGTCATCTGGATTGGCGCTGACGATGTGGCGGGGCAGCGGGTAGAACTCCCGCATCAGGATCGGGAACATCGCGACGGGACGGTCGAGGCGAAACTCCACGGTGCGGTCATCGATGGCGGTGATACCAACGGCTTCTGGCGGAACCTCACCACGAAGGGACGCGCGCGCATTGATGACGGCAAAGAAATCGCCCTGCTGGGCAAAGCCTGTCGTGGGGTCCAGCAGACGCCGTGCGGTCCAGACAACGTCATCAGCAGTGAGCGGCGCGCCATCGGACCACACCAGATTCGGGCGCAGCATGAATCTCCAGGTGCGTGCGTCTTCGCTGCGCCAGGTCTGCGCCAGCCCAGGTGCCAGCCCGCCAGAAGGCGAGAACTCGGTCAGCGGCGCATGGAGCTGTTTGTAGAGCAGGGCGGCGGAAGCAAACTGACCTTTCAGCGGATCAAGGCTGTCCGGCTCAGAATCGATGGCCACACGTAGCGTATTGGTTGGCAGGTCTGAGCGGGGGCTACAGGCCGCCAGCGTTGCTGCAGCCCCGAGTCCGAGCGCAGACCGGCGGCTAAAGAGAGCAGCGGGGGCACGTCGCATGGGTCTACTCCGGGAAGAAGACGAAGTTGTTGGCGTAACCGGGCTGGCCAATCTTGCCGCGATGATCCCGGTCTATATCCAGATGAGCACGGGCCATCAGCTTGCCGTCTGCTAGCGCGAGCGTGCGATAGCCAAGCGCCTCGACATAATCGAGCTCTTCATTGAGGTCGCGCCCGGTATGGCGCTCCTCGATTTCGATGATCATGATGGGACGATCGCGGGTGATCAGGCCCTTGGCTCCATCAAGCACGGCGCGCTCGTGCCCCTCCACATCGATTTTCAAAAAGCCGGTAGCTGGCGGATCGAGATCGTCGAGACGAGCCGCCTCAACTGTCACACGCATATGCGGCGCGTCCCCGACCTTGTCAGGATTGAGCGAGGCCCCCTGATTGGAATAGCGTCCGTTCTCGCCAGGGATCAGCAGTTCCGCCTCTCCGGCTGCATCGGACAGGGCGACTTGTCGGCATTGAACGCCTGGCGCTGCGGCCCGCTCCAGGAAGGCATAGAGCTTCGGGTTCGGCTCATAGGCCAGAACCGTGCTGGTCAGGCGGGACATCTCATCGGCCCATATGCCGCGATTAGCCCCAATATCGATCGCGGCCCGAGCCGGATCGACCAGGAAGGGCAATAGACGCAATCCCGGCTCGCCCTTGCGCTTTTCGCGCGCGACGATGCGTTTAAGTTCCATGCGCGGTGGAATGAGCGTGCGTTTGACACGCTCCTCCAGGGTCAGATTCGGGCCAGATCCAGTCATGGCCAGGACGCTACCACGTGGTGCGAAGTCCTGCCCAGATGAGACCTTCATCATCGGCCTTGCGAATGTGGCCGGGCGCATCGGTGAAACGGGCTGCAAAGCTGGCGCTGGTACGATCATTGATCGCCACATGCCAGGCCGCCTCAGCCGAGATTTCCCGACCCGATGGCGCGAGGCTTGCCAAACGACGTTCAAAAATCGCGTTATTCGCCTCATTCACAGCGACCGGCACCATGGCTGAGATTGTACCGTCTTCCACCCGAAGCGGCTGGGAGAGGGTGAACCCGATACGACCGCCCGGAGCGGCTCTGTCAAAGCCGACGCTCCAGGCGCTGGCGACGACATCGTCGCGTACAGTGAGGAAGCCTGGAAGGTCAAGATTGATGTTTGCGCGTTCAAGTCGTGCCGAACCGCGCCAGCCCATGGGCAGATCGCCGGACCACAACGCGGCGGCAAAGCTGGAGGACGAGCCCTCCTGCGCGCCAAAGCGTGCTCCGATGAAGCCGCCTAGCGTGCGGTCTTCTTCCCGGCCTGCGCCCATTTCAAACCCTAGGGTCTGATTGAACTGGGTCCAGCTGGTGGCGACGGCCTGGAAGGCATCATCGCCCGATCCGGAAGCGCGCACTTGAACGGTAAGACTGCCAACCTCATAGCCAAGTGAAGCCCACTCGCGCTGGGAGGTCAGATTGGCGACACCTCCGCTAAACAGGGTCGCTGACAGCACTGAGACGCCTGCGCTTTCGATCGGGCCGGGGGCCGCAAAACCGCGACCGGCTTCAACCGACAGACCGCCCTGGCGGAAGGCAAAGCTGAAGTCTGCCTCAGACTGATAGACTTCCGCTGGCATGTTGGTCAGAGCATGGGGCAGGTCCGGCGTAATGCGCAGATTAACTTCAGCCGGGCCGGCCACAGTCCGCGACTGGCGCGCGAGGCTGCGTTCAGCCGCTGATTCCATGGCAGCAAGGCCGGTTGGCGTTGACGCTGCGCGCGGCGCTTCAGGTGTGAAGGTGAAGCCGCGATTATAGCGGTCGCGCAGCAGGGCTCCGTCAAACAGGCCCGATGCAAAGACCCAGTCACCGGCGGCCCCTGAAGGTGCTGCGAAGATCACAGGCAGCGCCGTTGCCTGCGGTGCACCGGCCAGCTGTGAGGTTGAACTGCCAACCGGCTGGAATGCGGCTTCAAGATCGATCAGGCCGGACCCGTAGATTGCGTCAGGTCCCGGGGTGCCCAGGTCAACTGCGGTATCAAACAGGATCTGCAAGGCATCCTGACCGCTTAAGGTCGGAAAGCCGTCCAGCAGCAGCGCAAGCGCGCCCGCAAGGTAGGGTGAGGCAAAGCTCGTCCCGGAATACAGGGCGTATTGCGTGTCGCCATTTGTATCGTCGATGAAGGGCGCAATGACTCGCTCGCCAGGTGCAACCAGGTAGTTGTTTTCAAAGCCTTGCGCGCCGTTGGAAAAGTCGGAAATCACCCCGTTCAGGTCCACAGACCCAGCAATGACCGTCAACCCCAAGGAGGCCGGATCGCCAGCAAAGTTTCCTGGAAAACCGGGGCTTGGATCAGGTGCATTCTGATCCTCATCAATGTTACCGGCAGCGACCACGATCAAGATGCCCGCGTTCGCTGCGCGGGTCATCGCTGCGAAGGTCTGTGTGGCAGAATCGCCAAGCTCGACATCGCGGCCGAGCGACAGGTTGATGATCTGCGCACCGCCGGCAATCGCTGCATCGATGGCGCGGGCCGTGTTGAAGTCGGAGAAGGCACACCCGTCCCCGCCGTCGGATTCACAGCTATCAACGCTGTCGGCGCGGATCGACAGGATCTGGGCATTAAAGGCGACGCCGTGCATCGCAAATCCGTCTTTGGCCGCAGCGATTACGCCGGCCACGCCGGTGCCGTGCCCGTCGGTGTCTTCACCGCCACGGGTGGCGTTGACCACGTCAACCTGATCAATGATTTGCCCGTCAAATTCAGGATGGCCGGAGTTAATCCCGGTATCCACGACCGCAACGACAATGCCGTCACCTGTCGCCCCGCGCGAATACGCCGACGACGCATTGATCAGCGACAAACCAGACCGCGGCTGTCCATTATTGCCCCGACTGAAATATTCGCCCGTCTCAAAATCGCTGGGCGGCTGAACCGGCGGCGGAGGCGGCGGCGGTGGTGGCGGAGGAGGAGGTGGTGGGGGGGGAGGTGGAGGCGGAGGGGGTGCTGGCGGGGGTGTCACAACGCCTCCACCGGCTCCGCCGCCGCCGCCGCCACATCCAGACATGGCAACAGCAGCACCGACAAACACGGCGACCATCAGGGCTTTGCGAAAATGTTTGGTTGTTCCCGCCATGGCTGGCGCGCTCCCCTCGTTTGCTTCTCAAGACCGGTATGAAACCGAAGTCTCGTTAACAAAAAGGCTAGCGCTCCGCGCGGGGTGTACAAGTCACAAGTGAAATTTAAGTCGCGGCCAATCCGCTCACGAAGCGATCAAACACATTAAAGCTGTCCTGGGGCCCCGGGCTCGCTTCGGGGTGATGTTGAACGGCAAAGACCGGCTTGTCGGAAAGCTTGAACCCGCAATTCGTGCCATCAAAAAGCGAGACATGGGTCTCCACAGCGCCTTCAGGCAGGCTGTCGCGATCGACGGCAAAGCCATGGTTCATGGACACAATCTCGACCTGGCCGGTCTCGTGGTTCTTTACCGGGTGGTTCGCGCCGTGATGGCCTTGTTCCATTTTCAGCGTCCTGGCTCCCACAGCGAGCGCCAGCATCTGGTGACCCAGACAAATGCCGAGGATCGGGACGCCGGCATCAATAACGCCGCGAAGGGTGGCAAGCGCGTATTCGCCGGTTGCGGCCGGATCGCCTGGTCCGTTCGAAACGACGACTCCGGCTGGCTTTAGAGCCAGGACATCGTCAGCGCTTGCTTTGGCGGGCAATACGGTTACGCGAGCGCCGGACGAGACAAGGCGGCGCAAGATGTTGGCCTTCACACCATAGTCGAGTACCGCAACGAGCGGGCCGTCTTCCGGACCGGTTTCATAGCCAACCGGCCAGTGCCAGCCGGCTTCGATCCAGGGCTCTGATGCCTCGCGCGTGACTGTGCCGGCAAGCTCGGCCCCTTCCATGGAGTTTGCAGAGGCTGCCGCGGCTTTCAACGTCTCAAGGTCAAGAGCGCCAGCACGAGCATGCTGAACCGCAGCGAGCGGCATGCCGGTCTCGCGGATGCGACGGGTGATCGCACGGGTATCCACGCCGGTGATCGAGACGATTCCACGCGCGGCCAGCCATTCAATAAAGCTCTGCTCGGCGCGCCAGTTGGCAGGAGGCGTGATCTCGGCGCGTGAGACCATGCCCACAGCAGCTTCACGGGCTGCCGGGCTGGCTGCTTCCTCGTCTTCAGACGTTGCCCCGGTATTGCCCACATGGGGGAAGGTAAAGCACACGATCTGGGCCGCGTAGGACGGATCCGCGAGAATTTCCTGATGCCCGGTCATGGCAGTATTAAAGCAAAGCTCGCCCACTGCTGTTCCGGTCGCACCAGCCCCTTTTCCGTAGAAAATTGTACCGTCTGCGAGTGCCAGCGCCGCGGTCGCCCAGGCCGGTACATCCGCGTCATTTTCGTTTCGTGATTGGGCTAGGGCTTGATTCTGGACTATTTCCGGCATAGGTGCTCGCCTCCGTTTTTGGAACGCGGTCGCCCACCGGCGGCCAAACGGCCGGAAACTATGCGACGCCGCCTGCACGGTCAAGCTGATCTGCGCAGGTAAATGATCGTTATAAAACAAAGGCTTGAATGAATTCGAGCCCAGATTGGTTGGATTTGTCATGTCGCTGCGCGACACCATTCTCGAAGACCTCAAGGTCGCCATGCGCGCCAAGGACCAGGTGCGCGTCTCCACGCTGCGCCTCATCCAGGCGGCGGTGAAAGACCGTGATATTGCCGCCCGCGCCGAAGATCGCTGCGAGGGCTGTGAAGACACCGAAATCCTGACGCTGCTGCAAAAGCTTGTGAAGCAGCGCGAAGAAAGTGCCAAGACCTACGAAGACGCAGGTCGGCTTGATCTGGCTGAGCGCGAGGTTGCTGAAGCTGAAATCGTGCGTGCCTACCTGCCTGAACCCATGTGTGACGACACCATTGCTGAAGCTGCCGAAGCTGCGGTTAATGAGGTGGAGGCCACTGGCCTCAAAGACATGGGCAAGTGCATGGCGCTTCTTAAGGAGCGCTATACCGGTCGCATGGACTTCGCCAAGGCCGGAAAGGAAGTCAAAACCCTGCTCCAGTCGCGCGCTTAACAGGCGTAGCGAAAGCCGCCTTGGGCGGTTATGCTTTGTTGCTGGAACAGTGGATTGAGCACGAATGGCCCTGCCTGACGGCTTTTTAGACGAATTGAAGACGCGAATCCGCCCGTCCGATCTGATCGGGCGGACGGTTCCGCTCAAGCGTCAGGGCCGTGAATTCGTCGGCCTCTCGCCATTCAAGAAAGAGCGTACGCCCAGCTTCTTCGTCAATGACGAGAAGGGCTTCTACCATTGCTTCGCCAGTCAGGAGCATGGCGACGTCATCACCTGGCTTCAAAAAACCCAAGGCCTCAGCTTTATCGAGGCGGTGGAGGCGCTGGCCAGTGAAGCGGGCATGGATGTGCCCAAGGACGCTCCGCCAGATCCCAAGGCGGAGGCGCGCCGGCGCTCGGTCCTGGAGTGGATTGAGGCGGCGCAGAGCTACTTTGTGCGCAGTCTGCAGTCATCTGAAGGCGAAGACGCGCGGCTCTATCTGGAGCGCCGGGGGCTCAAGGCGAAGGATATCGAGGCATTCGGGCTGGGCTTTGCGCCAGACCGGCGGCGCGGTCTGGTCCAATCGCTCACCCAGAAGGGTGCCTCCATAGAGGAGCTGGATGAGGCCGGTTTGATCATCGTCCCGGATGATGGCGGTCAGCCCTATGACCGCTTCCGTGGCCGGGTCATGTTCCCCATTGAGGATACGCGCGGACGACTGGTCGCCTTTGGCGGGCGGGCCATGTCGAAGGAGCAGCGCGCCAAATATCTCAACAGCCCGGAAACCAGCCTGTTCCACAAGGGCAGCCAGCTTTACCGCTATCCTCAGGCGCGTCGCTTTGCCCACGATCCCAAAGTCAAAGCCAAGGGCCTGATCGTGGCTGAGGGCTATATGGACGTGATCGCCTTTGCCCGGGCCGGGCTTGAGCAGGCGGTGGCTCCACTCGGCACGGCGCTGACCGAAGACCAGATCAAGCTTTTATGGCGCGTGGGCTCAGAGCCTGTGATCTGCCTTGATGGCGATAGTGCGGGCACGCGCGCCGCAGCCACGGCCGCTGAGCGCGCTTTGCCTTTGCTGGAGCCTGGCAAAACGCTGCGCTTTGTCTTCCTTCCCGAAGGCCAGGACCCAGATGACATGCTGCGCGAGGAAGGCCCCGCAGCACTGAAAGCTGCCATTGATGAAGCCCGCCCGCTGATCGATGTGATCTGGGAGCGGGAAAAGGTGGCGGAACCGCTGGATGATCCTGACCGCCGGGCTGGCTTTAGAAAGCGCATCCGCCAGCTGGTGGCCAAGATTGAAGACGGAGACGTGAAGGCCGAGTACCGCGCCGAGTTTGATCGTCGGCTCGATGGGTTGTTTCAGACCGGAGGCATGCGCCCCCGCAGATCGGGCGGCAGCTTTCGACCGGGCAATTCGCGCTTCGGACCGCCGCCGGGACCCAGCGGCGCATTGAAGCAGGCCCGCAAGAGCGAGAACGCCCACCCAACCGCACGCCAGCTGGTCATAGCCTGTGTAGAGTATCCTGAAATCGCACAGTCGGAGACTGAAGCTCTGGCAGAAATGCCCCTCGGACCGCTTGACAGCCTACGTGACGCGATTCTAGACGCCTGTTTGTCTGGGGAAGTCTGGCCCGAGGGTGGATTGCGTGATGCACTACGCCAGCGGGGCTACGGCCCTGAATTAGCGCGTCTAAGCCCGGACCGGGCGGCGATGCGCGCAAGCATTGGGGGTGAAGAAGTTGACCCGCAAAGCCGCACAGAGGCTTGGCGTCGGCTTTCTAATTCCTATATGGAACAAGTTGCACATGACGCCCGTACCGCCGAGGAGCGCGCACGCCAGGCCGACGTATTCGAACAGGGTGATCCGCAAGCCTTACAGACTTTCCTTGCCGCAGTGCGGCGAGATCGCAAACGCTGACGCGCGAAACTAGCCGACCCCGCGCCGTCACACCCCGACCTTCCGGAGCAAAGAGCACCGAATGAGCAAAGCCGCCGCTGAAACCGCCGAAGCCCCCGCAGAGAACCAGGATGGTCCGCTGCTGGACATGAATGATCAGTCCGTCAAGGCGATGATCAAAACCGCGAAATCGCGCGGCTATGTCACCCATGACGAACTGAACAAGGTCCTGCCGTCTGAGGAGTTCAGCTCCGAGCAGATCGAGGACATCC
Source organism: Oceanicaulis sp. (assembly GCA_965229795.1). Lineage (GTDB taxonomy): Bacteria > Pseudomonadota > Alphaproteobacteria > Caulobacterales > Maricaulaceae > Oceanicaulis. The sequence continues at coordinate 1,877,335 of CBDDJM010000002.1, forward strand.
TGTCCCAGCTGTCTGAGAAGGGCATCACGGTTGTCGATTCAGAAGATGACGTCGACAACGATGATGGCGAGGCCAGCGAAGACGACGGCAAAACCAAGGCTGTTGCCAAGAAAGCCGGTTCCACCGCGGTAGCTGGTCAGAACACGACCTCTGCCCAGGACCGGACCGACGACCCGGTGCGCATGTATCTGCGCGAGATGGGCTCGGTGGAGCTTCTGTCGCGTGAAGGCGAAATCGCCATTGCAAAGCGCATTGAGGCTGGTCGCAACGCGATGATCCGCGGCCTGTGCGAGAGTCCGTTGACCTTTGAAGCCATCATGGTCTGGCGCGAGGAATTGACCGAAGGTCAGGTTCTGCTCCGCGACATCATCGATCTTGATGCCACCTATGGCGGAACGCGTGAAGACGCCACGGCCACCAATGCCGAGGGTGAAGGTGAAGAGGGCGAAGACGAGGCCGAAGCCAAGACCGGTGAAGCCAAGTCCGACGACGCCAAGGCCAAGTCCGACGACGACAGCGATGAGAGCCAGGACGGTGAGGCCGAAAACGCCAGCTCTGACGACGACGATGACGATGACGGTGCCGCCCTGTCGCTGGCCGCGATGGAAGCTGAACTGCGAGACGGCGTCATGGAGACGCTGGACGCCATTGCGGTTGACTTTGATCTGTTCCGTCGCCTGCAGGACAAGCTCGTCACCCTGCGCCTTGAGGGCAAGGACTTCTCCAAGAAGGATCAGGAAAACTACGATGGCTGCTTTGAGCGCATCGTGGCGAACCTGAACTCGCTGCACCTGAACAACGCGCGTATCGAAGCGCTGGTGGAGCAGCTTGAAGCCATCAACCGTCGCCTTGTCGGTCTTGAGGGCAAGCTTCTGCGCATGGCCGAAGCCCACGGCGTGCCGCGTCTGGCCTTCCTGAAAGAATATCAGGGCAATGAGCTTAATCCTGACTGGATGAGCGAGATGGAAGGCAAGTCCAAGGCCTGGACCCGCTTTGTGGAGCGTGAGGCCACCGAGGCGGCTGAAATCCGCGACCAGATTGCCGCGCTGGCTCAAGAGTCCGGCGTGCCGGTCGACGACTATCGCCGCATTGTGGCTACGGTCCAGAAGGGCAAGCGCGAAGCCGCGGTCGCCAAGAAGGAAATGGTGGAAGCCAACCTTCGTCTGGTGATCTCGATTGCCAAGAAATACACCAATCGCGGCCTGCAATTCCTCGACCTCATTCAGGAAGGCAATATCGGCCTGATGAAGGCGGTCGATAAATTTGAATATCGCCGCGGCTATAAATTCTCCACCTACGCCACCTGGTGGATCCGTCAGGCGATTACCCGCTCCATCGCTGACCAGGCGCGCACCATCCGCATCCCGGTCCACATGATCGAGACGATCAACAAGATTGTGCGCACCAGCCGTCAGATGCTCCACGAAATCGGCCGCGAGCCGACGCCGGAAGAGCTGGCTGAAAAGCTGTCAATGCCGCTGGAGAAGGTTCGCAAGGTGATGAAGATCGCCAAGGAACCGATCAGCCTTGAAACCCCGATTGGCGACGAAGAAGACAGCCATCTGGGTGACTTCATTGAGGACAAGAACGCGGTTCTGCCCATCGATGCGGCGATCCACTCCAACCTGCGCGAAACCACGACGCTGGTACTGGCCTCGCTCACCCCGCGTGAAGAACGTGTTCTGCGTATGCGCTTTGGCATCGGCATGAATACCGACCACACCCTGGAAGAAGTGGGTCAGCAATTCTCCGTGACTCGCGAACGTATCCGCCAGATCGAAGCCAAGGCGCTTCGCAAGCTCAAGCACCCGAGCCGCAGCCGCAAGCTCCGCAGCTTCCTCGATAGCTAGGCGGCGCTTCAATGCCAGACAGAAAAAGCCTCGGCGTTTGCGCCGGGGCTTTTTTGTTTCTTGCTACATTGAACTTCCGGGTGCGAAGCGTACCGGGACCTGTTTCAGGATAAAACGCCATGCCTTGACCGAGGTCCCGGCTCTGAAGGCGAACCCCCGTGGCCGGGGTGAGGTAAGCTTAAACCTCCATCGTCATCCCGGACTTGATCCGGGAGGCGCGACCAAAGCCAGTTTATGCGCGACGCCTTCGCCCCTCCACCTCTTTCCCAGCGAAAGCTGGGATCCATCAGGCGTAGCTGGGTCCCAAATCAAGTTTGGGATGACGGGGTAAGAAAGCGGTGAGAGCAGCGCGCAGGCCGCCATCGCCTTGATCTTGGCGGCAAAGCCGGTGCTTCATACCAGCCATGACAACTGTGACGCTTTATCTCGATGCCTCTGGCCTGAACGACTGGGTTAGTGATCCATCGCCGGTCTGGGTTCGCTCGAACGAGGCCAACAAGGCCGATGTGGAGCGGCTGCGTGCAGACGGTTTTGAGATAACCACTCTGACCGGGTTTGATCTGGATCGCTGGGGCATCAATGACATGGTCGACGATATAGAACTGCATCACGAAGATCTGGTGCGCTTGAGTATCGTCTGGCGCACTGCAGGGCCGGGCGAAAAAGCAGCCCTTAGCGCCGCCCTGCGACCTCGCAAGTTTGCTGTCGATTGGGTTTGAGTTCCTGAACTGGCTCTCCCACCTAACCACCGTTTCACTGGACCGGAACGGCCAGTGCTGCTAGCCATTTAGCGTGACGAGGGAGAGTTTATGAGACCGATGTTCGGGCGGCCGCGCCGCAGTCCGTTTGCGGTGCTGGGATATCTGGTGGCGGTGGTTATTCTGATCGCGGACCAGATTTCCAAGCACGTCATCCTGCGCATTGTTGATCTGGATGTGGTGGGCCAGATCCAGGTGCTCGATCCGTGGTTTAACTTCACCATGGTCTGGAATCGCGGCGTCAGCTTCGGCCTGTTTCAGGCTGGCAGCTGGTGGCAGATCGGCATCCTGATTGCTGTGTCGGTCGGCGTCTCCCTGATGCTGGCGGTGTGGATGATGCAGGCGGAACGCCGCCTTCAGGCAGTTAGCTTTGGCATGATTATTGGCGGTGCGATTGGCAATGTGATTGATCGCTTTGCCTATGGTGCCGTGGCCGATTTCCTCGACTTTTCAGGGCTCTATTTTCCCTATGTGTTCAACGTCGCCGACGCCGGGATTTCCATCGGCGTGGCACTGCTGGTGCTCGACCTGTTCTTGAGCCGCGATGAGCCGCGACGGTTTTGAGCAACTTCACCCAGGCGCTGGTCAGCGGGGGCAAGCCCCGTTACAACGTCAATCTACTGTTAAAGGCTCGAATGAGGCCCACCATGCGTATCGTCAATCTTCTTCTGGTTTCTGTGGTCGCCCTTGTGGGGGCGAGCGCGTGCGGTTCGACCGGTGTGCGCCAGGCCCTGGGCGCTGAGCGCACGACGCCGGACGAATTCCGCGTCGTGACGATTGCGCCGCTGTCAGTGCCGCCAGAGTACGCCCTGCGCCCGCCGCAGCCCGGTGAGCTACGCGCCGAAGACATTTTCCAGGATCGCCAGGCCCAGCGTTCGCTGTTTGGTGATTTTGAGGCGTCCAGTGCTTCGGATGCCGAAATTCTACTGGCGGCGCGTGCTGGTGCTGCCGATGCAAACCCGGATGTCCGGGCCCTGATTGATGGTGAGACGGCCGCTCTGGTTCGTAAAGATCGTACCTTTGCCGACCGCATCCTGTTCTGGCGTGACGTGGAAACCACAGAAGAGCGCGTGATCACCGAGCGCCCGGCTCCGATTGACCCGGAAGAAGAGCGTCAGCGCATTGAAACGGTGACTGGTGGTGGCCAGGTCGAGATCGAGCGTCGCCGGTCGGTTCGCTCAAAGCTGCCTGGGCTCTAAATCACTGACGCGCTTTTGCAGTTTGATTTGAAACAGGCGGTCCATCGGGCCGCCTGTTTTGCTTTGCGTGGTGCTCTACGCATTCGGCCTCGCCATTTGACACCGCACAGCATTCAGGCCGACATAGGCGCAAACAATATTCGGGGAGATAAGCCTATGTTAAAGTATAACATTCTTGGAGCTTTTGCTGCGGTGATTGCTGCGACCGGCGCAAGCGCGGCGCTTGCCCAGGACGAAGCGCGCGACACCATTATCCATGCTGGTCACCTGATCGCCGCACCGGGCGAGGAGCGGGTCCGCCAGGAAGTCTCCATCATCGTGCGCGGTGATGAGATCGTGGGGATCGAGGACGGCTTCATCGAGGCGGTGGATGCAGACCTGGTCGATCTCTCCGATCAATGGGTCATGCCCGGCTTTATCGATGCCCATGTGCATATCACCAATCAGCAGGGTCCTGGACGGCGTATCTCCGCCTTTACCGAAGGCTCTGCGGACCGGGCTATTGATGGTGTGCTCTATGCCGGGCGCACGCTTCAGGCTGGCTTTACGACGGTGCAGGATGTCGGAGGCGACATCGAAGCGCTGCGGGCTCTGCGGTCAGGTATCGAGGCTGGCGACATTGCCGGGCCACGTCTTCGCATTGCGGGCGGGGCAGTGACCCCGACCGGCGGTCATGGCGACACCAATGGCTGGGCGGTGCATGTGCTACGCTCCAGCGGTAGCCCCTATGCCTGCAACGGTGCGGCCGATTGTGCGCGCGCGGTACGCCAGCTCGTTCAGGAAGGGGCCGACGTTATCAAGATCACCGCAACCGGCGGCGTGCTGTCGTCGACGGGGGCTGGCGTTGAGCAGCAATTCTTCGATGAAGAGCTCGCAGCCATTGTTGAAGCGGCTCACATGATGGGTCGCCGGGTCACCGCCCACGCCCATGGCGTGACCGGCATCAACTCCTTCCTGCGTGCCGGTGGGGATAGCGTTGAGCACGGCACCTATCTTGATGATGAGAGCATCCGGCTATTTCGCCGTAATGACGCCATTCTGGTGCCGACCGTCATGGCGGGTGTCTGGGTGGCCGATCAGGCCGATGCAGGCTGGATGACCTCCTTCCAGGCGGCCAAGGCGCGCATGGTCGGGCCGCAGATGGTCGATATGGTTCGCCGCGCCCATGAAGGCGGTATCACAATCGCCTTCGGGACCGACTCTGGGGTCTCCGCCCATGGCGATAACGCCCAGGAATTCGGGCTTTATGTTCAGGCGGGCATGACCGAGATGGAAGCCATCGCCACCGCCACCACTGTCGGTGCACGCCATGTGGGGCTGGAAGAGGAAATCGGCCGAATCGCGCCGGGTTTCTCCGCCGATATTGTTGCTGTGGATGGTGATCCGCTCGCCGACATCGACGAGCTTCTTGACGTTGACTTCGTGATGGCGCGCGGCGTCGTTCACAAGAACGACTAGACCGCTTGTTCCGGCCTGTCTGCGCGTACTTCCATGGGCGCGCAGACAGGCCAGTCTCATAGGCTGTAAATAGCTGACATCCATTGCTGCCCTCCCCTTGAGGGGAGGGCCGGGGTGGGGTGAAGTAGCACCCCATTTCGACAAGACAGCGAGCCTGACCATGTCCGAACTCGACGAAACCTTCTCCGGCACCAAGCCTGTCGCTGATGCGCTGAAATTTGATCAGGGCGCGCTGGAAGCCTGGATGGGACAGCATGTGGCCGGGTTTGAAGGCCCGCTCACGGTGGAGCAGTTCAAGGGCGGCCAATCCAACCCTACCTACAAGCTGACGACGCCGGGCCACCACTATGTGCTGCGGCGCAAGCCGCCGGGTAAGCTGCTGCCGTCTGCCCATGCTGTGGATCGCGAGTTTCGAGTGATGAGTGCGCTGGGCCAGCAGGGCTTTCCCGCCCCGAAAATGCATGGCTTGTGTGAAGACGACAGCGTGATCGGTACAGCGTTTTACGTGATGGACTTTGTGGAAGGGCGGATTTTCTGGGATCCCTACCTGCCCGATCTGGAGCCAGAGGAGCGCCGCGCGATCTACGATGCCTCCAACGCCACGCTGGCCCAGCTTCACTCCATCGATGTCGAAGCTGCCGGGCTGGCCGATTACGGCAAGCCGGGTAATTATTTCGAACGCCAGATCGGCCGCTGGACCAAACAGTACAAGGCCGCAGAAACCGATCCCATCCCCGCGATGGACAAGCTGATCGAGTGGCTGGCTGCCAATGCGCCCGAACAGGAGCGCGTGAGCGTGGTGCATGGCGATTACCGCCTGGACAATATGATCTTCCACCCGACCGAGCCGCGCGTGATTGCGGTGCTGGACTGGGAGCTTTCAACGCTCGGAGATCCGCTGGCCGACTTCACCTACCAGCTGATGCAATGGCGCACGCCCAAGGAAATCCGTTCAGGTTTCCTCGGCGTTGATCTCAACGCGCTCGGCATCCCCACCGAAGATGAATACATCAAGGCCTATTGCGAGCGCACCGGCCGCGACGGGATCGGCGAAGTAAAATTCTACTTTGCCTACAATATCTTCCGCCTCGCCGCGATTGCGCAGGGCGTCTATGCCCGCTCGCTGCAGGGCAATGCGTCTAACGATAAAGCGAAAGAGCTGGGCGCGCTGGTTGCCCCCATGGCGGACTATGCGTGGAGCATTGCTGAAGGCTGAGCCTTACCCGCCAATATGCGCGATGAACGGCGACGCCAGGGCGAGGCCCATGACAAGCTCGAAGCCTACGGCTGAAGCGTTGTATCCGGTGCGCGTGTCTTCTTCGCCATCAAGGATCATGGACATGGCCCGTCCGATGGCCATTCCAAACCAGTAGAGGGCTGCGGCAAAGCTGGCCCCCATAACGGCTCCGAAGCCGGCCTGGTAGCTCATGGCTAACGTAAGAAGCACAGCAGCGTGAAGGAGGCCCAGCGCGCCGCCATAGCTGGCGCGAAACTCCGCCCAGCCGCCTTTCCAGCGCGGATCAGGACCCAGACGCACAATCGATTGGCCCCAGCGGGGTACGGCTAGGCTCGCCAGCCCCATGGCTGTTCCCATGAAGGCGGCAATGCCGGTCACAATCCAGATCCAGGTGGCGATGTCGCCCATGAAGAAGCCTTTAGGGTGTCATGTAAAAACTTAACTTGAACACTCTTACGCGGGGCAGAGGCATTCGGATCAGGTCAGTGAATGCACCACAAGACCTAGGCCAAGCAACAGACCGGAAATCAGGGTGAGAAGTGTGCCGGTAAAGCGACCGAAGCTCACGCCGGTCGTCGACAACATGCCCCAGGCATGGAGCAGTCGGCCAACCGTGAAGGCTCCGCCAACGGCATGGATAGCGTAGGCCGGGATGCCTATCAGCGGTGCGCCCACCAGTCCCACAAGAAAGAGCGGGGCCCATTCAGCCAGGTTGCCGTGAGCGCGCACTGCGCCGGTGACCTTGTCGTCACCTCCATCGCCAACGCTGATCTGTTTGCCGCGACGGTTCAAGCTGACATTGAGGCCCAGCAGAACCAGCAGCACCAGATTGATCCCGGTGTAGAGGGTGGCGGCATGAAAGGCGGCGGATGAGAAATCTGGCATGGGGTCCTCCTGATCGAGACTTTATGCGTCTTCTGATGGCGGCAGATCTGCTGCCTTTTTGATGGCTCCGGCCAGTGTCTCCGGGGCTTCAGCTCCGGACACAGCAAAGCGGCCGTTGAAAATGAAGCAGGGCACGCCCTGAACGCCGAGCGAGCGGTAGAATTGCTCTTCTTTCAAAACCGCATCGGCATCGCGATTCGTGCTTAGAAGGTCAGCAACAATTGCGCTGTCGAGGCCCGCTTCCCCGGCGATTTCGGCCAGAACCTCGCGGTTGCCTATATCGCGGCGCTCTTCAAAGAAGGCCATGTGGATGGCGTCCGCGGCCTCAATGCCCAGGTCCTGACCTTGCGCCCAGCGGATCACCCGGTGGGCATCCAGCGTGTTGGGGCGGACTTCGATCTGGTCGAAGTTAAACACGATGCCGACCTCAGGCCCGGCGGCTTCCAGATGTTCGCGCATCATTTTGTAGCGCTCTGATCCGGCCCCTGAGAATTTCTGGCGCATGTAATCGGCGTAGGGTACGCCCGCCCGCGGCACAGCAGCATCGAGCTGATAGGGGCGAAGCACGATCTCTACCGCAATGTCGGCGGTCAGCTCGCGCGCAGCCTGCCAATAGCGCAGGCCTAGCCAGCACCAGGGGCAAACAGGATCGGAAACAAGATCAACAGAAATCATGGAGCGCAGGCTAGCTCGCCCGCAGTGAACGTCAACGCGCTTTAGGCTTTGATATCCAGCAGTGTGCGGGTCATCTCGTTGGCGGTTCTGATCAGAGCCGCTCCCATGCGCACCTCGGTCTCGGCGCGGATCATGTCCACGCTGGCTCCCACATAGCTTGAGGAAGAGGGGGCGCGGTCACCGGGTTCAGCTGGTGGTGGGGGGGCAGGGCGTTGCCCGGCAACCGCGCGAGGAGTTGTTGCGTCTTGGGGGGACGCGGCAGGGATGGTCAGTGTTCGAACAGTCGCAACCTGACCCGCCGCAGCGTCCAGCCGTGCAAAGCCGGATCGGATGGCGAAGAGCCCGGAAGCAGAAACAGCGTCCATGCCTCGAACCCTGCCTGTAAAACTCGACAATTGCACGCGGATTTGGATTTGGCGGTTTAAGAAAGGTAAACGGGCAAGAAAGCCTCGGCGCGGCGACCTCGATCTAGTCCTCAGAAGAGATGAGTCGGGTCAGGGCGTGATGCAGGGCATCGGCATCCTCTTCGCCCAGGCGTTCGTCGATTTCGGCATTGTAGGCGCGAAGTATTGCGTCTGCCTTTTCAGCGGCTATGCGCCCGTGTTCGCTTAGATCGACCAGTGCGCCGCGCTTGTCGGTGCTGTCCTTGCGACGGACTACGAGGCCGGTTTTCTCCATCCGGCTGATCAGGCCGCTGACCGCTGGCGCGCCAAGAGCCAGCGTGTCGCCAATCGCTCCCAGGCGACGTTCGCCCCGCCGTAGCAACAAGAAGAGCACCGCAGCCTGGCTAGCGCTGACACCGGCGTCATGGTTCAGGCGCGCGTGCACATCACGGTGCAGACGCCGCGCGGCAATTTCCACAAGAAGATAAAGTCGCCGATCAACAGCGCGAACTCGAGCCATGCGAAGAAGAATACCCGATTCATTCGGGTGTGAAAGAAATACCTACGCCACTTCCTTGGGGAGCTTGAAGATTACGTCTTCCTTGGCAACTTCCACGTCCTCGATCTCGACATTGTAGCGACCGGCGATGTCCGCGATTAAATCCTCAATGAGGTCCTCCGGCGCGCTGGCACCAGCGGAGATGCCAACGCGTTTTGCGCCGTCAAACCAGCTCCAGTCCACATGCTCTGCGCTGGGCACCAGATAGGCCTCTTTTGCTCCAGCGCGCTTAGCCACTTCGACAAGCCGGACGGAGTTTGACGAATTTGGCGCACCGACCACCAGCACCAGATCGGTGCCTTCGCCAATGGCCTTGACGGCGGCCTGGCGGTTGGTGGTGGCGTAGCAGATATCTTCCTTGTGGGGCGCAGAGATTGCCGGGAAGCGCTCCTGCAGCTTGGCCACGATGTCAGCAGTGTCATCCACCGACAGGGTGGTTTGGGTCACAAACGCGACATTGGCTGGATCGACAGGCTGGAAGTTTTCAGCATCCTCGACCGTCTCGATCAGCTTCACGACGCCCTCGGGCAGCTGACCCATGGTACCAACGACTTCTGGATGACCCTCGTGGCCAATCAGGACGATTTCCTTGCCGGCTTTGTGGTGGCGCTGGGCCTCGACATGGACTTTCGACACTAGCGGGCAGGTGGCGTCCACGTAGAGCATTTCGCGACGCCTGGCCTCATTGGGCACACGCTTGGGCACGCCGTGGGCAGAAAACACCACCGGGCGATCGTCAGGACACTCGTCGAGTTCCTTTACAAAAACTGCGCCCATGGCCTTGAGCCGGTTCACGACATGCTTGTTATGGACAATCTCGTGGCGGACATAGACTGGCGCGCCATAGCGTTTCAGGGCCTGCTCAACGATCTGGATGGCTCGATCAACGCCAGCACAAAAGCCACGCGGGCTGGCTAAAAGCAGGGTCAAAGTGGGCTTTGAGGTCATGAAACGTCCTTCAAGGCGCGTCCAAGCGTTGCGGTGTGGCGACGCGCGTCCTAAACACGGTGTAAGCAGACCAGCGACGCGCTTCAAGTTCAACACTTGTTTTGGATTTGTGGATGCTAAAGCTGGACGTCAATACGAGGGTATCCATGCGCACCACCATCGCCGGCGCGATCACTGCCGCACTTCTTCTTTCTGGCTGCCAATCCGTGCGCGAAGGGCTGACCGAGCCTGAGCCCAATCCGGGCCCGTGCCCCAATGCGCTGGCGCTTTATGATGCGCACCGCCTGGTGGAGATCGAGGGCGACAACCTGGTTTATGAGAATGTCGGCTTTACAGCCGAAATCCTCAACGTGGCCAGCTTCTGTCGCTACACCGACCAGGATGCGCGCCCGATCGATATGGAAATGGGCGTTCGCATGGGCTTCGGCCGCGGGCCAGCGGCAGTGGGCGACACCAAGACTTACACCCTGTTTGTGGCTGTCACGCGAACCGATGATGTGGTGATCCACCGTGAGGATTTTCCGATCACCATCACCTTTGAGCCGGGGCAGGACCGGGTTGAGGTCATCGAAGAGTTCCCCAGTATCTCCATCCCGCGCGCCGAGGCGAACACTTCGGGTGTGAACTTTGAAGTGCTGGTTGGCTTTGAGCTCACTGATGAGCAGCTGGAATTCAACCGCTCTGGTCTGCGCTTCCGTGTGGATGCGGGTCAGGGCTAAGCGGTAAACACCGGCGTCTTTAAAAACTGGGACTTTGTCATGCCGTCACTGGTCGAAGCGCTTTCACGTGATGTTGGCGCGGCGTTTGCTGCGTTGGAATTGCCGGCTGAGCTGGGCCGCGTCGTTGAGAGCGACCGCCCTGACTTTGCGCCCTACCAGTGCAATGGCGCGATGGCTGCGGCCAAACAGGCCAAGCGCAATCCGCGTGAGATCGCGCAAGCCATTGCCGAGAAGCTGAGCGCTGACAATCCATCGATGAAGGTCGAAGTGGCCGGCCCCGGTTTCCTGAACCTCACCCCGGATGACGCGGCCTATTCAGCTCAGGCCAACGTGCTGGCGGGCGATGAGCGCACCGGCGCTGCTCCAGCTGAGCAGCCGATCAAGCTGATGATCGACTTTGGCGGCCCGAACGTGGCCAAGCCCATGCATGTGGGCCACCTGCGTTCGTCAGTGATTGGTGACTGCCTACAGCGCCTGATGCGCTTCCGCGGGCATGACGTGGTTAGCGACATCCACTTGGGCGACTGGGGCCTTCAGATGGGCCATCTGATCACCGAGCTGGAAGACGAGCAGCCGGGCCTGCCTTACTTCGATCCCGACCTGACAGAGGACTACCCGTCCGAGCCGCCGGTCACCATTGATGATCTGTCGCGGCTCTACCCGCAGGCGTCTGCGAAGGCGAAGGAAGACCAGGCCCGTAACGAGCGTTCGCGCAAGGCTACCGCGGAGCTCCAGGCGGGGCGACCGGGGTATCGCGCCCTCTTGGCTCACTTCATCGCCGTGTCTATTGCCGCGCTGAAGGAGGACTTCAATGCGCTGGGCGTTCACTTCGATCTCTGGAAAGGCGAGAGCGACGTCAATGATCTGATCCCGGAGGTCGTGGCCGACTTCAAGGCCAAGAGCGTGGCCGAAGAAAGCGATGGCGCGTGGATCGTCCGGGTCGCACGCGACAGCGACAAAAAAGAGCTCGCGCCGCTGATTCTGGTCTCCAGTGCCGGGGCTGCGCTTTACGCCACCACCGACCTCGCCACCATCCTGGAGCGCCGCCGCGAGGAAGACCCCCAGCTCATCCTCTACGTAGTGGATCTGGGCCAGTCTGATCACTTTGAGCAGGTCTTCCGCGCCGCCTACAAGGCCGGTCTGGCGCAAGAAGGCGGGCTGGAGCATGTGAAGTTTGGCACGGTGAACGGCACCGATGGCAAGCGCCTGCGCACCCGGGCTGGCGGCACGTTCAAACTCGCCGACCTGATCGAGCAGGCTCGCGAGCGTGCGCGCGATCGCCTGAATGAAGCCGGACTCGGGGCCGAGTTGTCGAAAGATGAATTTGAAGGCGTAGCAGTCAGCGTTGCCAACGCGGCGATCAAATTCTCCGACCTGTCCAATGTGCGCACGACCAACTACATCTTTGATCTGGATCGCTTCGTCAGCTTTGAGGGCAAGACCGGCCCCTATCTGCAGTACCAGTCGGTGCGCATCAAATCGATCCTGCGCAAGGCGGCGGATCAGGGTCTTGAGCCGGGTGAGATCGTTGTGGGCAAGGCCGAGGAAGCCGCGCTGGTGCGTCGTCTCGACGGTTTTAACGCGGCGGTGATCCGCGCTGAACGCGACCGCGCGCCGAATGTCCTGTGCGAGCACGCCTATAATCTGGCTCAGGCTTTCTCTGGCTTCTACGCCAACTGCCCGATCCTGCCAGAAAAAGATGAAGCCATTCGCGCATCCCGGTTAAAGCTTGCAGCCACAACGCTGCGCCAGCTGGAACTGGTGCTTGGCCTGATCGGCATGGACGTGCCGGAGCGGATGTAGGTTAGGCGGCTAAGCTGCAAGCAAGTTTGCGCCTAGGTTGAAGGCAAGGTGAATTAGCACAGCTGTGCCAAAACCAAGCCAACGTCGCCGAAAGGCAACAATCGAGATGCCAGCAATTACATGCATCACGATTGATGGAATGCGAAGCGCTATCGTCTCCAGCAGCGAAGTTGGTACGACGCCGTCGTACTGTGACGCTAAGGTCAAAGCTGCTTGAAAGCCATCAATTCCCGCCACGGACAGGAACTCTGATACAAAGTTCAAGCTGCGCGGAGCTATGGCCAGGAGGAGCTCGAAGCAGCCAAACAATAATCCAATCCATGCACCTGTGCGAATGACAAAGGTTGGCTGAGCCAAGTTTATCACCCAAAGGCGAGCTCCCTCTTCAGAGAGAGCGACCACAAGCAGCGTTACTGTAAGCGCGACCAAGCCAGTATTTTGTGAGCCAGAAAGGATCGCGCCTACTTCGCGCTGGAACAATGTCATTACGACAAGGTGCTGTGCGACGCTTAGCGCTACCAACCCCAGCAGCGTGCCTAAAAAGATACGAAACCTATAAGAAAGCTGGCGGCGAATAGCCTCCATCGCCGCCAGCAAAAGACAGTTCGTTGCGATTATCGCAAAAAGGCTAATCATGGAATTCCCAGTATAGCCTCATTTGATTGCCACCGGCCCACACGGATTTTCCATTCCGGTGCCTGGGCAAGGGTCTTCGCCGGGCGGCACGTCGCCAATTCTATTGCCAATCCATCCGCCCGCAATGGCGCCGCCAGCTGCTCCCGCGGAGCTTCTGGTAGCGAATCCACCAAGTAAGGCACCAAGAGCGGCAAACGCGTTAGTGGTGTCACTTTCGTTCCACCAAGGGTTCTCTTCCTCAATGCGGTTTTCTTCCTCTCTCTCAGGCTCTGGCGGTGGGTCCCCTTCGCTGGGATCATCAGGATCATAGCCGAATCCGCCCGCGACGAGCCGGAGTTCATCGGTTGCTAATTCTCGCATGTGTTTCTCCGTGCTTTAGGTATCCCCCAATGGGAGAATTAAAATTTCTCTACATTTTAAAATTTTGTCAATTAAAAAGGCGCGTCATTCGTTTATGGTATATAACTCGTGCTATCTTAGAAGATCGCAGTGCCGCGTCACCTGACAAAAATCTCCTAAAAAAATAATGTATTGTGCAATTTTGTAGTTAAGTTTGTAATTATGGCATTCCTCCGCTTGCGGGTGGAATGCTTGAAAGCGTAATCCCGTCAGCGATTGGCTTTCGTAAACTCCGAGCCTTTTTCTGCAAGTGGCAGCAGCTCTCCTTGTTGCCGGGGGGCAGAAAGCCAAATGCCTCGGGATTTTGCCGATTTGTTACCTGTCAACACGATTGACTCTTGCACCTTCAGAAGTAGGTTTGCGCGTCGTCTGGAGGCCGTGCGGAATCGCGGTGGCCGGGCGGGCCACAACTAGGTCATCTGCGGGAGAGATCGGCGAAAAGGCCGACGCCGAAGGCGCAACCGCCCCGGAAACGCTCAGGCTACGGGACCGCAGGTAAAAGACCAACGCTGGAAAGTGGGTGAGGGCGCAAGACCTTACCCCGCCGAAGGAGCAAAGCGGACACCCGTGCACTGGGGTGTCACGCGGGAATCTCTCAGGTCTCGAAGACAGCGGGGGCGCGTCCATCAGGCACCGGGATCGGGGTCTGGCGAACGCGCATCTGCAACGAGATTTGAAACAGGACGTCCCATGGCCGACACGCCGCTCCACCGCACCCCGCTCTATGATCTCCACGTGGAGCTTGGTGCCAAGATGGTGCCTTTCGCTGGCTATGAGATGCCAGTTCAGTATGACGGCGTGATGCCGGAACATAACCACACGCGCACCCATGCCGGCCTGTTTGATGTTTCGCACATGGGCCAGACGCGCCTGACAGGTGACGAAGCTGCGCTGGAAGCCGTGATCACGGCCGACCTGGCGGCGCTGGGTGCTGGGGAGCAGAAATACTCGCTGCTGCTCAACGACAAGGGCGGTATCAAGGATGACTTCATGGTCTCGCGCCCGGACGACAAGGGTCTGTTCCTGGTCGTGAACGCGGCGTGCAAGCGCGGTGACTTTGATTATATCGCAGCGACCATCGGCGACCGCGCAACCCTGATCGAAATGCCTGAGCGCGCCCTTCTGGCGCTGCAGGGCCCGGATGCCGGTGCTGTGATGGCTGAGCACGCCCCAGAGGCTGCCAAGATGGTCTTCATGCAGGCGGGCTGGTTCGAAATTGCGGGCATGGACGTGATGATTTCCCGCTCCGGATATACTGGCGAGGACGGCTTTGAAATCTCCGTTGCCATTGACGAAGCGGAAAAGCTGGCGCGCCTGCTCCTCAAGGATGATCGCGTAAAGCCGATTGGTCTTGGTGCGCGCGACAGCCTGCGCCTTGAAGCCGGGCTTTGCCTATATGGTCATGACATGGATGAAACCATCACGCCGATTGAAGCGGCGCTAACGTGGGCCATAGCCAAGTCTCGCCGCGAGCGTGCCGACTTTGCCGGTGCTGAGGTGATCCTCGATCAGATCGCTAACAAGCCGGCTAAGAAGCGCGTCGGCATCCAGCCGAAGGACCGCGCACCGGCCCGTGAGGGCACCGAGATTGCCGTTGATGGCAAGGTCGTCGGCGTGGTCACCTCAGGTGGGTTTGGCCCAACGGTGGGCGCGCCGGTGGCCATGGGCTATGTCCCAACCGAGTTTGCAAGCCCCGGCACCGCACTGGAGCTGATTGTGCGTGGCAAGGCGCGGGCTGCAGAGGTGGCCAAGACACCTTTCGCTCCGCATCGTTTTTATCGCGGCTAAGACCGCATTTCGGCATTCATTTGGGGAGAGACCGATATGACCGAGACCCGTTTTACCAAGGACCATGAGTGGATCCGCGTCGAAGGCGAAGAGGGCACAGTGGGCATTACCGCCTACGCCACGGAGCAGCTGGGAGATGTGGTGTTTGTGGAGCTTCCTGAAGTGGGCAAAACCGTGAAGCAGGGCGACGAGCTTGCCGTTGTGGAAAGCGTGAAGGCTGCCTCTGAAGTTTACGCACCGGTGTCCGGCGAAGTGATCGCGGTCAACGACGTGCTGGACGGTGAACCGGCCAAGGTCAACGAAAGCCCGGACGCCGACGGCTGGTTCGTCAAGATCAAGGTCGCTGATGCCGGTGAGCTGGCAGGCCTGATGGACGACGCGGCATACAAGGCGCACACGAGCTAGACCCCATGCACCCATCTGTGGCGTTCAAGGCAGGAGACGATGAGGCGCTGGCCATTGCCATGGCCCATCCCTTCGCCGCGATCAGCGCCTTCGATGGGAGCGGTCTGGTCAGCGTTCAGGCCCCCTTGCTACCGGTGACGGATGAGGCGGGGACGCTTGTGGCTTTTGAGGGGCATCTGGCCCGTGCCAACCGCTTTGCTCGCCAGCTGATGGACGGGCGAACGGTGAACGCATTGGCCGTGTTTTCAGGGCCGGATGCCTATGTCTCGCCGTCGAGTTATTCCGGCAAAGCGGCGGGGCGGGTGGTGCCGACCTGGAACTTTCTGGCTGCAGAGGCCCATGGCCGCCTGCGGCTGGTTTTGGATGGCGACGAGACGCTGTCGATTTTGTCGCGGCAAACCGATGTGTTTGAGCAGCAAAATGATGGCGACTGGTCTTTAGATGACGCCGACGCGGACTATCTCGCGCGGCTTAACGCAGCCATCGTCGGCGTGCGACTGGACATCACAGCGCTTGAAGCGACCGTGAAGCTTAGTCAGGACAAGGCTGCAGACGACTTTTCGGGTGTCATGAACGCGCTAGCGGCGCGGGATGATTTTAAAGCGCGTGCGCTTGCTGCACGCATGAGTGAGCTGGAACGAGGATAAGCCGATGCGCTATCTGCCCCTAACCCCGGACGATCGCACGATCATGCTGGACAAGATCGGCGTGTCGAGCGTCGATGCCCTTTTTGAAGACGTGCCGCAAAGCGCCCGTTTTGACGGTGTCGTGGACCTGCCACGCCGGGCGACCGAGCTGCAGGTGGAGCGCGCCTTCACGCGGATGGCCAAGAAAAATACGGCCGCTTCCGAAGCGCCGTTCTTTGTCGGCGCGGGTGCTTACAAGCACCACGTGCCAGCCACGGTTGATCATCTGATCCAGCGCTCTGAATATCTGACCAGCTACACGCCTTACCAGCCGGAGATCAGCCAGGGCACGCTGCAGACCCTGTTTGAATTCCAGACCCAGGTTGCCGCCCTGACCGGCATGGAAGTGGCCAACGCCTCCATGTATGACGGCTCCACGGCTTGCGCTGAAGCCGTCCTGATGGCCTGTCGCATCACTCGGCGCAACAAGGCAGTGCTTAGCGGTAACCTGCATCCGCACTATGCCGCCGCGACCCACACGCTCGCCAAATACATGGACATCGACACCACCAGCCAGGGTGCCAAGCCAGGTTCGCTTGATGACATTGCCGCCTCCATCACCGAGGACACGGCTTGCGTCGTGGTTCAAAACCCGGACGTGTTCGGCAAGGTCCATGACCTGACCCCGCTGGCTGAAGCCGCCCACGCCAAGGGCGCGCTGCTGATCGCCGTCTTTACCGAAGTGGTGTCGCTGGGCCTGATGAAGTCACCCGGTGCCATGGGTGCCGACATCGTCGTGGGCGAGGGGCAGTCGCTGGGTGTCGGGCTGCAGTTTGGCGGACCCTATGTGGGCCTGTTTGCCTGCCGCGGGGATCGCAACTTCATCCGCAACATGCCAGGCCGCCTCGCCGGTGAGACGGTGGACGCCGATGGCCGCCGCGGCTTCGTGCTGACGCTGTCGACGCGCGAGCAGCATATTCGCCGTGATAAGGCGACGTCGAACATTTGTACCAACTCCGGTCTGATGGCGCTGGCCTGGACGATCCACTGCACGCTGCTGGGCCAGGATGGCGTCTCCAAGCTGGCTCGCCTCAACCATGAGCGCGCCTGTGAGCTGGCGGACCGCCTTTCCGCCATTGATGGTGTTGAGTTGGTCACCGATGCTTTCTTCAACGAATTCACGCTGCGCCTGCCGAAGGACGCGGCGGGCGTTGTGGAAGCGCTGGTCGACAAGGGCGTTCTCGGCGGCGTGCCTGCCAGCCGCCTCTACCCGGGCAAGGGTCTCGATGACCTGCTGCTTGTCGCTGCCACCGAAACCAATACCGACGAAGACCTCGACGCGTTCGAAGCCGCTCTGAAAGAGGTGCTGTAAGATGTCCATGAATAACCAAGGTCGCCCGTCGCGTCCGGTCCACACCTATGACGCAGGCGCTTATGAAGACACTTTTTCGGGCTCTCGCGGCCTCGATCAGGCAGAGCCGCTGATTTTTGAGCGCGGGCATTTTGACAATACCGGCGTCGATCTTGATGAGCCGAAGGGCACGCCGACGCGCCTGGCCGGTCTTGATCGCGAAGACGAGATTGGCTTCCCCGGCCTGTCAGAGCCGGAAGCCATGCGCCACTATGTGCGTCTGAGCCGGAAGAATTATGCCATCGATCTGGGGCTTTACCCGCTCGGCTCGTGCACGATGAAGCACAATCCGCGCCTCAATGAGAAGCTGGCGCGCCTGCCGGGATTTGGCGACATTCACCCGCTGCAGCCGCAGTCGACCGTGCAGGGCGCGTTTGAGCTGATTGGTGAGCTGGCCCACTGGTTGATGACGCTGACCGGCACGCCAGCGGTGGCGATGAGCCCGAAGGCCGGTGCCCATGGCGAGCTGTGCGGCATGATGGCGATCCGTGCGGCACTGGATGCGCGCGGTGAAAAGCATCGCCGCCGCGTGCTGGTGCCTGAAAGCGCCCACGGCACCAACCCGGCAACCGCCGTTCAGTGCGGCTTCACCGTGGACGAAATCCCCGCCAATGAAGGTGGCCGCGTGGACATGGAGGCCTTCAAGGCCAAGCTGGGCGACGATGTCGCCGGCATCATGCTGACCAACCCGAACACGTGTGGCCTGTTCGAGCGCGACATCAAGCAAATCGCCGATCTGATCCACGAGGCGGGCGGCTATTTCTACTGCGATGGTGCGAATTTCAACGCCATTGTTGGTCGCGTGCGGCCGGGCGATCTGGGCATCGACGCCATGCACATCAACCTGCACAAGACCTTCTCCACCCCGCACGGCGGCGGTGGTCCAGGCTCTGGCCCGACGGTCTTCTCAGAGGCGCTCGCGCCCTATGCGCCCGTGCCTTATGTGAAGCAGGACGGCGACAGCTGGACGATGATCGAGCACGAGGACGAGGCCCGCGAAGACGGCACCGATCCGTTTGGCCGCATGACTGCCTTCCACGGCAATATGGGCATGTTCACGCGGGCCCTGTCCTACATGATGAGCCACGGCTCTGACGGGCTGAAGCAGGCGGCTGAAGACGCGGTGCTGAACGCCAACTATATCCAGGCGCGCCTGAGCCACGTGATGACGCAGGCTTTTGAAGGCACCTGCATGCACGAGGCCCTGTTTGATGATCGCTTCTTGAAGGACACCGGCGTCTCCACGCTGGACTTCGCCAAGGCGATGATCGACGAGGGCTATCACCCCATGACCATGTATTTCCCGCTGGTCGTGCACGGGGCGATGCTGATCGAGCCAACCGAAACGGAGTCGCGCGCCAGCCTTGATCGCTTCTGCGATACGCTGGAGGGCCTCGCGCTGGCTGCGAAAGCCGGTGAAACCGACCGCTTTACGGCAGCGCCGGTTCACGCTCCGGCCAAGCGTCTCGATGAAACGCGCGCTGCGCGTTCGCCCATTCTCCGCTGGACGCCGCCCGCCGACGAGCAGGTGGCTGCGGAGTAGGCCTCGCAATTTTAACTGCACTGTAATGTCGGCTCAGAGTGTAAGCTCTGACTGGCATTTCAGTGTAACCTCAAGGCGACGGGGGTGCTCAAACCCCCGTCATTTCAGGGTTTGTGGCTTGCCCATCGCGATGATGCCTGCCACTAAACCCGCTCAACTGAGCTGTGGATCATCCTGAATCCACATTGCCGAGTCGGGATTGCGGTACTATTTGTCGCAGGGTGCGCCGATGACTGGCAAAGGACCCGCTTAAGGTGGCGATGAACGAACCGTTGAATGGAAGGGGGCCAGGCCCCGTAAACGGGATGATCCAGGTCATCGCGCGGTCCATTGCGATTGTGTTCGCGATCTTCTTCCTGGTGATTTCGATCCCGCTCTTCTTCCTGCCGATCCCGCTGGGCCTGCCGCTCTTCATCCTGTCGATGATCCTGCTGGCGGCGACCTCAAAGCGCGCACACACCTTCATTACAGACTGGCTGAAGCGCCATCCAACCGTGTGGGAAAAGGTCAAGCACATCTTCGATCGCTTCCATAAGGACCGCGATTAAGAGGCTAGCTGCCCAGCTTCCCCTTCAGGCTCAGCAAATCCGCCCAGGCTTTTGCCTTCTCTTGCGGGCGGCGGATGAGGAAGGCCGGGTGGAAGATGGGCAGGGCCGGAATGCTTGTGCCATCCTCGCATCGGTAGTCGGCCCACTTGCCGCGAAGTGCTGTAATGCCCTGCTTGGCACCTAGCAGTGTCTGGGTGGAGATGCCGCCCACCAGGACCAGCACATCAGGCTTGATCAGTTCGATATGGCGCGCGGTAAAGGGCGTGCAGGCGCTGATCTCCTGATCAGTGGGCTTGCGATTGCCCGGCGGACGCCAGAACACCAGGTTGGTGATGTAAGCACTTGTTTCATCAAGCCCGATGGCCGCCAGCATCTTGTCGAGTAGCTGCCCGGCTTCGCCCACAAAGGGCTTGCCTTCAGCATCCTCATCGCGGCCTGGCGCCTCGCCGACCAGCATGACCTTGGCCTCAGGGTTGCCGCGCGCGAAGACCAGATTGCGCGCCGTCGCTTTCAACGGGCAGCCGTTATACTCGCCCAGCGCGGCTTTTAACGCCTCGATATCAGTGGCGGCACTTGCCATCGCCGCGCCGTCCTGATCGGGCAGAGCGCCATAGCCAGCCGCCTGCGCTGCGGCGGGCGAGGCGGTTTGGCGGGGTTCGCGCGGAGTTTGTTGCGGCTCGCGGCGCTGCGGTGCCTGGCGAGCTTGCGGCTTCGGGCGGGTTTCTTCGGGTAGCGGAGGCAAGGCCTCAATCCCGGCATCGGCCCACCAGTCGACAGCGCTTTGAAGCGCGGCGATGTCATCTGGGCTAAGCGGGTGGGACATGGCAAACGCGGAAACCTTTGGGGTGGACCTGCAACTCTTCTGGCCAGACAGGGCAGATGCTCTAGCTAGATATGACAAGCTAAGCTAAGACGAAGACAAAGCTTGCGCCAGCCATGAGCTGCGCGCATCGGGGAAAATTAGAAGACTTCGGAGTGAACATGGCCGACGAGGCGATTGAACGCGAATCCATGGACTATGATGTCGTCATTGCAGGCGCAGGTCCTGCAGGTCTGGCGGCGGCCATTCGGATCAAGCAGCTGTGCGAGGAAACCGGTCAGGATCTCTCCGTCGCGGTGCTGGAGAAGGGCTCAGAAGTTGGCGCGCACATCCTGTCTGGCGTCGTGTTTGATCCCAAGGCGCTTGATGAGCTGATCCCCGACTGGCGTGAGGATTCCACCCAGCCCTTCGACACCGAAGTCACCGAAGACAAATTCATGGCGCTGGGGCCGGCAGGTTCGGCTGAGCTGCCGACCTTTGCCTTCCCGCCCTTCATGCACAATCACGGCTGCTATGTGGGCTCTCTGGCCAATCTGTGCCGCTGGCTGGGTGACAAGGCTGAAGCCATGGGCGTTGAGATATATCCCGGCTTCCCGGCGGCTGAGTATATCTACGAGGACGGGGCCATTCGCGGTGTGATCACCGGCGATATGGGGGTCGGCAAGGATGGCTCCCAGAAGGACATGTACCAGCCGGGCATGGAGCTGCGCGCCAAATACACCCTGATCGGAGAGGGCGCTCGCGGCTCACTGTCCAAGAAACTCATCAAGGAGTTCGGCCTTGATGAGGGCAAGGAGCCACAGAAATACGGCATCGGCATGAAGGAGCTGTGGCGCATCAAGCCGGAGCACCATCGCAAGGGCAAGGTCCTGCACACCATGGGCTGGCCGCTCGATAACGAGACCGGCGGTGGCTCCTTCATCTACCACTTCGGCGATAACCTGGTGTCGATCGGCTATGTGGTGCACCTCAATTACAAGAACCCGCACCTGTTCCCGTTTGGTGAGTTCCAGAAGCTGAAAACCCACGCCGACATCGCGCCGATGTTTGAAGGCGCGGAGCGCCTGTCCTATGGCGCGCGGGCTATCACCGAGGGCGGGTACCAGTCGGTTCCCAAGCTCGCTTTCCCGGGCGGAGCGCTGATCGGGTGCTCGGCTGGTTTTGTGAACGTGCCGCGCATCAAGGGCAGCCACAACGCCATGAAGACCGGCATGATGGCTGCTGAGGCCGTTGTCGAGGCTCTCGGCGCTGAGCGTAGCCATGACACGCTGGACGCCTATGAAGCGGCTTATGACGCCAGCTGGGTGAAGAAAGAGCTGAAGACCGTTCGCAATGCCAAGCCGCTCTGGTCGAAGTTTGGCACGGTTGTCGGTATCGCGCTGGGCGGTCTCGACATGTGGACGAACTATCTGTTCGGCTTCTCCATCTTCGGCACGATGAGCCATGGCGGCGCGGACCATGAGGCGCTTAAACCTGCGTCCAAGTGCAAGCCGAAGCATTATGACAAGCCCGATGGTGTGTTGACCTTTGACCGTCTGTCGTCGGTCTTCATCTCCAACACCAACCATGAGGAAGATCAGCCGATCCACCTCAAGCTCTCGGATGCCGACCTGCAGAAGTCGTCTGAGTATGACGTCTTTGGCGGCCCGTCGGCGCGCTACTGCCCGGCGGCAGTGTATGAGTGGGTGGAGCCTGATGAGGGCGGTGAGCCGAAATTCGTGATCAACGCGCAGAACTGCGTCCACTGCAAAACCTGCGACATCAAGGATCCGAACCAGAACATCAACTGGACGACGCCGGAAGGCGCGGGCGGTCCGAATTACCCGAATATGTAAAGAGACGGCCATGGGCCCCATAACGGCCCTGCGTGCCGGGCTCATCGCCCTTGCAGGACTGGCAGCTTCGGCCTGTGCCGGAGCGCCGGTCTTCCTGCCTGCCGATGAGCGCACCCAGACATCCTATGGGGCGGTGCTGTCGGCCAGCTATGCCAATCGGGTGCGCGACCTGGACCGTTCGGCTGAGCTTTATGGCGAAGCGCTGAGCTTTGATCCTGGTTCTGCGCACGTCACCGAGCGGGCCTTCCTGTCGGCGCTGACGGCGGGTGATTTTCGTCTGGCCGATACAGCCGCCGCCGATGCGGTACAGCTTGAGGGCGCGTCCCAGCTCGCCCATCGCTATGTCGATGCGGCGCGTCTGGCTGGTGCGCGCATTCGTCCGAGCACGCAAGCTGAGCCTGACGCCGATCCATTCAGCGCGCTGATTGCCGGCATCATCGCTGACTGGCGCGCGGCCAATAGTGGACGACAGGCGCGCCAGGCGCTCGGGTCGCGCATGGCTGCCGAGCCGATGGACGTCAGCGGTTACAGGCTGGTCCACAGGGCTCTGGTCCTGGAAGCCGCGGGCCTCAATGATCAGGCGGAGGCGACGTATCGCGCCGCCGATGCGGCTCTTAATCTGCGCGACTTTACCGCCTTGTTGCTGGGCGAGTTCCTGGAACGTCAGGGGCGGAGCGATGAGGCCACTCTGGTATATCAGGCCCAGCTTGCGCGTTCGGCATCACGGACTGACCCGGAAGTTCTTGCCGCACTAGAGCGGGTTGAAGCGGGACGCAGAGCGCCTCGTTTTCCAGATGCCGAAGCTGCAGCCGCCCGCGCGCTCTATGCGCCCGCGGCTTTTCTGGTGATGCAGGCTCCGCCTGAATACGCGGCGCTATACCTGCGCCTGATTGAGCGGATCGATCCTGATTTTGCCCGGGCGCGCCTCGCGCTGGCCCAACTTTTTGAAGAGTTGGAGCTTGAGGACGAGGCGCTGGCTGCCTATGAGGGGCTTGAGGGCACAGCCTTCGGCTATGGTGCGGGTGTCAGCGCAGCCTGGCTACGCTTTCGCATGGGCGAGGATGAGACCGCGCTGGAGGCAATTTCCCGGCTGGAACGCGGCACGCCCTACGATGCAGAACTCGCCCGGGCCGACATGCTGCGCTTTACCGGCCAATGCGAGGCCGCGCGGGCCATTTATGATCAAGTGATCGCCTTGAGCGAAGACGGGCGCATCCCGGCTGATTGGCGCCATCTCTTCTATGCCGGTATCTGTGCAGAATCCGTCGAGGGTTTTGATGCGGCAGAGCCCTATTATGTGCGCGCGCTGCAGCTTGCTCCTGATGAGCCCATGGTCCTGAATCATCTGGGTTATTCGTGGATTGTCGGGGGCGAGCGGGTTGATGAAGGTGTTAACCTGACCGAACAGGCCGTTGCACTGGCTCCCCAGAACGGATCCATTCTGGATTCCTACGGCTGGGGCCTTTTCAAGCTCAACCGGGTTGACGAGGCTGTGCGCTGGCTGGAGCGCGCCGCTGCCCAGTCGCCAGCCAACGCCACCATTCAGTGGCATCTGGGCGATGCCTACGCCGCAGTCGGTCGTGAGCTGGAAGCCAGCTTCCAATGGCAGCGCGCGTTGGAGCTTGATCCAGATGCAAACGAGGAAGCTCTGATCCAACGCCGTCTGCAGCTGGGCCTCGCCGCTGGGCCGGAGGACGTGTCGTGAGTGCGCCGGCCCTTCCCGCCATCGAGTTTGCGCCCGCAAAGGTCAATCTGACCTTGTCGGTGGGGCGCGCGCGGGCCGATGGCATGCACCCGCTCAATTCGCTGGTGGTCTTTGCTGACTGGGGCGATGAGTTGGAGGCCGTCGAGGCAGACTCGCTGACGCTTTCGCTTGCGGGCGAGCGGGGCGCAGCGCTCGCCGATGAAACGCAAAATCTGGTGCTCAAAGCGGCCTACGCCCTGCGCGCGGCGGCGGAGAAGCCGGAGCTTGGCGCGGCGCTGACGCTCACCAAGCGCTTGCCGATTGCGGCCGGGCTCGGCGGGGGCTCGGCGGATGCTGCCGCGGCCTTGCGGCTTCTCAATCGCGTCTGGGATATCG
Organism: Oceanicaulis sp.; assembly: GCA_965229795.1. Classification (GTDB taxonomy): domain Bacteria; phylum Pseudomonadota; class Alphaproteobacteria; order Caulobacterales; family Maricaulaceae; genus Oceanicaulis. The sequence goes on from CBDDJM010000002.1 coordinate 1,901,900, forward strand.
GCTTTTCAACACAGCAGCTGGCTGAAATCGGCACCGTTGTAGGCGCGGACGTGCCCGCCTGTGTTCATTCCCGCCCGCTCGCGATGGCCGGGATTGGTGAGAAAATCACGCCGCTGATCGCCTGGCCGGAACTACCTGCTGTGATCGTAAATCCTGGTAAGGCTGTCTCCACCGGGCCGGTGTTCAAAGCCTATGACGACAGTCACCCCGGCCTTCTGGTGGAGGCGCGCGCTCCGGTTGCTGGCAAGCTTGACGACGCGGTCGCGGCGGTGCGGGCTGGCCGCAATGATCTTGAAGCGCCTGCCATCGCGCTAGAGCCGGCGGTTGCGCAGACCCTTGAAGCGCTTGGTGCTGCGCCGGGCATTGCGCTGGCGCGCATGTCCGGATCCGGCGCCAGCTGTTTTGGCCTGTGCCACAGCGCAGAGGACGCCCGCACTGCTGCTGAAGCTCTGTCGCGCGCCCATCCAGAGTGGACGGTACAGGCGGTGACCTTTCAGGCCGCGGCATGACGCCGGCTCTGCTTTCCGTCATCGGTGCAAGCTTTCTCATGGCCGTACTGGTCACGGCGCTGGCGGTCCGCGGTGCTGTCCTTGATTTGCCCAATCAGCGCTCAGCGCATACGCGCCCAACGCCGCGTGCCGCCGGGCTCGGGCTTGTCGCCGGGATCGCTGCGGGCGCACTAGCCGCCAGTTTTTTCCCGTTAAGCGCCGAGCCACTGGGCGCGATCTTGCTGGTCAGCGGACTCTTCGCAGCTCTCGGCTTTGCAGACGATTTGTTTGATCTGTCAGAGGCCATCAAGTTCGTGATCTTTGTGGCTCTGTGCCTTGCCATGGTGTGGGCAGCGACACCGGTCAGCTATCTGGGTGTTACACAGGATATCGCCGTTCGGTTACCGCTCTGGCTAGGCATTGCCGGGTCGGTGCTCTTTATCTTCACCGTGGTGAATGCCGCCAACTTCATGGACGGCTCGGACGGCATGCTGGCCGCTGTGCTGGGCATCGCCGGTGCGGGGCTGGGCGTTGCCGGGCTGGTCGCCGGATCGCTGGCCTCAAGCGTCATCGGCGTCGCTCTCGCGGCGGCCTGTGCTGGCTTTGCGCTGTTCAACAAGCCCCCCGCCAAGGGCTTTGCCGGTGATGTGGGGGCGCTGGGAGCTGGAGCAACCTATGCCGGTGGCGCGCTGACCATGGCTGATCTCGGCTTTACCGGTTCACTCTGGCTGGCACCCATGTTTGTGCTGGTTTTCCTGGCAGATGTGCTTTTAACGCTGCTGCGCCGGGCGTGTGGCGGTCGCTTAAAGCTCACCGCCCATGCCGAGCACGCCTATCAGCGCCTGATCCGCTCAGGATGGAGTCATGGCCGCGTCGCAGCAATCTATGGCGGGCTAACGCTTGCCATTGTACTGACAGGACTGGTGGCCGCGCAGGGCCCTGAAGGCAGCGTGCCTGCTGCCTTTGTCGTCTGGGTTCTGATCTTGATTCTGCTGTATCAGCGCGTCGAGCGCATCGCACCGAACTAGCAGCGCTTACAGCTCATCCAGCATGGCGCGCATGGCATCCAGCTGGCTTGCTCCCAGCTTCATGGAGCGCTCCGGCGACCAGCCCTGAACTGGCTCAGGCGTAATCGCGCTATCCTTGAACGGCATCTCTAAAGTCATGGCCAGGCACCCGAAGGCGTGGCGCATCCAGTTGGTCGCAACCGACAGATTAGCCGTCCCCGGCGCGCCGACCGGATAGCCATGCTCGGTCTGGAAGTCCGGGTTGAACATCATCAGCTCGGTCTTGTAGCCATCAAGCCGGTTCTGATCTTCTGGCGTGAAGCCAGGCACGCCCTCAGCGCCTGCGATGAAGTTGTAGGGCAGGGCCTCATCGCCATGCATGTCGAGGAAGAGATCGACACCAGTCTTGGCCATCTCATCGAGCACGCAGCGGACTTCAGGGCTGTTCTCAAGGCTGGCCTTGTCCCACTCGCGGTTAAGATTGATGCCCTTTGCGTTGGTGCGCAAATGGCCGCGGAAGGAGCCGTCCGGGTTCATGTTCGGCACGATGTGAAACACAGCCCGATCCAGAAGATCACGCGCCACCGGATCTGCGTCATCCAGCAAGCGCTCAAGCAAACCCTCAGCGGCCCATTCGGCCATGGTTTCACCAGGGTGCTGGCGCGCCGTGACCCAGATCGTCTTTTTGCCGTCGCCCGGGTCACCGACGATCAGGCGGTCCATGTCCCGTCCGTCGAGGGTCTGGCCAATGACGTCGAGCTTTGCGCGGTCTGAATGCTGACACGCAGCGATCAGGGCGTCATGGCGGGCCATGGAGTAGGGGGCAAAGTAGGCGATCCAGATCGCATCGGCATCCGGCGTCAGCGACATCGCCAGCTGGCCGTTTTCGTATGTCGTTTCAATGCGATACCAGGTCTCGCGATCGGTGGAGGCGACCACCTGGTAATTTTCCCAGCCACCGGGATAGGCTGCGCCCGCCGCATTTTCGATCACCAGTCGACAGGGCGTGCCGTTCGCACCTGACAGGCGGAAGTGGAACCACTGGTAAAAGTCTGACCCGTTGTCTTTCTTGATCTCAAGGCGAATGTTGGACGCGTCTGCAGCCGAAATCACGGAAATATTGCCAGAATCAAAGACGCTGGAAATGCGCATGGGTCACCTGTTGATTTGTAAGTCTGCGGTTAAGCGAAGCGCTTAGTAGGCGCGTTCCACCACAAATTCGGCCAGTGCGGCAAGGGAGTCAGACCAGACATTTTTCGGTGCCGCTTCCAGCGCCTTGACGGCGTTGGCGGCGTGGGTGCGCGCCGCTTCCAGGGTCGCGTCGAGCGCCCCGTGTTTGTTGAGAAGCTTGACCGCTTCTTCCAGATCGCCATCGCGCTGGCCATTGGGATCGGTGATCACGCGCTGCCAGAACTTGCGTTCCTCGGCGTCGGCCTGCTCAACCGCCAGAACCAGCGGCAGGGTCATTTTGCCTTCGCGGAAATCGTCGCCGACATTCTTGCCAAGATCAGCAGCCAGACCGCCATAATCAAGCGCATCATCGACCAGCTGGAAGGCGAGGCCGAGCTCGCGGCCGTAGGTCTCCAGCGCGTGCTCCAGCTCTGGCCCGGCACCCGACAGAATCGGACTGACTTGAGCGGCGGCGGCAAACAGGGCTGCGGTCTTTGCATCGATGATGGCGACATAGTCGTCACGGCTCAGATCGATATCGCGCACCGCTTCAAGCTGGCGAACCTCGCCCTCCGCGATGACGGCAGCGGCACGGCTAAGCACATGAAGCGCCTGCATGTTTCCAGCATCGACCATCAGCATAAAGGCGCGCGCAAACAGGAAGTCGCCCACCAGCACAGAGTGCGCGTTGCCATAGACCTGGTTGGCCGGCTTCTTGCCGCGGCGCAGCTCGCTTTCATCGACGACATCGTCGTGCAGCAGGGTGGCCGAATGGATGAACTCCACAGCCGCCGCCAGCGAATGATGACCCTTGCCGTCATAGTCCAGCATGCGCGCCGCGGCGACGGTGATCAGCGGGCGAATGCGCTTGCCGCCAGCTTCCACAAGGTAGCGCGCCACTGAGGCGATCAGAGGCGTGCGTTCGCTGTCGACCCGTTCAGATATGACGGCTTCGACCTGCGTCATGTCATCTGACGCAAGCGTGGACAGCCTGACCACCGGATTGATGGCGTCTTCTGGCTGGAAGTTGGTTTGTGGCAGGCCGTTCACCCCGACCCCTCTTGAAACGTTTCAGTTCGTGGCGGCACAATAGGAAGTGGCCCTGACCCGGGCAAGCGCAAGACTCTGTGGGTTGGGGCCAAGGCCTTTGTATAGGCCCTTGCTGGTGTGGAGATATAGGCGTGATTGAAGTTCTGTCGACCAATGATCCCATTCGTTTGAATTTTGCTCAAACGGTGTTGCGCGATGCGGGGCTAAACGCGGTCACGCTTGATAGCGAGACGGCCTCCACCTTTGGCGGTGCGCTGCCGTGGGTGCAGCGCCGTATCTTGGTGCCCGAAGATGAGGCAGCACAGGCAAAACGGCTCCTGAAAGAGTTCCTGCCACGCGACGACAGCGAATGACCCAAGCCCCTGCAGGCGCAGTGCAATCAAGCTATCTGGGCGGCAAGCTGACGCTCTGGCAGCCTGCAAAAGGCTACCGTGCAGCGATCGACCCGGCGCTGCTGGCGGCCTCGGTAAGCTTAAAGCCTGGTCGCCTGGGGGTGGAGTTCGGGTGCGGCGTGGGCGCAGCGCTGCTGAGTGCCGCGAGCCTCAATCCCGGTGCAAGATTTCTAGGCCTGGAGCAGGATCTATCCGCCGCCGAGCTGGCGGATAAAAACGCAGCGATCAACGATTTTGCCGATCGGGTGACCGTAAAAAACGCTGATGTCATGGACTTCAAAGGGGTGGCACCTGACCAGGATGAGGTGAAACCTGACCCGCGCGTTGAAACACCGGCCCAGGTCGACGCAATTTTCTTCAATCCGCCGTTTTTCGACGATCCGTCCACCCTGCGCGCGCCCGATCCCAGCCGCACCAAAGCCTGGATCAATGACAGTTCGCTCACCGCCTGGATCGAGCTGGCGCTGCGGCGTCTGAAGGAGGGCGGCAGGCTGACCGTCATCCAGCGGGCTGACCGGCTCGATGACATGCTCGCGGCCCTGAAGCCCAAGGCCGGTGATATCGCCATCCTGCCGGTTCACCCCAAAGCCGACGCGCCCGCCAAGCGCGTGATCGTGGCTGCGACCAAGACGTCCAGGGCTCCGCTCCAGGTCCTGCCGGGGCTGGTGCTGCACGAGGCTGATGGCACTTACACGCCTCAGGCCGATGCCATCCTGCGCGGCGAGGCCCGCACGGCTCTGGCGCGTCATTAAATGCAGTTTCGTCTGAACCGTTTCTGGCCGGTGAGAGACTTAAGGGTCGAGCCTCACGGTTTTGAGGCGGTTTGAACGAGACCGAGACGTGGATCAACGCCAGCCATCGCCCCAGGCCCTTGATGCCTACCAGGCCGCGCTTGCCATGGACGGGGACCGCGACGCCTTTGACCGGCTCTACCGGCGCTGGCACCCGCGCCTTCTTCGCCATGCCCACCGCCTGACCGGTCACAGCGAGGACGCCCGTGACGTGATGCAGGAGGCGGCCATGGCGCTGGTGAAGAACATTCACCGCTTGCGCGATCCTGATCAGTTTGGCCCCTGGGCCTACACGATCGTGCGCAATCGTTCAGCCAGCTTCATCCAGCGTGTGGTGCGTGACCGTGATCTGAAACGGACCGCAGCCAGCGAGGCTCAGATGGAGGCGGAGCAAGCCGATAAGGGCCGATCGGATGATCTGCTCAGCCTCATTGCCACCCTGCCTCTGGCGGACCGGGAAGTGCTCTCTGCCTATTATGTGGACGGCATGGCAGTGGCCGAAATTGCCGCCTGCCTTGCCCTTGCGCCTGGAACGGTGAAGTCGCGGCTGCACACAGCCCGCACCCACCTGAAGGCCGCCTATGACACTCAGGAAGGAGTGACTCATGAGTGATTTTGATGACCGTCTGAAAACGGCGCTCAGCGCAGAAGATGAGAAATATGTCGCCGACCATCTCGATGAAAAAGGCTACTACGCCGAGGTCCTCTCGAGTTTGAAGGGGCCGGGCAGTGCGATGAATATTCTGGCCTGGGTCGGCATTTTCATCTTCAGTGGCATCCTGATCTACTGCCTTGCCATGGCCTTTCAGGCTGAAACGACGCGAGCCCAGATCCTCTACGTGGCGATTGCGATCATGGCCAATTCCGCCCAGATCGCCATGAAGCTCTGGGCCAATATGCGCCTCAATCGCGGGGCCATGATGGTGGAGCTGCGCAAGCTGCGGCTGGAGCTGGCGCGCAGCTGATCTTAAGCGAACCTTTTAGAAAAGATGGAGCCGGTCGCGTGCGTTTCGCGATCGGCTTCCTATATGGAGTCTTCAACACAGCGACCTGCCAGGAGATCCGATACCGTGATCGACAGTGTGAAATCGCGCAGCGCCAAGGCGCTCGCCGTCCTTAAAAAGATGTTTGGCTCCGATGCGCCGCAAGTGCCGCTGGTGCGCCTTGAGGGCATGATTGCCTCAGGCGGGCGTCAGGGGGCGCTGAATCTGGCACGGGTCGAAAAGCTGCTCGACAAAGCCTTCTCCCATAACGACGCGCCGGCGATTGCCATATCGGTCAATTCACCCGGCGGCAGCCCGGTTCAGTCGCGCCTCATCCATGATCGCATCCGCGCGCTGGCCACCGAAAAAGACAAGACGGTGCTGGTGTTCTGTGAGGACCTGGCAGCATCTGGCGGCTACTGGATTGCGTGCGCGGGCGATGAAATTTTCGCGGACCCGGCCAGCATTGTCGGCTCCATCGGGGTCATCAATGCCGGCTTTGGCTTTACCGAAGCGATGGAGAAGCTGGGCGTGGAGCGCCGGGTGAAAACCGCCGGCAAGTCCAAGCTGATGGCGGATCCGTTTTCCGCTGAGACCGACGCTCAAAAAGCGCGCATGGAAAAGCTGTTGGAGGCGATCCACACCCAGTTCATCACCCATGTGAAAGAGCGGCGCGGCGACAAGCTGGATACCGAGGTGGAGCTGTTTGATGGCTCGGTCTTTACCGGCGAGGAAGGCGTTCAGGTTGGCCTCATCGATGGTCTCGCCGATGCCCGCACCGAACTGCGCAAGCGCTTTGGCGATGAAACCCGGATCAAGCCCCTCGCGCCCTCCAAAGGCGGCCTGCTGGCCCGCTTTGCTGGAGCGACCGTCGAAGTACTGGAACAGCGCTTCGCCTGGGCGAGATTCGGGCTTTAGGGTCTTCTCTTTGGTGCCCCTCTGTCATCCCGGACTTGATCCGGGACCCACTGACGCTCGGGTCACCAATTGTTTGGTTGATGTCGAAGGTCCCGGATCAAGTCCGGGATGACACCTTGGGCAATTGGGGTTTGGCCCCTGACCCTCACTCACAAACGCCACGGCATCGCTAACGTCGCGCTTGAGTGCCCTCCCTCCCCTTGAGGGGGAGGGTGTCCCGTCAGGGACGGGTGGGGTGGTGATCATTGAGCGTTTATACGGTTGGATAGGCCTCTCCCCCACCCGACCGAAGCTAAAGCTTCGCCCACCCTCCCCACGTTGGGGGAGGCAGTGGAGGGTGCGCATTGGGGTGCTCTAAACGTGTGAACGGCTTCTTCGCCCTAACCCTCACTCACAAACGCCACGGCGTCGTCGAACTCGCGCTTGGCTACCCTCCCTCCCCTTGAGGGGGAGGGTGTCCGTGAAACGGACGGGTGGGGTGAAGATCATCAAGCGCTGGCGCTGCCCCTCACGCGACCAGGCTTCCAGCCTGCCCACCCTCCCCACGTTGGGGGAGGGAGCGAAGAGTGCGCATCAGGGTGCTCTCAACGTTTGAACGGCTGAAAGCCCCTAACCCTCACTCACAAAGGCCACAGCATCGTCGAACTCGCGCACGGCGCGGGCGGGGAAGCCGGCTTTGTGGAGCTGTTTGGTCATCAGGGCGGCGTGCATGAAGTTTTCTTGCGCGTAGACATAGGCCACCCGCAGGCCTTCAGGCAGGTGTTTGGCAAACACGGTGGCCACCTCACCAAACTCATTCAGCGTATGGTCCAGCGCACACTCGCGGTAATCCATGATCAGGCCGCGACGACCTTCGTCATGCATGCGCTGGCACAGCTTGCGTGCGTTTTCCCGGCTATCGGCATAGCGATTGCGCCCGATCAGGCGCACCACGAAGGCGTTGGCCTCCGTAATTTCACTACGCAGGATTTGAAGGTCGGGCATGGTTGCGCTCTGTGTCATGGCGGGTGTGACACAATAACTGCGCCACGCTTAACGCGACCATGAACTATGTGACTGCGGAATTAAAACGGCCAAAGCAGGTTGTAGAGTTCCTGGCCGACCGGTGGGCGCTGCATTTCAGAGATATGGCCGCGACCGCCATAGGAAATGCGGGCCTCTGCGATTTGCTGGTGATCGATAGTGTTGTCAGCCGCAATATCTTCAGGCCGTACAATGCCGCTGATCAGCAGTTCACGCACTTCGCTATTGATGCGCACTTCCTGGCGGCCATGGATGACCATATTCCCGTTCCAGAGCACATCGACCACGATCGCAGCCGCCGTCAGCTCGATTGTCTCAGACCGGTTCACACTGCCGGTGCCCTGGGTTGAGGATGTGGAGCCAAAATTGGCCACGCTCGAGGGATTAATGGCGTCATTGAAGAACTGGCTCAGAGCCGCTTCCCCGCCAAAGAAATTGGTGAGGTTGGAGTCTTCGGCGCTGGTGCGCGAGCGGGCTGTCTGATTGTTGATCTGGGCGCGGTCGGTGATGTCGATGGCAACCGTCAGGATGTCGCCAACTTCAGCGGCGCGCGGATCACCGAAGAAGGTGGCCGAGTTGGATTGCCACAGCGAGTTGGGGTTGGTCTGGCGCGACTGGGCCTGGGCAATGGCCGCGGCACGGGCCAGGCGCGCAGCCTCGCTGTGCTGGGTGATCGGGCCATCGGCGCCGGACACGCCGGTCAGGGCCGCCTGATTGTCGATGCCATTCATGGGCGGGGTCTGGCCCACATAGGACAGGCGATCGGTGGCTGCACAGGCGGTCAGGGACGCAGATGTCAGAAGGATCACGGCGAAGGATTTCATCGAGGCCATTTTGGCGGCTCCTTAATGGGTGTAGGCCGGACCGGTGACGCGGGCGCGTCCGGGGGCATCTGCGACGGCTTCCACCGTGCGATTGGATTGAAGGTTCACAAAACGGATCAGCTCACCGGCCGCCCCGTCTTCCATGGCGCGAGCCCGCGCCGACAGGGTAAGAGGGCCAGACTGGAAGATCAGGTTCACGATCTCACCGCGCTCGATGATGGAGGGGGCCTCCACATCAAAGCCGCGCAGCGGTGTGTCGGCGCGTAGTGGGCGGCGCGCAGCCATGCCGATCAGGCCTTCTGGATCCAGCAGGACCTGAGCGTTGACCCGGTTGGCGGGCAGCTGAACCCAGTCGATGTCGCCGGCGGTGATGACGGTGCCGATGGCAACCGCGCGGCCGAGCACAGGTACATCGACGACCTGTTCAGCGCGCCCTGAAATGCGCACCGGCACACCGCCGGGATAGGCGGCAACTTCCGCGCGGATCATGCCGGAGCCCGCATCATGGTCAAAGCTGATCAGCTCCGGGCCGCCAAAGCTGTCCATGGGGGCCGCCAGGCTGAGGCGGCTGTTAGACAGGCGCACGGCGTGAGCTTGTCCGGTCTCCACGAAGAGCGATTCTTCCAAAAGGCTGGCGATCTCAGCGGCGCTGACCTGACGGGCCTCGCGCTCCACCGTGACGCGCAGTACGCCGCTGGCATTGGCCCAGACCAGGCCTTCGCGGGCTGCGGCTTCACGCACATAGGCCGGATCCAGCGAGATCTGCGCACCTGGTGCCGGAGCGCGGGCAATTTCAACGCCTGCAGCCTCGCCTGCATTGTCGAACAGGTCGCCCAGCGTGATGGTGGGCCCGTCGGCGACCAGGCGCTCGGCGAGGATCACCGTGCGGGTTTGCGTCACGTCTGATGTGTCGGCGACGGCGGGGGCCGTGGCGAGGATCAGGGCAGCGAGGCTGGCGCGGATCATGGCTTAGCCCCCTAGCGCAGGTTGGAGGATGCAGCGAGCATCTCGTCAGCGGCGGTGATCACCCGCGCATTCATCTCATAGGCCCGCTGGGCCTGGATGAGGGCGGTGATCTCCGTCACGGCATCCACGTTGGACGCCTCGACAAAACCCTGACGCACAACGCCAAAGCCCGGCTGGCCGGGAAGGCCTGCGTTTGGAGCGCCAGAGGCGGCACTTTCCAGCAGCAGGTTGTCACCGATCTGCTCCAGCCCGGCTTCGTTCGGGAAGGTGATCAGCTCCAGCTGGCCGACAACCTGCGGCTCTGGCTGGCCATCGATGAGGACCTGAACCTGGCCCTGCTGGTTGATCGACATCTGGCGCGCTTCCGCCGGGATCACGATGCCCGGCGCGACCGAATAGCCTTCAGCGGTCACAATCTCACCGGTGGGCGAGAGCGAGAAATTGCCAGCGCGGGTGTAGGCGTCATTGCCGTTGGGCAGCTGGATGCGGAAATAGCCGTCTCCAGCGATGCCGACATCATAGGCGTTGTCGGTCTGCATCAGGCTGCCTTGCTCGGCGATGCGGTAAACAGAGCCCGCGGCAACACCCAGACCCACCTGAACGCCGGTGGGCACAATCGTGCCGGCATCGGAGCTGGCGGCCCCCGGCTGGCTGTGGGTCTGATACAGAAGGTCCTGGAACTCGGCCCGCTGGCGTTTGAACGCGGTGGTGTTCATGTTGGCCAGGTTGTGGGAGATGACCTCAACGGCCAGCTGCTGGGCTTCCATGCCGGTGGCGGCGGTAGACAGGGCGCGCATCTTAGCTGCTCCTTACTTCAATTAGGGCCGACCAAGGCGGTCAATCGCCTTGCGGGACAATTCATCTGCATCGCGGATCATCTTGGTCACCGACGCATAGGCGCGGCTGACTTCCATCATCCGGGTAATCTCGGTCATTGCGCGCACGTTGGAGCCTTCAACAAAGCCCTGGCGTACCGCCGGCAGCTCATCGACAAGGCGCTCGGCATCCTCAGGGGCGGAGAAATTGTTGTTGCCAACTTTCTCAAGCGCGCTGGTGTTGGCGAAGACGGCGATGCCCAGCTGCTGGCCAGGCTGTCCGTTCTGGCTGATGACACCGGTGTCGGAGATCGTGATCTGACCGGCGGCGGGATCGAGAAAGATCGGGTTGCCGGCCGTATCGAGCACCTGCGAGCCGTCGCTGGTGGTCAGCTCGCCGTTGGCGCTCAGCGTGAAGTTGCCATCGCGGGTGAAGCGTTCGCCGTTTTCAGTCTGCAGGGTGAAGAAACCTTCGCCCTCCAGCGCCACATCCAGCGGACGGCCGGTGCTTTGAAGGTTGCCTTGCGAGAAGTCACGACCCAGCGCCCATTCGTCCACAAAGGCAACCCGGTTGGGGCCATCCACATGGCGGGCGCGGCTGTCGGTATGGGCTTCGAGCATGACCTGCTCGGCTTTAAAGCCAGAGGTCTGGGCGTTGGCGATATTGTTCGCCGTAATGTCCATTTCGCGGCGCAGCGTCAGCTGACGGGTCAGCCCGATGAGCATCATATTGTCCATGTCGCGGTCTGGCCTCCTTCTTGGCGGTGCGCTTGAGCCCACGACTTCTTGCGTGGACGCGACGCGTTAACCCTGCGCAAGGTGTGTGCCAGAGCTAAGTTCTTGATTTCATTGATATGAAGTACTGAGCAGCATGAACGACCCGGGGCGCTTTTGCCCTGCAGGTGCACACAAGCGGCAATTTCTGCCCACCTGTGGCGATTTCCAAACCAATCGTTAACCGCGTCACTCATTAATGAGTCGGTGACGGTGCGCAGTTGCGCTTTGTGATTCAGGAGGATCGGGTCATGGCCGACGAGGCTGAAGACGCGAACGAAGACATTGATACCGACGCTGAAGGTGAAGGCGAAGAGGGTGGTGCCAAGAAGGGCGGGCTTAAAAAGCTCATTCTTTTCATTGGCCTGCCTGCCATCATTGTGATCCTTGGTGGTGTCGCTGGCGTCCTGTTGTTCACCGGCGGCGGTGACGAGGAAGAGCTGGCCGAGGCTGAGTCGGAGTACAGCGAAGGCGCTGACGGTTCGGCATCAGTTCCGGCTTTGTCGTCTGAAACCTATGAAAGCATGCCTATTGCAATGACGGTGACGTTTGATGCCGGCGGCAATGCGGAAAGCCGGATGCGCATTGGCATCGTTCTGGTGTCTGAAGACGCTACGGTCGAGGAGTGGACTGAGGCAGGCGACATTCCCACAGCGCTGACGGATACCTATCTGGAATTCCTGCGCACCCTGCGGGTTGAGGATGTGAACGGATCCATGGGGACGTTCCGGCTGCGCTCTGAATTGCTACGGCGGACGAATCTGGTGCTGGCTCCGATAACCGTGGAGCAGGTGCTGATCACCGAGCTCCTCATTCAATAGCCCTGATCTAAAAGCCACAAACGAGACCGACGCGATGAGTGATATTGATCAGGATGCCATGGCCGCCGAATGGGAGGCGGCTGCTGCTGAAGAGCAGGTGGACTTTGATTCCATTGGCGAGGATGAAGGCGATGAGCTTGCCTCTGAATGGGAGGCTATGGTTGGCGGCGATGAGGGCGAAACCTTCGTCCCAAGCCAGTCCAGCTCCGGTCCTGAGCGTATCCTTAATCAGGACGAGATCGACTCGCTACTCGGCTTCTCGGTATCCGATGATGAAGACGGCGAGCGCTCGGGCATTCGCGCGATCATCAACTCGGCGCTGGTCTCCTATGAGCGCCTGCCGATGCTGGAGATCGTTTTTGATCGCCTTGTGCGGTTGATGACGACGAGCCTGCGTAATTTCACCTCCGATAACGTGGAGGTAAGCCTTGATAACATCTCCTCGATCCGCTTCGGCGATTATCTGAACTCTATCCCGCTGCCCGCAATCCTGGCGGTGTTCCGCGCGCAGCAGCTGGATAATTACGGCCTGCTGACAGTCGATTCCAATCTGATCTACTCCATCGTGGATGTGCTTCTGGGTGGGCGTCGCGGCACATCGGCCATGCGTGTTGAGGGACGCCCCTACACCACGATTGAGCGCACGCTGGTTCAGCGCATGATTGAGGTGGTTCTCGAAGACGCCAAGTCGGCTTTTGCACCGCTGACCGAGGTGGAGTTTGATCTGGACCGGGTTGAGACCAACCCGCGCTTTGCCGCCATCGCTCGCCCGGCCAACGCAGCCATTCTTGTGAAGCTGCGCGTGGACATGGAAGACCGCGGTGGGCGGATTGAGCTTTTGCTGCCCTACGCCACGCTGGAACCCATCCGCAAAATGCTGCTGCAGCAGTTCATGGGCGAGAAGTTCGGCCGCGACAATATCTGGGAAAGCCACCTGGCGACTGAGCTGTGGTCCACCAAGATGGAGGTCAGCGCCGTCCTCGATGAAATGCGCAAGCCTCTGGGCGAAGTGATGAATTTGAAGGTCGGTGACACGCTCATGCTGGATGCGGGCCCCGATGGCGGGGTCGAGCTGAGATGCGGTTCGATCCAGCTAACACACGGCAAGATGGGCCGAATCGGGCACAACATTGGTGTTCGGCTGGACAAACCCTTGTCCAGGACCGCTCGCAAATCGCTGATGGGGTACACATGACGCTTGCTGCTCTGGCTTACGAAGCTCTGGTCTGTCTGTTGCTGGCTGCGGCCGCGATCATGTGCTGGCGCGTGGATCGCCGCCTGCGCGCGCTGCGTTCCGGTCAGGACGGGCTGAAAGACACAATCACTGCGCTTAACGATGCTGTCGATCGCGCACGCGCCAGCCTGGCGGCGCTGGATCGCGCCTCTAAAGAGCAGGGCGCGGCCCTTCGCTCTGACGTGGATGCCGCGCGCCAGCTGTCTGATGAGTTGCGCTTTCTCACTGATCAGGGTGACGCCCAGGTTCAATCCCGCTTGTCGCGCCGAGAGCGTCCGATGCCGCCTGCGCGCCGGGCACCGGAACGCACCGATGACGAGCGCGATCTGCACGATGCGCTGAAAGCGCTGAGGTAAGGCTCGACATGGCAACGCGTCCGCTTCTTCTTCTGGCTGTTCTGCTTGGGGGTCTTCTGGCTCTTAAAGGCTTGTCGCTCGCCGATGAGGCTGCGTCGCTGTTTTCAGAGCGCGCCTATGCGGCTGCGACGACGGCTGCGCCTGAGCCAGACGCTGAGCCAGATGAGGATGAAGACGCGGCTGAGGAAGAGGACCCTGGCCCTCCGCCGCCGCCTTTGAGCGAAGCGGGCCCGCGCGAAATTCCATCTGCCTCCCGTCTGGGGCTGGAGCGTAATCTGGCTGTGCGCCGCCGCGAACTGGACAATCGTGAACGCGATCTCGACACGCGCGAGCAATTGCTAGCCGTGGCACAATCGCGTGTGGACGAGCGCATCGATCAGCTTGAAACCCTGCGCGATGAAGTCCAGGGCCTGCTGGGCGTTCTGGATGACCGCCGCGAGGAGCAAATCACGGACATCGTGGCGACCTACAACACGATGGAACCTGAAGCCGTGGCACCGATTTTTACCGCCATGCGTGAGAGCGATCCTGAAACGTTGCTGTTGGTTGCTGAGCGCCTTCCAAGTCGGCGCCTGGCCGTGATCATGGGCGAGATGGAGCCTCGCGATGCGGCCGAGCTGACCAGCAATCTGCGCGCCCGCGCGGAGGCTTTTGAAAACACCGTTGAGGCGGAGGCCCGCCGTGCCCTTGCCGAAGGCTAGTCGCACCTTGCTTGTAGCCGGCGTGGCTCTGGCTGCGCTGACGGTGCCTGCCTATGCCCAGGCCCCGGCGAGCCTTGCTGTTGAGCAGGTCGGCGACACCACGCGCATTCGCATCGTGCTGCCGGAGGACGAGGGCGGCGATCTGTCGGCTGAGGCTGAACTGGCCGCCGGTGCCGTGGTCATCGCCCGGCTGTCTGAAGCCATCGTCGCTGATATCTCTGTGCTGACCGAGCAGGCGCGCGGCTATGTGGCCATGGCGCGGCTTGATCCGGATGGCCGGACCTTGCGGCTGGCGCTGAACCAGCCGCTGGAGACCCGCATCTCGGTCTCCCATAACGTCATTGCGCTAGATTTGGCACCGGAAGGCGCTGCGCAGCTTCCCGATGTGATCAGCCCCTATGAACAGGCGCGCCGGATTGATCTGGAAGCCCAGGCCGCCGCGCGCGAAGTTGCCGCAGCTGAGGCCGCCGCCGCGGCCATTCTGCCACCACTGCCGGTGACGGTGCGTGTGGGTGAAGCCAGCGAATATACCCGCATCGCCTTTAACTGGCCTGAGGACGTGACCTACGCGCTGGAGCAGGTGGCGGGGCGGGCGGTTTTGCGCTTCTCGCGCCGTGCCGAGATTGACCTGTCAAACCTTCGCGGCACGCCGCCACGCTTTGTTGAGGCTGTGACCCCCATTGCCGATGACGATGCTTTCGTTCTGGCCTTTGCGCTGGCTGGCGGTGTGGATGCTCGCGTCTGGTCTGACGAGCCTGGCCGCGTTGTGCTGGACGTGGCACCAGCCAATGCAGGCAGTGCGGAATCCGTTCTCGCTGCACTTGGCGAGTATGCGGCCAGTCAGGCCCAAACGAGCGAAGCTGAAGAAACCGCGGATACGGCTCCCGAACCCGTTCAGCTGGTTGAACGCCCTGATCCGGTGCCGGAAAGCGGTATTGTTCCCGTTCAGGTGCGGGTGGATGGCTCCGATCTGGCGCTCACCTTCCCGTGGGCCAACCTGCCCGGCTCGGCGGTGTTCCGCCGCGGTGATGCGCTCTGGATTGTCTTTGATGCCGCTGCTGAGCTTGACGCTGACGAGATCGCTGCGGCCCGCAGCCGCCATGTGCGCAGCTATGACGTGGTCACGGGCCCCGATTTCAGCGCGCTTCGCATTAATGCGCCGGGCTCCACACAAGCAGATGTGCGCGCGGCTGGATCAAGCTGGACGATCATTCTGGCTGAAAGCCTGGATGAGCCGCCGCGCGCTGTTCGGCTTTCGCGTGAGACAAGCTTCCGCCGTCCGGCGCTTCTGCAATTTGGTTTGAACGGGGTTCGCAGTGCCATCGACGTACCAGATCCAGTGGTGGGGGATCGTTTTTTGGTGCTGACCGCTGACGGTGAAAAGCGTGGTGTCATCACGCCTCGCCGCTTTGCCGAAACCGAGTTGCTGGTGTCGTCCCATGGCGTGGCGCTGCTGCCCTTCGTCGATGATCTGGAGCTGACGGTGATTGCCGGTGGGGCTGAGCTGAGCCGTCCTGGTGGGCTTGCACTGTCGCGTGCTGCCGATCCGGCGCTGGGGGGCGGTCTCGATCGTCCGGTGACGGCGGGCTATCTCGATCTGGAACGCTGGCGGGGAGGGGATAACTTCCTTGAGGCCCGCGATCGGGTTGCACGGACTGCGCGCAGTCTGGAGCCAGAGGCGGTGCTGGCGTTGGCGCGTTTGCATCTTGGCTGGGAGCTTGCCAACGAAGCCCTGTCGTTAAGCGCTCTGGCCATTGATCAGCGCCCGGCCCTTGAGAACACGGCAGAGGTTGCAGCCCTGAGGGGAGCGGCCAACTACATGGTGGGACGCTTTGCTGAGGCGGAAGAGGATTTCTCGCATCCCGGCCTTCAGAGCGACCCGTCCGCCCAACCCTGGCGCGGCCTGATCGCGGCGCAGTCGGGCGATTGGGCCAACGCGAGCCGTTATTTCAATGCCGGCGAAGAGGCGGTTTTCTTCTTCGATCCAGTCTGGCGCTCCCGCATTTCGGCCTGGCATGCGCTGACCGCGCTTCGCACCAATGATATTGGCGGGATTGACCGCCTGCTGGCTGCCGCTCAGACGGTACCGGACGACCCGGAAGCCAATGCTGTGGCGACCTTTGCAGCGGCAGGGGCCAAGGCAATCCGCGGCGATGTGGCTGGAGCTATCGCCGATTATGACGCGCTGGAAAGCCATCCCTGGACACCGATCCAGGCGCGCGCCCTGATGGAGAAGGTCAATCTGCAAACGGCTGAAGATCTGATTGATCCCGCGACTGCAGCCGACCAGCTTGAGGCGCTGCGCTATCGCTGGCGCGGAGATGACATCGAGGTGTCATCGGCAGCCATGCTGGGCCAGGTCTATGCCGACGCCGGGCGCTATAACCAGGCGCTCGATACCATGCAGCAAACCCGTCTGCGCTTCCCTGAGAGCCCGGTCAGTCGCCAGATCGCGTTGGAGATGAGTGACCTGTTCCGCGAGCTCTTCCTGGAAGGGCGGGCCGATCAGATGGATCCGCTGGACGCACTGGCCCTATGGTATGAGCACCAGACCCTGACGCCGCCCGGTCCTGATGGCTTGCGCATGGCGCGCCGTATTGCCGGACGTCTGATTGATATCGACTTGCTCGAGCCTGCCGCAGAATTGCTATCCTATCAGGTGTTCGAGCGAAACATCACGATGACCGCCCAGGCCCGCGCGCAAATCGCGGCGGATCTGGCGCGCGTTCAGCTCTTGAACGGTCGCCCGGAAGAGGCCCTGCGGGCGATTGAATCCACGCGCGTGGCGCGTCTGCCGCTGGCTTTGGTGGATGACCGCCGCTTGCTGCAGGCCCGGGCCCTGTCTGATCTGGGCCGGACCGATCACGCGCTGGAACTCATCGCCAATGATCGCGGACCTGAAGTGGATCAGCTGCGGTCTCGCATCGCCTGGGACGCGCGCAACTGGCCCGATGCCGGGCGTCGCGCCGAGGCCCTTCTGGGCGATCGCTGGCGCGATAATAGCGAGCTGGACAATGCTGAAGCCCACAATGTGCTGCGCGCCCTGATCGCCTATGCGCTGGCCAGGGATACCGCCAGCATGGACCGGATCGAAGCGCGCTATGGCCCGGCCATGGCCCGCACCCGCCACGCCTCGGCCTTCTCAACGGTGGCCAATCGCAGCACCAGTCTTGGCGATGCCCGCCTGTCGGCTCTGGTCTCAGAGCTCGGCGCGCTTGATCGCACTGACAGCCTGATGGCCGGTTTCCGCGAGGATGAGGACGCGGGGAGTTAGGGGTTTGCGTAATTCAACGGGAGCCAGCACTCAGCCGATTTCGTGGATTGAATAGACCGGGTTGAACCCTGATTGCTTGCCCGTTCCTACTGCGATGACGGTGTTGAGCCAGCTGTACCGATCATCCCCGCACTCGAACTTGGCGATGATCGCGAGGGAGTAACGATCAGGGGTAAGGGCCTTTCCCCTTGCTATGTCCGTCAGCGCGGTATCGTCGCCGACGAGCCGTCCGTTGTAGGCCAGGTAAATAAGCGCGTCGTCCTGGGTTTTGAGCGTTAGACGCACGTCAATCCAGATCACCTTGTCCGCGCTGGTCAGCACCCAGTCGGCCCCGCCGGGAAGCACTTCACCCCTTAGTCGCTCTCCTTCGAACGTCCCGCCGGTGATTGGCGCGATTGAGCGATAGCCCGTCGAAACGGGTCCGATCCGCGCCGCGTTCGCGGCATCAACGGTCAGCCTCAAATCCATGAGGTGGGTGGACTGTAGCGGCGTACGCTGCTCGCTCATCGGTACACCTTTAGACCCCCGGCGGGGGTAACCCGGTCTGGAAGCTCTCCACCAGCGATCCGGCGACCAGTCGCCAGCCGTCCACCAGCACAAAGAAGATCAGCTTGAACGGCAGTGAGATCACGATGGGCGGCAGCATCATCATGCCCATGCTCATCAGGATGCTGGCCACAACCAGGTCGATGATGAGGAAGGGAATGAAGAGCAGGAAGCCGATTTCGAACGCGCGCCGCAGCTCTGAAATCATGAAGGCCGGTGCCACCACGTGAACCGGCGTGGCTTCGGGTGATTCCGGCTCCACATCGGCCATGCCCATGAACAGCGCCAGATCATCCTCGCGTGTGTGGGCCAGCATGAAGCGTTTAACCGGCTGGGTCGTGGCGCTGAAGGCTTCCTCGTTGCTGATCTCACCATTGATAAGCGGCTGGATGCCCTGGTTGTAGGACTGGGTGAACACAGGGGCCATGATGAAGGCGGTCAGGAACAGCGCCAGCGAAATCAGCACCGCGTTGGGCGGGCTTTGCTGGAGGCCGAGCGCGGTCCTAAGAAGCGACAGCACCACGATGATCCGCACAAAGCTTGTGGTCATGATCAGGATGGACGGGGCCAGGCTGAGGACCGTCAGAAGCGCGATCAGCTGCAGCACGCGCTCGGTCAGGGCCGTATCGTTGTTGCCCAGATTAATCGTGACGCCAGGGGCCGCGGTAGTCGCGAAGGCGGGGCCAGCCAATAGCGCAGCAAGGGCGATGCCCAGACCCGCGATCAAGGCGATGAGACCAACCCGCTTCATGCTGACGCCTCATGGCGCTGAGGCTCTGTGCCAGCCTCAGACGGCGGCGCTTCATCTGCGCTGGCGTCCAGGAGCACATCATCGGGCATGTCCGGTTCAAAGACCGGCTCTTCCTTCGCCGGGCGGGTCGTAAGAAGTGTCTCGCGCTCCGGACCGAGCAGTAGAACATGCTCTTCCTCATCGGCCTTGACGATGACCACGCGGCGGCGTGGATCGAGGATCAGGCTTTCAGTCACCTGCAGACGGCGCTTCTGGCGCGGGCCTGACAGGTTCGCCAGAGCTGGAAAACTCCCGGGGAGCCATCCGCGCCGAACAATAATCGCGAATCCCCCCAGCAGCCCCAGAACGACCAGGAGCGCTGCGAAATAGCGGGAGAAATCAAGGATATCCACGGTTGGTGGCTCGCTTGCGTTGGCTTGAGCGTGCGCCGGGCACACAGGTACAGCCAAAAGAGCTAGCGGGAGTCGGCCATCGCGTTAAGCGGGGTTAATGCTGTCTTAACCGGCGAGGGCCACTTTGAGCGTGGAAAAGCGACTCACACAAGTGATTCTCAAGGGCGGTTTAAAATGAACCCTGCCGACATCAACGTGCTCGATACGCTCCGCACAATGCTGGGCTATCACAATGCCCGCCAGCGCACGATTGCGGAAAACGTGGCCAACGCCAACACGCCGGGCTTCACCCCGTCCGACGTGTCGCAGAGCCAGTTTGAGCGCGTCCTTGCCGGGCAGGGTCAATCGGGTGGCGGGCTACGTACCACCGATCCGCGTCACTATGGCGCTCAAGGCGGCGGGATGAGCAGCGGCTTCCGACCCGAAGCCACGCCGGACAGCGAAACCACCGCCAACGGCAACTCGGTCGTGATCGAGGAACAGATGGTGCGCGCGAATGAAAACCGCATGCGCTACGAAACCGCGCTGAGCCTCTATCAGAAAAGTCTCAACCTGATCCGGATGGCCGCCCGGCCGCCTGGTCAGTAATCGTGGGAGCCTCATAAGCTATGGATAAGGCCTCAGAAACACTCCAGATCGCTGCCGCCGGCCTGCGCGCCCAGTCTGCGCGCATGCGCATCATCGCGGAAAACGTCGCCAATGCGGAAAGCACCGGCCAGACGCCAGACGCCGATCCCTATCGCCGCCAGATCCCGGTCTTCGAGGCCGAGCTCAATCGCGAGGTGAACGGGCGCGTGGTCCGCATGAGCGATGTGCGCGCGGATCAGAGCGAGTTCCGCCTCGTCTACGAGCCTGGCCACCCGGCCGCCAATGACGAGGGCTATGTGAAATACCCGAACGTGTCCTCGCTTATTGAGCTGATGGACATGCGCGATGCCCAGCGGTCATACGAAGCGAATCTGACCATGGTGGAGGGCACCCGCCGCATGCTTGAGCGCACGCTCGACCTGCTGCGCCGCTAAGGGAGCTTAAGCCATGGATCTTGCTGCACTGCGCGCCTATGCCGCCGCCCAAGGGGCGAGCCCCGCTGCGGGCGTCACCCCGGCCCAGCCTGCCGACGGCGCGGGCTTTGAAGCCATGGTCAAGGACGCCATCGGCTCGGTGGAGCAGACCATCGGTACCGCTGAAACCCTGACCGCTCAGGCCGCCACTGGCCAGGCCGAGCTTGTCGACGTGGTGACCGCTGTCGCAGCCGCAGAGGTCCAGCTGGAAACCGTTGTGGCCGTCCGCGATCAGGTCATCCGCGCCTATCAGGACATTCTGCGCATGCCGATCTAAGGGCTGCGGCGTCGGCCGTTGTGCGCACGCGACACATCCCCAAACAAAACGCCCCTGCGGCGTATTGCGCGTGTGGCTTCACAATCTTGCCGCAATCACCGATAGTCTGACCTTGAGGGAAGGAAGAGGTATTGGGGGATCGCCATGGGCGAAGGTCTCTTCCTGCTGGTTTTACTGGCTGCGTTTTTCTTTCTTGTCGTACCGGTTCTGGCCATTGTGGCCGCAGTCCGGGCGTCCTCTCTTCACACGCGTCTAACAACGGCAGAGCAGAAGATTGCTGCGCTGCAGGCGGGCAGGCCAGCCTCGGCTGAAGCCCATGAGCCTTTCATCGCGCCGCTCGACGATCCGACCCCAGAGCCTGGGCCTGAACCGGAACCTGAGCCCGAAGTTGAGCCTGTCAGCATCCCGCATCCAGAAGCTCAGCCGAAGCCTGAACCTGAACCAGACCTTAAGCCCGCGCTGGCTGCGGCCCCTCCGGCTGCTGAGGCCACCGTCAAGCCACCCCGCATCGACTGGGAGCGCCGGATCGCCGCAAACTGGATGGTGTGGGCCGGGGCTGTCGCCTTGGCGCTGGGCGGGCTGTTCCTCGTTCGCGTGGCCATCGATGCAGGCTGGTTCGGGCCCACCGCGCGGACGCTGCTGGCAGGCCTTCTGGGTGTGGGTTTGATCGCAGGCTCCTATCGCGCCCGCGCGCTTAAAGTGGTCCAGGAGGCGCAAACCGCTGTTCGCCACCTGCCGTCCATCCTGGCCGGGGCAGGGGTCATCACCCTGTTTGGCGCAACGCTGGCGGCCGGTGTGCTCTATGCGCTCCTGCCTCCACCGGTCATCTTTGTTCTGTTTGCGGTTATAGCCGCACTCGCCGTGGCGCTGGCGTGGATGTATGGCCCGGCGCTCGCGGCGCTGGGGCTTGTGGGGGCCTATGTCGGCCCGTTCTTTACCGGCGCGGATGGCGGCTCGCCCTTGATGCTTCTGCCCTATGCGTTTGCGGTAACGGCGGGTGCGCTGGGGATGATCCGCGTGCGCGGCTGGCCATTTGTGTCGATGTTGGCGCTGGTCGGCGCGATGCTGTGGGGCCTGCTCGGCTTCTTCGATCCTTCGGTACACAGCCAGTGGGCCGTTCCGGTCTATGCGCTGGCTTTGGCAGCGTTGGCGGCTCTGTTTGGCCAGCACCAGGCCCATGATCCGCTCCTGTGGCTGAAAAGCGAGGAGGGTGAGGCGCGCACGCCTGTCTTTCGAATCCATGGCGAAGCCTTTGCCGTGGCCCACCTGTTCTGGCTGGGCGCGTCGGCGCTGATCCTTCTGCACACCATGGATTATGGTCTTGATCCGGTTGCGGTGCCGGCGCTCAGCCTGTTTGGCGGCATGGGCCTGTTCGCGACCTGGCGCAGGGCCGGGTATAGCCTGTTTGTGATGATCAGCGCGGCGACGTCGCTGGGTGCGATGGCGCTGTGGACCCCCTGGGTGGGGCAGGTGCCCTCCTTTGCCGCGACGCTGGCTTTGCTGTTTGCCGGGGCGGGATGGCTGCTGCTGCCACGGCTTCAGGTGCAGGCGCCGGTCGCCATCGTGTCTGCGCTGTTTGCGCCCGCTGCCTTCATGATCGCGGCCTGGCGCATGACGGCGTTCGATCCACCTGCGCTCTGGGCCATGGCCGCCTTCGGCCTTGCCGCGTTGAATGTCATGGCTCTGGAGCGTCTTTCGGCGCGCGATGAAGCGTTCAAGTCCCACCCGGCAACCGGCGCGGTCTATGCGCTGGCAGCGGCCATCTTCATGGTGCTGTGCGTGGCGTTTGCTTTCTCAGGGCTATGGCTAGGCACAGGCATCGCTGTGGTAACGCTCGCGCTGGCGGCGCTGTATCGCCGCTTTGACCTGTGGCTGTTGCGCCGGGCCAGCGTGCTGGCCGGTGCTGCGGCGGTGGTGGTGCTTTTACGCCCGGACCTGTTGACCGAAGCGAC
This sequence comes from Oceanicaulis sp., assembly GCA_965229795.1. Lineage (GTDB taxonomy): Bacteria > Pseudomonadota > Alphaproteobacteria > Caulobacterales > Maricaulaceae > Oceanicaulis. Next base: position 1,924,466 of record CBDDJM010000002.1, read on the forward strand.
CATATCGACCCGCCCGGTGCTGAATGCCTTGAGCTTTTCCATCCTGCCCTCGATCGCCGCTTTGCTAGGCGCAGGCTGGCTTTTGAAGGCGCGACAGGACACCGCCCGCGCTTTGAGCGGCATGGCGGCCTTTCTCGGCTTTGCGCTGGTGGGATTGTTGATCCGCCACAGCGCTGGCGGCGGTAGTCTGCAGGGCCCACAGGGCGGGCTAAGCGAGTTCGCTGGCTATGCGATCAGCTATCTCGGTGCCGCAGCCGGTCTGTTCTGGCGCAATGCCTCCGGACCTGTTTTAAACCTGCTGCGCTGGGGCGGTCTGGTCGTTGGGAGCTTCGCTGTCCTTCTGGGCCTTGGGGCGCTGAATAACGCCGCCGTGCCAGGATGGGTGGTTCTAAACCTTCTGCTGCCCGCCTTCGCGATGCCAGCTTTGCTGCTCGCCGTGTGTGCGGTTGGGCAAAGGCGTGCTGACCTTCCAGGCTGGAGTCGGGCGCTTTCAATTGCCGCCATGGGGCTGGGATTAATCTGGGCACTGCTAGAGACCCATCGCGCCTTCACTGGACCGGTGCTGTTCGGTGCCGAGCCGATTTCAGATGCCCAGATGTGGAGCTATTCGGCGACGCTGGTGGTCTACGCGCTGGGGCTGCTTGTGCTGGGGACGTTGCGGCACTCGGGCCTTGCCCGCTTTGGCTCGCTGGCAGTCCTGGCCACGGCCCTCGTCAAAGTCTTCATCTTTGATCTCGGCGCGCTGGATGGCGTTTTGCGGGCGGCAAGCTTTATCGGTCTGGGCGCAACGCTGTTGGGCACGGCGCTGTTCTACCAGCGCTTTGTCTTCAACAGGGGTGACAGGGTCGAGGTGTCTGAAGGCTCATAGCCAGGGTTGGAACCGCTTCAGCGTTGCTTCTCCCAGAGCGGCCCTGAGCGGTTCCAGCTCGTCTGCCACGGCCTTCCACGCCCCGACGCCTTTGGCGTTGAGCGGTTGGCGAACCTGCTCGCTGGAGGCGGTGCGCACCGCCCGGTCGGTCTTGTGGAAATCAAGGCAGGCGGGCTCAAACGCGAGACCAATATGGTCCAGCAGGGCTTTGACTGTGGCCTCAGGGTCGCTGACCAGCTGCTCATACTGAAGGTGGAAGACCCGCCCCGGCAGGACGGCGTCCCAGTGGTCCAGCAGCTCAAGATAGCCGTCGTAATACTGCGCAATGTTCTCAAGTCGGTAGCTGAACTCCACGCCCTGGGCGAAGTATTGCTTGTAGAGGCTGTAACCACAGTCCATCGGATTGCGGCGCACATCGACGATGACCGCCTCTGGCATAATTTTGTGGATCAGGCCGATATGCTCAAAATTATGGGGCAGCTTGTCGACAAAGTATGGCGCACCTTCCCTGCGAAACAGCGCGCTGCCATCCAGATATCTTTGACCAAGACCGTTGAGTGCGGCCTGTGGAAGCTGGCCCAGATGCGTCAGGTAACTGCCGCCCAGCTCGCGCGCACAGATCAGGTGCGCCCTTTGCTTGATGGCAGGCAGGGTGGGCTGCTCCATCGTGCCTTCTACTTTCGAGTGGCTGGCGAGAACTTGCTCCACAAGCGTTGAGCCGGAGCGCGGCAGACCCAGCACAAAAATCGGGCGAGGTGTATCAGGCCTTGGCGCAGCTTGCTGCTTGACCGCATCTGCCGTGACCTGCGTGGTGATGCGTTCGACACCGGTCTTGAAGCCGCTCGCATTGAAGCTGCGCGCCGGGTAGATCTGGTTGGCGGCGTGATAGCGCGCCATCGCCGCGGCTGGATCGTCCTTGCACTCTTCAGCCTTGGCGAGCGCGAAAGCGGCCATGCATTTTTCCTGCGGATGCAGACCGGGGCGCTGAAGAAGGTGTTCCAAGGCCGTCCGATCAGCGTCTGTAAACGCAAAGTTTTTAAGATCGGCCAGCCCCCACCAGGCGTTGGCATTGGCTGGATTAAGCTCAAGGCTGCGCCGGAAGGCGGCGATGCTGTCCTCGCGATGACCCAGAATGCGCAAGAGCTGGCCACGGACTAGCTCGATGGCGCCGCGCCGCGACGCATCCAGTCCCGTCAGGGTGTCGAGCGCCTGACAGGCCGCCAGAGCCTGTTCATTCTGGCCATAACGAAGAAGCAAACTCACGCGGCGCCATTGCGCATCAAAGCCCGGATCAAGGCGGGTGATCTGCTCGGCCTGTTCAATGGCCTCTCGATACTGCGCCGCTTGTTCCAGGGCCCCAATCACCATCGCGCGCAGCGCCAGGTCCGCCGGGCTGGTTTCAAGGCCAAGCTGTAATAGATCGATCGCCGCATCAGAATCGCCAGCGCTCAGGCAAAGATGGGCCAGGGTGAAGATGGCGCGGGGATGACCGGGCTGGGCCTGCAGCATGGATTCGGCGATTTGCCTGGCCGCCGCGCCATTACGGGCCTGCATGGCCTGCTGGATTTGCCGGAATTGTCCGCCAAGGGGATCAATCTGCTCAGCCGTGCGCGTGACGCTTACGGCTTCGGCAAAGCGCTCGACATCAAACAGTACGCGGCTGAGCTTCAGCCAGCCAGTAAAATACTCCGGCTTCATCTGAAGACTGGCTTGCAAATGCTTGATCGCGGCCTCCGGCTGCCCGTCAGAGACGAGCGCGTCGGCGGCGTTGATAAGCTCTAAGGGCGGGGTTGAGGTGTTCATGACTCTACCCATAACAAAAATGCGGGGGCTTGCGCCCCCGCATCTGTAGTCGGTTCAGTCGTGGCAGACCGTCTTAGCGACGATAGTTCACGCCGAAGAAGAAGAAGCGACCCCGCGGTCCGACCGGCCATGCGGTCTGCGTGGAGAACGGCTCTTCGTCTGCGATGTTGTTCACACCACCATAAACGGACCAGACATCGCTGATCTCGTAGCTGGCGTTGGCATCGAAGATGAAGACTTCATCAAAGAAGCCAGCGTCGCCGAGAAGATCAAAGTCATTGATATCGTCGGCGAACTGACGGCTCTGATAGGTGGTCTGGAACGAGGTCGACAACGGACCACGTGCCCAGCTCAGGGTCAGGTTACCAGACAGTTCAGGCAGCTGGACCTGCTCGATATCCGGATTGACGTCGGTTGGATCCAGCGGGTTGAAGAAGCGGTCGAGCTTCTGCTGATAAGAGCCAACCAGTGACACACCAAACTCGTTCGGACCGTAGTCGAAAGAATAGTTGGCCGCAAAATCGTAGCCCGAAGCTTCCAGTCCGGCAAAGTTGATCCGGCTGGAGTCCAGGAAGTTCAGACCACCATCTGCACGGCGCGTGAACAGGGAACAGAAGTCCAGGTTCGGGTAATTGGTTGAGTCAAGGCACCCTTCGAGAATGTCGGTGGCTGCGACAGTCGCGATCGCGTCTTCGATCGTGATGTCCCAATAGTCGACGGTCAGGGAGAAGCCTTCGATGAAGCTCGGCTGGAAGACCGCGCCAATCGTAAAGGTCTCGGCAGTTTCAACGAACAGATCGGGGTTGCCGCCTGAAACGCCGCTGAAGCGACCCGTCAGCGGGTTGTTCCAGTTATAGGCACCGCTGCCGTCTTCGATATCGCCAATGGGAACGCCAACAGCGAGCAGGTCGGCCCGGCAGTTTGCCTCACGAGCTGCGGAGCCATCATTGATGTTGTCGACGCCGCATGGGTCATCGGTCGCATTAATGGTGATCGGCAGCTTGGGATCGAACAGCTCGGTGATGTTCGGGGCCCGGACAGCCTCTGAGACCGTAGCGCGGAAGGTGATGTCGTTGAACGGGGTCCAGGTGCCGCCAACCTTCCAAGTTGTTGCGCTGCCCAAAGTGGAGTACTCGGCCTGGCGCACAGCGGCATCGAGGGTCAGTTCTTCGGCAAATTCACGACCGACAAAGATCGGCAGCCGGATCTCTGCGAAGACGTCATAAACGTCGTAGCCGCCCTGCGTATTAAACTGACGGTCGTTGTCGATGCTGGTGAAGGAGTTCAGCCACGGATCAACATCGCCGACAAAGGCCCCTGGCTGAAGCGAGGAGTTGGCTGGCAGGATGCCGAGTGTCAGCGGGTCAAGCGTGTTGGTGCTGTTCTCTTCGCGATATTCACCGCCAGCGGCATAGCCAATCGGACCATCAAGAAGCGCGTCTGAAAAGTCGAACTCGCCAGTCGCGAAAACGGAAAAGACCGTCTGTTCGATTTCCAGCTGGTCTTCCAGGTTGGAGGTTACGAACTGTTGGGCTTCCGGGCTGGCCGAATAGGTGCCAAACGGGTTCAGCGGCTGACAGGTGCCGTCACCAGGCGTGAACGAGTAGTAGCGGTTGGAGAAATAATTCCCGTCGCCAAAGCCATTGCCTGCGGTGAAGTAGTCGATGTTGTAAAACGCATTTGGATCCAGATCAGACCGGCAAACGATGTCGCCAGAGACCGGATCGACGACGGAATCGATCGCGGCAAAGATTCGGTCCAGATAGAGACCCGTATAGTTCGACTGGTTCTTAAACACGCCGTGGTTTGCCGAGGCCTCCAGCAGATGGCCCGGTGCGAATTCCCATTCAAAACCAGCAACGAAACGCGTGGTTTCACGGGTGTAGACCGACGGATTGTCGTCAGAGAAATCCAGCGGGTCCTGGGTCAGCAGAAGGCCGCCCGTGACACCTACAACTGGCTGAAGTTCAGCCGGGATGAAGGCGTTGTCGGGGTTGATGAACAGCGTGTCGTAGAAGGTGTCCTGTTCGCCGAAGGTGCGCGATTCAGCCGTCACATACTTGGCTTCAAAGAAGACCGAGAAGGTGTTGGTTACGTCGAAGTTGGCGTTGAGGTTGATAACCTCACGATCAGTTTCAGGGTACAGCGTGTCACGGTTGAACGCGAGGCGACCACCGTCACCGCCAATACCCCACAGGCCATTAAGGACTGTGCCGTCCTGGTTCACGCGAACCGTGCCATCGGGGTTGGTTAACCAGCAGCCGGCAAGGAAGCTTGCGCGCCCGCCCGCTGACTCCTGGCAGTCCGCGATACCGTTCTGGTTGATGTCGACATAGGTCGTGCTGCGACCACCGAAGGTCGGAGCAATGGAGCCTTCCTGCGAGGTCAGCCAGAAGCGCGGATCGGAAATGATGGCGCGCGATGGGGCATTTGGATCTGTCAGGCGGGCGGGATTGGTCTGAACGGTGTCGATGCCGTTATCGCGGGACCAGTCGCGCTCGCCATAGGTCAGGCCGGAGTCATCCTCGATGGATACAGCCAGCACGACATTACCGCGGCCGTTGGCAAAGTTACGACCAAACAGAGCGTCGAATGAGAAGTTCTCAGCGTCATTCTCGCCAGAGACACCGGCGCGGAAATTGATGTCCACGCCTTCAAAGTCGTCCTTCAGGATGAAGTTCACAACACCCGTCACAGCGTCGGCACCGTAAATGGCCGATGCACCGCCGGTGGTCACTTCAACGCGCTCAACCAGCGCCCGTGGAATGGTTCCGGTATCGACAGCCTGGCTGCCACGGAAGCCGGCCACGTGGCGGCGACCGTTTACGAGCGTTAGCGTACGTGCGCCGCCGAGGCCGCGCAGGTTCAGCGAGTTCGCGCCGGTTGCCGAGTTTTCCCCCGTCGTGGAGGAAATCAAAGCCGGGATGTCGTTCACAACATCAGCGAGGTTCAGCTCACCTGACAGGCGGATCGTCTCTTCATTAACTGACTGTACCGGCGTTGGCTGGGTCAGGTTCGGGTTCCGCGCGATACGCGAGCCGGTCACCACGATGCGGTCAGAGGGCGCAGCCTCCTCCTCATCTGCTTCCTGAGCGAGTACAGGCGCGCTGGCAAGAACACCGAGCGACGCGCCAGCCAAAACTGCGGACTTCAAGGTCCGATAACGACGATTGCCAAACTTCATAAAACTTCTCCCCTGTGAGCGTGTCTGGCGTGGTTGGATCAGCACGCCTCAGACACCCATGTGTCAGGTTGCCGCGCATTGTTGCGGCGCACCATGGCAAATTGCTTCAACGAAATTTTTGGCCACGGAACTGTTGCAAATTTGTCATAACGGCTCAACGGGTTGGGTTAACCTCTCTTCAATCTTCGTTAACCGTGTCAGCGCCAGCCTTGGCAGCGTGGAGAGAATCTCGCACGAGTGCCGTAGAAACTGGCGTCAGGAACAAGCATCATGACTGCAGGAGAAGTGCTGGACATCGGCGCGGAAGCGATCTGGGTCATGCTCGCCATGGCCGCACCGGTCATGATTATTGGCCTGGCTGTGGGCGTGATCATCGCGCTTATTCAGGCGCTGACCCAGGTTCAGGAAATGACGCTGGTCTTCGTGCCTAAGATTATCGCAATCTTTCTGGCGCTCCTGATCTTCCTGCCCCTTATGGGCGCGCTTCTGTCGGGATTTATGCAAACGGTAGTCGACCGAATCGTCGCAGGTTAGCGCGATGTTTTTCGGGTTCGATCCTTCCCTGGCGGTCTTTGCCGCAGCCATGGTGTTTGCGCGCATGGGTGCGATTTTGATGCTGCTGCCGGGCATCGGTGAAACCTCCATCCCGCCACGCATCCGTCTCAGCTTTGCGCTGGCCTTTGCGCTGGTGGTCGGTCCGGTCATCGCGCCCCAGCTACCGCCTGCGCCGGAAACGACGCTGGGCGTTGCCGGTCTGATCATGATCGAAGTGGTGATCGGCCTGATGATCGGGGCCGCGTCGCGCTTTCTGTTGATGGCGGGGGCTGTGGCGGGGCAGATCATTGGCTACCAGACGGGCCTGGCCATGGCGCAGTCTTTTGACCCGACGCAGGGCCAGTCCGGGGCGCTGACCGCCCAGTTTTTGAACCTGCTTTTCATGGTGCTGCTTCTGGTCACCAATATTCACCACCTTCTGCTGCAGGCCGCGGCCGGATCGTACGAGCTGATGCCAGCTGGGGTGGCACCGATGTGGGGCGATGCCGCGCTGTGGGCGTTACAGCTTTTCACCAGCGCCTTTGTTCTGGCCATCCAGATATCGGCACCGCTGGTAGCTTTCGGACTCGTCTTCTATCTCGGGCTCGGCGTGCTTTCGCGCCTGATGCCCCAGGCGCAAATCTTCTTCATCGCCATGCCGCTGAATATTCTGATTGGCTTTTCGATCCTGGCGATCACGCTGGGGGCTGCTTCGCTGGTCTGGCTCGGACGGGCGGAAGAATTCGCCACGACGCTGAGTTAAGGGGGCGTCGATGGCAGAAGGCGAAGACAAGTCACAAAAAACAGAACAGCCCACCGACCGAAAGCTTCAAAAAGCCAAGGAAGAGGGCGATGTCCCCAAGTCCCAGGAGATCTCCGGCTGGTTCACGCTGGCGGCGGGCCTGGCGATCTTTGCCTTCATGGCCCCCAGCGTCTCGAGCGATCTGGCAGATCTGTTGAAAATCTTCCTCGCCCGCCCGCACGAGATGAGCCTCGATGTCGGCTCGGCGCTCCAGCTGGCCGCGGCAACGGGCATGCGCCTTGTTGCAGTGCTGGGGCTGGCGTTTCTGGCGTTGATGATAGCGGCCATCGCCGGAAATCTGGCGCAGACCGGCTTGATGTTTACGCCCAAAAAGCTCGCGCCGAAGCTCGACAAGCTCAATCCCATTGAGGGCGTGAAGCGCATGTTCGGCCCCCAGGGCTGGATGAATTTCTTCAAAGGCGTCGGCAAGATGGCGCTGGTGGCCGGGGCGATTGCCATTGTGCTGTGGCCGCGCCGCGATGACCTGATGGCGCTTCCGGCGGCGGCACCCATCGCCATCCTTAATGAGGTCTATGACGCATCCATCCAGCTGCTGATCGCGGCATTGATTGTCTACGCGGTGATCGCGGCGGTCGACTTTGCCTTCCAGAAGCGCGAATTCATCGAGCGCAACAAGATGTCGATGAAGGAAATCCGCGACGAGTTCAAGGAAACCGAAGGCGACCCCATGGTGCGCGCCAAGTTGCGCCAGATCCGCCAGGAGCGGGCCCAGCGCCGGATGATGGCCAAGGTGCCGGAGGCGGCGGTGGTGATCACCAACCCGACTCACTATGCCGTCGCCTTGGAGTATGAGCAGGGGCGCACACCAGCCCCCATAGTCATCGCCAAGGGGGTAGAAGAAGTCGCCCTGCGCATCCGTGAGCTGGCTGGCGAGCATGACATCCCGATCGTCGAAGACCCGCCGCTGGCTCGCGCGCTTTATGCTGTTGCGGAGCTGGAAGAGCCCATTCCGCCAGAGCATTACGCCGCCGTCGCCAAGGTCATCGGCTACGTTCTGTCCCTGACGGGGAAGGGGCGCAGACCGGATTACGATCCGAATAACTGAGGAAACTCGGCGGATCGGGAAAACATGGTTAACCTTCAGCTGTGATTCTGCTGGCCGTACGACTCACAGCGAACGGCCTTTGGAGGCTGACATGACCGATGCGCCCACCCCGAAACCGGCTCCTGGACTTGAAACCGATCGCGCCAACCGGCTCATGCGGCCCTTGACCCGCGCCATCTTCTGGGTGTCCAGCCTGGCGGCTCTGTCTGCGGCGGCGGTGGCCTTGTTTGCCGGGGCTGGCGCGGGCTGGCATGGCGTTGTGCTCCTGTCGGGCATCGCCTGCGCCGCGCTGCTTTTGATGTATGCGCTGGCTGCCGGGGATGCAGCGGGTAAAGCGTTGGGCGGTGAGGCTGAGGGCGGAAGTGTTTCTGGTCTTGCCGCAACCGCGCTGAACACGCTGCCTGACCCTGTTCTGATCACCGGACCGAAGGGCGCGGTGCGTTGGGCGAATTCCGCCTATCGCGATCTGTGTGCTCGCACGCCAGGTGGCTCACGTGCCACGCCCGTGGCGCCGGAGCATTTATTTGCCGGAGCGGCGGCGGGTCCGGTCTATCGACTGACGCGGTCCGCCATTCAGGGAGTGGCCGCGCGCGAAGTGCTTGGCCAGATCGACATCAAGTCTGATGACGCCATCGTATACGCTGCTGAAGTTGAACCGATGGCCGATGGTGGTGCCGTCTGGCGGCTTCGCCCGGCCCACGATACCGATTTTGAAAGCACGGATGACGCTGCGCCCGACTGGGCCGATCATGCTCCGGTGGGCCTGTTCCTGGCTGATAGCGAAGGCCGCCTGCTGGCCGCAAACGCAACCTTGCGCGAGTGGGTCGGGGCTGGTGCTGCACAAACCCTGAAGCTGTCCGACATCCTGGCCGGTGATGGCGCTCGCCTGCTGGCCAATGCGCGTCAGTCTGAAGGCGCTGAGCGCTTTGATGCCCGGCTGCTCACCGCTGATGGGGGCGAAGCGCCGATCGTGCTGGCGGTGACCTGGACAGAAGATCGTCCGGCGCTGGCGCGCGGCGTAATTTATGGCTTGAGCGCAACCGGAACGCCGCCCAGGGCGCGGGCGCGCCAGGTTGAAGCTGATTGCACCGATGTGGAGCCGATGGAGGACATGTTCTCCGCCGCGCCTTTCGGTGTCGCTCGTCTTGATGGGGCCGATCCCATGGATGCGGTACTTATGGACGCCAACCCGGCCCTGCTTCTGCTGACCGGCGGAGCGGCCGTGCCCGGCACGCGCTTCAGCGACTTGTTTGAAGCTGACGGCAAGGAACCGCTGGGGGCGAGCTTTGCCAAGGCGATTTCTGGAACGGGGGAGCCGGGCGAGGCGAGCCTGCGCCATGAGGATGGGCCACGCCCGGTCCACGTCTTTCTGGGGCCGGCAGCTGAGGGTCGGCGTGCGGCCTATATCGTGGACATTTCCGCCTGGAAGGATCTGGAAACCCAGGTGGCTCAGGCCGGCAAGATGCAGGCGGTTGGCCAGCTCGCCAGCGGTGTCGCCCACGACTTCAACAATATGCTGACCGCGATCCGCTTGAATGTGGGCGAGCTTCTGAGCCGTCACCCGGTGGGCGATCCCTCCTATCAGGATCTGCAGCAGATCAATGCCACGGTGACCCGTCAGGCAGGTCTGGTGAAGAAGCTGTTGGCGTTCTCGCGCAAGCAGACCTTCCGCAATACCGTGTTTGATGTGGCTGACGTTCTGTCTGATTGCTCGGTCATGCTGGGCCAGATCCTGGAAGAGACGGTTCGCCTTGATATCCGCCACGGGCGCGAGCTTCCGCTGGTGCGCGCTGACCGCCACCAGATCGACAATATCCTGGTCAACCTGGCCACCAACGCCCGCGATGCGATGAAGCCCAATGGGGGCCAGCTGACCATCCGCACCGAAGGCCTGGATGCCGAGGCCGTGCGCAAGGCGGGTAATGTGAACGCCGCTGACGGGCGCTGGGCTGCGATCCATGTCACCGATACCGGTAGCGGCATGGATGCGGAAACCCGCAAGAAAATCTTCGAACCCTTCTTCACCACCAAAGCGGCCGGGGAGGGCACGGGCCTGGGCCTGGCTACCGTTTATGGCATCGTGAAGCAGTCGGGCGGCTATCTGTTTGTCGACTCAGAAGTCGGCAAGGGCACGACCTTCTCCATCTATCTTCCTGGCCACATCCCCAATGAGGAAGAAGAGGCTGAAATCGCCGCCGAAGAAGCCGCCAGGACCGAAGAGGTCAAACCGGCTGATCTGGCTGGACGGGGCCGCATTCTGTTTGTGGAAGACGAGGCCGCCGTGCGCGGCATCGCGGCCAAGACGCTGCGCAAGCGCGGCTATGAGGTGATTGAGGCTGAAGACGGCGAAGAGGCGCTGGAAATCCTGGAGGAGGAGCCGGAGAGCTTTGACCTTCTGATCTCTGACGTGGTGATGCCAGGGCTGGATGGTCCGTCTCTGCTTAAAGAGGCGCGTCAATATCTGGGCAATGCGCGGATCGTCTTCATCTCCGGCTACGCCAAGGAAGAGTTTTCCGACACGCTGTCCTCAGACCTTGAGATTTCCTTCCTGCCCAAACCGTTTGATATCCAGCAGCTCGCTGAGCGCGTGAAGCAGGAACTGGGCAAGGTTCACGCGTAATACCTGGATGCTCAGCCGCCTCCGCGGCTTCGCTCCTCGCTGACGCTGCGGGCGGCTGTTCGCCTTGCGACGCCTGCGGCGTCGGGGTGGTTGAATTTTAAAGCTTCAACATCTGTCATCCCGGACTTGATCCGGGACCTACACACTTCTCTGGAATGTAGAAGGTCCCGGATCGCTCCGCGTCCGGGATGACAGATGTTGGCTATTCTCCTTCGCGTCCGCTCAGTCGGGCGCGATGTAAGCCCCCTCAGACTTCATCGACCGCTCGAGACCATCGCTAAGCTTTTGCAACCGCTAGCGCCTCGAGCGCAAACCGCTCGCAAGGCGAACAGCCGCCCGCAGCGTGAGCGAGCTTGCTCGCGGCAAGCGAGGACCGACCCCACGGAGGTGGGGGAGGGCAGGAAAACCGAGCGCAAACCGCTCGCAAGGCGAACAGCCGCCCGCAGCGTGAGCGAGCTTGCTCGCGGCTAGCGAGGACCGACCCCACGGAGGTGGGGGAGAACAAAATAAAAATGTTCCGCTTGTGTTCTTGGAACAAAATTGGTACAAAACCCTTGATTGCCCGACTCAGGCGAGCGTGAAATAAGGGGAGAGACCCAAATGGCTTCGACAAAATTACGTGTGGTGGACGACCAGGATATGGATAAGCAAAAAGCGCTCGACGCAGCCCTCAGTCAGATTGACCGCGCCTTCGGTAAAGGCTCGGTCATGAAGCTGGGTGCCAAGCCCAACATGGATATCGAGGCGATTTCCACCGGTTCACTCGGGCTGGACATTGCACTCGGTGTCGGGGGTCTCCCCAAGGGCCGCATCGTTGAAATTTATGGCCCCGAGAGCTCTGGCAAGACGACGCTCGCGCTGCATACGGTGGCAGAGTGTCAGAAGGCCGGCGGCACAGCCGCCTTTGTTGACGCGGAGCACGCGCTCGACCCGGTCTATGCCAAGAAGCTGGGTGTGGACGTCAGCGAACTCCTGGTGTCTCAGCCTGACGCCGGTGAACAGGCGCTGGAAATCGCTGACACGCTGGTGCGCTCTGGCGCGATCGACGTACTGGTGATCGACTCGGTGGCTGCCCTGACCCCGCGCGCTGAACTCGAAGGTGAGATGGGTGACTCGCTGCCGGGTCTGCAGGCTCGTCTGATGAGCCAGGCGCTGCGTAAGCTGACCGCGTCCATCTCCAAGTCCAATACGCTGGTGATCTTCATCAACCAGATCCGGATGAAGATTGGTGTGATGTTCGGCTCGCCAGAAACCACCACTGGCGGTAACGCGCTAAAATTCTATGCCTCTGTTCGTCTCGATATCCGTCGTATCGGTGCATTGAAGGATCGCGATGAAGTCATCGGTAACCAGACCCGCGTGAAAGTGGTCAAGAACAAGGTGGCCCCGCCTTTCCGCGAAGTGGAGTTCGACATCCTCTATGGCGAGGGTATCTCCAAGACCGGCGAGCTGCTCGACCTGGGTGTCAAAGGCGGCATCATCGAGAAGTCGGGCTCCTGGTATTCCCATGATAGCCAGCGCATTGGTCAGGGCCGTGAAAACGCGCGCCGTTTCCTGCTGGACAATCCGGACATGGCTGCCGGTATCGAAGCGCAGGTTCGCAAGAATGCAGGTCTCATCGCTGATGAAATGCTCGTCGGTCCAGAAGGCGACGAAGACGATGGCGACGCGGAAGCGGCTGGCTAGACCACTCGGCGAAGGTTTTGGTGGCACCCTGACGACCCATTAAACCCCACGCTTGTCACAAATATACAGCGGGCGCTTGGCGAAGCCGGGCGCCCGTTCGTATATGAGGCCTGACACAGGCGCACATGTCCGTTAAACGGTGCGCCAGATTCAATGACGCATGTTTGGAGCCGTCCCATGACCGCCTTGCGCGATATTCGCAGCCAGTTCCTCGACTACTTTGCCGGGCAAGGTCACGAGCGTGTGCAGTCTGCCCCGCTGGTCCCGCAGGACGATCCAACGCTGCTCTTCGTCAACGCCGGAATGGTGCCGTTCAAGAACGCCTTCACCGGTGTCGAAAAGCGCGACTACACCCGCGCCACAAGCTCCCAGAAATGTGTGCGGGCGGGCGGAAAGCACAATGATCTCGATAATGTCGGCTATACGGCACGCCACCACACCTTCTTTGAAATGCTGGGGAATTTTTCCTTCGGCGACTATTTCAAGGAAGACGCAATCGAGATGGCCTGGCGTCTGGTCACGAAGGATTTTGCGCTCAACACGGACAAGCTTCTGGTCACGGTTTACTCCGAAGATGATGAAGCTGCCGCGCTCTGGAAGAAGATTGCGGGCCTTTGTGATGACCGGATCATCCGCATCTCCACGTCGGACAATTTCTGGTCGATGGGCGACACCGGCCCCTGCGGCCCGTGTTCAGAAATCTTCTACGATCACGGCGACCACATTCCCGGTGGTCCTCCCGGCACGCCAGAGGAAGATGGTGATCGCTTTATCGAGATCTGGAACCTGGTCTTCATGCAGTTCGAGCAGCAGGCCAACGGCGAGCGCATCAACTTGCCGAAGCCCTCTATCGACACCGGTATGGGGCTGGAGCGTATTGCCGCCGTCCTCCAGGGCGTGCATGACAATTACGATACCGACCTGTTCAAAACGCTGATCGCGGCCTCTGAAGATGTGCTGAAGGTGAAAGCCGCAGGCGCGCAGCAGGCAAGCCACCGTGTGATCGCCGATCACCTGCGCTCCACCAGCTTCCTGATTGCCGACGGCGTGACGCCGTCCAATGAGGGGCGCGGTTATGTGCTGCGCCGGATCATGCGCCGCGCCATGCGCCACGCCCACCTGCTGGGTGCCAGCGAGCCGGTCCTGTTCCAGCTTGCCAAAGTGCTGCAGGCGGAAATGGGCGACGCCTTCCCGGAGCTGAACCGCGCTCTGCCGGTTATTGAGGAGACTCTGCGCGGCGAGGAAGAGCGCTTCCAGCGCACGCTTGGTCGCGGCCTCGCGCTGCTGGAAGACGCGACCGCTGACCTGAAAGACGGCGAGGACCTGCCCGGCGAAACGGCGTTCAAGCTTTATGACACCTATGGCTTCCCGCTGGATCTGACCCAGGACGCCCTGCGCGAAAAGGGACGCGGCGTGGACCAGGCTGGCTTTGATGCGGCCATGGAGCGCCAGCGCGCTGACGCGCGCGCCAGCGGCTTCAAGTCCGGCGACGCCGCAACCGATGCGGTTTGGTTTGCCCTGAAAGACCGCCTGAAGGAAACGGTCTTTACCGGCTATATGGCAACCGAAGGCGAAGGCACGCTGACCGGTCTGATCGCCGGTGAAGGTGAAGCTGACACGTTGAGCAAGGGCCAGTCCGGCGTGCTGATTTTCGATACCACACCCTTCTACGCTGAGGGCGGTGGTCAGATCGGGGATGCCGGTGAAATCCGCTTTGCGAATGGCGCAGTTTTCCGCGTCGATGATGTGCAAAAGCGTGCTGGCACGCTCTACGCCCATATCGGTGAGCTGGTCAGTGGAGAGATCAAGTCTGGCGAGACGGCCACCCTTGTTGTCGATGCTGAACGCCGGTCGAAGACCATGGCCAACCACTCGGCCACACACCTTCTGCACGCCGCGCTGCGCGATGTGCTCGGGCCGCACGTGACCCAGAAGGGCAGCTATGTGGGCCCGGATCGTCTGCGCTTTGACTTTTCTCACGCCAAGGCTCTGACCGGTGACGAAACCGCAGCCATCGAAGCCCAGGTCAACGCTGTGATCCGCCAGAATGGAGCGGCTAAAACCGCCGAGATGACGCCCGATGCGGCCATCGAGGCAGGTGCGCTGGCCCTGTTCGGTGAGAAATACGGCGAGACGGTTCGCGTGCTGGCCATGGGCGATGCCCTTGGCGGGGGTGACAAGGCCTATTCGGTCGAACTGTGTGGCGGCATCCATGTGGAGCGCACTGGCGACATCGCCTTGTTCAAAATCGTGGGCGAAAGCTCGGTCAGTGCGGGCGTGCGCCGCCTTGAAGCCTTCACCGGCGAAGCTGCACGTCAGTATCTGGAAACCGAAGCAGCCCGCGCCCGCAGTGCCGCTGACGCCCTGAAAGTTCCAACCGCTGAGCTGAGCGAGCGAATCGCCGCGCTGCAAGCGGAACGCAAGACGCTGGAACGCCAGCTGTCGGAAGCCAAGAAGCAGATCGCGATGGGCGGCGGTTCCGGTGGCGCAGCCCCGGCCGGGCCAGAAGACATTGGTGGTATCAAGTTTACGGGCCGCGTTGTGGACGGCGTCGGTGGTAAGGACTTGCGGGGTCTTGTGGACGACGCCCGCAGCCAGATGGGCTCTGGCGTGGCGGTCTTTATTGGCGTCAATGACGGCAAGGCGGCACTGGCCGTAGGGCTGACCGATGACCTGACGGGGCGCTTGAGCGCCGTGGATCTGGTGCGCGCGGGCTCTGCGGCCGTGCGCGGCAAGGGTGGCGGTGGCCGTCCTGACTTTGCCCAGGCCGGTGGCCCGGATGGGTCGAAGGCTGAAGCTGCCCTTCAAGCCATTCGTGAATTGTTGAACTCCGCCGAGGCTCCGGCAGAGTAAAAAAACTCAATTTTCACACCGGTTTGCTCTGGTCCCGACGGCCATAGCGCGTATCCTGTCGCTCTTGGAACATTATCAAGAGTCGAGGGGGAGCGCGCTTGGCGGTTGAGGGCCATGACGTCTGGCTGAAGGATGCGGCAGTCTTTCTGGTTGCCGCAGGAGTTATTGTGCCGTTGCTCAAGACTGTGCGTATCAGTGCGGTTCTGGGCTTCTTGCTGGCAGGCCTTGCTCTTGGCCCTTATGCGCTTGGTGGAGCGGCGGATCGATTCCCGGTCCTTGATTGGGTGACAGTCACAGATCCTGAGGCCGCCGCGCCCTTTGCCGAACTTGGCGTCCTCTTCCTGCTTTTCCTGTTAGGGCTGGAGCTCTCATTCAAGCGCCTGTGGGCACTGAGAAAGGCCGTGTTCGGTGCCGGTGGACTGCAGGCGGGGGCCAGTGCAGCAGCCATTGGCGTGGCGTGTTTTCTGTTGGGGCTGGCCGGACCGTCTGCGCTTGTGATCGGTCTGGCTCTGGCGCTGTCTTCCACCGCGATTGTGATGCAGATCCTGTCTGAGGAGCGCCGGGTGGCAACGCCGACCGGGCGAACGGCGCTCGCCGTTCTGCTGATGCAGGATATTCTGGTGGCCCCGATCCTGATCCTGGCGGGTTTTCTGGCGCGCGACGCGGGTGCGGGCATTGGTGAAGCGCTTCTTGAAGCTCTGATCCAGGGCACGATCGCCATTGTTGTTATTGTGTTTCTTGGCCGCTTTCTTTTGAAGCCAGCCTTCCGCCTGGTGGCTCGCGTCGGTGGCCGCGATCTGATGATGGCGATCATTCTGGCCACGGTGGTCGGTGCCTCGCTCCTGACAGCTGAAGCCGGTCTTTCGCTGGCGCTTGGGGCCTTTCTGGCAGGGTTGCTGTTGGGTGAAACCGAGTTCAAGCACCAGGCCGAGGTCGACCTTGAGCCGTTCAAGGGGCTGCTGCTCGGGGTCTTCTTCACCACGGTCGGCCTCAGCCTTGATCTTGGTGCGGTCTGGCAGAATGCGGGCCTGGTCCTTGGAGGCCTTGCGGCGATGTTGATCGTCAAATTCATCGTTGTATTCGTCGCGGCGCGCCTGTTTGCCGGCGGCAATGCGGTGTCGCTGGAAGCGGCATTTCTGCTCGCTCCGGCTGGTGAATTTGCCTTCGTCATCCTGGCCAGCGCGACAGCTGGCAATGTGGTCGATGCCCAGACCGCCAACATTGTCGCGGCGATTGCCGGCCTTTCCATGTTGCTCACCCCCGGCTTTGCCCTGATCGGGCGCCGGGTGGCGGCCTCCATTGAAACCCATGGCGAACCTGCTGTGGGCTCAGCGCAATCGCTGGACGGGCTCACCGATCTGGAAGGCCATGCCGTGATCGCCGGCATGGGCCGGGTGGGACGTGCCATCGCGCGCGTGCTGGAGGCTGAGGGCGTTGAGGTGCTGGCGCTCGACCGGAACGCTCAGCGCGTGAAGCTGGTCAGGCGCGAAGGCTGGCGGGTCTATTTTGGCGATGCGTCCAATCCCGACATTCTGGGCAAGGCGGGCGCGGAAACGGCGTCGCTGTTTGTCGTCACCGCGGATGACCCGGACAAGGCGTGCGCGATGGTCAGTGCCATGCGGGAGCTGCGCTCTGATGCAACCATATTGGCGCGCGCCCGCGATGCCGAGCACGGTTCCAAGCTGCGCGCGGCGGGTGCCAGCCATGTGACGCCCGAAGCCATTGAAGCTGCGCTGCAAATGGCGGGACGCGCTCTTGAGGATTACGGTGTCCCGGCAGAGGCCGTCCGCGACCGCCTGGCCCAGGAACGCGACGACGAATACGCCCGCATCGAACAGGAAAGTTGACGTTAAAAAATCTGCTTGCGCATGCCGCGTTTCGGGCAGATAGAGATTTTTGAGCGTCGTACTCAAGCCATCGCGCTCGGGCAGGGCCCGGTAGCCTGGCTTTGTGACCTGTGGCTCCGTCGACGCGGAGCCCGTTGGGCGTCAATTTACAAATGCTACTGATCGATACCTATGTCGGCCCGAGCGCCATAGAGGGAGTGGGTGTTTTTGCGGGCGAAGCGGTGAGCGCTGGCCAGCTGGTGTGGACCTACAACCCGGTTCTCGACCGCCTTGTGACGCCGATGGAGCTGTCGCAGCTACCTGCTGCACAACAGGCCTTCCTCCAGCGTTATGCCTATTTCGACCTCGCCATGGGCGGTTATCTGCTCGATGGCGACAATGCGCGCTTTCTCAACCACGCGACCAACGCCAATATCGAGTTTCGCGAGGATACTCACGGCTATGCTGTCTGCGATATCGCGGCGGGTGAGGAGCTGTCCTGCGACTACACGCTCTTCATGCCCGAAGTGGTGATGCTGCCGTCCCGGCTGGTGCCCGATAATGGCCTTTACTCAGTCGTTCCTTAAGTAAAAAGGGCGACCCGATTGGGCCGCCCCTTATGGTGAGGTGTTGCCAGCGAGTGTTAGCTTTTAGCTGGCTTTGAAGGCTTGGCTGCAGGTTCCGCCTGGGCTGTGGTCCCACCGGCAAGGCCTGACAGATCACCAGCCTTCAGGCCAAGCTCAGCCATTAAGGCATCGACCAGCGGGGCCTGGGTGCGATAGCGAAGCGCAGCGCCCACGGCCTGATCGGCCAGGCCACCACCGCTTGTGCCATTGGCGTCTCCACCGCCAGCTGCGCCAGTGCCATTGAGGCCATCGACCTGCAGGATCTTGATCTCGCTGATCTGCTCCATTGGCTTGGCGCTCTCGGCGATGATGCGCGGCAGCTCTTCCAGAAGGCGCAGGCGGACCTGCATGGCGATCTGCTCTTCAGAGAGCACGTTGCTCGCCTCATTGATCAGACGCTTGCCTTCAGCTTCCACCTTGTGGACGAGCTCAAGTGCTGCGGCGCGCAGGCGGTCAGCTTCAGCGTCACCTTCAGCCGCGATTTTGACTTTCTGGGCCGCAGCTTCAGCTTCGATCCGCACCGCTTCAGCGTGGTCGGCGGCCGCAGCCTTCTCTGCTTCTGCAGCCACGGTGACTGCAATGGCTTGCTGCTCGGCGGCCTTGCGCGCTTCGATCAGCTGGATCTGCTTTTCGCGATCCGCGATCTCGGTTTCACGGGCGGTGGTCACCTCTTCGGCGGCCTTTGCTGCGATGGCCCGGGCCTCGTCTGCCTTGGCATCGGCTTCTGATTTCTCGCGCGACTTTTCAGCCACGGCGATGTCACGGTCTTGCTCGGCAAGCCGGATCGACTTGTCCTTCAGGACGTCAGCAGCCTCAATGGCCTGACGCTTCGCGATCTCCTTTTCCTCGATCAGACGGGCTTTCTCGATCTCGCGCTCTTCAACGGCCTGGTTGGAGCGGATATCGGCTTCGCGAACCTGTTGGCGTGCGCCGATCTTGGCTTCTTCGGCCTCACGCTCGCGTTCGGCCTTCTCTCTGGCGATCTGGGCAATCTGTTCAGCTTCGCGGATTTGAACTTCCCGCTGCTGTTCGAGGCGAGCATATTCCTGGTCCCGCTTGATCTGCAGTTGCTGGGTTTCGGCCTCAAGGTTCTTGCGTGCGATCAGAACCTCGGTTTCCTGCTCGATATCGTTTCGCTTCTTGCGGCGCTCCTCGATCTCGCTGGTCAGCTTGGTCAGGCCCTCGGCGTCAAAGGCGTTATCGGGGTTGAAGAATTCCTTGTTGGTCTGATCCAGGCCAGTCAGCGAGACTGATTCCAGCTCCAGACCGTTTTTAAGGATGTCTTCTGACACCGCGGCCTGCACTTTCTGGACAAAGTTCACGCGCTGCTCGTGCAGCTCCTCCATGGCCATTTCTGCGGCCACCGCGCGAAGGGCATCAACAAACTTGCCCTCAACCAGTTCTTTAAGATCGGTTGGGGTCATGGTGCGCTGGCCCAGAGTCTGGGCGGCATTGGCAATCGACTCAACGGTGGGCTGGACCCGCACATAGAACTCGGCCTGCACGTCAACACGCATGCGATCCTTGGTAATCAGGGCCTGCTCGTTCGCGCGGCGAACCTCCAGGCGCAGCGTGTTCATGTTTACCGGAATGATTTCGTGCAGGACCGGGAAGACCAGTGCGCCGCCATTCATGATCACCTTCTGTCCGCCAAAGCCGGTGCGCACAAAGGAGACTTCCTTGGATGATCGGCGATACAGGCGCGCAAAGATGAGGCCGACGGCCAGCAGTGCGACCAGTATGATCGCGGCAATGATCAGAATATCGAGTGGTCCAAATCCCATCTGTGCTGTCTCCAATGTATCGGGTAGGGCGCTATCGCCTGGTGTAAACGGTGTCATGGTATGGCCTTGCTGGCTTACGGGTCAGTGAGGTGTGGGTTCGGGTTGGCGATCACGCGGTAGCGCCCGCCAACCTGTTTCACGATCAGAACCGCTTCCCCGGCGGGAAAGGACGCATCGGCCTCATCAGGTTCAACAAGCAGGTAGTGGGTTTGACCGTAGCGGTCGGTCAGCTTGGCTTCGGCAGGAAGTCCGGTCTTTGCCTCGCCGCGAACGATCGTCGCGATGCGTCCAACAAAGCGCTTTTGGCTCACCGCCTCGGTCTGCTCCTTGGGCATGATCTTTGACAGCACAAGGCCTGACCAACGCGTTGCCGGTATGGCAACCACCAGGGCAGGGACCGACGCCAGCGCAGCCGGAAGGCTGAAGCCAACAAGGCTGGCGAATGTTCCTTGCAGAACAATTCCGGTCAGACCGAAGGCCGTCAGGAAAGCGATAAGCAGGACCAGGATCGGAACTCGCCCGACACATAGCCAGCCTAAAATGCTTGAAAGAGGCCCGGCACCGGGCGCGTCGGGAGCGCTTACAGCATCGGTATCGAGCGGGGACCCCACGCCGCCCAAGTCTACATCAACTTCAAGATCAAGGTCTGCATCGATATCCAGATCGGTATCGATCTCCGGCAGCATGCTGTCGATCATGTCCGAAGGGGCCATGCCCATCAAAGCTCCAATGAGCTCCATGAGCGCAATCAACAGCATGAGGCTTAAGGCAATGGCGAACGGTGCCGTTGCGTCGCTGAAGAAGCTTTCAAACATTTACGATTGCGACTTTGTGGCTTTCAGGGCCGCAAGCCGCTCCTTGACGCGATTGCTGCGCGAGATTTGCTCAAGCTCAGCCAGTTTGGAGGCTGTCTCACGATCTGCAGCTCCGGATCCGGACACACCGGTCGCACCGTGCAGAACCCGATTGAAGGCGCTCTCGGCCTGATCGGCGCGGTTCTCGGCCCCGGCCTCAGCGGTCGTGCCGGGAAGGTCGCCTGCAGCGCCGGTTTCAGCGCGCGTGTCGAGAAAGGCTTTAAGATCGCTTTCCATTTCGCGCTTGCGTCCCTGCAGGGCAAGCACATAACCCTCCAGCTCGTCCTCGCGCTCTCCGGCTTCAGTCAGGGCGTGTTCGAGCAGCGGGATTTGTGCTTCCAGGTCCAGCTGGCGGCTGATGGCAGCCTCTGCCAGATCATCGCGGCCTTCACCAACCGCGACCTCAATCTGGCCGGCGAGCGCTTCATGTTTGGAGTTGGCCTCCATCAGACGCTTGTTGGCGTGATGCTTATTGGCCGCCGCCTTGCCCAGTTCAGCGCGAACCTCGGCGATGGCGCGTTCCACTTCGCGGATGGCTTCGCGCATGACGGTTTCCGGCGCGGCATTCTCTACCGCATCAACGATGGAATTCACGCTGCCCGATACCAGACGGGTAACACGCGAAACGAGACCTTCAGCCATTAGCTTTCTCCTTTTGATTGTTTGTCCGCGATCTTGATGAGCTCTGCAAGCTCAATGATCGGAGACAAATTGTCCTTGATCGTCCGTTTGTTAAAGCTGCGCGGCTCACTAACAAGCCCAACGTGTAAAAGGTCCTCGCACAGCGCAAGCGCTAATTCGACCCACTGGGCTTCCCACTCCGCCAGTGCCCTTTCCTCAGGCACGTCACCGCTTTGGCTTGGGCCCGTTAAAGCCAGCGCTGCGAGCTTTGGGACACGGTCATAGAGCTTCTGTGCGACCTCTGACCGCTGTCCTGTGGATTGCTCGGCTCGCCGGAGCCTTCGTCGGGCGGGGCGGCACAAATCCTCCAGCATTTCCTCGGTCGCAGCTGGATCGGCCGCGCCCTCGCGAAGACGCCGCTCGGAGGTGAGCAGCGCCCGCAACTTTTCAGACGGGGTCACCGCCCCTTCAATGTCGAGGCCGGCGAGAAATTTGGCATCGTCGTCGCTGATCCGCACCGAGAGCGGGACTGTTTTTCCGGGCATGTCGATCTCCATATGTCATTCATTGTGATCATTTGTATGCAAATGTCAACAAATGAATTTTATGCGATCCGGCTTTGCCGAAGGCCTGTCCTGGCGCTAGCTATCGGCGCCATGAAAACTCGTGTCCTCTCAGTCCCCGCCAGCGCCCATCATCACCCACCTGCCGGACACCCGGAGCGGGCGGAGCGGTTTGCCGCTGTGCTGTATGGCGCGCGGTCTTCCGGGGTGGAGACTGTTGAGTGGGACGGGCGTGCTGACAGGGCGGCTCTCGAACGCGTTCACGTGCCGGCGCATGTCGATCGGGTCTTTGGGGCCTCGCCCTTTGCCGGTGAGGTGGCGCTGGACGCTGATACGCATATGAGCCCTGGCAGCCTTGAGGCCGCGCTTCAGGCTGCTGGCGCCGGTATGGCGGCGGTGGATCATGTGCTCGATGGCGAGGCGGAGGCAGTGTTCGTGGCGGCGCGCCCACCGGGCCACCATGCCGAGCCGGATCGGGCGATGGGCTTTTGCCTGTTCAACACCGTCGCGATTGCTGCCATGCATGCGATTGAGGCGCGGGGGCTGAGCACCGCTGCCGTCGTTGATGTCGATGTGCACCATGGAAATGGCACACAGGCCTTTGCCGAAGGTGAGCCGCGTCTAAGCTTCACCTCGCTGCATCAGGGCTGGATCTATCCCGGCACTGGCGCGGAGCATGAAACCGGCGCGCATGGCAATGTTCTGAACGTGGTGTTTGAAGCGGGAACCGGTCCTGAGGCCTGGCTTCAGCGATTCGACGCTGAAGTGCTGCCCAAGCTGGAAAATGACCGCCCGGAGCTGCTTCTGGTGTCGGTGGGATTTGATGCCCATGCAGACGATCCGCTGGCCGGTTTGGCCTTAACCGATGCGGCATATGGTCAAATCGCTGCGCGCCTCGCCAGTGCAGCACGCAAATTCAGCCATTCGCGACTTGTCTGCGTGCTTGAGGGCGGATACGACTGCGGCGCTCTGGAACGGTCCACAAAAACCTTTCTGGATGCGCTTGTAGCCGGATGAGGGGCGGATGCAGCGTGAAGTCGACCAGCCTCTCAAAGCCTGAGGTCTGAACCCCGCTCGCCATGTCCGCCCACGCGTCGTCATCCAAGCCCGGCCAGATTGTCATCGCCCGCCATGGCGAGCCGGACATGAACCGCTATCAGCGGATGAACTGGCGTGAGTATGAGCGCTGGTGGGCCGCCTATGACGAGGCAGGCCTGAAGCCGGGCCAGACGCCACCGGAGTCGCTGGTCACCGAGACCCGCAACGCCACGACGCTCATCGCTTCAACGCTGCCGCGCGCCATTGAAACGGCCAAGGCCTGTGCTGAGGGTCGGGAAATCGCGCTCGATAGCCAATTCGTTGAAGCGCCTCTGCCGCCCCCGCAAATGCCGGGGCAGTTCCAGGCGCGTACCTGGGGCGTGTTTGCCCGTTGCAGCTGGTGGCTGGGCCATTCGCGAGGCCGGGAGTCCCGTGCACAGGTCGAACGCCGGGCCGACGGGGCTGCGCAATTCCTCATCGAGGCCGCCCAGGCTGGTCCCGTGTCGCTGTTTGCCCATGGCTGGTATAACCGCATGCTCCGCCCCGCTCTGGCCCGCAGAGGCTGGAAATGCGTGAAGGATTGCAACGACGACTACTGGTCCTGGCGTCGTTACGAGCTGAAAAAGTAACCTCAAGTGAGCCTTCGAGCTTGATCCCGACAAGAGTTAGGGGTTTTCTGTAAGGCGCGCTTTACACATGGACGCACCCAATATGGCTGACACATCTGCTGAGATTGCATCAATGAGCTTTGAGGCCGCGCTGGCCGAGCTTGAGGGCATTGTCGAGCAACTGGAGCGTGGCGAAGTCGAGCTGGAAAAGTCGATTGCCATGTACGAGCGCGGCGCTGCGCTGAAAGCCCATTGCGAGGCGCGCCTCAAAGACGCCCAGCTGAAAGTCGACAAGATCGTTATCGGTGCCGACGGCAAGGCCAGCGCTGAACCGGCAGATCTGGACTAAGTGATGAAGCCTGAAGACCCACCTTCTGATGAGATATCGCCCGATCAGTTCTTTGCAGCTGATCTGCGGCTGGGTCAGATTGTCAAGGCGCATCCTTTCCCCGAAGCGCGCAGGCCGGCCTTCAAGCTGACCATCGATTTTGGGCCAGGTGTCGGCATCAAGAAAAGCTCTGCTCAGATCACCGACCATTATGCGCTCGACGACCTGACCGGAAAGCGCGTTATTGGTGTGGTGAACTTCCCGCCGCGCCAGATTGGGCCCGTCCGGTCTGAGGTGCTGGTGCTGGGTGTTAGCGATGCTGACGGTGCCATTGTGCTTTTAAGCCCTGATTTTGATGCGCCGCTGGGCGCGCGGGTGTGTTGATCCGGTGAGTGATTTTAAAACTGCTCTGGCTGAGACAGCCGACCGCGTCACCGTCGCACTGGATGCGCTATTGCCGCGCGCTGACGGGCCGGAAAAGACCCTGAACTCGGCCATGCGCTATGCGGCGCTGGGACCGGGAAAGCGGCTGCGCCCCTTTCTGACCATTGAGTGCGGGCGTCTTGTGCAGGCTGATGAGCGCTCGCTCTTGCGTGCCGCCTGTGCGGTGGAATGCATCCACGCTTATTCCCTGATCCATGATGACCTGCCCAGCATGGACAATGACGATCTGCGCCGAGGCCGCCCCACCGTTCACATCGCCTATGACGAGGCGACGGCGATCCTGGCCGGTGACGCGCTGCAGACCCAGGCCTTTGAAATCCTGTGTGATGAGGAAACCTGCGCCAGCCCGGCTGGCGCGGTTCAGCTGGCCCGGCGCCTGGCTGAAGTTGCGGGCGCGCGCGGCATGGTCGGTGGGCAGATGCTCGACATGGCCATTGAAGAGGCGGGCGAGGGCGAGGTGGATATCGGCCTCATCACCCGCTGCCAGCGCATGAAGACCGGCGCGCTGATTGCCTTTTCAGCCGAAGCCGGGGCGATCATCGTGGATGCCGACAAGGACGTGCGCACCGCGTTTGAGGGCTTTGCCCATGATCTGGGGCTGTGCTTCCAGATCGTCGATGACCTGCTTGATGCGGTGGGCGACGAGAACCTGACCGGCAAGCGCCTTCAAAAGGACGCTGATCAGGGCAAGACCACCTTTGTGACAATCCTTGGCATTGATGGCGCGCGTGACCATGCGCAGCGCCTTGCCGATCAGGCCAAAGAACACCTTGAAATATTTGGAAGCCAAGCCACCCGGCTAAAGGACTGTGTTGATTACGTCTTGGAACGCCAGTCGTAATGTTTACAGTTCTATAACACTTGAAAGTACGGAGCCCCCATGCCCGATACGCCTTATCTGGACCAGGTAAACACCCCGATTGACCTTAAAAATCGGGACATGGCCTTCATCAAGGGCCTTGCTGATGATGTTCGCACCGAAGTGATTGATGCGGTGTCGGAAACCGGTGGCCACCTCGGGGCCGGGTTGGGCGTTGTGGAGCTGACGGTGGCGCTTCACCACGTGTTCGACACGCCCGATGACATCCTGATCTGGGACGTGGGCCACCAGTGCTATCCGCACAAGGTTATCACCGGGCGGCGCGATCGCATGCGCACCATCCGCCAGGGCGGTGGCCTGTCGGGCTTCACCAAGCGTTCGGAGAGTGAGTATGACCCGTTCGGCGCGGCGCACGCCTCGACCTCGATTTCAGCTGGCCTGGGGTTCGCGGTGGGGCGCGACCTGAAGGAACAGCCGGATCGCAAGGTCATCGCGGTGATCGGCGACGGCTCCATGTCCGCTGGCATGGCCTATGAGGCGATGAATAATGCCGGGGCTTTGAAGTCCGACATGATCGTGATCCTGAACGACAACGACATGTCCATCGCCCCGCCCGTGGGCGCGATGAGCCACTATTTTGCCCGCCAGGTTAGCTCCAAGGGCTATAATCAGGTTCGCAAGTTGGGCAAGGGCGTCGCCAAGGCGCTCGGCATGGAAAACAGCGCCCGCAAGGCTGAGGAATATCTGCGCGGCATGGCCGTGGGCGGCACGCTGTTTGAGGAAATGGGCTTTCGCTATATCGGCCCGATCGACGGCCACGACCTCGATCAGCTGATCCCGGTTCTGCGCAATGTGCGCGACGTGATCGAAGGCCCGGTCCTGATCCATGCGGTTACCCAGAAGGGCAAGGGCTATGCGCCCGCTGAACAGGCCGCCGACAAGTATCACGGCGTGTCGAAGTTCAACGTGATCACTGGCGAGCAGAAGAAGTCCAAGCCTGCTGCGCCCAGCTATACCTCTGTCTTCGGAAACACGCTGAGCAAGCTGGCCGAATCCGATGCGAAAATCTGCGCCGTCACCGCGGCGATGCCGGGGGGTACAGGCGTTGATAAATTTGCAGCGCTGTACCCGGATCGCGCCTTCGACGTGGGCATTGCTGAACAGCACGCCGTCACCTTTGCTGCGGGTCTCGCGGCGGAGGGTCTGCGCCCCTATGCGGCGATCTACTCCACCTTCCTGCAGCGCGGCTATGACCAGGTCGTCCACGACGTGGCGATCCAGAAACTGCCTGTGCGCTTTGCCATCGACCGGGCGGGTCTTGTGGGCAATGACGGCCAGACCCATGCCGGCTCGTTTGATGTCGGCTATCTTGGTGCGCTGCCGGGCATGGTGCTGATGGCTGCGGCGGATGAAGCTGAACTCGCCAATATGGTCGCTACGGCCAACGCCATTGATGACGGTCCCAGTGCCTTCCGCTATCCGCGCGGTGAGGGAACGGGCGTTCCCCTGCCGGAGGTGCCAACCCCGCTGGAGATCGGCAAGGGTCGGATGATCCGCGAAGGCAGCAAGGTCGCCATCCTCAGCTTTGGCGCGCGCCTGCAGGAAGTGCTCAAAAGCGCCGATGAACTGGCTGAGTTCGGCATTGAGCCGACCGTGGCCGATGCGCGTTTTGCCAAGCCGCTTGATGAGGAACTGATCCTGCGTCTGGCCAAGGAGCATGAAGCCCTGATTACCATCGAAGAAGGTGCCATGGGCGGCTTCGGGGCCTTCGTGCTGCATATGCTGGCTGACAAGGGCGCACTCGATTCAGGTCTGAAAATCCGCACCATGACACTGCCGGACATCTTCCAGGATCAGGACAGCCCGTACGAAATGTACGAGACGGCCGGTCTCAATGCCAAGCACATCACCGCCAAGGTGCTCGATGCGCTGGGTCGTGAGAGCGAGGCCGCCAAGGCGCTGACCGGCTAAAGCCTGACGCCCCATGCGTGCTGACAAATATCTGGTTGCACACGGCTTCTTTGACACGCGCGCGAAGGCCCAGGCTGCGATTGCAGCCGGTAAGGTGCGTGTGGACGGAGAGGTCTGGGCCAAGGCCTCCCGCTCCATTCCGGATGGCGCGACGGTGGAGGCTGAGGCCGCCCACCCCTATGTCAGCCGCGCTGCGCTGAAGCTGGTGGCGGGGCTTGATGCCTTTGATATCGACCCGGCGGGGCGGATCTGTCTGGATGTGGGGTCATCGACCGGCGGCTTTACCGAAGTCCTTTTGGAGCGCGGCGCGGCTCGCGTGATTGCGGTTGATGTGGGCCGCGATCAACTGGATGCAAAGCTGGGCGGCGATGAGCGCGTGCTGAGCCTTGAGGGTCAGGATGCGCGCACCCTGACGCTGGAGCTGATTGGCGGCAAGGCCCCAAGTCTGGTTGTCTGTGACGCCAGCTTTATTAGCCTTGAAAAAGTGTTGGCGACACCTCTGGCGCTGGCCGCTCCTGGCGCGGATCTGATCGCCCTGTTCAAGCCTCAGTTTGAGGT
Source organism: Oceanicaulis sp. (assembly GCA_965229795.1). Classification (GTDB taxonomy): domain Bacteria; phylum Pseudomonadota; class Alphaproteobacteria; order Caulobacterales; family Maricaulaceae; genus Oceanicaulis. The sequence goes on from CBDDJM010000002.1 coordinate 1,951,923, forward strand.
GGGTCGTGCCCATGTTGGCAAGGGCGGAATCGTCAAGGACATCGAGGCGACTGAGCGGGCAGAAGAAAGCGCCCGCGCCTTTCTGGCGCGAGCGCAGTTTGCCGTGTCAGGCACGGTCGAAAGCCCGATACAGGGGGGCGATGGCAATCAGGAGCGCCTCATCGCGGCGCGAAAGACCTAGCGCGCCGGGCGCCAGATGCCGTCACCGCCCTGACACATCAGAACGATGGCACCATTGCCTGAGCGCATGTCGCGGCAGGGGCCGGTGGACGCATTGCTGGCCACGACGACAGAGCTGGCCGCGTAGTTGCGGTTGTCGAGCTGATAGTCTTCGCCGCCCACAAGCACCTGACCTGAAGATTGGCCATAAGACCCATCATAGCCGGGCGTGTCATAGCTGTACTGGGCCGGGCCTTCGTAGGCGTAGTCGTCGGCATAACCATACTGGTTCTGATTGGAATAGCTGCCCTGATCATAGCCACGCTGATCGTAGCCATAACCGCTCTGCTGATAGCCATAGCCTTGCTGGCGATAGCGATCACAGCCATTGGCCTGACCGGCGACGGCAGCGCCGGCGAGCGCGCCAAGGCCAGCACCCGCGACGACTGCACCATCATTGCCGTCCTCGCGGTGACGCCCGCGATGGTGACGATCACGATAGCCGCGGTGACCGCGGGAATGCCGGTCACGATAGCCATAACGGTCGCGGTAGCGGCGATCTTCACGGGCGCGATCCTGACGGTCGTCATGGAGTTCGGCACCGACAACAGCACCGAGAATACCGCCGATGACGGCCCCGGCGACCTGGCGATTGCGCTGCTCTCGCACGCATTGTTCATAGCTCTGGGACTTCGGCGCACCGCCATACTGGCTTTGTGCACTATAGGTCTGGGCCTGGGCGCCAGCAGCAAGTAGCGGGAGAAGGGCAGCGCTGGTAACCGCAGCGAGCGTAAAACGAACCATGAATTTCAGCCTCCGTGGCTTGGTGCGATGTGAAGGACAGAGCGCACCGGTTTCAAACTTTAAGCAAATCTTACGCCGCCGACGATGAGCCCAACATGAACAGGAAAAAAACAGGCCCGACACGGGGGGCGTGCCGGGCCTGTCTTTGAGTAAGCGCGATAGGGGGAGCGCTTACTGGATGCGGGCGGTCTGCCAGCGTCCATAGGCGTCGCGGCACATGCGCACCCGGTCATAGACTACCTGTCCATTGGGCAGGAAAATCTCCGCATCGCCCCAGCGGCATTGACGCTGGCCGTAGCGGTGGAAGTCACGGGCGTAGACGACGCCGTGAATGCCTGAATACGGGTTGTGCCAGTAGTAAGGCGCGTTGTTGTCAAAGGCATGGTGCACCGCATAGCGGTAATGCCCGCGATCACAATCACTGAAGCCAGCACCAAGTCCGGCTCCGAACAGGCCACCGGCCAGGATTGCTCCGCCGTCTCCGTCACCAGCAGCGGCACCGAACAATGCCCCTAACAAAGCACCGGCAAGAACTGTCTCGCCATCGGCCTGGCAGAAGCGGTCTGAATAGTGGAAGCGGCGGCTGGCATAGTGGTTGTGGAAACGCTGGTGGTAGCGCCAGTTCGACCGGGCACCCCAGTGGCGGTGGCGATAATTGCGGTCGCGATAGGCGTAGTGGCGCGTCTGGCGATAGCCACGATCACGATAGTGGCGGTCGCGGTAATGACGGTCCCGGCGATAGTCGTGCCGGTCGGCGCGGCGATCCCGACGGTGATCAAAGCGCTGATCGCGGCGTTGGTCGCGGCGGTATTCCTGGCGACGGTCACGGCGATTGTCTAAGCGTTGGTCACGACGCTGATCTTGGCGATATTCACGCCGACGCTCGCTGCGCGGATCTACACGCCGCTCGTCACTATCGACGATCAGGCGCTGATCCCGGCGGTCACCAAAGCGCTGGTCACGGCGCTGGTCACCACGCACGTCCTGACGGCGTTCGCGGCGTTGCTCCACCCGGCGCTCGGTCGGAGCACCGCGAAGACGGTCTTCGCTGGGGCGGTTGGTGCGAACATTTTCGCGCGGATTGACCGGGCGCGACTGACGCTCCCGGCGGACTTCCTGGCTGCGCCCGCTTCGATTGATGGCCCGGTCATCACGCCGATTGGTCTGGGCCTGGCGTTCAGGTCGCGCCTCTTGGCGGCGCTCGGCCCGGCGCTCGGCGCGTTGGCCGCCCCGGCCTTCCTGACGCGCTTCGCGACGATCCCGTCGTCGTTCCGCGCGTTCTCTTCCGTTATTGTCCTCTTGGACGGCGACCGCTGCATAAGCGGACGGGGCAGCGATCAAGCCGGGGCCAGCAATCAGGCCCGCAGCCAGAACGGCACCCATAAGCGATCTAAGCATCATCGCCGGGTCCTTTCTGGGTCTGGTGTGCTGACACAGTCTGCCAGCCGACTACCACAGCCTAGAAAATTAACCCTGACGCGAAGATGAACAAAAGGTTCACGGTTGCTTTCTCGGGTCTCCCGCGCTCCGCACGGTCGGGTCCTCGCTGTGCCGGGGCGAGCCCGGCTCGCTGCGGGCGGGCGGTCGCCCTTGCGAGCGCTAAAGCGCTCGGATCTCCGCTAACGGCTTCATTGACGCAGTGTCTGCTTGACGGTTGGTGCCCTTCGGCGTAGCGCAAGCGCCATGAAGAACCGTCGCCGTAAATCCGCTCCGCCCGCCAGACAGATCACCGCGACCGCCAAAGCGCTGGGCGCGCGGGGGGACGCCGTGTTTGAAGGCCCGGTCTATGCCCCTGGTGTGCTACCTGGCGAAGAAGCGAAGCTGGAGGTGCGCGGGGAGCGCGGACGCCTGGTAGAGCTACTCTCCCGGTCAGAGGATCGTGTTACACCGCCATGCCCGGTTGCGGACGTATGCGGCGGCTGCTCGGTTCAGCATTTGGAATTTGAAGCCTATCGCAGCTGGAAGCGCAATCTGGCGGCAGAAGCGCTGTCGCGCGCTGGCATCAAGGCTGAGCTTGCCGAGCTGGTGGATGCCAGCGGTGAGGGGCGTCGCCGCATGACCTTCCATGGCTTCAAGGTCGGTGTGAAAACCGTGTTTGGCCTGTCTGAACGGGCCGGTGATCGGATCGTGGAACTCACCGATTGCCCGGTTGCCGTGCCCGCTATCCGTCAGAACATCGAGGTTCTGCGGAAACTTGCGAGTCATGCTGCGCCAAAGAAAGGCCGCCTTGATATCGCGGTCGCTGCGCTGGATCCGGGGCTGGACGTTGATGTGCGCGGTGCCGGGGAGCTGACGCTTGCTCTGCGCGAATTCATTGCCGCCACGGCCGCTGAAAAAGGGTGGGCACGGGTTTATGTGGATGGTGAGCCGGTGATCGAGATCGCTCCACCGAAAGTCCATTTTGGCGATGTACCCGTCGTGCCGCCACCCGGTGGCTTCCTGCAGGCCACCGAGGCCGGTGAAGCCGCCCTGGCGGAGGTCGTGATGCGATCGGCAGAGGGCGCAAAGCGCGTCGTTGACCTGTTTGCGGGGTCTGGCGCGTTCGCCCTGCGCCTGGCGCGCAAGGCCCATGTGCTGGCTGTGGAAGGTGAGGGCGGTCCGCTGCAGGCGCTGAAGCGCGCTGGTGAGCGAGTGCCCGGCCTTAAACCTGTCGACGCGCGCGTGCGCGACCTTGCTCTTGAACCTTTAAGCGTGAAGGAGCTGGAGGGCGCAGACCTGGTGGTCGTGGACCCGCCGCGCTCCGGTGCCAAGGCGCAGATGGAGCGGTTGTCCGACTCCATGGTGCCGACGGTGTGCTCCATCTCATGCAATCCGGCGACCTTTGCGCGCGATGCTGCCATCCTGATTGAAGGCGGTTACAAGATTGATGGCCCGATCCTGCCCGTCGACCAGTTTAAATGGACCGGTCATGTCGAACTGGCCGCGGTGTTCAGGCGCTAGCGTTCAAGGGCTGGCGTAGAAGCTCAGAACCGCGTCGCTCCACTCATCGGGTGCCTGTAGCTGACAGAAATGCCCGACGCCGGGCATGAGCGTCAGCTTCGCCGAGGGGCAGACTTCGTCTTTGAGATGCCGCGCCACGCGCTCTGGCGCAACCGCATCGGCTTGACCCCAGCAGATATGGATGGGCCGCTCAAACTGGCTCAAGGCCTTCAACCAGCGCGGGTTCTGGAAGCGATCGCGTTCATCCAGATAGCGGATAATCTTCCAGGTCAGCAGGTGGCCGTCCTGCAGCGCATTGAGCTTCCAGAGTCCCTCAATGTCTGCTTCGTCCAAGGCAGCGCCATTGGCCTGTTCGACCTGTCCCTTGAAGGTGGGATAGCGCGTAAATCGATTGAGCATTGGGCCGAGTGTGTGGTGACGCAGCAGCTTTTGCATGGGCACCAGCGCCGCCTTTTCCATCACCATATTACCGTTGGTGAAGGTGATGGACTGGAGACCCGCTTCAAACCAACCCGGCACAAGCCTTTGGACGCTGCGCGCGACAAGTTCGGTCAGGACGCTGTCGCCCATGTCGTGGCTGATCGCATGGCCGCCACGCACCTTTAGCTGCTGCCAGACAAAGAGCAGGGCATCGGCCTGCTCCATCAGGCTGTAGGTCAGGCGCTCAGCTTTGTCACTGAAGCCGAAACCTGGAAAGTCCACCAGCACTATCCGGTCAAAGCGCTCTGCCATGCGCTCGACTACCTTGCGGTAGGAGAAGCTGGATTCCGGGTAGCCGTGGATCAAGAGGAGCGTCCTGTCCGGCTCAGCCGAGGCATCGCCGATATCACGATGGAAGATATCACAATCGCCAAGCGGCCAGTGCAGTTTCGATCCTGCGCTGCGCCACGCCTGAGCGTCTTCAGGCAGGCTATCTGGTTGAATTGCGGGCACGTCTGTCTCCTCCACATCGGCACGCCTAGCCTCGGAGAAATCAGGCTTAAGATCAATGAAGTGTCGTGAGACCTGCGCCTATTTTGCCGTCCAGCCGCCGTCCACGGTGATGGCGTTGCCGTTCACGTTCGCCCCGTCATCGCTAACCAGATAGAGCAGGGCACCGACCAGCTGGTCATAGGTGACAAATTTCTTCGTGGGTTGAGCGGCGAGCATGACGTCTTTGATGACTTCGTCCTCGCTGATGCCTCGCGATTTGGCCGTGTCGGCGATCTGGTTTTCAACGAGCGGTGTTTTCACATAGCCTGGATTGATGCAGTTGGCGGTGATCCCGGCCTCGGCCACTTCCAGCGCGACTGTTTTTGTCAGGCCGTAGACCCCATGCTTGGCCGCGACATAGGCCGACTTGAACGGGCTGGCACGCAGAGCGTGGGCCGAGGCGATATTGACGATCCGGCCATGGCCACCCGCTTTCATCACTGGCACGGCCGCACGCATCGCGTGAAAGACGCTGGACAGGTTGATGGCGATGATCGCGTCCCACTTCTCAGTCGGGAATTCGTCGATCGGGGCCACGTGCTGGATGCCGGCATTGTTGACGAGGATGTCCAGTCGGCCTGTCTTTTTCTCAGCGAACACAATCAGATCGGCGATCTCATCGGGCTTGAGCATGTTGGCCGGGTGATAGAGGCAGGTGACGCCGTGCTCGCTGGCGATTTTCGCGCGCAGCTGCTCAATCTCACCCGCGTTGCCCAGACCATTGAGCACTATATTCGCGCCATTTTTCGCCAGACCTTCAGCCAGCGCCGCTCCGATACCTGAGGTGGACCCGGTGATAACAGCCGTCTGGCCAGATAAATCTACGCGCACCGCACCCATGGGGAGCTCCTGAAACACTCAAAATATGCTGCAGTGCAGAAAAGCCGCGCCCGCGCGCCGTCGTCAAGGGGCTACAGCGCTTGCTAGCTCTTCTTTGGGGCGGGCTGAGGCCGGGTAAAGAGCCATTTGTCGGCGGTGGAGCCTTCAGCGTCGAAGCGGTAGCCGCCCACATTGAAGTCTTTGAGCGCTTCAGGGTCTTCGATGCGATTGTCAATAATCCAGCGGGCCATGGAGCCACGGGCCTGTTTGGCGTAGACCATCAGCGCGCGCAGCTTGCCGTCCTTTTCTTCCTTGAAGTCTGGCGTGATCACCGGCACGCCCAGCGTCTTCAGCTTTGCTGCCTTGGAATATTCGTTGGAGGCCAGATTAACGACGGCGGGCTTTGACCGCCCCTCAAGATCGGCTTTCAGCGTGTTTGCAATGTCGTCATTCCAGAACTGATAGAGATTGGTACCCTTTGGGGTCTTCAGGCGCGTGCCCATCTCCAGCCGATAGGGCTGCACCCGGTCCTTGGGGCGTAGCACGCCGTAAAGGCCGGACAGGATGCGCAGGTGGTCCTGGGCCCAATCAAGATCGTCTTCGCTCATGGAAGGGGCATCCAGCCCGCGATAGACCTCACCATTAAAGACCATGGCAGCGGGGCGGCCCTCGCTGGCGCTGGGGTCAAAGGCTTTGAAGCGCTCGCGATTGAGGTCCGCCAGATCGTCTGAGATGCCCATCAGACCTTTCAGGTCGCTGGCTGTCAGCTTCGCAGTCGTCTTCGACAGCTCTTTGATCCGTGCGGTCAGGGTCGGGACAGTGGTCTCCACCTCCACACCGCGCGGTTCAAAATCGAGGGCCTTGGCCGGCGACAGCAGAATCAGCATGCAAAACGCTCCGTCTTCAGGTTGGTTTTGCAGATAAGGCGGCAGGCCATCAAGGGCAAGCGTGCGGTCTAATTCCCGATCAGCACACGCGGGTTCATGATGCCCTTGGGATCAAGCGCCTGCTTGATGGCGCGCATGACGGCAACTTCGGCCGGCTTGCGGGCGGCGAGCTCCGCCTGCTTCAGGATACCGACCCCGTGCTCTGCCGAGATCGAGCCGCCATGGGTGTCAACAAGATCGTAGATTTTCGCCGTGAGAGGGGCCATGCGCTCGATAAAGGCTTCGTCAGAACCCGGCTCCTGACGGGCGACATTAAAGTGCACATTGCCATCGCCCACGTGGCCAAAGGCAATGACCAAAACGTCCGGATCGGCGTTTTCAGCGAGCGCGATCGCCTCTTCCATGAACTGGCCCATGTTGGACACTGGAACGGAAACGTCGTGCTTGGCCGCTTTCCCATGCGCCTTTTCGGCCTCCGGGATGCCCTCGCGCAGCGCCCAGAAGCTGGCGGCCTGGGCATCAGACTGGCTGATGACGGCATCGCTGGTCAGTTCGCGCTCAAATGCAGCACCAAGGGCCTCTTCAAGCAGGACGGGGGCGCGTTCAGCTTCAGCGCTGACAAGCTCGATCAGCACCGCCCAGTCCGGCGCGCTTTCCAGGGGTTGGCGAACGCCCGGGATGTGATGCGCGGCCAGATCAATCGCGTTTTTCGGCATCAGCTCGAACGCCGCCACCGCGCCGCCGGTTCGATCCTTCATGAAGCCCAAAAGCTCCACGGCCTGCCAGGGGCTTTCCACTGCGGCAATGGCTACAGCGGTTGATGCCGGGCGCGGGAAGAGTTTCAGCGTTGCCGCCGTCACAATGCCCAGCGTGCCCTCAGCGCCGATGAAGAGCTGTTTCAGGTCGTATCCGGTGTTGTCTTTCCTCAGGCCCGACAGGTCAGACAGCACCCGGCCATCGGGCAAAACGACTTCAAGACCCAGGATCAGGTCACGCATCATGCCGTAACGCAGGACATGAACACCGCCGGCATTGGTGGAGATCAATCCGCCAATCATCGCCGAGCCTTGAGAGCCCAGCGATAGCGGGAAAAGCTTTCCCGCTTCAGCGGCTGTGTTCTGGATTGTCTCCAGCACAGCACCGCTTTCACAGGTCAGGGATTCATTGGCGGTGTTGAGCGCGCGGACGCGGTTCATGCGCTTGAGCGAGATCAGCACCTCGCCCTGCGGGGTTGAGCCGCCAACTAGGCCGGTATTGCCGCCCTGGGGCAGCACGGCGATGCCAGCGTCGTTACACGCTTTGAGAATTTTCGAGATGTCTTCGGTGCTGCCGGGTTTCAGAAGAAGCGGGCTTTCACCCTGATACCTCCCGCGCCAGTCGCGCGCATGTCCGGCGATCTCGTCGACATCGGTCGACCAGGCGTTGGCGGGGAGGGTGTCTGTAACTGTTTTAAGCGCATCAATCATGACCCCCATGATAGTGGGCCGGGCGAGCGCGAACAGGGGTTATTTCGGTGCGAGCTTCAGTTCAGCTTCAAACCGCAGCGACGGGGCTTCCTTGGCGCGGCCTTCGAAATAATAGCCAGCGCCCTTTTTCTTGCCCGTCAGGGAGAGAGTGAAGTCACTGAGATCACCGAAGACGGAAAACTTGCTGTCGTCATGCTGGCGCACCCGCAGGGTCACCACAAGGCGATCTTCGGTCCCGCTGACCTCGCCGACATAATACATGCCGCTATCACCGCCATAGACATGTGCATTGTCTACAACAATGACGCCGCTGGCGTCGTCCAGAGGGGTGCGAAACTTCGCGATGTAGAGGCCATTTTCCATAATCATGACCGGTGTCTAGCACAAATCGGTGAATGACCCTTTAAGGGTGGCGGCTTATCGCAGGGCGGCGGCACGGCTGAGACGATCATTAATCGCTTCGCCGAGGCCCTCATCTGGAATGGGAGCAACGGCTATCGTCTCAGCATTGCCATCCAGCGTCCTGAGGCCGGTGAAAAGTCGGGCTGCGGCCTCGGCCAGATCACCGGATGGTGACAGGTCGAAACGGTGTTGGGCCTCGCTGCCGTCATAGCATCCAAAGCTCAAATACGCCTCACCGGGGAGGGGCGCTTCTGCGTTCAGGCGAACTCTGGCACCGGGCGCATAATGGCTGGTGAGCTGACCAGGTGCGCTTGGCGCATCGGGATCAGATGCCGGGCTGATCAGGCGGCCGGTGAGTGCCTCTATGTCCCCGCGCGCCAAACCGCCGGGGCGTAACAACGCCGGGCGATGAGGCTCAATGAAGGACACAATCGTGCTTTCCAGCCCGACCGGGCAGGGTCCGCCATCCAGTATCAGGTGGATTCGGCCGTTCAGGCTGTCTTTGACATGCTGTGCCATGGTCGGGCTGACGGCACCGGATGCATTGGCGCTGGGGGCCGCGAGGGGGCGGTCAAGTGCGGTGACAAGATAAGTAAGCGCAGTCGACTGTGGCCAGCGCACTGCAAGCGTATCGAGCCCGGCGGCGGCCAGGTCGCTGATGGGCGTGTGCGCTTGCCGCCGTGCGACGAGCGTCAAAGGCCCTGGCCAGGCAGCTTTAGCAAGAGCGAGAGCGGGGCCTTCAAGCGCAATCAGAGATCTGGCGCGCTCCAGCCCGTCCACGTGGGCAATGAGCGGATTGAACCGGGGCCGGCCCTTGGCCTGATACACTCCGGCGACGGCCTCACCATTGGTCGCATCACAGGCGAGGCCATAGACCGTCTCGGTCGGCACCGCCACGCAGCCGCCAGCGCCCAGAATATCAGCAGCCATGGCCAGCGCCGCCGCGTCGTTGGCAGGGCGAATGGGGGTGTCAGCGGGCAGGGCGGGGATGGCGGTCATGGCGCTGTCCATATCCCCGCAGTCCTGCTGGCGCAATCAGTCGCGTGAGCGGGATTCGTCTTCGCCATCCGCTGAGCCGCGATCCGCTTCGATGTGAAGCGTCAATTCAACCGTGTCGGCGATGTTGTTGCCCCAGCTGGAGTTGACCAGTCCCAGGTCCTCACGGCTCAAGGTGAAACCACCTTGTGCCACCGCACGATCACCGGTGATGTCGAGCGTAAAGCTCAATACGACATCGCGGGTCACGTCACGAAGGGTCAGAGTGCCCGCCGCGTCGTATCCGTTATCGGTTGCGGTAATCGAAGTAGAGGTAAAGCGCACAGCCTCATGATTGGCGACATCGAGACCCGATGAGCCTTCAAGCGCGTTCTGATAGTCGCTGATCTCGCGGCCGCTTTCATTGCGGGCGACGCCGGAGGCGGAATAAACCACGGCCTCAATGGACGCGGTATCGAGCTGGTTCGGGTCCAGCGTGATGTCAGCGTCAAAGCGTTCAAAGCTGGCTGTGACCGGTGAGTTGAACACCATCAGGTTAGCCGTCACAGACGAAGCCTCGGTATCGAGCACCCAGTCCTGAGCGAAGGCGGAGGTGGAGAAGGCCACTGCGGAGGCAGCAGCAAGCAGAAGAGCTTTCATGTCGAAATCACCTGTTATCTGGGGAGTTTGGTGTTGCGGTGAGACTTAGCGGATGAAGGGGATCATGCGGGCGAGCACGCCATCATTCTTGACGAGCTCATGCTTCATGGCGGCTGCCACATGAACCACAAAGAAGGTGATGAGCACCCAGGTTCCGGCCCCGTGCATCGACCCCGTCAGCTTTTGCATTTCCGGAGTTTGCGGGATCGGCAGCTTCGGCAGCTCAATGGCATCAAACAGCAGGATGGGTTGCTCGCTGCCATAGGCCGATGCGGCCATGTAGCCACCAATCGGCAACCCGATGATCAGCGCGTAAAATCCGATATGGGTGATGCGGGCCGCCACCCGCTCCCACGACGCCATCCCATCGGGCAGGGGCGGCACTTTGTGGGTCAGGCGCCAGCCCAGACGAAGCAGCGACAGCACCAGGATGAGGATGCCAAATGTCTTGTGCCAGTTGAACCCGGACTTGAGCTCGAGAAACTCCTCGTAGGAGCTGATCGTCTCGCGCTGATCTTCCAGGGACCAGCCGTAGAGGATCGAGGCCAGCAGAAGCCCGGCGATGATCCAGTGCAGCCAGATGGCTACAGCGGTGTAGCGGCCCTGATCCTGGCGGGGCGCTGGTGCGGTGGTGTCAGTCATGCCCGTCTCACTCCTGGAGAAATTCTGCCTCTATACGTAGGGTAATTTCGTCGCCGATAAAGTTCCCCGGAAGTCGACCAATGTCGTATTGCGTCCGGTCGACAACTAAATCGGCTCCAAAACCAAGGGCTTGACGGCCTTCAAGTATATTGAATACGCCGCCGTAAAACTCTGTTTCCAAAACGGCAGGATGGCTTTGGCCCTTCGCCGTCAAGGTTCCATGAATTCGCCCCGTGGCTTCACCTGTGACCTCAATGCGTTCAGAAACAAAGACAATCTGCGAGTGGCGTTCGGCGTCAAACCAGCCCGATCCGCGCAGCGTCTCATCAAAGGCCGGGTCGCCGGTGGATATCGACGCGGCCTCGATTGTGGCGGTGAGTTGAGCTGTTTCCGGGTTTGCCGGATCAAAGCTTAAACTGGCGTCGATCTGGTCAAAACGCGCGGTGTACCAGGACAGGCCGAGATGGCGGATGCGCCAGGTCACGCTGGCATGGCCAGGGTCCAGCCGCCACTCACCCGCGGGCAGCTCCACCGGATCTGTTGAAGGAGCCGAAAGGCATCCGCTTAGTACAAGAACACAAAATGAGACGATCAGGGCGCGCAAGGTCAGCTCCTCCAGCAAGGGCTGTAAAATAGTGCGCGCTGAGCCCGCGACCAATCGCCCAAGCCCTACCCCTGTTGCACAAACAGGTTATGTTGCTCGACGAAACGCCATCTGAGCTGCTTTTGACGAGGGATATCTGTCCATGACCTATCGCGCGCCTGTTCGTGACATCCGCTTTGCGCTTGAGGAAATCGCCGCCATGGACGGCCTGAAGGCCACGGATGAATTTCCCGAATTCAGCTCTGACCTGACCCCGGCCATCCTGGATGAAGCCGCAAAGCTGGCCAATGATGTGCTGGCTCCGCTCAACTGGACGGGCGACCAGTCCGGTTGCACGCTGAAAGATGGCGCGGTTACCACGCCTCCGGGTTTTAAAGAGGCCTACGAGAAATTCGTCGAAGGCGGCTGGCAAGGGCTGCAATTTCCCACCGAAGACGGCGGCATGGGCCTGCCCAAGGCGCTGGGCTGTGCGCTGATGGAAATGCTGCAAAGCTCCAACATGGCCTTTGGTCTTGGGCCGATGCTCAGCTTTGGCGCGATTGAATCGCTCATTGAGCTGGGCAGTGACGAACAGCGCGACCTTTATCTCGACAAGCTGATCAGTGGTGAGTGGACGGCGACCATGAACCTGACCGAGCCGCAGGCGGGCTCGGATGTGGGCGCCCTGCGCACCAAGGCTGAACCCAATGGGGACGGCAGCTGGGCGATCACGGGCCAGAAAATCTACATCACCTGGGGTGAGCACGACTGTGCGGACAACATCATCCACCTGGTGCTGGCGCGCACGCCAGACGGTGCGCCGGGTACCAAAGGCATTTCGCTTTTCCTGGTGCCGAAATTCATCCCCGATGAGGCGGGCAACCCGGGCGAACGCAATGCCGTGACTGCGATCGGGCTGGAGCACAAGATGGGCATTCATGGCTCGCCCACCTGCACCATGGAATATGCCGGAGCCAAAGGGTGGCTGATTGGCGAAGAGTTCAAGGGCATGGCGGGTATGTTCATCATGATGAACTCCGCGCGCCTGAATGTCGGGGTGCAGGGCGTCGGCATTGCCGAGCGCGCTTACCAGCATGCACTGGCCTATGCCAAAGACCGCCGTCAGGGCCGGGCCATCAACAAGGACGACCACGGTCCCCACGCCATCATTGATCACCCCGATGTGCGCCGCACGCTGGCTTATATGAAAGCCAAGATCGAGGCCGCGCGCGCCATCTGCTTCCACGCCGCGGTGGAGGCTGATCTGGCCCTCAGCCATGAAGACGAGGAAGAAGCGGCCTGGTCCAAGCGCCGCGAAGACCTGCTCATTCCCATCGCCAAGGCCTGGTCCACCGATATGGGCGTAGAAGTCGCTTCCCTGGGCGTGCAGGTCCATGGCGGCATGGGCTTTGTGGAAGAAACCGGCGCGGCCCAGCATTATCGCGATGCGCGCATTGCGCCAATTTATGAGGGCACGAACGGCATTCAGGCGATCGACCTGGTGGGCCGCAAGCTGGCGCGCGATGGCGGCCACGCCATGGGCGAGCTGATCGAGGATATCGTCCAGACGGTCGAAGATTGCGAAACCAGCTCCAACCCTGATCTGCCGCAGCTGGCGCGCTGGCTGAAGCCCGCCGGTGAGGCGCTGCAAGCCGCCTCACAGTGGATGGTTCAGGCTGAAGACGCCGACCGTCTGGCTGGTGCCACCAGCTACCTGAAACTGGCTGGCGATGTGACCGGCGGTTGGCTGTTGTGCGTGGGTGCGGTGGCGGCTCAACGTATGTTGAAGGATGGCGTCGGCGAGGATGACTACGCCCGCAACCGGATTGCGCTGGCGAAAGTCTATGCCGAAACTGTCCTGTCCGGCGCACCCGGCCTGCTTGGCGATATCAAGATCGGCGCAAGCACGCTGTTTGAGCCCGGCGAAGCGATGCTGGAGAGCGCGTAGGGCTTAAAGCCAAAACCCGTTCGGGTCTGATTGGGGGCGTCCGTCGACCACCCGGATCAGGCCGACGGCGGCGCGGATGACCAGCCAGATGCCGCCCAGTAGCCAGACCAGCGCCCCAAGCCCGAAGATCCAGATCGTCAAAAAGCCCACGACAAAAATCACCAGGCCGTACCAGAAGGTGCGAATCTGGTAGTCGAAGTGACTTTTCAGCCAGGGTTGAGCCTGATCCCGGCGCACATAGGCAAGGATTGCTGCGATTAACAGCGTGATCCCGTTGGAGAATGCCAGGAAGCACAGCACATAATTGACGATGGCCAGAATGCGGTCGCCGCTTTCATCGCGCGGGCTGTCGGTTTCAAAAGGCTTGGCTTCGGCGTCAGACATGGGGCGTCCCTGTGATTGGCGGTCAGGTGGCTTTGATACCACAGTTCGGGACTCAATCGCTGTTGCGCAAGGGATTCTGGACCAAATTTAATGACAGTCGCGACAGCCTGTACGTTTGGAATTTTCATGAACACTGGTAAAGATTGCAAATCGGCGCGAACCTATCGCGTCAGACTTGCGTGACGAATGGGATTTTTCAGATGAGCGACGCGCCTTCACATCCGGCCTCTCGGGCCCCTGTGCTTGTGACCATGGCCGATACGGTACCTGGCCGCGAAGTCGATAGCGTGATCGGCATTGCGCGCGGCTCAGTCGTTCGGGCCCGCTTCTTCGGTCGCGATTTCATCGCCGGTTTACGCAATCTGGTTGGCGGCGAGGTCACCGAGTACACCCAGCTCATGGCTGAAGCGCGCGAACAGGCGCTGGGCCGTCTGGTTGCCCACGCCGAACAGCTGGGGGCCGATGCCGTTGTCACCTTCCGTTTTTCCACTAGCGCGGTGATGGAAGGCTCAGCAGAAATCCTCGCCTACGGCACGGCGGTCAAACTCAAATGATGGACATCGTTGTGCGGACCGCCAAGAGAGCCTTTGACGAAATTGGTGAGATTGGCCGCTTTCTGATCGGTGTGGCCGGGGTGTGGGTCATTCTGGTGACCTTCATCTTTGCCGCCTTTCACATTCCTTCGGTCTCCATGCAGCCCAGCCTGCAGGTGGGTGACCGGGTGCTGGTTTCAAAGTTTGCCTATGGCTATTCGCGCCACTCCCTGCCGCTGGGGCTGGGCTATGTTGTGCCGGAAAGCTGGTCCGGCCGTATCTTTGGCCGCTTGCCAGACCCGGGTGACGTGGTGGTAGTCCGCGATCCGGGCCAGCGCATCAACCTGATCAAGCGCGTTATTGGCCACCCCGGCGATCGCATCGAGATGCGGGCCGGGCGGCTCTACATCAATGACGAACCGGTGCAGCGTGAGCCCCAGGGCGTGGTGCGATATCGCGACTCCCGTGGCAGCCTGGTTGAGGCGGCCGTCTATGAAGAGACGCTGCCCAATGGCGAAAGCCACATCATCTATGAGCGCTCTGACGATGCTCGCCTTGATAATGTTGGCCCCTTCGTGGTGCCAGCCGATAACCTCTTCCTGATGGGTGACAATCGAGATGCGTCGGCTGACAGCCGCGAAGCGCGCGGTCTTGGCTATGTCCACAAGGACGAGGTTGTGGGCCAGGCGTGGACGGTGCTCTTCACCTTCGCCTCCTGCCGCGAGGAAGACGGACTGACCTGCCCCGGCTGGCGAGTCTGGCGCGGACTGTAGGCTCAGTCTAGCTTTCCTCCCGACACTAGATTTGGGAGGTGACCATGAGCCTTAAAGGCAAGACGATTTTCATCACCGGCGGCAGCCGCGGGATTGGCGAGGCGATTGCGGTGCGCTGTGCGCAAGATGGCGCGAACGTCGCCATTGCCGCCAAGACCGCTGAGCCGCATCCCAAGCTGCCCGGGACGATCCACACGGCTGCCGCGGCTATCGAAAAGGCCGGTGGCAAGGCGCTGCCCATCGTGTGTGATATCCGCGAGGAAGCTCAGGTGGAGGCCGCGGTCGCCCAGACGGTGGAGACCTTTGGCGGCATCGATATCGTGGTCAACAACGCCTCGGCCATCTTCCCGATGCCCACCAAGGACACGCCGATCAAGCGCTGGGACCTGATGCACCAGGTCAATGCCCGCGGCACCTTCCTGGTCACCCAGAAATGCCTGCCGTATCTGGAAAAGTCAGAGAACCCGCACATTCTGGCGCTGTCACCGCCGCTGGACATGAGCACGAAGTGGTTCGCGCCGCACGTGGCCTATACCAGCGCCAAATATGGCATGAGCCTGTGCATTCTGGGCTGGGCCGGTGAGTTCAAAGGCAAGATCGCCGCGAACGCCATCTGGCCGCGTACCGCGATTGCCACTGCCGCCATCTCTAACGTGCTGGCGGGTGAAGAGGCGATGAAGCAGTGCCGCAAGCCGGACATCCTGGCTGAAACCGCGTATCGCGTGCTGACCAAGCCAGCGGCCGAGTTCACCGGTAACTTCATCATCGACGACACCTTCCTGACCGAAGAGGGCGTCACCGATCTGGAGCAATACTCCATGGAGCCAGGCACAGAGCTGCTCCCCGACTTCTTCGTCCCTGATGACGTGCCGGTCCCGGACGGTGTGAAGATCATGAAGTTTTAAAGCAAAAAGGCCGGGCGTAACGCCCGGCCTTTTCAATTCTGTGGTGCTTTGAGGCGCTACCCCTCCGCCATCACCTTGGCGAAGCGCTCACCCACGGTGTTCAGGAAGCCTTCGGTGGACAGCCAGCCCTGGCGGTCGCCGACCAGAAGGGCGAGGTCCTTGGTCATGTAGCCAGCTTCCACCGTCTTGATGACGGTTTCTTCCAGCGTCGCCGCAAAGCCCATGACAGCTTCATTGCCGTCCATCTTGCCGCGATGGTGTAGCGCCTGGGTCCAGGCAAAAATCGAGGCGATAGAGTTGGTCGACGTGCTTTCACCGGCCTGATGCTGGCGGTAGTGGCGGGTCACGGTTCCGTGGGCGGCCTCAGCTTCGACGGTCTTGCCATCGGGCGTCATCAGAACCGACGTCATCAGACCCAACGAGCCAAAGCCCTGGGCCACCGTGTCAGACTGTACGTCGCCGTCATAATTCTTACACGCCCACACAAAGCCGCCATTCCATTTCAGGGCCGAGGCAACCATGTCGTCGATCAGGCGGTGCTCGTACCAGATCTTTTTGGCTTCAAACTGGTCCTTGAATTCAGCTTCATAGACTTCCTGGAAGATGTCCTTGAAGCGACCGTCATAGGCTTTCAGGATCGTGTTCTTGGTGGACAGGTAGACCGGCCAGCCGCGCTCCAGGCCATAGCGCAGGGAGGCGCGGGCAAAGTCGCGGATCGACGAGTCCACATTATACATACCCATGGCTACGCCCGGTTCGGTAAATTCGTAGACATCCTTGGTGATAGGCTCGCCGCCATCATCCGGGGTAAAGGTCAGCGTCAGCTTGCCGGCGCCCGGCACCAGCATGTCGCTGGCCTTGTACTGATCGCCAAAGGCGTGGCGGCCAATGACGATCGGGCGGGTCCAGCCTGGCACAAGGCGCGGCACGTTTTTGATCACGATCGGCTCGCGGAAGACCACACCGCCCAGCACATTACGAATGGTGCCATTGGGCGAGCGCCACATTTTCTTCAGGCCAAACTCCTCAACGCGGGCTTCGTCCGGTGTGATGGTCGCGCACTTCACGCCCACGCCGTAATGCTTGATCGCTTCAGCGGCTTCGACCGTGATCTGGTCATCGGTTTCGTCGCGCTTCTGGATGGAAAGATCGAAATATTTCAGGTCCACATCCAGATAGGGCAGGATCAGCTTCTCCTTGATCAGCGCCCAGATGATGCGGGTCATCTCGTCGCCATCAAGCTCTACAACCGGGTTGTCGACTTTGATCTTTGCCATGGGGGAGGGCCTTTCTTATCTTCGCGATCCAGCGCGCGAGTTCTGAATATTTTGCGTCCTCTAGCATTGACTTCGCACCTGCAAAAGAGCGCTGATGCGCGCACCCCAGTCAGACAATGGTCGAATCCGTGAACGAACCCTCCACCTGCCAGCCCACACCCGTCTTCATTCTCGTCGGCCCCCAGATGGGGGAGAATATTGGCGCGTGCGCCCGCGTGATGGGGAATTTCGGCATCCCGGAGATGCGTATCGTCAACCCGCGCGATGGCTGGCCGAACGAAAAAGCCGACGCCATGTCGGTGGGTTCGCCGGTACTGAAAAACGCGCAACTCTTTGATAATCTGAGCGATGCGGTCGCTGATTGCCACGTGCTCTACGCATCCACCGGCACGCCGCGCAACATGGTCAAACCCACCGTCACCGCCCGCGAAGCCTGCTCACGAGCCAGAGCCGAGATCGCGGCGGGACAGAAGGTGGGCATCCTGTTCGGCGCTGAAAAGTCTGGCCTTGATAACGACCAGATCACCATCGCCGATGCAGTGCTCGCCCTGCCGGTGGACCCGGAGTTTTCAAGTCTGAATCTGGCCATGGCGTGCGGCGTGATCGCCCACGAATGGCGCGCTGGAGACCCGCCGCCTGAGGGCTTTAAACCGGTCGAAGACCGCGCCAGCCAGGCCGAGCTTGAGGGCCTCTACACCCATCTGCATGATGAGCTGGATCGGTCAGGCTTCTTCTACCCGCCGGAGAAAACACCGCTGATGATGCAGAACCTGATCAACCTGTTCGCCCGAGCCTCCGCCACCGTTCAGGAAGTCCGCACCATGCGCGGCGTCATCAAGGCGCTCGCGTTGGGCAGAGGCAAGGCACGGGTTGAGCGTGATGGCTAAGCCAGAACCAGAGCGCGACGAAGACGGCTACCTGCCGGATGAGACGGTGTTTAAGGTTCGACCTCCAGATCCAGTATGGCTTCGTATGCTGGTGTTGGTCGCCATGGTGGGGCATGTAGCCTCATTCTTTGCCGCCGCGTTTGGATTGGTTACGCTGCCGGTATTCCTTTACTTTACAATTATGCCATTGATGCTTCTGAGCTATCGGCAGCGGGATCGTCATTTAAAGGCCATGTATCAAAGTCCAGACCATCGGCCGGGAGCCTATGAGCGTGCTTCCGAAGCGGCCTTGGCTCAAAATCGATGGACAAAGCCAATCCGGGGCACCGAGTTCCTGGATGCCTGGGTTTTCGGAAGTGGTTGGCGCGGGGGAGTGTTCTGGGTCGGGTTGTTTGCGGCGACCTTTGCTATTGTCGTCAGCATTCTATTGATCGCGTGTTTATTCAGATGCTGAAGGCGCGAGACCTTAACCCCACGCTGGCCGGGCAATCATCAGCCAGAGAATGGCGAGCACGCTCAAGAAGGCGGGAAAGCCGCAGGCGAGCCAGATGCGAAACAGCTTGAAGTAGCGTTCGGGCAGGGGCGTGCCTTCATCCACAGCCGTTTGGGCGAGATTGCGCAGCTGGGCCTGGATCCACACCACGGGCAGCCAGAAGATCCCGGTCAACACGTAGAGCGCCAGCGAGGCGACAACCCAGCCTTCGGTCAGCGGCCATCCGACCACCAGCGCCAGGGCGACACCGGTAATCGGCTGGATGACGACAGCGCTGGCGGTAAACAGCCAGTCCGCCCGCACAACGATCTTTGCGGTGTGGGCGATCAGATGGGTGTCGCGGGTCTGGTGTGCCATCACCATGAAAAAGGCGATGCCCGCTCCAGTCCCAAGCAGGACCGTCGCGCCGATCACGTGAATCCAGCGCAGGATGAACTCCAGAACCATCAGCGCGGCTCCCTCAAGGCCAGCGCGATAGCGGCCATGACCGCAGCCGGAATCGGTTTGACCAGCGGGCCCAGCGGATCAAGCCAGAGCTCCGGCGTGACAAGGCTCGCGCCCAGAAGATAACCCGCCGTCACCGCAATCATGCCCCATAACGCCAGCGCTGACGTACGCCGGACCAGCGCGCCCCCTCCCAACAGGATGTCGACGACCGAGCCGCCCACGACGATCACGCTGGCGATTGCCGCGGATAGCCCGGCGCTGGTCAGGACGGGCAGAGCCGCCTCCTGGGTGTTGAGCGCGATGACGCCTGTCGCGATCCAGAAGGTGGCCAACGTGATAAGCAGGGCCGGGCGCACCCAGAACAGGATGGCGTAGGCCCGGTCGCGTGCACCGCCATCAAGCCGGTCAATGACACTTTGCGGCGGGCCAAGCCCGCTACCGGTCAGGGTTTGAAACGCCTGCGGGTCACCTTTTACGCCACCTGACATCACCGTCATCGCGGTGGAGCGCAAAGGCGACTTCCAGCCCAGCGCGGCGGCCGCATCGCCCACCCGCCCGATACCGCGCGCCATAAAGCCGGGCAGGGGCAGGATGCGCGCCGTCCCCCAGCCCAGCCTTGCCCGCATCGCGGTCACCAGATCATCAAAGCGGATGGGCCTGTCGGCAACCAGGTCAATCTCAACCTCGACTGTGCTCGCGTCTATCGCAAAGTGAGCGGCCTGATTGGCGACATCGTCCAGTGCCACGATATCCACGGTGCTGTCGGCAAAGGTGATGGGCTGTACCAGTGGCAGGGCGGCCAGAGCGCGTAAAAGCGTCGTCCCGCCATAGCTTTCCCGGCCTAGCACCAGGCCCGGTTTTAAAATCACCCAGCTTAAGCCTGACGCCCGCAGCGCGCGGTCGCCAGCCGCTTTGGTGCGCAGGAAAGGCGTGCTGGCATCCATAGCTGCACCGGCGGCGGATATCTGTACGAAACGCTCAACACCGTCCGCCTCGCATCGCGCGATCAGAGCGGCAATGCCGGTGTGGTGGACCGCATCAAGGCTGTCACCGGCGCCGTCCTGCAGCGCGCCTGCTGCGTTGATCACGGCATCGACTGCGGACAGGTCGAGCGCTGCGATGGAGGTCGGCGAGGCCAGGTCCAGCCGGACCCAGTCAGCACGCGGCTCAGACGTTTCGCCAAGCTCCGGCCGTCGACCAGCGCCAACCACCTCTACGCCTCGCGCAAGCAGGGCGCGCACAATCGCCAGGCCGATCAAGCCATATCCACCCAGAACCAGGACGCGCACGTGTGTCTCTCCAATTGTTAAGCTGCTAGCGAGCGCTTTTTGGCGGTGAATTCAATCGTTTTGGTGTCGCACCTGAAGGGCTTGGCTTTGACGATGACTGCCTTCAAGCTCAAGGTCATGACCGACACGCTCGTCAAAACGCGCAAGGCAAAAACGCCATTGGCCGATCTGGCTGAGGTGCCAGAAGCTGAACCCCAGTCGCGCTGGCGCCTGGTGGTGCCGCTCATTGATGGGCCGGACGAAAAATGGACCGGCGTGGCCTTTCCCGACTATGGCGGCGGGCTGATCAGCGAACGCCTCACCATGCAGTTTTATGACCGACAGAACCGGGCGGCAGGCATTCTTGTTGATCTTGAGGGGGAGACTTCGGGCGGCACGCTGAAACTGACCATCTTCATGATCGACACGCCCTTTCGTCACGGCGAGGTGGTGTGCACCGGCGAGCGAGTGAACAGGGACTTCATTGAGGGCCCGTTCGAAATGGCCTGTGTGAACCCTGACACATGCGACTGTGGCGGGATGCGCGGAACCTTCTGGATGCGCAAGGAACAGCCATGACACCGCATCAGTCGGACACCATTCAAGCCTGGATCAGCGAGTTTCAGGCCCATCTGCCCGGACCGGCTCAGGTGGCGCTCTATAACCTCATCGACGCGATCATCGCCTCAAAAGGCAAGCTGAACCCGCCGGTTCAGCACGGTATTGATGCGTATCTGGATGCCATGGATGCGCCGAGCCTTAAAAAGGCACCCGCCCGCCGATATGTGGAGCGCAGCTTCACCTCTTACGTCCAGACGGCCAACTTCATGTTCTTTGCCAACGCCAAAAATGAGGTCTCGGACGAGGACTATGCCGAGCTACGCCGCTGCGTGATTGATCCTATCGTAGCTGATGTCTGGCTGGACCTGATGGTTTGAGGGTCGTCACTGCCACCCAAAGCCCTTGTCTGATTGACTCTTGGGGGCCCTTCGACCATAACCCGCGCTTCCCTTATGGCAGCGACTTTCGCTGGCCGCTCGTATCACTCCAACGGGCGACGCGTGAACCGCCGTTTTGATCGCGAAATTGAAGGGGATTTCGCCGGGCCGCGTCGAAGATAGGAATAACATGTCGAAGCGTCATTCGCAGAAGTACAAAATTGACCGCCGCATGGGCGAAAACATCTGGGGCCGTTCCAAGTCCCCGGTGAACAACCGCGCCTATGGCCCGGGTCAGCACGGCCAGCGCCGCGCCGGCAAGATGTCAGACTTCGGTCTGCAGCTGCGCGCCAAGCAGAAGCTGAAGGGCTATTACGGCAACATCACCGAGAAGCAGTTCAAGCGCACCTATGTTGAGGCCCAGCGCCGCAAGGGTAACACCGCTGAGAACCTGATCGGTCTTCTGGAAAGCCGTCTGGACGCGATCGTCTACCGCGCCAAGTTCGTGCCGACCGTTTTTGCTGCGCGCCAGTTCGTCAACCACGGCCACGTGAAGGTGAACGGCCAGCGCGTGAACATCGCGTCTTACCGCGTGAAGCCGGGCGACGTTGTGGAAGTTCGCGAAAAGTCGCGCTCCATGGCTCTGGTCCTTGAAGCTCTGGGCAGCCCGGAACGTGATGTGCCGGACTATCTGGATCTGGACCCGAAGGCGATGACCGCCACCTTCACCCGCATCCCGGAATTCAACGAAGTTCCGTACCCGGTGAAGATGGAACCGAACCTGGTGGTCGAATTCTACTCCTCGTAATTTCGAGGACGACCGGACAAAAAGAAGGCCCGCTGGTTTCCCGGCGGGCCTTTTTCTTTTTCACCCTGTTACACGCACAAAACCGTGGTTAAGCTGACCGTGAACAGGTGAGGGGTGATGACATGACGGCGCGGACAATCCTGGCAGGTATGGCCTTGGCAACACTGACAGTCGGGGCCTGTACGCACACCGATACCGGCCCGCATTTTGAGCCAACCGCCAATGTCGAGCCGGTGCTGGCCTGGCGCCAGAGCCGGACCGGCGACCTGCTGGTTCGCGTGTTCTCCAACGGCTGCACCAATAAAGACAGCTTTGAAGCGGTGGCCACGGGCTCGCCGCGTGCGGGCTGGGCGTTTGATGTCACGCTGACCCGACTTGCGCCTGATACCTGCGAAGCCATCCTGCCTCAGGGGGTGGAGCTGGTCTGGACCGCCGATGAACTCGGCCTGCCCGCCACGGCCCCCATGACGCTCACCAATCCGGTCGATACTTATCGCAGCGTTCCGCCGCAGCCAGTGGGGTGACGGTGAGGCGTATCGCAGTGTCCTCCAGCTCAGCCTGAGCCAGCTTGAACGCACCCCCTCACCGTACCTCTCCCCCTTGTTCAAGGGGGAGAGGGGACATCCATGCAGCGCTTGATCGTGAAACGCTGACCTGATCCCTCTCCCCTTTTGAAGGGGAGAGGTTAGGTGAGGGGTGACCGCGCCCCTCCGGCTCAGCTTGAGAATGGTGTTGCGGGAGCTCTTGAACGCAGGTGTGCAACCGCACGTGATCGACAACAAAAAATGGCCCGGCGAGGCCGGGCCATGTCTTGGGTGCGCGATTAAAGGAGCGCTTTAAGCTTCAACCAGGCCCTGGTCCTTGAAGAGCTGCTGCAGCTCACCGGCTTCGAACATTTCCTTGATGATGTCGCAGCCACCGACGAACTCGCCTTTTACGTAGAGCTGGGGGATGGTCGGCCAGTCGGAATATTCCTTGATGCCTTCGCGCACATCCATGTCGTCCAGCACGTTTACTGCGGCGTATTCGACGCCGATATGGTTGAGGACCTGAGCGACAACGGAAGAAAAACCGCACTGCGGGAAGGTCGGTGTGCCCTTCATGAACACAACGACGTCGTTTTCAGTCACGGCTTTCTTGATGGCGTCGAGAGTGGCGGCGTCAGTCATGTCAGAGCTCCAGGGCGTCTATGCGAGTATTCAAGCCAACAGGTGGGCGATCCAGCGCGGCGCGTCAAGGCACGCGGGTCAGGGCGTGCGGGTTTCCAGCGCGAGCGCATGAAGCTCGCCGCCCATGCGCCCTTTCAAAGACGCATAGACCAGCTGGTGCTGCTTGACCCGGTTCATGCCTTCGAACTTCGTGGAGGTCACGACCGCCTTGTAGTGATCGCCGTCGCCGGCCAGATCGATGATTTCGACCTCGGCGTCTTCGATCCCTTCCTTGATCAGGGCGGTAATGTCATCGGCCTTCATGGGCATTGGCGTTGTCCTTCGTTGCAGGCTACACATTGCAATATAAGCGGTTCGCCGCCCTACGCCATCCATGGAGCCGCACCTCATGCGCAGTCTTGTTCTTTTATCTTCTGTTTCCGTCCTCACGCTGGCCGCTTGTGGTGAGCCTGAAATCGCCATGGAAGTCACTGAGGTTGGTGACTATCAGATCATGCCTGAGGGTACGGAGGCCTGCTTTGAAGGCGAGATGAGCGCCTCGCTGCGCGATGTCTGCGTGCTGAGCTCTGACGTCATGGAAGGCCGCCTGGTGGGCACCGAAGCCAATGCTCGGGCGCGCGACTACCTGTTGGCTCGCTATGAGGCGATTGGGGTTGAGCCGGTGGGCGAAAGCTTTGTCCATGCCTTTGAGTTTGAGCGCCCGGTCGATTTCCGCAATCCCGATGCGGGTCGCGAAACCCTGACCGGTTACAACATCATCGGCCGAATTCCGGGCGCAGACTCCAGCAAGGTGATGGTGGTCACCGCGCACTATGACCATGTGGGTCCGGGCGAAAACAACGAAATCTTCAACGGTGCCGATGACAACGCGTCCGGCGTTGGCGGCATGCTGGCCGTGGCTCAGCACTTCATCGACAACCCGCCGGCCCACGACGTGGTCATCATCGCCTTTGACGCTGAAGAAGGCGGTCTGAACGGCGCGCGGGCCTTTGTCGACAATCCGCCCGAGGGTCTCGCTCCGGTGACCTTCAACTTCAATCTCGACATGCTGGGCTATAGCCCCGATGGCGATATCTGGGCAGCCGGCAGCTATCATACGCCGGGCCTGTTGCCGGTGATCGAAGCTGCGGCGGCTGAGGCCCCCATCACTCTGGAAGCCGGGTATGATTTCCCGACCGGTGATCCGCGCGAAGACTGGACGCTGCTCTCAGACCACGGGCCATTCCACGTGGCGGGTATCCCCTTCATCTATCTGGGCGTGGAAGACCACGAGCATTATCACCGCCCGAGCGACGAGTTCGGCATTATCGATCCTGAATTCTATGCCGGTGTGATTGCAACCAGCATCGATCTGGCCGAGCGCTTTGATGAGGGCCTGAGCGAGATGGACCTATCACCGCGCCAGCCAGAACCAGTCGAGCCAAAAGACGGCTAGGCCTCAGCCTTCCAATCGTCAGAAATCAGAGCGCTCAGTCATCCCTGGCTGGGCGCTCTTTTTTATCGCCTGAGCCCTCTTCGTCCGGCTCCATGGTGGCGAGCAGGTCGCGCCAGCGCCAGCCCCCCTCACGGCGGGGGCGATCTGCATCACCCTTCCCTTTATCATCCCGTTTGCCGCGCGCATCCGGCTCGCCGGCGTCAGCAGCAGTGTCTTCGGCGCGGGTCTCCAGCGGATCAGGCTCAGGCTCGACCGGTTCCGGGGTGAAGCGGTTGCGCGGACCTGACCGCTCTGGCTTTGGCTCAGCGGCTGTCTCGCGAGCTGCCGGTGTGCTGTCTTCAAGCGCCTCTGGCCGGGCGTCCGATCGAGCTTCCGGGCGCGCTTCGCGGCGGCGGGGCAGGGGATCGGGTAGTTCATTGACACCAAGATCAATCGGCTTGCGCCCACCGGCGACACCGCCCATGCGCAGGATGAAGTCTGACAAGAGCTCGTAATTCTGGCGGATGCGCGCCTGGAACTGGGCGTCGATATCGCGGGCCTGCTGGCTGGCTTCCTCGGCGGAGCGGTTGAGCATATCGAGCCCCTCCTGCATCACCCGCTCCATGGTCTCCACGCTGGCGCGGGCCGCATCGGGAGCCGCCTCCATCTTGGCGCGAAGGGCGGTGAGCTGGTCCTCGATCCGGCGCGATTCTTCACCCGCAGCTGACAGGGTGTCAGCCAGCTGGCGGCGCACAGCCTCGGACGCATCTTCAGCCGCCTTGGCGGCGCGGGTGGTCAATTCCTCAGCTTCTTTCAGGCGGGCCTGGAAAGCTTCATCGGAGCGGCGTGCGGCTTCAAACCCGGCTTCGCTCACCCGTTCAAGAGAGGCTTCAGCCTCGCTGGCATGGCTGGTCAGGCTGGAGCCGGCCTCCTCAGCAGACCTGCGAGCCGCGTCGGCGGCCTCGCGCAGGCGGGCCACAGCCGCTTCCTGGGCCTTGGCAGCGCGCTCGCTTTGCTCGGAGACATCGCGGGCCAGGCCTGATGCGCGTTCCAGCGCCTCTTCCACGGCCTTTTCAAAGACCGCGCCGGAGGTTTCCGCAGCGCCTTTCAGGCTTTCAGCGCCGTCGCGGGCGGTGCGTGACATGGTCTCAAGCTCGGCCTTGTGGAAGTCGAGCGCAGCGCCGATTTTTTCCTGCTCCTTACGCAGGGTTTCGCTGGCCTCGCCGAGACGATCCTTGTGCTTCAGGTAGGCCGCTTCCAGCCCGTCGGTGCGTTCACGCAAACGATCAGAGAAGTCGCGCAGCTCCGTGGCGCGCGCATCAAGCGACAGGGCAACCCGGTCACCGGCCTCCTCAGCGGCCTTGCCCGCGGCGGCGAGACGATCAGCGCCAGAGCGGATCAGTTTCTCGCCATCAGCCGCCTTGGCTTCAGCCAGCTCGGCCGCGGCGGCTACCATTTTCGACTGGTCCTGAATGGCCGCAGCGATGAGTGCCGCCTTGTCATCAAGCCCGTCGGCGACATCGGCCAGGCGCTGGCGTTCCTCCCGCAGGGATTTGACCAGACCATCGGCCTTCTGCTTGGCGCGATCTGAGCTGTCTTCCAGGCTATCGGCGTGGTGAGTGATCACTTCTTCGATGGCAGCGAGGCGCGCAAGTGCACCCTGCATGGCCTGATTGACCCGGTCGACCTGAAGGCTGACCGCATCAGCCAGGCGCTCGGCATCGGCTTCAGCGTGGCCGACGGGGGCCGCCAGACGTGACACGGCCGCATCGAGGCGACGTGAGCGTGCGCCAGCCCGGGCCACTTCGCGACCGAGCAGGCCGGACAGGAAAAACAGCATGGCCGGAGCGATCGCAAAGACCGACAGACCGCCCAGCTGCGCCGGGGTCAGAGACGACAAGTCGGCATAGCCAGCCAGATAGGCCACCGCACCGCCCAGCCACAAAACACCGAAGGCCCCGCCCAGAAAGGCAATCCAGCCACCGCCATCATTCTTCGGCGGTGGAGCACCCACATCCAGAGCGGCCGGTGCCTTGCGAGGTTCTGCCTTGGTCAGCGCACCCCCGGTGCTTTCAGCAAACGCCTGGGCATCCTCTGCTTCTGCGGCAGCAGAATTTTCAGGGGATGCGGGATTGGAAGTCTTGGATTTGGCGGCCATGTCGCCTCAACGCCTTGCTTGAAATCGAACCGTTACCGAGACCTTAACAGAGTCGCGGCACGAAGGGTGCGCAATAGAGCACCTTTCGTCCGGATACGTTCAGTTTAGGCGTGAAAGGGGCTGAGTTAAAGGACCGGGTAGGTCACGGTCTGCGTGCTGCTGTCGCAGTCGCTGACGGTGTGAAACTCAAAGTCGCTGGACGCAATGAAGCGGACCTGAGAGCCATCGCTGGCCTCAATGACATAGGCGGCAGGCTGGTAGTGAACCGGATCGCACTCTTCCTCGCGCTCATACCCGAGCCCGACCACCGACAGCAAGGCTGCGGCGACGAAATGCAGAATATCAAATACGAGTGCCATGGGCCGTCACGCCTCCCACGCGACTATTACAGGCCCGATATGCCTATCCCCGCACGCGAGCGCAAGGAAAACCCCACAGATTTCGCATGAAATCTTGGTAAGGCTTCGCATAATCGCACCCGGTAGTGCTTGCCAGCCCTTTGAAATGCGGCAACTGTTTTCCTGTCTATCTGACTCAGCCATGGAAGGGGAGGCCATGACCGAGGCATCCGAAGTTGACGCCGCTCAACGCGAAGACGCGCCTGCAGCCAAGCCAATGCCGACTCATACTGCCCCTGTTGCGGTGAAGGACCGGTTTGAGAGCCTCGATGTCCTGCGGGGCGTCGCGATTCTGGGCATCTTGATGCTCAATGTTCAGGCCTTCCTGATGGCTCCGAACGCTTATATCTATCCGCCTGCCCATATGGATATCAGCGGCGTGAACGCGACCAGCTGGTTTATCGCCAACGTCTTCTTCGAGCAGAAGTTCATCACCATCTTTTCCGCCCTGTTTGGTGCCGGCATGTTGCTGATGGTGGGCGACAAGCCCGATGCCTCGCGAAAGCTGCACTTCAGTCGTATGCGCTGGCTTCTGGTGTTCGGGCTTATCCACCTGTTCGTGTTCTGGTTTGGCGATATTCTGACCACGTACGCGATCGCCGGGTTCATCATCGTCTTCTTCCGTCAGATGTCAGCGACCAAACTGATCGTCTGGGGCATGATCTGGATCACGATTGCGGGCATCTTGATGGTCGGTCTGATCGGCTCTTTCGCCCTGATCCCGGAGGAGGCAGGCATGACGCCGGTCGACCTCGGGATGGCCTATTCAGAGGAGCGCCTCGCCGACATCGTCGGGGCCTACCAGGCCGGCTTCCTGCAATCGCGCCTTGAGAATGTGATCAATGCGGCGGGCGGTCTGACCTTTGGTCTGATCATGTTTGGCGGACGTATTGTGGGCGTCATGTTTATCGGCATGGCGCTGTTCAAGCTGGGCTTCCTGACCGCGCGCTGGAGCGCTGTCTCCTACGTCATCTCGGCAGCGATTGGTCTCGGCCTCGGGCTACCGCTGGCCTGGTTTGGAGCCAGCCACGCGCTGGAGGTCAATTTTGATCTTGCCCAGCTGTGGGTGCATGTGGGTGGCAACTTCATTGCCAGCCTGCTTGTCGCTTTTGGCTATGCCAGCGTGGTGATGCTGATCTGCAAGGCCCCGGTATTGAAGATCATTCGCTATCCGTTTGCATGCGCAGGACGCATGGCCTTCACCAACTATCTCAGCCAGACCTTTATCATGGTATTCATCGCTGTAGGCGGGATCGGGCTTGGCCAGTTTGGTCAGCTTGAGCGCGTTCAGCAGGTCCAGCTGGTGATCGCGGTCTGGGTGTTCCAGCTGGTGTTCTCGATGATCTGGCTTCAGCTCTTCCGCATGGGCCCGCTGGAGTGGCTGTGGCGCTCATTGAGCTATGGCAAAGTCCAGCCGATCATGAAGGCCAAAGCTTGAGCAACCAGATCAGGGCCGGTGATCTGATCGCGGTCTACGGTCTACTGCGCGCTGATGAGAGCGGGTTTGCCCGCTTTGGTCTGGCCAATGCCTTCAAGCCGCGTGGCCCTTGCGTAATCTCAGGAGAGCTGTGGGATCTGGGTGCCTATCCAGGGCTCGTGCCGAGTGAGGGGCAGGTCATCGGTGAGCTATTTGAGCTGACCGATCTGTCCGTCATGCCCAAGCTGGATGCTTTCGAAGATTACTGGCCCGATGATCCCGCCCGCTCGCGCTATGACCGTGTGAAGGTCAGGCTCGTGGAGCCAGACCAAAGCGCCTGGGTTTATGTCTGGCGATTGGGCCTGGAGACCGCGACGCGTATTGAGAACGGCGATTGGTTGAGGCGTTACAGTGCTCGCTCCTGAGGGGCCAAGACGCGCTACGCGCTCCTCAGGATGAGGGTGGGATCAAAGGCTCAACTTCCCTCATCCTGAGGAGGTCCGTCAGGACCGTCTCGAAGGACGCACGCCCCTAAACCGCATCTGGCTGGTTTTCTGGCGCAGCGGCTTCAAACTCGGGCAGTGCGCGAGCGGCTTCATCGGCGGCCACCAGGCGCGGATAGGCCGACAGGTCTACGCCAAAGCGGCGCGCATTGACCATCTGGGGCAGAAGATAAACCTCTGCCAGGGTCGGTCCGTCACCGAAGATGAAGCCGTTCTCGCCGCCCGTGCTGGCAGCCATAGTTTCCAGCGCAGCAAAGCCGGTTTCCATCCAGTGGCGGGCCCACGCCCAGGCCCCGTCCTGATCCTGGCCATAGTCGGCGCGTACCTTTTTCATCACGCGCAGGTTCTGGATTGGATGGATATCGCAGCCAATGGCGGCGGCAAAAGCGCGAACCCGGGCGCGCTCAATCGGATCAGAGGGCAGGAGCGGGCGCTGCGGCCAGGTTTCTTCAATCCACTCAAGAATCGCCGGGCTCTGGGTCAGAAGCTGGCCATCCACATCAAGCGCTGGCACCAGGCCTTGCGGGTTTTTCGTTAGATAATCCGGGCTCGATTGGGCACCTTCGACCAGGTTTACCGGCACCACGTCATAGGGCACGCCCTTCCAGTTCAGGGCCAGACGCACACGATAGGTCGTGCCGGAACGAAAATAGCCGTGAAGAACCAGAGACATGAGAGAGACTCCTTGGCGCGAGCGCACTTAGGGGATGAAATTAGTTGCAAATGATACTATTTTGCTTCAGCAAGACTGCGCGCGCTGGCTGGTTCGATCAAGCCTTGCCCGCGCTTTAAAAGATTTATTGAAAGCTGACAGGAGCGCCCCATGGCTGATCTGTTCGAAAACCCGCTGGGTACCGACGGTTTCGAGTTTGTCGAATTTACCTCCCCGGAGCCGGAAAAGCTGGTGGAGCTGTTCACGCTCCTCGGTTTCACCGCAGTCGCCAAGCACAAGACCAAGGATATCACCCGCTTTGCGCAGGGCGACATCACCTTCCTGGTCAACAAGGAAGCTACCGGCCAGGCCGCGGACTTCCGCGCCGAGCATGGCCCGAGCGCGAACGCCATGGCCTTCCGCGTGAAGGACGCCAAGCAGGCCTATGCTGACGCGATTGAGCGCGGTGCCGAAACCTTCGGCGACGGTGTGTGGACCGACAAATTCCCCGCTATCAAGGGCATTGGGGGTTCGGTTCTGTATCTCGTCGACACCTATGGTGACGCGCTGTACGCAGACGAGTTTGAAGCTATCGAAGGTGCCGGCGACACCACCGGCGTCGGCCTTGAGGTGCTCGACCACCTCACCCACAACGTCTTTAACGGCAATATGGACACCTGGGCGGGCTTTTATGAGCGCGTCTTCAACTTCCGTGAGATCCGCTATTTCGACATCAAGGGCCAGCACACCGGCCTTCTGTCGCGCGCCATGACCGGCCCGTGCGGCAAGCTGAAGATTCCGCTCAACGAAAGCTCCGACGATCAGTCCCAGATCAGTGAATATCTGCGTGAATATAACGGCGAAGGCATTCAGCACATCGCCCTGACCACGCCGGACATTTATGCAACGGTCGAAAAGCTGCGCGAAGCCGGCGTTGTCTTCCAGTCCACGCCGGAAACCTATTATGAGCTGATCGACGAGCGCGTGCCGAACCACGGCGAAGACGTGGACCGCCTGAAGAAGAACTCCATCCTGGTGGACGGCAATCCGGAAACCGGTGATGGCCTTCTGCTGCAGATCTTCACAACGACCAATATCGGTCCGATCTTCTTTGAGATCATCCAGCGTAAGGGCAATGAAGGCTTCGGCGAGGGCAATTTCAAAGCCCTGTTTGAATCCATCGAGCTCGACCAGATCCGCCGCGGCGTCATCAAGACCGAGCCGGCTGAGTAGGCTGCGCTGCCTATTGTGCTTTCGTCATTGTGAACTTGATTCAGGACCCAGTCTCGCTGTCCGCGCTGCTGGGTCCTGATTTTCTTCAGGATGACGGGAGTGATTGATGAAAGACGATTAGCGTGACTCGACCCACCCTGCTCCTTCCAGACTATCTGCCCTACCGGCTGTCTGTGGCGTCCAACAAGGCGTCCAGCCTTATCGCCAAGGCGTATCAGACCAGTTTTGGGCTGAGCATCTGGGAGTGGCGGGTGATTGCGGTGCTCGGCGGGCAGGCTAAAGCCATGACCGCCCAAGGCGTTTGCGAAGCCACCGCCATGGACAAGGTCACCGTCAGCCGGGCCATTCGGGCGCTGGATGGCCGAGGCCTGGTACGCCGCAAGCCAAAGCCAGAAGACAAACGCGCCAGCGATGTCACGCTAACCGAAGAGGGCGAGGCGATTTATGCTGAAATCGCCCCATCCGCGCTCGATTATGAAGCGCGCATGCTTGCCGACTTCTCCGATGATGAGCGCGAGACGCTGAAAACGCTGCTGGAGAAGCTGGAACGCCATCTTGATAGCGTCAGCCTGAAGTAAAGCGAAATCCAGAAAGTCTCCTGAATTCAGGCAGCTATATTTCTCGTATTTTATTTATGGGAATTGCTGCGGCGCTTATCTCAAAGTCTTTTAAGTAAAAGCTGCGACATTTGTGTTCCTGATCTTGGCGTGGGGGCTTGCTGGCCCATATTCCACGTACGTTGAAAACAGGAGCTTTGAGACCGATGAGCCGCTACACTGATGATGCCCTGAGCAAGCGCCGCGTCCCGGATGGGTTCCGCGACCGGATCGCTCTTCGCATGGTCAAAGTCATGCGTGTCTTTGCCGACTTCTTCTTCAAGAAGCGCTACGGCCACCGCGCTGTGGTGCTGGAAACCGTGGCGGCGGTGCCGGGCATGGTGGGGGGCGCGCTGCAGCACCTCAAAGCGCTGCGCCATATCCGCGACGACCAGGGCTGGATCAAGGAGCTTCTGGACGAGGCCGATAATGAGCGCATGCACCTGATGACCTTCATCAAGATCGCTCAGCCCAGCCGCTTTGAACGCTTCCTGATCGTGTTTGCGCAGGGGCTTTTCTACAATGCCTACTTCGCGCTCTACCTGTTTGCGCCGCGCACCGCGCACCGCTTTGTGGCCTATCTCGAGGAAGAGGCGGTCATCAGCTATACCGGTTATCTTGAAGCGCTGGACGCGGGCGAGCTGGAAAACGTGCCCGCGCCTAAAATTGCTATTGACTACTGGAAGCTGCCCGAAGACGCGATGTTGCGCGACGTGGTGCTTGTGGTGCGTGAGGATGAAGCGGCTCACCGCGACACCAACCATGCCTTCGCTGATGAGCTGACCCGCCAGGAAACAGATCGCGGCGATAAAGGGCTGAGCGACGTTGAAGAGCGGGGGAAGGCGCGTGAAAAGGTCGACGCGTAAGCCCCCACACGGCCTGCCAGAATTGTCACACTCGCGTCATGCGCGCGAGGTAGGGCTCCAGCGAGTTTGATCTTGCTGGAGCCTTTTTCATGATCCGCGCTGCTTGTCTTGCCCTCGTTGTTTCCTCACCCGCCCTGGCCCAACCCTTTGTTGGCGCGCCGGAAGTGATCCGAGAGGGCGGTGGTGGAGACACGATCGGCGGTGTTGTCTTCCATGATGCCAACCAGAATTCACGCTTTGACCGCGATGAAGCTGGCGTCGAAGGCGTTCGGGTGTCCAATGGGCGAGACTGGGTGATCACCGATGAGCTCGGCCTTTACGAGATCGCGGTGCGCCCGGACATGAACCTGACCGTTGTCCAGCCTGAAGGCTGGCAGGTACCGGTCGATGCGCGCTTCGTTCCGCAATTCTCGTATATCCACAAGCCAGCCGGTACGCCGCAAAACCTGCGCTATGGCGGGCTTCCAGACACAGGCCCGGCTCCGGCAGCAGTAAACTTCCCGCTGTCTCCGCGCGAGGCGTCCAACAGTTTCGAATGCGCGATCATCGGAGACAGCCAGACCTACTCCAACCGCGAGGTATCGTGGCTGCGCGATGGCGCGCTGACCGATCTGGCTGCTGCTGGTCTGGGGCCTGATGACTGCATGCTTTACGTGGGCGATGTGGTGGGTGACGATCTGGATCTGCTCGACCGCCTTCTTGAAGCCGGCTCGACCGTGGGTGCGCCGCAATGGCTGGTGCACGGAAATCATGACTTTGATTTTGACGCGCTGAACGATTCGGATTCCGCTGATAGCTGGCGGCGACTTTACGGGCCGGAATATTATGCGTTTGAGCGTGGTGACGTGTTGTTCGTGGTGCTCGATAATGTGGTCTATCCGTGTAACGAGATTGACCTGGTCGCGGGCCATGATTTCTGCGCCGGGGATCGCCCGCGGTATAATGGCCGGGTTACCGAAACCCAGTTCACCTGGCTTGAGGGGCTGATCGAAACGACGCCTGAAGACAAGCTGGTCGTTTTCGCTCACCACATTCCCTTCGTGTCCTTCGTGGATGCTGCCTCCAACACCCACCAGACCGATCAGCTGGATCGTATCCATGCCCTGGTGGAGGGGCGTCCGGCCCTGTCACTGTCTGGTCATACCCACACCATGGAAAACCATGCGCCCGGTCAGATTTTTGAAGGGTGGACGGAAAATACAGGCACCGGTCCGCTGCCGTTCAGGCACATGATCGCGGGTGCGGCGTCAGGCTCCTGGTTCCAGGGGGATCTGAATATCGACGGTAACCCTATGGCGCTACAGCGTACCGGTGGCCCCAAAGGCGTCTTGATGCTCGACTTTGACGGCACGGCCTATACCGAGCGCTATCAGGGCGCACGCATGGACCCCAGCCGGGGGCAGTGGGTGGCCCTGAGCACGCCGGGCTTTCGCAGCTGGTACGAAACCATCATGGCCTGGCGTGAAGAAGACCGGGAGACCCGCGATCCTGTCCCGCCGTTGTCCATCAATGACCTGCCCGATCCCAACATTCTGACGCCAACTGATTTGGCAGAGGGCACTTATATTACCGCCAATGTGTGGGCCGGATCGTCCGAGACGGTTGTCGAAGCGCGTCTGTCCGACGGTCGCACTCTGGAAATGCGGCGCACTCAGGAAGGTGCCGGCGAGGCCGCGCGCGTGGGGGTGAACTGGGCTGACCCGTTTGCGACCCAGCGCCAGCTGTCGGTTATGCGCTATGCGGTGCAGAGTAGGTCGGGTAATCCTCGCGCTCAGGGGTTCGAGGCGTGGCAGGGGCGCCGGTTCGAGCCGGCTCCGCCACAGCCACAGAACGCCGTCGCCGACCGAAATATGTCGCTGTGGCTGGCTCCGCTTCCAGAAGACCTTGCCCCCGGTGCCCATCGCATTGAAGTCGTGAGCACGGACCGCCATGGGCAGGCGTATCGCGATATCATTCTGGTGGAAGTTCTCGAGGAGCGCCCGGACCCGTATTTCCCGGTTGAGCGTTGGCAGGACTAGTCATGGTGTCGATTTTAACGCTGTGCTTTCAATAGTCCGACCCTGAATGACCTTGATCTTTGTGAGGGTTTTGGGTCACACCCGCCTTTGAGTGGTCGGTGGAACTGCAAATTAGACGTTTGGTGTAATTGAAAATGAATTGCAGGAGCGTATAACGCCTCCCATAGCAAATTGCGAATGGGACTTAATTACATGCGTTATGCACTCTTCGGCCTGATGGCCAGCACCGCGCTTTCCAGCTTTTTCACGGCAGGGGCGATGGCTGAATCCATCAACACCGACGCGGACGACGTAATCACGGTCACCGGGCGCTATCTGTCGCTGGACCAGGTCAACGGCCTGAAGACTCCGACCCCGATCATTGATGTCCCGCAAAGCCTGTCCATTGTTTCGGCTGATCAGATTGAGGCGCAGGCCTTTACCAATATCGGTGACATCCTGCGCTACACGCCCGGCCTGTCGATCAGCCAGGGCGAGGGCCATCGCGACGCGATCAATATCCGCGGCAACCAGACGACGGCAGACTTCTTCCTCAATGGCGTGCGTGATGACGTTCAGTATTACCGTCCGCTCTATAATCTGGAGCAGGTTGAAGTGCTGCGCGGCTCCAACGCGCTGCTCTTCGGTCGCGGCGGTGGCGGCGGTGTCATCAACCGCGTGACCAAGTCGGCTGAGATTGGTGAGCAGTTTGCCGGTACTCGCGCCAGCGTCGACACCTTCGGGGCCTACCAGCTGTCCGGCGATGTAAACCTGCCCACCGGCGAGACCTCTGCTCTTCGCGTCAACGCCTTCGTTGAAGAACTGGCGAGCCACCGCGACCAGTTTGACGGCACGCGCTACGGCTTTAACCCGACCTTCAATGTGGACCTGACCGGCCAGACCTCGCTGGAGCTCTATTACGAGTATCTCAATGACGATCGCATCGTGGACCGCGGCGTGCCGTCGGTCAGCGTTGCGGGTGGCCCTGATATGCCGCTGGAAGGTCAGCGCGACACCTTCTTCGGCGATCCGGACGAGAACTTTACCACGCTGGAAGCCAATATCCTGCGCGCGCGCCTTGATCACAGCTTCAACGACGCCTTCCGCGGCAATGTCACGGTTCAATATGCCGACTATGACAAGCTGTATCAGAATATCTATCCGGCCGGTTTTGACGCCGGGACCGATCAGGTCACGCTGGACGGTTATCTGGATCCAACGACGCGCGAGAACCTGATCATTCAGGGCAATCTGATTGGTGAGTTCGCCATGGGGCCGTTCACGCACACCCTGCTGGTGGGCGCTGAATACGGCGATCAGTCCACGACGAATGCGCGCTTTGATACGCTCTTCGCGAGCAGCAATGACGACCAGGTCACGGTCACCTTCACCAATCCGCTTGTGGTGCCGGACTTTGGCTATGACGTGCTGGTTCGAGACCGCGCATCGCAGGTGGAGTTCACCTCGCTTTACGTGCAGGACCAGATCGACATCACTGATACCTTCAAGCTGGTGCTGGGTGCCCGATACGACCGCTTTGACGTGGCCGTGACAGACTTTCTTGCGATCTCTGGCACCGATGATGGCCGCCGCGGCCGCGTGGACGAGGAAATCTCCCCGCGTGCCGGTGTGATCTACAAGCCGGCCGAGAACGTCTCCTTTTACGCCAGCTATTCAGAAACCTTCCTGCCAAGCGCCGGTGATCAGTTCCTGACCCTGTCGACCACGACCGAAGACCTGCAGCCGCAGGTGTTTGAGAACTCCGAGGTTGGCTTCAAGTGGGATCTGGAGGGTGGCCTCAGCTTCACCGCCGCCCTGTTCCGTCTGGAGCGCGGTCAGTTCACCTCGGTGGACCCGGACGATGCCTCCATCGTCACCACGGTGGCGGGTAGCGTGACTGACGGTCTGGAGCTGCAGCTGTCAGGCGAAGTCACCGACGCCTGGACCGTGATTGCAGGCTACAGCTATCTCGATGGCACGGTTGATGGCGGGTCGCTGGACGGCAATGTCACCCGCCAGACGCCCGAGCACATGGCGTCGATCTGGAACCAGTATGACGTCAACGAGCGCCTCTCGCTGGCGCTGGGCGTGACCCACCAGGGCGAGTATTTCGTGCTTGAAGACAATAACGTCCTGGTGCCCGACTTCACCCGTGTGGATGTGGCCGCCTACTACGACCTGACGGATGAGACGCGTCTCCAGCTAAATATCGAAAACCTGTTCGATACCGAGTATTTCCCGGACGCCCACTCCAACGACAATATCTCTACCGGCAAGCCACTGAACGCCCGCGTGAGCGTGAGCCATCGGTTCTAGAGTCCGCGGAGCGCCAACGAACGAGGATTCGTGCGTCCTTCGAGACGCTCGCCAAGGGCTTGCTCCTCGCCGATGAGGGGTGTTGGACCTCTATGAAAACCTCATCGGCGAGGAGCGCGCAGCGCGTCTTTAGAGGACCTTCAGAATATAGCGCTGTCATCCCCCGGCTTGGCCGGGGGACAGGGGGGAGCGCCTTTCAACCTGTCCCGGACCGTAGCGATCCGGGGTCCACTAACAGTGTTCAAGCAAGGTCACAGGGCGCATGCGGTCGATCCCGGCTCTGCCCCCGGATTATATCCGAGGTTGGCCGGGACAGGGGGGGAGCCGTTACCAGCCTGCGCCCCCACCAACCAAGATAAGGCATCGTTGTTCTGCGATCGGAGGCCTAATGGTCCTAACCCGGCAGATACGGCGGGCGGTCCAACCCAGCCGGCGACTTGGTGAAGATCTCCACCCCGTCTTCGGTGACGCCAACCGAGTGTTCGAACTGGGCCGATAGCGACTTGTCGCGGGTTACGGCTGTCCAGCCATCGCCGAGCACTTTTACGCCCGGCTTGCCTGCGTTCAGCATCGGCTCGATCGTGAAGAACATGCCCGGTTCCATGACCGCCGTGCTCAGGCCTGGCTCGTCAAAGTGCAGCACGTTCGGCGCATCGTGGAAAAGCTGGCCGAGGCCATGGCCACAGAAGTCGCGCACAACCGCGTAGCGCTGGCTTTCCGCATAGTCCTGAATGGCCCGACCGATATCGCCAAAGGTGTTGCCAGGCCGGACCTGATCGATGCCGCGCATCATGGACTCGTACGTCACTTCGACCAGGCGCTCGGCCTTGCGGCGCACTTCGCCGACCGGATACATGCGGCTGGTATCGCCGTGCCAGCCATCGAGGATGCAGGTCACGTCGATATTGACGATGTCACCGTCCTTCAATGGCTTGTCATTCGGGATGCCGTGGCAGACCACGTGATTGATCGAGGTGCAGCTGGATGCCGGATAACCGCGATAGCCGAGCGTGGCCGGAACCGCGCCGTTTTTCAGGAAGTGATTGCGCACAAAATCGTCGATCTCACTGGTTGTGACGCCCGGCTTGACGATATCAACCAGCAGATCGAGCGTTTCCGCTGACAGCCGCCCGGCCCGGCGCATGCCCTCAAAGCCTTCAGGCCCATGGCGCTTGATCTGGCCATCGCGGACAGGCGGGGTATCGGCGGCTAGGTCGGTCATGCGGTCTCCGTGAGGCTGTTGGCGCTCCTATATCACCGACTGCACATAGAAGAAACGCCCCCTCATGGCGAGGAGGCGTTTCAGATGGCGGCCCAATCATTTCTTCTGCGTCGTCCCTCCCTCCCCTTGAGGGGGAGGGTGTCCGTGAACCGGACGGGTGGGGTGAAGATCATCAAGCGCTGGCGTCGGTGGACAGGTTGCCCCCCACCCGACCCTTCGGGCCACCCTCCCCACGTCGGGGGAGGGAAGGCGCTGAAGGTCGTTGCGAGCCTGCACGACAGCTATTGATTAAAGAAGCTGTCCTCATTCCAGCTTGGGGTGTTGTCGCCATTGGCGACCGTGGCAATGATTTCGTAGTTCAGGTTGGCGAACTTGGCACCTTCTTCAAAGAGCACCTGATCCACTTCATCGCCGGGGGCGTGATAGTCCCCGCCGAGGAAGCGCAGGAAGCCCTGGCCGTCGTCATCGTCGGCATCCGGGCTTGAAAAGCCGGTCATCAGGAAGAGCGACGGCACGCCTTCGCGCACGAAGTTATAGTGGTCGGACCGCACAAACAGCGCCTGTTGCGGCATGGGGTCTGGTGTCAGCGACAGGCCACGCGATTGAACCGCGGCATCTGCGATCGGGCCCAGGCTGGAATGCTCAGCGCCGAAGGCGATCAGGTCGTTGAAGCGATAGCGGATGACCGGCATGTCCAGATTGATGTTGGCGACCATGTTGGCCATCGGTGCGGGCGGGTTCTGGGCAATGTGAGCGGATCCCAGAAGGCCTTGTTCTTCAGCGGCCAGAGCCACAAAGGCCACAGACCGGCGCGCGCCGCCCGCTTCAGCCAGAGCTCGCGCGGTTTCAATCATGATCGAGGTGCCAGACGCATTATCGAGCGCACCATTACAGATGCTGTCCTCAGCGTCGGGCAGGCGGCAAACGCCCACGTGATCAAGGTGCGCGGTGACGACGACAATCTCGTCGGCCAGCTCAGGATCATTGCCTG
Organism: Oceanicaulis sp.; assembly: GCA_965229795.1. Classification (GTDB taxonomy): domain Bacteria; phylum Pseudomonadota; class Alphaproteobacteria; order Caulobacterales; family Maricaulaceae; genus Oceanicaulis. Next base: position 1,990,825 of record CBDDJM010000002.1, read on the forward strand.
GCAGGATGCCCACCACATTGTCATCGACAAAGCTTTCGCGGGTCGTGCCCTGTGACAGGCTCACTTCAACGCCGAGATCAAAGCTTGGCACCGTCTCGCCAGCACGTGCTGCGCCCACCGTATCGGCAAAGGACTGCGGGGCGGACGCGAACAGCTGTTCAGCCGCACTGTCGGAGATGGAGGCGGTTACCTGCAGCCCGGCCCCGGCATCAGCCGCCGCGGTCGTGATGGAGGGCGAGGGTGCGCGCGCCGCCATGCGCTCATAGGTCCAGCGGGTCAGGCCCTCGGTCGGGATCGAGATCAGGCCAATCGCGCCGGCATCAGCAGCAAACTGCGCCTTGGTGCGGTCTGAATTCAGATGCGCGGACACGTCAGACGGAATGCCGTCCGGCGTACCAGCCAGCACCACAACGATTTTACCGCGCACATCCACATTGGCGTAGGCATCAACGCCCAGGGTTTCAGACACGATGCCATTGCCCACGAAAACCGCGTCAGCCGTGATGGCGCTTTCATCGTGAACCGCAGACGCATCAACGATGAAATGCTCACCCGGCGTCATCGCCTGGCCGTTGATGGAAAAGCCTGCCATCTCCGGCACGGTTGTCATGGTTTGCAGCGGCACGCCCGCGCGATAGCCATCATCCCCGCCCGGCAGAAGGCCGATCTGGCGGTACTGGGCTTCCACATAGTTGGCCGCCAGCTCATAGCCCGGCTCACCGGCCATACGCCCTTCCATCCGGTCATCGGCCAGGAAGCGGATATGCGCTTCAATGGACCCGGCAGGCACCGAAACCGGTGCTGCTTCAGCCGCCATGGGCGCAGGCTGAACAATGGTGTGGTCAACGATCACGCAGCCGGACAGCGCAACAGCGCTGGCTGCAACAAGAAGCAAGGAACGCATGGTCAAACCCCAATAGTCACAAAATTTGCGCGGACTATAGGCGAGGGAAGGCCATCCTCAACGTTTCAATGCTGTAAGGTGGCGGGTGGCGGCTTCTGCCATCATGCGTGACACGCCGTACAGGACAGGTGAGACTCTCGAACAGGTTGCGATTCGAGTTGAGTATTGTCCATGAGTGAAGAATTTGAGTTGGCGTCCCGAGATCTGGAAGGCGATCCAGTTTTTCGTGCGAAGGAACTAAGGCGTCACTCTTTAGCTTGGCTTCGCAAAGCATGGGATGCGCTTGATGACGAGAAGGAACTTGAGCGCATTCGAGGAATGGCTAAGCAACACTTGGCGAGGGTTAAGTCCTACCGCTGGCCAGAGAACAATTATGCTTACGATCACTGGTTGGAAGCATTAGAGCTCGCTTGGCACGCGTGCTGGATGACCTTTGGACTTTCCTTTGGAACAACTTATCGCCAGCACCCAAAGCGGTTGAATGGCTTGCTCCAATTTACCAGAAATGAGCACGCATACTGGATTGATAAAACTGGTCGCTATTGGTCACGTATCGCAGCGCCAAAGTATTATTCGGATGGGTCGTTAACCGATGTTCCAAGTGACAAAAACACACTGTCAAAGTGGCGCGCTTCCCATGGGTATAGCTATCTTATTGTACGGACAGGTGCGGATGTCATCATTCCTTCTGGAGCTACTAAATGGGCATTCTTTGCGAACCGTTGCACCCCGGTAAGCAACGATCCAACTGTAACCTTGCGAGACTGCTTTTTCGCCGACGATGTCGAAGCTAGGGCGGTAAAGGATTCACTTAATTGTATTTTTGAGCGCGGAGCAAAGCTTCATACTGGTGGTCACGACACTGCCGGAATATCAACGTCATACTTTTGCGGCGGTTTACATGTCGTTGGTGGCAACGGCCCTATTGATTTGATTATGGGGGTGCGATGGTTGGAGTTTAGTCCCGACCGGAACTCAGGTGCGGTCAGAGTGCCGCGTTTGTTTGCGCCAAATGTAGAGCAGTTGCGGGTAGCGAACCTACAACAATCTTGCGAAATAAAACTGCATAAAGCTACTCAGGTTGATGTTTCAGGTCGCTCGGAGCGCCTTATATTCAGCGGTTACCTGATAGATGAACTCAATATATGGGTTGAAGGAACCAGCGCTCATGTAGAGGCTCAATCGATAAAAGAACTTTCCATTAAAGTATCTCGCCTGAATGCGAATATCTGTGTTGAAGAACTCGGTGTAGCCGTTCTGGAAGTCGGCGGGATTGGGCGACTTTCCTTTGAGGGGAGAACCGCCGCATCCATAAGACTGTTTTCTATTGATAATGACCGCCTGAATGCAGAAGAGGCGGTGTTCGGCATCGATTCAGTATCTGAGCTGATACCAGAGAACATCGAGTTTCAAAATCTCTCTGCCACCAAAGCCTCATTCGGGGCGTTTCGATTTAAAAACACCAACGTTTTGCATTCCTGTGACTTCACCAGCTGTATCTTTACGCAAGTAGCTGATTTCAGCGCCTCAAAACCTCAAAGCGGTAGCCTCGGGGTCTTGAGGCATTGCACCTTCGCAGGTGCCACCTTTGAAGATGGAGCGGACTTCTCGAACCGGGCATTCACCGGGCCGACAGACTTTTCTGAGTCCGTCTGGAACGGGGTGCCAAGGTTTCACGGAAGTCAGTTGAACGCTGATACGAATTTTCGCGGTGCGGTGTTCAACACACCAAAGTCGATGAATTCGACAAGCGGTGAGAAGCTAGCGGAGTTCGAACGTGCTTATCGAACGCTAAAATTGGCAATGGAAGAGCTGCGTGCCCGTCATGATGAGGCGACCTTCTACCGCGAAGAGCTTGTTGCTCGCAGACGTCAGGAAGATCAGGTCCCGTTATATGAACGAGTAATTTCATTCGGGTATGACTGGGTGAGTGGCTATGGCCAGTCATTCGCTAGGCCTTTCCTCTGGTGGCTTGGCTCTAACGCGCTGGTTGGTGCGTGGGCGTGGTGGCTTGTCTTCTGCGATTCTGAAAGAAAGTGGCAGTCAGTCTGGTTTGGCTTCATCAACGCGATCCGGCCCTTTTACGTCTCGAACCCGTCCTTTGACCGCGCAACGACGCTCGCGGATGAAGACAGCTTTACCTATTTCGTCGGCTTGCTTATCGAGTCTGGCGGCACTGGATTTCGTGTTGGGGCGACGATCCATTCGCTGGTGTCGCTCGTCCTGGTCTTTCTGATCGCGCTTGCCTTGCGGCGGCGGTTCCAGATTAGCGGCTAGCGAAGGTCTTCGCCGCCTCTGCCAGCTCTGCATCCGGCTTGGCGTAATGCGCTGCGAACGCGTCCACCATCCTTGCCGGTTTGCCTGTGCTGAGCTGGAAGCAGACGAGTTTGGTGATGGCGCGGAAAACGGTTTCGCCGGTGTCGGCATTGCGGAACTGGTACCAGCGTTCGGCGCGCAGCTTGCCGTCGGAGACCGCGATCCAGACCGCGCAGATGATGCGTTCGCCGGCGCGCACATGGCCGGTATAGTCCGCTTCGGTGCGCATTATGGCCATGCCGCGGTCAAGGTCGCGGCATTGCTGGCGGGTATAGCCATCGGCTTCCCAGTGTGCCCAGCCGGTTTCATCGGCCCAGCGCAGGTAGACAGCGTTATTCACATGGCCGAAGTCGTCGATATCGCGAGGCTCAACGATCACCTCGTTGAGAAAAGGCGAGGGCAGGTCCCAGCCGCTATCGTCGTGTGACAGGCTCATAGCCTTACCTCGATTTCCCGGTCCGCGGTGACGCCGTCCAGCGTGATTGTGCAGGCATAGGCGACAACCTCCACCCCTGCATCGGCCGCTGCGCTTAGCGCGTCAGCATAGTTGGGATCAAGATCGCGCGCGGGCGAGAGCACATCGCAGTCGCTGCGCTGGACGATGAAAAGCTGCACCGCGCGCGAGCCCTGTTGCACCATGTCGGACAGCTCAGCCAGATGCTTGGCCCCCCGCGTCGTGACGCTGTCTGGAAACTCGGTCAGGCCCGGCGTGCGCATCAGGTGGCAATTCTTCACCTCCACATAGGTGGGTGGCTGGTCCCCATGCTCCAGCAAGAGATCGATGCGAGAGTTGGTGCCGTACTTCACCTCCCGGCGCAGGGTATCGAATGTGGCAAGCTGAGTGATCTGGCCGGCGCGGATGGCTTCCTCGGCAATTTTGTTGGGGTTCATGGTGTTGATGGCGACCAGCGTGTCATCGGCCTCCACCAGTTCCAGCGAGAATTTCAGCTTGCGCTTCGGATCGTCGTTTTCTGCCAGCCACACCCGGCTGTCAGGGGCTTTAAGCCCCATCATGGAACCTGGATTGGGGCAGTGGGCCGTTACCTCGCGCCCGTCATCCAGCACCACATCGGCCAGAAAGCGCTTATAGCGTTTGATCAGGCGGCCGGGCTTGAGCGGATAGGCGAACTGCATGGCGGACCTTTGAAATTGGCGGCGAGCGAGACCATAGTTCGCTGCAACCGGGTCGCAAGCCCGCACACCGCTGACCGCAGGGATACTGCCATGACCGCCACTGCCACCGCCGCTGTCACAGTCACCGCCGGAATTGTCGTGATTGGTGATGAGATCCTGTCCGGGCGCACCCGCGATATCAATGTCCAGCAGATCTCGGAGTTTCTAAGCCCGCTCGGCATCTCGCTGAAGGAAGTGCGCATCGTCAGCGATGATCAGGACGCCATCGTGGAGGCGGTGCGCGCGTTGTCTGAGCGCTGTGACTATGTCTTCACCACCGGCGGTATCGGGCCAACCCATGACGATATCACCGCCGATGCGGTGGCCGCTGCCTTCGGGCGCTCCATTGATGTGCGCGACGATGCGCGTGAAATCCTGGAACACTGGTACGCCAAGTCCGACAGCGAGATCACGCCTGCGCGCATGCGTATGGCGCGTATACCCGAGGGCGCGAGCCTGATCGACAATCCGGTTACCGGGGCACCGGGCTTTCAGCTGGAAAATGTCTTTGTTCTGGCCGGTGTGCCGAAGATTGCCCGCGGCATGCTGGAAGATGTGGCCCCGCGCCTGACGCGCGGTGCGGTCACCCATTCAATTTCGGTTCGCCTCGAAAACGCCCGCGAGGGGGATCTCGCCGCCGCGCTGGGTGCGCTTCAGGACCAGCACCCGGACGTCTCCATCGGCAGCTATCCCTGGTTTGAAGATCTGGGCGGCGGCAAGCTGAAACGCGGCGTTGCACTGGTGGCGCGCAGCACTGACGAGGAAAAGCTGCATGTCGTCGAACGTGCCTTGGAGGCGCTGGGGACCTCACAAAGCTGACCTGCAAGCTGGCGTCACTTTACCGCCGTGATTTCGCCCTGAAGCTCGTTGAAGCTTTTGTTCAGGGACGAGACAATCAATCACGGGGACGACGCCATGCATAAACGCCACCTCCTTTCAGTCAGCCTCATCGGGCTTGCTTTAGCCGCTTGCGAGTCACAGGGTGGCTCGGTGCCGCCACCCCCACCGCCGCCGCCCGCGCCGCCGATGGCTCCCCCACCTCCGCCTCCGCCTGCAATGGCCGAGGCGTATATCAGCGTAACCGCATCTCGCGCCATGGCCCCAGGCATGCCAGCGGCTGACGTAGTGCCTCAGCTGGATCGTGAAGAATACTCCGACGTTGAAACCAACCCGGTCCAGGCGGTCGCCGAAGCGCCGGTCTCGACCTTCTCCATCGATGTGGATACCGCCAGCTACGCCGTTGCGCGCAGCTATCTCAATGGCGGCACCCTGCCGCCCACAGATGCGATCCGGGCTGAGGAGGTGATCAACTATTTCGACTACGCCTATCCGCTCCCCGAGGCGGCCGATGCCCCCTTTGCCGCCAGCGTCACCGTCACCGACACGCCGTGGAACGCCGATACCCAGCTGATGCATATCGGCATCCAGGGCTATGACATCGAGCTGGAAGAACGCCCGCGCGCCAATCTGGTTTTCCTGATGGATGTGTCGGGCTCCATGAATTCACCCGACAAGCTGCCGCTCGCCATTCAGGGGCTGCGCATGATGCTGGGCGAAATGGACCCCGACGACACCGTCTCCATCGTTGTTTATGCCAGTGCTTCAGGCGTGGTGCTGGAACCGACACCGGTGTCCGAGCGCGGCCGTATTGAAGCGGCTCTCGACAGCCTGTCGGCTGGTGGTTCAACCGCAGGCGGGGAGGGGCTGCGTCTCGCCTACGCCATGGCCGAACGCAATTTTGATGAGGACGCCGTCAACCGGGTCATCATGGTCACCGATGGCGATTTCAATGTCGGTATCACCCAGGATGAGCGCCTGGAAGACTTCGTCGCCCGCAAGCGTGATACCGGCATTTATCTGTCGGTGATGGGCTTTGGCCGCGGCAATTATAACGACGCCCTTATGCAGACCATCGCCCAGGCCGGTAACGGCACAGCCGGTTATGTCGACACGCTGCAGGAGGCGCGCCGTCTGTTGGTGGAAGAAGCCAGCTCCACGCTCTTTCCCATCGCCAACGATGTGAAAATCCAGGTGGAGTTCAATCCTGCTCGTGTCGCCGAATACCGGCTCATTGGCTACGAAACGCGCATGCTGGAGCGGGCCGACTTCAACAATGACGAGGTTGATGCTGGCGAGATCGGCTCGGGCCACTCGGTCACGGCCATCTATGAGATCGCGGCTCCGGACTCTGCCGGGCTTCAACTGGACCCGCTGCGCTATCAGGCAGCACCTGATTCCTCAGGCGCCTCAGATGAGTTCGCCTTCCTGCGCCTTCGCTACAAGCAGCCCGGTGAGGATGAAAGCCAGCTGATCGAAACGCCGGTGACGTCATCAAGCGTGCTACCCATCGCCGAAGCCAGCGAAGATGTGCGCTTTGCGATCGCCGCGGCGGGCTATGCCCAGCTTCTGCGCAATGATCCCTATCTGGGTGACTGGGGCTATGACGATGTCATCGAGCTAGCTCAGTCCGCACGCGGTGAGGACGAGTTTGGCTATCGCGCCGAATTCATCCAGCTGGCCCGCCTCGCCGAGACCGCTGCGGCACAGGCTGCGCTGCGCAAGCCGGGTGCGGGAGAGTAACGCCAACGCGTAACCATGGGCGCTGAAAACATGCGCATCGGGCTGGCGAGCATGCTTGCCGCCCGGTGCAGTGCGCCCTAGGCTTTTGGTCAGCTCAATACTCACCTTTACCGGTAAGGACCAACCATGGCCCACGCGTACGATAATCGCCTGATCCGCAACGACGACGAAGACGAGTCCGAAGCCAAGGACGCCGAAAAGCATCCTGATTATGTTGGCAAGGCGCTGTTCGACAGTCGCACCATCCTGATCACCGGCGGCATCTCGGACAAAACCGCCCAGCGGGTTTGCGCGCAGATGTTTGCCCTGGCCGCGGTGTCGGACGATCCGATCCTGCTGGTGGTGTCTTCGCCCGGTGGCCACGTGGAATCTGGCGACATGATCCACGACACCATGAAGTTCATCAAACCGCGCGTCGTCGTGCTCGGCACCGGCTGGGTGGCGAGCGCAGGCGCGCTGATCTTTGTCGGCGCGGAAAAAGAAGACCGCTACTGCCTGCCGAACACCCGCTTCCTTCTGCACCAACCCTCTGGCGGGGCAGGGGGCATGGCCTCTGACATCGAGATTCAGGTCCGCGAGATGCGCAATATGCGTCAGCGCCTGAACCAGATTTTCGCCGATGCCACGGGCAAGCCACTGTCGAAGATCGAAGAAGACACCGACCGCGACTTCTGGCTCTCTGCCGAAGAAGCGGTGGAATACGGCCTGTGCTCGAAAATCGTGAAGTCACAGGACGAGGTGAAGCTGTAAGCTTTAACCTTGAAGCCGTGAAAAGCTGCAGGGCCGGTCTTGGCGAAAGACCGGCCCTTTGCTTATTTGTATAAGCCCTTCACGCATGCCGGCGTGGCGGAATTGGTAGACGCACCGGACTTAAAATCCGTTGGGCGGTAACGCCCGTGCCGGTTCAAGTCCGGCCGCCGGCACCACTTTTCTTTTAATGCTCAAGCGCCTCCGCGCTTTCGCTTCCTCGCTGCGCGGGGGCGGCTCTTCGCCTTGCGAGCGCGATGCGCTCGGGGCGCTAGCGGTTGCAAAAGCTTAGCGATGGTCTCGAGCGGTCGATGAAGTCTGAGGGGGCCAACATCGCGCCCGACTGAGCGGACGCGAAGGAGGACAGAAAAACTGCGGGCGGCTGTTCGCCTTGCGAGCGCGATGCGCTCGGGGCGCTAGCGGTTGCAAAAGCTTAGCGATGGTCTCGAGCGGTCGATGAAGTCTGAGGGGGCCAACATCACGCCCGATTGAGCGGACGCGAAGGAGGACAGAAAAACTGCGGGCGGCTTTTCGCATTGCGGCACCGGAGGTGCCGGGGTGCTTGCGTTTCAGGGCTTGGCAACGCGATGTCGAGAACGCGCGTGCCTTTGCGTTTAGGGTCTGAGAAGGTCACGCACGATCTCGTCTGATCACCAATTCCTAGCGGTTAACCTGCGATCTGTTGTCGAGGCAAATCGTTTTAGATCCACACACGCCAAGATCCACGGTAACGCCCAGAATATATTGTCCTGTCGCGAGTTCGGGGCTGGGCCGCCAGATTGTAACAGGGACAAAGTTAGGGTCGGAGTTCACGCTTCCGACCACCTGCTGGTCAACTAACTGGCCGGAGATACTGGTGACTTGGGTCGAAATCTCGGCGCTGAGGGGCGCAAAGGGCTGCGCGCCAACCCCGGCGATCTTCATGCTGAGGCTTTGTTCGTTGCCGACGAGGACAGGATTTGGAAACGCGTTACCGGTGTACAGGACGGTCGCTGAGAAGCACTGGTTTGATTGAGCCAATGTGTCACTTTCAACGCATGCACCACCTGCCTGCGGCGTATCATTGTTGCCGCACCCGTATAGAGCAATCACTGCTACTGAAAGGGTTGCTAGAGTCCGAAACCGTTTCATTTTTATCTCCCTAAAATCTGAAGTTGTTAAAAAATATCGATAACCGAAAAAAGAGAATTATACAATTTAAAGAAATTTCGTTGCGCGGGTCTGGTAATCAAATGGCCAGGCTTCAGCGCAGCGCGGCGTTGCATGCGTGCTGTTGCCTACCGTACGCTCACTGTCAGCAAGCAAAGCGACATAAATGACGACACCGCTCCACACCCGCTTCATCGCCACGGCGCGAGACCTGAGCGACGACCTGGCCGATGCCATCGCCAAGCTGGGTCCCGCTGAGCTCCCCTCGGGCACCGACACACCGTTCCCGCTTTACCTGGCGCGGGCAGTCGCGGGGCAGCAGCTGAGTGTGAAGGCGGCGCGGTCAATCTGGGCGCGGGTGGAAGCCAGCAATGGGGAGCGGGCGTTCTGTGAGGCCTTCTGTGTGGAGCGCGGCGAAGACCTGCGCAGCTGCGGGCTTTCCAATGCCAAGGTCAAAACCCTGATCGCGATTGGCGAGGCGACGCGCGTTGGCTGGCTCGATGGCGAGGCTTTGCGGTCGCTCGACGCTGAAGGTCGGGCCAATGAGCTTGTGAAGCTATGGGGCGTCGGGCGCTGGACGGCGGACATGGCCAACATGTTCTGGTTCGGTGAAGAAGATATCTGGCCCGATGGCGATGTGGCCGCCCGCAAGACGCTGGAGCGCCTGACCAGCCCGCGCCGCAAGACTATCCGCACGGCAGAACGCTTCGCCCCCCATCGCAGCCATCTGGCGCTCTACATGTGGCGTCAAGTGGATGCGCCGCCAACCTAGTCTGCAGGGCGATCACTGGCGCTTGTCACCGACCCCGACTAGGCTGCGGCTATCCTTCCCAGGAGCGCGGCAATGACCCATGCCTTTCAAATCCATACGCCCCAATATGACTCTGCCAACTGCACGCTGCGCTTTGGTTATGACGTGCCGAAGTTTGGCGCGTTTGAAGAGCAGGTGGTGCTGCCGGACGATGCTGACCTGGCGGTGCTCGAAAAGGGCGTCCGTGAGCGCTTGCTGGCGCTGTGCGCACTGGTGATCGGGACCAGCTATTTCAAGGCGGCACCGGTCGATGCCATCAAGATCGCGTTTGATCTGACGCCTGCGGCGCGCCGGATTGCAGAGCTCGCCTACGGGCCGGGGCTGGGTGAGTTTTATGTCCGAAACGACCTGACTTACCCGCCAGCGCTGACCCTTGAGGCAGGCGAGGCGACCCCGCTTCAGGCCGCCGACACCTCCACACCTGCAACCCCGCGTGCCGCGGTCGCCTTTGGTGGCGGCAAGGACAGCCATGTGGCGAGCGCCATCCTGGCCGAGGCCGGGGCGGAGGCTGAGCGCTTCTCCATCATTCTGGGCGATCAGGTGGGTGAGCGCCTGGAGTCGATGAGCGAGACGCCGGTTCGTATTTTCAAGCGTCGCATCGACCCGCGCCTGATCGAGATCAGCCGGTCGGGCGAGGCTTTGAATGGTCACATTCCGATCACCGGAATCAACTCGACCTTGCTGACCATCGTCGCCGAAGCCATGGGGCTCGACTGGGTGGTGTTTGCCAATGAGCGGGCGGCCAGCGAGCCGACGATGGAGGCAGGTGGGCATCCGGTGAACCACCAGTTCTCCAAGAGCCTGGAGTTTGAAGACGCGCTCCGCGCAGGCTTTGCAGAGGCGGGGGCGAGGGCCAATTATTTCTCGATCCTGCGGCCGGTCAGCGAGCTGTGGACCGCCCACTATCTCGCCACCCGAGGCGCTGCGGCGCTCGACATTTGCGCCAGCTGCAATCGCAATTTTGTGTTTGCCGGGCCCAGTGTTCTCGTTGAAGGTCAGCGCTGGTGCGGGGAGTGCGCAAAATGCGTCTACACCGCGGTGCTGCTTGCGCCTTTCCTGACGCCGGAGCGCCACGCTGAGGTCTTCCAGAGCGAGGTGCTCGACAATCTGTCCAATTCCAGCTTCCTGCGCGAGATCGCCGGGCTGACCGATGCCAAGCCCTGGGAGTGCGTGGGCGAGCGCCGCGAGGTGGCCGCCGCGCTCTATCACCTGCTCACCCGCGATGACTGGAAGGACTCGCTGATCGTGGCCGGCATCGAGGCGGAGTTGTTTGCCCAATGGGACGAAGCAGACCTGAAAAAGGCGTGGGACGCGGCGCTGGATGCGCGTTCAGAGCACCGGATGCCGAATGCCGTGGCGAAGGTGGTTCAGGCCTAGAGCGCCCTGGCGGCGGCCAGGAAATCTGCGCCGCGTTCTTCAAAACTCTTATAGGCTTTTGAGCGAGGTGCCGCCGGGCTCAGCAACACCACGCCGCCGTCGGGCAGGGCGGTCGCAGCTTCGTGAACCGCATCGGCCACCTCTGGCACGAAGCGTGCGATATCCGCCAGCCGCGTGCCCTTGAACGCGTCGATAATCCGCTCGCCATTATCGGCCAGCGTGAGGATTGCACGCAACGAGTCAGCTTTCACCAGTTTCTCGGTCAGCCAGGCGTAATCCTGGTCCCGTTCTTCACCGCCCAGCAGGAGGACAAGAGGCGTATCTGCAAGCGCTGTGACAGCGTGAACGCAAGCCTCCGGCGTGGTGCCCAGTCCGTCATCGATAAAGCGCAGGCCCCGCGCCTCGTGAACGGTCTGCATCCGGTGGGGAAGGCCCGAAAAATCACCCAGTAATTCAAACGCTTGGGCCGCGTCGTAGCCAAGCGCATCAACCATCGTCAGCGCGGCACAGGCGTTTAGCGCATTATGCGCGCCGGGCAATCGCTCGATCGCCCCAAGCCGCGTATCGCCTTGCCACACCTCGCCTTTTCGCACATGGAACCCGTCCTCGTGCCCAAACCAGACCCGATTGGGCTGGTGCGCGAACTGCGCCTCCAATCGCTCCTCGCCCGCATTCATGACGCCGAAGCTGTTCGGGTCGAGCCGGGCAAGCCGTGACTTGTCGGCGCGGTAGCGGTCCACGCCATGATGCCAGGGGGCGTGGTCATTGGAAAGATTGAGGAAAATGAAGCCATCGGGCGCGTGAACCAGGTCGGCAATCTGGTAGCTTGAAAGCTCCAGCACCACCGTGGAAGCCTCACGCGGAGCTGACAAAACCGGGATGCCGATATTGCCCGCCAGCGTCACCGCCTCGCCCAACGCCTTCAGCATATGATGGAGCAGTGCCGCCGTGGTCGACTTGCCCTTGGTGCCCGTGACCGCGATCACGCGCTGGTCTCTTGGCCTGTGCTCAAAGTAGAGATTGGTCTGGCTGGTCAGGGTCGCACCGGCTGCAAGCGCGTCATCAACGCGTTGATCATAAAGCGAAATACCGGGGCTCTTGACCAGAAGCGGTGCGTCCTCGGCACCAATGGAATCAACCATCGCGTCCTGATGGAGCCAGGCGACGGAGCGAGGCAGATCCGCAGGCTCGCTCGTATCGACCAGCGTCACCGGCAGGTCTGGCGCTTTGCTTTGAAGGAAGTCGAGCACGGCTCGACCCTCGCGGCCAAAGCCCCAGATAAACACGCTATCATAATCACTTAGCGCCATGGAGCTCAGGCCTTCAACGCTGCCGCGCGCAGCTTGTGATCGGCCAGCACCAGGGCCGCCATGGCCTCTGCCACCGGCACACCGCGGATGGCGACGCAGGGGTCGTGGCGGCCCTTGGTAGACACGGTCGTCGGTTCCAGCGCCTTGTTCAGGGTCTGGCGCTCGATCCGGATGGAGCTGGTGGGCTTGATCGCAAGCCGGATCACCAGGTCCTGACCCGTCGAAATACCGCCGAGCACGCCACCATTATGGTTGGAGCGAAATTGTGGGTGACCGTCCGGGCCGAGTTCCATTTCATCGGCAGCGTCTTCACCGCGCAGGGCGGCGGCCTCCATGCCTGCGCCGATTTCAACGGCCTTGGCGGCGTTGATCGACATCATGGCTGAGGCCAGGTCGGCATCCAGCTTGCCATAGACCGGTGCGCCCCAGCCGGCCGGAACGCCCGACACGACCACTTCAATCAGGCCGCCAACGGAGCTGCCAGCCTTGCGGATCGCATCCATGTCGCAGGCCCAGAGCTCCGCTGTTTCTGCGTCAGAGCAGAAAAAGTCGTTGTCATGCACCGCGTCCCAGTCCCAGTTATCGCGATTGATTTTGCGCGGACCGACCTGAACCAGGGCAGCGCGGATCTGGATGCTGTCGCCAAGGACCTTGCGGGCAATGGCCCCGGCGGCAACGCGCGCCGCTGTTTCACGCGCACTGGAGCGTCCGCCGCCGCGATAGTCACGCACGCCATACTTGGCATCGTAGGTGTAGTCTGCATGGCCCGGGCGCCAGGTGTCGCGGATGTCGGAGTAGTCTTTGGAGCGCTGGTCGACGTTTTCGATCATCAGCGAGATGGGCGCGCCTGTGGTGACCTGACCGTCGGTCCTGTCATCTTCAAATACGCCAGACAGGATGCGCACTTGATCCGGTTCACGGCGCTGGGTGACATGGCGGGACTGGCCCGGACGGCGTTTATCAAGCCAGGGCTGAATATCCGCTTCGGTCAGGCCAAGCCCGGCCGGGCAGCCATCAACGACACAGCCCAGTGCCGGGCCGTGGCTTTCACCCCATGTGGTGAAGCGAAACAGGTGACCAAAGGAATTGTGAGACATGGGCAGGCAGTCATGTGAGTGGCTGAATTTACGCCTACACTAGGGCCCAATAGCCCTGCCGTCACGGTGTCTTAAGCGGCACCCTTGCGCGCCCAGCTGACAAGGCGGGCCGCCGGGCTTTTTTTCACGAAGTTTTCGAGGAAACCGCGCAGCACGCCGGCATTTTCTTCAGCTTCTTCACGGGCCGCCTGTTCGGCAAATTTCTGTGCCCGTTCCTCGCGCGATTTGCGTTCAGCTTCGCCAGCAGACAGGTCAGCATCGACCATCTTGTCGCGAACCGTCACGTAAACGCGCCAGTTCGGGTCGCCGATCGGGGGCACCATTGTACCGTTCTTGACCGCCACCGGAATGCGAACCATCAGATCGCGATCATCATACTTGATGGTGCGCAGCCCACCTTTGCGCGCCTCATCCGGAGTGATCTCCAGATCGATGCGGCGTGGGGCGTAAATCTTCAGAACTTCATAGGCTTTTAGGAGTTTTTGAAGTTTGGCGAGCGTCTCGGCCGTCGGTTCGGAGGTGTCTGGATGAACCTCTTTGACCATCGCACGAAAACGGGCGCGAACTTCAGAGAAGTCCTCGCCACCACCGAGTCCAAAAATTTTGTATGCGGCAACCAGAGCCTGCGGATTAGTCGTCATGCTGAAATGATAAACACGGAAATATTGTGGAATCGTTGACTGTTGCGCGCAGGCGCATACTTGTGTGCGCGAATGCCGCAGCTTTGAGAGAACGCCTGTGTCCAGAAATGACGCCATCCCGCCAAGTCCAACCGAGGGTGAGTACGCGGCGGAGACTGAGGCCAAGGCCGACGATATCTTCACACGTGAAGACCCGTTCACGCTTTTTGAAGACTGGCTGAAAGCGGCGCGCGACAAGGAAATCAACGACCCTAACGCCATGGCGATATCGACCGCCGACGCGGACGGCTTTCCCGATGTGCGCATGGTGCTCTTGAAGGATGTCGATCCACGCGGCTTTGTCTTCTACACCAATACGGAGAGCCAGAAGGGCCGTCAGTTGGGCGAAAACCAGCGTGCAGCGCTCTGTTTCCATTGGAAATCCTTGCGCCGTCAGGTGCGGGTGAGGGGGCTGGTAACCCAGGTTTCCAACGAAGAAGCCGATGCTTATTTCAACTCGCGCGCTCGCGACAGCCGCATTGGGGCCTGGGCTTCCAAACAGTCCCGCCCGTTGGAAAGCCGGTTTGCGCTTGAAAAAGCGGTCGCTGGCTATGCGGCCAAGTTCAACATCGGCGAGATTCCGCGCCCTGAATTCTGGACGGGCTACCGCATCCAGCCGCTCCGCTTGGAGTTCTGGCGCGACCGAGCCTTTCGTCTACATGACAGGCTTGTGTTCGAGCGTGAGGAAATTTCCGCGCCTTGGCGCACAACACGCCTATATCCATAAGCTGTAATTGAGTATGCTCAGCTGCGAGCATTGCGCACGACCCGGGGGAAGCGCCATGAGCGACATTCTACGCCTTATTCGACACATCCTGGTTGGGCTGGCTGCTGCCGCCGCCATTATTGCACCCATCTGGTTTGCCGCGGCGGGCCTCGGCTCGCGCTTCGGCCTATGGGAGTGGCAGTTTGGTTTAAGCACCATGACCTTTGGATGGGGCCCGAACATCCTGTTTGCGACTGTTGGGTTGGGTGCTGTCGCTCTATTGGTGTCGGTGATCTATCGATTTGCCTTTGGCCAAAGCAATGCGCCGGGCGTTGGCGGCTATGTCGCCAGCGTAGCGGCGTTGATCATCGGTGGTTCAGGCCTCTGGTATGCCGACGGCGTCCGCACGACAGCGCGGACCCTGCCGCCGATCCACGATATTTCAACCGATACGGCCAACCCGCCGCAATTCTCCGCCGCCATGGTGGAACGCCGTGAGGTGGATGGAGCGAGCAACTCAGTTGATTACGCTTCGAAAATTGACCCGCGCTCCGAACGCCCACTGCCGGAAGTGCAGGCTGAAGCCTATCCAGACATCCAGCCGATCGTAACTACGGCTGAACCGGAGCTGGCCTATCGCGCTGCCTTGGGCGTAGCTCGGGAATTGGGCTGGCGCGTGACCACGACGTCCGATGAAGCCATGATGTTTGAAGGCACGGCAGAGACCTTCTGGTTTGGCTTCAAGGATGACGTTGTGGTTCGTGTGACGGCGCTGGACGATGGCGGTGCGCAGATTGATGCGCGTTCTACCAGCCGTGTCGGTGTCTCTGATCTTGGCGCCAATGCGGCGCGTCTGGAGAGTTTCTCTGAGCGCCTGCGGTCCAGCCTTGGTGACGGTGAGGGCTAGAGCCCGTCCCCAACCTGTTTAAGAGCCCAGACCCGGCAGGCGCTCGACAGTGGCTGGCCGGGTTCACGCCCCTTGTCGATCTGACCGATAAGGCCTGCCAAAGACGACTTGTTCTTGGCGAGGTAGCGGTCAACCACCGCCCAGAATTCCGGTTCAATCGCGACGGATGTGGCGTGACCGGACAGGGTGACTGATCGCTTTACAAACAAGGTAGCAACGTCCTGCAGTGGATGGCCGGGTTAGCCGTACAGTGCGCTGTTAGCAGAAAGATTGCAAAAATTGAATGGGTTCTTAGAAGTTTAATACTTTAATTCAGTGAGTCTATATCAAGAAGGCCGGTGCCGGGCTGCGACCTTTGGATTTGGCACCGACAGCGGTATCAGAAGCCATGTCCAAGCGTATTCTCATCCTGGCTGGCCCCACTGCGAGCGGAAAGACGGCTCTTTCGCTGCATGCTGCTCGGGTTCTGGGCGGCGAGATTATCAACGCTGATTCAATGCAGCTTTATCGCGGCCTGCCCATTATCAGCGCTCAGCCGAGCGATGACGAGAAGCGCGCTGCGCCTCATCATTTATTCTCTGCGCTTGAGCCCTCACAGCGGTGCTCCGTCGGTCAGTGGTCCCGGATGGCGCTTGATCAGATCGACGCGGTTGAGATGCGCGGATGCGTGCCGATCCTCGTTGGCGGCACCGGGCTTTATTTTAAGGCGCTTCTGGAGGGGTTGGCTCCAATCCCTGAGATCCCAGAATCTGTCCGCACTGATGTGCATGCCTTGTACAAGACGCGAGGTCTGGAAGGTCTGAAGGCCGAGGCTGAGGCGGTTGATCCGGTCGCGACCACGCGCATCGCAGATGGGGACCGCCAGCGCCTGATGCGGGTGGTCTCCGTCGCACGCGCTACCGGCAAACCCCTGTCGCAGCTGCAGGCGGACACCCAACCGCTCATCGACCCGGCGGTCGTTCAGGGTGTAGTTATTCAGCCGGATCGCGAGGCGCTTTATCATCGCATCGAGACGCGCTTTGACCGCATGGTTGAGGCTGGTGCGCTTGAAGAAGCTGCTGCACTGGCTGAGCGTAATCTGGCCGCTGACCTTCCGGCCATGAAGGCGGTCGGGTTGCCGCCGCTACTTGCTCATCTGCGCGGGGAGTTCACGCTTGAAGCTGCCATCGAGATCGCAAAGCGGGACTCCCGGCGCTACGCGAAGCGCCAGTTCACCTGGTTTTCCAATCAGCACGGTGACTGGCCACGGATCAGCGCGCTTGACCCGGCCGAGCAGCAAGGGGAGCTTGATCAGATACTTTCACGCAGCTTCGGGAAAGGAGCGCCATGAGCGCACCGCTGTATGAGGCCGATATTGATCTTGGCCCCCTAAAAAGCCGTCGTATTGCCTTGATTGGCTACGGCAATCACGGACGTTCCCATGCGCTGAACATGCGCGATATGGGCGTAAGCAACATCGCGATTGGGCTGCGTGAAGGGTCTGTGTCCATCGACAAGGCGAAGGCTGATGGCTTTGAGCCAGTGGGGCTGGCAGATGCCGTCAAAGGCGCGGATGTGATCGCGATCCTGGCGGCTGATGAAGCTCACAAAGCGATCTGGGATACGCACGTGGCACCCAACCGCAAGCCGGGTGTGGCTGTTGTATTCAGCCACGGCTTCTCCATTGATTATGGCCTAATCGAGCCGCCGACCGATTGTGACGTGATCCTCGCTGCAGCCAAGGGCCCCGGCGGGGCTGTTAGGACCAGCTTTGAAAAAGGTGGCGGCCTTGTGGGCTTCTGGGGTGTGCACCAGGACGCAAGCGGTGAGGCCGACGCCATCGCCAAGGCATATCTCGCCGCCATTGGTTGCGGCCGTGCGGGGATCTATCCCACCACCTTCAAGGAGGAGGCGCTGGCCGATATTCTGGGCGAGCAGGCGGTGCTTGTGGGCGGCATGTGTGCTCTGGCCCGAGAAGGCTTTGAGCAGCTGGTCGCTGCCGGGATCAGCGAACGCATGGCCTATATCGATACGGTCCATGAGCTGAAATACATTGCTGACCTTATCCACGAGCGCGGCATTCACGGCATGTATGCGGCGATCTCTGATACCGCCGAGTTTGGCGCGCACGAAGTTGAGGGCCCGATCCGCGAGGCTGTGCGGCCGGTTTTTGAGGCCATCGTCAAGGACGTCATGGCGGGCAATTTCGCCCGGCGTTGGGTAGCCGATTTCGACCAGGATCGCGCTGGACTCTATGAAAAACGCGCTTCGGCCAAGGATCACCCGCTGGAGGCGGCGGGGGCAGAGATTCGCAAGGCCGTGACGCGCCGTTCTGGGGCGTAGTGTTTGCCGTATCGTGAGCCGAGCGGCTTGCGTCAAGGCGCGTGCAGGCCTATCGAACCGCTCTCTTGATTGCAAAACTCTGATTGCGGCCCGCTGTTTGCAGGCCATCATGACGACAGACCTGATTTGAGCCTGAGGCGAATGGACGCGCTACTTCGTTTCTTTAACCGCATGGATTCCCGCGCCGCTCGCGCGGTGTGGATCACGCTCGTCTTGTTTGCGCTCGTCGCGGCGGTTTTTCTGGTCGGTCGTTTCGTGCTCGATATCGAGCCGAGTTCGGTGCAGACCTGGTTCGCCAGCGCCGCTGAGTCCTGGTACGCGCTGCCCGCGACGATCCTGATTTTCACGCTGCTGGCTTTCGTGGGTGTGCCGCAGTTTGCGCTTATTGCCGCAGCGGTGTTCGCCTTCGGGCCCACTGAAGGGTTCGCCTATTCCTGGATCGCTACGGTCGTATCCGCGACCGTCAATTTCTGGATTGCCAGATTTGCCGGAGCCAAGGCTATCAAGCGATATGGCGGCAAGACGGTGAACCGTATCTCTGCTTTTGTGGGGCGTAATGGCTTCTTTGCCTCTATGATCGTGCGCATCGTTCCAAGCGCGCCGTTCATTGTTGTGAACATGGCCGCCGGCATCTCGCGCATGAGCTATTGGGCCTTCATTGGCGGGCTCGGCGTGGGCGTTATTCCCAAGACTGCCGTCATTGCCTTTTTTGGAGGCTCGCTTATGGCGCTGATCGCAGGCGGCGGCTGGCAGGCCTGGCTGGCGCTGGCGGGTGCCGTGATTGCCTGGATCGGTTTGATGCTGTTCGCCCGCAAGATGCTAAGGGCTGATACTGGCCTTGCGGTTCCAGAAAATGAGGCTGACGGTGATTCAGAAGCGCCTGACCGGGTTGCAAAAACCGACGCACCGTCGCACAACGAACACAGTCACTCATAAAAATTGCTTCGCGACCGGTTTGTGCCAGTGCGAAGCGCGGCATGAAACGGACCACCCGTATGTTTTCTAGCGTGTTCGGGCTTCTCTCTGCAGATATCGCCATCGACCTCGGTACGGCCAACACCCTTGTGTATGTCAAAGGGCGCGGCGTCGTCCTTAACGAGCCGTCTGTTGTGGCCTTCAAGCTGGAGAAGGGGCGCAAACACGTTCAGGCCGTGGGTGCTGAAGCCAAGCTGATGCTGGGCAAGACGCCGGGCAATGTGGAAGCCATCCGCCCCATGCGCGACGGTGTGATTGCCGACTTCGACGTGGCCGAAGAGATGATCAAGCACTTCATCCGCAAGGTTCATAACCGCCAGCGCGCTGTTAGCCCGCAGGTGGTAATCTGCGTGCCGTCGGGGGCGACGGCTGTGGAACGCCGCGCGATTCATGAAAGTGCCATCCGCGCCGGTGCCCGCAAAGTCTACCTGATTGACGAGCCTATGGCGGCCGCTGTTGGTGCAGGCCTGCCGATTGATGAGCCCACCGGTTCCATGATCGTCGATATCGGTGGCGGCACCACGGAAGTGGCCGTGATGAGCCTGTCGGGTATCGTGTATGCGCGTTCTGTGCGCGTGGGAGGTGACCGCATGGACGAGGCCGTCATCAACTATATCCGCCGCTCGGCAAATCTTCTGATCGGTGAAACGAGCGCTGAGCGCATCAAGAAGGAAATCGGCTCGGCGACCCCGCCGGTGAAGGGCGAGGGCCTGACCCTCGACATTAAAGGCCGTGACCTGATGAATGGTGTGCCGCGCGAGATCGTGGTCACCGAAGCCATGATTGCCGACGCCCTGTCTGAGCCGGTCGAGCAGATCGTTGAGGCGGTCAAGCAGGCGCTTGAAGCGACTCCGCCGGAACTTGCCGCGGATATCGTCGACAAGGGTATCGTGCTGACCGGTGGTGGAGCGCTGCTGCGCAATCTAGATACCGAGCTGCGTGATCGCACCGGCCTTCCGGTGAGCCTGGCTGACGAGCCGCTGTCTTGTGTGGTGCTAGGATGTGGCAAGGCAGTAGAAAATCTTCGGGTTTGGCGGCCTATCCTGGCAGAAGCGGTCTAAAACCGCGCGCCGCACGCGGAGGACATCTTGGCCACTTATCGTTCAGGACGCAGACGTGACGACGACATCGTCCGGTTTCCGCTCGTCCTGTTTCTGGTGAGTTTGGGGCTGGCCGTCGGTGCGCTTTACGTCGACCGACCAGCCGAGCGCCCTGAAGCCCTGTCCCAGTTCCGGGCTGATGCCACGAACGCACTCCTGCCAGTTTTCGAGTTTATTGATGCGCCCGTGCGCGGAATCGAAAATGTCGGCCCATGGTGGAAGCGCCAGTTTGAACTGGCTGAAGAAAATCGCGCCCTCCAGGTGGAAAACGCCGAGCTTCGGGCCTGGCGTGATGTCGCGCGCTCGCTTCAGGAAACCAACGCCCGCTACCGTGACGCCCTCAATCTTCAGGGCCCGACTGTGGGACGGCGCATTTCCGCGTGGTCGGTTGCTGACCAGTCGTCAGATTTTGTGCGCTCGCGCCTGATCGGAGCAGGGCGCGCCGACGGTGTGGCAACCGGCTATCCCGTCGTGAACGTCTATGGTCTTATCGGGCGCACGGTGGAGGTGGGGCAGGACTCAAGCCGCGTCATCATGCTGACCGACTTTAACAGCCGCATCTCGGTCATGGCCGATCGCTCCAATGCACGAGGTCTTCTGGTCGGCGACAACAGTGAGTTTCCTCGACTTGAATATGTCGGGCGTGACCCGGATCTGCGCGATGGCGACCGGATCGTGACATCAGGCGATGACAATGTCATGCCGCGCGGGCTGCCGGTTGGACGGGCCCGCCTTGGTCCCGACGGTCGCTGGAGTGTCGAGTTGTTTAGTCGAGCGGCACCTGTCGATCTGGTCTGGATTTGGCCGTTCCAACCGGTTCTGCCACCAGAAGCCAACCCGGTTCCTGTGGCACCGCCAGAAGAAGCGACCCCGGCACTGGTGCAGAGCGAGCCAGCTCCTGCGTCAGATGACGAAGGGGAGGGCTGATGCGCGCGCCGTACGAACAAAGCTCGCCGTGGGGAGCCCTGATTGGTCTGTTGCTCAGCCTGATCGCAGCCCTTTTGATACAGGGTGCTGCGGCTCGATTAATTGGCGGAGCGGGAGCCTTTCCTAATCTGGTGCTGATCGCGCTGTTCATCTGGTCGATCAAGCGCCCCTTTTATGTCGCACCGCCGGTCCTTTTGCTTGTAGGATTGACCCAGGACCTGTTTACCGGCGGGCCCTTTGGCGTCTGGGCGCTGTCCTATGTGATCGCTTTCACCGTCGCCCGGGACCGGGAGGCCGATGGCGGAGGCGGCGAGCTGGGGCCGATGGCTGTACGCTTCGCAGCGTTGGCAGCGATTGCGCAATTGATCGCTTGGGCGGCTGGGTCCGCTGCGATCGCAGCACCGGCACCCTTTGCCGGATTGATCGGCGAGACAGTATTGACCATCGTTCTGTGTCCGCTTGTCGCGTGGGCTTTCGCTCGCCGCAAAGAGCGGTCATCATTCATGTGATGGGGTTTGGCCCTTCAAGGGCCTGAGTGTTGGCGGGGCAGAGGTAAGGGAGCGCAAATGCGCCGCGACAAGCAGGAGTCCCAGGCCCAGTTTAACCGGCGCGCCATCTTGCTCGCCGGTGCGGGCGGGGCTGCGTTCACCGTGCTGGGCGCGCGCCTGTACTCGCTGCAGATCCTCGAGCAGGAACGTTACCGCCTCGCAGCCGCCGACAATCAGTTCAATTTCCGCCTCCAGCCGCCAACCCGTGGGCGTCTGCTGGATCGATTTGGTGAAGGCATTGCGGTCAACCGCGATAGCTATCGTCTGCTCATCGTGCCTGAACAGGCCGGTGATCCGCGCGCCGCGCTGGAGCGCCTGTCGGCCTACATGCCGCTATCTGAAGCCCGCATCGAGCGCCTGCTGCGCCAGATTCGCCGCTCGCCGCGCTTTAAGCCGGTGACCACCGCAGAGGATATGGATTGGGAGACCTTCAGCCGCATCAATCTGCAGCTTCCTGAACTGCCGGGAATTACGCCCGACCTGGGCGAGGTTCGCACCTATCCCCATGGCCCGCTCACCGCCCATGTCACGGGTTATGTTCAGGCTGCACCGCCAGGCGCTGGTGATACGGATCCGCTTTTGCTCCATCCAGGGTTCAGGATTGGCCGGACCGGCGTGGAGGCCTCAATGGAGGACCGTCTGCGCGGTGAGGCCGGGCAGATGAAGGTCGAGGTGAACTCCAGCGGCCGCGTCTTGCGTGAGATGCCACAGGAATCAAACCCGCCCGTCGCCGGCGAAGACGTGCGCCTGACCATCGATGTGCGCTCCCAGCGTGTCGCATTGGAAGCGCTGGACGGACAG
This sequence comes from Oceanicaulis sp., assembly GCA_965229795.1. Taxonomy (GTDB): domain Bacteria; phylum Pseudomonadota; class Alphaproteobacteria; order Caulobacterales; family Maricaulaceae; genus Oceanicaulis. Next base: position 2,013,255 of record CBDDJM010000002.1, read on the forward strand.
GCTGCGTCTGCCGTCGCGCTCGATATGCTGACCGGTGAAATCCTGACGCTGGTGTCTTCACCCAGCTTTGATCCCAACCCGTTTGTGCTCGGGATTGGCCAATCGGCGTTCAGCGCACTGAATACCAATCCCTACCGCCCCCTGTTCAACAAGGCGACGACGGGCATCTACGCGCCAGCCTCGACCATCAAGGGCGCTGTGGCGTTGGCCGCGCTGGAGCACGGTTTGACCGATCCTGAGGAGCGCATTCTGTGCACAGGCTCTGTCGGCCTTGGGAACAGGCGCTTCCACTGCTGGCGGCCACGCGGGCATGGCACGGTCAATTTGCATGACGCCATCAAGGGCTCTTGCGACGTTTATTTCTATGAAATCGCGCGGCGTCTTGGAATCGATAACCTCGGTGAGATGGCCCGCCGCCTGGGCCTGGGCGAACTCCACGACATCGGGATGAACCTGCCGGACAGCGCAGATGGTCTTGTGCCCAGCGAGCGCTGGAAGCTCACCGTGCGCGGCGAGCGTTGGAGCACCGGTGACACCTATAACGCTGGCATTGGCCAGGGCTTCATGCTGGCCTCGCCGCTGCAGTTGGCGGTCATGACGGCACGCCTGGCGACCGGGCGAGCCGTGGAGCCGACCTTGTTGCCGCGTGAAGAGGCGTTCAGCTTCCCGCCTTTGGGCGTCAATCAAGCCAATCTTGATGCCATCGCTCAGGCGCATCGCGCCGTGGTGCATGATCCGCGCGGCACAGCCTATTGGGTGCTCGATGCGGGGAGGGCGCTGGGCGACCTCGATGCTGAGATGGCGGGTAAGACCGGAACCGCCCAAGTGTATTCGATCAGTGCTGAGGAGCGCGCCGCAGGCGTGCGCGAGCAGGAGGACCTGCCTTGGCGTCTTAGAAACCATGGCCTCTTCATCGCCTACGGCCCGTTTGAAAGTCCGCGCTATGCCGTTTCGGTAGTCGTGGAGCACGGCGGAGGTGGATCAAGCTCGGCTGCGCGGCCGGCCCGCGACATTCTTCGCGATCTGATCCGGCGTGACCCAGCCAGCCAGCGTATCGGTCCTTTGGCCAGTGCTGCTGGGAACACTAATGCGCCAACCATCGGCGGGGAGGGCTAGGCCATGTCAGTCTTCAACGTGTCCGCACCGCGCGATATCCGCTCCAAGCTCTATGAGATCAACTGGACCTTCGTGCTTCTGGTCGGTCTGATCGGGGCCATCGGCGTGGCCATGCTCTACTCGGTGGAGAGTGGATCCTGGGACCCCTATGCCATCCGCCACCTGATCCGTCTGACCGCAGGGCTCGGCCTTATGGTTGTCGTAGCGATGTTCCCGCCGCGATTCTGGATGGGGATTGCCTATCCCGCCTATCTCGGCGCGCTCATCCTGCTGGTGGGCGTAGAGGTGATGGGCGTGACCGCAGGCGGCGCCCAGCGCTGGATCGATATTGGCCCAATCCGTATGCAACCCTCTGAAATCATGAAGATTGCCATGGTGCTTGCGCTGGCGCGCTACTATCATGATCTGCCTGAAGACCGGGTTTCGGGTCTGGGCGGTCTGATCATCCCGGGCATGATGATCGCGGCTCCCATGGCTCTCATTCTGATGCAGCCAGATCTGGGGACGTCGCTCCTGCTCGCGGCCACGGGTGCCACGATTATTTTCATGGCGGGTTTGAGTTGGTGGGTGATCTTGGGCGCGGGGATCTTCGCGACCGGCGGTGCCCTGATCTATCTCAATTTCTTCATCGAGCCCTATCAGATGGCGCGGATTCAGACCTTCCTGAACCCTGAAGAAGATCCGATGGGCGCAGGCTACCAGATCCTGCAGTCGCAGATCGCGCTCGGATCAGGGGGCAGTACTGGCAAAGGTTTCATGCAAGGCACGCAGGCCTCGCTGGACTTCCTGCCTGAAAAGCAAACCGATTTCATCTTCACGATTCTGGGCGAAGAGTTCGGCTTTGTCGGCGGTATTGCGGTGCTTGGGTTTTACGCCTTGCTTTTGGCTAACTGCGTCCTGATCGCTTCGTCTTGCAAGGCAACATTTCTGCGCCTTGTGGTGATGGGCGTTGCGACGACATTTGCGCTCTACGTTTTCATCAATGTGGGGATGGTGATGGGCTTGCTGCCGGTGGTTGGTGTACCGCTGCCGCTGATTTCCTACGGCGGCACGGTCATGATGACGGTACTGTTCGGGCTCGGATTGATCTTGGGCGCGCACGTCCACCGCAGCGCCGAACCGCCCAAAGGTGCGGGACTTTTCGGTTAGCGCCTACCGCTACAGGCGCTTGACCCCTTCAAGCGGATCGACGAACCTCCGGCGCAATTACGTCGCGCAGTTATCAAGTGCGACATAGGTCTTATAAGGCGCGAGATGATGACGCGCTGCTCGGGGGAGGAGAGGGCTCATGGCCGCTGCGCACGGTACCTGGAATACACGATTTGGTTTCTTGATGGCCGCGATCGGCTCGTCAGTGGGACTGGGCAATTTCTGGCGCTTTCCCTACACCGCCGGTGAAAATGGCGGGGCGGCCTTCGTGCTGATCTATCTGCTTTGCGTCGTCCTGATCGCCTTCCCGATCCTGATTGCGGAGCTTTCCGTCGGGCGTCATGCGCGCGCGTCAGCTGTGGGCTCTACCCGCAAGATGGCGTTTGACGCTGGCGCTTCGGAGCTATGGTCGATCGCGGGCTGGGTTGCGATGGCCGGTGGCGTGATGATCCTGTGCTTCTATTCCATCGTGGCAGGCTGGGTGGCCGCCTTCGTGTGGGAGATGATCCAGGGTACCTTTGTCGGGGTCTCAACCGAGCAGGCTGGTCAGGTCTTTGGCGAACTCATCGCTCCTGAAAACATCAACACGGTTCTGGGGTGGCACACATTCTTCATGGCCATAACGATCGGCATCGTGTGCCTTGGCGTGACCAAAGGGATTGAGCGCGTCGTGACTATCCTGATGCCGCTATTCTTTATCATGCTGGTTGGCATGGTCGTTTATGCGTTTATCGCAGGCGATATGGGGGCTGCGGTCCAGTATCTATTCACACCGGACTTTACTGCCATCACCCCTAATACGTTCCTTGAAGCATTAGGTCAGGCCTTCTTCTCGATCGGGGTGGGTGGCGCGATCATGATCACCTACGGCTCCTATCTGCGCCGTGAAGATAACCTGCCTCAGTCGGCCACCATTATTGCCGGTGCCGACACGTTGGTGGCGATCATTGCCGGTCTGGCGATCTTCCCATTTGTGTTCGCGTTCGGCTTTGCCGCTGATGCAGGTCCGGGCCTGTTCTTCCAGACCCTGCCGGCGGCATTTGCGCAAATGCCGGGCGGCCAGGCTGTGGGTACGGCCTTTTTCGTGCTGGCGTTCATTGCCGCGCTGACGAGCTCTATTTCCCTGCTTCAGGTGATTGTCGCCTTTGGTGAGGAGCATACTGACTTTGGACGCGTGGGTTCTGCGCTGTTCTTTGGTGCCATCATCTTCCTGGTCGGCGTCGGTGCAGCCTTCTCCGGTGGCTTCTTCGATCTGCTCGATACGATTTCGGGCAAGTTTCTGCTGCCGATGGGCGGTCTTCTGATCGCACTGTTTACCGGCTGGGTCGTGTCGAAGGCGCTAATGCAGAAAGAACTGCCGCAGGCGGGCGAAAAATTCTTCGCCTACTGGCGCTTCACGATCCGCTATCTGGCCCCGATCGCTGTGGGCCTGATCATCATCACCGGCCTTGCCGATACCTTCGGTATCAGCCTGCCGGGCTTTGGTGAGTAAGGACTAGCGTGCGATGACGCCCTGGGCCTTAAAGCTCCAGGGTGTCGTCACCCTCATCATTGTCAGAGGGGCCAGGGGCTGGGGCCTCGACCCCCAACAGTCGCGCCACAGCGCCGCGCAGGCGGGCAATGGAGAACGGCTTGACGATGAAGTCATCAGCCCCGGTGCGAAGCGCCATCTGAACCGACTTCTTGTCGTTCTGGCTGGTCAGCATGATGAAGGGGGTGGCATCAAGCCCGGCCACCCCGCCGTTGCGGATTGTCTTTAACAGATCAAGCCCGGAGGCCTGGCGAAGTCGCCAGTCGCAAACGATCAGATCCGGTCGCAGAATATAGCATTCCGACAAAGCCTGCTCCGCGCTCGCGGCGAGGCGCACAGCGTCAAAGCCCATATCGGCTAGCGTACTGCGGGCCAGGGGGCCCAACTCAATATCATCCTCCACAACAAGCGCAGTTTTGCCGGTGGTGGCGGTGATTGTCTTGTAGCGGTCAGGAGCCTTCATCGGCGCGAGTTTCGGCGCGGCGTTGATCAGGGTCTCATCGATGGCATCACTGGCTGTATTGGCAATCGCTGCGAGGAGCTTGGCGCTGGCCCTCCCCTTTACTTCCAGCTGGCGCTCCAGCCTGGATAGCTTCTGGCCCAGCTGCACATAGCCCAGCTGGGAGGAGCGTCCTGCGATCCGGTGCAAGTGGTCAGCCAGTTCGCGATGTTCGCGTGAAGTGTCATCGGCAATCAGCGCAGAGCGTGCCAAACGGGCAAAGAAGCGGCTGTCTTCGGGCAGCTGCTTGACCATGCGCTGTTGCAGCGACAGGAGGAGCGTGGTGTCACCCATTGCGTTGAAGTGCAGGGTTTTTCGCCTGCTCAACCAGTCGCTTGAGATATTCAGGCTGGGTCAGCTCCAGCTTGTCCACCGGTCCGACAAGGGTCAGGCCATAAGGGCGGACGATATCCTTGCCCGCGTGTGCAGACATCAGCACGACGGGACAGGCCAGGCGCGCCTGCGCCAGAGTGGCCAGCGCAGCGTTGAAGCCTTCGCTGTCAGGCAGCCGCCGGTCGAGAAATACAAGATCGAAAGTCGAGCGTCCTGCACCGCTTAAAAAGTCGCCGAGTGATCGAAACGCGGTCAATGCCATCGTATCGCCGAGGCCCGCAATCTCCCCAATGCCGCGCAAGATTTCCACCTGGATGGGATCGTCGTCTACGACCGCCGCTGAGAAAATGGAATTCGCCATGGAGGGACCTGCGCGTTTCAAATCGTTGGCCACAGGCTAAGACCGACAGGGTAACTGCCCTGTTAAGCGCCGCTGGCGCTAGCTGAATCGCTTGGCAAATGCATTGGTGACGCGAACCAGACCGTCGACAGTTCCTGGCTCACCAGCGGCATGGCCCGCATCGTGGACAAACTCAATCCTTGAGCCTGGCCAGTTGCGATGTAATCGCCAGGCGGTCTGAGGCGGCGTGACCATGTCATAGCGCCCTTGAACGATGACGCCTGGAATATCTGCCAAGTGTGCAGTGTCCTGCAGTAGTATGCCATCGCGCTCCAGAAAGCCCTTGTTGGCAAAGTAATGGGTTTCCATTCGAGCCAGGGCGTCGGCCCGCCGGGCTTCTGGACTGGCCGTATCTGGATCGATGTGAAGGCTGATCAGTGCGCTTTCCCAGCGTGCCCACTCCAGCGCATCTTCACGGCGTTGAGCGGGGTCATCGCTCATCAGGCGCTTGTGATAGGACATCAGCACGTCCTTGCGCTCATCCGGGCTCAATCGTCCAGCAAAGCGCTCCCAAACATCGGGGAATAACCGGTTTGCCCCGTCGCGATAGAACCAGTCGAGTTCGGTCTGGGTGCAGGCAAACACGCCGCGTAGCACCAAGCCTAAAACTGCTTCAGGATTGGCCCGGGCATAGGCCAGCGCCAGCGTCGCGCCCCAGCTGCCGCCAAACACGACCCATCGGTCTACACCAAAGAAGGCGCGAAGTTTTTCAATATCCTCGACAAGCCGACCCGTGTCATTGTTCTTAACCTCAGAAAAGGGGCGAGAGCGGCCACATCCACGTTGATCAAAGATCAGGATCCGGTAGCGTTTGGGGTCGAAAAACCGACGCATGGCTGGTGCCGCGCCGCCACCTGGGCCGCCATGAAGCGCGATCACCGGAACGCCGTCCGGGCGACCGCACTCTTCCCAGTACAGACAGTGGCGTTCACCCACGTCCAGCATGCCGGAGCGATGCGGTTCAGCGGGCGGATACAGCCCCAGTCGGCGCGTTGAGCGGTGTGTGTCCATGCTGTTAACCAGCCTGCATTACGTTCTGTTAGAAAGTTTGAGTTTTGCGTCGGCAGACTTTATGCGTTTTTATACCTTTACGAAAGGACGGTGGTTGGGGGATCGCTGTGCCTTGCAAGCTTTGGGAAGTTTCGACTGTGATGGTTCGCTTGAGCGTTAAACCTTGTCTTTGTGTTGCGGCGCTGGTGCTGACATCGGCCACCCTTTCTGGCTGCGCGAGTGCTCCTATCTCCATGCAGTCGGAGACCAGCGGATCGCTGATGCTGGCTCAGGTCGAGTTGCGACAGCAGGCAGATGATCTGGCGCGCCGCCTTGATGAGGCGGGCTGGTCGCTGACGGCGACGCCAGCTGAAGCCACACGAAGCTTTTTCGGGCGCCTGATTGGGGGGGCTGATACGGTTGAAGAAACCGCCGCTGACCCGGTCGAGACCTATATGGCTGAGCTGAGCATCATTCAGGTCAATGATGACCTTGTAGGTCTGGTCGCCGAGACGCGGACGCTGGCAGATCAGGCCCTGCTTGTGGCCAGCGCTGACGGCAATATCGAATCAGGTGCGCTGGAGCGCGATATCGCAGCTGTGGAGCGCGCTCTGGGCGCGGTACGCCGCGCAGAGGGCTTTTTTGAAACGGTCGCGGATCAGGACCAATGGTCGACAACTGATCAGGCCGCTTTATTGGTTGGACTTGAGGGGCTTGAGCAGGTTGAAGCGCGCCTGGCTGCGTCTGCTGATGCTTTGGCAGAGCGGCGCTGGGCGACGCGTTCTGGACTGTTCGGCTGATCCATGACCCTTTCCATTCCCGGTGATGCGCTCGACCCGCGAACGGTTAAGGGCTTTCTGGCCCATGACGAGGGCGAGGCGCTTGCGCGCTTTGCGCTTAAGGCTGCTGAGGCTGCGCCCGGCGCGATCGTTGAGATTGGCAGCTGGTGCGGTCGGTCTTCGGTGTATCTGGGCCGCGCTGCGCAACAGGCGGGGCGTCTTCTGTTTGCGGTCGACCACCATCGCGGCTCTGAAGAACACCAGCCGGGCGAAGGCTATCACGACGCCGATTTGTTCGATGCTGAGCTCGGCCGGGTCGATACGCTTCCCGCACTTCGCCGCACCATCGCGCTGGCCGATCTGGAAGACAGCGTCGTGCCCGTGGTAGGCCGGAGCGCGGATATCGGGTTCAGCTGGTCCGGGCCATTAAGCTTTGTGTTCATCGATGGCGGGCATGCCATGGAAACAACGCTTGGCGATTACCGGGCCTGGGCGGGGCACGTGGCTCGCGGCGGCTATCTGGCCATTCACGATGTCTTTCCAGACCCCGAAGATGGCGGACGACCGCCTTACGAAATCTGGAAGATGGCTGTGGCATCAGAGCTTTTTGAGCCGGTGGAACGGATCAATACGCTCGAGATTCTGCGTCGGGTTTGATCCACGCATCGGGCCGGGCGTGGCGGATCAGGAAGTCTGATCCGGGACTGATCTGGTAAAGCGCATCCACAGCCAGAACGACAGCGGCGGCGGTCCAGCCCGGACGCTCTTTTGGCCAGACAACGCCCAGCTCGTATTGCCAGCCCATCCAGAAACCTTCGCCGCCTTTGGCAAGCGGTGCCAGATCAGCAATCAGATCGCGGGCCCGGTCTGTCTGCCCAACGCTCAGGCACGCCATGGCAAGCTCTGCGGTTTCAGCGGCGGTGACCCAAGGCTCGTTCTCGACACAGCGGCAGCCCAGGTCCGCAACAACAAACCGATCCCAGCCTTTATTGAGCCGTCGGACCGCGTCCTCGCCCTGCAGGGTTCCGGTCAGGATCGGATAATACCAGTCCATGGCGTAGTTCGACCGGTCATTGCCCTTGCGATCAAAACGCTCTGGCTTGTGGGTAAAGGCGTGGGCGATTTTCTGCCGGGCTCTGGCCCAGTCGGGACGGGGCTGGTCCAGAGCGTCGGCAATCTGCAGGCCGGCCTCAAAGCTCTTGTAAAGCGAGGCATTTCCGGCTCGCAGGGCATCAACCTCATCAAGGCTTTGCTCCGGGTCCGGGTCTCGCCAGGCGATATCGCCGTGCTCGGATTGGCGCGCCATGACCCAGTCGAGCGCGGACGTCACCATGGGGGCGTAGCGTGTGATCAGGCGCGGCTCGTCCAGCGCCAGCGCACAGCGCCATACGGTGACCGCGGCATAGCCGGTAAAGTTGGTGTCGCGTGCTGTGACCGGGACTTCTGGCGGCGCAATGCGTTCGCCAGTCTCGTCCATGGGAACACCGGCACCGAGTTCTCCGGTCCAGCCGCCGTCGGCTTCCTGTCGCTCCGCCAGGGCGTCGAGCGCAGCTTCAACGGCTGAGCGTCGTCCCGCGACAGCCAGCGCCATGGCGCTCTCGCCATGGTTCCATGGGTCCCAGACGCCCGCTTCGACCCAGGGGATCGTCCCGTCCTTGCGCTGCAGCGTCTCAATGCGGTCCGCACAGGCGACCACATCCACGCCAAGGGACAGGGCGCGCGGGCTCACGCGGCTTCCTTATCGAAGTAAAGTGCGACGGACTTGCCCATCACCGGGTTCAATGCGGCCTCGGTCCATCGGGTGACGCGGGGCTTGGACAGCAAATCCCACTCCAGAAGCTTGCGGTAGGCCGCAACAGTCCGGCTGTCCTCCTGGCGATCCCACTTGGCACAGCGTAGCCACCAGTAGGGACTATGCAGAGCATGGGCCCAATGACGCTTAAACGCCGAGAAGCCATGAGCTTCCACCTGGCTTTGAAGCTCCCCGGTTTTAAAGATGCGCACATGGCCACCCGGTGTGTTCTGGTAGCCTTCTGACAACGCCCAACAAATCGCCTCTGGCCAGTAGCGCGGTACCGAGCAGGCGAACTTGCCACCAGGCTTTGTGATGCGCGCAATCTCGCGCAGGGCCGCGTCCACGTCTGGCAGGTGCTCCAGAACTTCAGAGCAGATAACAACATCAAAGCTGTCATCGGCATAGGGCAGGCGACCTGCATCGCCAACACACCACACTGCGCTACGGGGAGGTTCTGACGGGGGTGGGGGTAATTCAAAAAAGCCGTCGATCGCGCCCTTCAGGTCCTCCAGCGACAGGTCCAGCATGGTCACGTCCAGTGCCTTCTCATGCCAGTAAAAGGCGTGGGAATGGCGGCCCCGACCACAGCCAAGGTCCAGAACGCGCTGTCCGTCCTGCAGGTCTAGCGCATCAAGATCGAGGGTCACCATCATGGGGCGTCAGCTCCGGTATTCTGGCGGGACTTCAGAGCTTCGCGGTAAAGCGCGATGGCGGCTTCAGCATGCTTGTCCCAGCGAAATTCAGATTGAGCGCGCGCAAGACAGTTTGCGCTCATGTTAGCGCGAAGCTGGTCGTCGCCAAGCACCCGATCAAGCGCGTCGCAAAGCGCGCCGGGGTCTTCTGCCGGGGTCACGATGCCGGCGTCGCCTGCGACTTCCGGCAAGGCTCCGCCGTCTGACACGATGACCGGGGCGGCGCAGGCCATGGCTTCTGCTGCGGGCAGACCAAAGCCTTCAAAGCGCGAGGCGCTGACAAAGACGCTGCAGCGGCGATAATGCGCGACCAGCTCTTCGGTGCTCAGACCAGAAACAAAGTTGACCTGCTCCATCAGGCCGGTGCGCTGAAGCGCGGTCTTGGTCGGACCGTCACGCAGGCTGCCCACAACGGTCAGATGCGGCGTGCGCCCCTTGGCTTTTAAAAGCGCTAGCGCGTCTATCAGGACATCAAGGCCTTTGATGGGAACATCAGCGCTGGCAATCGTCATGATATGATCGCTGTCGCGCTCAACAGATGCGTCGGGCGAGAAAATGTCGTGGTCAACGCCGTTCAGGCTGACGGTCACGCGGACAGGGTCAATCCCGCAGCGGGCCGCATAGCTGGTGCGCGCCGCCTCGCTGACGCCCAGAAATCTCGGCAACGCACGCCCAGCTCTGGCCTGTTTCTCCACAAATGAGTGCCAGCGTTTCACCAGCAGGCGTTTCCACCATTTATCCGCACCGGCCACGGCAAAATCGCGATCAATTGCGATGGGGTGGTGCAGGGTTGTCAGCACAGGCAGCTTGCGATCTACCGACACAATGGCGGGGGCCAGCGTCTGGTTGTCGTGCACCACATCAAAGCGATGGCCTTCGGCTATTAAAAACGCATCGAGCCGATAGGCGAAGCTGAACATTTCACCGAAGGCCCCGGTATTGTGCGCCAGCCACTCAACCCTGTCCGCCTTGTTGAAGAGGTGACGAGGACGTAGCGCCAGCATCGCATTGTCTTCGGCAAACAGGTCAAGCGAGGGCAGCTTGATCAGGTCAATACCGTCATCAAGCTCCGGGTAGGGCGGGCCGGAGGCCACGCTGACCTGGCACCCAGCCGCTTTCAACGCACGGGTAAGGGCGCGCACATAAATCCCCTGTCCCCCGACAAAGGGATTTGACCGATAGCTGGTCACCAGCACGCGCAAGGGCTCTGAGCCGTTTGCGGGCGGGGTGTACAGGGCGTCTCTCATTGGCGCGCGAAGCTATCCGCACCTTCACTCCACGCCAAGTGCAAACACTGTTCACCATTCAGCCGTTTCGCACGCTTTCGCTTCGGCGCTGATGGAGGTAGACCGGCGTCCATGCTCGCCGCTTTAAAACGCATTCCGCGCAAAACGCGCTTTGCTCTGTTTTACGGAGCGTTCTATCTCGGCTTCGGGGCTTACCTGCCCTACATGCCTGTCTGGTTCGAGGGGCGCGGCTTAAGCCCTGAAATGATTGGACTTGCCACGGGTGCCGCCATGGCCGGGCGTGTGGTCGCAGCACCGCTGGGCGCAGCCTTTGCCGATCGAGCCTCGCGCCGGCGTGATGCGGTTTCAGCCTTTGTGCTGGCGGCGATCCTGCTCTTCCTGGCTCATATCCCGGCGACCAATCCCTGGCTGATTGTGGCGCTGGCTGGCCTCGCGGGCGGGGCGCTGACCGGTGTGATTCCGGTCATCGACAGTTTTGCCGTGCGCGAAGCCTCCCGCCGACGCTTCGCCTTCGGTCCACCCAGAGCCTTTGGATCGGCGACTTTCATCATCGGCAATATCGCCTGTGGCGCGCTTATTGGCTGGATTGGAAACGAAGCGGCGCTCTACTGGACGCTGACTGGCGCAGGTGTAGCCGTTCTGGCTTCGATGATGTTGCCGGAAGGGCGACGCCTGCCTCCTGCGCAAGAGGCAATAGTTGATGGCGGAGACAAGGGCCTGGTCCAGGTCTTAAAGTCCAATGGCTTGCCGCTGGCCTTCGTGATCTCAGCGCTCGTGCAGGGAGCCCATGGTTTTTACTATGGCTTCTCTGCCGTGGCCTGGCGAGCCGAAGGCATTCCATCCTTCGCGGTGGGGTGCCTCTGGGCCACGGGTGTGGCGGCCGAGATCATTTTCCTGTGGCAGAGCGATCGCTGGTTCAAGTCCGTCTCGCCGCAGATGATGATGCTGATGGGGGCGATCGCGTCGGTCCTGCGATGGGGGCTTCTGGCGCTATCTCCGCCGCTGGCTCTGCTCTTCCCGCTACAGATGCTTCACGCCTTCACTTTCGGCGCGACCTATCTGGGCTTTTTGAAGTTTGCTGCGGCGAACGCGCCTGAGCGCTACGGTGCGACGACCCAGGCACTGAATTCAGCCTTGTCCGGGGGGCTGGTTCTGGCCGCAGCAACGTCCGCGTCCGGCTTTGCCTACGCGACGGTCGGGACGGCCGGGTTTGCAATCATGACACTCCCCGCAGGAATTGCGGTTATTTGCGCAATGCTGCTGTCGCGAAGACAGAAAATCACGCCATAATACGGCCTCAAGAGGCAGCCAGCCTGCCATTGCTGACAAACCGGGGGCCACTCTTGGCAACAACTTTCGCCGATACAGCCCGCGCCGAGGCCGAGCTGATTACGCGTAACGAGGATGGCAAAGTCATCGTCGAGCCGCGTGGCGACTGGGTTGTGGAAACAATTGGGCGCTTCGATAGTGCACTTAAACGGATCGAAGAGGGCTATGAGCCCGGCGACATCATCATCGACCTGACCAGCCTGAAGCGAATCGATACTTCAGGCGCTTATTTGTTGGGACGAACGCTTAGCCGGTGCGGCGACCCAGATGGCGACTGGCACTATATTGGTGATCATGGGCCTGCGCGCCGCCTTATGGCGGACATGCGCAAACGCCTCGCCTCCTGTCCGCCGGCCGATGAAGACGCTGGCGGCCTCGTCGCGGTCATGGCGAGGATCGGCCGCGGACTGGAGGGTGCGTGGTCAGAGACGGTGGACACCTTTGCCTTCTTTGGGCGCACCGTGACCACGTTTTCCAGCATTGCCCTGATCCCGGCGCGTCTGCGCCTGACTGCGACGGTGCACCTGATGGAGACGACGGGCGTCAACGCCCTGCCGATCATCGCGGTTCTGTCCTTTTTCATCGGGGCAGTGGTCGCTTTCATGGGTGCGAACCTGCTTGAGACCTTCGGGGCATCAGTCTTTACCGTGGAGCTGGTTGGCCTGTCGGTGCTGCGGGAGTTTGGCGTACTGATCACGGCGATCCTGCTTGCCGGGCGATCCGATAGTGCTTTTACCGCGGCCATCGGCTCCATGAAGATGCAGCAGGAAATCGACGCGATGAAGGTCATGGGCCTTGATCCGTTTGAAGTGCTTGTCATTCCTCGTGTTGTGGCCTGTGTGATAATGGCACCGCTCTTGACCTTTGCGGCCATGCTGACCGGTGTGATCGGCGGCGCGCTGGTCAGCTGGGCAACGCTGGATATCTCGCCGACATTCTTCATTCAGCGCATGCAAGACACGATCGACTACACCCACTTCATGGTGGGGATGTCTAAAGCGCCAGTGTTTGGCCTGGTCATCGCCATTATTGGCTGCCGCCACGGGCTTCAGGTGGGCGGTGATGTGGAGAGCCTGGGCTCTCGCGTGACCACCTCTGTGGTGCAGTCCATCTTCGCAGTCATCGTGATCGATGCGCTGTTCGCGCTCCTGTATCTGGAGCTCGATATATGACCGGTGGCGACAACCTCATCGAAGTGCGCGGCCTGCGCTCCCAGTTTGGCAGCCATGTGGTTCATGACGGGCTCGATTTCGAAGTCCGGCGTGGCGAGATTCAGGGTATTGTCGGCGGCTCAGGCTCCGGTAAGTCTGTCCTGCTCAACACTATTCTGGGGCTAAAGAATCCGGATGGTGGTGAGATCTTCTTTGATGGTCATGCGCGTTCGAAAATGCGCCGCCGCGACCGGGCTGCGTTGGAAAAGCGCTGGGGCGTCCTGTTTCAGAACGGTGCCCTGTTCTCCTCTCTGACCGTGCAGGAAAATGTGATGGTGCCGCTGCGCGAGCACATCAAGATGCCGGTTTCGTTGATGCGAGAGATTGCTGATCTGAAGATTGGCCTGTCCGGCCTTCCCGACCATGCCGGTAACAAGCTGCCGAGTGAGCTGTCAGGCGGCATGAAAAAGCGCGCCGGCATCGCCCGGGCTCTCGCGATGGATCCGGATATCCTGTTCCTCGACGAACCCACCGCCGGGCTTGATCCCATCGGCGCGTCGGAGTTCGACAATCTGATCCTGGAACTCAGCCAGGCGCTGGGTCTGACGGTGATCATGATCACCCACGATCTTGATAGCCTGCACGCCATCTGTGACCGCGTGGCGGTGATTGCGGACAAGCGCATTGTGGCCAATGAGCCGCTATCGACGCTGGCACAGCACTCACACCCGTGGATTCAGGAGTATTTCGGCGGTCCGCGGGGGCGGGCCGTGCTAAGACAGCCCCATAAGGAGGGGTGAGATCCATGGAAACCAAAGCCCATCACGCGCTTGTCGGCTTCTTTGTCGTGTTTCTTCTGGCCGCAGGTTCAGTCTTCCTGCTTTGGCTGGCCAATGTGAGCATCGACCAGGAGTTTGAAGAGTATGACGTGGTCTTTGACGGCCCGGTTCGCGGTCTGCGGACCGCCTCTGAGGTGCGCTTTAACGGCATTCAGGTTGGCGAGGTGACCGAGCTGGGGCTGAACCCTGAAAACCCGGGCGAAGTGATTGCGCGGATCCGGGTTGATGCGGCAACGCCGGTCAAAGCCGATAGTGTGGCTCAACTGGAGCCGCAGGGTCTGACCGGTTTGTCCTATATCCAGCTGGCCTCTGGCTCGCCCGAAGCGCCGTTGCTGGAAAGCCGTGCAGGAGATCGTGCGCCGCGCATCTATGCTGACCCGGCTCAGCTGGAGCAGCTGTTCGCGGGCGGTGAGACGGCGCTTGAAAGTGCACAGCTGGCCTTTGCACGGGCGTCGGCGTTGTTGAGCGAAGAAAACGTCGCGAATTTCTCTGAGCTTCTGGCCAATTCGCGTGAAATTTCCCAGTCCCTGTCTGAACAGGAGCAGCTGGTCACCGACATGCGCGCGGCCATCGCAAGCCTTCAGCAGGCGGGTAACGATATTTCCACCGCGGCGGCCGGAGTTGAACAGTTCGCGTCAACAACAGAGGCTTTCCTGCTCAACGAAGTGGGGCCGATGGTTGATGACGTTTCGGCGGCGTCAATTTCGGTGGATCTGGCCTCGCGCGAAACCTATGATGCGCTGGTCACCATTCGCCCGGCTGTTGAAGAGTTTGCCGAAGATGGTCTCGGTGAATTGTCCGCGGCGTCTCGTGATCTGCGCTCGCTGATCGCGGCGCTGGAGCGCATTACCCTTGAGTTGGAACAGGATCCGGCCGGCTTCATCAGCCAGTCTGCCGGTGAAGAAGTGGAGGTGCCCCAATGAGGCACGCACTGACCCGTAAACTTGGCTTTGCCGTCGCTGGCCTCGCTCTTCTGGTAGCTCCTGGCTGCATCTCGGTTCTGCCAGAGACCGAGCCGGATACGCTGTACCGCCTTGCCACCACGGACCTTCGTGGGAGCGGGCCCGATGAGGGCGCGGCAACCGTGATCGTCGGTCGCCTGGCGGCTCCGCGGGGTCTGGCCGGTGACCAGATCGCCATCCAGCGTGGCGAGCAGATTGCCTATATGGCGGGGGCCGCCTGGCTGTCTCCGGCACCAGACATGCTTTACACCGTCATCCTTGATGCCTTTCACACCGTGGCCCCCGCGGTCGCGCCGGCATCAGCGACCGATGGCGTGCGGGCGCGCTTTGAGCTGGATCTGCAACTCCGCCACTTTGAGGCTGTCTACGACAATGGCGCGGGCACAGCGCCGCTGACCCGGGTCGGTATCCGCGCCCGTCTGATCGATCGCAGCACCCGCGCTTTGATCGCCACGCGCACCTTCGATGCCGAGCCGCGCGCCAGCGAGAACCGCCAGGGGGCCATCGTGACCAGCTTCAGCCGGGCCAGTTCGTCACTATCGCGCCAGCTGGCTGAATGGGTCGAGATCCAGGCCTGTTCTGTGGAAGACCCCGCTGAGGCCTGTAACTAACGCTTACTCGACGATGTGATCTTCAAGATCGTCATCGTCGACCTCAATCTCGCTGACCAGAGTGCCATGAACGCCAACTTCGGCCTGACGGGTGCTGTCCCGATCACCGGTCTTCAGCGGGTGCCAGTCGGGCAGGGGTTTGCCCTCTGACAACAGGCGGTAGGCGCAGGTGTCGGGCATCCAGTGCAGGTCAGCGATGTTATCGGGGCTGAGCTTGATGCAGGACGGCACCTTGGTGTGCCGGTTGGTATAGTTTGAGCAGCGGACGGTCTTCAGATCGAGCAGCTTGCAGCCCACATTGGTTCGCCAGAGCGTGCCCGTCTGCTCTTCCTCAAGAACAACGACACAGCATTTGCCGCAGCCATCGCAGAGTGATTCCCACTCTTCGCCAGACATGTCCTTTAAGGACTTTGTTTCATAAAAGGGCTTGGCCATTGCCTGAATTTAGCCCTTAACGCAGATCATGACAGTCTGTGTGTGCACACCATCAAGGAGCGCCCCATTACCTACCGCGCCGACATAAAACCAATGCGCCGCTTTGCCATGGGCTGGGTTGTCCGGGCGATCGTGGGTGTTGTGGTGCTCGGCGTCGTCGCAGTGCTGGTGGCCGGGGCGTTCACCTGGCGCTGGGCGTTCCATGATCTGCCGGAGCTTCCAGGCAATGCGGTGGCCCTGTGGGAGGTGCGCCGTGAAAGCTCGATCACCATGGTCGACAGCGAAGGTCAGCGCCTTGTGGTGAGGGGGCCTCGCTATGAGCGACCGGTGCGGCTTGATGAGCTGCCACCGCATGTACCGCAGGCCTTTCTCGCCATCGAGGACCGGCGCTTTTACGAGCATGACGGCGTTGATCGCCGCGGTCTGATGCGGGCTATGATGGTGAATTTACAGGCAGGTTCGACTGTGCAGGGTGGCTCAACGCTGACCATGCAGCTGGTCAAAAACCTGATCCTCAGCCCGGAAAGAACGATCCGTCGCAAGCTCCAGGAAATCCGGATTGCGCTGGCTTTGGAGGAGCGTCTGAGCAAGGACGAGATACTGGAGCTCTATCTCAATCGGGTTTATCTGGGTGAGCGAGCCTACGGCATCGAGGCGGCGGCTCAAACCTATTTTAACAAGAGTGCCAGTGAGTTGACGGTCGCCGAAGCGGCAATCCTGGCCGCGCTTCCCAAGGCCCCCAGCCGTCTGGCACCGACCGATAATCTGGAAGCGGCGCGCGCGCGGGCCGAAGATGTGCTCCAGGCCATGCTGGATGCGGATTATATTGACCCGCTGACTTATTTATCCGCGGTCACCATGCCAGCCGACCTGTCCCAGAGCGACGCGGCGAGCTTTGACCCGGCGGTCTTCGGCCATGTGTTCGATGCCGCTGTGGCGGAGGCCGAGTTGGCGCTCGGCGGGCCGCTGCCTGATGTGGTCACGATCGAGGTCAGCATTGACCCGGAGCTGCAGCAGACGGCTCACACCACGCTCACCGAGTTCATGGGCCGCGAGGGCGCTGCCAGGAATGCAGGCGAGGCGGCGCTGGCGGCCATTGATATGACGGGCCGTGTGCGCGCGATGGTGGGCGGGCGCGACTATCGTGAGAGCCAGTTCAATCGCGTCACTCAAGCCGAACGCCAGCCCGGCTCCGCCTTCAAACCCGTTGTTTTCGTAGCCGGATTTGAAGCGGGACTGGATCCGTCGTCCACCTTCCGCGACCGCCCCATCGATATTGAAGGCTGGACGCCGGAAAATTATGGCGGTGGCTTTCGCGGCATGATCACCATTGCCGATGCGCTCAAGCGCTCGGTCAATACGATTGCCGCCCAGGTGGGCAATGAGGTGGGCCCTCAGGCCGTCGCCGAGATGGCGCAGCGACTGGGTGTACGCTCTGAGCTGAATGTGGTCCCGGCCTTGTCGCTCGGCGCAGGTGAAGTGCACCTCATTGAAATGACCGCTGTTTACGCAGCGTTTGCCAATGACGGACGGCGCACCGATCCGGTTCTGGTCACTGAGATTCGCGATGCGCGGGGCGATCTGATCTGGGCCGCGCCGGAGCCCGCACCGGGCCGACAGGTCATCGAGCGAGACCATGCGCGCTGGATGTCCACAATGCTTCAATCGGTTGTGCTGGATGGGACGGGCGCGCGCGCTCGGCTCAATCGCCATGTGGCGGCGGGTAAAACCGGAACCAGCCAGAACAGCCGCGATGCCTGGTTTGTCGGCTATACCGGATACCTCACCACGGCGGTGTGGATCGGAAATGACGATGACACTCCAACCGATCAGGTGACCGGCGGCCAGCTTCCCGCACAGCTGTGGCGCGCGTTCATGACTGAAGCCCACCAGGGCCTTGAACCCAGAGCACTTTCAGCGCCAGCTCCGCGCCGGAGAACCGCTCGCGAAGAAAGCCTCGCTGCGTTTTATTCAGACTTGTCGGCGCGCTTTTCAGATGTGGTGGACCCGCCGTCACCTTGATCGACTTGCGCGGCCAGGAGGGTCTTCAGCTCGGCAATCTCGCTGCGCATCGCCTTGAATTCTTCCAGTAATTGTTCGCGCTCGTCATGGGCTTCATTCTGGCGTTCGGTCTCGGCGTCGAAGTGCTTGGACTGCATGCTATCCACGATCACCGCGATGAATAGATTGAGCACAGCAAAGCTCGTCAGCACGATGAAAGTGACGAAAAAGATGTCCGCAATGACCGGGTGTTCAGCGCGGATCGGGCGGGCAACGCCCATCGACCAGCTTTCCAGCGTCATGATCTGGAACAGGGTGAAACCTGCCTCGCCCACATCTCCGAAGAATTGCGGATGGCTCCCCGAGAACAACATCGAGCCCATAACCGCGGATACATAGAAGATGACCCCGAGGACAAGCATGATGGCGCCCATGCCCGGAATGGCCTTTGCCAGAGCCTCGACCACCGAGCGCATTTCAGGAACCACTGAAAAGAGTCGAAACAGGCGCAAAACCCTCAAGGCCCGCAAAACTGTAAACGCCCCGGCATTCGGGATCAGCGACAGGAGAACCACGCTGAGGTCAAACCAGTTCCAGCCTTTCTGGAAGAAACGGAATTTATAGACCCAGAGCTTCAATGCGATTTCAACGCAGAAAATCCCGATGATCACCGTATCGGTCATGTGTAACGCGGTGCGCAGCCAGTCCGGCAGCGGATAGGTCAGAAGGCCCAGAATCGCCGCGTTGACCAGAATGATCGTCGTGATCGCGCCGGAGAAAATCGGGCTTTCGATAAAACGCTCGATCGGGCCTTGGTCCGGTGTCGCGGATTTCGGGGCGTTGGCCTCAGCCATGGTCGGGGCGCTCCTGCGCAAAAGGGGTTCGCGTCACCGTTAGCGAGCCGTGACCGGTTTCGCAACGCTTTCGAAAGGCCTGACGGGCACTCTTTCAGCCATGATGATGCTCGCACTCACCTTGGCGCTGTCCCAGCTGGAGCCGGTTTCAACCCCAGAGCCCTTGCAAACCCTGGACGGTCACGCCCGCCGTGGGGCCGTGATTGCTCGGCTGGATGGGCTTGCGGCTGAAAGCGCAATGGCCTGTCAGGCGGCATGTGGGCTTAACGAGCAATGCCAGGCCTGGACCTGGAATACCGGCTGGGTTGGACGGGCGGCGCGCTGTGACATTCACGCGGTTGCGCTCACGCCGCGCCTCCAGGCCGGTGCGACGACAGGGTTGGCCCCCCAGCTGTCGGCTCGGATCAATGCGGCCATCGACCGGGTCCCGACTGCCCGTGAGATTGAGGCGCTGGATGAAGCCGGCGGGCGTCCGGCATCCGATGACGGAAGCGGGCTGGCCGGTGGGTAATCGGTCTCGTGGCTGGAGGAACCAGTGAAAAATCACGTCTGGTTTACGATACTCCGCCACGCTTTGTTTACTCCATGTGAGGCAGGATAACGCGTAATCTTCGGTCCGGAGGATCCGCAATGGCGGTGGCCACCAAGCTGCACAAGCTCACAGAGCTGGCTAAGGAAAAGTCGTCTGATCGCCGCCGCGCGCTTTTGCGCGAGGTGACAGACCTGTTCTTTGATGCGCCGCCGGCGCGCGAAAGCGCGACCCACAAGCAGTTTGACGCCGTCCTCCAGACCCTCGCCAGTCAGACCGCCCAAAGCGCGCGTGAGGAACTGGCTGGTCGATTTGCTGAATCTGCCGAAGCGCCGAAAGGCCTGATCCTGCAGCTTGCCAAGGACGCGATCGAGGTGGCGGCACCCATCCTGTCGAGGTCCGGCGTTCTGTCAGAAGATGACCTTGTGACTATCGTGCACGAGGCCGGTCAGGCCCACATCAGCGCCATCGCCGAACGCGACGCGGTGCCAGAGCGCCTGTCCCACGCCATTGTGGAGCGCGGTGATGATCATACCGTCGCCAAGCTGGTGGAAAACGAAGGCGCCAGGATCAATCGCGATACGTTCGAGGTTGTGACCCGGCGCGCTGAGGCCAGCCCGGTCCTGCAAAAGCCGCTGGTGGAGCGCAAGGACACGCCCGTCGACCTTCTCAACGATCTGACGATGGTGGTGGAAACCACGCTTCGCAACAAGATCATGGACCGCTTCGACAAGCTGGAGCCGGGCGTGCTGGAAGCCGCGCTGGCCGCCTCCCGCCAGCGCCTCCAGTCGCGCATGGCAGAAGACCGCGACATCGCCCAGGCCCAAAAGGACATCACCCGCGCAAAAATGCGCCGAGAGCTTGATGGTGCGCTTCTGGTCCGCTTCCTGCGCGAAAAGAAAACCACGCATTTCTGCGTTGGCTTTGCCGAGATCGCGGGCGTCGACTACGAAGCCGCAAAGCGCGCGCTGGAGCATGAAAGCCCCGACGGCCTGGCGCTCATCTGTAAAGCCGCCGGTATTGAAAAAGCACTCTTCGTGACCATCGCGGTTCTGCGTTCTGGTGCCGGTGAGGGAGCCTTTGACGACGCCCGCACTGTCGGCCAGGCCTATGAAGCCATGAGCATGGGTGACGCCGAACGCGCCATGCGCTTCTGGAAAATGCGCAAGTCCGCCGCCGCGGCGTAATTTTCTTCTTTCCGTGCTCAAGCGCATCCGCGCTTTCGTTCCTCGCTGCGCCGGGGCAAGCCCGGCTCAGCTTGCGGGCGGGCGGTCGCCCTTGCGCCGCCTGCGGCGGCGGAGAGATAGGTCCTCGATCGCTGAGATGTGGGGGCTCTTACTAAATCCTGTCATGGCCCGGCTTGTCCGGGCCACCCATGCCGGTTGTGTCGCGCTTGGCGGCAAGGTCACAGAATGGGTCCCCCGGACAAGCCGGGGGATGACAGGGGTGAGGTTGTGCGTCCTTCGAGACGTTTGCCAAAGGCTCACTCCTCAGGATGAGGGAGGTAGGAGACCTCCATTACCCTCATCGGTGAGGTGTGAGCCCGGACTTGATCCGGGGCCTTTCTGAGACTTGGCGCTTTATCTTGCCAAAGGTCCCGGTTCGCTTCGCGCCCGGGAATTCAGCGCCTTTCCCTCCCCCAACGTGGGCAGGGTGGGCAAGCCAAAGGCTTGGTCGGGTGGGGGGCAGCGCCAGCGCTTTATGTTCTTCACCCCACCCGTCAGCTAACGCTGACACCCTCCCCATCAAGGGGAGGGAGGGGCGTATGTGCTTAACCGTAGCATTCTTCGACCGCTTTCACTGGCAAAGAGGGGATGAGTTGATCGAAATCCATCCTTTGCTGGAAAAATTCTTCCAGCGAACCATACCCTTATCATTTTCCCAGCCCAATCAATCCGACCGGCCCGGCCTTGGGGTAGTCTTTGGGCATGGTCGAAATGAACCGAGAAACAAAGCCACGGACGGTCTACGCCGCCGACTGGGCCGCGCTGTTTGAGCGCTTTCGCCACGGTGAGGAGCCGGCGGTGTTGGCGGCTGACTTCAATCTGGCGGTCAGCACGGTGGAGAGCCGGTGCCGCTGGATCGAGAAAGCTTTTCCGACCCGTATGCATTTTCAAAAGCTGGTGAGCTTTCGCCAGGGGCTGGAGCGGGCTGAAGCCCACCTGACCGAGGGTGATCCTGTAAGGGCGGAACGGGAGGCCAGGGCGCTGCTGGCGCTGATCCGGGCGGCAAAAGCGCTGGAGGGCTGGACTATGGAAAAACCAAACTCAAAGACGCAGGGCGCGCCGGTGAGTGAGCCGGAGGTGTCACACCATGAAGACGCAAGAGCCGAGCTGGAAGCCCGACTCCTACGTTTGCTCGCTATTGAAGCGAAGCGACAACGAGGAGGACGCCGCGAAGAAGCTGAAACGCAAGACGCATCAGATGAGCGAGGCGATCATCAATGAACGGATGAGTGACTGGTCGATCTGGGCCGGTCCGGGTCAGGAACCGCCGGATGGTGACTGGTCGTGCTGGCTGTTTTTAGGTGGGCGCGGTGCGGGCAAGACCCGGGCTGGCGCTGAATGGTTGCGCACTCAGATTGAGGCGGGGGCCCGGCGCGTGGCGCTGGTGGGTCCGACTTTTTCTGATGTGCGCGAGGTGATGATTTCAGGCCCGTCGGGGCTGTTGAATATCGGCGCTCCGGCCAGACGGCCCAAATACGAAGCCTCGCGCCATCGTCTGGTCTGGCCATGCGGCGCAGAGGGCTATGCTTTCAGCGCCGAGGACCCTGATGCTTTGCGCGGCCCCCAGTTTGAAGCGGCGTGGTGTGATGAGTTTGCCGCCTGGGCCAAGCCCCAGGCGACGCTCGACATGCTGCGCTTTGGCTTGCGTCTGGGCGATACGCCGCGCATGGCGATCACCACGACGCCGAGACCGATCGAGGCGCTGAAAACGCTGATCAAGGCACCGGGTACCGTGATGACCCATGCCGGTACGGCGGCCAATGAAGATCATCTCGCCGATGGCTTTGTCGATAGCCTGAAGGCGCAATACGGCGCGAGCCATCTGGCAAGGCAGGAACTTGATGGCGTGCTGATCGAAGATCCGGTTGGTGCCCTGTGGACGCGCCGCATGATTGAACAGGCCCTTGAGCTTGAGCGATGTGAGCCGGAGCGGATCGTCATCGCCGTCGACCCGCCGGCCTCGGCGGGCACTGGCGATGAATGCGGGATTATCGCGGCAGGCGCATCGGGCACCGGTCCGGCCTGTCGCGGCGTGATCCTGGCCGATGCCTCCCTGCGCGCAGGCCCTGAAGCCTGGGCGCGGCGGGTGGCTGAAACGTTCGACGCTTTTGATGCCGATCAGGTGGTGGCCGAAGCCAACCAGGGCGGCGACATGGTGCGCGCCGTGCTGCAAGCCGCAGCACCGGGCCTGCCGGTACGCCTGGTTCACGCCAGCCGTGGCAAACGCGCGAGGGCCGAACCCGTCGCCGCGCTCTATTCAGGTGGCCGCATCGCCCATGCCGGGCGCATGGCAAAGCTGGAAGACCAGATGTGCAGCTTCGGTGCCCCCGACCAAAGCGGCAGCCCCGACCGGGTCGATGCGCTGGTCTGGGCGGTGGCGGCGCTCTTTGAAGGGGCGATGACGCCGCGCTTGCGGCGGCTTTAGCTTTAGGCTTCCGAAATTCTAGGAAATTTTGAGGAGCAAGCGATTTCGGCGAAATTGCTGTTGGAAGTACTACTCTCATCTAGTCGATCATTAAAAGTCTTCCGAGCATTCCCTGATGTATCCTTTCGCTGCTCGTCGTTGAGTGCTTCAGGAGGCATGCGTTCTTGCAACTCACTAAAGTTGTCTACTAGCTCTGCTAAGGATTTAACCTTGAACGCGATCCGGTACAGATCGTTATCGATTGCGATTAGTTGCGTGTACCGTATCAGAAATTGATCGACATGACGGAGGAGTGGAAGCCCAAGTGTTATATTACTGACCAATCGATATTTATTCGGTGCCTGTCGATTTTCAAATTGCTCTGCCAAGTAGGCGAGTTCGGTTTTCGCGCTTGATATTAGCTTATGAACGTCTTTATCGGCTTCTAAACTTATCGGAGCAAGCCGCGCTTTGGACCGTGCCGTTGCTACCCAATCGATAAATGGTGCCAGAATGGCGATCTGCAGCACTATCCCGCCAACGGATTGGAATACCTCCGAAAGCCAATCAATTGGAATGCAAAAATAACCTAAAAGCCAGATGCCGCCGCCCAAGAACCCGAAAACTATAGACGCGCGTTTTAGTTCTTCAGAACTAATAGGCTTCGCGAGGTCGGGAGCTAGTCCGGTCCAAGCACCTGAGTCGACTGCTTCTTTGTCGTTCACTTGAAGTCCTCTTAAGTCAGCTAAATGCTAGCGAATTGATCGACGCTCAACCGTAGCGAACACCGCTTTCTACCTAAAAATCAGGAAATTCACACCATGCTGAAACGACTTCTCGGGCTGGACCGGAAGGCGGCCGGTGCGCTTGCGCTTTCTTTCGGGCCGGAGCCGGCCTGGAGCGCGCGGGGGTATCAGGCTTTCTCTCGCGAAGGCTATGCCCGCAATCCGGTGGCCCATCGCTGTGTGCGCCTGATTTCAGAATCCGCTGCGGCCTGCCCCTTCACCGTGGCGGGTGACGGTGCCGGGCCGGAGGCCGCTCGCGCGCTTCTGGCCCGGCCCAACCCGGACGCCTCAGCGGCAAACTTTTTTGAAACCCTCTATGGCCAGCTCCAGGTCGGCGGTGACGCCTATGTGGAACTGGCCGGTGTGGAAGAGGGGGCAGCGACTCTCTACACCCTGCGCCCCGATCGGGTGCGCGTTCTGCCTGGCCCCAAGGGCTGGCCGGAGGGGTGGGAGTATCGCACCGCGCAAGGGCGGCGCACCTTCACCCGCGACCGTGCCAGTGGCCGTTCGCCCATCCTGCACCTGCAGCTGTTTAACCCGGCTGACGATCTTTACGGCCTGTCGCCGTTTGAGGCCGCCGCCCGCTCGGTGGATGTCCACAATGCGGGCGCGGCCTGGGCCAAGGCGTTGCTGGATAACGCGGCGCGGCCGTCCGGTGCGCTGGTGGTCAAGGGGTCCGATGGCGGCTCCGGGCGCCTGACTGAGAACCAGTATGAGCGCCTGCGCGAGGAGCTGGAGGCCATGCATTCAGGGCCCGGCAATGCGGGGCGGCCTTTGCTGCTGGAAGGCGGGCTCGACTGGAAGCCGATGGGCCATAGCCCGGCGGAGATGGACTTCATCGATGCCCGGCGAGAGGCGGCGCGGGAGATCGCGCTGGCCTTCGGGGTGCCGCCCATGCTGCTCGGCCTGCCCGGTGACAACACCTATTCCAACTACAAGGAGGCCAACCTCGCCTTCTATCGCCAGACGGTGCTGCCGCTGGCGCGCAAGACGGCGGCCTCGCTGGAAGGCTGGCTAAGGCCGTGGCTGGGTGAGGCGGTGTCCATCACGCTGGATGACGAAAAACTGCCCGCTTTGTCTGATGAACGCAACGCCCGCTGGCGGCGGATCGGCGAGGCAGATTTCCTCAATGACGATGAAAAGCGCCGCATGCTCGGCGTCGAAGGACAATTGCGATGACGGATATCCCCCGCGGCTGGCGCTTTGAGCGCACGGTCACCTTCGGCGTGGTGATCGCTCTGGCGGTCCAGTCAGCCGGCGCGCTGATATGGGCGGGTGCGGCCGGAGAACGCCTCGACCAGATTGAACGGCGCCTGGATGACCAGGACGCGATTTCGACCCCTGTTGCCGAACGGCTGGCGAGGCTTGAAGAGCACGCGATGTACAGCCGCGCCAGCCTTGCCCGCATCGAGCAACGCCTCGACGCGCAATTGCCGCCGAGTGAGTAAATCCCTCTCCCCCTGTCCCGGCCAACCCCGGACTTAGTCCGGGGGCAGAGCCGGGATCTATTGGTTCTGCAATCGAGATGATCGCTTCGCGCTGTCAGTAGATCCCGGATCGTCGCTGTGCGCGTCCGGGACAGGGCGAAGGACCCTCAGAATAAAACTCGATCCGGTTTCCTCTCCCCCTTGGACAAGGGGGAGAGGTTAGGTGAGGGGGTGCGTTTTTTCTCCCTCCCCCGACGTGGGGAGGGTGGGCAAGCCGAAGGCTTGGTCGGGTGGGGGCAGCGCCAGCGCTTTATGATCCTCACCCCACCCGTCCCTGACGGGACACCCTCCCCATCGAGGGGAGGGAGGGGTGCCAAACCCTAAAACAATTCAGGAGATACGCCGATGACGGCGCTTAACGGCTCGGGCGAGACGCTCGAGGTGGCGGGCTATGCGAGCCTGTTCGACATTGAGGACCATGGCCGCGACATCGTGCGCGCGGGCGCCTTCGCCAACAGCCTTGCAAAGCGAGGCTCAAGCGGTGTGCGCATGCTGTTCCAGCACGATGCCGGTGAGCCGGTCGGTGTCTGGGACGAGATGCGCGAGGACGGGCGCGGGCTTTATGTGCGCGGCCGGATCCTGACCACTGCGCCCCGGGGGCGGGCCGTTCGCGGTCTTGTCTCTCAAGGCGCTGTCGATGGCCTCTCCATCGGATTTCGCACTCTTCGTTCTGCTCCCCGTGTGGGCGGCGGCCGGGACTTGCTGGAGCTGGATTTGTGGGAGGTGTCCATCGTGACCTTCCCCATGCTGGCCCAGGCCCGGCTGTCGCTCCCCTCCCGCCAAACTTCAACCGCCGACCGCCTGCTGGCATCGGCCTGACTGTCGCGTGACCCATAAGGAAAGGATCCCATGACCCGCGAGACCAAAATGACCGCGCCAAGCCCCGAGGCCCGCGCGGCAATGCATGAACTCTTCACCGCGTTTGAAAGCTTCAAGGAGGCCAATGACCGCCGCCTCAACGAGATTGAATCAAAGCGCGCCGCTGACCCTCTGCTGGAAGAAAAGCTGAGCCGGATTGATACCGCGCTCACCGAGACTCAAGGCCGCATTGAGCGCCTGACCCGTGAGGCGGCCCGGCCGAACCTGGGCGGGGGTGAGGAGAAGTCGGCCCTCTCCACCGCCTGGTCCGGCTATTTGCGCACCGGCGATGCGGCCAGGCTCACCGAAGCCAAAGCGCTGAGTGTCGGGACCGCTGCTGATGGTGGCCATGTGGCCCCGGCCGAGACCGAAGCGATGATTGAACGCCTGGTGCGCGAGGTCAGCCCGATCCGGCAGATCGCGTCTGTCAAACAGACCACGAGCCATAGTTTCAAGAAACCGGTGAGCCGGGGCGGCATCACCTCTGGCTGGGCGGCAGAAACCGCGGCGCGGCCTGAGACCGACACCTCCACGCTGGACCTGATCGAGTTTCCCACCGCTGAGCTTTACGCCATGCCGGCGGCCACGCCAGCGATCTTGGATGATGCGCTGGTGGATATCGAGCAGTGGCTGGCCGAAGAAGTCCGCGATGTGTTTGCTGAGGCTGAAGGCACGGCCTTTGTCTCAGGCTCCGGCACCAACCAGCCGAAGGGGTTCCTGAGCTACACCAATGCGCCTGATGCCACGGCGAGCTGGGGCGAGCTGGGCTATCTGGCCACGGGTGTGTCCGGTGACTGGGCCGCCTCTGACCCGACCGATGCGTTGATCGACCTGATCTATGCGCCCAAGGCGGGCTACCGGGCCAATGGCCGCTTTGTCATGCGCAAGGCGACAGTGTCGGCGGTGCGCAAGTTTAAGGACGCGGACGGCAATTATATCTGGCAGCCCTCCATGAGTGCAGGCCAGTCAGCCAGCCTGATGGGTTATCCGGTCACTGAAAGCGAAGCCATGCCGGGCATCGGTGCGGACAATTTCGCCATTGCCTTTGGTGATTTTGAACGCGGATATCTGGTGGTGGACCGCCAGGGCGTGGAGGTGCTGCGCGATCCGTATTCGGCCAAGCCCTATGTGCTGTTCTACACCACGCGGCGTGTCGGCGGCGGGGTGCAAGACTTTAACGCGATCAAGCTGTTGAAGTTCGGCGTAAGCTAGGATTTCCCGTCTCGATCCTGATTAAACACTGACCGCCAGCGCTCGCGCTGGTGGTCAGAGAGGTGGGGCGTCAACGCCTCGAGGTCTCGTCTGAACCCCGGCCTGAAAGCTTGCTATCCGCCCGCTCCTTCGCGCGAGCCTCAAGCTTTAGGAGCGGCTTGAAAACGAAGAAATAACCCAGAGCGAGGAGACCGAGGATGACGCCTAGTCCGATCGCAGCTTCTGCAAGCGAAAGACTGGTTTGAATCAGCCTCTCAACGGACTGATCTGTCCAGGATTTCGGGAACAGCCAGATTGATCCGATAACGCTTGTGGCCAGGGCGAGCAGGAACAGGGCGATAGCACCACGAAGCCCTATACCTCTTGGTGCCAAAAGCGCGCCAAAGATCATAAAAGCGGCCATCATGGCATAGCCAATACCGATCATGTTCGTTCTTAGCCAAGCACCTTGATAGTTCCCAACATCGACGACTTGCATTGCGCTTGAGCGCTCGGTTGCCAGATCGGCATCTAGGATAATGCCAATGCAACCCGCCAGAACGAATGCAAACCACAGGGCCGCGCTGATAGCAGCGGCCCAGCGGGTCTGACCGAAGCGTCTTAACGTTTTCAACATTAACAATCAGGTTCCTCAATGACCCTTACTCTGACCGCGCCACCCGCGGTGGAGCCCGTTTCGCTTGGCGAAGCGAAGGCTTTCCTGCGCGTGGCATACACCGATGAAGATCAACTTATCACCGATTTGGTTCGCGCGTCACGCGAGCGGGTCGAGGCCCTGACCGGGCTGGCGCTGATCACCCAGAGCTGGCGTGAGACGCTGGATACCTGGCCGGTGCGCCGCCTGTCAGCCTGTGGTCAGGCGTTCCGGCTGGCGCGCCGACCGGTGATCAGTGTGGAGGCGCTTCGCATCCATGATCGCACCGGCGGTGCTGAGCTGATTGATCCGGCCGAATACCGGGTTGAGGCGGGCGAGCCAGGCCGCCTGATTGCCGCGCTGCCCTTCAGCTTGCCGAAGCCCCAGCGACCAGCAGGTGGAATCGAGATCGACTTCACCGCTGGCTTCGGGCCGAGCGCTTCTGATGTGCCAGCCGCCCTCAAAGAAGCGATCCTCCAGCTCACGGCGGCCAGCTATGGCGGCACGGAGCTCGCTGAAAGCGCACGGCGCGGAGAGGGCGGCCTGCCTGAAGCTGTCCATGCCCTGCTGTCCCCGTGGCGGAGGGTGTCGTTATGAGCGCTGAAGCCAGTTTCAAGGCTGCGATGATGGTCCGCCTGCAGGACGATACGGACGTGAAGGCGGCGCTGGGGGATCCGGCGCGCATCTACGACCGTGCACCGGGCGGGGCGGCCTTTCCCTTTGTCTCGATCGGACGCGGCGAAACCACGCCGATTGATGCCGACACGCCAGGTCTCAATGATCACCGCCTGACGCTGCACATCTGGGGCCGCCGCGATGATCGCGATGCGGTCCGCGATGCGCTGGGCGCGGTGCGTGCCGCCCTGCACCAGGCCGACCTGACGCTGAGTGGCGGCGCGCGCTGCGTGCTGTGCCGCGTCGTCTACACTGACTTTTTCACCGCCCCCGACGGCCGGACGCTGCATGGTGTCTTGCGAGTGAGGGCGCTTTTAACGGGGTGATCATAGGATATGGCACGACGTACCTCGACGCACTATATTTAGTAGCAAGATCGCGATTCTATCTCAATTTAGCGTCTGCCGCCTTCACTGAACCAATTGTCGTCAATTGAAACGCAACGTTAACACGAATCGCTCGACCAAATTCGCACGCTCCTGCTTGCATTGGCGGGTGTGGTCGCGTAAGTAACGCCGCCTTGCGGCAAAGCAAATGAGGTGGGTTGTGCCCGTAATGAGCTCGAACAAGTCCATGACCCCATCCGGGACAAACCGTATGGCTGAATGCTTGGCGCTTGGTGGTACGAACCGGATCGGCGGTACTAACCGCATCAGTGGAACGAACCGCCACTAAATTGTTGCTGCCCGATATGCGCGCGAGTTGTTTTTTGAGCGCTTTATAATTGCTTTCCTGCTTCGGCGCTTTTATCTGTCTTTATTCGCATGATGGAGACAGAGTTGAAGCTTACCAACATTGCACCCTTCGCACTTGGCGGACTAGCCATCGTTGCAATATCTGCGGTCGTATTTTCGATTTTTGCTTCGGGCGGCGATCCAGCTGTAATTGGGACTGCAATTCCATCTCTTCTGATTGGGATAGGGTCAACGACTACGGCCTATATCGCTCAGCGATCTTTCGCGTCACAGCGGGAGCAGGCTTCGAAAAATACTGCGGTCGAGCTAGTTGGCCAAATGGTCAGTGATCCAGAGTTATCCGGTATATTTGAACGCTTTCGACTCTTGAGAAAGCAGCTTGAAGCGTTGGATCAATCAACAATTACAATTAACATGATTAAGCAATCAGTTGTTCAAAATAATGGAAATATCTTCCTCGGTGACGACATTATAAAGCGAGTTTACAACTTTTATGAGTTCGTCGCGTCAGCAATAAATCTTGGTTCTCTTGATGAGGGCATTTATAAAGACTGGTGGCGAGAATCGTTTGTGAAAGACTGGATCACTTTCCGTGGTTACATAACCGAAGCGCGGAAGAACCAAAATGCATCTGAGTTGTTCCAAAGGTTGGAAAGCAAAGCTCTGGAGTGGGCGAATGAGGAAGAGCTTGAGTTTTTGAATTCAGAGAATCCGCCCCCTCACACAATAATTTGAACATGCCATAGCATCGCATTGATCGAAGCCGCCCCTACCGGGCGGCTTTTTTCTTGTCTGAAATCCAATCAAAATGAAGGAGACAACCCATGGCCGCACAAGCGGGCAAGGATGTATTGCTGGCCATTTCCGATGGCGGCGATCCGGAGAGTTTTACCGCCGTAGCGGGTTTGCGGGCGAAGTCGATTTCGCTCAACGCGCGCCCGGTGGACGTGACCCATGCCGACAGCCCGGGGCGCTGGCGAGAGCTGATCGAGGGCGCAGGTCTGCGTTCAGCCGCAGTGACCGGCGCGGGTGTGTTCGTTGACGCGGCGGCTGATGAATTGGTGCGCGGCGTGTTCTTTGATCAGACACGGCGCAACTGGCATCTGGTCATTCCAGATTTTGGAACGCTTGCCGGGCCCTTCCTGGTCACGGCCCTGGAATATTCCGGGCGCCATGACGGCGAGGCGGCATATTCGCTGTCGCTGGCGTCTGCCGGGGCGCTGATCTTTACGCCAGCGTGACCCCTATGAATGACCTGACAGACACCTGCGCGCGCGGTGATACCGTGATCGAAATCAACCATGAGTCTCACAGGCTCAGCCTTACACTGGCTGCTCTGGCCGAGATCGAGGCCGGGCTTGGTGTCTCCGGCTTCACCGCGCTGGGCGAGGCGCTCAAGACACTGGATGCGGCTCGGCTAAGCCTTGTGCTCACAGCGCTTTTACGAGCTGGCGGGGCGGACAACTCCGAAGCGCTGGCGAAGGCCGCAGAGCCCTTGCAAGCCGCCCAAGCGGTCGCGCGCTGCTTCAAGGCCAATCTGGCATGAGCCAGGACTGGGCGCGGGCGCTGCGCTTTGCCGTGTTGCGCCTTGGGATAAGGCCGGCGGACTTCTGGGCGCTGACCCTGTGGGAGTGGCGCGCGCTGACGGGGGGCGCAGCTCAGCCCGGCGACGTCCTGCAGCGTTCAGGGCTTGAGGCCTTGCTTGGTCGCTACCCGGCCTATGCCAGCACCCTAACCAACACCACGGAGACCGACAATGACCCCTGATGACCTGACCCCGGATGTCGCTGACGAGGAGGCGAGGCGGGCGCTCGACAGCATTGCCGTTGAAGGCGAGCGCGCTGCACAACGCGTCGCTGACGCGTTTGATGTTGCTGGGGGTGCGATCGCCAACGCACTCGGATCTGCAGCAAGATCCGGAGAGCTGAACTTTGCCTCAATGGCTGAAAGCATCTTGCAGGATCTGGCGCGCATCGCGCTGGAGGCGGTCATTCTTGATCCGCTGAACTCAGCTGCTGCATCCTTCGGCGGGCAGGCCTCATCGCTGTTTTCTGACATTGTCGGTCAGCGCGCTGAAGGTGGACCGGTGATGGCCGGCGCGCCCTATCTTGTGGGTGAGCAGGGACCAGAAGTGTTCGTGCCCACGTCCGCCGGTGCCATTGCCGCCAACGGGCCATCGCAGACCATCAATATCACGATCCAGGCAAGCAGCGATGTGGCGAGCTCGGTTCAGCGCTCCGAGCGCCAGATCACAGCCGCCATCGCCCGTGCCGCTGCTGCCGGAGGACGTCTGCTATGAGCGCGTTCCACGATGTTCGCTTCCCGCTTTCCATCGGCCTCGCGGCCAGAGGCGGGCCTCAGCGGCGGACCGAAATCGTTGCGCTGGCCTCGGGACGGGAGGAGCGAAATTCGCCCTGGGCCGGCTCGCGCCGTCGCTGGGATGCGGCACCGGGTGTGCGCAGCCTTGATGATGTGGCGCGCTTAAGCGCATTCTTTGAAGCGCGCCGCGGGGCGCTCCATGCCTTCCGTTTTGTCGATCCGCTGGACCACAAATCCTGCCTGCCGTCTGAGGACGTCGCGGCCAGCGATCAGGTCCTTGGCACCGGTAACGGGGTGGAAACCCGCTTCCCGCTGACCAAAACCTATGGGGACGGCGAGACGGCCTGGACGCGGACAATCACCCAGCCGGTGGACGGCAGCGTGCTTGTGGCGGTTGATGGCGTTGCGGTCAGCTTCACTCTGGATCCCGATGGCGTCGTGGTGCTCGACGTCGCGCCTTCACCGGGCGCGAGCGTTACGGCGGGCTTTCGCTTTGACACCCCGGTGCGTTTTGACACCGACCAGCTTGAAATGTCGGCTGACGGCTCCGGAGCCAGCCAGATCGCCAGCGTCCCGTTGATCGAGGTGCTGGTTTAGGGCTGGACAGAGGCCAGCGGGCACGCCTTGCTAACGCCCTGACCTTTTTCAAGGAGCGCCGCCATGCTGACCCTTTTCGCCGCCCTGTCCCTTCAAGCTGCTGAACCGGTTGAGGTTCAGCCCTTTGAGGTTGGTGCGTTCAGAACCCGGATTGAAGTGGACATCGCGGCGCCTCGCGATGTGGTCTTTGACGTGGCGACGGGCGACATCAAGCCATGGTGGGACCACACCTTTTATCCAGATCCGGCCGAGCTGGTCATCGAGCCTGAATTTGGCGGCCGCTTCTATGAGCGTTTCGTGGAGGGAGAGGATGACGGCGTGATCCACGCGGAAGTCATCTCCATCTATCGCCCTGAATTGCTGCGCCTTGAGGGACCGTTGGGCCTGTCGGGGCGCGCCTATCATCTGGTGACAACCTGGACTCTGGAGGAGGCCGACGATGGCGCGTCCACCGCGTTCACGGTCGATCTGTCCATGATGGGCGAGGTGGATGCCGAGCTTGCCGCCATCGTCCGCAATGTCTGGGTTCACTTCATCGAGGGGCGCTTGAAGCCCTATGTCGAGGCGGACTGCCACTTTGAGCCAAATGCGCCGTGTTCGGCATTTCAGACCGACGACGGCTAGCGCCCTTCAAGGCACATTTTCAATCCAGTTCAGCCCCGGCCCTCGTGCCGGGGTTTTTGTTTGGAGTCTCCATGATTGATATTCCTGCCGCCCTTCAGGCCAGGCTTGAGGCGGGTGCGACGACGCTGGCCTGGTGCTGGGTGCTGACCCGCCGCGATGGGGCTGTGCTGGGTTTCACCGACCACGACCGGCCTATAAGCCTGATGGGTGTCTCGTGTGAGCCAGCCTCTGGCTTCACCGCCGGAGCTGCGCGCGTAGAGACTGGGTCGAGCCCCGCGCGCGCCGCCGTCTTTGGTGTGCTCAACTCCACGCGTATCAGCGACACGGATCTGGATAACGGTCTGTGGACCGGTGCCCGGGTGGAGCTCTACCGTGTGGACTGGAGCGAGCCTGAGCTCTTCTTCAAGACATTCACTGGAGCATTGGGCGCGGTCTCCCGCAGCGATACCGGCTTTGAGGCCGAGGTGGAGGGCCTGAGCGCCCGGTTGAACACCCGCATTGGCCGCCGCTTTTCAAAGCGCTGCGACGCTGAGCTGGGCGATGCGCACTGCGGCGTGGATCTGAGCGCGAGCGGCTTTGAATATGCGGTCACGGTCGAGACGAGCTTGAATGCCTCTGGCGTTGTCGTCTCCGGAGCGTCCGGCCCGGACAATAGCTGGTTCGTACACGGGGTTCTGACCTGGACCAGTGGTCCAAACACCGGGGCCAGCCACCGTGTGCTGGTCGACAGGGTCAGCGGGTCAGACCGCATTCTGGAGCTCGACCCGGCACCGGCCCGTACCCCTGAAACAGGGGACATGGCGCTCCTCATGGCAGGCTGTGACAAGCGCTTTGAAACCTGCCGGAGCAAATTTGCCAACGGCGTCAATTTCCGCGGCTGCCCGCACATGCCGGGCAATGATGTGCTGCTGCACCACGCAGCCTCAGAAGACATTCGCGACGGAGGTGCCCGGTGATGATCACAGCTGAGCAGATCCTGACCGAAGCGCGATCCTGGCTGGGGACGCCCTATCGCTACCAGGCCTCTACCCGGAACGAGGGCGCAGATTGCCTCGGCCTGGTGCGCGGGGTCTGGCGCGGGCTCTACGGTGAGGAACCAGAAGCTGTTCCGCCCTACACGCCCGGCTGGGCGGAGGCTGGCACCGGCGAAACACTGCTGGAT
This sequence comes from Oceanicaulis sp., assembly GCA_965229795.1. Classification (GTDB taxonomy): domain Bacteria; phylum Pseudomonadota; class Alphaproteobacteria; order Caulobacterales; family Maricaulaceae; genus Oceanicaulis. The sequence goes on from CBDDJM010000002.1 coordinate 2,047,175, forward strand.
GCTGCTGAGCGCTGGCTTCTCCCAACGGCCCGTGAAGACCCTCAGCCAGGTGACGTCCTGGTGTTTCGCTTTGCGGCTGGCTGCGCGGCCAAGCATTGCGCCATTTATGTCGGCGAAGGGCGAATGATCCACGCCTGGCAGGGGCGCAGTGTGTGTGAAACCACGCTGGGGCGCTGGTGGCAGCGTCGCCTTGCCGGAACTTTCAGATTTCCACCCTCAGCATAGGGCCAGCCGATGGCACAGCTTCTTATCACGGGCGCGCGGGTCGCGACCGGCTTTATCGCGAGCACCGCTCAGCGCCAGATCGCCAACCTGTTTGCGCCAGATGTCGAAGGACCGCGTCAGGCTGATCTTCAGATTCAGACCTCAACCGAAGGCGCGTCCATCCCGCGGGTTTATGGCCGCATGCGCCTGTCCGGGCAGCTGATCTGGGCGGCACGTTTCAACGAAACATCTGTTACCCGCTCCAGCGGGGGCGGCAAGGGTGGCGGTCCGACAGTTACCGACTACAGCTACTCGGTCAGTCTGGCTGTGGGGCTGTGTGAGGGCGAGATCGGCGGCATCGGGCGGGTTTGGGCAGACGGCACCTTGCTGTCGCTGCAGGATGTCACCTGGCGTGTCCATAAAGGCAGCGCCGACCAGATGCCCGACCCCGTCATTGAAGCGATTGAAGGCTCTGGCGCTGCGCCGGCTTATCGCGGTCTGGCCTATGTGGTGTTCGAGGATTTGCCGCTTGAGGCCTTCGGCAATCGCATCCCGAACTTAAGTTTTGAAGTTATTGCTCCGACCGTGCGCGATGCAGCCGCGATGGAAGCGCGCATCAATGGCGTTTGCATGATCCCGTCGTCTGGCGAGTTTGCCTATGCTGATCGCGCGGTTATGCGTGAAATCGGCGAGGGCGAGGACAAGGCGGAAAACCACCACTCCACGCGCGCCAGCTGCGACTTTGAGGCTTCGCTCGATGATCTTGAAGCACGCTTGCCGCAATGCGGCTCCGTCGCGCTGGTGACGGCCTGGTTCGGCGATGACTTGCGCGCTGACACCTGCACGCTCACGCCGCGTGTGGAAAGTTTTGACAAACAGACCCATCCGCTTGAGTGGTCGGCAGCTGGGCTGTCGCGTCAGCAGGCGCAGCTGGTCTCTCAAAGCAACGGCTCACCGGTTTTCGGCGGCACACCATCTGACGAGACCCTGATCCAGGCGATCAGAGCGATGCAGGCGCGCGGGCTGGAGGTGACGCTCTATCCGTTCATCCTGATGGATATCCCTTCAGGGAACGGCTTGCCTGACCCCTATGGAGGGACTGAACAGGCCACCTTTCCGTGGCGTGGCCGGGTGACATGTCACCCGGCACCGGGCCAGCCTGGATCTCCGGACAAAACGGTGGCGGCAACCGCGCTGATTGATGCCTTTTTTGGCAGCGCGCAGGCTTCTGACTTTGTAGTTTCTGGCGACACAGTCGTCTATTCTGGACCTGAAGAGTGGAGCTTTAATCGCTTCATCCTCCACCACGCCGCCATCGCGAAAGCCGCAGGCGGGGTGGAGAGCTTCATCATTGGGTCTGAGATGCGGGCGTTGACGCAGGTGCGTGACGGTCTGGCGAGCTATCCGGCCGTGGCACGGCTGGTATCGCTGGCTGCTGAAGTCCGCAGCCTTCTGGGCCCGGGCGTAAAGCTCTCCTACGCGGCAGACTGGAGCGAGTATTTCGGACATTCGCCGGCCGATGGCTCTGGTGACCGGCTCTTCCATCTTGACCGGCTGTGGGCCAGTGCGGATATCGATTTTATCGGCATTGACTGGTATGCGCCGCTGTCTGACTGGCGCGAGGGCACCGCTCATCTCGATGCCTTGGCCGGGACCGGCTCCATCCATGACCGCGACTATCTCAAATCCAACGTCGAAGGCGGGGAGGGGTATGACTGGTACTATGCCAGTTCGGCTGATCGAGACGCCCAGCTGCGCACCCCCATAACGGATGGTGCTTACGCGGAGCCATGGGTCTATCGCTACAAGGATCTGCGCTCCTGGTGGAGCGAGCCCCATCACGACCGCATTGCGGGTGTGCGGCAGACCTCACCGACCGGCTGGGTGCCTCAATCAAAACCGGTTCGGCTTGTGGAGCTGGGCTGCCCGGCTGTCGACAAGGGCGCGAACCAGCCCAATGTGTTTATTGATCCCAAAAGCTCTGAAAGCACGCCGCCCTATTACTCCACCGGTGCCCGCGACGACCTCATTCAGCGTCGCTATATCGAGGCGCTGCTCGCTTACTGGCAGGGTGCGGCCAATCCGATATCGAGCGTCTATTCCGGAGCGATGCTGGACCTGGCCCACAGTCATGTCTGGACCTGGGATGCGCGCCCGTTTCCTGAGTTTCCAACCCGCGATGATGTGTGGAGCGACGGTAGCAACTGGCGGCTGGGTCACTGGCTGACGGGCCGCGCCGGGCAATCAAGCGTGGGCGAGATTGTTGGCGATATCGCCTCGCAGGCCGGGCTGGATGACCTCGACACAACGAAGCTAGCGGGCGTGCTTGCAGGCTATGTCATTAATGCCGGTGCGCGCGCACGCGACGAGATTGAGCGCCTCGGGGCCATCTTTGGCTTTGATGTCGTAGACCGAGCCAATGGCCCTGTTTGCGTGCCTCACCTAAAGGATAGCGCGCCGGTTATGGTGGCGGCTCAATCACTCACCGTGCGTGACGATGGCCCGGGTCTATCCTTTGGCCAGGAGGCGGAGGACGCCCAACCCACCGAAGTGCGCCTTCAGTTTGCTGTCGATGATGGGGATTATCGCCCGGCGTCGGTGTCTGCGCTGGGCCTCGACCATGAAACCCAGGGTGTGATTGAGATGGCGCTCAATTGCCTTGCCGATCGCGATCTCGCAACACGATGGGCGCGCGGTGCTCTATCGCGAATGCAGGCTGAGACCCGCACCGCTGCACTGACGCTGCCGCCATCCCTTGTTGCGCTGGAAGCGGGTGATTGCATCATGCTGGATGCCGGGCCTCACGGCGCGGTCTGGTGTCTGGCGTCAGCAGAAGGCACTGAGGCGCGGGACTGCGAACTCGTTGGAACACGTGGAGGGCTGAACGTCACAACAGGCCCACAGCCAGAGGGTGGTGCCGCGCCGCGTCCACCATCACGACCGGCATTGACCCTGCTTGATCTGCCCCTGCGCGCAGGCGAGCCAGCACGAAACGGTTTTCTGGCTGCAGGCTGGTCAGACCCCTGGCCGGGAAAACTCACCGTCTATGCCGGTCCCAATGCCGACGCCTTGACCTCCCGCGCTGAAATAACTGCGCCCGCGTTCACCGGCCAGCTGGAGGCTGATCTTGGTCCGGGCCATGAAGGGCGCTGGGATAGGGCCAATGCGATCAAGGTCCGCCTGAGTAACGGTGCCGTCTCCAGCGCAACGGCGACCCGCGTCCTCAATGGAGCGAACCTGATCGCTGTCGCGACGGCGCAGGCCTGGGAAGTCCTCAGCTTTACCAATGCACAGCTTGAACCAGACGGCAGCTGGACCCTCACGGGCCTGTTGCGCGGCCTTGGGGGCACGGCGGTGTCCGGCGCTGGCGCGGGGGCAAAGGTGGTGCTGCTTGATGAAGCCTGCGTGACCCTGCCCGTTCATGATCATGAGGTGGGAACAGATCTGACGGTTGTGGCTGTGCCACCGGGCAAACCGATCAATGACGTGTCAGCGCGCACAGTCTCGGCCCGCTATGACGGTGCCGAGCACCGACCGCTGGCGCCTGTGCATGTCGTGGCGACCCTGTCCGGTACCGACCTGCAAGTCAGCTGGATCAGGCGCGCGCGAGTTGCTGCGGATGCCTGGGCCTATGGTGATGTTGCGCTGGATGAAGCGCGCGAAGCCTATCAGGTGGTCTGGCTTGAGGGCGAAGTTGAAGTGTCCCGGTCCGAGGTTGATGCGCCAGCGATAACACTGACAGCGGCGCAGCAGGCGACGCTTTTCCCCTCTGGCCTCTCAGCGGCTACGGTGGAGATTGCCCAGCTCAGCGATCGCTTTGGCCCCGGGGCTGTTGCGCGATGTGATCTGTCAGCCTTAAGCTGAAAGCAGCCTCTTTTCTGAGCTTTCCCCATCGCCCATATATCCGCCGCGCTCGCAGTTGTTGCCTGCGCCTGCTATCAGGGCGGCGTGATGAAAGATCCGTATGCGATTCTCGGTGTGACGAAGTCGGCTTCCGCCGACGAGATTCGTCGTGCCTATCGCAAGCTCGCCAAGGAGTTGCACCCGGACGCCCGGCCCGATGACAAGCAGGCCGAAGAGCGCTTCAAGGAAGTCGGGCAGGCCTTCAGGCTTTTGTCTGATCCGGAAACCAGGGCGCGCTTTGATCGCGGCGAGATTGATGCCAACGGTCAGGAAACGGCGGCCTTTCATTTTCGCTCTCGGCCCGGTGGTCCTGCCGGACAGCGCGGGCCTTCCGGCCGTTACGAAGACATCTCCGACATTTTCTCCGACCTGTTCAGCGATTTCGGCGGCGCGCGCGGTGGCCCGCGGCCTGGGCCACAACCGGTCAAGGGTCGCGACCTCAAGGCGGGCGTTACGGTCAGCTTTGAAGAAGCGATGCGCGGAGGAAAGCGCCGTGTCGGCCTGACCGGTGGTCGTGCGGTTGAAGTTGCCATTCCTGCTGGCGTAGAGCCCGGGCAGGTACTACGTCTGCGCGGTCAGGGTGAACCTGGCCAGCAGGGCGCGCCTGCCGGTGACTGCCTGGTGGAGATTGCGATCCGGCCTCACGCCTGGTTCAGGCGCGACGGTGCAGACATTCGCCTCGACCTACCGATTTCCCTGAAAGAAGCTCTGTTTGGCGGTGCGGTGCGTGCGCCCTCGGTCGACGGTCCGGTTGAAGTGCGTGTGCCAGCTGGAGCCAATTCAGGGGCCCAGCTGCGTTTGCGCGGCAAGGGCGCACCAAAGCCAGGTGGCGGGCACGGCGACCAGATCATCAAGCTGATCGTGGATGTCCCGCTCAATGACCCTGCGCTGGAAGCCTTTATCGAAGACTGGACGCCGCCGGTGGACTATGATCCGCGCAAGCGGCTGAAGTCTTAAGCGACGGACTGGCTGCACTGGCATCGTTCCTGAATGGAGTTTAGCCCTTGTGTTCAGGAGCGGTTCACGCCGCCCGGCCTAAAAGCGTTGTCATGATCCGTATGTTTGCCTCCCTCCTCGTCCTGCTTGCCGCCAGCGCGGCAGCGCCGGCCCATGCCGATCCCACGCCTGTGGGGGCCGAGGTTGAGGTGCAGCAGCTGATTTCCACCAGCCAGGCTGTGGCCGCGGCGCGTCGGGCTTACCCGCGCGCCGATGTGCTCAATGCCCAGCTCGTGCGGAGTGGGCGGCCGTATTACAGCGTGCGGATGATCGAGAACGGGCGCCGGTTCGATGTGCGTGTGGACGCACAGACCGGCCGCGTCCTCGGCTAGTGGACTGAATTGGAGACTGACATGCGCGCCTTGATCGTTGAGGACGAGCCGGACCTGAACCGCCAGCTGAGCGAAGTGCTCGAGCACTCAGGCTATGCCGTGGACTCCGCCACTGACGGGGAAGATGGCTGGCATCTGGGCGAGACCGAGCCCTATGACGTCATTGTCCTGGATCTGGGTCTGCCCAAGATGGACGGCGTCACGGTGCTGGAGCGCTGGCGTGAGGCCGGTGTTGCGACGCCTGTGCTGATCCTCACCGCCCGCGATCGATGGAGCGAGAAGGTGGCGGGCTTCGATGCGGGCGCAGATGATTATCTGACCAAGCCGTTTCATCCTGAAGAGCTGCTGGCGCGCCTGCGGGCGCTGACCCGCCGCGCGGCCGGTCATGCCTCCTCAACGCTTGAAAGCGGCAATCTCAGCCTTGATACGCGCGGTGCCCGGGTGTTCCTCGATGGCAAGCTGATCAAGCTGACCAGCCACGAGTTCCGGATGCTCAGCTATCTGATGCATCACCAGGAGCGCGTGATCTCCCGTACCGAGCTTGTTGAGCATATCTACGATCAGGACTTTGACCGGGATTCCAACACCATTGAGGTGTTCGTCGGACGTCTTCGCAAAAAGATTGGCTCGGCTCGGATCGAAACCGTGCGCGGACTGGGCTATCGTCTCGTTGATCCAGATGAATCAAGAGCGGACGCCAAGACCGGGTGAATGACCAAAGCGAAGATCTGCTAACACCGCACGGCTCGCTTGCGAGGCGCATGGTCGGCTTTGCCCTGATCTGGGCGCTGGGCCTGCTCATCGTGGGTGCTGTCGCGCTGACGGTATTGTTCCGCCAGACAGTGCTGGGTGAGCTTGATGATCGTCTGTCCCGTGTGGGCGAGTCGCTGATCGCCTTCGTCGAGATTGATGATAGCGGTAGCCCCTATGTGGAACAGCGCCCAACCGACCCCAGCTATTCGCAGGTCTTCTCCGGTCGCTACTGGCAGATCACACGTGAGGGTGCAGAAGGGGACCTGGCGTCGAGCTCGCTCGCCGAGCTGCGCCTCGATGTGACGCGCCTGGCCGCGCAGGCCACGACTGCGCCGGGTGAAACCTTCATCGGGACCGTTCAGGGTCCTGACAGCGAACCCTTGCGCGTGCATGTGCAGGCGGTGGTCATTGAGGGCGTCGAGGGCGCGGTCATCATCGCTGCGGCTGAGGATCGGCGTCCGGCTGATGCTGATGTGCTGCGCTTTGCCATCATTGCGTCGATCCTTTTCTCCCTGCTGGCTGCGGCTCTGGCTCTGGGCGTCTGGTTCCAGGTGCGCGTTGGCCTTGAGCCGGTTTTGCGCATGGGGCGGGCCGTGGCCTCGGTGCGCGACGGCGAGGAAGCGAGGGTGAGTGGCCAATACCCCTCAGAGCTCATTCCGCTGGCTGGAGAGTTGAACAGTCTGCTCGACCATTCGCGTGAAGTTGTTGAGCGGGCGCGCACCCATGTGGGCAATCTGGCCCATGCCCTTAAAACTCCTATTACCGTGCTGGGCAACGAGGCCCGCACCAGCAAAGGCCCACTGGCAGAGCTCGTCGGGCGCCAGACCGATGCGATGTCGGCTCAGGTTGAACACCATTTGAGACGGGCGAGAGCCGCCGCCAACGCTCAGGCGATCGGGGCGCGCGCGCCTGCGACCGAAGTGCTGGAAGACCTGACCCGGACTTTGCGGAAAATCTACCAGAGGCGCGATGTTTCTGTAACGCTCGACGCGCCTCACGGCCTGGTTTTTCGCGGTGAACGCCAGGACCTGGAAGACCTTGCCGGCAACCTCATAGACAATGCCTGCAAATGGGCGGCGGGTGAGGTCAAGGTGACGGCGCGCTCTATCGCTGGCGATGAGATTTCCTTGTGTATCTGCGTAGAGGATGACGGCCCCGGACTGGATGAAGCGGCCTGCGCGCAAGTCCTCGAACGCGGTGTGCGCCTCGATGAACAGGCTCCGGGGACAGGCCTTGGCCTTGCCATTGTGACTGACCTTGCACGCGCCTATGGCGGTCACTTGAAGCTGGGGCGCTCGGCACTGGGGGGCTTGAAGGCCGAGCTGCGGTTACCGGGGGCTCGCGGAATCATGGAAACAGGGCGTTAACTCTGTCTGGCCAAGACTTGGCTGATTAGTAGGAGTTCGTCTGTTCATGAGTGGCTTGCCGCAGGACAAGCAGGAGCGCATCTCGGCGCTGCTGGCCACCCTTCCAAAAGGGTTGGTGGATCGCCTCTGCGCCACGGCTGACAAGGCAGACCCTGCGCTTGGGCGGCTCATGGCGCTCTGCCGAGAGGGTGTCGACGCGGTTGCCAAACGGCGCCTATTTGAGCCGCTGCAGCCGGTGAGTGGAAATCCCGAAACGGAACCTCCGTCAAAGGCCTATACGCCCGCTCCCCTGCTGGAAATCATCTATGACTGGCTTGCCGATACGGTTGCGCCTGATCTGATTCAATCGCTTAAAGACGCTGTCTCCGATACCGATACCGAGCCGGGGCAGGGCAACCTTGACCCAATTCGTGTTGCCGTGGCCGATGCGATCGCGGCCGCTGTTGAAGCGGTTAAAGATGAGCCGAAGGCGGAAAAGAAGCTTCGCGCGAGGCTGCAGGTTCGCGACTTTGAGGGCGTCAAACATACAGCTGTGATCTTGCGCTCTAGCCCGGTGTTGCGCGTTGCCCTTGCTGGGCTGCCCACACAAATTCCCGAGCTGACCGATACCTTGAGCGCGACACTTCGCGACCGGTATGAAACGGCCAGCGAAGCTGATCCTGATGCTGCGGTGTGGCTCCTGTTTCTCCTCATGGCACGTATGGAGCGTCCATGGCGCATGCTGCGGGTGTTTGAAAGAATCGCGCGGCGCGGGGATGACCTTCTCGTCTCTCAAACCGATATGGCCACCATTGGCGATGCGTTGCTGGACGACGCGGCCTACTATCTGAACGCCTTTGCTTCTGCGCCTGAGACGCTCGAAGACGCGCAAAAGGCGATTGCGGGTCTGGCCCAATTCGCGGCGGTGACTGTTGGCATGACCCGCGAGATTGGCATCCGAAAAGATGGTGAATGGGGCAAGCATTTGTTTGAGCTGCGCAGCAGGGCCAGTGACCAGATGACGCGCATCCATCAGGCCGCCAAAGACGCGTTCTGGAAGGTTACACCTGAGGCTGGCGGCATGAAGCGCCGCATGGTTGGCCCCGTGCCGGGGCTGGGTCATCCAGAGTTCACAAAGACCGAGGCGCTCGCAAGATTTATGGTTGCGACCAAGGACGACGCAAGCCGCGCCGCCGTCGGAAGCGCCCATTCTGAGCTAATCGCGACCATGAACGAGCGGCTTGAAACGGTGAGCCAATCGATTTTGACAAGCCTGCGAACCGCCTCTGAAGATGACGCGGTGGAGGCCCAGCGCCGGTGCGATGACATCGCCCATTTGATGCGCGTTTTTCAGCACAAGGATGCGGCCGATATTTTGGTGCGCCGCGTCGCCGCAGCTTTGGCAGCGTAATTTCCTTCAAGTCTGCCGGTAGAGTGACTATCTACTGCGGCATGACTTTGTCCTCCTCCTCCAGCGAGACGGCTCTTGAAGCCCGTAGTCGCGCAGGCCATCGCCTGTCATCGCCCAGTGCCGGGCGCAACAAGGCTGTGATCGCGAGCACGCTCGCTGGCCTGCTGCCGCGTGACGCTCGAGTTCTGGAGGTGGCATCCGGTACAGGTGAGCATGCGCTCGCCTGTGTCGAAGCACGGCCTGACCTGACCTGGATACCCAGCGAGCTCAATAAAGAGTCGCGTGCCAGCGTGGATGCCTGGGCTATTGATGCTGGCGGCCGCATCCAGTCCTGTCTGGCGCTTGATATGACCAGGGCTGATTGGGCTGAAGGCCTCGCCAGCGTGGATGCCATCTTCTGCGCCAACATGATTCATATTGCCCCGTGGGAAGCTTGCGAAGGCTTGTTTGCGGGCGCTTCAGGCTTGCTGTCGGCAGGTGCGAAGCTGCACCTCTACGGCCCGTTCAGGGAAGGCGATCAGACAGCTCCGTCCAATCTGGATTTTGATGAAAGCCTGAAGCGCCGTGATCGGCGCTGGGGTGTGCGTTCGCTCGATGATGTGGATGCGCTGGCTGAACGGCACGGATTTATGCGCGAAGGCCGGATTGAGATGCCAGCCAATAATTTGCTGGTGAGCTGGGTGAAAACTTCATGATGACCGTCATCGCCATTTCGGCTCTGATCGCGCTGGCTGCGGGCGTCTATGTCGCGACCCCGGTTGCCAGAGACGGCGCGCGGGTGGCCGGGCTTGTTATCGCCGGGCTTATCGCGCTTGGAGCTTTTGGCGCATACCTCGTTAATGGCGAGCCGGACCTGTCCGGTCAGCCCTACGACGTTTTGATTGAACGCCTTCGCTCCACAGAGCCGACGCAGCTGACCCCGATGGAGCAGGAAGAGCGCCTGCGTGATGCAATCCGCAATAACCCCGAAGACATCCGCGCCCTGACCCTGCTGGGACGCTTTCTGGCGCGTACAGAGCGAGAGCTTGAAGCGATCGGTCTGCTGCAGCGCGCGCTGAGACAGGGCGAAGATGCGGGTATCTATTCCGATCTTGGCGAGGCGCTGGTCAATCTGAATGAGGGGCAGGTCACCGCCGAAGCCCGCCGCGCTTTTCGCCGTGCCTATGAGCTGGACCCCAATATTCCCGAGCCCTCCTTTTTCCTGGGATCGGCAGCTTATGCTGAGGGTGATCGGGCGATGGCGGCGACTTACTGGACCGACATCATAAACCGCCTGCCAACAGACGACCCATACCGGGCTGCCATCGCTGAGCGGGCTGCTGACCTGTTATCACGACCCACAGGTGGGCCGGGTGCTGGCGGCGACGCGCCTTTCGCAAATGCAGAGCCGGGCGATATCGAGGCCATGGTCTCGGCGATGGTTGATAGGCTGGAAATGCGACTGGACGGCGATCCTGGCGATCTGTCTGGATGGCTGACACTGGCGCGGGCTCGTATGATGATGGAGCAGTCGGCCGAAGCGCGCGAAGCCCTTGAAACCGCGCGTTCGCGCTTTGAAGGTCAGCCCGGTAAGCTTGCGCTGATCAGTGCGCTGGAAAGTGCTTTTGCGTTTGAGGAGACCGACGCGTGAGAAAGGCTAATCGACGCCTCTGGATTACCGCAGGTGCGGCCATTGTGCTTGTCGCAGCGGCAGCGCTGGCGATGAACGCCATGAGCAGCGCCATGGTATTCTTCTATTCACCGGCCATGGTCGCTGAGAACCCGCCAGCGGCGGGCCAGCGCGTGCGCGTTGGCGGCCTGGTCGTAGACGGCTCTGTTGAGCGGCCGTCCAACGGTGGGGCCAACTTCACGGTCACTGACGGTGCTGGCGAAATCCGCATCAGCTATTCCGGCTCGCTTCCCGACCTGTTCCGCGAAGGGCAGGGCATCGTTGCTGAAGGGGCCTTTGATCAGGCCGGGCTATTTACCGCTGATAGCGTGCTGGCCAAGCACGATGAGACCTATATGCCGGCTGAGGTCGCCGATGCGCTACGGGAAAGCGGCATGTGGCATGAAGACCAGAACTCGTCGTCTCAATATGGCGGCTATGGCGATGACGCAGCTGACGGCGCAGGCTCTTAAATGATTGCTGAAATTGGACGTTTTCTCATTGCGCTGGCGCTGCTGGCCTGTGTCGCACAAACCATTCTCGCCTGGATTGGTGCCAACAAGGGTGGCAAGGGTGCGATGGCCGATGCCGGACGCGCTGCGTCCGAGATTGCCGTCCTCGCGGGCGGCGCAGCCATGCTGCTCCTCATCCTCAGCTTCGTTCGGTCAGACTTCTCGATTGCCTACGTGGCGGCCAACTCTCACGTCGACAAACCGCTCGCCTACAAGATTGCGGGCGCGTGGGGTGGCCATGAGGGGTCCATGCTCCTGTGGTGCTGGATCCTCGCCCTGTTCGGCATGGGGCTGGCGAAAGTGGGGCCGCTGAATTCCGCTTTGCGCTCACGGTCTGTGAGCTTTCAGGGCCTTCTCCAATCGCTCTTCTTTGCCTTTCTGGCCTTTGCCTCCAACCCGTTTGAGCGCGTAAGCCCTGCACCGATCCAGGGCTCGGATCTCAATCCGATCCTTCAGGACCCGGCCCTCGTGATCCACCCGCCCATGCTTTACATCGGCTATGTGGGACTCTCGACCGCGTTCGCGATTGCCGCTGCCGGTCTGGTTCAGAAGTCCAACGGGCGAGAACTGGCTGCGGCATTACGCCCCTGGGCGCTTGGGGCCTGGACCAGCCTAACGGCCGGCATCGCGCTTGGGGCGTGGTGGGCCTATTACGAGCTTGGCTGGGGCGGCTGGTGGTTCTGGGACCCAGTGGAAAATGCGAGCTTTATGCCCTGGCTTTTAGGTGCCGCACTGATCCACTCCGCCATCGCGACGGAGAAGCGCGGAGCGTTTCCAGGCTGGACGGTGTTCCTCGCACTGCTTGCCTATATCCTATCGATTCTTGGGGCCTTTCTGGTGCGCTCCGGCGTCATCACGTCTGTACACGCGTTCGCGCTTGATCCGGAACGCGGGGTCTGGATCCTCGGTATGCTGGGCGTTTCGGCGGTTGCGGGCTTCACGCTCTTTGCCTTCCGGGCGACGAGCCTCGGTGAGGGCGAAGGGTTTGAGCCTGATAGCCGCGAAGCCTTTATCGGCGCGAACAATCTCTTCCTTGCCGCTGCCGCAGGCGTTGTCCTGGTGGGCACGCTTATGCCCCTCTTTGTCGATGCGCTGGGTCTGCCAACGCTTTCAGTCGGTGCGCCTTACTACAATATGTCCGCAACGCCGCTGATGATGGCCGCCGTCATCCTGATGCCGCTTGCGCCGTTTCTGCCGTGGACCAATGGCGGGGCGAAACCCGCGCTGAAGCAGTTGGGTGCCGCCTTTATCCTTCTACCTGTCGCGGTCGTGACCGGGGCCTTCATCTGGTTTGGGGCGCCTGTTCTGGCCGTTGTGGGTGCCGCTCTCGGGGCCTGGGCGCTGGCAGGGGCGGGTATGGATGCGGTGCGCACACTGCCATCGCTCGCAGTTCGCAGTGCTCAGATTGCGGCTGGGGCGCGCGCGATTGCTCATGCCGGTGTCGGACTGATCGCGCTGGGTGCGGCTGCTGATGCCTCGCGCCCGATCGACCAGAATGTGACGCTGGCTGAAGGCGAAAGCGTCACTGTGGGCGGCTATGAGCTGACACTTGAAGGCGTGCGCGGGATTGAAGGCCCGAACTATATCGGCGATCGCGCCCGGCTTTTGATCAACGGTGGTGAAGACGGCGTGATCGAGCCGGAGCGTCGCTTCTACGTGGCCGCAGACCAGACAACCCGGGAAGTGGCTCTGCGCGCAGGTCTGGCGGGTGAGCTCTATGTCTCTGTCGGTGAAGCGCGGGTACGCGAAAACGGCGTGACCGCCTTTGAAGTTCGCGGGGCCTACCACCCGCTCGTGTGGATGCTCAGCCTTGGGGCCATCTTCATCGTTCTTGGCGGTCTGACCGCGCTGTATGCCCGCATTTTGTCCGGCGCACCTCGCCGCGAAGCGAAGGCCGAGGCGATTGCGGAGGCGGCAGAATGAAGGCGCTTTTTCTCGCTCTGGCGCTTAGCGTTCAGCAGGTGCCTGCCACAGAACTTCCTCCGGCCGAGGAGGCGCGGGCTCAGGAATTGATGCGTGAGATCAAGTGCATGGTGTGCTCTGGGGAGTCCATTCTGGATTCCAACGCGCCCATGGCGCTCGACATGCGTCGTTTCGTGCGTGAGCAGGTTGCTCTGGGCCAGGACGACGACGCCCTTCGCCAAGCCCTGGTGGATCGGTTTGGTCATGAAGTTCTGCTTCGTCCGCCGCTTGATGGACGCACGATCATCTTGTGGCTGACGCCTTTCCTTCTGGTCGCGTTTGGCGGTGTGTTGCTCCTCAGCTCCATGAAGCGCAAGCGCGTTAAAGCCTAATCCCACAGGGTCACTGAAGCGTGAGCCGACTGTGACGCCGCAGCCCCTTGCGGAGCCTCCGGTGCATCCTAACCTCTCAGGTCTGAAGAGCACGGAGGGTTAGATGGCCCGCACAGAGCGCGTTGAATTTATCGGAGCCCAGGGCGATACGCTCGCAGCCAGGCTCGACCGGCCTCACGGCCCCGCGCTTGGCTATGCGCTGTTCGCGCACTGCTTCTCCTGTTCCAAAGACATTCACGCGGCCCAGCGCTTATCGCGCCAGCTAACAAAGCATGGCTTTGCGGTGCTGCGTTTTGATTTTACCGGCCTGGGTCACTCTGAAGGTGATTTCGCCAACACCAATTTCAGCTCCAATGTCGAAGACCTGGTCAAGGCGGCGGACTGGCTGAGAGACACCTGTGAGGCGCCCTCGCTGCTGGTTGGTCACTCGCTGGGCGGCGCTGCGGTCATTGCTGCAGCCGCCAAAATCGCTGAAGTCAAAGCGGTAGCGACCGTCGGCGCACCGGCGGATGCCGACCACGTGCGCCATCAATTCCACACCAAAGTCCCCGAGATTGAAGCCAATGGCGAGGCTGAAGTCATGCTCGGTGGGCGTCCTTTCAACATCAAGAAGCAATTCCTCGATGACATTGAGGGAAAGCGCCTGGACGAAATCGTCGGCTCGATGAAGGCAGCGCTTCTGGTCGCCCATTCACCCACCGATGACGTGGTCGGCATTGAAAACGCCACTCGTCTGTTTGTCGCCGCAAAGCATCCCAAAAGTTTTCTGGGCCTTGATGGAGCAGACCACCTGCTCACGCGGCAGGCCGATGCGGTCCACGCGGGTAACATGATTGGAAGCTGGGCTCTGCGTTATGCGGCGACCAGGCAGCTTCCTGAGCCGCCTAAGATTGAGACGGCTGATCGGTCTGCGACGGTGGCTGAAACCGGCCTTGGGAAGTTTCACAGCCAGGCGCGGCTGGGCGAGCACCTGCTTGTTGCTGACGAGCCGGAAAGCTCTGGCGGCGATAATGGCGGGCCGCATCCCTACCAGCTTCTGGCGAGTGCCCTGGCAGCCTGCACGACGATGACCCTGCGTATGTATGCCGACTTCAAAGGCTATGAGCTGGGCCGTATCTCAACGCGGGTTGAGCACGAGCGGGAGGGAGAGGGCGCTGACAAACGCGACATCTTCCACCGCGAAATCAACGTCGAAAAGGATGTTGATGAGGCGCTCTCAGAAAAAATTCTCGAGATCGCAAACAAGTGCCCGGTCCACCAGACCCTTGAGCGTAGCTCTGAAATCACCACGCGACGTACAAAATAATTTTCTGCACAGCAAGGCGGTTACGAGATTATTACAAAACCGTAGGGTTTTGGTAATATCGAGTTGACCCGCACTGCGTCATTCCTCCACCCACAGTCGAGCGATCTGCATTGACGGACGCTCTGACAATAACTCGAACGAAGGATCGTATGACCCCCATGAACCGAGCCATGCGCCTGCTTGCGACGACCGCCCTGATTATTGCTGCTCCGGCGGCCCCGACCTTTGCCCAGGATGGTGCCCGTGAGTTCCAGTTCGGGGCTCCGGCCGATGCACCGGCCAGCTTTGCCGACCTGATCGAAGCCGTCAGCCCTGCTGTCGTGTCGATCGAGGCCAGTGGTACCCCTGATGCCGGCGACCAGCCGGACCTGTCACAGGTCCCGCCGCAATTTCGCGAGTTCTTTGAGCGCTTCGGGCAGGGTCCAGGCCAACAGCCACGTGAGCGCCGTTCCCAAGGGTCAGGCTTCTTCATCTCCGATGACGGCTATGTGGTCACCAACAACCACGTGATCGCAGGCGCTGACGATATTACCGTGAACCTCTCCGACGGCCGACGACTTGAAGCGGAGATTGTTGGCACAGACGCGGCAACCGACCTCGCAGTCCTGCGTGTCATTGAGGGTGGCCCGTTTGATCATGTTGATCTGGCCCGCGATCTCGACGTGCGTGTTGGCGACTGGGTCGTGGCTGTGGGCAACCCCTTTGGCTTGGGCGGAACCGCCACGACCGGCATCATCTCAGCGACCGGTCGCCAGGTGGGTGCCGGTCAGGCTTATACCGATTTTCTTCAGACCGATGCGGCCATCAACCGGGGTAACTCCGGTGGCCCGATGTTTGACCTGAATGGTCACGTTATCGGTGTGAACTCTGCGATCATCTCACCAACCGGTGGCAATGTCGGGATTGGTTTTGCCATTCCATCTGATCTTGCCGCAACGGTTGTTGATCAGCTGATCTCGGCGGGTGAGGTCCAGCGTGGCTATCTCGGCGTGGCTCCGGCCGATCTCACCGAAGACCTGAAAATGGCAATGGGTCTTGATGAAGCCATTGAAGGGGTTCTCATCAATCAGGTTCTGCCGGGCACGCCAGCTGAAGCTGCGGGACTTGAGAACGGCGACATCGTGACAGAGCTCAACGGTCAATCGATCGATGGTGCTCGCGAACTGACCCGCCGCGTCGGGGCTTTCATGCCCGGCGACGAAGTGAGATTCACCGTGATCCGTGATGAGCGAGAGCGTACCTTTACCGTTGAGCTGACAGAGCGTCCTGATCCCGATGAGGTCAACGCGGCTCCGAATGTTCAGGCTGGACAGGTGCGCCTCTTCGGCATGACGCTGGAGGCTCCAAGCGAGGATGAACGCGCCCAGATGGGGTTTGGCGATCGTGGCCTGATGATCATGTCGGTGGAGCCAGGCTCAGAGGCCGCCCGCAAGGGCTTGCGCGCCGGTGACGCCATTCTTGAAGCTGGCGGCCAGGATGTGGTCACCACGACTGATTTCCGAGAAGCCGTCGAGGATGCAGAGGCCCGCAACCGCAAGGCGCTGCTGGTGTTTGTGGCTTCCCAGGGTGGGCAGCGTCGCTACGCCGCTCTGGAAATCGAAACGGAAGACTAGACGACAAACGGGTCGGGTGCGGGAGGCATCCGACCCACCCAAACGGGAGGGACAGGCATGCGCGTACTGATCGTAGAGGACGACACCCACGTCGCCCGCAATATCGCCAAGATGCTCAGCGAGGCCGGGCATGTGGCTGATGTGGCCCATGATGGCGAGGATGGCCTCGCCATGGCGCGTGAAGGCGCGTTCGACGTTATGATCGTGGACCGGATGATGCCGCGTCGTGACGGCCTGTCAATGATTTCAGAACTTCGCTCGGATGGCGACAAGACGCCTGCTCTGGTGCTGTCGGCTCTGGGTGAGGTCGATGACCGGGTTGAGGGCCTGAAGGCGGGCGGTGACGACTATCTGGTCAAGCCGTACGCTCCGTCTGAATTGATGGCGCGCGTGGATGTTCTGGCCCGTCGCCGGGATCCGGACTCGGTCAAGACCAAGCTTGAGGTTGGTGATCTGGAGATGGACCTCCTGGCCCGAACGGTGCACCGCCAGGGCGAGGTCATCCTGCTTCAGCCACGTGAGTTCCGCCTTCTGGAGTTTCTCATGCGCCATGCCGGTCAGGTGGTGACGCGCACGATGCTGTTGGAGAAAGTCTGGGATTATCATTTTGACCCCCAGACCAATGTCATCGACGTGCATATCTCACGGCTGCGGTCGAAAATCGACAAGCCCTATGAGCTTCAGATGCTCCACACGGTGCGCGGCGCAGGCTATCGTCTATCAGCATAACGCCTGAAGGGCTCGCGCCGGGGAGCAAGCGTGACGGATACGACCAAGCAAGACGAAGGCTGGAAGCTGCCAGCCTTCATGCGCACAACAGCGTTCCGACTGACTCTGCTGTCAGCGGCGCTGTTTGCGTTGTCGAGCTTTGTCATTCTGACGCTGGTCTACACCGCAACGGCCGGAGCCGCGACGCGGCGCGCCGAAGCGGCCGTCAACGAAGAGCTTGGCCGGATCGAGCAGCGCTATCAGGCAGGCGGAGGCCAGGCGGCGAACCGCTATATTCTCCAGCGCTCCGTCGGCGGGGGTGAGTTTCTTTATCTGCTGGTTGATGAAACCGGGCGTCGGATATCGGGTAATATCTCTGGTCTTCCAGCCGGTACGCCGGATGGCGAGGGCTGGATCAACTTCTCTTACGATCGTGCCCCGGTCGAGGACGAACAGGCCGTCGAAGCCGGCCGCGATGCGCGAGCACGAATTCTGGAAGTTGAAAGCGGCCTTCGGCTCTTTGTCGGCGTCGACATGGAGGAGGAGAACCGCTTCGTCGGTGAGGCTCTGAACGCTGTTCTCATTGCGTCAGGGCTCGCGCTTGCGCTAGGGATCGTTTCGGGTGCCGTGGTCAGTCGCCGCTTTGCCCGCCGCCTTGAAACCATCAATGCTGCATCGCGTGAGGTGATGCGTGGACGCCTCGACACCCGGGCACCGCGGACATTTTCCGGCGACGACCTTGATGAACTGTCCGGCAATTTCAACGCCATGCTCGACCGGGTCGAGCACCTCATGCAGCGTATGCGCACCGCTGGCGATTCCATTGCCCATGACCTGCGGCTGCCGCTGACGCGCATGCGCGGGCGACTGGAGTCAGCTCTCGTGGAGGCGGGAGATCTGGCCGCCCGCGAGGCGGCGCTCGCTCAGGCCATCGCCGACGTCGACGAACTGATCAAGACCTTCAACGCGGTCCTGTCCCTGTCGCGCCTGCAAGCGGGTGAACGCCGCCGGGCGTTCGAACCGATCGACCTGTGTGAGCTCACCGCAGACGTGGTCGAGCTCTATGAGCCGGTCTGCGAGGATGCGGGCCTGGAGTTTGATTGCGACTGTGAGGAGCGCCTGCAGGTGCTTGGCGATCGCGAGCTTCTGGCACAGGCCATCGCCAATCTGATCGATAATGCTGTGAAATACACGCCAGGTGGCGGCGCTGTGATGTTGCGTGGTCGCAAAACCAGCGGCGGTCAGGTGGAGATTTCGGTCACCGATACCGGCCCAGGCATCCCGGCTGATGATCGCTCCCGCGTGCTGGAGCGCTTTGTGCGTCTCGAAAAGTCACGCTCGCTGCCCGGTGTAGGCCTCGGTCTCTCGCTGGTTCATGCCATCGCAGAGGTCCACGGCGCGTCGCTGACGCTGGATGATGGGCCGGGCGCAGTGGAGGGGGGCGAGAGCGGCCCCGGCCTCAGGATTGCTCTTTGCTTTGAGAAGGCGGCTTAGGGGCGCTTGCCAATCTCGCGCTTGCGCGTAAGCCTGCATCCATGTCCGCGCCACTTCCTCAACGCATTTCCACATCGATTCCCCAGACTGACGCGGCGCGCGCTGAGCGCAGCCGCCAGCGGATCGGGCTTGCGGCCTACGCCGCCTGGGGTGAGGGGGCTGAGTTCCTCGACGCAGTGTTTGGCGCAGCGCCCTATCTTGGCCGACTGGCCGCGCGCCGTCCGCAGACGCTGGAACGTCTGGCCGAGGAGCCACCTGAGGTGCTCCTGACCGAAGCGAATGACGCTACGCGTCTGGCCGGTCGTGACCCGGACACTGCGATGAGCGTGCTACGCAAGGCCAAGGCGGACATGCACCTCGTGACTGCGCTGGCTGACCTGGCCGGAGCTTTTACGCTGGAAGATACAGTGTGTGCCGTTTCAGATTTTGCCGACGCGGCAGTGCAGGGTGCGCTGGAAGCTGCGGCGCGAGACAGCGGACTATCCGCAGACGATCCGGAGAATCCCGTGCCGGGTCTGTTTGTGCTGACGCTGGGCAAGCACGGCCAGCGCAGTCTCAATTATTCTTCCGATATTGATCTTGTGGTGATGTGGGAGCCTGAGCGCATTGGTTCTGAAGGTCATAGTGAGCCGACCAAGCGCTACTCCCGCCTGACCCGCAAGCTGTCGTCCTACCTCAACGAAATCACCGCTGATGGCTATGTCTTCCGGGTCGATTTGCGCCTGCGCCCCGATCCGTCCTCAACGCCTGCGGCCGTGAATGCGGAGATGGCCCGTAATTATTTTGAGGCCTTGGGCCAGAACTGGGAGCGAGCCGCTTACGCCAAGGCGCGGGTCTGCGCGGGCGACCGGCCAGCTGGGGAGCAATTTTTAAAAGACCTAGACCCCTTCGTGTGGCGTCGCTCGCTGGATTTTGAAGCTGTTGACGACATTCGCGGTATTGCCCGACAGATCCAGTCCACCAAGAAGCGGTCCGAGATGATTGCGGCGGGGCATGATGTGAAGCTTGGTCGTGGCGGTATCCGCGAGATCGAGTTCTATGCTCAGATCCTGCAGCTGGTCTTCGGCGGCCGGCGCAAGGCGCTGCGCGTGGCGAGCACGCTTCCCGCGCTGGCGCTTCTGGCACGCGAGCAGTTGATCAGCGAGGAGGATGCTAGGGCCATGTCCTCAGCTTATCGCAAGCTGCGCGCGATCGAGCACCGCATCCAGATGCTGGAGGACGAGCAGACCCAGACCGTCCCGGAGGACCTCACCACCCGCACACGGCTTGCGGCATTGATGGGGCAGGAAGACGTCAGTCGCTTTGACAAGGACCTGACGGCGATGCTGGGCGATGTTCACGCTCGCTTTGTGCACCAGTTTGATGATGGAGAGAGCCTCGCGACTTCGGTCGGCAGCCTCGTGCTGACAGGGGTCGAGCCGACGCCGGAGACGCTTCAGACCCTGACCGAGCACGGGTTCTCCGACCCTGAGCGCGTGTGGCAGCGTCTGGCCGGGTGGGCTGCCGGCAAGGCGAGAGCCGCCAGGACAGAGCGGGCTCGGGCCCTGTTTTCAAAGTTCGCGCCAAGGCTGGTCGAGGGGTTGTCCCAGACGGGCGATCCGGACGCGGCCTTTACCCGTTTTGCGACTTTCTTCGAGGGGCTGCCGATTGGTGTTCAGCCGCTTTCGCTCTTGGTCAAGCAGCCCGCTCTCGCCAGGGAACTTCTGACCATTCTCGGGCTTGCGCCGCGCCTTGCCGAGATGCTGGCCCGGCGTCCCACCTTGCTCGATGTGATGGTGGATACTGGCTTCGCTGCACCGCTTAGCGGCGACCTGGAGGAACGTTATCCGCTGCGATTTAGTGAAGTTGATCCCGCTGACTTTGAAGAAGCGCTCAATCACGCCCGTCGGATCGCGCGTGAAGAGCGATTGCGCATTGGCGCGCAGCTGCTGGTCGGGCGGGCGCGCGCCTCTGAGGCTGGCGTCGCATTCGCGCGGCTTGCCGATGCGGCAACCGACGTGATGGCTCAGGCGGCGGTGCGCGAGGTGGCGCGTCGCCACGGCCCTGCTCCCGGGCGATGGGCAGTGCTGGCGTTGGGTAAGCATGGCGGGCGGGAGCTGTCTGCGGATTCTGACCTTGATCTCGTCGTGGTCTATGACCCGATCAGCGACCAATCTGATGGCCCCAAGTCGATTTCGGCTGAAGCTTGGTTTGTGCGCTTTACCCAGCGGCTTGTCGCGGCACTTTCAGCGCCCACAGAGGAAGGCGAGCTCTATGAGGTGGACATGGCGCTCCGGCCTTCCGGCAATGCGGGGCCGGTTGCCGTCCGCCTGTCTCGTTTTACCAGCTACTACGAAAGCGAGGAGGCCTGGACCTGGGAGCGCATGGCGCTAACCCGGGCCCGTGTGGTCGCCGCAGATGGCCTTGGGCTGGATGCTGAAGCCGCCTTGCATCAGGCCATCGAACGCGCCGGCGAGGATGACCTTGTTCGCAAGGATGCCTGCGACATGCGTCTGAGGCTGCTGCGCGAGAAGCCTGCAAAGACGATCTGGGATTTAAAGCTGCGCGACGGTGGACTGATCGAGATCGAGTTCATTGTTCAGGTTCTTCAACTGACCCTCGGCGAGCAGCTTTCTCCCAATACTGGCGAGGCGATCGTGCAGCTGAGGACGCGTGGCGTTTTGACCCCGGATGATGCCAACGGGTTGGCACAAGCCCACGAAGACTACGCCTCGCTTACCCAGTTGATCCGCGTAGCCCACGGGGCCGGTTTTGATCCGGAAACAGCCAGTGAGCCCTTTGCAGACCGTCTGGCCAAGGCGTGTGAAGAGACAGACCTTGTTGGCGTGCAGCGCCGCCTCGACCGCCATACCAAAGGGGTTCGAATAGCCTTCGAAAAGTATGTCGGCGCTTTAACAGACTAGCCGCGACGGATGTACCGGTGCGCCTCCGTAACAACTCACGTGGGACGCGCGACAAGGCGCAAGGATAGCCCACGAGATAACAATGGAGTTGGTTCGATGAAGACATTTCTATTTATGACGGCTGCTGCCGGTGCGCTGGTTCTCGCAGGTATTGCGGAAGCACAACCCGGTCCAAGAGGCGGTGGCGAACGCGGGCAGCAGCGCGGGGCCATGGCCATCGCGATGCTGGGCGCTGCGGACCTCAACGGTGACAATACCGTGACCCGTGCCGAGGTGGAGCAGCTGCGCCGTGAAGAGTTTTCCTGGCGCGATCGCAATGGTGATGGCTTCCTCGATCGTGATGATGCCTCTCCGACCGCACGGCGCATGGCCGAGCTTCGCGGTGAGGAAGAAGGACGTCGCCGTGGCCGCCGCGGTCCAGGTCGGCTGGATACCGACGGTGATCAGCGGGTTTCACTCGATGAATTCCTGACCGGCCCTGATCGTATTTTTGAACGCCTTGATACCAATGGTGACGCGGCGATCAGCGCGGACGAGCTGGACGCCATGCTGGAGGCCCGGCAAGGTCGTCGGGCTCAGCGCCTGTGGTGGCGCGACTAGGCTTTTAAAGGGCCAATCCTGTGCGTCCAAAGCTGCGTGTCATACCCGGTCCCCCTTCCGACGCACGACAGCGTGATGCACGGGGTGAGGATCGCGCGCTCGCCAGGGCTGTCGCCCGGGGTGAGCGCGCGGCCATCGCCGCTTTGACCCGCCGGTGTCTGCCGGTGGTTCACAGTATCGCCAGGCGGCTAATGAACGATAGCGCAGAGGCGGAAGATCTCGCCCAGCAGACTTTCGTAAAGGTCTGGCGCGCGATTGATCGCTATGACGCGGAGCGTGCGCGCCTGGAAACCTGGGTTGCGCGTATCGCTACGAATGTATGCCTTGATCGATTGCGTAAGCGCCGTGAGGCGACGCTGGGCGAAGACATGCCTGAGCCGCCCGATCCGGCGGCCGGGGCCGACGCGCGGGTTGAAGCCCAGGTGAGTGCTCAAAGGGTAAGGGTGGCGGTCGCCTGCTTGCCGGAGCGCCAGCGCCTGGCGCTGGAGCTATGCAGTTTTCAGGACCGCACCAATATTGAGGCGGCTGAAATTTTAGGGGTAAGCGTTGAAGCGGTTGAGAGCCTGCTGGCTCGGGCCCGCCGAACGCTGAAACAGGAGCTGCTGGACGAAAGCCGCGATCTGATTGACGGTCTGGCTGGCGCTCACGGAGGTGAAGCATGATGACATTGGCTCGATTTGAGGCGCTATGCGATGCCTACGGCGGACAGATCGCCCGCTGGCCGGAGGCGGAGCGTGCCGAAGCCATGGCCTTTCTTCAGGCTAACGCCGAAGAGGCTCAGCCAAGGCTGGACGCGGCGCGTGCGCTTGAAGACCTGTTGTCTCAGGCGCCAATCGAAGCTCCGTCCGAAGCGCTTTATCATAAGGTTGTTGCAAGCGGGATTGCTGAGCGCCACTCACTTCAGCCGGTCTGGGCCTCGGTTGCTGCTGCACTGATGCTGACTATGGGACTTGGCGCGGGGTGGCTGGCAGTGCCCGATCAGGCCGCTTACACCGATGAGGTTTTCGCCTCGGCCTTTGGAGCCTTTGAAACGGTGGATAGCCTGTCGCTTGAGGAGGGTGCCTAGATGCCCCGGTTAAATCTCTGGATCGTTCTTTTATTGGGGTCCGTGCTTTTGAACGGTGTGCTTCTGGGGGCCGGTGCGCGCACCTGGTTCGGCCCCGAGCGCCCTATTGCCAGTGAGGCGGCAGAACCCCGCCGTGGCGGGTTCCAGCTTCGCGCTTTTGTCGAGGCCTTGCCTGAAAACCAGCGCCGCGAAGCCCGCCAGCGCGCTGAAGGTAGCCGTGCTGAGCTGCGGGGGCTGGTCCGCGAGGCCATGATCACCCGCCGAGCTGCCGCTCAGACTCTGCTGGCAGAGCCTTACGACCCTGACGCTGCCGTTGATGCCCTTGAACAAGCTCGCCAGGCCCGTGCAGCTTTGGAACGAGCGACTGAAGCACGCATTCTCGAGATCGCCGATGAGCTTGATCCTGACGTGCGACAGGCGGCGTTTGAGGCAGCCATGACGCTGCCTCCCCGTCGCGGCCCAGGCAGAGAGCGGCGGCCACCACCGCAGGAGGACTAGGGCGCAGCGGCGCTCTCAGACCGCGGCGGCTCGTTATCGCCTGCATCGTCAATTTTGGCGATTTCTTTGGTGGCCGTGTCATCCTCGCTCGCATCGGGCCGCGAGGGTGCAGCTTCGTCGTCATGACCGCTGTCCACATAAGCCTGCGCGGGAAGGGTAAAGGAGACCGTTGTGCCTTTGCCCAGAACCGAGTCGATGCGCAGCGTGCCACCATGCAGTTCGATGAGGGATTTTGAAAGGGCAAGTCCGAGGCCTGAGCCCTGGTGCACTTTTGAATGCTGATTTTCGATCTGTTCAAATGGACGCCCGACGCGGTGCAAGTCCTCTTCCGGGATCCCGATACCGGTATCAGCCACCTGAATGACGACGCCATCTGCCGCATCGAAGGTGCGAACAATGACCTTGCCGCTTTCAGGTGTGAACTTGACCGCATTGCTCATCAGGTTGAGCAGGACTTGTTTCAGTGCGCGCGGATCAGCTTCGATCGTTGGCAGCGGCTGACCTTCGGTTGTCAGGTCAATGTCCTTTTCCTCGGCGCGCGCACGCATGATGCGAACACACTGCTCCAACAGCTCGGCAGGCTCTACTGGTTCAGGCTGAAGCTGCATCTTGCCGGCTTCGATCTTGGACATGTCGAGAATGTCGTTGATCAGGCTGAGCAGGTGCTGGCCTGAGCTTAAGATATCCGTGACATAGTCCTTGTAGCGCTCATGTCCGAGCGGTCCGAACATCTCGCCCTGCATGATTTCGGAGAAGCCATTGATCGCATTGAGCGGGGTGCGCAGCTCGTGGGACATGTTGGCCAGGAACTCGGACTTGGAGCGGTTGGCCTCTTCGGCGCGGATTTTCTCCTGCTCGTAGTTTTCAGCCAGCTCCTGAACGCGCTCCTGGGATCGACGCAGATTGTCCACGGTGCGCCGCATCTCGCGGTCATTCTCCTTCAGAGCCGCTTCCTGAGACTTCAGGGCGGTGATGTCGGCACCCACGCTCACAAGGCCGCCGTCGGCCGTGCGGCGCTCTGAATAGCGCAGCCAGCGGCCGTCTTTGAGCTCCAACTCAAAGCCGTCCATGTCGTCTTCGCCATGGGCTTTAGCGATGGCTCTGCCCGCACGCTGCTCCACTTCGCCGTAGCCCATGCCCGGCTTCAACGCGTTGTCGGGCATGGCAAAGAATTCACGGAACTTGCGGTTCCACAGGATCAGGCGCTGGCGGGAGTCCCAGAGCACAAAGCTCTCATTCATCGATTCAAGCGCAGCGCGCAGACGCGACTCCGCAGCGGCAACACGGGCTTGTGCGCCCTTGCGCTCGGTTACATCGATCGCGACGCCCACGATGCGATTGGCACCGCCCATCTGGCGACCGCGAAGCTGGAGCCAGATCGCTAGACCCGCCACCCGAACTTCCACATCCACATCCAGGCCCTGAGCCGCGCTGCGCATCGCCGACTTGACCCGGTGACGGTCTTCCTCGGTGAAAAGAAGCAGCAGCTCGGGTCCTGTCATGCGCTCGCCGCGCTCACGGCCGATGAGCTGGGCAAAACTGTCGGTTAGAACGACATCATCGGTTTCCAGATCCCAGTCCCAGACCCCGCACCGCGCGCTTTCGATGGCCAGCCTCAACCGGCCTTCAGAATCGCGAAGACGCTGTTCGGTAACATCCAGCTTGTCGGTTTCATTACGAAGCCGGACAAAGAGCGCGATTGCGGTTCCCAGTGGCGCAATCAGTAAAAGAATATGGAAAATCAGTGTGTTAATCCACGCGGCTTGATTGATCTCAAGAGGCGAGACCAATAAGACCTGCAGTTCCAGCCCGGCCAACTCAGCCGCGCCGAGCGTTTGTTCTTCGCCACCGACCATAGCCCCGCGAACCGAGCCCCCCCGAACGGCGAGGGAGGAGATCTCGGACGGATCAAGGCTGAGCCGCTCGGCGGCCATGGGTGCACCGACGACGGGCGTAGCCGGGCTGACGGCCAACAGGCGGCCTGCGACATCGGTCAGGAAGTAGGTGCGCGTGGCCAATGGGTCTGGAAGTAGCGCTTCTGGATCGATCAGCAGGACAAGGGCACCGACTGCGCCGTCAGCAAACTGGATGGGAGTCGCGATGGACAGAGGCGCATACTCACCTGCCTGCACGGCAATTCGCGTTTGTAGTGCGGCGTCAGCCGCTGAACGCAGGATTTCAGTGCTTGTGTCGGCCTGGCTGTAGATGCGCCCATCCGGGGCAAGAACCGCTGCGGCGTTGACCAAGGGGTATTGGGACAGGGTATCAACCGTCGCTTCAGCGACCGGTCCCACGGAGCGCGGGTTCAGCACCGAAAACTGTGCGGCGGCCATGCGGGTCGCGGTTTCGACTTCCGAGATGCGACTGGCGGTGCGTTCAGCCAGAATGCTGGCGGCGTGGGCGATCTCAGCCTCTGCGCGGCTATGGGCCGAGGTCCACTCCTGCTGCAGCTTCACAGCGATGACGAAGGCAAAGACCAGCGAGAATAGAAAAACCGCAAGGGTGACCGGACGAGCCGCAGATGCACGACCGCGCAAGTCTGCCTTTGACCGGCGCTCACCGCTTCCGGCTTCGCCCTTATTTCGCACCCCACGAATCATGCGGCCCAGAGTAGGGTGGTTGTATCGTCAACGTCCAGCTTAGAAACCGGAGCTGACGAGCAGGTCTCGTTGATGATTTGGCCGGTTAAGCGGCGGTGTCGGTATCGACCCCAAGCTCGTCATCTGAGGTCGCGGTTTTGCTGGCGCGGTCAACGCTGGGCGCGCGGCGATCTTCGCCCTTGAATTCAACATCCTTGCGGCGGCGGTCCGGACCGAAATAGGTCTTGCAGCGCACGAAGGGGCGCGGGTTGTTCACCACGGCAGCGATCTTGGTCCACATCTGGTGGGCCGTTACAGGCTTGGCGCAGATTTCGGTGACCCCGGCATCGCGAGCGGCCATGATCCGCGAGCGCTCCGTGTGGGCCGTTAGCAGGATGATCGGAACATAGGGGTTTTTGATGTCTCCGCCGTTGCGCACCATCTGGGTGAATTCCAGCCCGTCCAGGATCGGCATCTGGAAGTCCACGATGATCAGATCAATGGGCTCGTGACGTACAATGTCGAAGGCTTCGGCAGCATCGCGAGACTCGTAAGTCTTTGTAATCCCGAAGCCCAATAGCATTGAGCGCACGATGTTAATCATATGCGCGTTGTCATCAATGACGAGCGTATTGACTTTGGACAGAGAGGCCATGAAGCGCGCCAGGCTAGAGGGTCAACGGTTGAACAGTATGACAAAGGCGAGTTGCCGTTGCGTTAATCACGAGTGTCATTCAGCAGCGTGAAGCTCGGCCGACGAAGCTGGCCTCGATTTGATTGCGCGGACCAGATCAGACGCCTTGCGAGCGACGGCCACAAGCTCCGGGCTGGCGTCTGGGTCTTCTGACCCCATTCGCACAACGGCTTCTGCCAGTGCCAACAGGCGAGGGGCATGAACGACGAGCCGGGCCTGGGCCTCTATCCTGTTGGGATCGCGATCATATTCTGCACCTGGCACGCGCCAGCCACCCCAATCGTGTTCATCTGTCACGATCACTGGATAGGTGCCCGGTTGGGGGTGGTGCGCGCATTCCTCAGGAGTTTGCCATTTGTTGCGCGCTCGCATGAGACGCCACTGGCCTGCATCAGTCTGCTCCTGACTTTCCACAGCCAGCTCAGCTTCAGTGAAGTCACGTCCAAGCCCGCAGTCGTAATAGACCCGAACAGGCTCTTCGACATCCTTGACCCATTGCGGCTTGACGCGCTCGATCGCTGCCCATGTTCCCACAGGTTTCACATAGACGCGCTGGTGCTTGTGATACGTCGCTTTGGCCATAGCGTGCTCCTTTGACGTTCACGCTATGCCAGAGGGACTCAAGGCGAGGTTAAGCGTCAGGGTTAATTTTCAGCAGAGACAGGGTGCGAGGGCGACACTCAGTTACAAAAAGGCCGACCTGAAAGCTCCAGATCGGCCGATTGTTATAAATTTCAGTCGCGATCAGAGCGACAGCGGACTTATTGCTCCGCCGCCGTGCTGTCTTCTGTGGTGTCGGCTTCAGCGGCATCGGGATGCCATTCATAGATGTTGGCAACCCGGCAGCTCCCGCCACCAACGCGGCCCGACATACCAAAGAAGCTATCAGAAACCGCAAAGCGATCATTGCGCCTTACACAGGACTGGGATGGGTCAAAAGCAATGCTTTTGGCGTATTCCAGCTCTCGGCAGGTGCCCCGGGTTTCAATGAGATAGAAGTCATTGGCGCGCGCTTCCACGACGACTGTCGTCTGGGTCGGATCGCTAAACCCGTCAATGCTGCGAATGAAGCAGATGCGGTCAGCTTCCTCACCCAGCCTTGCATCATTCTCAAATCCTTCCGGCGTTGCTGTCGCATGGGCTGCGGCGGTGCCAAGAAGTGATAGGGACGCGAGCATCAATGCAGTCTTCATGGGGCAAACCTTTTCTACCAGAAGAATAGTTCGATCTAAATACTATCATGGAGCGCGAGTGTCGCAAAGAATGAAAAAAAGAATGAGAATTTGCGCGCTCGCTTCAAGCGGCCTAAATCCGCCCCCATGAGCATCTCAGCCGACACCATAGATCGCCGTTTCAGCGTGGCACCGATGATGGACTGGACCGACCGGCACTGCCGGGCGTTCCATCGTGTCCTGACGCGAAAAGCATTGCTTTACACGGAGATGGCGGTTGATCACGCGGTGATCCGGGGCGATACGGATCGGCTGATCGGCTTTGACCCGGCAGAGCATCCAGTCGCGATCCAGCTGGGGGGCTCCGACCCGGAAACCCTCGCCCAGGCCGCGAAAATCGCCGAAGGTTTTGGCTATTGCGAAATCAATCTGAATGTTGGTTGCCCGTCTGATCGCGTGCAGTCAGGAAAGTTCGGGGCCTGCCTGATGCGCGAACCGGAACTGGTGCGCGATTGCCTGATCGCCATGCGCGAAGCGGTAAGCGTACCGGTCACCATCAAGCACCGACTTGGGGTAGATGATCAGGTGCCGTCGGATATCCTGCTGCCATTTGTTGATGTTGTGGCTCAATCGGGTGTGAGAAGTTTTACAGTCCACGCTCGAAAGGCTTGGCTTAAAGGTCTGAGCCCAAAAGAAAATCGGGATATCCCACCGCTGGACTATGACCTCGTGTATCACTTGAAGTCTGAGCGTCCCGATCTTGAGATCATCTTGAACGGCGGACTGAACAAAATCACTGAATGCATTGAAGTGAAAAACAATCTCGACGGTGTGATGGTAGGCCGGGCGGCCTATAACACGCCGAGGATGCTCGCAGACGTGGACCAAAGCGTATTTGGTGCGCCAAATCCGGTCTCGACCCCGTTTGAAGCGGTTGAAAACTACCGCCCCTACGTCGAGGCCCAGCTTGATCAGGGCGTAAAACTGCACGCCATTACGCGGCATATGCTGGGCCTGTTTTCCGGGCGTCCAGGCGCACGCAAATGGCGCCAGGTCCTGTCATCAAAGGCCAACAAGCCGGGCGCTGACTGGCGTGTCATGGAAGAGGCGCTTGGTGCTGTGCGCATGGGCGAGGCCGCCGCGTGATCGAATACCTGCCCTTTATTGCGGCCCTGCTTGCCGTTGGTGCTGGCGCGGGTCTGATCGCGGGCATGTTTGGCGTTGGCGGCGGGATCATCATGGTCCCTGCCATGTATTACGTCCTGAATGCGCTGGGCTATTCGGACTTTGCCATGCATGCGGCCGTTGGGACGTCGTTGATGGTCATTGTCGCTACCAGCCTGAGATCACTTAGCGCTCACGCCAAGCGCGGCGCCGTTGATTTCAGAATCCTGCGTGGCTGGGCTCCGTGGATTGTGGTGGGCACCCTCATTGGTACAGCAATCGCCGATTTTACGCCGGGACGTGGGCTCACCGGCCTGTTTGGCGTGGTCGAAGTGTTACTGGCGGCTCAGTTCTTCTTTGGACGCCCGGACTGGAAACTGGCCGATCAAATGCCTGGCCAGCCGCTCCAGGGCCTGCTGGGCAGCTTCATCGGTTTTCTATCCAGCCTGATGGGTATTGGTGGGGGCGTGTTTGGCGTAACCCTGATGACCTTCTATGGCCGCACCATCCACCAGGCGGTTGCTACGGCGGCGGGTTTTGGTGTCGCGATCGGGTTGCCGGGTGCCATTGGATACATGGTTGCTGGTCTTGATGCCGAAGGGCTCGCACCCTTCTCGGTGGGTTATGTGAATATGGCGGCGTTCGTCATTCTGGCAGGCTCAGCGGTATTCCTGGCTCCCGTTGGGGCAGCCATTGCCCACAAGCTCAACGCCAACCACCTGCGCAAGGTGTTTGCGATCGCGCTGTTTTTCCTCGGTGCAAACATGGTCCGCGAGGCGGTGTTCGGGGGTTAACCCTTGCCCTTCGCAGTGCGATAAGCCGTTTCACGCTCTTTCAGCTCGGCCTTGATAGCGAGGTGCTCTTCATGGCTCATCAGGGT
Source organism: Oceanicaulis sp. (assembly GCA_965229795.1). GTDB lineage: Bacteria > Pseudomonadota > Alphaproteobacteria > Caulobacterales > Maricaulaceae > Oceanicaulis. The sequence goes on from CBDDJM010000002.1 coordinate 2,077,251, forward strand.
CCATCGCCCCAGCTCATCAAGTGTGCGGAAACATCCCACACACATCGACTGGTTCGGGTCGACGACGCAGATCTTCTTGCAAGGGGTCCATATGGGCGCGCTCATGGTTGCCGGAGGTAGCGGTGCAGGCCTTGCCTGACAAGGGCTAGTCTGTGCGACGCGGGAAGAATTTCGTCCTGAGCCAGCCCAGCGTCGAGTTGCCTTCAAGCGCTTTAGCGTAGGCGGCTTCCATAAAGCTGTTGAGCCCTTCTGGATCGCCCAGCATCTCCATCCGGGTCTTGAATGGACCGTCAGGGTCAAGCTGCTTCACAACGGTTGCCGGGCTGCCGGCAACAACTGTGTTGGCGGGTACGTCCCTTGTTACAACACTGCGCGCGGCGATGACGGCGTTGTCACCAATGGTCACGCCCTTGCCGATGAAGGCACCGTCGCCGACCCAGACATTGCGCCCCAGCACGACCGGCTTGTGGGCCGGGCGTGGATCAATCCGATCGTATAGGTCGTGCCAGTCGCTGTCGGAGATCGTCGTGTTCTTTGCAAACAGGGCCCCGTCGCCAATGGTTATAGAGCCGGCCGCCAGAAGCCTGACGCCGCCAGCAAAGAAGCAGCAGTCGCCGATGGTGATTTCACCCGGCGCGTCCTTGGGCGACCAGACGGTAAAGCTGACCGGTTGGTCGCGGCGACTGACGATATGGATGGCACGGCCAGCGCGCACATTCGGGCCAAAGACTTCGACATTCCAGGGTCGCACGACTTTGGCGTGGTCACCAAGGGCTTCGAAGTGGGGCGCAAGGAAGCGCTTTGTCCAGGCGTTCTCAAAGTCTTCCCAGAGACGGTGCATCCAGTAAGGGCGGTGGTCACGGCGCATGGAAGAGGCTACTTCATCGGATCATGAGTGAAGATCGTATCGAAGCCGCGATTCTCGCCCTCGTCGAGGCACGGGGCGCAGGTAAAAGCATCTGCCCGTCCGAGGCAGCCCGCGAGGCTTTCCCTGAAAGCTGGAATGATCACATGCGCCATGTGCGCAATGCGGCTGTGCATCTGGCCCGTCAGGGGCAGATTGTCATCCTGCGCAAGGGCAAGCCTGTCGACCCTGAGAATTTCAAGGGCGTGTACCGGCTTGCGCTGCCCGAGAGCGGTGAGTGACCGGCGACCGGTTTGAGGCCGTCGCCCGGCAGGCGCGCGCCTGCACAGTGTGCCAGCCCCATCTTGATCACCCAGTACGTCCGGTCCTGACCGGGAGCGAGCACGCTGTAATCCGTATCATCGGCCAGGCACCGGGGACGCGTGTTCAGGCCTCAGGCAAACCCTTTACAGACCCCAGCGGCGACCGCCTGCGAGACTGGCTCGGGGTCAGCGAGGCGGAGTTTTATGACGAGCGCCTGTTCGCGATAACGCCCATGGGCTTTTGCTTTCCCGGCCTTGATGCCAAAGGCGGTGACAAGCCCCCGCGCCGCGAATGCGCCTCGCTCTGGCAGGAGCGCTGTGGTGAAGCACTGCCAAACGTCCAACTGACGCTCCTCATCGGCATGTATGCTCAGAAATGGCATCTGAAAGACCGCGCCGAAAAGACCCTTACCGCAACGGTTCAGCGGTGGCGCGACCATCTGCCCGAGTTTGCTGCGCTGCCGCATCCCAGCTGGCGCAATAACGCCTGGCTGAAGCGTAACCCGTGGTTTGAAGGCGAGGTTTTGCCGATGCTGCGGGCGCGAGTTCGGATGCTGCTGCGCAAGGTCATATGACCATTAATTTAATGTACGGATTCTGAGGCTTGCGCCCTTTGGTGTGTGGGAGTATTCCCGCCGCGCGCTGGCGAAAGCCGCGCCCGGCTCGCCAGCTGGCCCGCGCAGTGGCTGGAGGTGAGGCGGCTCAGCCAACGGCTCGCCGTTACAAGACGTCGCTTGCAGCAAGGACTCCCCGCCCATGAGCGTCTACGACCATCCCGAATTCGACAATCACGAAAAAATCCTCTTTGCGTCGGATGCGCAAAGCGGCCTGAAGGCCATCCTCGCGGTGCACTCCACGGCGCGCGGCCCGGCGGTCGGTGGGTGTCGCCTCTGGACCTATGACAACTCGACGGACGCGCTGACCGACGCGCTGCGCCTGTCCCAGGGGATGAGCTACAAGAATGTCATGGCTGACCTGCCTATCGGTGGCGGCAAAAGCGTGATCATGAAGCCGGAAGGAAATTTTGACCGCACGGCTTTGTTCGAGGCCTTTGGTCGGGCGCTCCAGGCGCTCAATGGCGAGTATATGTCCGCTGAAGACGTGGGCGTCTCACCAGAAGATATCATGATCGCCAAGCGCCACACCGACTATGTCGTCGGTCTTGATGGCGGTACGGGCGACCCTTCCCCGACCACAGCGAAGGGCGTGTTCATGGGGATCCAGGCCAGCGCCGAGCGCGGTCTGGGCAAGTCTTCGCTGTCAGGTGTGAAGATTGCGGTTCAGGGCGCAACGGGCCATGTGGGTAGCGCGCTTGTGCGTCGCCTCGCCGGTGCGGGTGCAGAGCTCTTCCTGTCGGATATCCGTGAGGATGCTCTGAAGTCCCTCGCGGCTGAAACCGGAGCCACGGTCATTGAAGATCTCAATGCCATTTATGACGTTGAGGCTGATATCTTCACGCCGTGTGCGCTGGGGGGGATTATCAATCCAGACACGATTGACCGTCTGAAGGTCAAGGTGGTTGCGGGCGCGGCCAACAATCAGCTGAAGACACCGGACATGGGTGCGGAGCTGCAAAAGCGCGGCATCCTTTACGCGCCGGATTACGTCATCAATGCTGGCGGCATCATCAACACCATGGGCGATATCGAGCCCCAATTCGACGCCAAGTGGGTTGAAGGCAAGCTTGTGACCTTGAAGGCAACCCTGCTGGAAGTCTTCGACAAGGCGGAAAATGAAGGCCGCCCGGTCAATGAAGTCACCGACGAGATCGCCCGCCGTCGCCTGGCTGAAGCCGCTGAGCTGAAGCAGGCGGCATAAGCCTGACTTGAAATTTAGTTGTCACAGAGCGCGGCGGCATCTATCGATGCCGTCGTTCTCGTTTATGGAGCAAGGCCAATGAAGTTCTAGACCCCGTTTCGCCTGTCGCGTTTTCTGGATCTGGAGCTTTTGCATGTCTATGCGCCTTACGGCCACTGGCCTTTCCTTACATACCCCCGATCATCGTCTGCTTTGGGACCAGCTCGACCTCTCGCTTGGCAGCGAAGTCGTTGGGGTTGTTGGTCCTAACGGTTCAGGTAAATCCTCGCTGCTGCAAGTTCTCGCGGGCACGCGCCTGCCGACGACGGGTCAGGTCACCTGTGACGGACACTGCCTGCTTCTGGAGCAGGTGGGCCGGGATATCGACGGCTGCGTGGCTGATGGGCTGGGCATCGCCGAAGGCCTTGATCGCCTGACGCGCATTACCGACGGGCTGGCTGACGAGCAGGACTTCGATCTCGCTCGCTGGGCGCTCCCCGCTGACGCCGAGGCCGCGCTTGCACGCGTGGGGCTTTCAGGGGTGGAGCTTGATCGTCCACTCGCCACATTGTCTGGTGGTCAGCGGGCCCGTGTTGTTCTGGCGTCAGCGTGGCTGGCAGGTCCAGAATTCCTGCTGATGGATGAGCCGACCAATAATCTTGATACCGACGGGCGGGATGCGGTCTACGCCATGCTCGCGGATTGGCCCGGCGGGATTCTGGTTGCTAGCCATGACCGTGCGCTCCTGGCTCATGTGGACCGCATCCTGGCGCTGGAGCAGGGGGGCTGGAGCCTCTTTGGCGGTAACGGCTCAGACTACCTAGTCGAAAAGGCTGCGCGCCAAGAGCGGGCCGAGCTGGCGTTTGAACGCGCTGAAGCCCACCTCAAGGCGACACGCAGGGCCGAGGCTGAAGCCGAAGCGCGACTGGCCCGCCGGGCACGAACTGGCAAAACACTCAGGCGTGACGGCAGCAATGCCAAGTCCCTGCTCGATAACATGAAGTCGCGCAGCGAAGCGACGGCATCGCGTATCTCAGGAGAAGCCGCTAGGCGGTCAGACGCCGCTGAAAGCGCGGTGACAGAGGCTGATCGCGCCCGCACCCATCACCCCAAGCTCAACGTGAAGGCCCCTGGTGCAACCGCGCTTCAGGGACGCACCGAGCTTGCCTTTGAAGGTGTCAGCTTTGGCTATGGCAACAACTGGGTGATTGAGGGCCTGTCCTTTGCCCTGAGCGGTGGTGACCGCGTCGCCCTCACCGGACCGAATGGCAGCGGTAAGACAACCGTTCTAAAGCTCGCAGAAGGAAAGCTCGATCCGCAGGCTGGACGGATTGTCCGGTCCAGCGGCCGGGCTGCACGGCTGGACCAGATGGTCTCGGACCTTTCACCGGATTTGACTGCGGTTGAGGCGCTACGCCATCGCTATCCAGCGCTGACGGTCAATGAGGCCTACGCCGCGCTGGCTCAATTTGACCTCAGGGCAAAGGCTGCTGAAAAGCCGGTTTCGGTGTTGAGCGGAGGGGAGCGATTGCGGGTTGGTCTGGCCGGAGCACTGGGCGGCGAGCCGCCATCTCTCCTGCTTCTCGATGAGCCGACAAACCATCTCGATCTTGATGCGCTGAGTGCGCTTGAAGCGGCGTTACGCGATTACAACGGAACAGTGCTCGCTGTCAGCCATGACGCGGAGTTCCTCAAACAAATCGGGATTGAGCGACGGATCGGCCTGCAGTCGATCAGGCGGTGACGACGCTGACGAAATGCTCGTCGACGCTGAGCTGTACGCGCGCTCCGACATCGACGCGACTGGTCAGCTCCACGCGGGCTTGTACCACGTCGCCGGTCTCCAGAGCGCAGGACAGCCGCGCATGCCCGCCCGCCAGGCGGCGCTCCACAATGGTGGCCGCCACGCCGCCCGAACGACGAACGCCGACTGTAATGCCCTCAGGGCGGATCAGGGCGCGCGCTTTGGTAGCGGTGCCCACGGCCCGGGCATCAAACGCGCCCAGAGGGGTTTGGAGGTGGCCGTCAGTAATGTCCCCGTCAAAGCATTCCACATCGCCCAGCAAGCGGGCTGCCGCCAGTGAGGTCGGCTTTAGATAGAGGGCGTCCGGCGTGCCCACCTGAATGATCTTGCCCTCAGTCATCAGCGCGATGGTATCGGCAAGGCTCAGCGCTTCTTCCGCATCGTGGGTGACGATCAGCGTTGCTGCGCCGCTGTCTTTCAACGCGCGAGCGGTGGTATCGCGCAATTCGTTGCGCAAGCGTCGGTCCAGCCCTGAGAAGGGCTCATCCAGCAGCATCACATCTGGGTCGGTCGCCAGCGCACGGGCGAGCGCGACGCGCTGTTGCTCACCGCCTGAGAGCTCGTGCGGGAAGGCTCTGGCGCGATGGGTAAGTTCGACGCCGTCAAGCTCTCGCTGCGCGCGCTTGTGTCGCTCAGAGCGGGGCAGCCGGTTCAGACCGAAGCCGACATTGTCCAGCGCGTTGAGGTGAGGAAAGAGCGCATAGTCCTGAAACACGACGCCGCAGCGCCGGGTCTCCGGCGGCTTGTGCAGGCCATCGGCGGACCAGACCTCCCCGGCAAAAGCAATCTGACCGCCATCGAGCGCTTCAAGTCCCGCAATGGCTCTGAGAAGTGTTGACTTGCCAGATCCGGATGGGCCGAGCAGAGCCGTCACCGTGCCGCAGTTGAGCGACAGGTCCACACCATCCACGGCGGGCTTGTTCTTGCCGTACGCGATAGAGGCATTGGAGACGGTCAGCGTGCCCGATTGTGCCATCAGCCTTGCTCCGACCGGGTGATCCGCCGCGCGATCCAGACCATTGCCGGCAGCGCGATCAATACGATGAGCAGAGCAGGTAGGGCGGCTTCGCCCAGGCGCTCGTCGCTGGCATAGTTGTGTGCCGTCACCGCAAGGGTGTCGAAGTTGAGCGGACGCATGATCATCGTGGCGGGAAGCTCTTTTAAAACCTCCACAAACACAAGTAGCCCGGCCAGTAGAGCGCCGGATGCCACCAGCGGCCAGTGCACGCGCCAGGCAATATCGCGCGAGGTGGCACCCAGTGACCGCGCGGCTGCATCCAGCGTTGGGGTGACCCGGTTCAACGCACTTTCAGCTGGCCCAATCGCAGCGGCTGCAAAGCGGGACTGGTAGGCAAACACAAGCGCAATCACACCGCCGCTGAGCAAGACAGGGAAGGCCCCGCCGAACACGGTGGTCCAGGCCGCATCAAGGCCCGACTGAAGGCTGCCAATCAGGATGAGGACGCCCAGTGCGGCCACAGATCCTGGTACCGCGTAGCCAAGACCTGCCAGGCGCGCCGCGATGATCGCGCGACGCCGTCCGCTGCGCAGCGCATAGGCCGCCGCAAGGCCAAGCGCTGCGGCAAGCACGCCAGAGGCGGTTGCCAGAAGTAGTGAATTGCCAGCCGCTTCGAGCATGGACCGATTGCTTGGCGAGGACATGGCACGCCACCCCAGCCGCGCCATTGGGACTACAAGCCCCAGCAGGACCGGTGTCAGACAGGCCAGAAGCGCCAGTAGTCCAGGTCCAGATGAGAGCGTGACGCGCCGTGAAGGTTTGCGACGGCCAGAGGCTGACGTCTGGCGCGCACGGCGGCGCTGGCTGCGCTCATAGGCAAAGAGCACAAAAGCGATGACCACCAGGATCATGGCGAGGCGAGCCGCGTCGGCAATAGCGCCCTCGCTGGCCCAGGCCCGGATCAGGCCGACCGACAGGGTCGGAGCGCCCAGATGGGCCACCGCGCCGTAATCGGCCAGTGACTCCATGGTGACCAGTGCCAAACCCGCAGCAATCGCAGGGCGGGCCAGGGGCAGGGCCGCGCGCAGGAAGGCCCCAAGCGGGCTGGACCCCAGCGTGCGTGCTGCGTCATAGGCCTCCGAGGATTGCCCCGCATAAGCTTCGCGCGCGAGCAGGTAGACGTAGGGATAGAGAGTGAGCGCGAAGATAAGCCCTGCACCGACCGGCCCGCGCACGGTGGGCAGGAAGCCCATGGGGCCGGCAGTCTGGGTCAGGTCATACCAGGCGTAGGCCGCTGCATAGGCGGGCACCGCCAGCGGAAGCGCGAGGGCCCATTCCATGACGCGGCGGCCGGGAAATTCATAGCGCGCAACGATGAAGGCGAGCGGAGCGCCGATCACGAGGGCTGCGAGCGCCGCAATCACGGTCACGGCCGCGGTATTGATCAGGTAAGCGGGCAGGCGCGTTGAAGCGAGGTGCGCCATATAATCGGTCCAGGGACCGAAAACGCCGAGCGCCGCGACCGTGATTAACGGTGCGGCGCAGACAAGGGCAGCGATGGCGGCCGGCCAGCTGGGGGCCAGCTGGCTGGTGCTCCGGTTTACGGCCATCCGACGCGATCAAAGATGCGCTGGGCTTGAGCCGCATTTTCGCCAAGGGCGTTCACGTTGACCGGGTCAGCCTCGACTTCTCCGAAGCCGTCCAGGACCGCATTGTCGTAGCTCACGCCTTCAACGGCCGGATACTCGTTGGTGAGTTCGGGGAAGAAACGCTGGCCTTCCTCCGACAGCAGATACTCCAGAAAGCGGATAGCGTTTTCGCGGTTCGGCGCATTGGCAGCGAGGCCTGCGCCGGACACGTTCACGTGGGCTCCTGCACCGGCCACCGGCGGCATCATGAATTCAACCGCATCCCCCACGGCGCGGTCTGCGGCGTCGTCGGCATTCATCAGGCGGGCTGCGTAGTAGTGGTTCACGATGGCCAGGTCACACTCACCCGCAGCGATGGCGCGGATCTGGTCGGTGTCCCCACCCTGCGGTGCGCGCGCCAGATTGTTGACGATACCGGCGGCCCACGCTTCAGCGGCTTCGGCACCCGCGGTGTTGATCAGCGCAGCCATCAAGGACTGGTTATAGACATTGCCTGACGAGCGCACGCAGATCCGGCCTTCAAAGCGGGCATTGGCGAGGTCCGCGAAATCGGTGATGGTGCTTGCATCGACGCGATCTGGCGCAAAGGCGATACCGCGTACCCGGGTTGAGAAGCCAAACCAGTCGCCCTCAGAGTGGCGCAGATTGGCCGGGATGCCTTCAAGCTCATCAGCGAGCTCCGGTGCGGCCTGGAACAGACCGGCCTGCTCAGCGCGCCAGAGGCGCCCGGCATCCACGGTAATGACGATATCAGCCGGGGAGCGCTCAGCATCCATTCGGACCCGCTCAATCAGAAGGTCGCCGCCAGCCTCAATATAATTGACCTCAATGCCGGTGGCTTCGGTGAAGGCCTCATAGATGGCGTAGTCAGAGGCGTAGTGGCGAGCCGTGTAGATATTCACCTCGCCAGCATCGCTCGCGCCATCGCCACCAGCGCCAGTGTCACCACAGGCCGCAAGAGTGAGGGCGCTGCCAGCCATAAAGAGTGCCGCGAGGGTCTTCATCGTGCGGGACATAACTACCAATCCTGTTGCTCAAACTGCGCAAAAGCGCGAATGGTTCTTATGTGCAGCTTTTGAGAATGTTTCGCAAGTGGAGTGTGCAGGTCTCTCATGTCGCAGCCGTCGACTGGAAACACGAAAGCTCCAAACGGCAAGCTGTCTGGCCTTTCCACAGTCTGATGGCTGAGCAACTAAAGCGTCCTGGCCGAGCTGCGCGTCTTAACTTACGCTTCTTGTTGCGACGCTTTGCCTAAAATGTCCTGCCAAGACCAAGCCGAAAATACGGTCCTTGCAGGCTTCGGGAGCGCTGTTCGATGCGGTCAATCTGGGCAGCATCCCGGCGACCGTCATAGAGCGTTCGGCTGAAATTGCTCTCATGGCCGACGAACTCGGACACAGACACGCGGACGCGAAGTCCAAAGACATCGTTGTGCTCAACGAAAATAATATTTGTTCCAGGAGTAAGGCCGCCAGCCGGAACGTTACGGACCTGGATGAAGTTGGCGCGATAAACCGGCGATAGTTCAATGTCCTGTAGGGTGAAGCCGTATGACCACGGTTGGCCCGGCAGGTCATGGCGGAAGTCGATACGCAGGTCGCGAATGCGAACATCATTGATATCCCGAGCAAACCCTCCGACTGGATCCTCCACGGAGGACGAGATCCACGCACCGCGTAGATCCAGCTGGGCCCCTTCTAGCCCAACGGGAGCCCCCAGAAGGGTGGCGCGAAGCTGGATGCGAGTTTGAGTGGCTTCGGGGATATTGCCAACGGCGTCTCCACCCGTGGCCAGTGGAATGCGATCCACAAGGTCGGTGATGCGTTCATGTTCAACTTCCAGCGAGGCAATATGGCCGTCTGTAAAACGCCTTTCAGCGCGGCCCGTCAGCACCCAGCTTTGCTCTGGAACCAGTTCGGTATTGCTGCCGGTCTCAACGCCTTCAAACAGGGATACCGACGCGGCGAAATCGCGAAATCTCAACTGGCCGACTTCGCGCGCCAGTCGGGCAAGGAGTGTCCAGTCGCTATTCGGGCGAAGAGTGTAGGCCGCAAACCCTTTGGGCCGAACAAAATCTCGCTCGACGGTGCCCTGGCTCAGCGTTGAGACTTCGGCACCTGCTGAGATTTGCAGGTCTGCGCGCTCAGACAGGCGCCGTGAATGAGTGAGGGACAGTTCGCTCCTGAGCTCCTCAATGGTGGTGATGGAGGACGTTCGGCTGATGATCGCTTCTGTATTATCAAGGCTGAACGACAGGCGCTCAGTTTCAAGGTCGAGAGCGTTAAACGCGCCTTCGCCAGCAAGCTGCCAGGACCGGCCCTGATCCCCCCAGCTTTGTTCGAACCTGGCAACCAACTCAGTCGACTGGCTGACTTCATCAAAGCCTGACCGAGCAAGGCGCGCGCCGCCTTCGGCGTCGATTGCAAGTCGTGTTCGGGCGTCATCATCGACGTTGGAGGCGACTGTGATGAGTATCAAAGATCCGCCGAAGGCAGGCAGCGTGTAATCGGCATCAAAGCGCGTGCTGGTTTGCAGCTGGCTGAAGGCACCGATATTCGAACCGCTGAACCCGCGGGGCGTTGCCGCAGAGGACGCTGAGACCTGCTCGCGCTCCAGGTCAAGCTGCCCCAGTGATGCCTTGGCGTTGAAAATCTCTCCGCTCGGGCGCGTCCACGTCAAACTTCCCGATAGGACAGGCTGATTGCCGGCAATGGATAGAGTTTCGTAGCGGTTTTCAAAAATGACTCCATCGGAGCTCCTGAGAGTTTCGGGGCCCGCGAAGTCCACACGCACTGCAGTGGAGTTCAACGCAATCGATAGATCCAGATCGCCCACCTCCCCTGATAGGGTTATTGATCCATTGGCCAGTGCGGGCGCGCTGCTGTCCTTGAACTCCGGATTCCACTGCCATGATCCGCCAAAGCGTGTTTCTTCCGTGATGATATTGGCTACCAGGCCGGAATACCCCGGCAGATCCAGAGTGGCCGCGTCTCTGATTTCAATTTGGACCACATTGGCAGCCGGGATTTGAGCGATTTGGTTCGTGGCAGCCTCGCCTTTACCGGTGATCGGGCGTCCGTTGAGCAAGACATTCGTGCCGCCGAGGCTCAGGCCACGCTCATCATCTGCCTCCTCAAGGCTAAATCCTGGTAGGCGCTCAATGATCTCCAGTGCTGTTTGCGGAGAGAAAGTCTCGAAGAAGGCCACGCCGTAAACGCGCACATCAGTGTCGTCGGCCAGGGCCGGCCCTGTTGCGCCGAAGAGGGCCAGCGCGAGAGCGATTGAGCTCGGGGAGGATGAGGGCATTTTGCAATCCGTGAAGGTGGGTTCGATCAAAAGTGGTGACGTGCTGCACCAAACCACGCTTTTGTGAGCGAGAGTTGGATTGAAATAGGGGGGTGGTGGTGCAAGCCTGCACCAATGGACTGGAATGATTATCAGCTAATTCTCGCCGTCTCTCGCGAGCAGAGTATTCGCGGCGCGGCCCGCCAACTTGGGGTCAGTCACGCGACGGTGTCGCGGCGACTGACTTATTTAAACTCAGGTGGAGACGGCCCGCTTCTCCAGAAATCGCCCTCAGGGCTTTGGCCAACCAAAGCCGGGCAGACGGTTGTGGAAGCAGCAGAAAAAATGGAGGCCGTGACCGCAGAGGCGAGACGGCGCCAGCGCGCAGTTGGCAAACAGCTTTCCGGACCTCTTACCATCTCGATGGGGTCGCTGGTTTATCAGTATGTACTGTTTGACGAGGTCAGGCGATTTGCCGAACAATATCCAGATATCGAGCTGACGATTGACGGGACTGATGCGCTTGTCGATCTTGATCGGGCCGAAGCTGATATTGTGTTGCGTGCCTCTGCGACGCCGCCCGAACACTGGGTTGGACGTCAGCTTTTCCCTTGGTCATTGTCATTTTATGCTCACAAGGATTATTTGGCCAAAACCGCGCACCGTGATCTGAAATGGATCGCGCCACCCGATGGCATTGCGAGATGGGGGGACTGGCTTGAGCAGTCGCCTTACCCGGACGTTGAAATCGGGTTGACGATCTCTGACATCGTGGGTCGCTACGTCGCGATTCAGCGAGGAGTCGGCATGGGACGGGCTGCCTGTTTCATGGCAGATCAGGACCCTGACCTGGTCCGCCTGCCGGGGGCGCCTGTTGTCGAGGCCGAGCCCTTTTGGCTCCTGGTCCATCCGGACTTTGCAAAGACGGAGAGAGCGAAGGCCGCGCTCAAGTTTTTTGCTGAGGCCATGCAAGGGCGCAAAGCGCTCATCCAGGGCGAGGTTTAAAGGTCACCACATCAGCCGACGTGGTTCAAATCCGTACGCTCGTTCCTTCTTTTTGATCCGCGTCATTCAGCTAAAGGTATGACACCCTCCTTTTCGTCATCGCAAAAAAGGAGAGAGTTTTGTCTGCGATATCTATGAAATCATTCGCATTTGTCGCCGCTGTTGCGGTGGGGCTTGGCGCTTGTCAGGCTGCACAGGGTAGTGCGAGCACGGAAGTGGTCACTCCGCGATCACTGGTGATGTCTTTCGACCAGGGTCAGCTGGTTACGCTCTCGGCCACGATTAATCGAGACGGTGAGGACGCAGCTGCGGCGCGTCAGCAATATTTCCAGCGTGTGTTCCCGATTGCCGGTTCGCTGGGCCTCAGCCGTGACGGAACACTCGCAATTCAAAATTCGGTGACCGGTGAATTTGAACCGGAAGCCTACTCATTCTTCTCCTGGCCTAGCGCACAGGCGGAAGCTGAGTTGAATGCGCATGAGAGCTGGCAGGATATCAAGGCCCTGCGTCCAGTCGCATGGGACGAGCTGCGGCTGTATAGCGTTGAAATGGAGGACGATGTCAGCCTGACCTTCCGTGAAGACCGGGCCTATTCAATCGCTGTTGCATGGACCAACCCCGAACAGCCAGACAGCTATTTTCAGTATCTCGACGCGATTGAGCCGACGCTGACCGATATGGGCGCACGTTATCTCTACAAGATGCGAAACCCGCGTTTTGAGCAGCACGCAACACCGGGCGGCGACCCGGCTCAGGTCACCTTTGTTGAGTGGCAATCTGCTCGTGACCTTGAAAGATTTCTTCGCAGTCAGGCCTACCGGGACGCGTCTCACCTTCTGACAAATGGTGTGACACGGTTCGAAGTTCAGCTTGTTTCTCCAGTGCTCCCCGCGCAAGCCAACTGATACACTGCGGTTTAAACTCGGTTTGCGGGCTTTGATTTCCGCCCATTAAAAAGCCCCGGCCAATCAGACCGGGGCTTCCAAATTCGCCGTTCGGCGAGGACTGGTGGGCGATACTAGGATCGAACTAGTGACCCCTTCGGTGTGAACGAAGTGCTCTACCGCTGAGCTAATCGCCCCCAAAACGAGGGCGCGATACCTACGCCAGCGCCATATTGTGGTCAAGCAGCCTGAACATTAACAGCTAAGCAACTATCAATTCAGGCAGTTATAATTTTTTTCAAAAAAAATCGACCGACATACTTCCGTCACACATAGCATTACTCTATATCCCCACGCGGTCGGCACCGTGGATAACTCCTTCGGTGCCGTAGAAAACACCGTCACCAAGAACGAAGTACGCGCCCTTTTGGCGAGGGCGCGAAAATCAATGAGGTTCTCCCCAATGGCCAGCAACGACTTTTGCACCCGCGACGGCGCTCTTCGTCTGAAGGAGCGTATTGAAGCTTACTGGCGTGACCGCGGCTACGATGTAAACATCGAGCTGTGTGAAGCCGGTTTCATGCCTGCCATGCGTTCGGCCCGCACCGATGTGCGTTCCAACATGGTCAACGGCATGCCCCGTCCGGCCAACGACCGTACCGAAAACCGCCGCAGCGCTTAAGCGCCCGCGCGGATACACATCAGGTTACCAGCCCGGCGATAAGTTCCGGGGCCTGATGCCAGTGACTAAAAAGCCGGTCAGCACCCAGCGTGCTGGCCGGCTTTTCACTATAGCCTTCCGAAAACAGGATCACTGGCGCACCGGCAGCCCGGGCTGTGCCCACATCCGGATCAGAATCGCCGACCATCACGGTACGCGAATCGGCTTTGCCGCCGATGGCGGTTTCCAGGTGTAGCGCTGAGGGCTTTTTCTCCGGCGCATCATCGGCCCCGGTGATTCTGACGAAGCGATCAGCCAGTTTCAGCTCCTCCATCAGTGGGCGCGCAAGCCAGCCGGGCTTGTTGGTGCAGATGGACAGCTCTGCGCCTGCCTCGGCAAGCTGGTCGAGCGTCGCCTCAACCCCTTCAAACGGGCGCGACAGATCTGCGATGCCGTCGGCATAGACCTTCAGGAAGATGTCCAGCCTTGCATCGGTGGTCTCTTCGTCCGGCGGCGCCAGGCCCTCGCGCTCATAGGCCCGCAGAATCAGCGCCCGTGCTCCGCGACCCACCATCGCCCGCACTGCATCCAGCGGCACTTCTGAGAGCCCAACCGGCATGATTGCGGCGTTGAGCGCGCGGACCAGATCGGGTGCGGTATCCACCAGAGTTCCGTCAAGATCAAAGGCGATCCGGGCCCCTGACAAATTCTGAAACGCCATCGTGATGGCTCCTGTAGCAAAGCAAAGGTCGCAAGCAGCAAAGCGATAGGCTATAGCCGCGCTATTGCATACTGCGCACCTGTTGATTTGCACCGTTTGGGAGCTTGCCCATGTCCCCACGTCCTCGCGCCGCTGTCATTTTGGCTGCCGGGCATGGCAGTCGGATGAAATCGAACCTGGCCAAGCCGCTCCATGCGGTGGGCGGTCGCTCGATGCTGGACTGGAGTCTTGAGCTGGCTGATGCCGTTGGCGCTGATCGCAAGGTCGTGGTGTGGGGTGCCCATGCGCCTGAGATTCGCGACCGGGCTGAGCAAGCCGGTGCCGCAACTGCGCTGCAGGATCCACCCCAGGGCACGGGCGATGCGGTCAAGGTCGCCGCTGACGCGTTGTCCGACTTTGAAGGCGATGTCATCGTGCTCTACGCTGATACGCCGCTGATCCGCCTTGAGACCGTGACAGCGGTGTTTGACGCTCTCGGTGAGGGGGCTGCGGTTTCGGTGCTGGGCTTTGAGCCTGAAGAGCCGGGCACCTATGGCCGCCTGATCGAAACGCCTTCAGGTGAGCTTGAGGCCATCGTTGAAGCCAAGGAGGCAACGCCGGACCAGCTGGCGGTTCGGCTTTGCAATTCAGGCGTCCTCGCCGCCGATTGCCGCCTGATGTTCGAGCTTCTGTGTGAAGTCACCAACGACAACGCTAAAGGCGAGTACTACCTCACCGACGTTGTGGAACTGGCGCGCAAGCGCGGCCTTGCGGCCAAAGCTGTGCGCGGTAGTGAGGACGAGGTGCTCGGTGTAAACTCCCGTGTTGATCTCGCGGCCGCAGAAGCCGCCTTCCAGACGCGTCGGCGCGAGGAGGCCATGGTCGAGGGCGTAACGCTGGTGGCCCCGGAAACGGTCTATTTCGCCCATGACACAGTCATCGAAAACGATGTCATGATCGAACCGAATGTTGTGTTCGGTCCTGGAGCCATAGTGCGGTCGGGCGCGCTCATTCGCGCCTTCTCCCATATTGAGGGGGCTGAGATTGCTGGCGGGTGTGAGGTTGGCCCTTACGCGCGCCTGCGCCCCGGTGCGGTGCTGGAGCAGGGTGCCAAGGTGGGTAACTTCGTTGAGGTGAAGAATTCGCGGATGGGCGAGGGTGCCAAGGCCAACCACCTTTCCTATATCGGAGACGGCGATGTTGGTGCGAAGGCCAATATCGGCGCTGGAACAATCTTTTGTAACTACGACGGTTTCTTCAAGAACAGGACGGTCGTTGGCGACGGGGCCTTCGTTGGATCAAATGCCTCACTGGTCGCCCCGGTTACCATTGGTGCAGGCGCGATGACGGGCTCCGGCTCGGTCATCACCGCGGATGTCCCCGATGGTGCTCTGGCGCTGACGCGGCCTGAACAGACAATCAAGGACGGATGGGCGACGCGGTTCCGCGCCACCATGCAGACCAGAAAAGACAAGCAGAAAAAGGGCTAAAGCCCAAAAGGAGCTCCCCCCCATGACCACGCTCGCAGATCGTCTCAAGGACGCTGACCTTCTAAAGACGGACTCCTTCATAAACGGCCAGTGGGTGGGTGCCGACACACGCTTTGCGGTCAATAGCCCCAGCGATCGCTCGCATCTGGCCGACGTAGCCGATGTTGGCGCGGCTGGCGCGCGCAGCGCCATCGATGCAGCCGACAAGGCCTTCAAGGGCTGGAGCAAGACTAGCGTGTTTGAGCGCGCGCGTATTGTGCAGCGCTGGCATGACCTGATCCTGGAGCATGCAGATGATCTGGGCACGCTGATCACCGCGGAAATGGGCAAGCCCTTTGGTGAGGCCAAGGGCGAGGTCACCTATGGCGCGGGCTTTGTGAACTGGTCGGCTGAAGAGGCCAAGCGCCTGCACGGCGAAACGCTCCAGACACCGTTCCCTGGCACCCGCGGCTGGACGGTGCGCCAGCCAGTGGGCGTTGTCGCCTGCATCACTCCTTGGAATTTCCCATCGGCCATGATCACCCGCAAATGTGGCCCGGCGCTGGCCGCTGGCTGCTCCGTGGTGGTGAAACCGGCCCCGGAAACGCCGCTGTCGGCGCTGGCACTGGCAGAGCTTGCCAGGCGTGCCGGTTTCCCAGACGGCGTGTTCAACGTGATCTGCGGCGATGCGAAAGCCATTGGCGAGGTCATGACCAGCTCGGATGCCGTGCGCATGGTCGGCTTCACCGGCTCCACCGAAGTCGGCAAGTTGTTGATGCGTCAGGCCGCTGACGGCGTGAAGCGCGTCTCGCTGGAGCTGGGCGGCAACGCCCCCTTCATCATCATGGACGACGCCGATCTGGATGCCGCCGCTGACGGCGTGATCGCGTCGAAATTCCGCGCGGCTGGCCAGACCTGTGTGTCGGCTAACCGCATTATCGCTCAGGCTGGCATCGCTGATGCCCTGATCGAGCGCGTCACTGAGCGCATGAAAAAGCTGAAAGTCGGCTCCGGCTTTGAAAGCGGCGTGCAGATCGGCCCGCTCATCCACGATGAAGCTGTGGAGCGTGTTGATGCGCTGGTTCAGGATGCCAAGGGCAAAGGCGCGAAAGTGCTGGTGGGTGGCTCGCCCATGGCCGACGAGCTGGGCGGCAGCTTCTATGCACCGACGCTGATCGAGAGCGGGTCTGACTTCTCGCTGAGTATCGCGAATTCGGAAATCTTCGGTCCAGTGGCCTCAGTCTACCGGGTCGATGACGAAGACGAGATTATCCGCCTTGCCAATTCCACGCCCTATGGCCTTGCTGCTTATGTCTACACCCGCGATATCGGACGGGTGCATCGTCTGAGTGAAGGCCTCGAGTTCGGCATGGTGGGCGTCAACGCCCCCATGGTCGGCTCACCAGCGACACCGTTCGGCGGGGTCAAGGAGTCCGGCATCGGCCGCGAAGGTGGCAAGTGGGGCGTTGAGGAATTCACCGAGCTGAAATTCGTACTCCTTGGAGGGGTCAACAAATGAGCGCCGCCCAGCAAAAACTCTACGCCGCCCAGGCCGCCCTGGAGCTCGTCGAAAGCGGCATGACGCTGGGGCTGGGCTCCGGCTCGACAGCTGAGCTGTTCGTCAAGGAACTCGGCGAGGCGCTAAAGGCCGGTGAGATTGAGAACATCAAGGGTGTACCCACGTCAGAAAACACCGCCGCGCTTGCCCGCGAGGTTGGCGTGCCCCTGCTGCCGGTCGATCAGGCCCAGCGCATTGATCTGACCATTGATGGCGCGGATGAGGTCGATATCCATTTCCGCCTGATCAAGGGCGGGGGCGGCTGTCACCTGCGCGAAAAAATCATCGCCCATGCCTCTGACCTGATGGCGGTGGTGATCGACGAATCCAAGCTGGTGGCCGATCTGGGGGCCTTCCCCCTGCCGGTGGAGGTGGACCCGTTCGCCTTCACGATCACCGCCAAGAAAGTCTTCGATGCCCTGCGTGCCGCCGGGGTGAACAACCCCGATATCAATCTGCGCCGCAAGGCCGATGGCACCGATCCCTTCATCACCGACGGCGGCCACTACATCCTCGACTGCCGATGCCGCCGCATCCCAGACCCGGAAGAGGCGGCTGAAAACCTGTCGAAAATTCCCGGTGTGGTGGAGCATGGCTTGTTTATCGGGCTGGCGCGCGTGCTGATCGTCGGTGAAGACGATGGCGCTAGGGTGGTGGAGCTTTAGCAGCGCTTACTTCTCACCCTGTCCCGGACGAGCAAAGCGAAGATCCGGGATCCATGATCGGCATGTAGATTATTCGCCTTGACGCATTCTGTGGGTCCCGGCTCTGCGCCCGGATTACTCCGGGCTTGGCCGGGATAGGTCTCTGTTTCTTCGCGCGAGCAAAAAGCTCCCCACAGCCCCGTGATTTGACCTTTCAGGTCATCTCCCCACATCACGCGCAAGATTTTCTCCATGAGATGAAGGCTGCGCCATGACCGACACCGAATTTGACTATGACCTGTTCACCATCGGGGCTGGCTCTGGCGGGGTGAGGGCGTCGCGGTTGTCGTCCATGATGGGCGCGAAGGTGGCGGTGGCCGAGGAGTATCGTCCCGGCGGAACCTGCGTCATTCGCGGCTGTGTGCCGAAGAAATTCATGGTCTACGCCTCAGGCTTCGGAAAAGGCTTTAAACAAGCCGAAGGCTATGGCTGGTCGACGGATAATGTCAGCTTTGACTGGCCCACCTTCCGCGATGCCATGAATGCTGAAGTCGATCGCCTGTCAGGCATTTATTCGCGCAACCTGGCCAATGCCGGTGTGGAGCTGATCCACGACCGCGCCGAAATCGTCGACAAGCACACGGTGCGCCTGGTCAACGAAGACCGCACGGTGACGGCAAAGCATATCTTGGTCGCTGTTGGCGGGGCACCGAACAAGGACTGGGACTTGGAAGGGGTGGAGCACACGATCACATCCAATGAGCTGTTCCATCTGAAAAAACTGCCGGAGCACATCGTAATCGCGGGCGGCGGCTATATCGCCTGTGAGTTCGCTCAGGTGTTTGCCGGCCTCGGGGTGAAGACCTGTCTTGTCTATCGCGGCGACACGGTGCTGCGCGGCTTTGACGAAGATGTGCGCGTGGCCGTTCATGAAGGACTGAAGCAGTCCGGCGTGCGGGTCATCACGGGCACTGTGTTTGAAAAGATCACCAAGGATGAAGACACCGGCAAGAAGACGGTCTTCCTGAAAAACGGTGATGAGCTGATCGCCGACGACGTGGTCTTTGCCATTGGCCGCGACCCCTACACCAAGGGCCTCGGGCTTGAGAATGCGGGCGTTGAGGTCAATGACAAGGGCGCGATCGTCGTCGACGAATACTCAAAGACCAATGTGGACAGCATCTACGCCGTGGGCGACGTGACCGACCGGGTGAACCTGACGCCGGTGGCGATCCGCGAAGGCGCGGCCTTTGCCGATACCGTGTTCGGCGGCAAGCCGCGCGGCTACGACCACGACACCATCGCCAGTGCCGTCTTCACTCAGCCGCCAGTGGGCACGGTGGGCCTGACCGAGGTGGAAGCGCGCAAGACATACGGCCAGATTGATATCTACAAATCGACCTTCAACCCGATGAAGTACGCGCTCACCAAGGAGCGCTCGCCCATGCTGATAAAGCTGATTGTGCGCGCCAGCGATGATGTAGTTATCGGCTGCCACATGGTCGGCGATGACAGCCCGGAGATCATCCAGGCCGTCGGTATTGCCGTAAAGGCGGGCCTGACCAAGGCTCAGTTCGATGAAACCTGCGCGGTTCACCCCTCGGTCGCCGAAGAGCTGGTCACCATGAAAGAAAAATGGACGCCGCCAGAGCTGAAAGCGGCGGAGTAGGGGCTATTCTGGAATAGACGCGGGCGTCAGTGACCCAGCTCACTTTTGGTGAGGGTAGGGGGCAGCGCTGGCGCTTTATGATCCTCACCCCACCCGTCAGCTTCGCTGACACCCTCCCCCTCAAGGGGAGGGAGGGGCATTTGCGTTGCGCGCGACTACGGAGCCAGACCTCTTTCCCTCCCCCTTGTGGGGAGGGTGGGCTGCGCGTCAGCGCAGGTCGGGTGGGGGGCAGCGCTGGCGCTTTGTGAACTTCACCCCAACCCCATCAAGGGGAGGGGGCGTTAAACGCTTTCGCCGTTCAGACGCTTCTTGGCTTTCGTCGCCCCGATCAGCGGCAGCAGGAGCGCCATCTCAGGGCCGCGTCCGGCACCGGTGAGCGCGAGGCGTAGCGGCTTGAACAGGGCACCGCCCTTGCGGCCTGTTGCATCCTTGATGGCGGCGGTCCAGGTCGCCCAGCTGGTTTCATCCAGCTCGCCGTCTGGCAGCAGGGCGGCGGCCGTGGTGGCAAACTCGGCATCCTCGATCACCGGCGTGATCGGGCCCTCGATCAGGCCTGAAAACTCGATCGCTTCCTTCACAAACGACAGGTTGGGCTTCACCGCCGTCCAGAAGGCTTCGCCCGAGTCAGCTCCAAGCGCTTCCAGGTCAGGTTTCACCTGATCATAGTCCATGGCATGGACCAGTTTGGCGTTGAGGCGCGTGAGTTCTTCCTGGTCGAAACGTGCCGGATTTCTCGACACCTTGTCGAAGCTGAATTCAGCCACCAGATCATCCAGCGACGTGCGGACGTCGACCGCATCGGACGTGCCGATCTTGGCGAGCAGGGACAGGATTGCCAGCGGCTCATACCCATCCTCATCCCGCAGACCGGAAATCGACAGCGAACCCAGGCGCTTGGACAGTTTTTCGCCATCCGCGCCGATCAGCAGCGGCTGGTGGCCCATGGCCGGCGCAGAACCCTTGCCGCCAAGGGCTTCAAAGATCTCGATCTGCGATGCGGAATTGGTGACATGGTCCTCGCCGCGGATGATGTGGGTGATCTTCGCATCAAGGTCATCGACCACGCTGGGCAGGGTATAAAGATAGCTGCCGTCCGCGCGGATCAGGATCGGGTCAGACACCGAGCTGGTCTCGATATGACTGTCACCACGGATGAGGTCAGTCCATTCGATGCGGCCACCGGACAGCTTGAAGCGCCAGTGCGGCTTGCGCCCTTCGGCTTCCAGCTTTGCTTTCTCTTCGTCAGTCAGCGAAAGCGCGGCGCGGTCGTAGACCGGCGGTTTTCCCTGCGCACGCTGGATCTTGCGCTTGCGATCCAGCTCGTCCTCAGTTTCGTAGCACGGGTAGAGCAGGCCCATCTCGATGAGCTTGTCTTTCGCCGCTTCATAGAGATCAAAGCGCCTGGATTGATTGAACGTCTCGTCCCAGCCAAGACCCAGCCATGTCAGATCGGCCTTGATGCCGTCTTCATAGTCCTGGGTGGAGCGCTCCAGATCCGTATCGTCGATACGCAGCAGCAACTTGCCGTTCTGGCTGCGCGCAAACAGCACATTCATCAAGGCGGTGCGGACATTGCCCACATGAAGGCGCCCGGTCGGGCTGGGGGCGAAGCGGACTTTCACGGTCATGGCGACACTCAAACGAGATTGAAGACTGTGTACAAAAGGCGAGCGCGGGCTTTAGACCGCACTACGCCCCCCGTCAAACAGGCTGGCAGCGTAGGCCTTAGATCCGGCTGTCGGACCCGCAGGCCTTGTCGATTTCAAGGGCGACTTCCATGGCCGCCAGACCTGCCGCGCCATCTGCGCCCGGTCCACCCCCTTCACCGCGCACTGTGGCTACAAAGGCCGCGACGTTGGCACCGAGAGAGTCCTTGGCCGACGGCTTGGTGTCGAAGTCCGGGTCCAGCGGAAGGCCAGCCGGATTGTCAAAACGGCGCTCAATAAAGTCCACGCTTACCTGGGCTCCGCTTTCATAGTCGAGCGTCATGACCCGGTCGCGCGCCTCCGCAACGCGGCTGGATTCCAGCTTGGCCGTCACACCGCCGTGGAAGTGCAGGGTTGTGCGCACGTGATCGGCGAGGCGTCCTCGTGCTGAGACCAGCTCTGCCTCCACACGATCAGGCCGGGCCCCAGCAAGGGCGAGCGCCAGATCAATATCGTGGATCATCAGGTCCAGCGTTACCGAAACATCCAGATTGCGCACGCCCGGTACACCCATGCGCCGGGCCTCCAGCGACTTGATCCGGGGCAAGTCGCCAAACAGGCCCATGGCATCAAAGACAAAGCGTTCCTGATGCCCGACGCGCAGGATAGAGCCATTGAGCTGAGCCAGCTGCACCAGCTCACGAGCCTCAGCGGCCGTGGCCGACAGCGGCTTTTCAACGAGAACGGCCTTGCCAGCGGTCAGGGCGCGCCGTGCGGCATCATGGTGAAAGACCGCCGGGCTGGCCACGGTGACTACATCGCACGCGTCAACGAGATCAGACAGGCTGGCAAAGGGCGAACCGCCGTGTTTGTCGCACAGCGCCTGGGCGTGGTCAGACACCGGGTCGAACACGCCCAGAAACTCAACGCCCTCAAGGCCCACATATTTCGATGCGTGGTAGCCGCCGAATACGCCAGCTCCAACAACGCCCGCTTTGAGCGGTTTAGATGCATTACTCATGGCGCGCAGGAAACATGCGGCACGGCGCGGCGCAATATTGCGCTCTGCATCAAGGCGTCACGATTGGTTTCGGAGTTTTGCTTTTATGGCTTTGCCGCTTGCCCGGCTTGAGTGGCGGGTATGTTTGATTAAGCTCCCCAGCGAAATTGATGGCGACCACGCCGCACAGGGAGACGTCTAATGAAGAGCCGCGAAATCCGTCTGACGCAACACTTCACAGGTCCGGTCAAGCCGGAATATTTTGAGATGACCGAGGTCGACTTGCCCGATCCTGAAGCCGGTCAGATTCAGGTGAAGAACGCCTGGCTGTCAGTTGATCCCTATATGCGTGGCCGGATGATCGGCATCAAAACCTATGTGGACCCGTTCCAGGTTGGCCAGCCCATGGAGGGCGGTGCCGTTGGCCAGGTGGTCAAGTCCAACGCTGAAGGCTTTACTGAAGGCGACTGGGTCATGAGCATGAATGGCTGGCGAGAGGGCTGGACCGCCTCTGCTGAGGGCGTCACCAAGATCGACACCAATCTTCTGCCCGCCGCAGCCTATCTGGGCATTGCAGGCCTGACCGGCATGACCGCCTATGTGGGCATCAAGAAGATGATCGGCCTTAAGGAAGGTGAGACTCTGTGGATGAGCGCCGGTGCTGGCGCGGTCGGCTCTGCGGGTATCCAGTTTGCCAAGGCGATGGGGGCCAAGGTCCTGGCCACGGCAGGCGGCGACGAGAAGACGGCATTCTGTTCAGAACTCGGTGCCGATGCTGTCGTTGACTACAAGGCGGTTGATGATCTGGGCGCAGCGGTACGCGAGGCGGCAAAGCCGCTGGGCGGCATTGATGCCTATTTTGAAAATGTTGGCGGTGACCATCTTCAGGCCGCGCTTGATGCCATCAAGCCCCATGGCCGGATGGCGGTGTGCGGGATGATCGCGCGCTATAACGACAATGAGCCGCTGCCCGGGCCCACAAACCTGACCCAGATCGTCGCCAAGAAGCTCACGCTTCAGGGCTTCATCGTGTCGGACCATTTCGATGTCTATTCAGACTTCGTCAGTGATCTGTCCAACTGGATGATGGCCGGCAAGGTTAAGACCCGAGACACGGTCTTTGAAGGTATCGATAAAACCCCGGACGCCTTCATGGGCCTCTTCACCGGCGCGAATATCGGCAAGATGCTGGTGAAGCTTTGACAGACCAGACGCCAGCTTCAGGTCCGCGAAAGTCAAGCCAGGGCCCGACTGAAGGGGGCGCGCCAGAAGATATCCTTGAGGAAATTACCGGTTTTAATCTGCGCAGCTTTCGAACCCTGCGCGATTTGTTCTTCAAACCCTCAAAGGTTTTTGAGGCTTATGCCAAGGGTGAGCGAACATACACCCCTGCGCTTCGCCTCTGGCTCAGCCTTACGGTCGTGCTGACGGTGATCACCTATTTCTTTGGCAGCCATGAGGATTTGTTTGCCAACGCCTATGCTAACTGGCCGGAGAGCCTGAGAGAGCAGGTCTTGTCGCAGATCAATGGGAGCCTTGCGGACCTGGCCCGCGTGCAGGGCGAGTTTTACGGCCTGCTTCATTCCACCGTTTCGGGCCTTGTCGGGTTTACCTCAATTGGGCTTATCGCGCTGTTCAGCGGACCCCTTCGATGGGCCGCGCGGTTGAACCTGACATTTGCTCTGACTTCGGTCGGTGCCGCGACGGCGCTGGTGCTCTTTCCAATCATGGTCCAACGCCCGGATCTCGGGCTGATCATGGTGCCCATCATGGTCGCGGTCTACAGCTTGAGCTATGCGCGCGGCGCTCCGGGGCTGGGTGTTGACGCGAGCAAAAGGCGCTGGCTCAAGGCAGGGGCTATCGGTCTTTATGCAGCGCTCGTATCGCTAGGAACCGGGGTTGGGCTCTACTTCGTGAGCCTGTCCTACGCGATCGAGACCTTGAGCTGAACCTAGGTGTGTTCAGGCGTGCTGCGGAAAGCTCGGCCCAGCACACCACCACCGACACAGGCACCAACAAAGGCGGCCAGTGTCTCGTTGGCGAACATGTAATCGAAGCCCGCATAGGCCATGCAGGCAGCCGAAACGGCCAATCCGGTGAAAGCGATTCTGTTCAGTAACGGTACGGGTTTACGAGTCATACATTCCGCAGCGCAAACAGCGCGCCAAAAATAAGCCTTTTGTTTACCATAAAGAGAAACTGGCTGCGTTACCTACAGCACAAATGTCTCAGATCGCCTGTATACGCTTGCAATCGCGCATCAGAATCGCGCTTGATGGCGTCGTCGAATAAAAGACCGTTCGCAGCGATCCTGCTGTGAGTGCCTTATAACGATTTTGGGGGATCCCTCATGAACAAGTCTGAACTCGCTAAAGCCGTCGCCGACAAGGCTGGTATCACCAAAGCTCAGGGCGGTGACGCCGTTGACGCTGTGATCGACGCCATTGTTGCTGCGGCAAAGGGCGGTGACACCGTTCAGCTCGCTGGCTTCGGCACCTTCCACGCCAAGCACCGCGAAGCTCGCGAAGTGCGTAACCCGCGCACCGGCGAAAAGATGATGTCCAAAGCCAAGACCAGCCTGGCCTTCCGCCCGGCGT
Organism: Oceanicaulis sp.; assembly: GCA_965229795.1. Classification (GTDB taxonomy): domain Bacteria; phylum Pseudomonadota; class Alphaproteobacteria; order Caulobacterales; family Maricaulaceae; genus Oceanicaulis. The sequence continues at coordinate 2,101,744 of CBDDJM010000002.1, forward strand.
CTGCTCTGAAAGACATCTAAGACCTCGCTCTGAATTATCAGAGCTGTCTTAACAAGCCGCCGCTCGGGAAACCGGGCGGCGGTTTTTGTTTGATCCATTGAAATAAAAGCCGCTGGAAATACCAGCGGCCTCTATTGTTGGCGTTGCGTTCAGGGCTACTCAGCGGCCCGTGTGATGCCTTCGGCCGGTTTCAGGGCCTCTGAAATCTGGAACGCCATCTCAAGGGCCTGGTCGGCGTTGAGACGTGGATCACAGTGGGTGTGATAGCGGCTGGAGAGATCAGCTTCCGACAGGTGCCCGGCACCACCGACACACTCGGTCACGTCCTGGCCCGTCATCTCAAAGTGCACACCGCCAGGCTCAGCGCCTTCCGCGCGCAAAACCTCGATAAAGGTCTTCAGCTCGCTCAGCACCTTGTCGAAATCGCGGGTCTTGTAGCCGTTGCCCGCCTTGTGCGTGTTGCCGTGCATCGGGTCACAGGCCCAGACTACGTTGCGGCCTTCGCTGAGCACCTTGCGCACCAGCGGCTGCATGCCATTGGCGACCTTGTCTGCGCCCATGCGCACATACAGCACTAGACGTCCGGCCTCATCGCGCGGGTTGAGGATATCAATCAGCCGGATCAGCTCATCAGGGTCGAGCGTCGGGCCGCACTTCAGGCCCACCGGGTTTTCAATGCCGCGCATGAACTCCACGTGTGCGCCATCCGGCTGGCGGGTGCGATCACCGATCCAGCTCAAATGCCCTGATGTGGCAAACCAGCGCCCGGTATCACGCTCCATCCGGGTGAGGGCTTCCTCAAACGGCAGGTGGAGCGCTTCGTGGCTGGTGAAGAAGTCCACGCCTTCCAGAGTTGGCGCGCCGTCTGGCGTCACACCACAGGCACGCATGAAGGCGAGGGCTTCAGAGATGCGATTGGCATATTCCTGGTAGCGTTCGCCCGCCGGGCTGCCCGCCAGGAAATCCATCGTCCACTGATGCACATTGTGCAGGTCCGCATATCCGCCAGACGCCAGCGCCCGCAGCAGGTTCAAAGTCGCGGCTGACTGGTCATAGGCGCGGATCAGGCGCTCCGGGTCCGGCACGCGGGCTTCAGCGGTGAAGGCCATGTCATTGATGCTGTCACCGCGATAGCTCGGCAACTCTACGCCGTCGATAACCTCGGTATTGGCCGAACGCGGCTTGGCAAACTGGCCGGCAATACGCCCCACTTTCACCACCGGCTTGGCGCTGGCGAAGGTCATCACCACCGCCATCTGCAGCAGCACGCGGAAGGTGTCGCGCACATTGTCGGCGGAAAACTCCTTGAAGCTCTCTGCGCAGTCACCGCCCTGCAGCAGGAAGGCCTGACCCGCCGATACGTTTGCCAGTTGCTTTTTCAGGCGCTTGACCTCACCGGCGAACACCAGCGGAGGGCGACGCGAAAGCTCGGCCTCGACGCGGGTCAGGACGTCAGGATCAGGGTAGTCGGGCAGCTGTTTGGCCGGCTTTGAACGCCAGCTATCCGGGCTCCAGGCAGTCATCGTCTTGTCCTTTGCGGCGCTTTCGCACCAATCATTTCATATACCCTAGCGCCGATGTTGCGCTGCGGTAAGGGGGCGCGGCTGCGCGTCGCTATGACCAGTGGTTCACGCGCGGTGCCTTGCGGGGGCGTTCCACCGGGTCTTCACTTGCGGTTCCCACATAGATGAAGCCCGCAACGCGCTCTCCGGAGCCAAGGCCCAGCTCTGATTTGATAACGTGGTCATAGGCATACCACTCAGTCAGCCATTGCGCGCCATAGCCCATGGCGTTCGCTCCAATAAGCAGGTTCTGGCATACCGCACCGGCGCTGAGTTCCTGCTCCCAAAGCGGAATTTTGTGGTTCTCGGTTACTTCCGAGATAACAGCGATCACCAGTGGCGCACGTTCAAAACGGCTGCGTTCCAGGGTCAGGCGCTCTGGCGGTGCATCCGTCTCAATGTCCCTGAAACGTGCCTCGAGGTGCTGGCTGAAGCGCGAGCGTGCCTCACCTTGAAACACAATAAAACGCCAGGGAAACAGCTTGCCGTGGTCGGGTGTGCGTCCGCCAATGGTCAGCAGCATCTCCAGTTCGTCCTTGCTGGGTCCCGGCTCTGTCATATTCTTGGCCAGCGTTGAGCGGCGCTGTAGAAGCATTTTCACTGCAGCCTCATTCTTGTGCGCGGCAGGCAAGACGTCACCGGCATTGGGCGAGGAGGGGGCAGAGGATGCGGCCATGGCGTGGCTCCTTGAAGTGGCGTGCGGCAAACAGGTTTTTGACGGGGCCGCCAAAACGCACAATATAGGTGGAAGATGTATCTCGCGTTCGCAAGCGCAAGGCCTGAAACTTGGCAGCGCTATCGATCAAGAAAACTGGAGGCGCCGCGCCAATGGCTGCGGAAACTGCAACCGAAGACGATCTGAGCCCGGCTGAGCGTCGTCGCCTGAAAGTGCGCGACGCCATTGTTGAGGCGGCTGAAGACATCTTCGCTTCTGAGGGTGAGCAGGGCCTCTCCATGCGACGGCTTGCCGAGCGTATCGATTACTCACCGGCGGCGCTCTACAAGTATTTCGACTCCAAAGAAGCGCTGTTTCAAGAGATCCGCGAAGGCTTTTTCGAGCGACTCTTAAAGCGGATGCAAGCGGTTGCCTGTGACGCCAAGAGCGGGCCCATGCTCTGCACCTCCTGCATGCGCGCCTATGTTGAAACCGGTCTGGAACAGCCCGGCCACTACAAGCTCGCCTTCACCGGCATTGCCGATGATGAAGAGGAAAAGGACAGTTTTGGTTTTGCTGCCGCGGGGCACTTGCGCGAAATGATCGTGCAGTCGGTTAATGAGGGCTGGTTTCGCGAGGTGGATATCCAGCTGGCTGCGACCAGCGTCTGGGCCGCCTCCCATGGCCTGACGCTTCTGGCGATCACCATGCCGGATTTCCCCGATGAGAAGATGGGCCTCTATCAGCCCGGCGAGAACCCACCCGCCGATATGAAGAGCGTTATCAAGCACAAGCTGGACGCTCTTATCGATTTTCATGCGGCTATGGTGATGCGCGGACTAGGGTCCAAGCGCTTGATTGAAAAGCTGGATGCGGGCGAAGCCTTCTAGCGCACAAAGAATTAGTCTAGAAAGTGAACACCGTTCACTTCCCAAACACTGTTTGCCGATCTATATGTCGTCCCGTGATTATCGCGGGAGTGCGCAATGGCGCGTTTAAGTTCTTTGTCCAGAAGCCGGTTCGGGCTTGGCGTTGTTGCATTCGGCGTTGTTCTGATTGTCGTTGTCAGTCTTGTAACCGGTATGCGCAGCGCTGCGGCCAGTAAGTCGGTCCCTGACGCGGTTGATCCGCTTCCTGTTGCCACCAGTGTCGTCCGCTTCACTGAGGCTGGCGACATTGAAGCGCGGTACCCCGCGCTTGTTGTGGCTCGCCGGGAGAGCGCTCTGGGCTTTGAAGCCGCAGGGCGCATCGCTGCAATTCTGGCCGATGTCGGCGATCAGGTTGAAGAAGGCGATGTGCTGGCTCGGCTGGATACGCGCGCCTTGCAAGCCAGCCTTGCGGCTGCCGAAGCCGACGTGCTTGCCGCCGAAGCGCGGGCTGACCTGGCCGCTCTCACGCTGGAGCGCCAGCAGACACTTGTTGATCGCGGACATATCTCTGCCCAGCGCCTTGATGAGGTGGCTGCAGATGCTCGCTCGGCCCGCGCCCAGGCCGCCGCCGCAAGAGCGCAAGCCGAAACCCTGCAGGTCCGCATTGATCTGGCCTCGATCACCGCTCCATTTAGCGGCGTCGTGACAGCCCGATTGTTTGATGAAGGTGCGATTGCTTCTCCCGGCGTGCCTGTTCTCAACCTTGTTGAGGCAGGCGATCTTGAGCTTCGCGCTGGCCTGCCTGAGCGTGAGGCAGCAAACCTGATCGTGGGCGAACGCTACCCGGTGGACGTTGGATCGCAACGCGTTGAGGCAACATTGCGCGCAGTCACTGGCGTGTTGGATGCGCAGCGCCAGAGCGTTTCGGCGGTTTTTGATATTCCCGCTGAAGTCGGCCTTCGGAGCGGTGAGGTTGCCCGTCTGGTGCTGCCGACGGTTATTGAAAGTGAAGGCTTCTGGGCTCCGGTGACCGCGCTGTCGGAGGGGCGGCGCGGTCTGTGGTCGATTTATGTGGTTTCCGCCAGTGGCGACAATGAGCGACTGGAGCCGCGCCCGGTTGAAATCATCCATACCGAGGCTGACCGCGTCTATCTCTCCGGCGCGGTGCGAGACGGTGAGGTCTTTGTCAGTGCTGGTGCACATCGAGCGGTGCCCGGCCAGCGGGTTCATGCCGCCAATGAAGGCTCACCCCAATGAGCATCGGCAGTCTGTTTTACCGCTTTCCGCGCCTGACACTGCTGGCGCTGTTTCTGGTTATCGTCAGCGGGTTTGCGGCTCTGGGCGTGCTTGGGCGTCAGGAAGACCCCACGCTGGTCAAACGCTACGGCTTTGTCATTGCTCAATTTCCCGGTGCGGATGCCGAGCGCATTGAAGCGTTGGTCGTGGAGCCCATCGAACGCGAGCTCCTTGAGCTTGTCGAGATTGATGAGCTGAATTCCAGCTCCCGCGCCAATATCGGCATCATCGATGTGGCGATGCGAGAGGACCTGACCGAAGCTGAGGTCGAGCAGGCCTGGACCATGGTGCGCGACCAGGTCTCCATCGCCGAGGCGGCGCTGCCAGATGGCGTGTTGCCAATTGAAGTGCGTCAGAATTATCTGGGTGCGGCGACGCTCGTTGTGTCGTTGACCTGGCCTGATGATGTGGACGCAGGGTTTGGCGCTCTGGCGCGCCTGTCCCGCGATCTTCAGGACCGATTGCGCTCAGTGCCGGGCACTGAAGAAACAGAGCTTTTCGGCGCTCCGACCGAAGAAGTTCGCGTTGTTCTTGACCCTGAACGCGCGGCCTCGCTGGGCCTGACGGCCGCTGATGTGGCTGCGATTCTCGCCCGCTCCGATGCCCGCTCTCCAGCGGGGCGGCTTGCTGGCGACACGCTGGACCTGACGGTGGAAGTTGCGGGCGCCTTTGAGAGCCTGGACCGCGTCCGTGATGTGATAATTGCCCAAACAGATCAGGGCTTTGTGCGTCTTGGTGATGTCGCCATGGTTTCGCGGGAGATCACCGATCCACCGGCCTCCATTTCGGTGCGCGCTGGTGAGCGCCAGATTCTGGTCGGTGCTTTTCTGGAGCCAGGTTTGCAAGTGGATAGCTGGGACGACCGCGCCCAGGCGGTGGTGGCTGAGTTTGCCGCGGCCAATCCCGGGGTTGATGTCGAGATCCTGTTTGACCAGTCGACCTATGTGATCGACAGACTGGCGGGACTGGCGCAAAACCTTGGTTTTTCAGCCCTTATAGTCTTCGCCGTTCTTTTCCTGATGATGGGGTGGAGGTCCGCTTTCATCGTCGGATCGGCGCTGCCGCTAACGATCTTGCTGGTCATGGTGCTGATCAATCTGATTGGCGAACCGCTGCACCAGATGTCGGTCACCGGTCTGGTGGTATCCCTCGGTTTGTTGATCGATAACGCCATCGTGGTGGTGGACGACTACCGCCTGCTCAGGGCGCGGGGGATGGAGCGGCTGGAAGCCCTTGAGAAGGTTGTGAAGACCCTGTTCGGTCCGCTGCTCGCGTCGACTTTAACCACGGTTTTTGCCTTCGCTCCCATTGCGCTTTTGCCCGGTTCGGCGGGTGAATTTGTCGGCATGATTGGCGTGTCGGTGATCTTCTCCATCCTTGCCAGCTTTGCCTTGTCTTTCACGCTTATCCTCGCCCTCGCGGCCTGGTTTGATGACGGGCGGGCTGGTGAGACAAACGCACCGTTCTGGCGTGACGGGCTGCGGTCAAAGCCGTTGGCCTGGGGCTATCGCAAGCTGCTGGACGCCACGATCGCCCAGCCGGTGGTCGGGATAGCCTTAAGCCTTCTCCTCCCGTTTGCGGGCTTCTTTGCGGCCACCACGCTGCCGTCGCAATTCTTCCCACCGACCGAACGCGACATGTTCCAGGTGCGTCTTGTGCTGCCGCCTGCAAGCTCGATTTACGAGACAACACGCAGGGTTGAGGACGCAACGGACCTGTTGAACAGCTATGACGGTGTGGAGGATGTCAGCTGGGTGATCGGAGAAAGCTCGCCCCGAGTCTACTACAATATGCTCAGTGGTACCGAAGGGCGCCCGAGTTTTGCCGCTGGATATGTGCGCACTGAATCAGAAGCGGCAACACGCCGGATTGTGACCGATGTTCAACGCCGGGCCCGAGAAGAGTTCCCCGAGAGCCAGTTCCTTGCCATTCCCTTTGAGCAGGGACCGCCGCGTCCGGCCCCGATCGAGCTACAGGTTCTCGGACCAGATCTCGCTGTTCTTGATCGCATAGGAGATGAAATCCGACTCGTCCTGTCTGAGGTGCCGGGCGTCACCTACACCGAAGCCCAATTGCGCCTGGGTGAGCCGGTGGTTCAGCTTCAACTCGATGAGGCGGCGGCCGCTCGAGCCGGTCTCAGCCTGAGTGATCTGGCGGGCCGGGTGAGAACTGATATCGACGGCGTTGTTGGCGGAACGGTGCTCGAAGGTGTCGAGGAATTGCCCGTCCGGGTCATGGCTCCGACCTCACGGCGCGAGGGGGCCAACCTGCTCGGCTCGACCCCGCTGCCTGCCGGTGCTGATAGTGCAGAGCCGGGATTGGTGGGGGCGTTCGGTCCGGTCACGCTGCAGCCGGAGACCGCGTTGATCACCCGCATCGACGGTCAGCGCGCCAATCCCATCTACGCTTTCCTCGATCCCTTTGTGCTGCCAGCGCCAGCCCTTGAGCGGTTTCAGGAGCTTTATGAGGCGCGGGCTGAGCCTCTTCCACCGGGCTACCGAATTGCGGTGGGGGGAGACGCGGAGAACCAGGGCGATGCCATGGGCGACCTGATGAGTACGGCCCTGCCGTTGCTGACTCTGATGGTCGCGGCGGTCGTGCTGGCCTTCAACTCCTTCCGCTTTGCTGGCGTCGTCTTCGTCGTGGGCTTCCTGTCAGCAGGGCTGGCGATGTTTGGTGTCTGGATGTTTGGCACACCGCTCGGCTTTAACGCGATCATCGGCTCGTTGGGGCTTGTGGGCCTGTCCATCAACGGCACCATCGTGGTCCTGTCGGCCTTGCGCGCGAACCCACAGGCGGTCGCTGGCGACCCTGAAGCGACCCGCGAAACCGTCGTGGATGCGACCCGACACATTCTCGCGACAACCCTGACGACCATTGGTGGCTTTGCCCCGCTGTTGATTGAGGGCGACAGTTTCTGGCTGCCGTTCGCGGCGGCTGTGGCTGGTGGTGTCAGCGGTTCAGCGGTTCTCGCGCTGATTTTCGCGCCGTCTGCCTTTGTGCTGCTCAGCCGGTTTGACCAGACGTCTCCAAAGCTGGAGCCTCAACCGGCTTGAGACTTCAGGAGCCGAGCATGAGCGGTAAGAAGCGCGGACCGTGGACCATCACGGCTGAACGTGAAGCCTATACAAATCCGTGGATTACGGTGCGCGAGTACAACGTCATCCGACCGGATGGCCGCCCTGGGCTCTACGGTGTTATGGAGCCAAAATTCCTGGCCATTGGTGTGGTGCCGCTCTTTGAAAATGGCGACACCCTGCTGGTGGGCCAGTACCGCTTCGCGATTGACCAACACTCCTGGGAGTGTCCCGAAGGCGGTGGTCCTAAAGACGGCGACACGATTGCTGGCGGTCAGCGCGAGCTGGCTGAAGAAACCGGCTACACGGCTGATCACTGGCTTTCGATGGGGCGCATGGCGATGTCCAATTCGGTCACCAATGAATGGGCTGAAGGCTTGATTGCGTGGAGCTTGCGCGAGGGAGAACCTGACCGCGATGGCAGTGAAGCTGACATGGTTGTGAAGCGTTTGCCCTTCCATCAGGCCCATGAAATGGCCATGTCTGGGGAAATCACCGATGCCTTTTCAATGCTTTTGCTGGGAAAGGCGGACTATCTGGCGCGAACGGGTGCATTGCCCGACACGCTGGCGCGGGCCATGCTGAAGCCCTGAGACCAAAAGGACAGCGACGATGAGCCTTGCTGAGACACACGCCGATCTGAACGATCGCGCCACCACCGGGCTTCAGGATACGGTCTGGTCGCGTCTGCGCTTTGAAGCGGCGACGGCGGCCGCGTCAGAGCCCATGCTGGCCAGCTTTTTGAACGCAGCGATCCTGCGTCACGACAGCTTCGCCACCGCGCTGGCTCACCGCATTGCTGCGAAGATGGCCGACCCTCAGCTGGACGTTCTCCAGATGCATGACGTGGTCGCCAATGCCTTGAATAAACAGCCCGCGCTGGCTGATCGTGCGGCCGCTGACATGTTGGCGGTGGATGAGCGCGATCCCGCCTGCCAGTCGCTTCTCCAGCCCTTCCTGTATTTTAAGGGCTTCCACGCCCTGATGAGCTACCGCATTGCCCATTGGCTGTGGACAGAGGGCCGCGAGACGCTGGCCTTTCATCTGCAAAGCCGGTGCAGTGAACGCTTTGGCGTGGACATCCACCCCGCTGCCCGCATTGGGTCCGGTGTCATGATTGACCATGCAACCGCTGTGACCATCGGTGAAACGGCTGTGGTGGGCGATGATGTTTCGCTTCTGCATGAGGTGACGCTGGGCGGGACCGGGACAGAAGACGGTGATCGTCACCCGAAAATCGCGCGCGGCGTGCTGATCGGTGCCGGGGCCAAGGTGTTGGGAAATATAACGGTTGGCGAAGAAGCGCGCATTGCTGCGGGCTCGGTCGTGCTGAACCCGGTTCCGGCCCGTTGCACGGTCGCCGGAGTTCCTGCAAAGCCGATTGGTGGTCCCTGTGCGGAGCCCTCTCGCACCATGGATCAGACCCTCGCTGGCGGTGGGTGAGGGGGAGTTCACCTCTCACCATTGCCCTTTTGCGCGGCGACGTTAGTCTGCGCGGCGAATTGAGACCCCTTACAACTGAAGGAGCGCCGAGCATGGCTGCACCCGTTTTTACCCGTCCTGAAGCTGCCAAGGTTGAGGCTTTCCTGCGTGGCAAGCTGAACCCGGAGCTTAAAGTCCAGCTGCGCCAGCGCGCGGATGAGTGCGCCGAGATCTATATCGGCGCTGAATGCCTGGGCGTGGTGTCGAAGAATGTGGAAGAGGGTGAAACCTCTTTCTCCTTTGAAATCACCATCCTGGACATTGATCTTGAGGATATGTGATCGCGCCTCCGGCGCGGTTCACGCCCTCTGACATGGTTTTGCGCGTCGACGCTCTGGCCAAGACTTTCCCCGGCGGGGTGAGGGCGGTACGCGACGTGAGCTTCACCGTCGGCCCCGGTGAGCTGATCGCTCTGGTGGGCGAATCGGGCTGTGGCAAGACCACGACGCTTAAATGCATCAACAGGCTTCTGGACCCGACCTCGGGATTAATCGAGGTGGAGGGTGAGGATATCTGCAGGCTGGATCCGGTGGATTTGCGCCGCCGGATCGGCTGGGTGATGCAGGGCGATGGCCTTTTCCCACACTTGAGCGTCGCCCAGAATATCACCGCCACGCCCCGTTTGCTGGGCTGGGACAAGGCCACGATTTCGAACCAGGTTGATGAGCTCCTGACCTTGGTTCGGCTGAACCCTGACCTGTATCGTGATCGACTGCCGTCTGACATGTCCGGTGGCCAGCGCCAGCGCGTGGGTGTCGCCCGGGCGCTCGCCGCGCGGCCCAATCTTATCCTCATGGACGAGCCTTTCGGCGCCCTTGATCCGATCACCCGCGATGGCCTGCGCGAAGATGTCATGGCGCTCAAAGCCAGGCTGAACTTTGCCGCGGTCCTCGTCACCCATGACATGGCCGAAGCGCTTTTGACGGCTGACCGTATCGCGGTGATGGATAAGGGCGAGATCATTCAGTACGGAACCCCGGCAGAGCTGCTCGCCAAACCGGCAGGCCCGCTGGTCGAGCGCATGCTCGAAACGCCCTTGAGGGAAGCCAGGCGCGTGCGCGAGCTGACCGAAGGGGCGGGCCATGCTTGAGGCGTTGCCCGATCTGATCGATCAGCTGCCCGGCTATCTGGGCGGTCACCTCCAGCTTTCAGTTGCCGCGCTGGTGGCCGCGCTTGTCCTGTCGCTGCCTTTGGGCATCGCCGCAGCGCGCAACCCGGCCATCGCCACGCCTGCGCTGACGGTGGCGAGCGTGATGCAGACCATCCCCGCGCTCGCGCTTCTGGCGCTGATGGTACCGATCCTGGGCGGAACGATTGGCTTTGCTCCAGCCTTTGCCGCGCTGACGCTGTATGGCGTGCTGCCGGTGCTGAGAAACACCATTGTGGGCTTACAGGGTGTTGATCCTCTGGTGCGCGAAGCCGCGCGCGGTGTGGGCATGAGCCCCACCCAGTCGCTGGTTCAGGTGGAGCTGCCGCTGGCGGCGCCCACCATCGTCGCCGGTATTCGGACAGCGACGGTGTGGATCGTCGGCGCGGCGACGCTGGCGACACCGGTCGGGGCGGCGAGCCTTGGCAACTACATCTTCTCCGGGCTGCAGACGCGCACCTGGGCAGCGGTGATCTTTGGCTGCCTGTGTTCAGCTGGGCTCGCCATCCTGATCGACCAGCTGATCCGCGCCATCCATGAGGGGCTTGAGGCCCGCAAGCTGGGCCAGGCGCTGGTGGCGGCGCTTGCTGCGGTGCTGGTCCCGACTGCCGCGATCACCGGGGCCGGGCTTTACCAGCCGGCCGCCAGCGTGGCGACGGTAGCCCAGGCCGAAGGCGAGTCGATCTTCGACGCGCCCGTCACCATCGGTGCCAAATCCTTCACCGAGCAATACATCCTGGCTGACGTGCTGGAGGGCCAACTCGAAGCCGCAGGCGCGGACCTGCGTCGGCTTGATAATCTGGGCTCCACCGTGGTTTTCGACGCGCTCGTGTCCGGCGAAATGGACGTCTATGTGGAATATACCGGCACGGTGTGGGCGAGCCTGATGGGGCGAACCGATCCGGCTCCGCGCCACGTCCTCAATGCGGCGGTCACCAGCTGGCTTTACGAGACGCACGGCGTGGTCGTGCTGGGCCAGCTGGGCTTTGAAAACGCCTACGGCTTCGCGGTCTCGCGGCAGTTGGCCGAAGAGCACGACCTTCAAACCATCGCCGATCTGGAACGTGTCAACGGCCTTTCGGTGGGCGCAGACCCTGAATTCTTCTCACGGCCGGAATGGGACCGGGTGAGGGCGGCTTACGGCCTTGATCAGACCCGCCAGCGCCCGATGGATTCCACCTTCATGTACGGGGCCGCCCGCGATGGCGTGGTGGATGCGGTGACCGCGTACACCACCGATGGACGCATTCTGGCCTATGATCTGGTTCTGCTGGCCGATCCGGCGGGCGCGCTGCCGCCCTATGACGCGATCGTGCTGCTGTCACCAGAGGCTGCCGCCCGCCCAGGTCTCGCCGAAGCGCTGCAGCCGCTGATCGGTGCGATCGATGCCGATCTCATGCGCCGTGCGAATGCAGTCGTCGACGTGGATCGCCGTCCGGTGCGGGAGGGGGCGGCGGTGATTGCAGAGGTGATGGAGTAGGGCGTTTCATCCTTAGGATCCTTCGAGACGGCCTTCGGCCTCCTCACCGATGAGGTTTTCTTTGAGCTCCAACATCCCACATCCCGAGGAGCGAGCCCTTGGCGAGCGTCTTTAAAGGACGCACATGCTCTCCATACACCTCCAGCGTCATCCTGAACTTGATTCAGGACCCAGTGTCCCTGTCGGTGTGACTGGGTCCTGACTTTCGTCAGGATGACGGGAGAGGGGCGAAAAAAGCCCCGCGATGTCTCCACCGCGGGGCTTTTCTCGTCAGAGGGGGATGTTCGCGCCTACAGCACGTTCAGCATGCTGGCGACGAGCGGGTGGCGGACGATGTCTTCTTTTTGAAGGCGGACCACCGCGATATCTTCGACGGCTTCAAGCTTGTCGGCGATCTGGCCAAGGCCTGAGAGATCCGGCAGGAGGTCGGTCTGGGCCGGGTCACCGGTCACGACCATGGTGGAGTTCCATCCCAGGCGTGTCAGCAGCATTTTCAGCTGGGCATAGGTGCAGTTCTGCGCCTCATCGACTACCACAAAGGCATTGTTGAGCGTGCGTCCGCGCATATAGCCGATGGGCGCAATCTCGATCAGGCCTTCAGCCATGAGGGTTTTCAGGCGTTTCGGGCTGAGACGGTCAGACAGGGCGTCGTAGAGGGGGCGGAGATAGGGCGCGAGCTTTTCTTCCATGGCCCCGGGCAGGAAGCCGATGGATTCACCTGCCTCGACCGCCGGGCGTGACAGCACGATGCGGCCCACTTCGCCGGCTTCAAGCGCCTCGACGCCCTTGGCGACGGCAAGATAGGTTTTACCCGTGCCCGCCGGGCCAAGCGCCATGACGAGATTATGGGTGTCGATGGCACTCATAAGCTCGGCCTGGTTTTTCGACCGGGGTTTGACATTCTTGGTATAGCTCTGGTCGCGCATCGGCTCCTTGTCGTCCGGTGACCAGTTGGTACCCGGGAACAGTGCGCGGACCTTTTCTTCCTCATAAGCCTCGGCGTTGAACGATCCAGCTTGGCGACGTTTGGAAGCTCGCTTACCCATCTCATGCCCTCCAGATGGCAATAAAAAACCCCTCGCGCGGCAGCGGAGGGGTCAAAGAAGAGTCGACAAAGCGGCGGGACTCAAAAGCAGCCGGTGCACTGGGCGGCGGCGCGACTTCCGGTCCGGGGGGTGAGAACGGGAACACCGGTCTCTCCTTTTGCTTGTTCGACCTCGACATGCACCTTTCGGTGCGGCGGGCGACTCGAATCCTTGAACTCGAATCGCTTACGCAGTCTCATCTTAGGACAGTGAACGAATTATGAGTCCATCCGTCTTGGACTTGTCATAACCCTGTCGCCCAAACGCAACGCTTTGGCGATGCCGCCGAAATGAAAGGACCTCGCCCATGACGCTCTACGCCCTTGATGGTCACGCCCCGGATGTCAGCGCTGAGGGAGCCTGGGTGGCCCCGTCCGCCAGCGTTATCGGTAAGATTAAACTGGAGAAAAACGCCTCGGTCTGGTTCGGCGCAACGCTGCGCGGCGACAATGAATTGATCACCATTGGCGAGGATAGCAACGTCCAGGACGGCACGGTGATGCACACCGATATGGGCTTTCCACTGGTGCTTGGAAAAGGTGTGACGGTCGGTCACAACGCCATGCTGCATGGCTGCGAAGTTGGGGATTATTCGCTGATCGGTATCGGCGCGACGATTCTCAATGGCGCAAAAATCGGCAAGAACTGCATCATCGGAGCCCACGCGCTGGTCACCGAAGGCAAGGAAATTCCCGACGGTTCAGTGGTGATGGGCTCACCGGGCAAGGTCGTCAAACAGATCGCCGAGGGCGTGGACGTGATGCTCAAAGCCAGCGCCGACCACTATGTGGAGAACGCCCACCGCTTCGCCGCGGGGCTGACGGAGGTCTAGTCCTTGCGGCCCCAAAGGTCGCGGATGCGCTGGTCGGCGTCGCGGCCCAGATTGAACCAGGCGGAGCGGTCTCGCGAGGCGTCCACAACAAGGAGTTTCTCGTCCTTGCCCAGAAGATGGCTCAGCTCATTGCGCAGGTGAGCCGCGCTCGCTGCACCACGCAGAATCCACACACCGACGCTAATCGGCTGCACATCGCCAAACTCGGCCAGAGCGGCGGCAAAGGCATTGCGGCTATCCTCGGCAAGCTCAGCGGAAATGATGAAGTTCGCGGTCTTGGCGTCTGCGGGCAGGGGGCGCTTTTCGGTGGGGGCGCGGCGTGCCTCATCCAGCCAGGCCTTCAGTTGCGGCGTGGCAGAGGCGGCAGTGAACTCGCCATCGCGTTCACCAGACACGATGGAGTGCGCGGCAACGCGCCCTTCGGCAATAAAGGCTCGCATCTGGGCACCGGTGTAGGGCCCGTAGACACGTCCTTCGACTTTGACAAACCAGATCATGGTAATTCCGTCATCGCGAGGCATCAGCGTCTTTCTCCCAGCCGGTAGCGTGTGTCGCTACCAAAGCTTCCACCAGACCAAGGCAAGATTCAGGCCGAATGAACACATTATGCGGACAAGAGGTGACGCTTTCACGTCTAACTCGCACGCAGCTTGATTAAATCTGCAGCTAGACCGATCGCGCTAGCGGTCAAACGCTATGGCAAAACCATTGTCCAGCCAGCGCGCGACCTTGCCCTTCATCTCGCCAATGCGCACCGGTTCACCAATGCGCGGGCGTTCAAGGGCCGCAAAGGCGGCCCCGGAAATCGACACGTCAAGCACGTCGGCCTGGATGATGACACCATCTTTCAGGTGCAGCTTGGCACGCCCCTGTCCCGGTTTGCGCGGCGCAGCCCGGTCTTCATTGAGGCCCAGGCGATCCATATTGAAACGCCAGGTGATCGCATCGGCGAGACGGTCACGCTTCAGCTGGCTGGTGGTGGTCAGATGGACCGCAAACCCGGCCTTGCCGGCGCGCACAACCTGGCCTTCCATGCGGCCAATGCCATCAAATATCAGGACAACCCGCTCGCCAGACATGGGTGGAGTTTTTGATGAAATGCGTGCACCACCGGGAGAAACATCCACAAGCGTACAGGCAAATTCACCGACGCTGGGCGCAAGGCCGCGGCCTGGCGATGACAGGCGCACACGCCGATGCCGACGGCGCTCTTCGGCTCCGCGCGCGGCGATCTTGATCTTCCTCCGGTCAAGCCGGTTGTGGAAATCTGTGACCTTCGACATCGATCAAACCTCTTGTGAGGAGGCAATCTGCCAGACAGAGGCTTAATTAATCGCTAGCCCGGTAGATCAGATGTCATTGGCCACCATGGCGCGGACCGGTTGGTCGTTGGCACCGAAGAAGGACATGCTGGGTGCAGGCTCCAGGGCCGGGCGGATTTCGGTGATCCGGTGGCGCACAATGGGACGCAGCGACTGCAGACCTGCGCCGAGCGGCTGATAAAGCCCGAGCGCGCGATCGAGGAAGCCTTCAGGTCCCCGCAGCGGTAGTAGAGTCAGCTCGACTTCTGTCGTCGCCCCATCAAGCGCAATAGCGTCCGCCACAAGGCTGGCCGGTGCCGGAGCCGAGAGAGCCCCTTCAAGCGCAGCGCGCATGTGCTGGCGATCATGGCCGTCCCACAGGCTGAGGAAATTCTGGTCGCGAAACTCACGCCGGTGCATGCGGCACAGCCCGGTTCCGGCCAGGCGGAAGACATGGTGGTCGCTATCCATGCGTCTTAAAACGAACAGGTTCGCCAAAAGGCCACCCAGATCCTCAGGCAGGATTTCAGTGCGGAGCGGTGCCGGCTCGGTCTGTCGCCGGGCGTTCCAATAGGCCAGCAATGTCTGGCTGTTACGATGTCTCACGGCGAGCCGTCCTTTTTCATGGCGTCGGCGCGTGAGAGGGAAGCGCCGGCAAGTCGCGGCGGTCTCTGCAAAGCGCTTGCCAAGTGGGGAGGGGGATGTGTCAACGCATTTCAAGCGGACTGCATTGAACTCCTGTCCCGGCCGACCATCGGGAGAGCCGGGATCCACTGTTGGCAGTTTTGAATTTCAAGCATCGCAGGATCGGTGGATCCCGGCTCTGCGCCCGGATGATCTCCGGGCTTGGCCGGGATAGGTGGTCGCTTGGCCGGCGCTCCAGATAAATCGGGTCATGAGCTATTCTGAGGCCTGCTCCGCTACAGATCAGGAAAACCGAGCGCATCGCGCTCGCAAGGCGAACAGCCGCCCGCAGCTTTAGCGAGGACCCGACCCCACGGACGTGGTGGAGGACACAAAAAGAAACTGGCACCGCGCTTGCATAGCTGACCCCGAATAGTTTCGGAGATCGCCATGCGCGTTTCATCTCGGTACGCCGCCACGATTGCTGCTGTTGCTGGTGCCATGATTGCCAGTGCTGCGGCTGCGGGTCAGCATGCGCCGACCCCTGTGTCGCCGCCGCCGCCCAATCACAATCCGTGCTGCACCCATCCAGGCGGGCCGAATATCCACGCGCCCAACGTCTATATCGGTGGGGCCAACATCCATGTTGGCGGTCCGAATATCCACGTTGGCGGCGTGCATTTGAACAGCAATGTCAATGTGAACGTCTCCGCGACCGCATCGGCGAGCGCCAACGCCAATGCGCTGGGCCGTGCGTCAGGCAACACCTATATCTACTCCGGCGGCGGCTATATTGGCGGCGGGTCTGCGCCGGGCGCGACGGCCCTGACCGGGCTTCGCATCGCCGGGTCCAGCTATGAGCTTTATGAAGAAGAGCGCACGCGCTGGGTTGAAGGCTGGCGCGTGGTGCGTGTCGTGTGCATGGACGATACCGGCACACCCCACCCGGCCTCGCGCCCCGATCCGAGCGAGCAGGTGGCCCCCGATTTTGATGGCGAGATCTTTCGTTGCATGTCCGGCACGGCGCTTCACGCGACGCTGGGCTGGCGCGAGGATGGCGAGGACGTCTTTGACGGCGGCGACACCATCCAGTGCCGCAAGGGCGAGGCGCTGCGCCATACGCCGGGTGGTCATTTGAGTTGCGCGGTTCAGGAACCCCGCCGAAACTGTAATGAACGCTCGCTCCTGCGCCTGCACGGGCCGGGCGTAAAGCTGGTCTACTACCGCTATGAGGAAGCCTATACCGAGACGGTGCGGCGCGAGACCGCCAGCTCGCAAACCTCCTCCATGACGCTGATGCTCAATGGCGGTGTTGGCGGATACCGCTAGTGGGTCACGAATTTTCTTGGTTTACCCACCACCCACTTTAAACCCCGGATGTTCCCTGCATCCGGGGTTGTTTTTTGGGTCGCTTTATCGATCTAAGTCGCGGGCCAGCATTTCCATCAAACTCTGCCGTCATCCTGAACTTGATTCAGGACCCATCGGCACCGGCAGCACGATTGGGTCCTGACTTTCGTCAGGATGGCGGAGACTATGTAGAAGAAGCGCCCCTAAAATCCTTCAAACGCCACGAACTCTTCAAGCGGCGCGCGTTTGGTGCGTAGCTGGTTGACCTTGGCGGTCTTGTCTGCGTGGCCCAGCGCCATGCCGCAATAGACGATGTATGGCGCATCGAGCTTCAGTGCGTCACCGACGGTTTTTGCGTGCGGGGTCCAGGCTTCCTGCATGCAGGTGGCCAGGCCCTTTTCTTCAGCCGCCAGCGCCACGCACATCATGAACATGCCCAGATGCGCCCACTGGTTCTTGTTCATGCGCTCATCAATGGCAAAGAACAGGCCCACCGGCGCGCCAAAGAACTGGTAATTCTGCATGAGCCAGTTAAGCCGTGCGCCCTTGTCCTCGCGCGGTACATCCATAAGGGCATACATGTCCTCGCCCACCTCATAGCGGCGCGAGCGATAGGGCTCCCAAAGCTTTTCCGGATAGACGGGGAATTCAGCTTCGTTGCCGAACGGGTCTTTGGACAGCTTCTCACTGACCGCGTCGATAACCCGCTGGCGCGCATCGCCTGCCACCGCGATCACCTTCCAAGGCTGAAGATTGCCGCCCGAGGCAGCAAACTTCGCGGCTTCGAGGATTTCAGCGATCTCGGCCTGAGACACCGGCCCATCGGTAAAGGCGCGCGTGGAAATGCGCGATTTCAGCGCTTCGGTGACGGTCATGGGCGCGGCCTTAAATGGAAAAACTCGTCCCGCAGCCGCAGGCGGCGGTGGCGTTGGGGTTTTTGATCTGGAAGCTGGCCCCGATCAGCTGGTCGACATAGTCGATCACGCTGTCGGACATGAACTCTGCGCTCATCGGGTCGATCAGCACGGTGGCACCGTCCTTTTCAATGCGCAGGTCATCGTCGGCGGCGTCCGGAGTCAGATCGAACTTGTAGGAGAAGCCTGAACAGCCGCCGCCTTCCACGCTGATGCGCAGGAATTTGGCGTCGGCTTCTTTCGACGTGATCTGGTTGATCTGCTTTGCAGCGGATTCAGACAGGGCAATGTTCGCGTTGGTCATAAAGGCAGCTCAGACTTACTTTGCATCATGCACCAGTATATGGACGTGCGAGTCGGTCTAATAAACCCCCTGATGCCGCATAAAAAGAAGGGCCCAGCGCCATGTCCTACGTTCGCGCCGCCTATGCGTGTGATCCAGCCAGGAGCCGCGGGCGCCAGTATGCGCAGCCAGAAAGCGCCATGCGCTCCGCTTTTCAGCGTGATCGCGACCGGATTATCCACTCCAGCGCCTTTCGTCGCTTGAAGGAAAAGACCCAGGTTTTTGTCGCCCACGAAGGCGATGCCTATCGCACGCGCCTGACCCATTCGCTGGAAGTTGCCCAGATTGCCCGTACGCTCGCCCGCGCGCTGCTGGTCGATGAGGATCTGGCTGAAGCTGCTGCGCTGGCCCATGATCTGGGCCATCCGCCCTTTGGACATTCTGGCGAAGACGCGCTTCAGGACGCCATGGCGAACTATGGTGGATTTGACCACAACGCCCAGACCTTACGCGTGATCACCAAGATCGAAACGCGCTATCCGGAGTTTGAGGGCTTGAATCTCGCCTGGGAAACGCTGGAAGGCGTGGTGAAGCATAACGGCCCGCTGATGAAGTTGGACGATGATCCGGCTGTCCTGCCCTGGGGTTTTACCGCCTATCCGGCCTGGCGGGATCTGGAGCTTCATACCCACGCCAGTGTGGAAGCCCAGATCGCGGCCCTGTCGGATGATATCGCATACAATAATCACGACATTGATGACGGCCTGCGCTCTGGCATTCTGTCGATTGAGCAGCTTCTGGACCTGCCGCTGGTGGGCGATGTGTTCCGCCGTTGCCGGGAGCGTCATCCCGACATTTCACAGGATATCCTGATCCACGAAGCCGTGCGCGAGATGATCGGCCTGATGGTGGGCGATGTTCTGGAAGAAAGCCGTCGGCGTCTGAAGGACAGTGGCGCGCAGAGCCCTGAAGAGGTGCGGGCGCTCGATATGCCAGTGGTCGCGTTCTCCGATGACATGATGGAGATGCTCTCGGCGGTGCGTCGCTTCCTCTATGCCAACATGTATCTGCACTACAAGGTCAAGCGCATGAAGGAGAAGGGCAAAATGGTTGTTCGCGAGCTGTTTGCCGCCTTCCTGGATGACCCGATGTTGTTGCCGACCGACCTTTATAGGGCCTGTGAAGGCCCGCGCATGGAGGGCACGGCCCGCATCGTGTGCGACTACATCGCCGGCATGACCGATCGCTATGCGGTGGAGGAGCACCGCAAGCTGTTCTCGGTGGATGGCTGGCGCTAGGCGCACAATTCCTGTGGAAAGCTTATGGTGAGCAGGGGCGCGCAATAGCGCAGCCCTTGTTATGCTGTCGGTAAGACTTCATCGGCGAATCGCCCCCGAACGGGTTTGAACATGAGCGATCAAGACACCGGTGGGACCTACGCCCCGCCGCCTGACGAATACGAGACCTTTGATGCTCGCGATGTGGAGCAGGACCGCCGAGGCTGGCTGTTTCTGGCTGCCTCTGCGGTGGTTTTCGTGCTGTTTGTGGCGGTGGTGTACAACACTTTCCAGCTGGGCGTGCGAGAGCGCGGCGACAGCCCGATCATCGCCCCTGACGCCGAACCCTATCGCGTGGCTCCAGAAGATCCCGGTGGCTATGAAGCGCCAGATCAGGACCTGAGCGTTACCAGCCTTCGCGAGAGTGGCGCTGACGACGCGTCTGAAACCGAAGCCGCCACTGAAGCCGCCACTGACGAACCGCCCGCGCCCGCGCGCGAGGTGTCTGAGGAGCCGGTGGACCCGCCCCAGCGTGACATGCCGGCGGTCCAGATCGAGACGGCCGATGCCGACGCGCTGGATGAGCCTGCGCCGACCCAGCCGCCTGCAACGCAGCCAGAGCCGGAGCCTCAGCCTGCAACGCAGCAGCCAGACCCGACGCCGGCACCGAGCACAACGCCGACCGCGCCAAGCCTTGATGACCTCATCGCCTCCAGCCGGGACGGTCGTTTCGTGGCGCAGATCGCCGCCTATCGTTCAGCTGAGGATGCTGAAGCCGGGTGGATCAACTTTGTGTCGCGCTACCCGGAGCTCGCCAGAGGCCGCGGCCCGGATATCCAGCGTGCCGATCTGGGTGAGCGCGGCGTCTTCCACCGCCTGCGCATAGCCGCCTTTGAAACCCGTGCGGACGCAGCGGCCTATTGCGATCAGCTGTCCAATCGCGGACAGGCCTGTCTGGTGGCAACGCGGTGAGTGTGACCTCCGCCATTTACGGGCTTGAAGGCGAGACGCTGTCGCCGGACGAGAAAGCCTTCTTCCGCGACGCTGACCCGTGGGGCTTCATCCTGTTTGCGCGCAATATCGATCGCCCCAAACAGGTGCGCGCACTGACCGATGCCCTGCGCGACTGTGTGGGCCGGGATGTGCCGGTCTTCATTGATGAGGAAGGCGGGCGCGTGCAGCGTTTCAAGCCGCCCACCTGGCGCAAGGCCCCGCAAGCAGAGCTCTTCGGAATGCTTTATGACCGCGAGCCGGAACTGGCCATTGAGGCGGTGAAACTTAATCACCAACTTCTCGGCGCGGAGCTGATTGCCACCGGTGTTGATGCAGACTGCGCGCCTTGCATGGATATTCGCGTGCCCGGCGCTCACGATGTGATCGGCGACCGTGCCTTCCATAAAACACCAGAACCGGTGCGCGTGCTGGGGCAGGCTGCGCTGGAAGGCTTGCTGGACCAAGGCGTTCTCGGGGTAATCAAGCATATCCCGGGTCACGGCCGGGCTGGCGTCGACAGCCATCTGGAGCTTCCGGTTGTCGACACCGATGAAGAGACGCTGAGCGAGACCGACTTTGCTGCCTTCGTGGGCATTGAGGGCGCGTTGATGGCGATGACGGCGCACGTGATCTACGCCGCGATTGATCCAGACCATTGCGCCACGCATTCCAGCGAAGTCATCTCCCGTATCATCCGCCAGCACATGGGCTTTGATGGCCTGTTGATGAGCGACGATCTGTCGATGGAGGCGCTGTCTGGTGCCCTGCAACAGCGCGGCGAGCGCGCGCTGGCGGCGGGCTGTGACATGCTGCTCCACTGTAATGGCAAGATGGATGAGATGGTCGCCGTCGCCCACGCCGCGGTGCGTATGGATGGCAAGGCGCAGGAGCGCGGCGACGCCGCGCTGGCTGCGCGCAAGTCGCCGTCCAGTTTTGATCCTGTCGATGGGGTGGCGAGGCTCGACACGCTGTTTGCCGAAGCCGGACTGGAGCCTGTGTCTTGAGCGATCTGTTCGACTCCATGGGCGAAGAGCCGTTCGAGGCCGCCGAAGGGGCGGGCGAGACGGAAGCCCTGGTGCTCGACATTGGCGGCTGGGAGGGCCCGCTCCACCTGCTGCTCGCGCTGGCGCGCAAGAACAAGGTGGATCTGGCCGAAATCTCCATGCTGGAGCTGGCCGAGCAATATCTTGTCTTTGTCAACGAAGCCCGGCGCAAGCGCCTTGATATTGCGGCTGAATATCTGGTGATGGCCGCCTGGCTGACCTATCTCAAATCCCGTCTGCTGCTGCCCAAACCGCGCCCGGACGATGACGAGCCTGAGCCTGAAGTCATGGCCGCCGCACTCGCCTTCCGCCTGCGCCGTCTCGATGCCATGCGAGCCGCTGGCGATGCGCTCTATAATCGTGCGCTTCTGGGCCGGGACGTCTTTGCGCGCGGTGCGCCAGAGGGTGTGCGCTCGGTCAAGACCCCGGCCTATGAGGCGGAACTCTATGATCTGCTCAAAGCCTATGCCTCCCGGCGTGAGCGTAAGGCATTTGCGACCTATAAGCCCGCCACGCCAAAGGTGTACGGGCTGGAGCAGGCCCGCAAGCGCCTGTCGAAAATCGCCACGCGCCTGACCGGGTGGGAGCGGTTTGATACGCTGCTACCCGATGATCACGAGCTGGGACGCGATGCCCCCAGCCGCGCCAGCGTGACGGCAAGCTCGCTTCTGGCCGCGCTGGAGATCACCAAGGAAGGCGACACGAATATCCGCCAGGACGGCACTTATGAGCCGATCTGGATGCGTGCCCGTCATGAAAATGTGGACGAGGAGCGGTCATGAGCGATGACGATCGCGACCCCATTGGCGAGGCGATTGCCGCGCTGAGAGCTCAGGCTGAAGAGGCTCCGGCCGGGGATTCCGGTCCGCCGGGCGTGCGCCTGACGATCGACAATGACGCCGAACTTCAGCGCATGGCCGAGGCGTTGCTGTTTGCCGCGAGCGAGCCACTGGATATTGAAACCCTGCGTGTGCGACTTCCCGATGATTGTGATGTGCGCGCGATCCTGAACGCGCTGCAGGCCAAGTATGCCGATGCCGGGGTGAACCTGGTTGAGGTGGGCGGGCGCTGGCGCTTCCAGACCGCTGAGGACCTGTCCTTCCTTTTAAGGGTGGAACGCGAGGAGCCGCGCAAGCTGTCGCAAGCCGCGCTGGAGACCATGGCGATCATCGCCTACCACCAGCCTGTAACCCGTGCCGAGATTGAGGAAATCCGCGGCGTGGCGGTGTCTAAGGGCACGCTCGATCAGCTGCTTGAGCTGAAATGGATCCGCATGCGCGGTCGGCGTCGCTCGCCCGGGCGCCCGGTGACCTATGGCACCACTGACGCCTTTCTTGATTATTTCGGGCTGGCCGGAGTGTCCGATCTGCCGGGCGTGTCGGACCTTAAAGCCGCAGGCCTGTTGTCCAACCGCCTGCCGCCGGACTTCTCGATCCCCGCTCCCGGTCGCATCCCAGGAGAGGAAGAAGACCTCTTCAGCGAAGAAGAAGCCGCCCAGTTCCATGTCGACTTCCTTGAAGGCGAAGACCCCGAAGGCGAGGGGGACTAAGGCTGTGCGTCCTTCGAGACGCTCGCCACGGGCTCGCTGCTCGCAGATGAGGGAGGTCGGAGCTCCATGAAGTCCTCATCCTGAGGAGGCCGAAGGCCGTCTCGAAGGACCAGCGGGATAAAGCTCAACCTCTGTCATCCCTCGGTTTATCCGGGGGACCCATGCTGTGACGCAAGTGCGTTGTCCCAGCCAACCGGCATGGGTGGCCCGGACAAGCCGGGCCATGACATTGAATTCTGGAACTCGCCCACGCACTTCCCATGCACCCCCGATTGGACCCAAAGGCCATAATCGCTTACATCTTGACCTCGAACGCCGCGCCGCGAGGCGCGCGGCCAACTGGAGTGTAGGCTCATGGGTCCGAACTGGACTTATTTTGTAATTATCGGTGTTCTGGTGCTGGTGCTGTTTGGCGGTCGGGGGCGTATCTCTGCGCTCATGGGCGACATGGCCAAGGGCGTCACGGCTTTCCGTAAGGGTCTGAAAGACGACGAGGCAGCGGACGGCGAGACCAAGGCCGAAGACCGCACCGAAGCGCTGGGCTCTGACGGTGAGGCCAAGGCTGAGACGCGCCGCGAAGACGAACGCGCCGGGAGCTAAGCTGTCATGAACCCGGGCATCGGCCTGCCCGAATTACTGGTTTTGATGGTTCTGGCGCTGGTGGTAGTCGGACCGAAAGACCTGCCGCTCATGGTGCGCCGGGTCGGCCAGTTTGTCGGCAAGATCCGCGGCATGGCCCGCGATTTCCAACGCAGCTTTGACGAGCTTGGCCGTGAGGCGGAGCTTGATGAATTGCGCAAGGAAGTCGAAGCCTTGAAACAGGCCAACCCGCTAAACGAAGTGAAACGAGAGTTTCAGGCCGCCGAGATGGAAGCCTTGCGCGACACCGCCGATGACAAACCCCATCCTCGCGTTGCCACAAAGACAAAGCCGAAGCTTCAGGCCGGTCAGCTAAAGACCGCTGAACCGCAGGCTGACGCCGAAACTAGCGACGACACCCCTCAAGACGAGCGCAAGTCGGGATAAGCCATGGCCGGGATCGACGAGGATATCGACGAGGTTGAAGCCTCGCGCGCGCCGTTGATGAGCCATCTGGAGGAGCTGCGCACGCGCCTCATCTGGTCGCTGCTGGCCGTCGCGGTGATGTTCGTGGTCTGCTTTGTCTACGCAGAGTGGATCTACAATGTCCTGCTGGTGCCGTTTGAAGAGGCCGCCCGCAGCGTACGGGGCAGTGAGCTGGACCTGCAGCTGATCTTTACCGCGCCGCTGGAATTCTTCTTCGTGAAACTGAAGCTCGCCCTGTTTGGAGCGATTGTGCTGGCCTTTCCGGTTCTGGCCTATCAGGTCTGGGCCTTCGTCAGTCCGGGGCTCTATAAGAATGAGCGCCTGGCCTTTACGCCCTTCCTGGTGGCCGCGCCGGTGCTGTTCGCAGCCGGGCTTGCTTTCGTCTACTATGTGATCCTGCCTTTCGTGATGAATTTCGCGCTCAGCCAAGAGCAGGTGGGCGGTGAGGGGCCTCAGATCCAGCTGCTCACCCGGGTGTCGGAATATCTCAACCTGGTGACCACGCTGGCGCTCGCCTTCGGGATCAGCTTCCAGCTGCCGGTGTTGCTGTCGCTCCTGGGCAAGGTGGGGATCATCACCAGCGGGCAACTCATCCGCTTCTGGAAGTTCGCGCTGATCGGCATTGCCACCTTTGCCGCTTTCGTCACCCCGCCTGACCCCATCAGCCAGCTCTTCCTGGGTGGAGCCATGTTCGGCCTTTATGGCCTGTCCATCCTCGCGGTGAAGCTGGTGGAGCCGAAGGACGAGGACGAGGGCGAGTAGAGCTGGCTTAATCCCTCTCCCCTCTGAGAGGGGAGAGGTCAGGTGAGGGGTGATCGGCGCTGCATCCTCAATTGGCCTTACAATTTCAAACGCACCCCCTCACCCTGCCTCTCCCCCTTGTCCAAGGGGGAGAGGGGAAACCCTCAACAATCCACATCCCCCGCTGGACGCCAGCGCCTGACCCGCGTATCACGCGGCCTGACCGAAACGCACCCAGATCAGGGCCCGATCCATGCACGATATTCGCTTTATCCGAGACAATCCTGACGCCTTTGACGCGGCGATGCGTTTGCGCGGGCTGGAGCCGCAGGCGGCCAACCTGATCGCGCTGGACCAGAAGCGCCGTGAAGCGACCTCGCGCCTGCAGGAGCTGGAGACCGAGCGCAATGCCAAATCCAAGCAGATCGGCAAGGCCAAGGCGACCGGCGATGAAGACCTGTTCAATTCGCTGCGGGCTGAGGTCGAACGCCTTAAAGCTGAGATGGAAGCGGCGGCTGAAGCGGACCGCACAGCGGCAGAAGTTTTGAACCAGCATCTGGCTGCCCTGCCGAACCGTCCCATGGATGATGTGCCGCCGGGCGAAGACGAAAACGATAATGAGGAAGTGCGTGGCTGGGGCACGCCTCGCGACTTTGAATTTGAGGTGCAGGACCACGTCACTGTAGGGGAGCGCCTAGGCCTCGATTTTGAGCGCGCTGCAGCGATGTCCGGTGCCCGTTTTGCGGTGCTGACGGGTCAGCTGGCGCGGCTGGAGCGCGCGCTTGCGGCTTTCATGCTGGACATCCAGACCGAAGAGCACGGCTATCGCGAAACCAGCGTGCCCTACATGGTGCGTGATGAGGCCGTGTTTGGCACCGGTCAGCTGCCGAAGTTCGCCGAAGACCTTTATGAGATCAAAACTCCTGCCTCGGTTCGCCGAGAGGATCTCAATCTGCAGGTCGCTATCGCACAGGAAAAAGCGGCGATTAGAGAAGCGAACAAAAATGAGATTATCGAACTGGCTGAAAAAGCAAAGTCGTTGAGAAATGTTGCAAATGAACAGGAAAACGTAAGCCTTCTGAAGGAGGCCTCATCGATCATGGATGAGGTTTTGAAATTAACTGATAAATACGATCAAGAAAACTTTGGGCAGCTTAGTCAACTGAAAACTTTAGAAAAACAGTTGAACGAATATCAAGTCGGAGTGATGCAGCGCTCTTGGCTCATCCCCACCGCTGAGGTGCCGCTGACCAATCTGGTGCGCGATACCATCCATGCCGAAGGCGACTTCCCGATGCGCATGACTGCGCATACGCCCTGCTTCCGCTCTGAAGCGGGCTCGGCCGGGCGCGATACGCGCGGGCTCATCCGCATGCACCAGTTTCACAAGGTGGAGCTGGTTTCGGTGACGACGCCGGAGCAGTCCGCAGATGAGCTGGAGCGTATGACCCAATGTGCGGAGGAAGTGCTGCGCCGTCTGGAGCTGCCCTACCGGGTGATGCTGCTGTGTTCGGGCGATATGGGCTTTGGTGCGCGCAAGACCTACGATCTGGAAGTCTGGATGCCGAGCCAGGACACCTATCGCGAGATCAGCTCCTGCTCCAACTGTGAGGACTTCCAGGCCCGCCGGATGAATGCGCGCTTCCGCCGCGAAGGCGAAAAGAAGCCGGAATTCCTGCACACGCTGAACGGCTCGGGCC